>NZ_JNIY01000013.1 GCF_000701465.1 Paraoerskovia marina DSM 21750 | reverse complement strand
TGAGGCACTCGGCCGCTCGCGCGGCGGACTGACGTCCAAGATCCATCTCGCGACCGACGGCCGCGGGCTGCCGATGAGCGTGATCTTGACCCCTGGGCAGTCCGGCGACAACCCGCAACTGCTGCCCCTGCTCGAGCAGGTCAACGTCCACCGAGACGGGCCGGGGCGGCCCCGCAAACGCCCGGACCGAGTGCTGGCCGACAAGGCCTACTCCAGCCCCGCCACCCGACGAGCACTACGCGCCCGGGGCATCGCGTTCACCAGTCCCGAGAAGGCCGACCACGCCGCCCACCGACTCCGCCGCGGCACCCGAGGCGGACGCCCGCCCGCCTTCGACGCCCAAACATACAAGGGCCGCAACGTCGTCGAACGCTGCTTCAACCGCCTCAAACAGTTCCGCGCCCTGGCCACCCGCTACACCAAACGCGCCGCCTACTACCGCTCCGAACTCACCATCGCCGCCATCATCCTCTGGCTCCGCGATTCACCGGACACGCCCTAGGTGTGATGTCCAGGGAGGTTGTTGAGCCTGCTGCTGGGTGTGCCGCCGATTACGGAATGGGTTCGGTGGTGATTGTAGAAGTGGAGCCAGTGGGGTAGGGCGTTGTTGCGTTGGTCGGTGGAGTCGTCGAAGCGGGCGTAGGCCCAGCCGTCGGCCAGGGTGCGGTGCACGCGTTCGATCTTGCCGATGGTCTGGGGCCGGTAGGGGCGGGTGCGTTTGTGTGTGATGTCGAGCTGTTCGCGGGCGTCACGCCAGGCGTGTGCCCGGTAGGCGGCTCCGTTGTCGGACAGGACTCGCTCGACGGTGACGCCGTGGGCGGTGAACCAGGCCACTGCTCGGCGGAGGACACCGACCGCGGTGGCGGCTTGCTCGTCGTGGCAGATCTCGGCGTAGGCGACCCGGGAGTGGTCGTCGATGACGGTATGGACGAACGCTGCGCCGGTGCGGGGCTTGAAGTCGGCGCCGCGGGGCAGGCCAGGGGTGGCGCGCTAGTTGCGGTCGCCTTGCTGACGCCCGACGAACCGGTGCCCGCCACCGTCGGGGATGTTGGCGAACTTGGTCACGTCGACGTGGATCATCGATCCGGGGTGGTCGTGCTCGTAGCGTCTCAGCGGTTCGCCGGTGGCCCGGTCGATGCGTGTCAGCCGGTTGATCCGGCATCTCACGAGCACCGCGTGGACCGTCGAGGCCGGCAGCCCGAGCCGGCCGCCGATCTGGACCGGGCCCAGTCGCTGACGCCATCGCAACGCCACGATCTTCTTCACGACGTCGGGCCTGGTCCGGGTCGGGCTGTGGGTCGGGCGCGAGCTACGGTCAGCCATACCCGCGCGACCTTCGCTGCGATACCGCTCGGCCCACTTGCTCGCGGTGCGCGAACTGACCATGAACATCTTCGCTGCGGCCGAATGTGTCCAGCCCTGTTCGACGACCAGACGCGCGAGCCGCAGACGTGCTCGAGGGGTCAACGCGGCATGAGCGTGGGACATGAGGGCCTCCGGTCGGTGAAGCGTTGAAATAGACAGCTCCACTTCACAACCGGAGGCCTTCACCTGTCAGGCCGACTCACCGACGAGCAGCCGGACAACCTCCCTGGACATCACAACTAGGTCTCGCCCGTCTACCTCGGGCGATGTCACTTCTAGGGCGATATCTCGCGGTGTGTCCACTGGTTCTCCTCGTGTTGGGCTCGGTGTGCTTTGGCGATGAGCGCTGATTGCGCAGGTTCGCGTAGTGAGTTCGCGAACTGCCGGTAGAGGACGCGCTGGTATCGAGAGTGCGCCGGCGGCCGAGTGGGACTTTGGGTGAGAAGTGCGTGTGCCCAGCACTCCCATAGCCATGTGACCGCGTACGGGTGTGATGTTTCGCGGGTTCCGGGACGGTAGCCGGTACACCATTCGCTGAACCACGCGTGCTTCGTGGCTAGCTCGGTGACAACGGCCTCTCGTCGGCGGTAGTCGATCCCGAGGTGGCGTGTGATTCGGTCGAGAACGTGCCCGACTACGAGAGGGTCGAGGACAGTTCTAGTGCTGACAGCGCGTGCTGCACGGGTACCAACTTCGGGTGGAAGTCGAAGCATCTCGGCAGCTTGAGCCCATGTGTTGGCGCCAGCTCGGCGGGCGAGGCAAAGGGATAGGAACAGTCGTGGGGTGTGTCCTCGGGTATTGAAGAGGTGCTCTGCGTACTTGCGGTATAGATCTACGGGTAGCACCTGGGGAACGAGATTCGGCACGAACCGTCCGGTCTCAGAGATGAGCGAGAAGCTGATGCGTCGGCGCGAAGCGCATGTTGCCTTCAGAAGTGGGACTAGGCCCGGGGTGAGGCTCGTATGGTCTCGAATCCAACTGTCTCTCGATTGGGTATTCGTGGGGATCATGGCGAGCCAGGGGCCCAATTGCGCCGCTGCTTGTTCCAAGGTCGGAGCGCTCAGAATCTCGTCCACTGATGCGAGCACCGCCGATCGAAGGCGGATAGTTGCTGGTGGGTGCAGGTGCCACCGATCAACTCCCCTGCTCGCTTCATCGCGCGCTGTGTCCACCCAGTCCGCGAGGTCTTCGGCGCCAGGCCTAGAAGCCAGGTGTAGAAGAAGCACTGTAAGAGAGCGGGTATCGGAAATGAATGCCGAACCAGACTGCGCCTTTCCAAGTTCGTTCACCGTTCGTCCGGACAGGCCTTGGCGGTAGCGGGTCTGTTGCGACATCACTTCTGATGGCGCCGCCGCCGGTTGAAGGTCTGCAATGTTCTGTTCGCATGTATCGCGGTGTCCGATGGGGTTGAGGCATCGCGTGCCGGGGGCGACACGTAGTGGGGTATGGGGGTGTTGGAGAAAGGGGCGGCCACAGCGCGGGCACCCATCCAGGAGGTAGTTGCCGTGGACCGTACATGTAGTCGTCATGGGCAAGCGCCACGCCAACCGCCAAATCCCACGTGTCTCAAGGCACGTGGGGCAGGCCGTACTGCCTGCGGCAGCGATCCACCCGCGTGCTGCCACGCGTCTCCATGTCGCGGCCCGGCGCGGGTCGAGGCCAGTCAGGTCGATGGCACCGATTCCGTCGAACCGCATGAGTGTCGCCTGGTACAGCGATTCAGACGTCGTGGCGGAGAGTATGCCCATCGCCGTGGCTGTCGCTTCGTCGAGTAGGACTGGAAGGAATCGTGTGGTGCCGCCTCCCTGGCGGATCATGGTGCACAACGCGCTGCTGCTCATCCCGTTGTCGTGCGCGAGGTGCTCGAGCCAATCGTCTATTGGTTGATCGATATCCGGCGCGTATCGCACGGGAAGCGGCCTCATGCGACATGTTCCCGAGCTCGTGCCTGGCGCACAGAGCGAGACTCGGAGGCTTCGAGACGCTCAAGTTTAGCGAGCTGCTCAGTCGCCGCCTCCAGCAAGCGCAGCCGCTGTTCAGGGTCGAGGCCCGCGTCAAGTGCGACTGCTCGCCGCGTCGCACCATGTCTTGGCGCTGGCCCCCGGGTGAGCATGACCCATGCCCACGCATGCAGGCTCTTCTCATCCGCTCGCCCTAGACCCTGCACCGTACATAGTGATGGCACCAACAGGCTGGATCCTGCGATGTATCGCCGGCGTTGCCCGTATTCAATGAGCCCGTCCTCGATGAGGGACCGCATTTGACCGCGGATGGCGTCGGCGAGGCTGGGCCGGATGCCTCGATCTTCGGCAACAAGGCGGGTGACTGTCATCCGATAGCGGTCGCCAGGTAGGGCGAGCGTGCGCTTAGTCCCCGTGTAAAGAAGAAACCGCGCGATATGGGCGAGTTCAGCGCGCAGGTCCCACTGTGAACGACGTGGAGCAAATCCTTCCTCATCACGAAGTATCCAGCCAGGGATGTGTCGCGCCCGAAGCCCTGCAGTCCTAGCAAGTTCTTGCATATCGAACTGGAGCGAATGCAAGACATCGCGCCGCGGCCTTTCGCAATCCGCGGGCGAGAGCTTCTCCTCGATGGGTGGCCCTGGCAGCAGGTATCGCCATCGATCCTCTAGGCTGCGGACATCACCATCGACGTGATTTCGAATGCGCTCCCATCCTTCTGCCACCAGACGCTCCCCACGGGCCGGTGACTCAATTCCTCTCCACGCCTCGAGAACCACCGGCGCGGCTTGCCGAGGTTCACGCGGTGGGCGGTGCATCCAGTTCCACTGAGGAACACCACCTTGGCGAATCTCCATTTCCCATCCATGGGTGATCGGCCAGTCACGGTCGGCTGTGACGGCGATCAGACTGGTCAGTTGGTAGAAGCGGCGCAGTCTCCCCTCTGGCGCTCGACCTTGTCGGAGGGCTCTGAGTTCGTCGGCGATTCGGTGTTGCGCTGCCGTCGCGCTCGAGTCGGGCGGCGGGAGGGGTTCAACATCGACCGTTCCATGCACCTGCAAGAGTGCAGGGCACCGGGTACACAGCGGATGCAAAGCAAGCTGCCAGTCACGGAGAAATACCCCCGTGCGGCGCGTGCACTGCGGGCAACTCCAACGGACTCCCGGAACTCGCCATGTCCGACTCGTTGCGTTGCGTCTCGCGCGCCGGCCTGTCGTTGCGCCCGGATAGACATCAAACGTGAGGTTCTTTAGTTCACCGAGGGGTACTCCCAACGCTGCTCCGAGTCGAGCCATCACGACTGGGTCGACATGCTCACGACGAATCGCAGCATCTCGAGACCCGAATGCACGTGTTGAGATCTTGTTCGCTTCCGCGGTGCGTTCGAGGAGCGAGTAAAAATCCTCGCCCTCGACGAAATGTGGTCGAACCGGCAGGAGGTTCATCTGGAGTAACTTTCTCGCGCTGGACTGGGGCGCTTCCCGCTTTGCTCCCTCGAACGCGCCGCGGCCCGCGCATGAGTCTCCGCACGGACTTTGAGTTCGACATCCTCGAGGTGCGTTCGCGTAATCGTCCACGACTCGTCTTCGACGCCGCGACGTGCCGCCAAGCGGACGAGTTCAACAGCGTCACCTACAAAGCCTTGCGTGCGTCGCCAAATGTGAGGTGCGTGCTGCCCAGCGAGTAGGCCCGGCTTTGAGCGCGGCAAGTACGGGAGAAAACGCTTCTCGACTCGGAACAGAAAGTCCTGCCACTCAGACCGTTCAGCCACAGTATCAATCGCCATCGGAGTGACACGGTGATACCGGAGTCGACAGCGGATCTGTGGATCCTTGAGCAACGGGTGATCGGCGAGCCCAGCGCCCACGAGGACCATCGTGCCGTCCCGCTCACCGAGTTCAGTGTTGATGTGCTTGATGTGGTCGAGTACGTCGCGGCCCTGAGTCGGGCGCGTATTCAGCAAGTGTGCGTCGTCGATGACCAGCAACCGAATCCCGTGATTGTCGATGGCGTCCGAGACGCGCAGGTTCATCGAACGGATCGTGCCCTCAACGGGATAGTCCAGATACTTGAGAATCGACGTATTGAATTCCTTGATGCTGGCGGCAGAAGAGAGATTCACCCAGACGACGGGTACGTGATAGGCATAAATACCCGGAGAGGGCTGCCACGTTGGGATTTCACGCGACTTGATCGCAGCGCCGACTGTTTCCTTGTAGCGGGCCATCGCCCACTCACGCACCATCGTCGACTTCCCGACCCCGTTGGTCGCGTCGACGGCGAAGATCTCCTTCGCTCCATGACCAAGGATTTCGTTGTCTTCGGCGCAATCACTGAGCAGCGTGTGCACGCGTTGCTGCTGCGGCCAGTCAAACCGTTGCCCCGACATCCATCGTCGAAGTTCCTGGTTGGCTCGATCCGCCTCACGCGGCCTAAGCCCACGGAGATCAGTGAGAGTCCTCAACTTCGGGGGCTTCGGGGCAATCTCTCGCGCGTGTTCATGCCAAAGCCGCGCCTTCATTCGTCGGACACCTCCCCGGTCGGATACCCCTCGAAGGGCCACGGGGCCTTGACCCCAGATAGTGGACACGCTTGATCCAGGTTCGTCCTGGAGGAAGCGAGATGATCCACTCATGGCGAGGAAGAACTATTCCGAGGAGTTCCGCCTCGATGCGGTCGAGCTCTACCGGTGCACCGATGGCGCGACGATCAGACAGATCGCGGACGAGCTCGGGGTCTACGACGCGACGTTGTCGAGCTGGCTCAAGGCAGCCGGCGTGCCGACAAGGTCGGCCTCCGGGACGACGGCGTCGTCGACCACCGGTGGTGGGGCCGGGACCGCCGAGGAGGAGAACGCCCGGCTGCGCGCCCAGGTCGCCCGCCTGGAGGCAGATCTCAAGCGCACCGAGACCGAGAAGGACATCTTGAAGAAGGCGGCGAAATATTTCGCCGGGGAGACGAACTGGTGAGCCGCTTCCAGTTCGTCGCCGACCACTGCGACACCTTCGAGGTCAAGCGGCTGTGCAGGGTCATGGGGATCGCCCGTTCGTCGTACTACAAGTGGGTCGCCACCGCTGGCGCCAGGGCCGCCCGCAAGGCCGCTGACGACGCCCTGGCCGCGCGGATCGTGGCGGTGCAGAAGAAGGACAAGGCCTACGGGGCGCCGCGGGTGACCGCGGACCTCAACGACGGCGTCGCCGAGCCTGAGCGGGTCAACCGCAAGCGAGTCGCCCGCGTGATGCGTCAGCACGCTCTGCCCGGGCTGCGGCTGCGCCGACGTGTACGCACCACGATCCCTGAACCCGCCGATCGCAAGTACCCCGATCTACTGGGCCGCGACTTCACCGCCGTCGAGGCGAACCGCAAGTACGTCGGCGACATCACCTACCTGCCCTGCGGTGACGGCACATTCCTCTACCTGGCCACCGTGATCGACTGCTACTCACGCCGACTGGTCGGCTGGTCGATCGCCGACCACATGCGCACCGAGCTCGTCATCGACGCCCTGGATGCCGCAGCCCGTGAACGCGGCACCCTGACTGACGCGATCTTCCACGCCGACCATGGGGCGGTCTACACCTCCAAGGACTACGCCGCTGCCTGCGCCCGCCACGGCGTGCTGCAGTCCATGGGCGCCGTGGGCTCCAGCGCGGACAACGCCCTGGCGGAGTCGTTCAACGCCACGATGAAACGCGAAACCCTCGCCGGCGCGCACGCCTACCACGGCCCCGAACACGCCCGCCGGACCGTGTTCCGCTGGATCAACCACTACAACAAGCGCCGCCGCCACTCCTGGTGCGGATACCGCTCACCGATCACCTACGAGACCACGACCACCGCTACGCTGCGACTGGTCGCCTAACCACCCAGCGCGTGTCCACTATCTGGGGTCAAGGCCCAC
>NZ_KL370784.1:59618-74882 GCF_000701465.1 Paraoerskovia marina DSM 21750 | reverse complement strand
CAGGTGATTCAGCAGTCGTCGGTCGAGACGGACTGGCAGCTGCGCGTCGGGAACCAGACGCCGCTGCTCACGGGCACGATGCCGGCCGATGGTGACCGGACGTATCACGCGTTGAAGTCGGCCGTCGATGGCGTGAAGATTCACTGGGACGGTGGAAGCAAGGGCACGTTCTCGACGAACGAGACCCAGCCGTGCTCCTACCCCGAACCGGTGGTCGCCCCGAAGCTGAATGCTGGATTTGTGTGCTTGGCGACGCAGGACGGTCCGGTGGAGAACGTGCCGGGTGGTCAGGAGTTCGCTGCTGGTGACTACGTCGTTCAGGTGATTCAGGATTCGTCGGTCGAGACGGCCTGGCAGATGCGTGTGGGCAACGGTCCGGCGCTGCTGGAGGGCACGATGCCTGCTGATGGTGACCGGACGTATCACGCGTTGACGTCGCCGGCTGCTGGTGTCTCGATCTTCTGGGACGGTGGCAAGAAGGGCACGTTCTCGACGAACGAGACCCAGCCGTGCTCCTACCCCGAGGTCCCGGTCGTCCAGCAGTGCGAGTCCTTCGAGACGGTCACGTTCGCGGACCTGACGGACTGGGACACGTCGGAGAGCCACTCGGGCGGCTCGTCCGAGGTCACGACCGCCGGTCTTGAGGTTCACAACCCTCAGGGCGGCAAGGCTGTCGGCTACAACGGTCTCTCGTTCGACCTCGCGGTCGCCGGTGCTCCGTCGATGGAGTGGACCGGGACCGGTACGGCGCCCGGGCTCCAGATGGGTGTCGACCTGAACGGCGACGACAAGTGGGACGGCGTCCTGGTCAATGAGGCGTACAACTACCCGACCCGCGCTGACCAGTGGTGGTTCACCAAGACGACGTTCGACGCGCCCGTCGAGAGCACCTACTTCAGTGGAAGCTCCAGCGGCTACGGCACGCTCGACGAGTGGCTCGCCCTGTACCCGGACGCGAACGTCCGCTACGTCGGGTACTCGCTCGGCACCGGTCCGGCCGGTGACGGGGTCATCTCGTCGATGACGTTCAACTGCCACACCTTCACGTTCGCCGCGCCCGAGCCCGTGCTCGAGCCGGTCACGCCCGCGCTCGAGCTCACGCAGCCGGTCTGCACGGCCGTCCCGGGTGAGCTGTTCGGTCAGGAGTTCTCCGACGGCGCGGTCTCGTTCACCAAGAACGAGGGCATCTCGTCGATCCACGTCTTCAACGGCACGGACACGAGCAACGGCAAGCCGTCGAGCTGGTCGGAGCTGGAGCCGGGTCAGTACTTCGTGATCGCCACGCCTGCGGCGGGGCACACGTTCGACGGCGCGCTGACGGACGGCTGGAAGCTCAGCTCGTCCGGCAAGGCGACCTACACCCTCACGGTCGAGCAGCCCGCCGACTGCTGGGAGCCGCTGCCCGCGACGCCGTCGGTCGACGTCGTGCAGCCTGTCTGCACCGCCGTCCCCGGTGAGTTGTTCGGGCAGGACGTGACCGACGGGTCGGTCCAGGTCACGTCGCTCGTCGGCATCCGGTCCGTCTACGTGTTCAACGGCACCGACGTCAGCACCGGCAAGCCGGACGACCTCGGTGCTCTGGCCCCGGGTGCGTACAACGTGATCGCGACGCCGGCCAACGGCTTCACGTTCGACGGTGCGCTCGCCGAGGGCTGGAAGCTCAGTCCCTCGGGCAAGGCGACGTTCGCCTTCACCATCGACGAGGCTGCCGACTGCTGGGAGCCCCTCGAGGTCACGCCGGTCACCCCGGAGTGGGACGACCAGTGCGGTGCGTCGATGAACCTGTCGGCCACCACGACGCCGGTCGAGGGGATCTCCTACGAGGTCACCGAGACCAAGAACGGCCTGAAGGTCGTCGCGACGCCGGACGAGGGCTACATCCTCACCGACAAGCCGAGCGACACGAAGAACCCCGACTCGTGGCAGTGGACCAAGGGCGACTCGTTCGAGCTCTGCGACGCGACCCCCGCGGTCGAGGTCGCGCAGGCGCAGTGCGAGGCCGTCCCGGGTGAGTTGTTCGGTCAGTCCGTCACGGCCGGGTCGGTCTCCGTCCCCGAGCTCGACGGTGTGAAGTCGGTCTACGTCTTCAACGGCACGGACGTGAACAACGGCAAGCCTGGCGACCTGGGTGCGCTCGCCGCCGGTGACTATCTCGTGATCGCGACGCCGGAGGCCGACTTCTCGTTCGACGGGAACCTCGGTGACGGGTGGGAGCTGAGCCCCTCGGGCAAGGCGACCTACGCGTTCACCATCGACGAGGCGGCCGACTGCTGGGAGCCGATCGAGGTCACCGCGGCCACCCCGACCGTCGTCGACCAGTGCGGGACCGAGGGTGACGAGGTCGTCCTCCCCGAGGTCGACGGTGTCTCGTACGAGGCATGGGTCGCGCCGTCGGGCGACTGGCGGGTCAAGGCCACGGTTCAGGACGGCTACGCCCTGTCGAACCACTCGGCCAACGACGAGTCGGTCAAGTGGTTCACGTTCGAGCGGGACACCCGTGACTGCGTGACGGCGACGCCTCCGGTCGTCGACCAGCAGTGCGGTCTCGGCGCCGACGGGATCTCCTTCCCGCAGATCGACGGCGTCAGCTACTCGGCCGACCAGGTCGACGGCGCGTGGATCGTCACGGCCGTCGTCGACGGAGCCGCGCACATCCTGGAGAACGCCGACGTCGAGGGTGGCTCCACGGTCACCTGGCCGGTGGACCTGGGTGAGGCGGGGGTCGAGTGCCCGCCCGCGCCCGTCGTCGTCGAGCCGGTCGAGCCGACCGTCGAGGACCAGTGCGGCACGGACGTGAACATCACGGCCACGCTGCCCGAGGTCGAGGGCGTCACGTACAGCACGCAGACCACGGCGGACGGCGTCGTCGTCACCGCGCTCCCGAACCCCGGGTTCGTCCTGGCGGAGGGTGAGGGGCAGGCGGCAGACGCCTGGACCTGGACGTTCACCGACTCGCTCGAGGCGTGCCCCGCCCCGCAGGAGCCGGCTCTGACCGGGTCGGTCGCCACCGGCGAGTGCCTGAAGGACGCGCCGTGGATCTTCTACGACGTCACCCTGACGGACCCGGACGGTCAGTCGACGGGTACCGCGGCACGCATCGTCCTGACGGACGGCACCGAGACGTCGACCGTCGAGCTCGGCGAGCTCGGTGCGGACGGCACGCTCTCGGGCAAGGTGCTGTGGCCCGGTGCCTCGGTCGCCGAGGACGGCGAGACGCCGACCGGGTGGCCGGGCTGGGCGCAGACCGAGGACGGCTCGTGGGTCGAGACCGACGGGAACTTCGCGTGGACCCGGGGGGACATCACGGCGACGCTCGAGGTCAACCCGGAGATCTCGGTCGACCTCTCCTACCCGCCGGCGACGCCTGACTGCGCAGCGGCACCGCCGGTCACGGAGACAGGGGCCGAGACGACGGAGCCCACGGACCCCGACACCACGGCGCCGTCGACCGAGGGCGAGCCCGAGGCGTCCGAGGCGTCCGAGACCCCGGACTCCGAGGTGCTCGGCACCTCGATCCCGTCGCCCGAGGGGTCGGACGTCGCCGCTGAGGTGACGGACGAGGGCGGGCTGGCCGAGACCGGTGCGGATCTCGCACTGCTCGGACTCGTCGCGCTCGGGCTCCTGACGGTCGGAGCCGGTGTGCTGGCGTTCCGCCGCCTGGCCTGATCCCGCACGACGACGCCCCGGCACCTTCCGTCGAGAAGGTGCCGGGGCGTCGTCGTACCCGGCATGGGAAAGGTGCAAACCGGTATATTCGGTCGAACCGATAGCACGGACTGAAAGGGTCGATCTTCGCGTGTCCGTCATACGGTCACTTCTCCGTCTATAAGCGGTAACGCATATCGTCAGGACGGCCAAGAATCGTATTGCCGAAAAGACGGAGCAGAAGTTCAATGTCGACGCCGACCGCATCCGCGGCACCCCTGATCCTCGAGGCCCCCGCGGCCCCTCCCGTCGTCACTCCGGAGCAGGCCGTGTCCACGGTCGCGGCCCAGAGCCCGGTCGCGCTGGAGAAGCAGACCGAGGCCCGCCGCAAGGCCGAGGTGCTCGTCGCGGAGCTCGTCTCGGTGGACGAGAAGTCCCCGGACTTCTCGCGTCGCGTCGACGGCATCGGCGCGCTCGGGGCCAAGGAGCTGCGGACGTCCGCCCAGGCCTCGAACCGCATGCTCGAGCGCCCGGCGGCCCAGGCCTCCGCGTCGAGCCCGCAGGGCAAGGTCGGCCGGACGCTCGTCGACCTGCGCAACACCGTCACGGAGCTCGACCCGAACCGGGCCGACCTCGTCGGCGTGAAGAAGGTCCTGAAGTGGCTGCCCGGCGGCAACAAGGTCGACCGGTACTTCGCGCGCTACCAGTCCGCCCAGTCGCACCTGGACTCGATCATCCGCTCGCTGTCCTCCGGGCAGGACGAGCTGCGCAAGGACAACGCCGCGATCGACGTCGAGCGCAACCGCCTGTGGGAGACCATGGGTCGTCTCGGCGAGATCAAGGCCGAGCTCGACGTCCTCGACACGGTCGTCGAGGAGAAGATCGCCGAGCTCGAGGTCTCCGGCCAGCAGGAGAAGGCCGACGCGATGCGCTCGGACGTGCTCTTCGCCGTCCGCCAGCGGAGCCAGGACGTGATGACGCAGATGGCGGTCTCGGTCCAGGGCTACCTCGCGATGGACCTGATCCGCAAGAACAACCTCGAGCTCGTCCGCGGCGTCGACCGCGCGCAGAACACCACGGTGGCCGCCCTGCGGACCGCGGTGATCGTCTCGCAGGCCCTCGGGCAGCAGAAGCTGGTGCTCGACCAGATCAACGCGCTGAACTCGACCACCTCGGACCTGATCGAGTCGACCTCGCGCCAGCTCCGCCAGCAGGGGGCCGAGATCCAGCAGCAGGCCGCCACCAGCACGCTCGAGGTGCAGAAGCTCGAGGCCGCGTTCGAGAACGTCTTCGCGACCATGGACGCCATCGACACCTTCCGCGCCCAGGCGACCGAGACCATGGCGACCACCATCGGGCAGCTCGAGCAGCAGGTCGAGCGCGCACGTCCGTACGTGGAGCGGACCCGCCAGGCAGACGTGGTCTGACCCGACCCGATGTCTGAACGACTGTTCGGCCGGATCTTCGGCCGCGCGACGAGTGCTGTCTCGGCGGCCGTCGAGCCCGTCCTGGACGAGCGCGCCGAGCTGGCCCAGATGGTCGACCGGGCGGACGCCCAGGTCGAGGCGGCCGCGGGCACGCTCCCCGCGGACGCCGTCGTGCTCGCCCGGCGCGTCACGGACCGGCTGCGCGTCGTCCTCGCACGGGACGAGATCCGGACCGAGGTGCGGGTGGCCGTCCGCGGCATGGCCGGTGACTACCTGCCGACCTCGGTGAGCCGGCACCTCGCCGTCGTGCGCCACGACCACGACGACGCGCACGACGCGCGCCTCGTCGACCAGCTGGAAGTCCTGTACGGCGCCGCGGAGGAGCTCGTCGAGGCCGTCGTCGACGACGACCTGCGGGCGCTCGAGGCTCAGGGGATCTTCCTGGAGACACGATTTACGGGGAGTGACCTGTGAGTACCGGTGGAATCGCCCGGGGCGGCAACGTCTCGCTGACCAAGGAGAACCCCGGGCTGTCCGCGGTCGCGGTTGGCGTCGAGTGGGATCGCACGCTGGAGCCGGCGCTGGCCGAGAGCCTGACGCTCGCGGCGGTGCTCTGCGGCGCCGACGGTCGCGCCGTGGGTCGCGAGAGCCTGGTCTTCTGGAACCAGATGACGTCGTCCGACCTCTCGGTCGCGGCCCTCGACTCCGCGCTGGGGCACGACGTCGAGCAGGTCGAGGTCTTCCTCGCGGACGTCCCGGACACGGTCAGCAAGGTCGTCTTCGTGCTGTACGTGAACGAGGGCAGCCCACGACGTCGGACGCTCGGCCAGCTCTCCACGTGCCGGGTGCGCGTCCTCGACGCGGAGTCCGGGCGGCCGCTCGCCTCCTCGGAGAACCTTGCGGCGTCGTTCGGCACCGAGACTGCCGTGCTGCTCGGCGAGGTCTACCGCCACCGCGAGCACTGGAAGTTCAAGGTGGTCGGGCAGGGGTACTCGGCAGGCCTGCGCGGCGTCACCGACGAGTTCGGGCTGACGTCTTGACCGACACCTCGGCCTTCCTGCGCGTCCGACGGCGGCCCCGGGCCACCCCGGCACCCGTTGCGCCGTCCCCCGTCGCATCGGCAGCCGCGCACGTCCCCGCACCGGTCGCCCCGCCGACCGCACCCGACCGCCGTCGTGCGTCCCGACGCCCGGCGCCGACGCTGCTCACCCAGGTCCCCGTCCTCGAGCCGGGCTCGTTCCGGCAGCTCGGGCCGGCCGACCCGGTGGTGCAGCTCGACCGGGTCCAGGCGGCCACGGGCAGCCTGGCCGTCGAGGTCCACGCGCCCGACGCCGTCCGCGCGGCGGTCTTCGTCGAGACGAGCGACGGAGACGCACGGACCCACGCGGTCGTCGTCGGCCCGCTGCCGGGCCACGCTCCGTCGGCGTCGCGCCCCGTCGTGACCCTGAACGGCACGAGCGTGGCCGTCGACCTCGGTGCAGGTCCGGCGCTCCGGCGCTTCGCGCTCGCGCTGACGGGCGCCCGGGACGAGGGTGTCGTCGCGATCTCGACCTTCGACGGTGCCCGCGTCGAGATCCCGGTCCGTGCCACCGGCGGTGGCGAGACCGCGGTGGTGCTGCTCGGCACCCGGACCCGTGGCGGACTGGTGCTGCGCGCGCAGGGGCGGCGGGTCGACGACGGTCTTCGCGGCGTCGCCCGCGCCCACGGGTTCGACCGCATCTCCTGGCAGGACCCTGCGACCCCCGTCGCAGGCTGAACGGTTCATCACACATGACGAAAGGACGATGATGGCTATCACGCTGGCCAAGGGCGGGAACATCTCGCTGGAGAAGGTCGCCCCCGGTATGACGCACGCATGCGTCGGGCTCGGCTGGGACCCCCGCACGACGGACGGTGCGCCGTTCGACCTCGACGCCTCCGCGATCCTCCTGGGCGCGGACGGCAAGGCGCTCTCGGACGGGCACTTCGTCTTCTACCACAACCTGCAGGACCCCTCTGGGAGCGTCGTGCACCAGGGCGACAACCTCACGGGCGCCGGTGACGGTGACGACGAGACCATCAACGTCGACCTGCCCGGCATCCCCGCGCAGGTGCAGCGCATCGTCATCCTCGCCTCGATCCACGACGCCGCGGCTCGCGGGCAGAACTTCGGACAGGTCGCCGACGCCTACGTGCGCGTCTACGACGGCGACTACCCGCACGACCTCTCCAAGGTTGTCACGTACGACCTGGGCGAGGACGCGTCCATGGAGACCGCGCTGGTCTTCGGCGAGCTCTACCGCCACGGCACGGACTGGAAGTTCCGCGCGATCGGGCAGGGCTACTCGAGCGGTCTGGCCGGCGTCATCGCCGACTACGGCCTGCAGGCGGGCTGATCACGATGGTCGTCAACCTCAGCAAGGGTGCCAACGTCTCGCTCGCCAAGGTCGCGCCCGGGATGTCCCGGGCCGTCGTCGGACTCGGCTGGGACATCCGGACGACGGACGGCGCACCGTTCGACCTCGACGCCTCCGCGCTCGTCCTCGGCGCCGACGGCAAGGTGCTCTCGGACGCGCACTTCGTCTTCTACAACAACCTTCGTGACCCGTCGGGCTGCGTCGTCCACGCGGGGGACAACCGCACGGGAGCCGGTGACGGCGACGACGAGCAGCTGAACGTCGACCTCGGCGGCCTCTCGCCCGACGCCGCCCGGATCGTCTTCGTCGCGAGCATCGAGTCCGCCGACGAGCGCGGGCAGACCTTCGGGCAGGTCTCGGGCGCGTACATCCGTGTCGTCGACGGGGACGACCCCGCGAACGGGGACTCGAGCGTCCGCTTCGACCTCGGCGAGGACGCCGCCATGGAGACCGCGCTGGTCTTCGGCGAGCTCTACCGCCACGAGTCGGGCTGGAAGTTCCGGGCGATCGGCCAGGGCTACACGACGGGTCTCGCCGGCGTCGTCACCGACTTCGGCATCGGCGTCGGCTGACGCCGACCACACACTGAGGAGCATCTCGCATGGACACCGTCAGACATTTCAAGTGGGACATCATCGTCCTCGTCGCAGCGCTGGTCATCGCGTTCGTGTACCAGGGCTGGGCGGCCGTCTGGCTCGCCTCGATCCTGATCGTCGTCGAGATCGTGTTCTCGTTCGACAACGCGGCGGTGAACGCGAAGTACCTGACCAGGATGAACGACTTCTGGCAGAAGATGTTCCTCACCGTCGGCATCCTCATCGCCGTCTTCGGCATGCGGCTGATCTTCCCGTTCGTGATCGTCTGCGTCAGCGGGGGGATCACGCCGGTGGAGGCAGTCACGCTCGCGATGGAGAAGGGTGACCCGCACGAGCCGGGCACCTACGGGTACATCCTCGAGCAGGCGCACACGAGCATCGCGGCGTTCGGCGGGATCTTCCTGTTCATGCTGTTCCTCGACTTCATCTTCGACTCGGAGCGCGAGATCGCGTGGCTCTCGTGGATCGAGCGTCCGCTGCAGAAGCTCGGCAAGCTCGACGTGCTCACCGTCGTGGTCGCGGGCGTCGTGCTCCTGGTCGCCTCGGACGTGCTGGTCGACGAGTCCGAGCGGGGCACCGTCCTCTTCTCGGGCCTGCTCGGCATGGTGATCTACCTGTCCGTCAACGGGGTCGCCTCGTTGATGGAGGCGCAGGAGGAGAAGCGCGCCGCCGAGCTGGACCGTGCGGCGTCGGGCGCCGGTGCCCAGGTCCGCCTGGCCGGCAAGGCGGCGTTCTCGATGTTCATGTTCCTCGAGGTCCTGGACGCGACGTTCTCGTTCGACGGCGTCATCGGGGCGTTCGCGATCACGCCGGACCCGATCATCATCGCCCTCGGGCTCGGCGTCGGGGCGCTCTTCGTCCGGTCCATGACGGTCTACCTCGTCCGTCGCGGGACCCTGGCCGAGTACCGCTACCTCGAGCACGGGGCGCACTGGGCGATCGGCGCGCTCGCCACCCTGCTGATCCTCACGCTCGCGTTCGACATCCCCGAGCTGGTCATCGGCCTCACGGGCCTGGCCTTCATCGTCACCGCGTGGACCGCGTCCGTCGTCGTCAACCGGCGCGAGGCCGCGTCCGCCGACGAGACGACTGCCCCGCCGGCCGATCAGGACGCGGACGTCGACCAGGACGAGGACCCCACCGCCGGATCCGGCGGTGACCACGACGACAGCCCGGTCGCCGTCGGCGCCGATCGCTGACGCTGCACCGCGACCACCCCTTCAAGAACTCAGGAGAACCACATGGCTATCAGCCTCGCCAAGGGTCAGACGATCGATCTGACGAAGAACGACACCGGATCCGACCTGCGCACCGTCCGGCTCGGCCTCGGCTGGGACGTGAAGGTCGTCGAGAAGAAGACCCTGTTCGGTGGCACCAAGCAGGTCCAGCGCAACATCGACCTGGACGCCTCGGCGCTCCTGATCGGTGAGGGACGCGTCCTCGACATCGTCTTCTTCGGCCAGCTGCGCTCCAAGGACGGGTCCGTCCAGCACACCGGCGACAACCTCACGGGTGCCGGCGACGGCGACGACGAGTCGATCGTCGTGAACCTCTCGGCGCTCGCCCCGAGCGTGGAGCACGTCGTCTTCACGGTGAACTCGTACTCCGGGGACAGCTTCGCCGAGATCGACAACGCCTACGTGCGTGCCGTGAACGCCGACGCCGGCGACGCCGAGCTGGCGCGGTTCGGGCTCTCGGAGTCCGGTCCGCACACCGCCCTCGTGATGGCCCGGGTCTCGCGCTCGGCCACCGGCTGGAAGTTCACCGCGATCGGCACGCCGGGGCACGCGAAGACGGCGCACCAGCTCGCGCCGCTCGCCCTGGGCGCGATCTGATCGTCCGACCGTGACGAGCGAGCAGGCGTCCACGGGCCTTCCCGGGACCGACGTCCCCCGGGCGGTGAGCTTCGACATCTGGCTCACGCTGGTACGCAGCAACCCGGACTTCAAGGGAGCCCGCGCGGCGGCGTTCCACGAGGTGCTGGGGCTGACGGGGCCGGTGGACGACTTCGCCGCCACGCTCCGTGAGGCGGACCGTCGTACCGACCGTGAGTGCGAACGCACCGGGGTCGACCTCGACGTGCGGCATCGCGTCGGGGCGGCCCTGGTCGCGTCCGGTAGGGGCGACGTGGTGGACGCCCCTACCGTGCGTCGCCTGCTCGAGGCGCAGGACGCCCTCGTCGAGGCCCACCCGCCGCGCGCGATGCATCCGGGTCTTGCCCAGGGCCTCGCCGCGCTGTCGGCGTGGGTCCCGCTCGCGGTGACCAGCAACACGGGCATGATCCCGGGCGTGACGATGCGCCGCGTCCTCGCGCGTCTGGGTCTCCTCGACCCGTTCGTCGTCACGACCTTCTCGGACGAGGTCGGTCGGGCCAAGCCCGACCGGGCGATCTTCCGGGCGACGGTCGACGCCCTCGGCGTGCCGGCGTCGACCGTCCTCCATGTGGGGGACAACCCGGAGGCCGACGTCGCGGGCGCCACCACGGCCGGGCTCGTCCCGTGCCTCGTCGACTCGCCGGAGTCGGTCCACGCGGTCGTGCAGAACCTCGTCGCCGCACGTGCGGAGGGCGCGGCGTGACAGCGACGGTCCGTCGCGTCGCCACGTGGACCGTCGACCACGACCCGTGGACGTCGGGCCTCGACGTCGCGGCGTACTCGCGGATGAAGCACGGGAGCGTGGCCGACCTGTGCGACTTCGGCACCGCCGTCGGACGGGACCTCCTGACGCAGGTCCCCGAGCTTGTCGAGGACCCCGCGGAGGTGGTGTTCCCCGTCGCGTACCTCGCGGTGCGTCCGGCGTGCTGGTTCCTCGCCCGGCACGCCCTCGACGTCGTCGACCACGAGCGATCACGCCGTGGGCGCCCGCCCGGCCGGATCGTGCACGTCCACAAGGACGCCGTGACGGCGCGGGACTACGCGACGGCGGACGCGGCCGACCGGGCCGCCGAGCTGGCCTCGATCAGCTTCACGCTGCGTGAGCGGCTCGACGGCGCGCAGGTCGTCGTCGTCGACGACGTGCGGGTGACGGGCTCGGCCGAGCGCACGATCTTCGCGGCGCTCGCGGCGGCAGGAGACCGGCCACGGCGGGAGGTCGCCGCCTACGTCGCCGTGATGGACGGTGCGGCGGCTCAGGACCCGAGCATCGAGTCGCGGCTCAACCTCGCCGCGGCGGCATCGCTCGACGACCTGGCCGAGCTCGCACGCGCGGGCGAGATGCACCTGACCATCCGGATGCTCAAGCGGGTGCTCGGTGCCGACGGGAGTGAGCGTCGCAGGTTCCTCGCGGAATGCACGCCCGACCTCGTCGAGGAGATGCGCGCGGGCGCGCTCGCGACCGGCCCCGCGTTCGTCGAGTCCTACCGCGACGGGATCGCCGATCTCGAGCGGGTCCCGGCGACGTGACGTCGGGGTTCCTGACGCTCGCGACCGTACGGCCCGACGCCGCGGGCCGCCCGGTCGTCCGTGCCCGCCACCGCGTCGTCGACCTGGCGGCCTACAGCCGCTTCAAATATGGCGACGGGCTCGTCGCCGTCGAGCTCGCGTCGGCCCTCGCGTCCCTCGCGGCCCGCGTCCCCCGCCTGCTGAGCGACCCGCGGGGCTTCCTCGTCGCCGTGCCGGGGTACGACGTCGCGCCGCCGGCCGCCGCGAGCCTGCTCGCCCCGTTCCTCGGCGAGCTCGGGGCGTCGCACCCGTACCCGTCGCCGCCGCGTGCCGCGGTGCGCGTCCGACGCCGCCGTGCCTCGCCGTCGGACTTCGCCGCGATGTCCCACGCGCAGCGCGGGCTCGCCCTCCGGGCCACGGACCTCGAGGTCGTCGACGACGTCCGGGGGCGCACCGTCGTCGTGCTCGACGACGTCCGCGTCACCGGGACGCACGAGCGCGCGATGACCGACGCCCTGCGCTCCGCCGGTGCCGGCCGGATCATTCACCTCTACGTGCTGAGCACCGGCGGCGACGACCCGACGATCGAGGCGCGCATCAACGCGGTCGCGGTGCGCACGGTCGCCGACATGGCCGCCCTCGCGCAGATGGCGGGCTACGTGCCGAACGCGCGCGTGCTGCGGGCGCTCATGACCGCCTCGGCGGCCGAGGTCGAGGAGTTCTGCGCGTCGGTGCCGGAGTCGGTGCGCCGATGGGTCGAGGAGACCGTCCGGACGGACACGCTCGGCGCCGCACCGGCGAACCGTGCGGGCGCCGAGCGGGTGCTCGACGTGCTGCGGGGCGCGTGGGCGGCCGGAGCCTGACCGCACGCCCCGCGGACCGTCAGTGGCTCAGCGCCGCACCGATCGGGGTGCCACCGTCGGTGTACCGGATGAACTGGCCGACGCTCGCGGGTGAGGCCAGCGCCTCGGCGATCGTCAGCGCGACGTTGCCGCGCGAGGTGCCCATCTCGTCGTTGCCCGGCAGCTGCGAGTCCTCGCCGTAGACGGCGATCTGGCCGGTGGCCTCGTCCTCGGTCAGGGCGCCCGGGCCCAGGATCGTCCAGTCGAGCTCGCTGTCACGAAGGTGCAGATCCGCTGTCACCTTGGCGTCGGTGTACGGGTAGAACGAGTCCGTCTCGGGGACGCCGTGGTTCGGGACCGCGCCGATGAACGACACCATCACGTACCGGCCGACGCCCGCGCCCTTGGCCGCGTCCATCGAGCGGATCGCGGCGTCGCGGTCGACGGCGTACGTCGTCTCCGCACCGCCCTTGCCGCCGGCTCCTGCGGACCACACGACGGCGTCGTGGCCACGGAAGGCCTCGACCATGCGCTCGAACGAGGCGCCCGCGACGTCGAGCACCAGAGGTGTCGCGCCGAGTTTCTCGATCGACTCCGACTGGTCCTCGCTGCGAATGATCCCGCTGACCTCGTGGCCGCGGTCGACGAGCTCGGGGATGGCGAGCTGTCCGACCTTGCCGTGCGCGCCGATGAGAGCGATCTTCGCCATGGGGTCCTCCTTGAAGCGGTGGGGGACGCGCTGGTGGCGCGCCCTCGGAACCTTCTCCACGCTGCCCTCTCGGGAAGTTGCTCGCCACCCACGAGGCCCGACGGCGGGGGTGCTCTGAGCGAACAGGCTATTCCCGAACGCTGGTCGAGCCTGTCGAGGCCCCGCTGGTCGAGCCTGTCGAGACCGGGTTTCGACGAGCTCAACCCGCGCTGGTCGAGCCTGTCGAGACCGGGTTTCGACGAGCTCAACCCGCGCTGGTCGAGCCTGTCGAGACCGGGTTTCGACGAGCTCAACCCGCGTCGGTCGAGCTCAACCCGCGCTGGTCGAGCCTGTCGAGACCAGACCCGACGCGCGAGTGTCGGTGGCGCTCGTCACACTGAGACCCGGACTGCACGACGGCGCGTCACCGGACACGCCCATGCCGGGAGGTGGCAGATGGACGGACCAGCGATCCGCGCGGACGGGATCACGAAGAGATTCGGCGACAAGGTCGCGCTTGACGCCGTCGACCTGGAGGTGCACGCGGGGGAGATCTACGGATTCCTCGGGCCGAATGGTGCCGGGAAGTCGACGCTGACGCGCGTGCTCTGCACTCTCCTGGCGCCGACCGAAGGGCGAGCGACGGTGGCGGGGCACGACGTCGACAAGGAACCGACTGCCGTCCGGCTGCGGATCGGTGTCGCGCTCCAGGAGGCCGCGCTCGACGACAAGCAGACGGGTGTCGAGCTGCTCCGGCTGCAGGGCCGCTTCTACGGTCTGACCAAGGCCGAGACCGATCAGCGGCTGTCCGACCTGCGCCGTCTGATCGACATCGGTGACGCCCTCGACCAGCGGGTCGCGACCTACTCGGGCGGCATGCGGCGTCGGCTCGACCTCGCGATGGCGCTGGTCCACAACCCGCAGGTGCTCTTCCTCGACGAGCCGACGACGGGACTCGACCCGGTCAGCCGTGTCGCGGTCTGGGAGGAGGTCAGGCGGCTCAACGACGAGCTCGGGATGACGGTCTTCCTCACGACGCAGTACCTCGAGGAGGCGGACGAGCTCGCCGACCGGGTCGGGATCATCGCGGGCGGGAAGATCGTCGCGGAGGGGCCGCCCGCCGAGCTCAAGCGGTCGATCGGCTCGGACCTGGTGGTTGTCGACGTCGAGGACGACCACGTGGACGGGGCGCGGCGCACGCTCGACGCGGTCGACGGCGCCGGCGAGATCCAGGTGGAGGGCACCCGGCTGACGGTGCCGGTCGAGGACGGCGCGCGGTCGCTGAGCCCGATCGCGGTCGCGCTGTCCGAGGCGTCGGTGCAGGTCACCGAGCTCGCGCTGCGGCGTCCGACGCTCGACGACGTGTTCTTCGACGTGACCGGGCAACGGATCGTGGAACAGGAGGACGTGTCATGAGCACTCGCGAGCAGGCTGCACGCGACGAGTCCGAGGCCACCGGCATCGTCGGTCGCCCCGCAGGGTTCTGGCGAGATCTGAGCTCTGTCGCGCTCCGCGCGCTGCGGCAGATCCCGCGCGAGCCCGAGGCGATCATCCCGGCGCTGATCATCCCGCTGTTCTTCTTCGTCGTGAACGTCGGCGCCCTCGGCGACATCGCCGGTGCGACCGGTGTCGAGGACTTCAAGGCCTTCCAGATCCCGGTGGCGATCGTCTTCGCCGTCACCGGCGTGTCCCGGGCGAGCGCTCTCGTCACCGACATCACCGACGGGTACTTCGACCGGCTCCTCGTCTCTCCCGTGCACCGGACCGCGCTGCTGCTCGGCCTGATGGTCGCCGACCTCGCGCTCGTGATCGGCCTCTCGATCCCGGTCCTGATCCTCGGGTTCGCGCTCGGGGTGACGTTCGAGGCGGGCGTCGTCGGCGTCCTGGTCTTCCTGCTCTTCGCCGGGTCGTGGGGGCTCGCGTTCACCGGGTTCCCCTACGCGATCGCACTGCGCACCGGAAACCCTGCGGCGGTGAACTCCAGCTTTCTGCTCTTCTTCCCGTTCGCGTTCCTCACGACGACGTTCCTGCCGCAGGAGGCGTTGACCGGCTGGCTCGCGACGATCGCCGACTACAACCCCGTGACGTACCTGCTGGCCGCGCTCCGCTCGTTGATCAGCACCGGGTGGGACGTCACCGCCCTGTGGCAGGGGGCTGCCGCGATCCTGCTCGTGGGCGCGGTCAGCTTCACGATCGCGTTCCGGGCGCTGCGGGGCAGGACCTCCCGCAAGTAGCCTGTCGAGACCCCGCTGGTCGAGCCTGTCGAGACCGGGTTTCGACGAGCTCAACC
>NZ_KL370784.1:0-59513 GCF_000701465.1 Paraoerskovia marina DSM 21750 | reverse complement strand
GGGTTTCGACGAGCTCAACCGTCGGTGGTCGAGCCTGTCGAGACTGGGTTTCGACGAGCTCAACCCGCGCGACGACCGGCTCAGCCCGCGTCGGGCTTCTTCGGCCGCATCGACGGCACGTCACCGACGATCGGCACCGGCCTGCGGTAGAACGGGAACCCGTAGCGGACCACGAGCCCGGTGAACGTCGTGAGCCGGTTGCGGGAGCCGATGAGGCTCATGATGTGCACGAACAGCCAGAGCAGCCACGCGAAGCCGCCGGTGAAGTCGGCGCGGTCGAACACCTGGGCAATCGCGGCGCGGCGGCCGATGATGGCCATGGTGCCCTTGTCCAGGTACTTCAGGTCCGACGTCGTACCGCCGGTGACGAGTGCGGCGATGTTCTTGCCCACGAGGGAGCCGCCCTGGATGGCTGGTTGGGCGAGCTGCGGGAGCTCCTCGGGGGTCGCGGCGATGTCGCCGGCGGCGAAGATCCGGTCGTGGCCCTTCACACGCAGGTCGGCGCCGACGCTGATCCGCCCGGCCCGCCCGCGGGGCAGGTCCCAGGCGTCGACCTCGGCGTGAGGGCTGACGCCCGTGGCCCAGATCGTGAGGTCGGACGGGATGACCGTGCCGTCGGTGAGCTCGACCGAGTCGGGGTGGACCTCGGCGACGCCCGGCCCGAGGTGCAGTCCGACGTCGCGACGTCGCAGCTGGTCGGCCGCGTACCGACGGAGCCTGGGATGGAAGTTCTTCAGAACCTCCTCACCCCGCTGAACGATGGTGACGGAGAAGGCCTCGCCGTCGATCTCCGGGTAGGCGGGCCGGAGCCCCTGGTCTCGGAGCTCGGCGAGCGCGCCCGCGACCTCGACACCGGTCGAGCCGCCGCCGACGACCACGACCCGCAGCCCGTCGTCGCGCGTGGGCGTCGAGGCCGACTTCTCGAGCCGGACGAAGAGCGTGTCGCGGATCTTCAGGGCCTGGGACCGCGAGTACATCGCGAACGCGTGCTCCTTCGCTCCCGGGGTGCCGAAGTAGTGCGTGGTGACCCCGTTGGCGAGCACGAGGTAGTCGTAGTCGATCCACTCGTCGTTCAGCAGGCGGATGCGGCGGGCCTCGGCGTCAAGTCCGACGAGGTGCTCGTGCAGCACCCGGACGTTCGGCTGCTTGATGCGCAGCGACCGCAGGAAGTAAGTGACGTTCCCCGGGTTCAGGCCGCCGGTGGCCACCTGGTAGAGCAGCGGGTTGAACGTGTTGTACACCCGTCGGTCGACCAGGGTGATGCGGACGGGGGCGTCGGCCAGGGCCTTGACGGCGGAGATCCCGGCGAACCCGCCGCCGACCACGACGACGTGCGGGAGTTCGGACTGGTCGCTCACGGTGCTCCTCGGGGCTGCGGACGGCGTGCTGGGAACACGCTATGGCCCGCGCCGGGTCGACGCGCAGGATGCCCGCGCTCAGCCGTCGACCCGGAACACCCGGACGGCCCCGGCCGCCACCTCTGCCGCGCCGTCCGCACGCTCGCCGTTCACCACGTCCGTGCCGAGCACGGTGAGCCGGTGCTCCTGGTCCGCGTGGTTGATCGCGATCAGGTACTCGACGTCGTCGTTCCGGCGGTGGACGACCTCCAGCTCGTCGGGCAGGCCCGAGCGGGCGATACCCGCGTCGGCGTAGACGGGGTCGAGAACCGTGCCGAGGGCGTCGATGTCGAGCCGCGTGGACAGGTACCAGCCCGTGCCCGCACCGAAGCGGTTCCGCGTGATCGCGGGACCGCCCGCCACGGGGCCGTCGGTGTAGGTGCCGACGACCTGAGCCCCGTCGACGGCGAGGTCGTCCGCCCAGACGTCGGCCACGACCGATCCGGATCCAGGAAAGACGGATCCGTCCAGGGAGACGTGCTGGACATCCCCCTCGCGCAGCGGGCAGAACTCGTCGACGCGCGCACCGAGCACCGTGCGCAGGGGTGCGCCGAACCCGCCCGCGTGGACGGCGTCGTTCGCGTCGACGACGCCGGAGAAGTAGGACACGAGAAGTGTCCCGCCGTGCTCGACGAACGAGGTCAGGTTCGCCGCGCTCGTGGCTGTCAACAGGTACGACGCGGGTGCCACCACCAGGCGGTACCCGGACAGGTCCTGCTCGGGGTGGGCGAAGTCGACGGTGACCCCGTCCCGCCAGAACCGGTCGTAGAACGCGTCGACGCGCTCGCGGTGGCGGACGTCCACCGAGGGGCGCCACTCGAGGTCCTGCGCCCAGAAGGACTCGGGGTCCCAGAGGATCGCCACGTCGGCGTGCACTCGCGAGCCGCGCACCTCCTGCAGCGCCTCGACGGTCGCGCCGAGCTCGACGACCTCTCGCCACACCCGGCTGGTTGTGCCGGCGTGCGGGAGCATCGCGGAGTGGAACTTCTCCGCGCCCGATCGCGAGGCTCGCCACTGGAAGAACATCACCGCGTCGGCGCCGCGAGCGAGGTGGGACAGCGAGTTCCGGGCCATCTCTCCCGGTCGCTTCGCCACGTTGCGCGGCTGCCAGTTCACGCCCGACGTCGAGTGCTCCAGCAGGAGCCAGGGTTTGCCTCCGGCGACGGAGCGCGTCAGGTCCGCGGCGAGGGCCAGCCCGACGTGGTTCCGTGGGTCGGACGCCGTCAGATAGTGGTCGTTGGAGACGACGTCGACCTCGCGGGCCCACGCCCACAGGTCGGTCGACGGGCACTCGCCCGCCATGAAGTTCGTCGTCACGGGTACGGAGGAGTGCTCCCGGATGGCGTCGCGTTCCGCGACGAAGCAGGCCAGGAGGGCGTCGTTGGTGAAGCGGGCGAAGTCGAGCTTCTGGGCCGGGTTCGCCACCGACGGCGTGGCGGCGGGCACGCCGACGTGCTCCCACTCGCCGTAGACCTGGCCCCAGAACCGTGTGCCCCAGGCGGCGTTGAGCTCGTCGAGCGACCCGTACCGCTCGGCCAACCACGCGCGGAACGCCCTGGCGCTCGCGGGTGAGTGGTCGGCGGACACCGGAGCGCCGTACTCGTTGTGCACGTGCCAGAGCGCGAGCGCCGGGTGGTCGCCGTACCGCTCCGCGAGCGCGGTCGCGATCCGGGTGGCCGCCCGACGGTAGGCGGGGGAGCTCGGCGAGACCATCCCGCGTGAGCCGAAGCCCAGCGTCGTCCCGTCCGCCGTGACGACCCGCGCGTCCGGGTAGGTGTGGAAGAACCAGGCGGGCGGTGACGCCGTCGGGGTTCCCAGGGCGACGTGGATTCCGTGCGCGTGCAGGAGGTCGAGGAGTCGGTCGAGCCAGCCGAACTCGAACTCGCCCTCGCGGGGCTCGATCAGTGCCCAGCTGAAGATCCCGACGCTGACGAGGTTCACCCCGGCGTCGTGCATCAGCGCGACGTCCTCCTCCCAGAGCTCCTCGGGCCACTGCTCGGGGTTGTAGTCACCCCCGAAGCTGATGCGGTCGATCCCGGGCAGCCATCCGTCGTACGCGGGCCCGACGGGGCGTCGGGCGGCGGGCGGGTGGGGGCTGGTCATGGGTGCTCCTTGCTCACAACTCTGTGCACGTTCCCAGGTCGGCGACCTGTGCTGCAACTAGGTAACACGATGAAACATGGTCTTGACAAGAGCGCACATGATGCAACTACTGTGACCGTGCACAGTTGAAGTGCACAGCCGCAGGGACACCCGGTCGTTGTGGTGCACATGCCGTCGCGACGGAGCGGCGGTTCCTTGACGAGGAGGATTCATGCGCCTGCACACAGGCTTCAAGCTCGCTTCGACGATCGCGGTGACGGCACTGCTGGCAACCGCCTGCTCGGGCGGCGAGGCGTCGACGACGGGGGAGGACGACCAGAGCGCGGCCGGTCCCGTGGACCTGACGTTCTGGACGTGGGCTCCGAACATGGAGAACGTCGTCGAGATCTGGAACGACGAGAACCCTGACATCCAGGTCACGGTGAACAAGCAGGACGGCGGCGACCCTGCTGTCACCAAGCTGCTCACCGCCATCCAGGCCGGCAGCGGTGCACCGGACATCATGCAGGCCGAGTACCAGAAGATCCCCACGCTCGTCTCGTCCGACGCGCTCGCCGACATCGCCGACGACGTCGACGACGTCGACCCGAGCATCGCCGAGGGCTTCCCGGAGGGCGTCTGGAACGCCGTGACGCTGGGGTCCGACGCCGTCTATGCCGTCCCGCAGGACTCGGGGCCGATGGAGTTCTACTACCGGGCCGACGTCTTCGAGGAACTGGGGCTCGACGTCCCGACGACGTGGGACGAGTACGCAGACGTCGCGCGGGCGGTGCAGGAGGCCGACCCGGAGAAGTACCTCGGGACGTTCTCCGCGA
This sequence comes from Paraoerskovia marina DSM 21750, assembly GCF_000701465.1. GTDB lineage: Bacteria > Actinomycetota > Actinomycetes > Actinomycetales > Cellulomonadaceae > Paraoerskovia > Paraoerskovia marina. The sequence goes on along the minus strand of NZ_KL370784.1, from coordinate 55,198 downwards.
CGGACGCGGGCTGGTTCACCGGGCTCGCGCAGCAGGCCGGTGCGTCGTGGTGGGGGATCGACGGAGACGCGTGGAGCGTGTCGATCGACTCCGAGCCGACCCGTCGCGTCGCCGAGTACTGGGGCGGCCTCGTCGAGGAGGGTGTGATCGACAACAAGCCGATGTACACCCCGGAGTGGAACGCCGCGCTGAACGACGGTTCCCAGATCGGCTGGCTCTCGGCGGTCTGGGCGCCGGGCGTCCTGCAGGGGAACGCCCCGGACACGGCCGGGCTCTGGGAGATGGCTCCGATGCCGCAGTGGGACTCCGCGGCACCGGCCACGGGCAACTGGGGCGGATCGGCCGTGGCCGTGACCACCCAGTCCGAGCACCCGGCGCAGGCGGCCGAGTTCATCTCCTGGCTCAACACGTCGCAGGAGGCCGTCGACGCACTCGTCTCCGAGGCGGGGATCTACCCGGCGTACACACCCGCGCAGGCGGGCGCGCTCTCGGCCCCGCCCGAGTTCTTCTCCAACCAGCCCGACTTCTACGAGCTGGCCGGCGAGATCGCACAGACCGCCGGCAGCTTCACGTACGGACCGAACGTGAACGTCGCGTACTCGGCCTACAACGACGAGTTCGGGCGGGCCGCCGAGGCGCGGTCGCAGTCGGAGTTCTTGCAGGCCGTGGAGTCCATGCAGTCCGTGACCTTCGACGACCTCGAGTCGTCCGGGTTCAACGTCACCGAGTGACGACGGGCGGCTCGCCCGGGGCACCGGGCGAGCTGCCATCTTCCACGCATACCGAGGAGACGTGACGTGACTGCGACACAAGACGCGCCGACCACTACGGCGACCAGCCGGCGGACGACCGCCGGCCGTGACGGGCGACGTACCGCGCCCTACTTCTTCCTGGCCCCGGCGATCGTGCTCTTCGTGGTCTTTCTCGCGCTGCCCATCGCCTACGCGGTCTACCTGAGCTTTCGGACCGAGCAGGTCTCCGGCCTCGGACTCGGATCCGGGGCTCGTACGCAGGTCTGGACCGGCTTCACCAACTACGCGCAGGCGCTCACGGACCCCGAGTTTCTCGCGTCCGTCGGGCGCGTCGCCCTGTACGGCGTCATCGTCGTCCCGACCATGCTGGGTCTCGCGCTGATCTTCGCGCTGATGCTCGACTCGCGCCGGAGTCGCGCACGGGGCTTCTCGCGGATCTCGATCTTTCTGCCCTACGCCGTCCCGGCGGTGATCTCCTCGTTGCTCTGGGGCTTTCTCTATCTGCCCGACGTCAGCCCGTTCTACTACGTATTCGACCGGCTCGGATGGGACGTTCCGTCGCTCTTCAGCTCGAACCTCGTGATCTTCGCGGTCGCCAACATCGCCGTGTGGGGCGGTGTCGGGTTCAACATGGTCGTCATCTACACGTCGCTCAAGGCGATCCCGACCGAGCTCTACGAGGCCGCACGCCTCGACGGGTGCTCGGAGACCCGGATCGCCTGGCGGATCAAGATCCCGATCGTCACGCCGTCGATCATCATGACCTTCGTCTTCTCGATGATCGCGACGCTCCAGGTCTTCGCCGAGCCGACGACGCTCAAGCCGTTGAGCAACACGATCTCCAGCACGTGGACACCACTGATGAAGGTCTACCGCGACGCGTTCATCCGTGGCGATCTCTACTCTGCCGCCGCCACCTCCGTGATCATCGCCGTCGCGACGTTCGCACTCTCGTTCGGGTTCCTGCACCTCGTGCAGAGCCGTGCCTTCGGTCAGGAGAAGTGACATGAGCATCCTCGCCCCCGCGCCGCCGTCGGCGGCCACTGCCTCTGCGCCCCGCACCCTCCCACGACGCCGCGGCGGAGAGCCCGCGAGCGTCCTCGCCACGCTCGTGCTCCTGCTGGGCGCCGCCTACTGCCTCCTCCCCGTCCTGTGGGTCGTCGTGGCGTCGACCAAGTCGGGCGGGGAGCTGTTCTCGACCTTCACGTTCGCACCGTCGACACATCTCCTCGAGAACGTGAGCGACCTCAACGCCTATCGCGACGGGCTCTTCTGGCGCTGGATGGCGAACACCGCGCTGTACGCGGGCGTCGGAGCGCTGCTGTCCACCGTCGTCTCGGCGATGGCCGGGTTCGGTCTCGCCAAGTACCGGTTCGGCGGCAAGAAGGCGATCTTCAACATGCTGCTCGCCGGCGTGCTCGTGCCGGGTGTGGTTCTCGCGATCCCGCAGTACCTGCTGCTCGCGCAGATCGGCATGACCAACACCTACTGGGCCGTCCTCCTGCCGCAGATCATCAGCCCGTACGGGATCTACCTCGCCCGGATCTACGCGGCCGCGTCGGTTCCGGACGAGATCGTCGAGGCCGGACGCACGGACGGCGCCGGTGAGGGACGGATCTTCCGCACCCTCGCACTCCCGATGATGCTGCCCGGGCTCGTCACCGTGTTTCTGTTCCAGTTCGTCGCGATCTGGAACAACTTCATGCTCCCCTACATCATGCTCGGGGACGACAAGCTCTACCCGCTCACCGTCGGTCTCTCCGGGCTCCTCAACCAGGGCGCCTCGCAGCCCGCGCTCTACACGCTCGTCATCACCGGTGCCCTGCTCTCGATCATCCCGCTCATCGCCCTGTTCCTGACGTTGCAGCGGTACTGGCAGGTCGATCTTGCGGCCGGTGCGGTCAAGGCCTGAGAGATGTCCGTAGACTCACGACTCGTGGACGAGGGAGCAGAATCGCGCCCGGGAAGGGCGGACCGGCGACGGCCGACGATCCGCGACGTCGCGGCGGCCGCCGGGGTCTCCCGAGGCACGGTCTCCCGGGTGATCAACGGTGGTCACTGGGTCTCGCCCGACGCTCTCTCCGCCGTGGAGGAGGCCATCCGGACGACCGGGTACCAGGCGAACCAGCACGCCCGCTCGCTGGTCACGGGCCGAGCGAACTCGGTGGCGTTCCTGCTCACCGAACCCCAGCACCTGCTCTTCGACGACCCCAACTTCTCGATCCTCCTGCGCGGGGCCGCGGAAGAGCTCGCGAAACGCGAGATGCCGCTGCTGCTGATGGTCGCCGGGACGGCCGAGGAACGTCGTCGGATCAGCGCATACGTCGCCGCCGGGCACGTCGACGGTGTCCTGCTGATCAGCTCTCACCAGGGCAACCCAATCCTCACGGACCTGATCCGCCAGGGCATCCCGACCGTCGCCTGCGGGGTGCCTCTGGGGCACGAGCGTGAGATCGGGTTCGTCGCGGCCGACGACTCCGGCGGTGGCCGGAAGATGACCGAGCACCTCGTCGCGACGGGTCGACGTCGCGTCGCGACGATCACCGGCCCGCTCGACACCCCGGGCGGGCAGCTGCGGTTCGACGGGTACCGCGACGTGCTCGGTGACTCCTTCGACCCCGAGCTCGTCGCGCACGGGGACTATTCCCGCGAGTCGGGCAGGCACGCCATGGTGGAGCTCCTGGGGCGGAGACCGGATCTCGACGCGGTCTTCGTGGCGTCCGACCTGATGGCGGCCGGTGCGTTGGTCGCGCTCCAGGCCGCTGGTCGCCGAGTTCCTGAGGACGTCGCCGTGGGAGGGTTCGACGACTCCGGTGTCGCCGCCGCGCTCCATCCGCCACTGACGACCATGCGGCAACCGTTCGCCCGTATCAGCTCCGAGATGGTGCGGCTCCTCCTCGAGGTCATCGACGGACAGGAGCCCGCGGCCGTCACCCTCCCCACGTCCCTGGTCCGGCGAGCGTCCGCGTAGCGGTCCTACACTCGTCGGGGCGCCCGCCGTCGTCGCGCCTTCCGTCGTCCCCGTCTGGAGAGGCCCGCCGTGGGCACCCTGAAGTTCTTCCGCATCGACATCGTGGTGCTCGTCGCCGCGCTGGCGATCGCGTTCTGGTACGACGGCTGGGCCGCCGTCTCGCTCACCGCGATCCTGATCGTCGTCGAGATCGTGTTCTCGTTCGACAACGCGGCGGTGAACGCGAAGTACCTGGGCCGGATGAACGAGTTCTGGCAGAAGATGTTCCTCACCGTCGGCATCCTCATCGCCGTCTTCGGCATGCGGCTGATCTTCCCGTTCGTGATCGTGAGCCTCACGGGCGGCATCTCGCCGTCGGAGGCGTTCACCCTCGCACTCGAGAAGGGCGACCCGCACGAGCCCGGCACCTACGGGTACATCCTCAACGAGGCGCACCCGACGATCGCGGCGTTCGGCGGGATCTTCCTGCTCATGCTGTTCCTCGAGTTCATTTTCGACCCCGAGCGCAGGATCACGTGGCTCAGCTGGGTGGAGCGGCCGCTGCAGAAGGCCGGGCACCTCGGCACGCTGCCCGTGATCCTCGCGGGTCTCGCCCTGATGCTGACGTCGCGGTTCCTCGCCGAGCCCGAGGATGCCGGCAGGGTCCTCTTCGCCGGCCTCGCGGGCCTGGTGACCTATCTGGCCGTCAACGGGATCGCGACCGTCATGGAGGCCCAGGAGGAGCGTCGCGCCGAGAAGCTCGACGCCGCCGAACGCTCGGCCGGTGGGACCGTGGCGCTCGCGGGCAAGGCGGCGTTCTCGATGTTCATGTTCCTCGAGGTGCTCGACGCGACGTTTTCGTTCGACGGCGTCATCGGGGCCTTCGCGATCACCCCCGACCCGCTCATCATCGCTCTCGGGCTCGGCGTCGGGGCGCTGTTCGTCCGGTCGATGACGGTCTACCTCGTCCGGCAGGGGACGCTCGCCGAGTACCGGTACCTGGAGCACGGTGCGCACTGGGCGATCGGCACCCTCGCGACCCTGCTCCTGCTGACACTGCGGTTCGACATCCCCGACGTCGTGATCGGGCTGGCGGGTCTCGCCTTCATCGTCGCGGCGTGGCTGACCTCGTCGCACGCGAACGCCCGGGACGAGGCGGAGGCCACGGACTCGGGCTCGGTGGGGTCAGGCTGACCAGGCGTCGGCGCGTGCGGACGCATAGCGTGCCTCCCATGCACGACGACGCCCCGCGCGACCCAGCATCCACCGCACCCACAGGCCCTCCCTCGGAGGGTGCGCCGCTCGCGAAGGGTCTGCGCACCCGGCACCTGACGATGATGGGCCTCGGGTCCGCCATCGGGGCCGGCCTCTTCCTCGGCAGCGGGGTCGGGATCCACACGGCGGGCCCCGCGGTGCTGATCAGCTACATGATCGCGGGCGGGCTCGTGATCCTGCTGATGCGGATGCTCGCGGAGATGGCGACGGCCGTCCCGGCGTCGGGCTCGTTCTCGGTCTATGCCGAGACGGCGCTGGGGCGCTGGGCCGGGTTCACGATGGGCTGGCTGTACTGGTTCATGCTGATCATGGTGCTGGGCGCCGAGATCACCGGGGCCTCGCAGATCATGGAGCGCTGGCTCCCGGGCGTCCCCGCGTGGGTGTTCGGCGCCGCGATCGTGGTGGTGTTCGCCGTCGTGAATCTCGCCGGCGTTCGCAACTTCGGGGAGATGGAGTTCTGGTTCGCCTTCATCAAGGTGGCGGCGATCGTCGCGTTCCTGGTGGTCGGCGTGCTGCTGGTCTTCGGGCTCCTGCCCGGGACCGAGCCGGTGGGGACGGAGTACCTGCTGGGGTACGGCGGTTTCGCCCCGATGGGGATCCAGGGGATCGCGTCGGCGCTGCTCGTGGTCGTCTTCGCGTTCGGCGGGATCGAGATCGTCACGATCGCCGCGGCCGAGGCGCGTGACCCGCAGAAGGCCGTCGCGAAGGCCACCAACACGATCGTCTGGCGCATCCTGTTCTTCTACGTCGGGTCGATCGCGATCATGGTGACGGTGCTGCCGTGGAACTCGCCGGCTCTGCTGGAGAGTCCGTTCGTCGCGGTTCTCGACGTGGCCGGGCTGGAGAACGCGAGCCGCGTGATGGAGGTCGTGGTGGTCGTCGCGCTGCTCAGCGCCTTCAACGCCAACATCTACGCGACGTCACGGATGATGTTCTCGCTCGCGGGACGTGGTGACGCGCCCGCCGTCATGGGACGTGTCTCGCGCACCGAGGTGCCGTGGACGGCGGTGCTGCTGAGCGTGTTCTTCGGGTTCGTGTCCGTGTTCCTCAACTACCTGCTGCCCGAGGCGCTCCTCGAGATCTTGCTCAACGCGGTGGGCGCCGCGCTGCTGGTGATCTGGATCTTCATCGCGGTCTCCCAGCTGCGGCTGCGTCCCCGCATCGAGGCGGCGGCGCGCGAGTCGGGGCAGCCGATGAAGCTGAGGATGTGGGGCTACCCGGGGCTGACGTGGTTCACGCTCGCCGCGCTCGGCGGGCTCGTCCTGCTGATGCTGACCGACGACGTCGCGCGCGCTCAGGTGCTCTCGGCCGCCGGGCTGACCGTGGTGATCGCGGCGATCTTCTTCGCACGGGAGCGGTGGCGCTCCTCGTCAGAGCGACATGCGGCCTAGGCTAGGCAAGCCTTACCTCAGTAAGATAAGGTGCTGACGTACCGTCAGTTCCACGTCCTGCCACCCCGGAGGCGCCATGTCCCCCGCAGCAACCCTGACCGACCGCCCGACGCTCTCGGCGAGCCTGCGGGAGGGAACACGTGCCGAGCACGGGAAGGCGGAGTCCACCGGGTTCATCGAGGCGCTGATGTCCGGGCAGCTCACCGTGGCGGCCTATGCCGACCTCGCGGCGCAGCAGTGGGCGATCTACGGGGCCCTGGAGGCGGCGAGCGCCAGGGTCGGCGTCCACCCCGCCGGGGCGTCGCTGGTCTTCGACGAGCTCGAGCGGACGACGGCGATCGAGCAGGACCTGACGTTCCTCCTCGGCCCCGAGTGGCAGCGCGCCGTGACGATCCGCCCGGCGACCCGCGCCTACGTGGCGGCGCTCTCAGACCTGGGGGACGACGTCGCGCTGTACGCCGCGCACGCCTACACCCGGTATCTCGGCGACCTCTCGGGCGGGCAGATCGTCAAGCGCATGCTCGAGCGGCACTACGGGCTCGGGCCGGAGAGCCTCGCGTTCTACACGTTCCCCGAGATCCCGAAGGCCAAGCCGTTTAAGGACCTGTACCGCGAGCGCCTCGACGCGCTGCCGCTCACCGAGGCGGAGGTCGAGCGGACGGTCGCGGAGGCCTGCGTCGCGTTCCGCCTCAACAGCGCGGTCTTCGCCGACCTGGGGGCCGTGCACTGCTGACGCCGTGACGCCGTGACGCCGTGACGCCGTGACGCACGGAGGCCCGGCGCGCACGGGCCGTCCGGACGACCGGACGGTCTGCACGCACCGGGCCGGCGCGGTTCAGATCACTTGAGCGTGACCACGATTCCGCCGGAGAACGCCGAGTCGTGCAGGTCGATCGTCGCGGGGACCGCGTCGGCGGGGACGTCGAAGGCCACGATCCCGTCGACGGAGTTGCCGGGGTTGATCTCGGTGGCGAGGCTGTCGGACTCCTCGAGGTAGATCGAGGCCGAGCTGTCGGCCGAGTGGGTGCGCCCCTCGGTGTCCGTCAGGGACTGGTTGTCGCCGAAGAAGTACTGCGACTCGTCGCCGATGTTCTCGACGCTCATCGACACCAGGACGTACTGGCCCTGCGCCTCCTGGCTGAGGTACTCGTTCCCGACCGAGGCCACGCCCGTCTCGACCCCGGTGACGGTGAACTCGAACTTGCCGTCGCGGACGGCGTCGCCGATCCCGGGGGTGGTCTCGGCCGGCTCCTCCTTCGGGGCGTCCTCCTTCGGCGCGTCCTCGGCGTCCGCTGTGTCGGCCATGTCGGCCGCGGCGTCCTCGGACTCGACGGCCGACTCCTCGACCGCGGTGGCGTCGCCCGTCGTCGCGGCCACGTCGCCGTCGTCCCCGCCGCCGCCGAGCACGTTGACGGCGATGATCAGGACGATCACCCCGCCGATCCCGGTCAGGATCTTGTGCCGGGCGAACCAGGACTTCGTGGCGACCGGTGCGGGGTTCTGCGGGGCGAACGGCGGCTGCTCGGGGGCGGACTGCTTCTGGGTGGGCCCGGTGGGCTCGGTGGGAACGGTCACGATGACTCCTCGGTCGGTGCGTCGTGCAGGACGATTGCGAACACCACCGATCCTGCTCGGCCGGGGTCTACGGACGCGTCACCCGACCGGCTCGGACCGGGTAGCCGGACGGTTGACGTTCGGCGGCCCGGCACCAGCCGGACGGTGGACGACGGAGTCGGTGGGCCTGCGTAGGCTCGCGGCCATGCATCCCGATCACTGGGCGCCGCCCGCCAAGGCCCCCACCGCAGCGCAGCGCACCGAACGGCGCGCGTTGAGCAAGATCGGGACGGGCTTCGCGGTCGCGAGCGTGTGGTTCTGGTCGATGCTGAACGCGGCGTTGGAGCAGCCGGCCGAGGGCGACGTCGAGATCCTGGCCGCGGTCGTCGGCTTCAGCGCGGCGGCCCTCGTCGCGACGTCGATGCTCTGGCGGCGGCGGTACCCGCTCCTCGTGTGCCTCGGGGCGGCCGCCCTGGGTGTCGTCCTGCCGATCGGCTCGCTGGGAGCGCTGATCGCGTTCAGCTGGGTGGTTCGCCGACACCCGGTGCGGCCGATCCTGGTCGCAGGCGGCGCGACGTTGCTCGCCACGGCGGCGTCGCTCCGGCGCGACGGAGGCCGGACCGGCAGCCAGGTGATCTGGTCGGCGACGTCGTCGGACGGCACCTACTCGTCGATGACGTGGATCGGCTACGTCATCCTCGCCCTGGTGGCGATCGCCCTCGCCACCGGCGTGGGGCTCCTGCGCCGGTACGCCGCCAACGCCGCGGAGGCCCGTAGCCTCGCCGCCGCCGAGGCCACGCGCGCCGACACCCTCACCACCGAGGCCGCGTTCATGCGCACCGAGCTCAGCCGGCAGGAGGAGCGCGACCTGATTGCCCGCGAGATGCACGACACCGTCGCCCACCACCTGTCGGTCCTGTCCCTGCACGCCTCGGCGCTCGAGGTCGGCAGCGACGACGACGCCGTCGGCGAGGCGGCACGGTCCATGCGGACCTCCGCGCGCACCGCCCTCGACGAGATGCACGGCCTCATCCACTCCCTGCGTGCCGGTGCCGAGCACTACGCGGGTACTCCGGCGGCGCTCGCGGACCTGCCGAGGCTTCTCGACGACGCACGGTCGGCCGGGCTGGACGTCTCCGGCACGGTCTTCGTCCAGGAGGCAGAGCAGGCGCCGGACGCCCTGAACCGCGCCGTCTACCGGGTGGTGCAGGAGTCGTTGACGAATGTGGTCAAGCACGCGCCGGGTGCACGCGCGGACGTCGACGTGCGGGCACGGCCCGGGCAGGGCGTTGACGTGGTCGTGCGCAATGCACTGCCCGCGGACGGGACCTCGGCGACGATGCCGGGCGCGGGCGCCGGGCTGGTCGGCATGCAGGAGCGGTGCGAGGCGCTTAACGGCACGTTCTCGGCCGGTGCCCAGGACGGACGCTTCGTGGTCACCGCGCACCTGCCGTGGGCGGTCGACCCCGCCTGACCGGGGATGTCGCCGGTCACGGATAGGGTCGGCGGGTGATCAGGGTGATGGTCGTCGACGACGACCCGATGGTGCGCAGGTTGCTCGAGACGATCCTCGGTGCCGACGGCACCGTCGAGGTGGTCGCGACGGCGGCTGACGGCGACGAGGTGGTGCCGGGGATCCAGGCCCACCACCCCGACGTCGTCCTGATGGACCTGCACATGGCACGGGTGGACGGGATCGCGGCGACGCGGGCCGTCACACGCCTCCCGACGCCGCCCGCGGTGCTCGCGATGACCTCCTTCAGCAGCGAGGCCGCCGTCATCGACGCCATCCAGGCCGGTGCCGCCGGGTTCCTGGCCAAGGACGCCGACCCGGGCGAGATCTCGCGCGCGGTGGCGGCGGTCGCGGCCGGCGACGGCACGCTCTCGCCCCGTGCGGCCAAGGCGGTCGTTGCGCGTGTCGCGGCCGACCCGCGCGCTCCGGAGCGGGACCACGCCCAGCGGCAGATGGCCGCGCTGACGGCCCGGGAGCACGAGCTCGCGTGCGCCGTCGCGCAGGGTCTGTCCAACGCGGAGATCGCCGCCACGGCGTATGTCAGCGAGGCCACGGTCAAGACCCACCTGAACCGGGCCATGACCAAGGTGGGCGCGACGAACCGGGTGCAGCTCGCGCTCGTCGTCGACCGTGCGGGATTCGGCCCCGCGACGGCCTGACCTGGCCTGACCCCGCCGGCCCGGCTCAGTCCGCGCGGCGTGGCGGCGGTACGTCCTCCAGGAGGCTGTCGGTGAAGTGCTCGACGAGCGCGTCGACCTCGGGCTCGCCCTCCCACTCGGAGACGAGGTGCTCGATGTGGGTGCGCTCGACGGCGCGGATCCGCTCCGCGGCCTCGTGCCCGGCTGCGGTCGCGTCGACCCGGTCGCCGTCCACGCTGACGAGGCCCTGCGCCTCCAGGCCGAGGGCGACGCTGCGGGCCGTCGCCTCCGAGACCTCGGCGCGCTCCGCCATCGTGGCGATCGAGCGGGTGCCCTTGAGCGAGACGCGCGTGACCATCCAGCACTCCTCCGGGTCGAGGTCGACCTCCCCGGAGATCGCGGAGTAGACGCGCAGCGGGTCGCGTGCGCCGACGCGCTGCCAGAGGATCAGCCGCAGCTCCTCGGACGAGGTCCGGCTCGACGGCAGCGCGAAGGTGTCGCCCGCGGCCTGGCCGGCGTTCTGTGCCTCGTCGCTGTCCTTGGTCGCGGTGCGCAGGGTGACCTCGGGGAGCATCCACGTCAGCAGGAACGCGACGACAGCGACTGGTACCGCCCAGAGGAAGACGGTGTGCAGCGAGTCGGCGTAGGCCTGGGTGAACCAGGTCTGGACGTCGTCCGGGCACTGGGCCAGCCCGGCGGTGCTGGCCGCCAGCACGTCGGGTGCGCACGGACCCTGGGCGCTGTCCGGCGCCCCGCTCAGCAGGTTGCCCTCGAGCCGGTTCGCGAACACGGACCCGAAGACGGCGACCCCCACGGAGGATCCGATGGTGCGGAAGAACGTCGCGCCTGACGTGGCCGTGCCGAGGTCGCGGTACTCGACCGAGTTCTGCACCGACAGCACGAGCACCTGCGTCACCATGCCGAGCCCGGCGCCGAGCACGAACATGCTCAGGCCCGCCTGGAGCGTCGAGGTCCCGACCCCCATGAGCGAGAGCAGGTACAGCCCGAGGGCGGTGATCGCGGTGCCGAGGATCGGGAAGACCTTGTAGCGGCCGGTGCGGGAGATGATCTGCCCGGACCCGATCGACGTCAGGAGCATCCCGACCATCATCGGGGTCATCTCGAGTCCGGAGGCCGTCGGGCTCGAGCCCTTGACCTGCTGCAGGTAGAGAGGGAGGAACGTGATCGCGCCGAACATCGCGAACCCGATCACGAAGCCGACGACCGCGGCCGTGGAGAAGGTCTTGTTGCGGAACAGGCGCAGGGGGAGCACGGGCTCCGGCGCGCGCTGCTCCACGAGGACGAAGGCGCCGATCGCGGCGACGCCGAAGATCGCCAGCCCCCAGATCTGTGGCGAGTTCCAGTCCCACGTCGTGCCGCCGAGGCTCGTGACCAGCACGAGGGACGTGGCGATCGCGCCGAGCAGGATGATCCCCGCGTAGTCGATGGACGGCTTGGCCCGCGGCGTGATCTTCGGCAGCACCGCCACGACGGCGATGAGCGCGACGATCCCGATCGGGATGTTGATGTAGAACACCCAGCGCCACGACAGGTTGTCCACGAAGAACCCGCCGAGCAGCGGTCCCGCGACCGACGAGACGCCGAAGACCGCACCGAAGAACCCCTGGTACTTGCCGCGCTCCCGGGGGGAGACGACGTCGCCGATGATCGCCTGGGAGAGCACCATCAGCCCGCCGCCGCCTGCGCCCTGCACGGCACGCCAGGCGATGAGCTGGCCCATCGTCTGCGACGTGCCCGAGAGGATCGAGCCGATCAGGAAGATCACGATGCAGATGATGAACAGCCACTTGCGGCCGTAGAGGTCGCCGAGCTTGCCCCACAGCACCGTGGTGGCCGTCGACGCGAGCATGTACGACGTGACCACCCACGACAGGTGCTCGGCCCCGCCGAGGTCTGAGACGATCGTCGGCAGCGCGGTGGAGACCACGGTCTGGTCGAGTGCGGCCAAGAGCATCGCGAGCATCAGCCCGCCGAAGATGAGGTAGATCTGACGCTGAGGCAGCTGAGCCGTCTCGGTGCTCTGGGCTGACATGTCGCTCCGGCGGGTAGTAGGGCCTACGACGGCAGATTGCCACGGAAAGCACTCGTCGGCAGGGGGAACCGGTGGGAGAATCTCGGCCATGACCTCCCCGGGAACCGTCCTCGCCGTCTGCCGCGTCGCACAGCTCGCCCCCGACCCGGGCAGCGTCGGCGTGACCGCGATCGACAAGCGTCCGGTCGACGGCCCCGTCAAAGTCCGACCGCTCGGCCTCTACGCCGACGTCCAGGCGGACCGCGACCACCACGGCGGGCCGGAGCAGGCCGTCTACGCCTACTCGGCCGAGGACGCCGGCTGGTGGTCCGCCGAGCTCGGGTACGACGTCGTCCCCGGGCTGTTCGGGGAGAACCTGCGCACGCGCGGGGTCGAGACGTCCGACGCCGTGATCGGCGAACGCTGGCGGGTGGGCACCGCGCTGCTCGAGGTCACGGACGCCCGCACACCGTGTGCGACGTTCGCGCGGCGGCTCGGGGAGGAGAAGTGGGTGCGGCGCTTCACCGAGGCGAACCGGACGGGCTGCTACCTGCGGGTGCTGACCCCCGGCGTCGTGCAGGCGGGGGACGGCGTCGTCGTCGAGCACCGGCCCGAGCACGGGGTGCGGGTCTCGGACTGGTTCCGTGCCAGCTCCGGCGGCGGCGACCCGGAAGTGGCTCGTGCGCTCCTCGACGCCCACGCGCAGGGCGCGGTCCGCCTGACCGACGAGATCGAGGAGAAGGCGCAGAAGGCACTCGCCCGCGCCGCGGCCCGGGAATGACGCACGTCCGCATGCCGTTGTCGTTGCCGTGACAACTATTGATATCTGGTCAGACATCGCCTGCCCCTGGTGCTACGTCGGCAAGCGCCGCCTCGAGACGGCGCTCGCCGACCACGACGGAGACGTCGAGATCACCTACCACTCGTTCGAGCTCGCCCCCGACACGCCCGTGGACTTCGAGGGCACCGCCGCGGACTTCCTCGCTCACCACAAGGGCATGCCGCTGCCCCAGGTCGAGCAGATGCTCGGGCAGATGACCGAGCTGGCCGCCGCCGAAGGGCTGGACTACCACTTCGACGACGTCCACCAGACCAAGACCCTCGCCGCCCACCAGCTCCTGCACCACGCGCTGTCCAAGGGCGTGCAGCTCGAGATGAAGGAGCGCCTGCTCAGCGCCTACTTCGTCGAGGGCCGCCACGTCGGCAAGGTCGACGAGCTCGTGGCGCTCGCGGCCGACGTCGGGCTGGACGCCGACGAGACCCGCGAGGTTCTCGAGGCCGGGACGTACGCGGACGCCGTGCAGGCAGACATCGCCCAGGCGCGGGCCTACGGGATCCAGGGCGTGCCGTTCTTCGTCTTCGACGGCAAGTACGGCGTCTCGGGGGCACAGTCGCCCGAGGTCTTCCGCGACGTGCTCGCCCAGGTCGCCCCGCCGACGCTGCAGACCGTCCCGGGCACCACGGACGCCGAGGCCTGCGGGCCGGACGGCTGCGCGATCTAGCACCGAGCACGACCGCGCCCCCGCCGACCGAGGTCGACGGGGGCGCCTGTCCGTGCGGGGTGACTAGCTCGGGACGTAGTTGAACTCGTCCGGGTTCGGGCCGATCCGCTCGCCCTTGTCGAGGGCCGTGATGTCCGCCCGGTCGGCGTCGGTGAGCTCGAAGTCGAAGAGAGCGAAGTTCTCCTCGATGCGCTTCGGCGTCGCCGACTTGGGGAACACGACGTCGCCGCGCTCGATGTGCCAGCGCAGGACCACCTGGGCGGGGGTGCGCTCCAGGCGCTCGGCGATGCGCACCACCGTCGGGTCGTCCAGCACCTTGCCCTGGGCGATCGGCGACCAGGCCTCGGTCACGATGTCGTGGCCGGCGTTCGCCTCGCGCACGTCGCTCTGGACGAAGTACGGGTGCACCTCGATCTGGTTGACGGCGGGAACCACCGTGCCCGAGTCGAGCAGCTTGTTGATGTGGTGCGGCTGGAAGTTCGAGACGCCGATCGCGCGGGCCTTGCCCTGGCGGTACATCTCCTCCATCGCGCGCCACGTCTCGGTGAAGTCACCGACCTCGGGCAGCGGCCAGTGGATCAGGAAGAGGTTGACGTAGTCGAGACCGAGGTCGGCGAGCGTCTGGTCCATCGCGGCCAGCGCGTCGTCGTAGTCGTGGAAGCCGTTGTTGAGCTTGCTCGTGACGAAGACCTCGCTGCGGTCCAGGCCGGAGTTGCGCACGGCCTCGCCGACGCCCGCCTCGTTGCCGTACATCTCGGCGGTGTCGATGTGGCGGTAGCCCGCCTTGAGCGCCGTGGCGACCGCGTCGGCGGTGTCCTCGGGCGGGATCTGGTACGTGCCGAAGCCGAGCTGGGGGATCTGCACACCGTTGTTGAGCGTGATCATGGGGACAGTCATGCGTCGACCTCCAAAGTCGTTGCGGTACGTCCCAACCTGTCAGGCGGACCGCGCGCTCGCCAGCGGTGACGCTACGGGCGAACGGGGGAATAACGACGTCGTGCGGCTGCGAGGTCAGTGACGCAGGTGCGTCGGGGGTGCGGCCCGCGGACCGCGGCGCGGACGCTCCCCCCGGCCGGACAGGGCGAGGAGCCGCAGCACACGGAACCGGTGGGGTCGCGAGGGCTCGAGCAGTTCGAGCATCTGCGCGTCTGCCGGTGAGAGCCCCGTGGTCCGGACCCCGGGTCCGGGGCGCGGGACGTGCTCCCCGGTGAAGGCGTGCACCACCCCGTAGGCGACGTGGAAGTCGCCGACCGGCACCGCGTCAGCGTCCCCCCAGGCGCGGCACGCCACCTCGGACGCCGTCCAGCGACCCACGCCCGGCAGCGACGTCAGGCGCTCCTGCGCCTCGGTGGCGGGCAGGCTGCCGAGGCGCTCGAGCGAGGCGGCCCGGGCCATCGCCGAGGTGACAGTCCGTGCGCGTCCGGGGTCCACGCCGGCCTGCTGCCACTCCCAGGTGGGGATCCGTGCCCAGTCGGCGGCGGCCGGGGGGACGCGCATCCCGTCCGGCGCGGGGCCCGGGGCCGGCGTGCCGAAGCGGCGGACCAGCCGTCCCCAGGCGCCGAACGCCTCGATGCTCGTCACGCGCTGGTCCAGGATCGCGCCGACGAACGCCTGGGCGACCTCGTCCGTCCGCGGGATCCGCAGGCCGGGGTGCTGATGGTGTGCCTCCCGGACCGGGGCCGGGGGCGTGAACGTCGTCGCGTCGTCGAGCTCGCCGAGCAGCGTGGGGACTCGGCGGAGCGCCTCCTCGGCGCCCGGACCCCACGCCCGCACGACGGCGGACCGCGTGCCGTCCGCGACCAGCGCCGTGGTCACGGGGCCGGCCGGGAGAAGGGCGGTGCGCCAGACGGTCCCGTCCACGTGGCGTTGCACGGGGTCGTACGGTCCGCGGGCGAGCAGGCCGAGCGTGTCACCGAGGCTCAGCGGGCGGTCGGAGACGTGCCGGACCTCCGCGTCGGGGCTGTGCGTCGAGCTCACCGGTCTGATCCGTCCGTCGGAGGTCTGCGCGTGAGCGACTCAGTCGAAGAGCGTGCCGTTCGACCAGGCGGGCTCCGCGGGGCGTTCCGTGGCGGCCTTGGTACCGGTGGTCGCGGCGACCTCCTCGCGCGCAGAGCTCGGGCGGCGCGACGTCGCGCCCTCGACGAGCGGGGAGGCCTCGCCGAAGACGGCGTCCAGGTCTCCGCGCCCCGACGCCCAGTCCTGGGCGGCGTGCCCCGCGAGCTGGTCGGCGCGCTCGTTGAACGGGTTGCCGACGTGGCCACGCACCCAACGGAACCGCACCGGGCCCTCGCGCTCGGAGATTGCGCGGTCGATCAACTGCACCAGTTCAAGATTTTTGACGGGGCTCCCGCTTGCCGTCTTCCACCCCTTGCGGCGCCAGCCCTCGAGCCACTCGGAGGCGCACTTGATGGCGTACTGCGAGTCCGACTCGATCATCAACGGCTCGTCGCCCGGATGAGCGCGGACGGCCTCGAGCAGGGCCGTCAGCTCCGCGGTCTGGTTGGTCCCGGAGGCTGCACCACCGGCGTCGAACGTCCCGTCGTGGTTGATCCAGGCCCACCCGACCGCGCCACCTGGATTGCGGAGGCACGATCCGTCCGTACTGACAGTGATCACGGTTGACCTCAAGGTTCGGGCTTCGTGGACCGGAGTCCACCTACCACGGTGCATTGTGCCTGATCGCACCCACAGATCACAGAAACGACGACGACGGCGACCCGGGCGGGCCGCCGTCGTGCGCACAGGACGTGTGGACCCGGGCGGCGTCGGACGCCCGGGCGGTGCTCAGCGGGTGCCGAGCAGGTCGATCACGAAGATCAGGGTCTTGCCGGAGAGGCGGTGGCCGGCGCCCGCGGGGCCGTAGGCCAGCGACGGCGGGACGACGAGCTTGCGACGCCCACCCACCTTCATGCCCGGCACCCCGCGCTGCCAGCCCGGGATCAGACGGGCGAGGGGGAACTCGATGGGCTCGCCGCGGCTCCAGGACGAGTCGAACTCCTCGCCGGACTCGTACTCCGCGCCGAGGTAGTGGATCGTGACGGTCGCGCCCGGCTGGGCCTCCTCGCCGTCGCCCACGACGACGTCGACGACCTCCAGGTCGGTGGGTGCGGGGCCCTCGGGGGCGTCGATCTCGGGACGGGTCAGGTCAGCAGTCATGGTGCGATCCAACCCCGCCCGCGGTCTGCGGCGCAACCGTGACAGGGGAGAGGGTGGTTCTCGCCGTCGAAGGGCGGAGCGCAGGTGGCGGACCCGTCGTACTCGACCACGGCTGCTCGGCGGCCGTCGTCAAGGACCCAGACGCGCCCGGCGCACCGAAGAGTGTGGACGACCGAACGCGCCTCGGGGCCGAAAGTCAGACACTGGAGGGGTGAGCGACGACCGATCCACCGACCCGCGCCTGTCCGGCAACGGCTCCCGCACGCCCGCCGACGTCAAGCGCTGGCGCAGGTACCTCGCCGACGAGCGTGCCGAGGCGGGGGTGTACACGGACCTCGCGTCCCGGCGCACGGGGGAGGAGCGCGACATCCTGCTGGCGCTCGCGGACGCGGAGCAGCGTCACGCCCAGCACTGGATCGACCTGCTGGGCGACGACGTGGGCCGGCCGCAGAGGGGCGACTGGCGCAGCCGCGGTCTCGCGTGGCTCGCGCGGCGGTTCGGCGGGGTCTTCGTCCTGGCCCTGGCCCAGCGGGCGGAGGGGCGGTCGGAGTACGCCGCCGACGTCGACGCGACGGACGCGATGGCGGCGGACGAGCAGATCCACGCCGAGGTCGTCCGCGGGCTCGCCACGCGAGGCCGCAACCGCCTCTCCGGCACGTTCCGCGCCGCCGTCTTCGGGGCCAACGACGGACTCGTCTCAAACCTCGCCCTGGTGCTCGGCATCGGCGCGGCGGGTGCCGGGGCCGCGACGGTCCTGATCTCCGGGCTCACGGGCCTGCTCGCCGGCGCGCTGTCGATGGCGGCGGGGGAGTTCGTCTCCGTGCGCTCCCAGCGGGAGCTGCTCGACGCCTCGACGCCCGATCCCGAGGCGAGCGCCGCCGTCGGACGCCTGGACGTCGACGCCAACGAGCTCGCGCTCGTCTACCGGGCGCGCGGTATGGCGCCCGAGGAGGCCGAGGCCCACGCCGCCGAGATGCTCGCGGCGACCGGTCGGCCGATCGTCCCGGCCGGTACGGATGACGACCACGAGACCCACGGCACCGCCTGGGGCGCTGCCTGGTCGAGCTTCTGCTTCTTCGCCTCCGGCGCGCTGATCCCGGTGCTGCCGTACCTGTTCGGCATGACGGGGATCGCTGCGGTGCTGACCGCGACGGGCCTGGTCAGCGTGGCGCTGATCCTCACCGGCGCGACGACGGGGCTGCTCTCGGGCACCTCGCCCGTGACGCGGGCGCTGCGTCAGCTCGCGATCGGGCTGGGGGCCGCCGCCGTCACGTACGGGCTGGGACTCGTGTTCGGCGTGACGGTCGGCTAGTCCGTCGGCGACGACCCGCTGTCCCGGGGCGCGAGCGCGGCGTCGGCCAGCTCGTGCGGTGCCGCCGCGACGTCGAGGCGGATGCCGTCCTCGTCCGGGTCGAGGGGCTCGAGCGTCTCGAGCTGGGAGGCCAGCATCCCGGCGCCCATGAAGTGCCCGGCGCGCGCGCCGATCCGCTCGGCGAGGAGGTCGGGGGAGCCGTCGAGGTGGACGAACCGCACGCGTCCGCGCGCCTCGCGGAGGGTGTCCCGGTATGGGCGGCGCAGTGCCGAGCACGTGACGACCGTGGACCGCCCGGCGTCCGCCTGTGTCGTCAACCAGTCGCGCATCGCGGCGAGCCAGGGTGCCCGGTCTGCGTCGTCCAGCGGTGTCCCGGCCTGCATCTTCGCGACGTTCTCCGCCGGGTGGAAGTCGTCCGCCTCGGCGTACGGCCGGCCGGTCCGCTCCGTGAGGATCTCCGCGACGGTGGTCTTGCCCGAGCCTGCGACGCCCATGAGGACGAGGTGTTCGACGGTCATCCTCCCTGGATAGCACGGGTGCGCGGCCGTACCGGACCGATTGCCGCAGGTTGCCTAGAGTGTCCGCAGGATGGGTCCTGAGATTTCTCGACAGCGGGGTGTAACCACGATGCCGGTGCCGGCAACGCAGGGGGAGCAGGGGTACACCGACCGAGAGGGACAGGCGATGGGCGACCGCGAGGAGCGGTTCAGCGAGGCGTTCCGCGCCCACTACGGCGAGCTGACCCGGTTCGTCGCCCGTCGTGCTCCGTCCCGGATCGTCGACGACGTCGTCGCCGACACCTTCGCGACCGCCTGGCGGCGCTTCGATCCCGAGCCCACGCACGTGCGGCCCTGGCTCTTCGCCATCGCCTACAACGTCATGCGCACCCAGCTGCGGGGGCTCGGACGCTGGGAGTCCCTCCAGATCCGCATGGACGCCGAGCCACCCCTGCCGCCGTCCGACCTCGCCGACGAGGTCGCGCTCCGCACCGACGTCGTGGAGGCGTTCGGTCGCCTGCGCGCCGCCGACCAGGAGGTGCTCTCCCTGGCCGTCTGGGAAGAGCTCGAGACCGCCGAGGCTGCCCAGGTTCTCGGCTGCTCCTCCAGGGCGTACCTCGTCCGGCTGCACCGGGCGCGACGCCGACTCAGCACGATGCTCGCCGCGACGACGCGGCGGGCCGACGTTCAGGGGGCACGATCATGAACGACTCACCCGTCCTGCAGGCACTCGCCGCCACTGACCCCGCGCGTGACGTGGTCGCCGACCCGGACTCGCTGCCCGCGCGTGCGCTGCTCGCACGGACCGTCGCCCAGCCCGTCCCCGAGCCCCGCCCGGTCCCACGACGTCGTCCGGCCGCCGTGGCCGCGGCCGGTGCGGCCGCCGTCGCACTCGTGTTCGTCGGCGTCGCCGTGCTCGGCCCGTCGGGCACCGTCGCCTACGCGACCTGGGAGGCGACCCCCGTGGCAGCGACCGCGTCGGCGCTCGCGACGGCCGAGACGCAGTGCGCGCCCGCCGCGGCCGAGGGCGGGACGGAGCGGGTCCTCGAGCAGCGTGGCTCCTACGTCCTGGCGGTCTATGCCGACGACGGTCGGATCGCCCAGTGCCTGACCGGCAGCGACGTGCCGACCGCGGGGACCGCCACCACGGGGGCGCTCCCGGCTCCCGCCGGGCCGGACGACGTCGTGGTCTACGACGCCGGGGCGCAGGCCTGGGGCGCCGGTGACGGGGAGGTCGTCTCCGTCGTCGGTGCCGTCGGCGACGCCGTGACCGAGGTCAGCATCGAGAACGAGGCGGGCCTCGTCGTCGAGGCGACCGTGCAGGACGGGTGGTTCACGGCCTGGTGGCCGGGAACCAGTCCCGCTGACAGCATCACCGTGGTGACCGACAGCACCGTCGTCACCGTTCCCGCAGAGCAGACCACGATGGAGTGACATGCGAAAGACACTGACCGCACTGACCGCAGCCGTAGCGCTCGTGCTGACGCCCACGGTCGCGGGGGCGGTCTCCGGGCCCGAGCCCGCCGACGTAGACGGGAGCTCGCCGTCGCAGGGCGAGCCGATCCCGGGCGTGCCGACCGCGGAGTCCTCCGACGCCGAGTGGCGGGCCTGGGCGCAGGCCGTCACCGACGACGCGCGCCTGCGGGCCGACGACCCGTCACCGGGGTGCACGGTGGTCGAGTCGTCGGTCGAGCTCGTCGTGGACGCCGACGCCAACGCGCAGATCGGGGCGCCGGCCGACCTGGCGATGCCCGTCGTCCGGGCCGTGGAGGACTGCGGCGAGGAGGCCGCGGAGTCCGCCGCCAAACCCGCCCGCGGGATCGACGCGGCACCGCAGGCCCGTCTCGCCTCCGGCAACCGCTGTGCGTACGTCTCCGGCGGGAAGATCTGCATCTCCGACTCGGGCAGCACGATCCGGGGCACGTACACGGCGTCGAGCTCCACCCGCGGGTTCGTCCGGCTCTACCAGATCTCGCCCTCGGCGAGCGGGTGCCCGACCGGGAGCACCCGGGCGACCTCCTCCGAGCGCTCGCTGAGCGCCGGGCAGACGCTGAGCACGTGGTTCTACCAGACCCAGAACAGCGGCTACAACGCGACCTTCTGGCGCGACGTCACGTGGGGCCACACCAAGGCCGGCTCCGTCTGCGCGCTACTCTGACGCGACGCCCAGGACCGCCCGGACCTGGGGAGATCTGGTGAGAACCACCATGGCGAGGCTCACAAGTTCTCCCCAGGCGAGCGGAATAGCCCCCCGTTAGTGTTCGACGGAGCAGGGGCCGACAAGGCCCACGCACGAACGAGGAGGCGTACGGTGAGCGATTCACCCGGGGGTGTACAGACCACGCGACTGAACAGGCGCGTCGTCGGGATCAGTATCGGAGCCGCGCTCGGCGGGTTCCTCTTTGGGTTCGACTCGTCCGTGATCAACGGTGCCGTCGACGCCCTGCGCGAAGACTTCGGGATGAGCAACGACACCTTCGCGGGCTTCGTCGTCGCCTCGGCCCTCCTCGGTTGCGCCGTCGGCGCCTGGTTCGCAGGCTCGCTGGCCGACAAGTACGGACGCATCCGCGTCATGGTGCTGGCCGCCATCCTCTTCATCGTCTCCGCGCTCGGCTCGGGCCTGGCCGTCGGTGCCTACGACCTGATGCTCTGGCGCATCATCGGCGGTCTGGCCATCGGTGCCGCGTCCGTGATCGCCCCCGCGTACATCGCCGAGGTCTCGCCGTCGAAGTTCCGCGGGCGTCTCGGCTCGCTGCAGCAGATGGCGATCGTGCTCGGCATCTTCGCCGCGCTCCTCTCCGACCAGCTCCTGCAGGGCGTCGCCGGCGGTGCCGGTGAGCAGCTGTGGCTGGGCCAGGAGGCGTGGCGCTGGATGTTCCTCGTCGAGATCGTGCCCGCCACGATCTACGGACTCGCCGCACTCCGCCTCCCGGAGTCGCCGCGCTACCTCGTCAACAAGGGACGCGACAAGGAAGCCGCCGAGGTGCTGCGGACCTTCTCGGGCGAGCAGGACGTCGACCACAAGATCGACGAGATCCGCGAGACCCTGCACATCGAGGACAAGCAGTCTCTCGGCGACCTGCGCGGGTCCGCGTTCGGGCTCAAGCCGATCGTCTGGACCGGCATCCTGCTCTCCGTGTTCCAGCAGTTCGTCGGCATCAACGTGATCTTCTACTACTCGACGACGCTCTGGCAGTCCGTCGGGTTCGACTCCGACCAGGCGTTCCTCACCTCGACGATCACGTCGGTGACCAACATCGTCGTCACGATCATCGCGATCATGCTCGTCGACCGCGTCGGACGCCGACTCATGCTCCTCGTCGGATCCACCGGCATGGCGATCTCGCTCGGCCTCATGGCGATCGCGTTCTCGCAGGCCACCGGGACCGGCGACGACGTCGCGTTCAGCGGCAACTGGGACACCGTCGCCGTGGTCGGGGCCAACGCGTTCGTCGTCTTCTTCGGTGCAACCTGGGGCCCCATCGTCTGGGTGCTGCTCGGCGAGATGTTCCCCAACCGGATCCGTGCGACGGCGCTCGCGGTCGCCGCCGCGGCGCAGTGGCTCGCGAACTTCGCCATCACGATGACGTTCCCCGCGATGGCGTCCTTCTCGCTGACGTTCGCCTACGGGTTCTACGCGGCGATGGCGGTCCTCTCGCTGGTCTTCGTGTACTTCCGGGTCCCCGAGACCAAGGGGATGGAGCTCGAGGCGATGCGCGACGACGTCCAGGTCAAGCGTGGCAAGTTCGTCGAGTCCACGATGGGGGACGCCGCCGACTCCTGACCCGGCTCTCCTGACGCACGAACGCCGCCGACCCTCGAGAGGGTCGGCGGCGTTCTGCTGTGCCGTGCCGGAGGACTACGGGCGCGGGACGTTGCGCAGGTTCGACCGTGCCATCGACACGGCCTCGCCCATGCCTCCGCCGAGCACCTCCTTGGTCAGCGCGGCGGCGAACCCGCGGACCTGGCCGGCGCTGATCGTCGGGGGGATCGAGAGCGCCCGCGGGTCCGTGACGACGTCCACGAGCGACGGCCCGGGCGTCGCCAGCGCCTTCGAGAGCGCCGACTTCACGGCCTTGGGGTCCGTGACGCGCTGCGACGGGATGCCCACGCCGTTCGCGATCGCGGCGTAGTCGATCTCCGGGGAGTCGGTGCCGAACGACGGCAGGCCGTCGACCAGCATCTCCAGACGCACCATGCCCAGCGTGGCGTTGTCGAACAGCACGACGGTGATCGGCAGGTCGTACGCCTTGATGGTGATGAGCTCGCCGAGCAGCATCGACAGTCCGCCGTCGCCGGCCATCGCGATGATGTCGCGCTCGTCGCCGGCAGCCCGTGCCGCGAAGGCCGCGCCGATCGCGTGCGGGACGGCGTTCGCCATCGAGCCGTGCTTGAACGAGCCGATCACGCGCCGCCGGCCGTTGGGCGTCAGGTAGCGCGCCGCCCAGACGTTGCACATCCCCGTGTCGACGGTGAAGACGGCGTCGTCGCCCGCGAGCTGGTCGAGCTGGTCCGCGACGAACTCGGGGTGGATCGGCACCGCCTTCTCGACGTTCTTGGTGTACGCCCCCACGACGCCGGTCATCGCCTTGCGGTGCGCCTTCACCTTGCCGTCGAGGAACTTGCGCGAGCGGCTCTCCTGGACCTGCGGGAGCAGGAGCCGGAGGGTCTCCGCCACGTCCCCGACGACCGCGAGGTCGAGCCGGGTGCGGCGCCCGAGGTGGGCGGGGTCGGTGTCCACCTGGGCGGTGCGGACGTCGTCGGGCAAGAACTGGTCGTACGGGAAGTCCGTGCCGAGGAGCAGGAGGAGGTCGGCCCCCTCCATCGCGTCCTGGCAGGCGCCGTACCCCAGCAGGCCCGACATCCCGACGTCGTACGGGTTGTCGTACTGGATCCACTCCTTGCCGCGCAGCGAGTGCCCGACGGGAGCGGCGATCTTCTCCGCGAGCGCCAGCACCTCGTCGCGGGCCCCGCGCACGCCGGCTCCGGCGAAGATCGTGACCTTCTCCGCGGCGTCGATCGCCTCGGCGAGCTCGCGGACGGCGTCCGCGTTGGGGATGACGCGCGGCGGGGACGGGGGGAGCGCGACGTCGGAGACGGCTGCGTCCGCGTCAAGGTCGGCGACGTCGCCGGGAATCGTCAGGACGGAGACGCCGGGACCCGCGAACGCATGGTGGATCGCGGAGTTGATGACCCGCGGGGCCTGCTTGGCCGACGAGATCATCTCCGAGTACACCGAGCACTCGACGAAGAGCCGGTCCGGGTGCGTCTCCTGGAAGAACTCGGTGCCGATCTGGGCGCTCGGGATGTGCGAGGCGATCGCGAGCACCGGGACGTTGTTGCGGTTCGCGTCGTAGAGGCCGTTGATCAGGTGCAGGTTGCCGGGCCCGCACGAGCCCGCACAGACGGCGAGCTGCCCCGTGATCTCGGCCTCGGCCGCCGCGGCGAACGCGGCAGCCTCCTCGTGGCGGACGTGCACCCACTCGATGCCCGTGCCGTTGGCGTTGGAGCGGCGCACGGCGTCGACGACCGGGTTGAGGCTGTCGCCGACGATGCCGTAGATGTGCCTCACCCCGGCTTCCACGAGCTGCGCGACCAGCAGGTCGGCGACGGTGCGGTTGCGCTTGTCCTGGGGAGCGCGGCCGATTTTCAAGGGCATGGAACGACCTCCGAGAGAATGGGGTACCTCCCACTCTGCTCCTCGTCAGGCCTCCACGCAGCCGGATCGGCTGTGACGTTGGAGTCAGGCCGTCCGGATCTGCTCCGTCGACCGGTCCTTGCGCAGGCTCCGCAACGAGATCAGGGTGACGATCACGGAGACCGCGCCACCGGCCATGACGACGTGGAACCCGGCGGCAGCGCCACCGACGTCGACCCGCGCACCCGTGAGCGAGGCCCCGATCGAGACCCCGATGCCGAGCGACGTACCCACCCAGGCCAGACCCTCGGTGAGCTGGGACGGGCGCACGAGGTTCTGCACGAGCGCATTGCCGTTGATCAGCGTCGGCGCGATCGCGAACCCGGCGACGAACATGATCGCGGCGAGCGCCGGCAGGGTGTGGGCGAACGAGAACAGCGACGTCCCGACCGCGAGCAGCACCACCCCGATGACGAACCGACGCCACAGCGGCGAGACCCAGTGCTTCGCGCCGTACGCGAGGCCGGACGTCAGCGAGCCGAGCGCGAAGATCGCCAGCACGATCCCCGCCATCCCGGGGACACCCTGCTCCTCCGCGAACGCGATCGTCGCGACGTCGACGCCCCCGAGCACGGTCCCCATCGCGATGAAGACCAGGACGAGCGGGACCATCCCGGACTGCCGCATGGCCGACGTCGTGCGCACGCCCTCGACGGGTGGCACGGGGGGTGGCTCGGTACTGCGCTGCGACAGGAACCACCAGCCGCCGACGAACGCGGCGACCAGGGGGACGACGAGTCCCGCCGGGGGAGCGACCGTCGTCGCGAGGATCGTCACGACCGCGGGCCCGACGACGAAGACGAACTCGTCGAGCGCGGACTCGAGGGAGTAGGCGGTGTGCAGCGTCTTCGGGTCGGTCAGGACGTAGGACCACCGGGCACGGACGAACGACCCGAACGACCCCGACGCACCGCCCGCGACGGCGGCGGTCAGGTACAGCAGCGGCTCGGGGCCGCGCATGATCCCGGTGACGATCAGACCACCGAGCCCGAGCGCCGCCAGGAAGATCAGCGGCAGCATCACGCGGCGCTGGCCGTGCCGGTCGACGATCCGCGCGACCTGCGGCGAGACGAGGGCCTGGGCCAGGATCAGCGTCGCCGAGACGCGCCCCGCGAGGGCGTACGAGTCGTACAGCGACTCGACCATGAGGACGGTGCCGATGCCGAGCATCGACATCGGCAGGCGCGCGAGGACCGCGGCCGCGGAGAACTTGGCGGCACCCGGGGTGCGCAGGACGGCCGCGTACGGGTTGGTGCGGCGCGGAGGGAGGGACGGTGCACCGGGGGTGTCGGGCGCGTCGGACGGATTCTGGACCACCGTCCCAGTATCGCCGGTGTTCGTGACCCTGCCCTGCGAGCGCCGGCCGTGGTGCCGGGGAAGGAATCCGCGCCCCCGGGCGTTGGCCCGGCATGAGCACACTCGAGTACACCGTCGTCGACGCCCCCGAGTCCGGCCAGTACGAGGCACGCACCCCCGCCGGTGAGGTCGTCGGATACTCCGCCTACCGCCGCGACGGCGACACGATCGTCTTCCCGCACACCGTCGTGCCGCCCGAGCACGGCGGCCAGGGGATCGCGTCGGCGCTCGCGAAGACGTCGCTCGACGACGCCCGCGCCGCGGGCCTGACGGTCGTCCCGGCTTGCTCGTTCTACGCCACGTACATCGACCGACACCCGGAGTACGCCGACCTCGTGCGGTGACCCGGTGCGGTGACGCGGTGCGGTGACGACTACGACGTCGCGGTGACGTCCGACGTCGTCCCGTCCACCGTCGTCACGGCCCAGACGGTCTCGTCCCCACGCTCCTCCAGCACGACCGAGTCGACCGGCTCGCCGTCGGCGGACGAGACGATCTCCTCGGCACGCTCGTCAAGCAGGGGAGCCGTGTCCAGCACTGTGCGGACGCGCCCGTTCACCTCGGCGACCTCGTCGCTGACCTCGACCTCCGCGGCCGTCGCGTCGTCGTCCGGAAGGCCCGTGACCTGCCAGGTCTGACCCGCATGGCTGGACACGATCACGTCCCACGCGTCGCCGTTGCGCTGCGCGGAGATCGCGGCACCGCGTCCGACGGCGTCGACCGCGTCGACGGAGGCCTCGGCGAGCGTGCCGGCCTCGGAGGCCGTCTCACCGGCCGACGTCGCGCTCGTCCCGGCGTCCGGGTCGTCCGGCGTCGAGCACCCGGCGAGAAGCACGCACCCCGCCGCGAGCGCGACGAGCGCACGTCGGCGCGTCGTGACGTGTCCGGCCCGCATACTCAGCCGCCGAGCGCGGCGGAGACGACGTCCTTCGCCTCGGCCTGCACCTGCTCGAGGTGCTCGGCCGAGCGGAACGACTCGGCGTAGATCTTGTAGACGTTCTCCGTCCCCGACGGGCGTGCCGCGAACCACGAACTCTCCGTGGTGACCTTGAGGCCGCCGATCGGTGCGTCGTTGCCCGGCGCCGACGTCAGCTTCGCGGTGATCTCCTCACCGGCGAGCGACGTTGCCGAGACCTGCTCGGGCGAGAGCTTGGCGAGCGTGGCCTTTTCGTCCAGCGTGGCGGGTGCGTCGACGCGGGCGTACCAGGACTCTCCGTGCTCCGCGACGAGCTCGGCGTGGTGCTGGGACGGCGTCCTGCCGGTCGAGGCGAGGATCTCGGAGCCGAGCAGTGCCAGAAGGATGCCGTCCTTGTCAGTGGTCCACACGCGACCGTCCGAGCGCAGGAACGAGGCTCCCGCGGACTCCTCGCCACCGAACCCGACGGACCCGTCGAGCAGCCCGGGGACGAACCACTTGAAGCCGACCGGAACCTCGATGACGCGTCGCCCCAGCGAGGCACCCACGCGGTCGATGAGCGAGGACGAGACGAGCGTCTTGCCGATCGCGGCGCCGTCGCCCCATCCCGGGCGGGCTCCGCCGTAGAGGTAGTGGATCGCGACCGCGAGGAAGTGGTTCGGGTTCATCAGGCCCGCGTCGGGCGTGACGATGCCGTGGCGGTCCGCGTCCGCGTCGTTGCCCGTCGCGATGTCGAACGGCGCCCCGCCTCCGTCGGTCGAGCCTGTCGAGACCATCTTGGAGACGAGCGACGCCATCGCCGACGGCGACGAGCAGTCCATCCGGATCTTGCCGTCCCAGTCGAGCGTCATGAACGACCAGCGCGGGTCGACCTCCGGGTTCACCACGGTCAGGTCGATGTCGTAGCGCTCCGCGATCTCGCCCCAGTACTCGACGGCTGCGCCGCCGAGCGGGTCTGCCCCGATCTGTACCCCGGAGCTGCGGATCACGTCCATGTCGACGACGTTCGACAGGTCGTCGACGTAGGACGTCAGGAAGTCGTGCTTGCGCGTCGTCTCGGCGGCAATCGCCTGCTCGAACGGCATGCGCCGGACCTGTCCGACGCCGCTGCGCAGGATCTCGTTGGCACGGTCCGCGATCCAGCTGGTCGCCTCCGACCCTGCTGGCCCGCCGTGCGGGGGGTTGTACTTGAAGCCGCCGTCGCGGGGTGGGTTGTGGGACGGGGTGACCACGATCCCGTCGGCGAGCCCGGGGCCGTGGGTGCGCACGCCGTCCGACGTCGCAGCGCCGTTGTGCGTGAGGATCGCCAACGAGACGGCCGGGGTGGGCGTCCACGAGTCGCGCGCGTCGACGTAGGTCTCCACCCCTGCCGCGCCGAGGACCTCGATGGCCGTCCGCCATGCCGGCTCGGACAGGGCGTGCGTGTCGCGGCCGATGTAGAGCGGACCGTCGGTCCCCTGCGAGCGGCGGTACTCCACGATCGCCTGGGTCGTCGCGATGATGTGCGCCTCGTTGAAGGCGTGGTCCAGGCTCGACCCCCGGTGGCCCGAGGTGCCGAAGACCACGCGCTGTGCAGGATCGTCGAGGTCGGGCACGAGGTCGTAGTAGGCACCGACGACGGCGTCGACGTCGATCAGGTCGGACGGCTGGGCGGGGGTACCGGCGCGGGGATCCATGTCCCCGATACTGCCACCGAACGGGGCGACGCGGCAGGTCAGACCGTCCGCCGGTTGAGCTCGTCGAAACCGGGGTCTCGACGAGCTCGACCGCCGGTGCTGGTTGAGCCTGTCGAAACCGGGGTCTCGACGAGCTCGACCGACGGGGTCTCGACGAGCTCGACCGACGGGGTCTCGACGAGCTCGACCGCCGGGGCTGCACCGGCTCGACCGCCGGTGCTGGAGTCAGCGTCGCCCGGATAGACTCGGGGGCATGGTCAAGCACTCCGCATCGAACTTCGTCCTCCGCCCCTTCGAGGGCCTGCCCGGCGAGACCGACTGGGTCGCGATGCGTGAGGTCGTGCCCGCCGCGACGGCGACGGCGCGGACGACGGCCGAGCACGGTGCCAAGGACATCCAGGTCTGCACCGTCCTGCCCGACGGCGTGACGGCGATCCACCGCACGGACGGCGTGATCCAGATCGCGCTGCAGACGCTGGCGGGTTCGGGCGACACGTCCCGGGACCTCGCGGCCACGATCCTTGCCGCGGCCGACACGGAGCCGGGGACCGCGCTGCCGAGCGGTGGTCTGCCGGGCGAGGGTCCGCGCCTTCAGGACATCCTCGACCTCTCGGTGCCGTTCGAGGTGACGATGCACGAGGACCTCGGTTTCTGGCTCGACCCCGAGGACGAGGTCACGGCTGAGACCCGCGAGGCGATCGCCGAGTCCGCCGAGGGCCTGATCCCGACGGTGAAGCTGGACTCGGTCGAGTCCGCGTACTGGTGCGAGATGAGCCGCGAGTTCCTGCGCTGGGCGTTCCCGTACGACGAGGAGACCCTGATCGACGCGATCGCCCGCCTGCAGGCGCGTCGCGACTCTGGCCTCGGCTCGGGCAAGTTCATCGGCGCGTTCCGCGCGTCGGGTCTGTCGGTCCCCGTCTGGGAGTTCCCGCGGGGGACGCAGGCGGCCGAGCTCGAGGAGCCTGCGGTCGCGTTCCGTGCGAAGCTGGACGAGGTCCTCGCGATCACGGAGCCGCTGGACGCCAACGAGCGCCGCGCCCGCGCCGGCATCGTCGCGCGACAGGTGACGCTGCGCTGACCCGTCCCGGGCCTTTCTCAGAACCTCCACGGACCATCCGCGTGGCATTCGTCGACGCTCTCTTGGCCTGACTAGGATGATTGGTGTGAACGCGCAAAGTTCGGACGGGCCCGTGCCCGGCAGCCCTGACGCCGCCGGGTACGCGACCTCGAGCGTGCCCGACCCCGTGGCGAAGTCCCCGCGACCGCCCGCGGGCCGGCACCGGCAGCGTGTCGCCGCGATCATCCCGGCGAAGGACGAGTCCCGCCGCATCGCGGAGACCGTCCGTGCAGCGCGCGCCATCCCGCACGTCGACCTCGTCCTCGTGGTCGACGACGGCAGCGACGACAACACGCAGGACGTCGCACGTGAGGCCGGGGCCGTCGTCGTCCGTCACTCCCACAACCGGGGCAAGGCCGCGGCGATGGAGACGGGCGCCGCCGTCGTGGGCATGCGCGACGTGGCCGACCGTGCCGCACGCCTGCTGCTCTTCATCGACGGCGACCTCAGCGGGTCGGCGGTCAACACCGCCCCGCTGATCGCCCCGGTCCTCGAGGGGGTCGCGGACATCGCGATCGCCCTGCTGCCTCCGCAGCCCGGTGCCGGCGGTCGGGGCATCGTCGTCGGCGCGGCTCGCCGTGGCATCCACCGGCTCACGGGGTGGACCCCCACCCAGCCGTTGTCGGGCATGCGCTGCATGACGCGCCAGGCCTTCGAGGCCGCGACACCGCTCGCGCGCGGCTGGGGCGTCGAGACCGGCATGACGATCGACCTGCTCCGCCAGGGCTACGTGGCCGTCGAGGTTCCGTGCGACCTGCGCCACCGCGCGTCGGGCACGGACCTCAAGGGGCAGATGCACCGCGCGGCGCAGTACCGCGACGTGCAGATGGCACTGGCAGCACGCCGGACGCGTGCCGCCGTCGGCGCCGTCACCGGCCGCGGCTGACCTCGCCGGGCTCGTCCGTCTCCGCCTGACCCGCGCGGGCCTCGTCCGCGGTGGCGCGGTTGCGCACCACGCGCAGCCAGTTCACGTAGACGGCCACGAGCAGCGGCACGGCGATCGCGATGCCCGTCGCCGGGATCACGACGCCCGAGTCGTTGACCGCGAACCCGATCCCGAGCGCGACCGTCAGGGAGATCAGGCCCGGCCGCAGCATCGGCGCGTCCTGGCCGAGCTGCGTCAGCGGGGTTCCGTTGGACAGCCACTTGTACGCCCCGCCGTCGGGCTGGGTCGCGGCGAGCCGTAGCGGCTTGCCGAGGACGAGCACCACGAGCAGGATCCCGGCGATCGCGACGAGCGTGAGGGCGTTGCCGAAGAGGATCTGCAGGTTCTGCTCGAGCTTGCGGGCGACGACGTCCCACAGGCCGCCGTCGATCACCGTCTGGACGAAGCGTCCGAGGTGCGTGCGGTCGTCCGGCGGGCGCAGCCAGTCCACGACGGCGAACGACGACACGACGACGACGGCGGCGACGAGGATCCCGAGCACCCGCCGCCACGTGATCCGGACGCCCCCGGCGAAGAGGGTGAGCAGCGCGAACGCCGGGACGAGCGCCGGGGGGCCGCCGAAGTCGGCACCGATGCTGGGGAGACCGTCGAGGACGACGGCGACCAGCCCGATCACGGCGACGCACAGCGCCGCGAGACCCCGGCGTCCGCGCAGCACCAACGGGTTGGCGACCGCGACCGCGAAGAGGATCGTCGACGTCGCGAACAGTGCGAAGGCGGTGTTGTTGAACCCGTAGAACCGCCCGGCGACCATGGGCTGCACGCCCATCAGGGACGAGATCTGCAGGCGCGCGCCGGTTGCGACGTCGAGCGCGATCACCGCGGCCGTGAGGGCGGCGACCGCCCCGAGCGGCCCGAGCAGCCACCGCTGCCAGACGGGCGCGATCACGATGACCGTGATGACGGCGACCCACGCGACGACGAGCCCGGTCAGCGCCCAGCCGGCGCCGGACACCCGCCACCACGGGGTGAGGTTGGCGAGATAGGTGGAGACCGGGAGCGCCGCGACGGCGACCGCGGCGGCCTGCATCGCGCGCAGCACCCCGCTGGGGTGGGCGCGCATCCGGCGGGCGAGGCGACCGACGAACGTGTCGTCGCCCGGCTGCGCGTCGCTGGCGGGTGTCTCGCCGACCCGGGACAGCACCCGGCGGCTGAGCCCGACGGTCACGCCGGCGTACAGGAGCAGGTTCACGACGACGAAGATCGCGTAGAACGGACCGACGAGGGGACGGATCGCGACGGCGTGCACACCCTGGTCGACCAGATTGTCCATCCGCGCGGTGCCCGTGTCCGGGCCGTCGGTGGGGGTGACGGGGGAGCCGACCGCGACGCCGTCGGGCAGCGTCAGGTCGAGGAGCCCGCGCAGGGTCGGGAGCAGGTCCGTGGTCTGGGTGTACCCGACCTGGCGCGTGGACTGCGACGTCAGGAGGCTCTCGCCGTAGGAGCCGTCGGCGGCGGGGCCGGAGGCGGCGAGCACCTGCATGCGGGGCGAGCGGGAGGCGTCGGCGACGGAGGCGACGAGGATCGTGGGGTCGAGCCCGTCGGCGCGGGCGTCGGCGGCGGCGTCGAGCACTGCCCCGATCCGGGCGTCGAGCGCGGTGAGGTCGGCGGCGCGGTCGTCGAGGTCGGGCTCGTCCGGGCCGGCCTGCGGCTCGGGGTCGTCGTCCTCGTCGGCGGGGACGTCGTCCTCGCCCCGGGGGATCAGCGGGAAGCCGGGTTCACGGAACGAGCCCGCGTCGGCCACCACGAGGTCCGACGTCGCGAGGGCTTCACCCACGGCCTCGCCGAACGCCTCGTCCGCGGGCGGGGCGACGACGTGCTCGCCGACCGGGACGCCGTCGGCGTCCATGAGGGCGATGGCGGCACCCGGCCCGACGGAGGTCGCGGCCAGGCCCTTCGAGGCGACCGCCTCGCCGAGGGTCCCCAGCTGCGGGGCGAAGTTCGAGTCGGCGGCGAGCGTCGAGTAGTCGTCCCAGCCCGGCACCGCTGCGCCGTCGGCCGGCTCCTCGAGCGTGCGGCAGGACGAGAGGTCGGGGTTCTCGGTGTCGCCCGCACGGTTGCCCGCGGAGACCGCGAGCCACCCCTCGGAGGGGCAGGTGAAGCTGATGACGCTCCGGACGACGAGGTTCCCCACGGAGGCGTCCTGCCCGAGCGCCCAGAGGTGGGGTGTCGTCTCGGGGCCCACGTCCTCCCACTGCACACCCGTGGTGCCGAGGAGCAGGACCGGGCCGGGGACGCCGTCGTCCGACGTCGCGGCGTGGGCCGGGAGGGCGACGAGACCCAGGAGCGCCCCGAGGATCGCCAGGACCCCCACGCGCAGGCGGGTTGCTCGGGAGCTCGAAGTCGACGACACGCGCCCAGCCTACGGTTTGCCGCGCTCAGGCGGTGCGCACGACCAGCGAGGACGGCTGGACGCGTGCCTTGAGCTCGACGGCCTTGCCGATCAGGTCGCCGTCGACCTGGGCCTGCTGCCCCTCCTCGACGCGCACGGTGACGGTCCGGGCGCGGGCGTGCTCGATCTTGCCGATCTTGGCGGGCAGGTCGTTCGAGACGCCGAACCCCTGCATCACGACCTCGCCGAAGAGCTGGGCCCACCCCGCGATCCCGCCGCGGGTGTCGATGGCGGTGACGTCGAGGATGCCGTCGTCGATCACCGCGTCGGGGATCAGGTTGATGCCGCCGGGAAGCCGTCCGCAGTTGCCGATCATGAGACTGCGGAGCTTGGCCTCGACCGGCTCGTGGTCGTCGATCGTGATCTGCGTCCGCATGCGGCGCCCGTGCAGGTGGCGGACCCCGGAGAAGAAGTAGGCCATCCACCCCATCCGGGCCTTGAGCTGGTCGTCGGTGTCGGCCACCATCGCGGCGTCGAAGCCGAGGCCGCCGATCACGAGGAAGATGAACTCGGCGTCCGGGTCCTCCGGCTCCTCGCCCTCGGCCCACTCGGTGACCGTCATCCAGCCGACGTCGATCGTCCGGTCGACACCGGCGATCACGCGGCGCAACGCGCGTATGTGGTCACCCACCGGGACGTCGAGGTTCCGGGCCAGCAGGTTGCCGGTGCCCGAGGGGACGAGCGCCATCGGCGTGCCCGTGTCGACGAGCGCCTCGGCGACCGCGCGGACCGTGCCGTCGCCACCGACGGCGACGACCAGCTTGGCGCCCTTCTCGAGGGCCTCGCGGGTCTGGCCGATGCCCGGGTCGTCGGGCGTCGTCTCGATCCACAGCGGGTCGGGGAGCGCGGCCTCGCGACACATGGTCCGGGCGATCTCCTCGAAGTCGGCGACGTCCGGCTTCGACGGGTTGGCGACGAACGCGATCAGCTCGCCCTCCGCACCGGCCGTCGGCGGGAGCGCGGCGACCTCGGACAGCGCGCGTGCAGCGGTGCGTGAGGTGTACCAGCTCGCGATCGAGAATCCGAGCGCGACCAGGGCGACGGCGAGCGCGGCGAGGGCGAACCAGTGTTCGGGCAGCATGGGGCCACCGTAGTGCCCGGGGCCTCGAAGTCCGCGGTGCCGCGCTCGCCGTCCAGGTGTGTTCGCTAGGCTGCGGGGGTGATCGACCTGAAGATGCTGCGGAGCGACCCCGAGACCATCCGATCGAGCCAGCGCGATCGCCGAGCCGACCCGTCCCTGGTGGACGCCGCCCTCGAGGCCGACACGCGCCGTCGTGCGGCACTGGCCCAGTTCGAGGAGCTGCGCGCCGAGCAGAAGGGTCTGGGCAAGCAGGTCGCTCGCGCCCAGGGGGAGGAGAAGCAGGAGCTGCTCGCCCGCACCAAGCAGCTCGCCGCGGACGTCAAGGCCCGCCAGGCGGAGGCCACCGAGGCCGAGGCCGCGCTCACGACCGTGCTCCGGCAGATCCCGAACGTCGTCGAGGGCGCACCGGCCGGGCTCGAGGAGGACTACGTCGTCCTGCGCCACGAGGGCACGCCGCGCGACTTCGCCGCCGAGGGCGTCGAGGTCCGCGACCACCTCGCGATCGGCGAGGGGCTGCAGGCGATCGACACCGAGCGCGGGGCCAAGGTCTCCGGCGCGCGCTTCTACTTCCTCACGGGCATCGGCGCGCGCCTCGAGCTCGCGCTGCTCAACGCCGCGATGGACCAGGCCGTCGCCGCCGGCTTCACCCCCATGATCACCCCGACGCTCGTGCGGCCCGAGGTCATGCAGGGCACCGGGTTCCTCGGGGAGCACTCGGACGAGATCTACCGGCTGGAGAAGGACGACCTCTACCTGGTCGGCACCAGCGAGGTCGCGCTGGCCGGGTACCACGCCGACGAGATCATCGACCTCTCCGACGGGCCGCGTCGGTACGCCGGGTGGTCGGCCTGCTACCGCCGCGAGGCAGGGTCGGCCGGCAAGGACACGCGAGGCATCATCCGCGTCCACCAGTTCCACAAGGTCGAGATGTACTCCTACGCGCGCATCGAGGACGCCGAGGCCGAGCACCAGCGCCTGCTCGCCTGGGAGGAGGAGATGCTGGCCAAGGTCGAGCTGCCGTACCGCGTGATCGACACGGCGGCCGGCGACCTCGGCACGAGCGCCGCGCGCAAGTTCGACTGCGAGGCGTGGCTGCCGTCGCAGCAGCGCTACCTCGAGCTGACGTCGACCTCCAACACGACGCAGTTCCAGGCCCGCCGCCTGAACGTGCGCGAGCGGGGCGAGAGCGGTGACACGCGTCCGGTCGCGACGCTCAACGGGACCCTGGGCACCACCCGCTGGATCGTCGCGATCCTCGAGAACCACCAGCAGGCCGACGGCTCCGTGCGCGTCCCGGAGGGGCTGCGGCCCTACCTCGGCGGGCTCGAGGTGCTCGAACCGGTCGCACGGTGACGTCCGCCCCGGCGACCCCCGCCCGCCCGATGCTCGTCGCCCTCGACATCGACGGCACGCTCCTGACGTACGACGAGCACCTGGCCGACGAGACGCGCGACGCCGTCGCCGCGGTCCGGGACGCCGGGCACCACGTGGTGCTGTCCACCGGGCGGTCGCTGGTGGCGGTGCTCGACGTCGCGGCGGCCCTCGGGCTGACCGGGTACGCCGTCTGCTCGAACGGGTCCGTCACCGTGCGCCTCGACCCGGACCTGCCGGGCGGGTGGGAGCTGGACGACGTCGTCACGTTCGACCCGGGCCCCGCGCTGCGCCTGATCGCGGAGCAGCTGCCCGACGCGCTCTACGCCGTCGAGGAGATCGGCGCGGGCTTCCGGCTGAACAAGCCCTTCCCCGGGCACGAGCTCGGCGGGGACCAGACCGTCGTCCCCTTCGAGGAGCTGTGGTCGCAGGAGGTGACCCGCGTCGTCGTGCGCTCGGTGGACCACACGAGCGAGGAGTTCCACGAGCTGGCGTCGCACCTCGGCCTGGGGGACGTCACGTACGCGATCGGCTGGTCGGCGTGGATGGACCTGGCCCCGCAGGGTGTGTCCAAGGCGAGCGCGCTGGAGCGCCTGCGCCGGATCCTGCACGTGCAGCCGGACCGGACGGTCGCCGTCGGGGACGGGCACAACGACATCGAGATGCTCGACTGGGCCGCGCGCGGCGTCGCGATGGGCCACGCCGACGAGTCGGTGAGGGCTGCGGCCGACGAGGTCACCGGCACGGTCGAGGAGCTCGGGGCCGCACGCGTGCTCCGCAGCCTCGTCTGACGGTCCCGTTCCGCCGTCTCGCCCGACGGTCCCGTTCCGCAGCCGGCGGACGACGAGCCACGGGCGGCCGGACCCGTCGGTCAGCCGCGGTCGGTCAGGACGAGCGGCCCGTTCTCCGTGATGGCGATCGTGTGCTCGGAGTGCGCCCCGCGGGAGCCGTCCGCCGACCGAAGGGTCCAGCCGTCCGGGTCGGTGTAGATCTCGTCCGTCGTCTCGAGGAACCACGGCTCGATCGCGATGACGAGGCCCGGGCGGAGCGGGAAGCCGCGGCCCTTGCGACCGTTGTTGGGCACGTGCGGGTCGCCGTGCATCGTGCGACCCACACCGTGCCCGCCGAAGTCGGTGTTGATCCGGTAGCCGGCGCCGTGACCGACCTCGGCGATCGCCGCGGAGATGTCGCCGATCTTGCCTCCGGGCTGGGCGGCGGCGATGCCGGCCGCCAGGGCCTCCTCGGACGTCGTGATCAGACGCTCGTCCTTGGCGCCGCGCTCGCCCTTCGCGCCACCAACGACGAACGACAGCGCCGAGTCGGACACCCAGCCCTCCACGGCGACCGCGAAGTCGATGGTCAGGAGGTCGCCGTCCTGCAGCGCGTAGTCGTGGGGGAGCCCGTGCAGCACCGCGTCGTTGACCGACGTGCAGATGACCTTGCCGAACGGACTTGCGCCGAAGGACGGGTGGTAGTCGATGTAGCAGGACTCGGCGCCGCGCTCCCGGATGCGCTGGTGGGCGAGTGCGTCGATCTCGAGCAGGTTGGTGCCGACGCGCGTCGTCTCCCGGATCTCGGTCAGGACCTGCGCGACGAACGCTCCCGCCGGGCGCATCTCTTCGATCTCACGGGGGGTGCGGAGCTCGATCATCGGGGTCCTTCCGGTGGCGGTACGGGTGCGCGAGCACGTGGTTTCGTGGGCCGCGGGCGTCCAGTGGGCGCGACGCGGTCGCACCACCACCCTAGTCGGAGCACAATCAGGCGTCGTGACGGGCATCGAAGAGGTTGCACAGGCCGCGGGCGTATCGACGGCGACGGTCTCGCGCGCGCTGAGGGGTCTGCCGAACGTCTCGACGGCCACGCGCGAGCGGGTGATGCGGGAGGCCGAGCGGCTCGGGTACGTCGCCTCGCCGTCGGCCTCGTCGCTGGCGAGCGGGCGCACACGGACCGTCGGGCTGCTGACCCCGTGGGTGAACCGCTGGTTCTTCGCCAACGTCATCGACGGCGTCGAGCGCACGCTGCGGTCCCTGGGCTACGACGTCCTGCTCTACACGTTCGACGTCGCGGGCGGGGCACCGAGGCGCCGCGTCGACCCGGCGGTGCTGCGCCGGCGCGTGGACGGGATCCTCGTGGTCGGGCTTCCCCTCGACGACGACGAGGTCGCCTCGCTCGCGGCGCTCGACCACCCGCTCGTCTTCGTCGGATCGGGGCCCGCGGGGCACGTCACGGTGCGCCTGGACGACGACGAGACGGGGGCGCTCGCCACCCAGCACCTGATCGACCTCGGCCACCGCGTCGTCGGGCACATCACCGGCGTGCCCGACCGTGTCTCCTCCTGGTCCCCGCCCATCGGCCGGGAGGCGGGGTACCGCATGGCGCTCGCGGACGCCGGGCTGGAGGTCGACGACTCGCTCGTGGTCAACGGGGACTTCGACGTCGAGGGCGGTCGTTCGTCCGTGAAGGAGCTGGTGCGGAGGCGGCCCGACGTCACGGCGATCGTCGCGTCGTCGGACGAGATGGCGATGGGCGCCGTGCTCGGTGCCCGCGACCAGGGCTGGGACGTGCCGGGAGACCTGTCGATCGTCGGGATCGACGGGCACGAGCTCGGCGAGCTCGTCGGGCTGACGACCATCGCGCAGGACCCCTACCAGCAGGGCGCGGACGCCTCGCTGCTGCTGCTCGACATGCTCGGGGGGCAGCGCGCACCGGAGGTCGTCACGTACCCGACAGAGCTCGTCGCCCGGACGTCGGCAGGGCCGCCCCGTCCCGGTGAAGGTCCTGCGTAACTCAATCGTTAGCGAAGAACACGTCGAAAGCGGTTGCACGTCGCTCGTGCAAACGCTTACATACGTAGTGTGAACGTGTGACGGAGGTTGCACCGAGCATCTGAGGGTTCGCCTGAGATGCCGCCACGACGATGTGGAGGGAACTTCGATGACCAGAACGACGACGGCCCGCGGGAAGCGCGGCCTGACTGTGCTCGCGGCAGGCGGGGCAGGGCTCGCGCTCGTGCTCGCCGGGTGTTCGAGCAGCGACGACAGCAGTGACGACACCGCCGACGTGATGGCCGACGTCGACTGTGCCGACTACGAGGTCTACGGCGACCTCGAGGGCACCACGGTGTCCGTCTACTCGAGCATCGTCGACCTCGAGGCCGAGCAGCAGGAGCAGTCCTACGACCCGTTCGAGGAGTGCACCGGCGCGACCGTCGAGTACGAGGGCTCCAAGGAGTTCGAGGCTCAGCTGCCGGTCCGGATCCAGTCCGGCAGCGCGCCGGACATCGCCTTCGTCCCGCAGCCCGGCTTCCTCCGGACGCTCGTCGCGGACTACCCCGACGCGCTGACGCCCGTCGGTGACCAGGCCTCGCAGAACGTCGACGAGTTCTACTCCGAGTCGTGGCGCGACTACGGCACGGTCGACGGGGAGCTGTACGGCACCCCGCTCGGCGCCAACGTGAAGTCGTTCGTCTGGTACTCGCCCTCGATGTTTGCCGACGCCGGGTACGAGGTGCCCGAGAGCTGGGAGGACATGATCGCGCTGTCCGACCAGATCGTCGAGGACACCGCCGACGACCCGGACACCAAGCCCTGGTGCGCGGGCATCGGCTCGGGCGACGCGACCGGCTGGCCGGCGACCGACTGGCTCGAGGACGTCATGCTCCGCACGGCCGGGCCCGACGTCTACGACCAGTGGGTCAGCCACGAGATCCCGTTCAACGACCCGCAGGTCCAGGACGCTCTCGCCCAGGTCGGCACCGTCCTCAAGAACGAGGAGTACGTCAACGGCGGTCTCGGCGACGTGACCTCGATCGCGACGACCGAGTTCACCGAGGCCGGTTACCCGATCATCGACCAGCTCTGCTACATGCACCGCCAGGCGTCGTTCTACCAGGCCAACTGGTCCACGCTCGACCCTGACCTGCAGGTGGCCGAGGACGGCGACATCTGGGCCTTCTACCTCCCGGCGCCGTCCGACGCCGAGAAGAAGCCGCTGCTCGGCGGCGGCGAGTTCGTCGTCTCCTTCGACGACCGCCCCGAGGTCCAGGCCTTCCAGGCGTACCTCGCGAGCCCCGAGTGGTCCAACAACAAGGCCACGGCGACGCCCCAGGGCTGGATCAGCGCCAACAACGGGCTGGACACCAGCCTGCTGCAGTCGCCGATCGACCAGCTCTCGGTCGAGCTGCTCACCGACGAGGAGTACGAGTTCCGCTTCGACGGCTCGGACATGATGCCCGGCCAGGTCGGCGCAGGGTCGTTCTGGACGGAGATGACGGAGTGGATCGCGAGCGACAAGTCCGACGAGGACGTGCTCGACGCGATCGAGGCCTCCTGGCCGTCCTCCTGACCTGATCCGCCTGAACCCGGTCGGGGCCCGGCGTCGTACGACGCCGGGCCCCGACCCGCACAAGGGAGTGCTCCATGGACTGGCTGCTGGAAGCCGACGGGGTCGGACAGAAGCTCGGCGTCATGCTCGTCGCGATCCTGCTGTTCGTCGTCGTGATGGGTCTGATCCTCTTCTTCGTCGACCGCCCCAAGAACACGCCGCGATGGGTGGTCGTCACCGCCTTCACGGGCCCGGCGGTGCTGCTGATCGCCTTCGGTCTGCTGTACCCCGGGATCAAGACCATCCGTGACTCGTTCTACAACCGCACGAGCGACGTCTTCGTCGGCTTTGACAACTACGTCACCGCGTTCACGCAGGACGAGTTCCAGATCGTGCTGCGCAACACCGCGATCTGGGTGATCCTCGTGCCGATCGCCGCGACGCTGCTGGGGCTGATCTACGCCGTCGTCGTGGACCGCTCGCGGTTCGAGAAGTTCGCCAAGACCCTGATCTTCATGCCCATGGCGATCTCGATGGTCGGTGCCTCGATCATCTGGAAGTTCATGTACGAGTACAAGCCGGCCTCGCGTCCGCAGATCGGCCTCCTGAACCAGACGCTCGTGTGGCTCGGCCTCGAGCCGCAGAAGTTCCTGCTCGACGCGCCGATGAACACGTTCTGGTTGATCGTCGTGATGATCTGGATCCAGGCCGGGTTCGCGATGACGATCCTGGCGGCCGCGATCCGCGCCATCCCGGACGACGTCGTGGAGGCGGCCCGGCTCGACGGCGTCAACGGCCTCGAGCTCTTCCGCCACATCACCGTGCCGAGCATCCGCCCCGCGCTCGTCGTCGTCCTGACGACCATCGCGATCGGCACGCTGAAGGTCTTCGACATCGTGCGCACCATGACGGGCGGGCGGTTCGAGACGTCGGTGATCGCCAACGAGTTCTACACCCAGGCGCTCCGGCAGGGCGACACCGGCCTCGGCAGCGCACTCGCCGTGATCCTCTTTGTCCTCGTCGTCCCGATCATCATCTACAACGTGCGTCAGCTGCGGAAGACGGAGGAGATCCGATGAGCCAGGCAGTCCCCACGACGCCCGACATCGACGCCCCCGAGGGGAGTCGCGGCGACGACACCAAGGCCCCCCGTCGCACCCGCTCCGACAAGGCCGCCCGGCGGCTGACCTCCAAGCCGGCGTCGATCATCGCGATCTGTCTCGCCGTCCTCTGGACCATCCCGACCTTCGGCCTGTTCGTCACCTCGTTCCGGCCGCCGACGGAGATCCGGTCCAGCGGCTGGTGGACGTCGTTCTTCAGCACGGACTACACGCTCGACAACTACTCCGACGCCCTGTTCAGCGGTTCGACGTCGTTCGCCAGCTACTTCATCAACTCGATCGTGATCACGCTGCCCGCCGTCGTCATGCCCATCACGATCGCGCTGCTCGCGGCCTACGCGTTCGCGTGGATCGACTTCAAGGGCCGCACCTTCCTGTTCGTCGCGGTCTTCGCGCTCCAGGTGGTGCCCATCCAGGTCACCCTCGTGCCGCTGCTGACGCAGTACGTCGACTGGGGGATCGCCGGGTCGTTCTGGCCCATCTGGCTCTCGCACACGATCTTCGCGCTGCCGCTCGCGATCTTTCTGCTCCACAACTTCATGAAGGACATCCCGCGCGAGCTCGTCGAGGCGGCCCGCGTCGACGGCGCCGGGCACGTCAAGATCTTCTTCGTCGTGCTCATGCCGCTCCTGGTCCCGGCGATCGCGGCGTTCGGCATCTTCCAGTTCTTGTGGGTGTGGAACGACCTGCTCGTGGCACTGACCTTCGGGTCGGCCAAGGACGTGGCACCGATGACGGTTCGGCTCGCCGAGCTCTCCGGTTCTCGCGGCGCCAGCTGGCACCTGCTGCCCGCGGGCGCGTTCATCTCGATGATCGTCCCGGTGGCCGTGTTCCTCGGCCTGCAGCGGTACTTCGTCCGCGGCCTGCTCGCCGGCTCGGTCAAGGGCTGACGCGGTGCGGGGCGGGTCGCCGCCCCGCACCCGAGCCGTCTCGTCCCCGGTGGGTCGAGGGCCTAGGCTCGCCTGATGCAGTTTCGACCCGGACGGGCGCTCGACTCCGTCCCCGCGCCCGCCATCTTCGTCACCTCCGGGCTGACGCAGTACGCCGGTGCGGCCATCGCCGTCGGCCTCTTCGCCGTCCTCGGGGCTCCCGAGGTGGCCTGGTTGCGGATCGTCGTGGCGGCGGTCGTCCTCACTCTGTGGCGGCGACCGTGGCGCCGCGAGTGGACGGCCCGTGACCTCGGGTGGGCGTCGGTGTTCGGCATCGCGCTCGCCGCGATGAACGTCGCGTTCTACATCGGGATCCAGTACCTGCCGCTCGGCACCGGGGTCGCCATCGAGTTCCTCGGACCGGTGGCTGTCGCCGCGATCACGGGCCGTGGGTGGCGCGACCGGGTCGCGATCCTGCTCGCGGGGGCAGGCGTCGTGCTCCTGGCGGGTGTGACGCTGGAGGCGGTGCCGCGCGAC
This sequence comes from Paraoerskovia marina DSM 21750, assembly GCF_000701465.1. GTDB lineage: Bacteria > Actinomycetota > Actinomycetes > Actinomycetales > Cellulomonadaceae > Paraoerskovia > Paraoerskovia marina. Next base: position 13,223 of record NZ_KL370784.1, on the reverse strand, counting down.
GACGCGGTCATCGGTCTGACGGCGCTGCTCACCGCCGCGGCCTGCTGGGCCGGGTACATCCTCCTCGGCCGGAAGGTCGCCGTGCGCGGAGAGGGCGTCACCTCCCTCGCCGTCGCGATGACGGCCGGCGCGCTGGTCTTCGCGCCGTTCCTCGCGCCAGGCTCCGCACCCGTGCTGCACGACGCCGGGCTGTTCGCCGCCGTCGTCGGGGTCGGGGTGCTGTCCTCGGTGATCCCGTACGCCCTGGACCAGGTGGTGCTGCGGCGCGTCAGCACCGCCACGTTCTCGATCCTGCTGGCACTGCTCCCGGCGTCCGCGACCGTCGTCGGGGCGATCGGTCTCGGCCAGATCCCGACCTGGCCCGAGCTGCTCGGACTTCTGCTGGTCTCGAGCGCCATCGCCCTGACCGGTCGGCAGGGGCGGGGACGACGGGCTGTGGCCGCTACGCCCGAGCCGCCGGCCTGACGATTGCGGCACCGGGGGCTACGGCGTGAGGAGGATCTTTCCGAACACGCCGCCCGCTGCCAGTCTCTCGTGAGCCTGTCGAGCCTCGGAGAACCGGTAGACCGTGTCGACGACCGGTCTGATCCGCCCGTCCGCGATCAGCGGGAGGACGTGCCTCCTGACCCCGTCGACGATGGCCGCCTTCTCGGCCGCCGGCCGTGATCGCAGGGTCGTTCCCGTGATACTTGCGCGTTTTGTCAGGAGTACGCCCAGATCGAGCTCCGCCCGCCGTCCTTTCTGCATGCCGATGACGACGAGGTGCCCGTTCGTGGCCAGGGCCCGGACGTTGTCGGCCAGGTAGGCGGCGCCGACGACGTCGAGCACGACGTCGACGCCTCGGCCGTCCGTCACCTCGAGCACGGCATCGGCGAAGCTCTCGGAGCGGTGGTCGACGACGACGTCGGCACCCAGCGCCCGGACCTGCTCGCAGCGCTCCGGGCCCCCGGCCGTCGAGATCACGAAGGCGTTGAGAGCATGCGCGATCTGCACCGCCATGGACCCGACGCCGCCCGAGCCTCCGTGGATCAGGACCGTCATCCCTGCGGTGAGCCCGGCGACGCCGACGAGGTTGCTCCACGCGGTGCACGCCGCCTCGGGGACCGCTGCCGCGTCGCGGAGTTCCAAGTCCTCGGGAACGCGGATCACCTGGGCCGCGGGCGCGTTCACCAGCTCGGCGTACGCGCCACCGTCGACGAGGGCGCAGACACGGTTGCCGACGGCCACGTCAGTGACACCAGATCCCACATCGTGGACGATTCCCGAAAGCTCCAGACCGAGTAGGTCCGAGGCTCCGGGCGGCGGTGGGTAGTGGCCCGCCCTCTGCAGCAAATCGGCAGGATTGACACCGGAAGCGACCGTTCTGATCTGCACCTCACCTGCAGAAGGGGGGTTCTCAACCGTCTCGATGAGCGATAGGTTCTCAGGGCCGCCCGGCGCGGTAGTTGTCACAGCTCGCACGTTTTGACCCTACGCCGACCACGTGCGTGTGTCGTGTCAGCGTTCTGAGCGGATTAGGTGAACGCGCAAATACCACCGATAGTTGGTTCGCACGCCGGAGTATCCACCGGCACGACGGGCCATGGGTCACCCTCAGAGCCCTGGAACGGCCACTGACGAGAGAGGTTCGTATGCTCCGCAGATTGAGCGTCCGCGGGAAGATTCTCGCGGCACTTGCGGTGCCGGTCTTCGTGCTGTTCATCGCCGCGACCATCATCTCGGCACAGTCGCTGTCGAGCGCTCGGGTGGCCGCGCAGACGCACGAGCTGGTGGACGCGCTGACGGTCCAGGATGCTGCCGGCAAGGCGTTCGCCGTCGAGCGGGCCCTGTCGATCTACGACTCCGGCGGCCCAGCTGTGCGTGTTGCGATCGGGCGTACGGTCGATGGCGCCGAGAACGCGGAGCCGGAGCAGGCGATCGAGGCCTTCTACGGTCTGGTCGACGGCGCCCGCGCGTCGACGGACGACGTGCTCGACAGTCGTGACGCGAGGTTCAGCGACCTGAACCTCTCCGCGCTCGACGACGAGGTCCAGACCGCCGTCGACCGTACGATCGCCGACCGTGAGCAGCTCGAGGACCTGCGCGAGCGGATCGACGCGGACAGCGCGACCGAGTACACGCGAACCAGCGAGTACTCCGAGCTGATCGACCGCGCCGTCGGCGTGCAGCGCACCGTCGCGCTCACGTCGGAAGACCGCGCCCTCGCGCAGTACCTGCAGGCGTACGCGGACGTCGACGACTGGATGGCTGAGATCACCGTCGAGGAGCCGATCGTCCAGTCGCTCCTCATCAAGTCCGCGAGCGGCCAGACCAACCTGGACCGCGAGGCGAACCGTGCCGCCCAGGTCGTGAACGGCGGCGACGCCGTCCTCGAGACGGCCGAGGCCGCGGTCGCCGACCTGCCCGGGGGTGAGGCGCTGCCCGCCACCCGTGGCTCGTACGCCAATGTCCGCCAGTCCGTGGGTGACCGCTCCCTGTCCTCGCTCTCGGACCGTGACAAGAGCCGTTGGCTCTCGTTGTCGCGCAGCCAGCTCGACCAGTCGACCTTGCTGCGTGACGACCTGCGGAGCACGTCGGGCGACCTCGCGACCGACACCCAGACGAGCGCGAACACCGCGGCCGGCATCACGATCGCCGCGACCCTCGTCGCGTTCTTCCTCTCTGTCCTCATCGCGACCCTCATCGCCCGGTACATCACGCGACCGCTGAAGCGCCTGACCCAGGCGGCCGGTGACATCCGTGACCAGCTGCCGACGATGGTCGAGCAGGTGTCGGTGCCCGGCCAGGGGCCGAGCATCGACATCGCTCCGATCGCCGTCGAGTCCGGGGACGAGGTCGGCCAGCTCGCGACGGCGTTCAACGAGGTGAACTCGACGACCATCCAGGTGGCACGGGAGCAGGCCGCACTGCGTGGCTCCATCGCCGAGATGTTCGTCAACGTCGCGCGCCGCGACCAGGTTCTCCTCAACCGTCAGCTCGCGTTCCTCGACGACCTCGAGCGCTCCGAGGAAGACCCCAACGCGCTGTCGAACCTCTTCCGGCTCGACCACCTCGCGACGCGAATGCGCCGCAACGCGGAGTCTCTCCTCGTGCTCGCGGGCATCGACTCCGGTCGCCGCGTGCGGCAGCCGATGCCGACCTCGGACGTCATCCGTACGGCGTCGTCCGAGATCGAGCTCTACGACCGGATCCGGCTCAATCTCGACGTCGACCCCGTCATGCTCGGCCACAACGCGCTGAACACGGCCCACCTGCTCGCCGAGCTCCTCGAGAACGCGACGAACTTCTCGGAGCCGCACACCCCGGTCGAGGTCTCGATCGAGCGTGACGCCGGCGCCGTCCGCATCCTGATCCGCGACCACGGTCTCGGCATGACCGAGGAGGAGACGACCGAGGCCTCGCGTCGTGTGCGCTCCAGCTCGGCCTCGGACGCCGTCGGCGCACAGCGCCTCGGGCTCTACGTGGTCGGCCGCCTTGCGGACCGCCTCGGGGCGACCGTCCAGTTCCTCCCGGTCCAGGACGGCAACGGGACGCTCGTCATCGTCGGCCTGCCGCTGCCGCTCTTCGTGGCGGAGCAGAACCTGCCGCTCCCGGAGCCGACCGACCCGTTGTCCGCCTCGACGCAGATCGCCGCCGGGTCGTTCGTGGGTGCGGCGGACACCGGCCAGCAGCCGGTGGCTCCGGCCACCGGGAGCCTGCCCGTCCGTGGCGGTGGACCCTCCACGGGTGCCCTGCCCGTCGGCGACGCACCCGTCGCCGTTCCCGTGGACCTCGAGGCCCTGACGGACGGCACCACCGGCACCGGTATGCCTCGTCGTCGTGCCGCGATGCCGCAGAACGACTCGCGCCCCACCACGGGATCGATCGTCCTGCCCCCGATGGCGGAGCCGACCCTCCCCGACGAGCTGCCGACGTCGGCGGACGACAACTGGATGCCTCCGTCGGAGGTCCAGTCGGCCGCGGCAGCCCTGCCGAGCCGGACGCGGTCGGAGGAGCCCTCCGTCGCGCTCGACACGAACGCTGCCGACCCGGCTGCGCTGCTGCCCGGCGACGGCGCCGTCGAGGAGATCTCCGTCGACGCCGACTCGCGTTCCGCGATGTTCTCCAGCTTCCGCAGCATGGGTGCTCTCGAGGACCGTGTCGCGAGCGGAGACGACCAGGCGCCGGCATCGCCGGCACCCGCACCCGCGGCTGATCGGGCGTGGACCCCGGAGCCTGCGCCGGACGCGGCGCCTGAACCTGCTCAGCCCGGACCGTTCGGCGACACCCGCCAGTGGACGCCCGAGCCCGCACCGGTCGAGCCTGAGCCCGAGTCGGCTCCTGCCGAGCCCGCTCCGGCCCCGGTCGAGTACCGGTACGAGGAGCCCGAGCCCGAGCCTGCTCCGGCCGAGTCTCGGAGCGAGCCGAAGGACGAGGCGTTCCAGACGCTCCCTGCCTTCGAGGACCTGATGGCGGATCTGCCGACGCGCCGCTCGCTCCGCGAGAGCCAGCGCAAGAAGTCGCGCTTCGGGGGAAAGAAGAACCGCGACGACGAGCGTCCGTCTTCGGGTCCCTCCGCTGCCGCACTGGCATCGATGCCGCTCGCGACACCGCGCCTCACGGAGCAGTCGACGTCGAGCGACCCGTTCGGCACTCGTTCGTCCGCCACCGCGCAGCAGGCGCAGGAGCCCTCGCAGGTCGCCGCGCCGCAGTCGGCACCGGCACCGGCACCCGCACCGGACCCCGTACCGAGCCAGCCGGCTCCGGCCCCCCAGGCCGACGCTGTCTGGACCCCGCCCGAGGTCAGCGACGATGCGGCACCGCTCTCCGCGCCGAGCCGTACGTCGTCCGGAGTTGCGCCGACGCAGCCTGCGGCCGAGTCGCAGCAGCCTTCCCGGGTCGCCGGGATGCCGCAGCGCCCGAGTGCTCGTGCCACGACAGAGAGCTCGGGAGCGGGCAAGCCTGTCGCCGCACAGTCCCACGACTCGGTCGAGGCGCGTTCGGAGTGGCTCGCCTCGGCGGTTCTCTACGAGGAGATGACGTCGCTGCTGCGGTCGGGCGGCGAGGACGACCCGTTCCAGCGTGACGCGGAGGAGCAGTACCAGCCGGCCTCCATGTCGTTCGGTGATGGACTCGCACCCCGGCGTCGCTCCTCGGCACCGCCGGCGAACGACGGCCCGACCGCAACGATCGATCGCGATCCGGAAGAGATGCGGACCCGACTTTCTGCCTTCCAATCGGGAATCTCACGCGGCCGTCAGGCCGTCACCGACGAGGCACCCTCGACAGGAGCCCCTGTCACCCTGAATGATGAGCCCCACTCATCGGCTCCGGCGCGCTGACGGCGCGCACGGACCGATGGGACCTGACGAGGAGGAAGAGTGAACGCGCTCAGTACCGAGGCCACCAACTTTGGTTGGTTGTTGGACAACTTTGTGCGGACCGTGCCCGGCAGCCGCCACACGCTGGTGGTGTCGGCAGACGGTCTGCTGATGGCGATGTCCGACCAGCTGGACCGCACCAGCGGTGACCAGCTGGCGGCGATCGTCTCCGGCATGTCCAGCCTGACCCGTGGCGCAGCACGCCAGCTCAATGGCGGGAACGTGCGCCAGGCGATTGTCGAGATGGACAATGGCTTCCTTTTCTTGATGAACGTGTCGAACGGTTCGGTTCTCGGCGTCGTGGCGGAGTCCAGCTGCGACATCGGTCTGATCGGCTACGAGATGGCGCTTCTCGTCTCTCGGACCGAGGCGACGCTGACGCCGCAGCTCATCTCCGAGATGCGCGGCAGCCTCCCCGTCGACGGGGCAACGCGTACACCAGTGGCATGAGGTCGGATCGATGACGAACGGATCTTTCGGAGGCGGTATGCACAGCGCTGATACATATGAGGCGTCAACGGTTCGGCCGTACGCGGTCACCGGAGGGCGAGTACGGTCGGCGACGTCCGACCTGCCGCTCGAGGCACTGGTGGAGGTGCTTCCCGGTGCGGTCAGCAGTCAGGGGCTGCCTCCGGAGAAGCGCGCCATCCTCCAGCACGCCGCGCACACCTACGTGTCCGTGGCCGAGCTGTCCGCGCTGCTCCGACTGCCGCTCGGCGTCACCCGCATCCTCGTGGCGGACCTCCAGGAGGAGCGTTACGTCACCGTCCACACCTCGACCCCCGTCAACGTGCACACCGGTCACGGCAGCGCGAGCTCGGGTATGTCCCTGAGTGTTCTGGAGAGTGTTCTCAATGGCATTTCCGCCCTCTAGCGGTCAGCCTGCTCAGCAGGCTGGAGCAGCACCGGCAGCCCAGGGCTCGGCCGCGCCGGCCCGGACCGCCCCGACGGTCGTCAAGATCGTCGTCGCGGGCGGCTTCGCCGTCGGCAAGACGACCTTCATCGGGTCGATCTCTGACATCGAGCCGCTGAACACCGAGGCTGCGATGACGGAGCACTCCGTCGGCGTCGACGACGCCGGTGGTCAGTCCGAGCGCAAGACGTCGACCACGGTTGCCATGGACTTCGGCCGTATCGAGCTGCCGGGCTCGCTGTGGCTCTACCTGTTCGGCACCCCGGGTCAGGACCGCTTCCTGTTCATGTGGGACGACCTGGTCCGCGGCGCGATCGGCGCAGTCGTCCTCGTCGACACCGAGCGGCTCGAGCAGTGCTTCCCCGCGATCGACTACTTCGAGTCCCGCAACATCCCGTTCGTCGTCGGTGTGAACTGCTTCGACGGAGTGGCCAAGCACAAGCTCGACGACGTGCGTGAGGCTCTGCAGATCCCCGCGCACGTGCCGATGCTGTACACGGACGCCCGCTCGCGTGCCGCGACCAAGCAGACGCTGATCGCGCTCGTGCAGCTTGCGATGCGTCAGCTCCGCGCCAACGCACGGGCCTGATCCAGGGGCCTCCGGTTCTCAGGTTCGGATCCTCGCCCCACTCTCGGTAGACTCGACCGTGCAGGGCGTTGGTTCTGGGAGGGCTGACAGAGCGGCCTAATGTGACGGTCTTGAAAACCGTTGTTGTGCAAGCAACCGGGGGTTCGAATCCCTCGCCCTCCGCCGACGGAACGAGCGGGCACCGAGACTCGGTGCCCGCTCGTTCCGTTTGTGGAGCACGCCGGCGAGCCCCGCAGTACGGCGGAATCGCGCGGTTCGGGACGGCGCTTTGCTCCATGCGCCCCCGGCCAGGTAACCTATCGGCGGACGTACATTCGTGTGTGTCTGAGGAGACGTCGCATAGTCCGGCCTAGTGCGCCACCCTGCTAAGGTGGTAACGGGGCAACCCGTTCGAGGGTTCAAATCCCTCCGTCTCCGCTCAGGAAGGTCTCGGCTGCACAAGTCGGGACCTTTTCTGCTGATCCGACGTCGTCCGGCCCTTACGGTGGGACGTGGTGCGGATCACGGTGGCCCCAGGGCTCATCGGTTTGGGAACAGGCCGGGGAAGCGCTAGGCTCATCTACGGCTCGCCCGATGGGGGAGTCACGGTACGCGCCCGTAGCTCAACGGATAGAGCATCTGACTACGGATCAGAAGGTTGGGGGTTCGAATCCCTCCGGGCGCACAGCAGAAGGGCCCTGATCGGCAAGACGCCGATCAGGGCCCTTCGTCGTTCTCGGCATCGGTGCGCGGGACCTGGTTAACTGGAGTTCTGATCTGTCGACGCGTCGGTCCGAGGAGGGGCACATGCAGAGATTCTCGTGGGACCCGCACGAGGTCGGGGTGCTCGGGGCCGATCACCCTCTTCTGGTGGCGATCCTCGTGCTTGGCCTGATCGCCCTGCTCGTCGTCTCGGTGGCGGCGGTCGTCGCGATCGTGACGGCACCGCGGCACTCACCCGAGCCGGTACGGCACGACGACGAGTAGCGCGGCGGTGGTCAACGGACCATCGTCATGACGTCGGTCGCCGGCCTGCCGCGCCGGAGGAGCTCGGCCATCGCGGAGACCGCAGGCTGCGCGTGGCCGAAGAACGCCCGGTAACCCTCGCAGAGGTAGTTCAGCCCTGGCTCGCCGCCCGGGGTCGGGACGAACCGGTCCTTCGGGCATCCTCCGTTGCAGGCCCAGCGCACGGGGCACTCGCGACACTGCTCGGGGAGGCTCGTGAGCTTGCTGAGGCCGAACTCGACCTGCTCTGGCTGTGCCAGCAGGTCAGGGAAACTCGTCTCCGTGATATTGCCGAGGCGGTAGTCCGGCTCGACATAGTGGTCGCACGCGTAGACGTCGCCGTTGTGCTCGACCGCGACGGCCTGCCCGCACTGCGGGACGTGCACGCACAGGCTGGGCCGGCCGAGGTAGTTCCCGAGGGTTCCGTCGAAGTGCTGGACGAACATCTCGCCGACGTCGTGGCGCACCCACTCGTCGAAGACGGTGCTGAGAAAGCGCCCCCAGCCGGCGGGGGAGACGGTGCGTGACGTGACTCCGTCTCCGTCCTGGGTATAGAGGACGCGGTGCCCGTCGTCGTCACGCCAGCTGCGTTCCGCCGTCGGCCCCATTCCTGCCGGCACCCGCTCGACGATCGGGATGAACTGGAGGGAGTGGTGACGCCGGAGGAACGTCGCCCACTCGTCGTCGTTCAGGGTCCCGTTGGTCTGGATGACGTGCGCGCCGCGCTGGCCCGGGCGCCGGTACCGCTCGGAGAGCTCGACGACGCGGCGGAAGAAGGGCAGACCACGGAGCATGGGCTCGCGTCCCTGCCAGGCGACGGTGACCTCGCCGTCGGGGTGCGCGGCGAACAGCGCACGGACGTAGGTGCTCAGCGTCTCGGCGGACATCCATTGGGGCTTCTCGTCGTACGGCAGCACGTGGAGCGATAGACGCAGTACGAGCAGTCGAGGTTGCAGGCCGCGCCCGCGGGCTTCGCCAGCACCGAGTACGGGATCCCGCGACGCGCGGTCTCTTCGTTGCGTGTCATTGACCGTGCTCCTTCGATCCGCCGGGGCAAGGCTCGTTTTCCATCGTGTCTTCGCCAACTCCCGTTCAACGCTGCCGATCGGTCTCTTTTCCCGACGGCGACACCAGACTCAGTTCGGGCCCGTCCGGGCCTACGATCGCTCCATGCCACGACGCGGGCCGTACGCCAAGGGGATCGCCAGACGCGAGAGGCTGCTCACGGCGGCGCTCGCCGTGATCGCACGCCAGGGGTACCGTGGCGCCTCGCTCAAGGAGATCGCGGACGAGGTAGGGCTGAGCCAGACGGGGCTGCTCCACCACTTCGACTCCAAGGAGGACCTCTTCGTCGAGGTCCTGCGAGCTCGGGACGACGCCGACAGCACGCGTGCGTTGACGGCGTTCGTCGACGGGGGGATCGAGGGTGCCCTCGACACGTTCGTCGAGGTCATGCGTGCGAATGCCGACGTACCGGGTCTGGTCCACCTCTACACCGCGCTCGCGGTGGAGGCTGCCGACCCGGCGCACGCCGCGCACGAGTACTTCGTCAGCCGGCGCGGACTCTTCCGAGCAGTCCTCGCCGGCGCGGTCCGGCAGATGCAGGCCGACGGTCGCATCGAACCGTCCCTGGACGCCGACACGCTCGCGACGGGGTTGCACGCTCTCGCCGACGGGCTGCAGCTCCACTTCCTCTCGGAGCCGGACCTGGACATGGCGGGGGCGGTCGAGACGATGGTCGCAGCCGTCCTCACCCCGGTCCCGACGCGAACAGATCCGTCAGGCGATGTCGGCATACGGTAGATGGATGACCTCCACGATCCCCGGGCTGCTGTTCCGCGACCGCCACATCTCCGTCCCCGTCGACTGGACCGACCCGACGAGGTTCGGCGAGATCACCGTCTATGCGCGGGAGGTCGTCGATCCGGCACGTGACGGCGATGACCTACCCCTGCTCCTCTTCCTTCAGGGCGGCCCTGGCGGCCAGGGGCCTCGCCCGACGGCAGCCGGCGGCTGGTGGTCGAAGGTCCTTGAGACCCACCGGGTCGTCCTCCTCGACCAGCGGGGGACCGGCCGGTCGTCCCGCATCGACGGCGCGCTCCTCGACTCGTTCCCGACCCCAGCCGCTGCGGCCGAGTACGTCGCGTGCTTCCGGGCCGACGCGATCGTCGAGGATGCGGAGCGGCTGCGCCATGCCCTCTACGGCGGACGGCGGTGGACGACGCTCGGTCAGTCGTACGGCGGCTTCATCACCCTGTCCTACCTCTCGCGGTACCCCGAGGCGCTCGACGCCTGCCTGACGACCGGTGGCATCCCGTCCGTCCGTGCCGACGCAGAGACGGTCTACGCCCGGACCTTCCCCCGCCAGCTCGAGCGGAACCGCGCCTTCGAGCGGGAGTTTCCCGACGACGTCGCGACCCTGGGAGCGATCGCCGACCTCCTGGGCGCACAGGAGGTCCTCCTGCCCGACGGCGACGTGCTCACTCCGCACCGGCTGCAGGTGCTCGGACAGTCTCTCGGGATGAGTGACGGGGCCGACGGTCTGCACTGGCTGCTCGAGTCCCCGTTCGCGTCCGACGGCGGCCTCGACCCCGCGTTCCTGTCTGCGGTCGGCGCACGGACCGGGTACGTGAGCAACCCGCTGTACATGCTGCTGCAGGAGGTCATTTACCACCAGGGCGAGCGCGAGCCGGGCTGGGCCGCGCACGACGAGTACCTGCGGACACCGGAGTTCTCGACGTCGGTACGTCCCCTGCGACTGACCGGTGAGACGGTCTACCCGTGGATGTTCGACGAGATCCGGGCCCTGCGCCCGTTCCGTGGAGTGGCCGAGGCCCTGGCCTCGCGGAAGTCCTGGCCCCTCTTGTACGACGTCGATCGGCTCGCGTCGAACGAGGTCCCGCTGGCCGCGGTGCAGTACGACGACGACCCGTACGTCGACCTCGGTCTCGCGCGGGAGACGCTCGATGCGACGGGGAGCTCGAGTCTCTGGGTGACCAACGAGTACCTGCACGACGGGCTCCGTGCGGACGGCGCACGGATCGTCCCACGGCTGTTCGACATGGTTCGCGGACGGTGGGCGCCAGCGGCACGCTGAGCAGATTGTGCTCAGGATGTGGACGGTGTGTGAAAGTGTGACCGCCGTCACACAGCATGTTATGGTCGATGATGCAAAGAAGTTCGCCTGACGGGCCAACGCTCGATCTCTCTCAGCCCCGTCGTTTCAACGATCGTGAGGGGGGTCACGTCACTCCTGCGACGTCGGCGTCCAACGCCCGTCGTGCAGAGCGTCCGAGCGCGGCAACTCCATGACCGTGGCGGCCTCGGGGTTGACTCTTCCCAGGGATGGACTGGCAGTGTCTAGGGCTTTGGGCACGCCGTCGGTGTGCCTCAACCAGCAAATGGAGAGGATTCCATCCCCATGAGCGACCAAACGTGGCAGACAATCGCCATCGTGGTCTATCTGCTCGCGATGCTTGCGATCGGCTACACCGCTTACCGCAACACCTCCGACATGGACGACTACATGCTCGGTGGGCGGCGCCTGAAGCCGGCGCAGGCCGCACTCAGCGCCGGAGCCTCCGACATGTCGGGCTGGCTCCTGCTGGGACTCCCCGGAGCGATCTACGCGTCGGGTCTCATCGAGGCCTGGATCGCCGTCGGCCTGACCGTCGGTGCCTGGCTCAACTGGAAGTTCGTGGCGCCAAGGCTGCGCGCGTACACCGAGGTCACGCGCAACTCGATCACGATCCCGAGCTTCTTCGAGAACCGTCTGCGCGACACCTCGCGCTCGCTCCGCGTCACCGCGGGCATCATCGTGCTCGTCTTCTTCACGTTCTACGTGTCCTCCGGCATGGTGGCCGGCGGGAAGTTCTTCGAGAGCTCGTTCGACTCGAACTACTGGGTCGGCATCGCCGTCGTCATCGGCGTGACCCTCGCCTACACGCTGTTCGGTGGCTTCCTGGGCGCGACGTGGACCGACGTCGCCCAGGGCATCTTGATGGTCGCCGCACTCATCGCCGTGCCGATCGTCGCGATCGTCGAGATCGGTGGCTGGGGCTCGGTCGTCGACGGCATCCGCGAGGCCGACGTGACCAACGGGGGCGACGCCCTCTCCTGGACCGCGGGCGCGACCGTCGCGGGCATCGTCTCGTCGCTGGCCTGGGGCCTCGGCTACTTCGGCCAGCCGCACATCATCGTCCGCTTCATGGCGATGCGTAAGCCGAGCGACGCGACCACCGGCCGCCGTGTCGGTATCGCCTGGATGATCATCTCGGCCACGGGTGCTGTGATGACCGGGCTCGTCGGTATCGCCTACTTCCAGCAGACGAACGCCACCCTCGATGACCCGGAGACGGTCTTCCTCGAGCTGTCGCAGATCCTCTTCCACCCTGTGGTCGCGGGCCTCGTGCTCGCCGCCGTGCTTGCCGCGATCATGTCGACGATCTCGTCGCAGCTCATCGTGTCAGCCTCGGCCCTCGTCGAGGACCTCTACATGATCGTGGGCAAGAAGACGACGGCGAAGAAGGGTGTCGTCCTCGGACGTATCGGTGTCCTCGTCGTGACGGTCGTGGCCGCGCTGCTCGCTCTCGACCCCGACTCCTCCGTGCTCGACCTCGTCGGGTTCGCCTGGGCCGGCTTCGGTGCCGCGTTCGGTCCGCTGATCCTCCTCGCGCTGTACTGGAAGGGCCTGACCCGCTGGGGTGCGCTCGCCGGAATGATCAGCGGTGGCGTGACGGCCTTCATCTGGGGCCACACCGAGCTGTCGAGCACGCTCTACGAGATCGTTCCCGGTTTCGTCATCTGCCTCGTCGTCGCCTGGGTGGTCTCGTTGGTCACCAAGCAGGACGACCCGCAGGTCGATGCGGAGTTCAACGCCGCCCGTGTCTACGCGAAGTCGGACGACATCGAGGCTGCACGCAAGGAGGCAGGCGCTACCGCCTGATCGTCCTCGCAACGCCCGAAGGGGCCCTGCACACCACACGGGTGGTGCGCAGGGCCCCTTCGCCGTCAGTGCGAGGCAACCGCCGCCGTGTGTCGTGCGCCGCCTGTCCTCGAGACGGTGCATCGGCCTGCGTGGCCGCGACGCTTCGAACGAAGCAGGAATGCACCGGGGCGCGCTGTCGCCGTACAACCGGCACTCTTCGAGTGCTCGTCCATGCCGGCCCCGCGCTGGGCCCGGCGAGCGGGGGCATCGGCACCAGAGCTGTCGAGGGTGAGCGCTGTCGAGGGTGAGCAGTTGCGGGCGACGATCCACCCCCGTGGGAAGGGGTGCAACGAGGGGTGGTGGGGGTCACGTCGGGGGGATTTGGTGGTTCGTTGTTCCGGCTGTAATGTTCTGGATGTCAGCCCGACAGGGAGACACGGACAGGAGCTC
>NZ_JNIY01000010.1 GCF_000701465.1 Paraoerskovia marina DSM 21750 | reverse complement strand
AGGGACTGGACCGGCACCGTCTCCGTGCAGTCCGGATCCTCCGAACCCTCGGGGCAGTTGCTCCCCTCCGGCCCGACGACCGCGTTGTCCAGCACGCCGTCGGCGTCGTCGGCCAGCGGGTCGTCCACCGTCACCGAGTAGGTGATCGTGACCGTCTCACCGACCGCCAGCGGGCCCGTCCACGTCAGGTCCGGCCGCGCATAGGCCGGAGCAGGCGGCGTCGACGTCACGACGGACGACATCGCGGTCGCGTCGTCGTTGTACGTCGCATCATCGAGCACGTCGGTCAGGTCGTCGACCATCGTGGCCGGGTTCAGCATCGTGTACGGCGCATCCCCGGTGTTCTCGATCGTGACCGTGTAGGTCACGACATCACCAGGAAGCACCGACCCGGCCGCGTCAGAGGTCTTGGCGACCTCCGCCCGGCGCACCGGCACCGTCTCGGTGCAGTCAGGGTCCTCCGAATCCTCTTCACAGTTGGACTCCGGCGGACCGACCACCGCGTTGACCAGCGACGCGTCGCCCTCGTCGGGGTCGTTGACCGTCACCGAGTACGTGAGCTCGACCGACTCACCGGCAGCCAGGCCACCGGTCCACGTCAGCACCGGCTCGGTGTAGTCGAAGGTCCCCGTGTCGGGGTTCGCCGACGCGTCGTCGTTGTACGTCGCGTCGTCGAGTACGTCGGTCAGGTCGTCCGAGACCGTCAGCTCACCGTCGGCGTAGTCCACCGTCCCGGTGTTGGTGATCGTCACCGTGTACTGCACGGTGTCTCCGGCCGTGACGGACCCGATCGCGTCCGACGTCTTGACGATGTCGAGCGAACGCACCGGGGTGGTCGTGGTGCAGTCCGGGTCCTCGCTGCCCTCGGGGCAGTTCGAGCCCGGCACGATCACGACGTTCGTGAGCTCGCCGTCCGCGCCGGGCCCCGGCGGGTCGTCGACCGTCACCGAATAGGTGATGGTCACCGACTCACCGACCGCCAGCGGACCGGTCCACTGGAGGAACGGGTCGGCGAAGACGAACTCGCCGGACTCCGGCGCCGCCGCAGCGTCGTCGTTGTACGTCGCGTCGTCCAGCACCTCGGACAGGTCGTCGGCCACCTTCAGCGGGAACGCGTCCGTGTAGTCGATCGGCCCGGTGTTGGTCACCACGACCTCGTAGGTCACGACGTCGCCCGGGATCACCGACTCACCGGCGTCGGAGGTCTTGACGACCGACGCGGCGTGCTCGGGGATCTCGGCGGTGCAGTCCGGGTCCGCGGGAATCTGGTCCGGGTCACAGTTCGACTCGGGCGGGCCCACGACGGTGTTGGACAGGATCTGGTCGCCGGCCGGCGGGTCGTCCACCGTCACCGAGTAGGTGATCGTGACCGTCTCACCGGCCGCCAGCGGACCCGTCCAGGTCAGCACCGGCTCGGTGTAGGTCGGCGCCGGCGGGACAGCACCCGTCGACGTCGCCGCCGCGTCGTCGTTGTACGTCGCGTCGTCGAGCACGTTGGACAGGTCGTCGGTGATCTCCACGAGGTCCGGGTCGACATAGTCGACCGCACCGGTGTTGGTCACCTCGATCGTGTAGACGATCGTCTCACCGGCATCGACCTCACCGTTGTCGTTGTCCGAGGTCTTGACGATCTCGAGCGAACGCACCGGGGTGGTCACGGTGCAGTCCGGGTCCTCGCTGCCCTCAGGGCAGTTGGTGCCCGGCACCACGACCGTGTTCTCCAGCACCCCGTCACCGGGCTCTGCCAGCGGGTCCTCGACCGTGACCGAGTAGGTCAGCTCGACCGACTCGCCGGCCGCGAGCGGGCCCGTCCACGTCAGCACCGGCTCGGTGTAGGCGAACGTTCCGCTGTCAGGGTTGGCCGCCGCGTCGTCGTTGTACTCCGCGTCGTCCAGGACTCCCGTCAGGTCGTCGCTCACCTGGACCGGGGTCAGCACGGTGTAGTCGAACCCGCCGGTGTTGGTCACCGTGACCGTGTAGGTCACGGTGTCGCCCGCGGCGACCTCGCCGGCTGCGTCCGACGTCTTGACGACGTCCAGGCCGCGAACCGGGGTGGTCACGGTGCAGTCCGGGTCGGTCGAGCCCTCCGGGCAGTTCGAGTCCGGGCCGGTGACCGCGTTCTCGAGCACGCCGTCGGCGTCCTGGCCTGGCGGGTCGTCGACGGTCACCGAGTAGGTGATCGTCACCGTCTCACCGACCTCCAGCGGACCCGACCACGTGATCGTCTCGGACACGGCGCTGGCCACCGGGGCCGGCGGGGTGGTGTCCCCGTCCGACGTCGCCGCCGCGTCACCGTTGTACGTCGCGTCATCCAGGACACCCGACAGGTCGTCGGTCACCGTCGCCGGGTCCTCGACCGTGTAGGGGGCCTGACCGGTGTTGGTCACCTCGACCGTGTACGTCACCACGTCACCCGGGGCCACCGACTCGACCGCGTCAGACGTCTTGAGGACGCCCAGCTCACGGATCGGTGTGGTCACCGTGCAGTCCGGGTCGGCCGGGTCCTGGTCGGGGTCGCACGAGGACTCCGGAGGCCCGACGACCGTGTTGGCCAGCACGCCGTCGGTGTTGTCGGCCAGCGGGTCGTCGACCGTGATCGAGTACGTGATCGTCACCGTCTCGCCGGGCTCCAGCGGGCCCTGCCACGACAGCTCCGGGTTCTCGTACTGCGGAGCCGGCGGGACGTTCGCGACGATGTCCGACGTCGCGACCGCGTCGTCGTTGTACGTCGCGTCGTCCAAGACGTCGGTGAGGTCGTCGACGACGACCGCCGGGTCGAGCAGCGTGTAGTCCACCGACCCGGTGTTCGTCACCGCGATCGAGTACGTCACCACGTCACCCGGAGCCACCGAGTCCCCGGCGTCGGAGGACTTGTCGATGTCGAGCGAACGCACCGGCACCGTGTCGGTGCAGTCCGGGTCGTCGGTGTCCTCGTCACAGTTGGAACCCTCGGCCACCAGCGCGTTGAACAGCACGCCGTCCGCGTCGTCGCCGGGCGGGTCGTCGACCGTCACCGAATAGGTGATCGTCACCAGCTCCCCGGGGGCGAGCGGGCCGAACCACGTCAGCACAGGCTCGGTGTAGTCGAACTCGCCCTGATCAGGGTTCGCGACCGCGTCGTCGTTGTACGTCGCATCGTCCAGAACGTCCGTCAGGTCGTCGAAGACGTACGCCGGTACCGCGTCGGTGTAGGCGCTGTCACCGATGTTCTCCACCGTGACCGTGTACGTCACCGTGTCACCGGGGAGCACCTCACCCACCGCGTCGGACTCCTTGGTCAGCTCGAGCAGCGGCTCCGGGACCGTCTCCGAACACGCCGGGTCCGGCGGACTCTGGTCCACGTCACAGTTCGACTCCGGCGGACCCACGACGGCGTTGTCGAGCTGACCGTCCGCATCCGGGCCCGGCGGGTCGGTCAACGTCACCGAATAGGTGATCGTCACCGTCTCCCCGACCTCCAACGGACCGGCCCAGCTCAGCTCCGGGGCAGTGTACGTCGGCGCCGGCGGCGTGTTGCCGCCGATGTTCGACGTCGCCGCCGCGTTGCCGTCATAGTCGGCGTCGTTGAGCACGTCCGACAGGTCGTCGGAGATCTCCACCAGATCCGGGGCCACATAGTCCACACCACCGGTGTTCGTGACCTCGATCGTGTACTCGACCGTGTCACCGGGCTGGAGAGTCTCGGGCCCGTCGGCGGTCTTGAGGATGTCGAGGGCCTTGACCGGCACCTGCGTGGTGCAGTCCGGGTCCGCCGGGTCCTGGTCCTCGTCACAGTTCGACTCCGGCGGGCCCACCACCGCGTTCTCCAGGTTGCCGTCCGCGTCCGCGCCCGGCGGGTCGTCGACCGTCACCGAGTACGTGATCGTCACCGTCTGCCCGGCCGCGATCGGCCCGGACCAGCTCAGCGTCGGGTCCGCGAACGTCGGGTCGTCGACCGCCGCACCGTCCGAGGACACCGCTGCGGCGTCGTCGTTGTACGTCGCATCGTCCAGCACCCCGGACAGGTCGTCGGAGATGTCCGCCGGGTCGGCCACCGTGTAGTCCGCCTCCCCGGTGTTCTCGAGGGTGATCGTGTACTCCACGGTGTCACCGGCGAGGACCTCCCCGGCGGGGTCGGCCGACTTGGTGATGTCGAGCGAACGCGAGGCCACCGACGTGGTGCAGTCCGGGTCCGCCGGGTCCTGGTCGGGGTCACAGTTGGACTCCGGCGGACCCACGACGGCGTTGTCGAGCAGACCGTCCGCACCGTCGCCCGGCGGGTCGTCGACCGTCACCGAATACGTGATCTCGACCGTCTCACCGGCAGCCAGCGGGCCGGACCAGCTCAGCGTCGGGTCCGCGAACGTCGGGTCGTCGACCGTCACACCGTCCGAAGAGACCGCGGCCGCGTCGTCGTTGTACGTCGCATCATCCAGCACCGCCGACAGGTCGTCGGAGATCTCCACCAGATCCGGGTCGGCGTAGTCCACCTGCCCGGTGTTCTCCACCGTCACCGTGTATGTCACCACGTCACCTGCGGCGACCGAACCATCAGCGTCGGAGGCCTTGGTGATGTCCAGCGCCTTGACCGGAACCTGCGGGTTGCACTCAGGATCGGTCGAGTCCGGCGGACACGTCGACTCTTCCGGGCCCGTGACCGTGTTGTCCAAGATCCCGTCACCGTCCTCGGACAGCGGGTCGTCGACCGTGACCTGATACGTGATCGTGACCGTCTCACCCACGTCCAGCGGGCCCGTCCACGACAGGACCGGCTCGCTGTAGCTCGGCACCGGCGGCGTGTTCGCCACAATCGACGACGTCGCGTCCTCGCTGCCGTCCACATACGTCGCGTCGTCCAGCACGTCCGTCAGGTCATCGGTCACCGTCACCGGGTCCAGGGCGGTGTAGGCATACCCGCCGGTGTTCTCCACCGTGATCGAGTACGTCACCGTCTCACCGGCCAACACCTCATCACCGGGGTCGGCAGACTTCGTGATCTCCAACGACTTGATCGGCACCAGCGGGTTGCACTCCGGCGCATCCGGGGTGTCCTCACAGTTCGAGAACGGTGCCGTGACGACGTTGTCCAGCACCCCGTCCCCCGTCTCGGACAGGGGGTCCGCGACCGTGACCGTGTACGTGATCGTCACCGTCTCCCCTGCCGCGAGCGGACCCGACCAGGTCAGCTCCGGCTCCGTGTACGACGGGGCAGGCGGGGTGTTGCCGTCCACGTCGGAGGTCGCGGTCGCGTCGTCGTTGTACGTCGCATCATCAATCACACCCGACAGGTCATCGCTGACCGTCGCCGGGTTGGACTCCGTGAAGTCCACCGCACCGGTGTTCTCCACCGTGATCGTGTACGTCACGTCCTCGCCCGGGGCGGCCTCCGTCGTCGACGGCGTCTTCTCCACCACCAGCTCCGGCTCGACCACCGTGACCAGATAGTCCTCCACCTCACCACCGGTCCACGCACCCGTCGGCAACGGCGTGTCATTACCGCCCGCGAACAGGCGCAGACGCAGATACGTGTCGTCCGTCGACGTCGGCGCCGGCAGCGTCAACGCATAGTCCGCCGCCCCCGACTCGGCCGGCACCGTCACGACATCGCTGATCTCACCGTCATCGAAGACACCGTTGTTGTTCACGTCCAGCCACCCGACGAGCGTCGCGTCGGTGAGGCTGTCGTTGGTTGCCGTCACGTTCGTGACGAACGGGCTGTCCAACCCAGCAACCACCGGCTCGGCGATCGCGGCCTCATCATCGACGTCCGCGAGGTCGTCCCCGTCAGCACCGACCGTCGGGACACCGTCCTCCTCCACATCCACCGTGGTCGAGTCACCCAGCATCAACGGAGCCGTGTTCGTCGTGTCGTCGTAATCGATCACCCCATGGCTCGCACCACCCGAGGCATCCAACGTCCCGAACGTGTCCGGAGCATCACCGAAGTCACGCGGCAGCTCCTCCAACGTGATCGGCCAGTCCTCGACCTCACCCGAATCCACACCCGGACCGATGTCCGACGTGTCCGTCGGGAGATCATCACCCGGCACCAGCGCCGCACGAAGACGCAGATACGAATCGCCCGGCACCGCATCCGCCGGCACCGACCACGTCAAGACCGCATCCCCCGTAGCCAGACCCGTGTCGATCACCGACCGCTCATCCTCGTCAAACGTGCCGCTGAGGTCGAAGTCGATCCACCCCGCCAACGCCGCACCATCAGACGAGTTATTCGTGATCGGAATCGTCAGAGTCGACTCGTCCGCGTCGACGTTGACCGTCGGGTCCTCGGTAAACGCATCATCCTCATCCAACCCCGCCGACACATCAGGCTGACCGTCCGTCTCGATAGTGACCGTGTCACCGATCGTCAGCAGCGGGTCCGCCGGGTCGTTCGTGACGCCGTGGAAGGGACCGGTGGACTCGAGAAGCGTCTGGTAGCTGTCGGGCGCGTCACCAAAGTCGATCGGCAGCGGTCCCGGGCATCGCGACCCGTCGTTGCCTCCGGATGCCGGGCCGTAGGAGAAGAACGCCGCGGGCTCCGTGGGATCGTTCATGTTGAAGCGCCAGATCTGGCCGGTCCCGTTGTTCGAGGCGTAGAGGAAGCCGGAGTCGTCGGTGTAGGTCGCGCCCCATGCCTTGCCCCCACCCGGAGGGTTCGACGGGTTGATGTTGTCTGGAGCCTTGATCACGCCGTAGTTGTTCTCGTTCACGAGATTCACGTTGTCGACCGACGGGTCCAGAGAGAAGAGGACCGTTGAGTTGTTGCTCGAGTTGTACCCGACCGACCACAGCTTGCCGTCGTAGTACGACCAGTCGTCGCCGGGCTGAAGGTTGTTGTTTCCCGTGCCGTACGACGTGTCGCCGTCGAGCACGCGCATGAAGGTCGGCGAGGACGGGTCGACGTCCACGGACAGCCACGCTGCTCCCGTGTTCTCCGAGGTCGAGCCGTACCAGATCCCCTCCGGCGAGACGTCGCCGATGTTCACCCCTGACGAGAACGACCCTGTTCCGAACGGGACGTCGTCGAAATTCGGACTGCCATACAGCACCTGCTCCGAATAGTCCGGCGAGGTCGCGACGATCTCGGGCGATGTCGTCGACTCGTTCAAGTTTCGACTGCCCCAGAACCAGCCGTCCAACGCGCTGTACCCCACGGCGTTGATGCTGTGCTCGGGGACCTCACCCTGGTCGACATAGTCACCCGTGATCAGGTTGAGGTCGAAGACCGTCGTCGGCGGGCTGTCATCCGTGGCCTGCCAGAGCTGCGCGGTCGAGGAGCACTCGACCGGCTCGACGTCCTCGAACGCGATCGACGTGTCACCCGGGGGGTTCAGGCCGATGAGTTCCATGTCGTCAGGGCCGTTGGTGTACGTGCCCGCGACGTCGGAGGTGACGCCGACCGTGACCGTGCAGCTGACGAGGTTGGGGTCCACGAGGTCGCCGCCGTCGAGCGCGACCGTGCCCGCCGCCGAGTCGACCGTGACCGTACCGTCGCCGCACGTCGTCTCCGAGGTGCCGGTGAGCTGCAGGTTCGAGTCGTTGATCGTGTCGGTGAAGCCGAAGTCCTCCTTCGGTCCCGACGGTGTGTCCTCCCCGAGCACCGGGTCGTAGGTGTTCGTGATCGTGAAGGTCAGCGTGCCGTCGGTGCCGGTCGGGTAGATGCCGTCGCTGCCCGGTCCTGGATAGGAGCTGAACTCCTTGTCGATCTTCGGCGTGGTGTCGAGGACGACCAGGTTGTCGAAGGCGCTGTCGTTGCCGGTCGTCGCCGACTGGTCGTTGTTGATCCGGATTCCGAGGGTGTCGCCGGTCGACCGCAGCGCCTGGTCACCGAGGAACGTCCCGACCCGGATGGTCCGCTGCCGGCCGACCGCGGTGCCAGCGCCGCCTCCCTGGCCGTACGTGAAGACCTCGCCCAGAGCGCCGGGGTTGCACGAGTTGATCGCGTTCGAGAAGACGGGACTCTCCGTGCCGTCCGACTGCGTCAAGTAGATCTGCGGGATCGCCCCGACTCCGTTCCCCGCCGTGACGACACAACTCATCGCCGCGATATCGACCGACGCCTGGTAATAGCGCCCCGGGTCGACGTCGATCGGCTCGTCGAACTCGAGCATCGTCCCCGGCGTGATGGTCGAAGCTGCCGTGTAGGAACTCACCACGTGGTTCTCAAGTGGGTCGTCCGGATTGCCCAGATCGACGTCGATATAAGGGTAGTCAACGGCATTGCTCCCGTAGGGAATATTCAGGTGGTACTGGCCCATCGCCTTCGCGATCAACCGAACCGAGTTGAACGAACGCGCGTCGCCGCACGCCTGTCCCGGACCGCTGAGCGGGAGTGGGCCGTCCAGAGAGAGATTTGCGTAGTTCAGTTCGCCGTGGGCCGCGACGATGAAGCCGTTGCAGTAGGTGCCCGCCGCCCACTGCGGGTCCGCCGAATACGTCGTCGTGCCGTTCTCGTTGACGTACCCAGGCTGGAAGTCGGCCGCGGTCCCGTCGTCACCGAAGGGGTACTCCGTCAGGGTCTGGACGAAGTCGTCGGCGTCCCACGCCGCCTCGTCCGACCCACCACCGGTGCCCACCGGCTCCTGCCACGTGACGTTCTCAAAGTTCTCCGCGTAGAAGTTGGTCGGCGCCTCCATCACGCCCGGGCTGCCCGGGACGGCCTCGGCCGCCGGGAGATCGTTCGCCAGCGGCTCGTAGACCACGGGCGCGGCGACGAGTCCAAGCGTCAGAACCAACGAGCTTCCGACGGCGCCGGCCAGACCCTGGCGGCGCACCGCTCTGATCCCGGTCTGGCCACTCCCGCCACGGCGTGCATTCGTCGATCGAGCCACGGTCTTTCCCCCATCGGTGGACGGCATGCTCGTCGGCCCTGACGAGCGCTATGCACACCATTGGCACATTGCATTCTCAGGTTCGCAACAGGAAACCCAGATACCCTCGGTTTCTGTCGGGAAAGACCGATAATTTCTGTCTTCACAAACAACTCCGCCACGCCGCCCGCACGCGAGTAGTCTCCGAGGCATGAGCGACGACGCAGTCCCCCCGCCACGCTCCGGCCCGTCGGGCGCCGAGGCCGAGCGAGACGCGGATCGGCGCGAGTTCCGAGCCGTCCAGCACGACACCCGGCGCCCGCCGCGCTGGCTCCCCCGCGCGCTGTTCTGGGCGGTACTCGCCGTTTTCGCCGGAATGTTTGTCTATTACGCATTTGGGCAGCTGACGGGACTGCTCACCAACATTCTGATCTCGTTCTTCGTGATGCTGATGCTCGAGCCGCTCGTGGTGTGGTTCGTCCGACGCGGGTGGCGCCGCGGAATCGCCGCTTTCGTCGTGCTGATCGGTGCCATTCTGACCGCGGCCGCCGTGATCGCCATCTTCGGCAACCTCTTCGTCCAGCAGCTCGTGCAGCTCGTGCAGTCGGTGCCCGACGCCTACGCCGAGATCGCCGTGTGGGCCGACGAGACTCTCGGCGCCTCGCTCCCCGAGTCGGAGGAGCTGTTGCGCCAGGCACTGGGCACCTGGGGCAACGACGTGGCTGCCGGTGCCCTCATGGTCGGGGCGAGCGTGCTCGGCGTCGTCTTCTCGTTCTTCATGATCGCCCTGATCGTCTACTACCTCCTCGCGGCCGGCCCACGGTTCCGGCAGTCGATCTGCGCGTGGCTGACTCCGCACCGGCAGGAGGAGGTGCTCCGCCTCTGGGAGATCACCCAGGTCAAGGTCTCCGACTTCATCAACTCGCGCGTGGTCCTCGCGACGTTCTGCACCGTAGCGACCAGCATCTTCCTGCTCATCATCGACACGCCGTACGCGCTCCCCCTCGCGCTGTTCACCGGCGTCGTCTCGCAGTTCGTGCCGACCATCGGCACCTACCTCGGTGGTGCGCTGCCGACCGCGATCGCACTCACCTCCCAGGGGGTCCCCGAGGCGATCGGCGTGCTCGTCTTCGTGATCGCCTACCAGCAGGTGGAGAACCTGATCCTGGCGCCGAAGGTGACCGCGAGGGCCCTGGAGATGAACCCAGCCGTCAGCTTCGTCGCCGTCATCGGGTTCGGCTCGGTCTTCGGCGCCGTGGGCGCCTTCCTCTCGCTCCCGATCGTGGCCACCTTCCAGGCCGCGGCCAACACCTGGTTCACGCGGCACGAGCTGGTGGAGTCACACCTGCTGCGTGACCCCGAGACGCCGGGCAGCCCGCACGACGGCGCGGGCGACGCGGAGTCCGGGACGTCGGACGACGAGTCGACCCCGTCCAGGCCGGGCCTCTTCGCGAGCCGTGCCGACCGTCGTCGTGCCGCCAACCTGCGGGCCGCCCGCGAGGCCGCGCGGACGGTCGACGAGCGCCGTCGCGACAAGATCGACGAGTAGCGCCCGGCGCGGATGCCCCGACCCTGGCACGACGAAGGGCCCCTCGCCGGTGCGACGGGCCCTTCGTCATGTCGTCACGGGGTGACGATGTCGAACCAGAAGTCGAACACGTCGAGCAGGGCGACGAACTCGCGGACGGCGGTGATGTCACCGTCGACCTGCACGTCGCCGTTCTCGACGGCGTCCGGGATGTCGGTGGTCCCCAGCACGACCGCGTCCAGGACGGAACGGTCGAACGTCAGGGTGGCCTGGACGTCGTCGGACGTCCCGGGGCGGTGGTTGAGCACCCCGTTGCCGAGCTCGAGGACGTACTTCTCGTCAATGTCGGGCAGGACCACCGCGAACGTGGACGAGAGGTTCACGGCCTCCGGCGCCTTGATCCGCATCGCGATGTAGTCGAGGAACATCGAGACCGACATGGCGCGGACCGAGTCGGCGCTGGCCGTGACAAGCACGTGCTGCTTGCGGATGCCATCACGCAGCTCCATCGCACCGGTGAGGTAGAAGTTGCGCCACGTGCCGTTCTCCGCCTGGTACCCGAGCTGCTCGAACGTGTCGGCCTGCAGCTCACGGGCCTCGGTGTTCTCCGGCTGGGCGAAGATGAGGTGGTTGAGCACCTCGGCGACCCAGCGGTACTCGCCCTTCTCGAAGTCGGCACGAGCCTTCTCGATGATCGCGTCGGCGCCGCCCATGTACTCGACGTAGCGCGGGCCGGCGTCGACGTGCTCGAGCGGGTTGAGCGTCGCGGGGTTCGCGTCGAACCAGCCGAGGTAGTAGACGTACGTCGACTTCACGTTGTGGTTGATCGACCCGTAGTAGCCGCGGTTGGCGAACCGCTGGGCGAGCGCGTCGGGCAGCTCGATCTGCTCACCGATCTCGACGGGGGTGTAGCCGTTGTTGGCGAGCCGCACCGTCTCGTCGTGCAGGTACCGGTACATGTCCCGCTGGGACTCGATGAGGTCGCGGAGCTCGCCGTTGCCCCAGGTGGGCCAGTGGTGGGAGGAGAAGAGCACCTCGGCGTCGCCGAACAGCTGCAGCATCTCGTGCAGGTGCTTGGACCAGATCAGCGAGTCGCGGATCTTGGCACCACGCAGCGTGTAGAGGTTGTGCTGCGTGTGCGTGACGATCTCGGCCCCGCAGAGCGCCTTGTGGTCGGGGAGGTAGAAGCAGAGCTCGGCGGGGGCCTCGGCACCGGGCGTGTGCTGGAAGACGATGCGGACGCCGTCGACAGTCAGTTCCGTCCCGGTCTCGGAGATGATGTCCGTCGGGGGGATCAGCGTGACCTCCCCGGCCGACGTGACCTGGCCGAGTCCTGCACCGACGGAACGGTCCGGGCCGTACCCGACGATCTCGCCGTACATGTAGGACTTGCGCCGCGCCATCGCGTTGCCGAGCATCACGTTCTCGCTGACGGACTCCTCGAGGAAGTCCACGGGAGCGATGATCCGCACGTTGCCGGCCTCGACGTCCTCGTCCGTGACGAAGGCCCGCACGCCGCCGTAGTGGTCGATGTGCGAGTGGGTGTGGATGACGGCCGTGACGGGCAGGTCCTCGACATGCTCGCGGATCAGGTCGTAGGCGGCCTTGGTCGGCTCGACGCTGATCGACGGGTCGACGACGATCCAGCCCTTCTCACCACGGATGTAGGAGGCGACCGAGAGGTCGAAGCCGCGGGCCTGGTAGATGCCGTCGGCGACCTTGTAGATGCCCGCCTTGGACACGAGCTGGCTCTGGCGCCACAGTGACGGGTTCACCGTGTCGGGCGACTCGCCCTCGAGGAAGCTCCACCGGTCGAAGTCCCAGGCGACGTCACCTTCGTCGGTGAGCACCTGCCCGGTGGCGCGGACGACCAGACCGCGGTCCGCATTCTCGAAGTCGGTCGTGTCGTCGAAGGGGAGCTTGTCTCGCACAGCCCGGTTCGCGCGGATGGTGGCCTCGGTGGCTGGCTTTGGTGTGCTCATATCGCTCTCCTTCAAGACGAGTTGGTGAGAATGACGTTACTCCTTCGTTATAATCCTGCAGCGCGGAGGCACGGGCTCCACAGACTCTTCACGAACGCTTTGCCCATTGGTCGGTTTTGACAACCAATCGTCGACTTTCAGACATCGGCCCGATCAACGCGACGCCCCAGCTCCGCTGCGAGCGCCAGAAGGACGATCGTGAGCAGGAGCGCGCCAAGCAGCACCGCGACCAGCACCTCGGGCGTGTCCGTGAAGCTCGTGCCGGCGACGAGGAGCGCGGCCGACAGGTTGCGCTGCCCGGCACCGAGCGACGAGACGACCCGTTGCTCGCGCCCGCTGCCGCCGAGCACCCACCCGGCCAGCAGGCAGACCACCAGCAGCGCGAGCGTCGCGAGGAGGATGCCCGTCCCGAACTGGTCGACGAACTGCGAGAACCCGGCGACGACCGCCGCGACCAGGCCGAGCGCGAGCGCGGTCGACGAGATCCTGTTCAGGGGTGCCGCGGCGTCGGCCGCGTGCGGATACCGGGCCCGGACGGCGAGCGCGACCACGAGCGGGAGCAGCATCAGCAGAACGAGGGGGCGGGCGATGTCCCAGGCGCTGACCTCCACCCCGACGAGCGGGGTGGCGAGAACGAGCGGCACGACGACGACGCTCGCCACCATCAGGAGCACCATCAGGCCGACGGAGTAGGCCACGTCGCCCCGCGCCATCTGCGCGAGCTTCGGCAGGAACGGCGCCCCTGCCGAGACGCCGAGGAGGATCAGTGCCAGCTGGACGGTGTCGTCGAGACCGAACACCTCGCCGATCCCCCACGCCGCGAGCGGGGCGACCACGAAGTTGGCGAGCAGGGCGAAGACCACCACGCGGGCGGACCTCAGCGGTGCCGTGATCTGGGAGACCGTCAGCGAGAGCCCCAGAGCGACCATCGACGTGATGACGAAGGTCAGGATCGCGACCCGTGCCAGGTCGATCAAGAAGTCGCTCATCGTTCTTCCTCTGCTCGGTGCTCGATCTCGTCGGCGACCCGCCGTTCCTCCGCGAGCGCCCACGCGGCCTCGAGCGCGCCCAGGACGGTCCCCGTGTCGCGCACCACGGCGTCGCCGAGCGTGTCGAGGACTCCCGCCTTGCGCAGTCGGTCGTGCAGTGCGCCGCTGACGTCGCAGATGACGACGTGGACGTCGTGCGCCCGCCATGCCTCGATGCGGCTGCGCAACATCTTCAGCAGCGTGGTGGAGGGGACGCCGACGGCGTCCCGGAGGGAGAGGACGATCGCGGCGTCGCGGGCCCCGTCGACGGACGGCCACTGGTCGTCGAGGCGGACGGCCTCCGCGAAGAAGCCGTGGCCGGTGTAGTGGAGCACGATCGTCGTCCCGCTGGGCACGGTGTCGGGAACCTCGCCGATCGCCCAGTCGCCGTCCTCGGTGGGGGTGAGGCGGACCAGGCGGCCGGAGCGTGCCGCCTGCACCGCGTAGAGCAGGATCGAGAGTCCCGCGCCGAGGAAGATCGCGACCTGGAGCGGAAGCTGCGTCGTCGCGAGGAACGTGACGATCATCGCGACCGTCGACGGCCAGGCCGTACGGACGACCAGCTTGATGTCCGCGAGGCGACCGTGGATCAGCTCGAAGCTGATCACGATCAGCAGGCCGCCGATCACCGCCATCGGGATCGAGCCCGCCACCGGCCCGAGGATCAGCACCATCACCAGCAGCGAGACGCCGGCGAAGATCCCCGCCCACCGCGTCTGCGCACCACCGCTGGTGGCGACGCCCGTCCGCGAGAGCGAGCCGCCGGTGGGCAGCGCGCCGAAGAGTCCGCCCGCGAGGTTCGCGGCGCCCTGGGCACGGAAGTCGCCCGACGTGTCGCCGCGGGACCCGTCGGGGTTCGGGACGGCGGCCCCGATCCCGGCGGCCTGGGCGAGCGCGACGAGCGCGATGGCGAACGCCCCCGAGACGAGCTGCGGTGCCGCGGCGAGCTCCGGGAGGGTCAGGGGAGGAAGGGAGCGGGGGATCGTCGCGATGTCGGAGACGCGGACGACGTCGAGGCTCGCGACCGCCGCGACCACGCTGACGACGACCAGTGCGATCAGGGTCGCCGTCGCACGCAGGGGTCGATACGTCCGCACCGCTGCCCACAGTCCGACCGTCGAGGCCGCGACCACGACAGTCATCACGTCCCAGTCGCCGACGTGCGCGAACGTCTCGACGATCTTGGCGACGGTGTTCGACCGCTCCGGCTCGTACCCGGTCGCGTCCTTCATCACCCCCGCGAGGATCTGTACGGCGATGCCCGTGGTGAAGCCGGTCATGACGGCCGCCGAGACGAACGCCATCGCCGACCCCATGCGCAGCAGGCCCATCAGCAGCATCGCGGCACCGACCATCAGCGTCAGCGTCGCGACGGCGCCGACGTCGCCCGGGTCGAGTCCTGCGTCCGCGAGCACGCTCTTGGACGCAAGCGCGGTCGCGCTCGTCAGCGTCGTGACCATGAGGACCGTGCGGGAGAAGAGCGACCCGACGATGGTCGGGACCGCCCCGGACCACAGACCCATCGGGGCCGCGAAGCCGCCGAGGCTGGCGTACGCCATGCCCTCGGGGATCGAGAAGAGTCCGGTGACGAATCCGCTGGCCGCGTCCCGGGGCGTCGGACGCCCGAACTTCGCGCGTGCGCGCCCCACGTGGTCACCTCCGTCGTACGAACCAAGACGGTTCGCGTCGATCATGGCCGACCTGGACCAGTTGTGCGCGCTGGCCGGTCGACGCGTCCCGACGGCGGCTCGACGGCGGGACGCGCCACGTCGCCCGCCGCGGCATGTGACGGTAGTTTGAACAACTCGAAGATCCTCGGTGCGTGCCTTCGTGTCACGTGTCGGGAATTCTGCCCCAGGAGTAGCGTCAGATCGTCCACCGGTCAGCCCTCGACGACACGGGATGTTCAATGCCAGACTCGCCGTCCGACAGCCCGAAGCGACCGCGTCGACGGCTCTTCCAGCACTGGCGCAAGGACGTCCCCGCCGGCATCACTCTCGGCGTCGAGTCGGTGCCGGACGGCCTTGCCGGCGGCCTGCTCGCCGGGGTGAACCCGATCTACGGGCTCTACGGGTACATGATGGGCACGTTCTTCGGGGCGCTCGGAACGAGCTCCGCGTTCATGGCGGTCCAGGCGACGAGCGCGATGGCGGTCGTCGTCGGCGACATCCCCCAGGTCCAGGGCGACGACGGGGACACCGCGCTCTTCACCGTCGCGGTACTGACCGGACTGATCATGCTCGGGCTCGGGCTCGCGGGGCTCGGCCGCGTGGTCCGCTGGGTGCCCAACTCGGTGCTCGTCGGGTTCGTCAACGCCGTCGCGGTGACGATCGTCCTCGGGCAGCTCGACGACATCACCGGCTACGACGGCACCGGCGCCACACGCCTGCACGAGGCCGTCGACACCCTTGTACACATCGGGTCATGGAACTGGTACGCCGTCATCATCGGCGCCATCACCATCAGCCTGATCGTCGTGCTCGAGAGGACGAGGCTCGGCGCGCTGGGCATGGTGGCCGCCGTCGTCCTCGGCTCGCTGATCGCCGTCCCGCTCGGTGGTGTCCCCATCCTGTCGGACATCGCCACGGTCCCGGCCGGCCTGCCGGGCATCACGCTCCCCGACCTCTCCCTGATCGCCGAGCTGCTCGTCCCGGCCGCGTCGCTCGCGTTCGTCGGCCTCGTGCAGGGCGCCGCGATCAGCGCGTCCACACCCAACCCGGACGGCACCTACCCCGACCCCTCGGGGGACTTCCGCGGGCAGGGCATCGCCAACATCGCGTCCGGCATGTTCTCCGGGATGCCGGTCGGCGGCTCGATGTCGGCCACGGCGATCGTCACCCGCGCCGGGGCCCGCACCCGGCTCGCCCTCTTCGTCGCCGGCCTCACGATGGCGGTCGTCGTCCTCGCGCTGTCCGACGCCGTCGGCCAGGTCGCGATGCCCGCGCTGGCGGGTCTGCTGATCGTCGTCGGCATCCGGAGCTTCAAGGTCTCCGCCGCCAAGAGCGTCCTGCGCACCGGCGGCGTCCAGGCGACGGCGATGCTCGTGACGTTCGTCCTGACGATCCTGATCCCGCTCCAGTACGCGGTGCTCGTCGGCGTCGGGACCTCGCTCATCCTCTTCGTCGTCAAGCAGTCCAACAAGGTCACGCTCCGCCGCTGGATCCCGAACCCCGACGGCAGCTTCACCGAGGAGGACCTGCCCTCCGAGCTCGGCCACGAGCAGATCGTCGTCATCCGCCCGTACGGGTCGCTGTTCTTCGCCGCGACCCCGATCGCGGAGGCCCAGCTCCCCGCCGTCGGCGCGACCACCGACCGGAGCGCGGTCCTGCTCAACCTCCGCGGCAAGGAGGAGCTCGGCTCGACCTTCATCGCCCTCGTCGACCGGTACTCCGAGCGTCTCGCCACCGCGGACTCGCGCCTCTACCTCGTCGGCGTGAGCGCCGACCTCGCCGCACAGCTCGAACGCACCGGGACGACGGCCAAGATCGGCCAGGACCGGATCAGGATCACCACCACCACTCTGCGCGAATCCACCCTGCGTGCCGTTCACGACGCACGCGCCTGGCAGGAGGAAGACTGATGCGACTCGGAGAAGCTCTACGCGGGGGCACCCCCCGCAAGGACGTCATCGCCGGACTGACCGTCTGGGCGGTGCTCGTCCCCGAGGCGCTGGCGTACGCGACGATCGCGGGCGTCGACCCCGTCGTCGGCCTCTACGCCGCCGTCCCGTCCCTGATCCTCTACTCGGTGTTCGGCACCTCGCGCCGACTCGTGGTCGGCCCGATGGCCGCGAGCGCCGCCCTGTCTGCCGCCGTCGTCGGGGCGCTGCATCCGGGCGACGACGCCGCGTTCCTCGCCCTGACGACGGGGGCGGCCCTGGTCACCGGCCTGCTCTGCATCGTCGCGGGCGTGGCACGCCTCGGCGTGCTCGCGTCGTTCGTCTCCGAACCCGTGCTCAAGGGCTTCATCATCGGCATGGCGATCGTCATCATCGTGGGCCAGGTGCCCAAGCTGCTCGGGCTCGACTCGGTCGACGGGAACGCCGTCGAGAAGACGATCGGCGTGTTCGGCGAGCTCGGCGACATCCACGGGGCGTCCGCCCTGCTCGGGATCGCAGCCCTGGCCCTCGCGCTCTCGCTGCGGCGGTGGGCGCCCAAGGTCCCGGGCGCGCTCGTCGTCGTGGCCGCGGGCGTGCTGGTGTCGGTGTTCCTCGGCCTGGGCGACCAGGGTGTGGAGATCGTCGGTCACATCGAGCCCGGCATCCCGACGCTGGGGCTGCCGGACCTCGCGCTCTCGGACTACTCCGACCTGCTGGTCCCCGCCCTCGGCATCATGGCCGTCGCGTTCGCGGAGTCGCTGGGCGCCGCCCGCTCGTCCGCGACGACGGAGAAGATCGACGCGAACCGCGAGCTGATCGGCATGGGGATGTCGAACATCGGCTCGGGCCTCGCAGGCGGCATGGTCGTCAACGGGTCGCTCTCCAAGACCGCGGTGAACTCCGCGGCCGGTGGCACGTCCCAGTGGTCGAGCATCGTGGCGGGCATCCTGACCCTGGCCACGCTGCTCTTCCTCACCCCGCTCTTCGAGCCGCTCCCGGAGCCCGTGCTCGCCGCGGTCGTGATCGCGGCCGTCCTCGAGCTCGTCGACATCAAGGCGCTCGTGCGGCTGTGGAAGCTCGCCACCCCGCTGCACGGCGTCCGGTACGGCGGTGCCGCACGGTCCGACTTCTGGGCCGCGGCCGCCACCCTGCTGGGCGTCCTGCTGATCGACACCCTGCCGGGCCTCGTCATCGGCGTGATCATCTCGATCCTGCTACTCCTCTCGCGGGCGTCGAAGCCGCACATCGCCGAGCTCGGGCAGACCGGCGACCTCTGGGTGGACACCGACCGCGCCACCGCGCACGGGCGGAGCACCACCCCGCACGAGGGCATGGTCGTGCTCCGTGTCGAGGGCGGGATGTTCTTCGCGAACTCCACGATGATCGAGGACTTCGTCGAGGCCCGGGTCGACAAGGACACCCGCGCCGTCGTGCTCGACGCCCAGACCGTCCCGTTCGTCGACGTCACGGCCGCCAAGATGCTCGTCGAGCTGCGCGACAGCCTCCAGAGCAAGGGTGTGACGCTTTACTTGACCCGCGACGTCGGACAGGTCCGCGACCTCATCCGCAACGCCGAGCCGTCGCGCGAGTTCATGCCCCACGTCGTGCCCGACGTCCACGCGGCCGTCGCAGCCTTCGACGAGTCGGAGAAGGGGACCTCGGCAGGCGGCACGACGCCGGGCAGCACGCCCGACGCGTAGGTGCGGCCGGGCGCGGGGCCGCGCCGTCCTCCCTGCGTCAGGCCCCGTTCAGCGCGCGCACCCGCTCGACGACGCCGTCTGCCGCGGCCTCGATCTGCGCCAGGCACTCGACGAACCCGTCCTGGTCCCCGTACCAGGGGTCGGCGATGTCCAGGTCGGCAGAGTCGCCGTCGGACGCCGGGGCCGACGGGTCGAAGGCCCGGTACATGACCACGTGGGAGTCGTCGACGCCCGCCGACGCCGCGAGGCGCCGCAGGACGCGCGCGTGCTGCGCCGTCATCGGCAGCACCAGGTCACGGTCGCCCAGCTGCTCCGCGCTCACCTGACGCGCCGCGTGGTCGGGCACCTCGTACCCGTGCTCGCGCAGCACGCGGCGAGCGCGCGGGTCGACCGGGTTGCCGTGCTCCTCGTCCGAGACCCCCGTGGAGTCGACCACCACGTCGTCGAGCCCGGCGGCCGCCAGCCGCGAGCGCAGCACCACCTCGGCCATCGGGGAGCGGCAGATGTTGCCCGTGCACACCGTCATGATTCGCGTCGTCATCGCCCCAGTCTGCCCCGGCCGTCCGACGTCGGAAAATACCTTCCCCTCCGCGCGCGGCAGGCGTAGCGTCGTTCTCACAAGGGAAGGAGGTGGTCCAAGGAAATGATTGATTCCCGGACTCTTGAGGTGGTTGCGCGCTGACGTCGCGCACCGACCGGACGGCAGCTGCCGATCGCGTGTCACCCCAGCGGGGGGTGACGTCGGCGAATCCCACGCAGTCACCGGAACCCGCGGGCGTCGTGCCCTCGTCCAGCACGACAGGTGGACCCCCACCGGCCCGCGGGTTCTTGCGTGCCCGGAGCCTGGCGGGACAGCTCAGACGACGGGACGGTTCAGGCGTCGAGGCGGTTCAGACGTCGGGACAGCTCAGTCGTCGAGGCGGAACGCCGTCGCCAGGGTCCGCGCCCCCGGTGAGCCGCCCTCGGCGGCCGCAGCCGCGGCGTCGGACACCTGCCGCACCATCCAGGGGCTGAACGCCCACGGCGTGGCCCGCACGGCGGCGAGCACCTCGGCGGCCGGCGCCCACACGTGCTCGGCCACCTCGTCGGGGTTCGGCGTGAGATCTCCGTCGACCCGTGCCACGTACACCGGGCAGATCTCGTTCTCCACGACGCCCGAGGCGTCGACGGCGCGGTAGCGGAACTCCGGCAGCACCACCTGGACGTCACGCACCCGGGTGCCGAGCTCGTGGTCCGCGTGGCGCACGAGCGAGTCCTCGGCCTCCTCCGTCCAGCGCAGGTGCCCGCAGAACGAGTTGGTCCACACGCCCGGCCAGGTCTTCTTCACCAGGGCGCGGCGCGTCATCAGCAGCCGGTCGGCATCGTCCAGAAGATAGCAGGAGAACGCCAGGTGCAGCGGGGTCTCGACGGTGTGGACGGCCGACCTCCGCACGGTGCCCAGGCGGTTGCCGGCGTCGTCACAGGTCACGACGTGGTCGGGGGCGACGGGGGTGTACTCGCTCATCGCGCCATCGTGCCACGGACGCAGCCCCGTCGGGCCGGACGCCGTCAGGAGGCGCAGCCCTTGACCGTGAGGCTCTGGCCGTCCACGACCGCCGCGTTCTCGGCCGTGGCGCCGTGGACCGTGTACACGTCGCCCTCCTGCGTGACGTCCACCGCCCCGGATGCGTCCCAGCGCGTCAGGTCCACGGACGCCAGGTCGTCGGCCTGCGCCTGGGTGATCTGGCCCGCAGCGACCTGAGCGTCGAGGGTGTCCGACCAGTCGAGGACGACCTCCCACCCCACGTAGAACGGGTCCGAGTGCCCCTCCACCGTCGTCACGGCGCACACGTTGTACGGACTGCTCCCCGCCAAAGCGGTCGTGTACGTATAGGTGTCGTCACCCGGGTCGACGACCGACGGGAGCCCCGCCGCGTAGTCGCACACGTGCACCGTGGCGGTCTGGCCCGCGCTGATCAGCGCGTTGTTCCACATCTCGTCAAACGGCGCGCCCTCCCCGCCGTCGGTCCCCGTGACGGTCACGACGTCGCCCGGGCTCGCGCCACCCGGCCCCACGGCCCCCTGGAGCTCGTCCGGGAACGACGAGTTGAAGGGCGCGGCCGCGGTGTCGACGTCCATCGCCCAGGCGACCTCGTCGGTGCTGTCCGTGGCGATCTCGACGTCCGCACAGAACTGCGTCGCGCTGCTGACCGTCCACCCGACGTCGGTGATCACCGTGTCCGCGTTCCCGGGCGTGAACGGGCCGTCGCCGCCTCCCCCGGAGTTCCAGGTCCCCGCGCTCGCCGAGGAAGACACCACTGCGGCGTCGACCCAGGCGGCCTCGGTGGGAGCGACCGTACGCGCCAGGAGCAGGGACACGAGGATCGCGAGCAGGGCTGCACCGGCCCACGCGCCCGCGCGGATGCGGCGGGTCATCGCCGCGCTCCGTCGGTCGAGCCCACGGCGGTCGAGCTCGTCGAGACCCCGGCGGTCGAGCTCGTCGAGACCCCGACCCTCGTCTCGACAGGCTCGACGGACGAGACCCCGGCGGTCGAGCTTGTCGAGACCCCGACCCTCGTCTCGACAGGCTCGACGGACGAGACCCCGGCGGTCGAGCTCGTCGAGACCCGTTCCCTCGTCTCGACAGGCTCGACGGGCGGGCCAGGCTCGACGGGCGGGCCAGGCTCGACGGACGGAACGGACTTCGGCGGCAGCATCGTGAGCCCGATGCACGCGACCACGGCGACGAGCAGCCCGATGACGACGCCGGGCTGCTTCAGCAGCGCGAGCCAACGCCCGGCACCGGGGACCTGCGCGACGGGTGCGAGAACCTCGTCGCCGACCTCGTAGGGTTCGACGTCCTCGCGCTCGTTCGCGTCCCCCTGCATGCGGATGGTGGCTCCGCCGTCGTCGTGGTGCTCGATCTCGATCACCCGGTGGGTGACGAGAGAGCCCGTCAGGTCGCTGGGGATCGTGACGACGTCACCGACCTCGACGTCGTCGGTGTCGGTCGGGCGGTCGATCAGGAGGTCGCCAACGGCGATCTCCGGCTCCATCGACCCCGAGACCACGACGACGGGCTGGATCAGCCCGGCGGCGGTCGCGCCCCAGGTCAGGGCACTGAGGATGCCCACGACGGCAAGGACCCCCAGCAGGAGGTTCCCGACGACGCGCAGGAGCTTGCGCACGGGTTCCTCCTCCGGGGGTCGGTGCAGCGGCGGGTGGGTCAGGACTGGGCGGTGAAGGTGATGACGATGCTGCCGGTGTCGCCCTGGTACTCGTCGGGCCACAGGACCGGGGTGGAGACGGTCAGGTCGGCGGTCGTCGTCTCGCCCGGCGCGAGGACAGTGCCGGCGACGGAGTCGACCTCGGCGGTCGCGGGGGTGTCACCGGCGAAGACCTCGCCGGTGGTGGACACCGTCGCGTCCGCGAGGTTCGCGTCGGCGCTGCCGGCGTTGCGGAGCTGGAGCTCGACGGTGCGGGTCTCGCCGGGGACGAGCTCCCCCAGCTCGGACTCGTCGATGACGATCGCGGTCGACTCGTCGTCGGCCTCGGACCAGGTCTCGCCGTCGACGCTGCCCTCGAGCTCGAAGGTCGCGGCGTTGGCGCCCGACGTCATCCAGACGTCGTCGGTCCAGGCCGCGGTGGTCACGGCTGCGCCGATCCCGCCGATGGCGAGGGCGGCGAGGGCGATCTTGGCGCCGGTACGACGGCGGTCGTTGGACTCGGCACCGTGGGCGGGAGTGTGCGTGCTCATGGGTTCTCCAATCAGCCACGGCCGTGGTGCGGCCGGGTCGTCGAGGTGTGGCGGTCGGTCCGCGGTGTCGACGGGATCGGCCTGACGCCGGAGCGGTGCTCGCAGATTTCCGCGTCGTGGCGGGACGTCAGGACTCACTGTAGGTCCGCTGAGGACTGCAATCCTGGGGATTGCACCTTTCTTCACAAACATTGACCCGACGTTCACACTCTTTCCGCACGCACGCCGCCCCGAGCCTCGCGCCGGACCCCAGACGGTCGACGCCATACCCCTTGGGGTATAACGTAGACAGGGTCAGCCCACCCCGACCCGGAGGAGCACGATGGCCGTCCGACCCTCCCCCCGACGGCTGATCGCCGGCACCCTCGCCGCCGCCGTCCTGCTCGCCTGGTACCTCGGCGCCAGCGGGGGTACCGGCAGCCTCGTCCACCTCGCGCTCGTCGCGCTCAGCGCCGGCCTCGGCGGCGCGATCCTCGCGTCCTACGTCCCCGAGCGCGGCGAGGCCTGGCGGAGCACCCTGGGGTGTGGACCGTGCGACGTCGTCGCCGCAGGAACCGTGCTCCTGCCCGCCCTGCTCCTCGGGTCGGCGCCGCTCAGCGCCTCGATGGCTCTCGTCGCTGTCCTGGCCACGACGTTCGGTCTCGTCCGACGACGGGCCGGCACAGCGACGTCGTGCCCGACGTCCCCGCAACCGACCACCGGAGGAACACCATGACCTACACGCTCACCACCACCGTGCCCACCCCGTTCGACGAGACCGTCGCCTCCGTCCGTGAGGCTCTGGCCGCTCAGGGGTTCGGCATCCTGACCGAGATCGACATGGCCGCGACCCTCCGCACCAAGCTCGGGGTCGAGATGCCGCCGTACCTGGTGCTCGGCGCCTGCAACCCGCCGCTCGCCCACCGCGCGCTGCAGGCCGACCCGTCGGTCGGCACCCTCCTGCCGTGCAACGTCGTCGTCCGGGCCGACGGCGGGACGACGGTGGTCGACGCCGTGGACCCGCACGCGATGATGTCCGTCGCGGACCACGACGAGCTCCGCGCGGTCGCCGAGGACGCCGAGCAGCGCCTCCGGGCCGCGCTCGACTCGATCCACACGCCGAGATAGCCCGGGGGCCGCTTCCGCTCGTCAACCCCGCGACGTCGGACGACAATGGCAGCGACTCGCCGCACCTCGCCGACCAGGGAGTAACCATGCCGACCCCGCACCCCGCCGACGCGCACGACCTCATCCGGGTCAGCGGCGCACGTGTCAACAACCTGCGGGACGTCAGCGTCGAGCTGCCCAAGCGCCGTCTGACCGCGTTCACCGGGGTGTCGGGCTCCGGCAAGAGCTCGCTCGTGTTCGGGACCATCGCCGCCGAGTCCCAGCGGATGATCAACGAGACCTACTCCGCGTTCCTGCAGGGCTTCATGCCCACCCAGGCGCGCCCCGACGTCGACGTGCTGGAAGGGCTGACCACCGCGATCGTCGTCGACCAGGAGCGCCTGGGGGCCAACTCGCGGTCCACGGTCGGCACCGTCACGGACGTGAACGCGATGCTGCGGATCGTCTTCAGCCGCCTCGGCGACCCCCAGATCGGCTCGCCGCAGGCGTTCTCGTTCAACGTCGCCTCCATCAGCGGCGCAGGGGCCGTGACCTTCGAGAAGGGCGGCAAGACCGAGAAGGAACGCCGGTCGTTCTCGATCACCGGCGGGCAGTGCCCCCGCTGCGAGGGCATGGGGACGGTCACCGACCTGGACCTCACCCAGCTGTACGACGACGAGAAGTCCCTGGCCGACGGCGCCATCACCGTCCCGGGATACACGGCCGGCGGGTGGAACATGCGCCTGTACCGCGAGTCGGGGTTCGTCGACCCGGAGAAGCCGATCCGGGAGTACACGGACCAGGAGCTCGCGGACTTCCTGCACCACGAGCCCGTGCGGATGAAGATCGCCGGCATCAACATGACCTACGAGGGCCTGATCCCGCGCATCCAGAAGTCGATGCTCAGCAAGGACCGCGAGGCCATGCAGCCGCACATCCGGGCGTTCGTCGACCGCGCCGTCACGTTCACCGACTGCCCCGAGTGCGACGGGACGCGCCTGAACGCCGGGGCGCGGTCGTCGAAGATCCGCGGCAAGAACATCGCCGACCTCTGCTCGATGCAGATCAGCGACCTCGCCGCCTGGATGGACGACCTCGACGAGGCGTCGCTCGGGCCGCTGATCGAGGCGCTGCGCGCGACGCTCGCGTCGTTCGTGACCATCGGCCTCGGGTACCTGAGCCTGGACCGCCCGTCGGGGACGCTCTCGGGCGGCGAGGCGCAGCGCGTGAAGATGATCCGCCACCTCGAGTCGTCGCTCACCGACGTCACATACGTCTTCGACGAACCGTCGATCGGCCTGCACCCGCACGACATCGACCGGATGAACACCCTCCTGCTCCAGCTTCGCGACAAGGGCAACACCGTGCTCGTCGTCGAGCACAAGCCCGAGATGATCGCGATCGCGGACCACGTCGTCGACCTCGGCCCGCGCGCCGGGACCGCCGGCGGCGAGATCTGCTTCGAGGGCACCGTCGACGGGCTGCGCGGCTCCGACACCCTCACCGGCCACCACCTCGACGACCGGGCCTCGGTGAAGGACGCCGTCCGCACGCCGTCGGGCACCCTCGAGATCCGCGGCGCCTCGATGCACAACCTCCAGGACGTCGACGTCGACGTGCCGCTCGGGGTGCTCGTCGTCGTCACCGGCGTCTCCGGGTCCGGCAAGAGCTCGCTGATCCACGGGTCGATCCCGGCGGGCGCCGACGTCGTGTCGGTCGGCCAGGACCCCAT
The DNA here is from genome assembly GCF_000701465.1 of Paraoerskovia marina DSM 21750. Classification (GTDB taxonomy): domain Bacteria; phylum Actinomycetota; class Actinomycetes; order Actinomycetales; family Cellulomonadaceae; genus Paraoerskovia; species Paraoerskovia marina. Next base: position 72,246 of record NZ_JNIY01000010.1, on the reverse strand, counting down.
CCGCGGGTCGCGGCGCTCCAACCCCGCGACGTACACCAACCTGCTCGACCCCATCCGCAAGGCCTTCGCCAAGGCCAATGGCGTGAAGCCCGGTCTCTTCAGCGCCAACTCCGACGGCGCCTGCCCCACCTGCAACGGCGCCGGCGTGATCTACACCGACCTCGGGGTGATGGCCAGCGTCGAGACCGTCTGCGAGGAGTGCGAGGGCCGACGCTTCCAGGCCTCCGTCCTCGAGTACACCCTCGGCGACGACGACTCCGCGGGCGGCGCCAAGAACATCAGCGAGGTCCTCGAGCTCTCCGTCGCCGAGGCCTCCGAGTTCTTCAGCACCGGGGCCTCGCGCGTCCCTGCCGCCGCGAAGATCCTCGGCCACCTTTCCGACGTCGGGCTCGGCTACGTCAAGCTCGGCCAGCCCCTGACCACCCTCTCCGGCGGCGAGCGCCAGCGGCTCAAGCTCGCCACCCACATGGGCGAGAAGGGCGGCACCTACATCCTCGACGAGCCGACGACAGGCCTCCACCTCGCCGACGTCGAGCACCTGCTCTGGCTGCTCGACCGGCTGGTCGACGCCGGCAAGTCCGTGATCGTGATCGAGCACCACCAGGCCGTCATGGCGCACGCCGACTGGATCATCGACCTCGGCCCCGGCGCCGGGCACGACGGCGGTCGCGTCGTCTTCGAGGGCACGCCGGCCGACCTCGTGGCCGCCCGGGCCGGGCTCACCGGGGAGCACCTGGCGGACTACGTCGTCTGACGTTGGTCGAGCCCGTCGGTCGAGCCTGTCGAGACCCGTAGCCCGAGACCCGGTTTCGACAAGCTCAACCCCCGCCGGTCGAGCCTGTCGAGACCCCCGCCGGTCGAGCCTGTCGAGACCTGCTTGTCCCGGTTTGCACCACCCGCCATCCGTCGCTATCGTCCTGCCCCAGGTCAAGAGCGACCAGCGATACGCCCTCCGCGTGCTGGTCCGGCAACCGCGCCACCCCGCGCACGGTGCCCCAGGAGGAAGACCGGCCCGCCACGACCGTGGCGGGAAGGAGCGAAGGGAGCCACGGATGGCGGAGAAGTACTACCTGCGGATCGACGGAATGCTCGAGCACGAGCCGGGTGCGCGTCGTCGCGAGAGGGCACGACGAACGGGCGTGACGCTCATCGAGCACGGCATGCTCTGCACGGCCTGCATGGTCGGCTCGTGGGGCCGGACCGTTCTCAGCCGGAACCGGACGCTCTGCATGGTCTGCCACCACCTCGCGAATCATCTGGCCACCGCGGCCACGACGTCCCCCGCGGACCGGCAGAGCATCCTTCACCGGCTGAGCGGCCCGTCCGCAGGGGACGATGGCGGCGTGGCTGCCGCGCGCGCCCACCTCAAGGCCCGGGTGCACGGCGTCTTCGACGAGGCGGTGCTGCAGGGCGTCACGATCGTCGAGCGTCCGACCCGTAGCGGGCCGACGACGCCGGCGATCGACGTCCGAGACCTACGCCGGAGCGGTCTCGTCTCGGACGCGATGGAGCAGCGAGTACATCGCTACGCCGACTGGCTCAAGGCACTCGAGCCAGCAGACCATGCCGTGCAGGCCGAGGCGCTCTCCGACGTCGCGGGTCTGGGCGCGATGCTGCGCCGTTGGGACAGTGACCAACAGCTGACGAACGCCAGGCGCCGGTTCCGGGAGTCGGCGAAGCGGCTGGCCGCCGCTTCTCGGAGCGTCGGGGCCGATCTGATCAGCCTGGTCCAGGCGCAGCGTCTGCGCTTCCGCTGACGGCAGGTCTCGACAGGCTCGACCGACGGTGGTTGAGCTTGTCGAAACCCGGTCTCGACAGGCTCGACCGACGGTGGTTGAGCTTGTCGAAACCCGGTCTCGACAGGCTCGACCGACGGTGGTTGAGCTTGTCGAAACCCGGTCTCGACAGGCTCGACCGACGGTGGTTGAGCTTGTCGAAACCCGGTCTCGACAGGCTCGACCGACGGTGGTTGAGCTTGTCGAAACCCGGTCTCGACAGGCTCGACCTGCGTTGGTTGAGCTCGACCTGCGGCGCTGGTCTCAACCGGCCGCCCCAGAAACGACGAAAGTCCCGATCCGGTCGACCCGGTCGGGACTTTCATCGTTGCGATCTCCCGGAGGAGACCGACTCTGTGCGCGAGGGGGGACTTGAACCCCCACGCCCTTTCGGACACTAGCACCTGAAGCTAGCGCGTCTACCATTCCGCCACTCGCGCGCGCTGAAGGAGATTAGCACGCAGCGGGCCTGATCCTTGAATCGAGCCCGGCGGGGCGGCCGGTGCGTGCGACAAATGGGACAGCCCGGTGCGCGTGCGCAGAACCTTCACCACACCGTGTCTCGCTCGTGTCGCACCGAGAGGGCCAATGATCGCTCTCGTCGTTACGATCAGTGGGACCGCGCCCGCACCGGGTGGGTGCGGCTGTGGCGTCGTCGCCGTGTGCGTCGACGGGAGGAGGTGGCATGGGCGTCCTAGATCGTTTCGAGCGCGGCGTCGAACGCGCCGTCAACAGCGCTTTCTCGCGTGGGCGTACCGAGGTCAAGCCGGTCGAGCTGGCGAGCGCGCTGCGCCGCGAGGTCGACGATCGTGCCGCCGTCGTGGGCCGCGACAGGACCGTCGTGCCCAACGAGTACACCATCAACCTGTCGGAGGACGACTACACGCAGATCGACGGCTGGGGCGCGGAGACGCTCGCCGACGAGCTCGCCACCAACGTCACGGAGTACGCCGCCTCGCAGCACTATGCGTTCGTCGGGCCGGTGAGCGTGACGTTCGAGCAGAGCACGGAGCTCGAGCCCGGCCGCTTCACCCTCTCCTCGGCGACGGTCCGTGGTTCGACGGCGCCCGCGACGTCGTCCCCGGGGGCCCGGCACCCCCTGGTGGACATCGACGGTCAGCGCTACCTGTTGACGGGCCCGGTCACCGTCATCGGTCGCGGCTCCGAGGCGGACATCGTGGTGGACGACGCCGGGGTGTCCCGCCGGCACCTGGAGATCCGCGTGACCGGGGACGGTGTGGTCGCGACGGATCTCGGCTCGACGAACGGCCTGTACGTTGAGGGTCATCAGGTTCCAGCCGCTACGCTCCTCGACGGGAACACCTTGACCATCGGGCGCACGCGGATCATGTTCTGGACCGGCGCGCCCACCCGCGACGACGAGGAGTGGTGATCACGCACCGATGAGCGAGCTGACGTTCACCCTATTGAAGCTGGGATACCTGGCGCTGCTGTGGGTGTTCGTGCTCTCGGCGGTCGGTGTGCTGCGCCGGGACCTGTACGGCACGCGGATCACCCAGCGTCGCAAGCGCAAGCCCGCGGTCGCCTCCGGCGCGCCGTCGTCGGGCCCGCCGACGCCGTCGGGCGCCCTGTCGAGCACGCCGCGTCGTCTGGTCGTGACGTCGGGCCCGCTGCGGGGGACGTCACTCCCGCTGGGCGGTCACCCGATCCTGATCGGCCGCGCGCCCGGCTGCACGCTGGTGCTGGACGACGACTACTCGTCGTCGCGCCACGCCCGCTTCTACTCCGACGGCGGCAAGTGGTTCGTCGAGGACCTCGGCTCCACGAACGGGACGTTCGTCCGGGACCAGCGAATCTCGGGTGTGATGCCGATTACCCTGGGTGTGCCCGTCAAGATCGGTCAGAGCGTCGTGGAACTCCAGGGATAGCGGTTTTCGGTGAACATCGCACTGCGGTACGCCGCACGGTCCGACGTCGGACTCGTGCGTGCCAACAACCAGGACGCCGCCTACGCGGGTCCCCACCTTCTCGTCGTCGCCGACGGCATGGGCGGTCACGCCGGGGGTGACGTGGCGTCGTCGATGACCATCGCCGCGCTCGCGCACCTCGACGGCGAGTCGCACGGGCCGGACGACGCCCTCTCCGAGCTGGAGCGCTCGGTCGACGAGGCGCGCGTGGACCTCGTGCAGCGCAGCGAGGAGGAGCCCGACCTGAACGGGATGGGCACCACCGTCACCGCGATGCTGCGCGCGGGCAACAAGCTCGTGATGGCGCACCTCGGTGACTCGCGCGCATATCTGCTGCGCGACGGCGAGCTCGCCCAGGTCACGACGGACCACACGTTCGTCCAGCACCTCGTCGACTCGGGCCGCATCACGGCCGAGGAGGCCGAGTCGCACCCGCAGCGCAACGTCGTCATGCGCGTGCTCGGCGACTTCGACGTCGACCTGACGCCGGACATGTCCGTCCGGGAGGCGCGGGCCGGCGACCGCTGGCTGCTGTGCTCCGACGGACTCTCGGGGTTCGTGTCGATCGAGACGCTCGAGCAGACCCTGATCGAGATGCCCGACATCGACGAGTGCGCCGACCACCTGGTCCAGCTCGCGCTCCGCGCGGGCAGCACGGACAACATCACGGCCGTCGTCGCCGACGTGGTCGACCTCGACCGGCTTCCCGACGGCGCGGGGCCGGGGACCACCGCGCAGGTGGTGGGCTCGGCCGCGAAGGACCACAACCGCGCGACCGTCGCGCAGGACGGACCCGCCGCGCGCGCTGCCGCGCTGCCGGAGCTGTCGGCCGAGGGCGACCTCGGCGACGCCAGCGACGCACGCGACACCCCCCGTCGTCGCCGGTGGGTCCCCGTCCTCGCCACGCTGCTGATCCTCGGTGGACTCGCCGCCGCCGCGTGGGCGGCCTACGCCTGGACGCAGACGCAGTACTACGTCGGTGTCTCGGACGACAAGGTGGCGGTGTTCCAGGGGATCCCCACGTCCATCGGCTCGTTCGAGCTCTCGACCGCCGTCGACGTCACCGACACCGCGGTCTCGGACCTGCCCGACTACCTGCAGACCCGCGTCGAGCAGACCGTCCCGGCCAAGAGCCTCGCGGACGCCGAGGACCGTGCCGCGGGTATCGCGGACAACGCGATCCCGCCGACCGTCGAGGTGGAGCCCAGCCCCACGGAGACGCCGACGACGGGTGATGCCTGATGGTCACCGTCGAGCCCACCGCAGCGCGTCCCGGACGACGGGCCGAGCTCTGGCTCCTGGTCCTCGCGCTCGCGCTCGGGGTGACCGCCTACGCGCAGGTCGCGCTGCGGATCACCGAGACCCTGCCCACCCAGTTCTGGGTGCACACCGTGGGCCTCGTCGTCCTCGCGTTCGGCATGCACATGCTGCTCCGCTGGCGCGCACCGTACGCCGACCAGGTGATGCTGCCGATCGTCGTCGGGCTCAACGGCATCGGCCTGGCGATGATCTACCGCTCCGACCTCGGCGAGCAGGAGAGCGGCACCGACCAGACGTTCGCCAACGGGCAGCTGGGCGCGACGGCTCTCGCGATGCTCGTCGCCGCCACCGTCATCTTCCTGCTCCGCGACCACCGCACGCTGCGCCGGTACACCTACACGGCGATGGTCGTCGGTCTCATCCTCATCGCGCTGCCCCTCGTCCCGGGGCTCGGCCAGGAGATCAACGGCGCCCGGATCTGGATCACGATCGCGGGCAACTCGCTCCAGCCGGCCGAGTTCGCGAAGATCGCCCTCGCGGTGTTCTTCGCCGGATACCTCGTCACCAACCGTGACACGCTCGCGCTCGCCGGCCCGAAGCTCATGGGGCTGCACCTGCCCCGTGTGCGCGACCTCGGGCCGATCATCCTCATCTGGCTCGCGTCACTGGCCGTCCTTGTCTTCGAGCGCGACCTCGGGACGTCGCTCCTCTTCTTCGGCCTCTTCGTCGCCATGCTGTACATCGCGACGGAGCGGATCAGCTGGGTGCTGATCGGCATGGTGCTGTTCGGCGGCGGCGCGATCCTCGCCGCGACGACGTTCAGCCACGTCTCGTCCCGCATCGACGGCTGGCTGCACGCCTTCGACACCGCCGTGTACGACCAGGGAACGTCCTACCAGCTGGTCCAGGGCCTGTTCGGCATGGCCAACGGCGGCCTCTTCGGCACCGGCTGGGGCAACGGGTACCCGAACCTCGTCCCGTACGCGTACTCCGACTTCATCTACGCCTCGCTGGGTGAGGAGCTGGGCCTCACCGGTCTGCTCGCCATCCTGATCGCCTATCTGATCCTGATCGAGCGCGGTCTGCGCACGGCGGTGGGCGTCCGCGACGGGTTCGGCAAGCTCCTGGCCGGCGGTCTCGCGTTCGTCATGGCTCTCCAGCTCTTCGTCGTCGTCGGCGGCATCACCCGCATCATCCCGATCACGGGGCTGACGCTCCCGTTCGTCGCGCACGGTGGTTCGTCGCTCCTCGCGAACTGGCTGGTGGTCGGCCTGCTGCTGCGGATCTCCGACAACGCCCGCCGCCCGTCGGCCCTTCCGGTCCGCGGGCAGGTCGCGTCCGGGCACCTGCCGGTCGAGCAGGACGTCGAGGAGGTCGACGCCGTCGGCGAGCCCGACGTCGCCCCGCCCGGCCCCGTGCGCGTCTCGGCGGCCGATCAGACCGCGGGTGTCCCGACGGCGGCCGGCGGCCCCGGCCGTCCGGCACAGATCGTCCGCCCGACGTCGCGGCCCGAGTCGGCCAGCGAGGAGACCGCGGCCATCCGGCCGGTCGACCTCGACGCGGAAGGCCGCGGCGGCAACGCTCCGGGAACCGGCCGTCCCGGCACCGTCCCGCCCGCTCCGCCCGTCCCTCCGCCCCCGCCGCCGGGCGAACCACCCACCACGACGGCACCGTCGCCGGAGGTTGACCCGGCGACGTCGGACCACGACACAGACCCCAGCACACGCGACGAAGGGAGCGACCGGTGAACGTCCCCATTCGCCGCGTGGCGACCATCGCCCTGCTGATGGTGCTCGCACTCATGGTCTCGACCACGATCATCCAGGTGTTCCGCGCCCCGGACATCTCCGCCGACCCGCGCAACAAGCGGACGATCTACGAGCAGTACGGGCGCGCCCGCGGCCCGATCGTCGTCGAGGGCGACTCGATCGCGAAGTCCGAGCCGGTGGACGACCCGTACCAGTACCAGCGCGAGTACACCGACGGTGAGCTCTACGCCCCCGTCACCGGCTTCTACTCCCTCGTCAACGGCAGCACCGGCATCGAGGCGGCCGAGGACGACTACCTCTCGGGGACGGCCGACGACCTCTGGTTCACCCGGATCAAGGACCTACTGACGGGCAACACCCCGCAGGGCTCGTCCGTCGAGCTCACGCTCAACGCCGCCGCGCAGCAGGCTGCGTGGGACGGACTCGGCGACCAGGTCGGCGCCGTCGTCGCGATCGAGCCCGCCACGGGCAAGATCCTGGCGATGGTCTCCAAGCCCTCCTACGACCCGAACGTCCTCGCGGACCACGACCTGGGCGCGGCGTCCGACTCGTACTCGGCGCTCGTCGACGACGACACGGACCCGCTGATCAACCGCGCCATCGCGGGCGACACCTACCCGCCGGGCTCGACGTTCAAGCTGGTGACGAGCGCGGCCGCGCTCGAGTCGGGCGACTACGAGCCCGACACGGTCATCCCGGCCCCGGACCGCTACGTGTACCCGAACTCCACCGCGTTCCTGCCGAACTTCGGCGGAGAGCAGTGCGACCCCTCCGGGGAGCAGACGCTCGCCGAGGCGCTCGAGATCTCCTGCAACACCGCCTTTGCGGAGCTCGCGGTGGCGATCGGGGAGGACGCGCTGCGCGAGCAGGCCGAGGCGTTCGGCTACGACACCGACCTGTCCATCCCGATGACCGTCACGCCCAGCCGGTTCCCGGCCACCGAGGACCTCGACGAGGCAGGGCTGGCCCGCGCCGGCATCGGCCAGGGCGACGTCTTCGCCACTCCGCTCGAGATCGCGATGACCTCGGCGGCGATCGCGAACGGCGGCGAGCAGATGCAGCCCTACCTCGTCGACACCGTGCGCTCACCGGACCTCGACGTGGTCAGCCAGACGGCACCGCAGACGCTGCGACAGTCCGTCTCGTCCGAGACCGCATCGGAGCTCACCGAGATGATGCTCGGTGTCGTCGAGGACGGCACGGGAACCGCGGCACAGATCTCCGGCGTCGAGGTCGCGGGCAAGTCGGGCACGGCCCAGCACGGCGACGGGACCGAGAACCCGCACGCCTGGTTCACCGCGTTCGCGCCCGCCGACAACCCGCAGGTCGCGGTCGCGGTGATCGTCGAGGACGGCGGCAGCCAGGGCAGCGAGGCCACCGGTGGCTCCGTCTCCGCCCCGATCGCCAGCGCCGTCATCCAGGCGGTTCTCGGATGACACCTGCCGAGGGCCTCGTCCTCGGGGGTCGCTACACCCTCGTGCGACGGATCGCGATCGGTGGCATGGGTGAGGTCTGGGTGGCCAACGACGGCGCCCTCCACCGGGAGGTCGCCGTCAAGGTGCTGCGCTCCGAGTACGCGGGCAACGAGGACTTCCTCGCACGCCTGCGCACCGAGGCACGCAACAGCGCGGCGCTCTCGCACCCGAACATCGCGCAGATGTACGACTACGGCGAGCAGCAGCAGTCCGGGTACCTCGTGATGGAGCTCGTCATCGGCGAACCCATGGCCGACCTGCTGGAGCGCGAACCCGTGATCGCCCTCCCCCGCCTGCTGCCGATCCTGGCGCAGACGGCACGCGGCCTGCACGCCGCCCACGTCGCCGGGGTCGTCCACCGCGACATCAAGCCGGGCAACATCCTGCTGGACAAGTCCGGCGAGGTGAAGATCACCGACTTCGGTGTCTCGCTGGCCGCCAACCAGGTGCCGATGACCGCGACGGGCATGGTGATGGGCACCGCCCAGTACCTCTCCCCCGAGCAGGCGATCGGTCAGGCCGCGACCGGTGCCTCCGACGTCTACGCGCTCGGGATCGTCGCGTACGAGTCGGTGGCGGGCCGGCGCCCGTTCACCGGCAAGACCCCGGTGGACATCGCCGTGGCGCACGTCAACGAGGCGGTGCCGCCGCTGCCCGCCGCGGTGCACCGCGACCTCGCCGCGCTGATCATGAAGATGCTCGAGAAGGACCCTACCGAGCGTCCCCGCACCGCGGCCGCCGTCGGGCAGGCTCTCGACGAGCTGACGCAGCGCGTCGCCGACGACCCGTGGGGCCGTCGTTCCCGTCGTGGCTCGGTGGGCGCGCACGCCGTCGCCGGGATGGCCGGCCAGGCATCCGACGTCGGCCCGCACCCGACGACCGACCCCGCCCCGCAGCTCACGTCCATCCCGATCCCCGCGGCCCTGCGCAGCCCGCGCCACGCCGTCGAGCCCGACGGCACCGGGTTCGGTGACGCCGCGGCCGTCGTGGCCGACGCACCGCCGCCCCCTCCGGCGCCCGCGGCGACCGACGTCGTCGTCCCCGAGGAGAGCGGGCCGCCGGCTCCCTGGCGTCGTCCGGACGACCGCCCCGCGCCCGCCGCGCAGCGCACCCGCGCGCGGGCCAAGGCGCCGGAGAAGTCTGCGGAGAAGACGCCGTCGATCCCTCCCCGGCCGAAGAGCTCGGCGTCGGAGGGAGAGGCCGACTCGCCGTCGTACCCCACCCGGCGCGACGTCCACCACTCCACGCGCCGGCCCCCCTCGACCCCGAGCCGGTCCTCGCGGCGGGAGCCCGTGCGGACGTCGACGACGACGGGCCAACGCTTCCGTCTGGGCTCAGGATTGCTGTCGTGGCCGCTGCTGGCCCTGATCGGAATCCTTGTCGTCCTGGTGCTCGCGACCGTTCTGACCGGGGGTGGCGCCGACGACGACGCCGCGCGTTTCACTCCCCCCGACGATTTAGTCTCAGATGTCGGAATCGTGACCGTATCGTTGCCAGGACATGCCGTCTCACCGCTCGACAGTGGGATGATGCACACCGTAGCGGAGCGTCAGACGACGCTCTGCCCCGAGACAACACTGAAGGACGTGTGACAGGTGGAGAACGCTCCCCGAGTTCTCGCCGGCCGCTATGAGGTCGGCGAACTCATTGGTCGCGGAGGAATGGCCGAGGTCCACATCGGCCACGACACACGCCTCGGGCGTACGGTCGCAATCAAGATCCTGCGCTCCGACCTCGCCCGCGACCCGTCCTTCCTCACCCGGTTCCGGCGCGAGGCGCAGTCTGCCGCCGCGCTGAACCACCCCGCCATCGTCGCCGTCTACGACACGGGCGAGGACATCCACACGGACACGCAGGGCGCGAGCGTCCACGTGCCTTTCATCGTCATGGAGTACGTCGAGGGCCAGACAGTCCGGGACATCGTCCGCGACGGTCAGTCGGTACCGATCGAGGAGGCCGTCGAGATCACGGCCGGCGTCCTGGCCGCGCTCGAGTACTCGCACCACGCCGGGATCGTCCACCGCGACATCAAGCCCGCGAACGTCATGATCACCCCGACCGGGGCGGTCAAGGTGATGGACTTCGGCATCGCGCGGGCCATGGCCGACTCCGCGGCGACGATGACGCAGACGCAGGCCGTGATCGGCACCGCGCAGTACCTCTCCCCCGAACAGGCGCGCGGCGAGACCGTCGACGCCCGCTCCGACCTCTACTCCACCGGCTGCCTCTTCTACGAGATGCTCACGGGCCGGCCGCCGTTCGTCGGCGACTCCCCCGTCGCCGTCGCCTACCAGCACGTGCGCGAGACGCCGCTCAAGCCGTCCGACGTCGCCCCCGACGTCCCCGAGGTGCTCGACCGGATCACGCTCAAGGCCCTCGCGAAGGACCGCACCGACCGCTACTCGAGCGCGGGCGAGTTCCGCGCCGACCTGGACGCGGCCTCCCGCGGGACGGCGATCTCGGCGGGTGCGCTCGGCGTCGTCGCCGCCGGAGCTGCTGCCGCCGGCGCCGCCGGGGCCGCCACCCAGGTGATGGGTGCCGCCGACTCGACCCAGGTCATGGGCGCGACGCAGGAGAACCCCTGGGGAGCGACCGCGCTGCAGAACCCGACGTCGGGGACGCAGCCCGTGCCCGTCGACCCGGACGAGGAGGAGCCCAAGAGTCGCAAGGGTCTGATGTGGACCCTCATCGCCATCGGCGCCGTCGCGATCGCCGCGATCGTCGCCTTCCTCCTCCTCGGCGGGGAGAAGGAGGCCACCGAGTTCGAGGTGCCCGCGATCAGCGAGGGCATGACGGTCGACGAGGCGCGCGACCTGGTCGAGGGTGTCGAGGGCGCCGAGTTCACGCTCGACGACCGCCAGCGGGCGGACGACGCCGAGGCCGGGACGTTCCTCGAGCAGACTCCCGAGGGCGGGACGATGCAAGAGAAGGGCGCCGAGATCGTCGGGTACTGGTCCTCCGGGCCCGACTCGGTCGAGGTTCCCGACGTCGTCGGCCAGTCGCAGGACGACGCCCGGGCCGCGATCGAGGCGGCAGGGCTGAAGGTCGGCAGCACGTCGACCGAGGACAGCAGCAGCGTCGCGGCCGACCACGTCATCAGCACCGACCCCGCCGGGGGCGACCCGGTCGAGGCCGGGGCCACCGTGAACCTGACGCTCTCGACCGGCGAGTTCGACGTCCCCGACCTGACCGGCATGTCCGAGGACGAGGCCACGAGCACGCTGAGCGACGCCGGCCTGAACAGCTCGGTCCGTTCGGAGCAGAGCGCCCAGCAGGAGCCGGGCGACGTCTTCCGGCAGGACCCCTCCGCGGGCACCAGCGTCACGGCGGACACGACCGTGACGATCTGGATCGCGGAGGAGCCCGAGGTCGAGACGACGACGGTCCCCGACGTCACGGGGCTGAGCCAGAGCGACGCCGAGGTCAAGCTCCGCCAGGAGGGCAACCTGAACTCCACGGTGACCACCGAGGCGTCCGACTCGGTGGCCGCCGGCCAGGTGATCCGTACCGATCCCGGCTCCGGCTCCGAGGTGGAGGTCGGCACGGTCGTGACGATCGTCGTCTCGACCGGGCCGTCCGGCGAGTCGGACGAGCCGGGCAACGGCAACGGAAACGGGGACGACGGCGGTCCGAACACGGATCCCACCACGGAGCCCGGCGCGGACGGCTGACGCTCCGCCGAGGTAGACCCGCACGCACGAACGGCCCGCAACCACGGAGGTTGCGGGCCGTTCGTGCGTCGATGGACCGGTGCTAGCTCCGGACCAGCGGAGCCATCCCGGCGGAGCGCTCGACCGCACCGATTCCGCCGCAGAGCTCGAGCCAGTTGGCGAGCAGGCGGTGGCCGCCCTCGGTCAGCACCGACTCGGGGTGGTACTGCACGCCGTGCAGCGGGAGGTCGCGGTGCTGCAGGCCCATGACGACGCCGTCCGCCGTCTCCGACGTCACCTCGAGCACGTCCGGGACGCTCTCCCGCAGCACGGCGAGCGAGTGGTAGCGGGTGGCCGTGAACGGTGAGGCAAGTCCCGCGTGGACGCCGACGCCGTGGTGCTCGACGCGGCTGGTCTTGCCGTGCATCAGTTCCTCGGCGTGCGTCACGGTCCCGCCGAACACCTCGGCGAGCGCCTGGTGTCCCAGGCAGACGCCCAGCATCGGCGTTCGGGACCGCGCACAGGCGCGGATCACGTCCTCGCTCGCGCCGGCGTCGCGCGGGGTGCCCGGGCCGGGAGAGACGAGGACGCCGTCGAACACCGTGCCGTCGACGTCGCGGAACCGGCCGTCCTCGTCCGGAGTGGGGACGGCGTCGTTGCGCACGACGACGGTCTCCGCACCGAGCTGGTCGAGGTAGCCGACGATGGTGTAGACGAACGAGTCGTAGTTGTCCACGACGAGGATTCTGGGGGCCTTCACGGTCGCCATTGTGGTGCACCTTCAGGTCGGAACGGAAGTGGGTGGCTCACGAGGCCACCTCGTCGAGCTGGTCGTCGGGGAGCCGGGCGTAGGAGAGCTCGACGCTCTCGGTCCGCGGCATCTCGAGCCCGGTCTCGTCGGAGATGTCGAGCCCGAGCCCGACGACGTCGACCCAGCTGCGGTAGATCTCGACCGCGTCGGAGTCGTCCATGCCCGCGCGGAGCGCGTCGGGGTCGCCGATGGCCTCGACCACGTAAGGCGGGGAGTAGACGCGACCGTGCAGGATCAGGACGTTGCCGACGCAGCGGAACGCCGTGGTCGGCCCGACCCGACGCCCCTGGAGCGTCATCGCCTCGGCCCTGCCGGCCCAGAGTGCGTTGACGAAGCCCTGGAGGTCCTGCTGGTGCACCACGAGGTCGTCAGGACGGTAGTCGTCCGACAGCGCGGAGTCGGGTGCGTCGTTGAGGCTGACCCGGACGCCGTCCCCCTCGACGGCGATCGAGCCGGAGACGACGCGCATGTCCGCGGAGGTCCCGTCCGTGGCGTCGACGCCCGCCTCCTCCTGGAGCGTGGAGATCTCGGCGTCGAGATCGTCGACCTCGTCCTGGAGGTCGGCCACGCGCTCGGACTCCTGCGCGACGAGCTCGGGAAGGTTCTCGGCGTGGCGGTCGCTCGACCCGTTGGCGAGGCTCGCGCTGGCCGTGAACATCAGGCCGCAGATGACGAGCACGACGAACACGCTCAGCGCGCTGCGCACACGCGCTCGCGTCAGGTGCCGACTCTTCACCCTGTCCACCTCCTCGACCCGGTCTCCGCCGGATGGTCGGACTCTACGCCCGCGCGCACTACGCTAGTCGACGAGCGACGGTGCGGTTGCGCCGTCCGACGCCCGATCCGTCAAGTCCTCGCAGGAGAACCCGTGCCCGAGTCCAAGCGTCGCAAGAAGAAGGCCCCTTCCACCGTTCCTGCGGTGTCGAAGAAGGAAGAGGTCAACCCGCCGTGGCTGCTCCCGACGATGCTGACCCTGATGCTGGTCGGCCTCTCGTGGATCGTCATCTTCTACCTGACCTCCGGGAAGATGGACCTGCCGATCCCCTCGATCGGTCAGTGGAATCTCGCCATCGGGTTCGCGTTCATCATCGCGGGCTTCTCGCTCACCACCCGCTGGAAGTAGGCGTTCCACCCCCGGGGACCGTCGTCCCCAGGGGTGGATAACCTGTGGATAACTACACCGATGTGGTTCCCTCAGGCGCCGAGCAGGCTCCCGATCGACGGGACCGTCGAGTACTTCCACACCGTGAGCCCGAGCAGCACCACGCCGACGACGGCCGGTGCCAGCCAGGCCACGAGCTGCCGCTTGTCCCGCGGTGCGTACGCATAGGCCGCGCCGAGCACCAGGCCCACCAGGAGCCCGCCGACGTGAGCCTGCCACGCGATGTTGGGGATGAACAGCGGCAGTGCCAGGTTGATCGCGATCAGCACGAGGATCTGTGACGCGTTGCGGCCCAACTTCTTCATGGCGAAGAAGATCGCGCCGAAGAGCCCGAAGATCGCCCCGGACGCCCCGACGACGGCGGTGCGCCACGAGTCGTCGAACGGGCTCGCGAGCATCAGGACACCCACCTGCCCGCCGACCGCGGCGAGCAGATACAGCGTGATGAACCGGGCCCGGCCGAACGCCGGCTCGAGGTACTGGCCGACGATCCACAGCGCGTACATGTTGAACAGGATGTGCAGCGGGCTCGTCGAGTGCAGGAACGCGGCCGTGAGGAACGTCCACGGCTCGTCCTGACCGATCGACGGTGCGAACCACCACCGCTCCGTCCACGCCCCGCCCGTGGCGAGCTGGAGCACCCAGCTCACCACGCAGATGCCGATGATCGTCAGCGTCACCACCGGCCGGCCCTGGCGGATCTCGCCGCCGAACACCGTCCGCGCCGAGCGGGTGGTGCGTGCCGACTCCTTGACGCAGTCGACGCACTGGACCCCGACGGCGGCGGGGCGCTGGCACTCGGGGCACGCCGGCCGTACGCAGCGCTGGCAGCGCACGTACGACGGGCGATCGGGGTGCCGCGGGCAGACGGGAACCTCTCCCGTGCCCTGCGGCGCCCCGGGGGTGGACGCGCTGATGATCAGTCCTCGATGGTGACGGACTTGATCGTGACGTCCTCGACCGGGCGGTCGCCCGGGCGGGTGCGGACGGCGTTGATCTGGTCCACGACGGCGCGGCTCGAGTCGTCGGCGACCTCACCGAAGATGGTGTGCTTGCCGTTGAGCCACGGGGTCAGCGTCGTCGAGATGAAGAACTGCGACCCGTTGGTGCCCTCGGTCTCTCCGGTGACGGGGTTGCGGCGCGAGCCGGCGTTCGCCATCGCGAGGAGGTATTTGCGGTCGAAGCTCAGCTCCGGGTGGATCTCGTCGTTGAACGTGTAGCCGGGGCCACCCGTCCCGGTGCCCAGGGGGCAGCCACCCTGGATCATGAAGTCCTCGATGACGCGGTGGAAGATCAGACCGTCGTAGAACGGGGCGTTGCTCTCAGCGCCCGTGCGCGGGTCGGTCCAGGCCTTCTCGCCCGTGGCGAGACCACGGAAGTTCTCGACGGTCTTCGGTGCGTGGTTCTCGAAGAGCTCGATGCGGATGTCGCCGGCAGAGGTGTGGAGTGTCGCAAACATGTCGACATTCTCGCACGGGCGTGCGGATCCCGGGCCTGATTCGTCACAAGTTGCCGATGCCGGGTGCGACGTATCGGACGGAGTGGCAGAGTGACGTAGAAGATAACCGCGCCACAACGATCGGAGCTCCATGGTGGGAAAAAACCGGAAGTCCGCCAGCACGGCGGCCGCCTCCATCGACACGGAAAAGCTGAAGGCACAGGGCGCACAGCTCGCAGCCCAGTTCCAGGAGGCGCGTGAGCAGGCAGGGCCCGCGGCACGGCAGCTCGCCGACCAGGCGAAGGACGCTGCCGGAGCGGCCCGCGACTGGGCCGCTCCGCGTGCCGAGAAGGCGTGGAACGAGAGCGTGATCGCCGCGGCGCCGCGCATCGAGGCCGCCGCCGACAAGGCTGGCCCGGCCATCGACAACGCTCACGCCAAGTTGCGTGACGAGGTGATCCCCAAGCTCGTCGCGTCGGTCAACGCCGCCGCGGAGAAGGCCGGCGACACGGCGAAGCAGGCGGGCAAGGCGACCATCGCCGCTGCCGACTCCGCCGTCGCGGACCTTCAGAGCAACGTCGAGGCCACGGGCAAGGCCGCCAAGAAGGCTGCCAAGAAGGCCGAGAAGGAAGCGGCCAAGGCCGACAAGAAGTCCCACAAGGTGCTGTGGACGGTCGTCGCCGTCGGTGCCGCCGGGACCGCCGTCGTCCTCTGGCGCCGCGCCCAGCCGACGGACGACCCCTGGTCCGACCCGGTCGAGCCCGCCAGCGTCCCCGCGTCGAGCGCGAGCTCACCGGTGGGCCGTGCCGCGGAGTCGGTCGGCGAGGCCGCCGGGACGGCCGTCTCGAAGGGCCGCGACGCCGCCGACAAGGCCGCCGCGGTCGCCAAGGACGCCGCCGGCAAGGCGAGCCACGCGATCGACGACGCCAAGGACGCCACCAAGAAGGTGGCGGACAAGGCACGGGGCACGGCCGACAGCGCCGTGGACTCCGCGAAGGACGCGACGAACGACGCCGCCGACGCGACCAAGGACGCCGTCGACGACGGCACCGAGGCCGTCAAGGATGCTGCGGAGAAGTCTGCCGACGCTGCCCAGGGCACGGCGGCGAAGGCTTCCGACGCCGCGAAATCAGCGGGCTCCAAGTCCTCCGGGACCCCGAAGCCCGGCCCCAAGGGCGGGTCGACGAAGTGACCTCGGGTCGGGTGTAGCCCGACCCTCGGACGAAGGCCGTGCCCCTCGGGGCGCGGCCTTCGCGCATCTCCGCCACTTCCTTGACATCGAGGTACCCCCACGGGGTACTGTGTTGATACCCCCTACGGGTATATGGCAAGGAGTCACCATGGCAGACCGCACCCCACCCGCACCCGAGCAGCAGGACGAGCACGCCCTCCCCCTCGGCGAGGTCGACCTCGCCATCTCCGGGATGACCTGCGCATCCTGCGTCGCCCGCGTCGAGAAGAAGCTGGGGGCCGTCGAGGGTGTCGAGGCGACCGTCAACCTGCCGCTCGAGACGGCGCACGTCCTCCTCACCGCCCCCGTGACCGACGAGGCACTCGTCCAGGCCGTATCCCGCGCCGGGTACACCGCGCGGGTCACCGGACGCCGCTCGACCGACGCGCCCGCCGGTGACCACCCCTCCGCCCCGGAGAGCACCCACGCCGACGCCCACGACCCGACGGAGCACGCCCTGTCCGGCCACTCGATGGCCGAGGGGCACCAGATGGTCGAGGGCGAGGACACCTCCGCGCCGACCCCGGACCGCGGAGCCGACCTCAGACGACGATTCCTCGTCTCCGCCGTGCTCGCGGTCCCGGTCGTCCTGCTCTCGATGGTGCCCGTCCTGCAGTTCCCCGGGTGGCAGTGGGTCGTCGCCGCGCTCTCGCTCCCCGTCGTGGTGTGGGGCGCGTGGCCGTTCCACGCCGCGGCGTTCCGGGCCGCGAGGCACGGAGCGTCGACCATGGACACCCTGGTCTCGATCGGCGTGATCGCGGCGACCGCGTGGTCGCTCTGGGCACTCCTGCTCGGCGGCGCCGGAGAGATCGGGATGCAGATGGAGTTCTCCCTCCTCCCCTCCCGCGAGCACACGGGACCGCCGGAGCTCTACTTCGAGGTCGCCGTCGTGGTCACCACGTTCCTGCTCGGCGGACGCTGGGCGGAGCACCGCTCACGCCGTCGCGCCGGGGACGCGCTGCGTTCCCTCCTGGAGCTCGGCGCCAAGGACGCCGAGCACGTCCTCACGGACGACGACGGCGCTCCCCGCCGCGAGAACGGGCGGTTCGTCACCGAGTCGGTCGACGCCTCCGACCTCCGCGTGGACGACCTGTTCACCGTGCGCCCGGGGGCCACGGTGGCGACGGACGGCGTCGTGGTCGAGGGCACCAGCGCGCTCGACACCTCCCTGCTGACCGGCGAGCCCGTGCCGGTCGACGTCTCCCCCGGTTCCGACGTCACCGGTGCCACCGTCAACACGTCCGGGCACCTGCTCGTGCGTGCGACCCGGGTCGGGGACGAGACGACTCTCGCCCGCATCGGCCGCCTCGTCACGCAGGCGCAGACCGGCAAGGCCCCGGTGCAGCGCCTGGCCGACCGCATCTCCGCGGTCTTCGTGCCGATCGTCCTGGTGATCGCGGTGCTCACGCTCGTCGGCTGGCTGCTCGCCGGCGCCGACACGGCGTTCGCCTTCACCGCGGCGGTGGCCGTCCTGATCATCGCGTGCCCCTGCGCCCTGGGCCTCGCCACCCCGACCGCACTGCTCGTCGGCACCGGCCGTGGCGCCCAGCTCGGCATCCTGATCAAGGGTCCGGAGGTGCTGGAGTCGACCCGTCGCGTCGACACGATCGTGCTCGACAAGACGGGGACCGTCACCGCCGGTGAGATGGCGCTCGAGACCGTCGTCCCGGCCCCCGGCACCGACGCGGACGACGCCCTCGCCCACGCCGGCGCGGTCGAGGCGCTCAGCGAGCATCCCATCGCGCAGGCCGTCGCCGCCGCGGCCGAGACGACCGCCGACCCGACCGCGCAGACCGGTGGCGACGGCGTCACCATCGGGTCGCTGCAGGCGTTCGACTTCACCTCCACCCCCGGCGGGGGCGTCGAGGCGGTCGTCCGCCAGGCGCACTCGGGCCTCTCCCCCGCGTCCACAGGCCTGGGGACAGGCTCGCTGAACGCGCGCCGCGTCGTCGTCGGCCGCCTGAGCCTCCTCGAGGCGGACGGGCTCACCATCCCACCCGAGATTCACGACGCCGTGGCCGAGGCCGAGCAGTCCGGTGCCACCGCCGTCGTGGTCGGGTGGGGCGGCTCAGCCCGCGCGGCCCTCGTCCTGCGGGACGCGGTGAAGGAGACCTCCGCCGAGGCCGTCGCGCAGCTGCGTGACCTGGGGCTGCACCCGATCCTCCTCACCGGGGACTCCGAGGCCGCCGCCCGGACCGCCGCCCGCACCGTCGGGATCGACGAGTCCGACGTGATCGCGCGCGTCCTGCCCGAGGACAAGGCCGACGTCGTGGCGCGGCTGCGCTCCGAGGGCAAGACCGTCGCGATGGTCGGCGACGGCGTGAACGACGCCGCAGCCCTCGCCGGGGCCGACCTCGGCCTCGCGATGGGCACGGGCACGGACGTGGCGATCGAGGCGTCCGACATCACGCTCGTGCGGGGCGACCTCCGCTCCGCCGCGACCGCGATCCAGCTCTCGCGCGACACCCTGCGGGTGATCAAGCAGAACCTCTTCTGGGCGTTCGCCTACAACGTCGCGGCGATCCCGCTCGCGGCAGCCGGTCTGCTCAACCCCATGATCGCGGGGGCCGCGATGGCACTGAGCTCGGTGATCGTCGTCGGGAACTCCCTGCGGCTGCGCCGCGCCGGCTGACAAGGCCCCCCTCGACCGTCCCCGCCCGGACCCCGAACGAAGGATCTCGACGTGCCTCACCGCCCTGTGACTCCCCGAACCGTGATTCCCCGCCCCGTGGCGCGCCGGACGGCAGCCCTCACCGGTGCGCTGCTCGCAACGGTTGTGCTCCTCGCCGGGTGCTCGACGCCGGACGTCTCCACCGGGAACGACGACCTCGAGACCTACGGACTCGACGGGATGTCCGCCAAGGAGATGATCGACTCCCTCGAGGCCACACCCCTCGACGCACGGGCGACCGATCTCATCGCCTCGGTCCAGCCCACCGACCTGGTTCTCAAGGCGGGGTCCGGGGAGACGACCCTTCCCCTGCCCGACGACGAGTTCTACCTCTCGGTCGCGCCGTACGTCGACGAGACGCACCCGTGCTCGATGCACTCGCTCACGACGTGCACCGGGGAGCTCGGCGGCGAGGAGATCGCCGTGACCGTGGTGGACGACGCCAGCGGCGAAACCCTGCTCGACGAGACCCGTGAGCTCGCCGACAACGGGTTCGCGGGCCTCTGGCTCCCCCGCGACATCGAGGCGACGCTGACGATCACCCACGACGGAAAGACCGCGACAGCACCGGTCACGACCGACGAGAACGCGGAGACGTGCCTGACGACCATGCAGCTCTCGGCATAGATCCCTGGCCTGCCGCAGTTCTCCTCACGACGAAGGGCACCGACCGCGATGGTCGGTGCCCTTCGATGGTGGAGCCAGCGGGACTCGAACCCGCAACCCCCTGCTTGCAAAGCAGGTGCGCTACCAATTGCGCCATGGCCCCGCACCTCGCACGATCTGCGAGGTTTGCCGCGTCACTCGAACGTGTCGGTGACCTCAGCCCAGAGGTCGCGCTCTTCAGCGTTCTCCGTGTACTTGCGCCAGACGAAATAACCGACTCCCGCAGTGAGTGCAATGACGAGCAGCTTCTTCATGCGATCTCTCCTCCGTCGGATCGTCCGTGCAGTGGGCCCAGGAGGACTTGAACCTCCGACCTCTTCGTTATCAGCGAAGCGCTCTAACCGCCTGAGCTATGGGCCCGTGCGCCCCAAAGGGCGCGACGGTTGACGATACCTGATCTCAGCCGTCGTTCCCAAACCGGATCACTCGTCGGTCAGTGTGACGTGTATCCCACCGACCGCCGCGGCGACCAGGTTGTAGATGAACGCGAAGATCGTGGCGATCGCGGTCAGGAGCACGAGGTTCACGATCGCGATCAGCGCCGCGAGCGAGAGTGCACGGTCGAACGCGACGTACTGCAGCACGTCGACCGGGTTCTCCTCGCCCACGATGCTCTGCACGAGCCCGTCGATCTCCGTAAAGACGCCGAGCCCGTCGAGGGTGCTCCAGAACATCGCGGTCGCGACGACCCAGAGGATCCCGAGCGCGAACGACATCAGGAATGCCAGCTTCATGACGGACCAGGGGTCCACCCGCGAGACGACCAGCCGGACCCGACGGACCGACCCGTCGACCGCGGCCGGAGCCGTCGCGGTGGCCGTGCCGGTCGTGCCGGCGGCGCTCCACTGCTGGGACGACGCCGGCTGCTCGCGACCCGGCATCGCGCTCGTGCCTTCCGCGCCCGCCGAAGCTCCCTGAGGTGCTTCCTGCGCCCCGGAGGACGCCGCGGCGTTCTCCCGCTGCCCGTAGCGCTCCTGACGGGCTGCCTGCGCCTCGGCCGTCGCGCTCGCCACCCGGTCACGGGCGGAACGCGCGACGGACATGGCGGCAGCAGCAGCCTTCGCGGCCGAGGACTTCACGCCGGCGGTGGCCGACGACGCCGGGACCGTCGGCTGCTCCGTCGTCGCCGGGGGTCCGGGAGGAGTCGTCGTGCTGCCGGGTCGCTCGACCGACTTGTCCTGGTCGAACGGAAGGTCAGCGTCCTTGGCGGTGTCCTTGGCGGTGTCCTTCGGCTCAGGAGGCGGGGGAGGCGTGTCGGTCTTCAGCCGGTCGTTGGTCGTCATTCTCAGGCTTCCTCGCTCGTGGCCGCATCCGCATCTGCTGCAGATCCGCCGCCAGTGGCTGGGTCGGTGTCGTCCACCGTAGCGCCATCCTCGGCAAGTCGACTCTCGACGTTCCGCGCGACGGCGATGATCCGGTCATTCTTGCCCGGCTTCGCGAAGGTCACGCCCTGGGTGTTGCGCCCCGTGAGGTTGACCTCGGCGACCGCGGATCGCACGATCTTGCCGCGCTCCATGATGACGAGCACCTCGTCGTCCGCCTCGGTGATCAGCGCGCCTACAAGGTCCCCGCGCGCCTCGACGAGGTTCGCGACCTTGATGCCGAGCCCGCCGCGGCCCTGCACGCGGTACTGGTCGATCGGCGTGCGCTTGGCGAACCCACCCTCGGTGACGACGAAGAGGTCGCACCCTGGCACGACCACGTCCGCCGAGAGCAGCTCGTCGTCCTCACGGAACTTCATCCCCGTGACGCCCGACGTCGCACGGCCCAGCGGGCGAATGGCGTCGTCGTTCGCCTGGAATCGGATGGACTGGCCCTTGCGCGAGACGAGGATCATGTCGTCGGTCGCGTCGACCAGGCGTGCGGCGACGAGCTCGTCCGCCACACCCTCGTCGTCCTCGCGCAGGTTGATGGCGATCAGGCCGCCGCTGCGGGGGGAGTTGTACTCGCTCAGGCGTGTCTTCTTGACGAGACCGCGGCGGGTCGCGAGGACCAGGTACTCCGCGGCGTCGTAGTCGCGCATGCCCAGCACCTGGGCGATCTTCTCGCCGGGCTGGAACGCCAGCAGGTTGGCCACGTGCTGACCCTTGGCGTCGCGGCCGCCCTCGGGGAGCTCGTAGGCCTTCGCGCGGTAGACACGACCGAGGTTCGTGAAGAACAGCAGCCAGTGGTGCGTCGTCGTGACGAAGAAATGGTCGACGATGTCGTCCTCGCGCAGCTGTGCACCACGCACGCCCTTGCCGCCGCGACGCTGTGCGCGGTAGTTGTCGGAGCGGGTCCGCTTGACGTACCCACCGCGGGTGATGGTGACGACCACGTCCTCCTCGGCGATGAGGTCCTCCATCGAGACCTCGCCGCCGTAAGGGAGGATCGTCGTGCGGCGGTCGTCGCCCCACTTGTCGACGATCTCGTCGAGCTCCTCGCGCACGATCTCGCGCTGCCGGTTCTCATCCGCCAGGATCGCGCGGTACTCGGTGATCAGACGCTGCAGGTTGTCGTGCTCGTCGATGATCTCCTGGCGCTGCAGCGCGGCGAGCCGGCGGAGCTGCATGTCGAGGATCGCGCGGGCCTGCCGCTCGTCCACGCCGAGCAGCTCCATCAGGCCGGTGCGCGCGGCGTCGGCGTCGGGGGAGCGGCGGATGAGGGCGATGACCTCGTCGAGCTGGTCGAGCGCCTTGAGGTATCCGCGGTAGATGTGGATGCGCTGCTCGGCCTCGTTGAGGAGGTAGTTGGTGCGGCGGACGATGACGTCCATCTGGTGGGTGGTCCAGTGCCGGATGAAGGCGTCCAGGCTGAGCGTCCGGGGGACGCCGTCGACGAGCGCGAGCATGTTGGCGCTGAAGTTGTCCTGCAGCTGCGTGTGCTTGTACAGGTTGTTGAGCACGACCTTCGCGACGGCGTCGCGCTTCAGTACAATCACGAGACGCTGACCTGTACGCCCGGACGTCTCGTCGCGGATGTCCGCGATGCCCTGGATACGCCCGTCCTTGACGAGGTCCGCGATCTTCAGGGCCAGGTTGTCGGGGTTCACCTGGTACGGCAGCTCGGTGACGACGAGGCAGATGCGGTTCTGGATCTCCTCGACGTTCACGATCGCGCGCATCGTGATCGACCCACGGCCCGTCCGGTAGGCCTCCTCGATCCCGGCGTGCCCCAGCACGGAGGCGCCCGTCGGGAAGTCCGGTCCCTTGATCCGCTGCAGGAGAGCCTCCAGCAGCTCCTCCTTGCTCGCGTCAGGGTTCTCGAGGTGCCAGCGCACGCCCTCCGCGACCTCGCGCAGGTTGTGCGGCGGGATGTTCGTGGCCATGCCGACGGCGATGCCCGAGGATCCGTTCACCAGCAGGTTGGGGATCCGCGACGGGAGGATCAGCGGTTCCTGCGTGCGCCCGTCGTAGTTGTCGCCGAAGTCGACGGTGTCCTTGTCGATGTCGCGGACCATCTCGAGCGCGAGCGGAGCCATCTTGCACTCCGTGTATCGCGGCGCGGCCGCGGGGTCGTTGCCGGGGGAGCCGAAGTTCCCCTGACCCGCGACGAGCGGGTAGCGCATCGACCAGTCCTGGACCAGGCGGACCAGTGCGTCGTAGATCGCCGAGTCACCGTGGGGGTGGAACTTTCCCATCACGTCGCCGACGACGCGCGAGCACTTCGAGAACGAGCGGTCCGGACGGTAGCCCCCGTCGTACATCGCGTAGAGCACGCGGCGGTGCACGGGCTTGAGGCCGTCCCGCACGTCGGGGAGCGCACGGCCCACGATCACGCTCATCGCGTAGTCGAGGTAGGAGCGCTGCATCTCGAGCTGCAGGTCCACGGGCTCGATCCGGCCGTGGTGCACGGCCAGGGCGGCGGCCGCGGCCACCGCGTCCTCGCCGGTGGGTACTGCAGGGGTCTCGGGCGTGGGGTCCTGGTCAGGAGTCTGCTCGTCGGTCACGTGTTACCTCGTCTCGGTTGGGCACCCGGCATCAGGCCGGGCCGTCCTGGGCTCAGAGCGGCGGTGCGCTAGATGTCCAGGAACCTCACGTCCTTGGCGTTGCGCTGGATGAACCCACGACGTGACTCCACGTCCTCCCCCATCAGCACGGAGAAGATCTCGTCGGCAGCGGCAGCGTCGTCCATCGTGACCTGCAGCAGGGTCCGGTGCTCGGGGTCCATCGTGGTGTCCCAGAGCTCGGAGTAGTCCATCTCGCCGAGACCCTTGTAGCGCTGGATGCCGTTGTCCTTGGGGATCCGCTTGCCCTCGGCCTGGCCGGCGGCGAGGAAGACGTCGCGCTCCCGGTCGGAGTACACGTAGTCGTGCGGGGCGTTCGACCACTTCAGGCGGTACAGGGGTGGCTGTGCGAGGTAGACGTGCCCGCCCTCGATCAGCGGCCGCATGTAGCGGAACAGCAGCGTCAGGAGCAGCGTGTTGATGTGCTGGCCGTCGACGTCGGCATCGGCCATCAGGACGATCTTGTGGTACCGCAGCTTGCTGATGTCGAAGTCCTCGCCGATCCCCGCGCCGAACGCGGTGATGATCGCCTGGACCTCCTGGTTGCCCAGCGCACGGTCGAGACGCGCACGCTCGACGTTCAGGATCTTTCCGCGGATCGGGAGGATCGCTTGGTACTCCGGGTTGCGGCCACGCACGGCGGAACCGCCGGCGGAGTCACCCTCGACGATGTACACCTCGCAGAGCGAGGCGTCGTTGGACTGGCAGTCGCGCAGCTTGCCGGGCATGCCGCCCGACTCGAGCAGGCCCTTGCGGCGTGTGGCCTCGCGGGCCTTGCGCGCGGCCATCCGCGCCTGCGAGGCCTGGATCGCCTTGCGGATGATGTCCCGGGCCTCGGTGGGGTGGGAGTCGAACCAGTCGGTGAGCCGCTCGCGGACGATGCGCTGGACGAAGGTCTTGGCCTCGGTGTTGCCCAGCTTGGTCTTGGTCTGGCCCTCGAACTGCGGCTCGCCGAGCTTGACGGACACGACGGCGGTCAGGCCCTCGCGGATGTCGTCGCCCGTGAGGTTGTCGTCCTTCTCCTTGATGATGTTCTTCTCGCGCGCGTAGGAATTGACGAGCGACGTCATCGCCGCACGGAAACCCTCCTCGTGCGTCCCGCCCTCGGTGGTCGAGATCGTATTCGCATAGGTGTGTACAGATTCGGAGTACGCACTTGTCCACTGCAGGGCGATCTCGGCGGAGATGCGCTTCTCCGTGTCCTCCGACTCGAAGTCGATGATCTCCTCGTGGACCAGGTCGACCTTCTTGGCGCTGTTCAGGTGCTTGACGTAGTCGACGAGCCCGCCGTCGTACTTGTACGAGACGACGCGCGGCTTGTGTGCCTCGGCTCCCTCGGTCGCCTCGTCGTCGAGCTCGTCGCTGCCCGTGACCTCGTCGTCGGTGTCGATGTATCCGGGTCGCTCGTCCGTCAGCGTGATGCGCAGTCCCTTGTTGAGGAACGCCATCTGCTGGAACCGGGCGCGGAGGGTCTCGAAGTCGAAGTGCGTCGTCTCGAAGATGGTCCCGTCGGGCCAGAAGGTCTGCGTCGTACCCGTCTCTTCGGTCGCCTCGCCCTGGTCGAGCCCGGTCTGGGGGACGCCTCCGTCGGCAAAGCGCTGCGACCAGACGTAGCCGTCGCGGCGGACGACGGTCTCCACCTTCTCGGAGAGTGCGTTCACCACGGAGATACCCACGCCGTGGAGACCTCCGGAGACCGCGTACCCGCCCCCGCCGAACTTTCCGCCCGCGTGCAGGATCGTCATGACGACCTCGACCGTCGGCCGGTTCTCCGTGGGGTGCATCGCGACCGGAATGCCGCGCCCGTTGTCGGAGACACGCACCCCGCCGTTCGCGAGGAGCGCGACGTCGATCGTGTCGGCGTGACCGGCGAGCGCCTCGTCCACAGAGTTATCCACAACCTCGTACACGAGGTGATGGAGGCCACGCTCTCCCGTCGACCCGATGTACATGCCAGGACGCTTGCGAACAGCCTCAAGGCCCTCGAGGACGGTGATGTTGCCTGCGTCGTACGATCCGGCGTGCGGCTCCTGTGCCTTGACCTCCGGCGTCGTACCAACCACGGGCGAAGGATCGTCGTGAGGGCCGGGAACGGTGGGATTGCTCTGGTTTTCCACGGGTTGAGAGGCTCCTCGTCGTCGTGAGCACCCCACGGGGTGGGGAAACTCACCGATCACGCGTTCCGAACCCCACGAGAGGAGATCGGACCGGTGGGGGCACCTGCACGACCGACCCACGGGGGACCCGGACTGACAGCCCTATCCTACCCGCAAATCCGCAGAAACTGGTGGATGAACGGGCCCGTCCACAGAGTTTTCCACAGGCTTTTCCACCGGGGGAGCGAATCGCCTGCTGACGACGGTCCGTCGACGCCGACCCGCAGGCACGAGGTTCAACCCCATGTGTCGCGCGGGCCCTTTCCTCGGACGGACCTGGGGCCTCGCTTGAAGGACGGGCCGGCGGGCCCGAGCACCGTCAGCTCCGTGACGACTCCGTCCCCCACCTCCTTCGCTATCGTGTTGAGCACCTGCGGGGTCAGGATCCGCATCTGCGTCGCCCAGGCGGTGGAGTCCGCACGGATCACGAGGACCTTGTCGTGGAACGTCTCGGCGACGCAGTGGTTCGCGACGTCGTCGCCGACGATCTCCCTCCACCTGCCCACGACCCCACCCACCGTGACGTCTGCCGTCCATCCCCGTTGGCGCAGCAGGTTGGTGATGGCGTCGCCGAAGAGCTGGGGGTCGCGCGCGCCGGGCCCCTTGCGCTCGGCGGTCGCCGAGTCCGCCAGCGGGCTGGGACGACGTCGCCCCGGCCGGATCCCCCGTTCCTTCGCCTGGAGCCGGGCACGGTCCAGCGCCGCGCGCGCGACCGAGGCCGGGGGAGTGAGGTCGACGCGCTCGGCGAGGGGACGATGGTCGGCGACAGGTGCGACGTCGTCCCCGTCCTCCCCCTCAGGCGCGGCCGGGACGGACGGATCACTCACGGGTCACCTCACCCGTCCGGACACGGAAGCGCGCCCCGTCGAGGACCCCGGGCACGTCGTCGGGCACGGCCGCGGTGACCAGGACCTGCCCAGCCGTCGACACGATCCCCGCCAGACGTTCCCGACGGCGCACGTCGAGCTCGGCGAAGACGTCGTCGAGCACCAGGACCGGCTCACCGTGGGCCCCCCAGTCCGCCGCGCCCGCCAGGAGCCGCAGGTCGTCCGGAACCCCCTGCGTCATCACGTGGAAGGAGGCCAGTCGAAGCGCCAGGGCGAAGGACCAGGACTCTCCGTGGCTCGCATAGCCCTTGGCGGGCAGGTCGCCGAGGTCCAGCTGGAGCTCGTCGCGGTGGGGGCCGACCAGGCTGATGCCACGCTCGATCTCCCGGTCCCGAGACTCCACGAGCTGGGCCGAGAAAGCGCGCTGGATCTCCGCGACGCCGGGGACGGTGCCGCCGACGCCGGGGGAGAGGTCCTCGACCGTCGGGACGTAGGTGATCTCGGCATTTCCCTGACCGCCGCTGACCTCCTCGTACGCGGACGCCACGTACGGTCGCAGCGCGGCGATCGCCTCGAGCCGCAGCGCGAGGACCTGGGCTCCGAGGTCCGCGAGCCTGTCGTTCCACACCTCCAGAGTCGCGAGCTCGGCGGCGACGTCGCCCCGACGTGCGCGGACGGAGGCCTGCTTGAGCAGGGCGTTGCGCTGACGCAGGACGCGGTCGTAGTCGGAGAGGGTCGCCGAGGCGCGGGGGACCAGGAGCACGGAGAGCTGGTCGAGGAACCGTCGACGGCCTGCCGGATCACCCTTGACCAGAGCGAGGTCCTCGGGGGCGAAGAGCACTGTCCGCACGATTCCGAGGACGTCGCGCGCCCGACCCGGGGCACCCCTGTTGACCCGCCCGCGGTTGGACCGGCCCGGTGTGATCTCCAGCTCGACGGTCTGGGCCCGGTCTCCCCGGACGACGCGGCTGCGGATCATCGCGCGCTCGGCCCCGGCTCGCACGAGGGCAGCGTCGCCAGAGACCCGGTGGCTGCCGAGCGTGGCCAGGTACCCGATCGCCTCGACGAGGTTGGTCTTGCCCTGGCCGTTGGGGCCGACGAACGCGTTGATCCCCGGGTCGAGCTCCACGTCGGCCTGGGCGTAGGACCGGTAGTCGACCAGCGAAAGATGTGAGACGTACATCAGAGAGAAGTACAGGTGTACACGGTCACCCGTCGGCGGACGGCTTCGTCGCGTGGCCACCGAACTGGTGACGCAGAGCCGCGACCGCCTTCATCGCCGGCGACTGGACCTGACGGCTCGAGAACCGGGCGAACAGCGCCGCGGAGATCACCGGCAGGGGCACCGCGTTGTCGATCGCCTCGTCCACGGTCCAGCGCCCTTCGCCCGAGTCGGCGACGAAGTCGTCGATGCTGCCGAGTGAGGGATCCTCCTCGAGGGCGGCGACGAGGAGCTCCAGAAGCCAGGAGCGGACGACGGTACCCCGGGTCCACGCCTTCATGGTCCCCGTGACGTCATGGACGACGTCCTTGGCCGTCAACAGCTCGTAGCCCTCGGCGTACGCCTGCATGAGGCCGTACTCGATGCCGTTGTGCACCATCTTCGCGTAGTGGCCCGCACCGACGTCGCCCGCGTGGACGAACCCCTCGTCCCGCGGACCCTCCGGGCGCAGCGCGTCGAAGACGGGCATGGCGACGTCGACCACGGCCGCGTCACCGCCTGCCATGAGGCCGTATCCGTTCTTCAGACCCCACACACCGCCCGAGACACCGACGTCGAGATAGTCGATACCGTGCTCAGCCAGGACACGCGCGTGCTCGGCGTCGTCGACGTAGTGCGAGTTCCCACCGTCGATCACGATGTCGCCCGAGCGGAGGATGCCGGCGAGCTCCTCGACCACACCGCGGGTGATGTCGCCGGCCGGCACCATGACCCAGACGATGCGGCGCTCGTCCTCGAGAGCGTCCGCCAGGGCGGTCAGCGAGGGGACGTCGCTGACCTCAGGGTTCTGGTCGTACCCCGTCACCTCGATACCCGCTGCTCTCAGGCGGGTACGCATGTTCGCGCCCATCTTGCCGAGACCCACGATGCCGATGTGCATGAGTACCTCCAGGGTGTTCCAGGACTAGCTGGCGAACCGGATGGGGACCAGCAGGTAGCGGTATCCGGTGGACGGCTCTCCCTCGAGAGACTCCTGCCCGACGAACTCCACCGGCTTGTTCGGGTGCGTGAAGCCGAGGCGGACGAAGTCGGTACCCATGGCCCCGAGGCCGTCCAGCAGGAACTGCGGGTTGAACGCGACCGAGATGTCCTCGCCGTCGAGCGAGGCCTCGAGCGCCTCGGACGCCTGCGCGTCGTCTCCCTGCCCGGCGTCGAGCACGACCTGCCCCTCGCTGAAGGAGAGGCGGATCGGTGTGTTGCGCTCGGCGACGAGCGCCACGCGCTTGGCCGCCTCGATCAGCGGTGAGGTGGCCACGACGGCGCGGATCGGGCTCTCGTCCGGGAACAGACGACGGACCGGTGGGTAGTCACCGTCGACGAGCTGCGACGTCGTGTGCCGACCGCCGGCCTCGAACCCGATGAGGTCGACCCCCGCGCCGGTGCTCAGCCCCATGTTGACCTTGCCCGACGAACCGAGGGCCTTCGCGACGTCGTTCAGCGTGCGTGCCCGCACGAGAGCGACCTGGGAGATCGACGGCGAGGCCGGCGTCCACGTCATCTCGCGCAGCGCGAGGCGATAGCGGTCGGTGGCGAGGAGCGTGATGTTCTCGCCCTCGATCTCCATCCGCACGCCCGTCAGCAGGGGGAGTGTGTCGTCGCGGCTGGCGGCGACACCGACCTGGGCGACCGCGTGCGTGAACTCGTCGCCGGAGACCGTGCCGCTGAGCTCCGGCATCGCCGGGAGGGCGGGGTAGTCCTCCACCGGCATCGTCAGCAGCGTGAAGCGGCTGGCCCCGCACGTGACGACGACCTTGGACCCGTCCACGGAGACGTCCACCGGCTTGTTCGGCAGAGCACGGGAGATCTCCGCCAGCAGGCGGCCCGAGACGAGCACGGTGCCGGACTCGGAGACGTCCGCCGGGATCTCGGAACGTGCCGACACCTCGTAGTCGAACGTGGAGAGACTCAGCGTTCCCTCGGACGACGCCTCGATACGCACGCCGGCCAGCACGGGTGCCGGCGGGCGGGTGGGGAGCGTTCTTGCAGTCCATGTCACTGCGTCGGCAAGGACATCCCGCTCGACCCGGAACCTCATCCTCGAACCCTCTCGTCCAAATGTCAGTGATCACGGCCGAATCTCGTGATTCACGCGAGATCGACCGTGGTTGCACACTACGCGAGCCAGGGCCTGACGGACATCTGGCGCGACGTCGACTTTGTACCGTTCATCGACGTCCACAGTGTTGTCCACACTCGTCCACAGAAGATGTGGAAACAGGAAGGTTCTGGATTCGAACACTTGTACACACCTGTGCGTAGTGCTGTGGACAAGTGTGGACAGGGTCGGTGTCGCTGTGGACGCAACGCGGGGTGCCTGTGGGCAGAGTGTGGGTAACTTCTGTCGATCCACAGGGGCTGCGACTTGTCCACATTTTCGTGGACAGGATGCACACAGGCAGAACATGCCTCTGACCTGCGAAAACACCGGTTACCCACAAGTTCCACAGCCCCGATGACTACGACGAACTAGTTCTATAGAGGGAAATCTCAAGCACCTTCATGTGGACGGACCGGCCCGGATGCACAGATGCCGCCGTCCACACGGATGTGGACGGCGGCACGGGGGACAGAATCACCGGTGCGGCTGCTGCTTGATCCTGCTGGTGAGCTCGGTGACCTGGTTGTAGGTCGATCGACGCTCCGCCATCTGGTCGGCGATCTTCCGGTTCGCGTGCATCACCGTCGTGTGGTCCCGGCCACCGAACTGCTGCCCGATCTTGGGCAGTGACAGGTCGGTGAGCTCCCGGCAGAGGTACATCGCGATCTGACGTGCCGTGACGAGCACACGTGAGCGCGACGTCCCACACAGATCGTCGATGGTGAGACCGAAGTAGCCGGCGGTCTGGGCGATCACGACGGCGGGGGTGATCTCCTGCGGCTCGTCGTCAGTGATGAGGTCCTTCAGGACGATCTCGGCGAGAGCGAGGTCCACCTGCTGCCGGTTCAGGTTCGCGAACGCCGTGACGCGGATCAGCGCACCCTCGAGCTCACGGATGTTCGAGGAGATCTTCGACGCGATGTAGGAGAGGACGTCGTTGGGCGCTGCGAGGTTCTCTCGGCTCGCCTTCTTGCGGAGGATCGCGATGCGCGTCTCGAGGTCGGGGGGCTGGACGTCGGTGATGAGACCCCACTCGAAGCGGGACCGCAGTCGAGCCTCGAAGCCCGCGAGCTGCTTGGGCGGCAGGTCCGAGGTGATCACCACCTGCTTGTTCGCGTTGTGGAGCGCGTTGAACGTGTGGAAGAACTCCTCCATCGTCTGTTCCTTGCCCTGGAGGAACTGGATGTCGTCGATGAGGAGGACGTCGACGTCGCGGTACCGGCGCTGGAAGGCGCCCGCCTTGCCCTCACCGATGCTGTTGATGAAGTCGTTGGTGAACTCCTCGGAGTTCACGTACCGCACGCGCACGTGTGGATACAGGTTGTAGGCGTAGTGGCCGATCGCGTGCAGGAGGTGGGTCTTGCCGAGGCCGGAGTCCCCGTAGATGAACAGAGGGTTGTAGGCCTTGGCCGGGGCTTCGGCGACCGCCACCGCCGCGGCGTGGGCGAACCGGTTGGAGGCTCCGATGACGAACGTCTCGAAGATGTACTTCGGGTTGAGACGCGACGGCTCGGCCTGCCGGCGTGGCTCGGGGCTCCTGCGGCTGGGCGCCACGTCCGCGGGGGAGGGACGCTCGAAGGCTTCGTCGTCGCCGTCGGCGTCCAAGGCGTCGGACCCCGTGGCGAAGGGGTCGGCGTCCTCGCCCTGTGACGGCGGTCCTGAGCGACGTGGGGACAGGAACGCGGGAGACTCCTCGACCGAGTCGGGGGAGGGCCCCGTCGGCGGCTGGACGTCCATGTCGGGCTCGACCGAGATGGCGAACCGGACCTCCGTCCCCAGCACGGACGTCAGCGCTTCGACGAGATCGTCGCGGAGGCTGGACTCGATGAACGTCCGCACGTGATCTGCGGGCACGGCGAGGAAGACGTTTCCCTCGAAGACTGCTCGGGGCTTCGCCATCTTGACGTAGCCCATCTGGCGTCGTGTCATGTGGGGGTTGGACCCCAGTGTCGCGATCGTCTGTTCCCAGACCTCGTCGATGCTGACTTCCGCTGCGGGCACGGGGTTCCCTTCCCTGCTGACGGGCTGATGGCTGAGCCGGAGTCTGCCACGCACTCCGGTTTTCCACATAGTTTTCCACAGCCTGTGAGGTCGGTGCCGCACGGCTCAGGGCGCGGTGGTGCGTGCGCTCCGGTCATGGGCGCGCTAGGGTGAGCCGGTTTGACTTGACGCCGCACGGCGGCGTAACGTCATACAGCCGTTCCGAGCAGTTTCGGCGTGCCCGTGAGCCTGAACACCAGGACCGTGCGTCGAACGCTCAGCGGCCACATGAACCTGCAACACCAGTGCATGACCGACCCGCGGTGATGCGCCCCGACCTTGGAGCACCTCGTGAGCAAGCGGACCTTCCAGCCGAACAACCGTCGTCGTGCGAAGACCCACGGCTTCCGTCTGCGCATGCGCACGCGCGGTGGCCGCGCGGTTCTCGCTGCGCGCCGTCGCAAGGGCCGTTCCGAGCTCTCTGCCTGAGAGTGCTTCCACCGGCACACCGACTTCGCCGCTCCCCGGACTTCCGAGCAGCGGTGCGACGTGGAGCGCGTGCCGGTAGTTCAACACTCGTTGTGCACATGCTCCCGGCGTCTGACGACGCCGGGAGCATTGCTGTGCCCACCGTCGGGTTCGTCGTGTCGAAGCAGGTCGGGAACGCCGTCGAGCGGAATCTCGTGAAGAGACGCCTTCGTGGAGCGTTCCGGTCCCACCTCGAGGAGCTCCCGGCGGGATCCACGACCGTCGTCCGTGCGCTGCCAGCGTCGGCCGGCGCGGACTACAGCACGCTGGAGGCCGACCTCGACCGCTGTCTGCGACGCACGCGGACCCGCGGGGGCTCGAGGTGACGGCGCCGACGGCTCCGAGGACCGAATCAGCGGTAGCTCCGCCCCGCGTCAGCGGGTGGCGACGTGCACTCCGATTCGTCCGGAAGATCCCTGTACTCGTGCTCGTGGGCATCGTGCGCGCCTACCAGTCGGTGATCTCACCGATGACGGGTCCCACCTGCAAGTACTACCCCTCTTGCTCGCAGTACGCCCTGATCGCGGTACAACGCCATGGTGCGCTGCGGGGGAGTGGGCTCGCCGCCTGGCGGGTCCTGCGGTGCAATCCGTGGAGCGATGGCGGCGTGGACGACGTGCCAGCGACTCGACGGGACGAGACCACGCACGACCACCACTGAAAGCCGGCTCACCGCAGCAACCACGGGTGACCGACCACGAGGAGCACTCCAGCGATGTTTCAGATTCTCTACCCCATCGAGTGGGCAGTCGCATGGATCATGCAACTGTGCCACCAGGGCCTGCTGTTACTCGGGTTCTCCGACGGTCCCGGCCCTGCCTGGGTGCTGTCCATCGTCGGTCTCGTCATCATCATCCGTGTCGCCCTCATCCCGCTGTTCTTCAAGCAGATCAACGCATCCCGAGGCATGCAGCTGATCCAGCCCGAGATGCAGGCGATCCAGAAGAAGTACAAGAACAAGAAGGACCCGGCGTCGCGCGAGGCCATGAGCCGCGAGACGATGGCGCTGTACAAGAAGCACGGCACGAACCCGTTCGCGTCGTGCCTCCCGATCCTTCTGCAGATGCCGATCTTCTTCGCGCTCTTCCGCGTGCTGAACAGCCTGCAGCCGATCGCGGAGGGGAGTCAGGACGCCCTGGGTCCGATCACCCAGGAGGTCGCCTCCGACATCGAGCGCTCGACCGTGTTCGGTGCGCAGCTCTCCGACGTCTTCCTGCAGACCGACTCGATCCAGGCGAAGATCGTCATCGGCTGCCTGATCCTCCTCATGGTCGGGACGACGTTCTTCACGCAGCGCCAGCTCACGATGAAGAACATGCCGCCTGCTGCGCTCGAGGGCCCTGCTGCTCAGACGCAGAAGATGATGCTGTACTTGTTCCCGCTGATCTTCCTCGTCTCGGGTGTGAACTTCCCCGTCGGTGTCCTCGTCTACTGGTCGACCACGAACGTCTGGTCGATGGGGCAGCAGTACTACACGATCTCCCGGATGCCGGCTCCCGGTTCGGAGGCCGAGCGTCGACTCAAGGAGAAGAAGGCCAAGAAGCGGATCGCCAAGGGCTTGCCGCCAGAGGAAGAGACACCTGCGGTGGAGGAGAAGCCCCGCGGACAGCGGCAGCAGCCCAAGCGCAAGAACCGTGCAGCGGGCCCGAAGCCGGCGGCATCCTCGCAGGGCGCCGCCGCGGAGCAGGTCGGCTCGGACACGACAGCCGAAGGCAGCGATGAGGACGGCGAGTCCGGCGTGGAGAATGCATCGACTCCGCAGAGCTCGTCGGCTCCCCAGAAGCCGAACGGTCAGAAGCCACGTACGCACAAGCCCGGACAGAAGAAGCCTGGACAGAAGAAGTCCGGCGGATCCGGGAACTCCTCCAAGAAGCGCAAGAAGTGATGGACGAGCCGATGCTCGACGCGAAGGGTGAACCCATGTCGAAGGATGAAGCAGCGCCCGCAGTCGACGGAGCGCAGGAGTTGCGAACGCTCGAAGAAGAGGGCGAGATCGCGGCGGACTATCTCGAGGAGCTCCTCGACATCGCGGATCTCGACGGCGACATCGACATCGACGTCGAGAACGGTCGTGCGGCCGTGGAGATCCTGACCGAGGACGGGTCGCTCGACGAACTCGTCGGCTCCGACGGAGAGGTTCTCGAGGCGCTGCAGGACCTGTCCCGCCTCGCGGTCCAGGCAAAGACGGGGGAGCGGAGTCGCCTGATGCTCGATGTCGCAGGCTTCCGCAAGCGGCGCCGGAGCGAGCTCGTGGATCTTGCGAGCATCGCGATCGAGCGTGTGCAGTCGGGTGCTGCGCCCGAGACGTCCCTCGAGCCGATGAATGCGTTCGAGCGGAAGGTCGTGCATGACGCCGTCGCGGCCGCCGGTCTCCGTTCTGACTCGCGGGGCGTCGACCCCGAGCGCTACGTCGTCGTTCAGGCGGCCGCGACGGAGTAGCAGCTTCACGAGCAGCATCGAGGGTCTGCCCCGGACAGAAGATCTGTCCGGGGCAGACTTTTGTGGTTCGGCGTGAGGTTTCACGTGAAACGCAGGCGCGTACGTGGCTCCTTCCGTGCCCAGATGGGCCGATCGGCAGCGTCGATGCCAGCGGTCGGGAGATGTGCGATGTGGCTCTGGATCGCGCTAGCGGTCCGGTCATGTGATGGCGGGCTACGGTCGCCGGTTCAGGTCCGTGCGCAGAGTCGAGCAGTGGACAGTCATCGTCGAAGCCCTCTCTCGTCGGTCTGGGGCTGCGCTGGGGTCAGGGAGTTCGGCAGTTCTACTGTCGTCGGTGCCGGAGGACGTAGGTGGGTGGCCCGGTTTGCGAGCATGTATTGCAGACGGCGGACGGGCCGAGAGTCCGAGCGCGGTGGCGGACGCAGGGGGGAGTGTGGGTGAGTCCAGGCCCGCGGGAGGTGCGCCGTGCCGTGGATCCTGAGGATGGTCTTCTTGGCCGACAGTGCTCGATCCGGTGGCCTCTACCGCCGCCCGCACGCGCGATGTACGCGAGAGTCGCACTCAATCGCGTCCCAGGGCATAGTGCCCATGGCATGCACTCTGCACGCGGGTTGAACGGCGGTGCAAGTTCGGGTTCACAGCGCGTCCGCGTTCGATTGGACACCGGTCTCTCACGAACGAGGCGTGTCCCGATCCCTGAACTGCCAACGTGGTGCGTCTAGCGATGGCCCGGGGTTTCCGCGGAGAAGTTCGTCCGCCATTCGGGTTCGGTGGAGAGATCCTCCGAAGGGTCGACCCGACGGAACTTCTCTCGGCATGGCGGGGTCGATGACAGCCCGGTCGGGACCGGACGGAGTCTGGTGGCACGCTGACGTTCCCGCTGCTCGGGTCTGGAGGAAGTACGGACGGCGGTCAGGAGGAATTGCGGACGGCCAGCTCTGGCGTCAGTGACGAGTCCTGGGTTCAGGCAGGCTGCCTACACCGGGGTGTGGTCCGCGTTCGGAGTGCATCTGCGCGGACGTGTGTCGTTGAGGGTGCCGAGGCGCTTCGATCTGCTCAGTCGCCCATGCCAAGTGAGCGGACCTGGCGGGGGAGGGGAGTAGAGCCAGGCAGTCAGTGAAGCCGAGTACCTACGATGCCCGAAGGCGGTTCATCGTGGTGGTCTCCAGAAGGACATGGGCGAAAGTGCGTCGGTGTCTGCCTGCGCGGACCGACCGTTTCACGTGAAACGTGGCGCGGTGATGCAGCGTGGTGTCAAAGCTCCAACTTCTCTGCTCCGTGTCGGCCACACGCTGGGGTTTCTACCGTCACCCTGCGGGCTGAGCGTGATCCACAGCGTCCGTACTCGGCGGCTGACCGTCGTCGCGCTCCGAGCAGCGTCACAGTGAACCGGAAGATCGTCGGCTCCTTGCGACGTTGCGCGGGGGTGGGTGCCGTGCCGGAGACTGCGCACGCCGACCCGGAGGACTTCGCCCACGCCGATCCGCTGAGTGTCACCACCGAAGATCTGGAAGCATGCTCTCTTGCTCAGAAGGTCGGGGCCTCGGCCGCAGTGTGGTCGCTGTCCATCTGCCCGCCACGGTCGATACAGGGATCTGCTGAAGGTCGCGGACCTGTGGCCACGACAGGGGTCTGCCGGACCTCGTGGATCCGCCGGACCTCGGCAATTCGCCGGCACGGTCGTGTAAGGCCCGCACTGATGGCCAGTTCCAAGGGAGAGAGGGGAAGCGGCCATGTCCTCGTCGTGGTGGGGATGATGTCCCACTCCTCGAGGGGCCGCACCCAGCAGGTTGTCGAGGGGGCCGCGAGTACCGGGTCGGCTTCAGCCACACGGTGATCTGTGTTTCACGTGAAACATCTCTGTGCGGTGGTTTCCGTTCGTC
This sequence comes from Paraoerskovia marina DSM 21750, assembly GCF_000701465.1. Taxonomy (GTDB): domain Bacteria; phylum Actinomycetota; class Actinomycetes; order Actinomycetales; family Cellulomonadaceae; genus Paraoerskovia; species Paraoerskovia marina. The sequence goes on along the minus strand of NZ_JNIY01000010.1, from coordinate 35,292 downwards.
CACAGTTGCCCGTCGCATCTCACTCCCCAGATCATGAGGACCAGCGCTCCTTGAGCTCTCGGGGTCGATAGGCTCAGTGTGTACCGGTTGGATTAACCTGAAGGGCCACCTTGATGAGTGCCGCACCCGACGAAGTAGTCGCACAGCGCGACCGAGAGCTGTCCGAGTCGCCCGCTGTCCGCGAACTCCTCGGAGAGGCGCGCCCGCAGATCGTGCAGTTCGCCGAGATGCTCGAGACTGACGGTGAGCTCCGAGGATTGATCGGCCCGCGGGAGTTGCCGCGCTTGTGGGAGCGGCACATCTTGAACTCTGCGGCTGTCGTGCAGTTCGTGCGAGATGCTCCGACGATCGCGGACGTCGGGAGCGGAGCTGGACTCCCCGGAATAGTCGTCGCGGCGATGGTCCCCTCGGCGACCGTCACGCTGATCGAGCCGATGGAACGCCGCTGTACCTGGCTGGCTGAGGTGGTCGAGGCACTCGGACTCGAGAACGTGGTGATCAAGCGCGGTCGCGCTGAGGAGTTTCACGACGCGTTCGAGGTCGCCGCGGTCACGTCGAGAGCGGTTGCTGCCCTGGACAAGCTGAGCCGCCTCTCGCTGCCGCTGGTGGAAGTCGGCGGCCAGATGGTGGTGCTCAAGGGGCAGAACGTCCAGCAGGAGATCCCTAAGGCGCTGAAGGTCATTCGCCGGTTCAAGGCGTCGGAGCCAGAGGTGCTTTCGGCAGAGGTCGCTGCAGGAGTGGAGTCGACGACAGTCGTACGAATCCGGCGGTAGGGGAGCGGTTCGTCGGTGTCCGACGAACGGCTGCACCCGCGGGTCGCACTGCGGTAGGCGCGCCTGATCAGATCGACTCGATCGGCGAGGCATCCTTAGAACGTGGAGACGGAGGCACATGTGAGTGAGGCGGAACACCGCGACAGGCCCGAGAGTGCGGGTGGGGCAGTTTCACGTGAAACGCCGAACGAGGAGATGCGCCGGGCGGAACTGATGGCGAGCCTTCCTCACATGGATGACGACACGCCACTGGCAGCACAACTGGCCATGGATGCTCGTCGACGGATCGAACTCCATGGGCGACGGTTCGCCCGACCGCCTCAGACGCGCATCATGACAGTCGCGAACCAGAAGGGCGGCGTCGGCAAGACGACGACGACCGTCAACGTCGCCGCGGGACTGGCGATGGCCGGCCTCAACGTTCTCGTCATCGACAACGACCCACAAGGGAACGCGTCGACGGCTCTGGGTGTAGAGCATCGATCGGGGACACCGTCGGTCTACGAGGTTCTCGTCGAAGGCGCTCCGATGTCGGAGTCGGTACAGCAGTGCCCCGACATTCCGACGTTGTGGTGTGTGCCGGCGACGATCGATCTCTCAGGAGCGGAGATCGAGCTCGTCTCGCTCGTTTCACGTGAAACACGACTTCGTCGTGCGCTCGACGTCTACCTCCAGGAACGTGAGGCGTCGCCAGAAGGGCGTATCGACTACGTGCTGGTCGACTGCCCTCCGAGCCTCGGCCTCCTCACGGTCAACGCCTTTGTCACGGGACGCGAGGTCTTGATTCCGATCCAGTGCGAGTACTACGCGCTCGAGGGCCTCAGCCAACTGCTGAAGACGATCGACATGATCAAGGCACATCTGAACCCCACGCTTCACGTCTCGACGATCCTGCTCACGATGTATGACGGACGCACGAACCTCGCGCAGCAGGTGGCGCAAGAGGTTCGGACTCACTTCCCTGAGCAGACTCTGCGGACGACAGTCCCACGCTCCGTGCGCATCTCCGAGGCTCCGAGCCACGGGCAGACCGTGATGACCTACGACCCTGGCTCGACCGGGGCATTGGCCTATCTCGAAGCAGCACGGGAAGTCACCGAACGTGACCCTGCACTTCGGGGCGCACCGTCTCAGACCACGACAGCAACGAATGAGCAGCAAGGGGAGACACGATGAGCGACCGACGACGAGGGCTCGGGCGAGGTCTCGGGGCACTCATTCCCACGTCGAGCGAGGGTGCGCGGCCGGTCGACGTCTTCTTCCCCAGTTCATCACCGACGGCGGACGGTCCGGAAGAGTCCACCGTCGCTGTCGCCACGGTGTCTGTGCCGGAGTCGCTTGAGGACCTCGCGAACTCAGACGGTGGCACCGACGCCACGGCTACGGGCGACGCGGATGCGCTCCACGCCCGTGAGGACGCGGGGGAGCACGACGAGAGTGTCGATCAGAGGGGTTCCGCGACCCCTTCGGCGCCCAAGGACGCGGAGGACGGCTCCACGTCCAGTGGAGCGGTGGTCACGGGTGCAGACAGCCTCCTGAACAACCCGGCTCCCATGCGCAGCCGGAACCAGGCAGACGAAACCGAAGCCCGGTCCGAGTCCGGGCCGGCACGTCAGGAGTCCGCTGCTGGAGAAACCCACGCCGCTGATGTTCCACGTGAATCACCGTCGGACGGCGGCCTCGTCCCGGTGCCCGGTGCGACGTTCGCAGAGCTCGGCATCGATGCGATCCACCCCAACGCACGCCAGCCCCGGACGGTGTTCGACGAGGGGGAGCTTGACGAGCTGATCGGTTCGATCCGCCAGATCGGTGTCCTGCAGCCGATCGTCGTCCGTGCCGACGGAGATGGCTACGAGCTCATCATGGGGGAGCGGCGGTGGCGTGCTTCGCGTGCCGCCGGCCTCGACACGATCCCTGCCATCATCCGGTCGACCGACGACGCAGACATGCTGCGCGACGCGCTCCTGGAGAACCTCCACCGTGCAGCACTGAATCCCCTTGAAGAGGCTGCGGCGTATCGCCAGCTTCTCGACGACTTCGGCTGCACCCACGAGGAACTCGCCTCACGCATCTCCCGGTCGCGGCCGCAGATCTCGAACACTCTGAGGCTCCTGAAGCTCCCACCCCTGGTCCAACGACGCGTCGCTGCCGGAGTGCTCTCGGCGGGCCACGCGCGGGCGTTGCTCAGCCTCGACGACCCGGCAGCTGCTGAACAGCTTGCGCAGAGGATCGTGGCGGAGGGCCTTTCCGTCCGTGCGACGGAGGAGATCGTCGCTCTCGGTGGGCTCGACGACAAGCCGAAGCGTGCCCCGAGAGCGGGTCAGCGCATCCAGGCGATCGAGGATCTCTCGTCGCGGCTCTCGGACCGGTTCGAGACGCGCGTGAAGGTCAACCTCGGAAAGAACAAGGGCCGCCTCACGGTGGAGTTCGCCTCGGTCGAGGACCTCAACCGCATCCTCGACGTCATGGCTCCGCAGGACCCGGGAGTCTTCCGCGAGAACGGCTGACCAGCACAGACGGACCGCTGACCAGCACAGACACATGTCCGCAGATACACGTCGAGGGCCCCGCACCGCGGGGCCCTCGACGTGTATGAGGTGATGGTTCAGCTGGCGATCAGGCGAGGACCTCGTCGATCTCCTGCGCGATCGCACGCTTGGGGCGGGCACCGACGATCGACTTCACGAGCTCGCCGCCGCGGTAGATGTTGAGCGTGGGGATCGACGTGATGCCGTAGGCGGCAGCAGTGGCCTGGTTGGCGTCGGTGTCGAGCTTGGCGATCGTCACCTTGCCCGCGTAGTCCGATGCCAGCTCCTCGAGAACGGGGGCCACCTGACGGCACGGGCCGCACCACTCGGCCCAGAAGTCCACAATGACGGGAACGTCGGAGTCGAGGACGGTCTCCTTGAAGGTCGCGTCGGTGACGGGAACGGTGGCGCTCACTTGATCTCCTCCAGTGCTTCGGGGAGCCCCTCGGGGTTCGGCTCGGCGGGGGTGCCGGCCAGGGACTCGAGTCCGGCCTTGTCTGCGGCCTCGGTCAGGAACGTCTGAGCATCGAGGGCGGCAGAGCAACCGGTGCCCGCCGCCGTGATGGCCTGGCGGTAGATGTGGTCGACTGCGTCACCGCACGCGAACACACCCGGAAGGTTGGTCGCGGTCGTGGGGTGGTCGACGACGATGTAGCCCTCGTCGTCGAGCGTCACCTGCTCGGTGAGGAGCTCCGTGCGCGGGTCGTGGCCGATGGCGACGAACAGCCCGGTGGCGTCGAGCGTGCGGGTCTCGCCGGTGGTGGTGTCCGTCAGCTCGAGGGACTCGACCTTGTCGGTCCCGTTGATGCCGCTGACCGCGCTGTTCCACGCGAACTCGATCTTCGGGTCGGCGAGAGCGCGGTCGGCCATGATCTTCGAGGCGCGGAGCTCCTCGCGGCGGTGGATGATCGTGACCTTCGAGGCGAATCGGGTGAGGAACGTCGCCTCCTCCATCGCCGAGTCGCCACCGCCGACGACGGCGATGTGCTGGTTGCGGAAGAAGAACCCGTCGCACGTCGCGCACCACGAGACACCGCGGCCGGAGAGTCGCTTCTCGTCGTCGATCCCGAGCTCGCGGTACGCGGACCCGGTGGCCAGGATGACGGCCCGGCTGCGGAACGTCTCGCCGTTCGCGGTCGTGACGGTCTTGATGTCACCGGTGAGCTCGAGCGTCTCGGCGTCGTCGTAGAGGATCGTCGCGCCGAAGCGGTCCGCCTGGCTCCGCATGTTCTCCATGAGGTCCGGGCCGAGTACGCCCTCGGGGAACCCGGGGAAGTTCTCGACCTCGGTGGTGTTCATGAGCGCGCCACCCGCGGTGACCGAGCCGGCGAGGACGACAGGCTCCAGGCCTGCGCGCGCGGCGTAGACCGCTGCGGTGTACCCCGCGGGCCCCGATCCGACGATGACGAGGTCTCGGACCTCGGGGGTTGACTCCTGGTTCACGTGTTCTCCTTCTTCGCTGGTCTCCTGCGAGGGGAACACCGCGAGGGGTGGCGATGTTCCAGGCGTCCGCAGCGGCGCGACACGGTCGTCCGCTAGGAAACGATGATCTCCTTGAGCTCCACCCGGTTGCCGCCGTCCGCTGCCTGTGGCAGCTCGGTGAACCACAGGACGAACGTATCGACCTCGGTGGCGTCGAAGTTGAACTCGGTCTGTCCCTCGAGTGAACCGGAGGCGAGAACATCGCCACCCGTGGGGTCGGAGCTGTCGGTCGCACGGATCTCGACGTTTCCACCGGTGTTGTTGGTGTCGAGGATGACCGTCGAGACCTCGGCGGGCTCCTTGAGCTCCACCGCGTATCCGACGCCGTCCTTCAGCCCGCCGAACTGGGGGGACCCGTACGTGCGGGTGTACCAGAACGTCTCGGGCTGGCCGTCGTGGGCACGCTCGACGGCTTCCGGGTGCTCGCCTGCGGTGTCGCCGGCTTCCTCGCCCTGGGGGTCCAGCTGGTCGCCGTCGTCGATCTCGGGGACGACCACCGGGGCCTCGGAGGTCGGCTCCTCGGTCGGCTCGTCCTCGGTCTCCTCGCCGGTGTCTTCCGGGGCCGCCGACTCGTCGCTCGTGGAGACGTCGGGAGCGGCGTCGACGGTCGAGTCGAAGGGAGAGAACACCTTGTTCAGCGACCAGACCAGCACGAGGATGACGGCCAGGGCCGCAAGTGCGATCACGATCCACGTCGGGTCGAACCGGCCGCCGGTGGACGACGAACCGTCGGTCCCGGCCCCCGCGCCGGCCGGAGCAGCACCCAGGGGCTGGCCCGCGGAGGTCTGGGTCGGGGCCGCCGGGGGCGCACCGAACTGCGCCGTCGACGCCGCGGACGCACCGAAGGCGGACGTGCGCGCCGGACCTGCGCCCGGCTGCTGAGGCTGCGGACCGGACTGGGGAGCCGCGGGCTGCGGCGGTCGCGTCGGGACGGGTGCGTGCTGCGTGGGCACGGGACCGGTGGGCGCGCCCACGGCGCCGGCGGCGTTCGCGGCCCCGGCCGCTCCGGCAGCGGCGCCTGCACCGGCCGCGCCGAACGCCGAGGTGCGGTGGATCCGCGGGCCTCGGCTCGACTGCCGGACGGGAGCACCTCGCGGGGGCTCCGGTGCGATCGGGGTCGGGGGTGCCGGGGGAGCGAGCTCGGGCCACGGCTCGAGGTCTGCGACGACGTCACCGGGGACCTGGGGCCCGCTCTGCGACCCCAGGGCGAGTGTCGACGTCGTGAGCGCCGCGAGGTCGGCGGGGACGTCCGGCGGGGGCACGGGGGTCCCGTCGCGGCGGGTCGCGGACAGCGGGGCCGGGTTGCCGGCGGTGAGTCGAAGGTCGTCCAGCGGGGCGCCGCCCCAGCGGGTGGTGAGGATGTAGTAGAGCAGGGCCACGAGCCCGACGGAGTCCGCCCGGGACGCCGCGTCGTCGGAGAGTCGGCGGCCGGCCACGCCGCCGTCGAGCCCCAGACCGGTGACGATGACGTCCCGGCCGTCGATCCGGACGCAGGACGGTCGCAGCGCGAGGTGGTGGACACCACGACGGCGCGCGGCCTCGAGCGCGGCGGCGGCCTCGCCGACCACGGCACGGGCCTGGTCGGCGCTGAGCTGCCCGGCCTCGACGACCTCGGTCAGCGGCGTGCCGCGGAACGACTCCGTGACGACGTACGAGACGCCCTCCTGGGCGCCGACGTCGAGCACACGGGTGAGGCGGGAGTCGGAGATCAGGGCGGCTCGTCGGGCGGCGTCGAGCGCCGCTCCCGCCGAGTCGCCGCGGACGACGGAGATCCGGACCTGTCGGTCGAGGACCGTGTCGTGCGCGGACCACGCCTCGACGTCGACGAGATCTGTCACCTGCCGGTCGCCGAGCCGGTAGCGACCGACCAAGGTTGTACCGGGACCGAGGGAACTCACCGAACCTCCGAAGCGACATCGTGGGTAGGACCAGCACCATGCTACGCGGTGATCGTTATCTCCCGGGCCGAATCTTGGCCATCAGAGGCCGTGCGAGGTCGTCGAGCTCGCGCACGTGCATGATCCGGAGGAGCAGCAGGTAGACGGCGAGCATCACGAGCCCTGCGCAGCCGGCGACGAGCAGCGCCCGGGTCCAGCTCAGACCGTACAGATCGCCGAACGGCTGGAGGGCCAGCCAGCCTGCCCCGGAGGCGACGAGGCTGGCGACGAGGACGCGCACGAGGAGCCGGAGGACCCGGGCGCCGTCGAGGCCGTCGAGCCTCTTGCGGAGCCCTGCGGCGCGGAGGATGATCACCAGGATGTTGGACAGGGACATGGCACCGGCGATCCCGACCACCCACCAGCGGGCGTCGAGCACCGCCGTCGCACCGTAGGCCGCGGCCAGCAGCAGGACGGTGCCCAGGAACTGGATCAGGAAGACGGAGCGGCCGTCCTCGTACGCGTAGTAGACCCATTTCATCAGCACCATGCCGCCGAGCGGGAAGAGACCGATCGACATCGCGACCAGCACCTGGCTGATCGCGACGATCGACGCCGGACTTCCCGTGGGGACCAGGAGCTTGGTGACGGGGTGGGCAAGGACGATCAGCACCGCCGTCGCGAAGATGGTGAAGACCGCGATCACGCGCAGGCCGCGGGAGAGGTCGGCGCGGACTGCGGCGGTGTCGCGGGCGTTCGCCGCCGCGCTCATCCCTGTGAACAGCGCGGTGGCGATCGACACGGTGACGAGCGAGTGGGGCAGGAGGTAGATCATCAGGGCCTGGGAGTAGGCGGCGGGTCCGGCGACGACGTACGCCTCGGGGGAGGCGGCGACGACGCCGGTGATCAGTGCCGAGCTCCCCGCGGCGTCCGCGAACGGTCCGAACCCCTGGCTCAGTGCTGTGCCGGGTGCCGCTGCGGCGATCCGGGTGATCATCAGGACACCGAGCTGCTCCAGCAGCACGGCCCCGAACGTCCATCCCGCGACCTGCCCGGCGCTGCGCAGGCCGATGCCACGGAACCCGAAGGCCACGCGCCAGCGGAAGCCGCCGCGGTAGAGGGGGACGAAGAGGACGAGCGCCTGCAGCGCTATGCCGGCCGTGGCGGTGCCGGCGAGGAGTGCGATCTTCGGGCCGTCCCACGCGGAGAGGTCGTCGACCTGCCCGGTGGCGGCCGGGCCGTAGATCGCGATGAAGACGGCGAACCCGGCGATCGAGACGAGGTTGTTGACGACGGGGGCCCACATGAACGGCCCGAACTGGCGGCGGGCGTTGAGGACCTGGCCGAGCAGCGTGTAGAGCCCGTAGAACATCAGCTGCGGGATGCACCAGTACCCGAACGTGATGGCCAGGGCGAGCTGCGGGTCGGACCAGGAGTCGCCCGCGTAGAGCGGGATGATGATGCTGGACCCGAGGGTCAGCAGCACCGTGATCGCGAGGATGAACGTCATCGCGAGCGTGAGGAGCTTGCCGATCCGTTCCTCGGGGTTGCGCTGCGTGTAGGCGCGCACGATCTGGGGGACGAGGACCGCGTTCAGCACGCCGCCGGCGAGGATGGCGAAGAAGATGTTGGGAATCTTGTTCGCGACGTCGAAAGCGTCGGCGGCCAGGCCGGTGGCCCCGACGGCCCCGACGAGGAGCATGTTGCGGACGAGGCCGAGCCCGCGGGAGACCGCCGTGCCGGCCGCCATGACTGCGCTGGAGCGGCCGAGGGACGAGCCGCCGCCTCCGGTCTCGCCACGTCCGGTCTCGCCACCCCCGGTTGCGCCCCCCTGGGGCGCCACGTCGTCGGGAGTGACGTCGTCGGGCGTCACGTCCCCGCCGGCGGTGTCGGGCTCGGTGAGGTCCGACGACGTCGGCTGCGTCCCGGGGGGAGCGGTCGCCGGGATGGTCTTCGGTGCGGGTGGGCGGGGTGTCCCGCGACGGCGTCCGTGTCTCACGGCGTGGCTCCTTGCTCCGACCGCGCGGTGGCGGTGCTCCGCCGGTGCCTGCGGACGGTGCGCCAGATTCCCCCGACGAGGAACCCGCCGAGGATGATGCTGATCACCCAGAGCCCGACGCCCGCCCAGTCGGCGCGGACGCGGACCTCGAACGTCGAGGAGTCGGCGACGCGCGAGCCGTCGGGGGCGAGGATCGAGATGGTGACGTTCACGTCGCCCGATCCGACGGCGGTGACCGGGACGGGGACCGGCGTCACGGTGCCGGCGGTGATGACGGCGGGCGGCACGGTGTCGGCCTGAAGCGCGGAGTCGTCCGGCTCGAGGACCACCTGGACGGTCGCGTCCTGCCCGAGGTCGTTCTGGACGTTGACGCGCAGGTCCCCGGACTCGGCGATGAGGTTGTAGTCGGAGGACTCGACGATGCTCACGGCGTCGAGCAGCTCGGCGGCTCGCCCGTGGGCGATCACTACGTCGGAGTCCCGGGCCTCGGGCTCGTCGCGTCCTGCGATCGCCGTGGGAGCGACGAGCGCGGGGTCCACCTGGGCGAGCAGCGCGTCGGGGTCCTCCACGATGGTGGAGAACTCTGCGATCGACGCGCGGTCGCGCACGAGCAGGTCGACGTCGGCGACGTCGAGCTCCGCGTCCGCGACGACGGAGGCCGGCAGCGGGGTGCGGGACCCGGGCGTCGGGGTGGTCTCGAGCACGGTGTCGAGGTCGACGACCCCTGCCCAGGGGAGCGCGTCGAGGGCGGAGAGGGCGTCGGCCGTGAGCTCGGCGTCGGGCGTCCAGTCGCGGGGGAACGCGGCGAGGACCGTCGTCGTCTGCGAGGGGCGCTCCGCCGCGATGGTCGCGGTCTCGGCCATGACCTGGCGGGCGTCGCCGACCTCGGCGTCGCCGCTCGTGGCCCGGGTGATCAGGTCGGAGAGGGACTCGTCCGCGACGACGGCGGTCGCGGAGCTGCCGTCGACGTCGACGCGGGTGGTCGCGTCGGGGGTCGCCACGCTCGACGCCGACGGTGCCAGGGCCCCGGTGACGACGACGAAGTCGGCGGCGTCGGCCGAGGCGGCGACGGTCGCCTGGTCCGGTGCCGGGGCGGGCCAGATCAGGTCGGTCCGCCACTCGGACCCGGGGCCGGTGACGTCGAGCCGCGGCACGTCCTCGCCGGCGTGGGCCAACGCCGCGGGGTCCGGGTCGAGGGCGGGCAGGGCGAAGACGTCGCGGTCCTGCGCCCCCGCGACGACGTCGGCCACCCACGACTCGGCGTCGTCGGTCTCGACGAGGTTCGCCTCCTGCACCAGCCAGGGATCGACGGCCCACGCGATGGGCTGGTCCTCGGTCGCGGCGACGACGTCCGCGAGCCTGCGGTCCGGGCGGACCGCGTCGGTCAGCGCGAGCTCGGCGGTCGTCGGGTCGGTGCTGACGAGGGGACCGACGACCGGGGCGAGGAGGCCGACCTGGACCGGGGCGACGTCGTCGGACCCCTCGGGGGACCAGACGACGAAGGTGCGGTCCACGACGACCCCGTCCCCGGTGCTCACCGCGACCGCGATGCCGTGGGCGCCCCAGTCGGTCCAGGACCCGATCCCGGCCTGGGCGCGGGTGAACTCGAACGTGACGGAGGCGTCCTCGCCGGGTTCGATCTCGTCGATCTCCTCGGTGAGGATCTCCAGCCCCACCGGGCCGTCGTCGTCGGCGGTGCTCCACGTCTCGACCCACGACCGGGTGTGGCCGTCCTCGCGGTCGATCCCGAGCCGCGCCGTGGCGTCCGTGATCGGCTCGGACCCGGTGTTGGTGACGGTGGCCACGACGGTGACCTCAGTGTCGTAGTCGAGGATCGCGGGGGTGACCTCACCGATGCTGACGGTGGCGTTCGACGTCGCGTCGTCGGCCGACGCCGCGGGGACCGTTCCGAGGCTGAACGCCCCGATGGCTGCCAGCACTGCCACGGCACGTGCCCACGCGCCGGAGCGAGGGTGAGTCATGGGGCGTCTGTGCCGTTCTCGTCGGGGTCGCGGGGCCGGGCTCGGGTTGCTCGGGACACGGTACCGCGCACGTAGCGCACCTCGAGACCGGCCAGGATGTCGCTCGCCGCGGCGACGAGCCTCCGCTCGTTCGGGTAGGCGAGGCGGTCCGGGAGGTCGCGCATCGCGATCCATGCGACGTCCTCGGCCTCGTGGTCGGGGTCGTTCTCGATGGTCAGGTAGCCGCCGACGGCGTCGAGCAGGAAGTGGTGGACGACCTTGTGGACGCGGTGGTGGTCACCGGCGAACCAGTAGTCGATGGTGCCGAGCGGGCGTCGGACGACGCCGTCGATGCCCGTCTCCTCGGCGATCTCGCGGACCGCGGCCTCCTCGGCGGTCTCCTCGCCCTCGAGGTGCCCCTTGGGCAGGCACCACTCGAGCCGTCCCCCGCGGTTGCGGCGCGCGATCACGGCCACGTGCGGACCGTCGGGACGCAGGTCGACGACGACGCCGCCGGCGGAGACCTCGTCGACGACGGGTTGGGGGGTCGGTGGGGCCACCCGGCGACGTCGTTCGTGGGGATCGATGTGCATCCGGTGGCCGCCAGGTGGCGCAGGGGCTCCCCGAGGATCCGGGGAGTGGGCAGCCGAAGACATGCCGCAACTTTACCCACGTCGGTAGGATTGGCTGTTGTGCCCACTCCGACCACGCGCCCTCTCCCCGACGAACCACGCCTGCAGCTCGACCTGCAGCGGAGGGCGCTTGCCGTCCTGACGCGGATGGCGCCCGTGGCGGTGGAGCTGGGCACGGTGTTCCGCGACGCCGGGCACGAGCTCTCGCTCGTCGGCGGCCCCGTCCGCGACGCGTTCCTCGGCCGGGCGAGCAACGACCTCGACTTCGCGACGTCGGCGTCCCCGGACGAGACCGAGAGGATACTCGCCGCCTGGGGCGACGCCCACTGGGACATCGGCAAGGAGTTCGGCACCATCGGCGCCAAGCGGTTCGCCCGCGGGGGAGACGACGAGGTCGTCGTCGAGGTCACGACGTACCGCAGCGACGAGTACGACCCGGAGTCGCGCAAGCCGGTCGTGGCGTTCGGGGACACGCTCGAGGGCGACCTCTCGCGGCGGGACTTCACGGTCAACGCGATGGCGGTGCGCGTGCCGGAGATGGCCTTCGTCGACCCGCACGACGGCCTCGCCGACCTGGCCGCGAAGGTGCTGCGCACCCCGATCGTGCCGGAGCGGTCGTTCGACGACGACCCGCTGCGCATGATGCGTGCGGCCCGGTTCGCCGCCCAGCTCTCGTTTCACGTGGAACAGGGCACCCTGGCCGCGATCGTCGCGATGGCGGGCCGGATCTCGATCGTCTCGGCCGAGCGTGTGCAGACCGAGCTGTCGAAGCTGCTCTGTGCCGGCGCCCCGCGCCTCGGGCTCGAGGTCCTCGTCGACACCGGCCTGGCCGACCACGTCCTCCCGGAGCTGCCCGCGCTGCAGCTCGAGATCGACGAGCACCACCGGCACAAGGACGTCTACGCGCACTCGTTGATCGTGCTCGACCAGGCGATCGCCCAGGAGACCGGCCCGGACGGCGTCGTCCCCGCGCCGGACCTGGTGCTCCGCCTCGCGTCGCTGCTGCACGACATCGGCAAGCCCGGGACGCGGCGGTTCGAGGACGGTGGCGGCGTCAGCTTCCACCACCACGAGGTGGTCGGGGCCAAGCTGGTGGCCAAGCGTCTCAAGGCGCTGAAGTACGAGAAGCAGGTCGTCAAGGACGTCGCCCGCCTCGTCGAGCTCCACCTGCGCTTCCACGGGTACGGGGAGGGGCAGTGGACGGACTCCGCGGTCCGCCGCTACGTCACCGACGCCGGTCCGCTGCTCGAACGCCTCCACCGGCTCACCCGCGCGGACTGCACCACGCGCAACCGGCGCAAGGCCGAGCGTCTGTCCCGGGCCTACGACGACCTCGAGGCACGGATCGCCGCGCTGCGGGAGAAGGAGGCCCTCGACGCGGTCCGCCCAGACCTCGACGGGTCGCAGATCATGGAGATCCTGGGGATCGGCCCCGGGCCTCAGGTCGGCGAGGCCTACCGGTACCTGCTGGAGCTGCGGATGGAGAACGGCCCGCTCGGCGAGGAGGCGGCGCGCGCCGCGCTCACCGCCTGGTGGGCCGAGCGAGCCGCGGAGTAGGCCCGCGGCCCGGGCGCAGGCTCAGTCGCCGTTGTAGTGCTCGATCACGCGGGTGACGAGGCTCGCGCCGACGAGCACGATGCCCAGCATCTGGAGGATCTGCAGCACCGTGCCGGAGACGGCCCAGATCCAGAGCTCGGACTGTGACTCCGGCTGCAGGTCCTGCGCGCCGTTGAGCGAGACGATCCCGAGGAGCGTCCCGACGACGAGCGCGAGACCCGTCCAGAACATCTGGGACGAGGTGAGGTGCGGGGCCATGTGAACCTTCCGACGACGTGGGCGGTCAGGCTATCGTGCGCTCGTCCGCGCCCGTGTCGCCGTCTACGGAGGCCCTGGGTGCCGCAGCGGGCCCCGCGGCACCGGTGTCGTCGGGCCGTTTCGCGTCGTCGACGTCTGCCCCCGACGCGTCCTCGCGGTCCTCGGTGCTCGCGTCCTCGTCCGGCCGGCGGAGCAGGACCGCCGCCACGAGAGCGACCACGGCGACGACGGCCCCGACGGTGAACGAGGCCCGGACGCCGCCGGCAAGAGCAGCGGTCTCGCCGACCCCCTCGGCGACGAGCGTCGAGGAGCGGGCGCTCATGATCGCGACGAAGACCGCCGTCCCGGCGGCCCCGGCCAGCTGTTGCACCGTGCCGATCGTGGCCGACCCGTGGGCGACGAGCGACGGACGGACGGAGGAGAGCGCCGTCGTGAAGAGGGGGGTGAAGACGAACGCGAGGCCCAGGCTCATCACGACGTGGGCGGCGAGGACGCGCCACGAGCTGCTGCCGGCGTCGACGAACGCGAGCATTGTCAGGCCCGCGGCGACCAGCACGAGCCCGGGAACGACCAGCGGGCGCGGCCCGACCTTGTCGTAAAGCCGCCCGACGGTGGGGGACAGCAGGCCCATGATGAGCGCGCCGGGCAGCATCGTCAGGCCGGTGTGCAGCGGGTCGAGACCCAGGACGTCCTGCAGGAACAGCGGGAGCAGGATGATCACGCCGAACAGCGCGATCATGCCGGTCGCGAGGATGCCCAGCGCGACGCTGAAGCCGCGGGAGCGGAACACCCGCAGGTCCAGCAGTGCGCGGTCGTCCTTCTGCAGCTGGATCTGGCGTGCGATGAACGCGGCGAGGAACAGCGCCCCGACGACGACGGGGACCCAGGCGGGGAAGATCCCGATGGCCTCGCCCTCGCCCAGGCTGGACATGCCGTAGACAAGCCCGCCGAAGGCGCCGACGGCGAGGAGGACGGACAGGATGTCGAGGGGGCTGTGGGTCCGTTCGGCGGTGTTGCGCACGTAGACGGCACCGAGCGCGAACGCGACGAGGGCGATGGGGAGGATGACCCCGAAGACCCAGCGCCAGCCGAACGCGCCGATGACCGCGCCGGACATCGTGGGGCCGAGAGCCGGGGCTGCAGAGATGACGAGCGAGACGTTGCCCATCACGCGCCCTCGGGTCATCGGCGGGACGAGCGTCATGACCGTCGTCATGAGCAGGGGGAAGAGGATCGCGGTCCCGGACGCCTGGACGACGCGGGCCGCGAGCAGGATGGCGAAGCTGGGTGCGAACGCCGCGGCGAGGGTGCCGACGCTGAAGAGGCCCATGGCGAGCAGGTAGCCGCCGCGCGTCCCCAGGCGTCCGAGGATCCATCCGGTGGTGGGGATGATGATCGACATCGTGAGCAGGAACGCGGTGAGCAGCCACTGGCCGGTCGCCGCGCTCACGCCGAACTCGTCCATGATCGCGGGGAGCGCGACACCGACCGTGGTCTCGTTGAGGATCGCCACGAAGGTGGAGACCAGCAGGATCGCCACCACCATGACGTGTTCCCGGGGCATGCGTTCGCCCGAGGTTGCGGGCGCGGGGCTGACTGATGTCACGAGGGTTGCTCCGGGTGTCGTCGGCGGGGGGTGCGTCGGCGGCGGTGTTCGCTGCACAACGTCAACCGAAGCAAGTGTCGCCGCATTCCCGGCGGTGGGCCACCTCTTATCCGGGTGGTCCTACCGCTTGAAGAGCCGGGAGAACATGCTCGGCGCGGCGGGCTCGCCCTCGTGGCCGGGGCAGCGGTCGGCCCGGGGGACGTCGGCCATGACGGCGTCGACGTGCTGGCCGCAGCCCGCCCAGGTCGTCTTTCCGCAGGACCTGCAGGTGACCGGTCGGCACATGGTGAATCTCCTTCTGTTCGGTGTCGAGGACCACCACTATACCCCCAGGGGTATAGTGGTGGTCGAATCCGAGGAGGAATGCATGAAGATCGTGATCATCGGCGGCGTCGCCGCCGGCATGTCGGCAGCGACCCGTCTGCGTCGCCTGGACGAGAAGGCCCAGATCGTCGTCCTGGAGGCGGGCGAGCACGTCTCGTACGCCAACTGCGGCCTGCCCTACTACGCCGGCGGCGTCATCGAGGACCGCGACGCGCTCCTCCTGCAGACCCCGGCCTCGCTGCACGCCCGGTTCCGCCTGGACGTCCGCGTCGGCAGCCGGGTGACCGACGTCGACCCCTCCGCGCGCACGGTCACCGTCGGCGGCCCGGACGGCACGTACACCGAGACCTACGACGAGCTGGTGCTCAGTCCCGGCGCCCGGCCCGTCGTCCCGCCCGTCCCCGGCGCCGACCGCATGCTCGTCCTGCGCGACGTCGCCGACGTCGATCGCCTCGCGGCCCGCATCGACACGGCCCGGTCCGTCGCGGCCGCCCGCGGGGACGACGCGGGCCACGCGGTCGTCGTCGGGGGTGGATTCGTCGGGGTCGAGGTTGCGGAGAACCTCGTCCACCGCGGGCTGCACGTCACCCTCGTCGAGCTCGCCGACCAGGTCCTCGCCCCGCTCGACCCCGAGATGGCCGTCCGGGTCCAGGACGAGCTCGTCGCGCACGGCGTGGACGTCCGGACCGGCGTGAGCGTCGGGGCGGTCGGCGAGGACACCGTCACGCTGCACGACGCCGCGGGTGCTCCCGCGGGTGAGGTCCGGGCCGACCTCGTGGTCGCCGCGATCGGCGTGCGGCCGGACACGTCACTGGCCGAGGCGGCCGGGGCCCTGGTCGGTCCTCGCGGTGGCATCGTCGTCGACGACGACCTGCGGACCAGCGTGCCGCACGTCTGGGCCGTCGGGGACGCGGCGGTCAAGCGCGACGCGCTCGCCGAGGACGGCGACGCGACGACCCTCATCCCGCTCGCCAACCTCGCCAACCGGCACGGCCGCCACGTCGCGGACGCGATCACGGGCCGCCGCACCGGCACCCGGCGTGCGATCGGGACGGCCGTCGTCGGGGTCTTCGGGCTCACCGCCGCCTCGACGGGCCGCAACGAGAAGCGCCTACGGGCCGAGGGGCGCGCGTACCGGGCGATCCACGTCCACCCCGCCAGCCACGCCGGGTACTACCCCGGTGCGCAGCCGATCGCGCTCAAGGTGCTCCTCGACCCCGGCACCGACGCGATCCTGGGGGCGCAGGCCGTCGGGCGGGACGGCGTCGACAAGCGGATCGACGTGATCGCGACCGCGATCGTGGGTGGCCTGACCGGCTCGGACCTCGCGGACCTTGAGCTGGCCTACGCCCCCGCCTACGGGTCGGCGAAGGACCCCGTCAACATGGTCGGGTACGTCGCGGACAACCTGCGGGCGGGGGAGTCGCGGACGATCCAGTGGCACGAGCTCGACGCCGAGATCGAGGCGGGTGCGGTTCTCGTGGACGTCCGGTCCGCCGACGAGTTCTCCCGTGGAACGATCGAACCGGAGACCGGCGCGCCGTCGGTGAACATCCCGGTGGACGAGCTGCGCGACGGTGTCGCCACGATCCCCGCCGGACGCCGCGTCGTCGTGCACTGCCAGGTCGGCTTGCGCGGACACACGGCGGCACGAATCCTGACCCAGCAGGGGTACGACGTCGTGAATCTCGACGGCGGGTATCTCACCTGGGCGGACGGCATGCGGGCACGGCGCAGTTCCGGACTGACGAACGAGGGAGTGGCATGAACGAGGAGTCGGAGGCACGCGACGCCGTGCTGAAGCGATTGCGACGGGCGCAGGGGCAGCTCGCCGGTGTCATCGGGATGATCGAGGACGGCCGGGGCTGCCGGGACGTCGTCACGCAGCTGGCGGCGGTGTCGAAGGCGCTCGACCGTGCGGGCTTCAAGATCGTCGCGACGTCGTTGCAGGAGTGCATGACGAGCGAGGACGGCCGCAGCAGCGACGACCTGTCGAGCGAGGAGCTCGAGAAGCTCTTCCTCGCGCTCGCGTAGCCCGACCGGTCCGTCCTAGCCGGCGGGCAGGTTGCGCACTACGAGGATGCACGTGTCGTCCTCGCGCTGACCCGTCGTCGCGCGGACGAGCTGGTCAGCGACCTCCCGGGCGGTCAGCCCGGGCGGCAGGGCCTCGGCCGCGGCGCGGAGCTCCGCGATGCCGGCGGGCAACGGCCGGTCGCGGCGTTCCACCAGTCCGTCGGTGTAGAGGACGAGGACAGCGCCGGGGACGAAGTCGACCGTCGACTCCGACACGTCCCCGCGGGTCGGGACGCCGAGCGGCGTGGTCAGCGCGCCGTCCAGGGCCACGACGGTTCCGTCGGGGTCGATGAGGAACGGCGTGAGGTGGCCGGCGCGCACGTAGTGCAGCCGCCGGAGTCCGTCGGAGTCCGGGGCGTCGATCTGGGCCAGCACGCACGTCGCCAGGTCCGTCATGCCGAGCGTCTGGACCAGGTGGTCGACGGAGTCCACGGCCTCGGCGACATGATGGCCCGCCCAGGCCTCCACCCGCAGGGACGAGCGGAGCTGTCCCATCGCGGCGGCCGCGGCGATGTCGTGCCCGACGACGTCCCCCACCGAGACCGAGACCCCGCCCTGGGGGAGCGGCACGACGTCGTACCAGTCCCCGCCGACGTCCGTCCCGTCCGAAGCGGGCTCGTACGTCGCGGCGCAGTCGAGTCCGGGGACGTCGACGAGGCGGGGTAGCAGGCTGCGCTGGAGGGTCACGGCGACCTCGTGCTCGCGCTGGTAGAGCCGCGCGTTCTCGAGCGCGAGGCCGGCGCGGGCGCCGAGGTGGACCAGGTCCTGCGCGTCGTCGTCGTCCATGGCGTCCGGCGAGCGGGAGAGGATGCCCAGCGCTCCGAGCGGGCCCTCGCGTCCCTGGAGCGTGACCGCGATCGCCCGCGAGGCGCCCAGGCGTCGGATCGAGGTGCGGTGGCGGGCGTCCGGGATCTGGTCGATCAGCGCGGAGTTGATGTCGAAAGGCTGGGCGACGAGGGTCTCGCCGCCGCGTAAGGCGTTGAGAAGGGCTGGCGACCCGTGCACCCAGGCGGTGCTCTCGGCGAGCGGCCTCGCCGCGGCGAGCTGTCCGGCGGACCGCCGCCGGGTGGAGACGTAGGCGGCCCCGACGCCGTTGTCCCGGTCTGCGAGCACGACGACCACCCAGTCGCCGAAGTGCTGGGCGACCAGGTCGGCGAGCCGCGACGCACCCTCGTCCATGTCGAGCACGGTCGTGAGCTCTTGCGTGATCTCCGCGAGCAGGTGCATACGTTCGTTGCGGCGGTCCGCGCGACCGATGCGGGCGGCGTGCGCGGCGACCGCCTCGACGTCCGCCGTCGCGTCGGTGTGGTAGCCGACGTGGTGGGTGAGGGTGCCCTCGTCGTCGTAGACCGGCGAGATCACCATGCGGTTCCAGAACTCGCTGCCGTCCCACCGGCGGTTGCGCAGCGTGGCGCGCACCGTCTCACCCTTGAGCAGGCCCGCGTGCAGCCGGTCGACGTCGGCGCGGTCGGTAGCGTCGCACTGCAGGACGCTCATGTCCTGGCCGACGAGGTCGTCGGCGTTGTAGCCGCTCATCCGCTCGAACTCCGGGCTGATCCACACCAGGGTGTCCCGCCCGTCCCGCACCTCGGTGAGGGACAGCGCGACCCGTGCCTCGAGCGCCGCGCGCAGCGAGAGCGCCGCGCGGTGCGGCAGCTCGCGCGCCGGAGGGCGGTACGTCGTCATCAGGCCTCGTCGGTCGACACTGGCGCTCCCTGCCCAGGATCGCGGTTGGAGTCTCCGATTGTGCGCGACACCTGACGGAGAGGTCTACCCGACAGACCGTGGGATCGCTACCACTTTTGTGGATCCTGTGAGTCGGCTATGCGGGAGGACGGGCCGGTCGGCCTCGGTCGACAGGCCCGACGTCGGCCGGGGTCCGCGCGGCGAACCGTCCGTACACGACGGCAGCCACGACATAGACGACGGCGAGCCCCGCGAACACGCCGGGGGAGTACCCCGAGTCCGGGAGGGCGAGCGCGGCCAGCGCCGCCGCCCCCACGAAGGCCGCGTTGTACAGGACGTCGTAGAGCGCGAAGGCCCGTCCGCGGAACGCGTCGTCCGTGTCGCGCTGGACGATCGTGTCGACCGCGATCTTGGCTCCCTGGGCCGCCAGCCCGAGCAGGACGGCGCCGACCAGCATGGTCGTCCACGTCAGCGTGACGGCCAGCAGCACCTGGCTCCCCGCCGCCAGGCACAGCATGATCGCGATCCACAGGTGCGGGCCCGTGCGCGGGCTCAGCGTCGGCGTGAGGAGCACGGCGAACGCGAATCCCAGCCCCGACGCGGCGAGGACCGACCCGAACGCCGCGAGCCCGGCCTGCGTGTCCGCCGGGTCTGCGAGGACGTTGCGCGAGATCAGGATGCTCGCGATGAAGGTGACGCCGTAGACGAACCGGTGCGTCGCCATCACGGTGAGCGCCTGTCCCGGCGTGCGGCGGGCCCAGAGGTAGCGCGCGCCGTCGGCGAGGCCCTGGGCCGTCCGGGCGAACTCGCCGCGGAGCTCGGCGCCGCGCACGATCCGGTCGGGGCCGAGCAGGTCCTTGTCCATGCGGGTGGCCAGACCGGCGGCGACGGCGAACGCGACCGCGGCGCAGACCAGGGCCGCGGAGTCCTTGACCCGGCCGGGCTCGAACCCGAGGCCGAGCACGAACCCGATCAGTCCGCCGGCACCGGCGGCGACCGCCCCGAGGGTCGGGGCGAGCGAGTTGGCGGTCAGGAGCAGCGGGCCGTCCACCACCCGCGGCTGGGCGGCCGACAGGGCCGCGAGGAGGAACCGGTTCACCGAGAGGGTGAGCAGGGCGAGGACGTAGATCCACGGCCCGGCGCCGGACGTCAGCATGACGACGGCGATGACCGCGGTCAGCGCGACCCGGGTGAGGTTGCCCCAGAGCAGCACCTGGCGTCGTCGCCAGCGGTCGAGAAAGACGCCCGCGAACGGGCCGACGATCGTGAACGGTGCGAGCAGCACGGCGAACGCGATCGCCACCTCCTCGGCGGTGCCCTGCGAGGTCGCCGAGAAGAAGAAGAGCGTGGCGAGGCCGACCTGGAACATGCCGTCGCCGGACTGGGAGACCAGACGGACGGTGAAGAGGCGGCGGAAGCCCTGGAGCGCGAGGAGCGCCCGCAGGTCGGCGAGGACGGAACCCATGACGGCCGTCGTGGCGGCCCACCGGGGTGGGCCGCCACGATCGGGTCAGCGCTCGGCGTCGCCCGCGATGAAGGCCTCGAGCTGCGCCCGGCCCTTCGTGTCCTCCATCTGTACAGGAGGAGACTTCATGAAGTACGTCGAGGCCGAGAGGATCGGGCCGCCGATGCCGCGGTCCTTGGCGATCTTCGCCGCACGCACGGCGTCGATGATGATGCCGGCCGAGTTGGGGGAGTCCCAGACCTCGAGCTTGTACTCGAGGTTCAGCGGCACCTCGCCGAACGCGCGACCCTCGAGACGCACGTAGGCCCACTTGCGGTCGTCGAGCCACGCGACGTAGTCCGACGGGCCGATGTGGACGTTGCGGTCCGACTTCTTGTTGGCCAGCGGGCCGTCCAGGTTGGACGTGACGGCCTGCGTCTTCGAGACCTTCTTGGACTCGAGACGCTCACGCTCCAGCATGTTCTTGAAGTCCATGTTGCCGCCGACGTTGAGCTGGTAGGTGCGGTCCAGGACCACGCCGCGCTGCTCGAACAGCTTGGCGAGCACGCGGTGCGTGATGGTCGCGCCGACCTGCGACTTGATGTCGTCGCCGACGATCGGGACACCGGCGGTCTCGAACTTCTCGGCCCACTCGGGGTCCGAGGCGATGAAGACCGGCAGGGCGTTCACGAAGGCGACGCCCGCGTCGATGGCGCACTGCGCGTAGAACTTGGCGGCCTCCTCCGACCCCACGGGCAGGTAGCAGACGAGGACGTCGGCCTCGACCTCGCGGAGCGCCGCGACGACGTCGACCGCCTCGGCCGGGGACTCCTCGATGGTCTCGGCGTAGTACTTGCCGATGCCGTCCAGGGTCGGGCCGCGCTGCACGGTCACGCCGGTCGGCGGGACGTCCGCGATCTTGATCGTGTTGTTCTCGGACGCGTCGATCGCCTCGGCGAGGTCGAACCCGACCTTCTTGGCGTCGACGTCGAAGGCGGCCACGAAGTCGAGGTCGGAGACGTGGTAGTCGCCGAACTGGACGTGCATCAGGCCGGGAACGGATCCCTCAGGGTCAGCGT
Organism: Paraoerskovia marina DSM 21750; assembly: GCF_000701465.1. Taxonomy (GTDB): domain Bacteria; phylum Actinomycetota; class Actinomycetes; order Actinomycetales; family Cellulomonadaceae; genus Paraoerskovia; species Paraoerskovia marina. The sequence goes on along the minus strand of NZ_JNIY01000010.1, from coordinate 14,013 downwards.
CGCGGTAGAAGTGCACGCCCTGGACGAGGGACGAAGCGCAGTTACCGACGCCAACGATGGCGACGCGGATGGAGGTCATCCTTGCTCCTTGCTGTTCGTGCCGGGACGAGAGTCGTCGTCGGCTGTGGTGTGGGTGTTCTGGTGCCGGTCACGCTCGGTGGTGATCAGACCGTCGAGCCACCGAACCTCCTGCTCCACCTGCTCGAGGCCGTGGCGCTGAAGCTCCTCGGTGTACTCGTCGAGCCGTTCACGCGTACGCGCGGCGGACTCTCGAACCGACTCCAGTCGCTCGGTGAGCCGGGTTCGCCGGCCCTCGAGGATCCGGAGGCGGGTGTCGGCGTCCGTCTGCGCGAAGAACGCGAAGCGGACGTCGAAGTTCTGGTCCTCCCAGGTGGCGGGGCCCGACGATGCGAGCAGCGCCTGGAGGTGTTCCTTGCCCTCGGATGTGAGTTCGTACACGATCCGCCCGCGACGGCCGGCCAGGGCGTGGCCGGGGATCGCGGGTGACTCGGTGCCGACGATCAGGCCCCGGGCGCTCATCGACTTCAGCGCCGGGTACAGCGACCCGTAGGACAGGGCGTGAAAGGAGCCGAGCAGCAGGTTGAGCTGCTTGCGCAGCTCGTACCCGTGCAGCGGCGAATCAGCCAGCATGCCCAGGATCGCGGTCTCGAGCACGGCCGAGCGGCTGCGCGCGATGTTGACCTCCCGGGGCACGGTGTCCGCGGTCGCGTGGGCGACCGGGAAGCTGACGAAGAGCACTTTAGTACAATCGATGTATCGAGTCGATACATCGTCAGATTAGGTCGCCGACGGTGATCGGTCAACGGGAGCGCGGACGCGCAGGGTTGTGAAGAAGGTGCGAGGGGCCTGCGGATCATCTGCGGGATGTGCTCAGATCCGGACACCGGGCGACCTGCTCACGGTGCGACCGTCTAGTGTTTCGGTGGGCTGCCGTCCGACGGCGCCCTGACCCATACGTGCGAGGAAGAGGATCACCGTGGCGAAAGACCGTGACCGGGGCGGTGCCGTCGGCAGCGCCGATGCCGCGCCGCGCCGCAGGTTCGTCAACTACCCGCGCTCGCACGTCAAGAGCTTTCGCCGGTGGCTGCCGTCCTGGCGCGTCCTCGTGGGCACCATGCTCGCCGGGATGGCGCTGGTCGCCGGCGTCGTGATCGCCGCGTACAACACGATCACGGTGCCGCTCGCCTCCGACCTCACCAAGTTCGAGGCGAGCACCGTCTACTTCGACGACGGCGAGACCGAGATGGGCAAGCTCTTCGCCTCGGACGGCAACCGCGAGATCGTCGAGTACGACTCGCTCCCGGACTACGTCGGCAACGCCGTCGTCGCCTCGGAGGACCGCACCTTCTGGACGAACTCCGGCATCGACCTGCGCGGTATCGCGCGCGCGGCGGTGAACAACCTCACCGGAGGGGAGCGCCAGGGCGCCTCGACCCTCACCCAGCAGTACGCCGAGCGCTACTACATGGGCACGACGACCGACTACGTCGGGAAGTTCCGCGAGGCGATCCTCGCGCTGAAGATCACGAACACCCAGGAGAAGGACGACATCCTGGGCAACTACCTCAACACCATCTACTTCGGCCGTGACGCGTACGGCATCGAGTCGGCCGCGCAGACGTACTTCCACAAGTCGGCGACGGAGCTGACGATCTCCGAGTCCGCGATGATCGCGGGCCTGATCCCCTCGCCGCGCAACTGGGACCCCGAGTCCAACCTCGAAATGTCTCAGGCGCGCTGGCAGCGCACCCTCGACAACATGCTCGAGGACGGCTACATCACCCAGCAGGAGTACGACGAGGCCGAGTTCCCCGAGTACTACGACTGGGAGCGCGAGAACCGGTACGGCGGCACCGACGGCTACCTGCTGAAGATGGTCGAGGAGGAGCTGATCGCCAGCGAGCGCTTCACCGACGAGGAGATCCAGACCGGTGGGCTCCAGATCCACACGACGATCGACAAGACCGCGCAGGACGCGGCGGTCGCGACCGCGAAGAGCATGCCGGAGGACGCGGACGACGCCGTCGAGTTCTCCCTCGTCTCCATCGACCCCGAGGACGGTGGCATCGTCGCGCTCTACGGCGGCCCCGACTTCATCGAGCACCAGTTCAACAACGTCACGCAGGGCGCGGCCCAGCCGGGCTCGACCTTCAAGCCGCTGACGCTGATCGGTGCGCTCGAGAACGGCAAGCAGCTCACGGACCGGTACCCGGGCTACAGCCCGATGCAGATCATCGAGCCGAGCGCCGACAACCCCGAGGGCTGGAACCCGGGCAACTTCAACAACGAGCAGTACGGCAACATCGACCTCGTCGAGGCGACCGCCAAGTCGGTGAACACCGTCTACGGCCAGCTCAACGTCGAGATCGGGCCGGACAAGACCGTCGACGTCGCGCACCGGCTCGGCATCGACTCCGAGATCCAGGCCGTCGCGTCCAACGTGCTCGGTGTGAACGAGGTCCACCCGTACGAGCTCGGCACCGCGTACGCGACGATCGCGGCGGGCGGTCTCCACAACGACACCCACATCGTCAAGAACGTCACCCTTGCCAACGGCGACAGCAAGTACGACCCGCCGCGCACGCCCGAGCGGGTCGCCGACCCGGACGTCATCGGCGCCGCGACGTACGCGATGACCCAGGTGATCGAGGAGCCGGGCGGCTCCGGAAACCCGGCGCAGGCGCTCGAGCGTCCCGCCGCGGGCAAGACCGGGACGGCCAACGACAACGTCGCCGCGTGGTTCGCCGGCTTCACCCCGCAGCTCGCGACCGTCGTCGGGATCTGGCAGCCGGGCGAGGACGGCGGGAACGACACCATCACGCCGTTCGGCGGGTACTCGGAGATGACCGGTGGCTCGTGGCCCGTCAACGCCTGGACCGACTACATGACCCAGGCCCTCGAGGGCGAGCCCGTCGAGGAGTTCGCCGAGTTCGAGGAGCCGACGCCCACGTACACGCCGACGGAGGAGCCGGAGACCGAGGAGCCGGAGACCGAGGAGCCGGAGACCGAGGAGCCCGAGACGGTCAAGGTGCCGGGCAACCTCGTCGGGATGTCGCAGGCCAACGCCGTCGCGACCCTCGGGGCACTGGGACTCAACGCCCAGGTCTCGGAGGAGTACTCCGACCAGCCCCCGGGCGTCGTCATCCGGGTCTCGGGCGCCGGGAACGTCCCCGCCGGCTCCACCATCGGCATCACCGTGTCGAAGGGACCGGAGCCGCAGGCGCCGGACCCCGACCCGGAGCCGACGGAGACGGAGCCAGCCGAGCCGACGGAGCCGCCCGAGCCGACGGAGCCGACCGAGCCGCAGCCGACGGAGACCACCCCTGATCCCGAGGGCGGCGGCAACGGCAACAACAACGGCAACGGTGGTGGGCAGTAGCCCTCCTGGAGATCCGGTAGACTGGTGCGTCGCTGTGTCCTCACCCCCGACCTCGGGGAGCCGGGCACGGCATCGCATCAACCCTCCTGTCACGGAAATACCGTGACCGCAGAGTCCACAGGAGGTGGGTTCACGCATGCGCCAGTACGAAATGATGGTCATCCTCGACGCCAGTGTCGAGGAGCGCACCGTTGCTCCGTCGCTCGACAAGTACCTCTCGGTCATCACGACCGAGGGTGGCTCGATCGACAAGATCGACATCTGGGGCCGTCGTCGCCTCGCCTACGAGATCGAGAAGAAGTCCGAGGGCATCTACGCCGTCGTCGACTTCACCTCCACCTCGGACACCGCCAAGGAGCTCGACCGCCAGCTCGGACTCAACGAGTCCGTCGTGCGGACGAAGATCCTGCGTACCGGCAAGCGCTGAAACTTTTTCCACACACCCCCACGCTCGTCGTGACGGTGTCACCCGCCCGTGGTTGGGTAGTGACTCGGAACGACACGAACGCACCGACGACGGCGCACCGCCGCTCGTCCGGGACACGAGACTGAGGAGTTGGCATGGCTGGAGACACCGTCATCACGGTGGTCGGGAACCTGACCGCGGACCCGGAGCTTCGCTTCACCCCGTCGGGTGCGGCCGTCGCCAACTTCACGATCGCGTCGACGCCTCGGCAGTTCGACCGCCAGAGCAACGAGTGGAAGGACGGCGACACGCTGTTCATGCGCTGCTCCCTCTGGCGTGAGGCTGCGGAGAACGTCGCAGAGTCCCTGACGAAGGGCATGCGCGTGATCGCGCAGGGCCGGCTCGTCCAGCGTTCGTACGAGACCCGTGAGGGTGAAAAGCGCACCGTCGTGGAGCTGCAGGTCGACGAGGTCGGCCCGTCCATGCGTTACGCCACGGCCAAGGTCACCCGCGCCTCACGCGGTGGTGGCGGCGGCGGATTCGGTGGCGGCGGCTCCAGCAGCGGCGGTGGGTTCGGTGGTGGCGGCAACGCCAGCTCCGGTGGAGGATTCAGCAACTCCGGTGGCGGTCAGAACGACGACCCGTGGGCAACCGCGGGACCCGCGTCGGCCTCCGGCGGCGGGTTCTCGGACGAGCCCCCGTTCTGATCGACGCCTCACCCCAGAACACCCTTCCGGGTGACGGTGCCGGCACTGCCCGCACCGGATCCCCGGACATGAAGACGAAGGAGCTACGCCATGGCAAAGCCTGTGGTGCGTAAGCCGAAGAAGAAGGCTAACCCGCTCAAGACGGCCAAGATCGAGACCGTCGACTACAAGGACACCGCTCTTCTGCGGAAGTTCATCTCTGACCGCGGAAAGATCCGTGCACGTCGCGTCACCGGCGTGTCCGTGCAGGAGCAGCGTCAGATCGCCAAGGCCGTCAAGAACGCACGCGAGATGGCCCTGCTGCCGTACTCGTCGTCCGCTCGCTGATCAGGATCAGGAAGGAACTCTCATGGCCAAGCTGATCCTCACGCACGAGGTCACCGGACTCGGTGAGCCCGGCGACGTGGTCGAGGTCAAGGACGGGTACGCCCGTAACTTCCTCGTCCCCCGCAAGCTCGCGACCCCGTGGTCCAAGGGCGCCGAGTCGCAGGTCTCTGCGATTCGCAAGGCTCGCAAGTCCCGCGAGATCGCGTCGCTCGACGACGCGAAGGCTGCGCGCGACTCGCTGCAGTCCAAGCCGTTCACGATCGACGCGAAGGCCGGCGAGTCCGGTCGTCTCTTCGGTGCCGTGACCACGGCCGACATCGCCGACGCCATCGCGGCCGGCGAGGGCCCCAAGGTCGACAAGCGCAAGATCGAGATCGGTCAGCCGATCAAGTCGGTCGGCGCGTACACCGTCGCGATCCGCCTGCACCCCGAGGTGTCGGCGAACGTGGACGTCCAGGTCGTCTCGGCCTGACCCGTCTGCAGCTGACGCTCAGTAGCCCGGTCCCCGTGCGGGGGCCGGGCTTCTGCGTTCCCTGACCACGTCAGCGACCGTCTCGGCGGCTCCGCGGCGGCGGGCTCCGCCTCGGCGGGCCCCGTCGTCCCCGCGGGGGCGCTATGCCGGCGACGCCCCCGTCACCATCCAGCGGCCGCCCCGGGCCCGCAGGCCGGTGGTGACGGCGCGGGCCGCCATGAACACCCCGGCGAAGGCGAGCCACAGCCACGCCAGGCCCACGGGTCCGTCCGGGGCCCAGCGCTCGACCGCCAGCGCGAACGGTGCGTAGACCACCAGCGTCACCATCCCCGCCCAGGCGAGGTAGCGGCCGTCGCCGGCACCGATCAGCACCCCGTCGAGCACGAACACCCACCCGGCCATCGGCATCAGCACGCCTGCCACAGCCATGCCGAGCGCGACGGCGACGCGCACCTCGGGGTCACTGGTGAACAGCAGCGCGAACCACCAGCCGCCGAGCGCCATCACGAGGCCGATCGCCGCGCCCCCGAGGACTCCCCACTGCAGGGTGCGACGCAGGACGGCGCGGGTGGCACCGACGTTACCGGCACCGAGGCTCTGCCCGATGAGGGCCTGCGCGGCGATCGCGAGCGCGTCGAGGGCGAAGGCCGCGAGGCCCCAGACGGAGTTCACCACCTGGTAGCCGGCCAGGGTGACGGCGCCGAGGCCGGTGGCGACGAAGACGGTCAGCAGGATCGCGAGGCGCAGGGACAGCGTCCGGATCAGCAGGGGCGTCCCGGCGACGGCGTTCTGCCAGATCCCGCCGGCCGCCGGTCGCATCGAGGCTCCGGCAGCGCGGGCGCCGCGGACGACGACCGCCACGAGGATCACCGCCATCGACCACTGGGCGACGGCGGTCCCGATGGCGGAGCCTGCGATACCGAGCCCGAACCCGTACACCAGGACGACGTTGAGGATCGTGTTGAACACGGCCCCGCCCGCCGCGACGTAGAGCGGGGTGCGCGTGTCCTTCATGCCGCGGAGGACGCCCGTCGCGGCGAGCACGAGCAGCATTCCCGGAAGCCCGAGCGAGGAGATCCGCAGGTAGACGACGGCGTAGCCCGCGACGTCGCCGGACCCGCCCATCACGTCGATGGCCCACGGGGCCAGCGCGAGCAGCGCCGCCGAGAGGACGACGCCGAGCCCGAGGGCGAGCCACATGCCGTCGATGCCCGACTGCAGGGCCTCGCGCTCGTGCCCGGCCCCGATGCGTCGCGCGACGGCGGCGGTGGTGGCGTAGGCGAGGAAGACGCAGAGCCCGACGACGGTCAGCAGCAGCGTGCTGGCGAGGGAGAGTCCGGCGAGCTGGGCGGTGCCGAGATGCCCGACGACGGCGCTGTCGACGAGCACGAAGATCGGCTCGGCGACGAGGGCACCCAGGGCGGGGACGGCGAGCCCGAGGATCTCCCGGTCCATCTGTCGCCCGCTGGGCGGCGTGGACGACGGGTTGCCTCGGCGTGTCGTCGGCGTGTCGCCGGATGAGTTTTCGTCCACACGCTAGAGGCTAGTGTTTATGCGGCTCCTCGGGGCCGTCGCACAGGTGTGACGTGAGTTATCCACACCCTTGTCCACGGGGTGTGCACAGGGATGTGGGCGTCGTCCACAGGCCGTCCACAGCACTGTCCACAGGCTGGGCCCCGATCGTGTTGCCCCGGGGTGGGGGGAGTCCTATCGTCGCGTGGTCGTGTCTCTGCGGCCCGGAACGTGGGCCGCTCCGAATGTCGGTCGCTCGGAGTAGAACTGCTCTCGAGGGCCCGACCGTCCGGGGGAGCGGCGGACACCGACGAGGCGTATGGAGGGCACATGTCGATCGAAGAGCTCGAAGCGGGCTTCGGTGGCGAGGGACCCTCCGGGGGCGCAGCCTTCGACCGCACCCCGCCGCAGGACGTCGCGGCCGAGCAGAGCGTGCTCGGCGGCATGCTGATCTCGAAGGACGCGATCGCCGACGTCATCGAGCAGGTCCGCGGCACGGACTTCTACCGCCCGGCGCACGAGGCCGTCTACGACGCCGTCGTCGACCTCTACGGGCGTGGTGAGCCGGCCGACGCGATCACCGTCGTCGCCGAGCTGCAGAAGCGCGGCGAGCTCGGCCGCATCGGTGGAGCGCCCTACATCCACGACCTCATCTCGATGGTGCCGACCGCCGCGAACGCCGGGTACTACGCCCGGATCGTGCGCGAGCGCGCCGTGCTGCGCCGTCTCGTCGAGGCCGGGACGCGCATCGTCCAGCTCGGCTACGCGGCCGACGGCGGCGACGTCGACACCATCGTCAACAACGCCCAGGCCGAGGTCTACTCCGTCACCGAGCGCCGTGCCGCCGAGGACTACGTGCCGCTCGGCGACATCATCGGCGGCACCGTCGACGAGATCGAGGCAGCGGGCCACCGTGGCGAGGGCATGGTTGGCGTGCCGACCGGGTTTGCGGACCTCGACCGCCTCACCAACGGGCTGCACCCCGGGCAGATGATCGTCCTGGCAGCAAGGCCGGCCATCGGCAAGGCGCTCGCGCTCGACACCCCGCTGCCCACACCCTCGGGCTGGACGACGATGGGCGAGGTGGAGGTCGGCGACGAGCTGATCGCCGCCGACGGAACGCCGACGCAGGTCATCCGCGCGACGGAGGTCCTCGAGGACCGCCCCTGCTACGAGGTGGTGTTCGACGACGGGACGACGATCGTCGCGGACGCGCTCCACGAGTGGGCGACGAGCACGAGCGGTCGACGGGACGACGTCGAGGTCCTGACGACGGAGGCCATCGCCCGGTCGATGGCGCAGGGCGATGCGCACACGGTCGCGACCGATCAGCGCGCGTGGAAGATCGTCGACGTGCGCGAGACACCCTCGGTCCTCGTGCGATGCGTCGAGATCGCCCACCCTGAGCACCTGTACCTCGCGAGCCGGTCGATGATCCCGACGCACAACTCGACGCTCGGCATCGACATCGCACGCAGCGCGTCGATCAAGCACGACATGACGTCCGTCGTGTTCTCGCTCGAGATGAGCCGCAACGAGATCACCATGCGTCTGCTCTCCGCCGAGGCGCGTATCCACCTGCAGAAGATGCGCAACGGCTCGATGGGGGAGGACGACTGGCAGAAGCTCGCGTCCACCATGGGCAAGATCACCGAGGCGCCGCTGTTCATCGATGACTCCCCGAACATGTCGCTGATGGAGATCCGGGCCAAGTGCCGGCGACTCAAGCAGAAGCACGATCTGCGGCTCGTGGTCATCGACTACTTGCAGCTCATGACGTCCGGCAAGCGCGTCGAGTCGCGTCAGCAGGAGGTCTCCGAGTTCTCGCGTGCACTCAAGCTCCTCGCGAAGGAGCTCGAGGTGCCGCTGATCGCGATCTCGCAGTTGAACCGTGGCGCCGAGCAGCGCACCGACAAGAAGCCGGCGATGTCGGACCTTCGCGAGTCGGGCTCGATCGAGCAAGACGCCGACATGGTGATCTTGCTCCACCGCGAGGATGCGTACGAGAAGGAGTCGCCGAGAGCCGGCGAGGCCGACCTGATCGTGGCAAAGCACCGAAACGGGCCGACGGACACGATCACGGTCGCGTTCCAGGGTCACTACTCGCGGTTCGTCGACATGCAGGCATGAGTTGACCTGTTTGTCGAGATGCAACCTATTCTGAGGAAACTCCCACCTAGTTAAACTGGACGAAAATTGATCGATTCTTGACTGTTCCATGAGGTGGGCTGATCGTGTTGCCCGGGTCCCTCTGCTCTTCGCGGGGCGCGGTTGCGGGATCAGGGTGGGCCGAGTGCCGATGTTGCGATGTCGGGGTATCGGAAGAGTTGGAAGCGCAGGGCCTTTCGGCGGCTCAGGAGGTTCGAGCGGTCTACTTTGCGAGCGGCCGTCAACGCGGAGTCGACCTCGGCGAGCGCGTCCAGGAGTTCCGCGCGTCGGCGGTGGTGCCTGTTCCGGCAAGCGGAGCTGCAGAATGCACCGGGGCGGCCAACGGGAGCGAGGGTGCATTGCTTCGTGCAGGAAGGCTCCATGCAGGGCTGGGGCGCGTAGAGGTCTTCTTCAGTCAGCATCTGGTCTCCGGCTTCCGGAATGCCTAACACGCCTGGTCAGGATGGTTTTCGACTCTCGGTGTGAGAGATGATGGACGAAACCTACCCGCCCATCTTGTGCTAGATAGGTCATGTCAGCAACTGAGGATCGGTACTCGTGGACGAAACCATCTATCGCATCTGATCGATCGGGACTAGTCTTATCGGACCATCCCCGTGGTGGTAGAGCCCGCGCGTAAGCGTGAAATGGGGTGCCGCTGCGACAACAGCGACACCCCGGTGACGGCTCTGATGTGTCAGGTGAAGACGAAGGGCCGTCGATGGCCAGTCTAGAGTGCGTGACCCCCGCCGTACATGAAGTGCGTGCTGTGCGTCGTCATGCCTTGGTGACCGCCAGATGGCCTGCGGGAGGACTGCACGATGGGGCCGACGTGGATCTTTCGGATCGATGGCGTTGCTGCGTGGGATTGGTCCCGTGGAGACCCTCCGTTGCGTCGGCTGAAGCCGGTCCGCCGTCCTGCAGCGGATGCGATGTCCCGACACACGCCTGTACGGATTGCCTGTCAGACCACGGGGTCAACCCTGTTGGTGGAGTCGACGCTTGAGCTCGAGGCCGCTCGTAGCCTCGACCGCGATTGCGATGTTGAGTGGATCGTGGCACAACCGGTCGCGATCCAGTTTGACGATGGCCGCACGCACGTCGTTGACCTCCTTGCGGTCCATACCGGCGGCAAGCGGGTGCTCTGGGACGTTCGCCCCGATGTCCGCCAAAACGACAAGTTTCGGCAAGTGGCGGCTCTGACTAGAGAGGCGACAGCGAGCGTGGGCTGGGGCTACGAGGTCTTCGGTACGCAACCCAACGCCCGTCGACTGAACGTGATGTGGTTGGCGACATTTCGTCGGCCACCGAAGTGGCCTCATGCGCGAATTGCGTCGGTTCTTCTGAGAACAGCGGCGCCGGGTGTCGCATTGGGAGCATTGCTTGCTCTCGACGAGGGCGACGGGCACCTCATCGCCACCATGTGGCATCTCATCTGGACCGGGGATCTGGCCATCAATGTCGACGAGCCGCTCACCGCTAATTCAAGGGTCAGCATCGGCGGTGTGAGCCGTGCGTGAGAACCGAATTGAGCTTCGGGCGGGGTCGATGGTACTGACTGAAGATGGCACCGCAGTGGTCGTGCATGTCGATAGGGCCGGGATCGAATTGCGCGATGTGCGTGGTTCGGTGACCTGGGTGGAGTGGCCAGATCTTCGTACCATACAGCCCATCGACAGTACGAACCCTGCGGAGCCTGATCCGCCAGCGCTTCGAGGCTTTGCCGAGGTCTGGACACGTCTGAGTGGTCCCGCGCGCACTGAGGCGATGTGGAAGCTCGCCATCGTGCAGGAGTTGATGACTGGGTACCGGAACGGACATCAAATCCTCGCAGTGGAGGGTGAACCGTCAGACCTGTTCGACCCGACGTTGGGATCGTCTGTCGCAGAGCGCGCAACGCGGATGGCAGAGCGGTTGACTCATGAGGCGCGGACCAGTCGTGGAACCCATAGTCGGCCTGTGTCCGTGAGCTCGGTGAGCAGTTGGGTACGAAGATGGGAGACCGGTGGACTGCTCGGGCTCGTCGATGGGCGGCGACTTAAGACAGTCGAAGCGTTTTCGACGATCCCGTGGGAATGGCGACGAGTTGCCAACGATGTGATTGCCGAACTTGATGGCGATGTGTCCACAGTGAGCCAGCGGGAGATCAACCGGCGGATCAAGGCACAACTAGCGGCGGACGGCCGGGAGATTCGTGCCCCGGAACGGGCCGCCGGCCAATACATCAGCCACCTCGTGCGGCATCAGGGACGAACTACGCGGGCCCAGCGATCGAACAAACTTCGAGGCGTCGGAGGCACCCAGTCCTACCCGGCGATGGTTCCGGGACAGATGGTCGCGATCGATGTTACGCGTTCGGATGTCCTCGTGTGGTGTCCGACGCGAGGAGGGCCCTGCAGCGTCGAGATCATCTCCGCAATGGACACCGCTACGCGCATGATTCTCGCGCTGCGTGTCGTGCCGATGAGCGCGGATTCGCACGATGCGGCGATGCTGCTCTACGACGTCATGCGGCCGTTCTCGCAAGTCGTTGAGGGAACCACCGTGTCGGACTGGGCATGGGCGGGCGTCCCGGAGCAGGTTGAGTTCTATGCGGACGAGTCTGAGGCAGAGGATGACTGCTCCGGCATAGAGGTCACGTGTCCTCGGTCCTGCCGACGGTTGCCGACCGCGGCGGGGCTACATGGGACTCACGTCGTACCGGCTGTGCAGCCTTCATCCATTCGCGCAGACCACGGTTCGATCTTTGTCTCGCAGGTCTTTCGGGAACTGCTCGCCCGGTTTGGGATCGACCTTGCTCTCTCTCGCACACGCCGACCCATCGATAACGGCATCTTGGAGAGGTACCACGAGACCCTCCAGCGAGGGCTTCAGCAATTGCCTGGGTACAAGGGCCGAAATGTTGCCCAACGGGGTCGGGTCGTAGGAACCCCCGGAGCGGACGACGATGAACCGCTGCTCACAGCGGGCGAATTGGAGCGCTGGCTGCGGAGCTGGATCGTCTTGGACTACCACCGAACCCCGCACAGCGGACTCCGTGTGCCGGGTGCGGAGGGGATTGATCTGCGCCCTGTCGAGATGTTCGACGCTCTGTTGCGGATCACCGGTCGTTTGCATGTTCCGCAACGACCTGACCTCATCTACGACTTCCTGCCGATTCGGTGGGGCACGGTCAGGTCCTCAGGCGTGGAGTTTGAGGACTTGGTCTATGACTGCCGCGAGCTGGATGGCTACCGGAACGTGGTTCTCGGGACTTTTCGCGAGCAAGACGCCGCAATGCCGTTCCACTACGACCCACATGACGTGTCGCGCGTCTGGTTTCGCACGAGCGATACGGGCCGAATAGTCGAGGTCCCGTGGCGCCGTGGCCATCTGGTCGACGCCCCGTTGACCGAGAGCCTTGTTCGCGAGGTGCGAGGTGTTGTTGCCCGTAGGGGATCGGCTCGACTCCGCCGCACAGTGGCTGAGGACGAGATCATCGCGGAACTTGGGACTCTTCTCGATGGAGTCGTGCCCAGGGAGTGGCGCAAGCGCATTGGCGCGGCACGACTTCGCCGTGACTCCTCAGCAAGGGATCACACAGAGGCAGCCGTAGCGATGACGGTGGCGGAAGGGGTGCGGCAAACTGCATTGCGTCGAGGCCACGAGGACGGCAGGCATTCGACGAGAACTAGTGATGACACCTATTCAGTCTGGGCGGATTCGTGGGCCTTGACCCCAGATAGTGGACACGCGCTGGGTGGTTAGGCGACCAGTCGCAGCGTAGCGGTGGTCGTGGTCTCGTAGGTGATCGGTGAGCGGTATCCGCACCAGGAGTGGCGGCGGCGCTTGTTGTAGTGGTTGATCCAGCGGAACACGGTCCGGCGGGCGTGTTCGGGGCCGTGGTAGGCGTGCGCGCCGGCGAGGGTTTCGCGTTTCATCGTGGCGTTGAACGACTCCGCCAGGGCGTTGTCCGCGCTGGAGCCCACGGCGCCCATGGACTGCAGCACGCCGTGGCGGGCGCAGGCAGCGGCGTAGTCCTTGGAGGTGTAGACCGCCCCATGGTCGGCGTGGAAGATCGCGTCAGTCAGGGTGCCGCGTTCACGGGCTGCGGCATCCAGGGCGTCGATGACGAGCTCGGTGCGCATGTGGTCGGCGATCGACCAGCCGACCAGTCGGCGTGAGTAGCAGTCGATCACGGTGGCCAGGTAGAGGAATGTGCCGTCACCGCAGGGCAGGTAGGTGATGTCGCCGACGTACTTGCGGTTCGCCTCGACGGCGGTGAAGTCGCGGCCCAGTAGATCGGGGTACTTGCGATCGGCGGGTTCAGGGATCGTGGTGCGTACACGTCGGCGCAGCCGCAGCCCGGGCAGAGCGTGCTGACGCATCACGCGGGCGACTCGCTTGCGGTTGACCCGCTCAGGCTCGGCGACGCCGTCGTTGAGGTCCGCGGTCACCCGCGGCGCCCCGTAGGCCTTGTCCTTCTTCTGCACCGCCACGATCCGCGCGGCCAGGGCGTCGTCAGCGGCCTTGCGGGCGGCCCTGGCGCCAGCGGTGGCGACCCACTTGTAGTACGACGAACGGGCGATCCCCATGACCCTGCACAGCCGCTTGACCTCGAAGGTGTCGCAGTGGTCGGCGACGAACTGGAAGCGGCTCACCAGTTCGTCTCCCCGGCGAAATATTTCGCCGCCTTCTTCAAGATGTCCTTCTCGGTCTCGGTGCGCTTGAGATCTGCCTCCAGGCGGGCGACCTGGGCGCGCAGCCGGGCGTTCTCCTCCTCGGCGGTCCCGGCCCCACCACCGGTGGTCGACGACGCCGTCGTCCCGGAGGCCGACCTTGTCGGCACGCCGGCTGCCTTGAGCCAGCTCGACAACGTCGCGTCGTAGACCCCGAGCTCGTCCGCGATCTGTCTGATCGTCGCGCCATCGGTGCACCGGTAGAGCTCGACCGCATCGAGGCGGAACTCCTCGGAATAGTTCTTCCTCGCCATGAGTGGATCATCTCGCTTCCTCCAGGACGAACCTGGATCAAGCGTGTCCACTATCTGGGGTCAAGGCCC
>NZ_JNIY01000009.1 GCF_000701465.1 Paraoerskovia marina DSM 21750 | reverse complement strand
CACCTCATCACCGGGGTCGGCAGACTTCGTGATCTCCAACGACTTGATCGGCACCAGCGGGTTGCACTCCGGCGCATCCGGGGTGTCCTCACAGTTCGAGAACGGTGCACTCACGACGTTGTCCAGCACCCCGTCCCCCGACTCCGACAACGGGTCCGCGACCGTGACCGTGTACGTGATCGTCACCGTCTCACCCGCAGCCAACGGACCCGACCAGGTCAGCTCCGGCTCCGTGTACGACGGCGCAGGCGGCGTGTTGCCGTCCACGTCCGAGGCCGCAGCCGCGTCGTCGTTGTACGTCGCATCATCAATCACACCCGACAGGTCATCGCTGACCGTCGCCGGGTTGGACTCCGTGAAGTCGACCGCACCGGTGTTCTCCACCGTGATCGTGTACGTCACGTCCTGGCCCGGGGCGGCCTCCGTCGTCGACGGCGTCTTCTCCACCACCAGCTCCGGCTCGACCACCGTGACCAGGTAGTCCTCCACCTCACCACCGGTCCACGCACCCGTCGGCAACGGCGTGTCATTACCGCCCGCGAACAGGCGCAGACGCAGATACGTGTCGTCCGTCGACGTCGGCGCCGGCAGGGTCAGCGCGTACTCGGCCGAACCTGACTCCGCCGGGACCGTCACGACATCGCTGACCTCACCGGTGTCGAAGACACCGTTGTTGTTCACGTCCAGCCACCCGACGAGCGTCGCGTCGGTGAGGCTGTCGTTGGTTGCCGTCACGTTCGTGACGAACGGGCTGTCCAACCCAGCAACCACCGGCTCGGCAATCGCGGCCTCGTCATCAACACCGGCCAGGTCGTCACCATCAGCACCGACCGTCGGAACACCGTCCTCCTCCACATCCACCGTGGTCGAGTCACCCAGCATCAACGGAGCCGTGTTCGTCGTGTCGTCGTAATCGATCACCCCATGGCTCGCACCACCCGAGGCATCCAACGTCCCGAACGTGTCCGGCGCATCACCAAAATCACGCGGGAGCACCTCCAGAGTGATCGGCCAGTCCTCGACCTCACCCGACCCCACACCCGGACCGATGTCCGACGTGTCCGTCGGGAGCTCATCACCCGGCACCAGCGCCGCACGCAGACGCAGATACGAATCGCCCGGCACCGCATCCGCCGGCACCGACCACGTCAACACCGCATCACCCGTCGCCAGACCCGTGTCAATCACCGACCGCTCGTCCTCGTCAAACGTGCCGCTGAGGTCGAAGTCGATCCACCCCGCCAACGCCGCACCATCAGACGAGTTATTCGTAATCGGAATCGTCAGAGTCGACTCGTCCGCGTCGACGTTGACCGTCGGATCCTCCGCGAACGCATCATCCTCATCCAGCCCCGCCGACACATCCGGCTGACCATCAGACTCCACCGTCACCGAGTCACCGATCGTCAACAGCGGGTCGTCGACGTCATCGATCACCGAGTGGAACGGACCTTCTGACCCCAGGAGCGTGTTGTAGCTGTCGGGCGCGTCACCGAAGTCCAGCGGGAGCGGAGCAAGGACACACCGTGCGCCGTCGTTCCCGGCCGAGGGAGGACCGTAGGCGAAGAAACTGAACTCGCCATCGGGTGAGTACCGGAAGATGTCGCCGTTGTTGTTGAGCGACCCGTAGATGTTTCCATCGGCGTCCGAGTACATCGCGCCGAAGATCCGTCCGCTGGTCCCGTCCGGAGCCGTCGGTGTTCCGAGGCCTTCCACCACGGTCAGACCCGGGTTCGCCGGATCGAAGGTCACCAGAGACACCCCGACCTGATTGGTGTTCTCCGAGAAGGTGTAGAAGAGACCGTCGTTGATGTTGTAGGTCCAGTCCGAGATCGTCCTGACCGAGCTGGGACGTGCGACCTGCCCGCCGTCGACGATCGAGCCGTAGGTCGGGGACCCCGGCACGAGGTCGATCTGCCGCCACGGTGTCCCTGAGTTGAGCTGGCCGTCCATGATCCAGAGGTATCCGGCGGTGTCGAAGTCACCGGTCTGCCACCCCGCGCTGTTCGGCCAACCGATGCCCAGCGGATCGTCGGGGGCCCCGATGCTCACCGCCTGCCCGGATGCTCCGAGGCGGACGATCTCGTGCGGGCTGGCCGTGTTGTCGATCCCGTAGATGAAGTCCTCGACGGGGTTGTACCCGGCCGCATTGACGTTGTTGGGATAGAAGTCGGAAAGAATCTCCTCCGAGTCGCCGTTGACGAGATTGACCGTCGACAGGTCGGCAGGGTTGTTCTGCAGCAGGTAGGCGTCAGAATCGCACGAGAGCCCGTCCTCGAAGAACGTGATGTCCGTGTCACCCGGAGGGTTGAGGCCGATCAACTCCATGTCATCGGGGCCGTTGGTAAACGTGCCCTCGACGTCGGAGGTGACGCCGACCGTGACAGTGCAGCTGACGAGGTTGGGGTCGACGAGGTCGCCACCCACCAGATCGACCGTGCCCGTCGCGGGATCGACCGTGACCGTGCCGTCGCCACACGTCGTCTCCGAGGTGCCGGTGAGCTGCAGGTCCGAGTCGTTGATCGTGTCCGTGAAACCGAAGTCCTCCTTTGGTCCCGACGGCGTGTCCTCCCCGAGCACCGGGTCGTAGGTGTTCGTGATCGTGAAGGTCAGCTCGGCCGGCGTCCCGACGGGCGCCTGGGCCGGGGTGAACTCCTTGTCGATCTTCGGCGTGGTGTCGAGCACGACCAGGTTGTCGAACGCGCTGTCGTTGCCACCCGTGGCCGACTGGTCGTTGTTGATCCGGATGCCGAGGGTGTCGCCGGTCGATCGCAGCGCCTGGTCACCGAGGAACGTCCCGACACGCGTCGTCCGCTGGCGGCCCACCGCGGTGCTGTCCCCGCCCGGCCCGTACGGGTAGATCTCGCCCAGAGCGCCGGGACTGCAGGTGTTGATCGCGTTCGAGAACACGGGAGACTCGGTACCGTCGGACTGCGTGAGGTAGATCTGCGGGATCGCGCCGTTCCCCGTCGTAATGCAACTCATCGCCGCGATATCGACCGACGCCTGGTAATAGCGCCCCGGGTCCACGTCGATCGGCTCGTCGAACTCCAGCATCGTCCCAGGCTCGATGGCCGATCCCGAGGTGTACGAACTGACGACGTGGTTGTCGAACTGACTCTCAGGGTTTCCGAGATCCTGGTCGAAGTACGGGTACTGGTTCGCGTTGTTGTGATACTGACCCATCACGTTCGCCATCAGCAGCACCCCGTTAAACGAACGCGGCTCGCCACACGCCGCGGCCGGGCCCGAGGTTGGTATCGGGAAGTCGCCGCTGAGGTTCTGAAAACCGACCCCGTTCGTGTGCTGGGCGACGATGAACCCGTTGCAGTTGTTCCCGGCTGCCCATGGACTGTCTGCCGAGTACGTCGTCGTACCGTTCTCGTTGACATACCCGGGCTGGAAGTCGGCCGCCGTCCCGTCGTCACCGAACGGGTACTCCGTCAGGGACTGGACGTAGTCGTCGGCGTCCCACGCCGCCTCGTCCGACCCACCACCGGCGCCCACCGGCTCCTGCCACGTGACGTTCTCGAAGTTCTCCGCGTAGAAGTTCGTCGGCGCCTCCATGACGCCCGGGCTGCCCGGGACGGCCTCGGCCGCCGGGAGGTCGTTCGCCAGCGGCTCGTAGACCACGGGCGCGGCGACGAGGCCGAGCGTCAGCACCAGTGAGCTGCCGACGGCGCCTGCCAGACCCTGGCGGCGCACCGCTCTGGTCCCGGTCTGGTCACTCCCGCCACGGCGTGCAGTCATCGATCTGGTCACGGTCTTTCCCCCATCGGTGGACGGCGCGCCCGTCAGCCCTGACAAGCACCATGCACACCATTGCCACATCGAATTTTCAGGTCCGCAACAGGAAACCCAGATATCGTTGCTTTCTGTCGGGAAAGACCGATAATTTCTGTCTTCACAATGATGCCCGACGAACTCCCGCTCGGGAGCCCTTCGCGAGAACAACGAGCGAGGGAACACTCAGTGCGAAATAGTGTTATTCCGGACTGATTGCCTTCGCTCGATCCGCGGGCTCCCGGGGCAGGTGCCGCTACGCGCCGTCCGCGTCAGCCTCGACCTCGGGCGCAGGGTCCTCCAGCGACTCCTCGACCGGGACTGCACCCGGGCCCGCCAGAGCGGGCACCGGCACACGTTCGCCCACGGCGGCCGTCCCCGCGGGCGTGACCTCGACGAGCTGCAGGTCGATCATGCGGCGCGCCTCGGTGTCGAACCGGAGCACGGTCATCTCGGCGATCCCGTTGAGGGGGCCGACCGTCGGCTGGTCGCTGGCTGCCCCGGCCGTCGAGGAGTTGACGTAGCGGAAGCCCTCGCCGATCTGCACCGGGCCGATCCGCCGGTGCAGGTGCCCCGAGATCTGGAACGGGACGCAACCGGCGTTCATCGCCGGGGTCCCGGCGCTCGGCGTGTGGATCAGGAGCAGGTCGACGTCGTCGTCCTCGCACGCCGTCTGCTCGATGCGTGCCGCCTGCTCGTCGGAGGTCTCGTCGGTCGAGGTGTACGACCCCGAGCCCACCCGCGTCTCGAGCGCGTCCCGGTCACCGAGGACGCGCATGCCGTGAACGTCGACGACAGACCCGTCGAGCACCCGCCATCCCTGGGCGGCCTCCTGCTCGGAGGTCACCACGCTGTCGTGGTTCCCGTCCGCGACGACGACGTCGACGCCATCGGGCACCGCGTCGGCGAACGAGCTGACGCAGACGTCCTCGACCGAGGTGCCGTTGGTCGTCGTGTCCCCCGCGTTCAGGAGGACCTGCGCACCGCTGCGCTCGAGCGTCGTCCTGATCAAGGGCGACATCCCCGTGTTGCAGTGCAGGTCCGTGACGACGACGAAGGTGAGGACGTCGTCGTCCGCGGGGGCGCCGTCGGGCTCCTTCAGCCCGACCGACCGGGCGATGTCGTCGATCTCCTGGTCGTGCAACCGCTCCGCCCACGCGTCGTCGAGCTCCGCGTCGGCGGCGGCGTAGAACGCCTCGTTCTCGTCGTAGAGGTCGATGGCCATGGAGCCGTAGGTGTCGACGACGCCGGCAAGGCGTCCGGTCATCCGCGCCCCCTCGAGCGGGGTCCCGGCGAAGACCTGGGCGGGTGGAGCCTGTTCCGTCGAGCTCACGACGACGCGCGGCACGACGGCAGCGACGAGGACGACGACCGTGACCCCTGCCGTAATCTCCCAGGTGCGCGGCACGAGGCGCGACGCGAGCTCCTCACGACGGCGGACGCCGAGCAGCAGGTAGCCGCCCACGCCGACACCCGCGACCACGAGTGCCGCGGCCATCGTGCGCTGCACGGCGTCCGCGACGAGCTCCTCGGCGACACGCCGGACCGTCGTCTCGGGGTCCGAGAAGAGCTGCAGGTAGCTCTCCGCGTCGCCCGCGAGCGCCCCGAGCGGGTCGTCGCCGTCGACCGTCCGCAGGTCGGCCGGGATCTCTCCGACGGTGACCCGGATCCCGAGACCGAACGGCAGAGGCGAGTCGATCTCGAGCGTCCCGATCGGGCCGACGTCGACGACGACCTGGGAGTCCGACGTGACGTCGTATCGCGCCTCGTGGGGGCCGAGCGCCAGGTCGGCCCGCGCCGTCGTGATCCCAAACGTCACGCACGACGCGAGCAGGAGGACCGTCACGAGGGTCCAGCGGACCCAGCGGGGCGGGACTCGTCGCGTGCTCATGGGGACAGAGTGGACGAACTGGCCGCCCGAAGCGAACCGGCGCGCTCAGACCCTCGCGCGACGCAGCGTGACGAGCGCCATGACCGCGGCGACGACCATGGCCACGGCCGCGAGCGCCGCGACGACGACCACGCCGGAACCGAACGCGGCGTGCGCGGAGGCGAGGAGCGCGTCCGATTGCTCCGCCGGGAGCGTGGCGGCCACCTCGGTGGCGCCGCCCAGGGTCTCTCGGCTCGCCCCGGCGTCCGCATAGCTGACGCCGGCGGGGACGACGAGACGCGAGGAGTAGAGCGCCGTGAGCACGCCACCGAGCAGAGCCGTTCCGAGCACCGCCCCCACCTCGTACGCGGTCTCCGAGATCGCCGAGGCGGCACCTGCCTGACGCGCCGGGGCCGTGGAGACGACCAGCTCGTTGGAGACCGTCTCGGCCCCGCCGATCCCCGCGGAGACGAAGACGAACGCGAGCACGATCGGCCACAGGGCCGCGGAGTCCCCCGCCACCGCGATGATCGTGTACCCGAGCGCCGAGAGACCGAGGGCGCCGGCGACGACGTAGGCCGGACGGATCGTGCGAACGATCGGGACGACAGCGAGGCCGGCGACGACCATGACGAGCAGGCCCGGCAGCAGCGCGGTGCCGGCGGTCATCGGGCTGAGTCCCATGACGAGCTGGAGGTCCTGGGACGCGAAGAACAGGAACCCGGTGTAGCCGAGGATCGAGAGGAGGTTGATCAGGACCGACCCCGAGAACGCGGGGATCGCGAAGAGTCGGACGTCGAGCATCGGCCGGGGACGGTGCAGCTGGCGACGGACGAAGGCGACGCCGGCGACGACGCCGACGAGGAGTGCCGCGAACGCCACCCAGGTGGCGCCGTCCTTGGCGAAGGACTTGATCGCGAGGACGACGGGGGCCATCGCGGCGACGGAGAGCAGAATCGACGGCACGTCGACCGGGCCCGGGTGGGGGTCCGCCGACTCCGGCACGCAGGCGGGCGCGGCGAGGAGGAGGACGAGCAGCACGGGTACCGCCAGGAGGAACACGGAGCCCCACCAGAAGTGCTCGAGCAGGAACCCGCCGACGATCGGGCCGAGCGCCGCCCCGGCCGCGAACCCTGCCGCCCAGATCGCGATCGCGAGCCGCCGCTCCTCACGGTCGACGAAGATGTTGCGCAGGAGCGACAGCGTGGCGGGCATGAGCATGGCGCCGAAGACCCCGAGCCCGATGCGCGCGACGATCAGCGCCTCGGCGCTCGGTGCGTACGCGGCGACGGCCGAGAGCACCGCGAACCCGGTCGCACCGGTGAGCAGAAGCCGCCGCCTGCCGATCCGGTCGGCGAGCGATCCCATGGGCACGAGCAGCGCCGCCAGGACGAGCGGGTAGACGTCGATGATCCAGAGCAGCTGAGTGCCGCTCGGCTCGAGCGCCACGGAGATCTGCGGCAGGGCGAAGCTGAGCACCGTGTTGTCGATGGAGACGAGCAGCACGGGGAGCATCAGGACGGCGAGCGCCACCCATCGCGAGGGGGCCGCCTCGGTCCGACGGCGCAGCGGGTTGGCGGGCAGGGTGATGGCCATGGGGCGACTCCTCTCGGGGCGGATCAGGACGACGCGGTGGCGCCGAGACTTCTGACCGGGACGGTCGATGCTTCAAACCGTCCGGACGGTCTAGTAAAACCGTCTGGACGGTACAGTAACGTCCGGACGGTAGGGTGGCAAGATGCCCGCGCAACCTGCTGCCCGTGACAAGGTCCTCGACGCCTTCGCCAGCATTCTGGTGACTCAGGGGGAACGCGCCGCGACGTTCGACGCCGTGGCCGCGGAGGCCGGCGTCTCGAAGGGCGGCCTCCTCTACCACTTCGCCTCCAAGCAGGCCCTCGTCGACGGCCTCCTCGAGCTGCTCGGCGAGCTCGCCGCGGCGGACGTGGCCGACATGCGGAGCGTCCCCGAGGGTCCGGTCGACCACTTCCTGCGGACCTCGGCGCAGTCGGACACCGCCTTCGACCGCGTGTACGTCGCCGTGACCCGACTCCCTCAGGACATCTACCCCCAGGCACGGGATGCGCTCGCCGCCGCCCACGCCGGGTGGCACGCCGCGGTCGAGGAGGCGGTCGGCGACCCCGTGATCGCCCGGGCGATCGTCCTCATGGGCGACGGCCTGTACCTCGAGGCCTCACGCACGGGCGACTGGGACCCGGACCGACGCTCGCGCCGGACCAAGGACGCACGCGTGGACGAGCTTCTCGAACTCGTCGGCCGACTCACCGAACCTGCGCCGGCGGTCCAGGGCGGCAACTAGAAGGCAGAAGCGCCGGCCGCTCCCACAGCGACCGACGCCTCCCTTCACTCCCGCATACCTCGATGCGGATCCCGCCGGTCCCGACCCCAGTGACGGCGAGTGCCGACGGAAGCTCAGCCAGGACACCTTCGTCCCGATCGTCCCATTGTGCGACCAAGTCTTGATAAAGACTAGAGCAACCGCTCGGATCTGGTGCGGTGGCGACGCCCGGCCGACGGGTGAGCCACACCACCTCGCCCGCGCCCTACCGCTCCCCCGCACCCCCCTCGCGCTGGACGTCGGTCATCTCACGCAGCGCCTCGAGCGCCATCGTCGGGATCGGGAAGGCCTCGTCGTACGGGTCGACACCGCTCGCCTGCTGCAGGCGCGTGTATTCGAGGACCTCGTCGTGGATCCGCTCCATCGAGCGGTCCAGCTGCGACGCGACGTCGGAGGCGAGCCTGAGCTCCGTGATGAGGTGCTTCGGCACGTCGTGCCCGTACTTGTAGTGGATCTTGTGCTCGAGGCTCGCCCAGAAGTCCATAGCGATCGTGCGGATCTGGACCTCGACGGTGACGTTCTCGACCCGGTCCGACAGGAAGACCGGCACCTGGAAGATCAGGTGCAGACTCTTGTACCCGTTGGGCTTGCCGTGGGTGATGTAGTCCCGCTCCTCGACGAGCGTGAGGTCGCTCTGCCCCACCAGGAGGTCACGGACGCGCGTGATGTCGGAGACGAACCCGCAGGTGATCCGGATCCCCGCGATGTCGAACATCCCCTCGCGCAGCCCGTCGGGGGTGAGCGGGATGCCCTTGCGCTGCGCCTTGCCGATGATCGACTCGATCGACTTTACGCGGGAGCCGATGTGCTCGATCGGGTTGTAGTCCCGGATCTCCCGGAACTCGTCGCGCAGGACCACGATCTTGGTCATCAATTCGTCCAGCCCGAATCGATAAGTCATCAAGAGGCGTCGCATGTCCCGGATGCGGGCCGACGTCTCAGCGACCTCAGAAGTTGGCGTGTCCACCGGTGGAGGATACGACTCGAACCCGAACGCACCCTGTGCGTGTTCGTCACGTCACACCGTCCATCTCGACCGGTGAAACTGGAATGCCGCGGACGCCCGCACCGTTGGCCCGGCATGCGAGCAATCACCTACAGCAGCTACGGAAGCGCCGACAACCTCGAGCTCAGCGAGCTCCCGGTCCCCAAGGTCGGCCCAGACTCGGTCCTCGTCCGCGTGAAGGCGGCGAGCGTCAATCCTGTCGACTGGAAGGTGCGCGAGGGATACCTCGACGGCCTCATGGACACCGTCTTCCCCGTCGTGCCGGGCTGGGACGTGGCCGGCGTCGTCGAGCAGGTCGGCCTCGACACTCCTGAGTTCGAGGTCGGCGACGAGGTCTTCGGCTACGTCCGCAAGGACTGGATGCAGGCCGGGACGTTCGCCGAGTACGTCGCGGCCCCGGTGCGCACGCTGGCCAAGAAGCCCGCTGCGTGGTCCTTCGAGGAGGCGGCGGGCGTTCCGCTCGCCGGCCTGACGGCACTGCAGACGATCGACCGTGCGGGTGTCTCGGAGGGCGACACCGTCCTCGTCCACGCCGCCGCGGGTGGTGTCGGCTCGTTCGCCGTGCAGATCGCCACGGCCCGCGGCGCGCGTGTCATCGGTACGGCGTCGGAGAAGAACCACGACTACGTGCGCTCGCTCGGCGGCGAGCCCGTCGCATACGGCGACGGACTGCTCGCCCGGGTCGACGAGCTCGCGCCCGACGGGGTGGACGTGATCCTCGACTACGTCGGCGGCGTGATGGACACGACCAGCGAGCTGCTCTCCGACCTCGGCGTCGTCGTCTCCGTCGCCGACCCGACCGCCCGCACCGAGCACGACGGCATCTACGCCTGGGTGCGTCCGTCGTCGGACGACCTGGACGAGCTCGGCCGCATGGCCGAGGCCGGGGCTCTCTCGGTCCGCGTCGACCAGGTCTTCGACCTCGCCGACGCGGCCGACGCCCACCGGGCGTCCGAGACGGGTCACGCCGTCGGGAAGATCGTCGTCCGGGTCTGACCGCGAGGAGCGCCCGGCCGATAATCGTTCGGTCGCGTCACCGGCGTCGGGGATGATGACCCCATGGGTCATATCGACATCTCCGACGTCGGCTACGAGCTCTCCGACGGGCGGACGCTTCTCAACGGCATCTCGCTCCGCGTGGGCGAGGGCTCTCGCGTGGCACTCGTCGGCCCGAACGGTGCGGGCAAGACCACCCTCCTCCGCATCGTCACCGGCGACCTCGCCGCCCACCGGGGCGGAGCCACCGTCACCGGGGGCCTGGGCGTCATGCGCCAGGTGGTCGTCCGCGCCGACGAGAGCACCACCGTCCGCGACGCGCTCGTCGAGGTCTCCCCGCCCGCCCTGCGCGCCGCCGCCGCCGAGATCCAGGCCGCGGAGCACCTCATCATGACGGTCGACGACGAGCCGTCGCAGATGCGCTACGCCCAGGCGATCGCGGACTGGGCGGACGTGGGCGGATACGACGCCGAGCTGGAGTGGGACAAGGTCTGCAGCGAGGTCCTCGGCGTCGACTTCGAGCAGGCGCAGTGGCGCGAGCTGCGCACCCTGTCCGGAGGCGAGCGCAAGCGCCTGGTCCTGACGTCGCTGCTGCGCGGCCCGGAGCAGGTGCTCCTGCTCGACGAGCCGGACAACGCGCTCGACGTGCCCACCAAACGG
Organism: Paraoerskovia marina DSM 21750; assembly: GCF_000701465.1. GTDB lineage: Bacteria > Actinomycetota > Actinomycetes > Actinomycetales > Cellulomonadaceae > Paraoerskovia > Paraoerskovia marina. The sequence continues at coordinate 139,273 of NZ_JNIY01000009.1, read as the reverse complement.
TGGCTCGAGGCCGAGATGACCGCGTCGCCGAAGACGATCCTCTACGTCTCGCACGACCGCGAGCTGCTCGCCAACACCGCGACGCACGTCGCGACGCTCGAGCCCGGGACGAACGGTGCGCAGATCTGGGTCCACGGCGGAGGATTCAGCACCTACGCCGCAGCGCGGGAGGACCGGCGCGAACGCTCGGAGGAGATGCTGCGCCGGTGGGACGAGGAGCACGCCAAGCTCAAGGAGCTCGTCAACACGCTGAAGAACAAGTCGGCGTTCAACGACGGCCTCGCCTCGCGCTACCAGGCTGCGCAGACCCGGCTCCGCAAGTTCGAGGAGGTCGGCCCTCCCCCGCAGCTCGCGCACGAGCAGAACGTCCGCGTCCGGCTCACCGGCGGCCGGACGGCCAAGCGAGCCGTCACGTGCCAGGACCTGGAGCTCTCCGGTCTGATGAAGCCGTTCTCCCTCGAGCTCTTCTACGGCGAGCGCGTCGCCGTGCTCGGGTCCAACGGCTCCGGAAAGAGCCACTTCATGCGGCTCCTCGCCCGCGGGGGCTCGAGCCCCGACCGGGAGCACGAGCCCGCCGAGGGTTCGCCCGCGATCGACCCCGTGACGCACACGGGTCGCGCTGCTCTGGGCTCACGGGTCCGGCCCGGCTGGTTCGCACAGAACCACGGGCATGCCGAGCTCGAGGGACGCACGCTGCTCGACATCCTGCACCGCGGCGAGGGACATCGCCGCGGCATGGGACGGGAGGAAGCCTCGAAGGTGCTCGACCGCTACGGCCTCGTGGGCCAGGCCGAGCAGCGGTACGAGACGCTCTCGGGCGGCCAGCAGGCCAGGCTGCAGATCCTCCTGCTCGAGCTCGGGGGCGCAACCCTGCTTCTCCTCGACGAGCCGACCGACAACCTGGACCTGCACTCTGCCGAGGCCCTCGAGGCGGGCCTCGCCGGGTTCGACGGCACGGTCGTCACCGTCACGCACGACCGCTGGTTCGCCCGCTCCTTCGACCGGTACTTCGTCTTCGGTGCCGACGGGCACGTCATCGAGACGCCAGAACCGGTCTGGGAGGTCGAGCGGGTGGCGCGCGATCGCGGCTAGCGCTCCTGCCGGACGTCGTCGCGGATCCCGACCAGGCTGACGACGCCGCCGCAGACGAGCAGGACGGCGGTCACCAGCAGGCCCCGGTGCAGGCCGTCGACGTCGAGGGCGTCGCCGACGATCAGCCCGGCGAAGGCGATGACCACGAGCCCTGCGATCCGCGACACCGCGTTGTTGACCGCCGAGCCGATCCCGGCGTCCGCCTCGGGAACCGCCGCGAGGATCGTCGAGGTCAGCGGCGCGACGGTGCACGCGAGTCCGAGACCGAAGACCAGGACGCCCGGCAGCAGGTCCGTCCAGTAGTCGGCGTCCGCGTCGGTCCGGAGCATGAGCAGGTACCCGGCCGCCGCGACCAGGGGTCCGACGCCCATGAACCACCGCGCCCCGTGACGGGCGGCAAGATCGCCGAACCGCCCGGACATCACCAGCATCACGAGGGTGACCGGCAGCAGTGCGAGCCCGGCCGCGGTCGCCGAGTACCCGCCGACCTGCTGGACGAAGAGCGTGACGAGGAAGGGTCCGAGGGCGAGCGCGCCGTACACCGCGACGGTCGCGAGGTTCCCGACGGCGAAGTTGCGCTCCCGGAAGAGTCGCAGCGGGAGCATCGGGTCGGGGGTCCGCAGCTCCCACAGGACGAACCCGACCAGGCACGCGGTACCGAGGGCGAGCGGGACCCATATGACCGGGGACGACCACCCGAAGCGTGCCGACTCGATGAGCGCGAACACCGGGCCTGCGAGGCCGACGGCGGCCAGGACCGCACCGACGACGTCGACACGACGCCCGGTGGCGGGCCTCGACTCCTCCACGCCCCGCAGCAGCCACAGCGTCACGGCGATCGGCAGGACGTTGATCCCGAAGACCCATCGCCAGCCCACGGTGTCGACGAGCAGTCCGCCGAGCAGCGGACCGACGATCATCGCGGTTCCCGTCCAACCGGTCCAGCGTCCGATCGCCCGGCCCTGCGCCGGGCCCGAAAACGTGCCGACGATCATCGCCAGCGAGCTCGGGACGAGCAGCGCACCGGCGACCCCCTGCGCGGCGCGGGCCAGCACGAGCGCGGGTCCGGTCGGTGCGAGAGCACAGGCGACGGACGTGACGCCGAACCCGATCAACCCCCACATCATCACGCGACGGCGTCCGTAGACGTCGGCCGCCGACCCGGCCACGAGGATGAACGCGCCGAGGGTGATGAGGTACGCGTCGACCACCCACTGCTGGAGGGCGAGCGCGTCGCCGCCCGCGCCCACGAACTCGTCGGCGATCGCCGGCAGTGCAACGTTGACGACGGTCCCGTCGAGGAACGACACGAAGGAGGCGAGTACGGCGACGAGCAGCACCCGGCGCTCCGGGGTCATCTCGGTTCGCATAGGAGGAACGCTAGGCCCGACGGGCCGCCGCAGCCATCGGCGGGCAGAACTCGTCCGCCTCCGACCTCCTTCCGGCACGCCCTGCCGGACGTGACGCATCGCACACGGCGCCGGACGATCACGGCACGAGCGCAGGGCGCGCGCCTGACCTGCACAGACACGGCGTCAGATCCCGGGATGTGACCCGAGCGCGTGATGCGCATCACAAAAGTGCAGACCTTCACAAGGGTTACCCTCGTCCCTATGTCTTCTGCCGCGAACCACGAGAACGTCGACGTCGCACTCGTCGGCGGTGGCATCATGTCCGCCACTCTTGCCGCGATGCTCACCGAGCTCGAGCCCACCTGGAAGATCGCGATCTTCGAGAAGCTCGACGACGTCGCGCTGGAGTCCTCGAACCCGTGGAACAACGCGGGCACGGGGCACGCGGCGCTCTGCGAGCTGAACTACACGCCCGAGATGCCCGACGGCACGATCAACACCGACAAGGCTGTCGCGATCAACGAGCAGTTCCAGGCCTCGCGCGAGTTCTGGCACCACCTCTCCGCGGCCGGCCACCTCGACCCGAGCCAGTCGTTCATCTCCCGCACTCCGCACATGACGTTCGTCCGCGGCGCGGAGAACGTCGACTACCTGCGTCGTCGCCACGCCGCCCTCAGCGCCCACCCGCTGTTCAGCGACCTGGAGTTCAGCGACGACCCCGAGGTCATCCGCTCGTGGACCCCCCTGCTCGTCGAGGGCCGCGACCCCGAGGTACCCGTCGCGGCGACGCGTGCCGAGTCCGGCACCGACGTCGACTTCGGCGCACTCACCCGCGGACTCGTCGACCACGCGACCGCGCACACGGCAGACCTGCACCTGCAGCACGAGGTCACCGACCTGTCCAAGCGTGCCGACGGCTCGTGGCGCCTGCGCGTCCGCGACGTCTCGTGGAACGCCAGCCGACACCAGCGGACCGTGAACGCCCGCTTCGTCTTCGTCGGCGCCGGCGGCGGGGCGCTCCCGCTGCTGCAGAAGTCCGGGATCCCCGAGATCAAGGGCTACGGCGGCTTCCCGATCTCCGGCGAGTTCCTGCGCACCAGCAACCCGGAGATCGTCGCGAAGCACCAGGCGAAGGTCTACGGAAAGGCGGACGTGGGCTCGCCGCCGATGTCCGTCCCGCACCTCGACACGCGCGTGGTCGACGGCCGGTCGTACCTGATGTTCGGCCCCTACGCGGGCTTCTCGCCGAAGTACCTCAAGCGCGGCCGCATGACCGACATGGTCACCTCGATCAAGGCGCACAACCTCGGCGCGATGATCGGCGCGGGACTCAAGAACATCCCGCTCACGCGATACCTGCTGGAGCAGCTCACAGCTCGCCCCGAGACCAAGTTCAGCGCACTGCAGGCCTTCTACCCGGAGGCTCACCCGAAGGACTGGGAGCGCATCACCGCCGGCCAGCGTGTCCAGGTCATCAAGACGGACCCTGACAAGGGCGGCACGCTGGAGTTCGGCACCGAGGTCATCACCGCCGCCGACGGCTCGATCGCGGGTCTGCTCGGCGCCTCCCCCGGGGCGTCGACCGCGGTCTCGGCGATGGTCTCCGTCCTCGAGCGCTGCTTCCCCTCCGAGTTCGAGCAGTGGCGCGGGTCGCTGGCGCACATGGTGCCGAGCCTCGGCCTCGCGCCGTGGGCCGCCGAGGACGAGGCGGACCAGCTGGCCGCACAGCAGACCGGTCCTGGTGCCGACGAGGTCTCGGCCACGGTCTGAGTCTCCGTCCGCGGCGTCCGGGGTCACCTACACCTGGGCGCCGCGGACGTGCTGCATCATCATCGCGGTCTGGGCGATCGCGGACGCACGGCGAAAGCCTGCGAGCCGCTCCCACCCACCGGTCCACGTCAGTCGTGCCGCGACGTCCCACGCCGTCCTTGCCCCGGCCGCGAGCGCCCGCTCGACCTCGTCGAGGCGCGCCCGCTGGTGCGCGGCGAGCTCGGCGCACCGCTGTGCCACCCCGACGAACTGGTATCCGTGCCCGGGGCACACCTCGTCCTCGTCCCAGATCGCGACCCGGTCCAGGGACGCAAGGTAGTCCGCGAGCGGGTTGCTCGCCGTCGGGCCACCGAGCCCGAGGCCAGGGTTGATGACGGGGAGTACGTGGTCTCCGGTCAGCAGCACCTTCTCCTCGCTCTCGCGCAGGCAGACGTGCCCGCCGGTGTGTCCCGGCGTCCAGACGACCTCGACGCGGCGCCCCGGGATGTCGAGCCGGTCGCCGTCCTCGAGCTCCCGGTCGACGTCGATCCAGGGGGCCGTGCCGCTCACCTGGTGCGCGGCCTCCAGGTCCGCCCGGTGCTCGTCGGGCACACCCCAGGCGGGGTCGATCGATCCGACGATCCCGCGCCGTCCGGACCGGAGTGCCTCCATCCCGGCGGCCTCTGCACGGTGCACGGCGACGACGGCGCCCGACGCGTCCGCGAGGCGGGTCGCCTGCCCGAGGTGGTCCGGGTGCATGTGCGTGCAGGTCACCGACGCGACGTCGTCGACCGACCTCCCGAGACGGGAGATTCCCGCGACCAGCCGGTCCCATCCGTCGTCCGACGCCGTGCCCGGGTCCACCACGTGCACTCCCCCGCCGCCGTCCGTCAGCGCGTAGGCGAGGCTGTAGGGCAGCCGGGCCCCTGGCATCGGCACGGGGATCGACCACAGCCCCTCGCGGACCTCGCACGGCTCGGGAAGGCGTCCTGCGCGGGCGTCGGCGTACTGCGCCGGCACCGTCGGGGTGAGCCGACGGCTCACGCGTCGGCCGACATGGCCCGGAACCTGGTGAGCGCCTCCACGACGAGCGCGTGGTCGTCCTGCTGCGTGAGGCCCGAGACCGACAGCACACCGACGATGTCGACGCCGTCGACGCGCACCGGGAACGCACCGCCGGCGGCGGCGTACTCCTGGAACGGAAGCTGGTGCTGCTCGCTGAACGACTGGCCGCGCAGACGCGCGCGGAGGCCGAGCAGGTACGACGACGCGCCGAACCTCTCGACGACACGCACCTTGCGCTCGACCCAGGAGTCGTTGTCCGGGGTGGAGCCGGGCAGCGCGGCGTGGAACATCTGCTGCCGTCCCCGCCGGACGTCGACGACGATCGGAAGGCCGCGGTCGCGCGCGATCTCGACGACGAGGCACCCGAGGTTCCATGCGTCGTCGTGCGTGAACGAGGTCAGGACGAGGTCCCACTCCTGCTGCTCGACGTCGGCGATCAGGGCGGCGAGGTCTTCTGTCATGCACTCATCCTCACACGTGCCCCTCGTGCCCTGGCGACGCGGGATACTGGTGCCGTGGAACTCCCCCTGATCTGGTCCGTCCTTCTCGTCGTCACCGGTGCGTGGAACCTGCTGATCTGGCCGCGCTTCTGGCAGCGCATCGCCAAGGACCCTCGGTCGCGCGATGCGAGTGGACGCGCGACGCGCTTCCTCACGGTCCACGCCGTGCTGATCGGCGTCTCGCTCGTCCTCGGACTCGCCATCGGCGTGCTCGGGGTCCTGACCCTGGTCTAGCGTCGGGGCATGACGCTTCCCCTCCGACGGGCCGGCCGCTCCGGCCTCGACCTCCCGGCGATCTCGCTGGGCCTCTGGCAGAACTTCGGCGAGGCCACGGCGCGTGCGGACCGACGGCGGGTGCTGCTGCACGCCGTCGAGCGCGGTGTCGTCCACCTCGACCTCGCCAACAACTACGGGCCGCCGCCGTTCGCGGCCGAGGAGTTCGTCGGCGACGTCCTGCGGTCGGAGCTCCGCGGGCGTCGGGACGAGATCGTGCTGACGACCAAGGCGGGATATCACGCCTGGCCGGGCCGCTACGGCAACGGGGGCTCCCGCAAGTACCTTCTCGCGTCCCTGGACCGCTCGCTCCGCGCCCTCGGCACCGACTCGGTCGACGTGTTCTACAGCCACCGGTTCGACCCGAGCACACCGCTGACCGAGACGATCGGCGCGCTCGCCCACGCAGTGCGGACAGGGCGTGCGCGGTATGCGGGGATCTCCTCGTACTCGGCGCGGCGGACCCGGGAGGCGTTGGCCGTGGCGGACGACCTCGGCCTGCCGCTCACCCTCCACCAGTCCTCGTACTCCGTCTTCAACCGCTGGATCGAGGAGCCGGACGACGAGGGCGACTCGGTGCTCGACGTCGCGGAGCGGCGCGGGATGGGCCTGGTGGCCTTCTCTCCCCTCGCGCAGGGGATGCTCACGACCAAGTACCTGGACGGCGTGCCGGCCGACTCTCGCGCAGCGACCGGTGTCTCGCTGCGGCCCGAGTATCTCTCGGAGGCGAACCTCACCCGGATCCGGGCGCTGCACGCCGTCGCGCGGGAGAGCGGCACGAGCCTGCCCCGGCTCGCCCTGCGGTGGGTGCTGCGCGACCCGCGGGTGACCACGGTCCTGGTCGGTGCGCGGACCGTGGAGCAGCTCGACGACAGTCTGGCCGCCCTGGACGACCCCCCGGTCTCCGCGGCCGAGCTGGACGCGATCGAGGCCGCCGTCGACAGCGTCGAGGGTGACCCGGGCATCAACCTCTGGGCGTCACGCTCGAGCGACCTCTAGCGTCGCGAGCTCAGGCCGCGGCGTGCCCGTGGCGCCAGTACCCGACGAAGTCCACGTGGTTCTTCGGCACCCCGCGCTCGGTCACGAGGTGTCGTCGGGCGCCCGTCGCGAGGGCCGACTCGCCGCACGTGTAGGCGTACACCGTCCCGGCGGGAAGCTCCGCGGCGTGCAGGGCAGCGAGCACCGCCCGCCCCGGGACCCCGTCGTCCGCCTGGTGCCCGGCCTCGTCCCGCACGACCCAGCGCAGCTCGACCCCGACAGGCACGGGAAACTCCTGGGCGTCCGCCGCGGTCGGGATCTCCGCCAGGACGAGGCCCCGCGCGTCCTCGGGCAGCGACGCACAGATGCCGGCGACCGCGGGCAGGCCCGTCTCGTCCGCCACCACGAGCGTCCAGTCGTGCTCGTGCTCGGGGTAGTACGAGATCCCCTGGTCGAGGATCCCGACCTGGTCGCCCGGCGCGGCGGTCAGGGCGAACGTCGCGGCCGGACCGCTCGTCCCGTCGGCGTCGACGTGCACGACGAAGTCGACGTCGAGCTCGCGCTCCTCGGGGCGTGCCGCCCGCACGGTGTAGGCACGGACGTGCGGGCGCTGCGCCTTGGGCGTGGTCAGGTACTGGGCGTACCAGAGCGCCGACGTCCGGGTCGGCAGCCGCAGCGAGTCCTGGCCCTCACGGGGCAGAAAGAGGCGGAACCACTGGTCACGCCCCAACGCGGTGAGCTGTCCCAGACCGTCGCCACCGAGTGTCACCCGGACGATGCTCGGGGAGATCCGCGCCGTACGGACCACCTCGACGATGAGGACCTGCGGGTCGACGGGCTTCGTCGCGCGCGCCCGCGCCATCAGACATCCGCCCGGGCCGTGTCGGCGTTGGCCACCGTCCGCCGTGGTGCGAGGCCGCGTGCGACACCGGTGTCCGCGAGCCGGGCCGCGAGCCGCAGGCCGGCCCAGACCGCCGCCCAGGCGCTGACCATCATCAGCGTGCAGAAGAGCACCTGCGTCCAGGTCGAGGTGGTCTCCATCTCGTAGAACGTGAAGGCGGTGTAGAGGTAGTACAGCTGGAACGCGGTGGCGGTGGCGTAGAAGAGCCAGGGCTTCCAGACCTTGTAGAACGTGATCAGGAACCCGAGCTCGAGCGCTGCTCCGACCATCAGCGTGGTGACGATGGCGCTCGGCCCGGCGGGGCTCGCCATCGAGATGACGCCCGAGACGCCGCTCGTCAGGAGGGCCGCACCGGGCCGACGGACCAGTGCGAGCGCCGTCACCGGCCCGACCAGCCAGAACCCCACAATCACGGCGACGAGCATCGGGGCCGTGGCCGTGAACGCGAAGGCGAGGAAGTTCACGGGGATCAGCAGGACACCGGCCGCCGCGCCGATCGCGGCGCAGGTCATCAGGTAGCGGGTGGTGACGGACTTCATCGGTTCTCCAGGAGGTGGGTCGGACGTCTCAGACGCCGGCGGCGAGGACGAGGGCGGCGACGCACGCCGCCCAGAAGCTGAGGACGAGGGCCGTGTCGCGCAGCCTCCACGGATGCGTGGTGCGCTCGGTCCGCGTGCTGTGTGCGCCGAACGCCCGTGCGTCCATCGCGTACGAGACGCGCTCGGCGTGGCGGATCCCGCCGGCGAGGAGCGGGACGGCGTAGCCCGCCTGGCGCCGCGTGGCCGCGACCGGTCCTCGACCGCGCGCCACCCCGCGGACGCGGTGCGCGCTGCGGATCACCTCGAGCTCGTGCCCGAACCGGGGCACGAACCGGACCGCGGCGAGCGCCGCGTACCCGAGCCGGTACGGGATCCGCAGGTGCTGGATGCTCGCCCGGACGACGTCGGGGCCGGTCGTCGCGAGGGCACCGAGCAGGGCGAGGAGCATCAGGTCGACGACGCGCAGACCCGTCAGCAGACCGATCTCCAGCTGACCTGCGTGGTAGGCCCACGGGCCCGCCTGCACCAGCACCGGTGTCGAGGCGACGGCGGCCGCGTCCACCCAGAACCCGAAGCTGACCGCGACGATCCCCGCCGTCAGGGGCGCACCGAGCAGGACGGCCGCGCTCACCCGCGGCCCCGGCAGCGTGCCTGCCACCACGAGGATCGCGGTCGCGACCCCCATCGCGGCCAGCACCCGCAGGTCGGCGACGAAGAACACGACGACCATCAGCGGGAACGGCCCCGCGAGCGAGACGAGCGGGTTGGCCGTCCGCAGAAATGCACGCCTCGGCGCGGACGCGCGGGCGGGTGCGGCGACGACGGCGTGCTCGGCGACGACGGGAGCCTGGACGGTGGCGGCGCTCATGCGGAGATCTCCACGGTCTGCGGTGCGGTGGGTGAGGACAGCGGGACGTCGGCGAGTCGGGTGACGGTGTTCCACGGGGCGGGCAGGTGCGACGTCGCGCGCGCCAGATGCGGTGCACGCAGGTGGCACCGGCGCATCAGCGGCTGGTCGCTCAGCACCAGACCGGGCGGTCCGTCGGCCTCGATCCGCCCGTCGGCGAGGGCGATGACACGCGTGGCATGGTCGGCGACGACCTGCATGTCGTGGGTGACGAGGACGACGGTCGTCCCCTCGGAGTGCAGGGCGTCCAGGAGGCCGAGCAGCTCGGCCGCGCGCTCGCGGTCCTGCCCGTAGGTCGGCTCGTCGAGGACGAGCACCTCGGGCCGGCAGATCATCGCGGTGCCCACCGAGAGTCGCCGCTTCTGCCCGCCGGAGAGCAGGAACGGGTGCCGGGCCGCGAGGTCCGTCAGACCGAAACGCTCCAGCATCTCCTCGACCCGGACCTCGGACTCGTCCGGAGCGACGCCCCGGACGGTCAGCCCGTGCCGCAGTTCTGCGCGGACGCTTCCCGTGACGAACTGGTGCTCGGGGTTCTGAAAGACGTACCCGACGCGCGAGGCCAGGTCGGCCACGTCGGCACGGGCGGGGTCGAGCCCCGCGATGCGGACCGTGCGTCGAGGCGGACGGGTGACCCCGGCGACCGCCTTGAGCAGTGTCGTCTTCCCCGCCCCGTTGGCGCCGACGACTGCGAGCAGCTCTCCCGCCGTCACGCGGAACGAGACGTCGTCGACGATCGTGCGGCGTCGGGCGCGGACGGTCAGGCCGTCCACGTCGATGACCGTCGCACCGGGGGCGACCGACCGCGCGGCGTCGACTCGCGGCTCGGGGAGCCGGCCCGCGGCGGACCGGGCGGAGAGCAGCGTCGCCAGCTCCTCCGGGGTGACCGGGAGGTTTCCCTGCCCGTCGCGCAGGCCCAGCCGCACCGCGGCCAGCGTTGCCACCGGCAGCCACACCCCGAGCGCGACGAGCTCGTCGATGTGCTCGCTCAGCACGGTGCGCAACGGACCGGAGACCATCTGGCGCCCGGACCCGTCGAGGACGACGACCCGGTCGACCAGGTCGGCCGCCGCGTCGAGGTCGTGCTCGACGAGCAGGACGCCGTGGCGGCCCGACGCGGCGATCTCGCGGACGACGTCGTAGACCTCTTCCTTGCCGGCGGGATCGAGGTTGGCGGTCGGCTCGTCGAGGACCAGGAGCGGCGACCCGAGCGCGAGCGCGCAGGCGATCGCCAGACGCTGACGGCCGCCACCGGACAGTCGCTCGGGGGCCTCGGCCCGCCGCTCCCAGAGCCCGACTTGTCGCAGCGCGAGCTCGGCCCGCCGCTCGATCTCCGCGACGGGGAGCAGGAGGTTCTCCGGACCGAAACAGACCTCGTCGAGGACCGACCCGGTCACGACCTGGGCGTCGGGGTCCTGGAAGACGGTCGCCACCGCGGAGCTGAGCGTGGGCACCTCGTGCGTGCGGGTGTCGCGACCGCCGACCTGGACGGTGCCGCCCATCCGGGCCGGGACGACGTGCGGGACCAGGCCGTTGGCCGCGAGCGCGAGCGTCGACTTGCCGCTGCCCGAGGGACCGAGGAGAAGCACCACCTCACCGACGTCGACGCGCAGGCTGACGCCGTCGGGAGTGGCACGCGGCGACACCTCGACCGTCTCGCCGTCCTCCAGGACGTGGCGAACCACCACGTCGCGCATGTCGAGCAGCGCGGCGAGGTCGGAGGCGGGTCGCCCGTCGGATGCGGTCACGAGAATAGGTTAGGCGAACCTCACAGATAGTGGAACCCTGGGACCACATTTCGGTCAGGATGCCGCAGCAGTCAGGGGCGATGACAGGGAGGCGACCCTCGTCGACCACCTCGAGCGCGGTCAGAGAGGTGCGAACTCACCGCGCCACCCCGGGCCCTCATAGACTTCTGCTTTGCGAAACCCTGACACATCTCCCTTCTTTTCGTTTTTCCTGTCATAGGTTCTACCGTGAGTACCCTCAACGGGACCCGCCGCCACTCGTGCCCGGTCACCACGACTCACTGAACGACGTCCCGCCCCCACGACCGTCAGATCCGCACGAGGAGTCCCATGCCACAGCTGCACGCCGCCCTGCAGAAGACGTACGACGCCGTCGTCGACCGCAACCCCGGCGAGCTCGAGTTCCTCCAGGCGGCCCGTGAGGTCTTCGAGACCCTCGGACCGGTCGTGGCCAAGCACCCGGAGTACACGGAGGCCAACGTGATCGCCCGCCTCTGCGAGCCCGAGCGCCAGATCATCTTCCGGGTGCCGTGGGTGGACGACGCCGGCGTCGTCCACATCAACCGTGGCTTCCGCGTCGAGTTCAACTCGGCACTCGGACCGTTCAAGGGTGGGCTGCGGTTTCACCCCTCGGTCTATCTCGGCATCGTCAAGTTCCTCGGGTTCGAGCAGATCTTCAAGAACGCTCTGACCGGCCTGCCGATCGGCGGCGGCAAGGGAGGGAGCGACTTCGACCCCAAGGGCCGTTCCGACGCCGAGATCATGCGCTTCTGCCAGTCGTTCATGGCCGAGCTCTACCGTCACATCGGTGAACACACCGACATCCCGGCCGGCGACATCGGCGTGGGCGGCCGCGAGATCGGGTACCTGTTCGGGTACTACAAGCGGATCACCAACCGCTACGAGTCGGGCGTCCTCACGGGCAAGGGCCTGACGTGGGGCGGCTCCCAGGTCCGCACCGAGGCCACCGGCTACGGGGCGGTGATCTTCACCCGCGAGATGCTGCGTGCCCGTGGCGAGGACCTGGAGGGGAAGCGCGTCGTCGTCTCCGGGTCCGGCAACGTCGCCACGTTCGCGATCGAGAAGGTCCACCAGCTCGGCGGGACGGTCGTCGCCTGCTCGGACTCAGGCGGCTACGTCGTCGACGAGAAGGGCATCGACCTCGACCTCCTCAAGGACGTCAAGGGTGTGCGCCGCGCACGGCTCTCGGCCTACGCCGAGGAGCGGGGCTCCGACGTCGCGCACGTCTCCGGCGGGTCCGTCTGGGACGTGGCGTGCGACATCGCCCTGCCGAGCGCCACGCAGAACGAGCTCGACGGCGCGGCGGCCGCGAGGCTCGTCGCGAACGGGTGCACCGCCGTCGCCGAGGGTGCCAACATGCCCTGCACGCCGAAGGCGGTCCGGGCGTTCTCCGAGGCAGGCGTCGCGTTCGGCCCGGGCAAGGCCGCCAACGCGGGCGGTGTGGCGACCAGTGCGCTCGAGATGCAGCAGAACGCGAGTCGGGACTCATGGACGTTCGAGTACACCGAGGAACGCCTCACGAGCATCATGACGGACATCCACGGGCGCTGCCTCGAGGCTGCCGAGACCTACGGTTCCCCCGGCAACTACGTCGTCGGAGCCAACATCGCCGGCTTCACCCGGGTCGCGGACGCGATGCTCGCCCAGGGCGTCGTCTGACCGGTCCGCCCGGTCACGGGCCGACGGCCCGGACGAACCGGGCGGTGGAGCCCGGGACAGCCTGCGCCGCCGCCCCTACCCCCTCCGCCGTCACGACCCCGATCACCGGGTACCCGCCGGTCACCGGATGGTCGGCGAGAAAGACGACCGGCTGACCGTCCGGCGGGACCTGGACCGCCCCGAGCACCATCCCCTCGCTGGGCAGCTCGGCCCCGTCACGCCGTTCGAGCGGCGCCCCCTGGAGCCGCAGCCCCACACGGTTGGAGGCCGACCCGACGACGTAGGTCGCAGCCCACAGGGCGCGGCGCGCCCCGGCGGTGAACCAGTCGGCGCGAGGGCCGAGCACGAGCGGGAGCGTGATCTCGTCCGGTACGTCGCGGGCGGCCAGAGGCCCGGGCCACCCGCCGTCCGTCGCGGGCTCCGCACCGACGTCGTACCTCTCCCCGTCCCGCAAGGGCTCCGGGCCCACGGAACCCAGGACGTCGCGCGAGCGCGATCCCAACGCGGGCGCCGCGTCGACTCCCCCGCGCACGGCCACGTAGCTCCGCACGCCGCGGGCCGCGGGCCCCACGTCGAGCACCTGCCCCGCACGGACGAGCACCGGTGCACCCCAGGCGACGGGATGCCCGTCGACACGCACGGCGCAGTGCGCGCCGGCGACCGCCACGACCATCGGTTCGACCGCCCGCAGTCCCACCCCGCTCAGGGTCGTCTCCAGGACGGCCGCGCCGTCGTCGTTGCCCACTGCGCGGTTCGCGAGAGTCAGCGCGTCGAGGTCGAGCGCCCCCGATCGCGCGATCCCGAGGTTGGCGTACCCCGGGCGTCCGCGGTCCTGCACGGTCGTCAGCGCACCGGCCCGCACGACGACGAAGCTCATCGGACCTCCCGGAACCTGACCCGTGCTCCGGGGACCAGCAGCGCCGGGGGCGTCCGGGCGACGTCCCAGAGCGTGACGTCGACCGCGGTGCCGACGATCTGCCACCCGCCCGGCGACGCCCGCGGGTAGACCCCCGTGAACTCGCCCGCCAGGGCCACCGACCCCGCCGGCACCTCGGTCCGTGGCGAGGCCCGGCGCGGGACCGAGCGGTCCGGGGGAAGGCCGGTCAGATAGCCGAACCCCGGCGCGAACCCCCCGAAGGCGACGCGATAGGTCGGTTCCTGATGGAGCCGCGCGACGTCCGCGACGTCGACGCCCCAGGCCGCCGCGACGTCGCCGACGTCCGGCCCGTCGTAGCGCACCGGAATCTCGACGACGGGACCGGACGCCTCCCCGACCTCCGGGACCGACCACGTGGGAATCTCCCGTGCGTGCCGCTCTCGATCGGCGAGCTCGTCGAGGAGCACGGTCCGTGCAGCCGGGACGACGTCCACGGCCGTCAGACGGCCGGCCTCGACCCGGCGCAGGACCTCGGCGTGCAGGGCCTCGGCCTGCGCGACGGTGTCGACCTCGACGAGGAGCGCGTCGGTCCCGACCCGGTGCACGTGCACGGTCAGGCCTTCCGCTCGCGCAGGGACCGAAGACCGGTCACGCGAAGGCTCGCAGCGCGACGCCGTCCGCCTCGAGTGCCTCGCGCAGCCGGACGGCACGCTCGACGGCCCCCGGCGAGTCCCCGTGCACGCAGAGCGACCGGGCATCCACGCGGACGGGAGTCCCGTCCGCGGCGGGGACGGGCTGCCCCGTGGCCAACGCGACGGTCCGGGCGACGATCATCTTCTCGTCGGTGAGCAGAGCTCCCGGCTCCGAGCGCGGGACCAGCGTGCCGTCGGCGCGGTAGCCGCGGTCGGTGAACCCCTCGGCCACGGGCTCGTGCCCGGCCCGTTCGGCCGCCACCAGCAGGGCCGACCCGGGCTGGCCAAGAACCGGGAGCGGTCCTCCGCTGCCCGCCAGGCCCACGCCCTCGACGACGGCCACCGCCTGCTCGACGTCCCACGCCGCCCGGTTGTAGAGCGCGCCGTGCGGCTTGACGTAGGCGACGCGCGCACCGGCGGCGCGCGCGAAGACGTCGAGCGCCCCGATCTGGTAGGCGACCTCCGCCGCGAGGTCGCCCGCCGGGACATCCATCGCCCGGCGACCGAACCCCGCCAGGTCCCGGTACGCCACGTGCGCCCCGATGCTCACCCCGCGCTCGACGGCGAGGTCGCAGACCCGCCGCATCGTCGGGGCGTCACCTGCGTGGAAGCCGCAGGCGACGTTCGCGCTCGTCACCACGTCCAGCAGCGCGGCGTCGTCGGTCAGGGTCCACCGGCCGAACCCCTCGGCGAGGTCGGCGTTGAGGTCCATCGTCGTCGTCACAGCCATCGACCCCAACGTACCGGGTGTTCGTCTGCTCACGTCGTGCGCCCGGGGGCGCGCCGACCGCCTCGGGGCAACTAAGGTGGTGGACATGGCTGAGAACCACTATGACGTCGTCCTCCTCGGTGCCGGTCCCGGCGGGTATGTGGCTGCGATCCGCGCCGCACAGCTCGGACTCTCCGTGGCCGTGATCGAGGAGAAGTACTGGGGCGGTGTCTGCCTCAACGTGGGCTGCATCCCGTCGAAGGCGCTGCTGCGCAACGCAGAGCTCGCGCACATCTTCACGCACCAGGCGAAGACCTTCGGTATCAGCGGGGAGGCGACGTTCGACTTCGGCGCAGCCTTCGACCGCAGCCGCCAGGTCGCCGACGGGCGCGTCAAGGGCGTGCACTTCCTGATGAAGAAGAACAAGATCACCGAGTACGACGGCCGCGGGACGTTCGTCGACGCGAAGACGATCGAGGTCCAGGGCTCCGACGGCTCCACGCAGACCGTCACGGGTGAGAACGTCATCATCGCCACCGGCTCGAAGGTCCGCCTGCTGCCCGGCGTGGAACTCTCCGAGAACGTCGTGACCTACGAGAAGCAGATCCTCGAGCGCGAGCTGCCCAAGAAGATGGCGATCGTCGGTGCCGGTGCCATCGGCATGGAGTTCGCCTACGTCATGCGCAACTACGGCGTCGAGGTGACGATCATCGAGTTCCTCGACCGCGCACTGCCGAACGAGGACCCGGACGTCTCCAAGGAGATCGCCAAGCAGTACAAGAAGATCGGTATCCCGATCCTCACCTCGACCAAGGTCGAGACCGTGACCGACAACGGCTCGTCCGTCACCGTCGAGTACACCGCCAAGGACGGTTCGAAGTCCTCCCTCGAGGTCGACCGCGTCCTCATGTCCGTCGGGTTCGCCCCGAACGTCGAGAACTTCGGCCTGGAAAAGACCGGAGTCCAGCTCACCGAGCGCGGCGCCATCGAGATCGACGAGCGCATGCGCACCAACGTCGACGGCGTCTACGCGATCGGCGACGTGACCGCCAAGCTCATGCTGGCTCACGTCGCGGAGGCACAGGGCGTCGTCGCCGCCGAGACCATCGCCGGCGCGGAGACGCAGGAGCTCGGCGACTACCGGATGATGC
Source organism: Paraoerskovia marina DSM 21750 (assembly GCF_000701465.1). Lineage (GTDB taxonomy): Bacteria > Actinomycetota > Actinomycetes > Actinomycetales > Cellulomonadaceae > Paraoerskovia > Paraoerskovia marina. The sequence goes on along the minus strand of NZ_JNIY01000009.1, from coordinate 123,063 downwards.
CGCGGGCCACGTTCTGCCAGCCGCAGGTCGCCAGCTTCGGCCTCACCGAGCAGCAGGCCAAGGACGAGGGCCACGAGATCAAGGTCTCGAACTTCCCGTTCATGGCGAACGGCAAGGCGCACGGCCTCGGCGAGCCGACCGGGTTCGTCAAGCTGATCGCCGACGCCGAGTTCGGCGAGCTCCTCGGCGGGCACATGATCGGCCCGGACGTCTCCGAGCTGCTCCCGGAGCTGACACTCGCGCAGAAGTGGGACCTCACCTCGGCCGAGCTCGCCCGCAACGTGCACACCCACCCGACGCTGTCGGAGGCGCTGCAGGAGGGCTTCCACGGCCTCGAGGGGCACATGATCAACCTCTGATCACTGGCGACGCTCGCGCGTCGCAGAAAGAAGCCCGGCTCAGCAGCATCGCTGCTGAGCCGGGCTTCTTGGTGTCGGCCGTGCGACGAGCTCGCCCGCGCGGGACCAGAAGGTTCATTCCGAGGGCGCGCAGGGGGCACGAACCCGAGTGTCGTGAGCTTCGTGCGCCACCGCCGGAACGCGTTGGGAAGGGTCCAGAGGAGGGGACGGCTCTGGCGGAGACGACGACGGCGAAGAGTCGCCGCGAGGCGTGGGGCCGACTGCGCAAGCTCCCATCAACGCGGTGGCAGGCGAGGTACCCCGCACCGGACGGCAATCTCTACGCAGCGCGCACCGAGGACGACTCCCCCGGCCCCGGTCGAGGTGCTCGGGCTCCAGCGCCGGGACATTGCGTGGAACACCGACCCCACCGCGGCGACGATCTTCGTGCGCCGCCAGAAGAACGGGTCCGCGGGTGGGCCCACCGCCCCGAAGTCGGAGACGGACCTGCGCTCGATGGCGGTGCCGCCGCTGAGGTTCGATCGGCTGCGGGAGCACCTCGGCGAGCGGGTCTGCGCGCGTGCGAAGTCAGCCATTGTCCTGACAAGCGCGAAAGGCAAGGAACACACGTCAGCGTCGCGCTGGAACTCGGTATGGGGCGATCGCCGCAAGGCAGTCGACGGCTTGACAGAGGGCGACCGGTTTCACGACCTGCAGCACACGGGACTCACGCGATCTCCTCACGAGGGCGCGACGCTCGCCGAGCTGATGCGACACGGCGAGCAATACATGGCAGTCAAAAGTGGATCACTAGTGATAGGTTTTTGACATGCCGGGTCCAGGTGGAACTCTCGCGAGAGATGCCTTGCGCGCCCTCGCGGAGGGTCAGAACGGCCTCGTCACCCGCCAGCAGGCCATTCATGATCTGGACCTCACGGCGGGAGCGGTCGACAATCTCGTTGCCCACGGCGGGCTGCTCCCGGTGGCTCGTGGGATCTACCGCGTCCCGTACCTGCCGGGCATCGAGCACGAACAGTTCCAGGTCGCGCTGCTCCGCACCGGCGACCCGGACGCTGCGTTGAGCCACGAGACGGCCCTCGCGCTCCACGAGATCAGCGACATCAACCCTGCGCGGTACCACGTCACCGTTCCCACGGCGCGGCGCATCAGGCGGTCCGACAACGACGCTTTCGTCGTCCACGTCGACGAGCTGAAGCCAGATCAGCTCGGTTGGTGGAACCTCATGCGTATCGTCACCGCGACGACAGCGATCGAACAGTGCACCGCCGGCGGCACGCCGAGCTACCTGCTGCGCCAAGCCATCGAACGCGGAGAGCGGACCAGCGCGGTCCGTCGCGACGACGTCGCCCGCCTGACCCAACTTCTGGAGGATCGCTGATGGCCGAGTCTCGTCCGGCCGAGAAGACGCTCGCCGACCTCAAGCCCAAGGCGAAGCCGCCGGCCAGCGCGTCGATCCTGGCGCAGTGGGTCACCCACGCGGAGAAGGCGCTCGACGTGCCTGCAGCCGGTGGACGCATGGGGTGGCTCGTAGCCTCTACCGTCGTGATCGCCGCGCTCCAACGCGCGAGCGACGGCGGCACGCCCCGCTTCCTGCTCAAGGGTGGGACGTACCTTCAGCATCGGCTCGGCAATACAGCACGCGCCACCAGCGACCTCGACGGACTCGTGCGCGGTGACATCGACGACTTCATCATCGCGCTCGACGACGCTTTCGCCGAGCAATGAGGCCCGCTGACCCTCACTCGGTCGGAGGTCGAGGTCATCCAGACGCCGACCCGAGTCATCCAGCCCCGGCGCTTCCAGGTGTTCGTCAGCCTCAAGGGTCAGATCTGGCGCAAGGTCCAGGTCGAGATCGCGCCGGACGAGGGTGGCGCGGGTGCCACGCCGGAGACGATTCCTGCGCCTCGCCTCGAACCCTTCGGCCTGCCTACGCCGGACACCCTCGTCACGATCGCGATGCGGTTCCAGGTCGCACAGAAGATCCACGCGGCCTCGGACCCCCATGATCCCCCGACGAGTATCAACGACCGCCCTCGCGACGTCGTCGACCTCGTGCTGCTGCGGTCGCTGATCGAGGCGGAGGGACAACCGACCCTGAACGACATCCGTACGGCAGCAGTCGCCGTCTGCGAAGCGCGCGCTCAGGATGCCCGGGAACTCGGCCGCCCTGAGCGCTCATGGCCGCCGCTGATGAGCCCTCACGACCACTGGGTGCGCGACTACGCGGCGGCGGCCCACGACGCCGGGCTGTCGATGTCGCTGGACGAGGCGGTCGCGACGGTCAACGAGTGGATCGTCCAGATCGAAAGCACAAAGTAGGCGAAGCGGCCCACGCCGGTATCGGCGCGGGCAATCGCGTCTCCACGGCGATGTGCTTGGTGACCAGCGACCACCGCTGGCCATCACTGTCACCGAGGGAGACTCCGATGGACGCACAGCTGGCACTCGTGGCCGCGCCGGTCAACGAGCACGTCGACGCCCGGTCCGCGAGGCCCGTCGAGCTACGAAAACGGCCGGCGGCAGTCCGGGCCCACCATCAATAGGTCGCCGCCGGATAGGCACTCGTCAAGCTTGTCGTTGCCGCCGAACTCATCGGGGGTGTCGGTCAAGACGCTCCGGCACCGCATCACCGCGAACGTGCTGTGGGCGTACCGCGTTGGCGGCGGCCAGGCCATCCGAGTAAACCTCGACGAGGTCCGCGACGCACTACTCGTCCCTACGACAAGGCGTGAAAGCCGTGCGAAGATCCATGTCATCAACGGCGGGCCCATATCGAGCTCCAGTCCGCTCACTGTCCAACTCGGCCGGGCCGGAATCGAAGCCCAAGGGCCACTGCCGCCGGGGCGATGTTCTGCAAAGGTCGACGCCAAGACCGCCGTCACCAAAGGCTGTGATGCACCTCTGCCGCCCGTGTAGCTCGGCGCCCTAACCGCCTGACATGCTTGTCTGCCGGGACCTCGCCGCGTCGGAGGTGATACATCCGGCTCTCGCCGATCAGACCCAGTCAAACCAGGTCACAGCATCCCCCAGCCCGGGTAGAGTTGCGCCGTCCTAGTTTTCCAGTACCGAGTAGGTGGGTGATCGACCATGGTCGACCCGTGGCTGTCCGCTGACGGCGTCGCCCTCCACCTCGGTGTCACGAAGGACATCGTCTACGCGTGGATCGCTGGGAGGGGCACGCCGGTCCAGAAGGTGGGCCTACTTTGGAAGGTCCATACGAGTGAGATCGATGGCTAGATTCGCAGCGGCAGCGCTGCAGCATGGAATGAGTCCTCCGGCGAGGGGTGAGACCACCGTTGTCAGTGCTCCGCAGTACATTGCTCGACCTGCCTGACTCTGGACGGAGGCCCGCCTTGATGAACGATCGTTGTGAGCGCTACGCGCTGTCGTTCACGACCGGCGGCCTGCTCGAGCAGGAGGCCGCGGTTTTGGCCCCTGTGCACATCGAGCATCGCGACTGGGCGAACGTCCGTGACGTCGCCGTCGCCCAGAATCTCCTTCAGAGTCGAACCCGCAGCACGGGCGTCCGCCGCGTACGCGAGACGGTCAAGCGGATGTCGGCACTCACGGATCGCGAGGTTGAGATCCTCACCGATGTCACCACTACGGAACGCGGTCACTTGATGTGGGCTGCCGCCTGCCGTCGATACGACTTCATCGGGGAGTTCGCCGAGGAAGTCCTCCGCGAGAGGTTCCTCACCCTGGCGGGCACGGTCTCCTACGCGGACTACGACTCGTTCTACCGCGCCAAGGCGATGTGGCACGACGAACTCGACGCCACGTCGGCCGCCACCTACAAGAAGCTCAGGCAGGTGCTCTTCAGGATGATGGTCGAGGCAGGTCTGCTGACGGCCAAGGGCGCAATCGAGCCCGCCCTCATCTCCGCCCGCGTCGCCGAGTACCTCACGGAGCGCACGCCGAGCGACATCCGCTTTTTCCCGACGAGGGGGGTCTGATGCCCCTGCACCCCAAGCCCACGCTGGCTCAGCAAGAAGCGCACCTGTTCAACGTGCTCAGCAGCGAGCGCTTCCTGAAGATGGAGGGCCTCGGCAACGAGGTCGCTCACTTCATCTACGACTACGATCCTGCATGGGCACTCGACGTCGCCCAGGCGAAGAAGCGCATCAAGACCAAGCTCGACACCGAGCTGGGCATCAAGGTCGTCGAGATCAACCTCTACGACCTGTGTATCGAACTGCTCAAGGCACGCAATGTCTGGGAACGGGTTCTCGCCGCCGAGCCGACGATGGACAAGCCCGACTTCCTCAAGATGCTCCAGAACATGCTCGACCCGCAGATGCACCTGGCCCCGGCCATCAAGGAACGCACCGCAGGCAAATCCTTCCAGATCCTCTTCCTCACCGGTGTCGGCGAGGTGTTCCCGTTTGTGCGTTCACACACGGTGCTGAACAACCTGCAGACCGCCGTATCGGACACGCCGATGCTGATGTTCTTCCCGGGACGGTACGAGGTGTCGGCCACGCAGGGCTCGGCGCTCGTGCTATTCGGCCAACTCAAAGACGACTCATTTTACCGCGCGAAGCGCATCCTCGACCAGGAAGCATGACCCGATGAAACTCAACGAGATCTTCCTCAAAGACGTCGCCCGCTCGATCGAGGGCGTCGTCAAGGCCGACGACGTCGACCACGTGGGCACCGAGGTCGAGGAGTACGTCTTTACCAATGACGCCGCGAAGGGTGTCGCGCCGCTGCTGGAGGAGTACACGAATTACACCAACGCCAACGGCGTGTGGATCTCGGGATTCTTCGGCTCTGGCAAGTCCCACCTGCTTAAGATGCTCGCCCACCTACTCGGCGACGTCGAGGGCCAAGCGTTCCCGCGCGAGAAGGTGAGCGAGAGCTTCCTCGGCAAAACCAGCGACGCGTTCCTGGTCGCGTCGCTGAAGAAAGCAGCCGCGATCCCGGCCAAGAGCCTGCTGTTCAACATCGACCAGAAGGCGACCCTGATTGCCAAGGACCAGACTGACGCCCTGCTCAAGGTGTTCGTCAAGGTGTTCGATGAGAGCCGTGGCTACTTCGGCAACGACGGCGCGGTCGCCCGCTTCGAGGAGGACCTCGACAAGCGCGGCCAGTACGAGTCCTTCAAGGAGGCATTCGCCAGGCACGCCGGCATCGATTGGTCCCAGGGTCGCGAGCAGACCGCGCTGGAGGGCCACAACATCGACAGGGCGTTCGCCCAGGTCAACGGCGAGGCGAACCCCGGCATCATCGCCCAGTACCAGAAGTCCTATGCGGTCTCGATCGAAGACTTCGCCACGTCTGTCAAGGCATGGATCGACAAGCAGGAGCCCGGCTTCCGTCTCAACTTCTTCGTCGACGAGGTCGGCCAGTTCATCGCCGACGACGTCAAACTGATGCTTAACCTCCAGACGATTGCCGAGTCCCTCAACACCAAGAGCGAGGGACGCTCGTGGGTTTTCGTCACCTCGCAGGAGGACATGGACAAGGTCATCGGCGACCGCACGCGACAGCAGGGCAATGACTTCTCCAAGATCCAGGCTCGTTTCAGTGCCAAGGTGAAGTTAACCAGCCAGGACGTCGAAGAGGTCATCAGCAAGCGTCTGCTGGAGAAGAATGATGCGGGCGCCGGCGTGCTCAAGACGATCCACTCCACGCAGGCGGCGAACTTCCCGACAATCTTTAACTTCGTCGACGGTGCGAAGACTTACCGCAACTACGTGGACGAAGGCCGCTTCATCAATACCTACCCCTTCGTCACCTACCAGATCCCGATGTTCCAGGCCGCGATCGAAGGCCTGTCCGACCACAACATGTTCGAGGGCAAGAACAGCTCGGTAGGCGAGCGCTCCATGCTAGGCGTGGTTCAGGAGGTCGCCAAGCGGATCGGCGGCGAGCAGGTGGGCTACCTGGCTACGTTCGACCAGATGTTCTCGGGCATCAGCGCTGCCCTGAAGTCGGCGGCGCAGAGTGCCATCCTCCAGGCCGAGAAGCACCTCCCCGACAACGGCTCGGACATTACAGTCCTCGCCAATCGCCTCCTGAAGGCGCTCTTCCTGGTCAAGTACGTCGACACCTTCAAGGCCACGCCACGCAACCTCACCGTGCTCGTCTACGACCGCTTTGGCCTCGACCTCACCGGGTTGGGCAAGCAGGTGCAGGAGGCGCTCAACCTGCTGGAGACGCAGTCGTACGTCCAGCGCAACGGCAACGTTTACGAGTACCTCACCAACGAGGAGCAGGAGATCGAAAAGGAGATCAAGGCGGTCGACATCGACTCCTCCGAGGTCTCCAACAAGCTCTTCCGGTACCTATCATCCGACATCCTCAAGACCAACAAACTCAAGTACGTAAAGAATGGCCAGGACTTCGCGTTCGGCTATAAACTCGACGACACCGTGCAGGGGAACCAGCGCGATTTGACCATCCACTTCATCACCTCCGAGACCAGTTACACCGACGCCGAGATCAAGGCGCAGAGCATGGGCCGAGACGAGCTGCGCGTATTCCTCGGTCGTGACAAGCGGTTGCTCGCCGACCTGCGCCTGCTGCTCAAGACAGAGAAGTACACGAAGCAACGCACCAACTCTGGCGCTACAGCCTCGATGCAGGCCATTCTTCAGTCCAAGCAGGTGCTCAACGCCGACCGCGAGAAGGAGATGATCGAGCGTCTCCGTCAGGCTGTCGGCAAGGCACAGCTGATCATCAACGCTGCCGAGGTTGCCTCCGGCTCGCAAGACGCCATTGGGCGCGTCGCCGACGGGTTTCAGGAGCTCGTGAGCCGTACCTACACGAACCTCGGCCTACTCGGCGGAAAGGTGTTCTCGGAGCAGCAGGTCGCGAGTGTCGTGAGAAGCGAACAAGGTCTAGTTGACACGGCGATCTTGAGCACGCTGAACTCACCTGGCACGGAGATGGAGGCCAGGATCATCACTCAGACGGGACTGGGCGAGCAAGTGACGATCAAGAAGATTGTCGAACACTTCGAGACCAAGCCCTACGGTTGGGATCTCGGTTCCATCGAAGTCGTGCTCGGGTGGCTCGTCGGCCAGGGCAAGGTGGCGCTGAACGTCGATTCCAACGCGGTCACCCGCACCGAGGCAGCAAACCTGATCCGCAATACGGGCAAGCACCAATACGTTATTGTCGCACCGCAGAAGACATACAACCAAGTCAAAGTCGCTGCGTTCAAAAAGTTCTGCACAGACTTCTTCGACGAGGGCGCCGTGCCGAACGACCCCGCCGAACTTGCCCAGTTCGGCAAAGACAAGCTCAGGGCTAGGCGTGAAGAGCTCGCAGGCCTCGTAAGTAGCAGTCGGTACCCGTTTGTCGTCCAGTTGTCCGATGTAGTCGCGCTGCTCGACGAGGCCGTGGGCAAGCAGCCTGACTGGTACCTGAGCGAGTTCGATAAGGCTGATGAGTTGCTTGAGGCCAAGGAAGACCTGATCGACCCCGTCAAGTCATTCGTCAACGGCCAGCAGGCCAGAATCTTTGATGAAGCGCAGACCGTCCTGAGCAAAAACGCCGAAAACATCGCCTACCTCCCCGTAGGAAGCGCCGACACAGTTACGTCGCTGCTCACTGACCCCAATGCCTTCCGTGGCAACAAGATGAATCAGCTCAAAGCCGCCGCGGACAGCTTGCGCGGTCAGATTGAAAACATTGTCGCCAACAAGCGCGCGGACGTGTCCGCGGCGATCGAGGGCCGCAAGACCGAGATCCTCGGAAGTGCCTACTACGCCGACGCCACTCCTGACACGCGGGCTAGCGTGCTCGAGTACGTCGATCGCATTCTTGAACGACTTGAAGGCGAGATTCAAGCGCCGCTCATTCTCCAGGTGGGAGCGAGCTTCGAACACGATGGCTACCCCTCTCTGCTAAGCCAACTAGTCGAGTCGCAGCAGCGGGGGGCCAACGACAGCCAGCCGCCGAAGCCCGTGGTCTCGATAAAGTCGATCAACGTGCCTGGCGCGTCGGGTGTCATTGAATCGGAAGCCGACGTTGACACCTACCTTGCCACGTACCGCGCCGCGCTCGTCGAGACCCTAAACGATGGAAAGCGAATCACGCTCTGATGGATACCGCACCGCTGAAGTCTTTCGCCATCTCGGCGCGTACGGAGCTAATCCGTGAGGTTGGTGCGCGCATTGCTGCAGTTCTTGCACCGGGCTCGCCTGAGCGTGTTGAGCAGCCCCGCGCTGTGACCGCGCTGGAGCGGGCTATCGCCGCCCAGGGCGGTGATTTCTCAGGCAAGGCTTATGTGACCGACAAGGTCGCCTACATCTGGTTCAACCGAATCATCGCCCTACGCTTCATGGACGCCAACGGCTACACCGACCTCGGAGTTGTTTCGCCGGCCGCAGATCAAGTCGGCCAGCCCGAGGTGCTCGCCTCGGCCAAGCGCGGCCAGATCGATGGCGATGTGGTGAGGGGCGCGAACGTGGCCATCATCACGGGGCTACTGGACGGCACCCGGCCCCCGCGATCGGGGGGCGATGCCCAGACCGAGGCATACGCGCTGCTGCTCGCGGATTACTGTCGCTACTGGAACCAGGCGATGCCGTTCATGTTCGAGCGCGAGGGTGGCTACACGGAACTGCTAATCCCCGCGAACCTGCTCGCCGAGGAGTCCGCCCTCAGCCGGTCCGTCAAGGTGCTCTCTGAAGAAGTGTGCCAGGACGTCGAGGTCATTGGCTGGCTTTACCAGTTCTACATTTCGGAGCGGAAAGACGAGGTGTTCGCCGGGTTCAAGAAGAACAAGAAGGCCGGCGCCGATGAGATCCCCGCCGCCACACAATTGTTCACCCCACACTGGATCGTCCGATACCTCGTTGAGAACTCCCTCGGTCGACTGTGGATGCTCAACCACCCCGAGTCCCGGCTCGTCGACCAGATGGACTACTACATCGCTCCGGTCGACGAGGAGCCCGATATTCTGGAGATCTCCACGCCAGAGGAGCTGAACGTGATCGACCCGGCGTGCGGGTCGGGCCACATGCTCACGTACGCCTTCGACCTCCTGTACGCGATCTATGAGGAGGAGGGATACACGCCGTCCGAGATCCCTAGCCTCATCCTCACGAACAACCTCTATGGCACCGAGATCGACCCGCGCGCCGGTGCGCTGGCTGCCTTCGCTTTGACGATGAAGGCCACCTCGAGGCGCAAGCGCTTCTTGAAGGACGCGGTCGAGCCGCACGTCTGCGTGATCGAGCCAGTTTCATTCAGCGCTGACGAACTGGACTTCCTTCTCAGCCTCGGTGGGGACCGTGGTGCAGAAGAAGCGTTCTGGAACCTGTTTTCTAAGGCAGACACCTGCGGGTCCTTGGTCAATCCGCCAACGGGGCAGGCGGACCGGCTTGCACGGCACCTTGGAGTACTCGGCGCCGGCGACGATCTCCTGCAATCGGACATTGTTGCACGAGCCAACCGAGTAGTTCGCCAAGCATCCTACTTGACGCCTAAGTATGCAGTCGCGATCGCGAATCCTCCGTACATGGGCAGCAAGAACATGGGCGGACCCCTGGCTGAGTACATCGCTCGTAGGTTCCCGGAGGCAAAGTCGGACCTATACTCCGCTTTCATCGAGCGCTGTCACGAACTGGTTCCACGCGGCTTCGTTGCGATGATCACGATGCAGTCCTGGACATTCCAGACAACCTTCGGCAAGTTCCGTTCCTCACTGCTCGAAACAAGCACGCTCGTCGCAATGATTGGACTCGGCACGGGTGCCTTCGATTCATTCGGCGGAGAGGTCGTTAACACGTGCGCATTCATTACCTCTCGCGGGGGTTTGCGCTCGACCGTCGGCGCATTCCACCGAATGGAGGAACACGGGGAATCCGCAATGTCACGCGAGTTTCGGCGGGCGCGGGAGACGGGGCTGCTTTCGCGGATCGCATCCTCCGAGTTCAAGTCCTTCCCGAATTCGGTGATCGCATACTGGCTTACTCCAAAGCAGGCTCACCATCTCAGCCACGATGACCCCATTTCCTCCGTAGCTGATGCTCGCGTCGGTCTGCAAACTGGTGACAATGACCGCTTTCTCCGCTATTGGTGGGAGGTCTCCTACGCGACCACACAGATGAGTCGGTCTGACAGTGACGAGGCTCGGTGGTTGCCGTATAGCAAGGGCGGCCCGTTCCGCAAGTGGTTTGGCAACATGGAAATGGTCGTTGATTGGGCGCAGGACGGCGCAGACATCAAGAGCAACCGTGATGCTGCGGGCAAATTGCGGGCTCGTCCACAGAATCAGAGGTACTACGGACGGCCAGCAGTAGAGTGGTCTGATATCGGACAGCCCGTTCTTGGCGCACGACTGCGTGATACCGGCACCATGTTTGATGTTGTATCGATGAGCCTTTTCAGCCCTAGCGACGATTATGACGACCTCCTCACGTTTCTTGCCTACCTCAACTCGTCGGTGGCTGACCTCTACATCAAAGCCGTGGCCCCAGGAATGCACGCCAATACGGGGTACGTCTCGGTGCTGCCATGGCGCAATCCCACGGAGAGATTGAGAGTAGCCAGGCGTGCTGAACACTGCATCGAGATCGCGAGGCGAAACTGGGAGCGTCGTGAGACTGCGATAGGATTCCGTGAATTGGACGTTCTTGCTGCCACGAGGGCAGCTTCGGGCGCCGTTGCGGCCGGCGCCCAGGCGGTGGTTGATCAGGTAGCTCAGGACATTAAAGCGATGGCCGCGGCTGAGACTGCCAACAACGCGGAGTTCAATGCACTCTTCCGCTTGGATGGTGAAGCTCAGGAAGAGGTGCACGTCGACGAGGTAACTCTTGACACACCCTCAGCAGCATCGTTGGCATCTGAGCTTGTGTCCGTCGCAGTTGGCTGCATGTTCGGCCGGTACAGCCTCGATGAACCCGGTCTGATCGTCGCGGATCAGGGGATGACATTGCAGGAATACCTTCAAAAGGTTCCGACGCCAAGCTTCGTGCCGGACGCTGACAACGTCATCCCCGTTGTCGACGGTGACTGGTTCGAGGATGACATCGTCGATCGATTCCGGCAGTTCCTCCGCGCAGCGTTTGGCGACGAGTACTTTGAGGCCAACCTGCGGTTCGTGACTGAGTCGCTCGGAGTGAAGAACCTGCGCACCTACTTCGTGAAGTCCTTCTACAAGGACCACGTCCAGCGGTATAGGCGGCGCCCGATCTACTGGTTGTTTTCCAGCCCGAGCGGTTCTTTTAGCGCGCTGGTATACATGCATCGGTACTCGCCGACGACGGTCTCGACGGTCCTGTCCTACCTGCGTGAGTACGTGACCAAGTTGGAGTCGACCCTGCAGCAAGTTGAGCGTGTGGGGAACGCCAAAGAAGCGGACCGGCTCCGCAAGGTACTCCTCGAGTTGAAGGGGTACGAGCACGATATCCTCTACCCTAAGGCGTCCGAGAACGTGGCGATCGCACTCGGTGACGGGGTCAAAGCGAACTACCCGAAGTTCGGTGCTGCCCTCAAGAAGGTTCCGGGTTTGGAGGCGGCCAGTGACTGATCTGACCGCCGTCCAGGAGGCGCTCCGAGGCCGTCTGGCGTCCGAGCGTGTCGTGTTTTGGAATGACCCCACTGGTGAGTACGCCGCCGACCTCGACGCGCTCGACCTTGGCGCGGTCAACGTCATCCGCGTTAAGGGCAACGAGCTCGGCGCAAAGAACACGATCATCGCCGACCACGTCAACAAGCACCTCGTCTACCGAGCCGGCGACGTCTCGCGCGGCACCGGAAACTGGCTGCTCGACCTCGAACTCGCGTACGGCGTCTTCACAGCCGACAAGACCTCGATGTTGCAACAGGAGCTTGGCCTCAACGACTCAGCCCTGCTGCCGGTCATCGAGCGGCACCAGAAGTTCTTTGCCGCGAACAGCCGCAAGCAGGCGCTGGAGAAGCTCCTCACCGACGGAGACGACGCCGCACGCCTTCGCGCCAAGATGTGCCAGGTGCTCGTCAAGGCTTCAGGGAACAAGCTGACCGACATCGTCCGCGAACTCCTCGTCGAGAATGCCGCCGGGAAGAGCGCCAAGTTCGACGACCTCGTCGCCTTCGGCCTCGACCAGTTCTTCTGGGACGGGCTCGCCAGCATCTACAGTTACCCGAGCGCGACCCCGACCATGGACGACTTCGTGCTGTGGATGTTCGGCCGCGCCATCGAAGACTTCGCCTCGGACGCGCCCGACGAGTTCCGCAACATCCGCAGTGACTTCAACGCCCTGCGCTACGACGTGCGCACGCAGTACGTGATGACGACCCTCGCGTCCCGTGCGGCCGACGCGCTCGACGTGAACTCGAAGATCGACCAGCGCGACTACCGCGAACTGGCCAAGAGCACGATCTTCGAGGAGGTCGACCGCAAGGTCATCGTCGACCTAGCTGCCGCCGTCACCACCCAGTCGGTGACGCCCCGTGAGGTCGCGGACATCGTTCGGCAGCGTCAGCACAGCCTGTGGAGCGCCAAGTACGCCAAGCTCTACGACGCGATCCAGAGCGCCTCGGAGCTGCTCGCGGCTCTCGCTGCGTTGCCGCACGCCATCGCCTCAGCCACGGTTGGGTTGGAAAAGTACCAGTCGGACTGGTTCCGCATCGACCAGCACTACCGCTGGTTCACGTACGCGCACCAGACCGCCGACTTCCACAAGCCGCTCGAAGCGCTAAAGGCCGAGGTCGACAAGCAGTACACCAACAAGTACCTCTACGACTTCGGCGGGCTCTGGCAGCAGGCCCTTGAACCCATGAGCGAGTGGAAGTCTGAGACGCTCGCGCCGCAGGCGAGGTTCTTCGACCGTCACGTCGCCCCCGTCGTCAAGGACGGTCGCACCAAGGTGGTCGTGATCATCTCCGACGGCATGCGGTATGAGATCGCCGAGCAACTCGCGTCGATGATCCGCGGCGAGGACCGCTTCGATGCCTCGCTCTCCGCTGTGCTCGGCTCGCTGCCGAGCTACACCCAACTTGGCATGGCGTCGCTGCTGCCGCACTCCAGCTTGGAACTCGACCCGGACGGCCTCCCGGTGCTCGCGGACGGGAAGCCGACGAACGGCACCGCGAACCGCGGCAAGATCCTGCAAGCGGTCAAGGGGCATGCCATGAGCGCGGCCGAGGTGCTGGCCATGCCGGGGAGCGAACTTCGCGAGCTGTACACGAAGCACCAGGTCTTCTACGTCTATCACGACCGGATCGACGCCGCGGGCGACAAGGCCCCGACCGAGCGGACCGTCTTCGAGGCTGCCGAGGAGACCCTTCGCGAGCTGCTGCTCCTGGTGAAGAAGTGGACCAACGCCAACGCGACGAACATCCTCATCACCGCCGACCACGGGTTCCAATTCCAAGACACTCCGCTGGAGCAGGCCTACTACCTCTCGGAGAGCCCGCATGGTGACGCGGTCACCAAGACCAACCGCCGCTTCGTGCTCGGCCGGTCGCTGAAGCCGTCGCCCTCCTTCATGACGTTCACCTCCGCCCAGGCAGGGCTCGCGGGAGACATCGACATCCAGATCCCCAAGTCGATCCACCGCATCCCGCTACCCGGCCCTGGCACCCGCTACGTGCACGGTGGCGCTTCGCTCCAGGAGATAGTCGTGCCGGTGATCGCGGTCAACAAGAAGCGCAAGAGCGACATCCGACCGGTAGGTGTCGACCTCATGCCCGAGACCGACAAGATCACCACCGGGCAGCTCGCCGTCAAGCTACTTCAGCGCGAGGCGGTCACCGACAAGATCCAGGCGCGCCAGGTGCGGCTCGGCCTCTACGTCGGCGACACGCTGATCTCCGACCAGCCCGTCCTTACCTTCGACAGCGCATCCGATGACCAGCGCGACCGCTATCAGAAGGCCGTGCTGTACCTGACCCAGGACGCCGACCAGTACAACAACCGGTCCGTCGAGCTGCGGCTCGAAGAGCCGATCCCGAACACGACGCAGTGGAAGTCGTTCTCGAAGGGGAACTACACCATCAAGCGGTCGTTCACGACGGACTTCGACTTCTAGGACAGCCATGACCAACCTTGAAGACGCCCTCGGCGAGATCGACTTCCTCGCCGCCGCGGAGACGACCGACGCCGCCCCGACGAAGTCTGCGCTCAACGACAAGATCAACGAGCACTTCGCCGGCGCCGTCGTCCGCAAGGACCTCGTCAAAGCGGTCCGCGGCAACGCCGTCGTGCCCTCGTACGTACTGGAGTACCTGTTGGGCCAGTACGCCGCATCCGACGACGAGGCCACGATCCAGGTCGGGATCGACAGCGTGCGGCAGATCCTCGCGACCCACTACGTCAACCGCAACGAGCACATGCTCGTGAAGTCGGAGATCCGTCGCAAGGGGCGCCACCGTGTGATCGACAAGGTCACCGTCACGCTCAATGAGAAGAACGACGTCCATGAGGCTGAGTTTGAGAACCTCCAGGTCAGCGGCGTCGTCATCGATGACGTGACGGTCAAGCAGAACCCCAAGCTTCTCGTCGGCGGCGTCTGGTGCATCTGCGACATCGAGTACTTCCACTCTGACGATCAGCGCGTCGTACCGTGGATCCTCGGCAGTCTCAAGCCCATCCAGGTCGCTGGCATCGACATCGACCACTACTACGAGGCACGCAAGGCGTTCACGACCGAGGAGTGGATCGACCTGCTCATGCAGTCGATCGGCCTCAACCCCGAGCAGTTCAACAAGCGCGGCAAGCTCATCGCCTTGACGCGTCTCATCCCCTTCGTAGAGCGCAACTACAACATCGTCGAACTCGGGCCCAAGGGCACCGGCAAGTCGCACACCTTCAGCGAGTTCTCCCCGAACGGCATCCTCGTCTCCGGCGGAGAGGTCACCGTCGCCAAGCTGTTCGTCAACAACGCCAGCGGGCGAATCGGCCTGGTCGGCTACTGGGACTGCGTCGCCTTCGACGAGTTCGCCGCCAATCGTCGCACCGACCAGAACCTCGTCAATGTCATGAAGAACTACCTCGCGAACAAGTCGTTCTCGCGCGGCACGAGCATCTACGGGGCCGAGGCGTCGATGGCGTTCATCGGCAACACGACGCACACCGTGCCCTACATGCTCAAGAACTCCGACCTGTTCGACGAGCTGCCTGACGCCTACCGCGACCCAGCGTGGCTCGACCGCGTCCACCACTACATCCCCGGTTGGGAGGTCGCGCCGATCCGCTCGGAGATGTTCTCCGCCGGCTACGGGTTCGTCGTCGACTACCTCGCCGAGATCCTGCGGGCGAAGCGGTCCGAGGACTTCTCGGACAAGTACAAGGACCACTTCACTCTCGACAACTCGATCTCCACGCGCGACCAGGACGGCATCCGTAAGACCTTCTCTGGGCTGATGAAGCTCGTGCACCCGACGGGTGAGGCCACGGAGGACGAGATCCGCACGCTGCTGGAGTTCGCGGTCGAGGGGCGCAAGCGCGTCAAGGACTCAATCCTGCGCATCGACGCCACCATGCGCGAAACCCCGGTTCGCTTCCGATACTCCGACACGTCGGGGGCGTGGTACGAGGTCGCGACGCTTGAGGAGAGCCAGCACCCGCAGCTGTATCGGCGGGACTGGGGCGCAGGGCCCGAGGGTGACGGCGAAGCAAGCCCAGGTGCGGCCACGGGGGTGATTCCGGCCCCGGTCGCTGCGTCGTCGTCCGAAACCTCGGTGACTGCACCAGAAGCGACCGGGAAGCCTGAGCCCTCAGCGTTGGCCGAGGGGCATCGAGACTTCACCGCCGGCCAGCGGGGGGTGTCCTACGAGACCCTCCTCCTGCCGTACCTTCGCGGCGCATCGAGGATCGCGATCACGGACCCCTACATTCGCATGCCGCACCAGGGCCGCAACCTCGTCGACCTGCTGAGTCTTCTTGCCGCAGCGAAGGACCCGGCTGACGAGATCGATGTCGAGCTCGTCACCGCGGAGGAACCAAACCCGGCGTACAAACAGCGGCACCTGATCATGCTGAAGGCCGTCAAGGACGCCTCCGACGCCGTGGGAGTGCGACTTGCCGTACGACTCGATGACACCATCCATGACCGCCGCATCGAGACCGATCATGGCTGGCGCATCGATCTCGGCAAGGGCCTCGACATCTGGCAGAAGCCGAGCGACAACCCCTTCGACTTCGGCCGCAACCGCCAGGAGTTCCGCCTGATCGGTTCATCGTTCACCGTGCACTACGTGAGGGTGTCTGCCGACTCCCGCGAAGCAACAGAAGGGCAAGGAGCATGACTGAAGAGCAGACAGCCGACAGACCAGAATTCCCCGAGCTCACTGAAGATGAGTTCGTCGACCTGACGGCGGCGGAGCCCGAAGCGCGATCTGTGCAGTACGCGGGGCAGGACTTCGACGTCGAGGGATTAGTTCGTCGTGTACGCAACCGAGACATTGTCGTCCCGCAGTTCGGCCACAACGATCCAGACATCGAGAGCGCTGGATTCCAGCGAGGATTCGTCTGGCGCAAGTCCCAGATGGATAGATTTATCGAGTCGCTGCTCTTGGGCTATCCGATACCCGGCGTGTTCTTCGTGCGCCAGAGTGACCGGCGCTATCTCGTGCTCGACGGGCAACAGCGCCTGCTTACTTTGCGAGATTTCTACGAAGGGACTCATGGGTCGCGAGTCTTCTCTCTGGCCAACGTCTCAAAGCGGTTCGAGGGGCTGACCTACAAGAGCCTACCCGATGACCTGCGGCGCACGTTGGACAACGCGTTCATCCAGGCGACGATCGTAGACACCGACGGAACCCCGCAGAGTCTGGAGGCGGTGTACCAGATCTTCGAGCGTCTCAACTCTGGCGGTACTCAACTGACCCCGCACGAGATTCGCGTAGCGCTCTACGCGGGGCCGTTGATCGAGTTGCTCGAGCGGCTCAACCAAGACACCAACTGGCGCGCTCTCTACGGCGGTAAGTCATCGCGTGCTCGTGATCAGGAATTGATTCTTCGAATAATCGCCCTGTACTGCGGCGCTGATCGCTACGCCAGCCCTTTAAAGAAGTTCCTCAACGACTTCGCCGGGATGCACCGTGATGCAACCTCCGAGCAGGTCATTGCAGCCTCAAAGCTGTTCGCCCGAGCAAACGCGACTATCCTCGCTGGCCCTGGGCCGCAAGCGTTGCGGAAGGGTGCCAGGCAGGTGAACGCGGCACAAGCAGAGGCAATCTACGTCGGCCTTATGCGGCACCTCGCTCAGTCTGAAATCACGCCGGAGGCTGCTGCTGCCGCAATTGACGGGCTCAAGGGCAGTGACGATTTCGAGGCTTCTACCAGTCGGGCGACGGCGAACGAGGAGCCGATGGCGACGCGTCTCCGCCTCGCAACCGAGGCGTTCGCAGACGCAGCATGAGTTGGCCCGGATCGTGGCCGACGCGGGAGATGGACACAAGTCGGACCCGCCTGGTCAATCTGCGGAAGATGCTGGACGAGTTGCCGGCGGAGCCGCCCGAAGTGGCGGCGGAGCTTGCACGCTTTCTCGTTGTGCGCTCGGCGGGGTATATCGAGAACACGTTCGAGACCTGCATCAAGCACTTCGCCGAGGCCAAGTCCCATCCCGCCATTGCACGTCACGTAGTCAATGGCTTGTTTCGCGGACGCAACCCAGCGCCCGAGGTTCTGGTGGAGCGGACGAGGAATTTCGATGAGGGCTGGGCTGTGCAGCTTGAACACCTGTTGGGAGACGACGATTCACGGATCGGTCGAGAGCTCGCCTACATGGTCGATCGAAGGAACCGCATCGCCCACGGTCGTAGCGAGACCGTCAACCGTAGGAAGGCGCTCGACCTCGCTGACATAGCCGTCGAACTCGGCGACTGGATGGCCACACTCATTGACCCGCGTTAACTGTCCGGTCAGTTTCAACGTCCTTCCGCCGGTTTGAGTGGGGCACGCAGGGAGCACGGCCCTCGGTGTGAACGTGAGCGAACGCGGATTTTCAACGGCCCCAGGCCTTCCGGCCTAGATGATTAACCTCTGATCGCTGGCGACGCTCGCGCGTCTCACCAAGAAGCCCGGCTCTGCAGCGATGCTGCTGAGCCGGGCTTCTTCGTGTCAGCGGTGCGACGACTGCAATCGAGCAGTGCATCGCCGACTGCACTCGGAGATATCTCCTGCACCAAGCTCGCGCGCGACGGACAGCGCACCCACGCGGTCCGTCGCGCGGCGACGTCGCACGTCCGATGCAGCTCCTAGGGAGCCTCAATGGCAAGGCCTGGGCCACCGACGATGGCCCTCTACGAAGACAAATTCAAGGCGAAGCCGCTGGCCAACCTCGCGAATTCCAGGTCCTCATGAGCCTCAAGGGTCTGGTGTAGCGGAACGTCCAGGCCGAGCAGGCGCAAGACGAGGCCGGCGCGAGCACGTTGCCCGAGACGTTCGCGGCTCCGGTTGAGTCCCCGATAGTGGTGTAGCGCGGTGGCCTCGTGATCGTCTCTGACGAGGACGCGGTCACCGTGTGATCCTTCGAGTGAACCTCTCACAGCACTCTCGAACGGAGTCATCACGATGACCGCTCCTCATATTGTCGACCCTCACGGCCTGCTCGGTGAAGCCCTGGCCGACGCCTCTCCGGATCTGATGCGCACGATGCTGCAACGGATCATCAACGAGCTCCTTTCCGCGGACGCTGACGCGGTCGCCGGCGCGGAATACGGCCGGCCCAGCCCCGACCGAGCGACCCAGCGCAATGGCTACCGCCACCGCGACCTCGACACGCGGGTCGGCACGATCGACGTCGCCGTCCCCAAGCTGCGTTCGGGCACTTACTTTCCGGAGTGGCTGCTCGAGCGCCGCAAACGCGCCGAATCCGCGCTGATCACCGTGGTCGCGGACTGCTACCTCGCCGGGGTCTCCACCCGCCGCATGGCTCCCCCACTGCGTGCTGCGCACTATCGCAGCGGGCGGTACCCCCAAGCTCGTCAAGACGCTCGGCATCAACTCGCTCTCGAAGTCGCAGGTCAGCCGTATGGCAGCCGATCTCGACGAGCACGTCGAACAGTTCCGCCACCGGCCTCTGGACGCTGCCGGGCCGTTCACGTTCGTCGCCGCGGACGCGCTGACGATGAAAGTCCGTGAAGGCGGGCGGGTGATCAACGCGGTCGTCCTGATCGCGACCGGCGTCAGCGGCGATGGTCACCGCGAAGTGCTCGGCATGCGCGTCGCCACCTCGGAGACCGGGGCAGCATGGAGCAGTTTCTTCGCTGACCTGGTCGCCCGCGGTCTCGGCGGGGTCCGTCTGGTGACCTCCGATGCGCATGCTGGGTTGGTCGAGGCAATCGCCGCGCACCTCCCTGGAGCGTCCTGGCAGCGGTGCCGCACCCACTACGCCGCGAACCTGATGAGCATCTGCCCGAAGTCCATGGGGCCTGCGGTGAAGGCGATGCTCCACAGTGTCTATGACCAGCCTGATGCTGCGGCGGTGACCGCGCAGGTCGATCGGTTGCTGGACTACGTGGGTGAGAAGCTGCCCGCCGTGGCCGAGCACCTTGATGCCGCTCGCGCTGACGTCCTCGCGTTCACCGGGTTCCCCAAAGACGTCTGGGTCCAGATCTGGTCGAACAACCCCGCCGAACGCCTGAACCGCGAGATCCGCCGGCGCACGGACTCCGTCGGGATCTTTCCCTCTCGCGACGCGATCGTGCGCCTCGTCGGTGCGGTCCTGGCCGAGCAGACCGATGAATGGGCCGAAGGACGTCGCTACCTCGGGCTCGACGTCCTGGCCCGTTGCCGTCTGACCATCACCACCAGCACCGTGAATGAGGTGACCACCGAGACCTTGCCCGCCCTGACAGCCTGACCCCTCTCATCGAAGGACCCCTACACCACTTCCTGGGACTTGACCAGGACTCCCGGGCGGGGGCGACACGAGGGCGCCAATGTTCGCACATCAGTCGAGCCGGGCACTCGGTGCGCAGATCAGGTTCTTGCTCGGGCGCTACCGACATCGCCTGTCCGTCGACGCCCCCGTCGACTAGGAACGTTGACGCAAATACCGCCGCCGAATTCACCCACCACGGGGGTCGAAACAGGACCGCGCGGGCAAGGCCGACATCGGGAGGGTTCTAGACTTCTGGCAGCAGCCGAACAGGAGGACCCGTGAGCGCCGAACTTGAGTTGGTCAGTGATGGCAGCGGTCTCGCTGTCGTCGGTGCGGAAGATGCGATCGAACAGTTCATGCTCGACCTCGATCTAGTCAGCGCGGAGTCGCGGTCGCTCGCCCACGTAGCCATGGACGGAGCTCACAGCGTCAGCGGCTTCGGTGGACTGGCGCTACAGGCTGGCGGACAGATCGCGGCCGAATCGGGCCGCTGGCTCAAGCTGACGGAGCAGTCCGCGGCAAAGGTACGCCAGTTCGGCCTGCAGGCAACCAAGGCCAATCCAGCGATCAGCCACGCGATGATCGGCAAACCGGGCGACGTGCAGTCTTGGATCCAGGTGGTTAGCTCGCCCTTCGCGCTCGTCACGAACCCCGCGGCCCTCGCCTCGATCGGGACGATGATGGCACAACGCGAGTTGCAGCGGTCGATTGATGAGCTCCGCGACTACCTCGCGCAGATCGACAAGAAGGTCGACGATATCTTGCGCGCGCAAAAGGACGGCGTCCTCGCCGGGATGATCGGCGTGTCACTCTTGGTCGATGACGCCATCACGATCCGTGACGAGGTGGGTCGGGTTCCGGAGATCACCTGGTCGAAGATCCAGGGCGGTGCGGCGACTATCGCCAGCACTCAGGCGTATGCGGTGCGCCAGCTCGATGGCTTGGCCGACGGTCTCGAGGCCGAACAGGATCTCGGACACTTGGTCAAAGCAACGCAGCATGTCCGCATCTCTGTCGCGGAATGGCTCGCGGTGATTGCCCGCTCGGTTCAGGTACAGGATGCGATCGACGTCCTCGAGCTCGACCGTGTCGCCGACGCAAATCCCGAGGAACTCAACCGGCATCGTGTCGGATTACGCAGGACTCGACAGAAGCGGCTGGAAGTTATCGGCGGTG
This sequence comes from Paraoerskovia marina DSM 21750, assembly GCF_000701465.1. Classification (GTDB taxonomy): domain Bacteria; phylum Actinomycetota; class Actinomycetes; order Actinomycetales; family Cellulomonadaceae; genus Paraoerskovia; species Paraoerskovia marina. Next base: position 101,756 of record NZ_JNIY01000009.1, on the reverse strand, counting down.
CCTGCGGCGAGCTCGTCGGTCGCATGAACGACGCATCAAACAGGGCCAACCAAAAGGTCCTCTTCAACCCGTTCGTGTCACCGAAGGTCGTGGGTGCCAGCAACGACGTGGTCGGTGCTGTCCTCGAGTTCGAAAGAAGTCTCGGTCTCGTGTCGGAGGCAGAGACTGCCGAAGCACGTCGTTGGCTCGCCGCCGTGGTGGACACCCGGGACCAGACGTTCGAATCCGGGCAGGACGCAATTGGCGCCGCACGACGGCGGAGTGCACAGGCCGTCGGGAAGACCGGAGATCTTAGGGACAAGGCACTCGACGCAGGGGCTGCTAGCGTCGCTCGCGCGAGTGAGGCTACAAGCAAGTTCTTCGACGGACTCGCCGACCGGGCTCGTCGCCGGCAGGGCACCCGCGACAACCCACGGGTCGACTGAGAGGGATTGGCCCGGATTCTGTTGGCTCGCCGCGTTGACTGGTTCAGGCCGCACCCTGACCACCGAGTGGGCCTACTGCCAGGGTCTTCACCAACACAACGTACGCGCGCCCGCGCATGCACCGGGATTGCAGGGTTCAACACCCCACGACGGAACTGCCCTGGGCGGGCTCCCCCGATCAGCCAGCGATCACAAACGTCATGAACGGGACAATCTAGAGCCTGGCGACCGCATGATGCCGACCGACGGGCAGCATCAGCGGTGTGCCGGACGTGGGGTCGACGATCACCCTGCTCTCGAGGTCGAAGACCGCTCGGACGGTCTCCTCGGTGAGCACGTCGCCAGGCGCGCCGGCCGCATGGACGCGACCGTCGGCGAGCGCGATGAGGTGGTCGGCGTACCGGGCGGCCAGGTTCAGGTCGTGCAGCACCATGACGACCGTCGTCCCTCGGGCGGCGTTGAGGTCGGCGAGCAGGTCGAGCACCTCGACCTGGTGGGCGACGTCGAGAAACGTCGTCGGCTCGTCGAGGAGGAGCAGGTCCGTCTGCTGGGCGAGCACCATGGCGATCCACACCCGTTGCCGCTGCCCGCCCGAGAGCTCGTCCACGGGTCGGTCGGCGAGCTCGGCGGTACCGGTGGCGTCCAGCGCCGCGGCGACCGCGACGTCGTCGTCGTGCGACCACCGGCTCAGGATCCTCTGGTGCGGGTGCCGTCCACGACCGACGAGGTCGGCCACGGCGATCCCCTCGGGCGCCACCGGCGACTGCGGGAGGAGGCCGAGAGTACGGGCCAGCTGCTTGGCGGGCATGCGGTGGACGTCCTTGCCGTCGAGCAGGACCTGGCCCGCACGCGGGGCGAGGAGTCTCGACATCGACCGCAGGAGCGTCGACTTGCCGCAGGCGTTCGCGCCGACGATCGCCGTGATCCGGCCGGGTGGGACGTCCACCTGCAAGTCGGTGACGACGGTGCGGTCCCCGTAGCCGAGAGTGAGGTGGTCGACGGTGAGCTGGTGGTCGGTGGTCACAGCGACCCTCCCGATCGGTGGGTGCGGACGATGAGGTAGACGAGGTAGGGGGCACCGAGGACACCCGTGACGACACCGACGGGGAACCGGGTGTCGAAGGCGAACTGACCGACCAGGTCGGCGGCGACGACGAGCAGTGCGCCCACGAGCGCGGCGGGCAGCAACAACGACCCGCCGGGCCCGACGATCCGCGCCGCGATGGGCCCCGCCAAGAAGGCGACGAACGCGATGGGCCCGGTGGCAGCCGTCGCGAAGGCGACGAGTCCGACCGCCGCGACCACGAGCAGGAGCCGGGTGGCTCCCACCCGAACACCGAGGGCGGCCGCCGTGTCGTCCCCGAGCTGGAGCGCGGCGAGGTTCCGTGCCTGCGCGAGCAGGAGCGGGCCCAGCACGGCCAGGGCGACCACCAGCGGGAGGATCTGACCCCACCGGGCACCGTTGAGGCTGCCCGCGAGCCATCGCATCGCGTCCTGCAGGTCCCACTCGGACGCGCGCGAGAGCACGTAGGAGGTCACCGAGTCGAGCATGGCGGCGACCCCGATCCCGACGAGGATCAGGCGTGTGCCCGCGACGCCTCCCCGCGTGGCCGAGAGCCCGTAGACCGCGAGCGCCACACCGAGCCCGCCGACGACGGCGAGGATCGAGACCTGCGTGGAACCGAGGCCGAGGACGACGATCCCGATCACGGCGGCGGCGGACGCGCCGGAGCTGATCCCGATGATGTCCGGGCTCGCGAGGGGGTTGCGGAGCATGGTCTGGAAGGTCACGCCGGCGAGCCCGAAGGCGAATCCCGCCAGGACGCCGAGCACCGCTCGCGGCAACCGCAGGGTGCCGACCGTGAACGAGGCACCCGGCACGTCCTGGCCGACGAGCACCCGGACGACCTCCGACGGCGTGTAGAAGGTGTTGCCGACCATGAGGGTCGTGGCGAACGCGATGACGAGCAGCGCCACGAGCAGCAGGAGCACCGTGCGACGTCGTGCGGCACGGCGGGCCCGGCCTTGCGCGACGTCCAGGCCGCTCGCCGTGGTGGGCGGTGCGGTGAGTGTGGTGGTCACAGGGCGCGCACCTTCTGCCGGCGGACGATCGCGATGAACACGGGGGCACCGATCAGTGCGGTGATGATGCCGACGTCGATCTCGGCGGGGCGGGCGACGACCCGTCCGACGACGTCGGCGAGCGTGAGCAGGACCGCACCGGTGAGCGCGGAGTACGGCAGCAACCATCGGTGGTCGGGTCCGATCAGCATGCGGCAGGCGTGCGGGACGACGAGCCCGACGAAGCCGATCGGTCCCGTCACCGCGGTCGCCGCGCCGCAGAGGACCGTGGCACCGAGCGCCGCGGATCCCCGGGCGACGGCGACGCGTTCGCCGAGACCTGCGGCGAGGTCGTCCCCGAGCGCCAACGAGTTGAGCGCCTGAGCACTGAGCAGGCAGAGGAGGAACCCGGCGACGAGGAACGGCAGGACGGTCGAGACGGACTCGGCGGTCCCACCCCCGACGCCCCCGATCTGCCACGACCGCACTCCCCCGGCGATGTCGTTGCGTCCGAGGACGACCGCGCTGACGAACGAGGCGAGCGCGGCCGAGACGGCAGCACCGGCGAGCGCCAGCTTGAGGGGCGTCGCCCCGCCGCGTCCGGCGGACCCGATGGCGTAGACGACGACGGCGGTCACGCACGCCCCGGCGATCGCCCACCAGATGTACCCGGTGGCGGTGCTGAGCCCGAAGTACGCGATCCCCGTGACGACCGCCAGCGACGCCCCCATGTTGACACCGAGGATGCCCGGGTCGGCCAACGGGTTGCGGGTCACGCCCTGCATCACGGCGCCGGAGACCCCGAGCGCGGCACCGGCGAGCACGGCGAGGAAGGTGCGTGGGATCCGCTTGGCGACGGCTCCACGGTCGAACCCGTCGCTGGCCCCGCCGAGCGCCGCCCAGACGTCGTGCCACGCGACGTCGCGAGAGCCGACCGTCACCGAGAGGACGACGACGGCGACGACGAGCGCGCCGAGCCCGAGAAGGCCCGCAGCACGACGAGCCCTCGGGCGTCGCAGCGCGGCGACGCCCGAGGGCTGCTGGAGGACGGTGGTGGTCACTCGCCCTTGTCGACGGCGTCCGCGATCAGCCCGGCGTAGTCGTCGAGCACCCAGGAGATCGCCAGGGGCGTCGGGTTCGCGGCGGTGCCGAGCGGCTGGTCGCCGGGCAGGTCCACGATCGCGCCGTTCTCGACGGCGGGGATCTGGGACAGGAGCGGGTCGGACTCGAGCGCGTCCCGCAGCTCCTCGCCGCCGTAGGTGACGATCACGTCGACGTCGTCGAACATGTCGGCCTGCTCGGCGCTGATGGTGACCGAGTAGGAGTCGGTGTCGGCCGAGGCCTCCTCGATGCTCGCCGGGATCTCCATGCCGAGATCCTCGAAGAACTGGACGCGCGTGTCGTTCGCGGAGTAGAAGCTGACCTGGCTCAGGTCGCTCGGGTCGACATGGGTGAGGAACATCCCTGTCGCACCCTCGATCTGCGGGTACTCGGCGACGACGTCGGCGATCTGCTGCTCGAGGTCCGCGACAAGCTCGTCGCCCTCCTCCGCCATGCCGAGGCCGGCGGCGTTGACCTCGATCATCTCCCGCCAGGGCGTCGACCAGGGGGCCTCGGGGTAGGCGACGACCGGCGCGATCTCGGAGAGCGTGTCGTAGTCCTCCTGCGTCAGCCCCGAGTACGCGGCCAGGATCACGTCGGGCTGGCTGTCGGCGACGGCCTCGAAGTCGATGCCGTCCGTCTCGTCGAAGAGCACCGGCGTCTCGGCGTCGAGGTCGGCGAGCGCCTCCTCGGCCCACGGGTGCACCCCGTTCGCGTCGTCGTCACCGAACGTCGAGGCCGCCATGCCGACCGGCACGACACCGAGGGCGAGCGGCACCTCGTGGTTGGCCCAGGCCACGGTGGCGACGCGCTCGGGTTCGGTCTCGATCGTCGTCGTCCCGAAGGCGTGCTCGACCGTCACCGGCTCCCACGTGTTCGAGGCGGCCTCGGTCTCGCCCGCGGGCTCGTCGGAGGCGCACGAGGCGAGGCCCAGGGAGAGAAGAGCGGCGACCGGGACGGCGGCGAGCCGGGAGATGCGGGACATGGGGTCCTTCCGGGTGACGGACGGCGCGCAGCAGGTGCACGCCCCCTCAGGTGAGGTTTACCTTGCCAAGGTAAGGCACGCCTCACTCACAAATCCACCTCGGAACGCACACGTGAGACATGTCACGCGTCCGGCTGCTGCGCCCGCTCTGCCAGTCGCGCCACCTGCACACGGATCCTCGCCGCGCGCAGGTCGTCCGTCGACGCCGACACCACGGGGTGCAGCACGCTGTAGCGCTCCTGCCGATTGAGCCGCCCGAACGCAGCTGCCGCACCGGGCGAGTCCTTCAGTGCCGCCGCGAGATCGGCGGGCACCTCGATCGTCGCCGAACCCGGGTAGGCACGATCCCACCGGCCGTCCGCACGCGCCCGGTCCACCTCGCCGGTCCCCCGGGCGCGCATCCGCCCCTCGGAGACGAGCCGCGCGACGTGCTCGACGTTGCGCGCCGACCACATGCTCGCCCGACGTCGCGGGGTGAACCGCTGAAGGAACGTCGCCGCGTCCCGGCTCCGCTTCTGCCCGTCGATCCACCCGCTGCACAGTGCCTCGTCGAGCGCCTCGGCGTAGGTCAGGCGCGTGGGGTCGACCGTGCCCTTCTTCGCCAGGACGAGCCAGACACCGTCGTGCGAGTCTTCGTTCACGTCGAGCCATCCTCGCCATGCCGCCACATCGTCCACGAGCAGCTCGGGCACATCCGTCGTCACCATAGGGGCACGGTAGCCGCAGCCCCGCGCCGACGGAGCCCGACTCACGCCGGTTGAGCCCGTCCCACGCCGGTTGAGCTTGTCGAAACCGGGTCTCGACAGGCCCGACCCACGCCGGTTGAGCTTGTCGAAACCGGGTCTCGACAGGCCCGACCCACGCCGGTTGAGCTTGTCGAAACCGGGTCTCGACAGGCTCGACCAACGCCAGTTGAGTCCGACCAACGCCGGTTGAGCTTGTCGAAACCGGCGTCAGACCGGCTCGACAGGTTGCCGCAGAACCGTGCGCATCCGTTCCGGAGCCACCCGACGCGGGTCCCCGAGGTAGATCTCGTGGTGCCGTCCCCGGGGCCGCAGGCCGTGCCCGGGCATGAACTCGTCGTGCATCCGCGCCAGCACGGGGCCTTCGTCGTCGAACGGACCGACGTGGAGCGTCTGGACGACCCTGCCCTCGGCGAGCGTGTCCCAGCGGAGCTCGTCGATCCGCGGGGGCGCCTTGCGATCGCGCACCCGCTGTACGACATTCGTGATCATCCCGTCGGGGACCCACCGAGGAACGAGGAGCATCATCGTCCACCGCCATCGAGACTTGTCCCGCGCCGTCGTGAACGTCGTCATGTCGTCCGCCCACCAGAGCCCCTCCAGGGGTGGCACGACGTAGTTCCGTCCCAGCTCGTCCTTGCTCGCGAACTTGAGGGCGTAGCCGACCGGGTAGAGCGTGGCGAGAGCGTCCGCGTACCGGCTCGACGTGTTCGGGTCACCGTCCCCGTCGATCATCAGGTATCGCGTCGGTGGCACGTCGAGCAGACGGAAGTCGCCGCGGGGCGCCCGTAGATCGTCGCCCTTCTTGAAGTCCACCGTCTCTGTCATCCCTCGAGCCCGACGTCGGGCCCCTCCCCTCGGGTTCATCCTGCCTCGACGTTGAGATCCGGCAATCGCAGACGCGAGCAGACGACAAAGACGCGGGACCTCGGCGAGGTCCCGCGTCTTTGTCTTCGGTGGAGCTGAGGGGACTCGAACCCCTGACCCCCTGCATGCCATGCAGGTGCGCTACCAGCTGCGCCACAGCCCCGAACACCTGGAAACCAGATGATTGGCACTCAGGTTTCGAAGAATCCCTCGTCCCGAGCACCGCTAGTCTACGCAGGTTCTTGCCCAGGCTCCAAATTCCAGTCCGGCCCCGCGTTCCACTCGTCGAGCGGGTAGCCGGCGCCGACGTTGTGGGCCACGAGGCGCCAGTCCGGCGTCACGCCCGGCCCGGAGCGGTGCAGGTGCGACCAGTGCACGTTGTGAAGGCCCGCGACACCGCGCCAGTGCCCGGCGTCGAGTCCCAGGAGTGCCGTGATGCCGAGCGTGATCGCAGCACCGTGCGAGACGACGGCGAGCGTGTCGCCCTCGTCCAAGGCGTCGGCGTGCTCGAGGACGGCCTCGCGGAAACGTGCGGCCACGTCGACCTTCGCCTCGGCGCCCACGCTCAGCGGGTCGTCGCCGCGACGCCACGCGGCGTACTCCTCGGGCCATACTTCGCGGATCTCAGGGCCGGTCAGCCCTTCCCAGTCGCCGAAGCTCCGCTCGCGGACCCGGGGATCGAGAACGAGCTCCACCCCGAGCTGCGCGGCGTATGCCTGCGCCGTCGCTGCCGCCCGGGAGAGGTCGGACGCGACGACGGTGGTCGCGCGGTGCGCGGACGAGAGCGCACGCGCGCCCTGCTCCGCCTGCCACCGACCCACCTCGTCGAGCTCGATGTCGACCTGCCCTTGCAGACGCATCGCGGCGTTGTAGGCGGTGCGTCCGTGGCGGAGCAGGACGATCGTGCCCGCGGTCATTCGGACGCTGCTCCGGTGAACCAGGCGTCCTCGTCCTCGTCGTCGTCAGGCACGACGCCGTCCCCGCCACGAGCGTCCTCGGGCAGCTCGATCGCCGGGCAGTCCTTCCAGAGCTTCTCGAGCGCGTAGTAGACGCGGTCCTCAGCGTGCTGGACGTGGACGACGATGTCGCCGAAGTCGATGAGCACCCACCGTGCCGCACTCTTGCCCTCGCGGCGGATCGGCTTGGCGCCGACGGCGAAGAGGGCCTCCTCGACGGCGTCGACGATGCCGGAGACCTGTCGCTCGCTCGATCCCGAGGCGATCAGGAACACGTCGGTCAGGACGAGCTGGTCGCTCACGTCCAGGGCGATGATCTCGGCGGCCTTGCGGTCGGACGCCGCACGTGCGGCGATGATGGCGAGCTCGACAGCGCGATCGGTTGCAGTCACGGCGGCTTCCTCTCAGTCAGGCGGATGGCGGGCCGACGGCGCCGGTCGCCAGGGTCCGGAGGAGATCTCCGGCGTTCAGGGCCGCCGCGGGCTCGTCGGGACGAAGCACCAGCTCCCAGATGAGGAGCCCGAGCACGAAGGCGACGGCGACGAGGATGAGGTAGTGAAGCCACGTGTACGAGTACTGGGGCTCGTCCTCGTCCCAGTCGTCCTCGTCGTCGAGGTCGCGTGCCGGGGCGGGGCGGTGGGACGCGGGGATCGAGGCCGGAGCGCTCGCCTCCGTCGAGGTCGTCGCCCACGGCAGGTCGGAGTCGTCGGCGGGCGGGGCGACGGACGGCGGAGCAGTCGGCAGCGAGGGGGCCGCAGCACCCTGCGTCGGCGAGCTCGCCGGAGCGCCGGAACCCCAGGGCAGGGAGGGCGCGGGGGCCGCGGGTGCCTGCCCGGCGGAAGGCTCCGCGGGGGTCGATGCCGGTGCCGGCGGCGTTGCCCCGAAGACCTGCGTCGACCCCACGGGCTGCTGATAGGCCGTCGCGTCGCTCTGCACGGCAGCGCCGGGCCGGACGCCCGTCGAGGCACGCCTCCCGGGCGCGGACTGGGGCACGGACTGCGGTGCCGGTGAGGGCGTGGGTGCCGGTGCCGACGGGGCGCTCGGCGGCGCGGCCGGCGCCGACTGCGCGGAGGGCGGCGGGGTCGGGACGGACTGCCAGGCCGGTCGCGTCGAGGACGACGGTCGTGGGGCCGGTGTGGAGTCCCATGACGCGGGCGCACGGGTCGCGCCGGTCGGCTGCGGACGGACAACCTGCTCACCGGTCGCCTGCACGGGCGTCAGGTGCCCCCTCTCGTCGAGGCGACGTGTGCCGGCCGTCGAGGCCGGGGGGCGAACCCCGCGCGACGGAGCGGGCGTCGCCGCGGACTCCGGCTCGCGCAACGAGCGCCGGGACGGTGCCGAGTAGGTGCTCGACGCTGCGGGCGGGGTCGCCCGGGACTCACGCGGGGCCACGGGCTGCGGGCCGACGGGGGTCGGCCCGCGCGACGGCGTCGAGCTCGGGGCGGGCGCAGCACCCTCTGCGGCAGCCGCAGCAGCGCGCTCCCGTTCGCGGATCTCGCGGCGCGTCAGCGGACGCACCGGCTCTCCGGGCCGATCATTCATCGTTCAAACCTCGATACAAGCCATATTTCGCGATGTACTGGACGACCCCGTCGGGGACGAGATACCACACGGGGTGACCCGCAGCGACACGCTCGCGGCAGTCCGTCGACGAGATGGACAGTGCCGGAACCTCGACGCTCGTGACGACGTCCGCGGGGATCCCCTCGAGGTCGAGAGGATGCCCCGGACGGGTCACAGCCACGAAGTGTGCCATCCCCCAGAGCTCGGACGCATCCTTCCAGGCCAGGATCTGTGCGACGGCGTCCGCGCCCGTGATGAAGAAGAACTCCGCATCGGGACGCAGCGCACGCAGATCACGCAGCGTGTCCACGGTGTACGTCAAGCCCTGCCGATCGACGTCGACCCGACTGACCGTGAACCGGGGGTTCGACGCCGTCGCGATCACCGTCATCAGATACCGGTGCTCGGCGTCCGTGACGTCACGGTCCTGCTTGAACGTCGGACTGCCGGTCGGCACGAACACGACCTCGTCGAGGTCGAAGTGCGCAGCGGCCTCGCTCGCCGCGACCAGGTGACCGTGGTGGATCGGGTCGAACGTCCCACCCATGACACCGATGCGTGGCCTGCGCTCCATGGGGGCCGGGAAGGTCAGTGGCGTGTGCCGACGCTGCGGAACGCGTACGTCACCAGCAGCAGCGAGACGAGCGCGGTGAACCCGAGCACACCGAACATGATCGGCGAGATCGGGAGCTCGTTGACGGCCTCTGCGCCTTCCTGGGCAATGACGAGAGCGGCAGCAACCACGGTGTCCTCCATGGAGTGTTCGATCTGTACCGGACCCGATCGGGCCCGGAGGGACTTTAGTCTCTCACGACGGTCGTCGTGAGAGACCCCGGCCTACGGACGGACGTGGCCGTCCCCCGTCACGATCCACTTGGTGGTCGTGAGCTCCGCGAGCCCCATGGGTCCTCGCGCGTGGAGCTTCTGCGTCGAGATGCCGATCTCGGCACCGAGTCCGAACTCGGCACCGTCGGTGAACCGCGTGCTCGCGTTGACGATCACGGCGGCGGCGTCGACGTCGGCGATGAAACGCTCCGACGACGTCACGTCGCGCGTGACGATCGCCTCGGTGTGTCCGGACGTCCAGGTGCGGACGTGCTCGATCGCGGCGTCGATGTCGTCGACGACCCGCACCGCCATCTCGAGGGCGAGGTACTCCTTGCCCCAGTCCTCGTCGGTCGCCGGGATGACGGTGACCTCGTCAGGCGCCAGCTCCTGCACGCGTGCGTCGCCGTGGATCACCACGCCGGACGCGTCGAGGGCGTCGAGAGCGGCGGGCAGGAAGTCCTCCGCGGCACCCGCGTGGACGAGGAGCGTCTCCGCGGCGTTGCAGACACCGACGCGGTGCGTCTTGGAGTTGAGGACGATCGGCAGGGCCGTCGCGACGTCGGCCGACTCGTCGACGAAGACGTGGCAGTTGCCCACGCCGGTCTCGATGACGGGCACGGTCGACTCGGTCACAACGGTCTGGATCAGGCTCGCGCCGCCGCGGGGCACGAGGACGTCCACGAGACCGCGCGCGTGCATCAACGCGACGCCCCCGGGACGGCCGTACGCGTCGATCGACTGGACGAGGTCGGCGGGCAGGCCCTGCGCCTCCAGCGCCTCGCCGAGGACCTCGACGATCACGGCGTTCGAGCTGGCGGCGGCCGAGCCTCCGCGCAGGATGACGGCGTTGCCCGACTTCAGCGCGAGGCCGGCGGCGTCCACGGTCACGTTCGGCCGTGCCTCGTAGATCATGCCGACGACGCCCATCGGGACGCGGACCTGGCGAAGGCGCAGGCCGTTCGGGAGGGTGGAGCCGCGGACGATCTCGCCCACGGGGTCGGGCAGCGCGGCGAGGTCGCGCAGGGCGGAGGCAATGGCGCCGACACGCTCGGTCGTCAGGGCGAGCCGGTCCAGCAGACCTTCGCTCATGTTGTTGGAGCGGCCACGCTCCAGGTCCTCGGCGTTCGCCTCGACGATCCGCTCGGCGGACGCGTCGAGCGCATCCGCGAGGGCGAGGAGTGCGGAGTCCTTCGTGGCTCGGGTCGCGGTCGCGAGCGAGCGAGAGGCGACCTGCGCGCGTCGGGCGATGGCCTCGACGCCGGCGCGGACATCCTGTGGCACAGCACCCTGGCCGGGGGCCTGGGCGGTGGTGCTGTCGGCGGGGCGGGCGGTCGTGTCCAACGAAGTCATGCTTCGAGGGTACGTGCCCCACCCCGCCGACGTCACGGCGTTCCGTCGGTCGGAACGCCGTCAGAGGCGGACGCGCGCAAGCACGAGGTCGTCTCGGTGGACCACCTCGCGGTCGTACCCCTCACCGAGGCGCTCACGCAGCCAGTGCGTCGAACGGCCGATCAGCTCGGGCAGCTCTGTCGAGTCGAAGGCGACCAGTCCGCGCGCCACCACGCCACCGGCGGGGTCCACGAGCTCGACCGGGTCCCCCGCGTCGAACTCGCCCTTCACGTCGGTGATCCCGGCGGGAAGGAGCGACGCTCCCCCGCGCTTGATCGCCTGGACCGCGCCGTCGTCGAGGACGAGGCGACCGCGCACGCGTGCGGCGTGCCCCAGCCAGAGACGCCGACGGGTGGTGCGCTTGCCGGTCACGGCGAACCACGTGCCGACCTGCTCACCGGCCAGCGCGCCGGCGACGTTCGTCGCCTTCGTCAGGATGGTCGGGATTCCCGAGGTCGTGGCGATCGACATGGCGGCGATCTTCGTCACCATGCCACCGGTGCCGACGGCACTTCCGGTGCCCCCGATGTCGATGTGCTCGATCTCCTGGGGAGAGTTCACGACGCTGATCTGCGACGTGCCGGGGCGGTCGGGAGGGCCGTCGTAGAGTCCGTCGACGTCGGTGAGCAGGATCATGGCGTCGGCGCGGACCAGGTGAGAGACGAGCGCGGCGAGCCGGTCGTTGTCCCCGAACCGGATCTCGTTGGTGGCCACGGCGTCGTTCTCGTTCACGATCGGGACGACGCCGAGCTCGAGCAGGCGCTCGAGCGAACGTTGGGCGTTGCGGTAGTGGCCACGGCGCACCGTGTCTTCTGCGGTGAGAAGCACCTGCGCCGAACGCAGGCCGTGGGCCGCGAACGCCTCGGAGTAGCGGGCGATGAGCATTCCCTGCCCCACGGAGGCGGCCGCCTGGGCGGTCGCGAGGTCGCGTGGTCGGGATGCAAGGCCGAGCGGGTCGATGCCAGCGGCGACGGAGCCTGACGTGACGAGCACGACCTGACCACCTGCAAGGTGTCGGGCCGCGATGACGTCGACGAGAGCTCTCACCGCCTGGACGTCGAGCCGGCCGTCGGGGCCGGTGAGCGACGACGAGCCGATCTTGATCACGACGCGCTCGGCGTCGGGCATGTGGGATCTGTCTGCGAGAGTCACCGCACCATCATCCACCCAAGTCGCCCTCAGACCTGTCAGATTTCACGACGTGACACGCCGAGAGCGCGACGCGCCGGGCAGACGTGAGGATACTCACGGCTGCCCGGCGCGACGGCACCGGTGCTCAGTCCTCGTTCGGATCCGTCCACTGGCCGGCCTCGCGCTCGGTCCAGAGCTCCTGCCGAGCCTCGGTCTTCGCGTCCATCCGCTCGGTGTACTCGCGGCGCTTGTCCTTGCGCGTGGGGCGGTTTGACTCGTCGATCCGCAGGTCCGTGCCGCGCGGGCCCGTCAGCAGCTCGGCCCCCGCGTGCATGGTCGGCTCCCAGTCGAAGATCACCTGGTTCTGCTCGGGTCCGATCCGGACCTCGTCGCCGGCGACCGCGCCGGCCTTGAACAGACCGTCCTCGACCCCCGCGCGGTCGAGCCTGTCCGCGAGGTAGCCCACGGCCTCGTCGTTCGAGAAGTCCGTCTGGCGGACCCAGCGCTCGACCTTGCGCCCGCGGACCCAGAAGTACGGCTCCCCCGCCTGCTCCATCCGCTTGACGGTGAACCCGGACTCGTCGACCGCCTTCGGCCGGATCACCGTGCGTGTCGCCTCCGGTGCCGGGGCGGAGGCGCGGGCATGGCGGACCACCTTGGCCAGGTCGAAGGTCAGCTGACGCAGCCCTTCGTGGCTCGCCGTCGAGATCTCGAGGACGCGCAGACCTCGCGCCTCGAGGTCCGGGCGGACGAGGTCGGCGAGCTCACGCGCCTCGGGCACGTCGATCTTGTTCAGGACGACGAGGCGGGGCCGGTCCGCGATGGGCACGCGCCCGCCCTCGATCTCCAGGTCCTGCGCGTAGGTGGCGAGCTCCTCCTCGAGCGTGTCGAGGTCGCTCACCGGGTCACGCCCGGGCTCGAGCGTCGCGCAGTCGAGCACGTGGACGATCACGGCGGTGCGCTCGATGTGCCGGAGGAACTCGAGACCCAGACCCTTGCCCTGGCTCGCACCGGGGATCAGTCCGGGGACGTCCGCGACGGTGAAGCGGGTCTCCCCGGCCTGCACCACACCGAGGTTCGGCACCAGGGTGGTGAAGGGGTAGTCGGCGATCTTGGGCCGTGCGGCCGAGATCGCCGCCACGAGCGAGGACTTGCCGGCACTCGGGTAGCCCACGAGCGCGACGTCGGCGAGCGACTTGAGCTCGAGCACGATGTCCGCGGCGTCACCCGGCTCGCCCAGCAGGGCGAAACCCGGTGCCTTGCGCCGCTGCGACGAGAGGGCCGCGTTCCCGAGACCACCACGCCCACCCTCGGCGACGATGAACTCGGTGCCCGCTCCGACGAGGTCGGCGAGCACGGTCCCGTCGGTGTCCTTGACGACGGTGCCGTCCGGGACCGGGAGCACGAGGTCGCCGCCGGCCGCACCGTGCCGGTTGTCTCCCATCCCCTGGGAGCCGCTCGGAGCGTCGCGGTGCGGGGCGTGGTGGTAGTCGAGGAGGGTCGTGACCTGCGGGTCGACGACGAGACGGACCGTTCCGCCGTCACCACCGTTGCCGCCGTCGGGGCCCGCCAGCGGCTTGAACTTCTCGCGGCGGATCGAGGCGCAGCCATTGCCTCCGTCACCGCCCGCGGCATGCAGGACGACACGGTCGACGAATGATGCTGCCATGAGGAGATCCTCTCAGGGTCGCGCGGACCCAGGAAGTGGTGAGACGAAACACGGGAGGGGCGCACCCGTCAGGTGCGCCCCTCCCGAGAGGTGTTTCTCAGCCTGAGGGCTGATCAGCCCTCGACTGCGACGATGTCGACGACCTTGCGACCGCGACGGGTGCCGAACTGCACGGCGCCGTCGGCGAGAGCGAAGAGGGTGTCGTCGCCACCGCGGCCGACGTTGTTGCCCGGGTGGAAGTGCGTGCCGCGCTGGCGGACGATGATCTCGCCCGTTCCAACGACCTGGCCGCCGAAGCGCTTGACGCCCAGACGCTGAGCGTTCGAGTCACGACCGTTGCGCGAGGAGCTCGCGCCCTTCTTGTGTGCCATCTGAGATACCTGCTTTCAGTACGAGGAGTCGGTCTACCGGGAGAACCCGGGCCGGATCACTTGATGCCAGTGACCTTCAGGCGGGTGAGCTGCTGACGGTGACCCTGGCGACGGCGGTAGCCCGTCTTGTTCTTGTACCGGAGGATCGTGATCTTCGGGCCCTTCTCGTCCTGAACGACCTCGGCGGTGACCTTGACCTTCGCGAGCTTCTCGGCGTCGGTGGTCACCTTCTCCCCGTCGACGAGCAGGAGCGCGGGCAGGTCGACCGACTCGCCCTCGGACGCCTTCAGGCGATCGACGACGACGATGTCCCCGACGGACACCTTTTCCTGACGGCCACCGGCCTTGACGACTGCGTACACCACGTTGCTGCTCATCTCTCTAGATCTGCGGCGTGCTCACCACGACGGACCGGCTTGTCGACTCGTGCATGCCGCGGCATGTGAGTGCGGTACCAGACGTGGGCACACTGGAACGGCGCGCACGTGACGCACCGACGTTCAAGACTACGGTTCAGACTCCCCAGGGTCAAATGCCGGCGAGGTCGACCCTGGCAGCCACACCGTCCACCACGACGTCGACACCGAAGGCGAACTGCGCGTCGGCGTCCGCCGAGCCCCCGGCCTGCTCCTGGACCACGAACCCCAGCACGAACCCGAGGAGAGTCCGCCAGGCCCGGACCGAGTCCTCGACGGCGAACCCGGCCTCGACGAGAAGCTGCACGGGCTGCGTGATCGCGGCACGCCCGAGTTCCTGGTTGGCAAAGGTCCGGGCGAAGAGCCGAGCACCGTCCGGCCGCCGGGCGATCTCGCCCCGCATGGTCTCGGCAGACTCCCGCATGCAGGCCTCCCAGCCCGCGCCGACGTCGGTCCAGTCCGCTGCCTCCACGAGGTCGGCCAGCATCATGGCGGCCATCTCGTCGAGCAGGTCGCCCTTGTCCCGGAAGTGCCACAGCAGGGCCGGAGCCTTGACGCCCAGGTCCGCCGCGAGTCGCCGCAGGGTGAGGGCGTCGAGACCACCGTCGTCGAGCAGCTCAAGCGCGCGACGCGCGACCCGGGAGCGGTCGAGCCTCTCGGCCATGACCCTCCTCTGCTGCCTGCCTGGTGCCGGGTGGGCGCCTGCCGGACGCCTGATCGGGACAGTTGACATCCTAGCAACGATCAAGGAGCCTGAACACTGTTCAGTTGAACGTTGTTAAGGAGCCGCTGTGAAGATTCTTCTCGTCGTTGACCACCCCTACCCCGGAAGCCTCACCCGCGCCCTGACCGACGCCGTCGCCCGGGGAGCCGACGCGCACGGGCACGACGTCGACGTGATCGACCTCGACGCCGACGACTTCGACCCCGTCATGCGTCTGGCGGATCTCGCGGCGTGGCGCGGGCAGGCCACCGCGGACCCGCGCGTCGTGGACTACCAGCGCCGCATTCTCGAGGCCGACCACCTCGTCGTCGTGAGTCCCGTGTGGTGGGCTTCGCTGCCCGCACGGCTCAAGGGGTTCCTCGACAAGGTGCTGGTGCCCGGGTTCGCGTACGACGACGGGCCGCTCGACACGCTCGTCGGCCGCCTCGGGCATCTGCGCGGTGTGACGGTGATGACCACCATGACCACGCCGGTGCCGGTCTTCCGGTGGTGGTACGGAGACCCCGTGGGCCGCATGCTCGGGCGCGGCACGTTCCGGCAGCTCGGCGTGCGACACGTCCGACATCTCCGTCACGGCCGCCCGCGCGGCGTCGGTGACGCCCGGCGAGCCGCCTGGCTCGGTCGCGCCGAACGACTCTTCGGTGCGACACCCGGCCGGCCGTCGGTCGCACGCACCGCGACGCCGAGCCGCCTCACCGAGGCTCCGACCGCGTCCTGATGCACGAGGGCCCCGGAACCGCCATCGCGGTTCCGGGGTCCTCAGGTCTGCAGCGTCAGTCGTCCGAGGACGGCCCCGCAGGGGAGCCGTCTACTTCTCCCGCCGACCCGTCAGCCTCTGCCACAGGCTTCGAGGCCGCACGGGCCTCGGCTCCTTTGCGCGGAGCGGTGCCGCTCGAGCGGTCCGGCAGGACGATCCCGAAGTCTCCGCTGAGGTCTGCCGCGGGCTCGCGCTCCGCAGGCGCGCTCGCCCGGGGCAGGTCGAGGGCGGGCCTGGTCGCGGCCGGCTCGTCCTCCGCAGGTGCTGCCACGGGCTCGCCCGAGGAGGCGCCCTCGGCACCGGCCGGTGCGGCGTCTTCGCCGGCGGCGGCCGGCTCGGACACGGGCTCCGGCGCCTGCGCGCGCGTCGGTTCCGACGCGGACTCGGCCTCGTTCTCGTGCTCGTGGGCGTGCGCCGCGGCTGCGGCGATCGTCGCCAGCGTGGCCTTCACCGCGGCCCGTGCGCTGTCCTCCGGCAGGACCGGGACGGTCTCCGTCGGAGCGTCGGACGTCGACTCGTCCCCGGCCCCGTCCGAGCTGCCCGAGCGTCGCCGTCGCGAACGCCCGCGCGACTCGTCGTCGCCCTTGCGCCCCTGCTTGCCGTGGTCCTTGTGGTCCTTGCGGCCGTGGTCGTGGTCCGAGCCGCCGGACTTCTCGATCGGCTGGTCGTGGACGATGAACCCGCGACCGTGGCAGTGCTCGCAGGTCTCCGAGAACGCCTCGACCAGGCCCTGGCCCACGCGCTTGCGGGTCATCTGGACGAGTCCGAGCGACGTCACCTCGGCGACCTGGTGACGGGTCCGGTCACGGCCGAGGCACTCGACGAGGCGCCGGAGCACCAGGTCTCGGTTGGACTCGAGGACCATGTCGATGAAGTCGACGACGATGATCCCGCCGATGTCGCGCAGCCGGAGCTGGCGGACGATCTCCTCCGCGGCCTCGAGGTTGTTGCGCGTCACCGTCTCCTCGAGCGTGCCACCGGCACCCGTGAACTTGCCCGTGTTGACGTCGATGACGGTCATCGCCTCGGTGCGGTCGATCACGAGCGACCCGCCCGACGGGAGCCAGACCTTGCGGTCCATGCCCTTCGCGAGCTGCTCGTCGACACGGTAGACCGAGAAGACGTCCTGCTCGGAGGTCCACGACTCGACGCGGTCCCGCAGGTCCGGGGCGAGCTCGGCGACGTAGTTCGAGATCTCGTCCCAGGCCGAGTCGCCCGAGACGACGAGGCGGGAGAAGTCGTCGTTGAAGATGTCGCGCACCACGCGGATCGCCATGTCCGGCTCGCCCTGCAGGAGGGCCGGCGCGGAGGCGGTCTTCGTCTTCTTCTCGATCCGCTCCCACTGCTTCTGCAGGCGCTCGACGTCGGCGCGGAGCTCGGCCTCGGAGGCACCCTCGGCGGCGGTGCGGACGATCACGCCCGAGCCCTCGGGGACGACCTCCTTGAGGATCTTCTTCAGACGTGCACGCTCCGTGTCCGGAAGCTTGCGGCTGATCCCGGTCATCCCGCCACCGGGGACGAAGACGAGGTAGCGGCCCGCGAGCGTCACCTGCGAGGTGAGCCGGGCACCCTTGTGACCGATGGGGTCCTTGGTCACCTGGACCCGGACGGAGTCGCCCGACTTGAGAGCCTGCTCGATCCGACGCGGCTGCCCGTCGAGCCCCGCGGCGTCCCAGTTGACCTCACCGGCGTAGAGGACCGCGTTGCGCCCCTTGCCGACGTCGATGAACGCCGCCTCCATGCTGGGCAGCACGTTCTGCACGCGGCCGACGTACACGTTGCCGACCATCGAGGCCTGCGACTGCTGGGAGACGTAGTGCTCGACCAGGATGTCGTCCTCGATGACCGCGATCTGGGTCCGGCCGTCGACCTCACGCACGATCATCGACCGCTCGACGGACTCCCGGCGCGCCAGGAACTCGGCCTCGGTGATGATCTGGCGGCGGCGGCCGGCGTCGCGACCGTCACGACGTCGCTGACGCTTGGCCTCGAGGCGCGTCGAACCCTTCAGCGCCGTGACCTCGTCGCTGCTCGTCGACCGTGCGGACCGTGACCCGGAGTCCGAGCTGCGGCCGCTTCCGCCGCGGCGGCGACGGCGCCGACGGCGCGAGCCCTCACCGGAGCCGTCGTCGTTCGACGAGTCGTCGTCCTCGTCCGTGCTCGCCTCGGCGTCGGTGGACGAGTCATCCGACGCCGTGGCGCCGTCGGAGGCACGCGAGCCGGACCCACGGGTCTTCGAGGAACCGCCCGACGTGGCGTCGGCGTCCTCGTCGGTCCGCTCCTGCGACGTGTCGTCGTCCGACTCCTTGTCGCCGGAGCCGTCGGCGTCGCCTCCGGGGCCACGTCGACGACCGCGACCACCGCGGCGGCGACGACGACGGGGCCGCTCGACGAGCTCCTCGTCCTCAACCTCGGGCTCGAACTCCTCGGACGGCACCTCGATCCCCTCGGCGACGAGCTCGGCCTCGATCGTCTCGACCTCGGCCACCGCCGCAGCCTCGTCGCGGCTGAGCTCGACCGGCGCCTCGTCGGTCCCGGTCGACGGCGCTGCCTCGGCCTCCACCACCGGCGCACCGGCGTCGGCGTCGACCCTCGTCTCAGGCGTACCCGCGGCCTTCTCGGAAGCCGTATCCGCCGTCGGGCTCCCTGCGGGTCGGCTCGCGGCACGCTTGCGCGTGCCCCGCTTGGCCGGCTTCTCGGACCTCTGGGTCGACGCGGCCTCGGTCGTGTCAGACCCGGACGGTGCCGACGTCTCGGGCGCATCCGTCGACCCGGACGTCGTGGGCGTGGAAGCGTTGCCCCGACGAGCCGTGGCCTTGGTCGGCGCGGAGGACTTCTCTGGCGCGTCCGACGTCGTCGACGTCGCCGTCGGCCCGGCGAACTCCGGCGCGGCGGGCGTCGCCGTCGGGGCGGTCTTGGTCACGCGGCGCGGTCGGCGCGTCGGTTCGGGTGCCTGGAACAGCAGTGCCGTCCCGGCGAGGCGCGGAGCTGCCGGGGCTGTGGTCGGTGCACTCTCGGCCTCCGCCGACTTCGAGCTCGCGGACCCGTCGTCCGCGGACTTCTTCGCGGGGGCCTTCTTGGCCGGCGCCTTCTTCGCAGGAGCCTTCCGGGCCGTGGCCTTCTTCGGCTCAGCCGCGGGCGCGTCGGCGTCGGGCTCCGGCGTCTCGGCAGGCTCGTCGGTCTTCTTGGCCGCAGTCCTCTTCGCAGGCGCCTTCTTGGCCGGCGCCTTGCCGGCCGCTGACTTCTTTGCGGGGGCCTTCTTGGCCGGGGCCTTGGCGGCGGGCGCCTCGGTCGAGGCGGCGTCGGCGGTCGTCGACGCGCTCGCGTCGTCGACGTTCACCGAGGACTCGATGCTCGCGGAGGCCGTCGGGCTTCCGGCGGTGCGGGTGGCGGCACGACGGCGGCGCGGCGCGGCGGTCGGGGTGGTGTCGGCCACCTCGGTGGTCACGGTCGGAGCGGTCGCCGGCGGCGTCGCGGTCGGGGCCGACGCGGCGGAGAGATCCACCGGCTTCCCGGCGACCGGGGTGCCTGCCTCGCGCGTCACACGACGACGCGGGCGCTTTGCCGGCGTTGATTCGGGAGTGGATTCGCTGTTCTCGAGCGTCACGCGGGTGCTCCTGTAGGCCCTCTCGGTGTACCCCACATCTCGTACACCCATCAGGCGGTCAGTCGCTGCTCGGGTCGCGCGACGAAGCGCGGTGCCCGGCAACGGAAGTCGTTGGCGGCGGTCGTCGTCACCGTTCCTGCGGGCGCGCCCAGCCACTCGAGCCATTCATCTCGTGCAGCGGCGCAACCGTCGCGGTGGCGCAGACGATCACGTGGTCACGGGGCGATGTGGGTGCCCCAGTCCACTTCGAAGTATCGCACAGGACACACGCCCCGGGCGGACATGACACGTGCGGCGTCGATGTCATGTCAAGCGCCGATTACTTGTGAAGTCCTTCACGAAACCCCCCGGCGACGTTTCCTATCCCGAGACAGACGTGCAGAGTGCCCATAGCGTCTTCACTACACCGACACACCTGGAGCACCCATGGAAGCGCTGGACCTCGCACGATGGCAGTTCGGCATCGTGACCGTGTACCACTTCATCTTCGTGCCGCTCACGATCGGTCTCGCGCCCCTCGTCGCGATCATGCAGACGGCCTGGGTGCGCACCGGCAACGACCGCTGGCTGCGCCTGACGAAGTTCTTCGGCAAGCTCCTCCTGATCAACTTCGCGATCGGCGTGGCGACGGGCATCGTCCAGGAGTTCCAGTTCGGGATGAACTGGTCCGAGTACTCCCGGTTCGTCGGTGACGTCTTCGGCGCCCCCCTCGCAATGGAGGCGCTCGCCGCGTTCTTCGTGGAGTCCACGTTCCTCGGACTCTGGATCTTCGGGTGGGACCGGCTCAACAAGAAGGTCCACCTGGCGTGCATCTGGGCGGTCGCCATCGCGGTCAACCTCTCCGCCTACTTCATCCTCGCGGCGAACTCGTGGATGCAGCACCCTGTCGGGACGATCTACAACGAGGAGACCGGACGCGCCGAGCTCGTCGACATCTGGGCCGTCCTCTCCAACAACACGCTCCTCGCGGCCTTCCCGCACACCGTGACGGCAGCCTTCCTGACCGCCGGCGGGTTCGTCACCGCCATCTGCGCCTGGTGGATGGTCCGGCTCGTGCGCACCCGGCGGCCGGAGAACGTCGAGCTCGCCCGCGACATCTACCGTCCGGGCATGACGCTCGGCGTGATCACGATGCTCGTGGCCGGCATCGGCGTCGGAATCTCCGGTGACATCCAGGGCAAGATCATGTACGAGCAGCAGCCCGGAAAGATGTCCTCGGCCGAGGCCCTGTGCGACGGTGAAGAAGGAGCGGGCTTCTCGCTCATCACCATCGGTGACCTCTCCAACTCCTGTGAGGGAGTCGTCCACGAGCTGAAGGTCCCCTACCTCGCGAGCTACCTCGGGACGGGGAGCTTCACGGGCCCCGACAGCTACCTGCCGGGCGTCAACGACGTCCAGGAGCAGATGACGGAGCGCTACGGGGACACCACCCTCGACGGCGAGCCGGTCGAGTACACCCCGAACCTCTTCGTCACCTACTGGAGCTTCCGCCTCATGATCGGGCTCGCCGTGTTCTCGGTCGCGCTGGCGCTCAGCGCCCTGTGGCTCACGCGCAAGGGACGTGTCACCGACAAGGTGTGGTTCTCCCGGCTCGCGATGGTCGCCATCCCGGCACCCTTCCTCGCCGCGTCGTTCGGCTGGATCTTCACCGAGATGGGACGCCAGCCCTGGGTGGTCGCGCCGAACCCGACGGGGATCGACGCCGTCCGGCTGCTGACCGAGCGCGGTGTGTCCACCGTCGTCAGCCCCGGCATGGTGATCGCGTCGATGGTCGCCTTCACGCTCCTGTACGCCGTGCTCGCCGTCGTGTGGTTCCGCCTCATGCGGCGCTACGCCCTCGAAGGCGTCCCCGACACGGTGCGGGACGAGTCGCCCGAGGCGCAGGACGACGACGCCGACCGCCCCCTGTCCTTCGCGTACTGACGCGGCCACGAAGGAGACGACATCATGGACCTCCCCACACTCTGGTTCCTCCTCATCGCAGTGCTCTGGACGGGCTACCTCGTCCTGGAGGGCTTCGACTTCGGCGTCGGCATGCTCCTGCCGATCCTCGGGCGCAAGGACAAGGAGCGCCGAGTCCTCATCAACACCATCGGACCCGTCTGGGACGGCAACGAGGTCTGGCTGCTCACCGCCGGCGGCGCGACGTTCGCGGCGTTCCCGGAGTGGTACGCCACCCTGTTCTCCGGGTTCTACATCCCGCTCCTGATCATCCTGCTCGCCCTGATCGTCCGCGTCGTCGCCTTCGAGTGGCGAGGCAAGATCGCGAGCGCCGGCTGGGCCCGCACCGCGGACCGCGCGATCATCGTCGGCTCCTGGGTGCCGGCCGTCCTGTGGGGCGTGGCTTTCGCCAACCTCGTGCGCGGCGTCGAGCTCGACGCCGACCACCAGTTCACCGGGGGCTTCTTCTCCCTGCTCTCGCCGTTCGCCCTGCTGGGAGGCCTCGTGACCGCGAGCCTCTTCCTGATGCACGGTGCGGTCTACCTGGCGCTCAAGACCGACGGTGAGATCCGGACCAAGGCGCGGGCGGCCGCGACGTACTCCTCGATCGCGGCAACGGTCCTCACCGCCGTCTGGGCCGTCTGGGCACAGATCGCCTATTCGGTGCCCTGGACCTGGGCCGTCGTCGTCGTCGCGGCGGCGTGCCTGATCGGCGTCGTCCTCATGAACGCCCGAGGACGCGAGGGCTGGGCCTTCACCCTCTCCGCCGGCGCGATCGTCTGCGCCGTCGTGCTGATCTTCGGCTCGATGTTCCCCGACGTCATGCCCGCGACGGACCCGGCGAACTCGCTCACCATCGACAACGCGTCCTCGAGCGACTACACGCTGATGGTCATGTCGTGGGTCGCCCTGATCACGGTGCCGGTCATCGTCGCCTATCAGGCGTGGACCTACTGGGTCTTCCGCCGCCGCCTCTCGACCGCGGACATCCCCGAGCCCGTGGGGCTGACGTGGGACAAGGTGAAGGCGAACGCCTTCGGCCCTGACTCCGGCGGCACGAAGGTCGACCTCTCCCCCGCCGACGACGACGAGGCGTCGCGCGGGTGAAGCCGCTCGACCCACGCCTGCTGCGGCACGCCCGTGCGGCACGCGGGTACGTCGTCCTGACGGCCGTGTTCGGTGTCCTGACGGCGGCCCTCGTGGTCGCCCAGGCACTGCTGATCGCCGCGGTCCTCGCACCCGCGATCCAGGGCGACCTGACGACCCTGGGCGCCGCCGGGACGTCCGTCGGGCTGCTGGTCCTCGTCGTCGCGCTGCGCTCGGCGGCAAGCTGGGCCCAGGAGCGCTTCGCGGTGCGGGCCGCGGCGCGGACGATCGCCGAGCTGCGCGAGTCGGTGGTCGCCCACGCCGTGCGGCTCGGACCGCGGCGGCTCGCGGGTGGCGAGGGCGCCGATGTCGCCACCCTGACGACGCGGGGGCTCGACGCGCTCGAGCCGTACTTCGTGCGGTACCTGCCCCAGCTCCTGCTCGCCGTCACGGTGACCCCGGCGACACTGCTCGTCGTCCTGGGGCTCGACTGGGTCTCGGCCGCCGTCATCGCCGGGACGATCCCGTTGGTCCCGATCTTCATGATCCTCGTGGGGCAGATGACCGCGGGAACGTCCGAACGGCGTCTCGTCGTCGTCCAGCAGCTCGGCAACCAGGTGCTCGACCTGCTGACCGGACTGCCGACCCTGCGTGCCTACGGCCGCGAGCGCGGACCGCGAGCACGTGTCCGGGCCCTCGGCGACGCGAACCGCCGGGCCACGATGGGCACCCTGCGGATCGCGTTCCTGTCCGGCATGGTGCTCGAGCTGCTGACCACGCTCGCGGTCGCCCTCGTCGCCGTCGGCATCGGTCTACGACTCGTCCACGGCGACGGGATCACCCTGGAGGCGGGGCTCGCCGTCCTGATCCTCGCCCCCGAGGTCTACCTCCCGCTCCGGCAGGTCGGCGCCCAGTTCCACGCGTCCACCGACGGCCTCGCCGCTGCCGACCGCGCCTTCGCCGTCCTCGACGAGCCCGTCCCCCCCAGAGGGACCACGCCGGCGCCCGACCTGCGGGGGGCGATCATCCGGTTCGACGGGCTGACGGTCCGCGCCGGCGACCGTGCGACGGACGCTCCGGCGGGTCTCGACGCGCAGGTGACGTGCGACGGACGTGTCGTCGCCCTGGTCGGGCCGAGCGGCTCGGGCAAGTCGACGACGGCGCTCACGATGCTGGGGCTGCTTCCGGCCGACGCCGGCGCGGTCACCGTGACGGGAGCCGGCTCCGACGGGCCGGTCGACGTGTCAGACCTGGAGCCGGAGTCGTGGTGGCGGCAGATCACCTGGCTGCCGCAGCGCCCGCTCGTCGGTCCGGGCACGATTCTCGACATCGCCCGCGGCGCCACCGACGCGTCCGACGACGACGTGGCCGAGGCGGCCTGTGCCACCGGTCTGGACGCGGTGGTCCGCGACCTCCCCGACGGCTGGACCTCCGCCGTCGGACGGGCCGGGGCAGGCCTGAGCGTCGGCCAGCGGCAACGACTCGCCCTCACCGCCGCGCTCCTCGACCGCAGCACCCCGCTCGTGGTGCTGGACGAACCAACCGCCCACCTCGACGCACGCGGCGAGGAAGGTGTGCTGGCCGCGCTGGCCACGCTTCGCGAGCAGGGCCGCACCGTCGTCGTCATCGCCCACCGCACGGCCGTCGTCGCGCTCGCCGACGACGTCGTGCACGTCTCCGCGAAGGCTCACGCATGACATCGCTGCGCGCCCAGATCGCCGCCGACCCGCTCGTCCGGATCGCTCCCCTGCTCGAGGTCCGCAAGCTCCGGGTCGCGGTCGCCGTCGCCTGGGGCTTCCTGGCCCTCGGGAGCGCGGTGGGCCTCGCCGCCGTCGCCGCCTGGCTGATCGCCCGCGCCTCGCAGATGCCGCCCGTGCTCGAGCTGTCGGTCGCCACGGTCGCCGTGCGGACCTTCGGCATCGGCCGGGGCGTCGCCCGCTACCTCGAACGGCTCGCCTCCCACGACGTGGCCCTGCGCGGCATGACGTCACTGCGGGCGCGGCTCTACGAGAACCTGGCCGAGGGCCCCGGGGTCGCGCTCGCCCAGGTGCGACGCGGTGACCTGCTCGCCCGCGTGGGCACCGACGTCGACGACGTCGGTGACGTCGTCGTGCGCGCCGTCATCCCCGCCGGCGTCGCCGCGTGCGTCTCGCTGCTCGCGGTCGGGATCGTCGGGGTGTTCCTCCCGTCCGCCGGCGTCATCCTCCTCCTCTGCCTCCTGCTGGCCGGCGGGCTCGCGCCCTGGCTCTCGGCCCGCGCGGCCGCGATCACCGAGGAGCGCTCCTCCACCGCCCGCGCGGAGATGGCCGCCCGAACCGTCGAGCTGCTCGAGAACGCCGGTCCCGCACAGGTCGACGGGAGCCTCGAACCACGGATGCGTGGCCTCGCCCGGACCGATCGCGACCTCACCGCCGCTGCCGACGAGGGCGCGCGCACCGCAGCGGTCGCCGCCGCCCTGCAGACGATCGCCGTGGGTCTCGCCGTCGTCGGCGCACTGGCACTCGGCATCCCCGCGGTCGCCGCCGGGACGCTCGCACCGGTGGAGCTCGCCGTCGTCGTCCTGACGCCGCTCGCCGCGTTCGAGGGGGTCGGGCTCCTGCCGGCCGCCGCGGTCCAGGTACGGCGCTCGCGGAAGGCCGCGTCCCGGCTCCTGGAACTGCTCGACGAGACCGAGGAGGCGCGTCCGTCCGAGTCGCGGTCAGTGACCGAGGCCACCGACTCCACCGACTCCACTGACGAGGGCGTCCGCACGACGGCGCTCGTCGCCGGCTGGGACGGACACCCCGTCGTCACGGCGGACCTCACGCTCGCGCCCGGGCGCACGGTTGGCCTGGTCGGGCCCTCCGGCGTCGGCAAGTCGACACTGCTGGCCACCCTCGCCGGGTTGATCCCGCCCGTGGACGGCACCGTGGGCGTCGACGGGCTCGACCTCGCCGGACGACACCCAGAAGTTCTCATGGTCGCCGAGGACGGCCACGTCTTCGCCACGACCATCCTCGAGAACCTCCGGGTCGCACGGGGCGACGTCACCGAGGCCGACGCCCACGCCGTCCTGGACCGCGTGGGTCTGACGGAATGGGTCGACGCTCTGCCCCGGGGGCTCGACACGCTCCTCGGCCCGGACGGGGCGACCGTCTCGGGCGGAGAGCGTCGCCGCCTCCTGATCGCCCGTGCGCTCCTGTCCCCCGCGCGGTACCTCCTCGTCGACGAGCCCGCCGAGCACCTCGACCCTGCCACCGCCGACGCGCTGCTTCGCGTCCTCGTCGACGAGTCGCACCGCGGCGATCGCGGGATCGTCGTGGCCACGCACCGGCTGACCGGGCTGGAGCAGGCCGACGAGGTGATCGCGCTGCGCGCCGACCCGACCGGCCCGGCATACGTCGCCGCGCGGGGGACGCAGGCAGCGGTCGCCGCGTCGAACGCGGACTATGCGTGGGCGCTCGCCCAGGAGTCGGCCCGGTAGAGCCTCGGCACTACCAGCGTCCGGCGCGGGGTCGGCGCTGGCAGGTCGGGCACGTGAACGCCGACCGGTTCATGAACGAGTTGCGACGGACGAGGTCCCCGCACCGTGGGCACGGCCGCCCCTCCTGCCCGTAGACCGCGAGCGAGCGGTCGAAGTACCCGGACGCGCCGTTCACGTTCACGTACAGCGCGTCGAAGCTGGTGCCACCCTGAGCCAGCGCCTCGCGCATGACCTCGTCCGCCGCGTCGAGGAGCCGCAGGGCGTCGGTCTGACGGAGCCGGTCCGTGGCGCGCGCGTAGTGCAGTCCCGCGCGCCAGAGCGCCTCGTCGGCGTAGATGTTGCCGACGCCCGAGACGACGGTCTGGTCGAGGATCGCGCGTTTGACGCCGGTCCGACGGCGCCGGATCGCTCGAGCGGTCTCGGCCCGGTCGAGCGCGGGGTCGAGCAGGTCGCGGGCGATGTGCGCGACGGGAGCGGGAAGTGCGGTGACGGCCGACCCGAGGCCGGCGGGCAGTCCGTCGACGGTCGGGACCAGATCGGTCACCGCCAGGTGCCCGAACGTGCGCTGGTCCACGAAGTCGAGCGCGCTGCCGTCGTCGAGGACGAGCCGGACCCGCAGATGAGGTGCACGGTCGGCGACCGCGTCCCCGGAGCGGACGAGGAGCTGCCCGGACATCCCGAGGTGCGCGGTCAGCGCGGCGGCAGGGCCGTCGTCGGCGCGCGGCGCGCCGGCGGGGTCGCCCAGCAGCACCCACAGGTACTTGCCGCGCCGGACCGCGGCGTCGAGCCGTGACCCGACGAGCTGGTCGGCAAAGCCGGTGGGTCCGCCGTCGTGACGGCGGACGCTGTAGTCGCGCAGCACCTCGACCGCGGCCACGGTGCGGCCGAGGACGTGCCGCGCAAGGCCGTCGCGGACGGTCTCGACCTCGGGGAGCTCAGGCATCGGGCAGCGCTCCGGCTACCGGTCGTTGCCGAGCGGCTCGTCCGCCGTCAGCGCGCGGTACGCGGCCTCGGCAGCACCCTGCTCGGCATGCTTCTTCGCGGTGCCCGTGCCGGTCCCGCGGACCTCCCCGTCGAGCAGCACCGAGGCCGTGAACACCCGCGCGTGGTCGGGCCCCTCGGCCTCGATCTCGTAGACCGGTGCGCTCCGGCCCCGGAGTGCGGCGGCCTCCTGCAGCGACGTCTTCCAGTCCAGGCCCGCGCCCAGGTCGGCGGCACGGTCCAGCGTTCCGCGCACCAGGCGGAGCACGAGCTCACGAGAGGCCTCGATGCCGTGGGTGAGGTACACCGCCCCGAGGAGCGCCTCGACGGTGTCCGAGAGGATCGAGTCCTTGTCGAAGCCCCGCGTCCGGCGCTCGCCGATGCCGAGCAGGATGTACTGCCCCAGCTCCAGCTCACGCGCGACGGCAGCCAGCGACTTCTGCGAGACCGTCGCGGCACGCATCTTGGCCAGGTCACCCTCCGGCAGGTCGGGGTGAGCGCGGTACAGCTCCTCGGTGACGACGATTCCCAGGACAGAGTCGCCCAGGAACTCCAGGCGCTCGTTGGTGGGGATGCCGCCGTTCTCGAATGCGAAGGACCGGTGGGTCAAGGCAAGCACGAGAAGCTCGGGGTCCAGATGGACCCCGAGCTTCTCGAGAAGACCGGTCGCAGCCGGCGCCACAGGCGTCAGCCCGCGTGCTCGGTGCGCAGCGCCTCGGCGTACTGGCGACCCTTGTACGAGCCACAGGTCGGGCAGGCTGCGTGCGACAGCTTGTTGCCCTTGCACTGCGGGCAGGTGGCGAGGGTCGCGGCGGACGTCTTCCACTGCGAACGGCGCGCACGGGTGTTGCTGCGCGACATCTTGCGCTTCGGAACAGCCACGGCTAGCTCTCTTTCGTCTTGTCGGACACGTTCGAGTCCTCGAACATGCTCTGAAGTGCCGACCACCGGGGGTCGAGTATCTCGTGCGCGTGGTCCGGATCGTCCTCAAGCCGCGCCCCGCACTCGGAGCAGAGGCCGGCACAGTCCGGCGAGCACAACGGTTGGAATGGTAGTGCAGTGACCACAGCATCCCGAAGCACGGGCTCGATGTCGGCAAGATCACCGTCGAGCTCGCGCAGGTCTTCGTCGTCGTCCCCGGTCTCCTCCGCCACGTTGGCGCGGTCCGGGTAGACGAACAACTCTTGAATGTCCGCGACGATCTCGCGGCTGAACTGATCCAGGCATCGCCCGCACTCGCCGACCATCATGGTGCGGGCGGTCCCGGAGACCAGGACACCCTCCATCACGGCTTCCATGCGCACGTCAAGTGCCACAGGAGATCCCTCGGGGACCCCGACGAGCGCAGAACCCAGATCGGCCGGGGCCTCCAGGGCGCGCTCGACCGTCAGCATGGACCCGGGACGGCGCGCGAGATCGTGCATGTCGAGCACGAACGGCGACCGAGGGTCGAGCGTCGGGTGGCGGTCCACAGTGAAGTCCTGGTCTCTCAAGGGTGGGAGTTCGGCGCCGCGGGGCGCCTGACCCAGGCGAGTACACCGGGCCAACGCACAATCCTACGCCATCGTCGACGCCGGGTGCGACGAGAGAGGCGTCACACGTCGTCGCGCCGCTGCGCCAACCGAGCCCGACCCGCCTGGACCTGGGACAGGATCTTGCCCAGGTCGATCTCGAAGTCCGCCAGTCGCCGGTCGCAGTAGTCGTCCGCGTCCGCGCGCAGCTCCGCGGCGGTCGCCTCCGCCTCCTCGACGATCTCGTGGGCCTGCGAGCGCGCCTGCACGACGACCTGCTCGGCCTGCACCAGTTCGATCGCCCGGGCCCGGGCCGTCCGCACGATGTCCTCGGCGTCCCGGTTCGCGTCCGCGAGCGCCTGCTCGGCCTCCTTGAGAGTCTCGTCCGCCCGCTCGATCTCGTCCGGGAGCCCGTCGCGGATCTCGTCGATCAGGCCCAGGGCCTCGCCCCGGTGGACGAGGACGGAGGACGACATCGGCATGGTCCGCGCGTTCTCGACCATCGTCACGAGCTCGTCGAGGAGCGCCCCGACGCCAGGTGGGATCTCGGCGCCCTGGTGCCGGCGGTCGGTCGGTTGCTCAGACATGGTCATGCTCCCTTGGATGACTGCAGTGCGGCCCGGACGACGGTGCCGACCCCGGCGGGGACGAGGTCGTCGATGGGTCCGTCGAATCGTGCGACGTCCTTGACCAACGAGGACGAGACGTGCGCGAGGGCGGGGTCGGCCGTGACGAACACGGTCTCGACGCCCGCGAGGTGACGGTTCATGTGCGACATCGGCAGCTCGGCGTCGAGGTCCGCGCCGCCGCGCAGACCCTTGACGACGACGGTCGCACCGATCTCGGTGCAGAAGTCCACGAGCAGACCGGGGACGAGCGCCGCGCGCACGTCGTCCAGCCCGGCCTCTGACAGTGCGTTCCGCACGATCTCCAGGCGGGTCTCGGCGTCGAGCAGCGCCGACTTCGAGGCGTTCCGGGCCACTGCGACGACGACGTCGTCGACCACGGAGCGGGCACGCCGGACGACGTCGAGGTGTCCGAGGGTGAAGGGGTCGAACGACCCGGGGCAGACGGCGGTGGTCACGGCTCCACGCTAGTACACCGGGCGCTGCGGTGAGGCCTGCGAAGGCGTGTCTAGGCGTCCCTCGCCGGCCCGGCGAACGCGTA
The DNA here is from genome assembly GCF_000701465.1 of Paraoerskovia marina DSM 21750. GTDB lineage: Bacteria > Actinomycetota > Actinomycetes > Actinomycetales > Cellulomonadaceae > Paraoerskovia > Paraoerskovia marina. The sequence continues at coordinate 72,014 of NZ_JNIY01000009.1, read as the reverse complement.
GTGCACGGTCGTCTCGCCGTACGCCTTGCTCACGTCGGCCTCCCACCCCGCGGGCCATGCCGGCGCGGCGCTCCGGCTCGAGCGCTCGACCACGACGAGCGTGTCGTCGGTGAGCGCACCGGTCTCGTCCAGGGCCGCGAGCAGGGCGTCGACCGTCTCGCCGCGCACGTCGTAGGGCGGGTCGCAGAAGACGACGTCCCACGGCTCGGCGGGCGCGGTGGCGACGAATCGTTCGGCCTTCTCGTGCACGGCCACGACTGCGGTCGCGCCGAGCTCCTGGGCGTTGCGACGGCCCATCTCCACGGCGGAACGCGCGGCGTCCACGAGCGTGGCGTGCGCGGCGCCGCGGCTGACCGCCTCGAGACCGAGGGCGCCCGAGCCCGAGTAGAGGTCGAGCACCCGGGCTTCGGCCAGGACGCCGTGGTGCTCGAGCCGCGAGAAGATCGCCTCGCGCACCCGGTCGCTCGTCGGGCGGGTCCCCCGCGGTGGGACGTGCAGTGTGCGGCCACCAAATTCACCGGCAACGATCCTCGTCATGCCCCGAGCGTATCGACCGGCCGACGAGCCCGGCGCACCGGGCCGGACAGCGGCTACGCGCGATCGAGGAACTCCTCGCGCTGCGGGTCCAGCTGCTGCGCGATCGCCGCGGCAAGGCCGGGGTGCCGGGCCAGCGTGGGGTCCTCCTCGACGACGGCGCTGGCGTCGCGACGCGCCTGCTCGATCACCGGTGCGTCCTTGACCACGCGGAGCAGCTTGAGGGAGCTCCCCCGCCCGGACTGCGCGGCGCCGAGAACGTCGCCCTCGCTGCGCAGCTCGAGGTCGACCGAGGCCAGGCGGAACCCGTCCGTCGTCTCCGCCATCGTTTCGACGCGGACGGCTGCGGGAGTCCCCGGCCGCGCCGTCGAGACGAGCAGGCACAGGCCGGGGTCGGACCCTCGGCCGACGCGCCCTCGGAGCTGGTGCAGCTGCGAGAGACCGAACCGGTCGGCGTCGAACACGACCATCACCGTGGCCGCGGGGACGTCCACGCCGACCTCGACCACCGTCGTCGAGACCAGGACGGGAACTGCCCCTGACGCGAAGTCGGCCATCGCGCGGTCCTTCTCGGCAGGCGACATCCGCCCGTGCAGCATCCCGACCCCGACGCCCGCCAGCGCGGGCACGTGCTCCAGCTCCGCTGCGACCTCGACCACCGCCCGGAGCGGGGCCGCGCTCGCGCCCGGGTCGCCCGCCTCCAGGAGGTCCACGAGATCGACGTCCCCCTCGGGCTCGGCCGTGACGTCGGCGGACTCGTCCGGGTCGATGCGCGCACACACCACGTACGCGCGACGCCCGGCCTCGACCTCCTCACGGATCCGACCCCACATCCGCGCGGTCCACGTCTCGTTCGCGGCGGGGACGACGACCGTCGTGACGGGTGACCTGCCGGCCGGGACCTCGGACAGAATGGACGTCTCGAGGTCGCCGAAGACCGTCATCGCGACCGTGCGCGGGATCGGCGTCGCCGTCATGACGAGCAGGTGCGGAGTCGTGCGGGCCTTCGCACGCAGCGCGTCCCTCTGCTCGACACCGAACCGGTGCTGCTCGTCGACGATGACGAGGCCGAGGTCCGCGAACCGGACCTGGTCGCCGAGGAGTGCGTGGGTGCCGACGACGATCCCGGCCGCACCGCTCGCGGCGTCCAGCAGCGCCTCCTTGCGGGCCGCCGCACCGAGCGACCCGGTCAGCAGCGCCACCCGGGTCGAGCTCTCGGCGCCGCCGAGCATGCCTGCCTCGGCGAGCGGTCCGAGCAGCCCCCGCAGGGTCCGGGCGTGCTGAGCGGCGAGGACCTCGGTCGGGGCCAGAAGTGCGGCCTGACCGCCGGCGTCGACGACCTGGAGCATCGCGCGCAGCGCGACGACGGTCTTGCCGGACCCCACCTCGCCCTGCAGGAGCCGCTGCATGGGTCGGTGCCGCGCGAGATCCTCCGCGATCTGGGCCCCGACCTCCTGCTGCCCGGCGGTGAGGACGAACGGGAGCGCGGCGTCGAAGGCCGCCAGGAGGCCGGGCGCCTCGCCGCCGCGCGGAGGCCGCGACGTCGCCTCCTCCGCCGCCGTGGCGGCGCGGCGCTGTGCGAGCGCCGCCTGCAGGACGAAGGCCTCCTCGTGCCGCAGACGATCCCGACCGCGGCGCCACTGCCTCTCGTCGTACGGCTCGTGGACGTCGCGCAGCGCCTCGAGCCTGCTGCCCCAGCCGTGCCCGTGCCGCACGCCCTGCGGGACGGGGTCCGGGACGTCGTCCTCCGTGAGCGGGTCCAGGACGGTGCGCACCGCGCGCTGGATGCGCCAGCTCGGGGCGCTCGCGCTCGCCGGGTAGATCGGGATCGGTCTGGTCGCCTCGACGAGCGCGGACTCCTCGTCGTCGGCGTCGACCCCGACGATGAGGTAGTCCGGGTGCGTGAGCTGCCGCTCCCCCCGGTAGTCGCCGACGACGCCCGTGAACAGCCCCATCCGGCCGGGCCGGAGCCGGTCCTCGTGGTGCCGCAGGACTCCCGCGCGCTTCGCGAAGAACGTCAGCGAGAGGTTGTGCGTGCCGTCCGTGACGACCGCCTGGAGCATCGCGCCTCCGCGAGACCGCATCTGGCGCACCGTGGCCCGCGCGACCCGGGCCATCACCGTGACGTGCTCGCCGATCGCGAGCGCTGCGAGGTCGCTGACCCGCCCCGGGTCGCCGTAGCGCCGCGGATAGTGCCCGAGCAGGTCGGAGACCGTCTCGATGCCCATCTTCGCCAGCGGGGCGGCACTGCGTGCTCCCAGGACGGCGGACAGGGGTTCTGTCAGTCGGTCGGTCACTCGACTCCCACCTCGATCGTTCGTCCGGGCCTCCCGGAGGCGAGGACGACGATTTCGACACCCGGGCTGGCGGCCTCGACCACGTCGGTCACGGCACGCAGGTCCGCGGGTGTGCATCCGTCGGCGTGCAGCAGGGTCAGGACCCCGATCCCAGGGTGCATCACCCCTCCGACAGTCACGGTGACGTCGCCCCCGGGCTCGACCCGGGTCGCCCGCACCGACGCGGCGGCGTGCGCCATTGCGTCGAGGACAGGGCCGTCCGCGACCTGGACGGCGGCGAGGGCTGCGACGGCGTGCAGGTCCGTGGGCGCGGGCACGACCGTCGCTCCGCGGACGTCGAGGTTCGGCCCGGCGGCGACGGCCGGGAGCACGACCGTCGTCGTGCCGCCGGCCTCTGCCAGAGCCCGGTCGAGCTCGCTCTGCTCCAGGTCTCCGGGACTGACGAGCACGACGGCGCCCGCCCGGGCGTAGTCCGTGACCAGGCCCGGGGAGGCGGTGACGACGACGACGCCCAGGCTTCCCGGAACCGCCGGTCCGGAGGGCGCACCCGCGTGATGACCGGGCAGGTCGAGCGAGTGGACGCACATCTGGCGCATTTCGGCGCCGGCGGAATCCGCCACCTCCTGACCGGCGGCGAGCGCACGGAGCGGGCGGTCGGTGTGCACGTGACCCTGCCAGTGCCCCGGACCGGCGACGACCGCCACGGAGTCGCCGCACTCGGTCAGGGCCTGCCGCAGCCCTGCGGCGACGTCGACCTCGGGCGGGGCCTCCGGCGCGGCCCGCACGACGAACATCACCTCGAACTCCGGGCCACCGCTCGGTCGGTCGACCTCGTGGTGGGGGAGCTCCGTCTCGGCCCGGGGCCGAGAGGCGCCGGCCGCCCGCGCGAGCGCTCCGAGGACGGCGGCGATGCCCGCGGCGCCCGCGTCGGGAACGTCGGCGTCCCGCAGGACCGCGAGGAGCGAGCTCGACTCCTCGACGGCGCGGTCGGCCGCGTCGGCGGCGACCGTGGCGACGCTGCGGACGGTCGGGGCCCTGTCGACCTCGCCGGCGCACGCCCTTGCCGCGGAGGCGGCAGCGTCGGCGGCGGTCAGCGCGGTCCCGGGCACGGGGTCGGCCACGGCGTCCCGGGCGGCGACGGCCCCGGCGGCGAGCGCGTCGGCGAGGTCTGTCGCGCTCGCTCCCCCTGCCGAGCCGAGGTGCCGGGCGATCCCGCCCAGGTATGCGGCCAAGATCACACCGGAGTTCCCCCGGGCCCCGAGCAGCGCGCCCCGGGCGAGCGTCGTGAGGACGGTCGACAGATCCGCACCGTGCGACGCGTCGCTGCCCGCGCGCATCGTGAGCAGCATGTTCGTCCCGGTGTCGGCGTCGGCGACCGGGAACACGTTCAGCGCGTCCAGGCGTGGACGGACCGCGGTCAGCTCCTCGACCGACAGACGGACCCACGCGTCCACGAGGGCGACGTCCACCGTGCCTGCGCCCTGATCTGTCCAGGGGGCGTCATCCATCCGTCGGATCTCCCGTATCGTTGCACCGCACTGCATTGCCTGTGTCAGGTTAGTGCGCTCATCGCGCACGAGCCGGACTTGAGTCCTCGGCCCCGGTCGGCTACTCTAAGCAGGTTGCCTGGCCTGCGCCGGGCCTCCCCCAGACCATTTGAAGGACGTTGTCGCTGCCTCGAGCCGCGGCACGTGCACGACGATCAGGAGTAACCGTGGCTGCCAACTGCGACGTCTGCGGCAAGGGCCCGAGCTTCGGGCACAGCATCTCGCACTCGCACATCCGCACGAAGCGCCGTTGGAACCCGAACATCCAGCGCGTCCGCGCCGTGGTGGCCGGTGCCCCCAAGCGTGTCAACGTGTGCACGTCGTGCCTCAAGGCCGGCAAGGTGACGCGTCGCGTCTGACGCCCACCGCACAGCACAAGGCCCGTCGGGATCTCCCGGCGGGCTTTTGTCGTCCCGGCGAGGTTCGTGCACCGCTCGCCGTCGGTGGCATGGCCAGGCCGCCTCCCAGGTGGGATAATCGGCCGTATGAACGACATCAGCGAGGTCAAGATCCGCCGTGCCCAGCCGGACGACGCTGCGGAGATCGCGACGGTGAACGTGACCTCCTGGCGGTACGCCTACGCCGGGATCGTCGCGGACGACTACCTCGCCTCGCTCGACGTCGACCACCGCACCGAGTTCTTCGCCCGCTACCTGGGCGAGGACCACCCGAGCCGCACCTGGGTCGCTCTCGCGGACGGCCGGACGCTGGGCTTCGTCGTCGTCGGTCCCGGCCGGGACGAGGACGCCGAGCCCCGTGACCAGGAGATCTATGCGATCTACCTCGACCCGGAGGCCTGGGGCCGCGGCGTGGCCAGGGACCTCATGCGCACCGTTCTCTCCGACGTCGACGCCGACGCCACGGTGACGCTCTGGACGATCGCGGACAACGACCGCGCCCAGCACTTCTACCGACGCCACGGCTTCGCACCGGACGGCGTCGAGAAGCGCGAGGAGATCGGCGGCAAGGACCTCACCCAGCTGCGCTTCCGTCGCAACTGACCCCGGGGTCGCTCAGCGGCCGCCGTAGTGGTCCCAGCCTGTCGCCGACCCCCCGGGCGGAAGACCGTCCACGGTCACCCCCTCGCCCGCCGTGACCCGTCCGACCTCGACGAACGGTGCGGGGACAGCGCCCTCGGGGAACGTCGCGAGCAGTCCGTGGTCCTCTCCGCCCGCCAGGATCCAGTCCCGCACCAGAGCATCCGTCCGCGACGCGACCCCGGCCGCGTCCGCGTCCGTCTGGGCGATCAGGGTGAGGTCACGTGCAGCGGGCTGCAACGCCGCCACGTCCGCGTCGAACGCCCCGTACCGCAGGTCGATCGCCACGTCACTGGCACGCGCGATCCGCGCGGCGTCGCGCAGCAGCCCGTCCGAGACGTCGAGCATCGCCGTCGCACCGGCGTCCGCGGCGACCGGACCCGCCGCAAGGGGCGGCTCGGGACGCAGGTATCCGGCGGTCCGGGCGTCGCCGGGGCCGACGACGCCCGCCTCCAGGAGCGCGAGGCCCGCGGCAGAGCGGCCGCGGACGCCCGCGTACGCGAGGACGTCGCCCGCCCGGGCGCCCGAGCGCAGCACCGGTGCGCGGCCCTCGAGCGTGCCGTGCACGGTCACGGACACGACCACGACCGGCCCGGACGAGAGGTCGCCGCCGACCACGGCCGCACCCACGGGGCCACACCCGGCAGCCAGGCCGCGCGCGACGCCCAGCACCCACTCCACCGGCAGGTCGGCGGGCGTCACCAAGGAGACGACCAACGCCGTCGGGCGGGCTCCCATCGCCGCGACGTCGGCGAGGTTCTGGGCCGCGGCGCGCCGTCCGACGTCCTCGCCGCTCGACCAGCGTCGACGGAAGTGCCTGTCCTCGACCAGGACGTCCGTGCTGACCACGAACCGTCCGTCCGGCGCAGCGACGACCGCGGCATCGTCGCCCGGCGGGACGATCGTCGCCCGCCCCGGCGGCAGCAGCGGGAAGATCTGGCGGAGCAGCTCCTCCTCCGACGTCTGGGCCACCGTCTGCGTCTGGTCCGCTCGCTCTCCCGTCACGCACGTCACCCTAGTCCGCGTACGGGTCGACGCTTCCGGGCGGATACGGTGGAGCCGTGCACGCCCACCACACCGTCGCCCGTCCGTCGCGACGCTCGGCCGCCGCCGTCCTGCTCGTCGCGACGAGCGGCGTCGTCCTCACCGGATGCGCGCCCACGATCGGTGTCCCCGCGGCGGAGGACGCCACCGACCCGGTCTGCGCCAGCATCGTGCTCTCCGTCCCGGACGAGCTCGCCGGCCTTCCCCAGGTGCCCACCAACAGCCAGGCGACGACGGCCTGGGGCGAGCCCGGAGCGGCCATCACGCTCCGCTGCGGCGTGGAGCCCCCCGGACCGACGGCGGAAGCCCCGTGCCTGACGGTCGAGAGCTCCTCCGGAGACGTCGACTGGCTCGCCGCCCCGGACGACGAGGGCACGTGGACCTTCGTGACCTACGGCCGTGACCCGGCGGTCGAGGTCCAGGTACCGCCGGCGATCACCGAGGACCGGTCGACCTCGTTCGTCGCCGACCTGAACCGCGCCGTCTCCGAGGCGCCGGCCACGCGGACGTGCGTCGGTCTCGAGGACGTCCAGACCGCTGCCCCCGACGCCGAGGAGTAGCCCCGGCGAGCGCGTCAGCGCAGACCGGTCGGGCGTTCCAGGGCGAGCGTGAGCAGCTCGTCGACGAGCTCGGGGTAGGAGATCCCCGTCCGCTCCCACATGCGCGGGTACATCGAGAACGGCGTGAAGCCCGGCATCGTGTTGATCTCGTTCACGATCACGCGCTCGTCCGGGGTCACGAAGACGTCGACCCGGGAGAGGCCCTCGGCACCGACCGCCTCGAAGGTCCGCACTGCCAGCTCCCTGATCTCGGCGGTCACGTGCTCGGGCAGGTCCGCCGGGCATGCCAGCGTGACGCCCGACTCGTCGAGGTACTTCGACTCGAAGTCGTAGAAGCTGTGCTCGTCGGAGGTCACGACGATCTCCCCCGGCAGGGACGCACGCGGGCGTTCTCCGGGACGGGCACCGAGGACGGCGCACTCGATCTCCCGTCCGACGATCCCGGCCTCGACGATCACCTTCGGGTCGTGCTCCTGCGCGGCGGCGACGGCGGCCGGGAGCTGTGCCAGGTCGTCCACCCGACTGATCCCGAGACTCGACCCGGCGCGCGCCGGCTTCACGAAGACGGGGAGGCCGAGGCCCGCGACGGTGTCCGTCCACGTCTGCGGCGACCGCTCCCACTCCCCCGGCCGGATGACGACGTACGGCCCGACGGGCAGGTCGGAGCCCGCAAGGACGAGCTTCATGAAGTGCTTGTCCATCCCGACCGCCGACGCGAGCACGCCGGCGCCGACGTAGCGGAGGTCGGCCAGCTCGAGCAGGCCCTGGACCGTGCCGTCCTCGCCGAAGGGGCCGTGGAGCAGGGGAAAGACCACGTCGACGGCACCGAGCTGCTGGGGCGGCGTCTCGCCGTCGGCGAGGCGCACGACGTCGTCGCCCGCCGCCAGCGGGATCGAGATCTCCTCGGCGGCGTCGAGCACCTCGGGCAGCCGGCCTTCGCCGAGCTTCCACGCGTCAGGATCGTCCACCGCCCGGACCCACTTGCCCGCGCGGGTGATCCCCACGGGGAGCACCTCGTAGCGGTCGCGGTCGATCGCCTGGAGGACTCCGGCCGCGGTGGCGCAGGAGATGGCATGCTCGCCCGAACGCCCTCCGAAGAGGACGAGGACTCGGGGCTTGCGCGGGGGCTCAGAGTGGCTGGACATCGGGGCCGAGACTACCCGACCGGAACCGTCCTGCCGAGACACGAGATGTCCTCCGGCGCCTCTGCGGTCGTACCCTGGCTCCATGCCGACGCACCCCGACGAGTCCTCGTACACCGCCGCCACGGTCGCCGTCAGCGGCGGCCGACCGCCACGTGAGCAGGGCAGTCCCGTGAACCCGCCGGTCGTCCTCTCCTCGACCTACGTGTCGCACGGCGTCCCGCAGCCCGGTGAGCCGCTCTACACCCGGATGGACACCGAGACGTGGCACCCCTTCGAGGAGACGATCGCGGCGCTCGAACGCGCGAGCGAGCCGGGAGTCGTCTTCGCGTCGGGCATGGCCGCCATCGCGTCGGTCTTCTCGTTCGTCCCCGTCGGGGGCGTCGTCGTCGTCCCGCGCCACGCGTACCAGGTGACCCTCGGGTTCGCCGACGACCTCGCTGCCCGCGCCGACGTCACGGTCCGCCGGGTCGACGTCGCGGACACCGACCAGGTGGTGGCCGCCCTCGACGGCGCCGACCTCGCGATCCTCGAGTCGCCGACCAACCCGATGCTGGAGGTCGCAGACCTCCCGGCTCTTCTCGACGCGGCGCGGCAGCGCGGCGTGCTGACGGCGGTCGACAACACGTTCGCGACGCCGCTCGGCCAGCAGCCGCTGGCCCTCGGCGCCGACCTCGTCGTGCACTCGGTGACGAAGTACCTCGCCGGGCACTCCGACGTCGTCCTCGGTGCGGTCGTGACGGACAACCCGGAGCTCGCCCGCCGGGTCCGTGCCTACCGGACGCTGCACGGAGCCATCCCCGGGCCCTGGGAGGTCTGGCTCGCCCTGCGCGGTGTACGCACGCTGGCGCTGCGCGTCGAGCGCTCCCAGACGACAGCCCTGGAGCTGGCACGACGTCTCGAGAAGCATCCGGCCGTGCTCGAGGTGCGCCACCCCGGCCTCGAGTCGGACCCCGGCCATGCCCGCGCCGCGCGGGACATGCACGGGTTCGGGTCGATCATCGGCCTGCGGCCCCGGGGCGGCCGGGAGGTCGCGGACGCTCTCGTCGACGCCGTACGCCTCTGGGTCCCCGCGACGAGCCTCGGCGGGGTCGAGTCATGCCTGGAGCGCAGACGTCGGTTCCCCACGGAGTCGACGACCGTGCCCGACGACCTGATCCGGATGAGCGTCGGCATCGAGGACGTCGAGGATCTCTGGGCCGACCTGCGTCGGGCCCTGGACCGGGTTCCCCTGGAGTCGTCAGACGGGGCGCCCGCCTGACTGGGCGACGAGCGACAGGCAGAACATCGAGAAGCCGGGCATGCTGGGACCCTGCCGGCAGACCGATCCCGACAAACTGCCGCGAAGGGACACCCGTGCACCACCGACGAACGGCCCGACTCGCCGCCGCCGTCGCCCTGACCGGTGCCGTGCTGGCGGCCTCGGGATGCTCCGACGACCAGGCCGCGCCCGAACCGACCGCGACGGGCACCGCCACGTCGTCGGTCGCCGAGGACACGGAGCCCGCGCCGACGACCCAGGACGCGGACGAGACCGAGCAGGACGCGCCGACCGACGACGCGACGACCGAGGACGACGACTCCGACGTCCCGTTCCCTGCGACGACGGCGGTCGACACGAGCGACGCGAGCGGTGACGCCGCCCTCACCGTGACGGACATCCGTGTCGGCGTCCACGACGGATACGACCGCGTCGTCCTCGACCTCGGCGGTACCGGAACCCCGGGTTGGCGCGCCGAGTACGTCGACAGCGCCGTCCAGGACGGCAGCGGTGTCGAGCTCGACGTCGAGGGCGAGGCGATCCTGCAGGTCACCGTGACCGGCTCGGCCTACCCGATGGACTCAGGTCAGGAGGAGTATCCAGGCCCCGACCGGGTCGCGGCCGCCGGGACGGCCGTCCTCGAGGAGGTGCGCTACGACCACATCTTCGAGGGCCAGACGCAGGTGTTCGTCGGCGTCGACGCCGAGGTGCCGTTCCGGGTGTTCTCCCTCGAGGACCCGACCCGGGTGGTGATCGACCTGCGGGACGGCTGACCGCCCCTCAGGCGCGGGTGTCGGTCGTCTCGTCCTTCTGCGGGCGAGAGAGCAGTGCCCGCGCCATCTCGTCGACGCCGAGTCCGTCGCCGAGAACCGCTGCCACGCCCTCGACGATGGGCATCTCGATCCCTGTCTTCGTGGCGAGCTCCAGGACGGACCGGCAGGACTTCACGCCCTCCGCGGTGCCACCGGTGGCCTCGACCGCCTCCGCGAGCGTCATTCCCCGACCGATGTTCTTGCCGAGGGTGTGGTTGCGCGAGAGCGGGCTCGAGCAGGTCGCGACGAGGTCTCCCATGCCGGCGAGTCCGGCGAAGGTCCGCTCGTCGGCGCCCAGGGCCTTGCCCAGGCGGGTGATCTCCACGAGGCCGCGCGTGATGACCGTGGCGGTCGTGTTGAACCCGAAACCACGCCCCTGGGCCATGCCGACGGCGAGCGCGATCACGTTCTTCACGGCGCCGCAGAGCTCGACACCGATGACGTCGGCGTTGGTGTACGGGCGGAAGTACGCCGTCGTGCACGCGTCCGCGACGACCCGCGCCACCGCAGGGTCCGGCGCCGCCACGACCGTGGCCGTGGGCTGGTGGTCCGCGATCTCGCGTGCCAGGTTCGGCCCGGAGACGACCGCGACGCGCTCGGCGGAGATCTGCAGGGCCTCGGCCACCACCTCGCTCATCCGCAGGTCCGTGCCGAGCTCGACGCCCTTCATCAACGACACGGCGACGGCGCCCTCGGCGACGTGCTCGGCGAGCGGCGTCAGCGTGGCACGGGCCGACTGGGACGGGATCGCGATGACGACGATCGAGGCGTCCGCGAGGGCCGCGACGACGTCGGTGGTCGCGTGGATCCCCTGCGGGAGATCGACGCCCGGCAGCCGGCGCGTGTTCCGTCGCTCGGCGTTGATCTCGGCGACGGTGGTCTCGTCACGACCCCAGAGCCGGACGTCGCAGCCCGCGTCCGCGAGCACGGCCGCGAACGTCGTCCCCCAGCTGCCCGCACCGAGTACCGCTACCGTCGTCGTCATCTGTCCTCCGTGGAACGCGCCGCGCGCGGGTCGAATGGTTCGGGGGGCGTCTCACCGCGGATGCCTGCCTCCAGGTCGGTGATGGCCTTCATGATGCGGGCCGTGGCGTCCTTCAGGACGAGACCGTCCACCGGCCGGTCGCGCAGGTCGTCCAGGTCCACGGGCGGCCCCGCGTGGACGGAGACGTCCTTGCGCGGAAAGGGCCGGAACTTCTTGGAGTACGCCGGAAGGATCTGGTGCGCGCCGAACTGCGCGACGGGAACCACGGGCGCTCCCGACATCAGCGCGAGGCGCGCCGTCCCGGTCTTGCCGACCATGGGCCACAGGTCGGGGTCACGGGTGACCGTCCCCTCGGGGAAGACCGCGACGCACCGGCCCTCCGCCAGGCGGTCGGATGCCGTCTCCAACGACTCCAACGCGGCAGAGGATCCGCGGCGGACCGGGATCATCCCGGTGTTCGTCAGGATCGTGCCCAGCACCGGCACGTCCCACAGGGAGTGCTTGGCCATGATCGCCGGGGCGCGGCCCTGGTCGTAGAGGAAGTGGGCCAGGGTGAGCGGGTCGAACTGCGTCACGTGGTTCGCGGCCACGATCACGCCGTCGGACCCGGCGAGGTGCTCCGAGCCCTGCCAGTCGCGGCGGGTCATGGACGACAGGATCGGACGCAGGAACACCGCTGCCGCACGGTACGTGCGGTTCACGGGGCGGGCGGAAGTCACGGGCGCAGAGCCTACAGGCTGCCGCGGGAGACGTTGGCGCCGAGCGCCTCGAGCTTGTCCTGGAAGTGCTCGTACCCGCGGTCGATCAGGTCGATCCCGCGCACGGTGGAGGTACCGGTCGCCGCCAGGGCAGCGATCAGGTGCGAGAAGCCGCCCCGCAGGTCGGGAACCTCGATGTCCGCGGCGTGCAGCGGCGTCGGACCCGAGACGACGGCCGAGTGCTTGAAGTTCCGCTGCCCGAACCGGCAGGTCCCTCCGCCGAGGCACTCGCGGTACACCTGGATCGTGGCGCCCATCCCGCGCAGCGCCTCGGTGAAGCCGAACCGGTTCTCGTAGACCGTCTCGTGCACGATCGACACGCCGGTCGCCTGGGTCAGGGCGACGACGAGGGGCTGCTGCCAGTCGGTCATGAAACCCGGGTGCACCTCGGTCTCCAGCACGATCGACCGCAGCCGGCCTCCCGGGTGCCAGAACCGGATCCCGTCGTCGCGGACGTCGAACTGCCCGCCGACCTTCCGGAACACGTTGAGGAACGTCATCATCCCCGGCTGCCCGACTCCCGCGACGAACACGTCACCACCGGTGGCCAGCGCGGCCGACGCCCACGACGCCGCCTCGATCCGGTCACCCAGCGCGGTGTGGCGGTAGCCCTCGAGCCGGTCGACCCCCTCGATCCGGATGACGCGGTCGGTGTCCACCGAGATGATCGCGCCCATCTTCTGCAGCACGGCGATCAGGTCCATGATCTCGGGCTCGATCGCGGCGTTCGACAGCTCGGTCACGCCCTCGGCGCGCACGGCCGTCAGCAACAGCTGCTCGGTCGCCCCCACCGAGGGGTACGGCAGCGAGATCTTGGTGCCCCGCAGACGCTGCGGAGCGGTGATGTGGATCCCCGCCTCCCGCTTCTCCACGACGGCACCGAACTGCCGCAGGATCTCCAGGTGGTAGTCGATCGGCCGGTCGCCGATGCGACATCCGCCCAGGTCGGGGATGAACGCCTCGCCCAGACGGTGCAGCAACGGCCCGCAGAACAGGATCGGGATACGGCTCGCCCCGGCGTGCGCGTCGATGTCGGCCACGTGCGCGGACTCGACGTCCGTCGGGTCCATCGACAACGTGCCGGCCTCCGAGTCCGCATCCACCTTCACCCCGTGCAGGGACAGCAGACCGGTCACGACGGCGACGTCACGGATGTCCGGGACGTTCCGCAGCTCGCTCGGCGACTCCCCCAGCAGCGCGGCCACCATCGCCTTCGAGACGAAGTTCTTCGCCCCCCGCACCCGGATCGACCCGTTCAGCGGTGTCCCGCCGTCTACGTACAGCACGTCGCTCATGACCTGTCCTCATCGATCGGGTGTGTGACTCGGACGATTATCCACGCCTCGAGCGCCGGGGGCCTCGTACGCGGCCTACGACTCGAGGAGCCGCTGCCCGAGATACTCACCCGCCCGCGCGCCGCCGGGGACGAAGAAGACGGCCGAGCCGATCGGGGTGGTCCACTCGTTGAGCAGGTCGAGCTCGTCGAGCCGCCGTTGGATGGGTATGAACTGGGTGTCCACGTCCGCCTGGTAGGTGGCGAAGATCAGTCCCGACGACGACAGCTCGCCCGGTGCCGGGGCCTCGTCGTAGTTGTACCCCCGGCGGAGGAACCGCTGTTCGGGGTGCTCGTCGTCTCGCGCCCGTCGTACATGGGCGAACGGGGCGATGACGGTGAGACCGTTCGCGTCGACGGCGTCGAGGTCCGGGACGTCGTGCTCCTTGCTCCCGGTCAGCGGCGCTCCCGTGTCGAGACGCCGGCCGACGGCCTTCTCACGACCGTCGCGGTCCAGCTCGTCCCAGGTGTCGAGGTTCATCGCGATCCGGCGGACGACGAGCGAGGTGCTGCCCGCGAGTGCGTCCGAGGCACCGTCCGGCTGCCACACGAGCCCGGGCTCGACGCCCAGGTCAGGGTTCCTCGTCCCGTCGACCTGACCCATGAGGTTGCGCATCGTGGTCCCCGGGGGCGTGCTCCCCGGGGTGCTCCGGAACCCGCGCTGCAACCACCGGACGGTGACGAACGTGCGTGCGTCCTTGACCAGGAGCCGCACCGCGTGGGCGACGGTTGTCTCGTCGTCGGCGCAGACCTGAAGGATGACGTCGCCGTCGTTCCAACGATCCTCGAGCCGGTCGACGGTGAACGCCGGCAGCGGGCGCAACCAGGCGGGCGCGAGCCGTTCGAGCCCCGCGGCGCGGAAGACCGCCGGGCCGTAGCCGACCGTGACCGTGAGCCGTGCCGGGACCGCACCGAGCTCGGGCTCGGTGTCGGCGAGCGGAGCGCGACCCTGCGAGAGCCGCTCGATGTCATCTGTCCAGATCCTCATGAGCCGGACGAGTGCGTCGTGGTCGACGTCCGACCTCAGGTCCAGCGCGACGAACGACGCGAAGGCCTGGGGTCGTGTCGACACTCCGGCCTGGCGGATTCCGCGAAACTCCTCGGTGGCCTGCCCGACGGCGTCGGGCGCGGGCATCGGGACGGGTTCCTCGTCCCAGACGGCCCGTCCACCCAGCGCCAGGGCGGCGCCGCCGATCGCGGCGGCGCCACCCGTGAGGAAGGACCGACGGTTCAGTCCTTCCCGGCTCATGATGCGTCGGCGTCCATGTCCATGTCGCCGTGGTCCATGTCGCCGTGGTCCATGTCCGCGTCGTCGCCCGAGTCCTCGCCGTACGACTCGTTGGCGCCCGAGTACGACCGGGCCGGCGCGACGACGTCGAGGGTCGAGCCGTCGTCGAGCGTGAGGGTGACGTTGACGTTGGCACCCGGCTCGATCGCCTCGGTGACACCCATGATCATGACGTGGTCCCCGCCCGGCTCGAGCGTGATCGAGCCTCCGGCCGGGACGAGGAACCCGTCCTCGACCTCGGTCATCACCATGTCGCCGTCCTCCCCCTCGGCCATGGTGTGCAGCTCGGCGGTGGGACTGGCGTCGGTCGTGGCGGAGACGATGCGGACGTCGGCGTCACCGTCGTTCTCGATCTCTCCGAACGCCGCCGTCATGCCGGTGTCCGTGGCCTTGGTCCAGGGGTCCGTGACGGTGAGCGCGTCGGCCTCGGCGGTGGTGGCCGTCTCCGCGTCCGACGCCGCGGCGTCCGCGCCGTCGTCGGCGCAGCCGGCGAGCAGTCCGGCGGCGGCGACGAGACCGACGACGGCCAGGCTGCGGGAGGTCGTGCTGGTGCGGTTGTTCAGGGTCGTGCGAGACATAGTCATGCTCCATGTGGTCAGAGGGGTTCCAGAAGACTCGATGCGCCCACGCTGGTGCGGGCGAGACGTGCCCGACGTGGTCAGGCGGCGTGGAGCTCCGGGGGCCCTCTGCGTTGCACGCAGCGGCGGAAGGCAGGGGTGAGCGCGGGCACCTGCGGACCGCGCGGGAGAACCGCGCGGAGTCGTGTCGGTAGAGGAGAGACCGCGGGCACCGCCGGGACGAGCGCGCTCCACCATCGTGCGGCGGCGCGCCCCGCTCGGTCGCTGGAGGTGATGAGAAGAGCGGCGACGAGCGCGGCAACCGCGTGCGTGACCGTCATGAGGGCGGACGTGGAGTGGTCGTGCCCGGCGGCCGTCGCGGTCATCGTCCCGAGGTCCACGGTCGCCCCGTGGTGCGCGTGATCAGCGCCCGTCGCGGAGCTCGTGCTCCCCGTCCCGAGGTACATGAACGCGTGGTGCAGCGCGTACTGCGATGCGACCATGACCGGACCGAGAACTGCGAGACGCGGCCTCAGGCGCGCGAGCGCACTCGCGACGGCGAGGGTCAAGGACGCGAGCGCGGCCAGCGCCAGGAGCGACGGGAGCGCCCCGCCACCCATGACGTGAGCCCCGGTCCCGGCTGCCAGAACGGTCGACGAGATCGCGAGCGCGCGAGCGCCGTTCGTCGTCTGTTCGGTCAGCACGGGAGTGAGTGTACCCAGCGGACTCGACGGTCTGTCAGCACGATCAGCCGGGTGGTCGTCAGAACGACGAGAGTCCCGCCCGCAGCGCGGACGGGCCTCTCGTGCCGGGACCGGCGTCGATCAGGCGGGGCGAGCCGCCTCGATCTCGACGGGCGGGAGGTGCTTGGCGGGAAGCGTCTTCGGGCGCCACGACGCGCGCGTGGCCTCGAACGTGGTGATCTCCTCCTCGTGCTGGAGGGTCAGGCCGATGTCGTCGAGGCCCTCCATCAGACGCCAGCGGGTGTAGTCGTCGACCTCGAAGCGCACGACGACGTCGTCGGCCGCGACGGTCCGCTCGACGAGGTTCACGGTGAGCTCGGTGCCCGGGTTCGTCTCCAGGATCTTCCAGAGGAGCTCGACGTCCTCCTGCGCGACGATGCCGGCGAGCAGACCCTGCTTGCCGGAGTTGCCGCGGAAGATGTCCGCGAAGCGCGAGGCGAGGACGACCTTGAACCCGTAGTCCTTGAGCGCCCAGACCGCATGCTCGCGGGACGAGCCGGTCCCGAAGTCGGGGCCCGCGACGAGGACCGATCCGCTCGAGTAGGCGGGCTGGTTGAGCACGAACGACTCGTCACCGCGCCAGGCGGCGAAGAGCGCGTCCTCGAACCCGGTGCGGGTCACGCGCTTGAGGTAGACGGCCGGGATGATCTGGTCGGTGTCGACGTTGGTCCGACGCAGCGGGACGCCGACACCGGTGTGGGTGGTGAACTTCTCCATGAGGTGCTCCTGAACGTGAGAGGGGTGCTCGATCG
Source organism: Paraoerskovia marina DSM 21750 (assembly GCF_000701465.1). GTDB lineage: Bacteria > Actinomycetota > Actinomycetes > Actinomycetales > Cellulomonadaceae > Paraoerskovia > Paraoerskovia marina. The sequence goes on along the minus strand of NZ_JNIY01000009.1, from coordinate 55,364 downwards.
GCGGCGTGGACTCAGACCTGCAGCGGGACGCGCGGGTCGAGCGGGGCCAGCGGCGTGCCGTCGAAGGTCGTGATGTCGACGTCGTCGCCCAGGTCGAGGTCCTCGAGCGAGGAGAGCGTGCCCCGGATCGCCGTCGCGGCCGCGACGAGAGGCGAGACGAGGTGGGTCCGCCCGCCCTTGCCCTGACGCCCCTCGAAGTTGCGGTTCGACGTCGAGGCGGACCGTTCGCCGGGCGCCAGCTGGTCGGGGTTCATGCCCAGGCACATCGAGCAGCCCGCGTTGCGCCACTCCGCACCGAAGTCGACAAAGATCTGGTCCAGCCCCTCGGCCTCGGCCTGCAGCCGGACGCGTGCGGAGGCCGGGACCACGAGCACGCGCAGCGTCTCCGCCTTGCGCCGCCCCTGCAGGACCTTGGCGACCGAGCGCAGGTCCTCGATCCGACCGTTGGTGCACGAGCCGATGAAGACCGTGTCGATCGCGATCTCGCGCAGCGGCTGACCGGCGGTCAGCCCCATGTACTCGATGGCGTGCTCGGCGGTGACCCGCTCGCCCTCGTCCGCGATCTCGGCCGGGACGGGGACGTTCGCCGAGAGCGGCAGCCCCTGGCCGGGGTTGGTACCCCACGTGACGAACGGCTCGAGGTCGGACGCCGAGAGGTGGACCTCGGTGTCGAAGACCGCGTCGTCGTCCGTCCGCAACGTCTTCCAGTACTCCAGCGCCGCGTCCCAGTCCGCACCCTCCGGGGCGTGCGGGCGGCCCTTCAGGTACTCGAAGGTCGTCTCGTCCGGCGCGATCAGACCGGCGCGGGCGCCGGCCTCGATCGACATGTTGCAGATGGTCATGCGGGCTTCCATCGACAGCTTGCGGATCGCCTCGCCGCGGTACTCGAGGACGTACCCCTGCCCGCCGCCGGTACCGATCTTGGCGATGATCGCGAGGATGATGTCCTTGCTCGTCGCGCCCGGGGGCAGCGCGCCGTCGACGTTGATCGCCATGGTCTTGAACGGGGCCAGCGGGAGCGTCTGCGTGGCCATGACGTGCTCGACCTCGGACGTGCCGATCCCGAAGGCGAGCGCACCGAACGCGCCGTGGGTCGAGGTGTGGGAGTCGCCGCACACGACCGTCAGGCCGGGCTGGGTCAGGCCGAGCTGCGGACCGACCTGGTGGACGATGCCCTGGTCGGCGTCGCCGAGCGAGTGGATCCGCACGCCGAACTCGCGCGCGTTGTTGCGGAGGGTGTCGATCTGCGTGCGGCTGGTGAGGTCGGCGATCGGCAGGTCGATGTCGAGCGTCGGGGTGTTGTGGTCCTCCGTCGCGATCGTGAGGTCCGGACGACGGAGCCCACGCCCGGCCAGACGCAGGCCCTCGAAGGCCTGCGGGCTCGTCACCTCGTGCAGCAGGTGCAGATCGATGTACAGCAGGTCTGGTGCTCCGTCGCTCCCGCGACGCACGAGGTGTGCGTCCCAGACCTTCTCCGCCAGCGTCCCGGCCATGGTGTTCCTCTCCTACCTGCGTGGCTGCCGGGCCCGCGAGATACTTGCTGTGCGCGGCCCGACACGGTGGTCACGTCGACTCGCCGGAAGCCCGGCTAGCATCTCACGAGGCGAGACGCTAATATCGACCTATGGACAATACTAGCGGAGTCGGCGTCCTGGACAAGGCAGCGTCCGTGTTGGGCGCCCTGGAGTCCGGACCCGCGACCCTCGCACAGCTGGTCACGTCGACCGGGCTTGCCCGGCCGACCGCCCATCGACTGGCCGTCGCACTCGAGCACCACCGGCTCGTCGCGCGTGACATGCAGGGACGCTTCGTCCTCGGACCACGCCTGAACGAGCTCGCCACCGCAGCCGGCGAGGACCGCCTGCTGGCCGCCGCGAACCCGGTGCTGACGGCACTGCGGGACCACACCGGCGAGAGCGCACAGCTGTACCGACGGCAGGGCGACCACCGCATCTGCGTGGCCGCGGCCGAACGCCCCATCGGGCTCCGCGACTCGATCCCGGTCGGCGCGACGCTCACGATGCACGCCGGCTCCGCGGCCCAGGTGCTCCTCGCCTGGGAGGAGCCGGACCGCCTGCACCGCGGACTCCGCGAGGCCCGCTTCACGGCGACCATCCTCTCCGGCGTCCGACGTCGCGGCTGGGCGCAGTCCGTCAGCGAGCGTGAGGTCGGGGTCGCCTCGGTCTCGGCCCCGGTGCGCGGCCCGTCCGGTCGCGTCGTGGCCGCCGTCTCGATCTCCGGACCGGTGGAACGGTTGTCGCGCCAGCCAGGTCGCCTGCACTCGGGCTCGGTCGTCGCAGCGGCGAACCGTCTGACGGAGGTCCTGCGCCGCTCCGGCGAGTAGGGGCACCGCCTCGCGACACGCCCAGGACAGCACGATGCCTGGTTCGCCCGAATGGCTACACTGCCGATGACTGGTGCCGTTCGTGGTGCCCTCTGCCCATTCGACCGAGGAGCTCATCCGTATGCCGCACAAGGTCAAGCTGCTCGTGGTCTGGCTCATCGTCGGTTTCGTGATCTACGCGATCGTCACGAGCCCGGACCAGGCCGCCGGCGTCCTGCGCGGCGTGTGGAACGTCATCGCCCAGGGCTTCGCCAGCCTCGGCACGTTCTTCTCGACGCTGCTGGCATGACATGAGGCCCGAGGACGTCCCCGCGTCGGTCAGGCCGTACGTCCTGCGCGACGAGCGTGTCGTCATTGCCGCGCGCCGACACTGGGCGTCGGTGGCCGGGCCCGTCGGCCTGGCGGTCGTCGCACTCCCGGTCGCGGCGATGCTCGTCGCCTGGCTCGAGCCGATCGTCGGTCCGCTCGCCCAGGGGTTCTGGGTCCTGTGGCTTCTCGCCGCGGCGCGCGCCGCCTGGCGGTGCCTCGAGTGGCGCGCCGACATCTTCGTCGCGACGGACAAGCGCGTCCTTCTCGTCTACGGGCTCATCATCCGCAAGGTCGCCATGATGCCGATGCGCAAGGTCACGGACATGAACTACTCGCGCTCCGTCCCCGGGCGGGTCCTCGGGTACGGGACGTTCCTCATGGAGTCGGCCGGCCAGGAGCAGGCGCTCCGCAAGGTCGACTGGGTGGCCGACCCCGACGCCACCTACCAGAAGCTCTGCGACACGCTCTTCGGCAACGGCGGCCCGGGGACGAAGGTTCCCGAGGAGGACCAGCTCCCGTCGGACACAGTCGCAGGCGACGGCCCCGCGTCCGGGGACGCCGCACCCCCGCCCCCGCCGCCGCCCTCACGCTGGGACAGCTACTCCGGCGCGGCCACGCAGCCCTTACAGACGAGCGTCCCGGGCGAGCAGCCCCCGTCGTACCCGCCGGGGCCCTGAGTCGCCCGAGCCCGTCGAGATACGGACGCCCGTCGAGGCACAGGCGCCCGTCGAGCCTGTCGAGACGCGGCATCAGGCCTCGACAAGCTCGACCAGCGTGAGGCAGCTCGACCAGCGTGAGGTCTCGACAAGCTCGACCAGCGTGAGGTCTCGACAAGCTCGACCAGCGTGAGGTCTCGACAAGCTCGACCAGCGTGAGGTCTCGACAGGCTCGACCAGCGTGGGGCAGCTCGACCACCATCAGGTCTCGACAGGCTCGACCAGCATCCTTGAGCGGAAAGACGAAGAACCCGACCGGCGCCTGCCGGTCGGGTTCTTGTTGGTACCCCCAACGGGATTTGAACCCGTGTTACCGCCGTGAGAGGGCGGCGTCCTAGGCCGCTAGACGATGGGGGCCAGAACTTCCCGGGCGAACCGGGAGACGCACCACCGAGGTGGTGCGGTCGTACCCCCAACGGGATTTGAACCCGTGTTACCGCCGTGAGAGGGCGGCGTCCTAGGCCGCTAGACGATGGGGGCCTAATGGTTCGACGTCCGAGGACGTCGCGCCGGAGAGAACTCTAACCCATCCACCGCGGTGAATGCGCCAGCGCTCTACGCTGGGGTACCAGGACTCGAACCTAGACTAACTGGACCAGAACCAGTCGTGCTGCCGATTACACCATACCCCAATGGTCCGACTCGCCCGATATGCCCAATCCTCCAGGCACCCTCCGGCGGTCTCACCGAGCGTGAACATTACCGGAGTCGGGACCCGCAACCAAATGCACGCCTCCCCCTGTGAGCAGCGACACCACGAATCGCGGACGGGTCGTTGTCAGGCTGCGGCCACGGCGGCGATCCGACGCGTCGGACCGCTGAGCTCCACCCCGTCCTTCCAGACGACGCGAAGCCTCCGGCCAAGGTCGAGGGCCGGGACAGGGACGCGCACGAGGGCGCCGCGGGTCAGGTCGTCGGCCACCGTCAGTGACGAGAGAACCGCCACCGAGCCCCCGTGCCGCACCGCCGTGGCGAGCGCCGCGGTCGACCCGAGCGACGGCAGCCGGCTCGGCAGCTCCTCCCCCACGGCCTGGAGCGCGCGCTCGAGGATCTGGCGACTGCCGGAGCCCTCCTCGCGGACGACCAGCCCGCCCGAGATCAGTTCGGTCGGGGTGATCGAGCGACGCCGCTCCCACGGGTGGCCGGGAGCGACGACGGCGACGAGCTCGTCCTGGGCGACCACCCGGCTGCGCAGGCCGCGCCGCACCGTCGCGCTCTCGACGAAGCCGATCTCGGCGTCTTCCGCCAGCACCATCTCCATCACGCGACGTGAGTTGCGGACGACGAGCTCCACCTTGGGCCCGTCCGCGTCGACCGCCAGGGTCGCGAGCCACCGCGGCGCCAGGTACTCGGCGATCGTCAGGCTGGCCGCGATCGTCACGCGCGCCTTCGGTGCGGCACGGAGCGCTGCGACACCGGTCTCAAAACGGTCGGAGGCCGCGATGACCTCCCGGGCCCACGCCGCCGTCGCGTGTCCGGTCTCGGTCAGCCGCGCGCCCCGGGTGGTACGGAGGATCAGCTCGAGACCGAGCGTCCCCTCCAGACGGCGCAGCCCGGCGGACGCCGTCGGCTGACTGACACCGAGCGCCCGGGCCGCGGCACTGATCGACCCGTGCGAGTCCATCTCGACGAGAAGCTCGAGCGTTCCCAGCGAGACCCTCTCGCCCCGAGTGCTTGCCATAGGGCTAGGCTATACCTCGGTAGGAACCTGGGCCTTCCGGACGACCGCCGCCTCACGCAGGCTGGCACCATGGCTCAGACGACCCGCCCCGGCCCCGCACACCTGGACGCCGCCCCCCGCACACCGTCCCGCACCCTCGGGATCCTTGCCGTCGCCGTCGCCTCGCTCGCGGTGATCTCTGTCGCACGGTTCGCCCCCACGGTCTCCCCCATGGTGATCGCGCTCGCCGTCGGGGCGATCGTCGGCTCGGCGCTCGGCGCCCGCTCCAACCCCTCCGGTCGCCGCGGGGAGATCATCGGCTCGACCCGGCCCGGCACCGACTGGGTCGCCACCAAGGTGCTGCGTCTCGCGGTGATCCTCCTCGGCATCCAGCTCTCGATCCCCGACCTGCTCGCCCTGGGCTGGGAGGGGCTGGCCATCGTGCTGGCGACCGTCACGGTCACCTTCACCGCGACCCTGGCGATCGCCCGACTCCTCAAGCTCCCGCGGGTCACGGGACTGCTCGTGGCCACCGGGTTCTCGATCTGCGGCGCGGCGGCCGCCTCCGCGATGAAGGGCGTCGTCGACGACGCCTCGTCGCCGGACCAGGCCGAGGAGAACGACGACGCGATGGCCGGAGCCCTCGCGCTCGTGACGATCTACGGCTCGCTCGCGATCGTGGTACTCCCGTGGCTCGCGGATCTGATGTCCTTGAACGACCACATGGCCGGCCTCTGGATCGGCGTCAGCACCCAGGAGGTCGCCCAGGTCGTCGCGGCGGCAGGAACCATCTCGACGACCGCTCTCGCGACGGCGACCGTCGCCAAGCTGGCCCGCGTGGCCCTCCTCGCCCCCCTCGTCACCGGCGCCGGGATCGTCGCGGCGCGCCGTCACCCGGGCACGGACACGACCGGCTCGAGGCGTCGCGTCCCGGTCCCCGGGTTCGTGATCGGGTTCGTGATCGCCGTCCTGATCCGGAGCACGGGAATCCTCCCCGACTCGTGGATCACGGTCATCGTGGCCACGACGAACGTGCTGTTCGTCGCCTCGATGTTCGCGATGGGGCTCAACGTCGACCTGCCGCACCTGCTCCGGACGGGCCGCAAGGTCCTCCTGCTGGGGTTCCTGTCGGCCTGCGTCGTCACCGTCACCGGGCTTCTCGCCGTCCTGCTCCTCGCGTAGCCCGGCAGCGGTCAGCGCGAGATCGCGACGTCCCGCGCGCTGCGCCACCCGGAGGTCGGGGTGAAGGCGGCCGAGACCTCGTCGAGCGCGCGGACCTCGTCCGTCGCGAGGTCGAGCTCGCCGGCCTCGACGTTCTTCTCGAGCTGTTCGACGCTCGACGCCCCGGGGATGGCCGCCACGTTCGGCCGCGAGACAATCCATGCCAGGGCGACCTGCGAGGACGTGACGTCGTGGGCGTCCGCGACGTCACGGAGCACGTCGAGCAACGGCCGCACCCGGTCCAGGTTCTCCCGCGTGAAGAGCGGGTTCACGCGACGCACCCCGGAGCGAGGCCGGTTCGACGCGTCGTACTTGCCCGACAGGAGCCCCTGCGCCAGCGGGCTGTACGCGATGACGAGCCGGTCGTTCGCCTGGGCAAACGGGATCAGGTCTGCCTCGGGGTCCCGGTGCACCAGGCTGTACTGCACCTGGTTGGAGAGGACGGGGGCACCGAGAGCGGAGTCGGCCTTCTGCCAGCGGTCCAACGAGTAGTTGCTCACCCCGACGGCGTCGACGAGACCCGTGCGGCGCAGGCTGGCCATCCCCGGCATGGTCGAGCCGTCCCGGATCACCGGGTTCGGCTGGTGCACCTGGTAGAGATCCATCTGCTGCACTCCGAGCCGGTCGGCACTCGCGACCGCGCGCTGCTGGGTCACGGAGCCCGTCGGCCACACCGGGAAGATCTTCGACGCGACGAGCGCCTCGTCGCGTCGGTCCCCGAGCGCCTCGCCGAGGATCCGCTCGGACCGGCCGAAGCCGTACATCTCAGCGGTGTCGAAGAGCGTCACGCCCAGGTCCAGCGCTCGCTCGACGATGCGCCGTGCCTGGTCGGTGGCGTACCCGTCCCCGTACCCCCACTCCTTCGACCCGAACTGCCACGTCCCTACCCCGATGACGGACAGCGGCTTCTTGAGACCAAGATCGATGTAGCGCACGAAGACTCCTTCGATGGTGTGACGGACACGTACCCGGCACAACGGTCCAGCCCCGCAGCCATTCCCGCACGCCGACCGTTGCTGTAATCTTCGTCACATCACGCAGTTGCACGCCTCCACCCCCGCACGGATGGGAGCGCTTCCACGCTGCGTGTGCCCGAGTCACCGACGACTGAGAGGTTCCCGTGCACCGCAGACAGAGAACACGCCTGGCCGGAGCGGCCATCACGTCGGCCGCTCTCGCCCTCGCCACCATCGCTCCCGCGAGCGCCGACGTCGCCAACGGCGACTTCTCGGCCGGTCTCGACGGCGGATGGTGGTCGACCGCCAACCTGCCCGTCGACGTGGTCGACGGCGCGCTGTGCGGCGACGTCCCTGCCGGGACCAGCAACCCGTGGGACGCGATCGTCGGCCAGGACGGACTGGACCTGCCCGCCGGCGACTACGTCTTCACCTTCGCCGCGTCCGGCACCGGTCCGGTCAAGGGCATCGTCCAGGACCCGGTGACGTACGCCGAGGCCGCGAGCGTGACCTCCGCCGTCGCCGGCGCGGACGGGTTCGTGACCCACGAGGTCGCGTTCACGGTCGAGGAGGAGACCGACGACCTTCAGCTCGCCTTCCAGGTGGGCGGGTCCGCGGACGCGTGGACCTTCTGTGCCGACGACGTCGCCGTGACCCCCGCCGGCACCGAGCTCCTGGCGACGACGACGTTCGAGGACGGCACCGCACCGTGGTTCGTCTCGGACCCGTCCCTGCCGAACGACGTCGTCGACGGCTCCTGGTGCATCGAGGTTCCCGGCGGGACCGAGGACCCGTGGGACGTCATCGTCGGGTACAACGACCTGACGCTCGCCCCCGGTGACTACGCGCTCGCGTACGAGGGGACGGGAGCGGGGCCGGTGCGCGCCCTGGTCGGCCTGCAGGTCGACCCGTACACGGTGTACGGCGAGACGTCCGGCATGCCCGGCGCAACCTCGTTCTCGGTCTCCGACGCCGGCGGTGACCGTACGCAGACGCAGGTCGCCTTCCAGATCGGCGGGGCCGCGGAGCCGTGGACGTTCTGCCTCGACTCCGTGTCGCTCCTCAGCGGGACGACGCCGGAACCGTACGTCCCGGAGACGGGCCCACGGGTCCGCGTGAACCAGGTCGGCTACCTGGCCCAGGGCCCGAAGCGCGCGACGGTCGTCACCGACGCCGCCGACGCGCTCACCTGGAGCCTCGTCGACGGGTCAGGCGACACCGCGGCCGAGGGGACGACCGTACCGACAGGACTCGACCCGTCGTCGGACCAAGCGGTCCACACGATCGACTTCTCCGAGGTCTCCGTCCCGGGCACGTACACGCTCACGGCGGACGGTGAGACGTCGTACCCGTTCGAGATCGGGACCGACGCGTACGAGAGCCTGCGGACCGACGCACTGAACTACTTCTACCTGGCACGCTCCGGGATCGAGATCGACGCGGAGATCGTCGGCGCTGACTACGCGCGCCCAGCTGGCCACGTCAGCGCTGCGGGCGGCCCGGACACGAACCAGGGCGACCGGGACGTCGCGTGCCAACCCGTCGAGGAGTCAGTGGCGGTGTACGGCGAGCCGTGGACCTGCGACTACACGCTCGACGTCGTCGGCGGCTGGTACGACGCAGGCGACCACGGCAAGTACGTCGTCAACGGCGGTATCGCGACCGCGCAGCTCCTGCAGACCTACGAGCGCACCAAGACGGCGGCCAGCACGGACGCGGGCGCGCTCGAGGACGGGACGCTCGCGGTGCCCGAGACCGGCAACGCGGTGCCGGACGTCCTGGACGAGGCACGCTGGGAGCTCGAGTTCATGCAGTCGATGATGGTGCCGGACGGGGAGGAGCTCGCCGGGATGGCGCACCACAAGGTGCACGACTACGGCTGGACGGGGCTGCCCCTCCTGCCCCACCGGGACGGGCAGACCCGATACCTGCACCGCCCCTCGACCGCCGCGACGCTGAATCTCGCGGCGACGGCCGCCCAGGGTGCCCGCCTCTTCGCCCCGTACGACGGGGAGTACGCCGCCGCGCTGCTCGACGACGCCCGTACGGCATGGAGCGCCGCCCTCGAGCACCCCGACCTGTTCGCCCCGGCGGCGGACGGCAACAACGGCGGCGGCCCGTACGACGACGACGACGTCTCGGACGAGTTCGTCTGGGCCGCGGCAGAGCTGTTCCTCACGACCGGCGAGCAGGCGTTCGAGGGGTACCTCCTCGAGCACGACGACGTCCTGGCGACCTCGGTCGACGTGGAGGGCTTCAGCTGGGGATCCGTCGGTGCGCTGGCCGTGATGGACCTCGCGACGGTGCCGAACGACTACGCGGGACGCGACGACGTCGTGGCCACGTTGCTCGCCGGGGCAGACGAGATCGCGGCCGTCCAGGCGGACCAGGCCTACGGGATGACCTACGCGGGCGCCGAGGACGGCACGTGGGTCTGGGGCTCGAACTCCAGCGTCCTCAACACGATGGTCGTCCTCGGTGCCGCGTACGACGTCAGCGGTGACGACGCGTACCGCGACGCGGTCGTCGAGAGCGCCGACTACCTGCTCGGCCGCAACGCCCTCAACCTCAGCTACGTCACCGGGTACGGCGACGTCTACTCCCAGAACCAGCACAGCCGGTGGTTCTCCGCCCAGCTGAACGCCGAGCTCCCGCACCCGCCGGCAGGGTCGGTCGCCGGTGGACCGAACTCGGACAGCCCGACGTGGGACCCGACGCTCGCCGCCCTCATGACGGACGGCTGCGCACCCCAGTTCTGCTACGTGGACGACATCCAGTCGTGGGCCTCGAACGAGATCACGGTGAACTGGAACTCGGCGCTCTCCTGGGTCGCGTCATTCCTCGCGGACCAGGACCAGGGAGCGCCGACGGCGGAACCGAGCTGCGCCGTCGAGTTCATCGAGCACGGCACCTGGCCGGGCGGATCGACCAACCAGATCTGGGTCACGAACACCGGGACGTCTCCTCTGACCTGGTCCAGGCTGATGTGGTCCTGGAGCGCCGACCAGTCGGTGACACGACAGGCCTGGAGCGCCGGCTGGTCCCAGGAGGCGTCGCACGTCACCGCGCAGAGCATGTCCTGGAACGCCACGATCCGGCCTGGCCAGCGGGTCACGATCGGCTTCGTCGGCGATCCGGGCTCGCTCGCCTCGGCGACCCCTGAGCAGTTCTGGCTCGACGGAGCACCCTGCTCGACGTCCTAGCCGCGCCTAGCGTCGCAGGGCGTCCGTCAGGTCGGCCAGCGAGGAGATCACCGTCACACCCGACGCGCGGGCCGCCTCCGGATCCTCCGGGTGCGGCCCGCCGCGCCGGGCCCCGGGACGGTCGATCCAGACGCCGTGGAGCCCTGCGGCGATCGCACCCCGGGCGTCGACGTCGAGCTCGTCCCCGACGTAGACCGTCCGGGCGTGCTCGGTCCCCAGAAGTCGGCACGCCTCGTGAAAGACGCGAGGGTCAGGCTTGCCCACCCCCAGGTCGTCGACGGCCACGAGGAGCGGCACCAGGTCCGCCAGGCCGGTCCGGGCGATCTTCTCGACCTGCATCTCGCGGGCGGCGTTCGTCAGCACACCCACCCGGAATCCCCTCCGGACGAGCTCCTGCAGGGCCGGCGCCGCGTCGTCGTGCGCCACCCAAGCACCACGGAACGCCGCGGAGTAGGCGTCCCGCCACCGCGCGTACGCGGCGTCGTCGAGCTCGACGCCGCCGAACGCGAGCTGGAGCTCATTCGCCCGGAGCATCCGCTGCGCGTCGAACGACAGCTCCCCGCGCGTGTAGGCGCGGTACCTCCCTGAGACGTCCGCACGCCACGTCGCGACGACCTCCGGGTGACGGTCGGCCGGAAGGTGCGGCAGATACGTCGTCGCCACCGCACCGATCGCGGCCGCGAAGGCGACCTTCGTGTCGACGAGGGTGTCGTCGAGATCGAAGACGACGGCCTCGACCTCGTCGAAGCCCCGCCTCACCGCGAGATCACAGCGTCGAACGGAGGCTGCGGAGCCGCGCGAGCGTGGAGTCCTTGCCCAGGATCTCCATCGACTCGAAGAGGGGCGGGGAGACGCGGCGGCCGCTGACCGCGACGCGCAGCGGAGTGAACGCGAGGCGCGGCTTCATCTCGAGGCCCTCGACGATGGCGGCGTTCAGCGCCGTCTGGATCGGCTCGGCGGTGAAGTCGTCCAGACCGTCCAGGGCTGCGACCGCGGCGTCGACGACCTCGGCCGCCGACTCCTTGAGAGCCTTGCGGGCGTCGTCCTCGACGACGAGGTCGGCGTCGTCGGTGAAGAGGAAGCCGAGCATCCCCACTGCTTCACCGAGCAGCGTCATGCGCTCCTGCGTGAGCGGTGCGGCCGCCGTCAGGACCTCCTGGTCGCGCGCGCCGAGGTCCGCGAACGAGTCCGCGGGAACGACTCCGGCCGCGTGCAGGTAGGGCACGAGCCGGTCGCGGAAGTCGTCCGCCTCGAGACGCCGCACGTGCGTGGCGTTGATCGACTCGGCCTTCTTGATGTCGAACCGGGCGGGGTTGGCGACGACGTCGTGGATGTCGAAGGCCTCGACCAGCTCCGTGACGGTGAAGATGTCGTGGTCCGGCGAGATGGACCACCCGAGAAGTGCGAGGTAGTTGAGCAGACCCTCCGGCGTAAAGCCGTTGTCCCGGTGCAGGAAGAGGTTCGACTCGGGGTCACGCTTCGAGAGCTTCTTGTTGCCCTCGCCCATGACGTACGGCATGTGGCCGAACTCGGGGACGTCGTCCGCGACACCGATCGCGACGAGCGCCTGGTAGAGGGCGATCTGACGAGGTGTCGAGGAGAGCAGGTCCTCGCCGCGCAGCACGTGCGTGATCTTCATCAGCGCGTCGTCGACCGGGTTGACGAGCGTGTACAGGGGGCTGCCGTCGGTCCGCACGATCGCGAAGTCCGGGACGGTACCGGCCTTGAAGGTGATCTCTCCGCGGATCACGTCGGTGAACGTGATGTCCTCGTCCGGCATCCGCAGACGGAGGATCGGGGTCCGCCCCTCGGCACGGAAAGCCGCCTTCTGCTCGTCCGTCAGGTCGCGGTCGAACCCGTCGTAGCCCTGGGTCTTGATCCCCCGGGCGGCGTTGCGGGCCGCCGTCTCCTCCGGCGTCGTGAACGACTCGTAGGCATAGCCACCCTCCACGAGCCGACGGACGACGTCCTGGTAGAGGTCACCGCGCTCCGACTGCCGGTACGGCGCGTGCGGGCCACCGACCTCGGGGCCCTCGTCCCAGTCGAGCCCGAGCCAGCGCAGCGCCTCGAGCAGCTGCTCGTAGCTCTCCTGAGAGTCGCGCGACGCGTCCGTGTCCTCGATCCGGAAGACGAAGGCACCGCCGGTGTGACGTGCGTACGCCCAGTTGAACAGGGCGGTCCGGATCAGCCCGACGTGCGGGGTGCCCGTCGGCGAGGGGCAGAAGCGGACACGGACGGGGGCGGTACCGGGTGCAGGGATCACACGGCGCAGTCTATCGACCGCTCACCGCTGCTCACGTCGCACTATTGCGATTCGTTCTCGACTTCTGCTTAGATCCTCCTCATGCGAATGATTCTCACTACAAAGAAGACGGCCGCCCTCCTCGCCCTCTCCGTCGTGGCGCTCACGGGCTGCGCCGACGACACCACCGGGGTCGCGGCGTCGTCGGACACGACCACCGCCGCGACCGAGTCCGACGAGCCACAGGCCCGGCTCGTCGTCGCCCACGACGGTGGCGTCGTCGTCCTCGACCCCGCCGACGAACTCGCGGAGATCGCCCGGTTCGACACCGCAGAACGGCCCCGGCTCGCCGTTGCGTCCGACGACCGCCACGTCTATCTCACCCAAGCGGAAGAGGGCACGATCACAGCGCTCGACACCGGCACCTACGGCCAAACGCACGGTGACCACGACCACTTCTACGTCCAGGAGCCCGCGCTCCGGGAAATCCAGCTCTCCGGGGACAGACCCGTCCACGTCGTCAGCCACGACGGCCGCACCGCCGTGTACTTCGACGGCACCGGCACTGCCGAGGTCTTCGACGACGCCGGACTCGTCGACGACCTGCTCGACACCACCACCGTCGACTCGGGCACCGTGCACCACGGAGTGGTCGTCCCGTTCGGCGACGGGACACTCGTCAGCGAGGTCACCGGCGACTCGCCGCTCGCCGACACCGTCGCCGTGCGCGACGCCGACGGCGAAGAGGTCGCCCGGCACGAGAACTGCCCCATGCTGCACGGTGAGGCCACGCACGACGACACCGTCGCATTCGGGTGCGCAGACGGGGTGCTGCTCGTCACCACCGAAGGGGCCTCGCTCGTCCCGAACCCTGAAGGTTCGGGCGACGACCGCGTCGGCAGCCTCTACGCCTCGCAGGCCTCGGACGTGATCGTCGGGAACTTCGGCGAAACCACTCTCTCGCTCCTCAATCTGGCGAACGCAACTCTCACGACCGCTGACGTCGGCGGTGCATACCGTCCCATCGCTCGCGGCGAGGACGGGTCCGCACTCACGCTGCGTCTCGACGGCGTGCTCGTCGGCATCGACCCGGAGACGGGCGAAACGCTCGGCACGGTCGAGGCGATCGATGCCTACACGATCCCCGAGGGCCACGGTCAGGTCGCGCCGACACTCGCCGTCGTCGGACATACGGCATATGTCACGGATCCTGCCGGGCAGCGCATCGTCGCCGTCGACACGGAGACGTGGACAGTCAGCGGGGAGTTCGCACCGGGCGTCGCGCCTGCCCAGGCCGTGGCCGTGAATGCTCCTGCCGGCGAGGCCGGGCACGACCACTGAGCTCGAGCCCCGGACGTACCCTGCCGTGAGGCGGCAGGAGTGCGAGCCGACCCGGTGGTGCGTCGTTAGCGGCGCACCACCGGGTTCGCGAGCACGCCGAGGCCCTCAACCTCGCACTCGACGCGGTCCCCCTCGACGATCGGTCCGACTCCCGCGGGGGTACCGGTCAGGATGACGTCGCCAGGAAGCAGCGTGAACGCCTCGGAGATGTACGAGATCAGATAGGGAATGTCGAAGATCATGTCGCGCGTCCGGCCGTCCTGGCGAGGAGTGCCGTTCACCCGTGACGAGACGCCGACGTCGTCCGGGTCGAGGTCCGTGTCGATCCACGGTCCGAGCGGGCAGGCCGAGTCGAAGCCCTTGGCGCGTGCCCACTGCCCGTCGCCGCGCTGCGCATCCCGGGCGGTGACGTCGTTGGCCACCGTGTAGCCGAGGACGTAGGTGAGCGCGTCCTTGGGATCGACGTTCTTCGCGAGCCGCCCGATGACGACGGCGAGCTCGGCCTCGTACGAGACCTCCTGCGTGAAGTCAGGAAGCACGATCGGGTCGTCGGGGCCCACGACGGCCGTGTTGGGCTTGAAGAAGATCAGCGGCCGCTGCGGGAGGTCGTTGCCCATCTCCTTGGCGTGGTCGGCATAGTTGCGGCCGACGCCGACCACCTTGGACCGGGGAATGACGGGGGCGAGCAGGCGCACACCGTCGCCGAGCTCGATCCGCTCCCCCGTCGGCATCGCCGGCTGGTACAGCGGGTCACCGCTCAGGACGGCAAGGAAGGTCTTGTCGCCCTCCTCCTGCACGAAGGCGTAGCGGGGGTCGTCTCCAGTGGTAAATCTCGCGATGCGCACGGAACCAGGTTATCCCCCGTGACGCGCGGTCATGCTCAGGCGCGGGCGAGCACCTCGCCGTGCAGCACGGCGAACCACCCCGCGGGCTCCTCCGCCCAGTGCAGCCAGTCCTGCGCGAGCTGCTCGAGCGCGACGTCGTCGGCGAGCCCGGACTCCTTGGCCTGGACGGCAAAGTTCGACTCGATGCACCGCTCGGCCCAGAGTCCGCCCCACCAGCGACGGTCGGCCGGGGTCGAGTAGCTCCAGACACCCGCCGAGGGCGTGATCGTCTCGGCCGGAAAGCCCGCCTCCTGGACCCAGGAGAGCAGCCTCCGGCCCGCGTCCGCCTCGAAGCCGTAGGCGCGCGTGACCTCGTGGTAGAGCTCGTTCCACTCCGTGAGCCCGTGGGAGTCCGGGTACCAGGTCATCGCCGCGTAGTCCGACTCCCGGACCGCGACGTACGCACCAGGCTTCGCGACCCTGCGCATCTCGCGCAGCGCGGCGACGGGGTTGGACAGGTGCTGGAGCACCTGGTGGGCGTAGACGACGTCGAACGTGTCGTCCTCGAACGGGAGGTGGTAGGCGTCGGCCCGCCGGAACTCGACGTTCGAGACCTCGGTGTCCGCCGCGTGCTCCCGTGCCGCCGTGAGCACCTTCTCGGACGCGTCGACGCCGACGACGCTCCCCCCGGGGACGTGCCGCGCGAGGTCGACCGTGACCGTGCCGGGGCCGCAGCCGACGTCGAGAACCGCGGCCTGCTCCGTCAGGTGCGGCAGCAGGAAACCGGCAGAGTTCTCCGCGGTCCGCCATCGGTGGGAGCGCAGGACGGACTCGTGATGCCCGTGCGTGTAGGACTCGGACTCCTTGCTCGGAGTGCTGCCGCGAGCCCCGGTGGGGGCGTCGAGCGGCTCGGCGGAAGAGTTGGTCATGTCCTTACAGTATGGCGACGCCTCCCGAACGCAGGCCCGTTCTCGCATGCTGAGCGAGTGCCAGTCATGCCCTCCGCCGAGCGACGCTATCGTCGGATCATGACGGCGCACGCAACCTCGACGAACCCCGCCCCCCGGCTCGACCTGAACAGGCTGGGCCGCTCGGGCCTGGCCGTCACCGGAGTCGGTCTCGGCTGCAACAACCTGGGCCGGACCAATGCCGTGACCTCGACGTTCGAGGGAAGTCGCGACGTCGTGCACGGTGCGCTCGACGCCGGTGTCACGTTCTTCGACACGGCCGACAACTACGGCGCCCGCGCGGGGCTCAGCGAAGAGTTCCTGGGTCGCGCCCTGGGTGCGCACCGCGACGAGGTCGTCGTCGCGACGAAGTTCGGGATGCCGACCCGCGGTCTGAACGGGCCGGACTTTCGCGCCCGAGGATCCCGCCGCTACATCGCCAAGGCGGTCGAGGGCTCGCTGCGCCGCCTGGGCACCGACTACATCGACCTCTATCAGTTCCACACCCCCGACGACGAGACTCCCGTCGACGAGACGCTCTCCGCCCTCGACGACCTCGTCCGTCAGGGCAAGGTCCGGTACGTCGGGCACTCCAACCGCGCCGGGTGGCAGATCGCCGACGCCGAGCACGTCGCCCGGTCGCAGGGCACCACCCGGTTCGTCTCGGCCCAGAACCACTACAACCTTCTCGACCGCCGTGCCGAGCTCGAGGTGCTGCCCGCGGCGCAGGCGTACGGCATCGGCGTGCTTCCCTACTTCCCGCTCGCCAACGGCCTGCTGACCGGCAAGTACACGAGCGGCAACCGGCCCGAGGACAGCCGCCTCGTGCGGAACAAGCCCGGACTGCTCGAGACCGCACCGTGGGAGCAGCTCGACCAGCTCCACCAGTTCTGCGTCGAGCGGGACGTCACCGAGCTCCAGGTCGCCTTCGGCTGGCTCCTCGCGCAGCCCGCCGTCGCCTCGGTCATCGCAGGGGCGACCACGCCCGAGCAGATCGCCCAGAACGCGGCGGCGTCGACGTGGCGACCGAGCGACGACGACGCCGCGCGCCTGGACGAGATCTTCCCCCGGCCGGAGAAGATCGCGCTGTTCTGACGACCAGGATCAGGAGGCGACGAGGATCTCCTCGTGCTCGAGGAAGTCGGGCGAGACCTCCATCGTCAGGTCGTCCGGGTCCTCGACCCCGTAGCCGACGACGAACGAGACGCTCTTGCCCGGCATCACCTTGGTGTCGGGCGAGCCGCTGATGTCGTCGTCGTAGACGGAGTCGCTCTCGGCGCCGCCGGACGCCAGGCTCGTCGTGAACAAGGACGGGTCGAAGGGCTCGTCGGTCCCGTTGTCGACGGTGATCGTGAACTTCACGTGCGCCGGAGCGTCCTCGCCCCCGAACGCCCACTCGCCGGGCGTGAACGACTCAGGCTCGGAGATCGTCACCGCCAGCCCGTCGTCGTACGTGTAGGTGCTGCCGAAGGAGGCGTTGTCGCTCTCGCCCGAGGTGTCGTCGGCCGGGGCATCCTCGGTCGAGCCGTCCGTGGAGTCGTCGGGGGCTGTCTCCTGCCCCTCGTCGTCGCCGGTCGACGGGGCGGTCTCCTCGACGTCGGACGTGATCTCGTCGATCGCCTCGCCGTAGGCCGACTGCGAGGCGAGCACACCGATGCCCGCGGTGATCGCAAGGACGATCCCCGCGATCGCCATTCCTCGACCACCCCTCCCCTTGCGGATCGCGCCGACGAGGGCGACGACGCCGAGCGGGAGCCCGACGAGCGCGAGCACCATCGCGAGGTTGTTCACGATCGGGACGAGGCAGAGAACCACCGCGATGATCCCGAGGACGAGGCTCGCGACGGCGAGTCCGGACCCTCCCTTGTCGGCGGGCTCCGCCGACGGCTCGACAGGCTGCCAGCCACCCTCGGTGAGAACGTGGCCGTTCACCACCTCTCCGAGCTCGTACTGCCGGGGCGTGTCCGTCGGCTCGGCGGGCCTGCTGCGGTCGTCCATGTCTCCTCCTGGTGTCGGGTGGCGCGCTGCCGTCGGGACCACGCGCGGCGTGGGCGAGACCCACATTTCGATTGTGCGGGCCGAAGCAGTCGGGAACTCGTGATCACCGGCGGCACACAGGAGATCTGCCCCTGACCCGTCCGGCGTCTGCGCACGCCGCTCACACGGACTCCACGGCAGACCCGTGCGATAGGTTGCGCCCGTGACCGGCCCACACCCCCTCCGAGGCTGCCCCGTCGACGACCAGAGCCGATGCGTCCACCACGGCGGGCCGCTCGACGTCGTCGCTCTGCACCTCGTGTGCTGCGACGCCTGGTTCCCGTGCCACGCGTGCCACGAGGAGACCGCGGACCACACCGCCGTTCCGCGTCCTGCCGACCGGTTCGACGAGCCCGCCGCCCGGTGCGGCGTGTGCGGCCGGACGATGACGGTCCCCGAGTACCGCGGCGTGACGTCGTGCCCGGGGTGCGAGGCGTCCTTCAACCCGGGATGCGCGGCCCACGCGCACCTGTACTTCGAGATCGACGACGACACCGGCCGACGCTGGCATCGTCCTAGGCTGGAGGCATGCTCCCCTCGACCACCGCCGTGATTCCGGCCGCGACCTGGCAGCCCGCCGCGGCCGACCACGCGAGACGCGCCGACGCGCTGACAGCCACCTGGCGAGCGTCCCGCGACCGCGGTGAGAAGCACGCGATCGAGGACTTCCTGTTCTCCTACTACCCCACCCGCGTGAGCCACCTGCGCCGGTGGCACCCGGGCGTCGGCAGAGCTCTCGCCGGCGACGGGACCGGCGCGGCAGAGACCGACCTCGCCGAGCGCAGCACGTGTCGCTGGTACGCGCGCCTGCCCGACGCGACGGTCGCGCTCGACGCGGACGCGTTCGTCGCCGAGCGTGGCGGGACCGTCCACCGCGTCAGGGCACTGCTCGTGGCGACGGCCGGACGACCGGGCCACTTCGGCTGCTTCGGCCTGCACGAGTGGGCGATGGTCTACAAGGACCGCGCCGCGGGTCGCGACCAGCGGCACCCGCTCCCGCTGAGGCTCGGTCACGAGGGCACCGACGCGGTCGTCGAGCAGCACCCCGTCCGGTGCTCCCACTTCGACGCGTTCCGCTTCTTCACGCCCGAGGCCCGCGACCACAACCAGTGGCGCCCCACCCGGGAGAACCAGCCGGCGACGGAGCAGGCCGGGTGCCTGCACGCCGGGATGGACCTGTACAAGTGGGCGACGAAGCTCTCCCCCGCCGTCCCCGGGGACCTGCTCCTGGACTGCTTCGAGCTGGCACGGGACATCCGCTACCTCGACATGCGCGCGTCCCCGTACGACGTGTCGTCCTACGGGCTCGACGCCGTACCGATCGAGACGGCGTCGGGCAAGGCCGAGTACGTGCGCTCCCAGCGCGAGTTCGCCGAACGAGGGCAGGCGCTCCGGGGACGGCTCGTCGAGGTCTGCGACCGACTTCCGTTGATCTGACCCATACGCCACACTTGCGCTCATGACGGTCATCGCGGGCCCACCTTCCGGGCCGGTCGCTCTCCCGCCCCACGTGACGTCCCTGCTCACCCTGCTCGGGGTCGCGACCGACGACGTGGTGCCGGTCTGGCAGGGCACCACCGGCGTGCTCACGTTCCGAGCGGGCGCGCACCACGTCAAGTGGGCCCCCGCATCCTCGGGGATCGACGTCACGGTCGAGGCCGACCGGATCTCCTGGGCGGCCCCGCACGTGGCGGTGCCCGAGGTCGTCGGGCAGGCATCCTCGCCCGAGGGGTCCTGGATGGTCACGCGGACGCTTCCCGGGTCCAGTGCCGTCGCCGAGCGCTGGCTCGCCGACCCCGAGGCGGCTGCGCGCGCCGTCGGACGGGGGCTGCGCACGTTCCACGACTCGCTGCCCGTCGAGACGTGCCCGACGGAATGGTCGATCGCGGCGAGGGTCGCCAACGCCCGGACGCGCGTCGACCGCGGAGACTCCCGCGCGCTGTGGGCACCGGAGCACCGCGGGTACAGCATCGGCGAGGCGCTCTCGCTCCTCGCCTCCCCGCCTCCCCTCGACCTCGTCGTCTGCCACGGCGACGCGTGCCTGCCCAACACCCTGCTCCACGACGACGGCGCGCTCGCCGGGCACGTCGACCTCGGGACCCTGGGCGTGGCGGACCGCTGGGCGGACCTGGCCGTCGCGGCCTGGAGCACGGGGTGGAACTACGGCGAGGGGTACGAGGACGCGCTGTACGCCGGCTACGGGCTCGCCCCCGACCCCGCGAAGATCTCCTACTACCGCCTGCTCTGGGACCTCAGCTAGACGAGCTGCCCGTCGAGGACTCCGACGGCGTCCAGACGTCCCCGGGCAGGTCCCCCGGAAGGTTCGGGTTCCCGACCCCGACGAACTGCTCGTCGACGCCGCGGCGGCGCATCGACTCGTAGTCCTTCAGCGCCCCGATCGCCCATCGGCCGAGCAGGACGATCGCGACGAGGTTGACGAGGGCCATGAACGCCATCGCGACGTCCGCGAGCGCCCACGCGGTGGTGAGCGTGGCCAGTGCCCCGACACCCACGCTGGCGAGGACGAGCGTGCGGAGCCCGGTCAGTGCCCGACCCCGGACGCCCAGGAACGTCAGGTTCCCCTCGGCGTAGGAGTAGTTGCCGAGGATCGAGGAGAACGCGAAGACGAAGACGAGGATCGTCATGGGCCAGGTGGTCCACGTACCGAGCTCTGCGGCGACCGCAGCCTGGGTCAGCGACGCCCCGGCGGCCTCCCCCGTGACGCCCGGCTGGTACACCGACGGGCCCGCGATCAGGATGATGAAGGCCGTGGCCGAGCAGACCACGATCGTGTCGACGAAGACGCCGAGCGACTGGACCAGGCCCTGCTTGGCGGGGTGGCTCACCGTGGCGGTGGCCGCGGCGTTGGGGGCGGACCCCATCCCGGCCTCGTTGGAGAAGAGCCCTCGCTTCACGCCGTTGAGGACGGCGGCGAGAACTCCACCGGCCGTTCCGGCGAGCGCCTCGTCGAGCCCGAACGCCCCGTCGACGATCTGGCGGAACACCTCGGGGACAGCACCGAGGTTCGTCAGGACGACGACGAGGGCGAGCAGGAGGTAGGCACCGGCCATGAACGGCAGCACGTAGCCGGCGAACGTCGCGATGCGCCGGATGCCGCCGTAGAGGATGGGCGCGACGATGATCATCAGCAGGACGGCCGTCCACGCCGGGGAGACGGCGCCCGTGGCACCGAGGACGTCGGAGATCGTGTTGGCCTGGACCATGTTGAAGGCGAACCCGAACGCGAAGATGAGGAGGACGGCGAAGACCATCCCCCATCTCCGCGACCCGAGACCGCGCTGGATGTAGTAGGCGGGGCCACCGCGGAACGACCCGTCGTCGGAGCGCACCTTGTACATCTGGCCGAGCGTGGCCTCGACGAACGCCGTGGCCATCCCCACCAGCGCCACCATCCACATCCAGAAGATCGCACCCGGGCCACCCAGTGTCAGCGCGACCGCGACTCCGGCGATGTTCCCGGTGCCGACGCGCGAGGCCAGGCCGACGGCGAACGCCTGGAAGGACGAGATCCCGTCCTTGGCGTCGTCCGTGGATCCGCCGACCACACGCAGCATGAGGCCGAAGAGGCGCACCTGGACGAATCGCGTCCGGATCGTGAAGTACACGCCCGCGCCGAGCAGCACGTAGATCAGGACATAGGAGTACAGCAGGTTGCTCAGCGGGTCGATGACCGCCTCCTGGAACGCCTCCACGGAGTGCCTCCTGTCTCGGATGGTGACGCCGGGTGCGTCCAGCCGTGCAGGCGACGCTAGGGCAGAGCAGCGCTTCGCGCTCGTCCGCGCCGTCCGTGTCCCCGCCAGGTGGGAGGATGGGCGGCGATGACGACGACGCCCCGCCCCGCCAGCCTGGCCAGTCACCTGCCCGAGCAGGTGATCGGCATGCGACCCGACCCCGACGAGCTGTACCTGGGCTTCACCGGCTGGGCGGAGGCCCGGGGCATCGACCTCTACCCGCACCAGGACGAGGCCGTGATGGAGATCGTCTCCGGCTCGCACGTCATCCTGGCGACACCGACGGGGTCGGGGAAGTCGCTCGTCGCGGTCGCGGCACACTTTGCCGCCCTGGCCGCGCACCGCAACCGGCGGACCGGTCGGACGTTCTACACGGCCCCGCTCAAGGCCCTGGTCAGCGAGAAGTTCTTCGATCTCGTCGCGGCCTTCGGCTCGGAGAACGTCGGGATGATGACCGGCGACTCGTCGGTCAACCCGGGTGCGCCCATCATCTGCTGCACCGCCGAGATCCTCGCGAACATCGCCCTGCGCGACGGCGACCAGGCCGACGTCGGCCAGGTCGTCATGGACGAGTTCCACTTCTACGCCGACCCGCAGCGCGGCTGGGCGTGGCAGGTCCCCCTCCTCGAGCTGCCGCAGGCGCAGTTCGTGCTCATGTCGGCCACGTTGGGCGACACCTCGATGTTCGTCGAGGACCTCACCGAGCGCACCGGCAGGCCGGTCGCCGAGGTCACGAGCGCCGACCGCCCCGTGCCCCTCACGTTCTCCTACGTCCTCGACCCGGTCGGCGAGGTCATCGAGGAGCTGGTCACGACCCACCGGGCGCCCGTCTACGTCGTCCACTTCACGCAGAAGGACGCGATCGACCGCGCCCAGTCGCTGCTGAGCACCAAGCTCTGCACCCGCGAGCAGAAGGACGCCATCGCCGCCGAGCTCGGCGACTTCCGGTTCGGGACCGGGTTCGGCAAGACGCTCAGCAAGTTCCTGCGCCACGGCGTGGGCGTCCACCACGCGGGAATGCTCCCGAAGTACCGGCGCGTCGTCGAGCGCCTGACCCAGGCGGGTCTGCTCAAGGTGGTCTGCGGGACGGACACGCTCGGGGTCGGCATCAACGTGCCGATCCGGACCGTCCTGCTCACCAGCCTCGTGAAGTTCGACGGCGAGCGGATGCGGCACCTCACGGCGCGCGAGTTCCACCAGATCGCCGGTCGCGCCGGACGCGCCGGGTTCGACACCCTCGGCGAGGTGCTCGTGATGGCGCCCGAGCACGTCATCGAGAACCGCAGGCTCGTCGCCAAGGCGGGCGACGACCCGAAGAAGCTCAAGAAGCTCGTGCGCAAGAAGGCACCCCAGGGCGCGGTGAACTGGACGGACGCGACGTTCGAGCGACTCCGCGACGCCGACCCGGAACCGCTGACGAGCCACTTCACGGTCAGCCACGCGATGGTCCTCAACGTCCTCGCCCGTGGTGTGGAGGACCCGTTCACCGGACGCGAGGCACGCGACCCGATCGCCGCGATGCGCCACCTCCTGACCGCCAACCACGACACCGAGGCCCAGCGCGACCGGCACGTGCGCCAGGTCTTCCGGATCTACCGGTCGTTGCGGATCGCCGGGATCGTCGAGCGCTACCGCGTCACAGACCCGTCGCACCCGCGCGGGGAGAGGCCGGAGGTCCGGCTCGTCGTCGACCTGCCGCGCGACTTCGCCCTCAACCAGCCGTTGTCCCCGTTCGCGCTGGCTGCCCTCGACCTGCTCGACGTCGAGTCCCCGACCCACGCGCTCGACGTCGTCTCCGTCCTCGAGTCCACGCTCTCGGACCCGCGCCAGGTGCTGATCGGTCAGCAGCACCAGGCACGCGGCGAGGCCGTGGCCGCGATGAAGGCCGAGGGCATCGAGTACGAGGAGCGCATGGAGCTGCTCGACGAGGTCACGTGGCCCAAGCCGCTGGCCGACCTCCTCGAGCCTGCGTTCCAGACCTACAAGAAGGCCAACCCCTGGGTGGCGGACGCCGAGCTCTCGCCGAAGTCCGTCGTCCGCGACATGCTCGAGCGCGCCATGACGTTCGGCGAGTTCGTGTCCGGCTACGGGCTCGAGCGCACCGAGGGCGTGGTGCTGCGCTACCTCGCGGACGCCTACCGCACGATGCGACAGACCGTCTCCGAGGAGCACCGCACCGAGGACGTCCACGAGGTCACCGAGTGGCTCGGCGAGCTCGTCCGCGGCACGGACTCCTCGTTGCTCGACGAGTGGGAGCGCCTGGCGAACCCCGTCGACGACGACGCGGACGGCGCGACCGGAGACACCCCGCTCGCCGGTGCGGACACCGACGAGCCGGTGCGCCCGGTGACGGGCAACCCGCGCGCGTTCCGCCGACTCGTCCGCAACGCGCTCTTCCGCAGGGTCGAGCTCGCCGCGAACGAGCGGTACGAGGCGCTCGCCGAGCTCGACGGCACGGACGGCTGGGACGCCGACGCGTGGGGCGAGGCCCTCGACCCGCTCTTCGAGGCACAGGGCGACGACGCGATCGGCATCGGCCCCCAGGCTCGCGCGACGTCGATGATCCACATCCTCGAGTCGGGCACGACACCGGCCGGGACGTCCGTCGAACGCGGGACGTGGTGGGTCCGGCAGATCCTCGACGACCCCGACGGCGACCACGACTGGGCGATCACCGCCGTCGTCGACCTCCCGGCGAGCGACGAGGCCGGCGAGGTCGTGCTGCGCGTGGAGTCCGTCGGGCCGATGTGACGCGGTCGCACGGGCCGCCCGGCCACGGCATGATCGGCACGTGAGCAAGAAGAAGCAGATGCCGCACGCAGGGACTCCCGCCGTCACGGCGCTCGACCGCGCGGGTGTTCGACACACGCTGCATCCGTACGAGCACGACCCGTCGAGCACGCTCGGGTACGGGCTCGAGGCGGCGGCCGCGATCGGCGCGGACCCTGCCTGCGTCCTGAAGACGCTCATGGCGCGCGTGGACGGCCACCTCGTCGTCGCGGTCGTGCCCGTCACCGGATCCCTGGACCTCAAGGCCCTCGCCCACGCGGTCGGGGCCAAGAAGGCGACCATGGCCGACCCTGCCGACGCCGAGCGCGCGACGGGCTACGTCGTCGGGGGGATCTCGCCGCTCGGACAACGGCACCCGCACAGCACGGTGATCGACGAGAGCACCCGCGAGCACGAGACCGTCTACGTCTCCGGCGGGCGACGCGGGCTGGACATCGGCCTCTCCCCGACTGACCTCGCCCACCTGACGAACGCCGTCGTCGCGCCGATCGCCCGCTCCGACACGTCGTCCTGAGCGCCGCGCCGGTGGCGGTCAGCGGCTGATCAGCAGGCGGTCAGCGTGTCGGGTACTGCGGGTTCTGCGGGTACTGCCCTGCCGGAGGCGTGTACGCCTGGTACCGCGCGTCGACCGGGACGATGTCCTTTCCGAGCGGGAGCAGCGAGACCGGGATCATCTTCAGGTTGGCGATCCCGAGCGGGATCCCGATGATCGACAGGAACATCGGGATCGAGGTCAGCACGTGGCTGATGGCCAGCCAGATCCCCGCGACGAGGAGCCAGATGACGTTGCCGATCGTCGACCACGCCCCCGAGGTCGGCTTGTCGACGACGGTGCGACCGAAAGGCCACAGGGCGTATCCCGCGATGCGGAACGAGGCGATCCCGAACGGGATGGTCACGATCAGGATGCAGCAGACGATCCCCGCGACCACGTAGCCCAGCGCGAGCCAGACCCCGCCGAAGAGCAGCCAGATGATGTTCAACAGTGTGCGCACCCGTCCATGATGACACCCCGGGGCACCTACACTCGGCACGTGTCCTCCGTAGCCGACCGTCTCGACCAGGTCCACGCGCGCGTCGAGCGGGCCGCCCGCGACGCCGGCCGCGACCCCGCCGAGATCCGGGTCCTCGTGGCGACCAAGACGCAGGACGCCGACGCCGTCCGGGAGGCCGTCGAGGCCGGGGCCACGTTGATCGGCGAGAACCGGGTCCAGGAGCTCACGGCGAAGGCCCCCGAGCTCGCCGATCTTGTCGCGGCCGGGGCGCTGACGGTCCACCTGATCGGGCACCTGCAGAAGAACAAGATCAACGCCGCTCTCGCCGCGGCGTCCGGGATCCAGTCCGTCGACTCGCTCGCGCTGGCTCGCGCCCTGTCGACCCGGTGCGAGCGTTCAGGGCACGACCTCGACGTCATGATCCAGGTCAACGTCTCCGGCGAGGCGTCCAAGTCGGGTGTCGCCGCCGACGACGCGAGGCAGCTCGCGCTCGAGGTCGCCACGCTGCCGTACCTGCGCCTCAAGGGGTTCATGACGATCGGCGCCAACACCGCGGACGCTGCCGTCGTCCGAGCCGGCTTCTCGCGGCTGCGCACGATCCGCGACGCCGTGCACGCCTCCGGTGCCCCCGGAACCTCCGAGGCCCGAGAACTGTCCATGGGGATGAGCCGCGACCTCGACCTCGCGATCGCCGAGGGCGCGACCGTCGTCCGCGTCGGGACGGCCGTGTTCGGCCCACGCCCCACACCCCCGACCTCCACACCGATCACAGGAGACCCCGCATGAGCGACCGCCCCGCACTCCGCCCTGCCACCGAGGCCGACGTCGCGGCTCTCGTCGAGCTGAACAACGCCGCCTACCCGGCCGTGCCGACCATGTCCGCCGAGGAGATCCGTGATCTGCTCGCCGTCGCCGACGCCTCGCTCGTCGGCGTGGACCCCGCCGAGCCCGAGACCCCGCGTGCGCTGCTCGTTCTCGTCACCCCCGGCGCGGCATACGCCAGCGAGAACTACGCGTGGTTCGAGGAGCGCGAGGCGTCGCACCTCTACGTCGACCGGATCGTCGTCGCGGAGGACGCACGCAACCAGGGATGGGGTGCCGCGCTCTACGAGGCCGCGTTCGCGGCGGCGGCGGACCGGGGCCTGGCGGTCGTGACCTGCGAGGTCAACCTCGACCCGCCGAATCCCGGTTCCCTGCGCTTCCACCACCGGCTCGGCTTCGAGCGCGTGGGCGAGCAGATCACCAAGGGCGGGACGGTCACCGTCGAGATGTTGCGGGCGGACGCCGGTCGGGGCGAGGCCTCGGCGGCCGAATGATCAATCGGGCTTGACTAACGATTGACACTTCTTCTATGCAGGTCCGGTGTCGGTCCGCGATCGTTCTCGCTATGCTAGCGAGGATGGACGGTCAACGTTCGCCCCGCGATGCTGCCAGCAGGACGAGGAGCACCAGCGCGGAGCCTCCACCGATCGTCCTCGCGGGCTCCAGCGCCTGACGGCGCGGCTGCACCAGGCCCGTGGAGCGGAGCAGGCAGCAATCGTGCTGCGTGCGCCGCGTGCGCTCCTCACCCGGGCGCACGAATCCGCCTGAGGAGAGGAACCAGATGACGAGCACGACCGCAGACATCGCAGGGCGCACCGTGGAACCCGACGACGTGGTTCTCCGGCCAGCACGCACCGATGACATCGAGCGGATCGTCGAGCTCAACAACGCATCGGCCCCCGCGGTGCCGATCACCCCGATCGAGGACATGGCGCGCCTCGTCGAGGACTCCACCCTCACCCTCGTCGCCGCGGCCCCTGAGTCCGACGAGGCGCTCGGATTCGTCGTCACGTTCGACGGCGGCATCGACGACTTCGACGCCGAGAACTACACCTGGTTCGAGGACCGCGACTTCTCGCACTACTACGTCGACCGGATCGTGCTGGGCGAAGAGGCCCGCGGCCTGGGGATCGGGCAGCAGTTCTACGACCGGATCTTCGAGATCGCCCGAGCCGAGGGGCGCGACGCGGTCACCTGCGAGGTCAACATCGACCCGATGAACGCCGGCTCGCTCCGGTTCCACGGCCGCCTCGGGTTCGAGGGACACGGCGAGCAGCGGATCCACGAGAACACGGTGACGGTGCGCAAGCTCGCAGCGCCCGTTCGCTGACACCGGCTGTCACAGCAAGAACGACGCGGTGCCGCGCAGCCTCTGCTGCGCGGCACCGCGTCGTTCGTCCCACGGTCACGGATGCCCGGTCTCAGGGCACGCGCGCGGTCCACTCGGGCGTCGCGAACTTGAGGCGTGCGAGCTCCTCGGCGCGAGCCCGCTCCTCGGGCGTCACCGAGCTCTCCTGCGTGCGATAGCGGCCGCGGAAGTGCGACTTGAACGCCTCGATCACGTCCTCACGGGCCATCCCGGTCTGCGAGCGGACCGGGTCGACGCGCTTGTTGGCGCTCTTGGTGCCCTTGTCGCTCATCTTCTCCCGACCGATGCGCAGGACGTCGAGCATCTTGTCCGCGTCGATGTCGTACGCCATCGTCACGTGGTGCAGCACCGCTCCCCCTCGAAGCCGCTTCTGCGCGGCACCCGCGATCTTGCCGGCGGGCGAGGCGATGTCGTTCAACGGCTGGTAGGTCGCCTGGACACCGACGTCCGCGAGCGCCCCGAGCACCCAGTCGTCCAGGAACGAGTACGAGCGCTCGAAGCTGAGGCCCTCGACCAGCGACCCGGGGACGGTCAGGGAGTACGTGATCGTGTTGCCAGGCTCGATGAACATCGCGCCACCGCCCGAGACGCGGCGGACGACCGTCACGCCGTGGCGGTCGGCAGCCTCCGTGTCGACCTCGTTCTTCAACGACTGGAACGAGCCGATCACGACGGTCGGGTCCGCCCACTCCCAGATGCGCAGCGTCGGGCCACGACGCCCCTCGTCGAGCTCCTCGGCCAGCACCTGGTCGATCGCCATCTGCATCGCCGGGTTCTCCGGGCCGTCGTGGATGATCTCGAAGACGTGGTCGGACCAGTCCGTGGCGTGCCCGAGCGCGCGACGTACCGCGATCGCGACCGCCTCGGGGGTGAACCCGACCATGGTCACGTCGTCGCCGAGCACCGACTCGACCGCTCCGGCGAGCTGTGCGACCGTCGCGGTCTCGGGCATGCCCAGGAGGGCACCGTCGATGTCCTCGAGCGCGTCGTCGGGCTCGAGGAAGAAGTCGCCGCTGACAGCAACTCGGGCCAGCCGCCCGTCCTCCGTCTCCACGTCGACCGCCACGAGCTTTCCACCTGGGACCTTGTACTCTCCGCGCATGTCGACAGCGTATTGCCCCGTCGGCACGACGGCGAGAGGCTGACCTGTCTCCTCGGTCACCCTCGGGCGATCAGTCCGAGTCGTCGAGCGGTTCGAGCAGCAGCCCGAGGTCCTGCTCCGAGATCCGCAGCGCCTGCGCCACGGCGTCACAGGCGCCGGCCGCGACCGCCCCCGGGTCGGCACCGCTCGGCCATGTCGTCGACTCGTCCCAGCAGGTCGACCCGCCCGGCGTCCCCCGCAGGTCCGCCTCGCTGAGGTCAGCCCCGCGCAGGTCGACGAGATCGAGTCCCGAGACGTCGAGCGTCGCACCGACGAGGACCGCGTCGCGCATGTCGCTGTACGTCGGGCCCACGGCGTTCGCGAGCTCCGCGCCGGCGAGCACGCTGCCGACGAACGTCGCCCCGCGCAGGTCCGCACCGGCGAGGTCGACACCCGCCATCGAGGCGCCGGAGAAGTCGACGAGCCGCAGGTCCCAGCACCGCTCGTTCGCGGCACGAGCCCCGTCGTCGCCGACCTCGGAGTCGTCCCCGCACGCCATGTCGAGGCCGCTGAGCTCGGCCCCGGCCAGGTCGATACCGACGAGTGACGGGTCGGTGATGTCTCGCACCGAGAGCTCGCGCACCCACCGGGTGTTCTCGGCGACCTCCTGACGCTGGGCCACACGGTCCTCGATCGTCGCCGCCAGCCAGAGCCCGAACAGAGCGAGGAGGGCGCCGATCGTCAGATCACGCGTCCAGTCGTTGTCACGGAACCACCGCAACGCCCCGCCGACTCTCCCCATCGGTCGATCCTGGCGCGGATCATCCGTGACCGCGAGCGGGCGGAGCGTCGCTGCATCCGGTTCCCGGACGCGGCCGGCGGCCTAGCGGGGTGTGACGCCCGCGTGGATCAAGCCGTAGATCGCCGAGTCGGTCAGCGCCTCCCACGACGCCTCGATGAGGTTCGGGCCGACGCCGACCGTCGACCACGAGGTGCTGCCGTCGGTGGACTCGATCAGGACGCGCGTGGTCGCGTCCGTCCCGGCGTCGGTGTCGAGGATCCGGACCTTGAAGTCGATGAGCCGGAACTCCTCGATCTCCGGGTACACGGCCGTCAACGCCTGACGGAGAGCGTGGTCGAGGGCGTTGACGGGCCCGTTGCCCTCGCCGGTGCTGACGTGGCGTTCGTCGCCGGCGTGCAGCTTGACCGTCGCCTCGGCGGTCGCCTCCGCACCGCGGGAGCCGGCGCGCTCGACGATCGTCCGCCAGCTCTCGACGCGGAAGAATGCGGGCCGCTCCCCCGTGATCTCCTCGCGCAGGAGGAGCTCGAAGCTGGCATCCGCGGCGTCGTAGGTGTACCCGCTCGCCTCGAGGTCCTTGACCCGCGTCGTGACACGGGTGAGCAGCTCTCCCTGACCGGTGAGGTCGAATCCGAGCTCTCGCCCCTTGAGCTCGATCGAGGCCCGCCCGGCCATGTCCGAGATGAGCATGCGCATGTCGTTGCCGACGGCGCGCGGGTCAATGTGCTGGTAGAGGTCCGGGTCGACCTTGATCGCACTGGCGTGCAGACCTCCCTTGTGCGCGAACGCGCTCGCACCGACGTACGGCTGGCGCCCGTACGGCGAGATGTTGGTGATCTCGGAGACCGCGTGCGCGATCCGCGTCGCCTCGGCGATCCCGCCTCCGCGCAGCAACGTGCGGCCGTCCTTGAGCTCGAGGTTCGCAACGACCGCGACGAGGTCGGCGTTCCCGGTGCGCTCCCCGTAGCCGTTCAACGTCCCCTGGACGTGGCTCGCCCCCGCCTCGACGGCGGCGATCGAGTTGGCGACGGCACAGCCCGAGTCGTTGTGCGCGTGCATGCCGAGGCGATATACCGAGTCCTCGCCGTGCCCCAGCGCCTCGCGCAGCTCGGTGACGATCGCGGTGACCTGTCGCGGCAGCATCCCACCGTTGGTGTCGCACAGGGTGACGACCTCGGCGCCCGCCTCCACGGCCGCGACCACGGCCGAGCGCGTGTACGCCGGGTCGAACCGGTAGCCGTCGAAGAAGTGCTCGGCATCGAGCACGACGCGGCGGCCCTCGCGGGTGAGGAACTCGATGGTGTCGCGGATCATCGCCAGGTTCTCGTCCGGCGTCGTGCGCAGCGCGCGCTCGACGTGCCGGACGTCGGACTTGGCGACGAGCGTGACGACGGGAGCCTGCGAGTCGAGCAGCGCGCGGACCTGCGGGTCGTCGCCCGCGCGCCTGTCGGCCCGTCGGGTGGAGCCGAACGCAGCGAGGACGGCGTTCTTCAGGTTCAGCTCCCGGGCCGCCCGTCCGAAGAAGTCGGTGTCCTTCGGAATCGCTCCCGGCCAGCCACCCTCGATGAACCCGACGCCCAGCTCGTCGAGCAGAGGTGCGATCGCGATCTTGTCCGCGACCGTGAGGTTCATTCCCTCTTGCTGCGCACCGTCGCGGAGCGTCGTGTCGTAGACGTCGAAGGTCGGGTTCATCGGTGTCACTCTCCGTTGGGGCGATGGACGGCCGCGCCGCGTCGGGTTCGGCGAGCCCACTCTAGGGGTCGAGATGCGGACGCCGTGGAGCATCCGTGACCGAGTACTTCTCGCCGTTGCTGCCGTGTCGCCCTCGTGAGGCCGTGCGGCACCAGGATCTGGGTCGGACAGGGGTGGCGTCCGGCCACAAAAAAACCCCCCGGGGTGCGGGAGGTCAGCGCGTGCGATCGGTTGGATCGGACGCGCTAGGCGATAATAAGCGAGACGATGTGTGTCACGCTCCACATACTGCCACACTGCGGACCACCACCTCGCGAGCGTCCAGCCCGCGGGCATGACAGCGAGTTCGAGCACCGAACCGCCAAGGAGAGACGATGAGCTATCCGGATGAGGGTCCAGAGCCCACCCGCCGAATCCCGCGCGTCCCCGCGAACGAGAACCCACCGGCCAGCTACCCGGCCGAGTCGGCCGTACCCCAGCAACAGCCTGCGCCGACGCAAGAGCCGGAGGAGTTCGTGTCGACACCGTCGACCCCGGTCATCGACGCGAAGCGGTTCGTCGGCGGGACGCTTGCGACGGCCGCCGTGGCCGCCCTCGTCGGATATGTCGCCACCGTCGTCCTGGAGTCCGTCTTCAACCTGGACGTCATCGCGCCGCCGAACCCGTTCGGCGCGAGCACCGACGCCGGTGCGTTCGCGGTGGCCGGAGCGCTCCTGACGTTCCTCGCGGCCGGGGTGCTCGTCCTGCTCGCCCTGATCGCACCGCGACCACGACTGTTCTTCGGCTGGTTGATGTTCCTCGTCGTCGCACTGACGGCGTCGCTGCCGTTCGCCTGGACCGACGACACGATCACGGCCGCGTTCACGTCCGCTCTCAACCTCTTGATCGGCATCGCCGTCTGGTCGCTCCTGACCGGAACTGCGGCGAAAACGATCCGTCCTCGCCGCAGTTACTAGCGGTCAGACGAGCCGACGCAGCCACCCGTGCCGGTCGGCTGCGCGGCCGTACTGGATGTCGGTGAGCTCGCCACGGACCGACATCGTGACCGACCCCGCGCCACCGTCGGCGATCGTCTGGTCGAAGGACGTCCCGGCGAGGCGACCGATCGGCGTCACGACCGCCGCGGTGCCGCACGCGAAGATCTCCGCGACCGACCCGTCGCCGATGCCCTCGAGCAGTTCGTCCAACGGGATGCGACGCTCCCGGACCTCGTGCCCCGCGTCCTGGAGGAGCTGGATGATCGACGACCGGGTCACGCCCTCGAGGATCGACCCCGTCAGCTCGGGCGTCTCGACCGATCCGTCGGTCTTGACGACGAAGACGTTCATGCCCCCGAGCTCTTCGAGCGCGGTACCCGTCGCGGCGTCCAGGAAGCAGACCTGGTCGCAGCCGTTCTCCTGCGCGATGGTCTGCGGGAGCAGGCTCGACGCGTAGTTGCCGCCGCACTTCGCGGCACCCGTACCGCCGGCACCGGCGCGCGACAGGTCACGCTCGATCCAGATCGAGACGGGCTGCACGCCGCTGGCGAAGTAGGGCCCGACCGGGGAGGCGATGACGAGGAACTCGGCCTCGAGGCTGGGACGGACGCCGAGGAAGGGCTCCGACGCGTACATGAAGGGCCGCAGGTAGAGACTCGACTCCTCCCCCGACGGCACCCAGGCGGCGTCGACCCGCACGAGTGCCGCGACCGCCGCGATGAAGTCGTCGATCGACAGCGACGGAAGCGCGAGGCGCTGCGCCGACCGCGCGAAGCGCTGCGCGTTCGCCTCGGGGCGGAAGGTCCATACCGAACCGTCAGCGTGACGGTAGGCCTTCATCCCCTCGAAGATCTCCTGCGCATAGTGCAGGACGGCCGTGGCGGGGTCCATCTGCAACGGACCGTAGGGCTCGACGCGACGGTCGAACCACCCGTCGGTGGCGTTCCACGTCACGCGCGCCATGTGGTCCGTGAAGACCGTGCCGAACCGGGGCGCGGCGAGCGCCAGCTCCCGGTCGGCGTCTGCCATGGGCGCGGCCGAGGGCCGGACGTCGAAGAGCTCGACGAGATCTTCGAGTGACTGCGAGAGGGGGTGCTGCGGAAGCGAGGTGCTCATGATCGATAGGGCCTTTCACCGGACGACCCCTGTAGTTTTCCACGACCGCAGCGATAGAACGACCTCGCGGTCCGGCACACCCACAGCGGACGTCCGTGCGCTGATGGACGGACGACGACGGGTCGGACGGCCGAGTACGGTCGCGCGAAGCGCTCAGCGCGCGATGCGCTGAGCGAGATCGCGCCCCACCTCGGCCGTCGACCGTACTCGACCGCCGCGCTCGACCAGGTCGGCGGCGACAGCGGCCTCGACCCGCGCCGAGGCCGCGGAGAGGCCCAGGTGGTCAAGGAGCATGGCGACCGAGAGGACGGTCGCTGTCGGGTCGGCCTTTCCCTGCCCGGCGATGTCGGGCGCGGACCCGTGGACGGGCTCGAACATCGACGGGGCCGTGCGGTCCGGGTTGATGTTGCCCGAGGCCGCGAGACCGATGCCGCCGGTGATGGCGGCAGCCTGGTCGGTGATGATGTCGCCGAACAGGTTGTCCGTGACGATCACGTCGAAACGCGACGGGTTCGTGGTGAGGAAGATCGTCGCGGCGTCGACGTGAAGGTAGTCCGTGGTGACGTCCGGGAACTCGGCGTTGATCGCGTCGACGGTACGGCGCCACAGGTGCCCTGCGTGGACGAGCACGTTGTGCTTGTGGACCAGCGTGAGGTGCTGGCGCGGACGCGCCTGAGCACGGGCGAAGGCGTCGCGGACGACTCGCTCGACGCCGAACGCCGTGTTGACCGAGACCTCCGTCGCGATCTCGTGCGGGGTCCCCACACGCACCGCACCCCCGACGCCGCCGTAGGGGCCCTCGGTGCCCTCCCGGACGACGACGAAGTCGACGTCGCCCGGGTCGGCCAGCGGTGACGTGACGCCGGGGTACAGCTTGCCAGGGCGCAGGTTGACGTAGTGGTCCAGCGCGAATCGCAGCTTGAGCAGCAGGCCGCGCTCCAGGACGCCGGAGGGCACCGTCGGGTCTCCGATCGCCCCGAGCAGGATCGCGTCGTGGGCCCGGATCGACTCGAGGTCCGCGTCGGTGAGCGTCTCGCCTGTGGCGTGCCAACGCTTCGCGCCAAGCTCGAAGGGTGTCGTCGAGATCGCGACGTCCTCCCCCGCGACCGCGACCTCGAGGACTGCGAGCCCCTGGTCGACGACCTCGGTCCCGATGCCGTCGCCCGCCACCACTGCCAGTTCGATGTTCCGCGTCATGCTCGGGAGGCTACTCGCCGGTACCACTAGGCGATACGGCCGTCTCGCCTCTCGGACACCACCCGCGCCGACCTGCCCGGGCGCGTCGGGGACAACCGCCTTGCCAGTTTGGAGAATCAGCCGGTGTGACGCGATGATCAGGTCGAGAATCCGGTCTGAACGGCGGCGCGACCATCGGGGGTCGCGCCTCGGACCACGCGGAAGGGACATCGTGACGACGAACCGTCAGTCCGGCATGCCAAGCACGGTCCGGACCATGAACGACCGGGCGGCACTCGAGATCCTCCTCGACGTCGGCCCGCTGAGCAGGTCCGGCATCGTCCGTGAGCTCGGTGTCTCCCGGCCCACCGCCTCCCAGGTCGTCACCCGCCTGGAGAGCTCGGGTCTCATCGAGCCGCACGGCACCGCCCAAGGCGCACGCGGCCCGCTCGCCGTCACCTACAGCGTCCGCATGGACGTGATCGTCGGCCTCGCTCTCGACGTGGACCCCGACGGCATCGACGCGTCCGTGGTGGACGTCGCGGGGCGCGAGCTCGGCAGCGCGCGCATCAACGCCGGCCCGGGCCGCGACGCGGCGACCGACGTCCGCCAGGCGCTGACCGCCGCGTGCGCGAACGCAGGGGTCCCCGAGTCCCGCGTCGGCGTCGTCGTGATCGGCCTGCAGGCCGCGGCGGACCCGGCGACGGGCGACATCTCGCTCGTCGGGCACCTCCCGGGCTGGCCCCGGACCGGACTGCGCGACCTGGTCGAGAACGAGATCCGGATTCCCGTTCTTCTCGAGAACGACGTCAACCTCGCCGCGATCGCCGAGCACCACCACGCGTCGCCGAGCGAGTCGTCGTTCTCGCTGCTCTGGCTCGGGCAGGGCATCGGGCTCGGCAGCTGGATCGGCGACGACCTCCACCGCGGGGCCTCCGGCGCGGCCGGTGAGATCGGGTACCTCCCGATCGCCGCCGAGGTGGCCGACCTCGACGACTCCACGATCGCGCAGGACCTCATCGGCGGTCGACGCGTGATCTCGCTCGCGCACGACGCCGGGGTCGAAGGGTCGACCCTCCCCGCGGTTCTCGCAGGGCTGCGGGAGGACGAGAACGCGCGACGCACCGTGGTCGAGGCGCTGGCGCCGCGGGTCGCCTCCGTGCTACGGCCCGTGGTGGCCGTCATGCAGCCCGCGCTCCTCGTGATCGGCGGGCCCGTCGGCATCTGCCTCGGCGCCGAGCTCGCCGACGCCGTCGACCGTGAGCTCGAGGGCACCGAACTCCGGGTTCCCCTCGCCCCGTCCCTCGTCCCCGACGCACCGGCGCTCGCCGGGGCTCGGGCCGTCGCCGCCGCACGGGTGCGCGAGGGCCTCCTCACGCACGTCTAGGTGGAGGAAGTGACCGCGAGTGCGCGCTGCGGCGCCGTTCAGCGCGGGTAGAGGAGCGTGAACCGCTCGCAGAGCACGGGCATCTCGGACGAGAACTCACGCCCGACGCCCAGCGTGCGCCGGAAGAACTCCTCGTGACCGGCACGCCAGGACGCCAACGTGCGGTCGCCCTCGCCCTCGGCCCGCGCGAAGTCCTCGGTGACCTCGTCGAACGCGACCACCTCGACCTCGGAGGTCCGGATCAGGGCGCGCGGCGCGCCGTCCGAGTCGAGGATGATCGACAGATCACCCTTCTGCGGAAGCGGCTCCCCGTCGTCCTCGTACGACCACACGGCCGACGAGGTGGCGGTCTTCGTCCCGTCGAGCACCAGGTTCAGCAGCCGGTCGGCCATCTCGGGCTCGTCGCCGAAGGCCCAGGCCACCGGCGGCACCGCGGTCTCGTTGCCGAAGCCGGTCACCGTCCCTGTCCGGCCCAGGCCGGCCTTGATCCGCCCTGCCTCCCAGAACTCGACGAGCTGGGCGGCGTTCTCGGCGTCGACTGCGGTGAGTTCATCCATCCGGCCATCATTGCCCGGGCACCGCGACGGCCGCCACCCCGCAGGAGTGGCGGCCGTCACACCTGAGGGTCAGCGTCCGGCCGAGCCCTCGACGTAGTCGTTGTCGACGTCCTGCGTCCAGGCGTACATCTTGCGCAGGTCGCGGCCCGTGACCTCGATCGGGTGGGTCTCGCCCTTCTCGCGCAGAGCCTTGAACTCCGGCCCGCCGGCGTCCTGGTCGTCGATGAATCGCTTGGCGAAAGCGCCGTTCTGGATGTCGGCGAGAACGGCCTTCATGTTCTCCTTGACGCTCGGGTCGATGACGCGCGGCCCGGAGACGTAGTCGCCGTACTCGGCGGTGTCGGAGACGGACCAGCGCTGCTTGGCGATGCCGCCCTCGATCATCAGGTCGACGATCAGCTTGAGCTCGTGGAGGACCTCGAAGTAGGCGATCTCCGGCTGGTAGCCGGCCTCGGTCAGCGTCTCGAACCCGTACTGGACGAGCTGCGACGCGCCACCGCAGAGCACGGCCTGCTCACCGAACAGGTCGGTCTCGGTCTCCTCGGTGAACGTGGTCTTGATGCCGCCGGCACGAAGCCCGCCGACTCCCTTGGCGTACGCGAGCGCGGTGTCCCAGGCCTTGCCGGAGGCGTCCTGCTCGACCGCGACGATGACCGGCACACCACGGCCGGCCTCGTACTCACGGCGGACCGTGTGGCCCGGGCCCTTGGGGGCGACCATGACGATGTCGACACCCTCGGGCGCCTCGATGTAGCCGAAGCGGATGTTGAAGCCGTGCGCGAAGAGCAGGGTCGCGCCGTCCTTCAGGTTCGGGGCGATCTCGTTCGCGTACAGGTCACGCTGGGCCTGGTCGGGAGCGAGGATGACGACGACGTCCGCCGCCGCGACCGCCTCGCCCACGGGCAGGACCGCGAGACCCTGGTCCTCGGCCTTGGCCTTGGAGGAGGAACCCTCGCGCAGGCCGACGACGACGTCGACGCCCGAGTCACGCAGGTTCAGCGCGTGGGCGTGGCCCTGGCTGCCGTAACCGATGACGGCGACCTTCTTGCCGGCGAGCACGGCCAGGTCGGCGTCGTCCTCGTAGAACATCTCAGCCATGTGAATCTCCTTGCTGGTGGGGTGGCTCAGGCGGTCCGGGCGCGTTCGAGCGCCCGGTCCGTGATGGAACGGGCACCGCGGCCGACGGCCACTGTTCCCGACTTGACGATCTCGCGGATCCCGTACGGCTCGAGCGCGCCGAGAAGCGCGGCCAGCTTGTCGGGGTTCCCCGTGGCCTCGATCGTCACGGCGTCCGGGACGACGTCGACGACCTTGGCGCGGAAGAGCTGGACGACCTCGAGCACACCCGTACGGTACGCGGCATCCGCGCGGACCTTGACGAGCATGATCTCCCGCTGCACCGAGGAGGACGGCTCGAGCTCGACGATCTTGAGGACGTGCACGAGCTTGTTGAGCTGCTTGGTCACCTGCTCGAGCGGGCTCTCCTCGACGTCGACGACGACCGTGATGCGCGAGATGTCGTCGTGCTCCGTCGGCCCGACGGCGAGCGAGTGGATGTTGAAGGCACGGCGCGCGAAGAGACCGGCGACGCGCGTGAGCACGCCGGGCTTGTTCTCGACGAGCACAGAGAGTGTGTGACGGGACATGACAGGTCTCCCTCGGTCTCAGTCTTCGCGGTCCCACGCGGGTGAGATCCCGCGTGCGTACTGGATCTCGTCGTTGCTCACGCCGGCGGCCACCATCGGCCACACCATCGAGTCGCGCGAGACCCGGAAGTCCACGACGACGGGGCGGTCGTCGATCTCGTTCGCTCGCTTGATCGCGGCGTCGACGTCGCTCGCGTGCTCGACTCGGATCCCCTCGCAGCCGTACGCGTCGGCGAGCTTCACGAAGTCGGGGATCTGTCGCGTGCCGTGCCCGGTGTGCAGGTCCGTGTTCGAGTACCGCGACTCGTAGAAGAGCGTCTGCCACTGCCGGACCATGCCGAGCGACGAGTTGTTGATCACGGCGACCTTGATGGGGATCTCGTTGATGGCGCAGGTCGCGAGCTCCTGGTTGGTCATCTGGAAGCAGCCGTCGCCGTCGATCGACCACACCGTGGCGTCCGGGCGACCGACCTTCGCCCCCATGGCGGCGGGCACCGAGTAGCCCATCGTGCCGAGCCCCCCGGAGTTGAGCCAGGTCTTGGGGTGCTCGTAGCGGATGAACTGCGCCGCCCACATCTGGTGCTGCCCGACACCGGCGACGTAGATCGACTCAGGACCGGAGAGTTCCCCGATGCGGGAGATGACGTACTGCGGTGACATGTGGCCGTCGTCCGGCTGGGCGTAGCCGAGCGGGTAGGTCTCGCGCCAGTCGTCGATCTGCCGCCACCAGGCTCCCAGGTCGGGACGGCCCTTCGACTCGTGCTCGCGGGCGAGCTCCGGGAGCAGGTCCGCGATGACCTCCTTGAGGTCACCGACGATCGGCACGTCGACGGCCTTGTTCTTGCCGATCTCGGCCGGGTCGATGTCGGCGTGCACGATCGCCGCGTGCGGCGCGAACGTCGAGAGCTGGCCCGTCACGCGGTCGTCGAACCGGGTGCCGAGCGCGACGATGAGGTCGGCCTTCTGGAGGGCGGCCACCGCCGGCACCGTCCCGTGCATCCCGGGCATGCCGAGGTTCTGCGGGTGGCTGTCCGGCAGGGCGCCGCGGGCCATCAACGTGGTGACCGTGGCAGCGCCGGAGGCGTCGACGAGCTGGCGCAGCTGCTCGGACGCCTCCGCCCGGATCACCCCGCCGCCGACGTAGAGCACCGGCCGGCGGGCCGTCGCGAGGAGGCGGGCGGCCTCCTTGATCTGCTTCGCGTGCGGCTTGGTCACCGGGTGGTAGCCCGGGAGGTTCAGGTCCTGCGGCCACGAGAACGTGGTCTGCGCCTGCATCGCGGACTTCGCGATGTCGACGAGGACCGGACCTGGACGGCCGGACCGGGCGATGTGGAAGGCCTCCGCGATCGTCCGGGGAATGTCCGCCGGGTCCGTCACCAGGTAGTTGTGCTTGGTGATCGGGAGGGTGATGCCGACGATGTCGGCCTCCTGGAACGCGTCGGTGCCGATCGACGACGCCGCGACCTGACCGGTGATGGCCACGAGCGGGATCGAGTCCATGTTCGCGTCGGCGATCGGTGTCACGAGGTTCGTCGCCCCGGGTCCGGAGGTCGCCATCGTGACGCCCACCTTGCCGGTGGCGTGTGCATAGCCGGACGCCGCGTGCCCACCGCCCTGCTCGTGACGCACCAGGATGTGGCGGATCCGCGAGGAGTCCATCAGCGGGTCGTAGGTCGGGAGGATCGCACCGCCGGGGATGCCGAAGACGACGTCAGCCCCGACCTCCTCGAGCGACCGGACGATCGACTGGGCGCCGGTGACCGACTCGGCCGGCACGGAGGCGCCTCCGCTCGTCAGTGGTGCCGGGGCGGTCCGTGCGCGCTGCGCTGCGGGCTTCGCGAAAGCTGCGGGCGACGGCGCGCCGGACCGCGGAGGTGCGGGGTGCGGGACCTGTCCCATCGGTATCTCCCTCGGTGATGACATGAAAAAACCCCTCGTACCCGGACCGGGTTCTTCGAGGGGTGAGCGCGCTGACGAAACCTGAGTGGTGGCTTCAGCCTGCGCGCCCAGTAAGTACTACGAGAATGTTCGTCTGCACAGCGCACACGTTACGCCGCCGCCCTCTGAATGTCACCTGGCGGGCCGGGTGTCCCACATCGTGGGACACCCGGCCCGAGGTCGAGACCGGTCAGGCGACGTCGCGCCGTCGGAAGACGAGCCAGGAAGCCAGGACGATCGAGGCGACCACCGCGGTCAGGATCAGTCCACCCTGGGCCTGCGAGACGGGGTGCTCGACCCAGTCGCAGAGCATGCCGCTGTCGTCGGTCGCGTCGCACTCGGTGACGTAGACCGCCGTCCCTCCCTGGATCCAGGCGTTCATCGAGGTGACGAGGGTCCACGGCTTGATCGCGTCGAACACGTTCGCCGCCACGGCCTCGACGAGGATCGCCCAGCCCGCAACCACGCCGATCACGATCGCCGTGTGCCGCAGGAGGGAACCGAGGGCAGCACCCAACGCCGCGCACCCGAGCGCGAGCACCGCGGCACGGAACCCCATCTCGACGTAGGGCCGCAGGTCCTGGTCGAGGTCGAACCGCCCGAGCGCCCCGTGATGGTCGTACGCCCACAGCGAGCCTCCGGCGATCAGCCCCACCATGACGACCGTGACGGGCACGACGCCGAGGACTGCGGCCACGACCTTTGACCAGTAGACCCTGGAGCGTCGAGGCTCGAACGTCAGCCAGTTCCCGATCGCGCCGGAGGTGTGCTCCGCGGAGACGAAGGTGACTCCGACGCCGAGGGTGAGCAGCGCGACGAGGAGCAGACTGAGCTGCACCGTGGACAGCCCCTCGCCCGCGAAGGTCGCGAAGTACGCGTAGTCCGCCCACACGGGCGGACCCATCTCGTCGCACTCGTAGTCGAGCGGTTCGCCGAGCTCCTCTGCGTCCGCCTTTTCGGCCGCGAGACAGTCCGCGACGTACGTCTCGCCGTTGTCCTCCCAGTCCTTCACGGAGGCGTCGAAGTCAGCCTGCATCGACGCCTGGACCTCGTCGGGCGGTGGCGTGGACGTGCTCCAGGAGCCGAGCACGACCAGGCCCGCCACGACGAGTCCTGCCACCATGGCCCACCGGATCAGGGTCCGCGCCCAGAAGCGCATCGACTCTGCTCGCAGCAGCCTCATCGGGCCACCCCCTCGGTCGGCTCGCCGGACTGTCGCTCAGCCGTGCCGGTCAGCTCGAGGAACACCGACTCGAGATCCGCCTTGTGCGGGACGAGCGCCGAGACGTAGCTGCCCTGCAGCGCGAGCGTCCGGGTGACGTCGGCCGGGTTCTCCACGCCCTCGACGATCAGGGCCTCGCCGTCGCCGCGAACGACGAACCCGGCGTCCTGAAGGATGTTGAGCGCGCGAGCCGGGTCGGCGACCAGGACGCGTGCGGTCGCCGCGGTGCGACTGCTGAGCAGGTCTGCGACGCGCCCCTGCGAGACGATCGTCCCCTCGGAGACGATCGACACCGTGTCCGCGACCTGCTCGACCTCCGCGAGGATGTGGCTCGAGACCAGCACCGTCTTCCCCTCGACCGCGAGCGCCCGCATGGTCTCTCGGATCTCGCGGATCCCCGCGGGGTCGAGCCCGTTCGTCGGCTCGTCGAAGATCAGGAGGTCCGGGTCCTTCAGGAGCGTCGCGGCGATCGCGAGCCGCTGCTTCATGCCCAGCGAGTACTTGCGGAACGCGTCCTTGCCCCGGTCACCGAGACCGACGCTGTCGAGCACCTCGTCGACGCGTCGGACCGGCACGCCGATGCCTGTCGCCAGGATCTGCAGGTTCTTGCGCCCTGTGAATGCCGGGTAGAACTTCGGGTGCTCGACGATCGCGCCGATGCGCCGGACGACAGCGGGGAGCCGGTCGGGCACCTCGTGCCCGAAGATCCGCATCTCGCCCTCGTCGGCACGCACCAGCCCGAGCAGCATCCGGATCGTGGTCGTCTTCCCGGAGCCGTTCGGCCCGAGGAACCCGTGGACACCGCCGACCGGGACCTCGAGGTCGAGGCTGCGCACCCCGACCGACGCACCCCGACGGCTCCGATAGGTCTTCCGTAGTCCCCGCGTCTCGATCGCTAGATCGTTGGCCACACTGCCTCCTGACATCTTCCGTCAGCGCCCCCTGGCGCTGACGAGAGCATAGGGGAGGAAATCGGCGGAGGTGTCGGGAATCTACGTTTCGGGCGGCGAGGGCGGGACGGCAGATTCCCCGGCCGCGCGCGCCTGGACGCCGAGGCCCGCCGCCACGGTGGAGATCTCCTGCGCGAGCCGGACGTCCTTCGTGGTCAGCCCGCCGACGT
The DNA here is from genome assembly GCF_000701465.1 of Paraoerskovia marina DSM 21750. Taxonomy (GTDB): domain Bacteria; phylum Actinomycetota; class Actinomycetes; order Actinomycetales; family Cellulomonadaceae; genus Paraoerskovia; species Paraoerskovia marina. Next base: position 13,125 of record NZ_JNIY01000009.1, on the reverse strand, counting down.
CGTGCGTCACGAGGCTGACGACGACCTCGGGGTAGCCGAGCTCGAGATCGGGGTGGTGTCCGGCGGCCTCTGCCCTCTCGCCGACGAGCGCGACGAAGCGCAGACCGGTCGCGAACGTCCCCGTGGCGAAGACCGCCCGGGCACGACCGCCGACGACGCTCCAGTCCGGCGTGCGCACCTCCGCCAAGAACGTCTCGGACGAGATCCGTCCGTCCGCCGTGTCTTCCGTGCCTGCCATGTCCGCCATAAAACCAGGGTGCACCAGCCCGGTGCCACCCGCTACATCAGGACGGCGCCGGTCGAGGCCGACTGCACGAGCCGCGAGTACTTGGCGAGCACCCCGCGCGTGTACCCGTGGCCGAGCGGCGCCCAGCCCTCGCGGCGAGCCTCGAGCTCGGACTCGTCCACCAGCAGGTCGAGCGTCTTGCTCGCGACGTCGAGCCGGATCCGGTCTCCGTCCCGGACGAACGCGATCGGGCCGGCGTCGACCGCCTCGGGCGCCACGTGCCCGACGCAGAGCCCCGTCGTCCCGCCCGAGAACCTTCCGTCGGTCAGGAGCAGGACGGACTTCCCGAGCCCCGCGCCCTTGATCGCTCCGGTGATCGCCAGCATCTCCCGCATCCCGGGTCCGCCCTTCGGGCCCTCGTACCGGATGACCACGACGTCGCCGTCGGTGATCGTCCCGTCGTCCAGCGCGTCCAGCGCCGCGCGTTCGCGCTCGAATACCCGGGCGGTGCCCTCGAAGACGTCCTCGTCGAACCCGGCCGACTTCACCACGGCGCCGTCGGGGGCGAGCGAGCCGTGCAGGATCGTGATCCCGCCGGTCGCGTGGATCGGGTCGTCGAGTGCGCGCAGGATCTTGCCGTCGGGGTCGGGCGGTGCGACGTCGGCGAGGTTCTCGGCGACGGTCCGGCCCGTGACGGTGAGACAGTCACCGTGCAGCAGCCCGGCGTCGAGCAGGGCCTTCATCACCACCGGGACCCCGCCGATACGGTCGACGTCGTTCATCACGTACCGACCGAACGGCTTGAGGTCGCCGAGGTGGGGGACCTTGGCGGCGACCCGGTCGAAGTCGGCGAGGGTCAGCTCCACCTCGGCCTCGTTGGCGATGGCGAGAAGGTGGAGCACGGCGTTCGTCGAGCCCCCGAAGGCCATCACGACGGCGATCGCGTTCTCGAACGCCTCCTTCGTCATGATGTCGCGGGCCGTGATGCCACGGCGGAGAAGCTCGACCACGGCCTCCCCCGACGCACGGGCGAACGCGTCGCGGCGTCGGTCGGCCGACGGCGGTGCTGCGGAACCGGGGAGCGACATGCCCATCGCCTCGGCGACCGAGGCCATCGTGTTGGCCGTGTACATGCCGCCACAGGCGCCCTCTCCCGGGCAGATCGCGCGCTCGATCCGGTCGAGGTCGCCCCTGCTCATGAGTCCGCGCGAGCAGGCTCCCACGGCTTCGAAGGCGTCGATCAGCGTGACGTCCTTCTCGGTGCCGTCCTCGAGCTTGACCCAGCCCGGCATGATCGAGCCGGCGTAGAGGAAGACGCTCGAGAGGTCGAGCCGGGCGGCCGCCATGAGCATGCCCGGGAGCGACTTGTCGCAACCGGCGAGGAGCACGGAGCCGTCGAGACGCTCCGCCTGCATCACGGTCTCGACCGAGTCCGCGATCACCTCGCGGCTCACGAGGGAGAAGTGCATGCCCTCGTGCCCCATCGAGATGCCGTCGGAGACCGAGATCGTGCCGAACTCGAGCGGATACCCGCCCCCGCCGTGCACGCCCTCCTTCACGGCCTTGGCGAGCCGGTCGAGCGAGAGGTTGCACGGGGTGATCTCGTTCCACGAGCTCGCGACGCCGATCTGCGGCTTGACCCAGTCGTCGTCGCCCATGCCCACGGCCCGGAGCATTCCTCGCGAGGCCGTGGCCTCGATCCCGTCGGTGACCTGCCTGGATCGTGGCTTGATGTCCGGTGTGCTCATCGTTCGAGTGTGGACCGGGACGGCCCCGAACGCCATACGCGTCCGGGGCCGTCTCACTGGGCGAGCCCGGCCGCTACCGCTGGGGAAGCCTGGACACGTCGCGGACCGCACCCTTGTCGGCGGACGTCGCCATCGCGGCGTAGGCCCGCAGCGCCGGGGAGACGTACCGGTCGCGGTCGACGGGCTGCCACGGCCGTTCGGAGGCCTCCATCTTGGCGCGCCGTTCGGCGATGACGTCGTCGGGCACGTTCAGGCGGATCGCGCGCGTGTCGACGTCGATCTCGATCTCGTCACCGTCCTCGACCAGGCCGATCACCCCGCCCGCCGCGGCCTCGGGCGAGACGTGTCCGACGGAGATCCCCGACGACCCTCCCGAGAACCGGCCGTCCGTGATGAGGGCACAGACCTTGCCGAGTCCGCGACCCTTGATGAACGACGTCGGGTAGAGCATCTCCTGCATGCCTGGCCCCCCGGCAGGTCCCTCGTAGCGCACCACGACGACGTGACCGGGCTTCACCTCCTTGCGGAGGATCTTGTCGACGGCCTCGTCCTGCGACTCGCAGACCAGGGCGCGGCCGGTGAAGTGGAAGACGTCGGGGTCGACCCCCGCGGTCTTGAACACGGCGCCGTCCTCGGCGAGGTTCCCGCGTAGCACCGCGAGCCCTCCGTCGACCGTGTAGGCGTGCTCGACGTCGTGGATGCAGCCTTCGGCAGCATCGGTGTCGAGGCTCTCCCAGCGGTTCGTCGTCGAGAACGCCTGCGTGGTCCGCACACCACCCGGTGCCGCGTGGAAGAGCTCGACCGCGCGGTCCGTGGCCTTGCCGCCCCGCACGTCCCAGTCGTCGAGCCAGGCACCGAGGGTCGGGGTGTGGATCGAGGTCACGTCGCGGTTGAGCAGACCGCCCCGGTCGAGCTCGCCCAGCAGCGCCGGGATCCCCCCGGCACGGTGGACGTCCTCCATGTGGAAGCTCGGGTGGTTCGGCGCGACCTTCGATAGGCATGGCACCTGACGGCTGATGCGCTCGATGTCCGTGAGGTCGAAGTCGACCTCGCCCTCCTGCGCCGCGGCCAGCACGTGGAGCACCGTGTTCGTCGAACCGCCCATCGCGACGTCGAGCGCCATCGCGTTCTCGAACGCCGCCTTCGTCGCGATCCCCCGGGGCGACGCGGTGTCGTCCTCGTCGTCGTAGTACCGACGGGCCAGGTCGACGACGGTGCGACCGGCCTCGAGGAACAGCTCCTTGCGGGCCGCGTGGGTCGCCAGCGTCGAACCGTTCCCGGGCAGGGAGAGCCCGAGAGCCTCGGTCAGGCAGTTCATCGAGTTCGCGGTGAACATCCCCGAGCACGAGCCGCACGTCGGGCACGCGTTCTCCTCGACCTGCGCGAGCGCCTCGTCGCTGACGCCCTCGTCGGCCGCGTAGTTGATCGCGTTGACCAGGTTCAGCGGCGTCCGCGCGACGCCGTCCGCCACGACGGCCTTGCCCGCCTCCATCGGGCCTCCCGAGACGAACACGACGGGGATGTTCAGTCGCAGCGCCGCGTTGAGCATCCCCGGGGTGATCTTGTCGCAGTTGGAGATGCAGACGAGCGCGTCGGCGCAGTGCGCGTTGACCATGTACTCCACGGAGTCGGCGATCAGGTCACGGCTGGGCAGGGAGTACAGCATGCCCGCGTGCCCCATCGCGATGCCGTCGTCGACGGCGATCGTGTTGAACTCCTTCGCGACGCCGCCGGCCTCGCGCACGGCTCCGGCGACCAGGTCGCCCATGTCCTTGAGGTGCACGTGTCCCGGGACGAACTGCGTGTAGGAGTTCGCGATGGCGACGATCGGTTTGCCGAAGTCGTCGGCACCGGTCCCGGTCGCGCGCCAGAGCGCGCGGGCACCGGCCATGTTGCGGCCGTGGGTGGACGTCCGAGAGCGCAGGGGGCGGCTCATGGGTGAACTCCTTTGACGTACGGGTCCGTCGTGCGACGGCTCGCAGAGCCTACGTCCGTCTCGCCATTCGGCGGACACGGTGCTCACACAGCGGACGGAGCCTCGTCGCCACCGTCGGACCGCTTGGCCTCCAGCGCGTCGGCGTGCCGGATGTGTCGCGTGATCCACGGCGAGAGGAAGAGCAGCACGACGGCGACACCGACCGCCACCAGACCGGTCCACCCGAAGTACGCGACCTGGCTCGCACCCTCGGTCGCCTGGACGAGCTGGGCGGTGATCGCCTGGCCCGCGGCCGGCGCGAGGAACCAGAGCGCCATGGCCTGGTTGCGGAACGCCTTCGGCGCGAGAAGGGTCGTCGCGGCCAGACCCACGGGAGACAGACAGAGCTCGCCGAGAGTCTGGATCACGTACACCATCGCCAGCGTCCAGGCCGGAGCGTCGGCCCCGTCCATGACCACGATGACCCCGGCCAACCAGAGGAACGAGAGTCCCGCGAAGGTCAGGCCGATGACGAACTTGTAGGCCGTCGGGGGCTGGTCCTTGGTCTTCTTCCAGATCCACGCGAACAGCGGGGCCAGGATGATGATGCTGGCGGGGTTGACCGACTGGAAGAACTCCGGGTTCACCTCGGTGCCGAGGAACGTCAGGTCGGTGCTGTCCTTGGCGAACTCCGACAACGTGGTCGCCGCCTGCTCGAAGATCATCCAGAAGAACGTGGCGGCGACGAACAACGGGACGTACGCCAGGACGCGCGGTCGCTCGTAGTCCTCGACCTTCGGCGAGCGGTACATCAGGGTCAGGTAGAAGATCGGCGCGGCGAACGCGAGGTACGACATCCCGTCGATGAACGCGTCGATCGACCAGCCACCACCGGCCCACGTCCCCAGGAGCATCGCCACAGCGACGGCGAGCAGGAGCAAGAGCCCACCACGGACCAGCCCGGGCGCCTCGTCACGGGTGATCGGGTTGGGGACGTCCTTGCCGGCGTCGCGCAGCAACTTCCCGCCGGCGACGTAGAAGACGAGCGCGATGGCCATGCCGATCGCGGCGACCGAGAACCCTGCGTGGTACCCGCCCCACTCGCGCACCCAGCCGACGAGGAACGGGGCCGTCAGGGAGCCGATGTTGATCCCCATGTAGAAGATCGTGAACGCGGCGTTGCGACGGTCGTCGTCGCGCGCGTACAGGTCGCCGACCATCGACGAGACGTTCGGCTTGAGCAGACCCGTGCCGAGCGCGACGAACGCGATTCCCGACATCGAGAACCCGACCCCGGGGATGGTCAGCAGGACGTGACCCGCCGCGATGATCACACCGCCGTAGAGGACGGCACGCCGCGCTCCGATGACGCGGTCCGCGAGCCACCCACCCACGATCGTCAGCAGGTACACCGAGGTGCCGTAGATCGACACGAACGCGAGGCCCGTGGCGTCGTCGAGCCCGAGGCCGCCGTTCGCCGCCGTGTCCGTGAGGTAGTACAGCAGGATGGCGCGCATCCCGTAGTAGCTGAACCGCTCCCACATCTCCGTGGTGAACAGCGTCATCAGACCACGGGGGTGGCCGAAGAAAGTCGGCTCGTCCGGCTCCGCGCCGGTCGTGCCTCGCGCGGGGCGGTCGTCCGTCATGAAGGCGATCATGCCATTCCTGTGAGGCGACTGCGCGGGCGCTGAGGGCACGTCGCGCGAGACTTCTGTGAGGTTCGCGTGGAGGCCGTACCGTGACCGCATGACGACGTTGCACTGGTTCCGTCGAGACCTGCGTGTCGCGGACAACCCTGCCCTCGCCGCGGCGTCGGACGCAGCCCGTGACGCGGCGTCCGACGTCGTCCCGCTCTTCGTCCTCGATCCCGCGCTCTGGGCGACGGCCGGGGTACCGCGCCGCTCTCACCTCGCCCGAAGCCTCGCCCGGCTGGACGAGGCTCTCGGCGGCGCGCTCGTCGTCCGCCTGGGCGACCCCTCCGAGGTGGTCCCCGCCCTCGTCGCCGAGCTCGACGCCGAGGCGGTGTACGTGACCGCGGCCCTCGAACCGTACGGACGGCGTCGGGACGAGCAGGTCGCAGCGCGCCTCGGCGACCTTCGGGCCGAGCTCCGCCCGGTCGGGTCGCCCTATGCCGTCTCCCCCGGACGCGTGCGCAAGTCCGACGGCGACCCGTACCAGGTCTTCACACCGTTCCACCGTGCCTGGCTCGATCACGGGTGGCGCACCCCGGCCGCCGCTCCCCAGGACTCCCCGTGGGCCGACGTGCGCAGCGACTCGCTGCCCGAGCCGCCCGAGACCTCTGCGGATCTTCCCCCGGCCGGCGAGGAGGCCGCCCTCGGACGGTGGCACGACTTCCTCGCCGACGAGCTCGTCCACTACGTCGAGGACCGCGACGTCCCGGGTCGTGCGACGTCGGGGCTCTCGACCGCGCTGAAGTGGGGCGAGATCCACCCGCGCACGATGCTCCGGGATCTCGCGCAGCTCGACGCGAACACTGCTCCTCCGGAGGTGGTCGCGGCATATCGCCGGCAGCTCGCGTGGCGCGACTTCCACGCCGACGTCCTGTTCCACCACCCGTCGGCCCGCACGCGCTCGCTCAAGCGTGTCGTGCCGGACGACGCGTGGGCCACGGGAACCGAGGAGTCGGAGGCCCTCGAACGCTGGGCCACCGGCACCACCGGGTTCCCGTTCGTCGACGCCGGGATGCGCGAGCTCCTCGCGACCGGACGCATGCACAACCGGCTCCGGATGGTCGTGGCCTCGTTCCTGGTCAAGGACCTGCACGTGCGGTGGCAGCGCGGAGCAGAGCACTTCATGCGGCACCTCGTCGACGGCGACGTCGCGCAGAACCAGCTCAACTGGCAGTGGGTCGCCGGCACCGGGCGGGACGCCGCCCCGTACTTCCGGGTGTTCAACCCCGTGACCCAGGGGCTGAAGTTCGACCCGGACGGCACGTACGTGCGGCGATGGGTCCCCGAGCTGCGCCACCTCTCCGGGAAGTCGGCCCACGAGCCGTGGAAGGTTCCGGACGACCTGTTCGCGGCCCCGGACCCGGCCCTTCCGGCCTACCCCGAACGCATGGTCGACCACGCGCACGAGCGCGAACGGACGCTCGAGGACTTCGCACGGCGCGACGGGTAGCAGGCGGACCGGGCCCTGCGCCTACTCCATGGCGTCGAACTCTTCCGAGAGGATGCTCATGACGATGCCGTCGCACCACCCGTCACCGTCCCGGTACGCGTCCCGTAGTCGCCCCTCCTCGCGGAATCCGAGGCTCTCGTACAGCATCACGGCGCGCGGGTTGATCGCGAGGACGTCGAGACCCACCCGGTGCAGGTCCGCCCCCTCGGGGGAGAACGCGAACTTCAGCACCTGATAGATCGCCTCGCTGCCGTACCCGCGCCCACGGTAGTTCGGGAGCATCAGCATGTGGATGTTCGCGGACCGGACGTCCTCGTCGATCTTGTCGAGGGTGATCTCGCCGATCATCTCGTCACTGACCGGCTCGCCGTCCCGGATGGCCCCGGGCGTGATCGCCCAGTCGAACCGACCGGGCATGTCCGAGACCTCGGCGCACCAAGAGTCGATCTCCTGGCGCTCAAAGACTCGTGTCCGCCCGGTCTGGCGCATCGTGTCGGGGTCCTGGACGGACTCCCACATGCGATCGGTGTCTCGCGGTTCGATCGGCCGGAGACGAACCATCTCCGCCTGCACCGAAGGCCCCCGTGTCATACCGCGACTCCCCTCATCGTCCGTTCAGCTCACTCGTTCGAGGACGAGCTCGCGCACGCGGCCCGCGTCTGCCTGGCCGCGTGTCGCCTTCATCACGGCACCGATGATCGCCCCCACCGGTCCGAGGTTGCCACCACGGATCTTGTCGGCGATGTCCGGCTGCGCGGCGAGCGCGGCGTCGATCGCCTCGAGGAGCGGACCGTCGTCCGAGACGACCTCGAGCCCCCGGGCCTGGACCACGGCGGTCGGGTCACCCTCGCCGGCGAGGACGCCCTCGAGCGCCTGCCGGGCGAGCTTGTCGTTGATCCGACCCGAGTCGACGAGTCCCTGCAGCTCGGAGATCTGCGCCGGGGTCACGGGCAGGTCGGCCAGCTCGACCTCGTCGGACTTGGCCTTGCGGGCCAGCTCACCCATCCACCACTTGCGGGCGCCGGCGGCACTCGTCCCGGCGGCCACGGTCGCCTCGATCAGATCGAGTGCTCCCGCGTTGACGACGTCACGCATCTCGGCATCGGCGTATCCCCACTCGGCGTGGAGCCGACGACGACGCTCGGCGGGCAGCTCGGGCAGAGCTGCACGCAGCTCTTCGACCCAGTCGCGGCTCGGCGCGACGGGGACCAGGTCGGGCTCCGGGAAGTAGCGGTAGTCCTCGGCGTCCGACTTGGGACGTCCCGACGAGGTGCTCGAGGTGTCCTCGTGCCAGTGACGGGTCTCCTGGACGATCGTGCCCGACGCGTCCAGCACGGCCGCCTGGCGCGATACCTCGTAGCGCACCGCGCGCTCGATCGAGCGGAACGAGTTGACGTTCTTGGTCTCGGTCCGGGTGCCCAACGGGGAGTCGGGCGTGGCACGCAGCGACAGGTTGACGTCCGCACGTACGTTGCCGCGCTCCATCCGCGCCTCCGAGACGTCGAGCGTCCGGAAGATGTCGCGAAGCGCGTGCACGTAGGCTCGCGCGACCTCGGGCGCCCGCTCCCCCGCGCCCGTGATGGGCCGCGTCACGATCTCGACGAGCGGGATGCCGGCACGGTTGTAGTCGACGAGCGAGTACTCGGCGCCCTGGATCCGGCCGCCCGTCCCACCGACGTGCGTGTTCTTGCCCGCGTCCTCCTCCATGTGCGCGCGCTCGATCTCCACGCGGAAGATCTCGCCGTCCTCCAGCTCGACGTCCAGCCAGCCGTCGAAGGCGATCGGCTCGTCGTACTGCGACGTCTGGAAGTTCTTCGGGTTGTCCGGGTAGAAGTAGTTCTTCCGCGCGAACCGGCAGCTCTCGGCGATCTGGCAGTTGAGCGCGAGACCGATCTTGATCGCCGACTCGACCGCGGTCCGGTTCACGACCGGGAGCGCGCCGGGAAGGCCGAGCGAGACCGGGGTGACCTGGGTGTTCGGCTCACCACCGAACTCGACCTCGGCCGGGCAGAACATCTTCGTGCGGGTTCCGAGCTCGACGTGCACCTCGAGCCCGATGACCGGGTCGTAGCGCTTCAGCGCCTCCTCGAACGGAACGAGATCAACTGCGGCGCTCATGCCTTCTCCTCCAGCTCGGGGGCCTGCTCGAGGAGCGGGCCACCCCATGACTTCTCCAACGCCGTCTCCAGCGCGGCTCCGACCCGGTACATCCGGTGGTCCTGCTTCGCGGGTGCGAGGATCTGGAATCCGACCGGCAGCCCGTCGTCGGACACGCCGTTCGGCAGCGACATGCCCGGAACCCCTGCGAGGTTGGCGGGGATCGTCGCGATGTCGTTCAGGTACATCGCCAGCGGGTCGTCGAGCTTGGAACCCAGCTCGAACGCGGTGGTCGGTGCCGTCGGCGAGACCAGGACGTCGACCTGCTCGAACGCCGCGTCGAAGTCCCGCTGGATCAGGGTGCGGACCTTCTGCGCGCTGCCGTAGTACGCGTCGTAGTAGCCCGCCGAGAGCGCATAGGTACCCAGGATGATGCGGCGCTTGACCTCGTCGCCGAACCCGGCGCCGCGAGTCGCCGACATGACACGTTCGGCCGTGACGGGCCCCTCGTCGGGCTCGACCCGCAGACCGAACCGCATGCCGTCGAACTTCGCGAGGTTGCTCGACGCCTCCGCCGGCATGATCAGGTAGTACGCGCCGAGCGCGTACTCGAAGTTCGGGCACGAGACCTCGACGATCTCTGCGCCCAGACCGCGCAGCACCTCGAGCGACTCCTCGAAGCGCGCACTGACACCGGCCTGGTAGCCGTCGCCGCTCAGCTCCTTCACGACGCCGATCCGCACACCGGCGAGGTCGCCCGACGCGCCCTGGCGTGCCGCGTCGACGACCGGCGGGACGACCTCGGGGACGGAGGTCGAGTCGCGCGGGTCGTGACCGCCGAGCAGCTCGTGCAGGAGCGCGGAGTCGAGCACCGTCCGGGTGACCGGCCCTGCCTGGTCGAGCGACGACGCCATGGCGATGAGCCCGTACCGTGAGATGCCCCCGTAGGTCGGCTTCACACCGACCGTCCCGGTGACCGCACCGGGCTGACGGATCGACCCACCGGTGTCGGTACCCACGGCGAGCGGCGCAGCGAAAGCGGCGACCGCAGCCGCCGAACCCCCGCCTGAACCGCCTGGGATCCGGGTGAGGTCCCAGGGGTTGCGCGTCGGCCCGTAGGCCGAGTGCTCGGTCGACGACCCCATGGCGAACTCGTCCATGTTCGTCTTGCCCAGGATCGGCATGCCGGCGGCACGGACGCGCTCGACGAGCGTCGCGTCGTAGGGCGGCACCCAACCCTCGAGGATCTTCGAGCCGGCGGTCGTCGGGATGCCCTGCGTGACGACGACGTCCTTGATCGCGATCGGCACCCCGGCGAGCGGGTGCAGGTCCTCGCCCGCGGCACGACGCGCGTCGACGTCGCGGGCGGTGGCGAGGGCCTCCTCGGCGTTGACGTGGAGGTAGGCGTGGACGTCACCGTCGACCGCCGCGATGCGATCCAGGTGTGCCTGCGTCAGATCGACGCTCGTCACGGTCCCCGCCGACAGTCGTGCGGCCATCTCTGCGGCCGTCAGGCGCGTCAGGTCGGTCATCAGTCCTCCCCCAGGATCTGCGGGACGAGGAAACGGCCGTCGAGCGCCTCGGGGGCACCCGCCAGCACGTCCTCGACCGGAAGCGCCGGCTCGGGCACGTCCTCGCGGTAGACGTTCGTCAGGGGCAGGGGGTGGCTCGTCGCGGGAACCTCGGGCGTCGCGACCGCACTGACCTGGGCGATCGCGTCGACGATGACGTCGAGCTCACCGGCCAGGCGCGTCACCTCGTCGGGGCTCAGGTCGATGCGGGCGAGCGCCGCGACGCGCGCGACCTCGTCACGGGAGATGGTGGACATGAGAACAGTCTAGGGCGTGCCCGCGACACCACGACGACCGGTCGAGCACTTCCTACCCGTATACCCCAGGGGGTACCCTGGCGCGATGGACCCCAAGGCCACGACCACGCTCACCTCGCCGTCTCCGCCACTGTGGAGAGAGGTTGCTTCGTGGTCGGCGCGCCGGTGGTGGACCGCGACCGCGACCGCACTCCTCACCGTCCTCGTGATCGGCATACCGACCGACCTGATCGACACGCCGTGGTTCGGACGGGAGACCCCTCCGACGTCGTGGGCGTGGCCCGCGCTCGTGGCCAGTGCGACGCTCACCGGACTGTTGGCCGCCACCTACGTCGCTCCCCCACCGGCCGTCGACGGAACCGCCGACCGCCGCGGTCTGGTCGGCGCCACCGTGACCTTCTTCGCCGTCGGGTGCCCGGTCTGCAACAAGCTCGTGCTGCTGGCGCTCGGGTACAGCGGCGCCGTCGCATGGTTCGAGCCCGTACAGCCGATCCTCGCAGTCGGCTCGGTGGCCCTCCTCCTGTGGGCGCTCGCCACCCGGGTGAGGCGCGAGAGAGCCTGTCCGGTCGAACGCCGGCCAGGCGGAGCGTCAGCTCGTGGACGCGGTCCGGGCGACGATGACACGCTCGAGGACGATGAGCGCGACGACGACCACGAAGCCGGCGGCCGCGAAGGCGACAGCCGTTCCGAGGTCCTCTGACGGCGCCTGCAGGCCGCGGTCGTCGTCCTGCCACGGCCAGAGTGCACGGAGACTGCCCGCCATGACACCTGTCAGGACGGCGAGCGTGACGCGTCGACGGTGCTCCAGCAGCCACTGAAGGAGCTTCACGATCGACGCCAGCCCGAGGACGGCCCCGAGCGCGAAGAGTGCGAGGTAGCCGAGATCGCGGTCGTTGACTGCCCCGAGGGTCGACTCGTACAGCCCCATCGTCAGCAGCAGGAAAGAACCCGACAGTCCTGGGAGAACCAGTGCGGTGACGGCGATGAACGCCGAGACGACGATGACGACGGGGGTCGGCTCGACCTCCCCCGCCGGCAGACCGACGACGACGAGCGCGACGACGGCTCCCGCGACAGCGGCTGCTCCGTCCTTCCAGCTCCAACGGGAACGGCCCCGGGGGCGTGGTTCCGCTGCGGCGGACAAAGAGTACGGCACCCAGAGCGAGGCGAGAACCAGACCGAAGAAGAGTGCGTTCATCTCGAAGGGGTGCTCGGTGACGACCTCCTCCATCACTCCTGACATCACGACAAGCGCGATCGCCATGCCGACGCCGAGCGGGAGGAGGATGTCCCAGCGGACACGGTCGAGGTCTTCTCGCGCCCTGTCGAGGCCGCGGCCACGGACTCCGTCGGTCGCGGCGATCCGCAGTCCCGAGAGCAGGTGACCGGCCGAGGTCAGAAGATCCTCGTACACACCCACCATCAGCGCGATCGTGCCGCCACTGACTCCCGGGACGGTCTCAGCAGTCCCCATCAGGCCGCCACGGACGACGTTCAAAGCAACCGAGCCGGCGCGGCGCGGGCCACGGTCCGACGGGCGGGCATGTGTGGGCATGCAGACTCTCCTCTGGGGGCGATCGACCGCTCGAGCCTAGAGCATCGGGCACCACCAAGATGACGGCGTGGGGGTATGCCAAAGGCCCACCCCGGTTGGGGTGGGCCTTTGGTGAATGGTTGTCCGGCGGTGTCCTACTCTCCCACCCCGTTCCCAGGGCAGTACCATCGGCGCTGAAGGGCTTAGCTTCCGGGTTCGGAATGGGACCGGGCGTTTCCCCTTCGCTGTGACCGCCGTAACTCTATGGAGATGTTGGGTTTCCTTCCCCCTTGGGTGGCCGCGTGTGTGCGGTTTGAGGGGGTTGGTGGTGCCCGTGTCTCGGGAACCGCATAGTGGACGCAAGCATTGAAGTGTTGGGTTGTGAAGTTGTTGGCTGATTAGTACCGGTCAGCTGCGGCAGTCTTTAGTCCTGCCTTCCACGTCCGGCCTATCGACCCAGTGTTCTGGCTGGGTGCCTTCCACCCCGTGGGGTGTGGAAACCTCATCTTGAAGCAGGCTTCCCGCTTAGATGCTTTCAGCGGTTATCCCTTCCGAACGTAGCTAACCAGCCGTGCCACTGGCGTGACAACTGGCATACCAGAGGTTCGTCCGTCCCGGTCCTCTCGTACTAGGGAC
>NZ_KL370783.1:40601-190938 GCF_000701465.1 Paraoerskovia marina DSM 21750 | reverse complement strand
GACGTCGAGGGGTCGGTCGCACCGGGTGAGACCGTCACCTACACGGTGGTCGTGACGAACACCGGTGCGGTGGACTACACGGACGCCTCCCCGGTGGTCGTGGTCGACGACCTGTCCGAGGTGCTCGACGACGCGGTGTACAACGACGATGCGGCGGCGAGCCCGGCCAGTGGTTCGTTCGTCTTCGCCGACCCGGAGCTGACGTGGACCGGTCCGCTGGTGGCCGGTGAGAGCGTCGAGCTGACGTACTCGGTCACGATCGACGACCCGGTCGCCGGTGATCATGTGGTGACGAACACGATCGTCGGCCCGCCGGAGTCCAACTGCCAGGACGGGTCTGAGGACCCTGACTGTGGGACGTCGGAGCCGATTCGTGAGCTCGATCTCGTCAAGACCTCCGACGGAGGCTCGGACGCGCTCGAGAGCGGACAGGTCGTCGAGTACGAGATCACGGTGACCAACACGGGCCAGGCGCCGTACACCGGTGCCGACCCCGCGGTGATCACCGACGACCTGTCGGACGTGCTCGACGACGCGACGTACAACGACGACGCGGCCGTCGACCCGGACCAGGGCCTGCTCGACTACACCGAGCCGGTGCTGTCCTGGACGGGGCCGCTGGACGTGGGCGCGAGTGTCACGATCACGTATTCGGTGACGGTGAACGACCCCGACGAGGGCGACAAGGTGCTGCGCAACTCCGTGGTCGGCCCGCCCGAGTCGAACTGTGACCCGGACCAGACGCCGGCGGACCCGGACTGCACGGAGATCGTCCCGCAGCCCGACCTGACGCTGGTCAAGACGTCCGACGCCGGTGAGTCTGTGTCGCCGGGCGACACGGTGACCTACACGGTCAGTGTGGAGAACTCGGGGGCCGTGGCGTACACGGACGACTTCCCGGCCGTGGTCACCGATGACCTGACGGACGTGCTGGACGACGCGACGTACAACGGCGACGCGTCGGCCGACCCCGACCAGGGCACGTTCACCTTCACCGATCCGTACCTGGTGTGGGAGAGCGCGCTCGAGCCGGGCGACGTCGTGGAGCTGACGTACTCGGTCACGGTCAACGACCCGGCCACGGGTGACGGGCAGATCGCGAACGTCGTGTCGTCGCCGGACTCGACCTGTGAGGAAGGGTCGGAGGACCCCGACTGTGGGACGTCCACGTTGGTCAAGGACCTGGACGTGACCAAGACCGTCACGCCGGACGGTCCGGCCGCGCCGGGTGACGAGCTGACGTTCGAGGTGACGCTCACCAACACCGGGGCGTACTCGTTCACGGACGCCGACCCGGCGTCGCTGGTCGACGACCTGACCGACGTCCTGGACGACGCCGTGGTGGTCGACGGCCCGACGGTCGACCCGGAGGTGGGCACGCTGACCGAGCTCGACCCGTACATCGTGTGGGTCGGTCCGCTGGCCGCCGGTGACGCGGTGGTCGTGACCTACACGGTCGAGATCAACGACCCGGTCACCGGTGACGGAGTGGTGGGCAACACGGCGTACGCGCCCCCGACCGAGCCGTGCACCGACCCCGACGGATGTGAGTCGCTGCCGCCGATCGAGCCCCCCGAGGGCTGTGTCGACGGGTCGACTCCGGACGGGCAGCCGTGTGGTTCGACCACGACGCCGGTCCGCGAGGTCGAGATCGTCAAGACCTCCGACGCCGGTGAGCAGGCCGTGCCGGGTCAGGTCGTGACCTACTCGGTGGAGGTCTCCAACACCGGTGGTGCGGACTACACGTCCGAGGAGCCGTTGACGGTGACCGACGACCTGACCGGGGTGCTCGACGACGCGACGTTCAACGACGACGCGGCCGCCGACCCGGACCAGGGCTCCTTCACCTACAGCGACCCCGAGCTGGTCTGGTCGGGTCCGCTGGATGCCGGGGCGACGGTGACGCTGACCTACTCGGTGACGGTCAACGACCCGGTCACCGGTGACGGGTCGGTGGACAACGCGGTGGTCGGACCGCCGGAGTCCAACTGCTACGAGCCGATGTCGCCCGCGGGTTCCTCGATCGGTGGGGTGCTGCCGATGGCGGCCTCGATCGAGGACTGCTCGACGACCGTCCCGGTGGTCGAACGCCCGCTGGAGATCGTCAAGACCTCCGACGCGGCCACCGACGTGACCGTGGGTGACGACGTCACCTACACGGTGACGGTCACGAACACCGGCGAGGCCGACTACACCGACACCGACCCGGCCACCGTGGTCGACGACATGACGCAGGTGCTCGACGACGCGACGTACAACAACGACGCGTCCGCGAGCCCCGCGGTCGGGGCGTTCGCGTTCGCCTCGCCGCAGCTGTTCTGGTCCGGGCCGCTGGCCGCAGGCCAGACGGTGACGATCACGTACTCGGTGACGCTGACCGGTGAGGGCGACGGAGACGTGCTCAACGTCGTCTTCCAGCCCTCGGGCCCGGGCTGCACCACGATCCCGGACTGTGGCGACATCACCCCGCCCGACCCGGGTGAGTGCACCGACGGGGTGGACGAGAACGGTCAGCCGTGCGACGAGCACGAGTTCACCGTCACACCCCCGACCACGCCGCCGACGCCGCCGAGCCCCTCGCTCCCGGTCACCGGTGCCCAGATCGCGGCCCTGGCCGCCCTGGTGCTCCTGCTCCTGATCGGCGGAGCAGCCCTGCTGGGCAGCGGCCGCCTGCGCCGCCGCCACGACGGCCACGACGACGCAGGGGGTGTCGGGTCGCTGTAGCCCTGCCAGACGCATGAAGGACGGGCGTGGGTCCTGCCGCAACCGCGGCAGGACCCACGCCCGCGTCCCCTGCCCCGCCCTCGGGGAGGTTTCGTGGACGTGCCGGGTCCCGGATGCCCTGGAGCCGCGGTGGTGCAACGATCGGTGCGGAACCACACATCCGAGCATCAGGAGACAGCATGGCTGAGAGAACTTTCGGGCCCGTCGAGTTCGTCGTCGTGGCACTGCCGGGGGCGGGGGTCCCGGACGCGCTCGTCGCCGAGACGCGCCGGCTGGTCGAGTCGGACGTCGTGGACCTGCTCGACGTCGCCTACATCTCCGTCGACACCGAGGGCGAGCTGACGACGCGCGAGCTGGAGGACCTGACGGAGGAGTTCCCGCGTCTCGCCGAGCTCGGCCTCGACGCGCCGGGCCTCGCCGGGGCCGAGGACCTCGAAGAGGTCGCCGAGGCGATCGCCCCAGGAACAGCCGCCATCGTGCTCGTCGTCGAGCACACGTGGTCGCGACGGTTCGTCACGGCGGTCGAGGAGTCCGGCGCCTACGTGATGTCGAGCGAGCGGATCTCGGCCGAGGTCGTGAACGAGATCGTGGCGCTCGACGCCGCCTCCGACTGACCGGCCGCGGACCGCTCCGCGACACGACCGACGAACACACGACCAGAAGGAGAACGACGATGGTGCGACGCGTGGGACGACCCGGCCTGATCGGGACGATGGCCCGGACCGCTGTGATCTCGGGGACCGCGACCGCGGTGTCCGGGGGAGTGCAGCGCCGGCAGATGAACCGGCAGCAGGCGAACTACGAGGAGCAGCAGCGTGCTGCCGCCGAGGAGCAGGCGCGCATGCAGGCCGCGGCGCAGCAGGCGGCGGCCCAGCAGGCTGCTGCACAGCAGGTAACGGCGGCGCAGGCCCCCGCACAGGTCACGTCCGCCGGTGGCGGGGACGACCTGATGGCGCAGCTCGAGCGCCTGGCCCAGCTCAAGAGCTCCGGCATCCTCAGCGACGCCGAGTTCGCGGCGGCGAAGGCCAAGCTGCTCGGCTGAGCAGACCCCGGCGACGCGGCGGACCGTCGCGAGGTGGCGGGCCCTGTCGCTCAGGCGGCGGGGCCCGTTCCGTGTGATGTCGTCGACTCGACGAATCATCACGAACACGCTTCGGCGGTGTGAAGATTTGATACTTTAAAACACCTATATGTCGGGACTTAATCTAGCCAACACGACAATTCTTCCTCTTTTCTGCACATTCTGGCACCGCGATCTTTTGCAGAGCGCTCCGTACTATGTGACAACTGGGACACGGTGCGCCGTGTACGGCGGTGTACCACGCGACGTGACGTGGGGTCCCAGATGCGACGAACCAGACGCTCGAGCCGGACGATCGGCCGGGGTGTGGCCGGGGGCGTCGGCGCGTCGCTGGTGCTGACGCTCGGGCTCGTCGCGGCGCCGGTCGTCTACGAGCCGCTCGCGCAGGACCTCCTGGCCGCCGAGGCCGTCCCCGGGCAGCCCGGCGTCATGGAGGCGCCCGAGGACGTCTACCACGAGAACTTCGAGAACGTCACGTGGCAGGAGCCCGACGAGGCGGGATCCGGCTCGAACCAGAACGACTGGGACGCCGGCGACTTCGTCCAGACGCTCACCGACTTCCCGTACGGCGCGGACGGCAGCGAGGCCAACTACCAGGCGGGGTACACGTCGTCGTTGGTCCAGCCCGACGGCACGCCGCTGGACGTCACGTACACCGCCGACGAGGACTGGGCGGCCGGCAACTACTGCAACGGCATCATCGTCGCCGCGCACGGGACCGTCAGCTACCAGGCCACGACCTACGACTCCCCGAGACCCCGGTTCTGGGCCGACCCGCTCCTCAACCCGACGGACGGGTGCGAGCCGACCGGGGGACAGACCGACAGCGCCTGGTGGAACCGACTGCGGTCGATGGCGCGGGCGATGGGCGAGTGGCACGAGAACGCCAAGTACCCGTACCTCGGCGTCTTCCCGGCGCAGGACGCCGACGAGAACCACATCGTCTCCTCGTACACCAACGCGGGTGCCGCGACCCTCGCACCGGGCACCATGCTCGAGTTCGAGCAGCCCCTGACCGTCGACCCGGGGCGGTTCTACCAGTTCTCGATCGACACGGCGTCGCAGAGCTGCAACACCGCGGGCGCGGTCGGGGCCCTCCCGCAGTTCAACGTCACGCAGTCCGACGGGAGCGTCACCCAGGCGTTCAGCACCCCCGTGGACACGTGCGACGTCGCGCGCGACGCCGACAACGGGGTCGTCGTGCCGCCGAGCAACGTGTCTAACCAGTCGCGCCAGACCCGGATCGCGACGTGGATCGGGGACACCGCCGTCCGTTCGACGGGCGACACGCTCGGCGTCCAGATCGAGAACCTGCAGACCTCAGGGGTCGGCAACGACACGGCGTTCGACAACATCACGATCCTCGACACGACGCCGAAGATCGACAAGGAGTTCTCGGCCGGCCCGTACCCGACGGGGAGCGAGGCGCAGCTGACCTTCACGATCACCAACACCTACGACCCCACGGACCCGACGGAGCCCTCGGGTCCGAAGGAGGACTGGGCGTTCGTCGACGAGTTCAGCAGCACCGACCTGGAGCTGACCGGCAACGTCTTCGAGAACACCTGCGGCGACGCGGCGATCGACGAGAACACCGGGCAGCGGATCGCGGTCAGCGGCGGCGACCTGACCGGCGAGAACCTCGTCTCCTGCCAGATCACGGTCGGTGTCACCTCGGACGTCCCGGGGGTGTACACGAACGGGCCCGACGACTTCCCCGAGGACGGTGGTCTCGTCGGCCTGAACCCTCCGGGCGAGGCCGACGTGACCTTCGTGCAGAACCCGCCGGAGTGCGAGCTCGAGGCGACGCTCTGGCAGTTCACCCCGCCCGCGAGCGAGACCGGCGTGACCTCCATCAACCTGGTCACCGGCGCCCAGACGGACGAGGGCACGGTCCCGCCGGCGTTGAACGGCGTCGGCTTCAACCCGGCCACCGGCTGGTACGTGGGCTATCAGGTCTCGGCGGACGGCGGACCGCAGATCTACACGGTCTCCCCGGACTTCTCGGAGGTCGTGAACCTGGGCTGGCCCTGGGACGACGGCAACGCGAACGGCTTCGCGGAGCCCCAGGGCGTCAACACCGGCGACCTCGACGGCGACGGACTCTGGTACATCCGGGAGTTCGACAACACCGGGTCGCTGTGGGCCGCGATCGACATGGACCCCGCGTCCGCGACCTACCTTCAGGTGGTGAACGGCGGCTCGACCGGGTCGGGCGACAACGCGAACACGCTGGGGGCGGACTGGGCGTGGAGCCCGGTGACCGAGAAGTTCTACTCCGTGGGCAACAACTCGAGCACGCTCAACTCCTTCCTCTGGGAGTTCGACCCGGCGACGGGCAGCGAGACGCTGGTCGGCCGGCCGAACCTCGACGCCGGCGGCAACCGCCTGCAGGCCCCCGACGGCACCAACTCGGTGCGGCAGAACCTCGACACGGAGTTCGGGGCGATCTACGCCGACGCCGACGGATTCATCTACGCGGCGAACAACGGCACGGGCCACATCTGGCGGATCGACCCGGCGACGACGGCCACCGACGGGACCGGCGAGCCCTGGGTGTTCTTCGCCTACGGCCCCGCGTCGTCGGGCAACGACGGCGCGCGATGCCCGGGCCCGCTGCCGCTCGACTGGGGCGACGCACCCGAGTCCTACGAGACCCTGGCCCAGGACGGCGGCGCGTTCCACGGGATCGTGCCCGACGCCGACGACCCGGCACTGATGCTGGGCAGCACCGTGACCGCGGAGACCGACGGGCAGCCGACGGACCTCGACGGTGACGACGCGCTGCCGGCCGGCCTGGCGCTCTCGATCGACGACGGGTCGATCGAGCTGAACGTCCCGGTGACCAACGAGGGTGGCGAGGTCGCGTTCCTCGCGGGCTGGATCGACTTCGACGCCAGCGGCACGTTCGAGGACGACGAGGGCGTGGAGATCGGGATCGACGCGCAGACCGGTGTCTACGACCTGCCGTGGTCCGTCCCGGCCGACGCGGTGCTCGGCGAGACCTGGTTGCGACTGCGTACCTCGTACACCGCGGGCATGACGAGCGGGCTCGGCTACGACTACGGCGAGGTCGAGGACTGGCAGATCGAGCTGATCGACGCCGACTACGACTTCGGCGACGCGCCTGACACGTACGGCACCACGCTGGCCGCCGACGGCGCGCGGCACGTCGTCCTGGACTTCGACGAGACTACTCAGCAGGCGCCGCTGCGCCTCGGGGACGTGGTCGACGTCGAGGAGGACGGCCAGCCGACCACGGCTGCCGACGGCGACGACACCACGGGGACCGTCGACGACGAGGACTCCGCCTCGGCACAGTTCCAGGCGGTGGAGGGTTCCTCGTCCACCGTCGACGTCGTCGCGGTGAACGACAGCGCCGAGGACGCGACGCTCGCGGCCTGGATCGACCTCGACTTCAGCGGCACGTTCGACGACGGCGAGCTGCAGTCGATCGCTGTTCCGGCCAACACCGGCTCGCAGACGTACCAGCTCACGTTCCCCGGTGCGTCGTCGTTCGGAGACACGTACGGACGGATCCGGCTCTTCGCGGGGACGAACACGGACCCGGAGCCGACCGGAGAGTGGACCGGTGGCGAGATCGAGGACTACGTCGTCCCCGTCCTGCAGCCCGGGGTCACGATCAGCAAGAACGCGGTCGGGGACCCGCAGGGTGCGGAGCCGGGCGACGTCGTCACGTACGAGATCGAGATCGAGAACACGGGCACGTTCGACTACCCGGCGGGCAACCCGATGGTCGTCACCGACGACCTGACCGACGTCGTCGACGACGCGACCGTCGACGAGGCCTCTCTCGAGACGGACCCCGAAGGTCAGGGCCTGCTCTACTACGACCCGAACACAGACGTGCTCTCGTGGTCGGGCCCGCTCGCCGCCGGGGAAACCGTGACCGTGCGGTACGACGTGACGGTGAACGACCCTGCGACGGGTGACGGCGTGCTCACCAACTCCGTGCTCGGTCCGCCCGAGTCCAACTGCGTGGCCGGCCCGGACGGCCTGCCGACGGGCGACCACCCCGAGTGCACGGTGACCATCCCGTTCCGGGACGTCGAGATCGCCAAGACTTCCGCGCCGTCGACGGTGGTTCCCGGTGACGAGGTCGAGTACGCCGTCACGCTGACCAACACCGGGGACGCCCCGTACGAGGACCCGGACTCGCTGCTCGAGGTCTCCGACGACCTGTCGGCCGTCCTGGACGACGCGTCGTTCGGGACGGTGACCACGGACTCCGACGTCGACGGGAGCGCGCCGCCCGCGGCGACCTTCGACGAGGGCACCGCGACCCTCGCGTGGGCGGGTCCGCTCGCGGTCGGCGAGACCGTCACGATCACCTACACCGTGACCGTCCTGGACCCGCCCGAGGACGGCGACGGCCTCCTGGCGAACGTCGTGTCCGGTCCGCCGGAGTCGAACTGTGCCGAGGGCGCAGACCCCGCCGACCCGGCGTGCATGACGAGCACCCCGGTGAAGATGGTCGAGATCTCCAAGGCCGTCACGCCCGACGGCCCGGTGGAGCCGGGCGACGTCGTCGCGTACACGATCACGATCGTGAACACCGGCCAGGTGCCCTACGACGACACCGCCGGTCTGCTGACGGTCACCGACGACTTCACGGACGTCGAGGACGACGCGACGTACCGTGACGACGCCTCGGACGGTGGTGCGGGCGGCACGTTCACGGGACCGGCCTGGACCGGTCCCGTCGGCGTCGGGGAGACGGTCACCCTGACGTACTCGTTCGTGGTGGACAACCCGCCCGCGGGCGACGGTGTGCTGGACAACGTCGTCACCGGCCCCGCGGAGTCCAACTGTGCCGAGGGTGAGGAGGGCGCGGAGTGCGCCACCACGACGCCGGTGAAGGTTCTCTACATCGAGAAGACCGTCGACCCGTCCGCGGGCGTGACCCCGGGGGACGACGTCGCCTACACGATCACGATCACGAACACCGGCGGGTACGCGTACACGCTGCTCGACCCGGCGATGCTCTTCGACGACCTGACCGAGATCCTCGACGACGCGGAGTACAACGACGACGCGGCGGCGACCTCCGACGTGGTCGTCAGCACCCCGCCCGAGCCGACGTACCAGGACCCCACGATCGACTGGGAGGGTCCGCTCGCGCTCGGCGAGACCGTGACGATCACCTACTCGGTCACCGTGGACGACCCGCTCGGACCGGGTGCCGACGGGATCCTCGACAACACGGTGATCGGTCAGGACGAGTCGAACTGCGAGGTGGACGACCCTGACGTCGAGTGCAACACCGAGGTCCCGGTCGCGAGCCTCGACGTCGTGAAGACCTCGGACGCCGCCGGACCCGTGGCTCCGGGCGACGAGGTCGAGTACACCGTGGCGGTCACCAACACCGGGGCCGTCGACTACGTCGAGGGCGTCAACCCGGTCGTCGTCTCCGACGACCTGTCGGCGGTGCTCGACGACGCGGAGTACAACGACGACGCGGCGGCGGACCCCGACAGCGGGACGTTCGACGTCGCGGGCACGACGCTGACGTGGACCGGCCCGCTGGCCGCCGGCGCCTCGGTCGAGCTCACGTACTCGGTGACCGTCGACGACCCGCCGGGCGACGGCTCCGACGGGCTGCTGCAGAACGCCGTCGTCGGCCCGCCGGAGTCGAGCTGCGCTCCCGACGACGACCCGGTCGACCCGGCGTGCGTGACCGAGGTTCCGGTCCGCTCGCTCGAGATCGTCAAGGACTCCAGCGCCTCCGGCTCGGTGCTCGCCGGCGACACGGTGACCTACTCGGTCGAGATCACCAACACCGGCGCGGTCGACTACACCGACGGCGAGCCCGTCGTCGTCTCTGACGACCTGGCCGGGGTGCTCGACGACGCGGAGTACAACGACGACGCGGCGGCCGACCCCGAGAGCGGGACGTTCGACCTCGCGGGCACGACCCTGACCTGGACGGGCCCGCTGGCCGCGGGCGACACCGTGACGCTGACCTACAGCGTCACGCTCGACGACCCGCCGGGCGCCGACGCCGACGGCGAGCTCGTCAACGTGGTCGTCGGCCCGCCGGAGTCGACCTGTGCCGAGGACTCCGAGGACCCGGACTGCGGAACCTCCACCCCGGTGCGCTCCTTGGACGTCGTGAAGACGGCGTCTGTCCCGGACGTGCTCCGGCCGGGCGACCAGGTGACGTACACCGTTGAGGTGTCCAACACCGGGGCGGTGGACTACGTCGACCCCGACCTCGTCGTCCTCACCGACGACCTCTCGGACGTCCTCGCCGAGACGGACCTGGTCGGCGCGCCGACGGCGACGTCCGACGTCTCCGGGATCACGCCGCCGGCGCCCACCGTCGTCGACGACGTCCTGACCTGGGAGGGCCCGCTCGCCGTCGGCGAGACGGTGACGATCACGTACACCGTCCAGGTCATGGACCCGCTGCCCGACGACGCGGACGGTGTCCTCGACAACGCGGTCGTCGGTCCGCCGGAGTCCAACTGCGACCCCGGCCAGAGCCCTGAGGACCCGGCCTGCTCCGAGCGGATCCCGCAGCCCGAGCTCGAGGTCGTCAAGACCTCGGACGCGGTTGGCGAGGTGGTGCCGGGGGACACCGTCGAGTTCACCGTGACGGTCCTCAACGCCGGCGAGGTGGACTACACGGCCGAGATCCCGGCCGTCGTCGAGGACGACCTCTCCGGGGTGCTGGACGACGCGACGTACGACGACGACGCGGCCGCCAACCCTGAGCTCGGGACGTTCACGTTCACCGACCCCTCGCTCGTCTGGACCGGCCCGCTCGCGGCCGGGGAGTCCGTCACCCTGACCTACTCCGTGACGGTCGACGACCCGCCCGGTGACGCCGCGGACGGCGTGCTCGTCAACGCGGTGCTCGTCGAGGGCTCCAACTGTGGCGAGGACTCCGAGGACCCGGACTGCACGGTGACCGTGCCCGTGAGGTCGCTCGACATCGTGAAGACGTCGGACGCCGGCACTTCCGTGGCGCCCGGTGACGCGGTCACCTACTCCGTCGCGGTCACCAACACCGGGACCGTGCCCTACACCGCGATCTCTCCGGTCACGCTCTCCGACGACCTCTCGGACCTGCTCGACGACGGCCGGCTCACCGGCACGCCGGTCGCGACCTCCGACGTCGTGGCCAACGTCCCGCCGCAGCCGATCTACTCCGCACCGGTGCTGACGTGGACGGGCCCGCTCGACCCGGGCGAGACGGTGACGGTCACGTACGTCGTCACGGTCGACGACCCGCCGGGCGACGACGCGGACGGGATCCTCGGCAACACCGTGGTCGGCCCGCCCGAGTCGAGCTGTGACGCGGACCAGGACCCGGCCGACCCGGACTGCACCGTCACGACGCCGGTCCGGCTGCTCGAGGTCGTCAAGACCGCGGAGCCGACCGGATCCGTCGCGCTGGGCGAGACCGTCGAGTACACCCTCGTCGTGACCAACTCGGGGCAGGCGGACTACACCGCGGCCGACCCGGCTGTCGTCGTCGACGACCTCTCCGGCGTCCTGGACGACGCGAGCTGGAACGCGGACGCCGCCGCGACGTCGGACGTCTCGACGCCGCCGACGCCCGTCTTTGACCCCGTGGGCGAGACCCTGTCGTGGACCGGCCCTGTCTCCGCCGGCGAGACCGTCACCATCACGTACTCCATGACGGTCGACGACCCGCCCGGGGAGGACGCCGACGGCGTGCTCGAGAACGCGGTGACGGGTACGGACTCGTCCTGCGTCACCGGGACGAGCGACCCTGACTGCACCACCACGACCCCGGTGCGCAGCCTCGCCGTCGTCAAGACGTCCGATGCGGGGGACGTCGTCCTCGCGGGTGGCACGGTCACCTACACGGTGACCGTGACCAACACGGGTGGCTTCGACTACACGGACGCCGACCCGGCCGTGGTCGTCGACGACCTCGCCGACGTCGTCGACGACGCGGTCTACAACGGCGACGCCACGGCGAACCCGGACAGCGGGGCCTTCGACTACGCGGCACCCACGCTCACGTGGACGGGCCCGCTGGCGGCGGGCGCGCAGGTCGAGCTCACCTACTCGGTCACCGTCGACGACCCGTCCACCGGGGACGGCGTGGTCGAGAACGTCGTGACCGGCCCCGACTCGAACTGCCCGGAGGGCTCGACGGACCCGGACTGCACCACGAGCTCACCGGTCCAGCAGGTCTCGGTCGTCAAGACGTCCGACGCCGAGGACGTCATGCCCGGAGACGTCGTCGAGTACACCGTGACGATCGAGAACATCGGCCAGGTGGACTACGCGGCCGACGAGCTCGTCGTCTCGGACGACCTCACCGAGGTGCTCGACGACGCGGAGTACAACGACGACGCGAGCGCCGACCCGGTCTCCGGCTCGTTCGACTACGAGGAGCCCGTGCTGACCTGGTCGGGCCCGCTGGCCGCGGGGAGCTCGGTGACGCTGACGTACTCGATCACGGTCGACAACCTGGTGACGGGCGACAGCATCCTCGCCAACGCGGTGGTCGGACCCCCGGAGTCGAACTGCGACGTCGACCAGATCCCGGCCGACCCGGACTGTTCGACGAGCGCGTTGACGCCGGCCACCGAGGTCGCGAAGACCTCGGACGCCGGTGACGAGGTGGTGCCCGGGGACGTCGTCGAGTACACGGTGACGGTGACGAACACGGGGCAGGTCGACTACACCGACGGCGTCCCGCTGGTCGTGACCGACGACCTGTCGGGCGTGCTGGACGACGCGTCGTACAACGACGACGCGGCGACCGGCCCGGAGACCGGCGAGATCGTGGTCGACGAGCCGTTCCTCGAGTGGTCCGGCCCGCTCGCCGTGGGCGAGAGCGTCGTCATCACGTACTCGGTGACGGTGGACGCGCCGCCGCAGGACGGTGCGGACGGGCAGCTGACCAACGTGGTGCTCGTGCCGGACTCCAACTGCACGGCGGAAAGCACGGACCCCGAGTGCACGACGTCGGTGCCGGTCCGGTCGCTCGAGATCGCCAAGACCTCCGACGCGGTCGGCTCCGTGGTCGCCGGCGACACCGTCGAGTACACCGTCACCCTGACCAACACGGGCCAGGTCGACTACGCGGACGGCGAGCTGTCCGTCTCGGACGACCTGACCGGCGTGCTCGACGACGCGACGTACGACGACGACGCCGCCGCGGACCCGGACACGGGGACCTTCGACTACGTCGAGCCCACGCTCACGTGGACCGGCGGGCTCGCCGCCGGAGAGTCGGTGGACCTGACCTACTCGGTGACGCTCACGGACCCCGTCGAGGGGGACGCGTCGCTCACCAACGCCGTCGTCGGCCCGCCGGAGTCGACCTGCGCCGAAGGCACCGACGACCCCGGCTGCACCGTGACGGACACCGTCCGACGCTCCGAGGTCGTCAAGAGCACCGACGCCGGGCCGCAGGTGTTCCCCGGTGACACGGTCGGGTACACCGTGACGATCGAGAACACGGGGACCGCGCCGTACACGGTGCTCGACCCCGCCACCGCGGTCGACGACCTCTCGCGCGTCCTCGACGACGCGACGTACGACGACAACGCCGCCGCGACGTCGAGCATCGTCATGCGGACCCCGCCCGCGCCGACGTACTCGCGCCCGGACCTGGCGTGGACCGGGGCGCTCGCGGTCGGTGAGACGGTGACGATCACGTACTCGGTGACCGTGGCGGACCCGCCGTCGGCCGACGGGGACGGGCGGCTCGACAACACCGTCGTCGGCCCGGAGGGCAGCGGCTGCCCCGCCGGCAGCACGGACCCGGACTGCACCACGAGCGTGCCGGTCGCGGCGCTCGACGTCGTGAAGACCTCGGACGCCGCGGGCGCGGTCGTCGCCGGAGACACGGTGACCTACACCGTGACGGTGTCGAACATCGGGCAGGTCGACTACACCGACGACAGCCCGGTCGTGGTCTCGGACGATCTCTCGGGCGTGCTGGACGACGCGACGTACGGCGCCGACGCGGTGGCCGACCCCGGCACCGGGGCGTTCGACTACACCGAGCCGACGCTCACCTGGACCGGTCCGCTCGCCGCGGGGGACTCCGTCGACCTGACGTACTCCGTGACGGTCGACGACCCGCCGGGCGAGGACGCCGACGGGCTGCTGGAGAACGCCGTCGTGGGACCGCCGGAGTCGGGCTGCGAGCAGGGCTCGGCCGACCCGGACTGCTCCGTGACGGTCCCCGTCCGTGAGCTCGACGTCGTCAAGTCCTCCGACGGCGCCGACGAACCGCTGACCCCGGGGGAGACGGTCACGTACTCGGTCGAGATCACGAACACGGGCCAGGCCGACTACACGGCCGCCGAGCCCGTCGTCGTGACCGACGACCTGTCGGACGTGCTCGACGACGCGACCTACAACCTCGACGCCGAGGTCGACCCGGACACGGGGCTGCTCGCGTACGCGGACCCCGTCCTGACGTGGACCGGCCCGCTCGCGGTCGGCGAGAGCGTCGTCATCACCTACTCGGTGACGGTCGACGACGTCGGCGAGGGCGACCAGGTGCTGCGGAACACGGTGGTCGGCCCGCCGGAGTCGAACTGCGACCCGGGCGTGGTCCCCGAGGACCCGGCGTGCACGGAGATCGTCCGGCAGCCGGCGCTCACGGTGGCCAAGACGTCAGACGCCGGTGGGAGCGTCGCCCCGGGCGACGTCGTCGAGTACGAGGTGACGGTGGAGAACACCGGGGCCGTGGACTACACGGACGAGTTCCCGGCGCAGCTCGTCGATGACCTGACCTTCGTGCTCGACGACGCGACGTACAACCAGGACGCGGCGGTCAGGCCCGACCAGGGTTCGGTCTCGTTCGTGGACCCGGAGCTCGTCTGGGTCGGCCCGCTCGCGGTCGGGGAGACGATCACGCTGACCTACTCGGTGACCGTGAACGACCCGGTCTCCGGGGACGGGTCGCTGGACAACCGGGTCACGGGCCCGGACTCCAACTGCCTCGAGGGCTCGGACGACCCCGCCTGCACGGTGAGCACGCCGGTGCGGTCCCTCGACCTGACCAAGTCCGTCGAGCCCGACGGCGCGGTCACCGTCGGCGACGACGTCACCTACACCGTCACGCTGACCAACGACGGCGGGTACGACTTCACGGCCGACGACCCGGCCGTGGCCGTCGACTCGCTCGCGGACGTCCTCGACGACGCGACGCTCACGGGCGACCCCGGGGTCACCCCGGACCAGGGCGAGCTCACCTTCGTGGAGCCGTACGTCGTCTGGGTCGGGCCGCTGGACGCCGGGGAGAGCGTCCAGATCGTCTACACGGTGACCGTCGACGACCGCGAGTCCGCCGACGGAACCCTGGAGAACCTGGCCTTCGTGCCGCCCGAGGTCCCGTGCACGGACCCGGACGGGTGCGAGGGGCTTCCGCCGGTCACGCCTCCGCAGGAGTGCGTCGACGGCGTCGACCCCGAGACCGGCGGCGCGTGTGCCACGACGTCGACCCCGGTCGCGTCTCTGGGTCTCGTCAAGACCTCCGACGCCGACGGGTCGGCCGCAGCGGGCGACGTCGTCACGTACACGGTGACGGTGACCAACACGGGCGAGGCGGACTACACCGACGCGAACCCCGTGGTCGTCGCCGACGACCTCGCGGGCGTCCTGGACGACGCGACGTACGGCGCCGACGCGACGGTGTCGCCCGACCAGGGGGCCGTCGCCTACGACGCGCCGGTGCTGACGTGGACCGGCCCGCTCGCGGTGGGCGAGAGCGTCGACATCACCTACTCGGTGACGGTCGACGACTCCTCGACCGGTGACGGAGTGCTGGACAACACGGTCGTCGGGCCGCCCGAGTCGAGCTGCCCCGACGGTGCGGAGAGCCCGGACTGCACCGTGACCGTACCGCTGCGGTCCCTCGAGATCGTCAAGACCTCCGACGGCGGCGCCGACCAGATCGAGGGCGGGCAGGTCGTGACCTACACGGTGACGGTGACGAACACCGGTGAGGCCGACTACACGGACGCCAGCCCCGTCGTCGTCACGGACGACATGTCCGACGTGCTGGACGACGCGACGTACGGCGACGACGCGACGGTGTCGCCCGACCAGGGCGCGGTCGCCTACGACGAGCCGGTGCTGACGTGGACCGGCCCGCTCGCGGTGGGCGAGAGCGTCGAGATCACGTACTCGGTGACGGTCGACGAGGCTGCCGACGGCGACCAGGTGCTGCGCAACGTCGTCGTCGGGCCGCCCGAGTCCAACTGCGACCCCGGCGCGTTCCCCTCCGACCCGGACTGCCGCGAGATCGTCCCGCAGCACGGCCTCACGGTGTCCAAGACCTCCGACGCGGACGCGGCGGTCGTCCCGGGCGAGACGGTGACCTACACGGTGAACGTCGAGAACACGGGTGGCTCCGACTACGACGAGGACTTCCCCGCGATCGTGCAGGACGATCTCTCGGGCGTCCTGGACGACGCGACGTACAACGACGACGCCGCGGTCACACCGGACCAGGGCTCGGTGACCGTCGTCGAGCCGTTCCTCGAGTGGTCCGGCCCGCTCGCGGTGGGCGAGAGCGTCGAGATCACGTACTCGGTGACCGTCGACGACCCGCCGGGAGGGGACGGGGTCCTCGAGAACGCGGTGGTCGCACCAGGCTCCGCCTGCGAGGAGGGCTCCGACGACCTCGACTGCTCGACGAGCACCCCGGTCAAGCAGCTCGAGATCGTCAAGACGTCCGACGCCGCGGCCGAGGTCGGCCCGGGCGGCACCGTCACGTACACGGTCGAGATGACCAACACGGGGACGTACGGCTACACCGAGGACGACCCCGCGGTCCTCACGGACACGATGACGGGTGTGCTGGACGTCGCGACGTACAACGACGACGCGACGGTCAGCCCGGAGGGCGGAGAGATCACGTTCGCCGACCCCGAGCTCGTCTGGGCCGGACCGCTCGCACCGGGCGAGACGGTGACGCTGACCTACTCGGTGACCGTCGACGAGCCACCCGCGGGCGACGCGTCGCTCGTCAACGCGGTGCTCGGGCCGCCCGAGTCCAACTGCCCGGTCGACATGTCCGGGTTCGGCATGAGCGCGAGCGGCCTGATCCGGGCCGTGTCCGTCGAGGACTGCACCACCACGGTCCCCGTCGCGTCCGGCGCGCTGGAGATCGAGAAGGCGGCGGCCGAGTACGAGGACGCCGTGGTAGGTGACGTCGTCACCTACACGGTGGTGGCGACCAACGTCGGCTCCGTCGACTTCACCGCGGGTGCGCCCGCGACCGTCGTCGACGACATGACCGAGGTGCTCGACGACGCGACGTACAACGACGACGCGACGGTCAGCCCGGAGGGCGGCGACCTCGTGTTCGACGCGCCGCAGCTGATCTGGTCGGGTCCGCTCGCGGCGGGCGACTCGGTCGAGATCACCTACTCGGTCACGCTGACCGGGGAGGGTGACCTGGAGGTGCGCAACGTGGCCTTCGCGGTGCCCGGCCCGGACTGCACGGCAGGGGCCGGCTGTGGCGAGATCACCCCGCCCGCCGAGTGCACCGACGGCGTGGACGAGGACGGGCGCGCGTGCGACGACGTCGAGTTCACGATCACGCCGAGCGTTCCGACGGCGCCTCCGACCTCGCCGACGAACCCGGCGCTCCCGGTCACGGGTGCCCAGGTCGCGGCCATGGTCGGCCTGGTGCTCCTGCTGCTGATCGGCGGTGCGGCGCTCCTGGGCAGCGGGCGTCTCCGTCGGCGCCACGACGGGCACGACGACGGCGGAGGCGTCGGGTCGCTCTAGCGACCTCGGTTCCGCGACACGTGGGGGCCCTGCCGCTCAGGCGGTGGGGCCCGCGTCGTCGTCCGGCGGGCCGGGGAGCGGGCGGTGGAGACGGCGGATCGTGTGCTCGACCCCGCCCTCGCGGACCACGCGTGCCGTGGCGATCGTCAGGCGTGCGGTCGACTCGCCGGGGACCGACACGGGGACGCCGTCGTCGTCGAGCGGCTCCGGGTCCCCGGAGCGCAGACCGAGAGCCTTCGCCACAGCCGGACCGCTGAGCCCGTAGACCAGGGCCGTGAGGACGATGATGCCGAAGACGACCGGGACGAGCTCGGGGAACGGCCGGCCCGCCTCCTCGAACTCGAGGGCGAAGACCGATGCGGTCGATGCCGCGACGATCCCCCGGGGAGCCATCCAGGCGACGAGCCCGCGCTCGCGGCGGTCGAGGCTCGTCCCCGCCGTCGCGACGGCGGTCGCCACGGGCCGCACGACGAGCACGAGCAGGACGACGATCAGGACGGTGGCTCCGCCGTACGTGATCAGCTCCCCGACGTCGATCCGCGCCGAGAGCAGGATGAAGAGCGAGCCGACGAGCAGCATGCCCAGGTGCCCGCCGAACTCGTGCAGCGGCTCGATCGGGACCAGGCGCTGGTTGGCGAGCACGACGCCCAGCGTGGTCATCGCCCAGAGCCCCGACTCCGACTGGACCTCCTCGGCGCCCGCGAACGTGACGAACGCGAACGCGACGGCCAGGATCACCTCGGTGCCCGGCGGGACCCTGCCCCACCGCACCACGACGACGTAGACGACTGCGGCGAGCAGTCCTGTCCACAGGCCCGTGAACGCTGTGGTGAACAACCGCGGCGCCTCCTCGTACAGGACGACGTTCGCCACGGTCAGCGCGATCGTCGCCCCGATGGGATCGATGAAGATCCCCTCGAAGGCGAGGACAGACCCGACCGGCTCGCGCGGCCGGATGATGGACAGCAGGGGACCGACGACGGTCGGCCCGGAGACGATGACGATCGACCCGATCACCGCGGCCTCGCCCGCCGTGACGTCGAGGACCCAGTACGCCGCGAGGCTCGCCCCCACACCGGTGATCAGCGCACCGACCGTGACGAGGCCGACGACCGGCCTGCGGGCACCCCCGCGCAGACGTCGGGCGTCGAGCTTGAGCGACTCCTCGAAGAGCAGGAGCCCGACGCCGAGCGACACGACGGGAAAGAGCGAGGTGCCGAAGACCTCGTCGGGGTCGAGCACCCCGGACAGCGGGCCGATCACGAGCCCCAGTCCCAGGAGCACGAGGATCGAGGGAACGTTGATGCGGCGGGCGATCACCTGCCCGAAGACCCCGAGCGCGACGACGATCGCGAGTCCGGTGGTGAGGCTCACCGGGTGGACCTCCGCCGGGGGAGTGCATGCGTCATGGGGCGGAGACTACCGGCCGGTGGACGTGTCGCCCCCACCCGCACCTGAGCGCTGTCTGTGCTGCGGGTCACAGAACGATAACGATCGTGCCTGGGGAATCGGCCACTCTGTGAAAAGGCGTGCAGAACCGGACACGGCAGACCGGCGCCCGGTTGCCGCCCTCCGGGGCACGTGTCAGAACAGGGGAGGACGATGCCGTTCGACGACCTCGCCGCCTTCTGCAGCACGTGACGGACAAGGGGAACCTCATGACCGCGAGAACGACGCACCGGCTCGGCTTCGGCTGGGCCGCCGCCCTCACCGCGGGGGCTCTGATCTTCGGCACCGCCGGTGCTGCGGTGGCCGCGCCTTCCGGCGTCCCGGCCGTCGCGCCTGCCTTCGCGACGGCTGCGGTGCCGGCGCCGGCGCCCGCCGCCGTGCTCCCGGCGATCGCGGGGAATCCGGGTGTTCCCGGCGACCCGGTGGAGGTATGGGCCGAGGACTTCGAGAACCGGCTGAACCCGCCGCAGATCGAGCGGCTCGGCAACTACGTCGGCGCGCTCGGAGAGACCTACACGTCAAGCATCTACTGGGACAACCTTGGCCGGTGCAACGGCTTCGTCCTTGACCGGACGAGCCCGCGCAACGCGAACTCCTGGTGCACGGCGGACGGTGGGTCCGGAGCCCAGAGCAACAACCGGTGGCAGGCGTTGACTGCCATCCCTGACGCGATCGGACAGTACTTCGGTCAGCCCGCGAGCAACACGAACACCGCCGTCTCGTCCTACACGACGAACAACATTCCGTCCGGGAGCAACGGTGGCGTCCCGAACAAGCTGATGTTCTCGACCGTCGACCCGATCACGATTCCCGTGCCCAGTCGGTTCATCACGGGCTCGGTGACCACCGCGGCCGAGTGTGCCGCGAACAACCCAGAGCTCTTCTTCACCCTGACCGACTCCGACAGCGGCGCATCCATCACGACCGATTCGGTCAATCCCTGTACGGACCCAGATGCCGAGGTCATCGACGGCGTTCGGCAGAACGATCTGATCAGCCCGGTCAACGTCCTCGACACGCCCGCACCGGCGGCGCTCCTGGTGACCGGGAGCAGCGTCGATCTCGACCTCCTGAACGACACGCTCTCGGGCATCGGCAACGACGCTGCCTACGACAACGTGCGACTGGTGGACGTCACCCCGCAGCTCGACAAGAGCTTCGACCCGGTGCTGCTGCCCACCGGCGAGTCCTCGACGATGACGTTCACGATCACCAACACGTCCGAGCTCGGGGACAAGCAGGGGTGGGGCTTCACGGACACGCTCCCCGACGGTCTCGTGCTCGCCGACCCGGTCAACTACACGACCGACTGCGAGGCGGCCCCCGTGTTCGCCGGCGAGGCCGGGGGCAACGAGGTCACGCTGACCGACGGAGGGCTTGCCGTCGACACCGTCTCCTGCACCGTGTCGATGGACGTCACGTCCGAGGTCCCCGCCACCGGTGACCCGAACGTCGCCTATGCGAACTGCCCCGACACGAACGTCACCGACCTCGTGGGCCTGAACTCCCCGAACTGCGCGGACGTCGAGTTCTTCGCCCCTGTCCCCGAGCCGGGCCTGACCATCGCAAAGTCCGGCCCCGCGGACCAGGTCGCCGACCCCGGCGATGAGGTCGCGTACTCCATCACGGTCGAGAACACCGGTGAGGTCGACTACACCGACGCGTCCCCGGCCGTCATCTCCGACGACCTGAGCGAGGTGCTCGACGACGCGACCTTCGACGTCGCGGACGTCACCGTCACGCCCGACGTCGGGACCGTCGACTTCAGCGACCCGTTCCTGACCTGGAGCGGTCCGATCGCCGTGGGCGACTCGGTGACGATCGACTACACCGTCACCGTGGACGACCCGACGACGGGCGACGGCGTGATGACGAACACCGTCGAGGGTCCGCCCGAGTCGAACTGCGACCCGGACGCCGTCCCGCAGGATCCTGACTGCACGACGACCACGAACATCCCGGGCCTGACCATCACCAAGACCTCGGACGGAGGCGAGGAGCTCACCGCCGGGCAGACGGTCACGTACGAGGTCGCGATCGAGAACTCGGGGCAGGTCGACTACACCGCCGAGAACCCGGCGACGTTCGACGATGACCTGACCGACGTGCTGACGAACGCGACGTACAACGACGACGCGGCGATCGACCCGGTCGGACAGGGCGAGGTCGTGTACGTCGAACCGGAGCTGTCGTGGTCCGGCCCCCTGGCGGTCGGCGAGACGGTGACCGTCACCTACTCCGTCGTGCTCGACGACCCGTTGGCCGACGGCGCCGAGCTCGTCAACGTGGTCACCGGCCCGCCGGAGTCGAACTGTGACCCCGACGCGGTGCCGTCCGACCCCGACTGTGCCGTGACCCTGCCCGTACCCGGCCTGGCGATCGAGAAGTCCGTCGCGTCCGCGGACGACCCCGTCGTCCCGGGCAGCGTGGTGGAGTACACCGTCGAGGTGCAGAACACCGGGACGACGGACTACACGAACACGAGTCCCGCCTACGTCGACGACGACCTCACCGAGGTGCTCGACGACGCGACGTACAACGGGGACCTCGAGGCGACCCTGGACGGATCGCCGGTGGGGACGACGGACGACTCCGCCCTGCCGACACTCTCGTGGCTCGGCCCGATCCCTGCGGGCGAGACGGTGACCATCACGTACTCGGTGACCGTGGACGACCCGGACGAGGGCGACGGCGAGCTCACGAACGTCGTCGCCGGACCGCCGGAGTCCAACTGCCCGCCCGACTCCGAAGACCCGGACTGCACGACCACGACCCCGGTCCGGCTGCTCACGCTGCAGAAGACCTCCGATGCGGGCGACGCCGTGCTGCCGGGCGACGAGATCGCCTACGAGGTCACCGTGCAGAACACCGGCACGGTGCCGTACACGGTCGACGACCCCGCGACCGTGGCCGACGACCTGACCGACGTCATCGACGACGCGACGCTCGACGAGACGTCCCTCGCGGCGACCAGCGACGGTCCGAACACGCCGGACGCGCCGGTGTACAGCGAGCCGACGATCAGGTGGTCCGGCGCGCTCGACCCGGGCGATACCGTGACGATCACCTACACGGTGACGGTCGACGACCCGCCCGGTGACGACGCGGACGGCGTCATCACCAACGTGATCGAGGGGCCGCCGGAGTCCAACTGCGTCGAGGGCACGGATCCCGGCTGCACGGTCACGACGCCGGTGCGCTCGGTCGAGCTGAGCAAGACCGTCGACCCGGCCGACGGTGTCGCGCTCGGTGACGACGTGACCTATACGGTGACGATCACGAACACCGGTGGCGCCGCCTACGAGGACCCGGACCTGCTGACGGTCACCGACGACCTGACCGACGTCGTCGACGACGCGACGCTCGACGAGGACTCGTTCACGGCCGAGTCGAACCTGGACGGGACGCCCGACCTCCCGACCTACACGGAGCCGACCCTGACGTGGACCGGTCCGCTCGCCGTCGGCGAGACGGTGACGCTGACCTACACGTTGACGGTCAACGACCCGGCTACGGGCGACGGGACGATGACGAACACCGTCACGGGACCGCCCGAGTCGAACTGTGAGGAGGACGCCGAGGAACCGGACGTCGACTGCGGCACCGAGGTGCCGACGCTCGAGCCGGCGCTCGCGCTCTCGAAGTCGTCCTCGGGCGGCAGCTCCGTCGTCCCGGGCGACACGGTCACGTACACCGTGACGGTCGAGAACACCGGCGAGGTCGACTACACCCTCGACGACCCCGCGACCGTCTCGGACGACCTCACGGACGTCATCGACGACGCGACGCTCGACGAGGAGTCGTTCACGGCGTCGTCGGACGGCGCGAGCACGCCGGACCTGCCGACGTACACCGAGCCGACGCTCTCCTGGTCCGGCGCGCTGGCGATCGGCGAGACCGTCACCATCACCTACGACGTCACGGTCAACGACCCGGCGACAGGGGACGGCTCGCTCGTGAACGTCATCTCCGGTCCGCCCGAGGCGAACTGCGTCGAGGGCTCGGAAGACCCGGACTGCTCCGTGACCACGCCCGTCCGCGGGCTGGAGATCGTCAAGCAGGCGGTCGACGCGAGCGAGGTGCAGGTGGATCCGGGCGAGAGCGTGACCTACGAGATCACGATCACCAACACCGGCGGGTTCGTCTACACCACGGAGGACCCGGCGTCGTTCGACGACGACCTCAGCGAGGTGCTGGACGACGCGACGCTCGACGAGGGCTCGATCACGACGACGTCCGACGGCGCCACGACGCCGCCCGACGCGACGTACAGCGAGCCCGTGCTGAGCTGGAGCGGACCCCTGGATCTCGGGGAGACCGTGACGGTGACGTACGTCGTCGACGTCAACGACCCGCTCAGCGGAGACGGGTTCCTGGCGAACTCGGTCACCGGCCCGGAGGAGTCGACCTGCACCGACCCGACGGACCCCGGCTGCTTCGTGGTCCTGCCCGAGCGTCAGCTCGACCTGACCAAGACGGTCGATCCCGACGCCCCGGTGGTGCCGGGCGACGTCGTCACCTACACGGTGACGGTGGAGAACCTCAGCCAGGTGCCCTACACCGACGAGTACCCGGCGACCGTCGCCGACGACCTCAGCGGCGTGCTCGACGACGCCACGTACAACGACGACGCGGCGGCAGACCCCGAGAGTGGTGAGTTCACCTTCACCGAGCCGTACCTCCAGTGGGTGGGGCCGATCCCCGGTGGGGAGAGCGTCACGCTGACGTACTCCGTGACCGTGGACGACCCGCCCGGCGAGGGCGCGGACGGAGTCCTGGCGAACGTCGCGTTCCAGACGCCGACGCCGCCGGAGTGCCCTGAGGGCGAGACGTGCGTGCCCGAGCCGCCGGTGACCCCGGAGTGCGGGCCGGACGGCATCGACCCGGAGACGGGCCTGCCGTGCGGGACCACCACCACCCCTGTCAAGGGGTACTCGATCGCCAAGGTGGCCACGACGGCGGACGGCGAGGACCACGTCCTGCCGGGCGGCGACGTGACCTACACGGTCACCGTGACCAACACGGGCGAGGCGGCCTACACCGAGGACGACCCCGCCGTCGTCATGGACGACCTCTCGGGTGTGCTCGACGACGCCACCGTCACCGGGGGGCCGAGCGTGTCGCCCGACCAGGGCGTCGCGGAGATCGACGGCGACACGCTCACGTGGAGCGGTCCCCTCGGACTCGAGGAGTCGATCGTCATCACCTACACGGTGACCGTGGACGACCCGCCGGAGGGCGACGGAAGCCTGGCGAACGTCGTCACCGGTCTCCCCGAGTCCACGTGCGACCCGGCCGACGGTGAGGACGAGAACTGCCAGACCACCACGCCCGTGCGGGCGCTCGAGATCGTCAAGACCTCGGACGCCGGCGAGGAGGCCGGCCCGGGACAGACCGTGCGGTACACGGTGGACGTGACCAACACCGGCACGTTCTCCTACACCGACGAGACCCCCGTGGTCGTGACGGACGACCTCACCGACGTGCTCGACGACGCGACGTTCAACGACGACGCGACGGCGCAGGTCGACGGCGTCGACGTCGGAGCCCTCGCCTACGCCGAGCCCGAGCTGACCTGGACGGGTCCGCTCGCCCCGGGGCAGGTCGTGACGATTTCCTACACGGTGACGGTCGACGACCCGCCGGCCGGCAACGGGGACCTGGTCAACGTCGTCTCCGGTCCTCCCGAGGCAAGCTGTGGGCCCGACGACCTCGACTGCACCACCGAGGTGCCCGTCGGTGACCGTGGCCTGACCATCGACAAGTCGGCCGACGTGCCCGACCCGGCCTCGATCGGCGACGTGGTGACGTACACGGTCGTCGCGACGAACACGGGCAGCTCCGACTACACCGACGAGTCGCCGGCCACCGTGGTCGACGACCTGTCCGGGGTGCTCGACGACGGCACCTACAACGACGACGCGACGGTCTCGCCCGACGCGGGTGATCTCGCGTACGTCGAGCCGCAGATCATCTGGTCCGGGCCGATCCCGGCCGGTGAGTCCGTCACGCTGACCTACACCGTGACGCTGACCGACGGCGGGGACGGGAGCGTCGACAACGTCGCGTTCCAGCCGGCCGGACCGGGCTGCACGACCGTCCCCGACTGTGGTGACCTCACGCCGCCCGCTCCGGGCGAGTGCACCGACGGCACCGACGAGGACGGATGGCCCTGCGACGAGGTCAGCTTCCCGCTGGCTCCCCCCGCCGCTCCGGCGCCCCCGTCACCGGCGCTGCCGCAGACGGGCGCGGAGCTCGCAGGACTCGTGGCACTCGCCCTCGGGTTCCTCCTCGCCGGCGGCCTGATGATCGCCGGGGTGCGTCGCCGGAGCGGGTTCAGCAGGTAGGCAGAGACGCCTGACGGGGCGTCGCACCGGGACAAGTCCTGGTGCGACGCCCCGTCGTCGTGCATCCCGGTCGTGCCATCCCGGTCGTGAGCCTGGGGCGTGAGTCCTTGTATCGGGTGTGGGCCCTGGGCGGGCGTCCCGGTCGTGAGTCCTGGGCCTGATCGTCGGGTCAGTCGGTGACGGCCGCGGCCTCGCCGTGGTCCCCGCGGCGCGCGAGGCGCTCGCGGACACGCGGGGCGGCCCACGGCCAGAACCCGGCGACGACGGCGACGAGGACCCAGAACGCGGTGGTCCACCACAGCTGAGCCGTCAGGGGACCGACGAACGCATCGGCGACGGCATTGACGGTCTCGAGCGAGACGATGCTGACGCCCAGGTCTCCGAGGTACACCGCGCGGCCGATCGCGATCCCCGCCGCGAGGATCGCGCTGACGGCGGCGAGGCAGCACGCGGCGATCAGGACGGTGCGCGCGCGGCGTCGGGCGACGGCGGCGGCACCGGCGACGAGTCCGATCACGAGGAACGGCAGCAGGAACGCGATGCGGTCGAACCAGGCAAGGGCCGCCTGCGCGGTGCCGAGCTCCGCGGAGTCGATCAGCACGATGCTGCGACCCTGGGGCTCGATCTGCTCGGCGATGTCGAGGCCGGCGTCGACGAGCCGGACCTTGAGGGCCTCGACGACGGGGTCGAGCGGGATGGAGATGACGCCGTTCTCGACGTCCACGTACTCGCGGTCCTCCTCCGAGAGGATGGACGTCGCGGCGCCGTGGCCGACCTGGTTGGCCTTGACCCAGATCTCGGCGAACTGCTGCGACTGCACGAGCTTCTCGCTCGTGCGCTGGATCAGGGCCTCGGTCTGGTTGGCGATGACCGGCGCGAGGCGGGTGACTCCGTCGGGGACGCGTTCCCCCTCGGCGAGGGAGCTCAGCGCCTCCTCGGCGTAGGCCTGGAGGTCGACCTGGTCGACGACGGCCTCGGTGACCGCGTCGGCCACGGTCTGCTGGACGGCCGGGTCGCTCGCGAGCGGGCCCACCATCTCTACGTAGCCCTCGGTGTCGAGCACGTTGGCGTGCACGTACCGCGCGGGGACCGCGATGATCGCGAAGATCACGGCGAGGACGACGAGGACGACGGGAACCACTCGACGTGTCATGGTGCGAACGCTACAGCGGCCGGGCACTGAATTCTTGGTCAGTGCCCGGCCGCAGCAGGGTGAAGCAAAGTCAGCAACGAGAAAGTCAGTTGCTGTTGATCGCCTTCGCCTTGAGAACCTCGAACTCGGCCTCGTTGATCGAGCCGTCGGCGAGCAGTGCCTTGGCCTGGGCGATCTGCTCCGCCGGGGACGCGGTCGCCACCGTGCGGATGTAGTCGTCCGTCTCAGCCTTGCGCCGCTCGACGAGCTGCATCTGACGACGCGACATCCCGCGGCCACGCGCGATCAGGTAGATCAGCGCGGTGATGACGGGGATGAAGAGCAGCGCGATGATCCAGAGCGCCTTCCACCAGCCGGAGAGCTCTTCGTCACGGAAGAGGTCGGCGATGATCTGGAAGAGCACGATGAGGTAAGCGACAAAGAAGAAGGCCCAGACCATGAGCCAGAAGACCTGCCAGAAGTCCATGATGTTCTCTTTCGGTGGAGATGTGCACGACGGCTGTCGTGCCTTCTTCCATTGAACCGCGTCGGGGACGCACCACAAAGACGACGGGCGGTTCCGGAGTAATATCAGCCAGGATCGAGACCACGGTCCGACGAGCACGAGCTGAATGTGAGGGCGCATGGGCGCTCCCAATCCTGACGATCTGCACTTTTCGTCACGTGTTGGACGTTTTACCTGGAATCCCGCGACCTCCGAGACCCGCTGGTCCGACGGGATGTTTCGACTGTACGGCTTCGAGCCGGGCGAGGTCGTACCCACGCGAGAGCTGGCGATCTCGCACAAGCACCCCGAGGACAGGGAGCGCTACGTCGAGCTCGTGCAGATGATCGCGACCACCCCGGGCGACTTCGCGCTCTGGCACCGGATCGTCGACACCGCCGGTACCACCCGGTACGTCGTCGCGACCGGCACGGCGCACGCGGACGACGCCGGGGTGGTGGTGCGGGTCGACGGGTACACCGTGGACGTGACCGAGCCGCACCGGGTCGTGGCCGACGCCGGGGTGCGGACCTCGGTCGAGCGCTTCCGGGAGAGCGCGGCCGTGATCGAGCAGGCCAAGGGAGTGCTGATGGCCGCCCGGGGCGTGAGTGCCGAGGAGGCCTTCGAGATCCTCCGGTCGACCTCGATCGGGGGCAACGTGAAGCTGCGGGCCGTCGCCGACGCGGTCGTCGAGCACGGCGCCGACGCGATGGCCGAGGACGGAATCTGACGATTTCACCCGGCCTCCTACGCCCGCGCCGAACCTTCTGACGTGCGAGGCCCGGTCAGCCTGCGAGAGTGATCCCACGACGATCTCGACGGGTCAGGCGAACTCGACGGACAGGGGTGGAATCGTGCAGAGAGCAGGCAGGCTGCTGGACAGCCTCGACGCGCGACTCGCGGCGAGCGGTGGCACCCGTGCGACCGCGCCCGAGATCCTGGACGCCTGCATCGTGCTGCTCGGCGCCGACGGCGGGTACCTCACGGTGGCGGCACCGGGGGACGTCCACGCGGTCGTGCACGCGTCGGGCGCGACGGCCGAGGAGCTCGCCGACCTTGAGATCTGCTACGGCGAGGGCCCGGCCCGTGCGGCGTTCGAGGGCTCCGACGCGCGCACCGTGACCCTGGGCGAGGCGTCCGGGCGGTGGCCCGTCTACGTCGCGGCCGCCGATTCCCTCGGCGCGGCCCGACTGACCGCCTTCCCGCTGCGCTCTCCGGACCGGGTGCTCGGGGTCCTCGTGCTGTTCGCGGAGACCGACCGCTCCCTGAGCGTCCCCGACGAGGTCGCCCAGGTGCTCGTGGACCACGCGGCGCTGACGCTCGTGGACACGTGCGACGTCCCGGAGCTGATCCGGGACGACGAGTGGGCCGACCAGGCGATCGTTCACCGGGCCACCGGGATGGTGGCCGCACAGCTCGGTGTCTCCCCGCAGTCGGCGGTCTCGGTCCTCCGGGCGCGCGGCTTCGTCCGGGGCGAGCGGCTCGTCGAGGTGGCCCGCGACGTCGTCGAGAGGCGGCTGACGCTCAACCCCTGACGCAGCCGGCAGCACTCCGGGGTGCACTCGGGTCACGTTTCGGTTACGTTGGCCCCGGCGTCAAGAAGCGGCTCCGTGAACTCTCCTCCGAGAGGACCTGTCATGTCTGCTGAAGAAGTCGAGCCCGTCACCACCCCCTGGGACGTCACCGTCGAGGACGCACTCGGCGGTGGACATGCACTCCCCATCGGCCAGTACCGCACCGACCTCGCCAAGGGCACCTGGTGGTGGTCCGACGAGGTCTACGAGATGCTCGGGTACCGACCCGGCGACGTCGAGCCGAGCGCCGAGCTCCTCGCGGCACGCAAGCACCAGGACGACCGCGGGACGATCGCGCGGGAGATCTCCCGCTGCCGTCGCACGGGTCGTCCCTTCAGCTTCCTCCACCGCATCGTCGACGGGCGCGGACGGACACGCACCGTGACCGTGACCGGGCAGGGCCGCCGGGACGCGAACGGCAAGATCGCCGAGATCGCCGGCTACGTGGTGGACCAGTCGGCCGCGCAGAACCAGATGCGCGAGGCCGAGATCACCCGCGCCGTCGAGCAGCGGGGCAGCGAACGCATCCTCGTCGAGCGCGCCAAGGGCGTGCTGATGGCCGTCTACGGGATCGACGACGCCGCGGCCGCCGACCGGCTGGTGTGGCACTCGAGCCGTGCCGGGCTGCGGGTCCACGACGTCGCGGTGCTCCTCGTCGAGGCGCTCGACGACGGCCCCGGGCTCGGGTCCGAGGCCGGTCAGCTCGTCGACGGGGTGCTCGGAGACCTCACGTCGGCCGACAAGCGACGCCCCCGCAACGCCCAGCTCACCCGCAAGTTCAGCTGAGGCGCGCGCAGTCCCGGCGGGATCCCGAGGCCCGTGCTGCCCCGGAATCCGCCACGTATCCTGAGGTCCGGGTCCGTCCGGACCTCAGGAGCGCGGAGGATGGGCCATGACGAAGGAGCTCGAGGAGACCGAGGTCAGCCTCGGCCTGCACGGTGAGATCGCCCGGGCGGTACGGCTGCTCGCGGACGAGGACAGCCTCGGGTCGACCCTCGACCGGGTGGTCGAGCGCGCCGTGGCGATGATCGACGGGTGCGCCTCGGCGTCGATCTCCCTCGTCGCCCGTCGCGGCCGGATCGAGACCCCTGCGGCGTCCGATGCCGTCGGGGGGCGCGGGGACGAGCTGCAGTACGAGCTCGACGAGGGGCCCTGCCTCGACGCGATCCGCGAGACCGAGATCGTCTCCACGCCTGACCTGGCGCACGACCCGCGCTGGCCGACGTGGGGGCCGCGCGTCGCAGAGCTCGGCGTGGGGTCGATGCTCTGCATCCAGCTCTTCACGACCGACACGAACCACGGGGCCCTGAACCTCTACGGC
Source organism: Paraoerskovia marina DSM 21750 (assembly GCF_000701465.1). Taxonomy (GTDB): domain Bacteria; phylum Actinomycetota; class Actinomycetes; order Actinomycetales; family Cellulomonadaceae; genus Paraoerskovia; species Paraoerskovia marina. Next base: position 161,041 of record NZ_KL370783.1, on the reverse strand, counting down.
ACCGAGCGCGGCGCGTTCGACGGGCCGGACCAGACACTCGCCACCACGTTCGCGGCCGTCGCCGCCGCGGCCCTCGACGCCGCGCGGACCGAGGACCAGCTGCAGAGCGCCGTCCAGGGCCGCACGATCATCGGCCAGGCCCAGGGAATCTGCATGGAGCGGTACGGGATCTCTGCGGAGCGGGCGTTCGAGGTGCTCAGCCGGATCTCGCAGGAGTCCAACGTGAAGCTCGTCGACGTCGCCCGCCGGGTGGTGAGCGATCGAGCAGTCCCCGGAGTCGGGGCGGAGCAGACCGTCGGGAGCGCCCCGCGGTGAAGGTCTCGCGCCGGGCCCACGTCCGGCCGTTCGCGGTCATGGGGGTGCTCGCCGAGGCCAACGCGCGGCGTGCGGCGGGGGAGTCGATCCTCAACCTCTGCGCCGGTGAGCCGGGATCCGGTGCGGCCGACGTGGTCCGCCGGCACGCCGCCGACATCATGCGCGACGGCGACCTCGGGTACACCGAGGCGATGGGCATCCCCGCACTGCGGACCGGCATCGCCGAGCACTACGCCCGGTGGTACGACGTCGCGGTCGAGCCCGGGCACGTCGCCGTCACCACGGGGTCCTCCGGCGGGTTCCTGCTCGCGTTCCTCGCCGCGTTCGACCCCGGCGACCGGGTCGCGCTCGCCCGACCCGGCTACCCCGCCTACGCGAACATCCTGCGCTCGCTGGGCTGCGACGTCGTCGAGCTCGACTGCGGCCCCGCCGAGCGGTACCAGCCGACCGTCCCTCGCCTGATGGAGGCCTACTACGAGGGCGGCCTCGACGGGCTGATCCTCGCCAGCCCCGCCAACCCGACGGGCACGATGGTCGACGCCCGTGAGCTGCGGACGATCGCCGACTGGTGCGCCGACCACGACGTGCGGCTGATCAGCGACGAGATCTACCACGGCATCACCGGCGGCGACGTCGAGACCCCGGGCCTTCCCGCGGGCTCACCGGCCGGAGCCCCGACCGCAGCGGCCTACCGGGACGCGGGAGCCGTCGTCGTGAGCTCGTTCTCCAAGTACTGGGGCATGACGGGGTGGCGGATTGGGTGGCTCGTCCTTCCCGACGACCTCGTCGGGCCCGTCGAGGCGCTCGCCGGCAACGTCGCGCTCTGCCCTCCGGCGCTCGCCCAGCACGCCGGCGTGGTCGCGCTCGGGGACGAGGGCATGGCCGCCGCGGCGGAGTCGGTCGCGTACTACGCGGCGTCGCGCGAGCTCCTGCTTCGACGCACGGCGGACCTCGGGTGGGACCCGGTGGCGCCGGCCGACGGCGCGTTCTACCTGTACGGCAACATCAACCGGTTCGGGATGGGGTCCGTCGAGTACTGCGCACGCCTGCTCGCCGAGGCCGGTGTCGCGCTCACGCCAGGGACGGACTTCGATCCCGAGGGCGGCGGTGACTGGGTGCGGCTGTCGTTCGCCGCGTCGCCCGAGGTCGTGGCCGAGGCGGTCGAGCGGATCGTGGCCTGGCAGTCGACGCTCGGCCGCTGACGTTCTTCCCTGACGCAAAAGGTCCCCGCCCGGTCGTCCGGGCGGGGACCTTCTGCGTGGAGCGGGTCAGGCGACGAGCGAGACGTCCGCGGGCTTGGGGGTCTGCTCGAGCACGAACTCGCCGGGGGCGTCGCCGTGCGCCGGGGCGACGAGGGCGTCGCTGAGGGTGTCGGCGAACGTGTAGGTGTAGGCGCTGGGCTCGTCCGGGTCGACGACCTCGACGAACGGGTCGACGAGCTCGGCCTGGGCGGCTGCGACGGCAGCCGCGCGGCGGTCGGCGCGACGGGAGGAGAAGACGACCAGCAGGGTGTTGACCCCGATGACGACCCACACCATGTTGGCGGCGACCGAGGGCCAGATGCCGTTGACGGCCCCGACGACGATCATCAGTCCGGCCGCGGTCATGTTCGTCACCTGGAACCGCACAGACTTCGCGTCCCACACGCCGCGCGAGGCGAGGCAGTAGGCGATGGCGCCGGCGAGGGCGCTGATCCAGCCGAGGAGCATGACGGCTTGGTCAAAGAATGCGGACATAGGTGTCTCCGACGAGGTAAAGCAGGTGGGTGAGGGATACGTGTCAGCCCTGGCGCTCCAGGCGTTGCTGCTGGCGACGTGACCATTCTGAGACACGACGTGGCTTCAGCGCAATCGAACAACTCTGCATCCACTGTTTAGTATTGCTACATGGCAACAGACCCACGAAGGCTTGCCTTTCTCCTGGCCGTCTACCGCACCGGAGGGGTGCTCGCGGCGGCGGACGTCATGCACGTGACGCCGTCGGCCGTCTCTCAGCAGATCCAGCGTCTCGAGGCCGAGGAAGGCGTGCAGGTCCTCGAGCGCGGGCCGCGCGGCGTGACCCTCACCCCGGCGGGCCGTGTGCTCGCCGACGCCGCGGAACGGATCGAGAACGAGCTGGTCGAGGCGCGGCGCGAGCTCGCCACCATGGGCGACGACGTCTCGGGACGGGTCCGCGTCGGTGCCGTCCAGACAGGGATCCGCGCCGTGATCGCACCGCTGCTCGCCCGGCTCCCCGAGGACTACCCCGGCGTCGACCTGATCGTGACCGAGGCCGAGCCCGTCGACGCGTTGCGCGGGCTCCGGGCCGGTGACTTCGACCTCGTGATCATCGAGAGCGACGAGGAGTCGGACGCCACCGTTCCCCGCGGCCAGCGCGAGGTCGTGCTGATCGACGAGCCGTGGCGGCTGGTGACCCCGTCGGCGTTCCCGACCCCGAGCCAGCTCGAGGACCTGCGCGACGCCGCGTGGCTCGGTCCAGAGCGCAGCACGGCGGCGGCGCGCGCACTCGCCCGCGTCGGGGCCCAGATGGGGACGACCCTGCCGACGCGGCACTCCTACTACGACTTCGACGTCGCCCTCGCGCTCGTCGCGGCAGGCCAGGGGATCGCGCTCGTGCCGGCCCTGGCGCTCCAGGAGGACCTCCCCGACGGGGTCGAGGTCGTCAGGCTTCCGGGGCTCGGGTCCCGCCGTCTCGTCGCCCGGCACCGGGAGACTCGGCGCGAACCGGGGCCCGCGACGTCCGCGATGCTCGACGAGATGCTCTCCACCGCGACCGAGCTCGAGCTGTGGTGAAGGTCGCGTTCCTCAGGCGTCATGCGGGAGCCGTGCCGCGGTCCTGACCAGTGTGAGCCCCAACGCTGCGCGGAACACGCGCCTCAACGCCGTCATCGTCACGGACCGGACCGTGCAAGAGCTGCGGATACTCGCCTACGTCGGGCTTCGTGGTCTGGCGAAACCGTCGACCGCCGAACGCGTGCTCGACGGAGGGTCGGGGGAGGTGCGCGCGACGATCGCTCGTCTCGCCGGGCTGGGCATGCTCGAGGCCGTCGCGGCCTCTGGTGCGGGTGCGGAGGCCGACCTGCGGCTGACCCGCAAAGGGCGGCTCGAGATCGACGCCATCGTCGGCCCGACGCCGCGCCCTCCGGCCGTGCCGCCCGTGACGACGGCCGAGAGCCCCGAGCTGCGCACCCGTGTCCTGCGAACGCTGCGGAGCGGCCCGGTGCAGAAGGACGTGCTGATCGACGCCGTCGGCGGCCCGGTCACGACGGTCCGCGCGCACCTGACGATGCTCGAGAACGCGGGCTTCGTCCGCCAGATGGTGGCCGACGGGCGGCGTACGGGGCGGGAGTACGTCCTGACCCTCGCCGGTCGGCGCGAGCTCAAGAGGGTCGGGGGCGACGATGTCTGAGGCAGGCTCCACGGGAGACGTCGTGGCGGACCGGAGGCTCGAGGCCCTCGTCGGTGTCGACGTGCCGCTCCAGCAGCTCAAGGTCCTCGCGCTGCTCAAGCTGCACGGGGTCCTCACCGCGTATCGGATCGGAGAGCTCCTCGACTCGACCCCGTCGACCGTCACCGGGATCGTCCAACGGCTCGAGTCGTCCGGGCTGGTCGCCCGGCTCCCGCACCCCACCGACGGGCGGGTCAGCAACATCCTCGCGACGCCCGCGGGGGAAGAGATCGTCGACGCGCTGGTCGATTGAGGGTCGGTCGACTCAGGGCACAGCGGTGAACGAGACGCTCACGCTCCCGGAGCCGTCGAGGTAGCGCGCGGTGAGCGTGTGCCCTCCGGCTGAGACCGAGCGCAGGAAGTAGGGCACCGCGTCCTCGGTGACGACGAGCTGCTTCTCGGCCCCGCCGTCGATCGAGATCGCCACGACGCGGTCGGGGTCGCCCGCGATCCACACCAGCAGGTCGTCGGCCGTCCCCGAGCCGTCGACGTCGCGGAGCGCGACCTTGGCGCCGGGGTCCGGGTGGAGGAGCTCGGGTGCGGCGACGTCGGGCGCAGGTGCGGGATCCGGCTCGACGGTCGGGTCGGCCGCGTCCGGCTCGGTGGCCGTCTCCGGGGCGGGTGTCGACGCGTCCGGCGACGCCGAGCTCTCGACCACCGGGGGCTCGGGGTCGTCCTCCGAGGCACTCGTCGGTGCGTCGTCGGCGTCCTGCGTCCGCCGGACAGCGTCGGCCCCGGATTCCTCCGCCGCCTCGTCGGCCGGATCCTCGACCTCGGGTTCGGCCGTGGCGCCGGCCGGGGCGTCAGAGCCCGCGTCCGTACCCTCGCCGTCCGAACTCCCGTCCTCGGTGCTCTTCTCCTCCGGAGCGCTCGTCGGCCCGGGCTCGAGGTCGTCCGTCGGACGGTCGCTCGGCTCGGACGTCGTCGGCGGGTCGGCGAGCGGGGAGGCACTGGCCTCCGGTGCCGCGTCGCCACCGAGAGTCGTGAGCGCGAGGCTCGTGACCGCGACCGCGACGATCGACGCGGTCAGACCCCAGGAGGCCTTGGGGTGCGTGGTGAACGGGTGGTGCCAGCCGTTGCGCCCTGCCTCTGCCGCCGTGCGCGCCTGCTCGGCGGTCACGCCCGACGCCTGGGCGGGGAGGATCGCGGCAGGTCCGACGGACTCGCCCCCGATCACCACCGCGGGGCCGAGGACCAGCGGGACGAGGATCGCCCGCAGGGAGGACGCCACCTCGTCGAGCTGCTCCGCGAGGATCGAGCACGCGGTGCACGTGGTGAGGTGGTCCTCGACGCGGTTGCGCTTGCGGCGCGACAGTCCGTCCCGCACGTAGGCGGACAGGTGCGAGACCGTCCAGACGCACTCGGGGTCCTCGCTGGTGGACTCCGCGTGCGTGTCGATCCAGGCACGACGAAGCCCCTCGCGGGCGCGGTAGGTGAGGGCAGCGACGGCGTTGGGGGTCGACCCGAGGATCGGCGCGACCTCGGTGGCGCTCATCCCCTCGACGTCGACATACCAGAGGACGGTGCGCCACTCGTCGGGAAGCGTGCGGAACGCGCGCGCCGTGACGGTCCGGTCGACGAGCTCCGACTCGAACTCCTGGGTGGGACCGACGGCCTCGAACTGCTCGGGGTCGACCGACACGGAGTCCGACGACGACCAGGACGCCGCGAGGTTGCGGACGGTCGCGTACAGGTACGGCCGGAACGTCGTGCGGGGTCCGCGGCCGTCCTGCAGGGCCGCGAACGTGCGGGAGAAGGCCTCCTGCGTCAGGTCGTCGGGGTCGAACGCACGGGTGATGCGCCGTGCGGCTCCGCGGACGGCGTCGTGGTGGCGCTCCCAGAGCTCCGCGTACGCCTCGGGGTCACCGGAGCGGGTGCGGTTGATCAGCTCGATGTCGGTCTCGGGCGCTTCCGGGGTGTCCGCATGGTGTTGCGACCCCTGCACTGTCGTGGGCATTGGTACCTCCACCCATTGAGACCGCCGCCGGAGCCGATCATGACGGCAGGAACGAGTGGGATGGCTCACTCTGCGCAACCGTCATCACGCGACCTGCCGATGGTCCTGTCCTCTGAGTCTCACCACGCATGCCGCCTGGCGTGTGAACCGACCAGAGCCGAGGAATCTCCATGTCTCGACACACGCCAGCCGTCGCTGCCGTCGCCGTCCTTGTCGGCGGCGCACTCGCGATCCCGACAGCCGCCACCGCGGCGCAACCCAGCCACGCCCTCCAGACCGCTGTCGAGACGTCGGACGCCGACCTCGTGATGACCAAGGTCTCCGACGCGGACGGCGACATCGCCCCCGGCCAGGTCGTCACCTACGAGGTGAGCCTGACCAACACCCGCGACGAGCCGTACACGGCCGACGACCCGGCCACCTTCTCCGACGACCTCTCCGGCGTGCTCGACGACGCCACCTGGGACGACGTCGTCGGCGGCCCGGGAACGGCCGAGGTCTCCGGCGACGAGCTGGAGTGGGCCGGGCCGATCGGTGCGGGCGAGACGGTCACCGTCACCTATCAGGTGACGGTCGGCCCCGAGGGCATCGGCGACGGCGCGCTCACGAACGTCGTCACGGGCCCGCTGGACTCGAACTGCTCGGCCGAGGGTCGCGCCGACGAGCTGATCCACTTCTACGACGTCGCGGCAGCCGGCGGGGAGCTCACGGTCGGTGCGCAGACGATCCGGTTCAGCACCGGGCTGGTCTCGAACCGCGGCTCCGTCTACCCCGACTCCGGCACGCAGTGGCCGTCGGGTGACGAAGGGCTGACCACGTTCGGTGCTCAGCCTCGCGGGGCGTTCGACCGCAACGGACGGCAGTTCAGCAGGTTCGCGTACGCGAGCGCCGAGTTCGACCCGGCGATCGTGGCGGGAGCCGAGTTCGGGATGGGAGACCTCGACGGGACCTCGGGAGATCCGGGCAACCGTGAGATGGGGCTGGTCGTCGGTCTCAGCGACGGAAGCCAGGTGGACTCGTCCCGCGGCACCTCCGGCAACCATGTCATCGCGCAGCAGATCGTCGGAGGTGTGACCGTCGACGGCGACCCGCTGGGAACCCAGACGTCGGGGTTCAGCGCGAACGGGAACGTCAAGGACTTCGACAACTCGAACGCCACGGTCAACGGCCGGGCGATGACCGACTTCGGGGGAGCGTCGGTCGACCGGCTCGACTTCATGCTCGCGATCGGCAACGACGTCGGCACTGACGGCAACCCGCAGCGCAGCTACACGATCGATCCCGGCTGGCCCGCGGTCTACGACGACGCCGCCTGCGAGACGACGAGTCCGATCGTCGTGCCCGACGTCCCGGTCTGCGTCCCCGAGGACCTCGTCGCACGGGACGACGAGGCCGCGACCGCGGAGGGAGAGCCGACCGACGTCGTCGTGACCGAGAACGACACGACTGCCGACGCGGAGACCGTCGTCGAGCTGGGCGACGAGCCTGCCCACGGCACGGTCTCGCTCGGCGAGGACGGCATGGTGACCTACACGCCGGACGCCGGCTTCGCCGGAGAGGACTCGTTCACCTACACGCTCACGGTCGGGGACTGCACCTCGGACGTCGCGACCGTGACCATCGTCGTGGCCCGGCCGATCCCGGTCGCCACCGCGGGAGTCGGGGCGGCCACGGTCGCCTTCCTTGCCGTCGTCGGACTCGGGACCGCGGCACTGCGCCGTCGGACCGTCTGAGCGCGACACGGATCAGGAGACCTCATGTACAAGACCGCAGCCGGTGCCGCCGGCACCACCGCGGGCACGCTCGCGGCCACGGGAGCGACCTCCCTGGCCGTCGTCCTCGCCGTCGTCCTGCTCGCCGTCGGCGCGCTTCTCGTCTACCGCTCGGCGCGACTCGCGCGTCGTCAACGGTAGGACGTACCGATGTCCACCCTCGAGACCACGGTCAACGTCGTCGGATTCGTCCTGCTGGTCATGTTCCTCGCGTACGTCACGCTGATCCTCGTCCCGTTCCTGGGACGACGGCGTGCACGGCGCGGGCTGGCGCACCTCTTCGAGTGGCACATGTTCGTGCCCTGCCTCGACGAGGAGCTCGTGATCGACGAGACCCTCACGCGCTTCACGCGGGACTTCCCGTCCGTGCACGTGTGGGTGATCGACGACGCGAGCGACGACGCGACGCCGCAGATCGTCTCGAGGTGGGCATCCGCGCACCCCCGCGTCCACCTCGTCGAGCGCCGACGACCTGACGCGCGACAGGGCAAGGGCGCGGCCCTCAACGCCGCCTACCACGCCCTGCACGCCTGGCGGGCGACCGCCGGAGACGAGCTCTCCGGCGTCTCCGACGACCGGGTCGTCGTCGGGGTGATCGACGCCGACGGCGAGCTCGTCCCCGGGGCGCTCGAGCACATGAGCGGAAAGGACGTCTTCCTCGACCCCGAGGTCGGCGCCGCCCAGGCGTCGGTCGCGATGAACAACACCGGCCGAAAGATGCACGCGGGCACGGGTGTGCGGGCCTGGCTCCGCAACGCCCGCGCCCGGTGGCTGCTGCGGAGCCAGGACATCGAGTTCCGCACCACGATCGCCGCGATGCAGACCCTGCGGCTGCGCACCGCCTCGGCGGGCATGGGCGGCAACGGTCAGTTCACCCGGCTCGTGGCGCTCGACGCGATCGGCGAGACGTACGGCGAGCCGTGGCACGGAGCGCTCCTGGAGGACTACGAGCTCGGCATCCACACGATGCTCGCCGGGTACCGCACCCGCTACGTCCACGACGCCGTCGTGCGGCAGGAGGCGCTGCCCGCCATGTGCCCGTACCTGCGCCAGCGCACGCGCTGGACCCAGGGCGGGATGCAGTGCGCGGCGTACGCGCCGAAGATCGTCGCATCGCCCGGATTCACCAACGCGGGCGTCGTCGAGAGCCTCTACTTCCTCTCGATCCCGTGGCTCGGCCTGCTCGGGGTCGTGATCTGGCCGGTGATCGCCGCCTTCGTCGTCACCGGCGCGGTGGCCACGCACACGACGGCCACCCTCCTCGCCGCCGCATGGTGGCTCGTGCCGCTGACGATGCTCACCGGCATCGGCCCGTTCGTGCTCTGGGCGTTCGTCTACCGGTCCCGGGACGACCCGGACTCGAGCATCGGGCGTGCCGTCGTCCGCGGGTTCGGGTACTGGCTCTACTCCTACACGACCTACCCCGTGCTCGTCCGCGCCGCAGGGCGTGTGCTGCGCGGTCACTCGGGCTGGGAGAAGACCGCACGCGTCGGGGCCGGGGTGCAGGCCGCTGTCCTGGACCAGGCACGCGCGGTGAAGCCCGCCGGCGCGACTGCCAGGTCTCCCGCGCTTCCCGGGGCCGGAGGCGCTGACGCGGACGTGATCGAGCTCGACGCCTGGCGGGCCGCGTGACCGCCGCCGCGCTGCCCGCACCGGCGCACGTGAGCAACCCGGCGCGCGTGCTCGGCGCAGCGGCGGTCCTCGGCGCCGCGGTGCTGCTCGTGGCACGCTCCGCAGCCGTCCGGGCGGCAGAGGCGAGCCTGCTCGCGTGGGTCGCCGGTCCGGTGACCGGCGGCACCTCGCGCGCGATCGGGGACATCGCCGCCATCGGCGGCGGGACGGGCCAGAGCATCGGTGTGCAGATCACGTTCATGTGCTCGACCGTCGTCCTCGCCGTCCCGCTCCTGGTCCTCGGTGCGGTCACGCTCGGCCTCGCCCGGTTCCCGGTCCGCGCCGTGCTCGGCGGCCTCGGTGAGGCGCTCGGGATCGTCCTCGTCGCCAACATGGTCCGGTACGCGGGCGTCCTCGTCGCGTACCAGGTGTGGGGGGACGAGGGCTTCGAGATCAGCCACCACCTGGTCGGCGCAGTCTTCGTCGTCGCCGCGTTCGTGGTGGCGATGATGCGGTTCGCGATCCGCGTCGGCCGGCCGCGCTGAACGTCGCCGGCCGCGCGCCGTCGTCGAACGACGGACAACCGGGCGCGAGTGGGCTAGGTTCGCGACGAAGAACCCGTCGCGAGCCGACATTCGGCCCGAGAACCAAGGAGCATCATGAGCGGACAGACCCCTGACCCGTACGGAGTCCCCGACGGCCAGAAGCCCGACTCGTCGACACCACCGGCGTACGGGCAGCAGCCCGCGCAGCCCGGCCCGCCGCAGTACGGCCAGTCCGGCCAGCCCGGTCAGTACGGGCAGTCGGCCCCGTACGGTCAGCCGGGCTATCCCCAGGCACCCGGCACCCCGGACTCCTACGGCCAGCAGCCCGCGCGGAGCGGGAGCGTCCCGGGCAAGACGATGGGCATCGTCGGCCTCGTCCTCGCCTTCTTCATGCCGATCGTCGGCCTGGTCCTCAGCATCGTCGCGTTCGTGCAGTCGAAGAAGGCCGGGTTCTCGAACGGTCCGGCGCTCGCGGGCATCATCCTCGGGGCGATCTTCACGATCCTGGCGACGATCGCGCTGATCCTCATCTTCACCGTCATGGGCGGCGTCGTCGACCTGTACATCGAGAACTGCATCGACGGCAGCGGTGGCACGTTCGTCTACGAGGGCGAAGAGTTCGCCTGCGAGTAACGTTCGATTTGTACGTTGTGCCTGACCTGGCCCGACGTGCGGTGTGTGCGAAGACACCGCGCGTCGGGCTGCGTGTTTTCGTGACCGCCCGCATGATCGAAGGATGAAAGACGACGCGGGCACGCCGCTGTTCGACGAGGCGAAGCTGAGCACGGGCATCGACCCGCAGCTCGGGGACCGACCCTCGGTCGCGGGCGAGGGGCAGGACTCCGGCGGGAAGACCGCCGAGACCGGGCGCGGGTCCCGACGGGCGCGTCGCGCACGACGCATCCCCGACCCGTCGCCGCCCAGCGGCCAGATCCCGGCGACGCAGCCGCCGGACCAGGAGTAGCCCAAGCCTTCACAGGACGACCACGAACCTCGGGCGTTCGGTCGCTAGACTGGGCCGGTAGTCGCCGTTCGAATCATGACGGGAGAGTCCGGCAGGTCCACGTGACCGGGTCGGCGCCGAAGGAGCAATCCCTCCCCGGGAATCTCTCAGGCCCCCGTACCGTCATGGCGAGGCAACTCTGAAAAGTGGTGCGCGACGTCGTCCCTCGGGTCGGTGACGGGCACCCACCGACGGTGCAAGTTGGCGCGCGCCGTCCACGGAAACGTGGAGACTGCGGACCAGCAAAACTCTCAGGTCGACCCTCGGGTCCGATGACAGAGCGGGGAGGGACAGGTCGGCCCCGGACGGGGTCGGTCCCCTCGTGAACTCCCCGGAGACCCATCGTGACCCAGCCGGACCAGACGTCCTCCAGCGCGTTCGACCGCGAGCACTTCGCCTTCCGCCACCTCGGCCCGCGCGGCGTGCGCACCGAGACCGAGCAGCGCGTCGACGGCGACACGCAGCGCATGCTCGACGAGGTCGGGTACCCCAGCCTCGACGCGCTCGTCGACGCCGCCGTGCCCGCCGTCATCCGCAGCGACCGGCCGCTGGACCTGCCCGCCGCCCGGACGGAGACCGAGGTGCTGGCCGAGCTCCGCGAGCTCGCGGGCCGCAACACGGTCAAGTCGCAGATGATCGGGCTCGGGTACTCGGGGACCGTCACGCCGCCGGTGATCCGCCGCAACGTGCTCGAGTCGCCCGCCTGGTACACCGCCTACACGCCGTACCAGCCGGAGATCTCCCAGGGCCGGCTCGAGGCGCTCCTGAACTTCCAGACGGCGGTCTCCGACCTCACGGGGCTCGAGGTCGCCGGGGCCTCGCTGCTCGACGAGGCGACCGCCGTCGCCGAGGCCGTCGCCCTGATGTGGCGCGCCACGCGGGCCAAGACGGGGTACGTCGTCCTGGACGCGGACCTCTTCCCGCAGACGCTCGCCGTCGCGCAGGGTCGCGCCGAGGCGGCAGGGCTGCCCGTCGTCGTCGCGGACGTGAGCGAGGGGCTGGCCTCGGTCCCGGTTCCCGACGACGCAGGTCCCCTCGTGGGAGTCGTCGTCCAGCAGGTCGGGGCGTCCGGCCGCATCGCGGACGTCCGCGGTCTCGTGGCGGAGGTCAAGGAGGCCGGGGCGCTCGTCACCGTCGCCACCGACCTGCTCGCGCTGACGATGATCACCCCGCCCGGGGAGCTCGGCGCCGACATCGCCGTCGGCTCGGCCCAGCGCTTCGGTGTCCCGCTCTTCTACGGCGGCCCGCACGCCGCGTTCATGAGCGTGCGCAAGGGGCTCGAGCGGTCCCTGCCGGGCCGGATCGTCGGGGTTTCGGTCGACGCCGACGGCGATGTCGCCTACCGCCTCGCCCTGCAGACCCGCGAGCAGCACATCCGTCGCGAGAAGGCCACGTCCAACATCTGCACGGCGCAGGCGCTGCTCGCGATCGTCGCGTCGATGTACGCGGTCTACCACGGCCCCCGGGGGCTCACGGAGATCGCGCAGCGCGTGCACGGCCAGGCCGTCACTCTCGCGAACGCCCTGCGTGCCGGCGGCGTCGAGGTGGTCCACGACGACTTCTTCGACACCGTGCGCACCCGCGTGCCCGGCCGCGCGCAGCGGATCCTCGCGGCGGCCGCCGAGTGGGGGGTCAACCTCTACGCGCCCGACGCCGACCACGTGCAGGTGGCCTGCAGCGAGGCGACGACCGCCGCCGACCTGGAGACGGTGCTCACCGCCTTCGGTGTGCTGACCGCCGACGACGCCGCAGCGGCGCCCGCACCCGCTCTTCCCGAGTGGGCGACGCGGACCTCGGAGTTCCTCACCCACCCCGTGTTCTCCCAGCACCGCTCCGAGACCGCGATGCTGCGCTACCTGCGCCGTCTGGCGGACAAGGACCTGGCGCTCGACCGCACGATGATCCCGCTGGGCTCGTGCACCATGAAGCTCAACGCCACGGTCGAGATGGAAGCCATCTCGTGGCCGGAGTTCGCGAACGTGCACCCGTACGTGCCGACCGAGCAGGCCGCCGGCTACCTCGAGATGATCAGCTCGCTCGAGTCGCGCCTGGCCGAGATCACCGGGTACGCGGCCGTCTCGGTGCAGCCGAACGCGGGCTCGCAGGGTGAGCTGGCCGGTCTGCTCGCCATCCGGGACTACCACCGGTCCCAGGGCCAGGGCGAGCGCGACATCGTGCTCATCCCCGCCTCCGCGCACGGGACGAACGCGGCCTCCGCGGTGCTCGCGGGCCTCCGTGTCGTCGTCGTGGCGACGGCCGACGACGGCGAGGTGCTGCTCGACGACCTGCGCGCCAAGCTGGAGCAGCACGGCTCGGCCGTCGCGGCGATCATGATCACCTACCCCTCGACCCACGGCGTCTTCGAGGAGCACGTCCGCGAGGTCTGCGACCTCGTGCACGCCGCCGGCGGGCAGGTCTACATCGACGGGGCCAACCTCAACGCGCTGGTCGGCCTGGCCCGGCCGGGCGAGTTCGGCGGCGACGTCTCGCACCTCAACCTGCACAAGACGTTCTGCATCCCCCACGGCGGCGGCGGCCCCGGCGTCGGCCCGGTGGGCGTGGCCGAGCACCTCGTGCCGTTCCTGCCCGGATCCCCGACGTCGCTCGTCGCCACCGAGGCCGGCGGCACGCCCGTCTCGGCCGCACCCTACGGCTCGGCCGGCATCCTCCCCATCTCCTACGCCTACCTCGCCCTGATGGGACCGGACGGGCTCACCGCGGCGTCGGAGACGGCCGTGCTCACGGCCAACTACGTCGCCCGTCGCCTGCACGAGTACTTCCCGGTGCTCTACACGGGCCCCAACGGCCTCGTCGCGCACGAGTGCATCCTCGACCTGCGCGACCTGACCAAGCAGACCGGCGTCACCGCCGAGGACGTCGCCAAGCGCCTCCAGGACTACGGGTTCCACGCCCCGACGCTGAGCTTCCCCGTCCCCGGCACCCTCATGGTCGAGCCCACCGAGTCCGAGGACCTCGGCGAGCTCGAGCGGTTCGTCGCCGCGATGATCGCGATCCGTGGCGAGATCGACGCGGTCGCGGCCGGCGAGTGGGCCGTCGAGGACTCGCCGCTGCGCGGGGCCCCGCACACCGCCGCATCGGTGACCGCCGACGTCTGGGACAAGAAGTACTCCCGCGAGCAGGCGGCCTACCCGCTCGCCTCGCTGCGCGCGAGCAAGTACTGGCCGCCGGTGCGCCGCATCGACGGTGCCGCGGGGGACCGGAACCTCCAGTGCTCGTGCCCGCCGCTGTCCGAGTACGAGACCGTCTGACCGGCAGCCCCGGCCAGAGATACGAGAGGATCGACGTATGAGCAACGACTCGACGACCGACCGCCCCAGCCCGCTCCACGAGCAGCACGTCGCGCTCGGCGCGGCGCTGACCGGCTTCGGCGGCTGGCAGATGCCGCTGCGCTACGACTCGGACATCGCCGAGCACCGCGCCGTCCGCGAGGCCGCCGGTCTCTTCGACCTCTCCCACATGGGGGAGATCGAGGTGTCCGGCCCGCAGGCCGCCGCCGCGCTCGACTACGCGCTCGTGGGCAACCTGAGTGCCGTCAAGACCGGCCGCGCCCGGTACACGATGATCTGCGCCGAGGACGGCTCGGTGCTCGACGACCTCGTCGTCTACCGCCTGGACAACGACCACTTCGTCGTCGTCGCGAACGCCTCCAACGTCGAGGTCGTGCTCACGGCCCTGACCGAGCGCGTCGAGGGCTTCGACGCCGTCGTCGTCGACCGCTCGGAGGAGACCGCGCTGGTCGCCGTCCAGGGGCCGCGCGCCGAGGAGATCGTCACGAGCATCACCGCGGCCGCGGACGTCCCCACGGTCCGTGAGATGCCGTACTACGCCAGCGCCCGCGCGACGGTCGCCGGAGCCACGGTGCTGCTGGCCCGCACCGGGTACACCGGCGAGGACGGGTTCGAGCTGTTCGTCCCCGTCGAGCAGGCCGCCGAGGTCTGGGCCGCCCTGCTCGAGGCCGGTCAGCCGTTCGGGCTGGTCCCGGCCGGGCTCAGCGCCCGGGACTCGCTCCGCCTCGAGGCCGGCATGCCCCTGTACGGCCACGAGCTCGACACGACCACGACGCCGTACGAGGCGGGCCTGGGTCGGGTCGTCAAGCTGGAGAAGACGGACGACGCCGGTGCGCCGCTGCCGTTCGTCGGCCGTGCCGCCCTCGAGTCACGGCGTCAGTCGGCACCGGCCCGCGTGCTGGTCGGCCTGCGGGGAACCGCACGCCGTCCTGCGCGGGCGGGCTACGACGTCGTGCTCCCGGGCGCGGGCACGGTCATCGGTTCCGTGACCTCCGGTGCGCCCTCGCCCACGCTCGGGCACCCGATCGCGATGGCGTACGTGACCCCGGAGTTCTCGGCCGAGGGCACCGAGCTCGCCGTGGACGTGCGCGGACGCCAGGAGCCCTTCGTGGTGGCCCCGCTGCGCGCCTACGTCCGCCCCACCTCCTGACGGGCGCCCGCCGCGCCCGCCTCCGTCCACCCCCAGAACCTGAGGAGTCCCCGATGTCGAACGTCCCCGAGAACCTGATCTACACCGCCGAGCACGAGTGGCTCGACGACGGCACGCCCGCCACCGTCGGGATCACCGCCAACGCCGCCGAGGCCCTCGGCGACATCGTCTACGTCGAGCTGCCCGAGGTCGGCACCGCCGTCACGGCCGGGGAGGTCTTCGGCGAGGTCGAGTCCACCAAGTCGGTCTCGGAGCTCTACTCGCCGGTCACCGGGACGGTCGCCGAGGTGAACGACTCCGTGGTCGACGCCCCGGAGACCGTCGGCTCCGACCCGTACGGGGCCGGGTGGCTCGTCAAGATCACGGTCACGGAGACCGGGCCCACCCTGACCCCCGCGCAGTACACGGAGCTCATCGGCGGCTGATGCCGCTCGCGCGACTCTGAGTTTTCCCTGAGAGGCCATACTGGTGCATGCGTACCGGTATGGCCTCTCATCTGCGTCGACGCAGGGAAACGGCACCACTGTGTCCACAGTGTGGGACGAATGTGGATTCGATGTGGAGTTTCGCGTCATAAACCGAGTGGACGGCCCTCTCCATCCGTAGAAACATCGAACATGGGCGCCTCAAGAAGCGGGGTGCCCGGTCTGGAGGAGAGATGACCGTCGTCGATCACGGGCCCGCAGCCGCACCCGGGGGAGCGAACCACCTGACGCGCCGCGAGCGCGTCGTCCTGTCACACCTGTCGGATGACGCCACGTTGGAGCAGATCGCCTCGACGCTGTACGTCACCCGCAACACCGTCAAGTCGCAGGTCCGCAGCGTCTACCGCAAGCTCGGCGTCTCGAGCCGGGCGGACGCGATCACGTGGGCCCAGCGCCACGGAATGCCTTAGCGCGAACGTGTCAGCCGGGGGTCGGAGCCCCGGCGATGTTGACCATCCAGTGCACCCCGAAGCGGTCGACGCACATCCCGAACGCGTCGCCCCACGGGGCCACCTCGAGCGGAAGCGTGACGGTGCCACCGTCGGCGAGGCCGGCCCAGAACCCGCGCAGCTCGGCGTCGTCGTCCCCGCTGAGCGAGACCGCGGCGGACCCGGTGAACGGTGCGTGCTGCATGCCCGGGGGTGTGTCGGAGCACATGAGCACGAGCCCGCCGGGGGTCGTCAGCATCGCGTGCATGATCTTGTCGCGCGCAGCGGGGTCGTCGCTGAGACCCGCCTCGCCGAACGTGCTGAGCTCGACGTCTCCGCCGAAGACCCGCTGATAGAGCGTGACGGCGTCGCGCGCGGTGCCGTCGAACTGGAGATAGGGGTTCAACCGTGTCGTCATCGATCGAGACTACGCGCGGGTCCTCGGGCACGCCCGAGGAGGCGGCGCGCGGGGCGGGCCGTATGTCGCAGGCCGTGGGCGTGGCATCATCCGGGACATGACGCCCCGCAAACTTGTCGTCGCCGCCGCGATCCTCGACGATCTCGACCAGCCCGCGGCTCTGCTGGGCGCCCGACGCAGTCAGCCGGAGCACCTCGCGGGACGCTGGGAGTTCCCCGGCGGGAAGGTCGAGCCAGGCGAGACGCCGGTCGACGCGCTGCACCGCGAGCTGCGCGAAGAGCTCGGGGTCACCGTCGAGCTGTCCGAGGAGGTCCCCGGTCCGCGCGACGGCGCCTGGGAGATCACCGACCGGCACGTCATGCGCCTGTGGTGCGCTCGCGTCGTCACCGGCGACCCGCAGCCGCTCGTCGAGCACGACGAGCTCCGCTGGCTCGGGCCCGACGACCTCTACTCGGTACCGTGGCTCGACGCCGACGTGCCGATCGTGGACGCCGTGGCCGCCCGGACAGGACTCACCGCGGGCTGAGGCTCGCCACCCATCGGCGCGCCTCGTCGTGCGAACGGACCCGCACCAGCCGGGTGCCCGGCGCCTCCGCCGTGAGACGTTCGGGCAGGTCGTCCAGCGCGTGCCGTGACGTCCACGCCCAGACGACGATGTTCCCGTCGGGGTCCAGGCTGCCGAACGGGTGTGGCTGGCGGTTGCCGTTCCACAGCTCCTCCTTGCGCCACCAGCGTCGGAGCGTCCGGGCGGTGACCTGCCGCATCACCGTCCGGACGGGCAGGTCCAGCCACAGCACGACGTCGGCCCGGGCCGAGATCAGCGGCCGTGCCGTCGGGTGCTGGTACTCGCAGACCCATGCGTCGGTGGCGAGGAACGCGCGCACGTCGTCGAGGAACTCGGGCCGCGGCGTCCAGTCGGGCCCGTGGAAGAGGGCGTCGACCTCGACGTGCGGGATCCCGGTGCGCGCGGAGATCCGTCTCGCCCACGTCGTCTTGCCGCTGCCCGACGTCCCGGCGACGGCGATGCGACAGGGCGAGGTGGGCACGCGCAGATCCTAGCCCCGGGGCCGCGCTACTCCGCGGGGACCAGGTCGGCCCAGAGCACCGACTCGACGTAGTCGTTCTCGCGGTCCGCACCGGACCCGCCCGCGAGCTCGGCGGCCGTCGCGCGCAGCTCGTCGCGGTCGTCCGAGTCCACCACCCACGGCGACATCACGAGGAACTCGGACTTGTCGCCCGCGTACATCCGCCACTCGTCGCCGTCCTCCGGCTCGGCCGCGTCGATCCCGACGAGGTGCATCCCGCCTCCCGAGGCCCCGCGCTCCGAGATCGTCGACTGACCGTCGAAGGTCAGGTCGAAGAGGTTGCCCGTCATCATCGGGGTCACGTTGTACCGGGTCGAGACCGTGGGGTCGGCGACCTGCCGCCAGACGCTGCCCATCCACTCGAGCGGCTGGTACTCGCCGTGGCCCCCCGGGGCCGGCCACTGTCCCGGGTTGGCGTCGGCCTGCACCACCACCTCGACCCCGAGCTCGTCCTGGCACGCCTCGTACGACTCCCGCAGGTCCGCGCAGGGGTCGAACCCGGAGGGACGCTCCCCGAACGGGTACCCGTACCGGAAGGCGGGCAACGACGTCGCCATCCCCACCGCGAAACCCTCCACGTCGACCGGGGCGGCGTTCTCGAGCGCCTCCGGGCCGGTCGCCGGGCCCTCGTCGAGGCCGAGCAGATCGAGCTCGAGCGGCGTCAGGGGGATCTTCTCGTTCTTCGCGAGCAGGTTCGTCAGGTAGTCCGGTGCGTCCGGGTCGACGACGTCGGGTCCCCACAGGAACGTGGAGTTGGTAACGCGCGACGACGTCGCGACGTAGGCGCGATCGGTGGGCTGCGCCTCCGGGTCGGCGAAGAGCGCCACCTCGGCGGGGTCGGTGGTCACGCGGTAGTCGGCCATGTTGTTGGACGCGACGACGTAGACGCCGTAGTCGCTCGCGATCTCCGAGAACGTGCGGGCGAACGAGCGGACCGCGGTGTCGGTGGCGGCGAGCATCGCCTGCTTGCGCGGGTCGACGCCGCCGAACCTCGCCTGGTAGGCCGCGATCTGCGGGCCGTAGCCGAGGTTGAACTGCCCGAGCGCCCCGGCGAGCGCCAGCGGTACGTCCGGGCTGACGGCGCGGAGCGGTCCCTCGGCCTGGGCGCGGACGGTGGCACCGCGCGCCCCGAGCGCGACGGCCGGCAGCCCGACGTCCTCCGGGTAGACGACGAGCGCCGGCTGCCCGGGCTCGAGGTGCGGCACGACCTCGTCCTCCATCAGGCAGCGCATGCGGTCGCGGTAGGTCGCGTAGTCCTCGGCGTCCGAGACGCGCAGGTGGTAACCGATCGTGAACACCCGCAGCGTGGCCCCGTCGGCAGCGCGGCCCTGGGTCTCGACGCGGCCCTCGGGCCGCAGCTCGGTGCAGCGCGCCGTCGCCGGTGTGCCGGCGAGCTCGTCAGCGCGTTCGCCCGCGACGACGTTGGAGACGACCGTGGCGCCGGCAGGGAGCCACATCACCGCGAGGAGGGCGGTCGCGGCGGTCACGGCGACGAGACCGGCGCCCGCCCCCGTGCGGCCCACGACACGGCGGACCGTGCCCCGCTCGACCTCGCGCGTGCCCACCACGTCCGTGCCGGCCGCCACGTCCCAGAGCGCACGACGGCGTCGTCCGAGCACGGGGGCGGCCGCGGCCCACCAGAGCACGCCGAACGAGACCAGGCCCGCGAGCAGTGCGAGCCCCTTCCAGAGCACCTCCCGGGCGGCCATCCGGCCGCGCGCCGCCGCGCCGTCCCCGCGCTCGACGTGCAGGCGTACCAGCCGCATGCCGGGAGTGCGTGCGTGCCCCCACTCGAACCACGACCACACCAGCCAGCCGATCCCGAGCGTGACGACGAGCAGGAGGGCGTCGAGGGCGAGGCCGGCAAGGCGCCGGGCGGGGGTGGCGGTCACGCGGAGAATGTAGCCCGTGTGACCGCGCTCACCGAAACTGGTCATAGGGTACGTCTCATGCAGCACGACATCGTGGTCGTCGGAGCCGGGGTCTCCGGCCTCGTCACGGCAGACCGACTCACCACCCAGGGGTACGACGTCGTCGTCCTCGAGGCCCGCGACCGCGTCGGCGGCCGCACGCACACCGTCCCGGTGCCCGACCACCCGGAGTACCGGATCGACGTCGGCGGCCAGTGGGTGGGGCCCGACCAGCGGGCGTTGCTCGCCGAGCTCGACCGGTTCGGCCTCACCACCCACGATCAGGACGACGGTCGCGACGCTCTCGTGAGCCTGCGCGGGAGTCTGCGCCGGTACCGCGGCGACACCCCCAAGATCGGTGCCGTGGCGCTCGCCGACGTCGGGCAGGCGCTGTGGCGCTTCGACCGGTTGTGCGCACGGGTCGACCTCGACGCACCCTGGGCGACGCCCGACGCCGTCCGCCTCGACGCTCAGACGTTCGAGACCTGGATCCGTCGGAACCTGCGGACCTCGCAGGGCCGAGACTTCTTCCGCATCGGGTGCGAGGCTGTCTTCGCGACGACGTCCGCGAACCTCTCCCTGCTCCATGCGCTCTTCTACAGCCGCTCCGGCACGTCGTTCTCGCACCTGCTGACGACGGGCGGCGGCGCGCAGCACGCCGTGGTCGACGGCGGGATGGCCCAGCTCGCCGAGCACCTGGCCGCGGGTCTCGGCGACCGGGTGCGTCTGTCGTCGCCGGTGACGGCGGTGGAGCACGGTCCGGGCGGTGTCGTCGTCCGGACGGGGGCGGACGTCCTGCGAGCACGCCGGATGGTGGTGACCGTCCCGCCGGCGCTGGTCGCGGGCATCGCGTTCGCACCGCCGCTCCCGCCCGTCCGCGACGCCGTGCAGCGCCGCATGCCACACGGCAGCGTGATCAAGTGCCACGCCGTCTACCCGACGCCGTTCTGGCGCGAGGACGGGTTGAGCGGCGAGGCGGCCGGCGACACCGGTCCGGTGAAGGTGGTCTTCGACGCCACGCCCCCGGCCCGCTCGGGCGCCGGGCCGGACGACGCGCCGCCCCCGGGGATCCTCGTGGCCTTCATCGAGGGTGCGGACGCCCTCGAGGCGGCGGCGTGGACGCCCGAGCAGCGGAAGAACGCCGTCGTGCGCGTGCTCGCCGGGTACGTGGGCGACCGTGCGCTGTCCCCGACGTCGTTCAACGAGCAGGACTGGACGGCCGAGGAGTGGACGCGCGGCTGCTACGGCGCGCACCTGCCGCCCGGAGCCTGGACGCAGGTGGGACGGGCGCTGCGAGAGCCGGTCGGCGTCGTGCACTGGGCCGGCACAGAGACGGCTACCCGGTGGTGCGGGTACGTCGACGGCGCGATCAGCTCGGGCGAGCGGGCGGCCCGCGAGGTCGCGGCCCTGCTTCCTGTGGCCTGATCGCGCGCGAGGGCCCGGCCCCTCGACGGGCCGGGCCCCACGTCGTCTACCAGGAGGCGTTGCGGGCGAGCTCGAGCGCCATCGACTGCCACCAGGCGCCGGCCGACGGCCCGCCGTTGCAGGTGCCGTCGGACTCGCCGGGGAGCTTGACCCACAGCAGGGCGTCGAGGTTCGTCGAGTCGTCGACCAGGCTGGGCCTGTCGCCCAGGGCGCGGCCGCTCGGGTTGCACCACTGCCCGTTGGAACCGTTGCCGTTGCGCGACGTGTCGATGACGTAGCCCGCGCCGCCCGTGAGCGCCGAGACCTGCTCGGCCCAGGCCCGGCTGTCGGCCGTCGTCTGGTAGTTCGAGGTGTTCACCGCGAACCCGACGGCGTCGTCGAGGCCGACCTGCAGCAGCCGGTCCGCCGCGGTGGACGGGGCCAGCCAGCCGGAGTGCCCGGCGTCGACGTAGACGTGCGCACCGGCGTCGGTCAGCGACGACGCGGCGTAGGCGAGGTACCCGACCCGGTCGCCCTGGCCGTCGCAGTCGCCGAGCTGGGCGAGGGCGTCGGGCTCGAGGACGACGAGGGGGTTGCCCTGGATGCCGGCAGCCATCGTGTCGATCCAGTCGGCGTACTCCGACTCGGCGACGCCGCCGCCGGAGTAGGAGCCGCAGTCACGCCCCGGGATCGCGTAGATCACGAGCTGCGGGACCTGCCCGGCGGCGACCGCACGCCCCGTGTAGTCCTGCACCTCGGCCTGCGCGTGCTCCGGGTCGTCCCAGTTGCCGACCCAGTACGCCTGGGGCGTGAGCGCGATCTTGGCGAGCAGCGCCTTGTCGTCCCCGCTCGCGGCGCTCCAGGCCGGGTAAGCCTGGTTGCCGGTGTCGACGTAGAGGTCGCCGTCCGCTGCCGGCGGGTCCGTGGTCTCCGTCGGTGTGGGTGTGGGCGTCGTCTCGGTCGGGGTGGGTGTCGGCGTGGTGGTCGTCGGTGTCGGCGTGGGGTCGGTGCCCGTCGAGCATGCGGCCCCGTTCAACGTGACCGCGGTGGGGGTTGCGGTGCTGCCGTCGCCGGACCC
This sequence comes from Paraoerskovia marina DSM 21750, assembly GCF_000701465.1. Taxonomy (GTDB): domain Bacteria; phylum Actinomycetota; class Actinomycetes; order Actinomycetales; family Cellulomonadaceae; genus Paraoerskovia; species Paraoerskovia marina. The sequence goes on along the minus strand of NZ_KL370783.1, from coordinate 139,125 downwards.
GTTGAACCCGAACGAGAGCGTGCCTCCCGTCCCGACGGCCCCGTTCCAGGGCAGGCTCGCGACGTGGACGGTGTTCCCGCTCTGGCTGACCGTCCCGTTCCAGAGCTGCGTCACCTGCTGGTCGCCCGAGAACTCCCAGGTGACCTCCCAGGACGTGACAGGGTCTCCGGTGTTGGTCACGGCGACGTTGGTGCCGAACCCGCCGTCCCACTGGTTGTTGACGTCGAAGTCGGCCTCGCACGTGCCGGCGGCCGCCGCGGGGTCCGCGTCGAGGGTGACCGCGGCGAGCGTCGTCGTCCCGGCGAGCGCGAGCAGCGCCGTCGCGGCGACGAGGGCGACGCCGTGGCGCGCCCTGGGTGGCTGCGCGTCGGGCGGGATCGTGGGGGAGCGGTGCATGGGTACCTCCGGATCAGGCGCGGCGACGACGGCGGCCTCGGTGTCGCCGTCGCGGGGCCGGGGCCCGACCGCGCTGCTGCGGTGATCACAGCACGGCACGAGCGCGCCGACGAGGGCCCTAAACGTTTAGGCCCGGGTCAGGCGTCGCGGGCCGCCGACCGCTCGACCGCCCGACGGAGGTCCGGCACGCCCGGCCCCTCGAGCTCGTCCAGGTAGACGGCGCGCCCCGCGAGGGTCATCACGAGAGCAAGGGTGGACCCCGTCACGCTCGGCCCGGTGCCGGCCGTGAACGGTCCGTCGTCGGCCGTGAGGCGCAGGCCGTCGGCGTGCGTCCGGCTGGGCACCGTGAAGTTGTTGGCCGCGTAGAACTCCGCGACGGGCGTCAGTGCCTCGACGGCGGGCTCGGTGGCGATCCCCAGCGGACGGCGGATGTCCTGGGCGTGGACCAGCACCTCGCCGAGGTACGCGGCGGTGTGGGAGGACGGTGCGACGGTGCTGGTCACGACGGCGCGAAAGCGGTCCAGCGTCTGATCGGGCGTGGGCCCGCGCTGCTCGCGGAGACGGCGCTGGTTGTGGACCGCGGGCCGGAACCCGGCGGCGACGATGCTGCGGACCCACCGTCCGGGGGTCACGGTCGTGGCCGCGGTGAGGTGGGCGACGACGTCCTCGACGTCCCAGGTGCCGCAGAGCGTCGGGCGGGCCCAGTCGGCCGGTTCCAGCGTCTCCAGGTCGTCGACGAGGCGCGCCCGCTCCTGGTGGGCGAGTGCCCACAGTGAGTCGTCGTCGGGCCTCGTCATCGCTGTTCGCCGTCCCCGAGGTCGATCCCCGCGACCGGGCGGCCGGAGACCGCGAGGAGCAGGTCGAGGGCCGGGGCCGTCACGACTGCGTCGGGGCCCGCGGCCGTGCCCCAGGTCCTGCCCGTCGCCCGGTCCACCAGCTGACGTCCGGCTGCCCGTTCGCGGCCACCGCCGAATCCGACGGCGGTCCGGACCTGGTGGTCGAGGGCCTCGTGGACGGCCTGCGCCGGGTAGTCGCCGGTCAGACCGAGCGGACGGCGGACGTCCTCGCCATGCACGATCGCCTCGACGAGTCGGGTCGCAGGGTGGGCCGGTGGGGTGCGGGTCAGGTCGGCCGCGTCGTGGAGCGCCGTGAGCGTCTGCCGCGGGTCGTCGCGCTTCTCCCGGGCGATCCCGACGTCGTTCGCGCGGTCGAAGTCCATCCGGGCCCGGAGCATCTCGAGCAGGAACCGGGCTCGTCCGGTCCGCGCCGTGTCGACGAGGTGCGCGACGACGTCGTGCACGGTCCATCCCGGGCAGAGCGCGGGCGTGGCCCAGGCGTCGTCGTCGAGGTCGCGGAGGTCGGCGACGAGACGGAGCCGCTCGGTGCGGACCGTCGACCAGAGCTCAGCGCGGGCGTGGGGCATGCCAGCTCCTCGGGGACGTCGGGTGGTGCGGCCTCGGACCGTCCTCAGCGTAGCGGCGGCCTCTCACCTCGACGCGGTGAAGGGCGGGCGGTCAGCGCCGCGACGCCGCCGGGTCGTCGGCCGCCGGCGGGCTCGTCCGCGGGACCTCGTCCTCGTCGGCCGGCCCGACCCCCGCATCGTCGGCCGACTCCCGTCGCAGCGGGGCGACCTGCCCGGCCAGCAGGATGCTGAGGAGAAGGGCGATCGCGATCGACCCCAGTGCGTACCGGCCACCGATCGTCTCGACGAGCAGCCCGAGGACCGGGGGCGCCGCCAGCTGCGCCATCGAGCTGAACGAGGTCACCACCGAGACCCGGGCAGCGGCGCGCGTCGGCTCGTCCGAGGCCGCCGCGATCGAGATCGGGACGCCGAGCGCGGCCCCGAACCCCCAGAAGACGATCCCGGCCCATGCGAGCGGAAGGCTCGGTGCGAACGCGAACAGCATCAGCCCCGCCAGTGACGCGATGCCGGAGGTGCGCAGCACGGTCACGCGGCCGTAGCGGTCGATCACCCGGGCGCCGAGGATCCGGAACACCGTCATCGAGACGATGAACGTCCCGTAGGCCAGGGAGCCCACGGCCTCGCGCTCGTCGAACCCGTCGACGACCGCGATCGACAGCCAGTTGCCCGCGGACCCCTCCGAGAGCGACCCCGCGAGGACGACGAGCCCGATGAGGACGGTCCGCGGCTCGGCCCACGCGGCGAGCGCCGTCCGCAGGGCGACGCCCCCGCGCGGGCGGGGTGCTCCGTCGTCGGACGCCGAGTGCCTCAGGGGCGGCGGCTGGAGCGCGGACGCGGCGGGGATCAGGAGGAACCGTGCCACCGCGACGACGAGGCTGATCACGGTGATGTGCACGGCGGCGGACACGTGCGCGGCGGAGAACGCGGCGCCGGCGAGCGTCCCGAGCGCGGCACCGATGGAGAAGGCCGCGTGGAAGTGGGGGAGGATCGCGCGGCCCACGTGCTGCTCGATCACGGCGGCGTTGAGGTTGATCGGGATGTTGGTGCCGGCCCCGCACATGCCGTTGATCAGGGCCCCGACGACGAACAGCCGCACGTCGCTCGCGGCCGCGGCGGCAGAGATCAGCCCGAATCCCACGAGGTTCCCGGCGGTCGCGACGAGCATCACGGCGCGACTGCCGAACCGGGTCACGACGGTTCCCGTCACGAGCACCGCGGCGAGCGCCCCGACGGCACCGAAGATCAGCAGGGCCCCGAGCTCGGCGGACCCGATGCCGAGGTCGACGCGCAGCGACGGCAGACGGGTCAGCCAGCTGGAGAACAGCATCCCCATCAGCGTGAACAGTGCCAGCAGGGAGTAGCGGGCGCGCATCACGACGGCTGCGGGCGCAGCGGTGTCGTCGACAGACAGGGAGGGGGGCATGTGCCTAGTCTATCGAATCGTTTCGAGCCAGTGGTCCGCCCGAACGACGACGGCCCGCCCCTCCGTGAGGGAGGGGGCGGGCCGGAGCAGTCGGATCAGGTCAGATCAGCGCTTCTTGCCCATCACGGCACCGTAGATCGCGAGGACGATCACCGAGCCGCCGATGGCGAGGAGCCAGGTCTGGATGGAGAAGAAGTCCTCCAGCGGAGCGTCGAAGAGGATGCTGCCGAGCCAGCCACCCAGGAGGGCGCCGACGATACCGAGGAGGATGGTGATGATGATGCTGCTCGTCTGCTTACCCGGGAGAATCCAGCGCGCAATGAGTCCTGCAAGAAGACCGAGGACGATAAAGGCGATCCAGCCCATTGTGTGCTCCTTCGTTCAGGTATCGGAGGATTTCTCCGGCCAGTGATGAACAGTGGCAGTGCTCCGGACAACTCGCACGGCGAACGGGGTGTGACGCGCGTCGCGCGGGTCTCGACGGGCTCGACCGCCGCGTTGATCGAGCCTGTCGAGATCGAGACCGCCGCGTGGGTCTCGACCGCCGCGCTGATCGAGCCTGTCGAGATCGAGACCGCCGCCGCGTCTCGACGGGCTCGACCGCCGCGCTGATCGAGCCTGTCGAGATCGAGAACGCGGTAACCTACCCGTGTCGGTGGAGCGCCGACGGAAAGAGCACGGAGGAGATCATGGACCGCACCGAATCGACCGAGCACCAGAGCATGGGGCGCTACGTCAGCTTCGTCCTGGCCTTCGTGGCCTTCCTCGCGAGCCTCTTCCTCATGGGCACGGCCTTCAGCTACGACGGCGCGACCGCGTTCAGCATGTTCGCCGGTGCCCTCATCCTCGGCACGTTGGCGTTCGCCATTCCGATGCGCGAGCACCGCAACTGATCTGACACGACGAATCCCCGGGGCCGACGACGGCCCCGGGGATTCGTGCGTCTGCGCCGGTCAGAGGAGTCCGCGGACCGCCTTCGCCGCGCCGACGAGGTTCTCCAGCGACGGCACCGTTTCGGCGTACCGACGCGTCTTGAGGCCGCAGTCCGGGTTCACCCACACCAGGCGCGGGTCGATCGACTTGGTCGCGAGCTGCAGCAGCTCGGTCGCCTCGTCCACCGACGGCACGCGCGGGCTGTGGATGTCGTAGACGCCCGGGCCGATGCCGCGGGAGTACCCGGCGTCGGCCAGCTCCGGCACGATCTCCATGCGCGAGCGCGCCGCCTCGACGGAGGTCACGTCGGCGTCCAGGCCGTCGATCGCGCCGATGACCTCGCCGAACTCCGAGTAGCACAGGTGCGTGTGCACCTGAGTCTCGGTGCGGACCCCGGCCGTGGCGAGGCGGAACGAGCCGACCGACCAGTCGAGGTACGCGGGCTGGTCCGCGCGGCGCAGCGGCAGGAGCTCGCGCAGTGCGGGCTCGTCGACCTGGATGACGCCGATGCCAGCCGCCTCGAGGTCGGTCAGCTCGTCGCGGAGCGCCAGGCCCACCTGGTTGGCGGTGTCGCCGAGCGGCTGGTCGTCGCGGACGAACGACCACGCGAGGATCGTCACCGGCCCGGTGAGCATGCCCTTGACGGGCTTGTCCGTCAGCGAGGCGGCGAACGTCGACCAGTCCACCGTCATCGGCGCCGGCCGGACGACGTCGCCCCACAGGATCGGCGGGCGCACGCAGCGTGAGCCGTAGGACTGGACCCAGCCGTTGGCGGTCGTCGCGAAGCCGTCCAGCAGCTCCGCGAAGTACTGGACCATGTCGTTGCGCTCGGGCTCGCCGTGCACCAGCACATCCAGGCCGATCTGCTCCTGGAGCTCGACGACGCGGCGGACCTCGTCCTGCATCGCCGCCGTGTACTCGGCCTCCGGCAGCGTGCCCTTGGCGTACTGGGCGCGGGCCCGGCGGATCTCCGGGGTCTGCGGGAACGAGCCGATGGTGGTGGTCGGCAGCAGCGGGAGCCCGAGGGCCTGCGCCTGCGCCTCGGCGCGCTCGGCGGCGTCCCCGCGGGTGAAGTCGGCCGCGGTCAGCCCCGCCGCGCGGTCACGGACTGTCGGCACGACGACGCCCGCGGCGCTCTCGCGGGAGGCGACGGCGGCGCCGGACGCGGCCAGGGCGTCGGCGACCGCATCACGCCCGTCGCGCAGGCCCGTGGCCAGCGTGGTGACCTCGGCGACCTTCTGGTCGGCGAACGCGAGCCACTCGCGCAGCTGTGGGTGCAGCTTGCGGCGTGCGGCGCCGGGGGTGGAGTCGTCGCCCCACTGCTCGTCGTCCGCGTCGTGCGGGACGTGCAGCAGCGACGTCGAGGTGCCGACGGTGACGCCGCCCGCCCCGAGCGCCGCGACCTGCTCGGCGAGGTCGAGCTTCGCCGCGAGGTCGGCGCGCCAGATGTTGTGGCCGTCGACGACGCCCGCGACGACGGTCTTGCCCTCAAGACCCGCCACGGGGCCCGTGGGGACCGCGCCGCGCACGAGGTCGAGCGAGACGGCCTCGACGTCGGTCGCCGCGAGCAGCGCCAGCGCGTCGGCGTCCCCGCCGCGCAGGTCGCCGAAGGGCGTGCCGACGAGGATCCGCGGGCGGACGTCCTCCTCCGTCTCGACAGGCTCGACGGGCGATGAGGCGGTCGAGCTCGTCGAGACCCCGCCCGCCGTCTCGACAGGCTCGACGGGCGATGCGCTGGTCGAGTCGGTCGCGCTGGTCGAGCCTGTCGAGACCTCGACCGGCGAGATCTCCGTCGCCAGCGCGCGGTACGCCGTCGTGACGGCCTCGTGAACGCGCTCGACGGAGACGTCGAGGGTGTCGGTCACGAGGATCGGCTCGTCGAGCTGGACCCACGGCACGCCGACGGAGCCGAGCGCACGCAGCAGGTCGGCGTACGCGGCGACGACGTCGTCCAGGCGGTCGAGGGGCGTGAAGCCCTCGCCGGCGTCGTCGGCCGCCTTCGCCAGGGCGAGGAACGTGACGGGCCCGACCAGGACCGGGCGGGTCGTGACCCCGGCCTCCTTCGCCTCGGCGTACTCGCGGACGATCCGGTGGTCGGCGAACGAGATCGACGTGGTCTCGCTGATCTCGGGCACGAGGTAGTGGTAGTTGGTGTCGAACCACTTGGTCATCTCGAGCGGGGCGTCCTCGCCGCGACCGCGGGCCACGGTGAAGTAGCCGGCGAGGTCGAGGGAGCCGTCGTCGGGGTCGATGAGGTCGCGGAACCGCTCGGGGACCGCACCCAGCAGCGCGACGACGTCGAGCACCTGGTCGTAGTAGGAGAACGACCCGGGGACCGACCCGTCGTCCGGGTTCAGTCCGAGGGAGACGAGGCGGCGCACGGTGTCGCGGCGGAGCGTGCCCGCGGCGACCTCGAGGTCGAGCGTGTCGGCGTCGCCCGCCCAGAAGGCCTCCACGGCCTTCTTGAGCTCGCGACGTCGTCCGATGCGGGGGTAACCGAGGACGGTTCCTCCGGGAAATGCTGTGCTGGTCATGGTGCGAGTCCTTCCGTGAGGGTGGTGGATTCGCCGGAGACCCACGGCCCGCTGGCCAGGTCCGCGGGTGCGGGGCTGGTCGCCCGCGCACCCCCGCCGTCGAGGTGGACACCCTCGAGCAGGTCGAGTGCGGCTTCGTGCTTGTTGAAGGTGTAGACGTGGATGCCGGGCGCGCCCGCGGCGAGGACCGCGCGGGCGAGCTCGACGGAGCGTCGGACGCCGAGGGCGTGGCGCGCGGCGTCGTCGTCCGCCGCGGCCTCGAGCTCGGCGACGATCGAGGTGGGCGCCGGGACGCCGGTGAGCTCCTCGACACGACGCAGGCGGCGCGGCTCGGTCATCGGCAGGATCCCCGCGAGGATCGGGATGGTGACGCCCGCGGCCCGGGCCTCCTCGACGAACTCGATGTACGACGAGGCCTCGTAGAACAGCTGGGTGATGGCGAAGTCGGCGCCGGCCTGCTGCTTTTCCAGCAGGCGGGCGACCTCCTGGGTGCGGGTGGTGCCCGCGTCCCGGTTGCCGTCGGGGAACGTGGCGACGCAGATCGTCAGCGGCCGGGCTGCTCCGCGCAGCGCGGTCGAGACGTCCGCCGCGCACCGCCGTGCCTCGACGCGGCGCAGGAGCGCGACCAGCTCGACGGCCGACGACGGCCCACCCTCCGCCGGAACCCAGTCCGGGTTGTTGACGGGCGGGTCGCCGCGCAGGGCGAGGAAGCTGCGGACGCCCTCGTCGAGGAAGTCCTCGATGACGGACTCCGTGTCCTCGAGCGACGCGCCGACGCAGGTCAGGTGCGCGATCGGGAGGACGGGGGTGCCCGCCAGGAGCTTCCCGACGACGTTCCGTGCGGTCGAGCGGTCGTTGCCGGCCGCGCCGTACGTCACCGAGACGAAGTCGGGGCGGGCCGCGACGAGGCGGCGCGCCGTCTCCCAGAACTTGGGGGCGGCGTCAGGGTTGCGCGGGGGCATCAGCTCGAACGAGATCGTCGGGCGGGCCGGGGCTGCGCCGATCGTCACGGTCATACGAGTGCCTCAGACATGCGTGGTCTCCATCGGACCTGGCGTTAGCACCTGTACCCCTCGGGAGGCTTCCGTCGGGCAGGTTGCTGCGGTGTCGACGAGCCAGGACTCTCGACCGCTCTGGATGGGTTGCTGGGACGAGCCTACGAGCCGCCCGCATGGTGGGCCAAGCGCTGTCCGTTGGGCGAGACGACGTGACGTGCTCAGGCGGAGGCGCGCCAGACCACGGTCGTCGGGAGCGTCACGTTCGCAGCGGCCTCGGGGCTGCGCAGCTGGTCCAGGACGAGTCGCGCGGCCGCGTGTCCGATGTCGTGGGCGGGTTGCGCCACCGTGGAGAGCTTCGGGGTGCAGCGCTGGGCCCAGTCGCTGTCGTCGAACCCGACGATCCCGACGTCCTCGGGGATGCGGCGCCCGTGCGCGCGCAGCGTCTCGATCGCGCCCGCGGCCACGGCGTCGGACGCCGCGAACACCCCGTCGACCGACGGGTCGCGCCGCAGCAGCTCAGCCATGCCGCGGACGCCCGACGTGTACGAGTACAGGGGGTCCGTCACGACGAGGGACTCGTCGAACCGCTCGCCGAGCGCCTCGGTGAACCCGGCGAGCCGGTCGGCGCCCGAGTCCCGGTCGAGCGCGCTCGCGAGCATTCCCACGCGCCTGCGCCCGGTCGCGACGAGCCGTTCGGTGATCTCGCGTGCGGCGGCGTGGTTGTCGATCGCGACGTGGGGGAGGGAGCCGCCGCCCTCCGGCTGGCCGATGACGGCGGCGGGCAGGGCGATCTTCTCCACGGCCTCCGCCACGGCGTCGTGCGTCCGGGCAGAGACGAGGACCACGCCGTCCACGAACCCGCCGCGGAGGTAGGTCGAGACGCGCTCGGCGTCGCTGTCCGACGCGACGACGAGGACGACGAGCTGGTAGCCGGCGTCGGCCAGGGCGTCGTTGGTGCCGAGCATGATCGACCCGATGTTCGGGTCGCCGAGGAACAGCTGGTGGGGCTCGTGGACGACGAACCCGACCGCCATCGAGCGCTGGGTCACGAGGTTGCGTGCCGCATTGTTGCGGACGTACCCGACCGCCTCGATCGCCGCCTCGATCCGCGCCGCCGCGTCCGCGGAGACGTACCCCGTCCCGTTCAGGAACCGGGAGACGGTTCCGCGTGATACTCCTGCTCGGGCGACGACGTCGTGGACCGTCGCACGTTGCCGCGGGGGAGGGGTCATGAGCGCAGGCTATCTCCGAACTGGTCGTGTGTGCACGTGTACACATCGCCGGAAGTCGTGTAGCGTGCCCGATTGTGTGCACGTGCACACACTGATTTTCGACGACGAGAACCAGGAGTCAACGTGGACGACCCCGCAGCACAGGGCCGCGGTCTGCCGCTGCCGCACCGCGGCATCGCCTTTGGCGGGGACTACAACCCCGAGCAGTGGACGCGCGAGACGTGGGCCGAGGACGTGCGCCTCATGAACGAGGCCGGTGTCGACCTCGTCGCCATCAACATCTTCGGCTGGGCGGAGATCGAGCGCACCCCCGGGAACTACGACTTCGGGCGCCTCGACGAGGTCATGGACCTCCTGGCCGCTCACGACATCTCCGTGAACCTCGGCACGGGAACGTCCTCGCCGCCGCCGTGGCTCACCACCGCGCACCCGGAGGTTCTTCCCGTGACGCGCGACGGGGTCACCGTCAGCCCCGGCGGTCGCCAGGCATGGTGCCCCAGCTCGCCGGTCGTCCGCGAGCACGCGCTGAACCTGGTCCGGGCGGTGGCCGAGCGGTACGCGGAGCACCCCGCCCTCGTGCTCTGGCACGTCTCGAACGAGCTCGGGTGCCACAACGCCCTCTGCTTCTGCGACGAGTCCGCCCGCGCGTTCCGCCGGTGGCTCGCCGACCGATACGGGAGCGTCGACGCGCTCAACGACGCGTGGGGCACGGCCTTCTGGAGCCAGCGCTACGGGTCGTTCGACGAGGTCCTCCCGCCGCGCGTGACGGCCTCGTCGGGCAACCCGACGCAGGAGCTCGACTACCGGCGCTTCAGCTCGGACGAGCTGCTGGCCTGGTACGACGCCGAGGCCGAGGTCCTGCGGGAGCTGTCGGTCGCGCCGGTCACGACGAACTTCATGGCCACCGCGCACATCCGCACCCAGGACTACTGGTCGTGGGCGGGCCACGTCGACGTGGTCGCCAACGACCACTACGTCGACCACCGCCTGGCGGACCCTGCCGGTGAGGTCGCGTTCGCCGCGGACCTCACGCGCGGTCTGGCACGGGGCAACCCGTGGATGTTGATGGAGACGTCGACGGGTGCCGTCAACTGGCAGCCCCGGAACATCGCCAAGGTTCCCGGAGAGCTGGAACGGACCGTCCTGACGCACGTCTCGCGCGGTGCGGACGCGGTGTGCTTCTTCCAGTGGCGTGCCTCCCGCGCCGGGTCCGAGCGCTTCCACTCGGCACTCCTGCCCCACGCGGGGACCGACTCGCAGCAGTGGCGCACGACGACGCGGCTCGGGGCCCTGCTCGACGCGCTCGACGAGGTCGCCGGCAGCACGGTCGTCGCGGAGGCGGCGCTGGTCTTCGACTGGCAGGCCTGGTGGGCGTGCGACGGCGAGGGGCACCCGACGGCCGACGTGCGGTACCTCGACGAGGTCCACGCGCTGCACGGCGCCCTGCGCCGCGCCGGTGTGACGGTCGACGTCGTCCCCCCGGGCGCCGTGCTCGACGACTACCGGCTCGTCGTCGTGCCGACGCTCTACACCGTCGACGACGAGGCAGCCCGCTCGCTGGAGGGCTACGTGGACCGGGGCGGGCACGTGCTGGTCACGTACTCCTCGGGGCTGGTCGACGAGAACGACCACGTCCGGCTCGGCGGGTACCCCGGCGCGTTCCGAGAGCTCCTGGGGGTGCGATCGGACGAGGTCTTCCCGCTCGAGGCCGAGCAGGTCGTCACCCTCGACGACGGCAGTCACGGATCGGTGTGGACGGAACGGCTTGAGGCGCGGGGTGCGCGGGTGATGGCGAGCTACGTCGACGGTCCGTTGCCCGGGACGCCGGCGCTGACCCGGCACGAGTTCGGGCAGGGCGTGTCCTGGTATCTCGCGACCCGGCTGGACGAGGCAGGGCGCGACGCCCTGATCGCGCGGATCCTCGCCGACGCCGACGTCCGGCCCGTCCTGCGCGACGCTCCCGCCTCGGTCGACGCCGTCCGACGCCGCGGGTCGGCCGACTACGTCTTCGTGATGAACCACGGCGACGAGCCGTACGTCGCGGACGTCCCGGGCCGCGAGCTCACCACCGACACCCTCGACGACTCCCACGTGGTCCCGGCGGGCGGCGTCGCCGTCGTCCGGCAGGAGACCCACGGGCGTCGACCCACCCAGGAGGAGGACGCATGAGTACCACGACGAGCGCGGCGACGGACTTCCCGCGCACGGGGCGCGCGGCACCGGCACGCCGGACGCGGGGGCACCACCGCGGCGCGATCGCGATCTTCGTCGTCCCGTTCGGGATCCTGTTCTCGCTCTTCTACCTGCTGCCGATCGGGTACGCCGTCTACCGCTCGTTCCAGACCGTGGAGCGCGAGGGGACGTTCGGTCCGGCCACGGAGGTGTTCGGCGGCCTCGTCCAGTACGAGCAGGTGTTCGCGTCGGACGCCTTCTGGGCGTCGATCGGCCGGGTGCTGCTCTTCGGCGCCGTCCAGGTGCCCGTGATGCTGGGGCTCGCGCTCGTGTTCGCGCTGCTGCTCGACTCGCCGCTGATCCGGGGGAAGAAGTTCTACCGGCTCGCGTTCTTCGCGCCCTACGCGGTGCCGGGCGTGATCGCGGCGATCATGTGGGGATTCCTCTACTCGCCGAGCCTGTCGCCGTTCAGCGTCCTGACCGCGAACGTGGACCTCCTCGGCAGCGGTCTCGTGCTCTGGTCCATCGCCAACGTCGTCACCTGGGTCTACGCCGGCTACAACATGCTGATCATCTACTCGGCGCTGCAGTCGATCCCCGGCGAGATCTACGAGGCGGCGCGGATCGACGGGGCCAGCCAGCTCCGCATCGCCTGGTCGGTCAAGATCCCGCTGGTCGTCCCGGCGCTCGTGCTGACGGGCGTGTTCTCCATCATCGGGACGCTCCAGCTCCTGACCGAGCCGCAGGTGTTCCGGACGTTCACGACCTCGATCAGCTCGACCTTCACGCCGAACCTCGTGGTCTACACCACCTCGACGGTGCCGAACTTCAACCTCGCCGCCGCCTTCTCCGTCGTGCTGGCGCTGCTGACGTTCGTGCTCTCGTTCGTGTTCCTTCGCCTGACTCAGAGGAAGGCCTTCCAGTGAGCTTCTTGACCCGCACCGCCGGCTACGGGCCCCCGGCAGCACGCCAGGTCCGCGAGCGCCCCATGTCCCGCCTCGTCGCGTTCGTCATCATCGCGGCGTTCTCCCTGTACTTCCTCGTCCCGATCTGGTGGCTGTTCGTGGCGTCGACGAAGTCGCGCGGCCAGTTCGCGTCGTCGGACGGGCTCTGGTTCGCCGACTGGCACCTGTGGGACAACCTCACGTTCCTGTTCACCTACGACGGCGGGGTGTACCTGCGCTGGCTGGGCAACGCCGTCGTCTACGCGGGGGTGGGTGCGGTCCTCGGGACGCTGCTGGCCTCGATGTGCGGGTACGCCCTGGCGAAGTACGCGTTCCGCGGTCGCGACGCCGTGTTCAACGTGATCCTGGGTGGCGTCCTGGTCCCGGTGACGGCCCTCGCGCTGCCGCTCTTCCTGATCTTCAGCGCCGTGGACCAGACGAACACGTACTGGTCGGTGTTCCTGCCGAGCCTGGTGAGCCCGTTCGGCGTCTACCTGGCGCGGATCTACGCGGCGGCGAGCGTGCCGGCCGAGCTGCTGGAGGCCGCGCGCCTCGACGGCTCGGGCGAGGTGCGGACGTTCTTCACGCTGTCGGTCCGCCTGATGGCGCCCGCCCTCGTGACGATCTTCCTGTTCCAGTTCGTCACGATCTGGAACAACTTCTTCCTGCCCCTGGTGATGCTCTCCAACGACAAGCTCTACCCGGTCACCCTCGGGCTGTACGCCTGGAACTCGCAGACGAACGCGGTTCCCGAGCTCCGCACGGCCGTGATCGTCGGAGCCTTCGTGGCGATCGTCCCCCTGATCCTCGCGTTCCTGGGGCTGCAGCGCTTCTGGCGCGGCGGTCTCGCCGCAGGCGGCGTCAAGGCATAGCCCGATCGCCACAGCACCACCCGTCTACCTTCCAACCAGCAAACACGTTCAAGGAGGAACATGATGAAAAAGTCACTGTGGGTCCGGACCGGCGCCACCGTGCTGGCCGGGACGATGGTCCTGGCCGCGTGCTCGAGCGGCTCCGACGAGTCGTCCGGCACCGAGGGCGGGGCCGAGGCGTCGGCCTGCGAGCCCTCGGAGGGGCCCGTCGAGCTGGAGTACACGGGGTGGGTCCCCGGCATGGAGGACGCCATCGCGCTGTGGAACGACGCCAACCCTGACATCCAGGTCACGTACAACACCGGCCCGGCCGGCAACGCGGGCACGTACCAGGACTTCTTCAACCAGCTCGAGGCGGGCAACGCCCCGGACCTCGGCCAGATCGAGTTCGACACCCTGCCCAACTTCCGTGTGCAGGACGGGCTGACCAACATCGCCGACTGCGAGGGCGTCATGGACGCGGGCGACGAGTTCGTGGACTGGACGTGGCAGCAGGTCACGTTCGGCGAGGACGACGCCGTGTACGCGATCCCGCAGGACACCGGCCCGATGGCGATGTTCTACCGCAAGGACCTCTTCGAGAAGGCCGGGATCGACGTCCCGACCACCTGGGACGAGTACGCGCAGGCGGCGCAGCAGATCCGTGACGAGGGCGCCTACATCACGCACTTCCCGCGCACGGACGTCAACTGGTTCGCCGGGCTCGTCTGGCAGGCGGGCGGGCAGTGGTTCGCCAACGACGGCGACGCGTGGACCGTCGACCTCACCGGTCCCGAGTCGACCAAGGTCGCCGACTACTGGCAGGGCCTGATGGACGACGGTCTCGTCAAGGACACCGCCGGGTTCTCGGACGAGTGGAACAACGAGCTCAACACCGGTGAGCTGTGGACGTGGGTCAGCGCGGTCTGGGGCAGCAACTCGATCTCCTCCGGGGCACCCGACACGTCCGGCAACTGGGGTGTCGTCCAGATGCCGCAGTGGGAGGACGGCGCGAACGCGGCCGGGAACTGGGGCGGGTCCTCCGTCGCGGTCCTCAAGGGCAGCGAGCACCCGTACGAGGCCGCGCAGTTCGCACTGTGGCTGAACACCTCCGAGGAGTCGCTGACGGCACTCAACAAGGGTGGCGGCCTGTACCCGGCCACCACCGCCGGGCTCGAGCTGCCGGCGCTCAAGGAGGGCCTGGACTTCTACGGCGGAGAGGCGATCTTCGACGTCTTCGCCGAGGCCGCCGCCGCGACCGACCCGAACTTCGTGTGGGGGCCGACGATGGCGCAGACCTACAACGACGTCGCTGACGGATTCGGGTCCGCTCTCGGTGGTCAGGGCACCCTGCTCGACGCCCTCGGCGCCGGGCAGGAGGCCACGGTCTCGACGCTCGAGTCGCAGTCCATCCCCGTCGCGGAGTGATGATTCTCCGGTGACGATCCACCACCTCCGTGCCGCGGGCACCAGCCTCGTGCTGGACGCCCGCGGCACGGCCGTCCCCGCCGTCGTCCACTGGGGCCGCGACCTCGGCCCGACGAGCGCCGCCGACCTCGAGACGCTTGCCGACGCCCAGGTCCCGGCGGTCCCCCCGAGCTCGGTCGACGTGCCGCTGCGGTCCCGCCTGGTACCGCTGCCAGCCGACGGCTGGTCCGGGCGTCCTGGCCTGCGGGGCTGGCGTCCCGACGGCGAGCGTGCCGCGGCCTACGTGGGCCTGCAGCACCGCGGGAGCCGGAGCGATGTCGCCGGTTCCGTCACGGTCGACCTCGGCGACGACGCGGCCGGCCTCGAGGTCGAGGTCACCCTCACGCTCGGCCTGTCCGGCGTCCTGGAGAGCCGCACCCGCGTGACCAACGTCGGGACGTCGTCGTACGTCCTCGACGGGGTGGTGGCGACCCTCCCGCTCCCGGCACGGGCCGGCGAGATCCTGGATCTCAGCGGGCGGTGGTCGGGCGAACGGCGTCCGCAGCGGGTCCCGGTCCGCGACGGAGCCTGGACGCGGGAGACCCGGCACGGCCGACCGGGGCACGACGCACCCACGGTGACGGTCGTCGGCGTGCCGGGATTCTCGTTCCGGGCCGGCGAGGTCTGGGCCGTCCACCACGCCTGGAGCGGGGACACGAGCGTGCACGTCGAGCACCAGCCGACGGGGCACACCGTCGTCGGCGCCGGTGAGCTCTGGGGGCCGGGCGAGGTCGTGCTCGCGCCCGGGGAGTCCTACGACTCGCCGCGCACGCTCGCCGCCTGGTCGGACAACGGGATGGACGGCACGTCCGAGCGCTTCCACGCGTGGACCCGGTCCCGCCCCCGTCGGACGTCGCGGCCACGGCCCGTCACGCTCAACACCTGGGAGGCCGTCTACTTCGACCACGACCTGACCCGGCTCACGGCGCTCGCCGACGTCGCGGCCGACGTCGGGGTGGAACGGTTCGTGCTCGACGACGGCTGGTTCCGCGGCCGGGTGGACGACACCCGGGCGCTCGGTGACTGGCAGGTCGACCCCGACCGGTGGCCCGACGGGCTCGGACCCCTCGTCGAGCACGTCCGTGCGCGCGGCATGGGGTTCGGCCTCTGGGTCGAGCCCGAGATGGTGAACCTGGACTCCGACCTCGCACGCGCGCACCCCGAGTGGGTCCTGCAGGGCGCCGCGCACCGCGAGCCTCTCGCGTGGCGCCACCAGCACGTGCTCGACCTCGCCCAGCCCGGCGCGTACGCGACCGTCCGGGACGCGATCGTCGCACTGCTGGAGACCTACCCCGTCGAGTACCTCAAGTGGGACCAGAACCGGGACGTGCTCGACGGACCGAGCAGGCCGCAGGTCCTGGCCACCCGGCGCCTCATGGACGAGCTCACCGACCGGTTCCCCGGCCTGGAGATCGAGTCCTGCTCCTCGGGCGGGGCACGCGTCGACCTCGACGTCCTCGACCGCACCGACCGGGTCTGGGCCTCCGACACCAACGACCCGCTCGAGCGGCAGGCCGTGCAGCGCTGGACCGGGCTGCTCGTCCCGCCCGAGCTCGTCGGCACCCACGTCGGCGACGCCCGCGCGCACACCACCGGGCGCTCGCAGTCTCTGGGCTTCCGGCTGCTGACCGCCGTCTTCGGGCACAGCGGCATCGAGGCTGACATCACGGCACTGAGCGAGGACGACCGACGCGCCCTGCGGCGCTGGACCGCCCTCGTGCGCGACCTGCGGCCCCTCGTCGCCACCGGGGTGACGGTGCGCGCCGACCGCACCGAGGAGTCCTGGGTGCACGGGATCGTCGCGCCCGACCGGACCGAGGCGATCTACGCCGTCGTCAGCCGGACCGCGTCGGCGGACGCGATGCCGGCACCGGCCTGCCTGCCCGGGCTCGACCCCGCACGGCGGTACCGCGTCGAGCGCGTCGACCTCGGGCCGGTCGCGCTCGCCGTCCAGGACGCGCCGCCGCCGTGGTGGGACCAGGGATCGGTCGAGCTGCCTGGCGCGGTGCTGGAGTCCGTCGGGCTGCCCCTGCCCTGCCTCGCGCCCGAGCAGGGCGTGCTGCTGCGCGTGCGGGGCTGCCGGAGCCAGGTAGCGCCCGAGTCCTAGAGTTCGTTGTCGCCGGTGACGAGACGGCGCAGCGTAGCGATCGGGATCTTCGGACTTCTGTCTGCGTACAAGAGGCCATTGGTCTCCTGACCCGTGTCGGTGAGCTGCGTCCAGCAGAACCCGGCGAGTGGCTCAGCCTCTCGCGCCGCCGTGAGAAGCCCGCCGACTCGTTCCGCGAAGTCCTGTTCATCTGTCGCCGTGGAGTATCCCCATGCATCCGAGCGATCAGCGGCGAAGTTCACTCCGCCGAACTCGGTCAGCATCACCGGCCTGTCATCCATTCCAGGGTCGACGACGTCCGTCAGGCGGAGCCGTCGGCCCGCTGGTCCCATGCCAGCGAAGAGCCGGTGCACGGAGACATCAGACCCATACCGCTCACGGAGAACCTCTCCGGACGGCTCATAGTCGTGAATCGTCCAGATATCGGAGTCCGTGTGCTCCCAGCCGTCGTTCGAGATCACCGGGCGTGTGGGGTCGAGCGATCGGGTCAGCGCGGCGAGTGCGACCGTGTACTGCTGCTGGGCCGGGTCGTGAGAGATGTGCTGGACTCCCCAACTCTCGTTCATGGGGACCCACGCGATGATCGACGGATGTGACCGATCGCGGCGTACGAGATCCAGCCATTCGCGTGTCAGCATCTCGACCGCGCGACCCGTAAACGCGTAAGCGTTCGCGGTCTCCGCCCAGATGGTCAGGCCGAGACGGTCGGCCCAGAAGAGGAATCGAGGGTCCTCAGCCTTCTGGTGCACGCGAGCCGAGTTAAAGCCGAGGTCCTTGATCAACTGAACTTCTGCACGGAGCGCATCGGCGCTCGGTGCAGCGAGGTGTGTCTGAGGCCAGAAGCCCTGTTCGAGGACCGACCGAAGGGGGAACGGTCTGTCGTTCAGAAGAAGGGTGTTTCCGTGCGTCGACACTGAACGAAGTCCCAGATAGGAGGCGACCTGATCCGCAGGCGAGGTCGAGTCCGCCGATCTTAGGGTGATGGCGGCGTCGATCAGTGTCGGTTGGTCGGGGCTCCACAGCAGCGACTCGTAGTCCTGTCCGTTGGTCTGGCGGGGAACGCTGACGGTGATCTGCGAGTCCCGGTCTCGTACGAGCGTCGCGACCTGTGCCAGCAGTTCGTCTCCGCAGGTCAGCGAAAGGTCGAGCTCGAATGCAGTTCGTGGAGTCTGGTTGAGCGTGACGGTCAGCTCGACCTGTGCTTCCGAGGTGTCGCATGCCCAACTGATCTCTTCGATATGAACCGCCGGAACGTGCTCAAGCCAGACGGGTTGCCAGATGCCCGTGGTTCGGTCGTACCAAATTACGTGCGGCTCGACCTGCCAGTCCTGCTTGCCTCGCGGCTGCGACACGTCCACGGGGTCGTCCTCGGCCCGGACGACCAGTGTCAGCGGACGGCTGCCGGCTCCTCGCGCGGCCACGGTGATGTCGACGGAAAAGGGCGTCTGACCCCCGACGTGGCGCGCGAGGTGCTGGCCGTCAAGCCAGACGTCGCACGCGTAGTCGACGGCCCCGAAGTGCAGGAGCGTCCGATCGCCCGGCGAAGTCTCCCCTGCGCCGCGCAGGTCGGCCGCGGTGATCTTCCGTCGGTACCAGACGACGCCGAGGTGGTCCGTCGCGTTCACCCCCGAGGCCGGAGATTCAGGCGGGTAGGGAACAGTGATCCGGCGGTCGAAATACGATGCGTCGGGCGAATGCCAGCTCTGGTCGAGCCCTTCGTCTGCCGTATCGATCGCGAAGTCCCAGGCACCGCAGAGGTCGCTCCATCCTGAACGCATCAGTTGGGGCCGTGGATACGTCCCGTCGGAGTTGCTCGCACGTAGCAGGGAGAGAGTTTCCACGGGAATCAGGCCTCCGGGCTCTTGGGCAGGCCGAGGCCCGCAGTGTCGGGAGAGTCGTCGTCGAACTCCCGGTTGGACGGGCGGGTGGTCACCGGTAGAGGTGTCGGCGCGGGTGACGGGCAACTCGTACTGCCGCGCGCGACGAGCTCGAATCCGACGGTGACCTCTCGGGGCGCGGAATTCGGGTCGTCCGCCCTATCAAGGAGGAGGGAGATTGCGGCGTCCGCGATGGCACTCTTGTCGGGCGCGATCGTACTGAGCGCGGGTGCGCTGAAGCGGCCCTCCTCGATGTCGTCGATCCCGATAATCGCCACGTCGTCGGGCACCGACAACCCAGATTCGCGCAGGGCGCGTAGCGCTCCGAGGGCCAGGGAGTCGTTGAAGCAGAAGACAGCATCTGGCCGCGGGTCGCGCTGCAGGAGATCGAACATTGCCTGCTCGCCGTCACACCGATGGAACCCGGGGACATAGCCGACAAGATCGGAATCGTAGGAAAGGCCAGCGGCAGCAAGGCCCGCCCGGTACCCCTCCAGCCTGAGAACAGCCGTCGCGCGGGGCGCGGTCGCCCGGGCGCCGATCGCCGCAATCCGTCGTCGGCCAAGACCTGCCAGGTGGAGAGTCGCCTCGACCGCGGCCTGGTGGTTGTCGATCGCGACGCGAGGATAGGGTGACTCGTCACGGACGGTCTCGCCGAGCAGGACGAGCGGGCCCTTGTCGGTTCGCTCTGCCAGGTCTGCCGCACCAAGGGCTAGCGGGCTGAGGATGAGTCCGTCTACAAGCGGCATGTCGGTACCGTCCGCCACGGCGCGTTCGGTCTCCGCGAGTCCGTCGGTCTGGCTGACGATCGCACTCAGGCCGCGCTTCTTCGCCGCGCGGACGAGATGAGACGCGAGTTCGGCGAAGTACGGCTCTGTCAGTTCCGGAAACGCGAGAGCGATCATTCCGCTTCGTCCACGACGAAGGTGCTGCGCAGCGACGTTCGGTCGGTACCCGAGATCGTCGATGACAGCCTGCACCCGTGTGCGTGTCGAGTCGGTCACGGAAGCCTTGCCGTTGACGACGTTCGAGACGGTCTTGATCGACACGCCTGACCGCTCCGCGATGTCCTGCAGCCGGACTCGTCGCATCGAACTCGCCTTCCTGTGGCCCCGGCGCCGCCCGGCGTCGCCGGGGACGGGCCGCGGCCGGTTGGGCCGCGGTGCTCCATGCAGAGCGTAGGCGAGAACCCTCGCCGATTACAAGGTTTACCGTCACCTCTGTACAACCTTGTATCCATGCTGTAGAAAGTCCGGTACAAGGTTTACCGTCGGGGGATCTCGGCGGAACCGACATTCATCACCGACGACGACGTCAGAAGGAGCTCAACGATGAGTACGACCTCGCGCAGGCAGAATCGACGTGGCCGCGGAACGTTCGCGGCTGCGATCCTCGGTATTGGCGCGCTCGCCCTCACCGCGTGCAGCGGCGGGACGAGCGCCGAAGAGCTGGCGGGCGGAGGAGCGGCATCGGAATCCTCGTTCGACGGCGAGTACGACGGTCCGGCCGTCGAGCTCTCGTACTGGACCGGGTTCACCGGCGGTGACGGGCCGTTCATGAACCAGATGGTGGAGGAGTTCAACGCCGAGCACGAGAACATCGACGTCGTCTCCAACGCCGTCGACTGGTCCGACTTCTATGCCAAGCTGCCAGCTGCGGTTCAGGCTGGCGAGGGTCCGGACGTCGGAGCGATGCATCTCGATCAGCTCGCGACGAACGCAGCCCGGAGCGTGATCGCTCCGGTCGATGGCTTGGCAGACGGGATCGGTCTCACCGCAGACGACTTCACTGCCGAGCTCTGGGATGCCGGGATCTACCAGGGAAAGCGCTACGGGATTCCGCTCGATGTCCACTCGCTGGCCATGTACTACAACGCCGAGCACTTCGAGGCCGCAGGGATCGACGAGCCCCCGACCGACAAGTCGTCTTTCATGGACGCGCTCGACAAGTTGCAGGCCGCTGGGTTTGAGCAGCCGTTCTGGATGCCTTCTCTGTGGCCGGCGCACCTCGAGTTCCTGTCCCTCGACTGGCAGAACGGCGGAGAGCCGTACGCAGCCGACGGGAGCGCCGCGACGTACGACGACGAGGCGGGCGTCGAGGCGCTGGAGTGGCAGCGCGGGATCGTCGACGCGGGCTACAGCCCGTCAGACGTGGCGATCGACTCTCAGTACGTTGCCTTTAAGAACGGCGAAACCTCGATCACCTGGGATGGGATCTGGCAGATCAACGATCTGAAGGCCACCGATCTGTCGTGGGAGATGGCACCCATCCCGACGATTGGCGACGCGCCTGCGGTCTGGGCGAACTCGCACAACTTCTTCATCACCACCCAGGCGTCTGCCGACGAAGACCGCTTTGCGGCATCGCAGGTCTTTATCGCATGGATGAGCGAGCACTCGGACGAGTGGGCAGGGTCGGGAATGATCCCGGCGCGGACGTCGGTCCGTGAAGGCGGTGCGCTCGACGGCCTGCCTCAACAGGCTATTGCTGATCGGATCGACGAGATGCGCTTCCTCCCGGCTGTACCTGGCCTCGGTGGCGTGCAGGCCGAGACCCTTGAACCGGCTGTCGCCGGCGCGATCCTCGGTGACGAAGACCCGCAGGCGGCACTTGCAGACGAGGCAGGCAAGGCGACCGAACTCATGGAACAGAATCTCGAGACCTTCGGAGGCTAGGTCGATGTCCACACGCGTGGCACCGTCGGCGACTGCTCGTCCCGACAAAGCTCATCGGAGCTCACACCGTGGTGGGGCGTCGAGGAGGGGGACTGCACCCCACGGCCGCTTGACTCCCTGGTTGTTCCTCGCGCCGTATCTTGTCTTGTTCATCGCGTTTGTCGTGAGCCCGGTGGTCTACGGTCTGTACATCTCGCTTCATCGGTGGGACTTCACACTGCCCGGAAAGCCGTTTGTCGGACTCGACAACTACCGAGACCTCTTTGACAGTGGCTCGGTGTACTTCGAGTCATTCTGGACCTCGATGGGTGCGACCGGAATATTTACCGTGGCAAGCGTTCCGCTCCTGTTGACGCTCCCCCTGCTCGTCGCGCTCGTGATGAACAAAAAGTTTCCGGGGCGCAATCTCTTCCGAGCCGTGTACTTCGCACCGTACGTCCTCGGTGTCGCCGTGGTTGCTGTCCTGTGGCGGTACCTGCTCGACAACAACATCGGGCTGGTGAACTACTACCTCGGGCTGCTGGGGCTCCCGGACGACACGGCGTGGCTGACCTCCTTGCCTGCCGCCTGGGTGTCGCTCGTCGGCGTCACGGTCTGGTGGACGCTCGGTTACAACTCTGTCATCTACCTCGCAGCGCTCCAGGACATTCCCAAGGAGCTCTACGAGGCCGCACGAGTAGATGGGGCGAGCGCCTGGAACCAGTTCGTGCACGTCACTCTGCCCGGGCTCAGACCCGTGCTGGCTTTCATCACCATGATCACGATCATCGCGTCCGCCAATATGTTTGGGCAGTCGTACCTGATGACACAGGGTGGGCCAGGCCGGGCAACGCGTACGGCGATCTATCAGATCTCCGAAACAGGACTGCGCCAGTACCAGATGGGAACGGCCGCTGCGATGAGCTACGTGCTCACAGCATTCCTCATGGTCTTGAGCGTCGTCGTGTTCTGGCTGTTCCGCGAGAGGAAGCAATCATGAATACGATGCCAGAGGTTGAAGGCGAGGAGCGGATCGGCCTCGTGCCCCGCAAACGTCCACTCACTGCGCGTCATGTGGTGCGCTACGCCGGGCTGATCGTTCTCGCGCTCGTCTTCGTCAGCCCGCTTGTCTTCATGGTGCTGACATCTTTCAAGACGAGGGGGGACGCCGCGGGATTCCCTCCGTCATGGATTCCCGATCCATTCACCCTCGAGGGCTACCGAGCAATCCTGACCACGGCTGGCACGCCGGTCCTTCGCTGGTTCGCCAACAGCATGGTTGCCGCCGTCTCCAACGCAGCGCTCGTCGTGGGGACCGCGGCGCTGGCAGGCTATGCACTTGCACGAATGACGTTCCGCGGGCGAAACGTCGTCTTCGGCGCGATTATCGCCACGTTGTTCGTGCCGCCTGTCATTCTCGTGATCCCGAACTTCCTCATCGTCAACGAGCTCGGGTGGCTCAATACGTTGGTCGCCGTGATCGTCCCGACGGCCGCTTCTGCCTTCGGCGTATTCTTCCTTCGCCAGTTCTTCCTCGGGATCCCGCTCGAGCTGGAAGAGGCCGCCCGTCTCGATGGAGCGAATGCGTTCCAGATCTTCTGGCGCGTGGTCCTTCCCCTCTCGCGGCCTGCGCTCGCCACCCTTGCTCTGCTTGCGCTCCTGACGAACTGGAACGACTTCTTGTGGCCTGTCTACGTTTTGTTCAGCCCAGAGGTACAGACGCTGCCGGCCGGGCTGTCGACGCTGCAGTCGGCGAACGCCGTCCGGTACGACATCCTCATGGCCGGCGCCGTCGTTGCCAGTGTTCCCGTGCTCGTTCTGTTCGTCTTCCTCCAGCGGTACATCATCGAGGGGGTGTCGCGCTCCGGGTTGAAGGGGTGAGGGCCGGTCCGCGCACGCGGGGTGCGGCGAGTGTGAAGATCCGGTGCACAATAGTTGAATGACCTATCGCGTCCTCAAGCTGATCCTGTCGCTGCTTGCGTACGTGTTTCTCCGTCCAGAGGTCACCGGGCGCGGCAACATCCCGCGCAGCGGGCCCGTCATCCTCGCCAGCAACCACCTGTCGTTCATCGACTCGCTGATCATCCCGATCGTCGCGCCGCGGCACGTCACGTTCCTCGCCAAGGCGGAGTACTTCGAGGGCACGGGGGTCAAGGGGCGGATCTCCCGCTGGTTCTTCACCACGCTCGGGCACATCCCGGTCCAGCGCGACGACCCGCGGGCGGGGCAGCGGTCCCTGCAGGACGCGCTCGACGTCCTCAACCGTGGTGGCGCCTTCGGGATCTACCCCGAGGGCACACGCTCGCGCGACGGCAAGCTCCACAAGGGGCACACCGGCGTCGCGTGGTTGGCCCTGGCGGGCCACGCCCCGATCATCCCGGTCGCCGTCACGGGGACCGACAAGGTGCAGCCCCCGGGCAAGCGACTGCCACGGATCCATCGGGTTCAGGTCTCGTTCGGCAAGCCCATCGGCCCGACCAAGCAGCTGCCGGTCGGCACCCGTCCGGCGCAGGCGCGGAGAGAACTCACGGACGAGGTCATGACATCGATCGGTGCCATGAGCGGTCAGGAGCGTTCTGCTTGACCATCTGCGAGTAAAGCAGAGGAATTGTGTTGGGAGCGTAGGAGCATTGTCGGAGTCGGTCGTTCGCCAGGCGCGCACGACCGTCCGGATCTAGCCTCGAAGGTGGTCGGTGATCTCCCTCACGGGGCGATGGCCGCTTCGACTACTCCTAACCTTGTGAGGCACAGCATGGGCGCACCAGAACTCATTCTCATCAACGCATCCGTGGTCACGGTCGACGACGCCGGGAGCACGGCCGAGGCCGTCGCCGTCGCCGACGGGAAGATCGCCGCCGTCGGGGCCACCGACGAGATCCGCGCGTTGGCCGACGAGAGCACCGAGGTCCTGGACCTCGCCGGCAAGACCGTCGTCCCAGGCTTCATCGACCCGCACAGCCACATCACGGCCGGTGCCCCCTACATCAAGCACGCCGCCCTGCACACGCCGCCCGTCGGCGACACCCGCACGGTGCAGGACATCCTGCGCAAGCTCGGCGAGGCACGTGACCGCAACAACGCCCAGCCGGGCGACTGGATCCTCGGGTGGGGCTACTACCCGGACGAGATGGACGACGGCGGCAAGATCACCGCGGCGATCATCGACGAGGAGTTCTCCGAGTACCGGGTCGCGCTCATCCACATCTCGAACCACGGCGCGGTCGTCAACGGCAAGGTCCTCGAGCTCCTCGAGTACACCGCCGAGACGCCCGACCCCGACGGCGGCACGATCATCCGCACCGAGGGCTCGCAGGACCCGTCGGGCGAGATCTGGGAGCAGGCGTTCTTCCCGCTGATGTTCCAGCTCCCGCCGGCCGGCGAGGAGGAACTCCGGGCCATGGCCGCCGAGTACGCCCGCTGGGGCTACACAGTCGCGCAGGACGGTGCCGCAGACATGAGCGCCGTGAACCTGGTCCGCGAGAGCGCGACAGCCAACCCGCTGCCGATCGACGTGAAGTCCCTCGTGTTCTTCCCGGACCTGCAGAAGGCGATCGACGCGAAGATCATCGGCACGGAGGTCGGCGGGCACTCGGTCCACGGCACCAAGCTGATCCTCGACGGCTCGCCGCAGGGCCGGACGGCGAACGTCACCGAGGAGTACGTCACCGGCGGCCCCAGCGGAGAGACCCACTGGCACGGCATCGCCGTCATCGACCAGGACGAGACCAACTCCCTCGTCGAGCTCGCGTACCGCAACGGCGTCCAGGTCTTCGCGCACTGCAACGGCGACGCCTCGGTCGACCAGCTCCTCACGGCCCACCGCGCGGCGGTGGAGGCGGGGGCCGAGGCCCCGGGCCGCACCGTGCCGATCCACTCGCAGGTGATGCGTCTCGACCAGCTCGACGACTACGTCGCCGAGGACTTCGAGCCGTCGATGTTCACCATCCACACCTGGATCTTCGGCGACACGCA
Source organism: Paraoerskovia marina DSM 21750 (assembly GCF_000701465.1). Lineage (GTDB taxonomy): Bacteria > Actinomycetota > Actinomycetes > Actinomycetales > Cellulomonadaceae > Paraoerskovia > Paraoerskovia marina. Next base: position 114,142 of record NZ_KL370783.1, on the reverse strand, counting down.
CGTGAAGAACTTCGGCGAGGAACGGGCCTTCGGGATCTCCCCGATGCGGTCGGCGATCGATAAGGGTCTGCACCCGACCAACCACTCAGACTTCCCGGTCACCCCGATGAACCCGCTCCAGCTGATGTGGACCGCCGTCGTGCGCCGCTCCACGGGCGGGACCGTCATCGGCGAGGCGCAGCGCATCACGCCGCTCGAGGCGCTGCAGGCGCTGACGATCAACGCCGCGTACGAGTACCGCGAGGAGGCCGTGCGTGGGTCGATCGAGGTCGGCAAGAAGGCCGACTTCGCCGTCCTCGACGCCAACCCGATCGAGGCGGACGCGGACGCGATCAAGGACATCGCGGTCGTGCGCACCATCAAGGACGGTCGCACGGTCTTCGAGGCCTGATCCAACCCGAGGGCGGGGCAGGCCGGATCTCCGGCCCGCCCCGCCCTTCGGCTATCTCGGGTGCGGTGGGCCAGAGGCTCGTAGCCTGACGGGATGAACGCACGTCCGATCGAGCAGACCACCGGCGACGACGCCGTCCTGGCCGCCACGGGTCGCCGTCGCGCGCAGTGGTTCGAGATCCTCGACGCCGCCGGTGCGCGGGAGATGCGGCACCCGGCCATCGCGGCGCTCCTCGTCGAGTCGCACGACGTCGACGGGTGGTGGGCGCAGTCGGTCACGGTCGCCTACGAGCAGGCGCGCGGTCTGCGTCGCCCCGGGCAGCGCGCGGACGGCACGTACGAGGTGAACGCCTCGCGGACCATCGCCGCGAGCCGCGCGGAGGTCTTCGCGTTCGCGTCCGACGACGTCGCGCGCGCCCTGTGGCTCGACGCCGCCCTCGGGAAGCTCGCCCGGGGTGACGACCCTGTCGAGATCGAGGTGGTGGGGGCGACGGCACCCAGTTCCGTGCGCTGGCGATGGCCGACGACCGCCGTCGGCGGCGGAGACGGACGGGGCCGCGTGATCCTCGGGCTGAGCGACGCCCCGGACCGCGCCGACGGGACTCCGAGCGGCAAGGTGCGGGCCGCCGTCCAGCACACGCGCATCGAGGACCCGGACGACGTGCCCGCCCTGAAGGAGTTCTGGAAGGCACGCCTGCACGCCCTCGGGCGCCTCGTCGAGGGCTGACCGTCCGCACGACGGCGAACGTCGCCAGCGTGTGGCACCGTGGCCCCGTGCCCAGCCACCGACCTGACGCCACCCACCTCGCGGACCACTCGCCGTCGACGTCCCGCCGCCCGCACCTCGGCGCCCGGCTCGAGGACCGCTATCACCGCGTGCTGTCGCGCCTGCTCCGCTCACGGGACTGGCGGCCGGCCGTCCTGCCGTACACCGGGTACGGCTCGGCGGGCACGACGTCGCAGCCGGGCTCGGTCCGCGTCATGGCCCGGGTGCTGCTCACCCGGCCGCGCCGCGAGGACGGCAGGCCCGCGGGCGAGCGCCGCGGGTACCGCAGCTTCTTCTCCGCCCCGGCGCCGGGGGAGCGCGTCGACGTGCAGATCGCCGGGCGGTCCGTCGCCCTGCACGCCGACCGTGGCGGCTACCTGCACGCCACCGTCGACGCCGACCTCGAGCCCGGTCGGCACGAGGTCACCTACCGGGTGGCGACCGGAGAGTGCGTCACGGGCGACGTCGTCGTCGTGGCCCCCGGCGAACGGCTCGGCGTCGTCAGCGACATCGACGACACCGTGCTCGTCACCGCCCTGCCGCGACCCCTCGTGGCAGCCTGGAACACCTTCGCCCGCCACCCGAGCGCCCGGCACACCGTGCCCGGCATGGCCGGCCTCTACCGCGGGATCCAGGCCGCCCACCCCGACGCCCCGTTCGTCTACCTCTCGACCGGCGCGTGGAACACCGCGGCCACGCTGCGTCGGTTCCTCCAGACGCACGGCTTCCCGGCCGGACCGCTGCTCCTCACGGACTGGGGCCCGACCAACACGGGCTGGTTCCGCAGCGGCCCCGAGCACAAGAACGCCGAGCTCGACCGCCTGGTGCAGGAGTTCCCCGACGTCCGCTGGCTCCTGATCGGCGACGACGGGCAGCACGACCCCGAGATCTACGCCCGCGCGGCCCGGCTGTACCCGGATCACGTCGCAGGGATCGCGATCCGCGAGCTCACCCCCGGGCAGCAGCTCCTGGCGCACGGCACCCCGACCGCCCTGCGTCAGACCCATGCCGAGGTCGTCTCCGCCCCGGACGGGCGAGGGCTCGCCGTGAAGCTGGCCGCCTACCTCCGTCCGGCGCCACCGGGCTGAGGCTCAGGCGCAGGCGATGCAGCTGCGCGCCGTGGGACGGGCCTCGAGCCGCGCGGGCGCGATCTCCCGCCCGCACGCCTCGCAGATGCCGTAGGTGCCGTCGTCGAGCCGGGCGATCGCCGCGTCGATCTCGGCGAGATCCGTGTCTGCCTGCGAGGCCAGCGCTGCGGTCTGCGCCCGCTCGAACGCGATCGTCGAACCCTCAGGGTCGTGCTCGTCGTCGGCGTTCGAGGTCCGCGACGCCTCCACCATGCCGTGGACGTCGCCGCGCAGGCGCTCGCCCCGGAGCAGCGTCGTCGCGCGCAGTTCCAGGAGCCGGGCACGGGCGGAGTCGTTCATCAGCACTCGATGACGTTGACCGCGAGACCGCCCTCCGACGTCTCCTTGTACTTGGTCGACATGTCGAGGCCGGTCTGGCGCATCGTCTCGATGACCGTGTCGAGCGAGACCACGTGCGAACCGTCCCCCTGCAGCGCCATCCGCGCCGCCGAGACCGCCGTGCACGCCGCGATCGCGTTGCGCTCGATGCACGGTACCTGCACGAGCCCGCCGACCGGGTCGCACGTCAGCCCCAGGTTGTGCTCCATCGCGATCTCCGCGGCGTTCTCCACCTGCGCGGGCGTGCCGCCGAGCAGGGCGCAGATCGCGCCGGCCGCCATCGAGCAGGCCGAGCCCACCTCGCCCTGGCAGCCCGCCTCGGCGCCGGAGATCGAGGCGTTGCGCTTGTAGAGCGCGCCGATCGCGGCCGCGGTGAGCAGGTACGTCCGCATCGTCCGACGGCGCTCGGCGGCCGTGGCCTCGTCGTCACCCTGGAGCTCGGGGTGGGTGCGCAGGAAGTGCCGCCCCACGGCCGGGATGATGCCGGCGGCACCGTTGGTCGGCGCCGTGACGACGCGCTGGCCCGAGGCGTTCTCCTCGTTGACCGCCATCGCATAGGCCTGCAGCCACTCGATCGTGGTCTCGGCGCCCGCGGCGTCCATCACCTCGAGCTTCTCGCGCTGAGACCGCGCACGACGGCGGACCTTCATCCGGCCGGGCAGCGTCCCGTGCCGCTCTAGACCGTGGTCGACGCAGTCCGACATCGTCTGCCAGATGTCGTCCAGTGCCGCGGTCACCTCGGCCTCGGGGCGGAGCGCCGTCTCGTTGGCCCAGGCGACCTCGGCGATCGAGAGGCCGGTCCGGTCGGCGGCGGCGAGCAGCTGGGCGGCGTTGAGGACGGGGTAGGGGACGGTCTCGACAGGCTCGACCGGCGTCGAGACGGCTGGTTCGTTCGTCGAGCCTGCCGAGACGGTCGTTTTGTTCGTCGAGCCTGTCGAGACGGTCGTTTTGTTCGTCGAGCCTGACGAGACGGTTTCGACCGGCGTGGTCTCGACGGGCTCGACCGGCGTGGTCTCGACGGCCTCGGCGGCACGCTGCCGCTTCTCGGCCTCCTCTGCTTCGGCGAGCTCCTCCTCGCTGAGCACGAACCCGCCGCCGATCGAGTAGTAGACCCGCTCGACGACGACGTCGCCCGCGTCGTCGGTGGCCGTGAACCGCATGCCGTTGGGGTGCCCGGGCAGGCGCGTCAGCGGCGCGAGCCGGATGTCGGCGGTCGCGACGGTGATGACGAGCGGTTCCTCGTCGAGGTCTTCGCCTTCGTCCTCGCCCGCGGTGTCTGCGTCGAGCCCCCGACCGATCACGACCGGACTGCCGTCGCCGAGCTTCTCCCACCCGTCGGGGATCGCGTCGGGGTCACAGGTCTCGGCGATCTGACCCCGCAGGCCCGCGACGACGGCGTCGGGGGTGCCGTGGCCGATACCGGTGGCGCCGAGCGACCCGCACAGCACCACGGAGAGGTGCGTCGGGGCGCCGGTCCCGCCGCCGGTGGGACCGCGCCCGTCGCGGGCGCTCCGCTGGAGCTCTCCGGCGAAGTGCGCGGCGGCACGCATGGGGCCGACGGTGTGCGAGCTCGACGGCCCGATGCCGATCGAGAAGAGGTCGAGAGCGCTGACGTAGGCGGACATGCCCCTATCGTCGCACCTCGTCTCACCTGCTGGACGCCAGCGCGGCGGTCGTGCTGGTCAGCGCCGCGCGAGGACGACGGGGCAGGCCGCGAGATGGTCGTCGACGAGACCGCACGCCTGCATCGCCGCGTAGGCGGTGGTCGGCCCGACGAACCGGAACCCCCGTCGCTTCAGCTCCTTGGCGAGCGCCTTCGACGCATCCGACGTCGCGGGGACCTCGTGCCAGGTTCGTGGCCGGTCCGGCTCGGCGCGGGCCTCGGGGGCGAAGGACCAGACCAGCTCGTCGAGCGACTCGTCCGCCTCGTGCAGCGCGACGACGGCGCGGGAGTTGGCGATCGTCGCCTCGATCTTGGCGCGGTTCCGGATGATCCGGGCGTCGCCGAGAAGGCGCGCGACGTCGTCGTCGGTGAACCGCGAGACCGCCTCGGGGTCGAACCCGTCGAAGACCTCGCGGAACGCCGGCCTCTTGCGCAGGACGGTGAGCCACGAGAGCCCCGACTGGAAGCCCTCGAGCGCGAACCGCTCGAGCAGTGCGGTGTCTCCGTGCACGGGGACACCCCATTCCTCGTCGTGGTACGCGGCGTACAGGTCGTCGCCGTCGCCGAAGCAGCGGGCTGAGGTCGGTGTCATGGGACCACTCTCGCGGTCTCCGCCGACATTGCACGCGAGAACGGGAACGGACTGTGGACGGCGACGGCCCTCACCGTCCTGTGGACAGGGCGGCGGCGGCCGGACAGCAAGATCGGGGGCGGCCCGGGGTGTGGGCCGCCCCCGATCGGGTGCGGGAGCGTGGTCGCCGATGACACGCCCCGAGAGGGTCAGGCCGTGTAGCGGCTCCGGACCCCCAGTCCGATGGCCACCGCACCTGCTGCGGCGGCGAGGAGGGCGATCAGGATCGCGCTCCAGGCGACGGGGACGACCGGAGCCTCGTCGACCTGCGTCCGCAGGTCGGTGGTGCCGGCCGCGACCTGGACGACGCCGTCGTTCAGGTCCGAGGCGCCCGTCGCGATCTGGCCACCACCGTCGGCCAGCTCGGACGCCCCGGTGGAGAGGTCGTCCGTCCCCGCGGCGAGCGTCGTCGCGCCCTCCTCGAGATCACCGGCGCCCTCGTCGAGGTCCGCGCTGCCCTCGAGCAGCGTGGCCAGACCGTCGCGGAGGTCGCCGGCGCCGACCGCCAGGGCGTCCGCGCCGTCGTTGAGCTCCACCGTGCCCGTGCTCAGGCGCTGGGCGCCGTCGGCCAGGCGTGAGTTGCCGTCGGCCAGGTCGCCGGCGCCGGTCGATACCTGCTGCACGCCTGCCGCGAGCTCGCCGGACTTGTCTGCGAGCGTCACCGACCCCCCGGCGACCTGGAGCACGCCGTCCGAGAGGAGCACCGCGCCGTCGTCCAGCGTGACGAGACCGTCCGCAAGGTCACCGGCTCCGCCGGCCACAGCACTCGCGCCCTCGGCGATGGCCGTCGTCCCGTCGGCGAGCGTCACACCGCCCTCGGCCGCGGAGGTCGCGCCGTTCGCGACCTTGCCCGCGCCGTCCGCGAGCTGGGCCGATCCGCCCCGGACGCCCACCGCGCCGTCGGCGACGTTCGAGGTCCCGTCCGCGAGGTTCTCGGCACCGATTGCGAGATCCCGCGCGCCGGTCGACGCCGCAGCGGCGCCTGCAGAGAGCTGCTGGGCCCCGGGGACGAGCCCCGCGACGTTCTTGCCCGCGTCGCCGGCGAGGCCCACACGCAGCTGCTCGGCACCCGCGGCGACCTTCGCGGTCCCGTCCCGGAGATCGGCGGTGCCGGTCGCGAGCGCCTGGGCGCCGTCGTTCGCGGACTTCGCACCTGAGGCCAGGTTCTGGATGCCACCGCTGAGGTTGGTGGCTCCTGCTGCGAGGGTGTCGGAGCTCGTGCGTGCCTCGGCGATGCCGGCGCGGACGGCCGCGAGCGTGGCGGGGTCGATCTCGCCGCTGGTGCCGAGGGCGGCCTCGAGGTTGGCCAGGGCTGTCGCGAGCTGTGCCACGCCTCCGGAGACGGTGGCCGCCCCGCGTGCTGCACCGGCCGAGGGGTCGTTCAGACCCGCCGAGAGCTGCGCGGTCCCGGCTGCGAGGTTCTGCGCGCCGGTGGCCGCGGTGTCGGCGCCCGTGGCGACGTCCGCGGCTCCCGCGGCGAGCGGTGCTGCACCCTCGTCGAGGGCCTTCTGCGCACCGGCCGCGAGGTCGGCGGCTCCGTCGGCGACCTGCTGTACCCCTGTCGAGAGGTCGGCCGCGCCGTCGGAGAGCTGTGCTGCGCCGTCCCGAGCCTGTGCAGCACCGTCGGCGAGGAGCGTCGCCCCGTCCTTGAGCCCGGTCGCGCCCGTGAGGAGGTCCCCGGCTCCCGTGCTCAGCGAGGTCAGCCCGGTGGCCAGGGTGACAGCTCCGTCGTCGAGGTCCGCGGCGCCGTCCGCGAGGTCGGAGGCCCCGTCGGCGAGGGATTCTCCGCCGGTCCGGACCTGGGACGTCCCGTCGGCCAGGCTGAGCGCACCGCCCGCGGCCGTGGCTGCGCCGTCACGCAGGTCGCCCGCGCCGTCGGCGAGGGCTGCGGCGCCCTCGCTCGCCGTGACGCTCCCGGCGCTCAGGCGCCCGGCGCCCGCCGCTGCGTCCTGTGCCCCCGTCGCCAGGTCGCCCGCGCCCGTGCGGGCGGTGGCCGTCCCGTCGAGGAGCTTCAGCGCGCCGTCTCGCAGGTCGACCGAGCCGTCTGCTGCGGTTTGTGCGCCGTCGGCGAGGCGTGCGGTCCCGGTGCTGAGGGTCGTGGTGCCGGCGGCGAGCTCGTGCGCACCGGCGGAGACCTGCTCGGCGCCGGCCGACAGGTCGGACGCGCCGTCCCCGGCGGTTCCGGCGCCGTCGGCCAGGGTGCCGGACCCGGTACTGACCTGGGCGGCGCCGTCTTCGAGCCGGGTCGCGCCGTCGGACACCTTGCCGTTGAAGACCAACAGGTAGGCGACGAGTCCGAGGACGATCAGGGTCAGGAGGGCGAGCGCGACGGCGCTGACGGCCCAGGGCGTGCGGGGTTCCCGCAGGAGGTGCGTGGACATGATGTCCTCTCTCGCGACGTGCACCGTTGCACGTGGCGGTTCTCGATCTCACCCGGACGGGTGAGGCGCAGAGCTGGAGCGAAGCCGTGGCTGACAGTAGCGAGACGCTGTCGCATCGGGAAGGGAAGTATCTGATACCGAATCGCAACGATTAGGTCACGGGGATTTCTCACACGGCGTCGAATGCCCGGAAGGTCCGGTCCGCGGTCGATTACCGAGCACTATTCTGTTTTCGATGGCGACGGGAACTGTCCCTCGCTCGCGAGAAGGAGACGAGATGAGCAACGAAGCGGACGCGTCGGTCAGGACTCGCAGCCGAGCACGACGGATCTGGACCTGGATCCTCGGGGTGCTGGCCGTGCTGATCGTCCTGGTGGCGGGCGCGGCGTTCTGGTTCCTGTGGACGCCGTCGGTGGACGAGCCCGACCTCGCCGCGGACGTCGGCTCGGGCAGCGTGGCCGTGGACGGCACCGCTCGTGACTACCTCGCGGTGACGCCCGACAACCTCCCGGACGGTGCACCGCTCGTGATCTGGTACTCAGGAAGCGGCGAGGACGCCGCCGGTGCCCGCGAGTCCACGGGATACCGCTTCGAGGAGCTTGCCGTCGAGGACGGGTTCGCGGTCGCCTACCCCGAGGGCTACGAGAACACCTTCAACGACTGCCGCGCCGAGGGCGACTACCCGTCCCAGACGGAGGACGTCGACGACGTCGCGTTCACCCTCGCTCTGATCGACCAGATGGCCGCGGAGCACGGCATCGACACGGACCAGGTCTACGTCGGCGGGTACTCCAACGGTGGGCACATGGCGATGCGGATGGCGGCGGAGGCACCTGATGCCGTCGCCGGCGTCGCGACCGTCGCCGCCACGATGCCCGTCGAGGACAACTGGGACTGCGCGGGACCGAGCGGGCCCGTCCCGGCCATGTTCGTCACGGGCACGGACGACGGTGTCAACCCCTACGAGGGCGGCACCATCCGCGCCGGAGGCGGAGACGCGGGCGAGGCGATGTCCGCCGTCGACGGCGCCGCGTACTGGGCCGGCCTCAACGGCGCGACGGGGCCGACGGAGACCGCGGTGTCCGACGACGTCACCGAGCTGGCCTGGACCGGTGACGCGCCCGTCGTCCTCGACACCGTCGACGGCGGCGGCCACACCGTCCCGAACCCGAACGCCCGCGCCATCCGCGCGCTCGGCTCCACGAGCGACTGGGACGCCCCCGCAGCGATCGTGGAGTTCTTCGGTCTCGCCTGAGGCGGACGCACCGAGGGCCGCGAGACCGTGACGGTCCCGCGGCCCTCTGCGTCATGCCGGGTCAGCGCGTCCCGGACTCCTCCAGCCGGCGCACCAGCTCACGCTTGAGGATCTTGCCGCTCGGTCCCAGCGGCAGGGTGTCGAGCACCTGCACCGTGCGCGGGTACTTGTACCCGGCGATCTGCTCCTTGGTCCACGCCACGATCTCCTCGCCCGTGACCGGGTCCGCGCCGTCGGCCAGCACGACGGCGGCCGCGACCTCCTGCCCGTGCGTCTCGTGCTCGAGACCGAACACCGCCGCCATGTTGACCGCCGGGTGCCGCATCAGCACCTCCTCGACCTCCCGCGGGTACACGTTGTAGCCGCCGCGGATGATCATGTCCTTGGTGCGGTCCACGATCGTGATGAAGCCGTCGGCCTCCTTGGTGCCCAGGTCGCCCGAGCGGAACCAGCCGTCGACGACGGCCTCCGCGGTCGCGTCGGGGCGGTTGAGGTAGCCGGAGAACAGGTTGTGCCCCCGGATGACCAGCTCGCCGAGCTCACCGTGGGGGAGCAGCTCGATGCTGTCGCGGATCAGCGGGTCGGCGACCTCGACGTCGACGCCCCAGATGGGCTGGCCCACCGTGCCGGGGCGGATCGGCTGGCCGAAGTGGTTGAACGTCGCCACCGGGCTGGTCTCCGTCAGCCCGTATCCCTCGTGGATGTCGGCACCGAACGTCTCGGAGAACTTTTCGAGCACCGCGACGGGGAGAGCCGCGCCGCCCGAGACGCCGAACCGCAGCGGTGGTCGCTCCGGGTTCTTCGCCGCCGCCTGCGTGATGGCGATGTGCATCGTCGGCACGCCCATCAGGATCGTCACCCCGTGGGCGTTCATGAGGCTCAGCGCGTTGTCGGCGTCGAACCGCGGGAGCAGCACCACCGAGGCGCCCGCGCGGAACGCCGCGTTGAGCGCGCACGTCTGGCCGAACGTGTGGAAGAACGGCAGACACCCGAGGATCACGTCGCTCGACTTCATCGGGATCGCGTCGAAGAGCAGCGTGTTGACCTGCTCGACGAGCGCGAGGTGGCAACCCATCGCGCCCTTCGGCTCGCCCGTGGTGCCGGACGTGTAGAGGATCGTCGCGACGTCGTCCGGCGCCTGGGGTACGTACGTGTCGATCGGGGTGGCCGACGACGCCTCGTCCTCCAGGCGGGGGACCGGCACCTGGTCGACCATCTCGTCGGGTACGAGCAGGCTGAGGACCGGGACCTGCGCGGCCTGCGCACCCTTGCCGGCCTCCTCGAGGAGCGGTGCGCCGGCGAGGAGCAGCGTGGCGCCCGAGTCCTCGAGGACGTAGCGGATCTCGCCGCCCTTGAGCAGCGCGTGGACGGGGACGACGGTCGCGCCGAGTGCGAGCACCGCGTAGTAGCAGCGTGCGAAGTCGGGGACGTTGGGGAGAAGAACCGCGACCTTCGACCCCGGTCCGACACCGCGGGCGCGCAGCGCGCCGGCGTAGGAACGGGTCTGGTCCCAGAGATCCGCGTAGGTGATCCGCTGGTCGCCCATGATCAGGGCGGTCTGGTCGCTGTGCCGGGTGGCGGACTCGGCGAGGATGGCCGCGACGGAGACGGTCGCGTTGGTCGGGTTTGACATCGGTGTCCTTCCCTGACCGCCACGGCGTCGTGGCGGTCGACTGTATCGATTGCGCCACTCTAAGTGTGGTCGGGGTCACAGCGAAATCGTGGCGCCTGGCGCCCTGTCCGGCTGCCCGCGATGCGGGTGTTCGTCCCGTCGCGTCACCCGATCCCGGCGACGATCGTGTCGAACAGCTCGGTCATCGCATCCCTCAGCGGGAGGTGCGGGGTGGTGAACGTCGCGCGGAAGAGCCCCTCTCCGTCGTCGGGATCGAACCAGTAGTCGACGACGAGCTGGCGCAGGTCCGTGCATCCCCAGACGTCCGGTCCGTTGCTCTCTCGAACCTGCCGCAGGACCGTGCCGTACGGACCGATCGCCTCGCTCGCCTCGCCTCCGAGCATGCGCACACGGCGACGCTGACCGTCCAGAGTCCGTTCTGGCCCGAGGCGGAACGTCGTGACCGTCGCCGAGACCGGTCTGCCGGCCACCTCCATCAGCGACGTGGCGAAGAGGCGGCCGCCCTCGCGGTGCGCGGCATCCAACGTGGCTGAGAGCTCTCGGCGCAGCTCGTGGCGCAGCGAGACCTGCACGTCCGCACGACCCACCTGTCGTTCGACCAGGGCCCGGACCGACCGTGAGCGCGCCGCTGAGTCCGTCAGCGGGACGACCCACCAGGTCGCAGGCAACGCCACCCGGAGGTCACCGGGAGCACTCGACGACACCCAAGCGGACTCCTCCTCTTCGTTCCCCTCCTCCTCGACCTTCTCCGTCATCGCACTCACGCCGGGTGGCCAACGACGGGGATCAACGAGTTGTTCAACTCGGAGTGGATGAACGGATACTGCTCGGCGAGGGCCGTATGCGGCGTCCGCGTACTAATCTCGATCACACCCATGGTGTTCTCCATGAACAGCGTGCTGGTGATCGTCGACCACACCGTGTTCCGTTCTGGCTCGACCTGCGCCTCCAGAAGATGGACGTACGTGTACTCATCGCCTTGCGGGAACACGGAAGCTCGGCGGCTCGTCACCCGCATGCCGTCTGGGCCGACCTTCGGGCGCTTCATCAGCCCCCGGCGGTACTGCTTCGGCGCTCGTGGGTGTCGGCCATCAACCGGCAGGATCGAGAGGTGTCCGTAGATCCCCACCGAGCCGGTCGTAGGGTCCGGAACCCAGACGGCGCCGGCGACGGTGTGCGGGATCAGGGACAACTGGTGGTCGACGTCGACGACGGCGCGCACCAGCGTCTCGCCGGCCGCATCCGTCGGTGCCGCTGCACGGAGCGCATCCGTGACCGTCGACGTCTCCGAGGCATGCCACACATACCAGTTCTCGATCGGGTCCCACTCGACACCCCCGAGGATGGTGTCAGGTCTTGCCGTGTTCTGGGCCATTACAACCCCAACCTCTCTGCCGGCGTGGGTGCCGGGCCGGTCGACCGTTCCGTGAACGACGTGACCATGTCGTCCGTGAGGTAGGCGTGGAGTGCGGTGTCGACGACGAGCTTCTCGCCGAGCGACACCGCGACCACACTCGCCGTCGAGTGGACTTGCGCCGCATTGTTCATCAGCATCGACAGCGAGTCCGCAGCGTCGTCCGCACGTGTCGCCGGGGCGTTCGCGGCAAGCGTTGCAGCGCGCCCGTCCTGCCCGGTGGCGACGATCGACTTCACGTCCTTGACGTCATCGCCTAGGCCGACGAAGGTCAGGAGGTTGTCCCGGGCCGAGCCAGAGAACGACTCGCGGATGTTCCCGATCGGGTGCTTGGCGAACTCCTTCACCTGCCCAATGCCCTTGAGGTCGCCCCAGAGATCCTTGGCTGTCGTGAACGGATTGAGCGAGCGACGCACCGCTTCTCCGAACGCGCCAGGCTCGCTGACCTTCGTGATCACCTCTTTGGCCTGGGTGTACGTACCTGCTTGGAGCTTCGCGCTGTCCGTCATCGCTCCGAGATCGAGCTTGCTCCGCGACGACTTCGAGGCCAGCCCGACGCCTCGCATCCCGATACGTGACATTGCCGCACCGCCGTGCGTCGCGAACCGGAGGCCGGCGATCGCGACCCGGCCCACGCCGAACGTCGCGACTCCGAGGGCAGAGAGAGCAACTGCTCCCCACGACTTGTCGCCGTTGAACGCCAGAACAAAGTCGGCTACGAGTGCGACGATGCCTGCGATGATCGCGATCGCGCCGAGGGCAGGTCCGAGTCCGGGAACCCACGCAAGGACGAGTGCCAGGACTCCGGCGGTCGTTGCGATCCACCCTGCGACCTTCGAGGTCCACTCCATGGCGGTCTTCCCCCAGGTCTCCCACCATCCGTCTGTCAGCCCGTCATCGAAGGACCCGCGAATCGCTGCGGCAGCAACCTCCGCGGCCTCGTCGTGACGGCGAACCGCTAGAGCGAGATCCTCGGCAGCACTATCGATCGTCGCCTGGGCCGACTGTTGAGACCACGCAGCATCCTGGATGCGCCACGCAAGCGACCGGTCGGGCGGCTCCATCGGGTCAGCATTCGCCTGAATCGACTCGAGTATCCGCTGATCCTCCGCAGCATCGTGAGCCCGGAACTGAGCCGATTGAGCCGCCTCCAACGCCGCATCCGCAGCCACCTGGGCGCTTGTCAAAGCCTCGGCGTAATCGTCGAGCGCACGCGACGCAACGGCATAGCGGTCTGCCGCATCCTCGACGGACTTCATGGTCGCTTCGGCACGTTTCGCGACCGCCGCCACGGCATCTGATTCCATATCTTCCAGCGCCAGAACCGTTGAATCATCCTGCGCCACCCTGTCTATCGCGATCTTCACCGACCGCAGCCGCTCTGCCGCCTCTGTCACTACGGTGACGTCCCCTGGAAGCGGGTCCTCGTTGGCGAGCGGGTGCCAGTTGAACGGGCGGTTCACGCAATCTCCTCCGTCGGCGCAGGGCACGTGAGGATGTACGTCGTTGGCGTGTAGTCGAGGGCACAAACTTGGATTGTGCCGTCGGGGTGTTCGACAACAGCTTCCTCTTCAGTCACCCGCCCATTTGGGATGAACGTGCGATGGGTCATGTCAGGTGAGTCCCGCAGGATCGTGATGCCGTAGGCCTCGTTAAGTGCGCTGGTGACCGCGTCGTAGCGGTCAGCGCTGGCCTCGGAGTATTCGTCGCGTTGGACGTCGTGGACATGTTCGTAGTACTCAGTTCCGGCCCAGCCGCCGAATATTCCTACTACGATCATCCCGAGTGTGGTGAACATCGGCTTGATAGGGGAGAGCCCGTTCTTGAACCACCGTCCGGGTGCGAGAACGATCGCTCCGAAGAGCAAAGCGCCAATGATCCCGATCGCAACGAAGATGCCCGTGTACCACGCCGGTGACCAGGGGCCCGGGGACTCGGGCTCGGGGATCGGCGGGACGATCGGCGTGGTCGCGAGCAGCTCGACGAGGATTGTCATGCGGTCTCACCGCGCAGTGCTGAGGCGAAGTCGGCGTCGAGCGCTTCGAACTCCTCACCGACTCCCGTGGACGCGTCGGCAAGGCTGGCGATCTCCTCGACGATCTCGACACGGCGGTCATCCCAGTTGTCGGCGAACTCGCGTACCGCCGACGCCAGGTCGTCGTGACAGATCGCTCGCGCGAGCTCCTCGCTGCGCTCGTCGGCGTAGGTGAACTCCTCGGCGATCGTGCGCAGGTTCGTCCCCAGGTCTCGCAGTGCGGTGGTGTCGATCTGGAGGCGGTTCCCCATGAAATGTCCCCTTCGTCAGAGACATCGTAGAGACGCGTGTCGGCGCGAATCCGGTTATCCACAGCCAGTCCGACCTGGGCGCGGATCTGCCGTCCTGGTGCTGCACTCGCTGAAGCAGTACCCGCGCGGGTGCGCCCAGTACGCGCCCACCACCAGCTCGGGCTAGGAGCCCAGCACCTTCCGGATCCGCTTCTCCGACACCGACCCGTCCGTGCCGAGCTGCTGCGCGAACAACGAGACCCGCAGCTCCTCGATCATCCAGCGAACCTCGGCGAGCTGGGCGGCCCGCTCCGGGTCGGGGCGGCCCTGGGCGAGGGCGGCACGGGCGGCGCCGTACGCCTCCTCGACGTCGTGGACCCGCCAGGCGAGCTCGGCGTCCCGGTTCGGGTTCTGGGCAGCCTTCTCCAGCCGGTACGACGCCGCCCGCAAGTAGCGCGTCAGGTGCCGGAGCCGGTCGGGCGGGGTCGCGGAGACGAAGCCGCGTCCGACGAGTCCGGCGGCCGTGTCCCTCAGGTCGGTGAGTGTGTTGAGCAGCGCCAGGCTCTTGGCGTCCTTGATGGCGACGTCCAGCTCACGGGCCGCGGTCAGGGCCGCCGTGACGTGACCGACGATCGTGTGGACCTCGTCCTCCAGACGCGTGCGGACGACGTCGCGCGCCGCCCGGTACGCGGCGGCGTCCCGGATCGCGGCCGGAGCGGTCACGATCGACTGCACCGCGGCGAGCTGCAGGTCGGCGACGAGCGCCTCGGTGTTGCGGTACGGGCTCGCCGCGAGCGTGAGGGCCTGCGTGCCGCTCCACCGCGACGTGATGCGCTTGGTGGGCAGCGAGGTCTCGCCGACGAGCAGGCGCACGACGCCGCGCGCATGGGCCGCGTCCCGGGCCCCGGAGTCGGCGAGGACGCGCAACGCGACGGCGGGGCGCTGCTTCGCGTCGAGCTCCTCGACCAGAGCGGGGTAGCCACGGACGACGACGCCGCCTCCGACGTCGGTGCTCACCTCGTCCGGCAGGGCGTCGGCGGGCAGCCCCTCGGGCCAGGTGGAGAGGTCGGTCTGCTCGGCCACGAGCTGGGCGGTTTGTGGTCTCGACAGGCTCGACCCGCCGCTCGACAGGCTCGACCCGCCGTCGCCCGTCTGCTGGTCGAGCTTGTCGAGACCGTGATGCGGCCCGGGCCGCGAGAGGTTCGGTCCTCGTCTCGACGGGCTCCCCGGGCTCGACGGATGCGACCCACTTGACGGGCCGGACGAACCCGACCCACGGCTCGAGGCCTCGGCCTCCGCGAGCGCCGCCCCGACCGCGCCCCGCACGGCGGTCCGGACCGCGGCCTCGCCCTGGGCCTTGAGCCGACGCTGGAGCGCGAGCAGGTCGGTCGACTCGTCGAGGACCATCGTGGACCCGGCGCGCTCCTCGGTGACGCGGTACGTCATCCGCAGGTGTGCGGGCAGGCGTTCGGCGGCCCCGTCCCAGGCGTCGTCCGGGATCTCGACGTCCCGCAGCGCCCTGACGGCACGGGTGAACGCGGCGCGGAACGACTCGGCCATGTCGCCCGCCCGGGCCATGTCCTCCCAGGCGGGTGTGTTCTGGCGGAGCCAGGCGACGACGTCGCGCGCCACGTCGGGTGCGGGCACGAGCTGGCGGCGGACCGGCTTGGGCAGCGCGCGGATCGTGGCGGTGGCGAGCTCGTCGAGCAAGCCGGGCACCATCCAGTCGAACCCGTCGGGGGAGATGCGGGTCAGGACGGAGATCGGGACGTGGACGGTGACGCCGTCGGCGTCGGTCCCGGGCTGGAACTGATAGGTCAGCGGCAGCTCGAGGTCGCCCTGCGGCCAGATCTCGGGGAACTGCGACGTGTCGACGGACGCGGCCTCGGGGACGAGCTGGTCGAGCGTGAACGTGAGCAGGTCCGGCGTCGTGCGCTGCGCCGTCTTCCACCAGCGGTCGAAGTGCCGGGCGGAGACGATGTCGGCCGGGACGCGGGCGTCGTAGAACGCGAAGATCGCGTCGTCGTCGATGACCAGCCCGCGGGTGCGCGACCGTGCCTCGAGCTCCTCGGCCTCGGCCAGCAGACGCTGGTTCTCCGCCCAGAACCGGTGGTGCGTGCGCCACTCGCCCTCGACGAGGGCGTGCCGGACGAACATCTCGCGCGCGCCGTCGGGGTCGACCTTGCCCCAGAGCACGGCCCGGTCGCTGACGATCGGCACGCCGTACAGCAGCACCTTCTCGGTGGCCTGTGCCGAACCCTGCTTGCTCGACCAGTGCGGCTCGGAGTACGTGTACTTGGCCAGCGGGCCGGCGAGGCTCTCGGCCCACTCGGGTTCGATGCGGGCGACGTCGCGGCCCCACAGGCGGGAGGTCTCGACGAGCTCGCCCGCCATCACCCACGCCGGCGGCTTCTTCGACAGCGGCGATCCGGGGAAGATCGCGAACCGCGCACCACGCGCACCGAGATACTCGTTGCGCGCCTGCTTCTTGGCGCGGCGGATGGCCTGCTCGCGCGCCGGGCCCTTGAGGTGCGTGAAGCTCGACGCCTTGAGCTCGTTGGTCTCCTGCATCCCGATCTGGGAGAGGAGGCCCGCGAGGATCGACTTGTGGATGGCGTCGTCGTTCCACGTGTGGCGCAGGTGGGTGTCCGTGGTCTCGACAGGCTCGACCCGCCGGGTCTCGACGGGCTCGACCTGCGTTGCGTCGGTCGAGCCTGTCGAGACCCGCGTGTGCGAGAGGTCGATCCCCAGCGGGCGCGACATCTCCCGGAGCTGCGCGACGACGTCCTGCCACTCCCGGACCCGCAAGAAGTTGATGTACTCGCTCTTGCACAGCCGCCGGAACTTCGACGACGAGAGCTCGTGCTGCTGCGTGCGCACGTACTCCCAGAGGTTGAGGTAGGTGAGGAAGTCCGACCGCGGGTCCGCGAAGCGGCGGTGGAGCTGGTCGGCCTGGTCGCGGGACTCGGCGGGGCGTTCGCGCGGGTCCTGGATCGAGAGCGCGGCGGCGACGATCGCGACCTCACGCGCGACGTCGTGCTTGGCCCCCTCCCAGATCATCCGGGCCAGCCGGGGGTCCATCGGGAGCTGCGCGATCGCGCGTCCGACGTCGGTCAGCCGGGTCTTCGAGGTGCCCTTGCCCGTCGTCGTGGTCACGGCGCCGAGCTCGGTGAGGAGCTGGACGCCGTCCCGCACCGCGCGGGTGTCGGGGGACTCGACGAACGGGAAGCGCGCGACGTCGTCGGGTGAGGAGACCACGCCGACGCTGATCATCTGGAGCAGCACCGAGGCAAGGGACGTGCGCAGGATCTCGGGCTCCGTGAACGCGGGGCGAGCCTCGAAGTCCTCCTCCGA
Organism: Paraoerskovia marina DSM 21750; assembly: GCF_000701465.1. Classification (GTDB taxonomy): domain Bacteria; phylum Actinomycetota; class Actinomycetes; order Actinomycetales; family Cellulomonadaceae; genus Paraoerskovia; species Paraoerskovia marina. The sequence continues at coordinate 96,924 of NZ_KL370783.1, read as the reverse complement.
GTACAGGCGGATCGCGATGCCGTCCGCGACACGTCCCGAGCGGCCGGACCGCTGGTTGGCGCTCGCCCGGGCGATGGGCTCGATCGGCAGGCGCTGGACCTTGGTGGCCTTCGAGTACCGGGAGATGCGCGCCGTGCCGGGGTCGATCACGTAGTGGATGCCGGGCACGGTCAACGACGTCTCCGCGACGTTGGTCGCCAGCACGATCCGTCGCGACGAGTGCGCCTGGAACACCCGGTGCTGCTCCGCCGCAGAGAGTCGCGAGTACAACGGCAGGATCTCCACGTGCTGCGGGTGGCGGGTGTCGCGGGCGCGCTCGCCGAGCCAGGACTCGAGCGCGTCCTGGGCGTCGTGGATCTCGCGCTCGCCGGAGAGGAACACCAGGATGTTGCCCGGCCCCTCGGCGGTGAGCTCCTTGGCGGCGTCGACGATCCCCGTGACGAGGTCCTTCTCCTCGCCGCGCTTGGTGCCGTCCGCGACGAGCGGGCGGTAGCGGATCTCGACCGGGAACGTCCGGCCCGTGACCTCGATGACGGGGGCGGTCTCGGTCTCGTCAGGCTCGACCTCCGGTGGCTGAGCCTGTCGAAGCCGGGTCTCGGTCTCGACGGGCTCGACCTCCGGTGGCTGAGCCTGTCGAAGCCCGGTCTCGGTCTCGACGGGCTCGATCAGCGTCTCGTCGGTCGAGCCTGTCGAGACCAGGGGCAACGGCCCCCCGGGCGCAAAGTGCCGGGCGAACCGCTGGGAGTCGATCGTGGCCGACGTGATGACGACCTTGAGGTCGGGACGGCGCGGCAGCAGCCGCGTGAGGTACCCGAGCAGGAAGTCGATGTTGAGGGAGCGTTCGTGCGCCTCGTCGATGATGAGGGTGTCGTAGGCGCGCAGGTCGGGGTCGCGCTGGATCTGCGCGAGCAGGATCCCGTCGGTCATCACCTTGACGAGCGTGCGCTCCGACGACTGGTCGGTGAACCGCACCTGGTACCCGACGATCTCGCCGAGCGTCGTCCCGAGCTCCTCGGCGATGCGTTCGGCGACCGAGCGGGCCGCGATGCGTCGGGGCTGGGTGTGGCCGATCTGGCCGTCACGCCCGCGGCCGAGCTCGAGCGCGATCTTGGGGATCTGCGTGGTCTTGCCGGAGCCGGTCTCGCCCGCCACGATCACGACCTGGTGGTCGCGCATCGCCGCGGCGATGTCCTCGCGCCGGGCGCTGACCGGAAGCTGCTCGGGGTAGGTGATCGGCGGGACGACGACGTCGCGTCGTTTCTGTGCGGCGCGCTCCAGCTGTGCGGAGGTCACCTGGGGCGGGCGGCCGTCGCGGACCGCTCTCGGACGTCGACCGCGTCCACGGTTGCGCTGCCCACGACGACCCTTGCGGGGGGTCTCGCCGTCGCGGGGGCGGGGATGCTCGGGGTGGTCGGTCGTCACGGGACCTGATTCTCCCAGGTGACGCAAGCGGATTGCCTCCGCCGCGGCGTCGTCCGCGCTATCGCGCCGTCTCTCCGCGCAGCTCGTCCACGTGGGCGGCGAGATCCTGCAGGCTGGCGGGGACGCTGCTGCCGCTGTCGGTGATGAGGCTCGTGACGTGACGCAGGTGGGCGCTCGCGGCCTCGAGGGCCACCTGCGCGTCGGCCAGCTCGACCGATGCGCGGTCCTCGTCCGAGATCGCGCCGGCCCCGACGTCGGAGCTCGTGGCGGACGACGCGGCGGCCAGCGCGGCCCGTGCCTGCTCGGCGGCGGCGCTCGCCGACTCGACGGCTTCGGTGACCTCGGCCCGCAGGACCGTCGTCAGCGCCGCGGCGTCGTGCTGCGCACGGCCGAGCTCTGCCGTGATGGCGTCGGTCTGGAGCCGTGCGGCGGCGATGACCTGGTGCACGGCAGCGGGTGTCGCGGCGGCGGGGCTCGCGGAGAAGGGGAGCATGGCGGCGAGCGCGAAGAGCCCGGCGGTGGCCAGGCGTGATCCCGGCAGCGGGGCTGCCGGGCGTGCGGTCGAGACCGCGGTTCGTGAAGTCGTCGTTGACATCATCGTCCGATCATGGCGTGCGAACCTGAAAGGTTCCCGAGAGTTCCATTGTCAGGAACACTTCCAAATTTTACGCGCACACCCCCAGGGATTGTCGAGAGTCCGGTGGGGTGATCGTGCGCACACGATGTGGGGGTTCGGTGTGCGCGACGGCGACGCGACGCGAGCGGCACGTTGTGGGCCTCACGAGATGCGTGAGACGGCCAGAACGTGCCGCTCGGCGCGACGGCGGTGCGGCGCTCGGTCTGGGGCGCGGCAGAGTGCGGGGTGTGGGCTAGGAGGTCGCCTCGTCGACGGCCGCGCGCAGCTCGTCCACCTGCTGCTGCAGGTCCTCGATCGCCGCGCGGGCACTTTCGTCGGCGGACTCGGCGTTCGAACGCAGGTCGTCGAGCTGCTGGGACGCGTCGTCGAGGGCCGTGCGTGCGTCGGCCAGCTCCTGCTCGGCGCCCTCCTTCGAGCTCTCCGCGTCGTCGAGGGCCGTCTGAGCATCCTCCGCGGCCGTCCGGGCGGAGTCGAGCGCGGTCTCGGCCTCGCCGCGCAGCTCCTCGGGGAGCGAGGTGATCTGGTCGCCGAGGGACTCGACGTCGGAGGTGATGGTCTCGACCTGGCTGCGGGCGTCGTCGACGAGGGACTCCAGGGACTCGCCGTCGATCGTGATCTCGGGGATGGAGATCTCACCGTCGGCGCACGCGGTGAGCGACACGACGGCGAGAGTCAGGACTGCAGCGGCGCGGGTCAGGCGCGTCGGAGAGGTCATGGTCCGATTGTGCCCTTCGTGGGCAAGAGTGTGAACCGCGCAGAGATTTCGCCCGCCGGAGCGCCCGTATCTCTCGCGCTTCGACGAAAGTCGGCGCACAGTGGTAAAGATGTGTTCGGCATCACAGGGCGAAGCAGGAGGGGATCGGATGGCGAAGCACCTGCGCGAGTCAGCGCCACGTCGGGCTGCCGGCGTCGCCGTGCCCGCCCCGTACGTGGACCTGCGACGGACCCGGACCCCGGGCCGCGGCCGGTCCTTCTTCCGTGCCTCCGTGGTCTCTGCCTGCACGATCGCGCTGGTCGGGGTCATGGGAAGCTCTGTCGGCCTGTCGAGAGACTCGGTGGACGCGATGCTCCAGGTGCGCGTGTCGCCCGGCACGAGCGCGCCGCCGGAACAGAACTCGGTGGCCGTCGCCGGTGCGGACGAGGTCACCCCGAGCCCGTTCGCCGTGAAGATGGCCGTCCTGCAGCGGCACGACGTCGTCGCGCTTCTCGACGACGCGGCCGTCGCCGTCGAGGACGCCCCGCCGACGTCACCGCTCGCGCAGGCGGTCTCCGAGCTCGGCATGCTGATGGCGACCTATGAGGCGCAGCTGGCTGCCGAGGGTGCCCCGGAGAGTGACCTCGTGGCACCGGTGCGCGGGATCGTCGACCCGGACCTGGCGCCGGAGGACATGCCGGAGCTGAGGGCGCCGAAGCCGGCCGACCCCTCCCCGGCAGAGACCGGACCACCCGACGGCGAGACGCAGGACGAGGGCGTCGTGCCCGTGGTGCCCGACGAGGTCGGTGACGGCGAGGCGCAGGCCGTCTCGAACGCCGTCGTCCCCGCGGCGGACGAGGTGCCGGAGGGCGCAGGCCCCGCGGACGACCCGGTGGTTGCCGCAGACCCCGACGAGGACGCGGGCGGGGCCACCGGGGGTGCTACCGACGAGGGCAGATCCGCCGAGGAGGCCGGCGACGCCGACGCTTCGGACGCTGCTCCCGACCCGCTCGTCGACCCGCACGCCGAGGCCTATCAGGCGGTCGCGTGGTTCGACGTGCTCGAGGCCGCGTACCGGCTGAAGTACGCCCTGGACTCCCAGCTCTCCGCGGGCCCCGTGAGTGTCATGACCCAGGCGTCGGACGACCCGTCCGCCGTGGGCGAGGTCTCGGCCGGCGTGACGGACATGAACGGCGACGGCGAGATCACCCTCGACGACGAGCTCGAGGCCGTCGTCGTGCGGTACGCCGGCCAGACGTCCGGGTACCTGAACGGCGCGATCCCGTCCACGGCGCTGTGCACGCTGGACTTCGCCGCGGGCGAGCAGCTGCGCTGCGACGCCGCCGACCGGCTCAACGCGCTCGCGAAGGCCTTCAAGGCGCACTTCGGGTACGACCTGCCGATCGTCGACTCCTACCGTCCGTACGCCGACCAGGTGGCGGTCTACGCGTCCCGCCCCCACCTCGCCGCGGTCCCGGGGACGTCGAACCACGGGTGGGGGCTCGCGGTCGACCTCGGCAGCCCGATCAACAGCGCCTCGTCGGCGGAGTACCGGTGGCTGCGCGCGAACGGCCCGCAGTACGGCTGGGACAACCCCTCGTGGGCGCGTCCGGGAGGTTCGAAGCTGGAACCGTGGCACTTCGAGTTCTACGCCGGCGGCGTCCTGCCGACCGACATCAAGGGCTCGGCACGGGCGTACGCGGGCTCGGGCGGCTCCTCGAGCGGGAGCTCCGGCGGGTCCGGGGCGTCCAGCCCTTCGTCGGGCAAGGGTTCCGTGTCGAAGGACCCGGCCAAGCCGTCCTCGACGCCGAAGGAGCCGAAGCCCACGCCGTCGGGCGACAAGTCGCCGTCGACGTCCCCGACCCCCTCGAAGACGCCGAAGCCGTCGCCGTCGACACCGACGACGAAGCCGACCGAGACGGTCAAGCCGACCCCGACGGAGACCCCGAAGCCGACTCCCACGGAGACCGTCAAGCCCAGCCCGACGGAGACGCCGAAACCGACCCCCACGGAGACGGTGACACCGAGTCCGACGACTCCCGACCCGGAGCCGTCGACGTCGACGTCGACGACGACCGAGGTGCCGGAGCAGGAGACCCCGACCACGACGGAGTCGGCCGCGACCCAGCGGGCGGCGACGACCGAGGCGCCCGAGCAGGAGTCCTCCGCGACGACAGAGTGAGGCGGGCCACGTCCGGCCCCGCGGGCGAGTGTCCCCGGATCGGCCTAGCCTGATTTTCATGACCGCCGAACGCGCTGCCGCAGCTCTCGACGCTGCGGGCATCGACTACGAGACGACGCGGCACGGCCCGGCGGGTTCGCTGGCCGAGGCCGCGGCGCTGCGTGGTGTCGAGCCGGGTGACCTGATCAAGACGTTGGTGCTTCGTCGCGCGGCCGACGACTACGTGCTGGTCCTGGTCCCGGGCGACCGTGTGATCTCGTGGCCGCGCCTGCGGGAGTTCCTGGGGGTCTCGCGGATGTCGATGCCCGATGCCGAGGTGGCTCGCGACGTCACGGGGTACGAGCGGGGCACGATCACGCCGTTCGGGACCCTCACCCGGCTGCCCGTGGTGGCCGACGTCCGCGTGGCCGAGCCGCGCCGTCGGGTGTCGATCGGTGGCGGAGATCATGGGGTCGGTGCGACACTGGATGCGCAGGACCTGATTCGCGCAGTGGATGCGCGGGTCGCAGACGTCACCGATCCGCCGTGACAGGTGTTGATCGCAGACGATGTCGGCGAACCGGTCCAGACCATTGCATTACACTCTCTTGAGGCGCAGACTAGTTGCGCCCTGCTGATCCTTGAATGGAGCATTGAATCCGCCATGTCTGACGAAGACGTCGCAAGCGGGATCGCGTACCGGCCGCACGAGGACGGTTCGCTCGTCACCCTGTGGGGCGAGGTGGACGCCGCGCTCCGCACGGAGGCGAGCGAGGCCATGACGTTCCTCGTCGGCCGCCACGGACCGGTCGTGATCGACGTCGAGCGCGTGTCGTTCATCGACTCGGCCGGCATCGCGTTCGTCCTGCAGGTCTACATGATCGGGCGTGAGGCCGGACAGCCCGTCACGCTGCGCAACCCGACCCGTGAGTTCGAGGACATGCTCGCCATCATCGGGATGGACGGCGAGATCGAGATCACCCGTGGGGTCACCGCCGCCTGAGTCGGCGGCACCCCTGTGGGCGGTGAGCGCTACGGTCGCGGTATGCGGATCATCCACACGTCGGACTGGCATCTCGGGCGCACTCTGCACGGCGTGGACCTGCTCGACCACCAGGCGGCGTACCTCGACCACCTGATCGACCTGGTCCGCTCGGAGACCGTGGACGCGGTGGTCGTCGCCGGCGACGTGTACGACCGTGCGATCCCGCCCGTCCCCGCCGTCGAGCTGCTCTCGGACACGCTGCGTCGCCTCGCCGAGCACACCACCGTCGTGCTGAGCTCCGGCAACCACGACTCCGCCGTCCGTCTCGGGTTCGGGGCGGCCGTGATGCGCCCGGAGATCCACGTCCGCTCCGCGGTGGCCGACGTCGGCACCCCGGTCGTGCTGCCCACCGCCGCCGGAGCGCCGCCCGTCCTGGCCTACGCGCTGCCGTACCTCGACCCCGACGCGTGCCGTCGGACGCTCGCCGACGGCGACGAGCCGCTGGCCAGGTCGCACGAGGCGGTGACCGCGGCGGCGCTGGCACGGGTGTCGGGGGACCTCGCCGCCCGCCGACGCACCGCGCCGGGCACGCGGGCGCTCGTCATGGCGCACACGTTCGTCGTGGGCGGCGACGCGTCGGACTCCGAGCGGGACATCACCGTCGGCGGCGTGCACTCCGTGCGTTCCGGCCTGTTCGCGGGCCAGGGACTTGACTACGTGGCCCTCGGGCACCTGCACGGCCCGCAGACCGTCGCAGTCCCGGGTGACGACGCCCCGGTCGCGCGGTACTCCGGCTCACCGCTGGCCTACTCCTTCTCCGAGATGCACCAGAAGAAGTCGACCGTCCTCCTGAGCCTCGGCGGCGGCACCGTCGACGTCCGTGGGGACGCGGCGCCCGAGGTCGAGCTGGTCCCGGCCCCGGTGCCCCGACGTCTGACCGAGGTGCGCGGCACCCTCGACGAGGTGCTGGGCGCTGCGGGGGACGACCACGTCGACGACTGGCTGCGCGTCGTCGTGACCGACACGGCCCGTCCCCGCGACCTCGTGGCGCAGGTGCGGCAGCGGTTCCCCCACGCGCTCCAGATCCACCATCAGCCCGACCGGCCCGCGGGGCGTGAGGCGATCACCGTCGTCGCCGCCCACCACGACCCGCTCGACGTCGCACGGGACTTCGTCGACCACGTCACCGGGCAGGCACCCACCCCCGCGGAGAACGAGGTCCTGCGCACGGCCCTCGAGGCCGCCGCGGCGAGCGAGCGGAGCGCCTGATGCACCTGCACTCGATGACCCTGCAGGCGATCGGCCCGTTCCCGGGCCGGCACCACGTCGACTTCGCCGAGCTCGGGGCCTCGGGACTATTCCTGCTGGAGGGCCCCACCGGGGCGGGGAAGTCCACGGTGATCGACGCCGTCGTGTTCGCGCTCTACGGCAAGGTGGCGTCGGAGGCAGCCAGCGAGGACCGGTTGCGGTCCGCCTACGCGACGCCGGACGTCGAGTCGTTCGTCGACCTCGTGCTGGAGACGGGATCCGGGATCTACCGTGTCCGCCGGAGCCCGGCGTACGAGCGCCCGAGCAAGCGGGGCGGCGGCACGACGAAGCAGCAGGCGGGTGTCCGGCTCTGGCGTCTGCAGAGCGTCCCCGAGGGCGCGCCGGACGACGACGCCCCGGAGGGCGACCTCTTCTCCTCGCGCCTCGACGAGGCCGGCGCGGAGCTGCAGCGCATCATCGGGCTCGACCGCCAGCAGTTCGTCCAGACCGTCGTGCTGCCCCAGGGCGAGTTCGCGAGCTTTCTGCGCGCCAACCCGGAGGACCGGCGGGGGCTGCTGCAGAAGGTCTTCGGGACCGAGATCTACGAACGTGCCCAGGCCGAGCTCGCCGAGATGCAGCGCGGCGCCAAGCGCGCGGTGGAGGCGGCCGACGCCGCCGTCCACCAGGGCGTGACGATGTTCTGCCGCTCCGCACAGGTCGGTCCGGCCGACGGCGAGGCGTTCCGCGACGCGGCCGACGCAGACCTGCCGGGGCTGGTCGCCGCCCGCGTCGCGGAGATCGAGGCGGAGGTCGAGGAGCACGAGGGTGCCGAGCTCGCGGCCAACGCCAGGCTGGTCGCGGCCCGCGACGCGCACGACGTCGAGCGCCGGCTCGCGGAGCAGCTCGAGCAGCGGGCGGCCCTGCGGGCGGAGAAGGCCGCGCTCGACGCGGCGGTTCCGTCGGTCGTCGAGCACCGTGAGGTGCTGGAGGCGGCCCGGCGCGCGGAGGTGGTCGCGCCCGTCCGCGCCGGTGTCGAGGTTGCCGACCGCGCCCACGCGACGGCACAGACCGAGCTGGCGACGGTCCGTACCGAGCTGCCCGAGGCGGTCGCAGCGCTGGATCCGACCGCCCTCGAGGAGGCTCGCCGAGAGCCCGCGGACGCGGCGGCACGCCTGCGCCACCTCGAGTCCGACGGTGCACGCCTTCCCGACCGCGAGCGCGACCTGCGGGACGGCCGCGCGTCGCTCTCGGACGCGGACGAGAAGGCCGACGTCCTGCGCGCGCAGAACGCCGGACGTCCGGCGCGCCGGGCCGAGCACGAGGCTGCGGTCGAGGAGTCGTCGGTGCTGGCCGCCGAGCTCTCCCTGCGCCAGAAGGCGGTGCTCGACGCCGACGCTGTGCTGCGCGCGGCTCGCGGTGTGGAGGAGACCGGGGCGGCTCTTGAGCGTGCGGGCGACACCCTGCAGGTGACGCGCCGGGCCGCTGCTGTGGCCGGCGAGGCCGAGGACGCGCTGCGGGCCGCCCGGATCGCGGGCATCGCCGGGGAGCTGGCCGTGGACCTCCGGGCGGACGAGAAGTGCCCCGTCTGCGGAAGTGTCGAGCACCCCGCCCCCGCCGCCCTGACGGCGGACCACCCGGGGGCCGGGCAGGTCGAGGAGGCGGCGCGTGTCACCGCGGACGCCCAGGAGCATCTCGCCGAGGCCCGCGCTGAGGTCGACCGGCTGTCCGAGCGGCTCGAGGGTCACCGCGCCGCGACCGGCGGCACCGGCGTCGTCGCGGCCGAGGAGCGGCTCGCCGGAGCACGTACAGCCGTCACCGAGGCTCAGCAGGCGGTGACCGTCCGGGACGAGGCGCGTGCGGCGCTGGCGGAGTTCGACGAGGAGACCGCCGCGCTGGCGGAGCGTCTCGCGGACGTCGACCAGGACCGTGCGTCCCTCCGGAGCCGCCTGGAGGCCGAGGAGCTGGCCCTCGAGCGGGACCGCGCGACGATCGCGACGGAGCTCGAGAGGGCTGCGGCGCTGCTCGGTGACGGCTCTCCGGTCGACACGGTGGACGCACCGAACCCGGTCGCGGTGCTGGCGGACGCTCTCGACGAGCGAGTCACTGCGATCGACGCGCTCCGTGCGGCGCAGGCCGCGTGCGCCGCCGCGGAGGAGGCGGTGGCCACCCGGCGCACCGAACTCGCCGAGGTCGTCACGTCGTCGGGCTTCGCGACGGTCGACGACGCGCTCGCCGCGGTGCTCCCCGAGACGGAGAGGCTCCGCGTCGAGAAGGTCGTCCGCGACCACGACGCCGCCACCGTGCGCGTCGAGACGGCGCTGGAGGCGTTGGCGGAGCTCGCGGACGATGCACAGGCCGACGTCACGTCGACGCAGGCTGCCCTGCGTGATGCCGAGTCCGCGTATACGGCGATCTCGCAGCGCCTGGCGTTCGTACGCCGACGCCTCGCCGACGCACGGGCCGACCAGGACCACCTCGTCGACGCGCTCGGTGCGTCGGCGTGGACGCGGACGGAGGCCGACCCGGTGCTCCGCATGGCGGGCCTGGCGTCGGGCTCGTCGGGTGACAACGCCCGCGCGATGTCCCTGGCGACGTACGTGCTGGTCCGACGCTTCGAGGACGTCGTGGCCGCGGCGAACGACCGCCTCTCCCAGATGTGCGACGGACGCTACGAGCTGGTCCGCAGCGACGACAAGGAGGCGGTGCGGACGCGCAAGACGGGTCTGGCGATGAAGGTGGTCGACCACTGGACCGAGGCCTCGCGCGACCCGCGGACGCTCTCGGGCGGCGAGACGTTCCAGGTCTCGCTCTGTCTGGCCCTCGGGATGGCGGACGTCGTCACGGCGGAGGCCGGGGGAGTGGACCTGGGCACGCTGTTCGTCGACGAGGGGTTCGGCACGCTCGACCCGGAGTCGCTCGAGAACGTGCTCGACGTGCTCGGGCGGCTGCGCGAGGGCGGACGGACCATCGGCGTCGTCTCGCACGTGGACGCCATGAAGCAGTCGATCGCGGAGCGCATCCAGGTCTCGCGCCTCCCGAGCGGCGCGAGCACGCTGACGGTCCGCGCGTAGCGACCCGCCGTCAGCGGCTCAGCGCCTCATCGGCTGACGGGTTCGGGGTCCAGGAGCCGTGCGATCTCGCGACGGCGCGGAAGGACCTCCCAGTCCCCGTCGCCCGTGCAGGCGTACGCCCCGACGGCGACGGCGGTGCCGAGCGCCGTCGCGGCGTCCTGGCCGTCGACGACGTCCGCGAGGTAGCCGGCGACGAACGCGTCCCCGGCCCCGATGGTGTCGCGCACGGTGACGGGCACCGCGGGGCGTTCGTGCGTGCCGCCGGGCCCGCTGCTCAGGGCACCGTCCGCCCCGCGCTTGACGACGGCGGTCCCGGCGCCGAGGTCGAGAAGCCGTCGGGCGTAGGTGCGCGCGTCGGGGGCGCTCCCGACGGCGATCGCCGCCTCGTCCTCGCCGGCGAACACGAGCGTGCACAGGGGGAGGATCTCCCGGTAGAGCGCGCGGGCGTCGTCGGGCGACCAGAGGCCCGCCCGGTAGTTGAGGTCGAACGAGACGGGGACCCCGGACCCGGCGGCGAGTGCGGCGACCTGCAGGGTCAGGGCGCGGGCGGACGGGGAGAGCGCCGCCGTGATGCCCGTGAGGTGGACCAGTGCCGCCCCGGTCACGGCCTCGTCGGGCACGTCTCCGGGGGCGAGGCGCGATCCCGCGCTCGCCTGGCGGTAGTACCAGACGCGGGTCTCCATGGTGGAGCGTCGCTCCTTGAGCATCAGGCCGGTCGGTGCGTAGAGGTCGCGCAGACAGGTGGTCTGCACACCCTCGCCGAGGAGCAGTCGTTCGACGAGGTCGCCCGCGGAGTCGTCGCCGACGCGGCCGACCCAGTGGGCGGCGGTCCCGAGGCGGCGGAGGCCGATCGCGACGTTGCTCTCCGCGCCGCCCATCCCGAGCGACATCGGCGTGCCCTGCTGGAGGGGCTCGTGGCGTGTCCCGGCGACGAGCACCATCGTCTCGCCGACAGTCAGGACGGGTGCCGTGCTCATCGTGGGGGGACGACGAGCTGGCGCTGGGTGCCGAGGCGGTCGATCGCGAGGGTCATGACCTGGCCGGGCTGGATCCAGGCGGGGTCGGCCATCCCGGCCGCGACGCCTGGGGGCGTGCCCGTGTTGACGAGGTCGCCCGGCTCGAGCACCAGGAACTGGCTGAGGTGCACGAGGATCTCGTAGGGGTCGAGCACCATGGTCGCGGTGCTGCCGCGCTGGCGGCGCTCGCCGTCGACGTCGAGCCGCATCGACAGGGCGCCGACGTCGGGGATCTCGTCGGGGGTGACCAGCCAGGGTCCGCAGGGGTTGAACGTCTCGGCGGACTTTCCCTTGAGGGTCTGGCCGCCGCACTCGTCCTGGAAGCGGCGCTCGCTCATGTCGTTGCAGATCGTGAATCCCGCGACGTGCCGACGCGCCTCCTCCACGGACTCGAGGTAGGACGTGCGGCGTCCGACGACGAACGCGAGCTCGACCTCGCCGTCGAGCCGGCTGAATCCGCGGGGTGCGCGGACGTCGTCGTCGGGGCCGACGAGGCTGTTCGGCGACTTGGTGAAGACCAGGGGCTGGTCCGGGACCGGGGCGCCGATCTCGGCGGCGTGGTCGCTGTAGTTGAGGCCGACGCAGAGGATCTGGTGGGGCCGAGCGATCGGCGGGCCGATCCGCGTGGTTCCCAGCGGGTGCACGGCACCGGCGGCCACCCGTGCCGCGACGTCGAACCGCAGGCGCCGCGTGCCGGCCGCGAAGAAGGCCGCGTCGTAGTCGTCGACGAGGTCGCCGACGTCGACGTACGAGTCGTCGGTGACCATGACCACGGGGCGTTCCCGGCCGGGCGGCCCGAGGCGTGCGAGCCTCACCGCTGCTCCGCCCGGGTCAGCGCCTGCTTCCCCTCGACGCTTTCCTCGACGCTCTCGGTGGCGGCCGCACCCTCGACGGCGGAGGTCGACTGCCGGACGACGAGCTCGGGGCGCAGCAGCACGGAGCGTCCGTCCTCGCTCTCGGACGGGTCCTTGAGCACCTCGGTGATGGCCAGCCCGGCCATGCGCGCGATCGGCTGGCGGACGGTGGTCAGCGGCGGGTCGTAGAGGTCGGCGAGGATGATGTCGTCGAACCCGACCACGGAGACGTCGACCCCGACCTCGAGGCCACGGTCGCGCAGTCCTCGGCAGAACCCGAGCGCCGTCATGTCGTTGATGGCGACGACGCCGGTGGGCGGTTCCTGGGTGCCGTCGAACAGGTCGAGGGCGGCACGGCGTCCGACCTGGGCCGACTCGACGTCGCCGAACGGCACCTCCTCCATCCCGGTCCACATCGGCATCGTCGCGGGGTCCAGGTCGACGGCCTCGAGGGCGGTGCAGAAGCCCCGGAACCGGCCGGTGCGGTTGATCGACGCGATCGAGCCGGAGACGAACGCGAGCTTCTTGTGCCCGAGGTCGGTCAGGTGCGACGTCGCGATGAAGCCGCCGACGTGGTTGTTGATGCTGATGCTGACCACGGAGGCCGGGTCGTCGGCCTGGGCGGGGCGGTCGAAGGTGACCAGGCGCAGCCCGCGGTCGATCAGGTCGGCGAGGTGGTCGAGCGAGGGGAGCGAGGTGCACAGGACGACGCCCCGCACACCGTCCTCCCAGAGCTCCTCGACGTACCGGCGCTCGCGCTCGGGGTCGCGCTCGCTGTTGCACAGCAGGACGTTGCAGCCCGCGGCGAGGGCCGCGACCTCGAGCTCGCGGGCGAACGCTCCCCAGAAGGGGTTGCCGACCGAGGGGACGATCAGGCCGATCGTCTGCGTCTGGCCGGTGCGCAGCTGGCGGGCGGCTCGGTTGGGCCGGTACCCGAGGTCGGCGATGGCGCTGGCGATCCGTTCGCGGGTCGCGGGGACCATACGATTGGTCCGACCGTTGAGGTAGTTGGAGACGCTGCTGGGCGAGACGCCGGCCGCGGCCGCCACCTGCTGGATCGTCACGCGGGCCACGGTGCCCCTCCTTGTCGACGGTTCGGTCGCACGACACGACCTAGTGCAACGTTATATCACGCAGAAGGCCGTCGATCCGGGGTGGTCGCGCTCCCACGATGAATTCCGTGAGCATTTCGTGACATGACAGCGGTTGACGGGGCGAGAATCTGGTGCGTACCTTGGTGCATCGTTACACCAGACCAACGGTGGAGGCCGATCACCGGCCATGGCAACGCAGCCGCACCGTCGACGAGCACGGAGGATCAATGATGATCAGGAACAGCCCTACCCGGGTCAGGGTCGGCGCGATCAGCGCCGTGGCAGCACTCGCACTCGGACTCTCGGCCTGTGGGTCCGAGTCCGACTCGTCCGCCGCGACGACGTCCGACCCGGACGAGGTCACCGGTGACATCACCCTGCTGACCCCGATCTTCGAGGGGACCGAGGGGCAGAAGCTCCTGGAGGACGAGCTGCTCCCGCAGTTCTACGAGGAGTACCCGAACGTCAGCGTCTCGGTGGACTACACCACCTACGGAAACCTGAACGAGAAGCTGACGACGGCGGCCGTCTCCGGTGCTGTCCCCGACGTCATGCTCATGGGTGTCGGCTGGATCGAGGGCTTCGCGGACCGCGGCCTGATCGCTGACCTCAGCGAGCTCGGGCTCACCGAGGAGAAGCTCCTCGAGTCCTACACGCCGGCGATCGTCGACGCGGGCACCTGGAACGACGGCGTCTACGCCGTGCCGATCATGCTCGACACCCGGTTCGGCGTCGCCCGCATGGACCTGCTCGAGGAGGCCGGCTACGACAGCCCGCCGCAGAACTGGGACGAGCTCGTCGAGATGTCCAAGGCCCTGACGGTCCGCGACAGCGACGGCACGCTCGAGCGCGCCGGATTCGACATGCTCTCGCTGGACTCGCGCCAGGCCTTCGAGACGATGCTCTTCTCGGCCGGCGGCGACCTCTTCAACGAGGACGACACCGCCCCGACGTTCAACGAGGACCCGGGCGTCGACGCGCTCCAGCTCATGTCCGACCTCATCAACGTCCACGAGGTCGAGGAGATCGGCTTCTCCTCGCCCGACGCCGCGGTGAACCCGCTCCTCAACGGCCGCGCGGCCATGGGGATCGCCCACAACAACCTGTGGACCCAGGGCCTGGAGGCGGCGCCCGAGGTGCTGGACGACCTCGAGCCGTTCGTGATCCAGGGCGAGGGCGAGGGCATGTTCTTCGGCGGCACGCTCGCCACCCGCTCCGCGACGTCGCAGAGCCCCGAGGCCGCCCAGGCGTTCCTCGAGTTCCTGGCGAGCCCCGGCCCGGCACTGGCGGCCAACGAGCAGCGCGGCAACGTGCCGGCTCTCAGCGAGCTCCTCGACAGCGAGTACGTGCAGTCCAACGGGTTCGTGCAGTTCGCGATGGAGAACCTGGACGTCGCCAAGCGTGAGGGCGGCCCCGCCGAGTGGCTCGAGGTCCGTGGTGACTTCGCACCCGCCGTCGAGGCGACGCTGCTCGACCAGATGAGCGCTGAGGACTCCCTCAACGACCTCGCCGGGCTCGTCCAGACGGCAATCGACCGCTAGTCCGATCCGACGACGCGCCCGGGTCGCACCGACGCGGCCCGGGCGCACCGTCCGGAACGAGGGAGAACCATGACCAGTACCGAGACCTCTCCGCCGAGGGAGGACACACGCCCCGAGGCGGCGCGTGGCGGCCCCTCCGGCCCTCCTCGCCAGCGCAAGTACTCCGCGTCCGAGCGCAAGCTGCGCCGCACCGGCTGGCTGATGGTGACGCCGTCCCTGCTCCACATCGGCCTGTGGACGGCGATCCCCGTCATCGCGACCTTCGCGCTCGGGTTCACCGACTACAACGTCTTCTCACCACCGCGGTGGATCGGTCTCGACAACTACGTCGAGATCGTCCAGGACCCCGTCTTCCTCAAGGCGACGTGGAACACGATCTCGTACACGTTCTGGACCGTGCCCGTCTCGATGATGCTCGCCATGATCATCGCGGTGGCGCTCAACCAGGGTCTCAAGCTCCAGAAGTGGTACCGGACCGCGTTCTTCCTGCCCCAGGTCACCGCCACCGTCGCGATCGCGATGGTCTGGCTGTGGATCTTCAACCCCCAGCAGGGTCTGCTCAACGCCTTCCTGGCGATCTTCGGCATTCCGGGCCAGGCGTGGCTCGCCGATCCGGACTGGGCCCTGTGGGCCGTCATCCTCGTCGGTGCGTGGCAGGGCATCGGCATCAAGATGCTGATCTACATCGCCGCGCTGCAGAACGTCGACGAGAGCCTGTACGAGGCCGCCTCGATGGACGGGGCCTCCTCGGTCCGCAAGTTCTTCGCCATCACCGTCCCGATGCTCAAGCCGGCGACGTTCTTCGTCCTCGTGATCTCCGTGATCAACGCCTTCCAGGTGTTCGACCAGATCTACGTCCTGACCGACGGCGGGCCGGCGAACGCCACCACGATGATGACCTACGAGGTCTATCGCTCCGCTTTCCAGGAGTTCCGGATGGGGATGGCCTCGGCGCAGTCCGTCGTCCTGTTCATCTTCCTCCTGGTCATTACCCTCGGCGGCCGCCGTGCGACCCGAGAGGACCACTGATGGCTCTGACCACGCCCCGGACCACCCAGAACCCGCCGCTGGCGGCGGTCGTCGGGAAGACCCCGCCGCGTCAGCACCGGCCCAACGCGCGCAGCCGCAACAAGGTCATCCTGAACGTGGCTCTCGCGCTCGGCTCGCTCACCATGGTGATCCCGTTCATCTGGATGATCTTCACCTCCGTGGAGTCCCCGGCGGAGCTCGCACAGTTCCCGCCGACCTTCTTCCCGCAGGAATGGCACTGGTCGAACTACAGCGAGGCGCTCGACGCCGCGCCGTTCGACGTCTACTTCCGCAACAGCTTCATCATCGCCACGGGCCACACCCTGATCACCTTGGTCCTCGGGTCGATGGCGGGCTACTCCCTGGCCCGCATCCGGTTCCGCGGACGCGAGATCGTCTTCATCTCGCTCGTCGCGATGCTGATGATCCCGACGTACACCAAGATCGTCCCGCAGTTCCTGATCGTGAAGTTCATGCCGTTGTTCGGCGGCAACGACATCCTCGGGCAGGGCGGGACCGGCTGGCTCAACACGTGGTGGGCGCTGCTGATCCCCGGCGGCCTGAGTGCGACGTCGATCTTCCTGTTCCGGCAGTTCTACCTCTCGCTCCCCAAGGAGCTCGAGGAGGCCGCGCGACTCGACGGGCTGAGCGAGTTCCGGATCTTCGCGCAGATCTACACGCCGCTGATCAAGCCGGCCATCGCGACCGTCGGGCTGCTCACCTTCCAGGAGAGCTGGAACAACTTCCTGTGGCCTCTCCTGGTCACCACCAGCGACGAGCTGCGCGTGATCCAGGTCGGGCTCGCCGTCTTCCAGCAGCTCGACAACACCTCGTGGCACTACCTGATGGCAGGGACGACGCTGGCGACCGTTCCGATGGTCCTGCTGTTCGTCTTCGCCCAGAAGTACTTCATCCAGGGGTTCACGAACGCGGGCATCAAGTGACCCGCGCCGCACACCCCCACCCCGACGAAAGAGGAACCATGCAGAACGATCTCACCGGCCGCCGCGCGCTCGTCACCGGAGCCGGGCACGGCATCGGGGCGGCTCTCGCCCTCGGCCTCGCCCGGGCCGGCGCCGACGTCGCCGTCCACTACGCCAACAGCGCCCAGGGTGCCGAGGAGATCGCGGACCAGATCCGCGCCATCGGCTGCAAGAGCACGACGATCCAGGGCGACCTGACCGACTCGGCGTCGGCGACCGCCGTCGTCGAGGCCGCCGTCGAGTCGCTCGGCGGTCTCGACATCCTCGTGAACAACGCGGGCCACCTGGTGGGCCGCGCGACCGTGGGGGAGATGACCGACGAGCACTGGCACAAGGTCGTCGACGTCAACCTCTCCAGCCTCTTCTACGCCTCACGGGCCGCGATCCCGTTCCTGACGACGTCGACCTCCGGGCGCATCGTCACGATGGCCTCGCTCGCGGCCGAGAACGGCGGCGGTGCCGGGTCGGTGGCCTACGCCGCCGCGAAGGCCGGCGTGGTCGGCTTCACCCGTGGCCTGGCCAAGGAGCTGGCCGGTGACGGGATCACCGTCAACGCCCTCGCCCCCGGGTTCATCGGCGACACGCCCTTCCACAACACGTTCACGCCCGCCGCGGCGCAGGAGGGAATCGTCGCGGGGATCCCCCTGGGACGGGCCGGGACGGTCGAGGACGTGGCCGGGGTGACGACGTTCCTCGCCTCGGACGCCGCCGGGTACGTGACCGGCCAGGTCATCGACATCAACGGAGGACTCAACTTCCGATGAGCCTCGTCCCCCAGGCCCTCGGCGGGTGGTGGCACGACTACGTGTGCCCGACGCACGACGTCGAGCTGGCACGTTCCCCCGAGGGCGACCACCGGTGCCCGCGTGGCTGCGTCGTCGTCGGCGAGAAGATCGACGCCGCCGCGCTGGTCCTCGACCACCAGGCCGCGGCCCGCACGGTGCGCCTCCTCGCGCACCGTGCGGCCCGGACGGGTGACGTCGCGGCCCGCGAGCAGGCCGTCGCGATGCTCGGCGAGTACGCCGACGTCTACGACGAGGCGGTCTCCTCCGGGTGGAGCGGGGCCAGCGAGTCCTGGATGCTGCGCGGCAAACTGTTCGCCCAGGCACTGACCGAGGCGCAGTGGGCGGTCCAGGTCGCCGACGCGGTGATCGTGCTCGGGGCCGACGGCCTCGCGCCCGGCGTCCCGACGATGCTCCGGTCGCTGCTGGAGACGGTCGACGACGCCCGCACGGTCCTGGTGGACGAGCGCGACGACGCGCGCAGCAACTACACCGCGTGGCTCGACGCCGCCGGGGCGCTCCTGGCACGGGCTCTCGTGGTCTGCGGTGAGCCCGTGCACGCGGGCCTGTGGGTCGAGCGCACCCTCGACCACCTTGACCTCGCCGTCGGCGACGACGGGTGGGAGTGGGAGGGCTCCACGTACTACCACCTGTTCGTCCTGCGGGCCTACCTGCTGGCCCTGCGCGACGTGAAGCCGACCGACCTCCCTCAGGCGTCGGTCGAGGCGCTCGCGGCGATGGTCCGGGTGCTCGCCGAGGTCGCGGCACCCGACGGGCGGCTCCCGTCGCTGCACGACGGCCCGTACGACCGTGCACCGATGCACCGCGAGGTCCTCGAGATCGCCGCGCTCTCGCGGGGTCTGCTCACGCCGACCGGCCTGGACACCGTCGAGCGGTACGCCCGCGAGCGCCTCGGCGTCGACGACGACGGGCTCGAGCTCGGCCTGGACGGCTGGTTCGCGGGGCCGCCGGTCCCGACCAAGGCGCCGACGCGGGGGAGCGTGCTGTTCCCCGACGTCGGGTACGCCGTGCTGCGTGACGGGCGCGACCGGTTGCAGGCGGTGCTCGACGCGGGCCCGCACGGCGGCGCGCACGGGCATCTCGACAAGTTGGCCGTCTACCTGTACGGCGCGGACGCGTGGCAGCCCGCTCCCGGGGTGCCGCCGTACGCGAGCCGCCTGCGGCGCGGTCACTATGCGCGGACCGTCGCCCACCCCACGGTCCGGGTGGACGGGTACGACCAGCGCGAGACGTCGGGACAGATCCTCGAGTGGGACGCGGCGCGCGGCCGGGTCACGGCCTCGGCGGAGCCGTTCGTCGGGGTGCGAGTGCGCCGCTCCCTGGTGATGGGTGACGGCGTCCTCGCGGACGTGGTCACGGTCACCTGCACCGACGGCGTGCCCCACGACATCTCGTTGGGTCTGCGGCCGGCGGTCGGTCTGGACGTCCGGACGGTGCCCCAGGGTGCGGTCTCGACGTGGCAGGGCGACGGGGCCCGACTGCACGGCGTGCACGTCTCGTCCGTGCCGGCCGTGATGCAGGCCGGACCGGGCCGGGGGCCGTCGCACGACCCGGCGGCCCCGCAGCACGTGGCCGACTGGACGGTGCACGCCGAGCGTGTCGTCCTCGCCTCCCTGTACGTCCTGGACGACCAGGAGCCCGACGTCAGCGTCACCTTCGCCCCTGCGGGCACGACCACCTTCCACCTGCGCGCTCGCGACGGCGCGACCACGATCGAGGTAACCCCATGACCCACCCCCTGCTCATCGCCGACCGCGAGGAGACCCTGCGTGCCGAGCTGAAGGGCGCGCGTGCGCCCCAGATGCGGCGCCTCGTCGACGAGTGCGAGCGGTACACGCAGCTCGTCCTGCCCGAGGAGCACCCGCTCGCGTCGATCACGTACCTGGGCGCGGGGGCCGCGAACCTGGCTCTCGCCCACCGGCTCACGGGCCAGGAGCACTACCTGACCGAGCTGCGGCGCTGGCTGGTGCCGGCCGTCTCGTTCCCGCACTGGGGCCGGGCGAACATGCCGGACCACGACCTCGACGCCGGCTGGCTCCTGCACGGGCTCTCGCTCGCCTACTCGTGGGCGGGCGGGGCGCTCGACGAGACGGAGCGGGCGGCGCTGCGCGACAAGTTGCTGCTGCAGGGGCGGCGGATGTACGAGTTCGCCGTCGAGTCCGAGGGTGGCTGGTGGTCGTCGTCGTACTGGCAGAACCACAACTGGATCTGCTACGCCGGGCTCGCCACCGCGGGGTACGCGCTGCAGGACGAGTTCCCCGAGGCCCGGGCGTGGACCGAGCGCGCCAAGGAGAACTTCGCGACGGTCCTGGAGATGCTGCCCGAGGACGGCTCGAACAACGAGGGCGTCGTCTACTGGCGCTACGGCGTCCCGTGGCTCGTGACGTACCTCGACGTGCTGAAGTCCGAGGAGGGCATCGACTGGTTCGCGACGAGCGACTACCTGCGCGAGACCTTCTGGTTCCGCCTGTACCAGGCCGCCCCCGACCTCGAGCGGATCGTCGACCACGGCGACTGCCACGACCGTCGCAGCGGGCACCCGGTCGCGATGTACTACAAGCTGGCCGCCGAGTACCGGATCCCGCAGTGCCAGTGGTTGGCTGACAAGGTCGCCGACGAGTTCTTCTGGCGCGAGGCCTACGAGAGCGGCGTGCGCCCGGGCGTCCGGGCCGAGGCCTACCAGGAGCTGCTCTGGTTCGACCCCACCGCTCCCGTCGAGGGACCGCAGGACCTGCCGACGAGCCGGTACTTCGAGGACCTGGGTCTCGTCGTCGGCCGTACCTCCTGGGACGACGACGCGGTGCTGCTGTCGTTCAAGGCCTCCCCGGGCGGCGGGCACAAGGCGTGGACGACGTCGCACCGGATCAAGCGGGAGACGGGGTGGACGACGCTCAACGCGGGCCACCACCACCCGGACTCGGGCACGTTCGTGCTGATCGGGCACGGCGCGTACCTCGCCCTCGACGAGGGCTACTCCTCGCGCAAGCGCACCGAGCACCACAATGCCGTCCTCGTCGACGGCCACGGCTTCGTCAACGAGGACAGGTACCACGTCTTCGAGGAGCTGGCCGAGGAGTACGAGGCGCACATCGTCTCCGCGACCCTGCAGGACGGCTGGACGCACGCGGTCTCCGAGACCGCGGCGATGTACGACCGCGCGCTCGGCGTGACCCGCGCGCGGCGGCACGTCGTCCTCAGCCCCGGGGGCACGCTCGTCGTGGTCGACGACCTCCAGGCCACCGAGCCGCGCACGTGGACGGTGCTGCTGCAGACCCAGAACCCTGCCCGCCCCACGGGCGAGGGCCGCTGGATCGCGGAGGCCGGGACCGGTTCGATGCTCGTCACCGCCCTCGACGACGCGGCCACCACCGAGGTCGTCCCGACCCCGGTGCACGCGAACCCGACGTCCTCGACGCCGAGCCTCGCGATCGAGAAGGTGCAGCACACGCTGCGCCGCTCGAGCGAGCCGACCGCCGCCGCACGGTTCGTCAGCGTGCTCGAGCCGCGTTCCTGGGACGACACCGAACCCGCCGAGGTCTCCGCGACCGAGGTCGACGGCGTCGTGACCGTGACCGTGACACGCGACGGGGTGCGCGAGACCATGAACCTCGAGCTGGAGGCGACCTCGTTCTCCGGGCAGGTCGAGGCTCGGGACTCCGTCGGCAGCGGGTCGCGGGAGTGAGGACGGCGAGCGTGACCGCAGGGCAGACCCCCCGCCGGGCAGGTCGAGGCGCGGAGGGGTGGGAGGCCAAGACGCTGCGCGCCCTGGCCTACCCCGCCAACATCGTGCTCGGAGGCCTCGCAGCCACGCTGCTGGCGATCCCGGTGGTCACCGCACTGCCCGCGGCGGTCGCGCTCGCCCGTGCCCTGCACGCCTGGCGGGTCGACGGTGACGACGCGGTCTTCACCAACACCTTCCGCGAGTTCGGGGCCACGTGGCGCCGGACCCTGCCCACGGGTGCGGTGACGGCCGGTGCGGGTGCCCTCCTGCTGGTCGACGCGCTGTTCCTCGTGAGCAGGCTCGGCACCCCCGACGCCGGGTTTGCGGTGCTGGCCGCCGCGGCGGCCCTGCCCGTCGCCGTCGTGCTGGTGCTCGCATTCCTCGCGATCCCCGTCGCCGCCGCGCGCCACCGCGACGCGGACGCCGCGACGTGGCGGCGCGAGGCCGCCCGGCTCGTCGTCCTGCAGCCGGTGCGCTCCGCCGTCGTGCTGGTCCTCTCCACGGGGCTCGTCGCCACCTGCATGCTCCTGCCGACGATGCTCCCGTTCCTCGCGTTCTCGGTGCCCGGCTACCTGGCCCTCGCCACGTGGCAGACCGAGGGCGGGGCGTCCGGCGGCGGGCCGCAGGACGCGACGGAGTGAGGGACCGCCGCCTCCGCACGCCCCGGACCCCGCGCGAGCGGGCCCTGTGGGTGCTGTACGCCGACACGCTCACCATGGCCGTCGGCTTCTACATGCTCGTCCCGCTGCTGGCCTACCACTTCCTCCAGGACCTCGGCCTCACGGTCGCCGTGGTCGGTGCGCTGACGGCCCTGCGGTCCGCCGCGCAGAACGGCATGATGCCGTTCTCCGGGTGGGCCGCCGACCGGATCGGGTACCGCCGCGCGATCGCCGGGGGAGTCCTGGTCCGGGCCCTCGGGTTCGTCGTCCTCGGCTCCGGCGGCTCCGTCCCCGTCCTCGTCGTCGGCTCCGTGCTCGCCGGGCTCGGCGGGGCGCTGTTCCACCCCGCCAGCTATGCGGCGTACGCGGCGCTCGCGGGCGAGGACGACCGCGTCCGGGTCTACGCCACCCGGGAGCTGATCTCGAACGTCGGGTTCATCCTCGGCCCGATGGTCGGTGGCCTGCTCGCCGGGCTCGACTTCCGGTGGGTCGCCTACGGCTCGGCCGGGCTCTTCGCGACGGCGTTCGTCCTGACCGTCCTCGGCCTGCCGGCCGCCCTCACAGGGCCTGCGACCGAGCCCACCCGGTTCGGTGCCGCGCTCAAGGACCGGCGGTTCGTGCGCTACTGCGTGCTCGCGAGCGGCCTCTGGCTGCTCGTCTCCCAGCTCTACCTGGTGGTGCCCGTCCGGGCCGCCGACGTCCTGCCCGGGCCCGCCGGCGTGGGACTCGTCTACACGGCCGCCGCCGTCTTCATGGTTCTCGTGATGCTGCCGCTGACCGGGTTCGCGTCCCGCCACCTCCCGCCCCGGGCGATCCTCGCCACGGGCGCACTTGCCCTCGGGACCGGTGTCGCGGTCATGGGGCTGTGGGGCAACCTCGCCGGGCTGCTCGCCGGGATCGGGGTCTTCACCATCGGCCAGATGCTCTCCCAGCCCGTGATGAACGCCGTCGTCTCGGACTTCGCGGGGACGACGTCGGTCGCGTCCTACTTCGGCGTCCTCGGGCTCGCGCAGGCCGTCGGAGGGATCCTCGGCAACCTCGCCGGCGGCTTCCTCTACACCGTCGCCCAGGGCGACGGCCCGGCCGCGAACCTCGTGTGGTTCTTCTTCCTCGGCTGGGGTCTGCTCATGGCCGTCCTCTTCCTGCGCTTCGGGCCACGGTCCGCGGCACCGGCCTGACGCCCGGTCAGTACCCGAACGTCTGCACCCACACGTTCCCCGTCCGCGCGAGGCCCACGGCTCCCAGGTCGCAGTTGAGGATGTTGGCGCGGTGGCCGGGGCTGTCCATCCACGCGGCCATCACCGCGTCGACCGTGCGCTGGCCCGACGCGATGTTCTCCGCCCCCGGCTGTGCGTAGCCTGCCGCACGGATCCGCTCGTCGAACGTGCGCCCGTCCTGGCTGACGTGGGAAAAGTACCCCTGCGCCGACATGTCGTCGGCGTGTGCCTGGGCCGCCGCGACCAGGCGGTCGTCGCTCACGACGGCGGGGCAGCCGACTGCCGCGCGTTCGACGTTGACGAGGTTGAGGCCCGCGGCCGTGCCCTCCGAGGGTCGAGCCTGTCGAGACCCGTCCTCCGAGTCCGCCGTTCCCTCCGTGGGTCGAGCCTGTCGAGACCCGTCCTCCTCGTCCGGGGTCGCAGCCTCGACCGCAACCGGATCGTCGCCGTCGTCGTCGGACTCCGACCCGGTCTTGATGGACGTGGTGGTCTCAGCCGGATCGACAGTTTCGGCGGGCTCGACCTCCGGTGGCTGAGCCTGTCGAAGCCCGGGCGGGATCGAGACACCCTCCCCGATCCGGGGGACGTCGCTGATCCGGACGACGTCGGACGAGCTGGCGAGGTACCCGGCCCCCGCGCCGCCCACGAGGACGGTCAGCAGCAGCACGGCCGAGGGCAGGGCGGACTTGCGACGCATGGGGTTCTCCTCGTCGGGGACGAACCCACCCTAGAGGGGTCGAACCGGTCGGTTCCGGGCTGGTTTACCGCGACGTCTGTTGCGCGGTCGCGGTGAGCTCCCAGAACTCTCGGGCGCAGGCGGAGATCTCGGCCTGTGCCGCCTCGACCAGCTCGGGGCTTGTCCCGGGGGCCGGGTCGTCCAGATCCCGGCCGAGCACCATCGCGCGCCACAGGGTGCGGTGGGCGTGGTCGAGCGCGTCGGGGGTGGCTGACCGGATGGTCGCGAGATTCGCGACGTCGGCCTCGTTCGTCCCGACGAAGTCTGGCCTGACGCGTCGCACCAGCAGATAGACGACGAGCCCGACCCCGGTGCAGATCGCCAGGTTCAGGACGGACTGCTCCCACCCGCCCGGGGGATCCTGTGCCAGCGACGTCAGGAGGCCGGCGGCGACACCGAAGGCCGGCGCACGGTCGGCGAACCACCAGCGGACGATGTTCCGTCGTCGTTCGGTCGAGTCGACGCCCGGGTCGAGCAGGATGTTGACGAACCGCGTCGGTGGTGTCCCGCGGTACCGGGTCGGTGTCGTCGTCATGGTCTGTGCCCCCTGTGTGCCCTGTGTCCGCGCAGCACCCGGCCCTGCTCCGGGTGCACGGCTGCGCGAGCCGGGCCTCACTTTAGCCGCGGGTGTCCGCGACCGTGCAGCTGTCGAGGACCTCGGCCATCGCGTCGTGCTCGTCCGCGGTGACGCTGAGCCCGTACCCGGCCTTGACCTCGATCTGCCGCACGACGTACGCGCACCGGAACCCGGCCGCCGGTGGCAGCCACCCGGCGGCGTCGGAGGCGCTCTTCTGACCGTTCAGCGGCCCGTCGACGGCGAGCAGGTTGGCCGGGTCGTTGGCGAACTCTTCGCGCGTCGTGTCGTCCCACGCGTCGGCGCCGGTGCGCCAGGCGTTGGCCAGGGCGACGACGTGGTCGATCTGCACCTCCGCGGAGTGCTCGCCGCGTTCGAAGTCGATCGTCTCGCCGCCATAGGGGTCGGTGAGCGTGCCGGTGAGGACGGTGCATCCGTCGTCGTCGACCGTCTCGGCGGCGAGGTCGCGGGCGAGGATGTCGTTGCGGGTGTCGCAGCCGTTGCCGTCGGGGTCGGTCCAGTGGTCGAACGCGTCGCGGTCGTACCCGTCGAGGACGCCGCGGTCGCCCACGGACAGCGACGCGAGGTCCGTCTCGGCGCGGTCGAGCTGGTCGGCGCTGACGGTCGTCAGGGTCTTTGTCGTCTCGTCCCCGGCGAGCTCCTTGAAGCTGATCCCACCGGTGACGACGAGGGCCACGACGACCAGGGCGAGGGACCAACGAGGGGTGCGACCGGAGCTCATGGGCACATCGTCCCTGGTGCTACCCACGCCGGAGGGCACCGGCGTGCGTCGGGTCCCTCACACCACGGCCGGGGACGGCGCGAGGCTAGGCGACGGTCAGCTCGCGCGCCCGGCGCAGGACGTCGTCGATCATCGCGGGTGTCAGCCGTCCGGTGAAGGTGTTCTGCTGGCTGACGTGGAAGCACCCCAGCAGCGTGGTGCTGCGCCCGCCGGGCCCGGCGAGGGTCACCTCGGTGCCGTGCCCGAACGCGGGGCGGGGTCGGGGGATCGTCCAGCCCTGGTCCGCGAGGGAGGCGAGCACGGCCTGCCAGCCGAACCCGCCGAGCACCACGAGCACCGGGGCGCCCGCGAGCTCGAGCTCGCGGGCGAGGAACGGCGAGCAGCGTCGTCGCTCTGCCGGGGTGGGCTTGTTGGCCGGGGGCGCGCAGTGCACGGGTGCGGTGATCCGTACGCCGGTGAGCTCGAGCCCGTCGTCGGGGGAGACCGCGGTCGGCTGGTTGGCGTACCCGGCGCGGTGCAGGGCCGCGAAGAGGAAGTCGCCGCTGCGGTCGCCGGTGAACATGCGCCCGGTGCGGTTGGCGCCGTGCGCGGCGGGGGCGAGTCCGATCACGAGCACGTCCGCGTCGGGGTCGCCGAACGCGGGGACCGCCCGCCCCCAGTAGTCCTGGTCCCGGAAAGCGGCGCGTTTGTTGCGCGCCACCTGCTCCCGCCACTCGACGAGGCGGGGGCAGGCGGCGCACGAGGTGACGAGCAGGTCGAGCGCGGCGGACGACGTCGTCCCGGCGGCACGAGCGGGTGCCTCCGGGTCGAGCGGGGGGCGGGCGGGCCAGCTCACGTCAGCGGCGCTCGTCCCGCCAACGGACCCACTGCTCGACGAGGGAGAGGTCGTAGTCGGGCCCGCCGGTGCCGACCGTCAGCAGCGTCGCCCCGGCCCCGACGACACCCTCGGCGACCTCCGACGGCGGCGCCTCGACCCCGACGGAGCGCTCGACGAGCGTGGCGGTGTCCCGGCCGACGGCGTCGCCGTGCTGGTCGAGGATCGCGGACTTGCGGGCGAGCGTTTCGGGGTCGCCGAACGAGTGCCAGAGGTCGGCGTGCTCGGCGACGATGCGCAGCGTCTTCTTCTCGCCGCCACCGCCGATCATGATCGGGATCTCGCGCACCGGGGCCGGGTTCCCGGCGGCCAGCCGCGCCTTGATCCGGGGCATGTCCGCGGCGAGCTGCGCGATCCGGGATCCGGCGGTGCCGAACTCGTACCCGAACTGCTCGTAGTCCTTCTCGAACCACCCGGCGCCGATGCCGAGGATCAGGCGCCCGCCCGAGATGTTGTCGACGGTCCGGGCCATGTCCGCGAGCAGCTCCGGGTTGCGGTACGAGTTGCAGGTCACGAGGGCGCCGATCTCGACGCGCTCGGTCTGCTCGGCCCACGCACCGAGCATCGTCCAGCACTCGAAGTGCTTGCCCTCCGGGTCGCCGTAGAGCGGGAAGAAGTGGTCCCAGTTGAAGATCACGTCGACGCCGAGGTCCTCGGCGCGCAGGACGGCGTCCCGCATCTGCGCGTAGTCGGCGTGCTGGGGCTGGAGCTGGACTCCGATGCGGATGGGGTATGTCATCCGGCCAGACTAGGCATGTCCCCCTACGCTGGCCGCATGAAACGCGTGTGGTGGGTCCTGGCGGTCGTGCTCGGCATCGTGCTGCTGCTGGTGGTGGCCGACCGCATCACGGCGGCCGTCGTCGAGTCCGGTGCGGAGGACGCCTGGGGCGACGAGGGTGCCACCGGCCAGTCGGTGGCGATCGGCGGGTTCCCGGTGCTGACGCAGCTCGCAGCCGGGGAGCTCGGTGACGTCAGCGGCTCCGCCGACACGATGGTCATCGGCGACGTGACGATCGAGGACGTCGCGTTCACCGGCAGCGACGTGCAGACGGAAGCACCCCACCTCGCGGGCGCCGTCGAGGGTGCGGGGACGCTGCCGCTCGCCGGACTCGAAGAGCTCGTCGCCCAGGAGGCGGGGGAGGGCACGAGCGTCGCCGTCGTGGACGGCGAGCTGACGCTGACCGGGACCGGTGCGCTCAGCGCCGTCACGGTCGCCGTCGAGCCCCGCGCCGAGGACGGGGGCGTGGTGGCGGAGGTCTCCTCGATCGCCGTCGGCGGCGCGACCGTGTCGCTCGACGACCTCCCTGACTTCCTCGACTCGCTGCTCGGCGACGTGCTCGACGGGTTCGAGATCCCGCTCGGGCTGCCGGAGGAGATCAGCGTCGACGCGGTCGAGGTCACCGATGCAGGCCTGCGGGCGACGCTCAGCGGCCAGGACGTCGTGCTGGACGATCTCGTCACGGAATGAGCGATGCCGACGGACGGCTCCGCCGGAATTCTGCATGCACGTCGCGCAGGTCGCCCAGGCCCCGTTAGGCTGAAATTCTGCTCGGGGGCACCGCAAACGATTGCACCGGAAGGACGTCCATGGCTCAGCTGAGCGTAGTTCTGTTCGATCTCGACGGGGTCCTGACCCCGACCGCCGAGGTTCATCGGCGGGCCTGGGCGCGCCTCTTCGACGCGTTCACCGAGGAGAACGGGCTGCCTCCGTACTCGGACGCGGACTACTTCGCGCTCATCGACGGCAAGCCCCGGTTCGAGGGTGTCGCCGACTTCGTCGCGGACCGCGGCGTCGAGCTGCCCTGGGGCTCGCCCGACGACGAGCCGGGGGACTCGACCGTCTGCGCGCTCGGGAACAAGAAGAACGTCGTCGTGAACCAGCTCTTCGAGTCCGAGGGGGTCTCGCCGTACCCGGGCTCGGTCGCGTTCCTCGACGCCGTCGTGGCCGCGGGTGCCCACGTGGCCGTGGTCTCCTCCTCCCGCAACGCCCCCGCGGTGCTCCGTGCGGCAGGCCTGGACCACTACTTCGAGACCGTGGTCGACGGGACGGTCGCGGCGGCCGAGGGTCTGCCGGGCAAGCCCGCGCCGGACACCTACGTCTACGCGGCCCGGCTCTTCGGGGTGACGCCGGAGCAGGCCGTGGTCGTCGAGGACGCGATCTCGGGCGTGCAGTCCGGGCGCGCCGGCGAGTTCGGCCTCGTGGTCGGGGTCGACCGGGGCGTCGGCGCCGACGCGCTGCGCTCCGCGGGTGCCGACGTGGTCGTCGCCGACCTGGACGAGCTGGACGCGAGCGTTCTGGAGGGAGGCCGATGAGCCCCGCGACGAAGGCCGAGCGCCGC
This sequence comes from Paraoerskovia marina DSM 21750, assembly GCF_000701465.1. Classification (GTDB taxonomy): domain Bacteria; phylum Actinomycetota; class Actinomycetes; order Actinomycetales; family Cellulomonadaceae; genus Paraoerskovia; species Paraoerskovia marina. Next base: position 68,524 of record NZ_KL370783.1, on the reverse strand, counting down.
AAGGTCGACCGCAGCCGCTTCCCCGTCGACCCCTGGCGCCTGGTCGAGGCCCGCTGGTCCGGCGAGGAGCTGGGCGTCACCGAGACGCTGTTCTCCGTCGGCAACGGCTACCTCGGCACGCGCGGGAACGTGGAGGAGGGGCGCGAGTCCCACACCCACGGCACGTTCATCAACGGCTTCCACGAGACCTGGCAGATCCGGCACGCCGAGGAGGCATACGGGCTCGCCCAGCAGGGGCAGACGATCGTGAGTGTCCCCGACGCCAAGGTGATCCGGCTCTACGTCGACGACGAGCCGCTGCTGATCCCGGTGGCCGACCTCGTCGAGTACGAGCGCGCGCTCGACTTCCGTCGCGGCGAGCTCAACCGTGGCCTGCTGTGGCGGACCCCGAGCGGCAAGCAGGTTCGGGTCTCCTCGACGCGGATGATCTCGTTCACCGAACGCCACCTGATGGTGATGACGTTCGAGGTCGAGATGGTCGACGAGCCTGCCGCGATCGCCATCTCCTCGCAGATCCTCAACCGCCAGGACGGCGAGGACGAGTACCACGTCGCCTCCGCGGCGATGGGTGCCTCGTTCGACCCGCGCCGCGCCGAGCGGTTCAGCGACCGCGTCCTGCAGCCCGTCAGCCAGTGGCACGACGACGAACGTCTCGTCCTGACCTACCGGTGCACCAACTCGGGGATGACGCTCGCCGTCGCGGCCGACCACGTGCTCGAGACCGCCAACCACGCCGAGACCCGCGGGTACGTCGGCGAGGACCTCGCCAAGCACGTCTTCCGGGTGGACGCGCAGCCCGGCGTCCCCGTCCGGCTCACGAAGACGGTGGCGTACCACACGTCGCGCGGCGTGCCCCCGCGCGAGCTCGTGGACCGCTGCCGCCGCACCCTGGACCGCGTGGCGCGGGACGGGATCGAGCGGGTGCGCGAGGAGCAGCAGGCATGGCTGCACGACTTCTGGGAGCGCTCGGACGTCGAGGTCACGGGCGACGAGGGCGCGCAGCAGGCGATCCGCTGGAACCTCTTCCAGCTCGCGCAGGCCTCGGCGCGGGCCGAGGGCTCCGGCATCCCGGCCAAGGGGCTGACGGGCTCGGGCTACGGCGGCCACTACTTCTGGGACATGGAGGTCTACGTCCTTCCGTTCCTGACGTACACCTCGCCGAAGTTCGCCCGCAACGCGCTGCGGTTCCGGTACGAGATGCTCGACGCCGCGCGGCAGCGGGCCGCCGAGGTGACCCAGCTGGGTGCGCTCTTCCCGTGGCGCACGATCAACGGCCGCGAGGCCTCGGCGTACTACGCCGCGGGCACGGCGCAGTACCACATCAACGCCGACGTGGCCTTCGCCCTGATGCAGTACGTCCGGGCCTCGGGCGACACGGACTTCCTCGTGCGCGAGGGCGTCGACGTGCTCGTCGAGACCGCCCGGATGTGGTCGGACCTGGGGTTCTGGCGCGAGAACGCGGACAACCAGTTCCACATCCACGGCGTCACCGGCCCGGACGAGTACACGACCGTCGTCAACGACAACCTCTTCACCAACGTCATGGCGCGGTTCAACATGGCGTCCGCCGCCGAGGCGCTGCGGTACATGGCCGAGGAGGCGCCCGAGATGCGGGCGGAGGCGACCCGACGCCTCAACGTCAGCGAGGAGGAGATCCGCGAGTGGGAGCGGGCGTCCACGGCGATGGCGATCCCGTACGCCGAGCACCTCGGCATCCACCCGCAGGACCAGCACTTCCTCGAGCGCGAGGTCTGGGACGTGCCCGCCACCCCGCCGGACAAGCGGCCGCTGCTGCTGCACTACCACCCGCTCGTGATCTACCGGTACCAGGTGCTCAAGCAGGCCGACGTCGTGCTCGCCCTCTACCTGCAGGGCCAGCACTTCTCCGACGAGGAGAAGCGGGCCAACTTCGACTACTACGACCCGTTGACCACGGGCGACTCGACCCTCTCGGGCGTGGTGCAGTCGATCATCGCCGCCGAGGTGGGCTACCACGAGCTCGCCCTGGAGTACTTCGAGGCCGGCCTCTATGTCGACCTGGCCAACCTGCACGCCAACGCCACCGACGGGGTGCACGTCGCCTCGGCGGGCGGCACCTGGGCGGCGCTCGTCTCGGGGTTCGGCGGGATGCGCGACCACGACGGTGTCCTGTCGTTCGACCCGCGCCTGCCGGACTCGTGGGACGACCTGACGTACCGCGTCACGGTCCGCGGGTCGCGGCTCCGGGTCGTGGTGACCCCCGACGCGATCACGCTGACGGGCGAGACCGGCAGCGCCGACGTCGTCGTGCGCGGTACGCCGGTCCACGTCCCGCACGACGAGACCGTCACCGTCGCGCTCGACGGGCAGGGGCCGCGGCTGGAGGGTCGGCCCACGCTGCGCGCGATGGCGGGCAGCCGTCGCGAGGACGGGACGCTCATCCACGCCACCGTGCCGCACGCCTGACCGGGCGCGCAGGGCCTCAGCCCAACATCGCCTCGACGTACCCGCCGCGGAAGCGTCCGGCGGGGTCGTAGCGCTCCGCCAGCGCCCGGAAGTCGCCGAAGCGCGGGTAGCGGCCGACGACGTCGCGCACGTCCTCGGTGAAGACCTTGCCCCAGTGCGGGCGTGCGTCGAACGGGGCGAGCGCCCGCTCGATCCGGGGGAGCACGGCCTCGACCTCCGCCTGGGCGGGGTTCCACGTGAAGTGGAACCCGACGACCCCGTCGGCACCCGCGGCGTCGGCGTTCGCCGTGCTCATCCACAGACGGTCGGCCGCGACGGTGCGGATCTCGGTGACCTGCAGCAGCGGGCGGACCACCGGTGCCAGGCCCCGCAACGCCTCGATCGCGGCGACCGCGTGACGGCGGGGGAGCAGGAACTCCGACTGCAGCTCCTCGCCGTTCGACGGCGTGTGGTCGAGCCGGAAGTGCGGCAGCCGCTCGTTCCACGGCCCCGGCACGCCCAGCTGGGCCGTGCACGCCGCCGCGTCGACCCCGGGCAGCGGGTGCATCGCCGAGACCGCGGCCCGCGCACCGAGGTACTCCCCGGGTGCGGGAGCGTCCGACCCGCCGACGGCCTGCTTCTGCCACACCTGGTCGACGCCGACGTCGCCCCAGCGCGTGAACAGACTGACGGAGGTGGCGCTCGCGGTCACGGCGTCGAAGTTCGCCGCCAGCGTGTCCCACCCGAGCCCGAGATAGACGTTCTGCCGCACGGCGTAGGTGGGCACGACGTCGAGAAGCACCCGGGTCACCACGCCCAGCGCACCGAGGCTCACGACGGCGCCCGGCAGGTCCGGGTGGTCGCGGCCCAGGAGGCGGTGCTCGCCGTCGGCCGTCATGATCTCGAGCCCGGCGACGGCGGCCGCGAGGTTCGCCTCCGCGTCGCCCGAGCCGTGCGTGGCGGTCGCGACGGCCCCGGCCACCGAGATGTGCGGCAGCGACGCCATCGCCCCGAGCGCGACCCCCTCGGCGTGCAGGGCGAGCGACACCTCGCCGTACCGCAGGCCGGCCGCAACGCTGGCCGTCATCGCCGCACGGTCCACCTCGACGGGAGCACGGCCGTCGTCGAGCCGGTCGAGGACGACGTGCGTCCCCGTGGTGTCCGCGACGTCGTTGAAGCTGTGCCGGGTCCCCAGAGCACGGACCCGCGGGGCGGTGCGGACGACGTCGGACAGCTCCGCCAGGGTCTGCGGGTGCCGGACCTCGCGCGCGGCGTAGGCGAGGTTTCGCGCCCACGTGCGGGACTCGGTCACTCGGCCTCCTCGTCGGCGGCGTCCGCGTCCTCGGCGGGCTCCTCGACCGGCACGTACGCCACCCTGTCCATGAAGCGCAGCGTCTCGTCGGCGACCTGCGCGTAGAGGACCTCGGGCTCGAACTGCGTCCGCGCCTCGCCGCGCAGGGGGCCGTAGTCGGCGAACGACGAGTGGATCGCGCCGGGGATCCGGACGAAGTCCGTCGAGGACGGCAGATTGGCGCGGGAGGCGGCGATGTCGGAGGCGGGGACCACCGTGTCGAGGGTGCCCCACATCGACGTGGACCGGATCTCGAGACCGGAGACGTCCAGCTCGGGAGCAGAGGCGTGCAGCACCAGCCCCTGGGCGTCGGCTCCGGCGTTCGCGTCCGCCCACGAGGCCGCGGCGTGACCGCCCGTGCCGTGCCCGCCGACCACCCAGCGGGAGATCTCGGGGAACTCCTTCGGCGCGACGTCGGCCAGGTCGGGGTCCGGCGCGTCCAGTCCCAGTGGCTCCGCGAGCACGACGACGGTGTACCCCGCCTCGGCGAGGGGGCGCAGGACCGGCGCCTCGGCCCGCGAGTCGACGCGCTGGTCCGGGAAGAACACCAGACCCGTGTCGGCGACACCCTCGGGGGTGGGCGCGTACTTGCCGGTACGGTCGACGTGCCCGGCCGGGTCGGTGCCCGGCTCGCGCGGGACGAACGCGTACCAGCCGTGACCCTCCACGAGGTCGACGACATCGCCCGCGGCATATCTGGCTGTCGCGTCCTGCCCGGCCGGGTGCGGTCGCAGGTAGACGATCCCCGTGCCGACCGAGAGGAGCAGCGCGGACACGACCGTCCACACCCCCACGCGCGCCCACCGCTTCTTCGGCGGCAGCGGCTCGGGGACCGGGGCCGGCCGGCCGTACGGGTCGTTGCCGCCCCCGTCGCGGTAGAGCAGATAGAAAAAGTACCCGAGCAGCAGCACCCCGGCCACGAACGCGACGACCAGCATCACCGGGTACGTCCAGTGGTTGCGGGCCAGCGTGGCCCCGAAGCTCAGACCTGCCCACAGCGAGCCCGCGAGCAGGAACGTACCGAGCAGAAAGAGCCCCAGGCGCGTGAGGACTCGGGCGATCATGTACTAGACCGTAGGCGGCATGGCCCCGCACCGCGCGGCGGGCGCGCGGGGATTCTGGTCACATCTCGACCACTCCTCGGACGTCCGGAGGCGCGCTCGGACGTCGCCACGGGCGCGCGCCGGTCAGTCGCCGTGCGGGGTGTCGCCGTCGCCGCGGACCCACCAGCCCTCGTCGCCGACGAGGCGGTCGGCCGCGGTCGGACCCCACGAGCCGGGCTCGTACGGCTCCGGGGCCGGGCGCCCGGGGCCGAGCAGAGGGGCGAACGCGCGCCACGCCTCGGTCAGCGTCGCCGACGTCGTGAACGCCCGGCGGTCGCCGTCGAGCACGTCGTGGATGGCGCTCGCGTACGGCGGGAGCGAGGCGCCCGGGTCGACGTCGTCCAGGGACAGCCGGGCGATACCGCTCGCGAGCTCGAGCTCCGGGCCGGGTCGCTTCACCGTCGTCGAGAGCTCGATCTCGCCGTCGCCGCTGATCGAGACGCTGATCGCGTTCGGCCGCACGGTGGACTCACCGGCCATCGGCCCCCGCGGGGCGCGGAGGACGAGGGTCACGCGCTGCGCGGCGCCCGCGAGCATCTTGCCCGTCCGCAGCACGAACGGGACGTCCTGCCACCGCTCGTTGTCGATCCACAGCCGTGCGGCGACGTAGGTGTCCGTGGTCGAGTCGTCGTCCACGCCGTCGATGTCGGTGTACCCGGTGAACTGACCGAGGACGACGTCGTCCGTCGGTTCGAGCTCGCGGAAGGACCGGAAGACCTCCTCGCGGGCGGCGACGAGGGCGTCCACGTCGAGCGAGTCGGGGGTCTCGAGCGCCACCTCGGACGCGACCTGGAACAGGTGGGTCACGAGCATGTCGAGCGACGCGCCCGTGGCGTCGTAGAACTCGGCGCGCTGGGCGACGTCCAGCGTCTCGGGGACGTCGATCTGCACCTCCGCGACGTGCTCCCGGTTCCAGGAGTGCGCGAACAGCTCGTTGGCGAACCGGAGGACGTGCAGGTTCTGGGTGCCCTCCTTCGCGAGGAAGTGGTCGATGCGGAACACCTGCTCCTCGTCCAGGTGCTCGTGCACCAGCGCGTCCAGCTCGGTGAACGACTCCGGCGACGTCCCGAACGGCTTCTCGTAGACGACGCGGGCGTCGGTCAGCAGGTCGTGCTTCGCGAGCGCCCGGGTGATCGGGGCGAAGGCCGACGGCGGCACCGCGAGGTAGTGCACGAGGAGCGCGCCCTTGTTCGTCTGGTCCCCGATCGCCTGCTCCTGCTCCCACGGGGCGTCCTCGGTGACCTCGGTGGTGTACGCCAGGCGGGCGGCGAAGTCGTGCCAGCCCGAGTCGAGGGGCTCGTCCGAGTACTTCTCGAGGGCGTCGTGGACGTGGTCGATGAACTCGTCGTCCGTCATCTCCGCGCGCCCCGTGCCGATGATCCGCCACTCGTCCGGCAGCAGGGCGCGGCGGTACAGCAGGTACATCGAGGGCAGCACCATCCGGGCGGCGAGGTCTCCCCGGGCGCCGTGCAGCACGAGGAGGAGAGATTCGGGCTCGTCTCGCGTCGTCGTCATGGGCACGACGCTACGACCGCCGGGCCGCGTTCACACTTTGGCGACGTGCACGCGGACGTCGGGTCCTGGTTCACAATCACCGACGGTCCGCCGTGCTGTCACCCCCGCACGGCGCTACTGTGCCCCCAGTCCACGAACACCGGCCGCGCCACCCCACGGCGGCCGCACCACACCGAGCGAGGTACCCATGGCAGGCTCAGAGTCCACGCCGTCCGCCGGCGCACGGCGTCGACCGCGCGAGCAGTTCAGCGGTCAGACGGCCTTCATCCTTGCCGCGGTCGGATCAGCCATCGGCCTCGGCAACATCTGGCGGTTCCCCGGGGTGGCGTACGAGAACGGCGGCGGCGCGTTCATGGTGCCGTACCTGATCGCGCTGCTCACCGCCGGCATCCCGATCCTCTTCCTCGACTACGCCGTCGGGCACCGGTTCCGTGGCGCGCCGCCGCAGGCCTTCCGGCGGATCTCGCGTGGGCTGGAGAGCCTCGGCTGGTTCCAGATCGGCATCTGCATCGTGATCGCGCTGTACTACACGGCCGTGATCGCGTGGGCGGTGAGCTACTTCTTCTTCTCGTTCAACTTTGCCTGGGGCGACGACCCGACGGGGTTCTTCGTCGGCGAGTACCTGCAGGTCGGGGAGCCCGGGTTCAGCCTCGACTTCGTGCCCGGCGTGCTGATCCCGCTGGTCGCCGTGTGGGTCGTGACGATCGTGATCCTCGGTGCCGGCGTGGCCAAGGGCATCGAGCGGGCGAACGTCGTGTTCATCCCGCTGCTCGTCGTCACCTTCACGGTGCTCGTCGTCCGCGCCCTCTTCCTCGACGGCGCCGCGGACGGGCTCAACGCGCTGTTCACCCCGGACTGGTCGGCGCTCACGGACGCGAACGTCTGGATCGCGGCGTACGGCCAGATCTTCTTCTCGCTCTCGATCGCCTTCGGCATCATGATCACCTACTCGTCGTTCCGCCCGCGCCGGTCGAACATGACCGGACCCGGCCTCGTCGTCGCGTTCGCCAACTCCTCGTTCGAGATCCTCGCGGGGATCGGTGTCTTCGCCACGCTCGGGTTCCTCGCCTTCAACGAGGGCGTCGCGATCGACCAGCTCGAGAACCTCACCGGTGTTGGTTTGTCGTTCATGACCTTCCCCGCGGTGATCTCGGAGATGCCCGGCGGGCAGCTCTTCGGGGCGCTCTTCTTCGGCACGCTCGTGCTCGCGGGGCTCACGTCGCTGCTGTCGATCCTGCAGGTGGTCTCCTCGGGCTTCCAGGAGAAGTTCGGCTGGAGCCCCCGGGCGTCCGCCGTGGGCATCGGGAGCGTCAGCGCCGTCATCTCGATCGTGCTGCTCGGATCGACCACCGGGCTGATCTACCTCGACACCACCGACAACTGGGCCAACAACATCGGGATCGTCGGGTCCGCCGTCCTGATGACCGTGCTGCTGATGTGGGTGCTGCGCCGGGGCAAGGAGCTCCAGTACCACCTCAACACCGTCTCGACGTTCCAGCTCGGGTCCTGGTGGCGGTTCTGCGTCGGGATCCTCGCACCCGTCCTGCTCACGTACATGCTCGCCTCGCGCATCGTCACGCTGATCTCCGAGGGGTACGAGGGCTACCCCACCTGGTACCTCGTGACCGTCGGCTGGGGCTCCGTCGCGTTCATGGTCGTGCTCGCCGTCGTCATGCCGATGGTGCGCCGGCACGAGTCCGTGGACGGGTTCGTGCCCTGGCCGGAGTACCCGCCCAAGCCGCAGCCCACCAGCGCCGTCAAGGAGGCACGTCGATGACCAGCACCGCCGTCATCTTTCTCATCGTGACGATCGTCGTCGTCTGGGGCGGGCTGATCGCCAGCATCGTCGCGCTCCGCCGGCGCCCGGAGGCGGAGGACCTGCCCGAGGGCGGCCACGACGACGACGGCGTGGCGCCCGTCGTAGACTCCAGGGAGTCATGACCTCACACCCCGCACAGCACCCTCCCGGGCCCGCCCGCCGTCCGACGTCGGGCCTCCGGATCGCCGGGGTGCTGACCGTCACAGCGTTGGTCGCCGCGGGGTGCACTCAGGTCTCGGACGAGGAGATCATCGGGGAGAGCGGCGGGGTGACCATCCCCGAGGTCGACGTGTCCACGATCCAGCCCGACCCCGACGTCGTCGCGCTCGTCCCGGACGACGTCGCGGCCGGCGGCCTGCTCACGGTCGGGGTCGACGGGGCCTACGCCCCCGCCGAGTTCCTCGCCGAGGACGGGCAGACGCCGATCGGGTACGACCTCGACATCATCGCCGCCGTCGCCGCCGTCATGGGGCTCGAGAGCGCCCCCGAGATCGCCGACTTCACGAGCATCATCCCGTCGGTCGGCTCGACGTACGACGTCGGGATCTCGTCGTTCACGATCACGCCGGAGCGCCTCGAGGCCGTCACGATGATCAACTACTTCAACGCCGGCGAGTCGTACACGGTGCTCGCGGGCAACCCCCGGGAGATCGACCCCGACCACCTGTGCGGGACCACCGTCGCCGTGCAGGTCGGGACCGTGCAGAACGAGGAGATCCCCGTGATCTCCGACGAGTGCGTGGCCGCAGGCGACCCCGAGATCACGATCCTGCCGTTCAACCAGCAGAACGAGGTGACGACCAACCTCGTCGGCGGACGCGCGGACGTCATGTACACCGACTCGCCCATCGCGGCCTTCGCGGTCGCCCGGACGGGCGGACGCCTGGAACAGCTCGGCAGCGTCCGGGCCGAGGCCGACCAGGGGATCGTCGTCGAGCTCGGTGACGACGACCTCGCCCTCGCCATCCAGGCCGCCCTCGAGTCGCTCGACGCCTCGGGCGACTACGAGCGCATCCTGACGGCGTGGGGCAACGAGCAGGGCGCCGTCGACTCCTTCGATATCCAGCCGGAGATCTCATGAGCCAGACCCCGACCCCCGAGACCGACCCGATCCCCGGGCGCATCCACGCCGTGCCCGTCCCGCGGCCCGGGCGGTGGATCTCCGCCGTCGTCATCGGCGTGCTCGCCGCGATGGCGGTCAACGGCCTGGTCACCAACGACAACTACCGCTGGGACGTCGTCGGCGCCTACCTCTTCGACACCCGCGTGGTCCAGGGCGTCGGGTGGACCCTGCTCCTGACGTTCCTCGCGATGGCGATCGCGGTCCTGCTCGCCATTACCCTGGCGATCATGCGGCGGTCGCAGAACCCCGTCCTGCGCTGGACGAGCTGGACCTACATCTGGATCTTCCGCGGCACCCCCGTGTACACCCAGCTCGTGTTCTGGGGCCTGCTGTCGGTGCTGTACCCGCGCCTGAGCGTCGGCGTGCCGTTCGGGCCCGAGTTCTTCTCCTTCGACACCGCCGACGTCATCACGGCCTTCTACGCCGCCGTCCTGGGCCTCGCGCTCAACGAGGCCGCCTACCTCGCCGAGATCGTGCGCGCCGGGCTCGGCTCCGTCGACCCCGGTCAGAGCGAGGCGGCGAAGGCCCTGGGGATGAGCGAGAGCAAGATCCTGCGCCGCGTCGTCCTGCCCCAGGCCATGCGCGTGATCGTCCCGCCGACGGGCAACGAGACGATCTCCCTGCTCAAGACGACGTCCCTCGTCCTCGCGGTGCCGTTCACCCTGGACCTGACGTTCGCCACCAACGCGATCGCCAACCGGATCTTCCTGCCGATCCCGCTCCTGATGGTCGCGGCGATCTGGTACCTCGTCATCACGAGCATCCTCATGGTCGGGCAGCACTACATCGAGCGGTACTACGGCAAGGGGTTCGGCTCCGACGGCGGGACCGGGCGCCCGGGCGGAGGACGACGACGTGCGGGCCGCCCGAGCCGCCAGGCCGCCATCCGGCAGTCCGGCACCACCACCGACGACCCCTTCCTGGACGTGACGCCATGACCACGCAGCCCACCACCCCGGACCCCGCGGCGGCCACGGCGCCGATGGTGCAGATCGAGGGCCTCCACAAGCTGTTCGGCGACCTGCACGTCCTGCGCGGCGTCGACCTGACGGTGCAGCCAGGAGCCGTCAGCGTCATCCTGGGCCCCTCGGGGTCCGGGAAGTCGACCCTGCTGCGCTGCATCAACGAGCTCGAGGAGATCGACGCCGGCTCCGTCGAGGTGGCGGGCGAACGCATGGGCTACCGCGAGGTCACCCGCCGTGGGCGCACCCGCCTGCACCGGCTGCACCCCAAGGTGGTCGCACGCCAGCGCTCGCGCATCGGCATGGTCTTCCAGCGCTTCAACCTCTTCCCGCACCGCACCGCCCTCGAGAACGTCATGGAGGCGCCGGTACAGGTCCGGGGGGACTCGAGGTCGACGGCCCGGGCCCGGGCGCTCGAGCTCCTGGACCGCGTGGGGCTCTCCGACCGCGCGGACCACTACCCGGCCCAGCTCTCCGGGGGGCAGCAGCAGCGGGTCGCCATCGCGCGGGCCCTGGCGATGGACCCCGAGCTCATGCTCTTCGACGAGCCCACCTCGGCCCTTGACCCCGAGCTCGTGGGGGAGGTGCTGGGCGTGATGCAGGACCTGGCGCGGTCCGGGATGACGATGGTCGTCGTGACCCACGAGATCGGCTTTGCCCGCGAGGTCGCCGACCAGGTGGTGTTCATGGACGAGGGTGTGATCGTCGAGCAGGGGGCGCCCGAGCAGGTGCTCGTCACGCCGCGCGAGCAGCGCACGCAAGACTTCCTCGCGCACGTGCTGTAGGCGTCAGCCCCGGACGAGCGCTCCGAGGCCTACTCCGCCGCCCAGGCCGACGACGATCGCGGCAGAGGTGAGGGCGACCGGGTGGCGCAGCAGCCGCTGCGAGAACGTGAAGTCGTGGGCGTCATGCGTCACGGCACCGGCGGCGACGGGGTGGGCGGCACGCTCTTGCGGTGCCTGCACGAGGCTCGCGGGCGACGTCGTCGACGGTGATGCGCTGATCCGGGCGGACTGTGGCACGGAGACCTCCAGGGCACTGCGGCTGCTCGTGCACGGCGCACGGAGCGGGCAGACGTGTGTGCCTGCCCGCCTCCGAGTCTGTGGTTCGCCGTGGTCGCACGCTCGCTGAACGAGCCTCCGTTACCGATCCGTGGCCGAACAGGTGAGGTAAAACGCCCCGTACCGGACGGACCGGACGCCCGCGGAGGCCTCAGTCGCAGATCACGCCGTCGCGGTCCCAGTCGAGGATCGCGTTGTAGGCGGGGTCTCCCTCGCGCATCGGCGCGACGCCGTCGCGCTTCGCCTCCCCGCAGTCCCAGTACGTCTTGTCGGCGTTCTGGTTGTTGTTCTGGTTGTCGTTGTTCTGGTTGTTGCCCTGGTTGTTGTTCTGGTTCTGGTTCTGGTTGTTGCTGTTCTGCGCCTCGTCCTCGCGGTCGCTGATCTCGCTCTCCCGGTCGTCGAGCGCGTCCTGCTCGTCCTTGAGCGCGGCCTGGTCCTCGGCGAGCTGCTCCTGCTGGGCGGTCAGGTCCTCCATGTGCGTCTCGAACTCGGCGCGGTCGTCCGCGAGGGAGTCGCGCTCCGCCTCGGCCTTGGCCTGCGAGGCGTTCGCCTCGGCGATCGCCTCGCTCGCGTCGCCCCGTGCGGCGAACGCGAGGACCAGCCCGATGACGAGCCCTGCGCAGAGCCCGCCGATCGCGGCGGCGACCATCGGGCCCGTCGCGGTGCGCCGTCCGGAGGACCCGTCCTTGCTCGGGTTGCCCGCGCCGGATCGGCTGCCGCGTGACGGCGCCCCGGCGGCCGGGGAGTCGTCGGGGGTCGCGCCCAGGGCGACGACGCCGCTGGCGGACGCGGTCGGTGTCGACCCCGACGGGCTGCGGGTGGTCGACCCGCTGGTGGCCGTCCTGTCGCCCGAGCTCCGGACGGTGGTCGTCCTCGTGCTCGTGGCCGCCGGAGTGCGGACCGCCTGCATGACGGCGGTGGCACCCGGATCGGTCGCGGCGGGGACCACGGTCGTGGCGTCGTCGTCGTCGACCCAGTACTCCCAGCCGGGAGGGGCCGGGGGCCACGACGGGTCGGGCGACCAGGTCGCATCGGGCTCGAACCCGGGCGGGGTGCTCCACCCCGGGGGCGGGTTGAAACGCATGTCAGGCTCCTCGATCGGTTGCGCGGAACACTATGCGGCAAGCGAGGTGGTTTGCGCCAGACCGTGTGCATTTTTGGGCAGGCGGACGACGCCGGCCTCCCGTGTCGGGAGCAGCCTCCGGTCAGGTGGTCGCGGGGTGGGGAGCGGGGCCGACGCCGCACTCGACGAACGCGGAGACGGTCCGGATCGCGTCGTGCGCGTCGTCGACGACGTACCGCAGGGCGTGGTGCTCCTCGTGGACGGCGACGAGGTCCCCGACGTGGAGCGCGGCCCGCAGATCAGCGGCGTGCCAGAGGATGGCGCGGTTCGGCACCGGTGCGGGCTCTCCGAGACCCGTCCGTCCGGACGGCGCGGCAGGGAGGACGTCGGCGTCGTAGCCGACGCACGTGAGTCGTTCCGACACGGACCGCACCACCCCGGTGCGCCATCCCCACGGCGTGGCGTCCAGGGCGGCGCGCTGCGTCGGTGTGAACCCGTACCCCGGTGTGACCGGAGACACAGTCGCGGCAGCCTCGGGCGTGCGCGTGCCGGCGAGGGGAAGGGTGGTGGCGGAGGCCATCTGCGTACTCCTGACGTGGTGCGCTTCCCCCACCGGCGGCGGGGGCGGGTCTTCCTCCGGGAGCACCGTGCGCACTGGCGCGGTTGCCGGTCCCGCACGCCGGAGGGCGATACCACGGGGCCTCATGACCGCGACCATCGTAGGCCGATCCGCCCGCGGATGGCGAGCCTGTCGTCGGGCACCGCGTCCGCACGCAGAACGACCCCCCGCCACGAGTGGCGAGGGGTCGTCGGTTCAGCTGCCGCGTCAGGCGGCGGGCTGAGAAAAAATCACGCGGGGCGGATGTTCTCCGCCTGCGGGCCCTTGGGGCCCTGCGTCACGTCGAACTCGACGCGCTGCGCCTCTTCGAGCGTGCGGTAGCCCTGCGTCTGGATCGCCGAGTAGTGGGCGAACACGTCGGCGGAGCCGTCCTCGGGGGCGATGAAGCCATAGCCCTTCTCCGAGTTGAACCACTTCACGGTACCGAGCGTCATCTTGTTTCTCCTTCAAGAGGTGTCAACGGCCCCGACTTCCGAGGCCGGCATCACGGTGATTCGTCGTCAACTCTTGGGTAAACAAGGTCCGCCCGGTCCGGAGACCGAAGCGCAAGGACAAGCGAACTGCATTCTGCGAGTACGAGCGTACCGGGTTTGAGCCAGGGACACCATGCCCTGACGGCAGAATCCTGTGGAGATTTCTGCGCCGCCGCTGCCGCCGGTGCTGCACGCGCGGCTAGGCGGTGCGGTCGCGGGTCGAGGCGGGGCTGTGCGACGTCGTCGCCGCGGAAACGGCACGATCGTGCCGGTATTGCCCGCCAGGTGAGACGAAACGTGTCATGAGTCACATCACGGTAACGATCGGGCGGAACTATGGCCCAGGACACATCGACGACACATTCGCTGCCTACTGTGACCGCACGGCACGAATGGTGTCGTGGATCACAGGTCCACCTCGGAGGGAAAAGACTTATGAAGCGACGGACCCTTGCGACGCGAAGCCTCGCGCTCGCTGCAGCCCTCAGCCTGGGCCTGGCGGCCTGCTCGACCGACGACGGCGGCGACAGTGCCGACGGTGGTGGCGACAGCGGCGGCGGCGACGACCAGCTCGTCGTCGGGACGCTCCTGCCCCTGACCGGAACCCTCGCGTTCCTCGGCCCGCCCGAGGTCGCAGGTGTCGGCCTCGCGGTCGACGAGATCAACGAGGCCGGCGGCGTGCTCGGCAACGACGTGACGATCGAGGGCGCCGACTCCGGCGACTCGACGGACTTCAACGTCTCGACCCAGTCGGCGACCGACCTCATCGGCAAGGACGCCGACGTGATGATCGGCGCCGCGTCGTCGAGCGTCTCGCTGAACGTCGTCGACATGGTCACCGAGGCCGGCGTCATGCAGATCTCGCCCGCCAACACGTCGACCACGCTCTCGGGCTACAGCGACCTCTTCGCGCGCACCGCCCCGCCGGACTCCGTCCAAGGCTCCGCCCTCGGCTCGCTCATCCTCGACTCGGGGGCCACCAAGGTCGGCTTCCTCGTCCAGAACGAGGACTACGGCACCGGCCTGCGCGACAACGTCCAGCAGACGATCGAGGCCGGTGGGGCCGAGGCCGTCTACGGCGGCACCGGGGCCGGGCAGGAGTTCCAGCCCGGCGAGTCGAACTTCTCCGCACAGGTCACCGACCTGCTCGCGCAGGACCCCGACGTCATCTCCGTGATCGCGTTCGACGAGACCAAGGCGATCGTCACCGAGCTCGTGGCCCAGGGCTGGGACCTCGGCGGCAAGACGTTCTTCTGCGACGGGAACACGGCGTCGTACGAGGGTGACTTCGACGAGGGCACCCTCGAGGGCGTCATCGGGACGATCCCCGGTGCCGAGGCCAAGGGTGAGTTCAAGGAGCGTCTCGACGCGTTCTACGCCGACTCCGAGGGTGGCGAGCTCACCTCGTACGCCTACGGTCCCGAGTCGTACGACGCGACGATCCTCGCGGCCCTCGCGGCCGTGCGTGGTGGATCGGCCGACGGCCAGACGATCGCGGACAACATCAAGTCCGTGTCGGGCGCCGACGGCGGCACCGAGGTCAGCAGCTTCGCGGAGGGCGTCGAGGCGCTCGAGGCGGGCGACGACATCCACTACGTGGGCGTCTCCGGCACCGGCCCGCTGAACGACGACAACGACCCGTCGTCGGCGTTCATCGGTGTCTACGAGTACGACAGCAGCAACGTGCAGAACTTCACGCGTGCTGTCGAGGGTCAGATCGGCTGACCCTCTCCACACCCCCGCCGCAACGGCGCGGCAACCGAGGAGGGCTCGGCACCGTCTGGTGCCGGGCCCTTCCTCATGGGACACCGGGCGAGCCCGCGTGCTCGGCCGCGAGCATCCCGTAGACGGCGGTGTCCGTCCACTCGCCCTTGCACCACCAGTTCTGCCGGAGGTGGGCCTCCTGCCGCATTCCCAGACGCACGCAGAGCCGTGCCGACGCGGTGTTGCGGGGGTCGAGCTGCGCGGCGACGCGGTGCATCGAGTACTCCTCGAACGCGATCGTCAGCAACGCCCGCGCGGCCTCGGTGGCGTACCCGTGCCCGGCGGCGTCGGGGTGCAGCACCCACCCGATCTCTCCGCAGGAGAGCGTGTCGTCGGTCGGCCAGAGCACGACGTCGCCGATCACCCGGCCGTCCAGGACGATCGCGAGCGCCAGGGCCGTCCCGGGCCCGTCGATGCCGGTGCGCGCCACCCGCTTGGCCATCTCGACCGGCGTGCTCTCCGCGGTCCAGGCCGCCATGGGCAGGTACCGGGCGACGTCGTCCCGTCCGTAGATCTCGCGCAGCGACGGTGCGTCGTCCTCGTGGACGTGGCGCAGGAGGAGACGGTCGGTGGTCACGGGCGCGGTCATGGCACCAGTCTGCCCCGGGGAACGACGCCGGCCCGGGGGGAAGTCCCCCCGGGGCCGGTCCGTGCTGCGGTGTCGGGCGGGCCGGAGCCCTGCCCGGTGGTGCTACGGCGTGGAGCGGTCCGCTGCGGCGGCTGCGTCCGCCGCGGCGGCGTCGGCCGCGTCCTCGACGTCCTCGGCGAGCGTGCCGAGGTACAGCGAGATGACCTTCGGGTCGTGCTGCAGCTCGCTCCCCGTGCCGTTGTAGGCGTCGACGCCCTGGTCGAGCACGTAGCCGCGGTCGCAGATCTGCAGGCAGCGTCGGGCGTTCTGCTCGACCATGATCACCGAGACCCCGGCCTTGTTGATCATCCGGGTCCGCAGGAACGTCTCGTCCTGCCGCACGGGGGACAGCCCCGCGGACGGCTCGTCGAGCAGAAGCACGGACGGGTTCATCATGAGCGCGCGGCCCATCGCCACCATCTGACGCTCACCGCCCGAGAGCGAGCCCGCGCGCTGGGCGCGGCGTTCCCCGAGCGCGGGGAACAGCTCGGCGATGAACGCGAAGCGCTCGGCGAACGCCTTCGGGCGCAGGTACACGCCCATCTTCATGTTCTCCTCGATCGTGAGGGACGGGAAGACGTTGTTGGACTGCGGCACGAACCCGACGCCGCGCTCCACGAGCTTGTTGGCCTTCATCCCGGTGATGTCGTCGCCGCCGAGCGTCACGGTGCCGGACCGCACCTCCACGAGACCGAACAGGGCCTTGAGGAGCGTCGACTTCCCGGCGCCGTTGGGGCCGATGATGCCGATCAGCTCGCCCTGCCCCACCTCGATCGAGCAACCGTTGAGGATGTTGACGCCCGGCAGGTAGCCCGCGACGAGGTTGTCGGCGCGCAGCAGCAGGTCGTCGACGGCGGGGCGGGGCCCCGCGGTGGCGGTCACGGTGTCGTTGCTCATCGCTTCTTCTCCTCTTCCTCGAGGCGGGCGAGGATCGCGGGGTCGAGGAGCGAGTCGTCACCCAGGTCGGTGTCGTGGTGCGCGCCGAGGTAGGCGTCGATCACGGCCTGGTCGTTCATCACGCTCTCCGGTGGTCCCTCGGCGACGATCCGGCCCTCGGCCATGACCACCACCCAGTCGGAGACGTGGCGGACGGCGTGCATGTCGTGCTCGACGAAGAGCACGGTCATGCCCTCGTCGCGCAGAGCCTGGATGTGCCCGAGCAGGGACTGCACGAGCGCCGGGTTCACCCCGGCCATCGGCTCGTCGAGCATGATCATCGTCGGGTCCGTCATCAGGGCCCGCGCCATCTCGAGGAGCTTGCGCTGGCCGCCGGAGAGCGAGCCCGCGAAGTCGTCGGCCTTGGCGAGGAGGTTGAAGCGCTCGAGGATCTCGGACGCCTTGTCCGTGACCTCGACCTCGCGCCGGCGCCACAGCGGCGGGACGAGCGAGGCGAACATGTTCTCGCCCGGGTGGTTCCGCGCGGCCAGACGCATGTTGTCCATGACCGTCAGCCGCGAGAGCGCCTTGGTGAGCTGGAACGTGCGCACCATGCCCGCGCGGGCGACCTTGGCGGCGGGCTTGCCGCCGAGGGAGTGCCCCTCGAACGTCCAGGACCCCTGGTCCGGGACGTCGAACCCGGTCAGAAGGTTGAAGAACGTCGTCTTGCCGGCACCGTTGGGGCCGATCAACGCCGTGATGGCCTTGGCCTCGACCTCGAGGTGGTCGACGTCGACCGCCGTCATCCCGCCGAAGCGGCGGCGGACGTTGTCGACCGTGAGGATCGACGTGGGCTTGGGGGACCCGGGCGTGGCCTCGACGTGCGAGAGGTCCAGCTTGACCGGGTCGACCGTCGTCTCGGTCGTCGTGTCATCGGACATTGAACGACAGCTCCTTCTTGTCGCCGAATATTCCTTGGGGTCGGAAGATCACCAGGCACATCAGCGTGATCCCGACGAGCATGCCGCCGATCTGCTCGATCTGGGCCGAGGAGACCGCGTCCGGCAGGGCGGAACGCATCCCGGCCCGCAGCAGCATGTAGACGCTGAAGAAGATCATCGACCCGATCACCGGGCCCCAGACGGTGGCGGCGCCACCGAGCAGGAGGATGGTCCAGATGAAGAACGTCATCGACCGGCCCATCGAGTCGGGCTGGACGGCGCGCGGGAGGACGAACAGCACCCCTGCCACGGAGCCGGCGACGCCGCCGAGGATCAGCGCCTGCATCTTGTACGCGTAGACGTTCTTGCCGAGCGACCGCACGGCGTCCTCGTCCTCACGGATCCCCTTGAGCACGCGGCCCCAGGGGCTGCGGGTCAGGAGCCAGACGAGCAGCACGGCGATCAGGACGACCGACCAGGCCACGATCCGCACCCACCAGGAGTCCGAGCCGTTGTTCAGGTACTCGAGCGGTCCGATCGCGGAGCGGCCGTCGGGCAGCGGGGAGAGCCCGAGGAACGTCTCCTTGAACGAGTTGCCGGTGAGGCCCGAGGACCCGCCGGTCTGCTCGTTGAAGACGGTGGAGCGCCCCACCATGCGGATGATCTCCGCGGCGGAGATCGTGACGATCGCGAGGTAGTCCCCCCGCAGCTTCAGCGTCGGGATGCCGAGCAGGAGCGCGAAGAGCGCTCCGGCGATGATCGCGACGAGGAGGGCGACGAAGAAGGGTGCTCCGGCGATCGTGGAGATCGCGAAGCCGTAGGCGCCGAGGAGCATGAAGCCCGCCTGGCCCATGTTGAGCAGTCCGGTGTACCCGAAGTGCAGGTTGAGCCCGATGGCCGCGAGCGCGTAGGCAGCGGTGGTCGGCGCGATGAGCTCGCCGAGGGCTTGTTCGAGGATGCGCAGAAAGTCCATGGTCAGCTTCCCTTCAGCCGATGCGCTCGGCTCGACCGAGCAGACCCTGGGGCCTGAACACGAGGACGAGGATGAGGATGAGGAGGGCCGAGGCGTACCGCAGGTCGCTCGGGATGAAGAGGTTGGAGAGCTCGACGACCATGCCGATCACGAGGGAGCCGACGAGGGCTCCGAACGCGGTGCCGAGTCCACCGAGGGTGACGGCGGCGAACATCAGCAGCAGCATCTGCATGCCCATCATCCAGTTGAACGACCCGAAGACCATGCCGAGCAGCATCCCGGCGAGGCCGGCCAGACCGGCGGCCAGGACCCACACGATGCGGATGATCTTGTTCGGGTCGATGCCGGTCGCCGAGGCGAGCGCGGTGTTGTCCGAGACGGCGCGGGTGGCCTGGCCGATCCGGGTCCGGGTGAGGAACCACGCGACGGCGAGGAGGACGACCAGGGCGATCACCATCGAGACCCACGAGGCGCGGGTGAGGGTGAACGGCCCGAGCGACCACGTCTCCGGGTTGCTCGTGATGATGCGCTGGGTGCCGGCACCGATGGCGAGCTGGATGAAGTACTGCAGCGCGATCGACAGGCCGATCGTCACGATCATCAGCTGGACCACGGGTGTCCCGCGTTTGCGCAGCGGCTTCCAGATGCCGGCGTCCTGGATCCACCCGGTCGCGGCGCAGAGCGCGATGGTGACGATCGCGCCGAGCCAGATCGGCATGCCCATCACGTTCATCGTCACGTACGCGAGCATCGCGCCGAGGGTGACCTGCTCGCCGTGGGAGAAGCTGGAGAGCTTGGTGGTGCCGTAGATGAGGCTGAGGCCCACGGAGGCGAGGGCCAGCAGGAGGCCGAAGCGGAGGCCCGAGCCGATCTGCGTCCATACCTGGTCGGCCTTGAGCCCGCCGGAGGAGGCCGCCGGTGTGCTGCCGTCGCCGTCGAGCCCGCCCTCGCCGGTGGACGAGGCGGTCTCGCTGGGCGCGACCGCCGTGTCCTCGCCGATGCGGAATGCGGCGCGGGCGGTGCCGCCCATCTGCGCCGTGACGGTGATCTCGGTCTCTGCTCCTTCGCCGAGCTCCTCCCCGTCGGGGAGGGTCGTCGCGTCGAGGGATGCGACGTACTTGCCGGTCTCCGTGACGGCGACGGCGGAGAGCCCGTCGTCCGTCGTCGTCACGATCTCGCTGAACCCCTCGGGTCCGGTGATCTCGATGTCGGCGTCGGCGATCCGGTTGTTCTCCGGGTCGAGGACGAGAACGCCGATGCAGGCCGTCTCCGTGTCGGGCGTGCAGGTGCTGGTGGCGGTAGCCACGCTGGTCGGTGTGGTGGCCAGGGCTGGGGCGGCGGCGAGCGCGGCGAGCCCGGACAGCATCAACGCTGCCAGGGATCGTCGGATCGTCGTCTTACCTCGGTCCGCTGTCATCGGCGGGTCCTCCGTGTTCGCTGTTCACCGAGAGGGGTGGCGGGTCGGCCGCACCTCGGTGTGCGGTGGACAGTAGATCGGGCGTGTATCGGTCGTGTTTCCGCAAGGTGCCGGAAGTGTAGCGCGCGTCACATTAGGAATTGGTGGCCTGCGAGTGCCTGGCTCTTTACCTGGACGTTTGCACCACTTTCCGCCGTTCACGCAGGTCAGTGGCCGGATTCGTGCTGATTCGCAGAGTGGATTCGGGCGCTCTCCCGTGCCTGGCGGGCCCCCAGGGCGGGCCAGGGTGTGCGGCGCGTCGCCGATTGCCGTGCGTCGTCGAGCGTCCGGTCCGTTGCGCGATCGTGACACTACGTACCGTGATGTGAGACACAGTCGCGTCCGGTCGGTCTGCGGGAGGATGGCGACATGACTTCTCAGAACACGGACCTGCGCGACGAGTCCTTCCTCGCCCTCACGACCTTCCGCCGCTCGGGCGAGGGCGTCGCGACGCCCGTCTGGGCCGCGCGTGACCCCCAGGTCGACGGCGCGCTCGTCGTCGTCACGGACCTCCACTCGGGCAAGGTCAAGCGTCTGCGCAACAACCCGACGATCACGCTCCAGCCGTGCGACGCCCGCGGCAACGTCCGCGGCGAGACTGTGACCGGGACCGCCGTCGTGCTGGACGGGACCACGCCGGCGGACGAGGCCACCCGCAAGGCGGCGCACGCAGCGCTGCGGAAGAAGTACGGGTGGCAGGCCCGCGCGCTCGACCTCGCGTCGAAGTTCCGCCGCAAGCAGGAGCGCACCTACCTCCGGATGACCCTCGACGACGGCCCGGGCGCGACGGCGTAGCCGCGAGGCGCGTTCGACGGCACCCCGTCCGGCACCCGTACGCTGGCGGGGTGTCGGATTCGCAGCAGTTCTCAGCCCCCGCCGTCGTCGCTCCCGTCGCCGAGAAGCGCCCGACGACGCGCACCCACCACGGCGACGTCGTCACCGACCCGTACGAGTGGTTGCGCGACAAGGAGTCGCCCGAGGTGCTCGCACACCTGGAGGCCGAGAACGCCTACGCGGCCGCGCAGACCGACCACCTCGCCGACCTGCGCGAGCGGATCGTCGGCGAGATCAAGGCGCGCACGCAGGAGACCGACCTCTCCGTCCCCGTGGCGGAGGGCCCCTGGTGGTACTACTCGCACACCGTCGAGGGACAGCAGTACGCCATCCGTGCCCGCGCACCGCGCGTACCCGGCGACGACGTCCCACCCGAGCTGGTCCCCGGCGAACCCGTCGAGGGTGAGCAGGTCCTGCTCGACGAGAACGTCGCCGCCGAGGGGCACGAGTTCTTCTCGCTCGGGTCGTTCGACCTCTCCGGCGACGGAGACCGGCTCGCGTACGCGACCGACGTCGTCGGCGACGAGCGCTACACGCTCCGGGTCCGCGACCTGACGACGGGGGAGGACCTGGCCGACGAGGTCCCCGGCACGTTCCCCGGGGCGACGTTCAGCCCCGACGGCCGCTACGTCTTCTACCCCACGGTCGACGACGCGTGGCGCCCCCACCGCATCTGGCGGCACGAGGTCGGCACCCCTGCGGGCGACGACGTGATCGTCTTCGAGGAGCCGGACGACCGGTACTGGGTGGGCGTCGGCCTCTCCCGCTCGCGCCGATACCTGCAGATCGAGCTCGGCTCCAAGATCACCAGCGAGTCGTGGATCCTCGAGTCCGACGACCCGACGGGCGAGTTCCGCGTGGTCTGGCCGCGCCGCGAGGGTGTCGAGTACACGGTCGAGCACGCCGTGCTCCCCGCCGCCGACGGTCCCCGTGACAGCCTTCTGATCACGCACAACGACGGGGCGCTCGACTTCGAGGTCGTCGCCACCGACGTCCCGGCGGCCGGGGCGACGCTGCTCCCCGAGGGCGCGACCGTCGTCGTGCCGCACGACCCCTCGGTGCGGATCGAGGGCGTCGACGCGTTCGCCGGCCACGTCGTCGTGTCCTACCGCAAGGACGCCCTCGCCCGGGTCGGGGTCGTGCGGCTCGACGCCGTCGGTCGAGCGGAGGACGTCGGTCGAGCTCGTCGAGACCAGGATCTCGACAGGCTCGATCAGCAGGGTCCGCTCGACGTCGGTCGAGCTCGTCGAGACCAGGATCTCGACAGGCTCGATCAGCGGGGGCCGCTCGACCAGCCGTGGCAGATCGAGGAGATCGCCTTCGACGAGCCGCTCTACACCGTCGGCGTCGGCGCCAACCGGGCGTGGGACCAGCGGCACGTCCGCATCGGCCAGACGAGCTTCGTCACCCCGGCGACGGTCTACGACCACGACGTCGCGACCGGCGAGCGCACCCTGCGCAAGCGCCAGCCCGTGCTCGGCGGCTACGACCCGGCCGACTACGCGCAGTCGCGCGAGTGGGCGACCGCGGACGACGGCACGCAGATCCCGATCTCGCTCGTGTGGCGCCGCGACGCGGTCACGCTCAACGCGTCGGGCATGCAGGCCGACCCGGCGCCGCTGATGCTCTACGGGTACGGCTCGTACGAGATCAGCACGGACCCGGGGTTCTCGGTGCCACGCCTGTCGCTGCTGGACCGTGGGGTCGTCTTCGCGGTCGCGCACGTGCGCGGCGGCGGCGAGATGGGGCGCGGCTGGTACGACGACGGCAAGACCCTGACCAAGAAGAACAGCTTCACGGACTTCGTCACCTGCGCCCGGCACCTCGTCGGCAGCGGGTGGACGACGCCGGAGCGCACGGTCGCGTACGGGGGCTCGGCCGGCGGACTCCTGATGGGGGCGGTGGCGAACCTCGCCCCACAGGACTTCGCGGGTGTCGTCGCGGCCGTGCCCTTCGTCGACCCGCTGACGTCGATCCTCGACCCGTCGCTGCCGCTGACCGTCATCGAGTGGGACGAGTGGGGCAACCCGCTCGAGGACCCCGAGGTCTACGCGTACATGAAGGAGTACTCGCCGTACGAGAACGTGCGTGACGACGTCGAGTACCCCCGCATCCTCGCCCTGACCTCGCTCAACGACACCCGCGTCCTCTACGTCGAGCCGGCCAAGTGGGTGGCCCGGCTGCGTGAGGTGGGCGCCGACGTCGTGCTGAAGGTCGAGATGAGCGCCGGGCACGGGGGCGTGTCGGGGCGGTACGAGCGGTGGAAGGAGATCGCGTTCGAGGACGCGTGGACGCTCGACGTGCTGGGGCTTGCAGGCCGTGCATGAACGACACACAGATGTTTCTTAGAATCTCCCGCTGACTCGAACGCAAGATGAACTCCAGGTGAACAACCGCGGAAGGGTTGTCGATCTGGTCGCGCCCTCCCCTCCGGACGCCGCACCATTGAATACGTGACAGAGACGATCCTTCTGGTCGTCGTCGTAATGACGGCGCTGGCCTTCGACTTCACCAACGGGTTCCACGACACGGGGAACGCGATGGCCACGTCCATCGCCACCCGGGCTCTCAAGCCCAAGACCGCCGTCCTGCTGTCGGCGAGCCTCAACATGGTCGGTGCGTTCCTGTCGCTGACCGTGGCCGCGACGATCGCCACGGGCATCGTCGACGCGGGGCTCGTGACGCTCGAGGTCGTGCTGGCGGGTCTGGTCGGCGGCATCCTGTGGAACCTGATCACGTGGCTCTTCGGTATCCCGTCCAGCTCCTCGCACGCACTGATCGGCGGCATCGTCGGCGCCATGCTCGCCGCCGCCGGCACCGAGGGCGTGCTCTGGGGCGGTCTGGTCGCCAAGGTGATGCTGCCGGCGCTGCTGGCCCCGATCGTCGCGATCGCGGTCGCGAGCATCGGTACGGCACTCGTCGCCCGCCTGACGCGCGACGTCCCGCAGGACATGAACGAGAAGTCGTTCCGCTGGGGTCAGATCGGCTCCGCATCCCTCGTCTCGCTCGCGCACGGCACCAACGACGCGCAGAAGTCGATGGGCATCATCCTGCTCGCACTGATCGCCGCGGGCGCGGTCCCCGAGGACTCGGGCGTCCCGTTCTGGGTCATCTTCTCCTGCGCCCTCGCGATGGCGCTCGGCACGTACCTCGGCGGATGGCGCGTCATCCGCACGCTCGGCAAGGGGCTCGTCGAGATCGACTCCCGCCAGGGCATGGCCGCGGAGACCTCGTCCGCCGCCGTCATCCTCCTCTCCAGCCATTTCGGCTTCTCGCTCTCGACGACGCACGTCGCCACGGGATCGATCCTCGGCTCCGGCGTGGGGATGAAGGGCGCCGACGTCCGGTGGGGTGTCGCCGGTCGGATGGGCCTCGCCTGGCTCATCACGGTCCCGGCCGCGGGCATCGTCGGAGCGCTCGCCTACTGGATCCAGGGTGTGGTCGGCGGCGATGCCGGTGCGTTCGTCTCCTTCGGCCTCCTGGTCCTGATCTCGGCCGGGATCTACCTGGTCTCGCGGCGCAAGCCGGTCAACCACACCAACGTCAACGACGAGTGGGAGCCGAGCCGCACGGGCGGCTCGGACGAGACTGCCGCAGACAGCGAGCTCACCGGTGACTCGTACGAGTACGACCCGGAGGCCATCGACGTCCTCGCCGACGCCGTCGTGATGCGCGACGTCTACGCGCTCTCCTCGGAGTCCGACACCGACGAACCTGACACCACTACCTCGGAGAACCGCGCATGAACATCGAGTGGAGCGCCCTCGGCAGCGTGATCATCTGGGGCATCCTGATCGGCGCCGGCCTGCCCGCGCTCTTCGCGCTCGGCGTGAAGACGCTCGCCGTCCCGGCCGGACCCGACGGTGAGCGGCACCCGAGCCTCGGCCGCCGCGTCGGGGCCTGGACGTGCTTCGGCGTCATCATCCTCGCGATCGTCGGAGCCGTCGCCTTCATCGCCTCGGGCGGGCACTGACCTCCTCTGCCGACGAAGCTCGAGCCGAGGAACGGCCTGCTAGTTTTCCGGTCGCGCTCCCACGATTTCTGGACCACCCTGTGATGTGACACACAAGGCGCAGGGGGGATCGGGGACGTTCATGCGGACGACGACGAGGCGCGCGACCGCGCGCGCCGCTCTCGCCGGACTGGCGCTCGCGCTGGTCGCGCCCTTCAGCCCGTTCGCGGTGGTGGCCCCCGCGGCGGCGGCTGACGCGCTGCAGTGCCCCGACGTGCCGCCGAACGTCGGGATCTTCCCGCCGTTCAACGGGTACGACACCAACGTCAACACCTATGTCGGCGGCGACTGGAACATCACCGAGTCCGCGGCCGAGACCGAGGGCATCGTCGTCGTCGAGGGGAACGCGACGTTCGACCGCGACCCCGACGGCATCTTCAACCTCGGCGTGGTCGGCGTCGGCTCGCAGGTCGTTCCGCCTCCCGGGTCGGTGATGCTGCACGTCGGCGGCGACATGGAGACGGTCGGCACCAACTACGTCGACGTCGGGTCGGGGCTCGACGGCGGCGGGTCGGTGAACGTCGGGGGCGGGATCACCACCGGGATCGACCAGTCGGCGGCGATCGTCACCAACGGTGGGACGGTCCAGGAGGGGCTGGGAACGCCCGACGCGCTCGTCCCGTTCGAGTCGTTCGGCAGCACCCTGCAGACCACGTCCGACACGTACGCCGCCCTCGCACCGACCGGGACGACGACGGACGACGGCTTCGGCACCCTGTACTTCGAGGGGGACAACACCCTCGACCGCCAGGTCTTCGAGGTCGACCTCAACGCCGATCCCACCGCGCTCGAGAACCCGACGATCGTCTTCAAGAACATCGACCCGGCGGCGGTCGTCGTCATCAACGTGATCGGGCCGGATGACGGTAGCCCGGTGAACGTCAACACGAGCACCTTCTACGGCGGTGACCCCTTTGCCGGCGGCACCGCCCTCGGGGCCGAGAATCTCGGTGAGTGGGCGACGGACACCCTCTGGAACTTCGAGGACGCCACCGACATCACGTTCGACGGGACGTCGCAGTTCATCGGGTCGGTCGTCGTCCCGACCCCCGGTGGCACGGTCACCACGTCCATGCCGGGCCTCAACGGCCGGATGTACACCAACGGAAACCTCACCCAGTCCGGAAGCGGCACCGAGATCCACGCCTACCCCTTCGACGACGGCACCGACTGGGGCTGCCAGGACGAGGACGCGGGGTACGGGATCGCCAAGATCGTCGTCGACCCGGAGGGCATCGCGCCGGAGGACCTCGTCTTCTCCGGGACGTTCGAGTGCCGCGACCCCGACGACGACTCCGTCCTGCTCGAGGGCACGTGGGACCTGACGGCGGGCGAGACCAAGATCTACGCCGGCAACGGCGTCCCGGCAGGCTCCGTGTGCACCGTCACGGAGAACACCCCGCCACCGGTCGACGGGGGCGAGTGGCAGGAGCCTGTTCTCGAGCCCTCGGAGTTCGTCGTCTCCGACGACCCGACGGAGATCGTGACCATTCAGGTCACGAACACGCTCGATGCGCTCGCGACAGGGTTCGAGATCACCAAGGACCTGACGGACGGGGAAGGCCTCGTGCCCGCCGGCACGAAGTTCACCGGAACCTGGGAGTGCACGGACCCCGACGACGGAAGCACCGTCGGCTCGGGCGACTGGGCGCTGGAGGCCGGTGAGTCGGTGACCGTGGCCGAGGACCTTCCGATCGGCTCGGTCTGCACGGTCACCGAGGACGAGCTCCCGGCGATCGACGGTGGTCAGTGGCAGGATCCGGTGATCTCCCCGGACTCCGTGACCCTCGGCGTCGCGGCGACCGACGAGGTCCCGACGATCACGGTCGCGAACGAGACGGCGGTCCTGGCCGGCGGGCGGTTCGACATCGTCAAGGCGGTCGACGACCCGACGGGTGCCGTGGATCCCGACCTGACCTACGACCTGCAGTGGGAGTGCACGCTCGACGGCACGGTCGTCCGCTCCGGGACCGTGACCCTGGCGGCGGGCGAGAGCGCGGAGGTCCCCGGGGAGGACGAGGAGCTCCTGCCCGTCGGGGCGGTCTGCGTCGTCTCCGAGGTCGACCCGCCCGACGTCGACGGCGGGGAGTGGGCCGACCCCACCATCTCCTCCGAGGTGGTGATCGGCGACGAGTCCGAACGCGCCGACGTCGTCATCACGGTGGTGAACGTCTTCGAGGTCGACACCACCGGGTTCGTCATCGCCAAGACGGTCGACGACCCGGACGAGGTGCTCTCCGGGGACGAGACGTACACCGGGACGTGGGAGTGCACCCTCGACGGTGAACCCGTCGGGGACGGCACGTGGTCCCTGACCGCCGGCGAGACGGTGACGGTGGCGGAGGACGTGCCGGTCGGATCGGTGTGCACCGTGGAGGAGGACCTGCCGCTGCCCGAGATCTCTGACGGCGTCTGGGCCGACCCGATCCTGCCCGACCCGGTGACGGTCGTCGCCGCGGGCGAGGGCGTCGAGGTCCCGACCGCGACCGTCTCGAACAGCGTGGCGGCCGCGGTCACCGGGTTCGAGATCACCAAGGTCGTGGTGGACGACGAGGGTCTCGTGCCCGACGGCACGACGTTCGACGGCGCGTGGGCCTGCGTCTTCGACGGCGAGGTCGTGGGAACCGGGACCTGGGAGCTCGCCGCGGGGGAGACGGTCGAGGTCGCGGACGGGCTGCCGATCGGTGCGGTGTGCACAGTGCGCGAGATTCCGCCGCTGCCCGACGTGGCCGGCGGCTCCTGGTCGTTCCCGACCTTCGAAGGCGTACCCGTGACGCTCGAGGACCGCTCCGACGGCGCGGACCCCGTCACGGTGACCGTCACCAACACCTTCACGGCGGACGTGACGGGTTTCGAGATCACGAAGGTGGTCTCGGACGCGGACGAGCTGTTGAGCGGGGACGAGACGTATACGGGGACGTATGTG
>NZ_KL370783.1:0-39931 GCF_000701465.1 Paraoerskovia marina DSM 21750 | reverse complement strand
CTCGTGACGGTGACGAACACCGTCGTGGCCGAGGATGTCGTCACCGGCTTCGACATCACCAAGGTCGTCAACGACGCCGACGGCGTGGTCGGCGACGACGTCGTGTTCACCGGGACCTGGGAGTGCACCTCCGAGGGCAGCGTCGTCGGCGAAGGCACCTGGGAGCTCGCCGCGGACGAGACGGTGACGGTCGCGGAGGGCCTGCCCGTGGGCTCGGAGTGCACGGTGTCTGAGGACATGCCGCTGCCCGAGATCGAGGGCGGCGCCTGGTCGGAGCCGTCTCTGCCCGGCACGGTGACGCTCGTCGACGCGGGCGCCGAGCCGCTGCCGGTGGCCGTGGTGACCAACACCGCCGGTGCTGACGACGTCGCGACGGGCTTCACCGTCCGCAAGCAGCTGGACGACCCGGACGGCGTCGTGCCCGACGGGACGACGTTCACCGGGGACTGGGAGTGCACGCTCGACGGCGAGACCGTCGGCGAGGGCACGTGGGAGCTCGCGGCGGGAGAGTCGTCCGACACCCTCGGTGCGGACCTGCCCGTCGGTGCCGAGTGCTCCGTCACGGAGGACGACCCGGCCCCGATCCAGGACGGCGAGTGGTCCACACCCGTGATCTCCGACGCGGTCGTGCTCGGTGTCGACGGCATCGACCCGCTGCCCGTGGTGACGGTAACGAACGAGGCGGACGCGACGTCGTCGGGCGGAGGATCCCTGGCGGTCACCGGTGCGAGCGCCGCCGGCCTGATCGGTGCCGCAGGAGCTCTGATGGTCCTGGGCGGCCTGTTGGTCGTGCTTCGTCGTCGGTTCGCCTGACCGGAGGTTCGCTCGACACCGAGGAGATATTGTCCGGACTTGAGAACTAAGTTCTCATATCTCCGGGTGATTTTGTTCGCATCCTGTACGAGAAACTTGAACGCGCGTCCAGTTCCGTCCCACAATCGTCGTGGCCTCGAAGTTTGAGGGTGGTTGCGACGGATCAGGAACAGCACAGATGAACAGGTCTCGGACGGTACGGCTGCGGGCGCGATTGGCCTCCGCCTCGGTGTTGGCCCTGGTGGCGGCGACGAGCACGGTGGCGGTGGCGATGCCGGCGCCAGCCGCGCAGGCGTCCCCGGTCGCTTCGACGCTCTCGACGGCCCCCGAGACCTTCTCGAGCGCCGCGTACTGCCCGGAAGTGCCCCCGGACATCGGGAACGGCGGCCCGGCGGGGTTCGACTCGAACGTGAACGTCTACGTCGGCGGGGACTGGTACACGACCGAGGGCGCGGCCGAGACCGAGGGCGTCGTGGTCGTCAACGGGAACGCGACCTTCGACCGTGACCCCGACGGCCTCTTCAACATCGGTGTCGTCGGCGTCGGTTCGCAGGTGCCTCCGCCCCCCGGCTCGACCATGCTGCACGTCGGCGGGGACCTGACGACGGTCGGCACCAACGTCATCCACGTGGGCATCGGCCACCACACCGTCGGTGGCGGAGTCAACGTCGGCGGGACGATCACCCCCACGCCGGCTGACGCGCCGTGGGACACCGGGAACGTCCAGACCGCCGGGGCACTCGTGCAGGAGGGCATGGGTCACGACGCGGCGCTCGTCCCGTTCGAGAGCTTCGGCTCGACGGCCCTCGACACCTCGACGGCCTACGCCGCCCTCGAGCCCACGGGAACGGTCTCGAGCGAGTGGGGCACGACCACCCTCACGGGCACCGGCGCGGACACCACCGACCGCCAGGTCTTCGAGATCGACCTCAACAAGACTCCGGAGGCTCTCGGCACGGCCAGCACGGCGGCGACGATCGCCTTCGTCGACGTGAACCCTGATGCGACGATCGTGATCAACGTGATCGGGCCCGACAGCGGGACGACGACGGTCAACGTCAACTCGTTCTTCGGCGACGGCGCACCCCTCGACTTCAGCTCGATCGGCCAGTGGGCCACGGACACGCTCTGGAACTTCGAGAACGCGGACACCCTGAACCTCGAGGGTTCCGCACAGTTCGTCGGCTCCGTCGTCGTGCCCTCGACATCGGGGACCGTGACCACGTCGATGCCGGGCCTCAACGGTCGCCTGTACGTCGGCGGTGACCTGGTCCAGGCCGGGAGCGGCACCGAGATCCACGCATTCCCGTTCGACGACGGTACGGGCTGGGGCTGCACCGGCGGGATCACGCTCACCAAGGTCGTCGAGGACCCGAGCGGCACGGTCCCGGCAGACACCGTCTTCACCGGCACCTGGGAGTGCACGCTCGACGGCGAGGCCTCGGCGAGCGGCACCTGGGAGCTGACCGACGGTGAGTCCGTCACCCCGGACGTGGAGATCCCCGTCGGCAGCACCTGCACCGTCGAGGAGAACACCGCCCCGCCGGTCGACGGCGGGTCGTGGGCGCCCCCGGTCGTCACGCCCGAGCAGCCGTTCGTCGTCACGGACGGGACGACGGCGATCGGTGTCGTCGTGACCAACACGTTCGTGCCGACCACGGTCGAGGAGTCGACCGGGTTCACGATCACCAAGACGGTCGACGACGAGTACGGCTCGATCGACGCGGACAAGACCTTCACCGGCACGTGGGCGTGCGAGCTCAACGACGCACCGGTCGGTGACGGCGAGTGGACCCTCGCGGCGGACGAGACTCTCACGGTCGCGGACGGGCTGCCGCTCGGCGCGAACTGCACCGTCGAGGAGAACTTCACGGACGGCACGGCCGACGGGACATGGGCCGAGCCCGTGATCTCGCCGGTGTCGGTCACGCTCAGCGACACGACCGAGCTCACGACGGTGACCGTCGCGAACACGTTCGAGCAGAACCTCGGTCAGCTGAGTGTCCTCAAGATCGTCGACGACGCGGACTCCGGGCTCGTCCCGGCCGACACGACGTACTCCGGTGACTACGTCTGCACGTTCGGTGGCACGGAGATCGCCGCGGGAACGTGGGAGGTCGACGGTTCCGGAACGGCCGTCGTCGCCACGGACCTGCCGTACGGCACCGAGTGCGACCTGACCGAGGACGCGGCCCCGGCCGTCGAGGGCGGCACCTGGATCGCGCCGACCATCGTCGGCTCTCCCGTCGTGATCGGCGAGAGCGGCAGCGACGTCGCGCGCGTCTCGGTGACCAACACGTTCGTCGAGACCCCTGCCCCGGTCGTCGGTGGCTTCGAGATCACGAAGACCCTGAACGACGAGGGTGGGGTGGTTCCTGCCGGGTCGCAGTTCACGGGCACGTTCGAGTGCACGGTCGACGGCGGTGTGGTCGACTCGGGTGTCTGGTCGGTGGCAGCCGGCGAGACGGTGACGGTGGCTGAGGATCTTCCGGTCGGTGCCGAGTGCACGGTCGAGGAGGATGTTCCCGCCGAGGTCGAGGGTGGCACGTGGGACGCTCCGGCGATCTCGGGTTCGCCGCTGACGGTCACGGATGGCACGGAGGGCCTGGCGACCGTGACGGTGACCAACACGTTCACCGGAACCACGCCGACGCCGACGCCGACTCCGGAGCCAGAGCCGGTCACGGGTCACTTCGCGATCACCAAGGTGCTGGACGACCAGACGGGCCTCCTGACCGAAGACCTCACCTACACCGGTGACTGGGAGTGCGTGCTCGACGACTCGTCCGTCGGTTCGGGCACCTGGGAGCTGCAGGCCGGTGAGACGGTGACGGTGGCCGAGGATCTTCCGGTCGGTGCCGAGTGCGCGGTGGCCGAGGACGCGCTGTCCCCGTCGGCCTGGGGCGAGTGGCAGGAGCCGACGGTGTCGGCGCCGGTCACGATCGTCGACACCGAGGTGCTGCCGGTGGTGACGGTGACCAACACGCTCACCCCGTTCGAGCCCGAGGTGCTGCCGACGACGGTTCCGTCCCCGGAGCCGACGACAGGTCCGACGACGGTTCCGTCCCCGGAGCCGACGACGAACGTGACCGAGGGCCCCGGCGGGCTCGCCGTCACGGGTAGCGCGGTCATCGGGACGCTGGCGGTCGCAGGGTTGCTCGTGCTGATCGGTGTGGGGATCGTCGTCCTACGACGTCGCCACTCCTGACCGGCCTGACCTCAGCCCTCCTCGCGGAGCGTCGCGAGGAGGGCTGAGGCGTCTGCCGGGGTGGTGTCCCACGAGCAGACGATGCGCACGGTGGCGGTGCCGTCGTCGTGCGGGGTGCCGAACGCCTGGTGCTCGCTCGCCACACGGTCGGCTGCCACCTGCGGCATCCGGACGAACAGCAGGTTCGCCTCGACCGGCGCGACCACCGCGACGTCGGCGGCTGCCGTCTCAGGTGTCGCGAGGCCCGCGGCGATCTCGGCGGCGCGGGCGTTCGCCGTCGTCGCGCAGCGCTCCCAGAGCGCAGCGTCGCCGTCGAGCAGTGCCAGGAGCTGCGCCGAGAGGTAGCGCTGCTTCGAGGCCAGCTGCAGGTTCGGCTTGTGCAGGTGTCGGACGGCGGAGGCGAGGTCGTCGTGGAACGTCACGACGGCCTCGGCCCCCATCCCGCCGTTCTTGGTGCCTCCGAGGCTGAGAATGTCGACGTCGCCCACCGCCTCGCGCAGACCGACCCCCAGGTGCACGGCCGCGTTGGCGATCCGTGCGCCGTCCATGTGGACGAGCATCCCGGCCGCGTGCGCGGACTCGACGAGCCGCGCGACGTCGTCGGGTGAGTAGACCGTCCCGAGCTCGGTGGCCTGGGTGATGGAGACGACCACAGGCTGTGCGTGGTGGATGTTGCCGGTGTCGCGGGCCCAGCGGGTGATCGCGTTCGGGGTGAGGCGGCCGTCCGCCGTCGGACACGTCAGCACGGTGAGGCCGTGCCGGGCCGGGGCGCCTGCCTCGTCGGCGACGACGTGCGCGACGTCGGCCACGACGACACCACCGCCGTACGGTGCCGCCGCGTTCAGCGCGAGGATGTTGGCCCCCGTCCCGGTCGGCACGACGGCGGTCCGTGCCCCGCGCCCGAAGGTTGCGGCAACGCGCTCGGCCAGGGCCGCCGTCGTCGGATCGCTGCCGTAAGCGGGCGAGTGTCCCTCGTTCACTGCCGCCAGCGCGGTGAGGATCTCCGGGTGGACGGGCGCGGTGTTGTCGGAGGCGAACGAGTGCGTCATCCGGTGAGTCTATGGCGCCGGAATGCGGGCGACATCGCGCGGCGTCGTGCCGCGGCCAGGGTGTTCCGCGCGAGCGCGCTCTGCCCTACTATTCGCTCAGGCGCACAGAGATCGACTGATCGACGAGGCTCCAGAGCGCGGCAACCGTCGCGGCTCGTTGTCCGGGCTCAGGCCCCTTTCACTCCTCGGTGCGCCGTGTGGTGTGCCGTGAACGGATCACGATGAAGACATCACGCATTCTTGCCTCGAGCGTCGTCGCCGGGGCACTCCTGCTCTCGGCACCCCTGGCCGCGGCCGCTGAGGAGGCACCCGTCGAATCGACGACGACCTCGACGGACGACGGCTCAGACAACGCCGGGGACGCGGCCCCGGGGACTCCGGGAGTCGAGGAACCCGCCGCGGGCGACGCGGAGTCCGCACCGCTCGTCGGCGAGACGTCGCACGGCGAGACGGGGACGCCCGCCGCCACCGACGAGACCGGTGCGGTCGCAGGCGAGGAGGAGACCGTCGGCGGCGAGGGCGACGAGCCCGGGTCGGGGTCCGGGGACGGTGACGGGGACGCGGCCGGCTCCGACGACGGTTCCGTGGGGAGCGACGGCGACGTCGGGACTGGCGGCGAGCTCACCGAGGAGGACCTGACCGAGGAGGACCTGGGCGAAGACGAGGCCGAGGCTCTGCCCGCCGTCGAGGACGACGTCGCCTACGCGCCGATCCCGCTCGTCTGGGTGGACGACCCGTGCGGCTACGGTGCGGACGCCTGGTACGTCGGCTTCCAGGAGGAGGACGTCGACACCTTCGGGTACGAGATCTACACGGACGATGACGGATTCTCGGTGCTCCTGGTGCTGACCCCGGAGGGCACGGTGAGCGATGTCGACGGGCTCTACGAGGTCTACGAACCGGACGAGTTCCTTGTCGAGACAGTGAACGAGTACGCGGCCTTCGCCTACCAGTTCACCGACGAGACGTGTACGGGTGACCTGCCGGTCGCCGACGACGGCGCGATCCTGATGCTTGACGGTCTCGGTGGCGAACTGCCAGAGGAGGTGGCCGACGTCGTGACGACGCCGAGCGCCGCACCTGCCGCCCCCGTCGTGCTCGACGCCGCCGTGCCCGCACCGGCCGAGCCGCGCGCCCTGGCGAAGACGGGTGCCGACGCCGCCGTGATGGCGTTGGTCGCCGGCGGGCTCGTCGCGGCAGGTGGCGCCCTGCTCGCGCTGCGTCGTCGGGTGAGCGCGTCGACCACCCGCTCCGCGAGGTAGACCCGTAGCCGCCGACGTCGACCCTGCCAGGCACTACCTCGCGTGGCAGGGTCGACCTCGGCGATGCGGCAGGAACGCCCCGGGTGGGTACCGTTGCCGCATGACAGGTGATCTGCGATGAGGGCACGGTGGGCGAGCGCCCGGGAGTCGTTCTGGTTCTTGCCGACCGCGCTCGGCGTCAGCGCGATGGTCCTCGCGCAGCTGCTCGTCGCGTTCGACCGGCTCCTCGTCTCGAAGGGCCTCACGGACCTGCCGCTGCTCGACCAGCTCAGCGCCAGCGGGGGCCGGGCGATCCTGACCGCGATCGCCGGCTCCGTGCTGACAGTCGCCGCGACGTCGTTCTCCATCACCATCTCCGTGATGGCGACGACCTCCTCGGCGTACGGGCCGCGGCTCGTCCGCAACTTCATGGCCGACCGCGCCAACCAGCTGGTGCTCGCCGTCTTCACGTCCACGTTCCTGTACTCGCTCGTGGTGCTGCTCTCCGTGCGAGACCAGCAGGATGGCGACAGCGCCTTCGTCCCCACCGTCGCCGTTCACGTCGCGGTGATCCTCGCGGTCCTCAACGTGGCGTTCCTGGTCTTCTTCATCCACCACATCGCGCTCAGCGTGCAGGTCACGACGCTGCAGACGTCGGTCCGCAACGAGCTGGTGCGCGTCGTCGGGCAGGTCTACGAGGACACCGAGGGTCGCGGAGCCGCCGTCCCGCCTGCCGAGGACGGCCGCGTCGTCGAGTCCGACGGCGCCGGGTACGTGCAGTACGTCGACGTCGCGGCGCTCCGGCGTGCGGCGAAGAGCGCCGACTCGGTGGTCACGGTCCTGGCGGGACCGGGCGACCACGTCGTCGCAGGCGAGCCGTTGGCGCGCGTGGTCGGAGTGGCCGACGACGACGTCGACTCCGCCGTCCGCGGGGCCGTCGCCTTGGGCTCGGCGCGGACCCCGACGCAGGACGTCCGGTTCGCGGTCCAGCAACTGACCGAGATGGCGGTCCGGGCGCTCTCGCCCGGGACCAACGACCCGTACACCGCAGCGAGCGCCTTCGACGGACTCGCCGCCGGTCTGTGCCGTGCCGTGCAGGCGGCGCCTGTCGCCCGGGGATGCCTCGACGACGAGGGCGAGCTCCGCGTCGTGATGCCGTGGCCGGGCGTCGAGCTGCTGATCGACGACGTGCTCGTGGCCGTGCGCACCTACGCCCTCGGCTCGCCGGTCGCGCTGCACGCCGCGATCGGGCTCGTGGAGCGCATGGAGGACTGTGCCGAGCGGGTCACGGTGCGGTCGGCGCTCAGCGAGCAGGTGCGTGAGCTGCGGGGTGCCTACGACGCGACCGAGCCGCTCGACGCCGACGCGCAGCCCGTGCGGGCGCGGCTCGACGCCGTGAGCGCGAAGCTCGCGGTCGTCTAGCTCGACCTCTGTCGGTCGAGCTCAACCCGCGGTGGTCGAGCTTGTCGAGACCGGGTTTCGACAGGCTCAACCCGCGGTCGTCAGGCGCACCCCCCGGTGGTCGAGCTTGTCGAGACCGGGTTTCGACAGGCTCAACCCGCGGTCGACAGGCTCACCCCCCGGTGGTCGAGCTGGTCGAGACCGGGTTTCGACAGGCTCAACCCGCGGTCGCCAGGCTCACCCCCCGGTGGTCGAGCTGGTCGAGACCGGGTTTCGACAGGCTCAACCCGCGGTGGTCAGGCTCAACCCGCGGTGGGCGCGCTCAACCCGCTGCGTCGACGTAGTACCAGCGCCCACCTTCGCGGACGAACCGGCTCAGCTCCTGCATCTTCCCCCGGCCCTCGCGCCCGGCGACGGCAGGGTCGCGATAGTGGGCCACGAACTCGACGGTGCCCGCGTCGTCGAACGGGC
Source organism: Paraoerskovia marina DSM 21750 (assembly GCF_000701465.1). Classification (GTDB taxonomy): domain Bacteria; phylum Actinomycetota; class Actinomycetes; order Actinomycetales; family Cellulomonadaceae; genus Paraoerskovia; species Paraoerskovia marina. Next base: position 31,748 of record NZ_KL370783.1, on the reverse strand, counting down.
CGCCCGCCGTCGTGCCGAGGATGTCGAGGCGCCACCACTCGAGATCCGGGTCGAGGTCCAGGTCGGCCGGACGGGTGCTCACGTGCCAGGAGGCGCGCAGATAGTCGGCGTCGCCGACCGCGAAGGCGCTGAAGCGTGACCGCATCAGGGCCTCGGCCGTCGGGGCGGGCCTCGTCCCGGAGTGCGCGGGACCGCAGCACAGCCCGTAGAGGTCGCCCGAGCAGCACGGGCAGCGGGCGTCGGTCGCCACCGGGGCGCTCGCGGTCATGCGTCGGACTCCGGCGCGGACCCGGACCCGTCCGCCGGTCCGCGCTCGAGCCCGTGCCGGGCCGTGCGGACGGCCAGGTCCACGAGGTCGTCGGCGCGCATGCCGGGCCATCCGTGGACCGCGGCTCGCCAGTCGGCGGGAACCCTCGATGCGCCGTAGTACGCCCCGAGGAGCTGCCCGGCGATGGCGGCGACCGTGTCGGTGTCGCCACCGATCCGGACGGCGGCGGCGAGCGCCTCGACGACGTGGTGCTCGGCGTCGCGCGTGGTGTGGACGGCGTGCCAGGCGGCGAGGAGGGCGGTGACGGTGAACCCGTTCTGCCGGAGCTCGGCGGTGGGCTCGTCCTGCTCGGCGTCGTGGATCCATGCCGACCACATGTCGGCGCGTTCGGCGGGCAGCAGGTCGAGGCCGGCGCGGACGTCGAGGCGTTCTTCCGTCACCGCGACGCGGATCGCCTCGCCCCAGAGCACGCACGACTCGGCGGCGAGCACGTCGGCGTGCGTGAGGTGCGCGACGGCGCGGGCCGCGCGGGCGGTGGCGGTGCGGTCGTCGAGGGCCACGAGTCCGACGACGCCGGTGCGCATCAGTGCGCCGTTCCCGGCGGTCTTGCCGGTCACACCGTGCAGGGCGCGGGCGGCGGTGGTGAGACGGCGGTGGGCGGGCCCGTCGAGGTGCGCGGCGTCGCGGAGAACGGTGGCGGTCTGGGTGCCGATGTCGCTCGCGCCGCCGGTCCGCCATGCCTCGAACGCCTCGGCGATCTCGTCGAGGGCCTCCCCGCGCGCCTCGCCCTCGGTGTCGACGAGGCAGTGCCCGCCGGGTCCGTGGGCGGTGACGCGCGCGATGCAGATCGCCATCTGGGTGTCGTCCGACCACTCGCCGGGCTCGTACGGGCCGAGGCCCCCGCCGCGCATCACCGGAATCTCGTCCTCGGCCGGTGGCATCGCGAACTCGTACGGCACGCCCAGGGCGTCCCCGCAGGCTTGTGTCAGCAGGACGCCGGCAGCTCGGTCCAGCAGGGCGGCATCGTCGAGATCGGCGGGGTGGGAACTGCGTCGGTCTGCCGGGGAGCTCATGCCGTCAGCCTAGTGACCGGGGGAGGGCTCAGCGCGCCGGGTCGGCCTCGATGCGTGCCTCGGCGTCGAGCTCTGCGGCCTCGAGGTCGAACGTGTCGAGGCCGTCGACGACGCGTCCGAGGATCTGGACGAGCCGGTCCATCTTCTCGGCGGGCACGTCGGCCTCGGCCACGGTCTTGCCGGCGATGGCGTCGGCGACGTCGCTCGCCCAGCGGTCGTCGGTGCTCGCCGACGGCGTGTCGCCCTCAGGTCCCTCGTGCGCGTCTGCCACACCCGCTCCTTCTTCGCGTTCCGTACCCCGAACCGTAGTGTCTCCTGCCGGAGTTGAACACACCGTCCACCGCGCGAGCAGTCCTGCTCAGAGGTGCGGCCTGACCTCGTCGAGCACCGTCGCGAGACGCTGCGGGAAGTCGGGCGGGACTCCGGCCGGCAGGTCGTCGACGGCGAACCACGCGACGTCGTCCGACTCGTCGCTCACGGCCGGAACCATGTCGCGTGGGGCGAACGAAACATACCCGACGTCCCAGTGCGCAGTACACCGCCCGAACGCACTGCCGAGCTCGTGCCGGTGAAGGTCGGCGGGCCGGGTCCGCCACGCGGCGACGTCGAGCCCGCTCTCCTCGCGGGCCTCCCGGAGCGCGCCGTCGGCGACGCTCGCGTCGTCGGCCTCGACGTGCCCGCCGACCTGGACCCAGAACTGTCCCTTGCGGTGGTAGCAGAGCAGCACGTGGGTGAGATCGGGGGTCAGGACGAAGCAGGAGCCGGTGACGTGCTCGGGCCCGCCGTCGCGGCGCAGGGAGTCCTCGCCGTGAGTGTCGAGGAAGTCGAGGTAGCGGTCGCGGAGCGCCGCCTGCTCGGGCGACCGGGGCTCCCACGCGCGCAGGTCGGCGTGGAACGCCGCGGCCCGTGTCATGCCTGGTCTCCGGCCACGGGCAGGACGGTGATCGCGGCGGTCCACGGCGCGGACCACTGCGAGATCGCGGCGAGCATCAGCGCCGCGGCGCCCTCGGGGGAGTCGTCGTCCCAGGGTGCCTGGGCCACGCCCAGCCGGAGCCGTCGGATCCGGATCTTCGCCCAGGTCTCGTCCTTGGCCGGTGGGGCGGGGACGGCCTGCACCGTCAGCGCCGGCACACCCTCGGCCGTCTCCTGCGCGGCGGCGACGTACGTGCGCGGGTCGATCCCCGCCCACCCGCCGTAGGTGAGCACGACGCGCTCGCCGCGGGGGAGTCGGTCGCGTAGCACGGCGGTCATCAGCGAGACGTACTCGGGCCAGTGGACGTCCGACGGCGGTTCCTCCAACGCGGGGCCCAGCCGGACGACGTCGTCCCCCACCTCGGAGAGCAGGAGTTCCGTCCCCGCGTTGTCGGTCCGCACCCCGACGATCTCGCGCACCGCGCCGTCGGGCAGCACGTGGCGGGGTAGCCGCCCGCGTCCCACGACCTCGGCGAGGCGGGCGGCGTCGTCGGGCGTGGCGAACGGGTGCACGGTGTACCGCCCGTCGCCGTGCCACAGCGGAACGAGCGTTGCCCCCGGCAGGCCGACGACGGACCCGGGAGCGCCGCCCACCGTCGGCGGGACCGCAGGCCCGCGCGGGGTGGCGACGGCGATGGCATCAGGGCGCAGCGGCATACCGCGACCGTAGCCGATCCGCCCGACAGTGCCGCGTGCGGGCGCGGGAGATCACCGACGTCTGTCGGATCCGGTACACATGACACATGGCTCGCCTGTACCCGCCCGCACCGAAGTTCCCGCACGACAACGGTGCGGAGCTCGCGGTCTGGCGAGCACTGAAGGAGAACCTGCCGGACGACGTCCTGCTGTTCGCCCACGTCCCCCTCCAGATCGACGACGACGAGGGCGAGATCGACCTGGTCGTCGCCTGGCCAGAGGTCGGGATCGCGGTGATCGAGGTCAAGGGCGGGCACGTCACGCGGCGCGACGGCGAGTGGATCCAGTCGGGCGGGGGCGCCGAACGGCGCATCGACCCGGTCGGGCAGATCCAGCGTGCACGGCACCTGCTGACGGACGGACTCTGGGAGGCCGGGTTCGACGTCGCGGACCTGCGGACGGTGCACCTGGTCGCGTTCCCGCACGTCGCCGTCCCGGACACCTGGGGCACGCTCGACCTGCCGCGGGCGATGCTGGTCGACCGCACCGAGGTCGACAACGGTGCGGCCGTCGTCGCACGCGTGAAGAAGGCGATCGAGCAGCACGGGCACGGGCACAGCGGGCTGCCGCCGTCCGACGCGGAGCTGCTCGTCGAGCACCTCGCCCGGGGCTTTCCCAGCCAGGTGGAGCACCTGGTGGCCGCCGCGATGCACGCCAGTCATGCCGACCAGCTCACGAGCGAGCAGGCGACGATCCTGGACGTGCTCGAGCAGCAGCGCCGCACGTGCATCGTGGGCGGCGCCGGCAGCGGCAAGACGTGGCTGGCGCTCGAGAAGGCGCGGCGGCTGGTCCGCGCCGGCGAGCGCGTCGCGCTGCTGTGCTACTCCCGCGGGCTGGGTCGGTACCTCCAGCGCACGGTCGACACCTGGCCGCGTCGCGAGCGACCGGCCTTCGTCGGCCTGTTCCACGACCTGCCCGTCGAGTGGGGTGCCGAGGGCGGCGCCGACGACGACCCCGACTACTGGGAGCGCCAGCTTCCCCTCGCCCTGGGTGAGCTCGCGGACGCCCGGACGCCGGAGGAGAAGTTCGACTCCGTCGTCGTGGACGAGGCGCAGGACTTCGGCAACCTCTGGTGGCCCTCGCTCCTGAGGTGCCTGCGCGACCCGGACGGCGGCGGCGTCTTCGTCTTCATGGACGAGGCCCAGCGCGTCTTCCCGCGCGACGGCGAGGCCCCGATCAACCTGCCGCCGTTCCCGCTGCTCGAGAACCTGCGCTCCACCAAGCAGATCGCCCAGACCTTCTCCTCGATGTCGGACCGCCTGGTCCGGCCACGCGGGCTCGACGGCCCGCCCGTGCGCATGATCGACGTGCCCGCGGAGCAGGCGATCGCGACCGCCGACACGTGCATCGACCTGCTGCTCGAGGACCACTGGGAGCCCGGGCAGATCGCGCTCCTCGCGACCGGGCGCCGGCACCCGGCCCAGGTCAACGAGGTCGAGGTCGGCGGGTACGAGTCGTACTGGGACCAGTTCTTCGCCGCCGAGGACGTCTTCTACGGGCACGTGCTCGGGTTCAAGGGGCTGGAGCGGCCGGTCGTCGTGCTCGCCGTCAACGGGATCCGTGACATGGATCGGGCGCGCCAGATCCTCTACACGGGCATGTCGCGCGCCCGCTCGCTGCTCGTCCTGGTGGGGCCGCGGGATCTCGTGGAGTCAGTCGGAGGAGAGGGCGTCCGACGACGCCTGGCCGGCACGTAGTCGGCGTCGCCGTCGCAGGAGCCACCACGCCCCCGCGGCGAGGACCGCGACCACGACGATCACCGCGACGTCGGGCACGGACCCGGTCGTCTCCATCACCCAGCTCTCGAGCCGGAACTGCTGAGGCGCGCCCAGCACTCCGCCGAGCGTCGCCGTGCCCTCGGTGAGCAGCAGCAGCACCCCGACGGCGATCGTCAGGACCCCGCCGACCACGCCCGTCCACGTGTTGCGCCACGGGCCGACCGAGATCTCCCGCGGGCGCACCAGCCGGCGGACGAACGGCAGCCGCCCCCACAGCAGGGCGAGCAGCAGGAGCGGCAGCGCCATCCCCGCGGCGAACACCAGCAGCACGACGCCGCCGTACAGGGCGCTCCCGCCGAGGGCCGCGAACGTGAGAGCCGCGCCGAGCAGCGGGCCCGCGCAGACACCCGCGAGCCCGTAGACGGTGCCGAGCGCGTAGACCGCGAACGTCGAGGTGTTGGCGCCTGTCGCGGTGGTCGAGCCTGTCGAGCCTGTCGAGACCCCGACCCCGGTGGTCGAGCCTGTCGCGGTGGTCGAGCCTGTCGAGACCCCGCGCCGCAACCCCGGCACCTGGACCCCGAGCAGCATCAGCAGCCCCAGGAGGATCACGACGACGGAGGCGACGGTGACGACGTCGGTCCGGTAGCGGTTCACCAGCGCCCCGAGCGACCCGGCGAGGACGCCGAGGGGCACCAGCGTGGTGATCAGGCCGAGGTAGAACACCCCGGTGCGCTCGACGATGGTGCGCGGGTCGGTGAACGCGTAGGAGAAGAACGCGGGTAGGAGCATCACGGAGCACGGGCTCAGCAGTGTCAGGACACCGCCGAGGAACGCCCCGAGAAGCCCGAGGTCCACGTCAGGAGGCCTCGGGGAGGCGGGCGTCGATGAACTGGCGGAAGACGTCGACGGGCTGGGCCCCGGAGATCGACTCGGTCCCGATCGCGAAGAACGGCACGGCGCTGACGCCGAGCTGCTGGGCGGTGGCGGTCGACTCCTGGACGGCGGCGTGCAGGTCCTCGCGGTCGAGGTCGGCGGTGAACTGCTCGATGTCCGGCACGCCCGCGTCCTCGGCGAACCCGATCAGCTTCTCGGCCGGCATGTCCGGGTGCCCGCTGCTGGGGGCGTTGTCGAAGACGACGGTCATGTACTCGAGGTACTTGCCCTGCTCGCCCGCCGCACGGGCCGCGACGGCGGCGTCCTCGGACTCGTCGCCGAAGAACGACACGTCGTTGATCTCGACGCGGACCTGCCCGCTCGCGACGTACTCGTCCTCGATGGTCGGCAGGATCTCGGTCGAGTAGACGGCGCAGAACGGGCAGCGGAAGTCGATCCACTCGACGAGCACGACCGGCGCGTCGACCGACCCGATCGCCATCGGGTCGTCGGCGTCGCGGCGCACGATGGGGAGCTCACCCTCGCGCGGTCCCTCGGCGGCGGTGGCTGCGGCACCGTCCTCGGCGTCCGACGTCGTCCCGTCCGGCGTGGCGGCGGTCTCGCCGGATTCCGTGGTCCCGCCGGAGTTCGTGGTCTCGACGGCGGTGTCGGCCGACGCGTCGTCCCCCTCGAGGAACTGTGCCGCGAGCACGAGTGCCAGCAGGCCCACGATGACCGCGATCACGGCCCAGGCGACGCCCGGGATGCGGCGGCGCTGCGTCGTCGTGCCCGCGGGTCGCTCGGGCGACGACTCGGGCGCCGGGGTGGGTGCGGGCGACGACATGTGCTGCTCCGGAGGACGAAGGGGTGATGAGGGGAACGCTACGCGAGAAATCGGTACGTGTGTGCCGGTCGGGGGTGATTCTGAAACGCGCCTGTGGATAACCCGGGCACTCGGCGAAGCGCCCGATGCGCTGCTGGTTGGGTGGTGAACCGACACCTACCCGTACTGCCCCTAAGGACACCCATGTCGACGCCCTACGACGCCCCGACACCCCCGAGTCCCTCCGGCGGTGAGGGCAACCCGGCGCCGGCCGCGCCGACGGACAACAGCCCGTACACGACGCCCGTGGCCCAGGCCGAACCGTCGAAGGCACCCGGGGTCCAGGGTCCGCAGTACGGCGGTCCGCCGTCGCCCCCTCCCTTCAACCAGGCGCCCTACGGAGGCCCTGCGGCAGCGCGGCCGAACAAGGAGAAGAACGGTTTCGCCATCACGGCGCTCGCCCTCGGGATCGCCGCGTTCCTGGGCTGCTGGATCCCGTTCGTGAACTTCGTGTCGATCGTGATCGCGCTCGTCGGCATCGTCTTCGGGATCCTCGCGCTGGTGAAGTTCGGCGGCAAGGTCCTCGCGATCGTGGGGATAGCGCTCTCGAGCCTCGCGATCCTCGTCGCCGTCGTCCTGAACGTGCTGGTCGCCTCCGCGATCAGCACCGAGGTCGACTCCCAGAGTGCCGCGTTCGCCGAGCTCGACGCGGCGCTCTCGGAGCAGCTCGACGTCCCGGCCGACGACATCGCCACCGAGGACACGACGGCCGCTGACGACATCGCCGTGGACGAGCCCGCCGCCGAGGACGCGCCCGCGGAGGAGGCGGCGGACGCGGGTGCCGGGTCGAGCAGTGTCGCCGGGTTCAGCGACACGTTCATGTACACCGACGGCCTCGAGGTCTCCGTGACCGCGCCCGAGGCCTTCACGCCCGGCGAGTACTCCAGCTACGCCACCGAGGACGGGACCGCCGTGACGTTCGAGGTCACCGTCACCAACGGCACCACCGAGAACCTCGAAGGCTCGTACATCTACACCGAGGTCAGCTCGGCCGGACGCGATGCCGTCAAGATCTACGACGACGGCGTCGACAACGGCGGGTCGGGGACCATCCTGCCCGGCAAGTCGCACACCTTCTCGATCGCGTTCGCCGTCCAGGACGTCGACGACCTGCAGATCGAGGTCAGCCCGGACTTCGCCTACGACACCGCGATCTTCGTCAGCTGACGTCGCACCGCACCGGATGCCGTCTTCCCCCTCAGGGAGGGCGGCATCCGTCGTCTGGGAAGGAAGTTCCGATCCGGACCCATCCGATCGGACCGCGGCCCCGAACCGTTGATGTGGCCCCGAGATTCGGGACGCCACAGAACGGAGGGAAACGACCATGAAGGCACGCACCCGTACCGCACTCGCGGCACCCGCACTCGCACTCACTGCGATGTTCGCCGTCGCCGCACCCGCGTCCGCCGAGACCGGCACCGGACAGGGTGACCTGTCACCCGTCCCGCTCAACGGCGTCGACGGCTCCGGGACCGCCATGGTCTGGGTCGACGGCACCACGCTCAAGGTCGAGGTCGAGGCGAACGGACTCCTCGCCGGCAGCCCGCACGCCGCGCACATCCACTACGGCTCCGACGCCGCCAACCAGTGCCCCACCGCCGACGACGACGCGGACGGCTCCGGCACCATCACCACCACCGAGGGCGTCCCCTCGTACGGCACCGTCCAGGTGTCGCTCACGACGTCCGGCGACACGTCGCCGGACTCGGCGCTCGCGATCGACCGCTTCGACACCGCCGAGGGCGGCAGCATCTCCTACGAGCGCGGCGAGATCGAGGTCTCCCAGGACCTCGCCGACGACATCCTCGCGGGTGACGCGGCCGTCGTCGTGCACGGCGTCGACTACGACGGCTCCGGCGCCTACGACGGCGACGTGATGTCAGACCTCGACCCGTCGCTGCCCGCCGAGGCGACCGACCCCGCGCTCTGCGGGATCGTCAGCGCCTCGCAGATGACCGACATGCCTGAGGGTGGCGTCCAGACCGGTGGCGGTCAGACCCAAGGCATCGAGCACCTCGGACTGCTGGTCGCCGGTGGCGCCGCCGCAGCCGTCGGTGGCGGACTGCTCCTGCGCCGTCGTTCCACGCGCACGGACAGCTGATGAGTGACGACGCCCGGCCCGAGGAGGCCGGGACGACGCCGGGCTCCCGGGCCCGGCGTCGTCGGCCGGTCCTCCTGGTCGCCGCGGTCGCCCTCCTCGTCGGTGGGGTGGCCGCGGTGGCCGTCGGGGTCGCCGGGCAGCAGTCCGCGCCGCCGTCGGCGGTCGAGTCGCCGACGCCGGTCGAGCCTGTCGAGACCCCGTCGCCGGTCGAGCCTGTCGAGACCGACGAGCCCACGACGCCGGTCGAGCCTGTCGAGACCGACGAGCCCACGACGCCGGTCGAGCCTGTCGAGACCCCGCCCGTCGAGGCCACCGCCGCGCAACCGCTGCCGACCGAGGTCTCGATCCCGTCGATCGACGTCGCCTCGGACCTACTCCACCTCGGTCTCAACGCCGACGGGACGGTCGCTGTCCCCGAGGGCGACGACGTCGACACCGCCGCCTGGTTCGACGGTTCCCCCCGCCCCGGTGCGGTGGGGCCGGCAGTGATCGAGGGGCACGTCGACAGCGTGAACGGCGAGTCGGTGTTCTACGATCTCGCGACCGTGGAGCCCGGCGCGACCATCGACGTCGGGCGCGAGGATGGCAGCACTGTCAGCTACGTAGTCGACCGCGTCGAGCAGTACCCGAAGAACGAGTTCCCGACGCTCGCGGTCTACGGGAACACGGAGAGTCCAGAGCTCCGCGTGATCACGTGCGGCGGGTCGTGGGACCCCGAGATCGGGCACTACCGCGACAACACGGTGGTGTACGCGCACCTCGCGGAGTAGCGCCCCGTCCGAGATCACCGATCCCCTCGTGCCGTCAGTACTGGGCGAGGGGGTCGGTGACGAGTCGTGGTGTGAGTTCGTGGACGTCGAGGGGGTTGCTGGTGGAGGTGGTGGTGGCGGTGCCGGGGACGTCGGTCCAGGTGGTGGCTCCGGCGATGCGGTATTGGCCGGTCCATTGGGTGGTCAGGGCCCGCTGTCAGCAGGACCGTCATCCCGCTTCTCCCTGGTCGGTGGTGAGAGCGAGTGTGCGCCAGCTTGAACCGTCGTGAACGAGATCGATCTGGAGAAACCCCGTGTCACGATCCCAACTGTTGACTTCGGTGCCGGACGCATCGTGGACCTTTCGTTCGTCCGCTGAGAATGCGGTCGTGACGGCGTATCCCCCGGTCAACGAGTCCTTGTCGCCGGTCTGAAGGTTAGATATCTCGGTGGCACCGCCCGTGACCGTGTAGCCGGAGGTTTCGTACTCCTCCGCTTCCTCGACGACGGCGACGCAGAATCCGCAGGTGCTGTCGTTCGACATCGCCGCCAGTTCGGTCGTCTCACCCGTCATGCTGGCGTAGGTAGTGAGCGCGATGAAGTACTCAGCTGCGGCCTGCGCGCCCTTCTTGCCGGTGTCGTCCATCGCCGCCGGGCGTGGCGGCGGCGTCGGTCCGGTTTCGGTCGGTTCCGGCTCGGGGCTCTCGGTGGGCTCGGTCGTCTTGGGCTCCGACGCGGTCGGTGCTGCGCTCGTGGTGGCACCCGTACCGGGCTCGGGTTCGTCGCCGAATGAGCAGCCTCCCAGGCCGAGGGCCAGAGCGACGGGCAGGGCAAGGGCGAGCGTGCGACGTCGGACGCGAATGGGAACTCCTCAGCAGGCGACAGTCCGCGCACGGTAGCGAGAATCAAGGCCTGTCCGCGGAGGGGCTGTGGATAACGAAGGCCTGCTTTACGTTCACCGTCTCCTTCGTGCCGCTACTTCTGTTCGAGGAGCTCGGTGTTGGGCTCTTGGACTGCAGGTTGGATTAGCAACTCGTGGAAGGCTCGGGCGGCTTCGTCGGCGAGGTCGGCAGGGCCGATGCACTCGGGTAGCGCGTCGCGAGCTCAAAGCCAACGACGACTGATGAGCCCTCCGTCGGCGGCGACCATCCGAACGGGATCAAAGTGATCGAAACGAGCGCGGACGTCAGTGCAGACGCTTTCACTCCGCTGCGTCCTGGTCAGTAACGATGGCCAAAGCGCGCCAGCGGGTTCCATCGTGCATGGCATCGAACTGCATCCAGCCGTCGTCGTACTCCCACTCGTCGAGGATCTTTCCAGACGCGTCTCGAAGCTCGCCGGTTGGCTCTGAAAACGCCATAGTGACGGCGAAGCCGCCGGTGAGCGAGTCCTTGTCGCTCACTTCGAAATCCCAGAGCTTGGTTTCTCCCCATGTTGAGGAGTACCCGTCAGTTTCGACCTTCGCCGCCTCCTTGATGATCGAACTGCACGCTGTACATGTCGAGGGGTATGCCATCTCTTCAAGCTGCGAGACGTCGCCGGTGGCATACGCATACGTGACGAGCGCAATGAAGTACTCAGCCGCAGCTCGCGCGCCCTTCTTACCGGTGGCGTCCATCGCCACCGGCCGTGGCGGCGGTGTCGGGCCGGTCGCGGTGGGTTCCGGCTCGGGGCTCTCGGTGGGCTCGGTCGTCTCGGACGCTGGCGCGGTCGGTGCCGTGGTCGTGGTGGCGCTCGCTCCTGGCTCGGGTTCGTCGTCGGACGTGCAGCCTCCCAGACCGAGTATCAGGGCGACGGGCAGGGCAAGGGCGAGCGTGCGACGTCGGACGCGCATGGGAACTCCTCAGCAGGTGACAGTCCGGGCACGGTAGCGAGAATCAAGGCCTGTCCGCGGAGGGGCTGTGGATAGCGAGGGCCTGGTCCGAGTTCTTCGATCCCCTCGTGTCGTCAGTACTGGGCGAGGGGGTCGGTGACGAGTCGTGGGGTGAGTTCGAGGACGTCGAGGGGGTTGCTGGTGGAGGTGGTGGTGGCGGTGCCGGGGACGTCGGTCCAGGTCGTGGCTCCGGCGATGCGGTACTGGCCGGTCCATTGGGTGGTCAGGGTGATGGTGTAGGTCTGTAGGTCGGTGTATTGGTGGGTGATGGTGTGGTCGGGGTAGGGCTTGCCGGGGTCGGTGGTGGTCTGGGTGGTGCCGTCGCCGAAGTCCCAGGTGTATTCGGTGGGTTGGGCGCGGATCTGGACGGGGATGCCGAGGAGCTCGGTGGTGGTTTCTTGGGCTGCTGTGTCGGGGTTCTCGGTGTGGACGATGGTGTCGAAGTGGACGATGGTCCAGCCGTTGGGTGGTTGGACGTTGAGGGTTGCGGGTTGGATCTGCATCTCGTGGAAGGCGCGGGCGGCTTCGTCGGCGAGGTCGGCGGGGCCGATGCACTCGGGGCCGGAGGCCAGGGTCCAGGTGCTCCAGGGGGCGGTGTCGTTGTCGCGGGTGGAGACGAAGAGCGGGTCGAGGAGGATCTCGTCGTCGGTGCACTCGGGTAGCTCGCCCAGGGTCAGTGCTGCGGCGCAGGTCGCGGCGATCTCGGCGGATCGTTGAGCTTCCGGGTCCAGACAGAGAAACACGGGGATGCGTCGGTAGCGTTCGGTGTCGGGGGCAGTGCTCGTGGGGACCGTCCGGTACTCGGTGGACATCTCGACGTTGACGGTGACTTGGTCACCTCGCGCATCCGAGTCGTACAGCTCGCCTGTGGCAGTGAGTGCGAGAAGCGCCAAGGCCGCGCCGACCTCGATCATTCGGCGCGTCCTTGATCGGTGACCATCGACATGACCTTCCAGTCGGTGCCGTCGTGCATGACGTCGATCTGGAGGTTCCCATCGTCGTAGCCGACCGATTCGACCACGTCACCACCAGCGTCCGTGACGGTCATCGTTTCGGTCGCGAACGTTGCGAAGACTGCGTAGCCGCCCGTGAGCGTGTCGCGATCGCTGACGTTCAGATTCGACAGTGAACCTACGCCTCCGTCGACGCTGTAGTTCGAGTCGTCATAGGAGTCGATCCGATCGATGAAGTTGCCGCAGGTGACACACATATCCGGAAATCTGATCGCGGCGAGTGGCTGCGAGTTCCCACTTGCCAACCCGAAATTGAGCAGCGCGATGAAGTGCTCAGCCGCAGCCTGTGCGCCCTTCTTTCCGGTGTCGTCCATCGCCGCCGGGCGTGGTGGCGGCGTCGGTTCGGTCGCGGTGGGTTCCGGCTCGGGGCTCTCGGGCGTCTCGGGCGTCTCGGGCGTCTCGGACACCGGCGCGGTCGGTGCCGCACTCGTGGTGACACCCGAACCGGGCTCGGGTACGTCGTCGGACGAGCAGCCTCCCAGGCCGAGGATCACAGCGACAGGCAGGGCAAGGGCGGGCGTGCGACGTCGGACGCGCATGGGAACTCCTCAGCAGGTGACAGTCCGGGCACGGTAGCGAGAATCAAGGCCTGCCCGCGGAGGGGCTGTGGATAAGTCCTGGGCGTACGGCGTGACGGAGAAGGGCAGCGCTCTGTGAGGGCAGCGGTGCGCGTCCCTACGGGGTGACGGTTACGGTGGCGGGTTCGCTCGTCCCTGCCCCGATGTGTGCCTCGCCCGACCGGGCATCTGGTGGGGCGGTCGCGTCGAGGGACCACTCGCCGTCGGGGCCTGCCTCGACGCGGCCGAGCTCGATCTCGACGTCACCCTGGGACCAGACAACGGAGATGTCGGACATCGCCGTGCTGGACTCGTCCGGGGCCTGCGTGCCGTCCACGACCTCCGGGTTGTCGGCACAGCCGTCGACGTACCCCTGCCCGGTGATCCTGAGGACCTTGCCGGGCGCGACCGATCCTGGCTCCACCGAGACACGGGCGGCCTCGCAGGCGCCGTCCGACGTCGTCGCGGTCTCGCTGAGGGCGCAGCCGGCTGCCAGCGGGGCAACGATTCCCGCGAGGACCGCGAGCGACAAGGCGCGCGTTCGGGCACTGCTGCGCATGATGGTCTCCATGGGAAGGGAATGTGGGTCGTTCTGCTCTCACGTTGGATCGCGCGGCTCAGCACCTGAGAACCATGAACGATCTTGCCAAAAGATAGCGCAGCAGCGCCTCGGGTGACCCTCTGGAGGGCTGACGTCAGGCGCGCATGCGCTGAGATGACGTGTTCAGCCCCGCTGCGACCTCGCGGTGCCCGTCGGCGACGATCACGACGCGCAACGGACTCTCGCCGAGGCGACGGCGGTCGCCGTCGTCCGGGGCCCGAGCGCCACCGATAAGTAGGGCGGTGACGTCACGTCGGGGTCGGGCCCCGGACCATGGGTGCGTCGCACCACGGCTTGCCTGAACCGGCAGTGTCTGAGACCTCGTCAGTCGACGACGGGCTCGAAATAGATGAACCAGTCGCCGTCCGAGTCGACCGTTGCTTCCATGTTGACGGTGGCGTCGTCCCCGGAGGAATAGATCCCGGTCCCGGTGCAGGAGTAGATGAGCGCGTCGCTCGTGTCCGTCGGGATCTCGTACGTCAGCCGGTTGTCCTCGACCATTTCGGGCTGCCGCACCTTGATGAGTTGGTCGGTGAAGCCGTCGGCCTGGTCGGCGGCGATCCGGACGGCTTCCGTGCCGAGGACCTCGCACGCCTCGTCCGGTGACGGCAGCTCCTCGACCTCGGGCTCCGGCTCGGGCTCCGGGGTTTCGTCTGGAGTCTCGGTCTCCAGCTCCGCCGGCTCCACGGGATCGGCATCACTGCTCGCCTGAGGTGCCGCTACCGGTTCGTCATCGGAGCCGCCGGCAGCGACCCCGATGACGACGAAGAGTCCGACCAAGACCGCGGTGGAGATGCCGGCGATCAGCCACCCCTTGCCGGAACGCTTCGCGCCACCGGGCTCAACCGGGTCCGTCGGTCCGTGGTCGAGAGTCTCGCGCTGGCGCACCGCGGTGGTCCACGCGGTCCCGTCGAAGTATCGGTCGATGTTCTGGTCCTGCGGGTCGGGGTACCAGCCGGCGGCGGGTGCGTTCACGTTTGCTCCAAGGATCGTCGGGAACAGATCATCTAATTTGTCTAGCCCGAACCTTAAGAGAAACACCCCTCCGTCGAGTCCTCGTCCACTTCGTAGACACTCCCGGCGGTTGCTGTCAGCGAAGGGCCCTCACGTCGACCCGCACGCGCCCGAACGCCTCGAGGATCGACCGGTGCGTCTGCCGCGGCAGGCTCCGGTTCCCGGGCTCGCCGAACGGGGTCCCCGGGCGGGCGGGAGCCTCGTCCAGGAGCGTGTCGAGCCCGGGGCGCGCGAGCATCAGCAGCCCGTGCGTGGCACGGGTGCACGTGACCGCGAGTCGACCGAACTCCGAGTTGAACGCGTCGAGCCCGGCGGCTCCGTTGAGCGGGTGGACCGCCACCGTGATGCCGTTGGTCTGGCCCTGGTACGAGTCGACGGTGGAGGCGAGGACGTCGCTCTCGAGGAGGCCGTGGCGCTCGCGGAGGCGTTCGACGGCGTCGGTCGCGTCCTCGACGGCGAGGCCGCGGGTGGCGAGGACGGCGATCAATGCGTCGTCGGAAGGGTCGCCCGGACCGCGGCGCATGATCTTGCCGGTGGGGTTCGCCCGCGCGTCGTAGGCGGCGGTCGTGAGCGCGAATCCTGCGGCGAAGAGCTGGTCGATCAGCGACTCGGCCGCGAGCATCAGCGGCAGGTCGATGTCGGGGGCGTCGGGCGCCTCGAGCCCGTCGATCTCCACGAGCGTGGGCACCCCGGTCCCGACCTGCTCCCAGATCGCGGCCACAGCCGGCGGCAGGTCACCGACCTCGAGCCCGCGGTCTCCGGGCCCGGCCACGCAGTTCAGCGTCGACCACTCGGGGTAGAACCGTCGCCACAGCCCCAGGTGCCCGACGGCGGGACGCCAGACGGTGGGGAGCTCCCGCGCCCAGGTGTTCTCGTCGTCGTCGTACGCCGTGGGCCACGCCCGGTACGGGTTGTATCCGCTGTCGCCGCGCCACGGGTTGTCGCCGATCTCCAGCGGGGAGAGCTGCCCGACGTCGCCCACCCCCACCCACAGGTGCGCCGCCTTGGACACCTTGGTGAACAGGTGGTGGGGGATCTGCCACGCCTCGTCGACGAACAGGACGTCGTAGGGGGTCTCGCCGTTCGCGGCCGGGCCCAGCAGGTCGAGGTGGCGAGTCAGCTCGTGGAAGACGCCGAGCTTGTGGACGGTGGAGATGATCACCTGGCACTCGGGCGGGATCTCCTTGGCCGAAGTCGCGACGGTCACATGGTCGGCCACCTCGTCCGGGAGCTTCGCGAGCGCGCCCGCCGCGGCGAAGAGGCAGACAGCCTTCCGGCCCAGTGTGTCCGTGAGGGACAGCGCGAGGGGCCACGTCTGCTTGTTGGTGAACGCGACGATCGCCACGCGGGTGCAGCGCTCGTGCGCGACCGCCTCCGCGACGAGGCGCTTGAGGACGAACGACTTGCCGGCTCCGGCGGCGGCCTTGAGGAGGATGCGGTGGTCGGGCTGGTCGGGCTGGTCGAGCTTGTCGAGCTTGTCGAGACCTTCTTCCTCGTCTCGACGGGCTCGACGATCGGGATCCTCGTCTCGACGGGCTCGACGATCGGGGTCCGCCTCTCGACGATCGGGGTCTTCGTCGCGACGGTCGGGGCCGTCCAGCAGCCGCCGCAGCTCGGCCACGGCCTCCTCAGCGACCACGGCGTTCCCGTCGGCGGCCTCCGCGTGGTGCGCCCCGTCGTCGTGCGGCGGGACGGTGAAGGGGAGGGTCATCGCCTACTCCAGGTCGTTGATCGTGAGGTCGGCGGGCGGCGTCTCGGGCGGGCTGGTGGTCGCGTCGCCGCGGGGCAGGCCGTCGGGCGGGACCTCGAACGCGTCGAGGTCGCGTACCGGAGGCCAGGCCTGGGGGTTGAGCTCGTCGTTCTCACGGCGCTCGGCGAGGACGTCGGAGTACTCGGCCTCGCCGATCTCGTGCGGGCGGCAGCAGAACCCGTGGCTCTCGGGGTCGTCGGCGAACGAGCCGGGCTGGCAGTCGTCCTTCGGGGCGAGCGTCTTGTCCACCGGCGGGCGGGGGACGGAGAAGTACCGGTTTCCCTTGGTCTTCGCGAACCACCCGAAGTCCGCGAGGACCACCGCGTCGCCCACCGACAGCGCGGGCGGCACCTCCGGCTCCCAGACCATGCGCGACGGCGCACCCACCTCGACAGGGCGTGTCCCGTCGTCGTGCGGGTGCAGCGGGCCGATGCTGAAGCCGTCGATCTTGAAGGAGCCGCCCTGGTGCTTGATCGACACGGCGTTCTCGATCGCGGGCGTGCCGTTGGTGTGGAGCAGGACGGCGCGGACGGCCTCGTCCCCGGAGGCACGGCCGAACCGTCGGCTCTCGACGTCGACCAGCAGCGGATCCAGCGACGTCACCGTCGCGCGGGTCAGGTACTTGTGGCTCGGGTCGGCGGCCATCTCGTCGGCCCGCTGCGGGTGCGAGACGGCGGTCAGCTGCTCGCGGCAGGAGCTGTCGGCCTCGATGATCGGCACCAGCGCGTTGCGCCAGAACGGGGCCGTGCGGCCGAACCGCACGAGGTCCGAGGAGTGCAGCTCCACGCGCCGCCGCCACACCGCCTGCGCGGAGGACTCGATGCCCTCGTACATCTCGCGCGCACGGGAGGTGGGGAGCGTGCCGAGGTACGCGACGACGTCGTCCACCACCCCCTGCTTGTACGCCAGCTCATCGATCACCAGGGCGGCGTACCGCTCCGGGTCGGCGGGCCGGCCGCTGCGGCCCCGCGTCCCGGAGAGCGCGTGGTGGATCTCGTCCGAGCGGACGTTGGTCAGGCGCGCACCGGGTGTTGAGACCAGGGCCTCGACGTGGTCGGCGACCGCGCGGTGGTCGAGCGGCTCGGTAGCGGTCGCCCATGTGGCCAGGTAGTCGAGACGCAGCGAGTCGACCGCCGGCCCGCCCGCGACGACGTGACGGGCGAGCACCGCACGCAGGTCGACGACGGGGGAGCGCAGCGTCAATGCCCGTGCACGGTCGTCCTCCAGGAAGAAGGAGACCGCGACCCTCGCGACGGCGCCGAGCGGCTGCGGGATCCGCGCCGGCTCGCCGTCGAACGTCAGCGCCTCGCGCCCCTGCTCCAGGTCCCGCTCCCACCGCAGGCGGCTCAGCTCCACACCCGCGAGGGCGTCGGCGACCGTCGCGAGCACGTCCGCCGTCTGCTGATCCGGCACGACGACGTGCACCGCACCCTCCGCCTCGGCGCTCGCGGCGTCCAGGGCCGCGCCGAGCAGTTCCATCACCGTCCGGCGCGTCGCGTCCGACTGCGGGTCGTCGAACACCCGGATCTCCCACGGCGTCGGACCGCCGGGCGTCATCCGCTGCAGGGCGATTCCGTGCAGGCCGAGCGTCGCGGCGTCGGACTTCGCGACCACCACGTTCACCGTCCCCGGCAGGCCGACGGCGTCGACCCGCCCCTGCCCGGTCAGCTGCGCGACGCCCTCGCGGGTGGCCCGGAGCACGGCGCTCGCGGTGGGGCCGTCGTCCTCCGGGGCAAGGCCGAGCTCGATCCGCAGGCTCGCGTCGTCGTCCGACGTGCGGAGCTCGTTGCGGCAGTACGCGAACAGGCTGCAGGTGGCGCACGACGCCGGATCGAACGTCGCGACGAGGTGTTCCGTCGGGACGAGGGTCGGGTTCGCGGCGGCGGTGAGCCGCTGGTCGAGGAACCACCGGACCTCGGTGCGGTGGTCGCGCAGGTCCTCGAGCACCGCCGTCGGCTGGAGGTACGCGTTGCGCGGGACCGCGAGAACACCGAAACGGTGGACCTCGAGCCCGTCGGGGCGCAGCGTCCACCGGTCGAGGGCCTCGGCACCGAGCGCCACCTGCAGGTATCCCTTGAGGAGGCGTCCGTCGTCGATCCGCGACCGGACCCGCTCGTAGTCTTTCGCGTCGCCCATGACCACCCAGGCGCCGTCGTCGTCAGTACGCGCCGTGACGATCAGGAAGTCCGGCTTGATCGGCGTCGCGTCCGGTGCCGTGACGCCCGGGAACGGGACCTCGGGCTGGTAGATCAGCGTGGCCACGGGACCGCCGTCCGCGCCGCCCGACCGCGCGCGGTCGCGGGCCTCCTCCAGAAGCCGGATAGTCTCCGCCTGGCTGCAGTGCGCGTCGACGACCGCGACCTCGTCCGGACGGTCCAGCCCCAGGCCGCCGACCGTCGTCGTGGTGACCTGCGCGGCGAACGCCTCGTCGCGCACCAGACGCTCGAACGTCATCGCGCGCATCCACCGCGCCTCCGGGATGCCGGCCGCGGTGTCCGGGAACCCGAGATCCGCCGCCAGCGCGCGCCGCGGCACGCCGGTGACCAGGGGGTCGGTGCCGCGGAATCGCTCGCACGCCGACAGCGTCGACGCGCCGACGGCGCTCGAGCCGCCGCCTGTGATGGTCGTCATGTGGGCCTCCTGGGACGAGCGTAGGGGGTGGGACCGACGGCGCCCTCACAGGTAGGGCTGTGGATAACTCTCTGGGGGCTGGTGCCGCCGTGGCTAGGGTCGCTGCCGATGAGGGGGAGACCATGGCCGATAAGCTGACAGTCGACGAGCGTGAGATCTTTGCAGCGAGCGCACCGGTCGTCAGGCTGCGAGCAGCGTTGCCCGAGAGCGTGACGCTCGACGCGGGCGACTGCGGATCCGTTCGCGTTCGCGATGCGATCGACACCTACGCACTCTGGGCGACGGCGCGCCTGAGCGGTGTGTCGAGCCTCGCCAGCGCTCTGATCGACGGCGCGGCCGACTCGGTCGACGCCTATGCGGTTGCGGACCACGAGCTCTCGGCGGCGACCTCGTGATCGCCTGGGACGCGCAGGACCCGGCCTTCGGGCAGGGTGTCGGAGTGTCTGCGGCGGCCACCGTGCTCCGCGGTGTCGGTGACGACCTGGGTGCGTTGGCCGAGGCGGCCGACGGTGCAGAGCAGATCCCCGAGACGGCGTGGGACGGAAGCGCGGCATCTGCATGGCGTGGAGTCGCACGCCTCCTCCGCGCCGACGCTCGCGAGATGGTGACGGCGTTCGACGACGGTCAGCACGCGCTCGACCGGTACGCCGACACGCTTGCCGCCCTCCGGCCCCGAGTCACCGCGGCGCGGGCACTCAAGGACGCCGCACTGCAACGGATCGGCACGTTGCAGTATCAGCCCGACCACGGGTCACCCGCGGCGGCTGCCCAGATCCAGTACGCCCTGGACACGGCCCACTCGAACCTGCACGAGGCAGACCGACGGCTGGAGCAGCTCGCGAACGAGCGACAGACGGCGGACGACGCGCTCGTCCCCGCGCTCGCGATCCCGGGGGTCTGGTCGGACGCTCTTCGCGCGCTCGAGCGCGTCGGCATCCACGA
The DNA here is from genome assembly GCF_000701465.1 of Paraoerskovia marina DSM 21750. Classification (GTDB taxonomy): domain Bacteria; phylum Actinomycetota; class Actinomycetes; order Actinomycetales; family Cellulomonadaceae; genus Paraoerskovia; species Paraoerskovia marina. The sequence goes on along the minus strand of NZ_KL370783.1, from coordinate 12,034 downwards.
CGTGGATTCGCTGGCCCCGCACGTCCTGGCAGAGCGCATGGTGGTCGTGGCCCGCTCGATCACGTCGGGCACCGGAGACGACGAGGATGCTCGCGCACTGCAGGCCTTCCTCGATCACTGGGGGCAGAACCCGCAGGCGGCAGAGACGTTTGCCGCGGCACTCGGCGGGGCTGGTGCCGTGGCCCTTCTTGCACGGCTCGGCGACGGCGTCCGAACCCACGACGCGGAGTCCTCCGTGCGTACCCGGGCGCTCGCGGGATCTCTGCGAAGTGCTCTGTCGCTCGGAACGGTCCGGCTTTCCCGGAAAGAGGCCACGGAGTTCGTCGACGGGGTCTTCACGGCCGCGAAGGCACCGGGAGGGCGAAGCGTCGTCGCGTACCTCTTCGGCGACTCGGCCAACGCCCCCATGGGTCGGGAGGTGACGATCGCAGCGGCGATCCGGGTCGATGCACTGGAACGCGAGACCGGCGGAAGCGCCTGCGGGTGGTTGGACGACGACCCCGTCCACGCCGGCGGAGGCAGACTGCTGGCTGAGGGCGGAAATCTTGAAGGAGACCGCCTCAAGGACCCGGCTGGCCGCATCCTTCAGACCTTGGCGCTCTATCCGGATGAAGCGCTGGCCTGGCTGACGGAACCGGGACGGACCGACGACGCGTCGTCGAGCTCGATCGGTGAGGAACGTCGGGCCTACTGGTTCTGGGCACGAGACTGGTCCGCACAGACGAGCGGGGACGGGTTCGAGGGGCCGGCGTCGCTGGTCGCAGGGGTCCAGTACGCGACCGGCGGCCCCAACAGTCCGCCGTACGACGAGAAGGTCTGGGAGGACGTCGCCGTGACCTCGTCCGACGCGCTCAGAGGTCTGACCGGCGACGCCCAGCCCGGAAACGACCGCCTCGATCCCGACCACGTCACGGCCCGTGGGTCCATCGCGATGTCCGCGGCTGTGGTCAGCATGTACGACGAGCTGCTGGAGACGTCGATCCTGAAGACCCGCACGGACGACGATCCGACAGGCACGGTTGCGACGGACGACGGTGTCTATCGAGGTGTCGCCCTTCGTGACGGAGTGTTGATTCGCTCGGTCATGGCAGCGACGCTCACGGAGCCGGGCGCGGCACTCGTGGAAGCGCGGTCGTTGCTCGAGATGAGCGCGACTCTCGACGCGGCTCGTGCGGGAGTCGTGGACACCACATACTTCGACGACCGTCTTGTGACAGCGGCGGCACTCGTAGATGCCGGTGATGACACGGCCAGGCTTGAGCGCGCAGCCCGACTAGACATGGAGCACGCGGAACTGGCGGCAGCTCGAGCCGCGGTACTTGGTGGAATCCCGGTTCCCGGTGCCGAGGTCGGGTCCAAGGTGACGGGGTACTTGCTGGATACGGCTATCGGTACGACTCAGGGGCACATCGCCAACATCCTCACGAGTGCCGACTCGAGTGCGTACGAGAATGCGCGGGCTGAGATCTATCTCGCTCAAGCCGAAGGTGCCGATGCGTTCGTCGATTGGTACCGGGACCAGGTGGCCTCGCTCAAGCAGGAGGGTGTCGTCTTCCATGGTTCGGCCGACGCCGAATCCGTGAACACGGCCTACCTCAACCAGCGCACCAGGTGGAAGGATGTGGCCGAGACGTGATGGGACGACTGAACATCAGAGGGCTGATGATCGCGGGCTCCGCCGTTGTGGTACTCGCCGCGTGCTCAGAGGATCCAGGGCCCCGGCCGAACACCACGACGCCGTCGCTCGTGCTCACTAGCGGTGTAGAGCCGCCGCCGGACGATCACGACGAGTTCTTCGACAAGGTCCGTGACCTGGAGTTCGAGCGAGCGGTGTCGTGGAACGCGAGGGACTTCTCGCGGCCGGAGCTGCAGCAGGAGATGCCGTCGTATGCCGTGGAGCCGCTCAGCGTCACAGCGGCTCGTATGGAACCGGCCGTCGTCCCTGGCCCAGCGACGCTACGACTCATCTCTTTCGTCGAAATCTCCGAGGACCGAATCCAGCTGGAGGTCTGTCGGTCGCTGCCGGGAGAACCAGCTCGCGAGCCGGGGCCGCACCGGTATGGGTACGACATCGTGCAGACGGATCGTGGTGACTGGGAGATCTCGTCGTACGGCACGTACCCCGGTCCGTTGGTGACGTGCGATATCGAGGATGCTCCTCGGTATATCTTCGATCCTGCTCCTGAGCCGAATACCCACCCCGTCATCGGACCCGACGGCGAGCACGTGGAGTGGCCCGGCCAGTGACGCCCCGGTCGTCTACCGGGATGGCATTGAGACGACTCCTTGTGGATCACTCGCTGGGAGCTTGTGCCGTCGCGGCTGGTGTCGCTGCCGGCGAGGGCGAGATCCCTGCGGTGGGTGCGCGGATGCGATGGCTCGTCGGTGCCGTGGCGTTGGCCTCGGTCCGCTCAGGCTGTGCGGAGGACCCCCAACTCGGGAGAACCTGCCCTGGTGCTGGTTGCCGGCGAAGAGCCTGAGCCGAGCCCGACGGGCTCGCGCTTGAGGCGGCACACCGCGATTCCGTGGTCGTCGCGGGGCCGGCGATGCTCGAGGTCATCGACGTGAACGAGAGCGACGCCGGAGAGTGGGTGGTCGAGTCGTTCGGACGAGCCTCCTACGCAGACCCCCGCCCGGACTGCGACCTCGGCGACGCACCCCGGTACCTCTTCGACCCCGCACCCGAGCCCAACTAGCACCCGCTTCTCGGACGCGATCGCGAGGAGATGCAGCGCGCGGACCGGTGATCTCCGCGAGTGGATATCAGCGTGCACATTGACGTGCACGACGGTCACGATCTGACCGACGCGGAACCGCACGACGTCGCACGTGCGAGCGCGGCCCGCACCGCCGCCAGTGTCTCGGGGCGTGGGGGATTGGCTGCGGCGCTCGCGGCTTCTGCCGCGAGCTGTTGCTGGATCGGTGTCGGGCCTCGCCGCGCACCTCGCTCGCGGGGTGCGGCTGTCTTCCTCCGTAAGGAGGGGAAGGGGCGTCGTTCTGTCAGGTTGGGAGCGCCGCCGTCTCGCTCGGCTCGGGCGTGGGCGCGCGCGTCCTTGGCTCGGCGTGCCTGGGGCAGAAGCCGTACGAGCGACCGCTTCGTGATGCGGATCAGGGACGCGACCCCGACGCGGCCCTTCCGTGCGCCGCGCCGGGGCATCGTGACAATGCCGTGGTCTTGCAGCCAGTGTCGGGCGCGTAGGACCGTGCGGGTCGAGACTCCGGCGCGCTCGGCGGCCTGGGCGTCGGTGATCTCGACGACGGCGGTCCGCGCGTCGGCGAGGCGGGCGAGGGCCAGCAGATACGACCGCACGGACTGCGGTGCCGCGCGGAGCTCACCCCAGCCTGCGGCAGCGAGGGTGTCGACGATTCGCCACAGCGAGGCGCGGGCGTTGATCCGGACAGTGGGCGCCGGTATGGGCGCAGGCGCGTTGATAGGGTATGGCTCAGCCATTCGAGAGGCTCCAGTCCTCTTGTGTGGTCAGGCCTCGGTGGGTGCTGTAACACCCTCCGGGGCCGTTCTATTTGGTCGTGCTGGCCGTCACACTAGCGCAGTTGGGCGTGCCCGAATAGGCCGGAGCCGAGCTCGTCGAAGAACCGTCGTGGACGTGGCTACCCGTTGTAGCAGGAGGTGTCGAGACTCGTGTACGACGTGTCGGAGACCGTCGCGCTGACGTAGTCGCCGCCTCGCTCCAGGCACTTCTTGACCTCGTTGTACCAGGCCGGTAGTGCAGCCTTCTCCTGATCGGCCTTGAGCTTCTCTTCGCCCTCTTCGAGCGCCGATTCGCGGGCCTCAATATCCTTGAGGGCCGTGTCGAGCTCGTCCTCGCGCTGATCGAGCGAATCAGATCGGGTTGAGACCGCAGCGGCGGCTTCGACGGAATCAGCAACCTCTTGTTCGAGGTCATCAATCGTGTCGTCCTGCTCTGCGATCGTCTCTTCGGCCGATTCGAGGTCTGCTTGCGACTGTTCCCATGCGTCAAAGTTGGTCTGCGAACGCTGGGCGGTGGCGCGCTCCATATTTGCGGTCGCGATCCAACCGATCGCCGCGATCAGCGCGACGAGTACGAGCGATGCGATGACGACGTTCTGTTTGGTGAGGTACGAGCGCACTCTCAGCCCTCCTGGTGGCGTTGGTCTGAAATCTCGCCGCAGATCGGTACGCAAGGGCATCGAAGGCACTTCGCGTCATGCGGACTGTATGGGTGTCGTAAAGTACCATCGGTCCGTCGCGGGCAGTTGCGCCGAGATGTCCAAATCCTGGGCGTTCCGGCATTTGGCTTGCGTGGCCCCGCTTGCGCTTTGCATATCCGTCGCGCTCTTCCCACCACCGAGAGGAAGCTATGCCGGTTCGCTCATCGACGACGTCGGTCTCGATCTTCGCTTCGCTTGCGCTCCTCCTGACCGGATGCGCCTCGTCATCCACCGACGTCGCATCGGTGGAGACGGCGACACCTACACCGAGTGAGACGACTTCCCAGCCTCGTGAAACGCCGACGACCGAGACACCTACTCCCGATGTCCCGACCGAATCGCCGACCACGGAGGCTCCGAGCGTCGATCAAGCCATCACGGACGCCGTCGTCGAGTACACCGACGCCTACTTCGCGGGCGACTGGGATATCGCCTTCACGAAGCTCTGGTCCGAGCGGTGCAAGGCCGACAATACGGAACGCAATGGGTTCGTCGGGACCCTCGCGGCCCAGGAGTATCTGTACCCCGAGGGCTCGCCGCGACCCGTGGCCGTCGACGTCGAGATCGATCGAGTCGCTGGCAGTGTTGCCACTGTCTCGTACGGCTACCGGTCGTCGACCGAGTCAGGCACGATCGACGCTCAGCCGTGGGTGCTTGAGGACGACCAATGGCGGTACGACAGCTGCTAAAGATAGGTGCCCAGCAGTCCTAAATAGCCCCGGCCCGAGTGGGCTCTTGATATGACTGGACTAACCAGTTCCGGCATGAGCGGCGAACTGCTCGAAACGCCACGCGAAAGATCGGAGTCCGGGTATTCCGCATTCCGTCGTGGCAGTTGGAGAATTCGTCCGTGCATCTCCTGAGTTCCACGTTCAGGCATCGATCCGTCGATCTCCCGGAGAAGGTCAAGAGCGACGTCTATTGTTTAATCTGATGTGACTCCACGCATCCGCTGGTCGAATGCCGCATGCTTGACCTTGCATAGCGCACGGTCACTCGGGGCGGTTGGAACGCCGCGTTCGGCAGAATCAGGTTTGATGCGTGGGGCGTCGAGCAGACTTCCGTGCCTAGGCGGGCAAACTGCACAGCGAGTTTCGTATGCGACTCGGACGCGCGTTCGGAACTCTAGTTTCTGGATCCGTTGCTCAACAAGTCGGCGTGAGAATTCTCGCTAACTGACATCTCGGTCGCCGACGCGTAGCATTTACTTGAGGGTCTCGTAGAGCGGAACCAGAAACTGGCTATTCTCTGGTCCATCGCCGAACACGTAGACGGGAAGCAATGGCGCGAAGATATTCGTGATCTCCTGTGCGGCACAGGATCAACGGCATGCCCGTCTCAATCGCCCTCCCGAGCTTTACATTGCCCCCTGACCGCGTGTCTCCATTGCAGCATCAATATCGGAGAATGCCATCGCCAGAGTCGGTGTCCTCATATGGCCCATCGACCTTGCCGCGATCGAACTGGTAGAACCTAAAGGTCTCGGGTTTCCGATCCCGCGCATGCGATCGATGAGCGAGAAGCACTCCACGCCTAGATGAGACTCCAGAAGCTCGATCCCATGGAAACCCACCGTCTACCTCTGCTCGGGACGCGATCCACGCCATGATCTCGGACCGGAGCGTGGCTTCGACGACAACATCCACAAGCTGAGCTGACCATGTGCCGAAGGAGTGGCAAACACGTCGACAAGCGACCCCACGTCGCCCCTTGATACGAGCTACGCACGTCGGGGCCGGCAGCGGACTACGCCGGGGGGAAGGTCCCGGTCCAAGTCTTGCTGCTCGCATCGGCAACACGAGGAGGTCCACGGGTTCTCGCTCTACGGATCCTCGGCCTACCTTGCGGAAGGAGCAGTTCTCTGGTGAGCTTCGTGCGGCGTAGCACAAATAATGCATCGAACTGACCGGAGGCACCATGAAGGGCGTTGAAACAAGTGTTCGAAAGGTGCTCGAGGGGACGAAACAATTCGTGATCCCGGCGTATCAGCGCTCGTACGCGTGGCAGGAGCAGCAATGGGCGGGAATATGGCGCCCGGTTGAGGACCAGTATAGGCGACGTATTCGGAACGAGACTCCCAGTCCGTACTTCATGGGAAGCTTGGTGATCCACGGCCACAACGAGGGGTCGTCTGCACTTTCCCGATTCGACGTGATCGATGGACAGCAACGCCTAACGACCGTGGTTGCGATGCTCGCGGCGCTTCGGGACCGCTCCAGCGATCACAACACGGCTGAGTCAATCGACGAACAAATCTTGCGAAACAAGTTCGCCGAACCCTCGGGCGCGCTTAAGCTGGCTCCAAAGGCTTTGGATCGGCACGATATGGAAGAGATCGTGCTGGAGCGGCGACCCGGTTCAGGGCGTGTCAAGCTCGCGTATCAGTGGTTCTCATCTCGAATCGACGCTCTCTTCGATGAATTCGAAGGAACAGACCGCGAATTACTACAGGCAATACTCGACGGACTCCTTGTGGTTGAGATCACTACCGCGGCGGGCGACAACCCTCACCGAATTTTTCAGACACTCAATAGCACGGGTGTGGGTCTGCAGGAAGTGGACAAGCTTCGGAGCCACTTCTTTATGCTACTTCCGAATGCGCATGAAGCGGCGCACGCGAAATACTGGTTGCCTCTTGAGGAAAAGCTGCCTGGTCAACAATTGGCTCGGTTTCTCTGGGTCGACCTCACGAGCCGCGGTCGTGGTGATGAACTCGTTAAGTCAACTGCAATCTACGAAACCTGGCAGCGCAAGCTTCAGGAAATCGAAGACAGTGAACAATCGATCATCGCCACGCTGGCCGACTTGAAGCGCCGAGGTGAATTATTCCACCAGCTTACTGACCCCTCAAAAGCGACGACGATCGATGTGCGAATTGCCCGCCTGAATGAGTGGGGGACAAACGTGCATCAGCCACTGACTTTCCATTTGCTCGAACGGCACGAGACCGGGGCAATCAGCACGCGAGAGTTCATCGAGTGTATCGATTCCATCGAGTCCTATCTCGTTCGCCGAATGCTTGTCGGCCTCCCTACGAACAATCTAAATCGGATCTTCGCGACAGTGGTCGGCCAAATATCAGTGATATCGGACGATGTATCGCGGGCTCTTGAAGCCATTCTTTCCGAGCCGGCCAAGCGATGGCCCACGGACCGCGAGCTTCGCTCAGATGCAGTTAACTCAAAGTTTGCGGAAACGCAACGGTCGCCTCAGCGTCATTTTGTACTAAGGCGAATCGAGGAATCCATTGTGAAGGACGGGCATATTGACTGGGCGTCCGCCAACTTCTCTTTGGAGCATTTCATGCCTCAGCAGCTAACGACAGCGTGGGCCGAGTCTCTCAGCGCGTTGGGGATTGCGGATCCGGTGCAGGCGCATGCTGATTCGGTGCACACTGTTGGCAATTTGACGTTGACGTCATTGAATCAAAAGCTCTCAAATTCCCCGATCGAGCGCAAGCAGCAGATTATTTCTGCGACCACGTTGTGCATTAGCAGCGAACTGCTCGCCGCGGAGGCGTGGGGTCCGGATCAAATTGCCGAGCGTTCGAGAATCCTCATTGACTGTGCTATGTCGATTTGGAAGGCCCCGCGGGTCGAGGTCAAGTCTGATGATCGAACAGATGGTGGCTTTATCGATTGGATCGCGCTTGAATCGGTTCTAGCGTCGCTTGAGGACGGGGAGTGGACTACGCTTTCGCAATTAAATGAGCTAGTCGAACCTGTTTCTGAGCACGACGTGCTCGCTCATATTCGAGAGAACGCACCTCGCGGAAGTGCGCGTATTCTTACGGCCGAAGGCCTGCCGGATATCCGTTTTCCGTGGGTGCGTGCTGATTATAGTGCCTATAAAGATCAACTAGTGGAAATTGGTGTCTTTGGATCGACGGATGTGGATTCGGCAAATCCGGGTGCCTGCGTTCCGGTGACCATGCTCGCTGAACGGTTGTGAGTCGTACTGCGATCGGGCATTGCGTTCGTCTGGGAGCGGAGGGGCTGGGGCTTTATTCATAGATGAGCTTTCTTGCTGAACCGGATCTGTTTCTTTGAGTGGTCGGCGAGCGCGTGATGAGGTCAGAACTGACTGGCAAGCGGCCGGTTGTGTTGTTTTCGGCTCGCCGGGTCCAGGGCGGGCCGCTCCGGGCGTACTGTGCTCCAGTTCGCGAGCGAGCCTACGATCGATTGGTCGGCTGGACTTGCCGGTCCGGACTCGTCCCGCCCGGGGGTCCGGCGCGCAGCAGGTCTCGGTCGACGACAAGCGGCCGGACTCGTTGATCCTCGCGTATATCCAGGCGATCTACGGAGGTTGCTGGATCATGGAGAACTGCTTGCGGGCGTACGAGGTCGTCACGAGAGGAACGCCGTCGAGGAGCGGGGCGGGTGCCCGGCTGTCGATATCGACGTGTGCGAGCGCCACTCGACCGTCGCGGTCGACGACGGGCAGGCCTGGGTCTGACCCTGCGTCGCCGTGTCGGGGCGGTGTCCCCGACTGGGCTACCGTGGGTGATGTCCACGTACTCGTCGTCGACCGTCTGTGACCGGTGAGATTCCAGTCCTCCCGGGATCTTCTCCGACCAGTGCCGGCCCACGTCGTCGGGCCGTACTCCACCGCCGCGGTCCTGCCCGGCGAGAAACAGGGTCCGCATGCCGAAGGCCATCTCTCACCGCGTCGTCCTGATCCGCCTGTCCCACCTGGACGACGAGGTGTCGCCAGACGCGCTGTACGAGGCCTCGCACACGGGCTGGGCGGTCGGTGCGGTGCGTCGCAAGGGACCGGAGGCGACGCAGGTCGCGCTGGCGGTCCGGGACGGCGTGGTGGCGGGCGCGTGGTGGATCGACGGGTGGTGGCACGACGACGAGACCTCTCGGTGGGTCTTCGACGGCCACGGCGACGCGGAGCTGGACGAGAAGTACCTGGGGCTCGACGTCGCGCGCTGGTACCCGAAGGGCTCGCGCTTCTCGGTGCGCTACGTCGCGCCGGGGGAGAAGCCGGAAGCGCCCGTGATCAAGGCGGCGCGCGCCTCGAAGGTCGCCGAGAAGCCGTCGGTGCCGCAGCCGGTCCCGTGCCCGAGGTGCTTCATGGAGCTGCCGTCGACGGGGCTGTGCGTGCACTGCACGGAGTGACCCGTACCGGCCAGGCCCGTGTACGTATTGTCCCGTAAGTGTGTTGCGCACCGCGTCGTCCCTGGTCACGCTGGCAAGAAGCCCGCGTGTGCGGGGAACTTCGACGAAGGCTGAGATACGCGTGTCTGCTCTCAACCATTCCTCCACGGCCCGGGCGACGACGCCCGCTCGCCGTGTCTTCTTTCTCACCGCCCTGGCGGCGGTTCTCGCGCTCGTGGCCACGATGGCCGTCGCGGTCTCGACGGCGCAGCGCGCCGCGGCTGCCACGTGTGCCGCCGCGTGGTCGTCCTCGACCGTCTACACGGGGGGCGACGTCGTCTCGATCGACGGCAAGAACTGGACCGCCTCGTACTGGACGCTCAACGACGAGCCGGGCACGGGTGGCCCGTGGGGCCCGTGGCGCAACGGTGTCGCCTGTGGCGGCAGCACCCCGACGCCCGACCCGACCACCGATCCGACGACGGACCCCACCACCGACCCCACACCGGACCCGACGACCACCGCGCCGTCGTCCGACTTCGTGGTCACGGAGGCGCAGTTCAACCAGATGTTCCCGTCGCGGAACTCGTTCTACACCTACGCCGGTCTGGTCGACGCGCTGAAGGCGTACCCGGCGTTCGCGAGCACGGGCGGCGACGTGGTCGCCAAGCGTGAGGCCGCGGCCTTCCTCGCGAACATCGCGCACGAGACGGGCCACCTGCGCTACGTCACGGAGATCAACACCGCGAACTACCCGCACTACTGCGACGCCAACCAGCCGTACGGCTGCCCTGCCGGACAGGCGGCGTACTACGGCCGTGGGCCCATCCAGTTGAGCTGGAACTTCAACTACAAGGCCGCGGGCGACGCGCTGGGCATCGACCTGCTGAACAACCCGAACCTGGTCCAGGAGGACTCCTCCGTCGCCTGGCAGACCGGCATCTGGTACTGGATGACGCAGAACGGCCCGGGCACCATGACCGGCCACGAGGCGATCGTCAACGGTGCGGGCTTCGGTGAGAGCATCCGCTCGATCAACGGCGCACTGGAGTGCAACGGTGGCAACACCGGGCAGGTGCAGGCGCGCGTGAACTACTTCCAGGAGTTCACGTCGATCATCGGCACAACGCCGGGGAACAACCTCAGCTGCTGACCTGATCCGGTCGGTCTGTCCGACGACGGCGCGAGGCCCGGTGAGGAGCGATCCTCACCGGGCCTCGCGCGTGGGTGGGCGGTCAGCAGGACAGGTGGTGTCCGGGCGTCGTCTGCAGGATGTCGCAGAAGGCGACGAAGCGGTCGACCCGGGACTGCACCTGGCGCGGGTTGCCGCCGTCGCACTCGAGCGGTCCGTTGATGGCCCGGATCGCCTCGGCGAACCCGTGCTCGTCGGCGATCGCCTCGTGACCGGTGAACTCGCCCTCGCCGGGCTGGGTCATCCAGTACCAGATGCCGGTCTGCCAGGCGACGGACGGGTCGGTCTCGACGAGCTCGGGGCGGTGGAGCAGGTCGATGCCGAGGGCCTCCCCGGCCGTCTTGTAGTTGAAGTTCCAGCTCAGCTGGATGGGCCCGCGGCCGTAGTAGGCGTCGTTGCCCGCGGGGCATCCGTAGGGCTGTGCGGGGTCGCAGTAGTTGCCGTACAGGGCCGTGTTGATCTCCGTGACGTACTGGAGGTTGAGCGTCTCGTGGTCGACGTTGGCGAGGAAGGCCGCGGCCTCACGCTTGGCGACCTCCTTGCCACCCGTGCTCGCGAACTCCGGGTACGCCTTCAGCGCGTCGACCAGACCGGCGTAGGTGTAGAACGAGTTCCGCGACGGGAACATCTGGTCGAACTGCGCCTCCGTGACGACGAACGGCTGCGTGGCGGAGCCGGTGGCGTCCTGCGGCGGGACGGGAGCGGGTGTGTCGGGCATCGAGACCTCCGGGAGTGTGAGCGCCGCGCGTCGCTGCGGCCGACCGTCATCCTGATACGCCGCCGACACGATGGGCAATCTACGTACATCGACGCTCGGGGCCGGCGTCGTTGGGCTCGCGGACCCGCGCGGCGTCCGAATCCTGGATCGGGGAGGGTGAAAAGTAGATTACATTTCGGTAACACGAAGCGTCCGGATTGCCCGAGTTTGACCCCTGGTGGGGCATAAACCGGATGAATTTTGCCTCTCCGCCTCATATGGCCCGGAAACTGGGGCTTCCTGGCAGTTGGACAAGCGTCCTAGAGTCTCCTCGGCCACCCTTCTGAACGCGTCGTGAGAGCGAGCAATCCTGCATGAATGTCAAGTCCTTGAGACCCTCGATCGCGATGATCATCGCGATCGCCCTCGTGCTCCTCGGAGCCGTCGTCGCCGTCCCGATGGCGATCGCCGGTAGCGGCAACGGCAACGGGCAGGAGACCTGCAACTCCGACGGCAGCGCTGGCTGGACCAAGGTCGACGGACTGAGCGGAAAGACCTACACCGTCACCGCGCGGGACGGCTACCTCATCGACGAGACCTGCGTGAAGGCGGCGAAGGTCGTCAAGTACGACAAGCTCGACACGCCGTCGGCGAGCGTCACGATCTCGTCGCCCGCGACGAACGGGAACGGCCAGGTGCAGGACATCAGCCACGTCTCGTACCGCGAGGTGCAGAAGGTCGAGGTGCCTTCGGCCGCCGCCCCGAAGCTGAATGCTGGGTTTGTGTGCTTGGCGACGCAGGACGGTCCGGTGGAGAACGTGCCGGGTGGTCAGGAGTTCGCTGCTGGTGACT
>NZ_JNIY01000006.1 GCF_000701465.1 Paraoerskovia marina DSM 21750 | reverse complement strand
CAGCCGTGCGACGAGCACGAGTTCACCGTCACACCCCCGACCACGCCGCCGACGCCGCCGAGCCCCTCGCTCCCGGTCACCGGTGCCCAGATCGCCGCCCTGGCCGCCCTGGTGCTCCTGCTCCTGATCGGCGGAGCAGCCCTGCTGGGCAGCGGCCGCCTGCGCCGCCGCCACGACGGGCACGACGACGCAGGGGGTGTCGGGTCGCTGTAACCCTGCCAGACACATGAAGGACGGGCGTGGGTCCTGCCGCAACCGCGGCAAGACCCACGCCCGCGTTCGCTGCCCACCGCGGAGACTCATCGCCTAGGCTGCGGGACGTGGAGCCACCCGTGACCCTCACCGCCGTCGCCCAGGACTATCTCAAGGTCGTCTGGTCGGCCCAGGAGTGGTCGGACGAGCCGGTGACGACCAAGCTTCTCGCCGAGCGACTCGGGGTCGGGGCGTCGACCGTCTCGGAGACGGTCCGGAGGCTAGCCACACAGGGCCTGCTCGACCACGCGCGCTACGGTGCCGTCCAGCTCACCGCGCGGGGCCGGGACCACGCCGTCGAGATCATCCGCCGCCACCGTCTGATCGAGACGTTCCTCGTCCAGACGCTCGGCTACGGGTGGGACGAGGTTCACGACGAGGCGGAGGTCCTCGAGCACGCGGTCTCGGACCGGATGGTGGACCGCATCGACGACCTGCTCGGGCACCCGGTGCGTGACCCGCACGGCGACCCGATCCCCACCCGCGACGGGCAGGTGCGCCGGGTCGACGCCGAGCTGCTGGCGCACGTGTCGGCCGGCACCCAGGGTGTCGTCGCGAGGATCTCCGACGCGGACCCCGCGGTCCTGCGCACGCTCGCGGAGCAGGGGATAGATCTCGACGTCGGGATCGAGCTCCTCGCGCGCGACGAGCGGACGGGGGCGATCCGCGTCCGCACCACGGACACGGACGGGACGACGGCACCCGAACCCCTGGAGCTCGGGCTCGCCGCCGTGTCCTCGATCTGGGTCTCGCTGCGCGCCTGAGTGCGATGCGGTCGGCGACACGGCCGACCGGTGGAACGTCCAGCGGGTACCCAGCATGCGACGCTACCTTAACCGCGCACGCACCCGGCGTGCGATGACCGCGGGCCGACGACGCCCCCGACCGAGGAGTGCCGCGTGAGCGACGACACCCAGATCGACGAATCCGCCGCGAGCGGGTCCCGGCTCTCGACCCGCGTGTGGGCCTGGGTCCTCCTGGTCGGCGGCCTGATCGGCTTCTACGCGTCGTTCGAGCTCACGATCGAGCGGATCCGGACGCTCGAGGACCCCAGCTACGTCCCGAGCTGCGACCTGAGCGCCTGGGCGACCTGCGGGCCTGCGATGGGCTCCTGGCAGGGGTCGTTGCTCGGCTTCCCCAACCCGCTCGTCGGGATCGCAGCGTTCGCGGTCGTCGTGACCACCGCGGTCGTCGTCCTGACCGGCGCGACCCTGCCGCGGTGGTACCGGTTGGCGCTGTTGGTCGGAGCGACCGTCGGCCTCGGCTTCGTGGTGTTCGCGATCTGGACGAGCCTGTACGTGCTCGGTGCACTGTGCCCCTGGTGCATGGTCGTCTGGGCCGTGACGATCCCGATCTTCTGGCTTCACCTCGTCTACTGCGTCCAGGAGCGCGACCTGAGCGTCGGGGAGGGGCTGCGGCGCGCTCTCGTGCAGAACCGGTGGGTGGGTCTGGCGCTGCTGTACGTCGCCGTCCTGCTGTGGGTGATGATCACGATGGGCGACGTGATCGTCGCATCGTTCTAGCCCTGCCCGCCGGTACGATTGCCGGTGTGAGTACGCCTGAGACAACCCCACGGTCCACCGACGCAGCCGGAGCCCCCGGCGAGCCGAGCTTCCGCTACACCCCGGCGATGGCCGAGGAGATCGAGCTCCGCTGGCAGGACCGGTGGGAGTCGAGCGGGACCTTCTACGCCGCGAACCCGTCCGGCGCGCTCACGGACGGCAACGGCGAGCACGCCGGCGACCGTCCGCCGTTCTTCATCATGGACATGTTCCCCTACCCGTCGGGCGCGGGCCTGCACGTGGGCCACCCGCTCGGGTACATCGCGACCGACGTCGTCGGCCGGTTCCGCCGCATGCAGGGCGACAACGTGCTGCACACGCTCGGGTACGACGCGTTCGGCCTGCCTGCGGAGCAGTTCGCCGTGCAGACGGGCCAGCACCCCCGCACGACGACCGAGGCGAACATGGTCAACATGCGCCGCCAGCTGCGCCGGATGGGCCTGGCCCACGACCCCCGCCGGACGTTCGCCACGATCGATCCCGAGTACGTGCGGTGGACGCAGTGGATCTTCCTGCAGATGTTCGGCTCCTGGTACGACGTCGACGCGGTGCGCCCGGACGGCGGCACCGGCCGCGCACGGCCGATCGCGGAGCTCGAGGCCGAGTACGCGGAAGGGACCCGTGCCGTGCCGGGCGGCCGGTCCTGGGCCGATCTGGACGCGGGGGAGCAGCGTGACGTCGTCGACTCCCAGCGGCTCGCCTACGTCTCCGAGGCGCCGGTCAACTGGTGCCCAGGTCTCGGCACGGTCCTGGCGAACGAGGAGGTCACCTCGGACGGGCGGTCCGAGCGCGGGAACTTCCCGGTCTTCCAGCGCAGCCTGCGTCAGTGGAACATGCGGATCACCGCCTACGCGGACCGTCTCGTCGACGACCTCGACCTGATCGACTGGCCCGAGAAGGTCAAGGCGATGCAGCGCAACTGGATCGGCCGGAGCGAGGGTGCGCAGGTGCGGTTCGCACTGCAGCCCTCGGCGTCCGCCCAGGACGCGGTGCCGGGTGTCGACGGGATCGAGGTCTTCACGACGCGTCCTGACACGCTCTTCGGGGCGACGTTCATGGTCGTCGCCCCCGAGCACCCGGTCGTCGACCAGGTGCCGGCCGCGTGGCCGGAGGGGACCAAGGACGCCTGGACCGGCGGACACGCGACGCCGCGGGAGGCTGTGACGGCCTACCGGGCCGAGGCCGCCGCGAAGACCGCGGTCGAGCGCCAGGCCGACGCCGGCAAGAAGACGGGCGTCTTCACGGGCCTCTTCGGCTCGAACCCCGTCGACGGGGCCGCCGTGCCTGTCTTCACCGCGGACTACGTCCTGATGGGCTACGGCACCGGCGCGATCATGGCCGTGCCCGGCGGCGACGCCCGCGACTTCGCGTTCGCCGAGGCGTTCGACCTGCCGGTGATCTACACCGTCGCGCCCGGCGGCGACGTCGACGCGCTCGACCGCGGCGAGGCCTTCACCGGTGACGGACTCGTCGTCAACTCGGCCGCGGCGTCGGACGACGGTGTGACCCTCGACGGCCTCGACGTCGCCACGGCCAAGCGGACCGTCATCGACTGGCTCGACGCGCGGGGCGCCGGCACCGGTACGGTCACCTACCGGCTGCGCGACTGGCTCTTCTCGCGCCAGCGCTACTGGGGCGAGCCGTTCCCGATCGTGTACGGCGAGGACGGGCGTCCCCTCGCCGTTCCCGAGAACCAGCTGCCGGTCGACCTGCCCGAGGTCCCGGACTACGCGCCCCGGGTGTTCGACGCCGACGACGCGGACTCGTCGCCCGAACCTCCGCTCGGCCGCAACCAGGACTGGGTCGACGTCGAACTCGACCTCGGCGACGGCCCGCGGACCTACCGGCGCGACACCAACACGATGCCGAACTGGGCGGGGTCGTGCTGGTACTACCTGCGCTACCTCGACCCGACCGACGACGAGCACGTCGTGTCGCCCGAGCTCGAGAAGTACTGGCTCGGTGCGCACCACAACGCCTCGTCGGGCCCTGCGGGGGGCGTCGACCTCTACGTCGGCGGCGTCGAGCACGCCGTCCTGCACCTGCTCTACGCACGCTTCTGGCACAAGGTGCTGCACGACCTCGGCCATGTCAGCTCCCTCGAGCCGTTCGGCAAGCTCTTCAACCAGGGCTACGTCCAGGCGTATGCGTTCCGCGACGACCGCGGACAGCCGGTCCCGGCCGCCGAGGTCGAGGAGCACGAGGACGGCGGCACGACGACGTACACGTGGAACGGCCAGACCGTCACCCGTGAGTACGGAAAGATGGGCAAGTCCCTGAAGAACGTCGTCACGCCCGACGAGATGTACGAGCAGTACGGCGCCGACACGTTCCGGGTCTACGAGATGTCGATGGGTCCGCTGGACCTGTCACGCCCGTGGGAGACCCGCGCCGTCGTGGGGGCCCAGCGCTTCCTGCAGCGGCTGTGGCGCAACGTCGTGGACGAGACCTCGGGCCGGACCACCGTGGTCGAGACCCCTGCGGACGCCGCGACCTTGCGCGCGGTGCACCGGACGATCGCCGACGTGACCGTCGAGATGGCCGAGATGCGGCCGAACACCGCGATCGCACGCCTGATCACGCTGAACAACCACCTGACGTCGCTCGGCGAGGTGCCGCGGGAGGCCGTCGAGCCGCTCGTGCTGATGACTGCCCCGGTCGCGCCGCACATCGCCGAGGAGCTGTGGCAGCGGCTCGGGCACGCGGAGTCGCTCGCGCACGAGCCGTTCCCGACCGCCCTGGACGAGTACCTCGTCGAGGAGTCGGTGACCTGCGTCGTGCAGGTCAAGGGCAAGGTGCGCGGCAAGATCACCGTCTCGCCGTCCATCTCCGAGGAGGACCTGCGCGCCGCGGCCCTCGCGGAGCCGAACGTGCAGCGTCAGATCGGCGACGCGGAGATCCGCAAGGTGATCATCCGTGCGCCGAAGCTCGTCAACGTGGTCGTCTGAACCGTTGAGCGGGGCGAGGTTTCTCGGGGCTCTCGCCGGGACCGAGCGGGCGTTCCGGATGCCGACGCTGGGCCTGCTGCACAAGCAGCAGGCCCCGTCCGTCGTCGCCGTGCTGGCGACCGTGTTCACCCCGGAGCGGCCGTCGGTCGCCGCCGAGCAGATGTACCTCGAGGTCGACGACCTGCTGGTCGAGCTGCACGACACCGGGCACGAGGTGGCCCTGACGGGCCCGGCCCGCGTACTGTGCACCCGGTGGGTGCGCGAGCGATGGCTCGTGCGTTCGCTCGACGACGGCGGCGCCGAGCACTACCAGCTCAGCAGCTATGCGGCGGAGGCGCTGGCCTTCGTCGACCGTGCGCGCGGCACCCGCGCCCTGGTGAGCGAGTCGCGGATCCGGACTCTCGTCGTCGCGCTCGAGGAGCTCGCCCGGGACGCCGAGCCCGACCGCGACGCACGGATGCGCGAGCTGCGCGGCGAGATCGACCGCGCCGAGCAGGAGCTCGCCCGGCTCGAGGCGGGAGGAGACGTCGTCGCCGTCGAGGACGACCGGCTCGTCGAGCAGCTCGACCATCTGCTGCTGCTGGTGCGCGAGCTGCCGGCGGACTTCGCCCGTGTCGCCGAGGCCGTCGTCGAGCTGCAGCGCGAGATCGTCTCCGGCCTGCGACAGGACGAGCGGGCCACCGGGACGGTCGTCGAGGAGTACCTGGACGCCTCCGAGACCCTCCTGGAACGCACGCCGGAGGGTCGTGCCTTCGCCGGTGCGATGGAGCTGCTGGGTGACCCTGCCCTGCTGGCGGCCCTCGACGAGCGCGTGGCCGTCCTCCTGGCCCACGACTTCACGGCGGATCTCCCGCCGGAGCGTCGTGCGGCGCTCCGCGGGCTGCGGACCCGCCTCGTCTCCGCCATCGACGTGGTGCTCGCCGCACAGGTCCGGTCGTCGCGGACGGTGACGGCGCAGATCCGGCACCACAACCCGCTGCGGGACCGAGAGCTCGACCGCGCGCTGCGCGAGGCGACCTCGGCGATGGCCGACTGGTTCCCGACGTCGGGGCGTGCGGCCCGGGTCGATCCGCTGCGCTGGTTCGAGCGTGCGCGGTTCGGCAAGCTGCGGACGTCGCTGCACGACCTGCGGCCCGAGACCCCGCCCGAAGGCCTCGACGACTGGACCGACGACGACGTCGTCGACGCGAATGCCGAGCTCGACGGCGTCCGGGCGATGGGCGGACCGCGGCACGCGGACGTCGATGCGCACCTGAGGGCGCTCGGTCGGCCGACGACCGTCGCGGCGGCCTTCTCCGCGGGGCCGGTCGCACTCCGGCGGCCGGTCGAGATCCTGGGGTACCTGGAGCGTGGAGCGTACGACGACGCCGGGTCGGGAGACGTTCCGGCCAGCCACCTGGAGCGCGTCGTCGCCGTCCGGGCGGACGGCAGCGAGAGAGAGTTCGTGGTGCCGCGGGTCGCGGTCACCGGGCCGACGACGGGGGACGAGCAGTGACCGACACCGTGAACGAGGACGACTCCTTCGTCGTCAGCCGTCCGATGGAGGACGACGAGCCGGCGATCTTCGCCGGGGACACCGGGACGCTGCCGCACGAGGCCCGCCGTGCTCTCGCGCTGGTGCTGCAGCGCCGGTACGTCTCTGCGGCTGACCACCCAGCGGAGTGGCGGTCGTTGCTCGCCCACCAGCAGGTGCTGGAGTCGCGGTGCCACGACATGTTCATCGACCTCGTCGTCGACCGCGACTTCGAGCTCGCGTACAAGCGACAGGTCCGCGACGACGGTCTGAGCCACGCCGTGCTGCTGCGGGACGAGCCGTACAAGCGGGTCGAGACGCTGCTGATGCTGTTCGTCCGGACCCAGTTCCGGCAGGAGCACGGGGCCGGGGAGCGGGCGGCCTACGTGGACGCGGAGGAGATGGTCGACTACGCGCTCGGTTTCCTGGCGCACGACGAGACCAACCTCGCGGCCCGACGGCGCGAGATCGACAACGCGGTCGCGACGCTCGTCCGGGAGCACGTCCTCGACGAGGTCGCGCCGGGCCGGTTCCGGATCCTTCCGGTCGTGGAGATCCTGCTCCCGGTCGAGCGACTGACCGAGCTCACCCGGTGGCTGACGGCCGCCGACGGGGAGTCCGCCGACACCGAGGAGTCCCTCGCATGAGCGCCCGGATGAACGACTCGCTCTTCGGGCTGATCCCCGCCGCCTCGGACGGGCGGCAGTGGACCGCGCACAGCATGCAGCTGGTCAACTGGGGCGGCTACCACGGCCACCACGAGGTCCGGTTCTCCGGTGGGGCGACGCTGCTCTCGGGAGCCTCGGGGTCGGGCAAGTCCACCCTGCTGGACGCGTACATCGCCCTGATGATGAGCCACACGACGCCGTTCAACGGGGCGTCGAACGGCACGACCAGCGGGCGTGCCCGCGGGCGCGAGCAGCGCTCGGTCCTGTCCTACGCCCGCGGCAAGGTGGACGAGTCCCGCGAGGACGGGTCGACGTCGTCCCGGGACCGCGTGCTGCGCGGAGACGGCGTGGACACCTGGTCGGCGATCTCGATGACCTGGACGGACCAGTCGGGCTCCGCCCTCACGGCGCTGCGGGCCTGGTACGTGCCGCGCGACGCCCAGCGCAACGAGGAGTGCGTCGTGGTGCGAGCGACGGCCGACGAGGTCTTCGACCTCCGACGGCTCGAGGATCTCGCGCCCGGCCGGTTCGCCCGGCCCGGGCTGGCGGACGCGGGACTCTCGCTCTTCGACACGGACGTCGCGTTCGCCACCCGCCTGCACGCCGCCCTGGGGATCGGTGCCGCCGGCGACGGGCACAAGGCGATGCAGCTGCTCGGACGCATCCAGGCCGGCCAGGCCATCACGACGGTCGACGCGCTGTACAAGGCGATGGTGCTCGAGGAGCCCGAGACCCTGGCGGTGGCGCAGCGGGCGGTCGAGCACTTCGACGAGCTCGCGGCGGTCCGGGAGGAGATGCTCACGGCCACCCGCCAGGTCGAGGTGCTGCGCCCGATGATCGGTCTGCGGGACCAGATCGACGAGGCCGCCGCATCCGTGGCGCTCCTCGACGGGCTCGGTGCGGCCGGCGCGTCGACCGGCGGCGGTCCGACGCCGTTCACCGCCTGGCGGGACGCACGACGCCTCGCGCTCGTGCGGGCCGAGGAGGCGACGAACCGGGCTGCCCATCGCACGGCGCAGGAGCGGCGTGCGGCTGCGGCCGCCCGGATCACGACCGCCGAGGGCGAGCTCGACGAGGCCCGCGCGGCACGGACCCGTCAGGGCGGCGACGCCGTCGAGGGTGCGGAGCGCGAGGTACGCCGCGCCGCCGAACGGCTCGAGGCCGTCCGGACCGCTCGTGCCTCTCTCGACCCGCCGCTCGACGTCCTGGGGAGGACGGTGGGTTCCGAGCCGGAGCTGGCGCGGCTCCAGCGTGAGGGCCGGGCGTTCGTCGAGAACAGGTCGGAGCGGGCCGCGTCCCGTGAGTCCGCCACGTTCGCCGCGCGTCAGCACGCGAGCGACGTCGGCCGTCGCCTCGTCGCGCTGGAGGCGGAGAAGGAGTCGTTCTCCCGACGGCGCGGCAACGTCGGCGCCGAGGACGACGCAGCGCGCTGCGCGCTGGCCGAGGCAGCCGGCCTGGCGCCCGAGGAGCTGCCGTTCGTCGCGGAGCTGCTGGAGGTCCGCCCCGCGTACGAGCCGTGGCGGGACGCGATCGGCACCGCCCTCGGCGGGTTCGCGACGGTGGTGCTCGTGGACCACGCACGGCTCGACCGTTTCCGGAGCGCGATCGACTCCGTGGACCTGCGACGCCGGGTGCGGTTCGAGGGGGCCGAGACGGGTCTGCCGCTGGCGGACGACGCCGACCCGGCGACGCTGCCGGGCCGTGTCGAGGTCAAGGCGGGACCGTTCGGAGGATGGCTGGCCGAGCGCCTCGACCAGCGGTTCGACCACGTCTGCGTCGACGACCCGGGCGAGCTGTCCCGACACCCGCGCGCCCTGACCAGGACGGGGCAGGTCTCCGACGGACGGCGCGGCGCGCACGGCGGCGGTCGGCGTGCGTCGGTGCTCGGCTTCAGCAACGCCGCGCGGCTGGACACGCTGACCGAGGAGATCACGGCGGCGCGCACCGATCTGCGCGAGGCCGAGGCAGCGGCCGAGGAGGCTCGTCACGGAGACGCGGCGGAGACCGACCGTGTCGTCGCGTACACCCAGTGCCTCGCCGTCGCGTGGGAGGACGTCGACGTGGCCGGGGCCGAGGCGGCCCTCGCCGAGCGCACCTCCCGGCGCGACGCGCTGCTCGCGGGCTCCGACGTGCTGCAGGCCCTGCAGGACGACGAGGAGCGGATCCGCACCCGGCTCACCGCCCTCTACCGCGAGCGGGCCGACGCCGAGAATCAGGTTCAGGCGCTCGCCGAGCAGTGGGCGGCCATCACCGACCTCGTCGACGAGGTGACGGACGCCGTCGCGCAGGCCGACGACGGCCCGTCGGTCGGGACCGCCGAGCAGACGGCGCGGCTCGACGCGGCGCTCGACGCCGTGCTGGCGGAACCCGCCACGAGCGTGGCGGCGTTCTCTGCGGCCACCCACGCCGTCGTGCGCGAGCTCGAGCGGGACCGCGAGGCGGCCGTGGAGTCCGGTCGGTCCGCGCGCGCCGCGCTCGGGGCGATCTTCGAACGGTTCTGCGACACGTGGCCGAACCCGAACCTGGGCACGGACCCCGAGGCGTCCTACGCGGACTTCCTCCGGGTCTACGAGGAGATCGAGCACCAGCAGCTCTACCAGCTGCAGGAGCGGTGGTCGCGGACCATCGGCAGGCTCAGCGGCAACGACCTCACGCTCCTGAACTCGGTCATGACCCGGTCGGTGGCGGAGATCCGCGAGCGGATGGAGCCGGTCAACGCGATCCTCTCGACGTTGCCGTTCCGCGACGACGAGCACCGGCTGCGGATCACCGCGACGGTCACCGAGGCCGCGGACATCTCCTCGTTCCGCCGTGCGCTGCGCGACCTTGCCGCCGACCCCGGCGAGCAGACGGCGGCGCAGCGGACCCGGCGGTTCGACCGAATGGCGCGACTGATCGACCGGATCCGTCCGGACAGCCCGGAGCGGCGGCGACTCGTCGACGTCCGGGACCACGTGCGCATCAGTGCCGAGTGCGTGGACCTCGACGGCACCCACGTCAGCGTCTACGACCACATCGCGGGCAAGTCGGGAGGGGAGTCGCAGGAGCTCGTCGCGTTCATCGTGGGAGCCGCGCTGCGCTACCAGCTCGGCGACGCCGGCGCGGCACGGCCGCGGTACGCCCCGGTCTTCCTCGACGAGGCGTTCATCAAGGCGGACGCGCGGTTCGCCGGGCGTGCCGTCGGAGCCTGGCGGGGGCTCGGCTTCCAGCTCGTCATCGGGGCGCCGCTCGACAAGGTCGGCGCGCTCGAGCCGCACGTCGACGTCGTCCTGCAGGCCGTCAAGGACGACCGGGGGAGGTCTCGCCTGGTGACGCTCGTCGGGGCGCCGGAGCCGGCCCCGGCGACGGCCCTGCGATGATGGTCGCGTGACCTCCGTCGACCCCGCCGCGCGCGTCGCCGTCGTCACCGACTCGACCGCGTCGTTCCCCGACGGGTTCGACCACGGTACCGACGTCGTCCCGCTCCACGTGATCGTCGACGGCGCGCCGTTCCGGGAGAAGGTCGACGTCACCGACCACGAGGTGGCGGAACAGCTCCGGGCCGGTACGTCCGTCACGACGTCGCAGCCCTCGCCGCAGGAGTTCCTCGAGGTCTACGAGCGCGTGGCGCGGGCGGGTGCTCGGGCGATAGTGTCCGTCCACCTCTCGGGTGACCTCTCCGGGACGGTGCACGCCGCGGCTCTCGCCGCCACGCGGTCGCCCGTGCCCGTGCGCGTCGTCGACTCCCGGACGACGGCGATGGCGCTGGGCTTCGCCGCGGCACAGGCCGCCCGTGCGGCACGCGGCGGGGCGAGCGCTCGTGCCGTCGAGCGGAGGGCGCTCGCCGTCGCGAGCACGAGCTCGGCCACCTTCCTCGTCGAGTCGCTCGACCATCTGCGCCGTGGTGGTCGGCTCAGCGGCCCCGCCGCGGCGCTCGGGACCGTGCTGGGGGTGCGGCCCCTGCTGGCCGTCCGGGACGGGCGGATCGTGGTCGCGCAGAAGGTGCGCACGCGGGCGGCGGCCGTCGACCGGTTGGTCTCGACCGCGGTCGAGCAGACCGAGCGGTGCTCGTACCCGCTGGTGGCCGTGCACCATCTGGGTGATCCGGACCGGGCTCATGACGTCGCGGGCGACCTGGCTCGACGGCTCGGCGTGCACGTCGAGGTCGCGTCGGTCAGCGCCGTCGTCGGGGCGCACGTCGGCGAGGGCGTGCTGGGCGTGATGGTGGCCGACGTCGGAGCGGTTCCAGGCTCCTAGCGTCGTCCACAGTCGTGCTGATCGCGATGCCCGTCCACGGGTGAACCGGGTCTCGCGGGCGACAGACGGAGAGCCGCCTAGCGTGCGAGGGTGAGACCCGGCGATCGACTCGACAGCATCGGCACCGCGCGGACGAGCCCGCTCGACGGCGCCGCGCGCGCCTACCGCGCGGCCTACGGCGACCCGGGAGCGCAGACGGGGTTCGACGACGTCCCTCGCCGTCCGCGGCGCGTCCGCCCTCGGCTCGGCATGGACCTGCGGACGGCGGTCTCGGCCGGGCTCGCCGTGCTGATCCTGGCCGTCGGGGTGCTCCTGCTGGGCCCCGGTCGGGCCGAGCAGGTTCCGCTCGGAGAGGTGCGGTCGCTGCCCCGCGCCTCGCAGGACGCGGGCGTGGACGGGCAGGACGCGGTCGCGGCAGGCGAGGACGGGTCCCCGCCTGCCGGTCGTGTGTCCGAGTCCGCTCCTGCGGCTCCGGGGGACGACCAGCCGGTTCCGACGTCGTCCCCGCGGCCCGGACTCGTCGTGCACGTCGTGGGCGAGGTGGCGGAGCCCGGTCTCGTCGACCTCGCCGCAGGGATGCGGGTGGCCGACGCGATCGCGGCCGCGGGTGGGCCGACGTCGACGGCCGACCTGGCGGCGCTCAACCTCGCGCGGGAGATCGCGGACGGCGAGCAGATCTACGTTCCTGCACCGGGGGAGGAGGTCCCGGTGGCGTCGGGCGCGGATCCGGGTTCGTCGGCCGAGGCCGGCCGGCCGGCCCTGGTGAACGTCAACACCGCGGACGCGGGCGCACTGGAAGGGCTTCCGGGTGTCGGTCCGGTGCTCGCTGCACGGATCGTCGGGCACCGGGAGGACCACGGGCCGTTCGCCAGCGTGGACGAGTTGGTCGAGGTGAGCGGGATCGGGGACGCCGTGCTCGAAGGACTCCGGGACCTGGCCACGACGTGAGACCGGATGCACGGCTGGTCCCCGTGGCGCTCGGCGCGTGGTGTGCAGCCTGGTGGGCGGTCGGTGAGCCGACGCCCGATCCTGTCGGCCGGGTGGCGTGGGCCCTGGGTGGGCTGGCGATCGGCGCATTCGCAGTCACCTGCGTGTTCCATCGCACCGGCCCGCCGGGGCCAGTGCCTCGGCGCGTCGGCCGGGCCTGTGCCCTGCTGGCCTGCTCGTGCCTCACCGCCGCGTCGGTCCTGGCGGTCGCGGCCGTCGACCTCGCAGCACGCGGCGGGTGCGACGTGCGGGCGATCGCCGCGGCCGGAGGGTGGGTGAGCGTCGACGCGGTCGTGGTCGGTGACCCGGTGCCGACCACCGGGTTCGGCGCCACGCGCTGGCGTCGCGGTCTGGACATGGTGGTCGTCGAGCACCGATCCGTGCGGTGCGCCGTCCGGACCCCGCTCGACGTCGTCGGCGGTCTCGGCCCTGAGGACGTGGTCGTCGGCGACACGATCACCACGAGCGGTGTGCTGGGCGAGGGGATCCGGGGTCCCGAGCTGTCCGCCGACGACCTCGTCGTGACCGCGCCGGCCCGCGCGCTCCTCCGCGTCGTCGCCGACGTGCGGGCGGACCTCCTGTCGGCGACCGACGGCCTGTCCCCGCAGGCTCGTGGACTCGTCCCCGGCGCTGCGATCGGAGACACCACGAGGGTGCCGGAGGAGGTCACCGACGCCATGCTCGTCACCTCCCTGACACACATCACCGCGGTCTCCGGCGGACACGTCGCGGTCGTGGTCGCCGCCGTCGCGTGGTGCTGCGGCGGGCTCCGGCTGCGGCGCAGCGCCCGGGTGCTCGTCGCCGGCGCCGCGCTCACCGCGTTCGTGCTCCTGGTGCGCCCCGACCCCAGCGTCGTCAGGGCCGCGGCCACCGGTGCGGTCGGTCTCCTGGCTCTCGTCCTGCGGCGGCCGGCTGCCGCGGTGCCCGGACTGTCCGCGGCGGTCGTCGTTCTTCTGGTGCTCGATCCGTGGCTCGCCCGGTCCTACGGGTTCGTGCTGTCGACCGTGGCGACCGCGGGGCTGGTGACGCTCGCCGGACCGATCGCCCGCCGGATCCCGGGACCCCGGGTTCTCGCGTTCGCGGTCGCCGTGCCCGTGGCGGCGCAGCTCGTCTGCGGGCCGGTGCTGATCCTGCTCGAGCCGTCCGTCTCGGTGTACGCGGTCCCCGCGAACCTCCTCGCGTGCGTCGCTCTCGCCCCCGCCACGATCCTGGGACTCGCGGCCACGGCCGTGGCTCCGTGGTGGCCCGCGGCGGCGACCCTGATCGCCTGGTGCGCCGGCCTGGCGACGGGGTGGATCGCCCTCGTCGCGCAGGTCTTCGCCGCGTTGCCGGGAGCGAGCCTCACGTGGCCCGAGGGGCTCCTCGGCGCGGCGGGACTCGCCGTCCTGACGGCGGTGGGCGTCGAGGGCCTGCGCCGTGCGATACCTCCGCTCGACGAGCGTGCCGACCCGTGAGCGTCGGCCGGTCGGTGGCTCGTGGCACGCTAGTGCCATGCCCGCCGCCACCGCCCGCCGCTCGTCCGTCGACTGGCGCACCGTCGCCCCCGCACCGTTGATCCTGATCCGGGGGACCGAGGGGCTGCTCGCGGATCGTGCGGTGGCGCGCGTGCTCGAGCTCGCACGGGAGCAGAACCCGGAGACGGACCGCATCGACGTCGAAGGCGCGACGTACGAGGCGGGAATGCTCGCCGTCGCGACCAGCCCGACGCTCTTCGACGACCCGTCGGTCGTCGTCGTGCGCGGTGCCGAGGCCTGTACCGACGCACTCGTCACGGACCTCGTCGCCTATGCGGCGGCGCCGGATGCGGAGGCGACGGTCGTGGTCGTCCACGGGGGAGGCCAGCGCGGCAAGAAGATGCTCGACGCGATCACCGCCTCGGGGGCTCCGGTCGTGACGTGCGACCCGCTGAAGAAGGACCCCGAACGGGTGTCGTTCGTCGAGCAGGAGTTCAGGGCCGCGCGGCGCAAGGCCGAGCCGGCCGCGGTCCGGGCCCTCGTCGACGCCCTCGGGAACGACCTGCGCGAGCTCGCTGCCGCGTGCACGCAGCTCGTGACCGACAGCACCGGGACGATCACCGCCGAGCTCGTCGACCGGTATCACGGTGGACGGGTCGAGGCCACGGGCTTTCGGGTCGCCGACGCGGCGGTCGCCGGCGCAGCGGGTGACGCGGTGACGATGCTGCGGCACGCCCTGGCGACGGGCGCGGACCCGGTACCGCTCGTCGCGGCGCTGGCGATGAAGCTGCGGGCGTTGGCGAAGGTGTCCGCGATGCGCGGCGGCGTGACCGCCCGTGAGCTCGGGCTTGCGCCGTGGCAGGTGGACCGGGCCCGCAAGGAACTGCGGGGGTGGACTCCTGACGGGCTCGCCGAGGCGATCGGCGCGGTGGCGCGTGCGGACGCGGAGGTCAAGGGTGGTGGGCGCGATCCCGTCTACGCGGTCGAGCGGGCGGTGCTGGTGATCGCGCGGAACGCCAGGGCGCGGTAGAGGCCCGGGACGCGCGCAAGGCGCCACCCGACCGGGTGACGCCTTGCGGTGTCGTGCAGGGGCCGTGCATGGCGCACGACCGACGAGTCCGGGGACTCAGAGCGCGTTGACGGCCTTCGCGAGCGCCGACTTGCGGTTGGCAGCCTGGTTCTGGTGGATAACACCCTTGGTGGCTGCCTTGTCGAGCTTCTTCGAGGCGGCGGTGAGCGCCGTGGTGGCCGCGTCCTTGTCGCCGGCGGCGACCGCCGCACGAACCTGACGCACGTGCGTGCGCAGCTCCGCCTTCACCGAGTTGTTGCGCAGGCGCGCCTTCTCGTTGGTCTTGATGCGCTTCATCTGGGACTTGATGTTTGCCACGTTCAGAACTTCCTGGTGTGTTCGCGTGAGCGAGCGGATAGGTCGTAGAGGGCGGCCACAGCGCCGGGACTCGGGGTGGGGAACCCGTGGAGAGGAACTGTGGCGGTGCCCGCCGACCTGGGCGGACACGCAACTGCCCATGCTATCAGGCTGGCGGCGGCTCAGTGTCCGTGGCGACGGATGCCCTTGATCACGTCGTTGAACGTCCGCTCGGGCATGATCGCGCCCTCGCGACGGACGGTCGCCGGGTCGATGCGGATCACCCGGTCGAGGCGCACCTCGGACGGACGCCCGCGGCTGTCCCACGGTCCGGTGCCGATGTCCTGCCAGTAGCGGCCCCAGCGCGCCTCCTGGGCGGCGTCGACGTCATGGTCCTTGCTCGTCAGCATCAGCACGAGCAGCCACGACCCGTCCCGGCCGACGACGAGGACCGGCCTGTCCTTGCCCTGCGTCGCGTCGTCCTCGTACGGGACCCAGGTCCAGACGACCTCGCCGGGGTCGGCGTTGCCGTCCAGGGCGGGGGAGTACTCGGCGCGCACGGTTCCGGTGTAGTCGCCCGGGTAGGAGCCGCGAGCCGTCGTGCGAGAGCGAGGTGTCGGGCGTGGGCGCGACGTCTTGCTTCTGCCGCCCGTGAGGGCGCGCAGGACGTCGGAGACGAGGTTGAGCCAGCGTGAGGAGGACACGCGTGCACAGTAGCCGGTCGTGTGTTCCCGTGGCCCGTCCCGTCCCGTCCCGCCCCGTCCCGTCGCCCGCGCGGAGCCGCGCTACGAGGTCAGGCCCGCCTCGAGGAGCGCGTCCACGGCCGACGGATCCCCCGACACCTCGAACCCTGGTGACGAGAGGTCGATCCGGTTCCACAGGAGCAGTGCGAGGTCTCGCGAGGTACCGCGGACCGTCGCGCCGGCGTCGCCGTCACCGACGACCCACCGGTCGCCGGAGTCCGTCGCGACGATCTCGACGGGTGAGGTGATCAGCGACGCGGCGCCGCGGGCCTGGCGTGCCGGGCCCAGCACCGACACCACCTCGTCGACCGTGTCGGCCCAGACCTCGGGGGCGAACGTCGGGGCCTGCGTCCCGGCCGCTGTCGCGACGTCGTCGAGGTGGATCAGCGTCTCGTGCAGCTGTCGGCGCCACCAGTACGCGGCGACGCCCCTCCCGCCGAGAGTGAGAGCAGGGGAGTCGGGGCCGGTCTCGGCGAGCGTCGCGTGCAGGTGTCGGGCGGCCCAGCGGTAGATGCGGTCGAGGGACTCGGCGTCGCGCGGTCGGTCGGGGTTCTCCGTGCGGAGCACCACGCCGACGGCCATCCCGGCCGCCCACCAGTGCACCCGCGCCAGATGCAGGACCACGTCCGCGACCCGCCACTCGCCGCACACGGGGACGGGTGCCTCCGGGTCGGCGGTCGACGCGACGTCGGCGAACGCCGCTTGTGCCTGCGCGAGAAGGGCCAGGCGGTCGACGGGTGCGGAGCGCCCCGCGGGGGAGTCGCCTGGGTCCGGATGCGTCGGAAGAGCACGGGTCATGGGAGAATCGTGCCTCTCCCTGCCCGCCGTCGACCAGACCGGAGCGCACTCGCGTTGTCACCGATCCCTTCCGCCACCCAGGCCGACCGCATTCGACCGTCGTCGACGCCGTCCGAGCTGCTGCGCAACTTCTGCATCATCGCGCACATCGACCACGGCAAGTCGACCCTCGCCGACCGCATGCTCCAGCTCACCGGCGTCGTCGAGCAGCGTGCGATGCGGGCGCAGTACCTCGACCGCATGGACATCGAGCGCGAGCGCGGTATCACCATCAAGTCGCAGGCCGTGCGGATGCCGTGGGCGATCCCGGACGCCGACGGCGTGCAGGTCCCGCACGCGCTGAACATGATCGACACCCCTGGGCACGTCGACTTCACGTACGAGGTGTCTCGCTCCCTCGCCGCGTGCGAGGGTGCCGTGCTCCTCGTGGACGCCGCGCAGGGCATCGAGGCGCAGACCCTCGCGAACCTCTACCTCGCGATGGAGAACGACCTGGAGATCATCCCGGTCCTGAACAAGATCGACCTCCCCGCGGCGCAGCCGGAGAAGTACGCGGAGGAGATCGCCGGTCTCGTCGGCGGAGACCCCGAGGACGTGCTGAAGGTCTCGGGCAAGACCGGCGAGGGCGTGGAGGCCCTGCTCGACCGGATCGTCGAGCGTGTCCCGGCCCCGGTCGGCGACGCCGAGGCTCCCGCCCGCGCCATGATCTTCGACTCGGTCTACGACACCTACCGCGGCGTCGTGACCTACGTCCGCGTCGTCGACGGCCAGCTGAACCCGCGCGAGAAGATCATCATGATGTCGACGCGGGCGACGCACGAGCTGCTCGAGATCGGCGTCAGCTCGCCGGAGCCGCAGCCGACCAAGGGTCTCGGGGTCGGTGAGGTCGGGTACCTCATCACCGGCGTCAAGGACGTCCGCCAGTCGAAGGTCGGCGACACGGTCACCAACGCGCAGAAGCCGGCGGACGACTCGCTCGGCGGCTACCAGGACCCGAAGCCGATGGTGTTCTCGGGCCTGTACCCGATCGACGGCTCCGACTACCCGGTGCTGCGCGACGCCCTCGACAAGCTGAAGCTGAACGACGCCGCGCTGAACTACGAGCCCGAGACGTCGGTCGCGCTCGGTTTCGGCTTCCGTGTGGGGTTCCTCGGCCTGCTGCACCTCGAGATCGTCCGCGAGCGCCTCGAGCGCGAGTTCGACCTCGCGCTGATCTCGACGGCCCCGAACGTCGTCTACAACGTGACGATGGAGGACCGCACCGAGGTCGAGGTGACCAACCCGAGCGAGTTCCCCGGCGGCAAGATCCGCGAGGTGCGCGAGCCGATCGTGCGCTCGACGGTGCTGGCCCCGAGCGAGTTCATCGGCACCATCATGGAGCTGTGCCAGTCGCGTCGCGGCACCCTGCTCGGGATGGACTACCTCTCCGAGGACCGTGTCGAGATGCGGTACACGCTGCCGATGGCGGAGATCGTCTTCGACTTCTTCGACCACCTGAAGTCCCGCACGCGCGGGTACGCCTCGTTCGACTACGAGCGCACCGGCGATCAGGCGGCGGACCTCGTCAAGGTCGACATCCTCCTGCAGGGTGAGCAGGTGGACGCGTTCAGCGCGATCGTGCACAAGGACGCCGCGTACGCCTACGGGCTGATGATGGTGGGCAAGCTGAAGGAGCTCATCCCGCGTCAGCAGTTCGAGGTGCCGATCCAGGCGGCCGTGGGCTCGCGGGTGATCGCCCGTGAGACGGTCCGCGCCATCCGCAAGGACGTCCTCGCCAAGTGCTACGGCGGTGACATCTCCCGCAAGCGCAAGCTGCTCGAGAAGCAGAAGGAGGGGAAGAAGCGCATGAAGACCATCGGTCGCGTCGAGGTCCCGCCCAACGCGTTCATCGCGGCGCTCTCCTCCGACGCTGGCGGTGGCAAGGAGACCAAGGACAAGCCGAAGAAGTGAGTCCGGCACTTCCCGACGGCGAGGACGCGCCCCGCGACGGTTCATTGCCCGGGTGGGTGGCCGGGCCGCGCGGGTCGCGCTTCGGCGTGTATCTGCACGTGCCGTTCTGCACGGTCCGGTGCGGGTACTGCGACTTCAACACGTACACCGCCACCGAGCTCGGTGGCGGTGCGAGCCAGATCGCGTACGCACGCACGGCGCTCGCCGAGATCGAGCTCGCCGGACGGACGATGCGTGCTGCGCGCCTGCCGGAGCGCGAGGCGTCGACGGTGTTCGTCGGGGGAGGGACCCCGACGATGCTGCCCGCCTCGGACCTGGTCCGGATGCTCGACGGCGTCCGGGACACCTGGGGGCTCGCGGACGGCGCCGAGGTCACCACGGAGGCGAACCCCGACTCCGTCACGCCCGAGTCGCTGGCCGCGCTCGCGGCGGGCGGCTTCACCCGCGTCTCCTTCGGCATGCAGTCCGCCGTCCCGCACGTCCTCGCCACGCTGGAACGGACCCACGACCCGGACCGGGTGCCCGACGTCGTGCGGTGGGCGCGCGACGCCGGGCTCGCCGTCTCGCTCGACCTCATCTACGGCACCCCGGGCGAGAGCCTCGACGACTGGCGTCGCAGCCTCGACACCGTGCTCGAGACGGGCGTCGACCACGTCTCCGCCTACGCGCTCGTGGTCGAGCCGGGCACCAAGATGGGCGCTCAGGTGCGTCGCGGCGAGCTCGAGCTGCCGAGCGGGGACGACCAGGCCGAGAAGTACGAGGTGGTGGACCGGGTGCTCACGAGCGCCGGCCTGTCCTGGTACGAGGTCTCGAACTGGTCGCGGACCCCGGAGCAGGCCTGTCGTCACAATCTGGCGTACTGGCGCGGAGACGACTGGTGGGGGATCGGGCCGGGGGCCCACTCGTACCTCGGGCCCTCGTCGACCCTGTCCGGGGAGCGCGGCACGGAGACCGAGAGCTCGGAGCCGAGCGCCGGCCTGCGGTGGTGGAACGTCAAGCACCCGCGGCGGTACGCGGCGCTGCTGGAGTCCGGCGAGAGCCCGGCGGCGGGGCGCGAGCGCCTCGACGTCGCCGACGCGCAGCTCGAGCGGGTGATGCTCGGGATCCGGCTCCGGGACGGCCTGGACCTCGCGGAGCTCTCCCCGGACGGACGGCGTGCCGTCGCCGGACACGTGGCGAACGGGTCGCTCGACGGCCGCGCGGCGCTCGCGGGCCGGGCGGTCCTCACGCTGCAGGGGCGGTTGCTCGCCGACGCGGTCGTGCGCGACCTGACCGACTGACCCGTCGACGGACTGACCGAGAAGCCCGCGCGGACCCTGGCAGTTTCGGTGAATCTCCGACAGAGTGGACGGCGATCGAACGTCCCGCAGATGCTCTGAAGGAGAACGATGTCCGAGAACACGCCCGGTGGTCCGCCGCGCGACGAGAACGACCCGTACAGCTCGAACACCAACCCCGGGATGCCGGGCCCTGGGATGCCGGGCGACAGCAGCGTGCCACCGCAGCCGATCCCCGGTGGCGGGTTCCCGGCCGCGCCCCCGCCCCAGGAGCCGTACGGTCAGCCGTCCCGGTACGACGAGCCGGTCTCCGTCGGGCAGGCCCTCCACTTCGGATGGGACCGCTTCAAGTCGAGCATGGGGACGTGGATCGGTGCGCTTCTGCTCATCCTGCTCATGAACATCGTCCTCGGGCTGATCGTCACGGTGCTCTCGCCGACGTACCAGTACGTCATCGAGAACTTCTCCGACCCGGACGCCCTCGCGGCGGTTCCGCAGCCTGGGTTCCTCGACGTCCTGCTCGGCTTCCTCGCCGCGGCCGTGAGCTTCGTGATCAGCTCGCTCGCGACGCACGGCGCGCTCGCCGCGGTCGACAAGCCTCGCGTGCGTCTCGCCGACTTCTTCGCGATCCGCAACGCGGGCAACATCGTGCTCCTCGGTTTCGTCGTCGGGTTCATCTCGTCGGTCCTGAGCCTGATCCCCGGAATCGGCGGCCTGCTCAGCGTCGCGGCGTACTTCTTCCTGATCTTCTCGCTGATGTTCGTCATCGACGCCGGCGAGAACGCGTTCGCGGCGATCGGGTCGAGCGCGAAGCTGGTCGCGGGCAGCGCCGGGGTCGTCATCGTGCTGATCGTGGCGAACATCGGGCTCTCGTTCCTGGGCGTCATCCTGTGCTTCGTCGGGCTGCTGTTCACGCTCCCCGTCGCGTACATCGCCCAGGCGTTCGTCTACCGCCGCCTGACCGCGAAGGCGGC
Organism: Paraoerskovia marina DSM 21750; assembly: GCF_000701465.1. GTDB lineage: Bacteria > Actinomycetota > Actinomycetes > Actinomycetales > Cellulomonadaceae > Paraoerskovia > Paraoerskovia marina. The sequence goes on along the minus strand of NZ_JNIY01000006.1, from coordinate 209,004 downwards.
GGCCTGACTCCGGACCTTCCTCGCCGGTCCACGAACGCCGCAGCGCCCCGCCTTCCGGGCGCGCTGTGGCGTTCGTCGCACTAGCCTGGCGGCACCAGACGAGGGAGAAGATCATGACCGAGAATCCCCAGGACCCGAATGCGCAGCAGAGGCCGGACGGTGTCCCACCGACACCACCGCCACAGCCGGGCGGGCAGACGCCCCAGAGCCCTCCGCCGCAGAACCCGCCTCCGCAGGGACCGCCCCCGCAGGGACCGCCTCCGGGGTACGGCCCGCCGCCGGGCCAGCCGTCCGGCGAGCAGGGCTTCTCGGCCTCAGGGCTGGCGAGCGACCTGTCCGGTGACGCGAAGGGCCTGTTCGGCTCGCTCTTCGACCTGTCCTTCACGCACTACATCACGCCGAAGATCGTGCGGATCGTCTACGTCATCGGCATGGTCGTCCTGGCGCTGGGGTGGCTCGTGGCCATCATCGTCGGTTTCACGGACAGTATCGGTGCCGGGCTGTTCGTCCTCCTCTTCGGGTGGATCTTCGTCCTGCTCTACCTCGTGATGTTCCGCATCTTGCTGGAGTTCTACACCGCCGTCGTCTCGACGGCCGAGACGATCCAGAAGTACGCGCACCGTGACGGGGTGAGATAGCCGAACACCCACGACGCCGCCCCATCTCCTGACGAGGTGGGGCGGCGTCGTCGTCGGTGGGCAGGGAACAAGTTGCGCCGCACAGGGGTTAACCGGCCAGGACCACGAATCAGGACGAGAGGCGAGAACCATGCAGTTCGGGATCTTCAGCGTGGGCGACGTGACGCCCGACCCGCACACGGGGCGGGCGCCCGGCGACACCGAGCGGGTGCGCGCGATGCTCACGATCGCCCGGCACGCCGAGGACGCGGGCCTCGACGTCTTCGCCACCGGCGAGCACCACAACCCTCCGTTCGTCCCGTCGTCACCGACGACGATGCTCGGATACCTCGCGGGCGTGACCGAGCGGATCATCCTCTCCACGTCGACCACCCTGATCACCACCAACGACCCGGTGAAGATCGCCGAGGACTACGCGATGCTCCAGGTGATCGCCGACGGCCGGACGGACCTGATGATGGGCCGCGGCAACACCGGGCCCGTCTATCCGTGGTTCGGCCAGGACATCCGTGAGGGACTCAACCTCGCGGTCGAGAACTACGCGCTCCTGCGCCGGCTGTGGACCGAGGACGTCGTCGACTGGGAGGGGAGGTTCCGCACCCCGCTCCAGGGATTCACGTCGACACCACGTCCGCTCGACGGCGTCCCGCCGTTCGTCTGGCACGGGTCGATCCGTACCCCCGAGATCGCGGAGCAGGCGGCCTACTACGGCGACGGGTTCTTCCACAACAACATCTTCTGGCCCATGAGCCACACCCGGCAGATGGTCCAGCTCTACCGACGCCGCTTCGAGCACTACGGCCACGGCCGTGCCGACCAGGCGATCGTCGGCCTCGGGGGCCAGGTCTTCATGCGTGCCAACAGCCAGGACGCGGTCCGCGAGTTCAGGCCGTACTTCGACAACGCGCCCGTCTACGGGCACGGACCGTCGCTCGAGGACTTCAGCACCCAGACGCCGCTGACCGTCGGCAGCCCGCAGCAGGTCATCGACCGGTACGGCGCGATGCGCGACCAGGTCGGGCACTACCAGCGCCAGCTGTTCCTCATGGACCACGCGGGGCTTCCGCTCAAGACCGTCCTCGAGCAGATCGACATCCTCGGCTCCGAGGTCGTCCCGGTGCTGCGCCGGGAGGCCGAGGCCGCACGCCCCGCCGACGTTCCCGCGAACCCGCCGAGCCATGCCGAGCGCGTGGCCGCACACCGCCAGGAGGTCACCGCATGAGCACCCGCTCGATCGTCGCCGTCTCGGCAGGACTGTCCACGCCGTCGTCCACCCGGTTGCTCGCGGAGCGGCTGGGCGCCGCGGCCGTCGACAGCCTCGAGATCGCCGGCGAGACCGCGAACCTCGAGGTCGTCGAGCTCCGGGACCTCGCGCACTCGATCACGGACGCCATGCTGACCGGCTTCGCCGCGGGGGAGCTCGCCGACGTCCTCGACCGCGTGACCGGCGCGGACGGCCTGGTCCTGTCGACGCCGATCTTCGCGAGCTCCTACTCCGGCCTCTTCAAGTCGTTCCTCGACGTCGTCGACCGAGACTCCCTGCAGTCGATGCCGGTCGCCCTCGGCGCCACCGGCGGCACGTCGCGGCACTTGCTGGCCCTCGAGCACTCCGTCCGCCCCGTGCTCACCTACCTGCGGGCCGACGTCGTCACGACCTCGGTCTTCGCGGCCACGGACGACTGGGCGGGCACCGGAGGCGGCCAGGTGGGCGACGACGGCCTGGCCGCACGGATCCGACGGGCCGGGTCGGAGCTCGCCGACCGGGTCGCCGCGCGTCCGGCCCGGCGCACGGTGCAGGACCCCTTCGGCGACGTCCCGTCGTTCGAGACCCTGCTCGGCTCCTAGTCCGCCGGGTCGACCGTCACGAAGTCGATCAGCTCCTCGACACGGCCGAGCAGCGACGGCTCGAGATCGGCGTACGAGCGCACGGTGCCGAGGATCTTCTGCCAGGCCCTCGCGACGTCGGCCTGCGACCCCGCGGGCCAGCCGAGCTCACGCAGGATCCCGTACTTCCACTCGGTCCCGCGCTCGATCACGGGCCACCGTTCCAGGCCCACACGCTCCGGGCGCACCGCCTGCCAGACGTCGACGTAGGGGTGCCCCAGCACGCGGACCGCCCCGCGCGGCACGCCGCGCAGCACCTCGTCCGTGATGCGCTGCTCCTTGCTGTTCGCCACTAGGTGGTCGACCAGGACTCCGACGCGGCGCTCGCGGTCCGGCCGGAAGTCGGCGAGAGCGTCGGCCAGGTTGTCGACGCCGTCCAGCATCTCGACGACGACGCCCTCGACCCGAAGGTCGTCGCCCCAGACCCTCTCGATCAGCTCGGCGTCGTGCTTTCCCTCGACCCAGATCCGGCTGCCCCGGGCCACGCGGGCCCTCGACCCGGCGACCGCGCGCGAGCCGGACGCGGTCCGGCCGGGTGCCACCGGTGCCCGCGAGACGGTGGGGGCGGTCAGGACGACCGGCCTGCCCTCGACCCAGAATCCCGGGCCGAGGGGGAACGTGCGGGTCCGGCCTCGGCGGTCCTCGAGGATCACCACGTGCATGCCGCCGGACTTCTCGACGCGCAGGACGGCGCCGACCCACCCGGTCTCGACGTCCTCGACGACGAGTCCGGGCTCGGCGACCTGCGGGGTCGACGTGGGTCGGGTCCGATGGTGCGAGGAGCCGGACGCGGACGGGCCGGAGGACAGGACGTCGGAGCCGTAGCGGTCGTAGTTCACGGCGGTCACCCTAGGCCGCGTGGCGGGCGACCCGGCGAAGCGACGCGCAGACGGGCGCTGCACGGGTGGATGATGGGGGTGTGAGCACCCCAGCACCTCGGCCCGAGACGTACGAACCCGACCCCGGCCGCTGGTGCACCCTCGCCGTCTGTCTGGCGGTCGGCTTCATCACCCTGCTCGACGTGTCCGTCGTCAACGTCGCCCTGCCCTCGATCGAGCGGTCGCTCGACGCGGGGCCTACCCAGCTGCAGCTCGTCGTCGCGGGCTACACCCTGGCCTTCGGCCTGGTCCTGGTCCCCACCGGCCGGCTGGGCGACGCGGGGTGGCGACGCCACCTTTTCATCGGTGGCCTCGTCGGGTTCCTCCTGACCAGTCTCGCCGCGGGGCTCGCGCCCACCGACGACGCGCTCGCCGTCGCCCGCCTCGCCCAGGGCGTCTTCGCCGGGATGCTCAACCCCCAGGTGGTCGGCCTCATCCAGCAGCAGTTCCGAGGCTTCGAGCGCGGCCGAGCCTTCGGCCTGTTCGGGGCGACCATCGGGGTCTCGACCGCGGTCGGGCCGCTGCTCGGCGGCGTCATCCTCGCCGTCGCCGGGGAGGAGAACGGCTGGCGCTGGGTCTTCGGGATCAACGTCCCCATCATCCTGGTGCTCCTGCCGTTCGCCTGGAAGTACGTCCCGACGTCGGTCCGCAAGGCCGGACCACGCCACCTCGATGCCGTCGGGCTCGGCCTCATCGGGGCGGCGACCGTCTTCGTCATGTACCCGTTCGTCACGACCTCGGGGGTCGACGACGACCCTGCGCGCTGGTGGGGACTGGTCGTCGCCGCGGTGGCGCTCGTGGCCCTCGTCGCCTGGGAGAGGCGATACCAGCGACGGACGGGCGACGCCGTGCTCGACCCCGGGCTGCTGCGGACGCCGTCCTTCCGCAACGGGGCGATCCTCGGTGCGGCGTACTTCTCCGGCTTCACGGGCGTGTTCCTCCTCACCACGCTCTACCTCCAGAACGACCTCGGGTACGACCCCCTGGCGGCGGGCCTCGTCGCGATGCCGTTCGCCGTCTGCTCCGGTGTCAGCGCCTGGCTGTCGGGCAGGCTCGTGCATCGGTGGGGGCGGAGCGTCGTCGTCGCCGGACTCGTCGTCGTCCTCGTCGGCATGGTCTCGACCGACCTCGCGATCCGCGTGATCGGCGACGACCCCGACCTCGCCGGCCCCGTGATGGCTCTCACCCTGGCGATCGCCGGTGCGGGCAGCGGCCTGGTGATCTCGCCGAACCAGACCCTCGCGCTCGCCGACGTCCCCGTCGAACGCGCGGGCGTGGCCGGCAGCATGATCCAGCTCGGGCAGCGGATCGGCTCCTCCCTCGGGATCGCCGCGGTCCTCTCGCTGTACTACGCGGGGTCGGCCGCCGGGCTCGGGGGAGCGGCCGCGACGGGCCGTGCGCTGCTGGTGACGATCACGCTCGTCGCCGTCGCGCTCGTGGTCTCCGTCGTCGACCTGCGGGCGCGTCACGCTGCGGGCGAACAACCAGACACCAACTCTGGCGCGACGCCCGCGTAGGATTGGCACTCGCATGCCCGGAGTGCGAACGGGAGGTGAGGGCTGTGAGCGAAGAACGTCGACTCGAGGTGCTGCGCGCCATCGTCGAGGACTACGTGACCACACGCGAGCCCGTGGGCTCGCGGATGATCTCCGAGCGACGCGGTCTCGGGGTCTCGTCGGCGACGATCCGCAACGACATGGCCGTCCTCGAGGAGGCCGGCTACATCGCCCAGCCCCACACCTCCGCGGGCCGCGTGCCCACCGACAAGGGCTACCGGGTCTTCGTCGACAGGCTCTCGACGATCAAGGCGCTCAGCAGCCCCGAGAAGCGCGCGATCGAGACGTTCCTCGACGACGCGGTCGACCTGGACGACGTCGTCGCGCGGGCCGGCCGCCTGCTCGCCCAGCTGACCGGTCAGGTCGCCGTCGTCCAGTACCCGTCCCTGCGTCGCTCCGGCCTGCGGCACCTCGAGCTTGTCCCGCTCGGTCCGACGCGGCTCCTCGTGGTTCTCATCACGGACACCGGACGCGTCGAGCAGCGCACCCTCGAGCTCCACGCCGTGCCCGACGAGGTCGAGCTGGGGGAGCTGCGCGTTCGCCTCAACGTCGCCGTGGCGGGCCAGCGCCCCGACCAGGTCGACCGCGCCCTCGCCGGCGCGGTGGCGATGATGCGACCCGAGGTCGCCGAGACCGCGGCCAAGGTCTCGAGCCTCGTCGTCGAGACGCTCGCCGAGGAGGCCGAGGAACGCCTCGTCCTCGCCGGGACCGCCAACCTCGCCCAGGCCGGGATGCGGTTCGAGCACGCGCTGCGGCCGGTCCTTGAGGCTCTCGAGGAGCAGGTCGTCCTGCTCAACCTCCTGACCGAGATGTCGGCCGACGGCGAGGAGGGGGTGGCCGTGCGCATCGGCCACGAGACCCGCCTCGCAGGACTTGCCGACGCCTCCGTCGTCACGAGCGGGTACGGGAGCGACGGCGACGCCGTGGCCCTCGTCGGCTCGATCGGTCCCACCCGCATGGACTACCCCGGCACGATCGCGACGGTCCGCGCCGTCGCCCGCTACCTGTCGCGAATTCTCGCTTCCTGACCGTGGCCACCGCCACGCGAACCTGCACGCTCCGACCAGAGAAGGACCTGTGACCGACTACTACGAGACGCTAGGTGTGGCCCGCGACGCGAGCCCCGAGCAGATCAAGAAGGCGTACCGCAAGCTCGCTCGTGAGCTGCACCCGGACGTCGCCGGCCCCGGTGCCGAGGATCGATTCAAGGACGTGTCGCGCGCCTACGAGGTGCTGTCGAACGCCGACAAGCGTCGCCAGTACGACCTGGGCTCGGACCCGTCCGCGCCCGGCGGGGGCGCCGGCGGCAGCTTCGGCTTCCAGGACATCTTCGAGACGTTCTTCGGCGGCGGACAGCCGCAGGGCCCGATCCCTCGTGCACGCCGCGGCCAGGACGCGCTCGTGCGCCTCGACATCGACCTCGCCGAGGCCACGTTCGGTGCCACGCGTGAGCTGCCGATCGACACCGCCGTGGTCTGCGGGACCTGTCAGGGCTCGTGCTGCGCGCCCGGCACCTCGCCGCGCACCTGCGACGTCTGCAACGGGCGCGGTACCGTGCAGCGCGTCGCCCGGTCGTTCGTCGGCCAGGTCATGACGACGCAGCCGTGCGCCGCCTGCCAGGGCTTCGGCACCGTGATCCCCGACCCGTGCGTGGAGTGCTCCGGAGAGGGCCGCGTGCGCAGCCGTCGGACCCTCACGATCAACGTTCCCGCCGGTGTCGACACGGGCACCCGGATTAAGCTCGGCGCCCAGGGCGAGGTCGGTCCCGGCGGCGGCTCGGCCGGCGACCTCTACGTCGAGATCCGCGAGCGCAATCACGAGACGTTCGTGCGCCGTGGCGACGACCTGCACTGCACGCTGAACGTGCCGATGACCGCGGCGGCCCTGGGTGCCTCGCTGAACCTCGACACGCTCGACGGCGAGAAGTCCGTCGACCTTGGGCCCGGGACGCAGCCGGGCGAAACCATCACCCTCAAGGGACTCGGAGTCGGGCACCTGCACGGCAACGGCCGGGGGGACCTGAAGGTCGAGGTGCAGGTCCAGGTGCCGACGGGCCTGGACGACGCGCAGGAGGAGCTGCTCCGCAGCCTCGCCACCGCTCGAGGCGAGGAACGTCCGGAGCCGAAGCTCGTGGCCGCGCACCCCGGTGTCTTCTCGCGCCTGCGCGAGAAGTTCGCCGGTCGCGCCGGCTGATTCCGTGAGCGCACCGGTCTTCGTCGCTCCCGCGGGATCGCTCGACGCGGTCCGCGCGGGGGACGAGTACGTCCTGACCGGCCCCGAGGGCCGGCACGCCGCCGTCGTGCAGCGGCGTGGTGCCGGTGAGCGTCTGGACGTCGTCGACGGCCGGGGGGTTCGACTCGCGACGACGGTCGTCGAGGCGCGCGGCACCGACCTCGCGCTGCAGGTCCAGGCCGTCACGAACGAGACCGAGCCCCCGGTGCGTCTGGTCCTGGTGCAGGCCCTGGCCAAGGGCGACCGCGACGAGATGGCGATCGAGGCGGCGACGGAGGTCGGTGTCGACGCGGTCGTGCCCTGGCAGGCCGAGCGCTCGGTGGTCGTCTGGCGCGGTCAGCGCGCCGAGAAGTCCCGCGGCCGCTGGGTGGCGACCGTGACCGCGGCGACGAAGCAGGCGCGAAGGGCCTTCCTCCCGCCGGTGGAGCAGGTGCTCTCTACGCGCGCCCTGGCCGTGCGGACCGCGGACGTCACGGCCGCCGGGGGAGTCGTCGTGATCCTCCACGAGGAGTCGACGCTGCCGCTGGCCGACGTCCCGCTGCCCGGAGGCGGCGAGCTGCTCGTCGTCGTCGGGCCCGAGGGCGGGATCGGACAGGCGGAGGTCGACCAGCTCAGGGAGGCGGGGGCACGGACCGCGCGGCTCGGGCCCCACGTGCTGCGGACCTCCACGGCCGGCCCGGTGGCGCTCGCGGTGCTCTCGGAACGCCTGGGTCGGTGGCGCGAGTCGTGACCGCGCAGGCTAGCGTGTGAGCATGAGTGACAACCAGGACCCCTGCCTCTTCTGCCAGATCGTCGCCGGCGACCTGCCCGCCGAGATCGTCGGGCAGACCGAGCGGTCGGTGGCGTTCAAGGACATCGCCCCGCAGGCGCCGATGCACCTGCTGGTGGTCCCGCGGGAGCACTTCGGCGACATCGCCCAGCTCGCCGCCGCGGACCCCGCGCTGCTCGCGGACATGATCGAGCTGGCCGACAACCTCGCCGGTGAGAACGCCGACGGGCAGTTCCGGCTCGTCTTCAACTCCGGTCCACGGGCCGGTCAGAGCGTGTTCCACGTGCACGGTCACGTCATCGGCGGTGCCGAGCTCGGCTGGACACCCGCCTGAGCACCGTAGAATCGTCTTTCACCGTCCCGTACTGAAGGAGCGTTCCGGCGCGAGCCGACCCCCCATGTCATCGTCATCAGCGAGCACGCCCCCGGGAGTCGCGACACAGGTGGAGCACCGTGTCGTCGTCCCGTCGCACATCGAGATGGTCGACCTGCTCGGGAGCGAGGACGTCGTTCTCCGCGAGCTCGAGGGCGGTTTCCCCCGGGTCGACCTGCACGTGCGCGGCAACGAGGTCGCGGTGACCGGAGACCCCGGTGACGTCGCGCTCGTCTCGCGCCTGCTCGACGAGCTCGTCGAGGTCATCAAGGGCGGGACCGCCGTCACGCCCGACGTGGTGCGGCGCGCCGTCGCGATGCTGACGGCCCCGACGGCCTCGCGCCCCGCCGAGGTACTGACGCTCGACGTCCTCTCCAACCGTGGCCGGACCATCCGTCCGAAGACGGTCGGGCAGAAGCAGTACGTCGAGGCGATCGACGCGAACACGGTGACGTTCGGCATCGGGCCTGCGGGCACGGGCAAGACCTACCTCGCGATGGCGAAGGCGGTGCAGGCGCTCCAGGCCAAGCAGGTCAGCCGGATCGTGCTGACCCGCCCGGCCGTCGAGGCCGGTGAGCGGCTCGGCTACCTCCCGGGATCGCTGTCGGAGAAGATCGACCCGTACCTGCGGCCGCTGTTCGACGCGCTGCACGAGATGGTCGACCCGGAGTCGATCCCGCGTCTGCTCGAGGCCGGGACGATCGAGGTCGCCCCGCTCGCGTACATGCGCGGACGCACGCTCAACGACGCGTTCGTCATCCTGGACGAGGCGCAGAACACCTCCACCGAGCAGATGAAGATGTTCCTGACCCGGCTCGGCTTCGGCTCCCGGATGGTGATCACCGGTGACGTCACCCAGGTCGACCTGCCCGGTGGCACGACGTCGGGCCTGCGGGTGGTGGAGGACATCCTCACCGGTGTCGACGACGTCGAGTTCTGCCGGCTCCAGTCGGCCGACGTGGTGCGTCACCGGCTCGTCGGGGACATCATCGACGCCTACGCGCGCTGGGACGTCCGGCCCGCAGGTTCGACGCGGACGGAGCGAGCACGATGAGCATCGAGGTCAACAACGAGTCCGGGTACGAGGTCGACGAGGCGGAGTTCGCCGCCCTCGGGCGCTACGTGCTCGACGCCCTGTACGTCCACCCGCAGTCGGAGCTGGCGATCCTGTTCGTCGGCACCGACGTGATGTCGGAGCTGCACGTGCAGTGGATGGACGAGCCGGGCCCCACCGACGTCCTGTCGTTCCCGATGGACGAGCTGCGCCCCGGGGCGGAGGGTGACGACCAGGAGCCGGGCCTGCTCGGCGACGTCGTGCTCTGCCCCGAGGTCGCGGTCGCCCAGGCCGAGGTCGCCGGGCACACCCCCGTCGAGGAGATGCTCCTCCTGACGACGCACGGGATCCTGCACCTGCTCGGCTACGACCACGCCGAGCCCGAGGAGGAGAAGGAGATGTTCGCGCTGCAGCGCAAGCTGCTCCTCACCTTCCTCGCGAGCCGATGACCGCCGCCGTCCTGGTCGTCGTCGCGGTCGTCGCGGGCGCGCTGTCCGGCGCCCTCGAGGCCGCGGCGTCCGCCCTCGTGCGCGTCACGCGGGCGTCTCTCGCCGACGAGGCCGACGAGGCCCGTGACCGCGGTGCCGCAGGCTCCCGCCGGCTCTCGCGGCTGCGCACCCTGCAGAAGCTCGCGGACGACGAGCACCGCTCTCTCGCCGCCGTCCGCTCGGCCCGCACCGTCCTCGAGGTCGGCGCGAGCGCTGCCTTCGTGATCGCGCTCGGTCTGTGGATCGACTCCTGGTGGGTCGTCCTGCTCGTGGCGGTCCTCGTCGGGCTCGCCCTGGCGTTCGTGCTCAGCCGCGTCAGCCCCGAGCAGCTCGGGCGTTCCAACCCCGTGGGCACCCTGCTCGTCGTCGCCCGCCCGCTGGCCGTCGCGGTCGCGATCGCCCGTCCGCTGGTACCCGTCCGCGGGGCCGAGGCCACCGCCCAGGACCGCACGGACGCCGAGGCCCGCGAGGTCGCTGACCGGATGAGCGAGTCCGAGGAGTTCGACGAGGGGGAGCGCGCCATCATCCGCTCGGTGATCGAGCTCGGGCAGACGCTGACGCGCGAGATCATGGTGCCGCGCACGGACATGGTGACCACGCGGGCGTCGACGCCGTTGTCCAAGGTGCTCACGCTGTTCGAGCGGTCGGGCTTCTCACGGGTCCCCGTCACCGGCACGAGCACCGACGACCTGATCGGTGTCGCGTTCTTCAAGGACGTCGTGCGCGCGGTCCAGTCCGACCCGTCCGACGGCGACCAGCCGGTCGGCGAGTTCGTCCGCTCGGCGATGTTCGTGCCGGAGTCCAAGCCGGCCGACGACCTGCTGCGCGAGATGCAGGCCGCGTCCTCGCACATCGCGCTGGTCGTGGACGAGTACGGCGGTGTCGCCGGCCTGGTGACGATCGAGGACGCGCTCGAGGAGCTGGTCGGTGAGCTCACGGACGAGCACGACCGTCCCGAGCCCGAGGTCGAGGACCTCGGGGGCGGAGTCCTGCGCGTGCCTGCCCGCGCGTCGGTGGGCGAGCTCGGAGAGCTCTTCGACCTTCATCTCGACGACGACGACGTCGACACCGTCGGCGGCCTGCTCGCCAAGGCGCTCGGCAAGGTCCCGCTCCCCGGGGCCTCCGCGGAGGTCGAGGGCCTGCACCTCGAGGCCGAGCGGGTCGAGGGCAGACGCAAGACTCTGGCGACCCTCCGGGTGCACCGGACCGACGACGGCGCCGAGGCGACGTCCTACGACACCAAGGAGCACCAGCGGTGACATCCACACCCCCGGCACACCGGTCGGGCTTCGCCTGCCTGGTGGGCCGCCCCAACGCCGGCAAGTCGACCCTGACGAACGCCCTCGTCGGCGACAAGGTCGCCATCACCTCCGGGCGCCCGCAGACGACACGGCACACGATCCGTGGGATCGTCCATCGTCCCGACGCCCAGCTCGTCCTGGTCGACACCCCGGGGCTGCACCGTCCGCGAACCCTTCTCGGTGAGCGTCTCAACACGCTCGTCCGGGACACGCTCACCGAGGTCGACGTCGTGGCGTTCTGCCTGCCCGCCGACCAGAAGATCGGCCCGGGCGACCGCTTCATCGCGGCCCAGCTCGCGGAGACGCTGCGACGCCGGACTCCCGTCGTCGCCCTGGTGACCAAGACGGATCTCGTCGACCGTGCGCGCCTGACGGAGCACCTGCTGGCCGTCGACGCGCTGGGGGACTGGGCCGACATCGTCCCGGTCTCCGCCGTCGGCGACTCGCAGGTGGACACCGTGGCCGACGTGCTCGTCTCGCACCTGCCCGAAGGCCCCGAGCTGTACCCCGAGGGGGAGCTGACCGACGAGCCCGAGTCCGTCATGGTCGCGGAGCTGGTCCGGGAGGCGGCTCTCGAGGGTGTCCGCGACGAGCTTCCGCACTCGCTGGCCGTCGTCGTCGACGAGATCCTGCCGCGCGACGGACGGGACGACCTCCTCGACGTCCGTGTGCACCTCTTCGTCGAGCGACCCAGCCAGAAGGCCATCATCATCGGCCGGGGAGGCTCGCGCCTGCGTGAGGTCGGGACCCAGGCGCGCCGGGGGATCGAGGCGCTCCTGGGGACCAAGATCTACCTCGACCTGCACGTCAAGGTGGCCAAGGACTGGCAGCGGGACCCCAAGCAGCTGGGGCGCCTCGGCTTCTGACGGCGCAGATCGGCGTAGCATGCACGCGTGATCTTTCGGACGGTAGCAACGACTGCGGCGCTGGCGCTCCTGCTGGCGGTCGTCGGCTCCGTGGCAGGTCCGCAGTGGGACCCCGAGCCCATCGACGAGCACGTGCAGCCCGCGACGGCCGACACGACCATCGGCGCGAGCGAGGGCACGACGCCGGTCCGGACGTACGAGGTCGAGGAGACCTCCGTCGTCGTGCAGCTCGACGGGGCAGAGGTCGACGGGGTGATCCGTGAACCCGTGGACGGGCCCGACTCGATGCGTGGGGTGGTCTTCGTGCACGGAGCCGGAACCGGGGACTCCGCGACCGCCTTCGCGGCGACGGCGACCCGGCTCGCGAGCGCCGGGATCGTGACGCTCGTCCCGTCCAAGCGCCTCGACACGTACAGCACGCGCCACCGCGACTACATGGCGATGGCGGACGACTACTCCCGCTCCGTCGACCTGCTCCGGACCTGGCCGGGCGTCGAACCCGACGGCGTGGGCGTCTACGGCGAGTCCGAGGGCGGCTGGATCGCTCCCGTGATGGCGGCCGAGGACCCCGACCTGGCGTTCACCGTGCTGGCGTCGTCACCCGTGGTCAAGCCTCGCGAGCAGGGCGCGTTCGCCGCTGACGCCTATCTGCGCAACACCGGCGTGCCCGAGCAGATCTACCGGGCGATCCCGCGCGCGGTCGGCATGGTCCTGCCCGGCGGCGGGTTCGAGTACGTCGACTTCGACGTCCGGCCGTACCAGCGGCAGATGACGCAGCCCGTGCTGATGGTCTACGGCACGGCCGACGCGTCGATGCCGGTCGAGCAGGGTCCGGTCGAGGTCGCCGACGACCTCGCGGTCGCCGGGAACTCGGACCTCACCGTCCGCTACTACGAGGACGCGGACCACGGGATCCGGGTCGACGGGGAGGTGTCGGGCGAATTCTCCCGCGACCTCGCGGCATGGGTCGGGGGACTCCCGCAGACCGCCGACGCGCCGCCCCACGTCGCCGGCGCGCAGCCCGACCAGCAGTACCTGGCCTCCGCCGTGCCGACCCCCCGGTGGCTGGCGTCGGGGGACCTGCTCCTGGTGCTCGTCGTGCTCGGGTTCGGACTCGTGCTGCTCGGTCCGGCGATCTGGGTGGTCTACCGGATCGCCCGGGGCCGTGCGGCGCGCCCGCAGCTCTCCGCAGGACTGCGGGGCCCGTTGTGGGGCGTCGGTGCCGGAGCCGTCGCGACGTTCGTCGCCCTGATCGTGTACGTCGTCGAGATCGCACGGCTCGCCCTCGACTACGAGCGCAACGCCGTCGTCGTCCAGGGCGGGTGGATCGGTGTCCGCGTCCTCGGGCTCGTCACGCTCGTCGCCGGCGCGATCCTGATCAACAGGATCGCCGCGCTCCGGTCCACGGGTGCGGTCGAGGACCGGGTCGGACGGTCGGTCGAGATCCGCGACGGTGCCCCGATGGCGGCCGGTCCCGTGGGCTACGTGGTCCTCTGGTCGACGCTGGCCGGCAGTGTCCTGCTCCTGGTGCTCGAGGCCTACTGGGGTGTGTACCAGCTGGGGATCTAGCCGGAAGGATGGCACGGTGGCCCGGGTGACGACCCTATCCCGGGCAGGGGATGGACTCGGTTGCCCTTCGCCCGTCGAACCCGGTAGAAACACCTCGGGCCGCTCGGTCCCACCGGCGTCGCGCCGGTGCCGAAAGGAGATCCGCCGTGACTGAACCGTCCACGACTCGTCCCACCACCCCGTTCTCCGACATCCCCGTCGCCGACTACGTCCGTGACGCGGTCGGCGCGCTCCTGCTCCTGATGTCGCTCTCGCTGCCCTGGGACGAGGGGCACCGGGCGGCGGACCACGTCGGGGTCGTGCTCTCGACGTTGCTCGCGCTCGTCGTCCTCGCCGTTCCCTACGCGGCTCGGCTCGGCATCATGCCCGCAGGCTGGACCGTTCGTTCAACCCGCACGACGCGTCTCGTCGCGGCGGTCCCGTACGCGGTCATGGTCGTCCTCGCCGTCGTCGCCGACCTGACCACGGCCGGACCCGGACCAGGCCTCGGCACGGCCGCCGCGCTCGGCATGGCAGGGGTGGCGCTCACCGCACAGCCACGAGCCTGCGAGCTCGGACCCGAGGGGGAGGACCCCGCCGGACCCCGGTGGACCCGCGCGCTCGGGATCGTCGGGATCGTCGGTCTCGCTATCGCCGTCGTCGGGGTGGTCGTCGTCGCCGTCGACGGGCCCGGGGTGTGGGTCCTCCTTGCGGCCGTCGTCGTCGCCGCGTGGCTCGTGCTGCTCCTCGGCTGGCCCGTGCTCGGCTCGGTCCGCGGACAGGAGTCCGCGCGGGTCACGACCGTCGGCGTCGGCGTCGCGGTCGTCGCCGCCGCGGTGCTCGGTTCCGGCTCGAACACGCTTCCTCACCTGACGACGTTCTCCGCGCCGACACCCGTCATCCTGCTCGTGCCCGTCGCCGGGGCGATCGCGGCCAGCGCAGCGGTCATGCGCCGCACCGTCGAGGTCTCGGCGCTGGACCGGTGGGTCGGGACAGCGGTACGCGGTCTGGCCCTGCTCGTCGCCACCGCCGGGGCGGTGGTCCTCTGGGCGGCGTTCGGGCTCGCGTCCGGGGTCACGACGGTCGTCACCGTCGTCACGCTCGTCCTGGGTCTCCTCGTCCTCGCCGGCGCACTCCTCGGTTGGCGCTCGCTGTCCGCGGACGCCGTGCAGGGTCGCCGCTCGGCGCTCGCAGGCGCGGGGCTCGCCGTCCTCGCCGGTACCGTCCTGATGATCGTCGACGTCTCGCCGACCACGACCACGGGGACGGCCGAGTTCATGCTCGCGCTCGGACTGCCGGCGCTCGTGATCGTCGCCCTGACCGTGCCGCGTGAGGTGCGCGATCACTTCCGGGACAACCGTCCGTCGTCGAGCACCGACGCCTACGAGTGGAAGAGCACCCGTGCTGCGTCGGAGGACGGCTTCCCGGACGCGGAGTCGGCGTCCACCCGCCCCGCCGACGAGCCGGTGGTCAGCTCCCCGGAGCCCGTGCGCCGCGCGGGCAACCGGGACCGCGCCGTCCAGGACGAGCCCCGCATCACACCGGTCGAACCGGTGCGCAGCGGGTACGCGGCGCGCCCAGGTCTGGCCGAGCAGCACACCGAGGTGCTCTCGGTGACGAGCGGACGCGAGCCGGAGAAGGCCGCAGGCGGCGGGCGCGAGGCCCACGAGACGCAGGTGATGGCGCCGGCCACCGGATTCTCGGCCGCCGAGGCGGGCGACCCGTCGACGCCGCTGGAGACCCTGGCGCGCATCGCGGCGGAGTCGCCGGACCTGCGGCCCGTGATCGCCGAGAACCCGTCGACCTACCCGGCGCTGCTCGACTGGCTCGACCGCCTGGGTGACCCGGCGGTCGACGCCGCCCTGGCACGGCGTGCCGGACGCTCCTAGCGACCGCGGGCGCCCGGTGGCCGAGAAGCTACCGGGCGCCCGTGGCAGCACGCGCTACAGTGGAATCGTGCACAGCGTTCCGCAGCTCCTCCTTCGGTGCCGCGACGAGGCTCTCTAGCCGGTCTCTCGTCGCGGTGGTTGGTGTGCCGGCTGACACCGTCGAACGCACCGAACCCTGAAGGACCCCATCATGGAACAGCCCCAGACCACCCAGGACGCACGCCCCAACGCCCAGCAGCCGTCCGGCATGCCCGTTCACAAGTACGAGCCCTTCCACCGGCAGATCGACGTCAGTCTCCCGGACCGCACGTGGCCGGACCGCCGGATCGAGACGGCGCCACGGTGGTGCGCGGTCGACCTGCGTGACGGCAACCAGGCGCTGATCGAGCCGATGAACGCCGAGCGGAAGCTGCGGATGTTCGAGCTGCTCGTGGGGATGGGCTACAAGGAGATCGAGGTCGGCTTCCCGTCGGCGTCGCAGACCGACTTCGACTTCGTCCGCAAGCTCATCGACGAGGACCGGATCCCGGACGACGTCGCGATCCAGGTGCTGACGCAGGCGCGCGAGCACCTGATCGCCCGCACCTACGAGGCGATCGACGGCGCGAAGCAGGCGATCGTCCACCTCTACAACTCGACCTCCACACTGCAGCGCGAGGTCGTCTTCCGCACCGACGAGGACGGCATCGTCGCGATCGCCGTCGACGGCGCGCGGCTGTGCAAGAAGTTCGAGGAGACGATCCCGGGCACCGCCGTCTACTACGAGTACTCGCCGGAGTCCTACACGGGCACCGAGCTGGAGTTCGCGGCGCGCATCTGCAACGAGGTCCTCGAGGTCCTCGAGCCGACGCCCGAGCGCAAGGTGATCATCAACCTGCCCGCGACGGTCGAGATGGCGACCCCGAACGTCTACGCCGACTCGATCGAGTGGATGAACCGGAACCTGCGCTACCGCGAGAACGTCGTGCTGTCGCTGCACCCGCACAACGACCGTGGCACCGCCGTCGCGGCCGCGGAGCTCGGCTACCAGGCAGGGGCGGACCGGATCGAGGGCTGCCTGTTCGGCAACGGCGAGCGCACCGGCAACGTCTGCCTCGTCACGCTCGGCATGAACCTGTTCAGCCAGGGCGTCGACCCGCAGATCGACTTCTCGGACATCGACCACGTCCGTCGCACCGTGGAGCACTGCAACCAGCTGGCGGTGCCCGAGCGGCACCCATACGCCGGTGACCTGGTCTTCACCGCGTTCTCGGGCTCGCACCAGGACGCGATCAAGAAGGGGCTCGACTCCATGGCGCTGCGGGCCGAGGCGGCCGGCGCCGGTGTCGACGACATCACCTGGGGCGTGCCCTACCTGCCGATCGACCCGAAGGACGTCGGGCGTTCGTACGAGGCCGTGATCCGCGTCAACTCCCAGTCGGGCAAGGGCGGGATCTCCTACCTGCTGCGCACCGAGCGCCAGCTCGACCTGCCGCGCCGCCTGCAGATCGAGTTCTCGGGTGCCGTGCAGGAGCACACCGACTCCCAGGGGTCGGAGGTCACCGGGGACGACATCTGGCGCATCTTCTCGGACGAGTACCTGCCCGTCGGCGAGGGCTCGGACCTGGAACCGTGGGGTCGGCTCAAGCTGCGCGGGACCCGCACGACGTCGGCCGAGGACGGACCGGACACGCTCGCCGTGGACGTGCTCGACCAGGGCGAGGAGCTGACGCTGGAGGGCACCGGCAACGGGCCTGTCGCGGCGTTCGTCGACGCCATTCGCCAGGTCGGTGTCGAGGTCCGCGTGCTCGACTACGCCGAGCACGCGCTCTCCGAGGGCGGCGACGCGTCGGCCGCGGCCTACGTCGAGTGCCAGGTGGGCGACGACGTCCTCTGGGGCGTGGGCATCGACCCGTCCATCACGACGGCGTCGCTCAAGGCGATCGTCTCCGCGGTGAACCGTGCGGAGCGCACGCAGGCCTGAACCTTCGACGTCGGCGGGTCGCCCGGACACGGGCGGCCCGCCGACGTCGTCTCAGGGCGTCGGCGCCGACGGCCCGTCGGCCATGTCCTGACCGTACGCGACGAGGGAGCGGCGGTACCGGGTCACGAGCGACCCGATCGTCTCGACGGCGATGCCCACCGCCTCACGCTCACGTCCGGTGTCGGCGAGAGCGAGGGCGTAGAACGCGCGGACCTGAGGCTCGAGGAGGCTCTCGCCCCGGTCGAGCTCGTCCGCGAGGATCCGGACCGCCTCGTCCGCCTCGCCGATCGCGCGCAACGAGCTGGCGAGCTGGACGGCGGCCTGGCGTCGACGGTCCGGGTCCAGCCCTCCGTCGAGCGCCTCCCGGTACAGCGCGATCGCCTCGGCGGTGCGTCCGGTCGAGTCGCGTGCTCCGGCGCGCTCGAAGGTGCCCCGCGGGTCGCCGGTGTCCAGCTCCGACGCGAGGGCGTCGATCCGGGCGAGCAGCTCGTCGTCGTCGGGTCGGTCGGCCCCTGCTGCGTGTGTCCAGACCGCGTCGACGCGGCGCTCCCAGTCGTCCATCGGGTCATTGTCCCCTGCTCGCGGGACCAGGACCGCCTCGGCGCTGCGCACCGGTGTGGGCGGCATGCCCGACAATGGTGACGTGCCACAGTACAGAGACGACGCCATCGTGCTGCGCACCCAGAAGCTGGGTGAGGCGGACCGCATCGTCACGTTCCTCACGCGCGAGCACGGCAAGGTGCGGGCGGTCGGCAAGGGCGTGCGGCGGACGTCGTCGCGGTTCGGCGCCCGCCTGGAGCCGTTCATGATGGTCGACGTGCAGTTCCACGAGGGACGGTCGCTCGACGTGGTGACCCAGGTCGAGACCGTCGGGCCCTACGCGCGCCGCATCGTCGAGGACTACGGGATGTACACGGCCGGGGTCGCGATGCTGGAGACCGCCGAACGTCTGGTCGCGGCCGAGAAGGAGCCCGCGGTGCAGCAGTTCTGGCTCCTCGTGGGCGGTGTGCGGTCCCTCGCGACGGGCGAGCACGACGCGGGCCTCGTGCTCGACTCCTACCTCCTGCGGGCGCTGTCGATCGCGGGGTGGGCGCCGACGTTCACCGAGTGCGCGCGGTGCGGCGAGCCCGGGCCGCACCGGGCGTTCTCCGTCGCGACCGGCGGTGCTGTCTGCGGGGCCTGCCGTCCGCCGGGGTCCACGTCGCCGGCGCCGGAGACGTTCGGCCTGCTGGCGGCCCTGATCGAGGGGGACTGGCATACTGCGGATGCGTCCGTGGGTCAGCACCGGCGCGAGGCGAGCGGCCTGGTCGCCGCGTACAGCCAGTTCTACCTGGAGAGGACGTTGAGATCGTTGCGGATGGTTGAGCGGGTCGACCCGCCTGTCAGAACCACGCCCCCTGGCGAGGCGCTCGCATGAGCCGCACGACGCCGTCGCGCGGCCGTCGTGAGTTCCTCGCCCCGCCACCGCACCCGTCGGGCGCTCGCCCGCCGCGGATCCCGGCCGAGCTCGTGCCCGAGCACGTCGCGGTCGTCATGGACGGCAACGGTCGGTGGGCGAACGCCCGGGGTCTGCCGCGGACCGCCGGGCACGAGGCCGGGGAGGCGGCGCTCCTGGACGTCGTCGCCGGGGCGATCGAGGTCGGGGTCAAGCACGTCAGCGCGTACGCGTTCTCGACGGAGAACTGGAAGCGGTCGCCCGAGGAGGTCAAGTTCCTCATGGGCTTCAACCGCGACGTGATCCGGCGTCGTCGTGACGAGATGAACTCCTGGGGAGTCCGGGTGCGCTGGGCGGGTCGCCGACCGCGCCTGTGGGCGTCGGTGATCAAGGAGCTCGAGGTGGCCGAGGAGCTCACGCGGGACAACGACGTCTGCACCCTGACGATGTGCGTCAACTACGGCGGGCGCGCCGAGATCGCCGACGCCGCGGCCGCCATCGCCCGCGACGCGAAGGCCGGGCTGCTGGACCCGCGCAGGATCTCGGAGAAGACCGTGCAGAAGTACCTTGACGAGCCCGACCTCCCGGACGTCGACCTGTTCTGGCGCAGCTCGGGCGAGCAGCGGACGTCGAACTTCATGCTCTGGCAGGCCGCCTACGCCGAGCTCGTCTTCATGGACACACCCTGGCCGGACGTCGACCGCCGTTCGCTCTGGGACGCCGTCGAGACGTACGCCCGGCGGGACCGGCGGTACGGGGGAGCGGTCGACGCCCCCAGCGCGTGAACCCCGGACTGGGCATCGAGGCCCGGCCGTCCTTGTCGTCCGCCTACGTGGTGCTTCCGTCCTCCTGTGCCGGCGGTGCCTGCACCGGAGCTGCCTGGGTGGCCGCCTCGTGCTCCGCCTGGGCACCGGGGGGCACAGCGCCGAGCGTCGCTCCGGCGGCCCGGGAGTGGCGGCGGTGGAGGACGACCGCGAGCGCGATCAGCACGACGATCAGCACGAGCACCGCGATGCCGGCCGGTGATCCCGTCGCAGCGGCGAGTGCCGCCGTCCAGGCTGCCCACCCCACGGTCGCGTAGATCGTGCCGTGCAGGACGCAGCCGAGCGCCATGACCGCCAGGTAGCGGCCGAACGGGACGCGGAGGATCCCCGCCGCACCGTTGACGATCGTCTTGGTGCCCGACATCAGGAACGACGCGGGGACCGCGACGAGGCCCCACCGCTCGAGGGCACGTCGTCCACGGGCTGCTCCGGGGCCGCCGAGCCACCCCTGGACACGCCGGACCCAGGCGCGCTCGGTGTGCGTGCGCTCGACCGTCCACGTGGAGACGAGGCGTGCGATCCAATACGTCGCGAGCGTGCGCAGGAACGCGATCGACGCGAAGAAGGCAAAGAGGGGCCAGAACGACGCGCCGTTCAGCGAGTCGGGCATGCGGCTAGCGCGTCGTCGCGCAGGACTCGCAGGTGCCGAAGATCTCGATGGTGTGCTCGATGTCCACGAACCCGTGCGCGGCGCCGATGCTCTCGGCCCACGCCTCGACGGTCGGTCCGTCGATCTCGACCGTCCGGCCGCAGGTGCGGCAGACGAGGTGGTGGTGATGCTCCGAGCGTTGGCAGCGTCGGAAGAGGTTCTCGCCGTCCTCCGTGCGGAGCACGTCGACGTCGCCCGAGTCGGAGAGTGCCTGGAGGGTGCGGTAGACCGTGGCCAGGCCGATCGAGTCTCCGCCCGTACGGAGCTCGTCGTGGAGCTGCTGGGCACTGCGGAAGTCGTCGACACGGTCGAGGACCGCGGAGACCGCGGCCCGCTGCTTGGTCATGCGTTGCACGTCTCGTCGCCGTCCTTCCGTGCGGTCCCGGACGGCTCGAGGTCGACGTCGTCCGGGATGTCGGGGTGCGGGTCGTGGCGTCGGCGGCGCGTGACGATCGGCGCGATCGCGGCCACGATCCCATACGTGATGATCGCCAGCACCACGATAGTCGCCCCGGGCGACACGTTGTACCAGTAGGTGATGGAGAGCCCCACCACACAGACCGTGACGCCGACGACGGTCGCGACCTGCATCGTGCGGCGGAACGACCGGGTGGTGAGCTGGGCTACGGCGACGGGCACGATCATCAGGGCACTGACGAGCAGGAGCCCGACGACGCGCATCGCCACCGTGACGGTCAGCGCCGCGACGATCGCCACCGCGATGTTGAGGAACCGCACGGGCAGGCCCGAGGCCTTGGCGAACTCCTCGTCGTAGCTGACGGAGAACAGCGCCGCGCGCAGCCCGAGGCCGACGGCGAGCACGATGACGCTCAGGATGAGCGTGAGGACGAGGTCGCCCGTCGTGACCGTCGATATCGACCCGAACAGGTACGCCGTGAGGTTGGCCTGGGACCCGCCGGCGATGCCCATCAGCAGCACGCCACCGGCGATCCCGCCGTAGAAGAGGAGGGCGAGGGCGACGTCGCCGCTCGTGCGGCCGCGCTCCCGGACGAGCTCGATCGCGACCGACCCGATGATCGCCGCGATCACGGCACCGGGGATCGCGAGACGGTCCTGCGGCACCAGACCCATGCCGGCGCCGACGAGCCATCCGAGAGCGACACCCGTGAGGGCGACGTGCCCGATGCCGTCGCCCAGCAGCGACAGTCGTCGCTGGACCAGGTAGGTCCCGACGATCGGGGCGGTGAGTCCGACGAGCAGCGCCGCGATCAGAGCGCGCTGCATGAGCGGGTCGGAGAACATGTAGGCCAGCTCGGACAGGAAGGTCATGACTGGTGTCCCGATGCGTTGTCGAAGCCGAGGTCGGTCTGGGGGGCGTAGAGCGGGACCATGGGCTCGTGGGGGTGCACGTGGTCGTGGTCCTGCCCGGCGTGGTCGAGCGCGGCGCGGGGCGGGGCGCCGTCGTGGACGATCCGGCCGTGCCGGAGGACGACGGCGCGGGTCACCAGAGGAGCCAGGGCGCCGAGCTCGTGCAGGACGACGAGCACGGTCAGCCCCTGCTCGACGAGGCGCGTCATGGTGGCCGCGAAGGCCTCCTGGCTCGGCTGGTCGACGCCCGCCACGGGCTCGTCCAGGATCATCACGTCCGGCCGACGCGCGAGCGCCCGGGCGATGAGCACGCGCTGCTGCTGGCCGCCCGAGAGCTCGCTCGTCGCGAAGGTGGCCCGGTCGAGCAGTCCGACGGTCTCGAGCGCCTCGTCGGCGCGAGACTTCCAGTCCCGGGGGAGGCGAAGGCGACGCCCGTAGAGCAGACCCGAGCCGACGACCTCTCGAGCCGTGGACGGCACGCCGGACTGGGCGCTGACGCGCTGCGGGACGTAGCCGATCCGCTGCCAGGGGACATCGCCCGTCAGGGGCGTGCCGAGAAGGGACACGGAACCGGCGCTGGGCGTGAGGATGCCGACGATCGTGCGGACGAGGGTCGACTTGCCCGAGCCGTTCGCCCCGAGCAGCGCGACGACCTCTCCGTTCGTGACGGTCAGGTCGATGCCGCGCAGGATCCTGCTCGCACCGAGCGTGACCTCGAGGTCGGTGACGTCGATGACCGGCGTCACGAGCAGACCAGCCCCGCCTCGAGAGCCTGAAGGTTCGATTCCATGACATCAACGTAGTCGAGGGAGTCGTCGTTCTGCGTCTCCAGCGGGTCGAGCACCGCGGTGTCGACGCCGACGTCGTCCGCGAACGTCTCGGCGACCTTCGAGCTGGCGTTCGTCTCGGAGAAGACGGTCGTCACCCCGTACTCCTCGACGACGTCGCGGATCTCTCGGAGGCGCGCGGGGGACGGTTCGTTCTGCGGGTCGACCCCTGCGAGCCCGACCTGGACGAGGTCGTACCGCTCCGCAAGGTAGCCGAACGCCTCGTGCGACGTGACCAGCGCAGCGCCCGCGCAGTCCGCGAGCGCGGTCGAATAGTCCTCGTCGAGCGCTGTCAGCTCACCGACGAGCTCGTCCAGGTTCGCGCTGTACTCGTCGGCGTTCTCGGGGTCGACGGCGCTCAGCTCGGCCTCGACGGCGGTGGCGACGTCTGCCAGCCGAGTCGGGTCGAGCCAGAAGTGCGGGTCGTTGATCCCGTGGTCGTGCTCGTCCTCGGTCTCCGAGCCCGACTCGGTCGTCGCCTCCGCCTCGTCGGCGTGCTCCGCGTGCTCCTCCTCGGTCTCGCCGGAGTGGTCGTCGTCCGCCTCGTCGACCTGCTCGGCGGCGTCCGTCGCGGCCTCCCCGTTCGGGGAGGACTCGAGGTGTGCGCTCTCGGCCGCGTCGAGGGCGTTCGCGTCCCGCGCCTCGACCGCCTCGTCGACGGCGGGCTGGAAGTCGGAGAGGTAGACGACGAGGTCGGCGTCGCCGACACGCCGTACCTGGGCCGGCGAGAGCTCGAGGTCGTGCGGCTCCGCGGCCGGGGGTGTGAGGTTGGTGACCTCGACGAGGTCTCCGCCGATCTCCTCCGCGACGTACTGCAACGGATAGAACGACGCGAGCACCTGCACGCGGTCCGGGTTCTCCGGTGTCTGGTCGGCGGCCGCCCCGCACGCCGTGAGCGTGAGGGCGAGGCTGGTGGCTGCGGCGATCGTAAGGGTCGTGCGACGGGCGGAAGGCATGGCGACAATCCTCCGCTAAATGATAATCAGTGTCAAGAAGGTTCGCGCGGTGGGGACCAGTAGGCTGGGGGATCGCCCCGACGAAGCCACGTCCGGGGTACACACGACCTTCTGGAGTGATCAGCGTGGCCGCAGCGCCTTCCCGTCTCGACAACGTCGTCGCCCTCGCGAAGAGGCGCGGGTTCGTCTTCCCCTCGGGCGAGATCTACGGAGGTACGCGGTCCGCCTGGGACTACGGGCCGCTCGGTGTCGAGCTCAAGGAGAACATCAAGCGCCAGTGGTGGAAGGCGATGACGCGTCGCGACGACGTCGTGGGCCTCGACTCCTCGGTGATCCTGCCCCGCCAGGTGTGGGTGGCCTCGGGCCACGTGGGAGTCTTCACCGACCCCCTCACGGAGTGCCTGAGCTGCCACAAGCGGTTCCGCGAGGACCAGATGCTCGAGGAGTTCGAGGAGAAGAAGGGCCGCGCCCCCGAGGGTGGCCTCGCCGAGATCGCCTGCCCCAACTGCGGCAACCGCGGCCAGTGGACCGAGCCGCGCGACTTCAACATGATGCTCAAGACCTACCTCGGCGCGGTCGAGGACGAGTCGGGCATGCACTACCTGCGCCCCGAGACCGCCCAGGGGATCTTCGTGAACTTCGCCAACGTGATGGGGGCCTCGCGCCGCAAGCCGCCGTTCGGCATCGCGCAGATCGGCAAGTCGTTCCGCAACGAGATCACGCCGGGCAACTTCATCTTCCGGACGCGCGAGTTCGAGCAGATGGAGATGGAGTTCTTCGTCGAGCCCGGCACCGACGAGGAGTGGCACCAGACGTGGATCGACCTGCGTCACGACTGGTACACCGGGCTCGGCATCGCGCCGGAGAACCTGCGCCTGTACGAGCACCCGAAGGAGAAGCTGTCCCACTACTCGACGCGGACCGTCGACATCGAGTACCGGTTCGGGTTCACCGGGTCCGAGTGGGGCGAGCTCGAGGGCATCGCCAACCGCACCGACTTCGACCTCAAGACCCACGCCGAGCACTCGGGCAAGGACCTGTCGTACTTCGACCAGACCAAGGACGAGCGGTGGGTGCCCTACGTCATCGAGCCGGCGGCCGGTCTGACGCGCTCGCTGATGGCATTCCTCGTCGAGGCGTACACCGAGGACGAGGCGCCCAACGCCAAGGGCGGGGTGGACAAGCGCACGGTGCTGCGTCTCGACCCGCGGCTCGCGCCGGTCAAGGTCGCCGTGCTGCCCCTCAGCCGCAACGAGAAGCTGTCGCCGAAGGCCCGCGGTCTGGCCGCGGACCTGCGTGAGCACTGGAACGTCGACTTCGACGACGCCGGTGCCATCGGGCGCCGCTACCGCCGCCAGGACGAGATCGGCACGCCGTTCTGCATCACCGTCGACTTCGACACGCTCGACGACGACGCGGTCACCATCCGTCACCGTGACTCGATGGAGCAGGAGCGCGTCGCGCTCGACCAGGTCGTGAGCTACCTCGCGGGGCACCTGGTCGGCTGCTGAGACCTGCATAGACGACAGCCGACCCCGGGGTCTCGGGGCGTCCCGTCACGGGACGCCCCGAGACCCCGGGGTCGGCTGTGTACGTGGCCCGGAGCCCTAACCGACCTTCTTGCCCCCGCGGTTGACCAGGACGAGGACGACGCCGACCACCATCGCGATGATGCCGAGGTAGATGAAGAACTGCCCGAGACCGGCGAGGCCGAGAACGAGCAGCACGAGACCGGCGATGATCAAGACGAGCCAGAGGGCCATGAGAGTCCTTTCGTCAGCGATGCGCACCGTTCGGTGCGCCACAGGTCCGTGACCCTAGGGCGGTACGGACGGACTCGCACGTCGGAGACCTGCCGATGCCGAGGAATGGGAGAATGGGCGCGTGAGTACCAGCGCATCCGTCCAGCCCGTACCCGGCCAGCGGCTTCTGCCGCCGCTCCAGGTCGGGCCGCACACCATCGAGACCCCTGTCGAGCTCGCCCCGATGGCGGGCGTGACGAACAAGGCGTTCCGGACCCTGTGCCGTGAGAACGGTGGCGGGCTCTTCGTCGCCGAGATGATCACGAGCCGTGCTCTCGTCGAGCGCAACCCGGTCGCGCTGCACATCCTCACGTTCGACGAGAGCGAGTCCCCGCGCTCCGCCCAGGTGTACGGCGTCGACCCGGCCACCGTCCGCGAGGCGGTGCGGATCATCGCCAGCGAGAACCTCGCCGACCACGTCGACCTGAACTTCGGCTGCCCCGTGCCGAAGGTCACCCGCAAGGGCGGTGGCGCCGTCCTGCCGTGGAAGAGAGACCTGTTCACGTCGATCGTCCACGCGGCGGTCGACGCTGCGAAGCCGTACGACGTGCCGGTGACGATCAAGATGCGCAAGGGCATCGACGACGACCACCTGACGTACCTCGAGGCGGGCCTGATCGCCCAGGACGCGGGCGTCGCGACCGTCGCCCTGCACGCCCGGACCGCGGCCGACTTCTACAGCGGCACGGCCGACTGGGAGTCGATCGCCCGGCTGAAGGAGACGGTCACCGAGATCCCGGTGCTCGGCAACGGCGACATCTGGTCGGCCGAGGACGCGGTGCGGATGGTCGAGGAGACCGGGTGCGACGGCGTCGTCGTCGGCCGTGGCTGTCAGGGCAGGCCCTGGCTGTTCGCGGACCTGCAGGCGGCGTTCGAGGGTCGGCCGGAGCGGGTGACCCCCGGGCTCGGCGAGGTCGCCGACACGATCTACCGGCACGGTGAGCTGATGGTCGAGTTCTACGAGGACGAGTCGAAGGGCATGCGGGACCTCCGCAAGCACATGGCCTGGTACCTCAAGGGCTATGCGGTCGGGGGAGACGCGCGCCGCGCGCTGGCGATGGTCAGCACGCTCGAGGAGCTGCGGGGGCACCTGGCCGCTCTGGACCACGACGCGCCCTACCCGGGTGCGGACGCCGAGGGTCCGCGCGGGCGTGCGGGAACGCCGAAGAAGCCGCACGTCCCCTACGGGTGGCTGGACTCGCGCGACCTGGACCCGGAGTTCGAGGCGAGCCTGCGCGAGGCCGAGCTGAGCGTCTCCGGCGGCTGACTCGGGCCGTCCTCCGCGCGGACGCACGAACGCCCCGGGTCGCCGAACTGGTCGGCGGCCCGGGGCGTTTGTGTCCGCTCGCGTCAGACGCGGAACCAGACGGTGGTGTCGCGCGGGACCCTTGCCCCCGAGTCCTCGGTGGCGGTGGCGTGGTCGCCCGAGGCCACCAGCACCTCCGCGCCGACCGGGAGCGTGACGGCCTCGGTACCGAGGTTCGTCAGCACGACGACGTCACGGTTGAGCAGGGCGACGACGTCGGACGATCCCTGGTACTCGTCGACCCAGGCGAGGCTCCCCGAGCCGAGCTCCGCCTCACCCCGGACCTCAAGCGCCCGACGGTACATCTCGAACGTGGAGCCCTCGACGTCGCGCTGCTGGTCCGCCGCGTACGTACCGTACGACGGAGGCTGCGGGAGCCACGTCTTCCCGGTCGGCCCGAAGCCGTATCCGGGGGCGGCGGCCTCCCACGGGATCGGGACGCGGCAGCCGTCGCGGCCGATCTCCTCGCCGTTCGTGCGGAAGAACGACGGGTCCTGTCGCGCCTCGTCCGGGATCATGATGTGGTCCGGGAGGCCCAGCTCTTCACCCTGGTAGACGTACGCGCTTCCGGGCAGGCCGAGCATGAGCAGCGACGCGGCGCGGGCGCGCTTGATGCCGAGCGCCTCGTCGGGCTGGGGGTCGGTAGGCTTGATGCCTGCGGTGCCGGCCGGGCGCTGGGAGGCGTCCTCGTAGCCGAGGCGCGAGGCGTGCCGGGACACGTCGTGGTTCGACAGGACCCAGGTGGTGGGTGCGCCGACGGAGTCGGACATCTCCAACGACTCGGCGACGATGTCGCGCAGGCGCGAGGCGTCCCACTCTGTCGTCAGGAAGGCGAAGTTGAACGCCTGGTGCATCTCGTCGGCGCGCACGTAGCGCGCGAGGCGCTCCATCGGCTCGACCCAGGCCTCGGCGACCAGGCAGCGGTCGCCGTCGTACTCGGCGAGAACCTGGTGCCATGCGCGGTAGATGTCGTGCACCCCGTCCTGGTCGAACATCGGGCCGTTGACCGAGGTGTCCACGAGGCCGTCCTCGGGTGCGCCGGGGTCGACCACCTGTTCCGCCGGCTTCTCGGTGCCCTCGACCATCGAGGTCTTTCCGCTCCAGTCGGGCAGTCCGTCGGCCTTGACCATGCCGTGCGCGACGTCGATGCGGAACCCGTCCACGCCCTTGTCGAGCCAGAACCGCAGGACGTCCTCGAACTCGGCCTTGACCTCGTCGTTGCTCCAGTCGAGGTCGGGCTGGCTGGTGTCGAAGAGGTGCAGGTACCACTGCGGCCCGGCGGGGCCGTCGTCCTCCGAGGCTGGCAGGCGGGTCCACGCCGGTCCGCCGAAGATCGACTGCCAGTTGTTCGGTGGTGTCGAGCCGTCGGCCCCCTTGCCGTCCCGGAACATGTACCGCGCGCGGGCCGGGCTGCCGGCGGGCGAGCGGAGCGCCTCCTGGAACCAGACGTGCTGGTCCGAGGTGTGGTTGGGCACGAGGTCCACGATGATCCGGATGCCGCGCTCGTGCGCCTGCTCGAGCAGCACGTCGAAGTCCTCGAGCGTGCCGAAGAGGGGGTCGACCGCGCGGTAGTCGGCGACGTCGTACCCCGCGTCCTTCTGGGGGGAGCGGTAGAAGGGCGAGAGCCACAGCGCGTCGATGCCGAGCGCGGCGAGGTGCGGCAGGCGGGAGGTGATCCCGGGGAGGTCGCCGATGCCGTCGCCGTCCGCGTCGGCGAACGACCGGGGGTAGACCTGGTAGATGACCGCGTCACGCCACCACTCGGAGGGCTCGTGCGACGCATGGACCACCGTGCTGGCGGAGAGAGGCTTCGTGGGCGACGAATCGATTCGAGTCATGGTGAGTGCTGTCCTTTTCGTGGCGTCGTCGAGGAGTAGGCACCGAGCGGCGATGCCCTTGGGACGTAGTGTAAGCGCTTACGGCGTGGTGTCGACAGCGGCAGGGGCGGGGCCTGTGGACTCACGGACGACGAGCTCCGTGCGGAACAGCAGCTCGCTGCGCGGCGACGCGGTGCCCTGGATCTGGCCCAGGAGAGCGCTGACGGCGGCCTGTGCCA
This sequence comes from Paraoerskovia marina DSM 21750, assembly GCF_000701465.1. Taxonomy (GTDB): domain Bacteria; phylum Actinomycetota; class Actinomycetes; order Actinomycetales; family Cellulomonadaceae; genus Paraoerskovia; species Paraoerskovia marina. The sequence continues at coordinate 180,381 of NZ_JNIY01000006.1, read as the reverse complement.
TCGAGTCGACGGGCTGGCGGATCGTGGTGAGCGGCGGATCGGTGAACGCGATGAGGGGGGAGTCGTCGTACCCGACCACCGAGACGTCGCCGGGTACGCGCAGGCCACGGGTCCTCGCCGCCCGGATGGCCCCGAGCGCCATCAGGTCCGATCCGCAGACGATGCCGGTGTGGCCCCGGTCGATCAGGTCGGTGGCTCCGGCCTGCCCTCCCTCGACGGTGTAGAGCGTCGTCGAGATCGACTCCTCCGCCTCCGCCCGGTCCGTGGCGAGGCCGTGGTCGACGAGAGTGTCGACGAAGCCGTCGATCTTCCGCCGTGCCGGGACGAACCGGGCCGGACCGATGACGAGCCCGACCCGGCGGTGTCCGAGCGACGTCAGGTGGCGGACCGCCGCCCGGGTCGCCTCGACGTCGTCGGGCGAGACGAAGGGGACGTCGAGCTTGTCCGTGTATCCGTTGATCAGCACGACAGGTACGCCCGTGTCGGTGATCCGCTGGTAGCGGCTCATGTCCGTCGACGTGTCGGCGTGGAGGCCGGAGACGAAGATGATGCCGTTGACCCCGTGCGTCAGGAGGGTCTCGACGTACTGGTCCTCGGTCGTGCCGCCGGGGGACTGCGTGCACAGCAGCGGCGTGTAGCCGTGCTGCGCGAGCGTCGCCTCGATCGCCTGGGCGAGAGCGGGGAAGACCGGGTTCGTGAGCTCCGGGATCACGAGACCGACGAGGCCCTCGGAGCGGGTTCGCAGCCGCTCGGGGCGTTCGTACCCGAGCACGTCGAAGGCGGCGAGCACGGCCTGGCGCGTCGCGGCGGAGACGTTCGCCTTGCCGTTGAGCACGCGCGAGACGGTCGCGGTGCTGACGCCGGATTGCTCGGCGATGTCGGAGAGTCTGGTGCGCACACGAGCAGCCTAGGGGAGGATTCGGCCCAGTGCTGCAAGCGTTACATGAATGTTGCAGCAAGCGCTTGCATATCTCGCTCGCCCCGGCCTATCGTCATCATGTCCCGGCGGCATCTGTCGCCTCACGCACGAACACTGGGAGTGACGATGCGACGGAGCATCATGATGGCCGGCGCGGTCGGCCTGACGCTGACACTGGCGGCCTGCGGGTCCGACACCAGCGAGTCCGAGGAGAGCACGGAGACCACGGCAGCGGCCGAGGAGACCGGCACGCTGACCGTCTGGGTCGACGAGACCCGACAGGCTGCCGTCGAGTCCGCCGCGGCGTCCTTCGAGGAGGAGACCGGCGCGGACGTCGAGCTCGTCCTGAAGAACTTCGAGGACATCCGCACGGACTTCATCGCGCAGGTCCCGACGGGCGAGGGCCCCGACATCACCGTCGGCGCGCACGACTGGCTGGGCGAGCTGCTCACCAACGGCGTCGTCGCCCCGGTCGAGCTCGGCGACATGACCGGTGACTTCGAGGACGTCTCGGTCGAGGCGTTCACGGCCGACGGGCAGGTCTACGGACTGCCGTACGCGATCGAGAACATCGCGCTCATCCGCAACACCGCGCTCGCCGACGAGGCACCCGCGACCTGGGACGACGCCATCGCCGCCGGCGAGGAGTCGGGCGCCACGTACCCGCTCCTGATCCAAACCGGGACCGAGGGCGACCCGTACACGTACTACCCGTTCCAGACGTCGTTCGACGCTCCGGTCTTCGAGCAGAACGAGGACGGGTCCTACTCGCCCGAGATCGCCATGGGTGGCGACAACGGCCACGCGTACGCCGAGTGGCTGCAGGAGCAGGGCGAGGCCGGCCTCCTCAGCACGGACATGACCTACGACATCGCGGTGGAGGCCTTCGCCAACGGCGAGTCGCCGTTCATCATCGGTGGCCCGTGGATGATCGAGTCCTTCGCCGACCTCGACCTCTCGGTCGACCCGATCCCGACGGCCGGCGACGACGTCGCGCAGCCCTTCGTCGGCGTGCAGGGCTTCTACGTCAGCGCGCAGAGCGAGAACACGCTGCTCGCCAACGACTTCCTCGTGAACTACATGTCCACGGACGAGGCCCAGACGGCGCTCTTCGAGTCCGGTGCGCGTCCGCCGGCACTCACCTCCGCGGCCGACGCCGCGTCGTCCGACCCGATCGTCGCGGGCTTCCGCGAGGTCGGCGCCGAGGCCGTCCCGATGCCGTCGATCCCCGAGATGGGTTCGGTCTGGGCGTTCTGGGGCGTCACCGAGGCCAACATCATCAGCGGTACGTCCGAGCCCGTCGAGGCCTGGGACAAGATGATCTCGGACATCGAGGGAGCGCTCGACTCCTGATCCGTCGAGGGCCGCGGGGACCAACCCGCGGCCCTCGCACACTGCCATCGCAGCGTCGACGAGGTCCCCGGAAGGCAAGATGTCGATCCAGAAGCACACCACCGGTCCGTCCACCATGACGGCCGAGGACGCAGCCGCACCCCCGCCCGGACGGCGTCGGAGGATGCGTCCGGACGAGTCCCCGGCGCGCAGGTTCGGCCCCGGGTTCCTCGTCAAGCTCGCCCTGATGGCCGTCGTCAACGCGTTTGGCGTGTACGTGATCATCTCGGCGTGGACCGCGGAGTCCTGGGTGATCCTCGGGGCGATGGCGGTCATGCTGGTCGTGGCCGACTGGGTCTACTTCTCCCGGCGCACCGTCCCGCTGAAGTACATCTTTCCCGGGCTCGTCTTCCTGCTGGTCTTCCAGATCTTCACGATCGCCTACACCGGGTGGGTCGCCTTCACGAACTACGGCGACGGCCACAACTCCACCAAGGAGCAGGCGATCGAGGCGCTCCTCGTCCAGAACGAGCGGCGCGTCGAGCGTGCCCCGTCGGTCCCGCTGACCGTGGTGGAGGACGGCGACGAGCTGGGCTTCGCCGTCGTGCGCGAGGACGGCACCGTCGAGGTCGGCTCCGCCGACGAGCCGCTCGAGAGCGTCGAGGCCACCGTCGCCGGCGGCCAGGTGACGGACGTCGACGGATGGACCGTGCTGGACCGCAACGACGTCCTGGCCCGCCAGGGCGAGATCACGGACCTGCGCGTCCCCGTCTCCGACGACCCGAACGACGGCTCGATCCGCACGCAGGACGCACGGACCGGCTACGCGTCGACGTCGACGCTCGTCTACGACGAGGCCGCGGACACGATGACGGACACCACCACGGGCACCGTCTACACGCCCAACGACGACGGCGAGTTCGAGGCCGCGGACGGCTCCACCCTCTCGGTGGGCTGGCGGGTGTTCGTCGGGCTCGACAACTTCACGCTCGCGTTCAGCGACTCTCGCTACGCGGGACCGTTCCTCCAGGTCGTCCTCTGGACCTTCGCGTTCGCGATCGCGTCGGTGGCGACCACGTTCCTGCTCGGCCTGTTCCTCGCGAGCGTCTTCAACGACCCGCGTCTGCGCGGGCGCAAGATCTATCGGACGCTGCTGATCCTGCCGTACGCGATCCCCGGGTTCGTCGCGCCGCTGCTCTGGTCCGGCCTGCTCAACCGCAGCTTCGGGTTCGTCAACCAGGTTCTGCTGAACGGTGCGAGCATCCCGTGGCTGACCGACCCGTGGCTCGCCAAGCTCTCCCTGATCGGGGTGAACCTCTGGCTGGGGTTCCCGTACATGTTCCTCATCTGCACGGGCGCGCTCCAGTCCCTGCCGACCGACGTCATGGAGGCCGCGAAGATCGACGGCGCGACCCGGCTGCGGACATGGCGCGAGATCACGCTGCCGCTGCTCCTCGTCTCCACGACGCCGCTGCTCATCTCCTCGTTCGCCTTCAACTTCAACAACTTCGCGCTCGTCTACATGCTGACGGGCGGTGGTCCACGGTTCGACGACGCGTCCGTCCCGCTCGGGCACACGGACATCCTCATCACGATGGTGTACTCCGTGGCCGGCCTCGACGGGAACGCCCCCAAGAACTTCGGGCTCGCGAGCGCGCTGTCGATCGTCATCTTCGTGATCATCGCGACCATCTCGGCCATCGCGTTCAAGAAGACCCGCTCGCTCGAGGAGATCAACTGACATGTCCTCCACCACCACGGTCGCCCCGCGCCGTCGCATGTCCGCCGGACGCTGGTTCACCGAGCTGGGCTGGCGCCACGTCGTCGGCGTCGTGTTCGTGATCTATGCGGTCTTCCCGATCGTGTACATCATCTCCGCGTCGCTCTCCGAGGGCGGGACGCTGACGGGGTCGAACGACCTGTTCAGCTCGATCTCGGGCAGCAACTACGCCGCGCTCGGTGACACCAGGTTCTGGTCGTGGGCCTTGAACTCGGTGCAGATCGCCGTCGTCACGAGCATCGGTACGGTGCTCATGGGTGCGGCGGCGGCCTACGCCTTCAGCCGCTTCCGCTTCACCGGCCGCCGTGTGGGTCTGACGACGCTGCTGATCGTGCAGATGTTTCCCCAGATGCTGGCGTTCGTCGCCATCTTCCTGCTCCTCATCAGCTTCGGCCAGGTCGTTCCTGCCCTCGGCCTGAACAGCAAGATCGCTCTGATCTGCGTCTACCTGGGTGGGGCGCTCGGTGTGAACACGTTCCTCATGTACGGGTTCTTCAACACCGTGCCGCGAGAGCTCGACGAGGCCGCCAAGATCGACGGCGCCACGCACTCGCAGACCTACTGGACGATCATCCTGCGGCTCGTCACCCCCATCCTCGCGGTGGTGGCACTGCTGTCGATCATCGCCACGTTCGGCGAGTTCGTCATCGCCCGTGTGCTTCTGCAGTCCGAGGGGAACTGGACGCTCGCGGTCGGCCTCTACTCGTGGGTCTCGAGCCTGCTCGAGGCGAACTGGGGGCTGTTCGCCGCCGGGGCCGTCATCTCGACGATCCCGATCCTCGCGCTCTTCCTCTTCCTGCAGAAGTACATCGTCGGCGGGCTGACGGCGGGTTCGGTCAAGGGCTGACGTCCGGCGGTATCCTCGCCGGATGCACCATGACGAGGGCACCCCGGAGGACGTCGACCGCGAGGTGCGTCGTCGGATGGACGCGCACGAGCTCTACGACGGCGCACGGTCCGCCACGCTCATGTCCGAGCAGGATCGCGCGAAGGACCTGGAGTTCGACTACAACCACACCCGTCCGGCTCAGCGGGCAGAGCGCGCTCGGATCCTGGGCGAGCTGCTCGGTGCGGTCGGCACCGGGGTGTGGGTCGAGCCGCCCCTGCGGGTCGCCTACGGGTATCGGATCCGGCTCGGTGACGACGTGTACGTCAACGCGGGTCTGAACGTCGTCGACGACGTCGACGTCGAGATCGGGGCGCGGACGATGCTCGCGCCCAACGTCGTGATCAGCACGACCGGTCATCCTGTCCACCCGGAACTGCGGACCGGGGGAGTGCAGTTCTCCGCACCGGTCCGGATCGGTGCGGACGTCTGGGTCGGCTCCGGCGCGGTCATCCTGCCCGGGGTCGAGATCGGGGACGGTGCCGTGGTCGCGGCGGGAGCCGTCGTCGCCGGGCACGTCCCGGCCCGGACGGTCGTCGGCGGCGTCCCGGCACGCGTGCTGCGCGCGATCACCGAGGACGACCGCGAGTGGGCCTACCGGCCGCCGCGCACGCTGCCGTCGCCGGGGCCCGAACCGCACTCCTGACCCGCCGCCGGCCGTGCACCGCTCCCGCGCCGTCGTCCGCGGCCCTACGCTGGGCATGTGCCAGCCCTGAGTTCAGCCCCGTACACCGCGACCGACGTCGACCGGTGGTCCGAGGAGCCGCCCAAGAGCAAGTCACGGACCCCGTTCGAGCGGGACCGCGCGCGCATCGTGCACTCCTCCGCCCTGCGGCGGCTCGGCGCCAAGACCCAGGTGCTCGGTCCGAGCAGCGACGACTTCGTCCGGACGCGCCTGACACACTCGCTCGAGGTCGCCCAGGTGGGCCGTGAGCTCGGCAAGGCGCTCGGCTGCGACCCGGACCTGGTCGACACCGCCTGCCTGGCCCACGACCTCGGGCACCCGCCCTTCGGGCACAACGGCGAGCGCGCGCTCGCCGAGCTCACCGTCGAGATCGGCGGCTTCGAGGGCAACGCCCAGACCCTGCGGCTGCTGACGCGGCTCGAGCCGAAGGTGGTCGCCGCCGACGGACGTGCGGTCGGCCTCAACCTCACGCGGGCGTCTCTCGACGCCGCGACGAAGTACCCGTGGGGCAGGGGCGAGGGTCCGCCGCGTCCCGACGGGACCCCGACCCCCAAGTTCGGGGTCTACGAGGACGACCGCGACGTCTTCCACTGGCTGCGCGACGGTGCCCCGGACAACGTGCAGTGCATGGAGGCGCAGGTGATGGACCTCGCGGACGACATCTCCTACTCCGTCCACGACGTCGAGGACGCCGTCGTCGCGGGGCACCTGGACCTGGCACGGCTCGACCACGACGGGGAGCGTGCGCGTGTCGTCTCCGCCGTCCACGCCTGGTACGGCCGCCGTTTCACCGCCGACGAGCTGGACGCCGCGCTCCTGCGTCTCGCCGCGACCGGGAACCTCGTGCGCGAGCACGACGGGTCGCGCCGGGCGCTCGCCCGCCTGAAGAACGCCACGAGTCAGCTGATCGGCCGGTTCAGCGGCTCCGCCCAGCGGGCCACCCGGGAGCGGTTCGGCGACGGCCCGCTCACGCGGTACGCGGGCTCGCTCGTGGTCCCGGAGGAGACCCACGCAGAGATCCTCGCCCTCAAGGGCATCGCGGTGGCGTACGTCATGGCGCCGCGGGAACAGGAGCCGGTCTACCACCAGCAGCGGCAGATCATCGCCGACCTCGTCGAGGTGCTGCGCGAGGGAGCACCTGACTCGCTCGAGCGGTCGTTCGCGGCGGACTGGCGGGAGGCGTCCGACGACGCGACTCGACTGCGCGTGGTGGTCGACCAGGTGGCCTCGATGACCGACGTGAGCGCGCTGCACCTGCACGCGCGGCTCGGCGTCCGCTAGCCTCCGACGGCACCCACGGACCCCTGCGGCACCCTAGACTCGACCCGTGGCCGGACTGATCAAGCGCGAGGACGTCGATGCCGTCCGTGACCGTGCACCGATCGACGAGATCGTCGGTGCGCACGTCACCCTGAAGTCCGCCGGCGTCGGTTCTCTCAAGGGCCTGTGCCCCTTCCACGACGAGCGGTCGCCGTCGTTCCACGTCCGCCCCCAGGTCGGCCGCTGGCACTGCTTCGGGTGCGGCGAGGGTGGCGACGCCATCTCGTTCGTCCAGAAGATCGACGGGCTCTCGTTCACGGAGGCCGTCGAGTACCTCGCCGACAAGGCCGGCGTCCAGCTGCGCTACGAGGAGGGCGGCGGGCCACGCCGCCAGGGCGAGCCGGGGCAGCGCCAGCGTCTGCTCGAGGTCCACCGCGTCGCGGCCGAGTACTACTCCGAACAGCTCTTCGGCCCGGGGGCCGGCGCGGCACGCGCGTTCCTCGCCGAGCGGAGCTTCGAGCGCGCGGACGCCGAGCACTTCGGCATCGGCTACGCGCCCACCGGGTGGAGCCACCTCATGGACCACCTGCGCGGGCGCGGGTTCACCCAGGCCGAGCTCACGGCGTCGGGCGTCGTCAGCGAGGGGCGACGCGGCGTCTACGACCGGTTCCGCGGCCGGCTGATGTGGCCGATCCGGGACCTTACCGGCGAGATCGTCGGGTTCGGCGCACGCCGGTTGTACGACGACGACCAGGGCCCGAAGTACCTGAACACCCCCGAGACCCCGCTCTACAAGAAGTCGCAGGTGCTCTACGGCATCGACCTCGCCAAGCGGGACATCGCCAAGAGCAAGCAGGCCGTGATCGTCGAGGGGTACACCGACGTCATGGCCGCGCACCTGTCGGGCGTGACGACGGCGGTCGCGACGTGCGGCACCGCGTTCGGCTCCGACCATGCCCGGATCGTGCGACGTCTGCTCGGCGACACCTCCCCGGCCGGCGGGCTCCAGCTGCGCTCCGGCACGTCCGTGGGTGGCGAGGTGATCTTCACGTTCGACGGCGACGCCGCGGGGCAGAAGGCCGCGATGCGCGCGTTCAGCGAGGATCAGCGCTTCTACGCCCAGACGTTCGTGGCCGTCGAGGGCTCCGGCATGGACCCGTGCGACCTGCGGATGGCTCGCGGACCGGAAGCCGTCCGGGCGCTCGTGGACGGGCGCCAGCCGCTCTTCGAGTTCGTCGTGCGGACGACGCTCGAGGACTACGACCTCACCACCGCCGAGGGGCGGGTCGGTGCGCTGCGGGCCGCGGCCCCCGTGATCGCCGGGATCCGGGACACCGCTCTGCGGCCCGAGTACGCGCGGATGCTGGCCGGCTGGATCGGGATGGACGAGCCCGCCGTCCTGCGCGCGGTCAAGAACGCCCCGCGGCTGGCCGGACCGGACGAGCACGCCCTTCGCCCGCACCGGTCCGAGCCAGCGGCGGAGTCCGTCTCCGACGGCCCACGTCTGCCCGAGCCGGACCCCCGTGACCCGGCAGCCCGGCTCGAGCGGCAGGTGCTGATCGGCGTGCTGCAGTACCCGCTCGCGGCTGACGCCGACACGTTCGACGCGCTCGACGCCGACGCCTTCGCGACGCCCGCCTGGCGGGCCGTGCACGAGGTGATCCGGGGTGTCGGCGGGCTCACGGCGGCTCGGGCCACGCCCGGGCGCTGGGTCGCCGACGTCGTCTCGGCCGCGCCCGAGCACGTCGCCCCGATCGTCAACCGTCTCGCCGTGGCCCCGATGCCCGAGGACCGTCCCGAGTCGATCGACGCGTACGTGCGCGACGTCGTGCGCACGCTCGTCGACATGGGGCTCGCCCGCCGTATCGCCGACGCGAAGGGGACGCTGCAGCGCCTCGACCCGTCGGACCCCGCCTACCAGCAGGCCTTCGCCGACCTGCTGAGCATCGAGAGACAGCGCCGCGAGCTGCGCGAGGCCGGGTGACGGCCGCCGGGTGACGGCCGGGTGACGACCGACGCCCGGTGGGGCTCGGAGCGGTCCAGCGACGAAAGAAGGCGCCGACCGGACGGTCAGCGCCTTCTGCGATGCTCCCGCGGTTGGATTCGAACCAACGACCGTCCGATTAACAGTCGGATGCTCTGCCACTGAGCTACGCGGGATCGCGGATCGGCTGCCTCGCCGGGCTGCCGAACGGAGAAAACTCTACCAGCCTCAGAGACCCATTCCGCACGCCGATCGTACGGCGGACTCTGTGACGTCCAACCGTCGCCGGATCGCCGGGTCGTCCACGTCGACGCCGCCGTCGACAGAGACCTGGGAGAAGAGGGAACCGTCCGGGGCGCGTCGGACCGCGACCCGCGCAGCGCCCCCCGGGAGCGTGATGCGCTCGGCGAGGACGACCGAGGTCTGGACCCGCTCGCGCAGCACCGTCGGGAAGGGTCCCGGCGACCCGTCCACGAGGCGGAGGGCCGTGGGCTCTGCGTCCACCCACGTCACCGTGATCGTCGACGTCTCGGGGTCCGCGCTGGCGCGGTCGACGGCCGACCAGGGTCGGCGAACGGCACGCGCACCGGTCAGGTGCAGGTGCTGCCGGCTCGCGACCGCCCAGCCGTCGTCGAGCTCGGCGCTCGCCAGGACCTTGTCGCCCGCCGCCAGGTCGAGCGTCTGGCGGACGTCTGCGGGGAGCGTGGCGCGACGAAAGAACATCTGGCAACCGTAGCGCCAGTACGTGGATGTGTGCGCGGAGGCGATAACCTCGCCTGGTCCGATGTCAGGAGGTCTCGTGCTCGTCGTCCACCCGTCACCCGTGCGCGTCCGGTTCCGGTGCGACGACGACGGCGCACCCGTGGGTTCCGACGCCCGCGACGCCTGGCTCGCGGCGCGGCGCTCCGGTGTCACGGCGACCGACTGCACGAAGATCGTCCGCCAGGACGGAACACCCAGCGTGCAGCGGGCCAAGCTGCTCGAACGCAAGGTCTTCGGCGAGGCGGACGCGCACTCGGCCGCCTTCGCCCACGGTCGTGAGCGGGAGCCGGTCATCGCGGCCTGGATCACCGAGAACTGGGGCATCGAGCCCAACGCACTGCTGTGCGAGGGGGAGACGTCGGGTCACCTCGCCACGCCCGACGGGATCGGCGAGGACGCGATCGCCGAGATCAAGACGTCGGTCCATCCGCTGCGCAGCGCGGTCCGTCGGTATCGCGACCAGCTCCAGTGGCAGCTGCACGTCACCGGTGCGGACCGCTCGCTCTTCGTCGTCGAGCACCGGCACACGCTCGAGCGAGAGGTCTGCTGGGTGACCCGGGACGAGCAGCGGATCGGCGTGCTGGTCGAGCACGCCGACCGGTTCCTCGCCGACCTGCACGAGCTCGCCGACGAGGTCGAGGCGCGCCGTCGGCGCATGGCGGAACGGCGGCGACTCGCGCTGCGCTGACGGGTACGATGTTCGGCGCACGGGCCAGTAGCTCAGTCGGTCAGAGCAGCGGACTCATAATCCGTCGGTCGTGGGTTCAAGCCCCACCTGGCCCACCCGTGTTCCCGAGGGATCCCCGAGCTGTGCGTCCGGGCCGGTCACCCGCGCTCGACGCAAGTGCCGAACGCCGCTGCCGACCGCCGGCATGCCCGACAAGTGGTGTGGAACGGAATCTTTGCCACACTGTCTCCCTGCCCCGGATCGACCGGGGCGAGGGAGGGTGATTCATGAACTCGGCATCTGGTGCCGCCCAGCAGGCGAACGACAGCAAGGTCCTCCAGGGTCTGGCGCGTGCCGGCTTCGCGGTGAGCGGCCTCCTGCACCTGATCGTCGGCGGCCTGGTCGTCAAGATCGCGCTGTCCTCCTCGGACTCCGGGTCCGCTGACTCCTCCGGTGCCTTCAGCGAGATCGCCCAGACGCCCGGTGGCGCGTTCGTCCTCTGGTTCGCCGTCGTCGCCTTCGCGGCGCTCGCGCTGTGGCAGGTGACGGAGGCGGTCTCTCGCGGGCAGGAGGCCACGGACCGCGCCAAGGCTGCGGGGAAGGCCGTGCTCTACGGAGCGATGGGGTTCATCGCGATGCGGTTCGCGACGGGCAGCGGGTCGGGTGGCGGCTCGGAGGAGTCGCTGACGGCCAAGGCCCTGGCCGCGCCGGCGGGTCAGCTCCTCGTCGGGGCGGTCGGCCTGGCGATCATCGGTGGTGGCGTCTACCACGTCTACAAGGGCTGGAAGGAGAAGTTCCGCGAGGACCTGAGGTCGACGGGAACGGGTGCCGCCGGCAAGGGTGTCGTCCTGACCGGGAAGATCGGGTACATCGCCAAGGGCGCAGCGCTTGTCGTCCTCGGTGCACTCTTCGTCTGGGCGGCCCTCACGGCCGACGCCGACAAGGCCGGTGGCATGGACGACGTCTTCGCCACGATCGGCGGGCAGCCGTTCGGGGCCGTCCTGCTCGTGGCCATGGGCCTCGGGTTCGCCGCCTACGGCCTGTACTCGTTCGCGAGGGCACGGTTCGCCCGGATGTGATCCGTGGGGGTCCGGGAGACGTGGAAGAATATGGCCCATGGCCATGCGAGAGATCCGCGTTATCCCGGACCCCGTCCTGCGCACCCCGTGCGAGGAGATCACGACCATCGACGACCGCGTGCGTGCGCTCGTCGAGGACCTCGTCGAGACGGTCGACGACGACGGTCGGGCAGGCCTCGCAGCACCCCAGATCGGCGTGAGCCTCCGTGCCTTCTCGTGGAACATCGAGGACGAGATCGGCTACGTGCTCAACCCCCGGATCACCGCACTGTCCGAGGACGAGTACCAGGATGGCGAGGAGGGGTGCCTGTCCGTCCCCGGGCTCTGGTACCCGACAACACGTGCGTGGTACGCCCGGGTCGAGGGGATCGACCTCGACGGGAAGCCCGTCGTGGTAGAGGGCACGGAGCTGATGGCGCGCGCGCTCCAGCACGAGTGCGACCACCTGGACGGCATGCTCTACCTGGACCGGCTGGAGAAGTCCGTCCGGCGCAAGGCGATGCGCGAGCTGCGTTCACAGCTCTGAGCCCCCACCCTGCATGACTCTTCGGGATCATGTAAGAATGTGAGCACGAGCACGCCGCGTGCACTGCAGTACTCCCGCTGGGCGAGGACGTTGGGGAAGACGAACCTCGACCTAGGGAGGCCGACATGTCTGGTGCAACCACTCGCGGTGTTCTTTTCGTGCACTCATCTCCGCGTGCGCTGTGCCCCCACATCGAGTGGGCGGCAGGCAACGTGCTGGGCAGGCGCGTCTCGCTGGACTGGACCGACCAGCCCGCCGGCGCCTCGGTGCTGCGCGCCGAGCTGAGCTGGACCGGTCCGCAGGGGACCGGTGCCAAGCTCGCCTCGGGCCTGCGCGGCTGGGCCCACCTGCGGTACGAGGTGACGGAAGAGGCCTCGCCCGGTGCCGACGGCAGCCGGTGGTCGCACACTCCAGGTCTCGGGATCTTCCACGCCGCAACGGACGTCCACGGCAACGTCGTCGTCCCGGAGGACCGCATCCGCTCCGTGCTCGAGCACGCCGACCCCCGGCAGATGCGCGACGCCCTGGACCTCGCCCTCGGCACCGCCTGGGACGCGGAGCTCGAGCCGTTCCGCTATGCCGGTGCCGGCGCACCCGTGCGCTGGCTCCACGAGGTCGGCTGACCTCGGACCGCGGCCACGACGTCCGGGCTCGCGACGCGAGAGCAGGAACCGTTCACGACGAAGGCCGGCACCCCCGGGGAAGGGGTACCGGCCTTCGTCGTGCCCGGTCTCGCTACGCGGAGGTGACGACCAGTGCCACGTTGTGACCACCGAAGCCGAACGAGTTGTTGATCGCGGCGACGTCGCCCGTCGGGATCTCACGGGGTGTGTTCCGGACGAGGTCGAGGTCGAGCTCGGGATCCGGCTCGGTGACGTTGATTGTCGGCGGCGCCTGCCGGTCCGCCAGCGCCTTGATCGTGAAGATCGACTCGAGGGCGCCCGCTCCACCGAGAAGGTGGCCCGTCATCGACTTCGTCGCGGACAGCGAGACCTGGTCGGCGTCGTCGCCGAGGAGCGAGCGGATGCTGCGTGCCTCGACGAGATCGCCGACGGTCGTCGACGTCGCGTGTGCGTTGACGTGGCGGACGTCGCTCGTGGAGAGTCCGGCGTTCTCCAGGGCGCTGCGCATGGCGGCGATCTGGCCCCGTCCCTCGGGGTCGGGCGACGTCATGTGGTAGGCGTCGGAGCTCAGGCCGACTCCGGCGATCTTCGCGTACACGCGGGCGCCACGGGCGGCGGCGTGCTCCGCGCTCTCGAGGACGACGACGGCTGCACCCTCGCCGAGGACGAACCCGTCGCGGGTCACGTCGTACGGGCGGGAGGCGCCCTCGGGGTCGTCGTTGCGGGTCGAGAGCGTGCGCGACGCGGCGAACGCGGCGATCGGCATCGGGTGGATCGCCGCCTCGGTGCCGCCGGCGACGACGACGTCTGCGCGACCCGTGCGGATCATCTCGAGCCCGTACCCGATGGCCTCGGCACCGGACGCGCAGGCCGAGACGAGCGCGTGCGCTCCGGCGCGGGCACCGATCTCCAGCTCGACGTAGGCCGAGGGGGAGTTGGGCATCAGCATCGGCACGGTCATCGGGAGCACGCGGCGCGGGCCGCGCGAGTTCATGGTGTCCCAGGCGTTGAGGATCGTCTGGATGCCGCCGATGCCCGAGGAGACGACCGCGCCGAGACGGTCCCCGTCCACCTCCGGGGAACCGGCGTCGGCCCATGCCTCCCGGGTGGCGACGACGGCGTACTGGGCCGACAGGTCCATCCGCTTGGTCTCGGGCCGGCTCAGGACCTCGTCCGAGGGGACCTTCAGCTGAGCCGCGAAGGTGACCGGCATCTCCCAGTCGCCGAGGAACTCCTCGGAGAGCCTGTTCACGCCTGACTCGCCGGCGAGGGCGGCGCGCCACGTGGACTCCACGTCACCACCGAGGGGGGTCGTGGCTCCCAGGCCGGTGACGACGACGTCGGGGACGGTGCTCATGGCGACTCCTACGGGGTCATGGTGGGGCAACGGGTGCAGAAACCTGCGTGCGTGAAGACGAGGGTGCGGGCGGCCGGGCCGGGTGGTCACCCGGCCCGGCCCGCGGATCAGGCCTGGGCCTTGGTGATGTAGCTGACGGCGTCGCCGACGGTCGCGAGGTTCTTGACGTCCTCGTCGGGGATGCGGACGTCGAACTTGTCCTCGGCGTGCGTGACGATGGTCATCATCGAGAGCGAGTCGATGTCGAGGTCGTCGGTGAAGGACTTCTCGAGGACGACGGCGTCGGTCGGCAGACCGGTCTCTTCGCTGACGATCTCGGCGAGGCCCGCAAGGACTTCCTGCTCGGTGGCAGCCATGGTGTATCTCCTTGATGTCTGCCCCGGTGGCCCGGAGCATGGTGATCACGGCGTGCCGGGTGGCAGCCGCAGGACAGTGGAACTAAGGGAGTGCGATGACCTGCGCGGCGTAGACGAGCCCGGCGCCGAACCCGATCTGGAGCGAGAGGTCGCCGGACTTCACCTGACCCTCGCGCAGCAGCCGTTCGGTCGCGAGCGGGATCGACGCGGCCGACGTGTTGCCGGTGTCGGCGATGTCGCGTCCGATCACCACCGACTCCGGGAGCCGGAGCTGCTTGATCAGCTGGTCGATGATGCGCATGTTCGCCTGGTGCGGGACGAACGCCTGGATCTGGTCGGCGGTGACCCCGGCGGCGTCGAGCGCCCGCTGGGCGATCGGGGCCATCTGGAAGCTCGCCCACTTGAAGACCGAGGGACCGTCCTGGCGCAGCGTCGGCCATCCGGCGTCGGGCGTCGTCTTCATCGCGTCCCACGCGTGCGTCTGACCGATCGCCCCCGCCTTGGACCCGTCGGAGCCCCAGACCGTCGGGCCGATGCCGGGGACGTCGGACGGGCCGACGACCGCGGCACCGGCGCCGTCGCCGAGCAGGAACGAGATGCTCCGGTCGGTCGGGTCGATGAAGTCGCTCATCTTCTCCGCGCCGACGATCAGCACGTACCGGGCGGCGCCGGAGCGCACCAGTGCGTCTGCCTGGCCGACGGCATAGCTGAAGCCGGCACAGGCCGCAGAGATGTCCCACGCGGCTGCAGGCGTCGCACCGATCCGGTCGGCCAGGACGGCGGCGGCGGCCGGGGTCTGCTCGAAGTGGGTCACGGTGGAGACGATGACGGTGTCGATGTCCGCCCCGGTGAGGCCGGCGCCGGTGAGCGCCTCGCGTGCCGCCTCCTCGGAGAGGTCGATCACCGTGACGTCTGCGTCCGCACGGCGTCGCGTGACGATCCCGGTGCGCTGCTGGATCCACTCGTCGGAGGAGTCGATCGGTCCCGCGATGTCGTCGTTCGTGACGACGTTCGCACCGCGCGCCGCACCGATGCTGAGGATCCGTGACCCCGTCGGTGTCTCGGGCAGGCGAAGGGTGGGAGTGCTCACGCGGTGGTCTCCTCGGTCTCGGTCGGGGTGGTGCCGTGGTGCCGCGACGCCAGCTCGAGGGCGGCGTCCAGGTCCTCGGGCGTCTTGACGGCTACCGTCTCGACACCGCGCATCGCACGTCGAGCGAGGCCGGTGAGGACCCCGCCGGGCGCGAGCTCGATCAGACCCGTCACGCCCAGCGTAACGAGTGTCTCCTGGCACAGGTCCCACCGCACCGGGGCGACCACCTGGGCGCCGAGCCGCTGCAGCACGTCGGCGCCCGCGCCGTCTCCCTCGCCGGAGATCTGACCGTACGACCGTCCGTCCGCGTTCGAGAGCAGCGTGACCGTGGGGTCCGCCGACTCCCACCCGTCGAGCACCGCGGCGAACTCGTCGCGGGCGGGCTCCATGAACGGCGTGTGGAACGCGCCGGCCACCTGGAGCGGACGCACCCGGGCGCGCTCGGGCGGGTTCGCCGTGAGCTTCTCGATGCCCTCGGGGGAGCCCGCCGCGACGACCTGTCCGGCGCCGTTGACGTTCGCGGGCCAGAGACCAGCCGCCTCGATGGCCGCGAGCACCGCCTCCGGCTCGCCCCCGAGAACCGCAGCCATTCCGGAGGGTGCCGCCGCCGCGGCGGTCGCCATCGCCTTCGCTCGGTGCGTGACGAGCCGGACCGCGCTCTCGCCGGTCAGCACGCCCGCGACGGCCGCGGCGGACAGCTCACCGACCGAGTGGCCCGCGGTGACGTCGATCGCGTCCGCCGCCGCGGTGCCGTCGAGCAGGTTCTCCGCGGCGAGGATCGCGGTGGCGACGAGGAGCGGCTGGGCGATCGCCGTGTCCTTGATCGTCTCGGCGTCGGACGTCGTCCCGTGGGTGGCGAGGTCGATGCCGGCCGCCTCGGAGAACGCCGCGAGGCGCTCCGCGACACCGGGGACCTCGAGCCAGGGGCTGAGCATTCCGGGGGACTGGGAGCCCTGTCCAGGGCAGACGACTGCGAGCACCCGTCAACTGTGCCTGGCGCGGGCGCTCGCGTGACGTGGCGGCGCGCACGAAGGTTGCGACGGTGTGTTGTGCAGTACCTACAACTCGGCGCCACCGTGGGTGTCAGCGTCGGGCGCCGAGCTGACCGACGGCGAGCGCGATCTGCAGCACGAAGGACTCGCGGGCGTCCAGGGGGTCCCAACCCGTCACCTCGGAGACCTTCTTCAGCCGGTACCGCACGGTGTTGGGGTGGACGTAGAGGTTGCGGGCCGCGGCCTCGAGCGATCGTCCGGTCCCGAGGTAGGCCGAGAGGGTCTCGAGGATCGAGCCGGTCGCCTCCTCCAGGGGCCGGTACGCCTGCGCCACCAGGGTGCGGCGTGCGATCGCGTCTCCTGTCAGCACGCGCTCGGGCAGCAGGTCGTCGGCGAGCACGGGCCGCGGGGCCTGCGGCCAGGCCGGGGCCGCCGCGAGTCCTGCCAGGGCCGCCTGGGCCGACCGCGCGGCGTCGTCGAGGCCGGGGACGGTGGGTCCGATGACGACCGGGCCGGGCCCGAAACGTGGGAGGAGCGTCGCCGCCGCGGCCTGGAGATCGCTCTCGCCCCCGATGACGAGGACGATGCGGTCGCCGTGGATCCCGACCAGAGCGTCCCCGGCGGCCCGGCGGGTCGCCCGCCGCAGGTCCGCCGTCCGGACCTCGTCGAGCGGGCCGTCGGTCGTCCCGACCATGACCAGGGTGCTCCCGCGCCCGCCCCACCCGAGGGCCGAGACCCGCGACCGCACGGAGTGGTCCGTGTCGCCCCGCACGAGCGCGTCGACGACCAGTGCCTCCAGGCGGGCGTCCCACGCGCCCCGCACCTCGGCCGCGCGGGCGTAGACCTCGGCGGCCGAGAACGCCACCTCGCGCGAGTAGCGCAGCACGGCCTCGCGCAGGTCGCGCTCGTGCCCCGGGACCGCCAGCCGGTCGCTGTTCTCCTCGACGACCTCGACGACGAGACGCACGAGCTGGAGCGTGTGCTGGAGCGAGATCGACCGCGTGAGCTCGGGGGGAGCCGCGGCGAAGATCTCGTTCACACCGTGCGGGGCTCGCGAGGGGTCGGCGAACCAGGACGTGAAGGCCGAGATGCCGGCCTGCGCGACGAGTCCGATCCACGAGCGGTCCTCCGCGGGCAGCGCCCGGTACCAGTCGAGCTCGTCGTCGAGACGCCGGAGCGCGGCTGCCGTGAGCAGACCGCCGCCGTCGCGGACGCGCTGGAGGTGGTCGGGGGTGGAGGTCACCGCGCGATCATATCCACATCGGATTGTAGAGATTCCACAACGTCCCCGGTGTGCGTGTCGGTCGCCCCGCGTGTCCGCGCGAACCGGAAGGGTCGTCCGGAGCGCCGCCCAGGGTGAGTTGGTGACGTGGAGGCTAGGGTGAAGGCATGGCCCTCATGCCCCGTCTTCGACAACTGATCCGACGACAGCCGACGTCGACGATCGGCGCGCGACGGCCCACCACGAGCGGACGACGAGGGGACACCGTGCACGAGGACGCCCTGCGAGCCATGCTGGCCGACGACCCCAACGACGCGCGCGCCTTCCAGGCCCTGGCAGAGATCGTGCGCCGCCGCGCCGCCGACGCCCACGTTCCCGACGACCCGCTCGCGGCACCGGTCGACGAGCAGGAGGTCCAGCGGGCGGCCGACCTCGCCGTCTGGTCGCTGGCCGAAGAGCTCGCCGGCAACCCGCGCGGGTGGTACCCGCTGGTCGAGCTCGGGCGTCTCTCGGTCGACGAGGACCTCGACGGCGCGCTGCGCCGGTTCGCCACGGCGACCGACCGGGACCCCACGGGTCAGGCGCTCGCCGAGTCGGTCGTCGGGCTGCGGGAGTCGGGACACGCGGTGGACGCGCTCGGGCTCGGCATCGGGCACTGGCGAACCCGGGAGCACGTCCCCGAGGTCGGTCGACAGCTGGTGCTCGCCGCCCTGGACGCCGACCGGGTCGCCGACGCGCGCAACCATCTCGACGCGCTCGCGGCGCACCCCGACTCGGACGCCGTCAAGGCGATGACCCCCGAGCTCGAACGGGCGATCACGCAGCGGGAGCAGAGCACCGGGCGCTGAGCCGGCCAGACATGACGAACGCCCTCCCACCTCGTCCGAGGTGGGAGGGCGTTCGTCGTCCGAGCCGGACGGTCAGGCGTCGCCGCCGGCGTTGCCGGAGGTGCCGGCGTTCACGTCGTGCAGCGCGTACTTCTCGATGGCCTGCGAGACCGACTCCGCGGGGACCTTGCCCTGTCGTGCCAGCTGCTGCAGCACCCGGACGACGACGGACGGGCCGTCGATCTTGAAGTACCGACGGGCAGCGGCACGGGTGTCGGAGAACCCGAACCCGTCGGCACCGAGCACCGCGTAGTCGCCCGGAATCCACTGGCGGACCTGGTCCGGGACCATGTGGTCGAAGTCCGACGTCGCGACGAACGGGCCGTCCGCGCCCTGCAGCTTCTGCGTCAGGTACGGGACCCGAGCCTCGCGCTCCGGATACAGGAACGCGTCCTGGTCCGCGGCGAGACCGTCACGCCGGAGCTCGTTCCACGAGGTGACCGACCAGACGTCGGCCGACACGCCCCAGTCCTTCGCGAGGAGCTCCTGAGCCTCGAGGCCCCACGGCACACCCACGCCCGAGGCGAGGATCTGAGCCTTCGGGCCCTCGGCGTCGGACACCGAGACACGGTGGATGCCGCGCTTGATGCCCTCGACGTCGACGTCCTCCGGCTCGACCGGCTGGATCATCGGCTCGTTGTACACGGTCAGGTAGTACATGACGTTCTGGTCGCGCCCGTCCGAGCCGTCCCCGTACATGCGCTCGATGCCGTCGCGCACGATGTGGCGGATCTCGTAGCCGTAGGCCGGGTCGTACTGCACGATCGCGGCGTTCGTCGCCGCGAGGATCGGGGAGTGCCCGTCCGCGTGCTGCAGGCCCTCGCCGGTCAGGGTCGTGCGCCCCGCCGTCGCGCCGATGATGAACCCGCGCGTCATCTGGTCGCCGGCAGCCCAGAACTGGTCGCCGGTGCGCTGGAACCCGAACATCGAGTAGAAGATGTAGACGGGGATGAGCGCCTCGCCGTGGGTGGCGTACGACGTGCCGACCGACTGGAACGCGGAGGCCGAACCGGCCTCGTTGATCCCCGTGTGCATGATCTGGCCGGACTCGGACTCCTTGTAGGAGAGCATGAGCTCGCGGTCGACCGCCAGGTAGTTCTGGCCGAGCGTGTTGAAGATCTTCGCCGACGGGAAGATCGAGTCGAGCCCGAACGTCCGGGCCTCGTCCGGGATGATCGGGACGATGCGCTTGCCGATCTCCTTGTCCCGGATCAGGTCTTTGAGCAGGCGGACGAACGCCATCGTGGTGGCGATCTCCTGCTTGCCCGAGCCCTTCTTGAGGATCTCGTATGTCTTCTCGCCCGGGAGCTCCAGCGGCGCGGGGGAGTCGCGCCGCTCGGGCACGAACCCGCCGAGACGCTTGCGACGGTCCAGCATGTACTGGATCTCCGGGGCGTCCATGCCCGGGTGGTAGTACGGGGGCTCGTACGGGTTGGCGTCGAGCTCCTCGTCCGTGATCGGGATGCGCAGGTTGTCACGCAGCACCTTCAGGTCGTCGATGCCGACCTTCTTCATCTGGTGCGTCGAGTTGCGACCCGCGAACGTCGAGCCGAGACCGTAGCCCTTGATCGTGTGCGCGAGGATGACCGTCGGCTGACCGGTGTGGTTGCGCGCCGCCTCGTACGCCGCGAACAGCTTGCGGTAGTCGTGACCGCCGCGCTTGAGGTTCCAGATGTCGTCGTCGGTCATGTTCTCGACCAGCGCCTTGGTGCGCGGGTCACGGCCGAAGAAGTGCTCGCGGATGAACGCGCCGTCCTCGGCACGGTAGGTCTGGTAGTCGCCGTCCGGCGTCGTGTTCATCAGGTTGACCAGCGCGCGGTCCTTGTCCGCGTTGAGCAGGGTGTCCCACTCGCGGCCCCAGACGACCTTGATGACGTTCCAGCCGGCGCCACGGAAGAAGGCCTCGAGCTCCTGGATGATCTTGCCGTTGCCGCGGACCGGGCCGTCGAGGCGCTGCAGGTTGCAGTTGACCACGAAGTTCAGGTTGTCGAGGTTCTGCTGCGCGGCGAGCTGCAGCATGCCGCGCGACTCGGGCTCGTCCATCTCGCCGTCGCCGAGGAACGCCCAGACGTCCTGCTGGCTGGTGTCCTTGATGCCACGGTTGTGCAGGTACTTGTTGGTCCACGCCTGGTAGATCGCCGACGACGGGCCGAGGCCCATAGAGACGGTCGGGAACTCCCAGAAGTCGGGCATGAGGCGCGGGTGCGGGTAGGACGGAAGCCCGCCGCCCTCGTGGGAGTGCTCCTGGCGGAAGCCGTCGAGGTCGTCGGCGGAGAGCCGGCCCTCGAGGAAGGCACGGGAGTACACGCCGGGGGAGGCGTGGCCCTGGAAGTAGATCTGGTCGCCGCCGCCCGGGTGGTCCTTGCCGCGGAAGAAGTGGTTCAGGCCCACCTCGTAGAGCGTCGCCACCGACGCGTAGGACGAGATGTGGCCGCCGACGCTGATCTCGGGACGCTGCGCGCGGGTCACCATGACCGCGGCGTTCCACCGGTTCCAGCTGCGGTACCGGCGCTCGATGACCTCGTCACCGGGGAAGTACGGCTCCTCGTGGACACCGATCGTGTTGACGTACGGCGTGTTGATGGAGGTCGGGATGGCCACGTTGCGTTCCCGCGCCCGCTTCAACAGGTTGAGCAGGACGTACCGGGCACGGGGGCCGCCCCGGTCGTCGATCAGCCCGTCCAGGGACTCGACCCACTCGCTCGTCTCGGCGGGGTCGATGTCCGGTACCTGGCTGAGCAGGCCGTTAATCAGCGGCCTGGTCTCGTCGTTCGATGCCACCAGAATCCTCTTGTCTCGTTCGGAGCTTCACGCCGGGCTTCGTCTGCCCGGATCTGCTCGCCTCGGACCCCTCAGCGTGCGACGTGCGGCATGGCCGCGGGCACACGGATCAGGATGGTCGCTTCCCATTCTGTTGCCGAACGGCGCAGAAGTCACTTGCACAGCAAAGATCTGGGCGTGATTTCCCTGACATTCCGTGTGAATCATGGTGGCGGAGGCAGAGATCCGCGAGGTGGGCTACCTTTGCGGGCAGAAGCCGCACCTGTGCGGGAAACCCGGTGAGAGGATGAGTAGAACTGTGGCAGCGACCGCTGACCTGTACGACGCGGACCGACTGAGGTTCACGAGCGGACAGGTCGTCCAGGAGTTCGGATGGGGCGAAGACGTCGACGACGACTTGCGTGCTCTGATCGAGAAGGCCGTCGGCTCGGAGCTCGTGGACGAGGACTTCGGTGAGGTCACCGACGCCGTGATCGCCTGGTACCGCGCCGACGACGGCGATCTCACGGATCTCCTCGTGGACGTCCAGACCGTGCTCGACGACGGTGGCCCGATCTGGATCCTCACCCCCAAGCCCGGCCGTGACGAGCACGTCGGCCACCCCGTCATCCAGGAGGCGGCCACCACCGCGGGGCTGCACGCGATGACGACCTTCGCCGTCGCACCCGACTGGTCGGCCACCCGACTCGGTCCCAGCGGGCGCAACCGCTGACGGTGACGCTCGCGGTCGGAGACCGCGTCCCGCCCGTCGTGGCGTCGGACACGTCCGGAGAGCCTGTCGTGCTCGACGGTTCGGAGGAACCGCTGGTTCTCGTGTTCGTCCCCTATGCCTTCTCCCCTGTCTGTACGGGTGAGGTGCACGCTCTCCGGGAGCTGGCGGGCGACGTCGTGCAGGCGGGACTTCGACTTTTCGTGGTCTCCTGCGACTCGCTCCCCGCGCTCCGCGCCTGGCTGGAGCACGAGCCGTACGACGGCGTGAGTGACTTCTGGCCGCACGGTGCGGTGGCGCGTGCCTTCGGTGTGTTCGACGAGGACCGGGGCGCAGCGCGGCGTGGGAGCTTCCTCGTCGCCGACGGTGAGGTCCGCTGGGCCGTGCGGTCCGACCCCGGCTCTGCGCGGCCGACAGCCGCCTATCGCGCCATGATCGACGGGTGGCGCGGTTCCACCTCACCCTGATCGACCCGGTATGCTCCGTGGTTGCCAGGGCCTGTAGCTCAGTTGGTTAGAGCGCCACGTTTACACCGTGGATGTCGGGGGTTCGAGTCCCTCCGGGCCCACCCGTCCCTCGCCTGTTCCTCACCCCTCGCTGTGCCGGCCCCGCCTCGCGCCCCGTCGCGAGGTCGACCCCTGCGCGCGAGGTCGACCCTGCCAGGCACTACCTCGCGCGCAGGGGTCGACCTCGGGGTGCAGCGACAGGGTCGCAGAGTGAAATGACCTGGGCCGCCCCAGATCGGCATGCGACGATACGACGATGATCCGACCTGTCGAGCAGTCCGAGAAGCTACGTGGCGTCCTCTACGACATCCGGGGTCCTGTGGCGGCACGTGCGGCAGAGCTCGAGTCCGAGGGGCACCAGATCCTCAAGCTCAACATCGGCAACCCGCAACACTTCGGCTTCGACGCGCCGTCGACGATCCTCCAGGACATGATCGCCGGCCTGCCCGGCTCCGTCGGCTACTCGGAGTCGCGCGGCATCAAGTCGGCACGGCGCGCGGTGGTCAACGAGTACCAGCTCCGCGACGGGTTCCCGCACCTCGACATCGACGACGTCTGGCTCGGCAACGGTGTCTCGGAGCTCATCCAGCTCTCGTTGCAGGCCCTGCTCGACAACGGCGACGAGGTGCTGATCCCCGCGCCGGACTACCCGCTCTGGACCGCCGTGACCAAGCTCGCGGGCGGTGAACCGGTGCACTACCGGTGCGACGAGAACGACGGCTGGAACCCGGACATCGCCGACCTCGAGTCGAAGATCAACGAGCGCACGCGCGCGATCGTCGTCATCAACCCCAACAACCCGACCGGTGCCGTCTACGACCGGCCGCACCTGGAGCAGATCGCCGAGCTCGCCCGCAAGCACGGGCTGATCCTCATGTCCGACGAGATCTACGACAAGATCCTCTACGACGGCGCGCAGCACATCTCGACGGCGTCCGTCGCGCCCGACGTCCTGACGCTCACCTTCGGCGGACTCTCGAAGGCCTACCGCATCTGCGGGTACCGCGCGGGCTGGCTCGTCGTCACGGGCCCCAAGTCGCACGCCAGGAGCTACCTCGAGGGGCTCGACCTCCTCGCGTCGATGCGGCTGTGCCCGAACGTCCCGGCGCAGAACGCGATCCAGGTGGCGCTGGGCGGCTACCAGAGCATCGACGACCTGGTCGGCCCTGGGGGGCGCCTGCGCTCGCAGCGCGACGCGGCGGTCACGGCGCTGGAGAAGATCCCGGGCGTGACCGCGGTGACGCCCAAGGCGGCGCTCTACGTCTTCCCACGTCTCGATCCCGAGGTCTACCCCATCAGGGACGACGAACAGCTCGCTCTCGACCTCCTGCTCCAGGAGAAGATCCTGCTCACCCACGGCACCGGCTTCAACTGGCCGACGCCCGACCACCTGCGGATCGTGACGCTCCCGTGGGCAGAAGATCTGACCGAGGCGATCGGACGGCTCGGGAACTTCCTCTCGACGTACGAGCAGCATTAGGACCATGCTCTCCCCGCGACTGCGGCAGGGGAGCCGTCAGCGGGGCGGGAGCGACCCGAGACCGTGTGCGGTCAGTGCCCTGTCGACGGCGGCTGCTCGCGCCTCGGGGGAGTAGAGCTCGGTGTCGGCGGTGCTGAGCGACGTCAGGCCCTCGACGAGACTGACGAGCGCGAGCGTCGTCGCCGCGACGTCCAGACGCGGGTCGTCGGGACGTGCCTCGCCGACCAGCCCACGGACACGCTCGACGAACGACCGGTTGCCGGCGACGTGGCGCGCCCGCAGCTCGTCGTCGTCGAGGGCCGCCGCCAGAAAGCCGAGCCAGATCCGCGCGTCCTGCGTGCGCTCGTCGTCGTCGGGCAGCGCGGCCATCAGCGTCTCGCGGAGCCGGGCGGCCGCGGGTGCGTCGGCCATGTCCTCGTCGATCGCGGCGAGCCGCCGCGCGGCGCGCTCGTGCTGCAGGGCACGCGCATGGGCGAGGAGCGCTCGCTTGTCGGCGAAGGTGTGCATGATCAGGCCGGTGCTGCACCCCGCCTCGCGGGCGACGGCGCGCACGCTCAGCGACTGCGGGCCGCCGCGCGCCATGACGGCACGGACGGCCTCGGAGATCCGGCGTGCCGCGTCGGCGTCCTTGGGGCGTGCCACGTTTCCTCCTCCATCATGCGGCGCGATCGGCGCCGGAACGAGTGTTACGGTAACGCACGTTCCGTCGGATCAGAGAAGTGGGATACACGTGAGCGCACGAACGTTCGAGGTCCGGCCCGTCGTCTGGGACCACCCGGATGCCGACCGGCTCCGTCGAGCGCAGCGGGCCGAGCTCGACGAGCGATACGGCTGCGACGACCACGAGCCCGGCGCGGCGCCGACCACCGAGGACATCGCGGTCTTCGTGCTCGCGCGTGACGCGACCGGCGCGCCGGTCGCCTGCGGTGGCCTGCGCCTGCTCGACGTCGCTGGCCCGCCGTCCGCCGAGATCAAACGCATGTTCGTGGTCCCGGCCTCGCGCGGATCGGGCGTGGCCTCCGTCGTGCTGCGCGCGCTCGAGGACGCGGCGAGCGAGCGCGGCGTTCGCCGGCTCGTCCTGGAGACCGGCACCGAGCAGCCCGACGCCGTGCGCTTCTACGAACGGGAGGGTTACTCCGAGATCCCTCTCTACGGGCCGTACGTCGGTTCGGAGCTCTCCCGGTGCTTCGCACGGACGCTCGACTGACCGAGGCTCGCGCTCGGAATCGGTCGTCGTCGGCGGGGCGGGCACGAGAGACTGGCCCCATGCACCTCGTCTGCCGACCCGGCACCGGCGGCCCCGACGGCCCTGACGGCCCCGAGGTGCTCGCCGTGCCGCCGGGGCAGGACGTGGCGCAACCGCCCGAGACCTTCACGACGGCGTACGACCGGTCGTCGTCGACGGACCGGTGGGTGTGGGCGGACACGGCCGTGACCTATCGCGACCTGCTGCGCGGGGGGCATCGCGTCGAGCGTGCCCACGACCTGCGGCTTGCGCGCAGGGTGCTGCGCTCGGCGGCGGCCCTCGAGGGGTCGACGTACGCGACGGCGCCCGCCGATCCCTGGGACGATCCCACGCCCGTCGCGTCGTCGTTCCCGGCACGGCAGGCGGAGACGCTCTTCGACGTGGCAGCGCCGGTCGCGCCCGACCCCGTCGAGGAGCTCCTCGCGCAGCAGGAGGCCGTGGACGGTTCGGCCCGCCCCGGAGCCCTCCGCCTGCTGCTGGCGGCGGAGTCGTCCGCCGCCCTCGTCGCGGCCGAGATGCACCATGCCGGCCTGCCGTGGAGCGCCCGCGTGCACGACGAGCTCCTGCGGTCGGAGCTCGGACCCCGGCCCCGTGACGGCGAGCGACCGGCGCGCATGCACGAGCTTGCCGAGTCGGTCCGGGCCGCGCTGGACGCGCCGTCCCTGAACCCCGACAGCCAGCCGGACCTTCTGCGCGCGCTGCGGTACGCCGGGGTGTCCGTCGACTCGACACGTCAGTGGGACCTCGAGCGCGTCGACCACCCCGTGATCGGACCGCTGCTCGAGTACAAGAGACTCGCCCGGCTCCTGACGGCCAACGGGTGGGCGTGGATCGACGCCTGGGTGCACGACGGCCGGTTCCGGCCGGACTACGTCGTCTCCGGCGCACCGTCGGGTCGCTGGGCGACCAGCGGCGGGGGAGCCCTCCAGCTCCCGCACGCCGTACGACCCGCGGTGGTGGCCGACCCCGGCTGGACCCTCGTCGTCGCCGACGCGGCCCAGCTCGAACCGCGGGTGCTCGCCGGTCTGGCGCGCGACGAGCGGTTGGCGACCGCGGGCCGCGGAGGCGACATCTACGCGGGGCTCGTGGACCAGGGGGTGGTCGACTCGCGCGAGCACGCGAAGGTCGGGATGCTCGGCGCGCTGTACGGCGGCACGTCGGGCGACAGCGGCCTGGTGCGCCCGCGGTTGGTCCGTGCGTTTCCCGCCGCTCTGGGTTTCGTCGACGCGGCAGCGCGCGAGGGTGAACGCGGGCGGCGGGTCAGCACCCTGCTCGGCCGGACCTCACCCCCGCCGTCGGGCGGGTGGGGCGAGGCCCAGAGCGGTGCGTTCGCCGACTCCGCCACGGCCGACGACGAGTCCCGGGCCCGCGCGACGGGGCGTGCCCAGGGGCGGTTCACCCGGAACTTCGTCGTCCAGGGGACCGCGGCCGAGTGGGCCTCGTGCTGGCTGGCGAGCATCAGGCAGCGGCTCGCGGCCCTGCCGGACGCCACCGACGCCTGCCTCGCGCCGGCGCCGTTCGCCGAGCAGGCCCACCTCGTCTACTTTCTCCACGACGAGGTGGTGGTGCACGCTCCGGCGGGGCAGGCCGACGACGTCGCGGCGATCCTGCGTGAGTCGGCCGCGGCCGCAGGGCGACTTCTCTTCGGCGACCTCGACCTCGACTTCCCCGTGACCGTCGCCGTCGTCGAGTCGTACGCCCGGGCGAAGTGACTACCCTGAGCACGTGACCTCACCACGCCTCAGTGACGTCGTCGGCGTCCTCCACGACCTCTATCCGCCCGGAACGGCACAGGACTGGGACGCCGTCGGGCTGGCCGCGGGCGACCCGGACGCGCCCGTGGCCAAGATCCTGTTCGCCGTCGACCCGGTCGAGACCGTCGTCGACGAGGCGCTCGAGTGGGGCGCCGACCTCCTGCTGACGCACCATCCGCTGTTCCTGCGGGGTGTCCACGGGGTCGCGGCCACGACCGCGAAAGGCGCGCTCGTGCACCGGCTCATCCGCGGTGGTTGCGGGCTCTACGTGGCCCACACGGACGCCGACGCGGCACCCGGAGGCGTCGCCGACGCGCTGGCCGAGGTGCTCGGCGTCGAGAACCGGGTCCCGCTCGTCCCCGGTGACGACCCGGACCGGGGGATCGGCCGCGTCGGGGTGCTCGCGGAACCGACGAGCCTGGCGTCCTTCGCCCGCCGCGCTGCGCGAGTGCTGCCGGCGACCGCCCAGGGGGTCCGGGTGGCGGGCGACCCGGATGCGCTCGTGAGCACCGTGGCCGTGGTCGGCGGCGCGGGAGACTCGCTCTTCGACGCGGTGCGCGCCAGCGGCGCCGACGTCTACGTCACGGGTGACCTGCGCCACCACCCGGCGTCCGAGCTGCGGGAGCGAGCTGCCCACGACGGACGCGCGAGCGGCGGTGCGCCCACGCCGTACCTCGTCGACGTCGCGCACTTCGCCGGAGAGTGGACCTGGCTCGCCGCCGCGGCCAGCACGGTGGCCCACCGCCTCGCCGGTACGGTAGAGACCCGCGTCAGCACGCGCTGCACCGACCCGTGGACGTTCCAGATCCCGTCGTCCGACGCTCCCGACCGAGAGGACCACCCGTGACCACAGCACCGCCCGAGGATCAGCACCGACTCCTGGCCGTCCAGGACGTCGACATCCGGATCCAGCAGCTCGAGCACAAGAAGCGCAACCTCCCCGTGCTGGAGCGCATCGCCGAGCTCGACGGGCAGCTGAGCGACCTCTCGTCGTCGCTGGTCCAGTCCCGCACGCGTGCCTCCGACCTGCGTCGCGAGCTCACCAAGGCCGAGGGCGACGTCGAGCAGGTGCGCACACGTGCCGCGCGGGACCAGTCGCGACTGGACTCCGGGCAGGTCGGCGCGAAGGACGCGCAGGCGCTGATGAGCGAGCTCGAGACGCTCGGTCGTCGCCAGGAGGCGCTCGAGGAGGTGGAGCTCGAGGTGATGGAGCGGCTGGAGGCGCACACCGCGTCGCTGCAGAGCGTCGAGACGGCGCATGCCGAGCTCGAGGCCGCCCGGACCGCTGCCGTCGCCGAGCGTGACGCGGAGACCGCGGAGATCGACCGCAGCCTCGAGGTCGCCCAGGCGGACCGTGCTCGGGCCGTCGAGGGCATCGACGCGCCGCTGCTCGCCCTCTACGACAAGGTGCGGGCCAAGACCGGTGGCCGTGGCGTCGTCGCGCTCAAGGGCTCGTTCCTCGAGGGGCTGAACCTGAATCTCGCGCCCGCGGAGGTCGCCGAGATCACGGCGGCCGCTCCCGAGACGGTCGTCCGGCTCGAGGACCACGGTCACATCGTCGTCCGCGGAGACTTCTAGGTCGTGGGCCGGCGACACCTGGTCGTCGAGGCCGACGGTGGCTCCCGCGGCAACCCGGGCCCTGCCGGCTACGGCACGCTCGTCCGGGACGACGACGGGGCCGTGCTCGCAGAACGCGCGGGCTATCTGGGTGAGACGACGAACAACGTCGCCGAGTACACGGCACTCGTCGTCGGGCTGACGGCCGCGGCGGCGATCGACCCCGCGGCGGTCGTCGACGTCCGGATGGACTCGAAGCTCGTCGTCGAGCAGATGAGCGGCCGATGGAAGATCAAGCACGAGGACATGCGTCGGCTCGCCGAGCAGGCGCGGTCCGTGATCGACCCGGCGCAGGTCCGCTACACGTGGATCCCCCGTGCGGAGAACTCGGCGGCCGACGCCCTCGCGAACGAGGCCATGGACACGCGGGAGGCCGAGATCGTCCGGGACTTCGGCGACGTCGTCACCTCTGGGCAGGCGGAGGGTGCGCGAAGGGCCCGCGGCGGCCCGCGCCGTCGCCTGGACCCGTCCGTCGCCACGACCCTGGTGCTCGTGAGACACGGTGAGACCGCGCTGACCGAGCGCGGTGCGTACTCCGGCGCGGTCGCTCCCGGCCCTGCCCTCACGTCGACGGGCCGGATACAGGCGGCTCGAGCCGCCGATCTCGTCCAGCGGGTCGGTCGCAAGGCCTGGGGCGACCTCCCGTTCGTGTCCCGGATCGTCGCGTCGCCCCTCGAGCGAGCAACCGAGACAGCGGCTGCGCTCGGCCGGCGGCTCGGGCTGCACGTCCGTCCGGACGCCCGTCTGCGCGAGTGTGCGTTCGGCGACTGGGAGTCTTTGACGGCCGACGAGATCGATGCGCGGTGGCCCGGGGAGCTCGCGGAGTGGTACGAGTCCGGGACGTCCGTACCGCCCGGCGGGGGCGAGAGCGCGCGGGACGTCGGGGAGCGGGTTGCGCCCGCGCTCGCGGAGCTGGTGGCCGCGCATCCCGGGTCGAGCGTCGCGGTCGTGGGTCACACGATCCAGATCCGCGCGGCCCTGGGACTCGCACTCGACGTCCCGCCGTCGCGGTGGGGCACGATCCGTCTGCCTCCGGCGTCGGTCTCGATCCTCCGCGTCTGGCCCGAGGGCCTGACGGAGGTCGTGGCGATCGGGGTCCCGAGCGACCTCTGACGCGGCTACGAGATGAGGAGCTCGAGCGTGCGTGGCCCACGCCCGCTCGCGGAGAGGCCGGCCTCGAGCAGCGTGTAGTGCAGCCCGCTGCCGACCTCCGTGCCGACCGTGGTCCCGACCAGCTCCTCGGTCGCCTTGAGAAGCTCGTCGGCCGAGGTCGGCTCTCCCGGGCGCTGGAGGAGGTGGCCCGTCAGGACGCCGCGGGTGTGCTTCGCGTTGTGAGAGACGACCTTGCGCACGCCGGCAACCTCGCGGACGACCTTGACCGCGACCCAGTCGGCGTCGGCGGGCGGCTTCCACGCCGCTGCGTACGGTGCGGACCGGCAGTCGACGACGACGTCGCCACCCGCGCGTCCGTCGAGCGCACGGGACAGGTGCGGGCGCCACGCCGTCGCCAGCTTTCCCAGGCCCGGCAGCGTGCCCATCGAGAGCCGGTAGGCCGGGATGAGGTCGCCGGGCGCGACGGCACCCCACAAGGCCGAGATCGTGAGGACCGAGCGGTCGGCGCGTTCCGCCGCCGCGGGACGGAGGGCGTCGAGTCCGGCGGCCGCGTAGAGCACACCGGTGTACACCGACGAGGCGGGAGCCGTAGGTGCGCCGTCGAGGTGCAGGTTCCGTTCGACGTCGGACGCGACCCCGGCCCCGACCCCGAGGAGCTCGAGGGCATCGGGTCGCGCGCTTACGTCGGCGAGGACGTCCAGGACGGCCCGACGGTGCGCGTTCAGGGTGGGATGGCTGAGCTTCTCGAGAGTGAAGGGTGCCCCGGTCGTGGGGGCGGTCTTTCCCTCGGACGGGGGGAGGAGGACGAGCACCGTCCTACTCTATGCGGGCCCCGGGGCGGGCTCGTCGTCCGGCGGTACCCTGCCGAGATGGTGCAGGTGAAGATCTACGGTCGACGTGACGTCTGGAGCGATCGGAAGCAGGAGCTCTCGGACGTCGTCCACCGGTGCGTCGTCGCGGTATGGAAGATCCCCGAGGACAAGCGTTTTCATCGAATCCTCCTGGCCGAACCGGGAGAGTTGATCGCTCCCACGAGGTCAGATTCATATCTGATTGTTGAGATTGTCTGTTTTGCAGGCCGTTCGGTTGACGCGAAGAGAGAGCTGGTGCGCGCGATGTACGACGACGTCACCCCGGCGCTCGGGCTCCGGGCGGACGACCTCGAGGTCGTGCTCCTCGAGGCCCCACGCGAGAACTGGGGGATCCGCGGGTTCGTCGGCGACGAGCTCACCCTCGGGTACCGGGTGGACCTCTGAGCACCGGTACACTTCTGGTGCGGATGAGTCGGCCGGACGGTCGCGTCGCCGGGCAACCGGTGCCGAGGAACGTCCGGGCTCCACAGAGCGCGGTGGTGGGTAACGCCCACCCGGGGTGACCCGCGGGACAGTGCCACAGAAAACAGACCGCCCATCGGTTTCGGCCGGTGGGTCAGGGTGAAACGGTGGTGTAAGAGACCACCAGCGGGCCGGGTGACCGGTCCGGCTAGGTAAACCCCACCGGGAGCAAGGTCGCACAGGATGCGTACGAGGGCTGCTCGCCCGAGCATCCGGGTAGACCGCTGGAGACGTGCGGCGACGTACGTCCTAGATGGATGGCCGTCTCCCGCTCGCGGGCAACTGCGGGCGGTGACAGAACCCGGCGTACAGGCCGACTCATCCGCTCACTTTTAGTGAACGTTCAATTGAATCCTCGGTGCACCCCGTGGGTCGATCATGGATTCACCCCACAAGACCTTTCGCATCATGCATTAGGTGGGTTATGTTTCCCCCACCAAGGCAGAAAGGAAACGGGTGATGCGGATTCCGCAGCCAGGAGGGGGCATCGTTCTTCGCGAGCGCGAGGGCGAGAGTGTTGTGGAGCTGTGGGGCGAGATCGACATCTCTCTGCGTGCCGAGGCGGGCGAGGTGATGTCGGACGCCGTCGAGCGTGGACTGCCGGTGGTGCTCGACACCCGGAAGGTCGCCTTCATGGACTCGACGGGAATCGCGTTCCTCGTGCAGTTCGTGACTCTCGGTCGCGAGCGCGGGTTCTCGGTGGCGCTCCCGGACCCGCCGGCTGCCGTCGTCGACGTCCTCGAGATCGTCGGGGTCCAGGGTCTCTTCGCGACCGGCCCCCGGGTGATCCGGCGCCAGAGCGCCTGAGCCCTACTTCTTCTGCCGGGCGGCCATGCGGGCCGCACCCACGATCCCTGCCGCGTTGCGCAGTGTCGCCGGGACGATCTCGGCACGCAGGTCGAGCAGCGGCAGGAACTTCTTGTGATGCTTGCTCACGCCGCCGCCGATGACGATGAGATCGGGCGCGAGGAGGAACTCGACGGTCTCGAAGTACCGCTGGAGCCGCTCCGCCCAGGCCTCCCAGCTCAGGTCCTCCCGCTCCTTCGCACTGTGTGCCGCGCGGCTCTCCGCGTCGTGCCCGTCGATCTCCAGGTGGCCCAGCTCGGTGTTGCGCACGAGCCGTCCGTCGGTGAACAGTGCGCTGCCGATCCCGGTGCCGAGCGTCGCGACGAGCACCGTGCCCTTTGCCTTGCGTGCCGCACCGAACGTCAGCTCGCCCACCCCTGCCGCGTCGGCGTCGTTGAGCGCGACGGCGCGGCGCCCGGTGGCTCGTTCGACGATCTCCGGCAGGTGCGTGCCCTGCCACGACGCGTCGAGGTTGGCGATGCTCGTCACGACACCGTCGTGGATCGGCCCGGGGAACGCGATCCCGATCGGCAGCTTCTTGGGCAGGTCGTAGGCGTCGACGAGCTCGCGGATCACCTCGGCGACGGCGTCCGGCGTCGAGGGCTGCGGCGTCGCGATGCGGTGGCGCTCCTCGGCGAACTCGCCCGTCGTGAGATCGACGGGCGCGCCCTTGATCCCCGAACCGCCGACGTCGATCCCGAAGGCCACGCGCTTCGATGTCTTCTTCTTGCCCATGACGCCGTCCCTTGATCACTGCGTGCGGTCGGATCCCGCCGGTCTGCGGGCAGTCTACGGATTCCTGGCGGATCTGCGACGTCGGTCGGTGATCACGTGCCTCACAGTGCACGCCGGGGCAGGATGGGGGCATGAGCGACGAGGGAGCACGAGAGTTCTATTTCGACACCGAGAGCGGCGAGGTCTCGGAGGGTCGACGCAGCGACTGGACGTCGCGGCTGGGGCCCTACCCGACGCGAGAGGCCGCGGAGAACGCCCTCGCGACCGCGCGGGCGCGCACCGAGGCCTGGGACGCGGAGGACGAGGACGACTCCTAGCGGACCCGTCGGGCCTACGTCTCGAACGTGTGCTCGGGTGCCGGGAACTCCGTGCTCCGCACGGCGGTAACGTAGTCGGACGCCGCCGACTCCAGCGCCGCCCCGATCTCGGCGAACCGGCGGGCGAACCGTGGCGACCACGGCCCCATGCCCGCCATGTCCGTCCACACGAGCACCTGCCCGTCGCACGCCGTCCCGGCACCGATGCCGATCGTCGGGACGGCCAGTGCCGCGCTGACCCGTTCGGCCACGGGCCCCGGGACCATCTCGAGGACGACGGCGCACGCCCCGGCCTCCTCGAGGGCGAGCGCGTCCTCGAGGAGCCGGGCCGCGGCGTCGTCCCCGCGGCCCTGGACCCGGTGCCCGCCGAGCGTGTTCTCGGACTGCGGTGTGAACCCGAGGTGCCCGAACACGGGGATCCCGGACTCGACCATGAGGCGCAGGTGCGGGGCGACGCGCGTCCCGCCCTCGATCTTGACCGCGTGCGCGCCGCCCTCCTTGAGGAGCCGGACCGCCGTCGCGTGCGCCTGGGCGGGCGAGGCCTCGTAGCTGCCGAAGGGCAGGTCGACGAGCACCAGGGCGCGCCGGGCGGCACGCGTGACCGAGCGTGCGGCGACGATCATCTCGTCGACGGTCACGGGGATCGTGTTCGCGTGCCCGAGCATGTTGTCGCCGACCGAGTCGCCCACGAGAAGCATGTCGACACCCGCGGCGTCGAAGATCCGGGCCGTCGGGCCGTCGTACGCCGTCAGCATCGTGAGCTTCTCACCGGCGGCCTTCGCCTCGGTCAGGTGGTGGACGCGAACGCGCTTGCGGTCCGCGACCGACGGGGTGGTGGGCTGGTTCATGGTGTCCTCGGGTCTCGATTCGGCAGGGGTGCACGCGTCGTGCGGGTCAGGCCTCGCGCCATCGTGAGGTGACGGGCAGGCGTCGGTCACGGCCGAAGGCCAGGGCGGTGACCTTGGGGCCGAGCGGGTACTGCCGCCGCTTCCACTCCGCACGGTCCACGAGCGAGAGCACCTTGTCGACGACCGCCGGGTCGAACCCGCGGGCGAGGAGGTCGGCCCGACCCTCGGCATGTTCCACGTAGGCGTCGAGGACCTCGTCGAGCAGGTCGTACGGCGGCAGCGAGTCCTGGTCGACCTGACCAGGGCGCAGCTCGGCCGACGGCGGCTTGGTGATCGAGCTCTCGGGGATCGGTGGGATCTCCCCGCGGTCGAGCGCTGCGTTGTTGCGCCAGCGGGCCAGCGCCCAGACCCGTGACTTGTCCACGTCCTTGATCGGTGCGTACCCGCCGACCGCGTCGCCGTAGACCGTCGAGTAGCCCACCGCCAGCTCGGTCTTGTTGCCCGTGGCGAGGACGAGATGGCCGTCCGTGTTGGAGAGCGCCATCAGGATGTTGCCTCGGACGCGTGCCTGGATGTTCTCGGCCGCGACACCCTCGAGGCCCAGCGCGGCCTCGTAGCTCTCGACGACCGGGCCGATCGGCTGCACCCGGTACGTGGCACCGATCCGCTCGGCGAGGTCGGCGGCGTCGTCTTTCGAGTGCCCCGAGGAGTAGCGGGACGGCATCGAGACGCCGACGACGTTCTCCCCGCCGATCGCGTCCGCGGCCATCACGGCGACGAGCGCCGAGTCGATCCCTCCCGACAGCCCGAGGGCGACGCTGCGGAACCCGTTCTTGCGGACGTACCCGGCCAGCCCGGCGACGCAGGCGCGATACACGAGCTCGTCCGGGTCCAGCTCGGCGGTGACCTCGGTGCGCAGGAGCGGCGCGTCGTCCTCGGGGAGCGTCCACAGCAGAAGGTGCTCGTCGAACCGGGGTGCCGTCGCGAGGATCTCGCCGTCGGGCGACGCCACGAACGACCCCCCGTCGAAGACGAGGTCGTCCTGCCCGCCGACCATGTTCACGTACGCGAGCGGCGCGCCGACCTGCGCGGCCCGTCGTGCGGCGAGCTCGGTGCGCTGGTGCTCCTTGCCCTCCTCGAACGGCGACCCGTTGATCACGAGCAGCAGGTCGGCCCCGGCGTCCGCCACCTGGGCCGTCGGCCCGTCCTGCCAGATGTCCTCGCAGACGAGCAGGCCGACACGGCGGCCCCCGACGTCGACGACGCACGGATCCGTGCCCGGCTCGAAGATCCGGAACTCGTCGAACACGCCGTAGTTGGGGAGGTGGTGCTTGTCGTAGGACGTGACGACGGCGCCGTCCCGGACGACGACGGCACGGTTGGTCGGCAGCTCGTGGGCCGCCCCGACGTGCGCGCGGCCGGTCCCCGACGTCCCGACGGTGCCGAAGACGACCGTGAGGTTGCCCAGGCCGTCCTGCGCGAGCCGGGTCGCGACGTCGGCTGCGGCGTCCCAGGCCGCCCGGCGGAACGAACCGCGCAGGGCGAGGTCTTCGATCGGGTACCCCGTGAGCGTCATCTCGGGGAACGCGACGAGGTCGGCCCCGGCCTCCGCGGCACGTCGTGTCCATTCGACGACGGTCGCGGAGTTGGCGTCCAGGTCGCCGACGCACGTGTCGACCTGCGCGAGCGCGATCCTTAGTTCAGGCATGCGGTCAGCCTACCGACCGGCGGGGGTGTGCTCGCTGCGTTCGGCGGCCGCCCGGCGTGCGAGGTATCCCTGGGCTCCGCCATCAGGCAGGATGTGCCCATGGACAGGCAGCAGGAGTTCGTCCTCAGGACGGTCGAGGAGCGCGACATTCGCTTCATCCGGCTGTGGTTCACCGACGTGCTCGGTGTCCTCAAGTCGGTCGCCGTGGCACCCGCGGAGCTCGAGTCCGCCTTCACGGAAGGGATCGGGTTCGACGGAAGCTCGATCCAGGGCTACACGCGCGTCGTCGAGTCGGACATGATCGCCAAACCCGACCCGACGACGTTCCAGATCTTGCCGTGGCGCGGCGAGACTCATGGGACCGCGCGGATGTTCTGCGACATCCTGACCCCGGACGGCGAGCACTCGCTCGCCGACACCCGCAACGTGCTCAAGCGCACCCTCGCCCGGGCGAGCGACATGGGCTTCACCTTCTACACGCACCCAGAGGTCGAGTTCTACCTCTTCGAGTCCTTGCGCACCGACGGGCCGCCCGTGCCCGTCGACCAGGCCGGCTACTTCGACCACGTCGCGCGCGGCAACGCCCACGACTTCCGACGCGCCGCGATCACGATGCTCGAGTCGATGGGCATCTCGGTCGAGTTCTCCCACCACGAGGCCGGGCCGGGCCAGAACGAGATCGACCTGCGCTACGCCGACGCGCTGACCACGGCGGACAACCTCATGACGTTCCGCTCGGTCGTGAAGGAGGTGGCGCTGGAGCAGGGCGTGTTCGCCTCCTTCATGCCCAAGCCGCTGTCCGACCAGCCCGGATCCGGGATGCACTCGCACCTCTCGCTCTTCGAGGGGGACCGCAACGCCTTCCACGAGCCCGGCGCCCAGTACGAGCTCTCCAAGACGGCGCGGCAGTTCATGGCCGGACTGCTGCACCACGCGGCAGAGATCACGGCCGTCACGAACCAGTACGTCAACTCGTACAAGCGGCTCTGGGGCGGCCAGGAGGCGCCGAGCTTCGTCTGCTGGGGCCACAACAACCGTTCGGCGCTCGCCCGCGTGCCGATGTACAAGCCCGGTAAGGGCGTCTCGTCGCGGATCGAGTTCCGCGCGGTCGACTCCGCCGCGAACCCGTACCTCGCCTACGCCGTGCTCCTCGCAGCAGGACTGGCGGGCATCGAGAACGAGTACGAGCTGCCCGAGCCCACCGAGGACGTGGTGTGGGACCTCACGGCCTCCGAGCGCAAGGCCCTCGGCATCAAGCCGCTCCCGCAGTCGCTCGCGGAAGCCATCGACATCATGGAGAGCTCCGAGCTCGTGGCCGAGACGCTTGGTGAGCACGTCTTCGACTACTTCCTGAAGAACAAGAAGCAGGAGTGGGCCGAGTACCGGGCTCAGGTCACGCAGTTCGAGCTGAAGCGATTCCTCCCGGTGCTGTGAGCCTCGGGAGCGGTTCGCGGTCCGGCGGCGGACGGTCCACGTCCGTCGTCGGGCAGCTCTCTCGACTCGGGTTCGGCGACGCCACGCGTGCGGCACGTCTCCTGGCGGACCCCGCGCTCGCTCCGTTCGTCGACGGGGCGCCGGCGAGCTTCTACGAGGCTCTCGGCTATGCGGCCGACCCGGATCTCGCCGTGCTCCAGATCCTGCGGCTCGCGGAGACGGTGGGCGGGCAGGACGCCGCCACGCTCCGTCGCCTGATCCATGCCGACGACGGCGAGTCGCGCCGGGGCCAGGACCGACTGATCGCCGTCCTCGGTGCGTCCGTGGCGCTCGGCGACGAGATCATCAGCAACCCCGAGCGCATCCAGATCCTCGCGGACCTGCTCCCCGGCATCGGAGTCCCCGAGGCCGACGTCCGCGCCGAGCTTCTCCACGCCGTCGGCGCGGACCCCGAGGCGGACGTCCCCGTCGCCTCGCTCGGGGGCGACGACGGCGCCGACGCGATGCGCCGGGCCTACCGCGCCCGGCTGCTGAGGATCGGAGCCAGCGACGTCACGGCGTCCGACCCGCTCGCCTGCCTGCCCGCGGTCGCCGCGGCGCTCGCAGACCTGGCGTCGGCCGCCCTCGAGGCCGCGCTCGCCGTCGCGCGCGCCGACGTCGAGGGGCACGAGGCCGTACGGATCGCCGTCCTCGGCATGGGCAAGACGGGCGGTCGCGAGCTGAACTACGTCTCCGACGTCGACGTGATCTACGTCGTCGAGCCCGCCGACGGGTTCGACGAGGACCGGGCGCTCACCGTCGGGACCCATCTCGCCACGCACCTGGCGCACGCCTGCGCCGGGACGACGTCGGAGCCGCCGCTGTGGCCCGTCGACGCCGCGCTGCGGCCCGAGGGCAAGCAGGGCCCGCTCGTCCGCACCCTGGCGAGCCACGTCGCGTACTACGAGCGGTGGGCGAAGACCTGGGAGTTCCAGGCGTTGCTGAAGGCCAGGCCGGTCGCGGGCGACCGTGCGCTGGGGACGGC
The DNA here is from genome assembly GCF_000701465.1 of Paraoerskovia marina DSM 21750. Classification (GTDB taxonomy): domain Bacteria; phylum Actinomycetota; class Actinomycetes; order Actinomycetales; family Cellulomonadaceae; genus Paraoerskovia; species Paraoerskovia marina. The sequence goes on along the minus strand of NZ_JNIY01000006.1, from coordinate 142,522 downwards.
CTACCGGGACGCCGTCGAGCCGTTCATCTGGCACGCGGTCACGCGCGAGAACTTCGTCGAGGACTGCCAGGCGATGCGTCGTCGGGTCGAGAACAACGTCCCGGCGGCCGAGGCGGAGCGACAGATCAAGCTCGGCAAGGGCGGACTGCGCGACGTCGAGTTCACGGTGCAGCTGCTTCAGCTCGTGCACGGCCGTGCTGACGTGTTCATCCGCAGCCGTCAGACCCTGACGGCGCTCGCGGACCTCTCCGCCGGCGGTTACGTCGGGAGAGAGCACGCGCGGCGTCTCGCCGAGTGCTACTCGTTCCTGCGCGCCGCCGAGCACCGGATCCAGATGTCCCGCATGCAGCGGACGCACCTGATGCCGACCCGCGTCGAGGACCAGCGGGCGCTCGCCCGGTCGCTCGGGATGCGCTCGGGCGGGGCCGAGGCGCTGATGGAGCGGTGGCGCGCGACCCGCCGCGAGGTGCGGGCCCTGCACGAGGAGATCTACTACCGCCCGCTGCTGCCCGCGATGGCCGAGCTCTCCGACGACGAGATGCGCCTCGCGCCCGAGGCCGTCAAGGCACGGTTCGCCGCCATCGGCTACCGCGACCCGGCCGGCGCCATGCGGCACGTCACGGCCCTGACCGACGGCCTGAGCAGGCGAGCGTCCATCCAGCGTCAGCTCCTCCCCGTCATGCTCGGGTGGTTCGCCACGGGGGCCGACCCGGACGCCGGGCTGCTCGCGTTCCGGACGCTCTCCGAGGAGCTCGGCGCCACGCCGTGGTACCTGAAGCTCCTGCGGGACTCCGGCACCGCGGCCGAGCGGCTCGCGCTGCTCCTCGCGAACTCCCGCTACGCCGCCGAGGCGTTCACCCGGACGCCGGAGGCCGTGCGCTGGCTCGCGGACGACGCCGAACTGCAGCCCCGGGGCGCCGAGAGGCTGTCGAACGAGACGGACGCCATCCTCAGACGCGCGGAGGACCCCGACCGGGCCATCACGCTCGTGCGGGCGGTGCGTCGGCGCGAGCTCGGCCGGACGGCCGCGGGCGAGCTGCTCGGTGTGCTCGACCCGGTGGCGGCCGCCCGGGCGATCTCCGACGCCGCAGACCCGGCCATCGCGGGTGCGCTGCGTGTCTCCGAGCATCTCGCCAAGGTCGAGCGGGGGTATGACCCGACGCACGACGGCCCCGCCCGCATGCTCGTCGTGGCCATGGGTCGTCTCGGGGGTCAGGAGATGGGCTACGGATCTGACGCCGACGTCCTGTTCGTCTACGAGCCCACCGACGGCACGGACGACCCTGCGGCCCAGAAGTACGCCACGAGCGTCGCGACGAGTCTGCAGAAGTTCCTCAGCTCGATGTCCCCGGAGCCCGCGCTCCCGGTCGACGCCGACCTGCGACCGGAGGGGCGCAACGGACCGCTCGCACGCTCGCTCGCGTCGTACGGGGAGTACTACGGCCGGTGGTCGAGCTCGTGGGAGAGCCAGGCACTGCTCCGAGCACGCATCGTCGCCGGTGACCTCGACGACCTCGGGCGCCGGTTCGTCGACCTGATCGACCCCCTGCGGTACCCGGGCGGCGGGGTCCCGGCCTCGACCGTCCGCGAGATCCGCCGCATCAAGGCCCGTGTCGAGGCCGAACGGCTGCCGCGCGGCGTCGAACCGGCGCGACACCTCAAGCTGGGCCGCGGGGGAGTCTCGGACGTCGAGTGGACCGTCCAGCTCCTGCAGCTGCAGCACGCGCACGACGTTCCGGCCATGCAGACCACCGGGACGATCGAGGCGCTCCGCGCTGCGACCGACGCCGGGCTCGTCGAGCGTGACGACGCCGAGATCCTCGCCGACGCCTGGCACCTCGCCTCCCGTCTGCGGAGCGCCGTCGTGCTGCTGACGGGGCGCACCGGGGGACGCAACGCCGACCTGCTGCCGCACGACCGTCAGTCACTGACAGGTCTCGCCCGGATCATCGACCTGGACGGCAGCGGGGCCGACCTCGAAGAGCTCTACCTGCGCACCACGCGGCGGGCCCGTGCCGTCGTCGAGCGGATGTTCTACGGCGACGAGGACTGATCGTCCTCGACCGAGCCCGTCGGCTCGGCGAGGTGCCCCTGAGACGACGACGGCGCCCCTACCTGCAGGTAGGGGCGCCGTCGTCGAACGACGTCGGTGCGGTCAGGCGACCGCGGTCCGATCAGATGTCGTAGTAGAGCTCGAACTCGTGCGGGTGCGGGCGCAGACGGATCGGGTCGATCTCGTTGGTCCGCTTGTAGTCGATCCACGTCGCGATGAGGTCCTCGGTGAAGACGCCACCCTGCGTGAGGAAGTCGTGGTCGGCCTCGAGGGAGTCGAGGGCCTCACCCAGCGAGGCGGGGACCTGCTGGATCGCGGCGTGCTCCTCCGGGGGCAGCTCGTAGAGGTCCTTGTCGACCGGCTCCGGCGGCTCGATGCGGTTCTTGATGCCGTCGATGCCCGCGAGAAGCTGGGCCGCGAACGCGAGGTACGGGTTCGCCGAGGGGTCCGGGACGCGGAACTCGACGCGCTTGGCCTTCGGGTTGTCACCGGTGATCGGGATGCGGATGCAGGCCGAGCGGTTACGGGCCGAGTAGACCAGGTTGACCGGAGCCTCGTAGCCCGGGACCAGGCGGTGGTAGGAGTTCACCGACGGGTTCGTGAACGCGAGCAGCGACGGAGCGTGCTTCAGCAGACCGCCGATGTACCAGCGAGCCATGTCGGAGAGCCCGCCGTAGCCCTTCTCGTCGTAGAACAGCGGCTCGCCGTCCTTCCAGAGCGACTGGTGGGAGTGCATGCCCGAGCCGTTGTCGCCGAAGATCGGCTTCGGCATGAAGGTCGCGGACTTGCCGGCCGCCCATGCCGAGTTCTTGATGACGTACTTGAACTTCATCAGGTCGTCGGCCGCCGCGGTCAGCGTGCTGAAACGGTAGTTGATCTCCTGCTGACCGGCGGTGCCCACCTCGTGGTGCGCGCGCTCGACCGAGAGCCCGACCTCCTCGAGCTGCGCGCACATCTCGTCACGCAGGTCGGCGAACTGGTCGTTGGGCGAGACGGGGAAGTAGCCACCCTTGTAGCGGGTCTTGTACCCGAGGTTGCCACCCTCCTCCTCACGGCCGGTGTTCCACGCCGCCTCGTTGGAGTCGATGTGGTAGAACGACTCGTTCGACGCGGTCTTGAAGCGCACGTCGTCGAAGAGGTAGAACTCCGCCTCCGGGGCGAAGAACGCCGTGTCGGCGATGCCGGTCGACTTGAGGTAGGCCTCGGCCTTCGCGGCGATGTTGCGCGGGTCGCGGGAGTAGGCCTCGTTGGTGAACGGGTCCACGATCGAGAAGTTCACGATCAGCGTCTTGCGCTTGCGGTACGGGTCGACGTAGGCCGACGTGACGTCCGGGATGAGCTTCATGTCGGACTCGTGGATGGCCTGGAAGCCACGGATCGACGAGCCGTCGAACATCATCCCGTCGGTGAAGGCCGACTCCTCGAACTGTGAGATCGGGATGTTGAAGTGCTGCATCACACCCGGCAGGTCGCAGAACCGAACGTCGACGAACTCGACGCCCTCGTTCTTCGTGAAGGCGATTGCCTCCTCGGCAGTCTTGAACATCCACATACTCCTTGATCGACGGTGCCAGCCGTGTGCCGGCCGACCTAAGCCATGGTGTGAACTTATGCGCAGGGAGTTTCCCCAGCGTGTACCAAATGTTTCAGGCACGTTACGAACCATGGGTTCGGGTGACATTGTCGTCGCACCGCAGGTCCCGGCGCAGGACCGCCCACGTCGCGGACCGCCTAGGCTTGGACCGTGGCATCACGTGAAGACTTTGGCTCCTGGCTCGAGGGCGTTCCGACCGGCGCGGGGGCGGCAGACCGGCTCGGCCTCCCGGAGAGCGGGCCCGGGTCCAGGGCGACGCTCGGCCCGCGTCTCGGCGCACTGGTCGTCGACTGGGCGGCGGCGACGCTCGTCGCCTACCTCCTCCTGGGGGTGGTCTCGCAGGGGCTCGGGTTCTGGGAGGGGCTCTCCGAGGTCTCGGCCTCCGCCCAGCTCGGAATCTTCGCGGTGACGACGTGGCTGCTCGTCGCCTCGATCGGGAGCACGATCGGACACCGGATCTTCGGACTGCGCGTGGTCAGGCTCGTCGACCGCCGGCGGCCCGTCGGTCTGGGGCGTTCCGCGATCCGGACGATTCTGCTCTGCCTGGTGATCCCCGCCGTCGTCTGGGACGCCGACGGCCGAGGTCTGCACGACAAGGCGGCGGGCACCGTGCTGGTCCGGACCCGCTGACGGGGAGTGCGGACGACCGCACGTGACAGAGGGCGCACGATGCCGGAGCATCGTGCGCCCTCTGTCACGTGGGAGCGGGCCGGGGTCAGCGGCCGCGCATCCCCTTGCGGTCGGGGCGGGCACGCATCGGGTCGATGCCCTTGGGGATCGGCGGGCGCGTGGCACCGAGGGCGTTGAGGCGCTTCATGACCTCGCCGACCTCGGCCTTGGTCAGCTTCGGACGGAGCTTCTGCACGGAACGCGCGATCTTGGGCAGGGGGATCTGGTCCTCCGCGTTGCCGCACTGGAGCACGGTGATCGGGACGTTGGGCAGCACGCGGGAGATCCGGCGTCGCTCCTTGTCCGCGAGCTTCGAGGCGCGCGACGGCGGCCCCTCCGTGACGAGGACGACGCCGGCCTTGCCGACGCCGCGGAAGACGGTGTCGCGCGTCCGCGGGTCGACCGCCACCGGCTCCTCGTCGAACGACCAGCCGCGGCGGATCGTGCCGAGCGCCGAGCGCGCGGCCCCGGGCTGGCCCTCGATCTGCTGGTACGCGGCACGTTCGGCACGTCGCGTCAGGATGAACATCGCGGCGAGGAGACCGAACGGCAGTCCGACGAGGGACATGTAGATCGGGTGGCCCCAGAGCAGCCCGATGACGAGCGCGACGACCATCACGCCGACGAACGCGGCGAGCATCATCCACGTCACCGTCGGGTCGCTGCGACGGGTCATCTTGTACGCGGCCCACACCTGGTGGTACCAGCGTTGCTTCTTGACCTTCTTCGGCTTCGGCTCGTCGGGCGCGCCGACGTCGTTCTTCTTGCGGGCCATGGGACGAGAGTCTACCGGGGTGCGAGGAGGGCAGAGGCCTCCTGGCGCGCGGTGGTCGGTTCTCCGAGGTGTGCCAGGGCGTCGGGGATCTTCTCCCCGCGCTTGGTCATCGCCTGGCCCCACAGGCGTCCGGCCCGGTAGGAGGATCGCACGAGCGGCCCTGCCATCACGCCGAGGAAGCCGATCTTCTCGGCCTCGTCGGAGAGCTCGACGAACTCCTCGGGGCGAACCCAGCGGTCCACCGGGTGGTGCCGCACCGACGGGCGCAGGTACTGCGTGATCGTGATCAGATCGCAGCCTGCGTCGTGCAGGTCGCGCAGGAACGACTTCGACTCCTCCATCGTCTCGCCCATGCCCATGATGAGGTTCGACTTGGTAACGAGCCCCGCGTCGCGCGCCGCGGTTAGCACCGAGAGTGAGCGCTCGTACCGGAACGCGGGTCGAACCTGCTTGAACAGGCGCGGGACGGTCTCGACGTTGTGCGCCAGGACCTCGGGGCGGGAGGCGTTGACCTCGTCGAGCAGCTCGGGGATCGCGTTGAAGTCGGGGATGAGGAGCTCGACGCCGGTGCCCGGGTTGAGCGCATGGATCTGCCGGACCGTCTCGGCGTAGAGCCACGCACCGCCGTCGGGAAGGTCGTCGCGTGCGACGCCCGTGATGGTCGAGTACTTCAGGCCCATCTGCTGGACGGACTCTGCGACGCGGCGGGGCTCGTCACGGTCGAACTCCGCGGGCTTGCCGGTGTCGATCTGGCAGAAGTCGCACCGTCGCGTGCACTGGTCACCGCCGATGAGGAACGTGGCCTCCCGGTCCTCCCAGCACTCGAAGATGTTGGGACAGCCCGCCTCCTCGCACACGGTGTGGAGCCCGCCGGACTTCACCAGGCTCTTGAGCTCGTTGTACTCCGGTCCCATCGTTGCCTTCGTCTTGATCCACGACGGCTTCTTCTCGATGGGGGTCTCGGCGTTGCGGGCCTCGACGCGCAGCATGCGCCGACCCTCGGGTGCGATGGTCACTCGGTGGCTCCAGGATGTGGACGGCGGGACGTTGCCACCCTAGGGCAGACGGGCGTCCGACGTTCACCGGGCGCCGGATGGCGGACGCCTCTGGGAGGCGACCCCGATGACGAGCAGCGCCGTGGCGCACAGCGCCGGGATCCAGAAGGCCGCGGTGGCTCCGGACGACTCCCCGGCGATGCCGCCGACGGCCGAGCCGGCGGCGACACCGACGACGTTCGCGCTGGCGAGCGACGTCATCGCGACGGCACCGCGGCCGACCGGCGCACGGTTGCTCCCGACGGTGAAGATCGTGACCATCACGGGCCCGACGAACAGCCCGAGAAGCAGCAGGGAGACGGACAGCCCGGCGATCCCGACGCCTGTGGCCAGGCCCGCGGTCGCCACCGCGAGCACGGACAGCCCGGCGGAGAACGCGATCCACCGGCCCCGCTGGCTCAGGCTGTCGGGCAGTGCGACGGTGGCGAGCGCGGTCACGGCCGAGCCGAGACCCATCACGGCGTAGACGAGGCCGGCGGCGTCGGGGGAGCCGGCCTCGCGGGTGAACGCCGTGACGGCGGCCTGAGTGCTGCCGAAGAACGCCCCCATGGCCATCATCCCCACGACGGGCACCGCCAGGGGAAGCAGCGCCCGCACTCCCGAGGACCCGGGATGCACGGCACCCGCGAGCCGGTGCGTCCGCGCCGCGTCCGCCGTCGGGTGGAGCGCGAACGCGAGGCCGAACACGAGGGTGACGGCGGCTGCCGTCAGCAGCGCGGCCGACGGCGACGCGGCCGCGGACAGGATGCCCACGAGCGCCGGGCCGAGGACGAACGACACCTCGTCCGCCGTGCTCTCGTAGCTCATCGCGGCGGCGAGCGCCCGGGGCTTCCCGCGGGCCATCCCCATCCAGCGTCCGCGTGCGAGCGGGCCGATCTGCGGTGCGAGGGCGCCCGCGAGGGCGGCGGCGACGAGGGCCGTGGAGATCTCGCCCCGCGACACCGTCACGACGAGCGCCACGAGGGCCAGCGTCTGCGCGGGGACCGAGACGAGGAGGACGACCCGCTGGCCGAACCGGTCAGCGAGCGCGCCCTGCGTGGGACCGCCGACCGCGGTGCCGAGGGCGCTCGCGGCCGACGCGATGCCGCCGGTCGCGATCGACCCGGTCGCGTCCGTGACGAGCAGCATGACGCCGATGGCGATCATGGAGAAGGGGAGCCGCGCGACGAACGCGATGGGGAGGAAGGCACGTCCGGCGAGGGCGGGCAGCTCGGCGTAGGCCGCGCGCATCGTGGTGTTGTCGGCGTGCGTGGGGGCGGGGGTCCGCGTCATGAGGGGTCCTGAGGATTCACTGAAGAGCGTGTCGACCCTCCCGATCTCCGACACGCACGTGACCCTAGGCCTTCAGGATACCGCCTCGCGCACCACCGGTAGGTGCTCCCGCAGCGCCGCCTCCAGGTGAGGCCGCACGTCGGTCGTCTCGATCCGCCGCCCGACCTCGGCGCTCAGCGACGTGACGTCCGCGTCGGAGATGCCGCAGGGGACGATGGCCGAGAACTCGCCGAGGTCGGGGGAGCAGTTGAGGGCGAGTCCGTGCATCGTCACGCCGCGTGCGACGCGTACGCCGACGGCACACACCTTCCGTGCGCGGCGGATCCCGTCGGCCGCGCACCAGACCCCGCTGCGTCCCTCGACCCGGATCGTCTCGACGCCGTAGCCCGCGCAGACCGACGCGACGGCGTCCTCGAGGGCGCGGACGTAGGCGACGACGTCGACAGGTTCGGGGAGGGGGACGATCGGGTACGCGACGAGCTGACCGGGCCCGTGCCAGGTGATCTTGCCCCCGCGGTCGACGTCGACGACGGGTGTCCCGTCCGTGGGTCGCTCCGCCCTGTGGGTCCGCCGGCCGGCGGTGTAGACGGCCGCGTGCTCGACGAGCAGGACGGTGGCGGGTGACGTGCGGGCGACGACGGCCTCGTGCACCTCGCGCTGGAGCGCCCACGCCTCGTGGTAGTCGACGAGGCGTGTTCCGAGGTCGAGATCGCGAAACTCCACGAGCCGAGGCTAGCGCTCCTCGCCGTCCTCGTCGCGGGTGTCCACCGTCGCCATCTGGATCAGGAGACCCCTCAGCGCGGCGATCTGCTCGGTGTCGAGGCCGCGGGACGAGATCCGGTCGCTCGCCCGGGGTTCCGCGGCGGCGAACGCGGCGGTCCTGCCGGCCGGGGTGATCGTGACGACCCGGCGTCGATGGTCGGCCGGGTCGAGCTCGCGGGTGACGTGCCCGTGCCGGTCCAGGCGATCGACGATCCTGCTCATGGTCTGCTCGGTGACGCCGTTGCGTTCAGCGAGCTCGCGCTGGGACATCGTGCCCCGCAACAGGTGCATGAGCACGGGGAAGCTGGCGTGGTTGAGGCTCCAGCCCGCGAGGTGGGCGTTCCACTCGCGCTCGACGCGGCGGGTCACGTGTGAGAGGAGCCTGCCTGTCGGCCAGGTCTCCATGGGGCCGTTGCCCGTCGTCCCTGAGTCCATCGTGTCGCGCCCCGCGGTTGCGGTGGGCACCTCCCTTCCTCCAAGATACTAAGCATGCTGAGCGAATCCCGCCGGGGGATATTCCGTGGTCTGATCATTCTCGCAGTTCTGGGGGCGTGGCTCGCCGTCGGGGCGGTGGGTGGACAGGCCCAGGGGAAGCTGGGATCCGTCCAGACGAACGACGCCTCCGCGTTCCTCCCGGAGTCCGCCGAGTCCACGCAGGCTGCCGACGAGGCGTCCGCGTTCGTCGACTCCGACTCGCTGCCCGCGCTCGTCGCGGTCGAGGCCCAGGACGGTGGAACGCTCGACGAGAGCCAGATCGGCGCGGTGCAGGCCTGGACCGCGGCGATCGCCGACCTTCCCCTCGAGGGGGCGCTCGACGACGAGCCCTCGACCGTCGGCGACGTGCTGACGACGGACTCCGTCGCCTTCCCCTCGGAGGACGGCGAGGCCATGCTGGCGATCGTGTCGATCGACGCAGCCCAGGCGGACACGTCGATCGGCGAGGACGAGACCTCGATCACGGACGCCGTCGTCGCGGCCCTGCGGGACGCCCAGCCCGAGCTGTCCGACGCCGGACTCGACTCGTGGGTCACCGGTCCGGCCGGGTTCGTGGCCGACCTCGTGACCGCGTTCGGCGGGATCGACACGGTGCTGCTCCTGGTCGCGCTCATCGCGGTCCTCGTGATCCTGGCCGTCGTCTACCGGTCACCGATCCTGCCGTTCATGGTGATCCTCACCGCCGTCCTCGCCCTCAGCCTCGCCGGACTCGTCGTCTACCAGCTGGCCGCGAACGACGTGCTCGTCCTGAACGGACAGTCCCAGGGAATCCTCTCGATCCTCGTCGTCGGCGCCGCCGTCGACTACTCGCTGCTCGTCGTGGCGAGATATCGCGAGGAGCTGGTGCACACCCGGTCCACCTTCGACGCGCTTCGTCAGGCCGTCCGGGCCTCGATCGAGCCGATCGCCGCCAGCGCCGGCACCGTGATCGCCGGTCTGCTCTGCCTGCTCTTCTCGGACCTCGCGTCCAACCGCTCGCTCGGCCCGGTGGCGGCCATCGGGATCGCCGCAGCGTTCATCGCAGCGCTCACCTTCCTGCCCGCCCTCCTGGTGATCGGTGGGCAGAAGTCCCGTGGCATCTTCTGGCCGAGCAAACCGAAGTACGTCGGACCGGCAGAGCCCGACGAGGATGTCAGCGGCGACGAGAACACCGTCTCCGTCGAGGGGCACGGTGTCTGGTCCCGCGTCGCCACGTTCGTCGGCCGGCACGCCCGCCCCGTGTGGATCACGACCGCCGCCGTCCTCGTGGGCCTGTCCGCGTTCATCCCGATGCTGGATGCGACCGGCACGGGCGACGACGAGGTCTTCCTGACCCAGGTCGACTCCGTCGACGGTCAGGACGTCATCGAGGACCACTTCGACAGCGTCTCCGCGCAGCCCGCCACCGTCATCGCACCCGCCGACGACCTGGACGCGGTGGTCGCCGCCGCCGAGGAGACCGACGGCGTCGAGAGCGCCGTGCCCGTGACGGACGCCGAGAGCACCGCCCCGGGCCAGGCGGACGAGGGCGAGGTCGTCGTCGTCGACGACCGTGTCCGCATCGACGTGACGACCACGGCATCCTCGGACTCGCAGGAGGCGGTCGAGACCGTCGAGGTGCTGCGGGAGAACGTCCACGCGGTCTCGGACGACGTCCTCGTCGGCGGCGCGGCCGCCGAGCGGCTCGACACGCAGATCGCCGGGCAGCGGGACCTCACGGTCATCGTCCCGATCGTCCTCCTCGTGGTTCTGGGCATCCTCATGCTCCTGCTGCGCTCGGTTCTTGCCGCGGTCCTCCTGATCGCGGCCAACGTCCTCTCGTTCGGGGCGGCGCTCGGGTTCTCGGCCGTCATCTTCGACAAGGTCTTCGAGTTCCCGGGGGCTGACCCCTCCGTGCCGCTCTTCGCGTTCTGCTTCCTGGTCGCGCTCGGTGTCGACTACTCGATCTTCCTCATGACCCGGGTGCGGGAGGAGTCGATCAAGATCGGGACGAGGGCGGGGGTGCTGCGGGCGCTCGCGGTCACGGGTTCCGTGATCACGTCGGCGGGCGTGGTGCTCGCCGCGACGTTCGCCGCTCTCGGAGTCATCCCGCTGCTCTTCCTCGCCCAGCTGGCGTTCATCGTGTCGTTCGGCGTCCTGCTCGACACGCTCGTGGTCCGATCCCTGCTCGTGCCCGCCCTGGTGCACGACATCGGTGACCGGACGTGGTGGCCCTCGAAGTTGTCGCGACCGACCAAGTAGCAGGGAGTCGTCGTACCGCCGCGGTTCGCGTCAGCCGCGGCGGTGCGATGGGATGAGGGCATGAGCACACGAGTCGCCGTCATCGGCTACGGAGGATCAGGGCGAGGTATCCACGCGCGACTGGTCCGGGAGGCGGGCCTGCAGGTGACCGCCGTCGTCGCGAGGTCCGCGAAGCGTCGCGAGGAGGCGTCGACGGACTGGCCCGGAGTCGACCTGTACGACGACGTCGCGGGCCTGCTGCTCGACACGTCCGGCTACGACGTGGTCGTCGTGGCGAGCCCGACCCAGCTCCACGTCGAGCACGCGCTCGCCGTGAGCGCCGCGCGGGTCCCGTTCGTCCTCGACAAGCCGATCGCGCTCGACGGCGACGGGGCGCGGGCAGTGGTCGCCGCGGCGTACGACGCCGGTACACCCTTCACGATCTTCCAGAACCGGCGCTGGGACGACGAGCAACGCACCCTGCGGTCGCTGCTGGACGCGGGGGAGCTGGGCGACGTCCACACCTTCGAGCGTCGCTGGGAGCGGTGGCGCCCGGTTCCGCGCGACCGCTGGAAGGAGAACGACGCGCTCGGCGGAGGGCTGCTTCTCGACCTCGGGCCGCACCTCGTCGACTCCGCCACGCAGGTCCTCGGTCCGGTGACCTCGGTGTACGCCGAGCTGCGTGCGCACACCACGCCGACGGAGGACGACGTCTTCCTGATCCTGCACCACGAGCGGCCCGACGGCGGCACACAGGCGGTCAGCAGGCTCTGGGCCGGCTCGTTCTGCGCGGCGCCCGGCCCTCGGACCCGCGTGCTGGGATCGCGCGCCGCGTACGTCGTGACGACCTTCGAGAACGACGCGTCGGTCTTCGAGGTGCTGGACCAGGACTCACCCGAGGGTGCGGAAGGGTGGCTCGTCCGGGGGAGCGAGCGTGAGCCCGTCACCCGCGCGCCCGGGGGTCACGCCGACTTCTACCGGGCGGTCGACGCCTGGCTGGCAGGGAGGGCCCCGGTCCCGGTCGACCCCGACGACGCCGTGCGCATCGCCGACGTCCTGGACGCCGCGCGGGTCTCGGCAAGGGAGGGCCGCCGCGTCGCGGTGTAGCCGTGCCTGTGGACAACGCCCTGGCGGGGTGCGCCGTGCGGTGAGATGGGACCATGCGTGCCCCCGCCACCCGGCTTGCCCGACTCCGCCACCGCCCGCCCTCCGCTGCGGAGGAGGATGCCTTCGTCCCACCGGAGATCCCCGCGCTCGCCGAGGTACGTGGATGGACGTTCCACGGCAGTGCCGGTGACTCGGAGGGATGGCGCCTGCGCGACGGTGCGGGCGCCAGGATGCTGGCTCGGGCCGTCCCGGACGCCGCCGCGTCCCGGCTCGCAGTGCTCGTCCGGCTGCGGGACGTCCACGTCGAGCCCGTGCTCGAGATCGTCGAGAGCCCGCCCGTGGCACTCGTGCCGGACTCCGAGGACATCACGCTTGCCGAGCTGACCCTCCTGCGCGGTCAGCTCGACCCGGGCGAGATGGCGAGCCTCGGAGCCTCGGTGGGCGCCGGCCTTGCCGCGATCCATGCCGCGCACCTGACGTACGGACCGCTCACCGCGTCGGACATCCTCGTCTCGCCCGACGGGTGTGCACGGCTCGCCGTACGGCTCGACGCCGCCGACGAACGGAACCCGGCCGACGACGTCGCCGACGCGGCCCGGGTCGTCGCCCGGTCGGGAGCGGCCGGGTCAGGCCTCGCGGGCGTCCTCGCCGACGCCCAGGACCCGGTGCCGTGGTCGCGGCCCGATGCCGTCGCCTTTGCCGGTCGTTGTCAGGACACCGCCGACCGGTGCCCGTTGCGGGTTCCCGACGGGGCGGAGATCGCGGGAGCGTTGAGCGCCCGGGCACTCGGTGCCGATCCGGCGCGTGGACCGTTGCCCCGGCGACGAGAGCTCAGAACGGTGCGTCGCGAACCACGGGCACGCCGTCGGTCGCTGCTTGTGCTCCCGGTGCTCGCGGCGATCGCGGTCGGCGCCGTCTCGCTGGTGGGGTCGGAGACCTTCGTGCGCGCGGGCGCGGGGGACGCCGAGACGGCGGATCCCGTGCCGGACACGGCGTCTTCGGGTGTCGAGGACGGACCCGGCACGCGCCCGGTCGACCACGCCGCGTCGATCGAGCAGATCGCGGGCGAGCTGACGGTCGCGCGTCTCGAGGCCCTCGGGGGTCACGGCGACATCGCCGACGTCACCGTCGCAGGCTCCCCGGCCGCGGTCGAGGACAGTGCGTTCGTCGAGCAGCTGACGGCACAGGACGTCGAGTTCGTCGGCCTGACCGGCGTCGTCCAGGATGCAGTGCTCGAGAACCCCGAGGTGCACGACCCGGCCGGAGAGGCGTTCGACGCCGATGCCGACGCCCGTGTCCGGGTGACCTACGTGGTCGAGGCGCACGAGCAGCGGACCGGATCCGGGACGACGGCGGTAGAGCCTCAGGAGCAGACGGACGTCCTCGTCCTGCAGAGGGTGGGGACGACCTGGCTCGTCCGCGACGTCGAGTGACCGGACGTCGCCCTGGACCGGGGTGACGGCCGTCAGCGACCGACGGCCCACCTCGCCCCGTCCTCGATCGTGCGGTGGCGGAAGACGAACCCGTCGTCCTCGAGAGCAGCCGGCACGACCCGTTGCGAGTCGACCAGCGTCGTCCCGAACTCGCCCAGCGCCACGCGGAGAGCGATCTCGGGCACCGGGATGGCAGCAGGTCTGTGCACCTGGTCCGCGATCGCGCGCGTGAGCTCGAGGTTCGTCACCGGGACGGGGGCACTCAGGTTCACCGGACCGGAGACGTCGGACGACACGAGATGGCTGATCGCTGCCACCTCGTCCGCGAGGGTGATCCACGGCCAGTACTGGTCCCCGCGCCCGAGCGGCCCGCCCAGCCCGGTGCGCAGGACGGGCACCAGTCGCGCGAGCGCACCGCCCTGGCGCGACAGCACGACGCCGGTGCGCAGGTGCGCGACGCCGATCCCCGCCTCGCGGGCCGGGTCGGCCGCGGCCTCCCAGCGGGTGCAGACGCCCGCGAGGAAGCCGCGTCCGGGGCCGGCGGACTCGGTCAGGACGAGTGATCCACGGTCCCCGTAGTACCCGACCGCCGACGCCTGCAGGAACCGGCGCGGTGGGACGTCCATCGACGCCATCGTCGAGGCGAGCAACGACGTCGGACCCACGCGGGACTCGAGGATCGTGCGCTTGTAGGCGGCCGTCCACGTCTTGTCGCCGACACCCGCACCGCCGAGGTTCACGACGGCGTCGGCCCCGCGGAGGACTCCGACGTCCAGATGCCCGCGTGCCGGGTCCCAGGGCACCTCGTCCCTGCCGCCCGCGCTCCCGCGCACCAGCCGCCGTACCTGGTGGCCCTGTGCACGCAGAAGGTCGACCAGGGCAGTTCCGATCAAGCCGCGTGAGCCGGCGATGACGATGTCCATGGGGACACGGTAGGTCGTTTCCACCACCCACGCCGTCAGAAGCACGAGACGGGCCCCACCCGAAGGTGGGACCCGTCGTCGTCGTGCGAAGGAGCGTCGGTCAGAGGCCGACCTCGGCCTCGAACGCACCCTCCTCGATGCGGTTCTTCACCGTCGCGAGGAAGCGCGCTGCATCGGCCCCGTCGACCAGGCGGTGGTCGTAGGAGAGGAAGATGTAGCACATCGACCGGACGGCGATGCTCTCGTTGCCCTCGTCGTCGGTGACGACCACAGGACGCTTGACGATAGTGCCGGTACCCAGGATCGCGACCTGACCACCGGGGACGATCGGCGTGTCGATCAGGGCACCGCCGGAGCCGGTGTTCGTGATCGTGAACGTGGCGCCGCCGAGCTCGTCCGGAGCGACCTTGTTCTCGCGCGTACGACCGCCGAGGTCGGCGATCTTGCGCGCGATGCCCGCCAGGTTCAGGTCGCCCGCGTCGCGGATGACCGGGACCAGGAGGCCCCGCGGCGTGTCGACCGCGATGCCGATGTTCTCCTGGCCGTGATAGACGATCTGGTCGTCCTCGATGCTCGCGTTGATGTTCGGGTGAGCCTTGAGCGCCTCTGCCGCGGCCAGCGTGAAGAACGGCAGGAACGTCAGGTTCGCGCCCTCACGAGCCTTGAAGGACGACTTCGCCTTCGCACGGAGCTTGGCGACCCGCGTGACGTCGACCTCGACCACCGTGGTGAGCTGAGCCTGCGTCTGCAGCGCCTCGACCATGCGGCTCGCGACGATCTTGCGCAGGCGCGACATCTTCTCGGTGGTCCCGCGCAGCGGGGAGACCTCGGGCACCGTGGTCGGCGCCTTCGGCGCAGAGCCCGTGGACGCCGCGGCCGGGGCGGCAGCAGCCTCCTCGGCCTTGCGCGCAGCCTCGAGCACGTCCTCCTTGCGGATACGGCCACCGACGCCGGTGCCCGTGACGGACTCGACGTCCACACCCTTCTGCGCCGCGAGCTTGCGGACGAGCGGCGTCAGGTACGACCCGCCGCTCCGGCCGCCCGAAGGCTTCTCGCTCGTCGGCTCCGGCTTCTTCTCCGGTGCCGGCGCGCTCTCCGCCTTCGGGGCAGGTGCCTTCTCGGGCTCCGGCTCCGGCGACTTCTCCGGCTCCGGCGCCTTCTCGGGCTCGGGCTCCGGCGCCTTCTCCGGCTCAGCAGCAGGTGCTGCCCCGGAGCCGACGACCGCGAGGACCGCACCGACCTCGACGGTCTCGTCCTCCTCGACCAGGATCTTCTGGACGGTGCCCGCGATGGGCGACGGCACCTCGGTGTCGACCTTGTCGGTCGAGACCTCGAGCAACGGCTCATCGACCTCGACGGTGTCGCCGACGGACTTGAGCCAGCGGGTCACGGTCCCCTCGGTGACGCTCTCGCCGAGGGCGGGGAGCGTGATCTCCTCGCCGTCGCCGGAGGACCCGCCAGAGGACTCTGCGGCGGGCGCGGCGTCCTCCTTGGCCGGCTCGTCGTCCTTCTCCGGAGCCTTCTCGGCCTCGGGAGCGGGCTCCTCGGTCTGGGGCGCCTCCTCGGCGGGCTCGTCGGCCGGGGCCTCCTCCTCCGAGTCGGACCCGGACCCGTCGCCGATCACGGCGAGGTCGGCGCCGACCTCGACGGTCTCGTCCTCCTCGACCAGGATCTTGGTGAGGGTTCCGGCGACCGGTGAGGGGATCTCGGTGTCGACCTTGTCGGTCGAGACCTCGAGCAACGGCTCGTCGACCTCGACGGAGTCGCCTACGGACTTGAGCCAGCGGGTGACAGTGCCCTCGGTAACACTCTCGCCGAGAGCCGGCATCTGCACGGTGTCAGACATGACCTCTGAGGTCTCCTTCTATCGTCGGATCAGTTGTGGGCGTGCAGGGGCTTGCCAGCCAATGCCAGGTGGGCCTCGCCCATCGCCTCGTTCTGCGTGGGGTGGGCGTGCACCAGAGCAGCGACCTCGTCCGGGTGCGCCTCCCAGTTCACGATGAGTTGACCCTCGCCGATCTGCTCGCCCACGCGCGAGCCGACCAGATGGACACCCACGACAGGACCGTCCTTTGCTCGGATCAACTTGACGTGACCCTGGGTTCCCAGGATCTTGCTCCTGCCGTTTCCGGCCAGGTTGTACTCCATCGTATCGACACCCTCGGCCCCGTACCGCGCGCGGGCCTGTGTCTCGGTCAGTCCGACGGAGGCGACCTCCGGCTCGCTGTAGGTGACGCGGGGGATTCCTGCGTCGTCGAGCGGTGTCGGTGCGAGTCCTGCCAGGTGCTCGGCGAGGAAGATGCCCTGCGCGAACCCGCGGTGGGCGAGCTGCGGACCACGGACGGCGTCACCGGCCGCGTAGAGCGGCCCGACCCCCGTGGAGAGGGTGTCGTCGACGACGACGAAGCCGTCGTCGAGCCGCGCCCCGACCTCCGACAGACCGAGGTCGCCCGTGGCGGGCGCCCGGCCGACGGCGACGAGAAGGACGTCGGCGTCCAGCGTCGTCCCGTCCTCGAGCGTGACGCGCGCCGCCGTGTCGTCCTGCGTGACGCCCGCGACCCGGGTGCCGAGGCGAAGGTCGATCCCGCGACGTCGGAACGCACGCTCGAGCGCCTTGCTCGACGAGACGTCCTCGGTGGGCACCAGGTGGTCGAGCGCCTCGACGATCGTCACCGACGCGCCGAAGGACCGCCACGCGCTGGCGAACTCGACACCGATCACGCCGCCACCCAGCACGACGACGGAGGAGGGGACCTCCTGGAGGCGGAGGGCCTCGTCCGAGGTGACGACACGGCCGCGGATCTCGACGCCCGGGATCGTGCGGGACCGGGCACCCGGTGCGGCGAGGACCGCGCGGCCCCGGTAGGCGACGCCGTCCACCTCGACGGTGTCCGGCGCGGTGAGCGTGCCCCAGCCCTCGACGAGCGTGACCTTGCGGGAGGCGACGAGGCCCTGCAGGCCTCGGTACAACCCGTCGACGGTCTTGTCCTTGTACGCGTGCACCGCGGCCATGTCGACGCCGTCGAGCGTGGCGCGGACCCCCACCGTGGCTGCGTCACGAGCCGAGTCGGCGACCTCGGCGGCGTGCAGCAGAGCCTTGGTCGGGATGCACCCGCGGTGCAGGCAGGTTCCGCCGAGCTCGCGCGCCTCGATCAGCGCGACCGAGGATCCCAGCTGTGCGGCACGGAGCGCGGCGGCGTACCCCGCGCTCCCGCCGCCGAGCACGACGAGGTCGAACTCGGTGTCGCTCTCGGCCACCTCAGGCTCCTTCATGACGTCGCGGGACCGCTCGGGCCTCGTCCATCTTGGCACTACCGTGCGGCACTGCCCAACCGGGGCGGTGCGGGCGTCTTGTGACGCTCAAGACACCGGTGTGCCGGCCGCGCACGCGCGACCCGCCGTCGTCGGCATATCCTGCCAGGCATGGTGAGCCTGTCCCGTCTGTTTTCCCGCCGACCCTCAGGGTCCTCGTCCACGCCTGCCGGCGGTGACGCGTCGCGTCGTGCCACGCTCGACCATCTTGCGGAGTTCGTCCGCACGCGGGTCGGCGTCGAGGTCTACGTCGAGCCGGCGACGAACGAGACGCCGACGACGGTGCTCCTGGTCGCGACGACCGGGGAGTGGACGCGCCGTCGGGTCCCGGACGAGCGCACCGCGCACGAGCTGGCCCGGAAGGCCGGCGTCCCCGTCTACGACGTGCGACGCACCGGGTACCCGCAGCGCTATCGCGACTGGAACAGCCAGCACCGGCGGCGCTGAAACGTCGGGGCACCGAGCCGTCGGACCGGTCGGGCGACGGGCAGACCCGCCACCCGGACGCCAGAACGGCGTCGTCGTCCCGTCGAGCAGGGTGGGACGACGACGCCGTTCTGCCGTGTGCAGCCACGTCGGTCAGGACGCGCGACCCTCGATCAGTCCGAGCAGCGTGCGGACCCCGACACCGGTGCCACCGACGCCGGTGTAGCCGAACGGCGCCTTCTCGTTGAACGAGGGGCCCGCGATGTCCAGGTGGGCCCAGGGGGTGTCACCGACGAACTCGCGCAGGAAGATCCCGGCGCTGAGCATCCCGCCGGGCCGGTCGCCGATGTTCTGCAGGTCGGCGACCTTCGACTTCAGGCCGGCACGCAGCTCGTCGGGCAGCGGCATGGGCCAGAACGCCTCGCCCGTGGTCTCGGCGGCTGCGAGCACCTCGGAGCGGACCTCGTCGCTGCCCATCACCGCGGAGACCCGGTTGCCGAGGGCGACGACCTGGGCGCCGGTGAGCGTCGCGATGTCGAGGACCACGTCGGGCTTCTCCTCCGTCGCGGCGACCAGACCGTCGGCCATCACGAGGCGGCCCTCGGCGTCGGTGTTGAGCACCTCGACCGTCTTGCCGCCGCGGATCGTGATGACGTCGGACGGGCGCTGGGCGGCACCGGACGGCATGTTCTCGGCGAGGCACAGCCAGCCGGTCACCGCCACCGGCACGTCCAGGCGGGCGGCCGCGACGACGGCGTGCAGGACGGCGGCCGCCCCCGCCATGTCGGACTTCATCGTCTCCATGCCCGCGGCGGGCTTGATCGAGATGCCGCCGGAGTCGAACGTGATCCCCTTGCCGACGATCGCGACCTTGCCGCGGGCCTTCGACGGCGTGTAGGCGATCTTGACGAGCCGCGGTCCGCGGGTCGAGCCCTGACCGACCCCGATCAGGCCGCCGTAGCCGCCGGCGGCGAGCTGCTTCTCGTCGAGGACCGTGACCTTCGCGCCGCTGCCCTTGGCGGCAGCCTTGGCGAGGTCGGCGAACGCGGCCGGGAAGAGGTCGTTCGGCGGGGTGTTCACGAGGTCGCGCGTGCCGTGCACCGCTGCGGCGAGCACCTCGGCGCGCGCGACGGCCTTCTTGGCCTCGGCCGTCCGTGCGTGCTCCGTGACGAGCTGGACGGTCGACGGCGGGGTGGCTCGTGCGACGTCGTCGCCGGAGCGGTAGCGCTCGTACGCGTAGGCACCCATCAGGGCGCCCTCGGCGACAGGAGCGACGTCGGCGACGTCAGCCGTCGGGAGCGCGACGGCGACGCTGGACGTGCCGGCGAGCTCGCGGAGCGCCGCACCGGCCGCGCGGCGGAGCGTCTCGGCGTCGAAACGGCCGTCGTCGTCCCGGGCACCGAGCCCGGTCAGGACGAGAGCCCCGGCGCGGAGCTCAGCACCGGCGGGGACCTTGCGGACCTCGTCGGCGGTACCGGTGATGCCGAGGGTCGGGGCAAGCGACTCGAGCTCGGCGACGAGCGTCGCCGGCAGGTCCGTGCCGACGAACGCGACGCCGTCCGACGTCGTGCAGGTGCCGACGACGAGTGCGTCGACCGAGAGGGTGGTCGGGTTCTTGGATGTCAGAGTGAGGTCAGCCACGCCCCCGATGCTAATCCTTCTCGCCCGTTCCCGGTACGCTCGGGCCGTGTCTGTCGCGCTCTCCCTCGTCATCGGTGCGCTCTGCCTGGCTCTGGCCGGGTGGGCCGCGTGGTTCGTCGTCCGGGACCGTGCGGTCATCCTGCGCCAGCTCTGGGGCGCATGTGTCGTCGAGGCCGTGCTCGGGCTCCAGGTGGTCCTCGCGCTCGCCCAGACGGTCGCGGGGGACGGCGCGAGCGACCCCGCCCTCTACTGGGGATACGTCGTGACGGCGCTGATCCTGCTGCCGGTGGCCGGGCTCTGGGCGTTCGCGGAGCGGACCCGCTGGAGCTCGGTCGTCCTCGCCGTCGCGGCGCTCACCGTCGCGTTCCTCGAGCTGCGCCTGTGGCAGATCTGGGGCGCCGCGTGAGCGCCCCCGCCGGTGCGACCGGTCGGGGGTTCGGGCGGCTGCTGGTCGCCGTGTACGGGATCTTCGCGATCGCGTCGAGCGCACGAGCGCTCTACCAGATCGGCACCAAGCTCGACGAGGCTCCCGTCGCCTACCTGCTCTCCGGGTTCGCCGCCCTCGTCTACATCGTGGCCACCGTCGCGCTGGCGCGGGGGACGGCGCGGTGGCGCACGGTCGCCTGGTGGGCGGTGGGGGTCGAGCTGATCGGCGTGCTCGTCGTCGGAACACTGTCGATCGTCGACGCGGGCGACTTCCCCGAGGCGACGGTCTGGTCCCACTTCGGCCAGGGCTACGGCTACGTCCCCGTCGTGCTGCCCGTCGTCGGTCTCTACTGGCTCTGGCGCACCCGGACGCCTCGCTCCGCAACAAACCACCAGGAGGCCTGATGCGCCCGTACCACCTGCTCTTCGACACGGTCTTCCGCCGGATGGACCCGGAGACCGCGCACCACGTGGCCTTCGACGCGATCGCGACCGCCGGCCGGACGCCCGGCCTCAACCGTCTGGTCCAGGGGGCTCTCGCCCCGTACCTGGGCCGGCGTGCACAGGGCGCCGGAGGTGTCGACGTCCTCGGACGTCGCTTCCCGGGGCGGCTCGGGATCGCCGGCGGGTTCGACAAGGACGCGCGGTGCGTCCGCGGCCTCAGCATGCTCGGTTTCGCCTTCGTCGAGATCGGCACCGTGACGGCGCACCCGCAGCCCGGCAACGAGGCGCCGCGGCTCTGGCGAGAGCTCGACGTCCGTGGACTGCGCAACCGTATGGGCTTCAACAACGTCGGGGCGCTCGCGGTCGCGGAGAACCTGGCCGCCCTGCGGGCGACCGTGCAGGGTCGTGCCGCCGTGGTGGGCGTCAACATCGGCAAGACGAAGGTCACGCCGGCGCAGGACGCCGCCGCGGACTACGCGTTCTCGGCCGGGGTGCTCGCGCCGTACGCCGACTACCTCGTCGTCAACGTCTCGTCGCCCAACACCCCGGGTCTGCGCGACCTGCAGTCCGTCGACGCGCTGCGCCCGATCCTGAGCGCGGTGCGGGAGGCCGCCGACGCCTCGACGCCGCGCCACGTCCCGCTGCTGGTCAAGATCGCTCCCGACCTGGCGGACGACGACGTGGACGACGTCGCGCGCCTCGTCGACGAGCTCGGCCTGGACGGGGTGGTCGCCGTCAACACGACGATCGACCACGACCGCGGTCCCGGCGGGCTCTCCGGTCCGCCCGAGCTCGCCCGGGGGCTCGACGTCGTCGCGCGGCTCCGACGCGGGCTGCGACCGGGTGCGGTCGTGATCGGTGTCGGTGGCATCACCACGGCGGACGACGCGCAGGCGTACCTGGACGCCGGGGCGGACCTCGTCCAGGCCTACACCGCGTTCGTGTACGAGGGGCCGCTGTGGCCGTCCCGGATCAACCGCGCGCTGGGACGGGGCACGCGATGACGCCCCGCTGGGTCTGGGAGTACTCCACGCACACCGGTACGGGCGCGCTCCCGCCGAGCCCCGCGTTCGTCAGCAGGTTCGACG
Organism: Paraoerskovia marina DSM 21750; assembly: GCF_000701465.1. GTDB lineage: Bacteria > Actinomycetota > Actinomycetes > Actinomycetales > Cellulomonadaceae > Paraoerskovia > Paraoerskovia marina. The sequence continues at coordinate 120,848 of NZ_JNIY01000006.1, read as the reverse complement.
CCGAGGAGTGGCTGGGAGCCCACTGGCGGGACCTCGCGCGTCGCGGCGTGACCCAGGCGCAGCTGCTGCGCGACGGGCTCGTCGTCACGACGCCGATCCCGCTGCCCGACCACTGACCCTCGCCCACGCGTCGGCCAGCCGGGGCAGCCCCACGTCGATCCGGTCCGTCGACGGGGCGAACGTCAGTCGTACCTGACTGGCATGGCTGCCGTCCGGGGTCAGGGCGGGGCCGGCGTTGATCAGCAGGCCGCGCTCGGCGCTCGCGGCGGCGAGCGCCGAGCCGAGCGGCACGCCGAGGTCGAGCCAGAGGGAGAGGCCCCCGGGCGGTTCGGGGACCCGCCACGACGGTTCGATGCGACGGAGTCCGGCGACGAGGTGGTCGCGCTGGCGTGCGACCTGCACCCGTCGTGCCGCGAGGATCTCGCCCGACCGTTCGAGGAGGTCGACGACGGCGAGCTGCTCGAGCACCGACGTCGCGATGTCGATGGACTCCCGGCGCAGCGCGAGGCGGCGGACGAGCTCGGGGTGCGCGCGGACCCACCCGACCCGCAGGCCGCCCCAGAAGCTCTTGGAGGCCGACCCGACGGCGATCACGTGCGTGTCGTCCTGCCCGTCGCCCGTGAGCGGCGCGGGGGAGGGCCGGTCGAGGTAGAGGTCCGTGATCGTCTCGTCCCCGATGACCGGCATCCGGTGGCGGCGGGCGACGGCGCGCACCCGCCGACGTTCCTCCTCGGTCCACGTGTAGCCGGTCGGGTTGTGGTTGTCGGCGATCATGTACGCGAGGCGCGGGGCCGACCGTCGGACGGTCGACTCGAAGAGGTCCACGTCGAACGGTGGCGGCCCGGGCTGTCCCGGTGTGCCGACGGGCACCCCGACGAGGCGGGCACCCGCACCGCGCAGGGCGGCGAGCGCGTGCGCATAGGTCGGCGACTGGACGATCGCCCGTTCGCCGGCGCCGAGGAGGGCCTGGGCGAGGGTCGTGATCGCGTGCTGCGCACCGGAGGTCACGAGGACGTTCTCCGCGCTGGTCGGGGTGCCACGAGCGGTGTAGCGCTCGGCGATCGCGACCCGGAGCGGGTGGATGCCCAGCGGCTCGTACCCGATGCCGCTGAGATAGCGCGGGAGCGCCTCGAGTGCGCGCTGGTAGGCGTCGTGCAGCTCCGGCGGTGCGGCAGGGGCCGCCTGGCCGAGGTCGATCAGGTCGCCGTGCGGAGCCGAGCTCTGCGGGCGCGGGGCGTCCCCGCCGGTGAGGCTCGGCGTGGGAGCGGGGCCCGAGTGCCGGGGCAGCACCGTCACCGTCCCGACACCCGTCCGGGCCTGGGCGAAACCGCGCTCACGCAGCTCGCGGTACGCGGCCGTCGTCGTCGTGCGCGAGACCCCGAGGGACAGTGCGAGGTCGCGCTCGCTGGGCAGGCGCGTGTGCGTGCCGAGGGCTCCGGACAGGATGGCGGCGCGCAGTGCGTCGGCCAGCGCCCGGTAGGCAGGCCCCTTGGACTGCCAGTCCCCGAGGAGCCGCGTGGCGGCGTGCGCGCTCAGCTGTCGGTGGACTGGTACCTGCGGGCCAGTGGTCGTCGTCACACGGCCACTGTCTCGATATTGGCTATATAAGTCAAAGCCAATCGCGACGACGATGGAGGCATGACACTCGCAATCTCCCTCTTCCTGCTCCTCATGGTCGCGACGGTGCTCGTGCGCCTCTCGCAGGCGATCAAGGCCGACGGCCGCGGAAGTCGCACCCCGCCGGCGAGCCACACCGCTCCGGACCGCACCGGCAGCTGGTGGTAGCCCGCACCGCCCAGCTCCTGGGCGGGCTGCTGGCGTTCGCGCTCTCGATGGCGATGCTCCTGCACTCCGGGCAGGGTGCGATGCCGTGGGACGTCCTGCACCAGGGCGTGGCACTCCGCACAGGCTGGGGGATCGGCGCCGTCGTGATGGCGTCGAGCGCCCTCGTCCTGCTGATGTGGATCCCGTTGCGCCAGAGGCCCGGCGTGGGCACCGTCGTCAACGTGATCGTCATCGGTCTGACGATCGGTCCCGTGCTGGCTCTGCTGGAGCGCATCCTGCCGGACCCCGGTCTCGTGACCGCCGTCGCCCTCGCCGTCGGGGGAGTGGTCGTCAACGGGCTCGCGACGGCGGCCTACCTCGGGGTGCACCTGGGTCCAGGCCCGCGGGACGGGCTCATGACCGGACTCGTCCGGCAGACAGGGTGGCCAGTGCGACGGGTGAAGACCCTCATCGAGATCACCGTCGTGCTCGCCGGATGGGCGCTCGGCGGCACGCTCGGGTGGGCTACCGCCCTCTTCGCCGTGGGTGTCGGCCCGGTCGTGCAGGTCGCCCTGCCGTGGTTCGACCGGGCCGGGCGACGGGCTACGCGGGGTAGTGACCGTGCTTCTTGTGCTGAGGCTTCGGCAGGCGGGCTCGACGAATCTGGAATGCGCGCGTGACGGCGTACATCATGGTCCCGCTCGGGACGTCGTCGAACTTGGCGAGCAGCTTGCGCTTGAGGCCGCGCCACATGAAGACGGCGTCGAGGATGGTGGCGAGCACGAGTGCGTAGAGCACCACGACGATGATCGTCGCCGCCGACGGGGCGACCGCGGAGGTGACGATCATCCCGACGAGCGAGAGCATGGCGATGAAGAGAAAGTACTCGCCGAGGTTCCAGCGGGCGTCCACGTAGTCGCGGACGTACCGACGCTGCGGGCCCTTGTCGCGCGGCGGCAGGTAGCGCTCGTCGCCCGTCTGCAGCGCGTGCTGCTGACGCAGGCGGGCCTCGCGGTTCTTCTCCTTCGAGGCCTTCGCCGCGGCGCGACGGTCGTTCGGGACCAGGGGACGCTTGTTCGCGGCCTCGGCCTGCTTGCGCTTCGGAGTCGGTCGACCCTTGCCGCTGATCGCGCCGTCGGTGGCGCTGACGGGCTCGACGTCGGGCGTCACGGCTTCGGGGGTCTTCTCACGTTTCGGCACACATCTAGGGTAGACGAGAGCAGGACCGGCCCGGAACTCGCGCGTAGCCTGGACCGGTGACCACAGCACAGAACCCCGCCGCCGTCGTCGACCAGCTGCGCGACCGCGTGTCCGCCCTCTTTCCCGCCCTGCAGAGCGATCTCGAGTCGCTCGTCCGGATCCCGAGCGTCTCGAACTCCGAGTTCGACCAGTCCGTCATGGACACGAGCGCCGCCGCCGTGGCCGAGCTGTTCCGCGGTGCGGGCATGCCCGACGTCCAGGTCCTTCGTTCGTCGGGCCCTGACGGTGCCACGAGTCGTCCCGCCGTCGTCGCCCGTCGCCCGGCACCCGCCGGTGCACCCACGGTGCTCCTGTACGCGCACCACGACGTCCAGCCCCCGGGCACGTCCGGGTGGACCTCGGACCCGTTCGAGCCGCGGGAGGCCGACGGGCGGCTGTACGGGCGCGGGGCCGCGGACGACAAGGCGGGGATCGTCGCGCACCTCGGTGCGCTGCGCGCCCTGGGCGACGATCTCGGCGTCGGTGTCACGATCTTCTCCGAGGGCGAGGAGGAGATCGGCTCTCCCTGCTTCGTCGACTTCCTCGACCAGTACCGCGATCTCCTGCGGGCCGACGTGATCGTCGTGGCCGACTCCGCGAACTGGAAGGTCGGCGTGCCCGGCCTCACGACCTCCTTGCGTGGACTCGTCGACTGCACCGTCGAGGTCGCCGCGCTCGAGTCGCCGGTCCACTCCGGCATGTTCGGCGGCCCCGTCCTCGACGCCTACACCTTGCTGGCCCGCCTCGTCGCGACCCTGCACGACGAGAACGGCGACGTGGCGGTCGAGGGCCTGGTCGTCGGGCCCGAGCCCGAGGTCGACTACGACGAGGCGTCGTTCCGGACCGACGCCGGCATGCTCCCGGGCACGCACCTCGCGGGGACGGGGTCGATCGCGGGCCGGCTCTGGGCCAGGCCGACGATCGCCGTCCTCGGGATCGACGCGACCCCGGCCGACTCGGCCTCGAACACGATCGCGCCCTCGGCGCGCGCGAAGGTCTCGATGCGGATCGCCCCGGGCCAGGACCCGGCGGCCGCCGCGACGGCGCTGACCGCCCACCTGGAGGCGAACGCGCCCTTCGGGGCCCGGGTGACGGTCAGCGACGGCGAGACGGGTCAGGCGTTCCGTGCGCCGCAGGACTCGGACGCGATGCGTGCCGCGCGGGCCGCCTTCGCAGCGGCGTGGGGCACGGAGCCCGTCGACATCGGGCTCGGTGGGTCGATCCCCTTCATCGCGGACCTTCTCGTCGCCTTCCCCGAGGCCGCGATCCTCGTGACGGGCGTCGAGGATCCCGCGTCCTTGGCCCACGGCCCGAACGAGTCCGTCCACCTCGGCGAGCTCGAGAAGGTCGTCCTCGCGGAGGCCCTGCTCCTGCGCGCGCTGGGGGAGTAGGCCTCGGGTCAGGCCCGGTACGAGATCCCGAGGGCGTCCGCCCACCCGGCGACGTCCTCGGGCAGCTCGGGCGCCGCGAGCTCCGGCTCGAGCAGCGCGACCACGTCGGGGCCGGAGACCCGCTCACCGGAGCGCGCGAGGAACCTGCCGGCGACCAGGCCGCGTGCGTAGCGGTGCCCGTCACGCCAGAACGCCTGCTCGAGGTAGACGATCCGCTCGTCCCAGCCGAGTACCCGGGTGTGGATCTCGAAGCGGTCCCACAGCTTCAGCGAGCGCTTGTACGCAACCGTCGACGACGCGACCACGGGGTACCAGCCGCGCTCGTTCAGGAGTCCGAAGGCGCCGAGGTCGGCGAGGAAGTTGCTCCGCGCGACGTCCATCATCTGCAGGTAGACGCCGTTGTTGACGTGACGGTAGAGGTCGAGGTCTCCGGGGTGGACCCGCATCGTCGTCACCGAGACGTCGAGCATGTGCTGGCCGGGAATCGCCCGTCGCGGGCGCAGGGTCGCTGCCGCGAGCTGAAGAGTTCTGGTCATCCCGGCACCGTACTACCGACGACCCGGAGTATTAGGTATCGGTAGGTCGGGCGACTCAGATCCCGGGCAGCGCGAGCATCTGGTCGAGAGCGACGCGCGCCCAGTGCGCGTCGTCCTCGTCGACGACGATGCGGTTGACGACGCGGCCCGCGACGAGGGACTCCAGGGCCCAGACGAGGTGCGGCAGGTCGATGCGGTTCATCGTCGAGCAGAAGCACACGGTCGAGTCGAGGTAGTGCACCTGCTTGTCCGGATGGGCGGCGGCAAGACGGCGGACGAGGTTCAGCTCGGTGCCGATCGCCCAGGCAGACCCCGGCTCCGCCGCGTCGAGCGTCTGGATGATGTGCTCGGTGGACCCCACGTGGTCCGCGGCCCGGATGACCTCGTTGCGGCACTCGGGGTGCGCGATGACCTGCACGCCCGGGACCGCGGCGCGGATGTCGGCGACGTTCTTTGCGGAGAAGCGTCCGTGGACCGAGCAGTGCCCGCGCCAGAGGATGACACGCGCATCGGCGAGCTCGGCGTCGGTCAGCCCGCCCTGCGGCTTGCGTGGGTCGAAGATCACGCAGTCGTCGAGCCCGAGACCGAGCTTCTCGACGGCCGTGTTGCGCCCGAGGTGCTGGTCCGGGAGGAAGAGCACCTTACCGGTCCCGTCGACACCGCCGACCTGGTCGAACGCCCACCGCAGGGCGACCTCCGCGTTGGAGGACGTGCAGACGGTGCCGCCGTGCCGACCCGTGAAGGCCTTGATCGCGGCGGACGAGTTCATGTACGTCACGGGGACGACGGAGTCGGCGACGCCGGCGTCCTCGAGCGACTCCCAGGCGTCCTCGACCTGGTCGATCGCGGCCATGTCGGCCATCGAGCAGCCGGCCGCCAGGTCTGGCAGGACGACCTGCTGGGAGTCCGAGGTGAGGATGTCGGCGCTCTCCGCCATGAAGTGCACGCCGCAGAAGATCACGTACTCGGCGTCGGGGCGGGCCGCCGCCTCGCGAGCCAGCTTGAACGAGTCCCCGAGCACGTCGGCGAACTGGACGACCTCGTCGCGCTGGTAGTGGTGGCCGAGCACGAAGACACGGTCCCCGAGCGCCTCCTTGGCGGCGCGGGCCCGCTCGACGAGGTTCGGGTCGCTGGGCGCGGGAAGCTCGCCCGTGCACTCGACGCCGCGTTCGGAGTCGAGGTCCCGGTTCTGCCCGAGAAGGAGGAGGGGGGACTGCTGAGGCTCGGTGAAGTCATGGAGAAGCGTGCTCACGCCGCGATTCTCGCACAGGCTTGCTGGCACAATCCTGGGATGGACGCACTCGTGATCGCCGCGGCACGCACCCCGCTCGTCGCGGCGGTTCTGGACACGTGGGCGCGCTCGGCGCCGCAGTCGCCCGATCTCGTGGAGGTCGGGGACGCCGGAGCCACGGGTCTCGCCGTCGTGCCGGGGGAGCGGATCCCGGTCGTCCTGACGGGGCCTGCGGACGCGGCAGGCGGTGCACGGGCCGTCGGTGGTCCGGCGACCGTGGTCCGTTCCGCGGCGGGAGCGTGGGTCGCCGCCGCCGAGATCGACCCGCTGCCGGGCGCAGGGTCCTGGGACGTCGGGGGGCTCGTGCTCGCCGCCGCGGACCACGCCGACACGGTCTTTCTCCTCGCCGGGGACGCCGAGGTCCCCGACGGTGGGGAAGGACTCCTGAGGTCCGTCGCAGGCTCCTCTGATCTTGCCGAACCGACCCCGGACACGGTGCGTCGTGCGCGAGCGCGATTGGCCGGAACCACGCTCGTCTGCCTCAGTGACGACGACCTCCCTCTGCTCGGTCTCAACGGCGTCAGCGCCCTGCGTGGAGGCGACGCCGGGCAGGAGCGTGAGGCCGCGCTGTCGGCGTACGCGTACGACGTCGCACGTGCGGTCGAGGCGGACAGGCCGGGTCTGATGGCGGGGGCGGGCGAGCGCGAGACGTTCCGGGTGCTGACGGCGGCAGGCGCCGGTGCGGGCGGTGGGCTCGGGTTCGCGGTCCGGGCGCTCGGCGGTCGTGTCGAGTCCGCCGCCGCGGTGCTCGGCGACGTCGTCGGGCTCGGGTCCGCGATCGAGCGGCACGACGTCGCGGTGCTGGTCGTGGAGCGGCTCGACGGTTCCGGTCTGCACACGGGCGTGGTCCCCGACACCGTGTCCCGGGCCGCAGACGTGGGTGTGCCCGTCGTCGTGCTCGCCGAGGACGTCCGGGTGGGGCGACGGGAGCTGTCCGCGGCCGGTGTCGCGGCTGCGTATCCCCTCGGTGCGGACCCGGCGTCGGCGACCGCGCGCGTCGTTCGCACGTGGACACGTCGCTGAGGCCCGGGAGTAGACTCGGGAACATCATCGACGACGCATGCGTTGGACCATTCAGCACTGGCTCAGCACTGACCGACGACTTCCGGGAGAGACCAATGAGCGAGACGACCGAGACCGCGACCCACGGGGTCATCCTGAGCGACGTCGCGGCCGGCAAGGTCCGCAGCCTGCTCGAGCAGGAGGGTCGTGACGACCTGCGCCTGCGTGTCGCCGTCCAGCCCGGTGGCTGCTCCGGCCTCATCTACCAGCTGTATTTCGACGAGCGCGTGCTCGACGGTGACGCGCTCAAGGACTACGACGGTGTCGAGGTCGTCGTCGACAAGATGAGCGTCCCCTACCTCGAGGGTGCCAAGATCGACTTCGCCGACACGATCGAGAAGCAGGGCTTCACGATCGACAACCCCAACGCGGGCGACTCCTGCGCCTGCGGCGGATCCTTCAGCTGATCGACGCACCGCTCGGCGGCCCGGCACCTCGACGAGGTGCCGGGCCGCCGTCGTTCTCGGGCGACGTGGCACAGATCCGCACGCTCAGCGTCCAGGTCTCCACCCCGTCGTCGTCGACGGACGAGGAGGTCTCGCCGACGAGGGCGTGGCCGCGCATCCGCGCCCAGGCGGGAACGTCGTGCCGGGCGGCCGGGTCAGTCGCGAGGACTGTGATCACGGTGCCGTCCTCGACGTCGCGAGCCGCCTTGGCGAGGTGAATCACGGGGAGCGGGCATCGAAGCCCGCTCGCGTCGACCGTCCGGGCCAGAGCGCTCACAGACCGTTCACCCCCAGTGCGTCGCGCACCGTCGCGACGGCGTCCGGCAGCTCGGCGCAGAACCGCGCCACGTCGTCGGCGGTGGTCGTGCGATCGAGCGAGACTCGTACGTTGCCGTGGGTCAGCACCCCCATCGCGGCAAGAACGTGGCTCGGCTCCAACGTGCTCGACGTACAGGCCGATCCCGATCCCACCGCGAACCCCCGGCGGTCCAGCTCGGTCACGAGAGCCTCTCCGTCGACGTACAGGCACGAGAACGTCACCACGTGGGGGAGGCGGGTGACCGGGTCGCCGACCACCTGGGTGTCGGGGACGGTGGTGGCGCACGCGCGGACCTGGTCGATCAGCGCCTGCTGCCGGGCGGCCTCGGCCGCCCGTTCGCCGAGGACGGCCTCCAGCGCGACGGCGGCGGCGAACGCCGCGGGGATGCTGACGCCCCCCGGGAACCACGCCTCGTCGTCCTCGGGCCAGGCGCTGCGCGTCCTGGTCCGCGCGCGGACCGCGAGCACCCCGACACCGGGGCCGGCGCCCCAGTCGGCGGGGTCTGCCGCGAGCGCGTCCCACCCGCCCGGCGCGGGGAGGTGTCCGATCGTGGCCCCGGCGTCGCACAGCAGCGGGACTCCCGACGCCGCGCAGGCCTCGACCGCCTGCTCGAGCGGTTGTACCGTCCCCACCTCGCCGTTCGCGTGCTGCAGGCAGGCGAGCGCGACACCGGGGGTCGCCACCGCGTCGGCAAAGGCCTGCGCGTCCACCCGTCCGTCGGCGCGGACGGGGACGTCGACGACTGTGGCCGGTGCGTCCGAGCCGGGGAGCGGGTGCGCGGCCGCGTGCCGGACGGCGGCGCGCTCGACCGCGGGGAGGACGACCGCCTGCCCACGGCGACGTCTGCCGCCCCGGATCGCCAGGACGCCGGTGTGGATCGCGGCGACGTGGTTCGGGGCCAGGTGGATCTCCTGCGTGCGCACGCCGAGGGAGGCGGCGAGGGACTCACGCGCCCCGTCGAGCAGTGCCCGGGCCCGTCGACCCTCGGCATGGAGGCGTCGCGGGTCGGCCCAGCCGTCCGCGAGGGACCGGACGTAGGCCTCCCTGGCAAGCGGGTGAAGGCTCGCGTTGCCCGAAGCGTCGAGCAGCGTGCGGGGTGGTGATTCCGTCATCGGCCGTGGTCTCCTGGGTGCTCGTGGGCGTCCGACCCACCACCGTACGGGGAGGCGGCTCGGCAATTATCTGACAGTCCGGGCGAGGGCGTGCCGAACCCGCTGGAATCGTGGGCCGAAGGTGACGGAACCGTCTGTATGCCGGGTTCGTCTCGCGTCATTCGAGCGAATCCCGGGCTAGGCTTCGTGTGTCAAGGACGAAGGTTCTGCGTGGGACTCGTGGAGACACACCACGAGACATCCAGGACGTGACGTGAAAGGCACCCCTTGCGTTCGAACTCACCACGCCGCACGCGGCGCGCACTCGTTTCAGCAGCGATGACCGCTGCCGGCGTCGCGCTGCTCTCCGGCTGCTCCAGCGACGCTCTTCAGCGCGGCTTCCTTCCGGGCTTCGACGACGGCGAGGTGACAAACCAGACCGGGCGCATCACCGACATGTGGGTCGGCGCCTGGGAGGTTCTCCTGGTCGTCGGTCTGATCGTCTGGGGCCTGATGCTCTGGTGCATCACGGTCTACCGCAAGCGCAAGGACGACAACCAGCTGCCGGTCCAGACGCGGTACCACATGCCGCTCGAGATCATGTACACGGCCGTGCCGACGATCATGATCCTCACGTTCTTCTTCTTCACCGACCGTGACATGACCGAGATCCAGGACACGAGTGCGGAGCCGGACCTCACGATCCAGGCCATCGGCAAGCAGTGGAGCTGGGACTTCAACTACCTGGACAGCGACGTCTACTCCGTCGGCCAGCAGGAGTCGGACCCGAGCTCGCTCGGCGTCGACGACCGCATCGAGGACGCACCGGGTACGGCCGAGTCGCTGCCGACCCTGTACCTGCCGGTCGACCAGCGCGTCGAGTTCGAGCTGCAGTCGCGTGACGTCATCCACTCGTTCTGGGTCCCGGCCTTCCTCTACAAGCAGGACATGATCCCGGGTCGCACCAACACCTTCCAGGTGATCCCCGAGCGCGAGGGCGTCTACGCCGGCAAGTGCGCCGAGCTCTGCGGAGAGTTCCACTCCGGGATGCTCTTCAACGTCGCCGTCGTCTCGCAGGAAGAGTTCGACGAGCACATGGACGAGCTGCGCGAGCTCGGTCAGACGGGGTCGATCCCCGTCGAGGGCTTCAGCCGCGAGCAGAGCGAGCCCACCAACGACGCGCACGCAGAAGGCGAGGAGAGCTGATGGTCGCCCAGGCCGAGACGATCCCGGGCCTGGCGCCGCAGCGCCAGACCCTCGGACGGACAGTCATCAAGTGGGTGACGTCCACCGACCACAAGACGATCGGGTACATGTACCTGATCACGTCGTTCATCTTCTTCTGCATCGGCGGGCTGATGGCCCTCGTGATCCGGGCCGAGCTCTTCGAGCCCGGGATCCAGATCGTGCAGAGCAAGGAGCAGTACAACCAGCTCTTCACCATGCACGGCACGATCATGCTGCTGCTGTTCGCGACCCCGCTGTTCGCCGGTTTCGCCAACGTCATCATGCCGCTGCAGATCGGCTCGCCCGACGTCGCCTTCCCGCGGCTCAACATGCTGTCGTACTGGTTCTACCTCTTCGGCGGCCTGATCGCGTCGGCCGGCTTCTTCACGCCGCAGGGCGCCGCGTCGTTCGGGTGGTTCGCGTATGCGCCGCTGTCGAACACGACGTTCAGTCCAGGGCTCGGGGGAGACCTCTGGGTGTTCGGGCTCGCGCTCGGTGGGTTCGGGACCATCCTCGGTGCCGTCAACTTCATCACGACGATCATCACGATGCGCGCGCCGGGCATGACGATGTTCCGGATGCCGATCTTCTCCTGGAACGTCCTCGTGACGAGCATCCTCGTGCTCATGGCGTTCCCGCCGCTGGCCGCAGCGCTCTTCGCCCTCGGTGCAGACCGTGTGCTCGGTGCGCAGGTGTTCAACCCCGAGAACGGTGGTGCGATCCTCTGGCAGCACCTGTTCTGGTTCTTCGGGCACCCTGAGGTCTACATCATCGCCCTGCCGTTCTTCGGCATCGTCTCCGAGATCTTCCCGGTCTTCAGCCGCAAGCCGATCTTCGGGTACAAGACGCTCGTCTACGCGACGATCTCGATCGCTGCGCTCTCCGTCACGGTCTGGGCGCACCACATGTACGTGACCGGTGCCGTGCTGCTGCCGTTCTTCGCGTTCATGACGATGCTGATCGCCATCCCGACCGGTGTGAAGTTCTTCAACTGGATCGGCACGATGTGGCGCGGGAAGCTGACCTTCGAGACTCCGATGCTATGGAGCATCGGATTCCTCATCACCTTCCTCTTCGGTGGACTGACCGGTGTCATCCTCTCGAGCCCGGTGCTCGACTTCCACATCTCCGACACCTACTTCGTGGTCGCGCACTTCCACTACGTCGTCTTCGGAACCGTCGTCTTCGCGATGTTCGCCGGCTTCTACTTCTGGTGGCCCAAGTTCACCGGGCGGATGCTGAACGAGCGACTCGGCAAGGTGCACTTCTGGATGCTCTTCGTCGGGTTCCACATGACGTTCCTCATCCAGCACTGGCTCGGTGTCGAGGGCATGCCCCGTCGCTACGCCGACTACGCGGACGAGGGATTCACCTGGGAGAACCAGCTCTCGACCGTGGGTGCCTTCCTTCTCGCGGCGTCGACGCTGCCCTTCTTCTGGAACGTCTACACGACCTGGCGCAACGCGCCGAAGGTCACCGTGGACGACCCCTGGGGCTACGGTCGATCGCTCGAGTGGGCCACCTCGTGCCCGCCGCCCCGACACAACTTTGTCTCGCTGCCGCGGATCCGGTCTGAGTCGCCCGCGTTCGACCTGCACCACCCCGAGGTCGCCGCGATGGAGCATCCCCAGGCTGATCAGACGATCCTCGACAAGATCTACGGCGATGCCGAACGGCAGGGCCAGCAGGACACCGCCATCGAGCGTGTCGCCGAAGGCACCGGCGATCATGCTGCGTCGAAGAAGGATGAGGAAGGAACCTCATGAAGGTCGAGTACAAGGTCTTCCTGGCCATGACGCCGTTCTACATCGTCGTGGGGGTCATCTACGGGATCGCGACGGACTGGTCCGAGCCTGTCGGTATCGTCGGACTCCTCCTGACCGCCGGCCTGGTCACGATGATCGGCTTGTACCTCGTCCTCACGGCCAATAAGATGGACGACCGGCCGGAAGACGACCCTGAGGGCCTGATCGAGGAGGGTGCCGGCGACCAGGGCGTGTACGCCCCGTGGAGCTGGTGGCCTCTGGCTACCGGGTTCTCGGCGGCCGTGGTCTTCGCCGCACTCGCCGTCGGCTGGTGGCTGCTCTACATCGGTGTGGCCATCGGCATCGTCGCTCTGGTCGGCTGGGTCTTCGAGTACTCCCGCGGACAGCACGCGCACTGACCTCTCAGCGTCGTTGCGTCCCTGACGCAGACACAGCGCCTCACCGCTCGCACAGAGCGGTGAGGCGCTGTTGCTTTCCCCGTCGCGACGGGGAGAGGGTCGCGGGGTCGGGCGACATCGGCTGATCACCGCTGACAGCGCTCTGTTCGCGGCAGAGATGTGGGCGTCGTGGTGCGGCGTGCACCACCGTCGCCCGAGCTGCGCTCTCCATGGCCGCCATCGCCCGTGCTTGAGATCGCCCGTTGTCGAGATCGAACGAGCGTGGTCCCTCGCGTCACCCGGTTCCGCACTACGTGCCCTCTGCCCGCCACCGACGCCAGAGGCCCGGCATCCTTGATGGATACCGGGCCTCTGGGCCTCACGGGGCGGTCGACGACTGCCGTGCGGAGAACGGACTAGCTCACGGGACGATCAGGCCCTGCGTCTGCGTCCGAGCACGGCTCAGGCGTGCCGAAGCGTCCTCCCAGTTGATGATGTTCCACCACGCGCTGATGTAGTCGCCACGCACGTTGAGGTAGTCGATGTAGTAGGCGTGCTCCCAGCAGTCCAGCAGGACGATCGGGGTCAGGCCCATCGGAATGTTGCCCTGCTGGTCGTAGAGCTGGACGATGATCAGCTTCTGACCGATCGAGTCCCAGGCGAGGATCGCCCAGCCAGAGCCCTGCACGCCGGCTGCGACCGCGGTGAAGTGCTTCTTGAACGCCGCGAAGGAGCCGAAATGCTCGGTGATCGCGTCGCCGATCTCGCCCTCGGGCTCGCCGCCGCCCTCGGGGGAGAGGTTGGTCCAGAACGCGGAGTGGTTGACGTGCCCGCCGAGGTTGAACGCGAGGTTCTTCTCGTGCAGGTTCACGGCAGCGAGGTCGTCTGCCTCGCGGGCGGCCTCAAGCTTCTCGAGAGCCGTGTTCGCGCCGGTCACGTAGGCCTGGTGGTGCTTGGAGTGGTGCAACTCCATGATCCGCCCGGAGATGTGCGGCTCGAGCGCGGCGTAGTCGTAGGTCAGGTCGGGGAGCGTGTAGACAGCCATGCTGTGTAATCCTCCAATATCGGACCACGGTGCAGCACCGTGGTGTCAACGTCACTGCCGCGATGGATCGCCGCAGTGCGGTCATGCAGACGGCCCGCGAGAGTGCCCAGAGATCTGGTAAGCACTCTCGCGGGCCGTCTGTACTACTTTGCCGGACCTGCGGACAACTCGCGAGGGAGGATCAGCGATCACCCTCGTGCGTCGTGTCACCCGCATGCAGCTCGGGAGCCTTGGCGCCCTCGAGCTCGTCGTGCGATCCGTGGGCGTGCGCCGCCGCCAGCTCGGACGGCGTGACCGGCTCGATGCGGTCCTCGTAGAAGAAGCGCGAGAGACGAGCCCAACGACGCTCCTTCTTGTAGCCCTTCCGGGGCACGCCTCGTGCGTCGGTCTGGGGCTCGAGCTCGAGGGGGGTCGGGGCGTCGTACGCGACGCGCAACCAGCGCTCCTGCTCGTCGAGCGGACGGTGGACCTCGATGTACTCGCCGTTCGCGAACCGGACGATGCGCCCGGTCTCGTGCCCGTGGAGCACGAGCTCGCGGTCCTTGCGCTGGAGTCCGAGGCAGATGCGCTTGGTGACCCAGAACGCGAACCAGGGGCCGACGAACAGCAGGATGCGGAAGACCCACGTGATCTCGTTGATCGAGAGCGAGAAGTGCGTCGCGATGAGGTCGTTCGACCCGGCGAGCGCCAGGATGATGAACGCCGTCAGGAAGGCGACGCCCAGGCCCGTGCGGACGGGCACGTTCCGCGGACGGTCGAGCACGTGGTGCTCACGCTTGTCCTTGGTCACGCGTGCCTCGACGAAGGGGTACACGATCAGGAACGTGAAGAGGATGCCCGGAATGATCACGGCAGGGACGAGCACGTTCAGACTGAGCGTGTAGTCGCCGATCATGTACTCCGTCACGCCCGGCATGAGGCGGAGCGAGCCCTCGAGGAAGAGCATGTACCAGTCGGGCTGTGCGCCCGCCGAGACGGGCGAGGGGTCGTACGGTCCGTAGTTCCAGACGTTGTTGATCGCCATGGTGCCACCCATGAGGGCAAGCACGCCGAAGACGACGAAGAAGAAGCCGCCGGCCTTGGCCACGTAGACGGGGAAGAGCGGGAAGCCGACGACGTTCTTGTCGGTGCGTCCACCACCCGGGTACTGCGTGTGCTTGTGCAGGACGACCATCATCAGGTGCAGGCCGATCATCGCGAGGATGATGGCCGGGACGACCAGGATGTGCAGCGTGAAGAGGCGGGGAATGATGTCCTCGCCCGGGAACTCGCCGCCGAAGACGAAGTACGACATGTACGAGCCGATGATCGGGATCGACTTGATGACGCCGTCCGTGATGCGAAGACCGTTGCCGGACAGGACGTCGTCCGGGAGCGAGTAGCCCGTGAAGCCGGCGCCGAGACCCGTGATGAGCAGTCCGATGCCGACCAGCCAGTTGAGCTCACGCGGCTTGCGGAACGCACCGGTGAAGAACACGCGCATCATGTGCGTCACGATCGCGGCCATGAACAGCAGCGCTGCCCAGTGGTGGATCTGGCGCATCAGGAGTCCGCCGCGGACGTCGAACGACATGTGCAGCGTCGAGCTGAACGCCTCCGACATCAGGACGCCGTCCATCGTCGCGGGTGCGCCGTGGTGCTCGATCAGCGCCATGCTCGGGACGAAGAACATCGTCAGGAAGAAGCCGCTGAGGATGAGGATGACGAAGGAGTAGAGCGCGACCTCGCCGAGGAGGAAGGACCAGTGGTCCGGGAAGGTCTTGCGCGCGAACTCCTTGACGGCCTTGCCGAGTCCGGTGCGCTGGTCGAGGTAGTCAGCCGTACCTGCGGCTGCTCGTTCGGTCGTACTCACTTCAGACGCTCCCAGTAGCTCGGGCCGACAGGCTCGTGGAAGTCGCTCTTGGCGACCAGGTATCCCTCGTCGTCGACGGCGATCGGCAGCTGCGGGAGCGGGCGCTTGGCAGGTCCGAAGACGACCTTCGCGCCGTCCGCGATGTCGAACGTCGACTGGTGGCACGGGCAGAGGAGGTGGTGCGTCTGCTGCTCGTAGAGCGCGACGGGGCAGCCGACGTGCGTGCAGATCTTCGAGTACGCGACGATGCCGTCGTAGGACCAGTCCTTGCGGTCCTCGGCCTCCTTGAGGTCGCGCGGGTCGAGGCGGACGACGAGGACGACGGCCTTGGCCTTCTCCGTGATCCACGCGTGCGACTCGCGCTCCTCCTCGGTCGCGTCGGGGATGACGTGGAAGACGGATCCGATGGTGACGTCGGCGGCCTTGATCGGTCGACCCGTGGGGTCGATGGCGAGGCGGGTGCCCTTGTCCCAGCGGGTGTGGCGGAACTTGCTGACGTTCCAGTCGCCGCCGACCGAGCTGACGAGCGGCACGGCGATGGTGAGCGGGAAGATCGCGAGCGCGGAGAGCGCTGCGCCCTTGAGGACGCCGCGGCGTGCGATGCCGGAGTCGGCCGCACCGTCCGAGAGCTTCTGGACGGCGATCTCTCGCTCGGCGTCCGGGGTGCGCTGCTCGTGGCGCTCCTCGGTCACCTCGGTGTCGTTCATCAGGGTCTTGGCCCAGTGGACGGCTGCGAGGCCGATGCCGAGCAGGGCGAACGCCATGCCGAGCCCGAGGGTCAGCGTCGAGATCCGCACGCCGTCGGTGGTGCCGTCCGGGCGGAAGACGAAGTAGGCGACGATCGAGGCGACCGTGCCGATGATCGAGATGAGGAAGAGGACGACGACCTGCCGCTCGGCGCGCTTGTCCGCGGCGGGGTCGGAGTCGGCACGACGGTGCCGGTGCTCGGGCAAACCCGGGTCGTCGAAGCGGTCGACGTCGCGGTTCTGTGCGTCCCCGAGCTCGGTGGAGTGCTGGTTGTCGTTCACGAGGACTTTGCTCCGATCCACACGGCGGCACCGATCAGGAGACCGAGGCCGACGACCCAGGCCCAGAGGCCTTCGCTGACTGGTCCGAGGGATCCGAGAGAGAGGCCGCCGGCCGAGCCGTCGCGCTGCTCCTCGATGTACGCGATGACGTCGCGCTTCTCCTCGGGGGTGATGTTGGCGTCGTTGAAGACCGGCATCGACTGCGGTCCGGTCTGCATGGCCTCGTAGATCTGACGGTCGGTGACGTCGGCCTCGAGCAACGACGGGGCGAACTTGCCCTCGGAGAGCGCGCCGCCGGCACCGACGGCGTTGTGGCACATCGCGCAGTTGGTGCGGAAGACCGCAGCACCCGTGGCGGGGTCGCCCAGTGCCGGGTCGACCTGCTCGTCGGTGGGAACGGTCGGGCCCGTGCCGAGAGACGCGACGTAGGCGGCGAGCTGCGCGGTCTGCTCGGCGTCGAACTGTGCGGGCTTGCGGATGGCCTGGGGGCCGTTCGACTGCATCGGCATCCGGCCGGAGGAGACCTGGAAGTCCACCGCGGCCGCACCGACACCGACGAGCGAGGGAACGTCGTCGGTTCCGGTCGCGGACGGGCCGTGGCACGTCGCGCAGTTGGCCTGGAAGAGCTTCTCGCCCGTCTCGATGTCCTGGGTGCTCGCTGAGTCTGCGCTAGCAGGGCTGGGCGCCAGGAGGGCGTAGAGCCCTCCGGTAGCCAGCAGTGCCAGCAGCAGGAGCACGACCGGTGCCAACCGGTGGTGCCTGCGGGCGGCGAGTGCCTTCACGAATCGATCCTCGTCTCGCTGTGTGGGTGTCGGTGGTGGGAGTGGTTGGACGCTTCGGTGCGCCCGGTGACTACTGCAGGATGTAGATGACGAAGAAAAGGGCGACCCAGACGACGTCGACGAAGTGCCAGTAGTAGGACGTCACGATCCCGGTGGTGGCCTCGTGGTGCCCGAAGCGCTTCGCGGAGAACGAGCGGCCGAGGAGGAAGAGGAACGCGATCAGACCGCCGATCACGTGCAGTCCGTGGAAGCCGGTCGCCAGGTAGAAGACCGACCCGTACGGGTGCGACGAGATCGTCAGGCCGTGCTCGACGAGCTCCGCGTACTCGTAGATCTGACCGGCGATGAAGAACGCGCCCATCAGGTAGGTCAGGGTTATCCACTCGTTCATGCCCCAGCGTCGGACGTCCCAGATGGATCCGGCGCGCACGGGCTGGAAGCGCTCGGCGGCGACGACTCCGGCCTGGCAGGTGAAGGACGAGAGGATCAGCACCGTCGTGTTGATCGCCGCGAACGTGATGTTCAGGTGGTCGGTCTGGGCCGTCCACTCGTCCTGCGGGACGACGGAGCGAATCGTGAAGTACATCGCGAAGAGGCCGGCGAAGAACATGAGTTCGCTCGCCAGCCACACGATCGTCCCGACCGACACGGGGTTCGGTCGGTTGACGTTCACATGCTGGTGGGCCTGGGGGGCAGCCGTTGCAGTCGACACGTCAGCCAGTATGGCTGATGACGGGCTGTTCGTGGCTGCGCTGGGTGCCGGGGGCGGGCGTCAAATCTCACAATCTCTCCATAATTTCTTGTCATGGTCTCCCGCTCGTGACGGATGGATGAAGACTGTCAGGAAAGGTCATCCGGGTCTCGAACCGCGATTCGTCCGCCGATCGTCGTGATCTGCCGGAGGCTTCGTGCCAAGATTCACCCAGGGCGTCGACGGCGCCCCTCCCGTCAGGGAGACGTCTTGGGACCACGTGAGGACGACGATGACGACGACTCGACCGGCGACGACAGGCTCGACCAGGAGCGACGTGGGCGAGACCGCAGGGCCTCGGATCCTCCTGTACAGCGACGACCGGACGGTCCGCGAGTCGGTGCGCCTCGCCGTCGGCTCCCGTCTCGGCAAAGGGCAGCCGCGCCTCGAGTGGCTGGAGGTCGCCACGGCGACCGAGGTCGTGGCCCGTGCCGGTGAGGGCTGGGACCTCCTGGTCCTCGACGGCGAGGCCGACAAGGTCGGTGGGATGGGGCTCTGTCGACAGCTGAAGAACGAGATCTACCAGTGCCCGCCGGTGCTCGTCCTCACGGGTCGGCCCCAGGACGCGTGGCTCGCCTCCTGGTCGCTGGCGGACGACGTCGTCTCTCGCCCGTTGGACGCCGTAAAGGTGCGGGAGACCGTCACCGGCATGCTGGCCTAGTACGGAACACCCCGCTCCTCCCGCACCCGAAGGACCTACCGTGACGACAGACCCGCGCCCGACCGCCACCCTCGCGACCGCCGCGCCGACGTGGCCGGACCTGCTCGCACGGGTGGTCGGCGGCGACGACCTCACCCGGGACGAGGCGTCGTGGGCCATGACCCAGGTGATGGCGGGCGACGTCTCCCCGGTCCGGCTGGCAGGTCTGCTCGTGGGTCTGCGCGCCAAGGGGGAGACCGTCGAGGAGCTCACGGGTCTCGCTGACACGATGCTCGAGCACGCCGTGCGGTTCGTCGTCCCGCGACGGTCGGTCGATATCGTCGGCACGGGCGGCGACCGTGCGCACACGGTCAACATCTCGACGATGTCGGCGCTCGTGATCGCCGGTGCCGGCCTCCAGGTGACCAAGCACGGCAATCGCGCCGCGTCCTCCTCCTCCGGATCGGCGGACGTGCTCGAGCAGCTCGGCATCCGTCTCGACCACTCGCCGGAGAAGGTCGCGGAGATCGGCGAGGAGGCGGGCATCACCTTTTGCTTCGCGCAGGTCTTCCACCCGTCGTTCCGGCACGCGGGCGTCGCCCGCAAGGAGCTGGGCATCCCGACCGTCTTCAACTTCCTCGGCCCGCTGACCAACCCCGCACGGCCGGAGGCGGTCGCGATCGGCTGCCCCGACGCCAGGATGGCGGAGCTCATGGCGGGGGTGCTCGGCGCACGAGGGACCGACGGCCTGGTGTTCCGTGGCGACGACGGTCTCGACGAGCTGGCGCCGACCGCGCGGGCCACCGTCTGGGAAGTGCGTGACGGTTCGGTCCGCGAGCACCGGCTCGACCCCGTGGGCGACCTCGGTCTCGACCCCATCGACGTCGCCGACCTGCGCGGGGGCGAGGCATCGTTCAACGCCGAGGTGGCGCGGCGGTTGCTCGACGGCGAACCGGGGCCGGTGCGCCAGACCGTCGTGCTCAACGCGGCTGCGGGGATCGTCGCCGACGGGACCTTGCCGGGGACGGGTGTCGGTGACCTGGTGGATCGTCTCCGCGCCGGGATGCAGCATGCCGAGCAGAGCATCACGTCGGGCGCGGCACGTGCCGTTCTCGAACGCTGGGCCGCCGCGGCCGTCTAGCGGGTTCCTAGTCGGCGAGACCCAGGTCGAACGCCTGCGCGAGGTCGACGTCGGAGTACGTGCGGAACGCGATGAACGTCTCGGTCCGGAGCACCCCCGGTACCTTGCTGAGCCGGTCGGCGATGACAGAGGCGAACTCCTGGTGCTCACGGACCCTGACGACGACGACCAGGTCCATCTTCCCCGTGACCGAGTAGACCTCGGACACGCCGTCCAGGCCGGCGATCTCCGAGGCGACCTCGGGGATGCGTGCCGGGTCGGTGTCGACGTGGACGATGGCGGTCTGCATGTGTGCCTCCAGGTGAAGTGGTGCGGCCAATCTAGCCCGCCGGTGCCGGACTCGGCGCGGCGTGCGGCGCGCGAGGAAGGGCTGCCGACAGGTCACCGTAGGCCACCGCCGACCGGACGGGAAGAGCCCAGGTCCCGTCGATCTGCACGACGCGCACCCCGGGGCTCTCGAGCCAGTCGCCGACGATCGCGGCCTCGTGCGGGTGGCACGCGGGCGCCGGTGCGGTCGGTGCGTCGACCCGTTCGGCCGTTGCGACCAGCGCGTCGATCGCCGGGCCAGGATGCGTGCCGGCCGGCACGACCGTCGTCCCGGCGAACCGCCCGTACCGGACGACGACGACCTCCCACCCGCGGTCCGTCGTCGGGCGGGCGGCGACGATCTGCGAGCACGTCGCGAGCGTGCCGAGACGCTGCGTTCGTGCCGCACCGGCCAGGAACTCGCGCAGACGTCGGGTGACCTCGGACGCCTCCTCGAACCTCGTCTGCGCCGAGAGCTCGCGGATCCGGCGTCCCAACGCGTCGACCACCGGTCGGGGGTCCTCGGTCATCGCCGACCGTGCCGCGTCGACGGCATCCCCGTAGCCCGGGTCGCCCTCGACCGCGACGCACGGCGCCGAGCATCGGCCGAGGTCGGCGAGCAGGCAGGCGCCCGTCGTCGAGCCGGCACGTCGCGGGAGCCGGGATGTGCACTGGCGGACCGGGATCGCCTCGCAGAGCGCCTCCATGGCCTCCGTCGCGGTGCGCCGGGAGGCGAACGGCCCGATGTAGGTACCCACGGAGCCGTCGGCCTGGCCCCGGACGTCGCGCACGACAGACGGGCGAGGGTACGGCTCGTCGGTCAGTCGGAGCCAGGCGCCGCGCTCAGGACGCGTCGAGCGACGGTTGTACCGGGGCTCGTGCTCCGTGATCAGGCGGATCTCGCGAACCTGGGCTTCCAGCGTCGTCGCGCAGGGCACCGCACGGACCGCCTCGGCGACGCGCACCATCTCAGAGATCCGGCGCCGTTTCTCCGCCGCCGTGAAATAGCTGCGGACCCGTCTGCGCACGGTCCTCGACGTCCCCACGTACAGCACTTCGCCGTCGGGACCGGTGAACAGGTAGACGCCGGGGCCCTCGGGGAGTCCGTCGGCGAGATGGCGTTTGCGCCGTACCTCGGGGGCGACCGGGTCGGCGGCGGTCGCCAGGTCCTCGAGGTGTGTCACACCGAGCGGTGCAAGACGGTCGAAGATCCCGTGGAGGACGTCCACGGTCGCGCGGGCGTCGGCGAGCGCACGGTGCTCGGGGGAGACCCGGGCACGGAAGTATCCCGCGAGGGTCGAGAGCTTGTGGTTGGGTACCTCGTCCCGCGTCACGGCCCGCCGGGCGAGAGGCACGGTGTCGACCACCTGGGGTGCGGGCCATGCGTGTCCCGCTGCGACCGTCGCGGCACGCAGGAAGCCGACGTCGAAAGGTGCGTTGTGCGCGACGAGCACGGCGCCCCGGGCGAACTCCCAGAACGAGGGCAGGACCGCCTCGATCGGTGGTGCGTCGACGGTCATCGCCGTCGTGATGCCCGTCAGCCGTGCGACGAACGCGGGAACCGGCATCCCTGGGTTCACGAGAGTCTGGAACTCACCGAGCACCTCGCCCCCGAGCACCTTGACGGCGCCGATCTCCGTGATTCCGGCGTTCGCCGGGGAGCCCCCCGTGGTCTCGAGGTCCACGACGACGAACGTGACGGCGTGGAGCGGTGTGCCCAGTTCCTCGAAGGATGCCTGGTGGGGCGTCGAGAGGTCGGGGGAGGCGGTGGAGGGGCCGCCCGTCGTCGTGCTCATGGGAGCCGACGGTACGGGCGGCCACCGACACTCAGCGCTTGGCCGCGGCGTCCGCGTACAGCGCGTCGATGTCGTCCGCGAAGTCCCGGACGACGAGGTTGCGCTTCACCTTCATCGACGGGGTGAGGTAGTCGTTCTCGATCGTGAAGTCCGTGCCGAGGATGGTGAACGCGCGGATCGACTCGGCGCGCGAGACGGCCTGGTTGGCGCGTGCGACGGCCTCGTCGAGCGCGTGCCGCACGTCGTCGTCGGTCATCGCCTCCTCGACCGTGAGCTGCGTCTTTCCGTGCATCTGGCACCAGCCCGGCAGGCCCTCGGCGTCGAGAGTGACGAGGGCTCCGATGAACGGTCGCTGGTCACCGACCACGACGCACTGGCTGACCAGCGCGTGCGCGCGCAGCCTGTCCTCGAGGACCGCAGGGGCGACGTTCTTGCCGCCTGCGGTCACGATGATCTCCTTCTTGCGGCCCGTGATCCGCAGGAATCCGTCCTCGTCGAACGAGCCGAGGTCACCGGTGCGGAACCAGCCGTCGACGAACGCCTCGGCGGTCGCCTCGGGGTTGTCGTGGTAGCCACGGAAGACCTGGTCGCCCTGGAGGAGGATCTCGCCGTCCTCGGCGAGCTTGGCGGAGCATCCGGGGAGCTGCGTGCCGACGGTGCCGATCCGCACGTCGCCCGGTCGGTTCACGCAGGTCGGGGCGGTGGACTCGGTGAGACCGTATCCCTCGAGGATCGTGACGCCGTTCCCGCGGAAGAAGTGCCCGAGGCGTTCGCCGAGCGGTCCGCCACCGGAGACGGCGAAGCGCGTCTGGCCGCCGAGCGCGGTGCGGAGCTTGGTGTAGACGAGCTTGTCCGCGACAGCGTGCTGCAGCTTCAGGAACAGGCTCGGACCCTTGGGGTCGTCGAGGGCACGGGAGTAGCCGATGGCGACCTTCGTGGCCCAGTGGAAGATCTTGAGCTTGCCTCCGGCGGCAGCCTTCTGCTCGGAGGAGTTGTAGACCTTCTCGAAGACCCGGGGGACCGACAGGAGGTAGGTGGGCCTGAACGCCGCGAGGTCGTCCATCAGGTCCTTCGTGTCCGCGGTGTGACCGAGGACGGTCCCGCCGGCGACGACCAGGACGCCGATGAATCGTGCGAAGACGTGGGCGAGGGGCATGAAGAGCAGGGTCCGGGAGCCGGCGGCCCCGAAGACCTCCGGCACGGCCTCGACGGCGTTCAGCGCGAGCAGCTGGAAGTTCGCGTGGGTGAGCTCGACGCCCTTCGGACGCCCCGTCGTCCCCGACGTGTAGATGATCGTCGCGACCGAGTCCTGGTTCGCGAGCGCGGTCCGGCGGTCGAGCTCGGCGTCGTCGACGTCCTTGCCCGCGGCACGCAGCTCGTCGATGCCGCCCTCGTCGATCGTCAGGACCTTCTCGAGGCCCGGCAGCGAGTCACGGACCTCGGCGACGGTCGCGGCGTGGTCCGCGGTCTCGACGAAGATCGCCCGTGCTCCCGAGTTCGAGCAGATCCACTCGACCTGCTCCGCGCTCGAGGTCTCGTAGACGGGAACGGAAACGAGCCCGGCGGTCCAGGTGGCCCAGTCCAGGAGAGTCCACTCGTAGCTGGTGTGGGCCATGATGGCGACACGGTCGCCCGGCTCGGCGCCGAGCGCGATCATGCCCTTCGCGGTCTCGCGCACCTGGCGCTGGAAGTCCTCGGCGGAGATGGTCTCCCACACGCCGGGCCGCGTCCGCCGTTCGATGAGGGTGCCGTGCGGATCTGCGGCGACGCGGTCCGTGAGGAGCGCGACGAGATTGCTGGTGGGCTCCACCTCGACGAGGCGGGCGGTGGTGAACGCATCCATGGGTGACTCCGTTGTCCGAGGGCGGCGACTGGTGAACTCTACCGTCGTCGGCAGGGTGCTCGGCGCACTTGGTAGTCGGTAGAGTCGGGCGCGCGGAACGCGCCAGGAGCGGGACAGGCCAGGAACTGAGACGAGGACATTCATGCATGCCATCGGGGTCGACATCGGCGGAACGAAGATCGCGGCGGGTGTGGTCGATGACAGCGGAAAGATCTTGGCCCAGGTGCGACGCGAGACCAGTGCCGACGACGTCGCGAGCATCGACGCCGCGGTCGCCGACGCGTGCCGCGAGCTGGAGACGGACTTCGAGATCGGTGCGATCGGGCTGGCCGCGGCCGGGTTCGTCAGCCCGGACCGGACGTCGGTGCAGTTCGCGCCGAACATCGCGTGGCGCGAGTACCCGCTCGCCGAGAACGTCGGCAGGCTGCTCGACGACGATGTCCCGATCGTGGTCGAGAACGACGCGAACGCGGCCGGATGGGCCGAGTTCCAGTTCGGCGTCGGCAGGGACGCGACGGACATGCTCATGCTGACCGTCGGCACGGGCCTCGGCGGTGCCATCATCGTCGACGGCTCCCTGGTCCGCGGTCGCTGGGGCGTCGCCGCGGAGGTCGGGCACATGCGGGTCGTCCCCGGCGGCCACTACTGCGGCTGCGGCCACGAGGGCTGCTGGGAGCAGTACGCGAGCGGCAGCGCTCTCGTCCGCGACGGCCAGGCGGCTCTGCTGGCCCAGCCCGACGCAGGGGCACGGTTGCGCGAGATCGTCGGGCCGGACCCGGCGGAGCTGCGTGGACCGCAGATCACGACCGCGGCGCAGGAGGGCGACCAGCTCGCCGTGAGCCTCCTCGCGAACCTCGGGCGCTGGCTCGGCGAGGGTGCCGCGTCGGTCGCCGCCCTCCTCGACCCGGAGATCATCGTCATCGGCGGGGGAGTGGGGGCTGCGGGCGAGCTGCTCCTGCGGCCGACGCGCCAGGCGTACAACCAGCAGCTCTCGGCGCTGGGTCACCGGCCGGAGGCCCGGATCGAGCTCGCGCTGCACGGGAACGAGGCGGGAATCGTCGGGGCGGCGGACCTCGCCCGTCGCTAGACGATCGCGCCGGGATCGTCGTCCTCGGGGTCCCGGTGCGCCGGAAGACGCCAGAGCAGGAGTCCGATACCGGCGAGGAACGCGACGCCGCAGCCCTGGGCCACGCTCGTGGGGAAGGGGCGCACGAAGATCGCCGTGAGGAGGAAGACGGCGGGCCCGGCGACCGCCAGGACCCATGCGAGCGTGAGCAGCGGAGAGCGGCCCGTGATCGGCGGCGGCATGGGTGGGACGAAGTGGCTCTGCTCGTCCTCGAGCGCCTCGACCTCGTCGGACGCCGGCCAGTCGCGCGGGCCAGGGGTGGTGACCCAGGGAGCCACCGGGGTCCCGGCCGGCCCTCGGCCACGGGCCGGAGGCTCGTGCGGCGCTGGTCGCGGCGTCTCGGTCACCGTCGACGAGCCCTCGTCGAGCTCGGCGACGATCTCGGCCCACCGTGCGTCCACGTCAAGCGGCGGATTCTGGGATGATTCGTCCGCGGTCGGTCCGTCGTCCTCGCCCGGAGGATCCTGGTCGTCGTGGTCAGCATTCGGTGCGGCCATGGTGCTCACTCTAGAGTCGTATCCACGTCCCCGGTGTCCGGGCGGGGTCGATCGAGGAGGAACGTTGTTCTACTGGTGGATGAAGCAGGTGTTCGTCGGACCCCTGCTACGGCTCATGTTCCGGCCCTGGACACGAGGGGTCGAGAACATTCCCGCCGAGGGCGGGGCGATCCTGGCGAGCAACCACATGGCCGTCATCGACTCCTTCGTGCTGCCCCTCGTGCTCGACCGCAAGGTGCAGTTCCTGGGCAAGTCGGACTACTTCACGGGTACCGGGGTCAAGGGGCGGCTGACCGCAGGGTTCATGCGCGGCGTCGGCACGATCCCCGTCGACCGTGCGGGAGGCAAGGCCTCCGAGGCTGCGCTGAACACCGGGCTGCGGGTGCTCGAGGACGGGGACCTCTTCGGCATCTACCCCGAGGGCACCCGCAGCCCGGACGGGCGTCTTCACCGCGGCAAGACCGGGGTCGCACGCCTTGCTCTGGAGTCGGGCGCGCCCGTCGTCCCGGTCGCCATGGTGGGCACCCGTGAGGCGCAGCCGATCGGCAAGGTGGTCCCGCGACCGCTGCGGATCGGCGTCGTCGTGGGCGAGCCGATGGACTTCAGCCGCTACCGCGGCATGGAGAACGACCGCTTCATCCTCCGCGCGGTCGCCGACGAGATCATGTACGAGATCATGCGGCTGTCTGGGCAGGAGTACGTCGACATCTACGCCGCGACCGCCAAGGCGCGGGCGGCGGCGGGCAAGCAGGTCGCCGACACCCCCGTGGGCCCGGCGGCTCCCGGTGGACGCCCTGCCCCCGATGCTCCAGTCCCTGAACCACCCGCTGACGAACCGACGACGTCGGTAGACTAGTCCTGCACTCCCGCGCGCCCCGCGGTGACCTCACCGTGTGCGAGTACGCATCCTTCGACGAGAGGTACCACCCACCATGTCCGTCCGTCGCGTCGCCCTGCTCACCGCCGGTGGGTTCGCTCCTTGCCTCTCCTCGGCAGTGGGTGGGCTGATCGAGCGCTACACCGAGCTGGCTCCCGAGGTCGAGATCATCGCCTACGAGCACGGCTACCACGGTCTGCTCACGGGGACCAAGATCGTCATCGACGCGGAGACCCGCAAGAACGCCGGGCTCCTGCACAAGTTCGGCGGATCGCCCATCGGGAACTCGCGCGTCAAGCTCACGAACGCGAAGGACTGCGTCAAGCGCGGGCTCGTCTCCGAGGGGCAGGATCCCCTGCACGTGGCTGCCGAGCAGCTGAAGACCGACGGCATCGACGTCCTGCACACGATCGGCGGCGACGACACCAACACGACCGCCGCGGACCTTGCCGCGTACCTGGCCGAGAACGACTACGGGCTGACCGTCGTCGGCCTGCCCAAGACGATCGACAACGACGTCGTGCCGATCCGTCAGTCGCTCGGTGCCTGGACCGCGGCCGAGGAGGCTGCCGGGTTCGCGCGCAACATCATCGGCGAGCACCGGTCCGGACCGCGCATGCTGATCGTGCACGAGGTCATGGGGCGCCACTGCGGCTGGCTCACCGCTGCCGCCGCCGCGAAGTACCGCGAGGGCCTGGACGCGGAGACGTGGCTGCCGAGCATCGGCTTGACGCGCGAGCGCTGGGACGTCCACGCGGTCTTCATCCCCGAGGCCGCGCTGGACATCGACGCCGAGGCGGAGCGCCTGAAGAAGATCATGGACGAGCAGGGCAACGTCAACATCTTCCTCTCCGAGGGCGCCGGCATGCACGAGATCGTCGCGCAGCTCGAGGCCGCCGGCGAGACCGTCGAGCGGGACCCGTTCGGTCACGTCAAGCTGGACACGATCAACCCGGGGCAGTGGTTCGCCAAGCAGTTCGCCGAGAAGCTCGGTGCTGAGAAGGTCATGGTGCAGAAGTCCGGGTACTACTCGCGTGCTGCGGCCGCGAACCCCGAGGACCTGCGTCTGATCAAGTCGATGACCGACCTGGCGGTCGACTGCGCGTTCCGCGGAGACTCCGGCGTGATCGGTCACGACGAGGAGAACGGCGACCGCCTGCGCGCGATCGAGTTCCCTCGCATCGCCGGTGGCAAGCCGTTCGACGTGTCGCAGCCCTGGTTCGTCGAGCTCGTCGAGGACCTCGGCCAGTCCCTCGTCCCCGCGTCGCACTGACATGACGACGACCGTCGACCCGGAGGTGCTCGCCGGACTCGAGCACTTCCGGGCGCTCGTCGCCCGGCAGCAGCCCACCTGGCCCGACGCGGACCGGCTGGACGCGGCGGTCCGGCACCTCGGGAGCCAGCCGCCCCTCGTCGTCCCGGCGGAGGCGGACACCCTGCGGGACCGTCTGGCCGCCGCCGGGCGGGGTGAGGCCTTTCTGCTCCAGGGCGGTGACTGCGCCGAGACGTTCGCCGAGGCCGACGCCGGCAGGATCCGCAACAAGGTCCGCACCATCCTGCAGATGGCGGTCATCCTGACGCACGGCGCCAGCATGCCCATCGTCAAGATGGGCCGGTTGGCGGGGCAGTACGCGAAGCCCCGCAGCTCCGACACCGAGGTGCGGGACGACCTGGAGCTGCCCGCGTACCGCGGCGACATGGTCAACGGGCACGAGTTCACGACCGAGTCGCGGACGCCTGACCCGCACCGACTCGTCCAGGCCTACGACATCTCGGCCGCGACGCTGAACGTCGTCCGCGGTTTCACCCGCGGGGGTTACGCGGACCTGCGCCGCGTTCACGAGTGGAACCAGGGCTTCATGCGGAACCCTGCGTACGCCCGCTACGAGCGCACGGCCAACGAGATCGACCGGGCGATTCGGTTCATGGACGCCTGCGGGGCCGACTTCGACGCGCTCCGTACCGTCGAGTTCTTCGTCAGCCACGAGGCACTCATCCTCGACTACGAGCGTGCGCTCACGCGGGTGGACTCCCGCACGGGCCGCGCGTACGACACGTCGGGGCACTTCCTCTGGATCGGGGAGCGCACGCGTCAGCTGGACGGTGCGCACGTGGACTTCCTCTCGCGCGTCGCCAACCCGGTCGGGGTCAAGCTCGGACCGACCACGACGCCCCAGGACGCCGTCGACCTCGTCGAAAGGCTGAACCCGGGGTCGGTCGAGGGGCGGTTGACGTTGATCAGCCGCATGGGGGCCGGAACCGTCCGGGACGCGCTGCCACCGATCGTCGAGGCGGTCCGTGCGTCGGGTGTCCCGGTCACGTGGATCACCGACCCGATGCACGGCAACACCATCACCTCGGCCAGCGGATACAAGACCCGGCGGTTCGCCGACGTGCTCGACGAGATCGCCGGGTTCTTCGAGGTCCACCGCGCGCTCGGGACCGTCCCCGGCGGCGTGCACTGCGAGCTCACGGGCGACGACGTGACCGAGGTGCTGGGCGGGAGCGAGGAGATCGACGACGAAGGGCTCGCGCGCCGGTACGAGACGCTCGTCGACCCGCGGCTCAACCACCAGCAGTCGCTGGAGACGGCCTTCCTCGTGGCGGAGATGCTTCAGCGGTCCTGACCGTCGACCGTCACGATCGCGCTCGACGTCCTACGCGACGTCGAGCGTGATCGTCCCGCCGCTCTCGAGCGACTCCCCGCCGTTGGGATCCTGAGCGACGACGACGCCCAGGAACGCGCCGAGCACCTCGTTGACCTCCACGGTGAACCCGGCGTCCTCGAGCTCGGCCCGAGCATCCTCGACGTCGTCCCCGACGACGCGGGGGACCGTCACCTCGTCCGGGCCGTCAGAGACGGTGAGCGTGACGGTCGTGCCCACGGGTTGGGTCGACCCTTCCTCGACCGAGACCGCGACGACCTCGCCCTCCGGCGCGGGGTCCGCCTCGCGCTGCGACTCGGCGACGTCGAAGCCGGCGTCGCGCAAAGACTCGGTGGCAGCGTCCTCGGAGGCACCGACGAGCCCGTCGGGCACCGTCGCCGTATCCGGCCCGAGAGAGACGGTGAGGGTGACCGTGCCTCCGAGGTCCACACGGGTGCCACCGTCCGGGTCGGTGCCGACGACGTGGCCTGCGGCGACGTCGTCGTCGTACTCCTCGACCGTCGTCGCCTCCAGACCGGACGCCTGGATCGCCTCGACGGCGGCGTCGGACGAGACTCCGACGAGTCCGTCCGGTACGGCGCGGGTGGCCCCCGGTCCCGAGACGAACCACCACGTCAGACCGCCCGTCATGAGGATGAGCAGCGCGACCAGGGCCCAGGTCAGCGGTCGAGCGAGCCGGCTCCGCCCCGGGCGCGGGGTCGTCGGTGCCTCGACGAGCGTGGTGGCGTCCTCGGACGGGTGCGCGGTGCGCCGTCCGGCCGGATACGACGCAGGAGCCGCGGCAGGGGTCGGGTCCAGGACCGAGGTCGCCGCCAGCACTCTCGTACCGTTCGTGGGCGCCTCGGCCGTTCCGGGGTCGACGGCAGCACGTACGGCGAGCTCGTCCGCGGAGAGCTGCGAACGCAGTCTGCGGAGGGCAGCGAGGGCCACCGTCGCGTCCGACGGTCGGGATGCGGCGTCGCGGGCGGTGAGCTGCTCGACGAACGCGTCGACAGGAGCCGCGAGGGCCGGGCAGGAGCCCGACGGTGCGGGCACGTCCTCGGAGACGTGGCGCGCTGCGATCTCGCGGGCGTCGGTGCCCGCGTACGGCTGGCGGCCCGTCAGCATCTCGAACGCGAGCACGCCGACCGAGTAGACGTCCGCGCTCGCGTCGACCGTCTTCCCGTTGATCACCTCGGGAGCCATGTAGGCGACGGTGCCGAGAGCACTCCCGGGCGACCCCGGCCGCGCGTGAGCGGCGCGCGCGAGGCCGAAGTCCGCGACACGGACCCGCCCGTCACGGTCGATCAGCACGTTCTCCGGCTTGACGTCCCGGTGCACGAGGCCTGCGGCGTGCGCGCCGGCGAGGGCACCGAGGATCTGGTCGAGCAGCTCGAGCGAGTCGCCGACGCTCAGCGCTCCGGCGTCGCTCATCACCCGACGGAGGTTCGTGCCTGGCACGTACTCCATCGTCAGATAGCTGAGATCGCCGTCCTCGCCCTGGTCGTGGACGGCGACGATGCCCGGGTGCGAGAGCCGTGCCGCGGCCCGCGCCTCGTCGCGGAACCGGGTGGCCGCCTCGGGGTCGAGCGTGCCGTCCGCGAGGTGCGGGCTGATGACCTTGAGCGCGATCCGTCGTTGGAGCCGACGGTCGTTCGCGAGGTAGACGGTGGCCATGCCGCCCCGAGCGACGGTGGACAGGACCTCGTACCGCCCGTCGACGAGTCGGCCGACGAGGGGGTCGGTGTCGCTGGTGTTCACGCCCAGAGCGTAGCCGTCCGGGACCGCGTCGTGTCGACGGCAACCCCGGGGCACGTACGCTGGGCACGTGGATCTTGAGAACCTGGTGGACGAGTGGATGACCGTGCCCGACCTTGCCGACGCGCTCGGCACGACGGCGAGCCGTGCTCGCGGAGTCGTGTCCGACCGGCGGGTGCTGGGCGTCCGACGGGGCGAACGCGCGACGTTCCAGATCCCGGCGAAGTTCGTGGTGAGCCGTCGTGAGGAGCAGATCGCCTCGGGCAAGGGGGCGCCGGTGGACGCGGCCGACGACCGGCGAGTCGTCCTCTCGTCGCTCGCAGGGACGATCACGGTCCTCGGCGACCGGGGGTTCGGCGACGAGGAGATCCTGTCGTGGCTCTTCAGCGAGCAGGCGCCCCTCGGCTGCGCACCGATCGATGCGCTCCGCGCCGGTCGGACGACGGAGGTCCGCCGGATCGCCCAGGTCGCCGACTGACGTCAGACGCGCCGCTGGGCCGCCGCCCGACCGAGGGCGAGCAGGACCGCGCGGCCCGACTCGTCGAGGTCCGCGTCCCGGAGTGCGCTCTCCGCCGCGTCCGCGAGGTTCTCGATCAGGGCCTCGACCTCGTCGACGGCACCCGTGGAGACGAGGATCGTGCGGACGTCGTCGATCCGTGACCCCGTCAGGTCCTCGTCCCCGAGGGCGGCCATCACGGTCTCCCGTTCCGCCTCCGAGGCGGACCGGAGCGCGCGGCTGACCAGGACGGTGCGCTTGCCCTCGCGCAGGTCGTCGCCCGCCGGCTTGCCGGTGACCGCCGGGTCCCCGAACACTCCGAGCAGGTCGTCACGGAGCTGGAACGCCTCGCCGAACGGCAGTCCGTACGCGCGCACCGACGCAGGGTCGGCGCCCGCGATGGCGGCGCCGAGCGCCATGGGGTGCTCGACCGAGTAGCGTGCCGACTTCGCGCGGATGATCGCACGCGAGCGAGCCTCGTCGGCGTCGAGGTCGACGCCCCACGGCATCACCTGCGCACGGACGTCCAGGAACTGGCCGACGGTGACCTCGGCCTGCATCAGGTCGAAGACCGCACGTACGCGGGCCGCGACCCCGGGATCCAGGTCCGCCGTCGCCAGGGTCGCCTTCTCGCCGCACGAGCTCAGGAGCAGGTCGCCGAGGAGGATGGCCGCGTTCGTCCCGAACTCGTCGGGGTTCCCGTCCCACCCCTGCGCCCGGTGCACTGCCGCAAAGGCGCGGTGGGCGGCGGGACGTCCGCGGCGGGTGTCCGAGCGGTCCATGACGTCGTCGTGCACGAGCGCCGCGGCCTGGAACAGCTCGAGCGCCGCACCGGTACCGATCGCCGCCGACCGGTCGGCAGAGTCGGCGCGCCCGCCGTGGGCCCTCCACGACCAGTAGCAGAACGCGGCCCGGAGCCGCTTGCCGCCGGCGAGGAGCTGTTCGGCCTCGTGCAGCAGGGGCAGGGTTGCCTCGTCGACGGCGAGCATGCGGTCGCGCAGCGCGTCGAGGTGGAGCGAGAGCGCGTCGTCGACGTCGCGGCGGACGTCTTCCTGGTCAAGAAGCTCGGTAGGTGTCGGCACGGACTCAGCCTAGGGTGTCGTCGTCCGGGACCAGGCGTCCGCTGAGGGAGACCAGGGTGCTGCCGTCGTCCTCGACCGTCATCAGTACGACGGACTCGTCGGTCTGCTCCGAGGTGCCCTCGCCGGTCGTGCGCGCGTAGACCCGCTGGGTCGGGTCGCCGCTCGCGTCGAACCCGGATCCTGACAGGAGCTCGTCGTAGTAGGCGGCGACGTCCTCGGGGCCGTCCGGCGTGCGGAGGTTGACGGAGACGACGACGAGCGCGCCGTCCTCGCGCACCGAGGAGGCCAGCACCTCGGCCCCCGGGGCCGGTTGCGCCACGACGGCGGGAAGTCCGGGCGCCAGCGTGCCCACCGTCGACGCCGGGTCGAACCCGGCGTGTGCTGCTGTCGGCTCGCTCGTGGGCTCCTCGACGGTCGTGCACGCGGTGGCGGTCAGAAGGACGAGTCCGACCACGACCAGTCGACGAGCCCTCCCGGGGGCGTTGAGTTCCACGGGCATACCGTAGTGCTGCGCGGCGACGGCAGGAGCCACGGTCGTCCACAGGTGGTCGTCCACAGCACCAAGGGCCCGCCTGGGCGAGGACGGGACCCCGCGCGCTTGCATGGGTCCATGGACACCACGATCCGGGTCGAGAACCCCGCAGAACTGATCGCCTACATCCCGCACCGGCTGGGATTCCGTCCGGCCGGCAGCATCGTCGTCGTCTCGTTGCGACCGTCAGGCGGCCGGGTCGGGCTCGTCGCACGGATGGATCTCGACGACGTCGAGAAGGGTGGCGCGACACTTCTCGCGCAGCACATGCGGGGCGACGGTGCCGAGCGCGTCGTCCAGGTCGTCTACGACGACCGCGAGCCACGGCCGGACGCTCGCGCCTGGTCGGTCGCGCACCGGGTGGAGAAGATGCTCGCGGCCGTCGTGGTCGACGTCGTCACCTGGTGGGTCTCACCACACGGGTACGGGTGCCTCGACTGTGAGCCGACACGCTGCTGCCCCGAGGGAGGGCGGCCGTTGACGGATCTCGAGTCCACCGAGGTCGGGGCGCACATGGTCGTCGCCGGGTCGTCGGTCGCCGACTCCCGCGACGCAGCGTTCGCGCTCCCGGCGGTCGAACCCGCTCGGCGGCGTTCGGTCGTGGCAGCCCTGCGACGCGCGCGGCTGCGGCGGGCCACCGCCGAACCTGACTGGCGGCGAGACGGCCTGGAGTCGTGGCGGCGTGCCGTCGGCAGCGCACGTGCCGACGACGAGGTCCCTCCGGCGACGATCGGACGGGTCGCTGCGGCCCTTGAGGACATCCGCGTCCGCGACGCCGTCCTCCTGCATCTTGTCCGGGGTGACGCAGATCTCGTCGACAAGACCGCCGCGGGCTCGCGGGCCGGCGACGTCGCCGACCGGACAGGAGCCGCGATCGCCGCGATCGTCGACCCGGACGTGGGGATCGCGCCGCCGGAGGAGAGTCTCCGGCCGAGGGTGGTCGTCCTTGAACAGGTCGCCGCCTCGACCTGCGCGCACCCGCGGGCCGCGGCAGGAACGCTCCTTGCTCTCGTCGCGTGGTGGCAGGGCGACGGCGGTCGCGCCGGGGAGCGGCTGCGCGAGGCGCTCGAGGCTGACCCGGAGTACCGACTGGCCCGACTCCTCGACGCGGCGCTCTCGGCGGGCCTCGCACCGGGATGGTTGCGAAGCGCGCGGTAGCGCGGAGGCGTCCGGTACGGTCGGGCAAGGCGCTCCACCGAGTGTCATCCGGAGCGCGAACGCGCATTCGATCTTCCGACGGAGGACCATCATGACCATCGTCGTCGGCCACCTGGCCACAGCCGAGGGACAGGAAGCACTGAACGCCGCCATCGCCGAGGGCGAGCGGACCGGGGGCGAGGTCGTCGTCGTCGTCAGTCGACGCGACGGCGCCGTGCCGGAGACGGAGGACGCCGAGCTCGACCAGCTCGGCGCCCGCTTCGTGGACGCGGGGGTGACGCACCAGATCCGCGTCGTCAACGAGAGCGTCGACGTCGCCGACGACCTCGTCTCGGCTGCCCTGGAGGTGGATGCCGAGCTCCTCGTGATCGGGCTGCGTCGGCGGAGCCCGGTCGGCAAGCTCATCCTCGGATCGAGCGCACAGCGGATTCTTCTCGAGGCGCCGTGCCCGGTGCTCGCTGTCAAGCCTGCGCGCCCCTGACCGGCGGGAATAACGCGTCGAGGGCGGTGGTTGCGCATCGTATGAGCCCGCCGTGCCGTTGAGCGGCCGCGGTGGGGCAGTACAATAGAGGGAGTCCACCGCGCCCGACGGCGAGCCAGGCGCGATCATGCGCCCCCCTCGCCGGATGCCGAGCGGTTCTCCGGCCCACCGACGAACAGCTGAAAGGTCCTTCGTGGCGTCCACTTCTCAGCCCACCACCCTTCCCCGTGAGTTCGAGCACGAGGCCCTTCAGGGTCTGCTCCGACGCGGGAGCGAAGACGGACGGATCGACGCGTCGTCGTTCCGGACCGCCTGCGAGACCGCCGGAGTGGGTGACGCCAAGCGGTTGAAGGCGGTGCTGCGCGCGCTCGCCGGTGCGGGGGTCGAGGTCGAGATCCCGTCGGCGAGTGCCGTGGCGGCAGCCGCCGAGACGGTCAGTCGTACGACGGCTACCGCCAAGGCGACGAAGCCGACCACCCGCAAGAAGCCGGTCAAGGCTGCAGAGCCCGACGACGCGGAGAGTGCGACGAAGCCCGCCGCCAAGAAGACGACGGCCAAGTCGACCACCGCCAAGACCGCGGCGGCGAAGCCAGCTGCGAAGAAGTCGGCCCCGGCCAAGGCCAAGGCGGCTCCGGCGGAGGAGGCGTCCGAGGAGGACGCGAGCGCCGCGAAGAAGCCGGCCGCGAAGGCGAAGGCGAAGGGTGGCCCGAAGCCGAAGCAGGCGCCGCGTCTTCCGGAGCCCGACGGCGAGCTGGCCGAGGACCACCCCGAGGCGGAGCGCAAGAAGCGCATCGTCGAGGTCCCGAAGGCCGACGGCGACGAGAACCGCGGGTTCGTCGTCTCCGACGCGGACGACGACGACGCGCCGGCGCAGCAGGTCGTCACCGCGGGGGCCACGGCCGACCCGGTGAAGGACTACCTCAAGCAGATCGGCAAGGTCGCGCTCCTCAACGCGGAGCAGGAGGTCGAGCTCGCGAAGCGGATCGAGGCAGGTCTTTTTGCGGACGAGCGACTGAACTCCGGT
Organism: Paraoerskovia marina DSM 21750; assembly: GCF_000701465.1. Classification (GTDB taxonomy): domain Bacteria; phylum Actinomycetota; class Actinomycetes; order Actinomycetales; family Cellulomonadaceae; genus Paraoerskovia; species Paraoerskovia marina. The sequence goes on along the minus strand of NZ_JNIY01000006.1, from coordinate 85,479 downwards.
GAGATCACCGACAAGAAGATGATCCGCGACCTCAAGTGGATCGCGCATGACGGCCGTCGGGCGAAGAACCACCTGCTCGAGGCGAACCTGCGCCTCGTCGTCTCGCTCGCGAAGCGCTACACCGGCCGCGGCATGCTCTTCCTGGACCTGATCCAGGAAGGAAACCTCGGCCTGATCCGTGCGGTCGAGAAGTTCGACTACACCAAGGGCTACAAGTTCTCGACCTACGCGACCTGGTGGATCCGTCAGGCGATCACCCGCGCGATGGCGGACCAGGCACGGACCATCCGTATCCCGGTCCACATGGTCGAGGTCATCAACAAGCTCGCGAGGGTCCAGCGGCAGATGCTGCAGGACCTCGGTCGTGAGCCGCTGCCCGAGGAGCTCGCCAAGGAGCTCGACATGACGCCGGAGAAGGTCGTCGAGGTCCAGAAGTACGGGCGCGAGCCGATCTCCCTGCACACCCCCCTCGGTGAGGACGGCGACAGCGAGTTCGGCGACCTGATCGAGGACTCCGAGGCGGTCGTCCCGGCCGACGCCGTGAGCTTCACGCTGCTCCAGGAGCAGCTGCACCAGGTGCTCGACACGCTCTCTGAGCGCGAGGCCGGCGTCGTCTCGATGCGCTTCGGGCTGCAGGACGGCCAGCCCAAGACCCTCGACGAGATCGGCAAGGTTTACGGAGTGACGCGTGAGCGGATCCGGCAGATCGAGTCCAAGACGATGTCGAAGCTGCGCCACCCGAGCCGCTCGCAGGTGCTGCGCGACTACCTCGACTGAGACCGGCAGGGCGGTCGGACCTGCCGGGTCCGACCGGCCGGTCCGCGTCCGACGACGAAGGCCCCCACCCGAACGGGTGGGGGCCTTCGTGCGATCCGGGCGTGCGCGGGGAACTACTCCGCGCGTGCTCCGGCCGGTGCACTTCCGTGCTCGGCGAGGAGGCGGTCGGTCTCGTCCTGGACAGAGGTTGCCACGTCGGAGTAGGCGTCCGCGTGGGCGCGCGCGTGGTGGCCGCAGAACAGGAGTTCTCCGTGTTCGAGGACGACACGCACGTAGGCCTGGGCCGAGCAGCGGTCGCACCGGTCGGCAGCGGTCAGCGGTTCAGTGGTCGTAGCATTCACACCACCATGTAACCACCTTCCTCGTCGATCTGGTGCAGGGTTCGCTCCGCGCGTAGCGCCTTGTCCGCCGTGTCGTCGGCCTCGTCTACGCTGGGGCCTCGTGACAGCCACTTCAGCGGACTCCAGCTACACCGCCCGCCACCTCTCCGTCCTCGAAGGTCTCGAAGCGGTGCGCAAGCGCCCCGGGATGTACATCGGGTCGACCGACTCGCGCGGTCTGATGCACTGCCTCTGGGAGATCATCGACAACTCCGTCGACGAGGCCCTGGCCGGGAACTGCTCGCAGATCCGCGTCGTGCTCCACGCGGACTCGTCGGTGACGGTGGAGGACGACGGGCGCGGGATCCCCGTGGACGTCGAGCCGAAGACCGGGCTCTCCGGGGTCGAGGTCGTGTTCACCAAGCTGCACGCCGGTGGCAAGTTCGGCGGCGGGTCGTACACGGCCTCCGGCGGCCTGCACGGTGTGGGAGCCTCGGTGGTGAACGCCCTGTCGGCTCGACTCGACGTCGAGGTGGACCGCGGCAGCAAGACGCACCGGATGACGTTCCACCGTGGGGAACCCGGGCAGTTCGACGACCGGGGTAAGGAGCCGAGTCCCGACTCACCGTTCGAGCCGTTCGTCTCTCGCTCGGAGCTGGCCGTCGTCGGCAAGGTCAAGCGAGGGGTGACCGGCACCCGCGTGCGCTACTGGGCGGACCGTCAGGTCTTCCCGAAGGATGCTCGGTTCGCGTACGACGAGCTCGTCACCCGGGCGCGTCAGACCACGTTCCTCGTGCCGGGCCTGCGGATCACCGTGCGCGACGAGCGTGGCCTGGCCGGGACCCCGGGGGAGGACGGCCCCTCGGAGGAGTCCTTCGTTCACTCGGGCGGGACCGTCGACTTCGCCGAGTTCCTGGCGCCCGACGCCGCAGTGACGAGCACGTGGCACCTGACGGGCTCGGGGTCGTTCACCGAGACGGTCCCCGTGCTCGACGACCGCGGGCACATGACGCCCCAGCCCGTGGAGCGGGAGTGCGAGGTCGACATCGCGGTCCGGTGGGGGACCGGCTACGGCACCGAGGTCCGGAGCTTCGTCAACATCATCTCGACGCCGAAGGGTGGCTCGCACCAGGCGGGTTTCGACGCGGGTCTGCTGAAGGTCGTCCGCAAGGCCGTCGAGGCGAACGCACGGCGGCTCAAGGTCTCGACGAAGGACGGCTCCGAGAAGATCGAGAAGGACGACGTGCTCGCCGGGCTGACCGCCGTCGTCACGGTCCGACTGGCCGAGCCTCAGTTCGAGGGGCAGACCAAGGAGGTCCTCGGCACCGCGCCGGTCCGGGGGATCGTGGCACGCGTCGTCGAGAAGGAGCTGACGGCGAGGTTCAGCTCCGCGAAGCGGGACGACAAGACCCAGGCGACGCTCCTGATGGACAAGGTCGTCGCGGAGATGCGGGCGCGGGTATCGGCCCGCAAGCAGAAGGAGATCTCGCGCCGCAAGAACGCGCTGGAGTCCTCGTCGCTGCCGGCCAAGCTGGCGGACTGCCGCAGCAACGACGTCGGTTCGAGCGAGCTGTTCATCGTCGAGGGGGACAGCGCCCTGGGTACGGCCAAGCTCGCCCGCGACTCGAACTTCCAGGCACTGCTGCCCATCCGCGGCAAGATCCTCAACGTCCAGAAGGCCTCGCTCAGCGACATGCTGAAGAACGCCGAGTGCGCGGCGATCATCCAGGTGATCGGTGCCGGGTCGGGGCGCTCGTTCGACCTCGAGGCGGCCCGGTACGGAAAGATCGTGCTGATGACGGACGCCGACGTCGACGGCGCCCACATCCGGACGCTGCTGCTGACGCTGTTCTTCCGCTACATGCGGCCGATGATCGACAACGGACGCGTCTACGCGGCGGTCCCGCCCCTGCACCGCATCGAGGTCGTCGGGAGCGGCCGTCGCAAGGGGGAGTACATCTACACCTACTCCGAGGCGGAGCTGAACACGACGCTGCGGAAGCTCGACAAGGCGGGTCGTCGCTACAAGGACGACATCCAGCGGTACAAGGGACTCGGCGAGATGGACGCCGACCAGCTCGCGGAGACGACCATGGACCCGCGGCACCGGACCCTGCGCCGCGTCACGGCCGAGCACGCGGAGGCGTCCGAGCGGGTCTTCGAGCTGCTCATGGGTTCGGACGTCGCCCCGCGCAAGGAGTTCATCGTGGCGGGTGCGCGAGAGCTCGACCAGTCCCGGATCGACGTCTGAGCACGGGTGACGGCGTGTTCACCGTCACAGCGTCCGGGCGCTGGACCGGTCGGGAGGCTCTGCCCGGGCGCGCCTAGGATGCGGTCGTGACCTCAACACTGCTCAGGACGCCCCGTCGCCTCGCGACCCTCGGTGCCGGCCTCTTCGTGACCGCTGCTCTCCTCTCCGGATGTGCGCAGGACGCGTCCGAGGACGACAGCCCGGCGGTCTCCGAGTCGTCGGAGGAGTCCACGTCCTCGGTCGAGGTCGAGATGACGACCGACGACACGGGCGACGTCGTCGAGGCCACCTACGACGGCCAGGAGGGCGAGACGGCCCTCGACCTCCTCACGGAGGGCGACCCGGAGGCGGTCGTCAGCGGTGAGGGCGAGAATGGCTTCGTGACCGGGATCGGAGGTCGCGAGGCCGACGACACCGCGAACGAGTTCTGGGCGTTCTACGTCAACGGCGAGCAGGCCCAGGTGGGTGCTGGCGTCTACACCACGACCGACGAGGATGTAGTGACATGGAAGCTCGAGACCTTCTGACGCAATGGTGGCGACCCGCACTGGCGGCGGTGCTCGTCGTCCTCGCGCTGGGGTTCCGCCTCGTCCGTGAGGACCTGGGCCTCCCGCCCAACCTTGAGATCGTCACGGCCGCGACGTTCGCGGCCGCTCTGCTCCTGCGCCATCCGGTGGCGCTCGCCGTTCCGCTGGTCGCGACCGTCGGCTCGGACGTCCTGATGGGCAACACGTCGATCGCGCTGTTCACGTGGTCGGCGTGGGCCGTGATCGGGGTGGCGGCCTTCGCCGTCCGCCGACTCGGCGACCGTCACCGCTTCCTGACCGCACTCGGGTTCGGCGTCGGGTCCTCCGTCTGGTTCTTCCTCTGGACCAACGCGGGCGTCTGGTTCTTCGCGCGGGGCGTGTACTACCCGGCGGGGCTCGACGGGCTGATGGCGAGCTACGTCGCCGGCCTGCCGTTCTTCCGGACGATGCTCGTCGGCAACCTCGTCCTGGTCCCTGCCGCCGCCGCGCTCGTGAGCATCGTCGAGCGGCTCGAGCAGCACGCCAGGCTGGCGCAGGTGCCGGCGGTCGCACCCTCGCACTGATCCACTCCGTCGGCGCCGGGGCGCCGACCCGACGGCGGGCCCGGGGAGTTCCCCGGGCCCGCCGTGCTGTGCCCGGGAGAAGCGGCCGCCCGTGGGCGACAATGGGAGTCATCGACCCGTCGGCAGCACGAGCGAGGAGCACCACCATGACCCGGCACAAGATCTTCGACATGACCTTCGCGAGCATCTACCCCATGTACGTGAACAAGGTCGAGCGCAAGGGGCACAGCAGGGCCGAGCTGAACGAGGTCGTCGAGTGGTTGACCGGCTACGACGAGGACGCCCTGGACCGGACGATCGAGGACGAGTCCACGATGGAGGAGTTCTTCGCCCAGGCCCCCGCGATGAACCCGAACGCGCCCTTGATCACCGGCGTGATCTGCGGGCACCGGGTCGAGGACATCGAGGACCCGTTGATGCAGCAGATCCGGTGGATGGACAAGCTGGTCGACGAGGTCGCGCGGGGCAAGAAGATGGAGAACATCCTCCGTACACCCGCGTGACGCCGTCCTTGCCGTCTGTCACACGCTGAAGTACTTCGCCTCCGGGTGGTGCAGGACGAAGGCGTCCGTTGACTGCTCCGGGTGCAGCTGCAGCTCGTCGCTGAGCACGACACCGACGCGTTCGGGGCGCAGCAGCTCGACGACCTTGCGCCGGTCCTCCATCTCGGGGCACGCGGGGTAGCCGAGCGAGAAGCGGGCGCCGCGGTACTCGAGCTTGAAGTACCCCTCGACCGTCCCCGGCTCCTCGCCCGCGAGCCCGAGCTCGTCCCGGACGCGCGCGTGCCAGAACTCGGCGAGCGACTCGGTGAGCTGGACCGAGAGCCCGTGCAGCTCCATGTAGTCGCGGTACTGGTTCGCGGCGAACATCTTGGCGGTGTGGGCGTCGACCGCGTCGCCCATCGTCACCAGCTGGACGGGCAGGACGTCGAACCGGCCCGTCTCCTCGACCCATGCGCGCGGACGGACGAAGTCCGCCAGGCACAGGTGCCGGTCGCGACGTTGACGCGGGAAGGTGAATCGGAGCCGCTCGGTGCCGGGTTCTCCGCCGGAGCCGCCGTCGGGTCCGTCGTGGTGGGCGACGACGACGTCGTCACCTTCGGACCACACGGGGAAGTACCCGTAGATCACGGTCGGGTCCATCATTCCCTCGGAGGCGATGCGGCTCAGCCACTCGCGGAGTCGGGGGCGGCCCTCCGTCTCGACGAGGTCCTCGTACGATCGCCCGTCCTCGCCGCGACCCGGCTTGAGGCCCCACTGGCCCATGAACGTCGCGCGCTCGTCCAGCAGCGCCGAGTACTCCGCGAGCTGAAGCCCCTTGACGATGCGGGTTCCCCAGAAGGGCGGTTCGGGGACGTCGTTGTCGATCGCGACGTCGGAGCGCGCCGGGAGGTCCTCGACCGGCGTCTCGGTCACGGTGACGGTCGCGTGCCGGCGCTTCTTGAGCGGGGGGAGCCCGACGCTGTCGGGGGCCTCGCCGCGGGCGATCCGCACCAGCGGTTCCATCAGGCGCAGTCCCTCGAACGCGTCGCGGGCGTAGCGCACCTGGCCGTCGTACACGGCGTCGAGGTCGTCCTCGACATACGTGCGGGTCAGTGCGGCACCGCCCAGCAGGACCGGGTACTTGTCCGCAAGGCCCCGCGTGTTGAGCTCTTCGAGGTTCTCCTTCATGACCACCGTGGACTTCACGAGCAGACCGGACATGCCGATGACGTCGGCCCCGTGCTCCTCCGCCGCCTCGATGAAGGCGCTCGCGGGCTGCTTGATCCCGATGTTGACGACGTCGTAGCCGTTGTTCGTCAGGATGATGTCGACGAGGTTCTTGCCGATGTCGTGCACGTCGCCGCGCACGGTGCCCAGGACGATCGTGCCCTTGCCGGCGGCCTCGGTCTTCTCCATGTGAGGCTCGAGGAGTGCGACCGCGGACTTCATCACCTCGGCGGACTGAAGGACGAACGGCAGCTGCATCTCGCCCTTGCCGAAGAGCTCGCCGACGACCTTCATCCCGGCCAGCAGGTGGTCGTTGACGATCTCCAGCGCGGAGGTCCCGGTCGCCCGGGCCTCGTCCAGGTCGGCCTCCAGGCCCTTGCCCTCGCCGTCGATGATGCGGCGCGAGAGGCGTTCGCCGACCGGGAGCGCCGCCATCTCGGCAGCGCGCTGGTCCTTGAGGGCCGCCGAGTCCACCCCGGAGAAGAGATCCAGCAGGTGGGAGAGCGGGTCGTGCGTCAGGTTCCCCGCGTCGTCGTAGACCCGCTTGTCCCAGATCAGGTCGAGCGCGGCCTGGCGCTGCTCGTCGGGGATCTTGTTCAGGGGGAGGATCTTGGCCGCGTGCACGATCGCCGAGTCGAGGCCGGCCTGCACGCACTCGTGCAGGAACACCGAGTTCAGGACCGTCCGCGCGGCGGGGTTGAGCCCGAACGACACGTTCGAGACCCCGAGGGTCGTGTGCACACCCGGGTACTTGGCGACGAGCGCACGGATGGCCTCGATGGTCTCGATCCCGTCGCGACGGGTCTCCTCCTGCCCGGTGGCGATCGGGAACGTGAGCGTGTCGACGATGATGTCGTCGCGGCGCATGCCCCACTCGTCGACGAGCGTGTCGATGAGGCGGGAGGCGATCGCCACCTTGTGCTCGGTGGTGCGTGCCTGCCCCTCCTCGTCGATGGTCAGGGCGATCACGGCGGCACCGTGCTCCTTGACGGCCGGCATGATCCGGCGGAAGCGGGAGCTCTCGCCCTCGCCGTCCTCGAAGTTCACCGAGTTCACGACGGCGCGGCCGCCGACGAGCTCGAGCCCCGCGCGGATCACGTCGGGCTCGGTCGAGTCGATCACGAGCGGGAGGGTGGAGGCGCTCGCGAACCGCGAGACGATCTCGCGGACGTCGGCGACGCCGTCACGCCCCACGTAGTCGACGCAGACGTCGAGCAGGTGTGCGCCCTCGCGGGTCTGGGTCCGGGCGATCTGCACGCACTCGTCCCACTCGCCGGCGAGCATCGCCTCGCGGAACGCCTTGGATCCGTTGGCGTTGGTGCGCTCGCCGATCGCGAGGAACGCGGAGTCCTGGGTGAAGTCGACGTGCGAGTAGAGGCTCGCGACGCCGTTCTCGCGCGCTGGTTCGCGCTCCGCCACGGGTTGTCCCCCCACGGCCTCGACGACCTGGCGGATGTGCTCCGGTGTGGTCCCGCAGCAGCCACCGACCAGTCCGAGGCCGAACTCGGTGGCGAACTGCGCGTGCGAGGCCGCGAGCTCGGCGGGAGTCAGCGGGTAAGAGGCGCCGTCCTTGCCGAGGACGGGAAGCCCGGCGTTCGGCATGCAGGTCACGGGGATCGTGGCGTGCTTCGACAGATGGCGCAGGTGCTCGCTCATCTCGGCGGGTCCCGTGGCGCAGTTGAGCCCGATCGCGTCGATGTCGAGGGCCTGGAGGGTCGTGAGCGCCGCGCCGATCTCCGAGCCCATGAGCATCGTGCCGGTGGTCTCGACGGTCACGGAGACGAAGATCGCGATCGACGAGCCGAGACGCTCCATGGCCTCGACGGACCCGTTCACGGCGGCCTTGGTCTGGAGCAGGTCCTGGCTCGTCTCGACCAGCACCGCGTCCGCGCCACCACGGACGAGCCCCTCGGCCTGGAGCGCGAACGTCTGCTTGAGGTGGTCGTACGTCGTGTGGCCGAGGCTCGGAAGCTTGGTCCCCGGGCCCATGGAGCCGAGCACCCACCGGGGCTTGTCGGGCGTCGACCAGTGGTCGGCCCGCTCGCGGGCGATCCGTGCGCCGGCCTCGGCCAGCTCGGCGATCCGGTCGTCGATGTCGTAGTCCGAGAGGTTCGACCAGTTGGCACCGAACGTGTTCGTCTCCACGCAGTCGGCCCCGACGGCGAAGTACGCGTCGTGGACCGCGGCGATCGCGTCCGGACGCGTGACGTTGAGGATCTCGTTGCAGCCCTCGAGTCCCTGGTAGTCGTCGAGCGTCAGGTCCTGAGCCTGCAGCATCGTGCCCATCGCGCCGTCCGCGACGACGACGCGGTGCCGGACCGCGTTGAGGAGGGCAGCAGAACCGGGGGTGAAGGCGGGGCGTGACATGGCCCCGATTCTAGGTGCCCCGGGCACGCGGCAGGATGCTGTCTTACGTTGGGCCCATGACTCGTGAACCGCTCTGCCTGCGTGTGTCCGCTCCCGTCCCGAGCACTCCCGTGGTCCCAGGTCTCGCGGTCCGGGCACTGACGGTCGACTACGCCTCCGCGGTCGCCGTGCTCGTGGAGCGGATCGAGGCCGCCGACGCACTGCCGACGCGCACGACGCCGAGCGCCGTCGCCGAGGAGCTGGCGTACTCGTGGAACGACCTCGCGGTCGACTCCCTCGGGGTGTTCGACGGCGCCACGCTGCGCGCCTGGGCGCTGGTCGACCGGTTGCCCGGCAGCGACGTGCGGGCGGTCCGGGTCGTCCTGCACGGCGGCGTCGACCCCGAGCTGCGTCGTCAGGGAGTGGGAGGACTCCTCCTCGACTGGCAGCTTGCTCGCGCACGGCAGCGCCTCGCGGCTTCGGACAGCACGGCCGTCGGTAGGATCATGGCGGGAACGAACGACGGTGAGGGCTCGGCCGGGCATCGCGCGCTGCTCGCCCGGGCAGGGATGTCTCCCGCGCGCTACTTCACGATCATGCGCCGCGACCTGACCGACCCGATCCCGACGGTAGAACCTCGCGGCGACGTGCGGATCGTCCCGTACGCGGACCGGTACGACGAGGCCACGCGGGTCGCGCACAACGACGCCTTCCGGGACCACTGGGGCTCGGAGGAGCAGACGGCCGAGGCATGGGCACAGGGGCGGGACGGATTCGCACCGGAGTGGTCCTTCCTCGCCGTCACGGGCGACGGCGAGGACGAACGCGTCGTCGGCTACGAGCTGGCCAGCCGCTCCCAGGAGGAGTGGCCCGTCGTGGGATACACGTTCGGGTACACCGAGCTGCTCGGCGTCGTCCGTGACTTCCGGGGACGGCGGATCGCCCCCGCGCTGCTCGCCCGGGCGATGGAGCGGTTCCGGGCCGACGGCATGGAGTACGCCGCACTCGACGTCGACTCGGCGAGCCCGTCCGGGGCCGACGACCTCTATGCCTCGCTCGGATACCGGCGACGGCACTCCGACGTCGTCTACACGATCGAGGTGTAGCCGGAGCGCGTCAGCCGATCGAGCCGACCGAGGCGGAGAGCGGTTCGCCCGAGCCGTCGCGTCGGTCGTCGTCGGCCGGCAGGTCGATCGGCTGCCCGGCGCCGCCGAGCGCGCGCGGCGGTCCCTGGCCGACCCAGGCGTGGATCAGTGTGTCGGCGCCCTTGAGGAAGCGATGGGCGCGGACGCCTCCGGTGGCCCGTCCCTTCGCGGGGTACAGCTCGTACGGCGTGACCTTCGCGGTGCCGGTCTGGGTGCCTGGCAATGCGGAGGACGACCCGGCGATCGTGACCACCCGCACCAGGTCGCGGACCGACGCGGGGACGACCGCGAACGCGACGGCGCTCACGCCCGCGGGGAGCTTGATCCCCGCCATGCCCGCCGCGCTGCGTCCCTGCGGGCGCACCAGCGACGCGGAGTAGTGCAGGAGCGCGGCGTCCGAGCTGACGAACACGACCTCGTCGTCGTCCGAGGCGTGCTCCGCCCCGACGACCCGGTCGCCGTCGCGCAGGCTGATGACGTCCCACTCGTCGCGGTTCGAGGGTGCGTCGCCCAACGAGACCCGCTTCACGACCCCTCCTGCGGTGCCGATCGCGACGGGTGGCGCGTCGCCGTCGAGCGAGACGAGAGCGACGACCTCCTCGCCCTGGTCGAGGCTCACCACCTCGCTCAGCGGCACACCTCCGGCAAGGCTCGGCGGCCCGTCCGTCGGCGGAAGCCCCGGGAGCTCGAGGACCGGGACGCGCAGCACGCGACCGGCGGAGGTGAGGAAGCCGACGTCACCGCGGGTGGTCGCGCGCACCCTGCCACGGATCGCGTCGTGCGCCGAGCGGCGCCCGGTACGCACGGGCTCGTCCGCCCCGGCGGTCTGGGCCACGAGGCCGGTGGGGGACAGGAGCACCCAGCAGGGGGCGTCCGCGATCTCCAACGACACGGCCGGGGCCTTCGACCCGGCCTTCGCGGCCACGCTCTGCCCGCCGGCGGAGTCGAGCAGGACGGTTCGGCGGGGAGTGCCGTAGGTCGACGCGACCTCCGCCATCTCGTCGCCGACCACGCCGCGTAGGACGGCGTCGTCGGCCAGGATGCGCTCCAGCTCGGCGATCTCCTCGCGCAGCTGGGACTCTTCCTTCTCGAGCTCGATCCGGGAGAACTTCGTCAGCCGCCGCAGCTGGAGGTCGAGGATGTACGACGCCTGGGCCTCGGAAAGCTCGAACACCGACTCCAGGCGCTCGCGCGCCACGGACGCGTCGTCCGACGACCGGATGACCTGGATGACCTCGTCGATGTCGACGATCGCCAGGAGCAGGCCCTCGACGAGGTGCAGACGGTCGCGCCGCCGGCCCAGCCGGTACGTGCAGCGCCGCCGGACGACGTCGATCCGGTGGTCGACCCACACCTCCAGCATCTCGCGCAGGCCCAGGGTGCGCGGCTGGCCCTCGACGAGCGCGACGTTGTTCATCCCGAAGGACGTCTCGAGCGGAGTGTGCTGGTACAGCTGCTCGAGGACGGCCTCGGGGTTGAAGCCGTTCTTCACCTCGACGACGAGCCGCATGCCCTTGGTCCGGTCGGTCAGGTCGACGAACTCGGCGATGCCGGCGAGCTTCTTCTTCTGCAGACCGTCCTTGATCTGCTCACGGACCTTCTCCGGCCCCACGGTGTACGGGAGCTCGGTGATGACGATGCCCTTGCGCCGCGGCGTGATGTTCTCGATGCGCGCGGTCGCCCGGGTGCGGAACGAGCCACGCCCCGTCCGGTACGCGTCGCGGATGCCGTCGAGCCCGACGATCTTGCCGCCGCTCGGCAGGTCGGGACCCGGGACGAACTTCATCAGGTCCTCGAGCGTCGCGTCTGGGTCCGCCAGCAGGTGGCGCGCCGCGGCGACGACCTCGACGAGGTTGTGCGGCGCCATGTTGGTGGCCATGCCTACCGCGATGCCCGACGCCCCGTTGACGAGGAGGTTCGGGATCGCCGCCGGAAGCACCTCGGGCTGCGTGAGCTTGTTGTCGTAGTTCGGGACGAAGTCGACGACGTCCTCGTCCAGGCCCGCCGTCATCGCGTTCCACGGGGGAGCGGGGCGCGCCTCGGTGTATCGCGCCGCAGCGGGCCCGTCGTCGAGGGACCCGAAGTTGCCGTGCCCGTCGACGAGGGGCAGCCGCAGGGAGAATGGCTGCGCGAGACGGACGAGCGCGTCGTAGATCGCACTGTCTCCGTGCGGGTGGAGCTTGCCCATCACGTCTCCGACGACGCGTGCGGACTTCACGTACGGCCGCTCGGGACGCAGCCCCATGTCGGACATCTGGTAGAGGATCCGGCGCTGCACCGGCTTGAGGCCGTCCCGCGCGTCCGGAAGGGCGCGGGAGTAGATCACGGAGTACGCGTACTCGAGGAACGACGTCTCCATCTCAGCGGCGACGTCGATGTCGACGATCGTCTCGTGGATCTCGGCGGGGTCGATGCCCGGTCCGGAGGACCTACGTGCCATGGCTGCTCGGAACTCCTGTCGAAGCGCGGAAGACGGGGCGGGGCACAAGGCCTCGCGCAGGGCACGGTAGCCGATGCCACGGACACCCGGTGACATCGTGCCATCGACCGGCGCGCGCCCTGGGTGCGCCGCGCCTGGTCGCCTAGGCTGGTCGCGTGAGCGACACCGAGCCGCGCTATCCGATCGAGTGGGAGGCCGACGTCGTGCTCCGCGACGGGTCGACCGCGCACCTGCGTCCCATCGAGCCCACCGACGCGGACGCGCTCCAGCGATTCCACATGGCGCAGTCGGAGCAGTCGACGTACCTGCGGTTCTTCGCACCCATGGAGCGGCTGTCCGCGCGTGACCTGGAGCGCTTCACCACGGTGGACCACCACGACCGGGTGGCGCTCGTCGTCGTCCGCCGGGTGGTCGACGGCGAGGAGATCGTGGGCGTCGGACGGTTCGACCGGGTCGCCCGGGACGAGGCCGAGGTGGCGTTCAACATCGCCGACGCCGCGCAGGGCCGAGGCGTGGGATCCGTCCTCCTCGAGCACCTGGCGACGGCGGCGCGCGAGGTCGGTGTGCGCCGCTTCACCGCGGACGTGCTGCCGCAGAACGGGCGGATGATCGCCGTGTTCCGCGAGGCTGGCTACGCGGTGACGCAGCACCTGGACGACGGCGTCGTCCAGGTCTCGGTGGACCTCGACCCCACGGAACGCTCGCGCGAGGTGATGGCCGACCGCGAGCACCGCGCCGAGGCGCGGTCGATGCAGGCGGTGCTCGGCGCCCGGTCCGTCCTCGTCGTCGGTCCGCCAGGGTCGTGCCTGCAGGCGCACGCCGCCGAGCGCGTCGCGGCGTCGCTCCGTGCCGCGGAGACCCGGCACCGCGTCGTCACCGTCACGAATGCCTTCGACCTCGACGTGCTCGACGAACCGGTCGAGCTCGCCGTCGTCTCCCTCGCACCGGAGATCGCGGTCGACGTCGTCCCGCACCTGGAGAACCTCGGTGTCCGGGCGCTCGTCCTGCTCTCCGGCGGGTACGCCGAGTCGGGTGCGGAGGGGCTCTCGCTTCAGCGTGACCTGCTGCGTGCCGCCCACGGCGCGGGGATGCGCGTCGTCGGGCCGGCGAGCTACGGGCTCTTCGTGCGCCGAGAGGACGGCGACCTGAACGCGAGCCTGAGCGACGAGCTCCCTCCTGCGGGGCGGGTCGGGTTCTTCTGCCAGTCGTCGCCGATGGCGGTCACCCTGCTCGCGACGGTCGCGCGTCGTCGGCTCGGTGTCTCCTCGTTCCTCTCCGCGGGGAACCGCGCCGGGGTCTCGGGCAACGACCTGATGCAGTACTGGCAGGACGACGAGAACACCGACGTCGTCTGCCTCTACCTCGAGTCGATCGGCAACCCGCGGAAGTTCTCCCGGATCGCGCGGCGGCTCTCGCGGGTCAAGCCCGTGGTCGTCGTGACGGCCGGCCGGTCGGGACACGTCGTGCCCGCCGGGCACGCCGTCCGCACGACCCGGGCACCCCGGCGGACGCTCGACGAGATGCTGCGACAGTCCGGTGTGATCCGCGCCGACAACACGCACCACCTGGTCGACATCGCCCAGCTGCTCGAGCACCAGCCGCTGCCGACCGGCAGACGCGTCGGCATCCTCGCGAGCTCGCCCGCCCTCGCCGCGCTCGTCGCCGAGGCGGTGTCCTCCGCCGGGCTGGAGGTCGCGGAGGTCTCGCGCTCGCTCGCCGAGGACGCGGACGACGAGACCGTGACCGCGGCCGTCGACGCGGTCTACGCCGAGGGGACGTGCGACGCCGTGGTCGTGGTGCACGTCCCCACGCTGCGTCCCCGCACGGGGCGGGTCGCCTCGGCCGTCGCGCGGGCCGCGGCCCGGACGGGGAGGACGTCCGTCGTGTCGATGCTCGGCCTGCACGGGCTGGACCCGGAGCTGACCGCGACGTCCGCGGGCGTCGAGCGCATCGTCCCCGCCTACTCGACACCCGAGGACGCGGTGGCCGCGCTGGGCGCCGTCGTCCGCTACGTCCGCTGGCGGGCGCAGGACCAGGGCGTCTCCGTCAGTCCGCCCGGCCTGCGCCCGGCGGCGGCCCGCGCGGTCGTCGAGTCGGCGCTCGCGGGGCCGGAACCCGTCGCGCTCGACGAGCGCGGTACGCATGCCGTGCTCGACGCCTACGGCATCGACCTGTGGGAGACGGTCAACGTCTCGACCGTCGACGAGGCGGTCCGGGCGGCCGACGAGCTCGGATACCCCGTCGCGCTCAAGCACACCGCCGAGTCGTTGCGTCACCGGTCCGACCTCGGCGCGGTCCGCCTCGACATCCAGGACGCGGACGAGCTGCGTGAGGACTTCGCCGCCATGCTCGGCGCGTTCACGGACGTCGTCCCCGCCGTCGCCCCGGCCCCGTTCGAGATCCAGCGGATGGCCGGCAAGGGTGTCGCGTGCGTGATCCGCTCCGCCGAGGACCAGCTCTTCGGACCGGTCGTCTCCTTCGGGCTTGCCGGTGACGCCGTCGACCTTCTCGCCGACGTGGCCTCCGGCGTCCCTCCGTTGACGGACGTCGACGTGGCGACGATCGTGCGGTCCGTCCGGGCCGCGCCCCGACTCTTTGGTTACCGCGGCGCCCCGGTCTCGGACGTCGCCGCACTCGAGGACCTCGTCGCGCGCGTGTCCGTCATGGCGGACGACCTGCCGGAGCTTCGGAGCCTCGAGCTGTACCCCGTCGTCGTCGCCGAGCGTGGTGCCACCGTCCTCTCCGCGCGATTGACCGTCGCACCCGCCCACCGCGCGGACACCCTGCGACGCGCACTGCCGGCCTGACGGGGTGGCCCGGGCCGTCGGCACGATGGGATGATGGGGCCGTGCCTCGATCGATGACTCCCTCCGACCTCCTGTCCGCCGAGCTTCGTCGAGCCGGCTACTACCCCGAGCTGGTGCGCGACGTCCTCGACGTCGCGATCGCCGACGAGGCGGTGGAGTCGAGCCTCGTCCACGTCGAGACCACCTTCGACGGGGCGGAGGTCCGCCGGCACCTGACCGTGCTCGTGCTGACCCGGACGCGTCTCGTCTCGGCGCACGTCGACGACTACCCCGCGGACAGCGAGCACCCGTCGGCGTCCGCCGCCGCGACGACGGAGTCTGTGCCGCTGAGCGCGCTGAGGTCCGTCACCCTCACGCAGGTGATGGCCGACCCCGAGCACCATCGCCCCGGCCAGGGGGCGGCGGAGATCACGCTCGCCGTCGGCTGGGGAGCGGCCAACCGGATCGACCTGGAGCCCGCCCAGTGCCCCGACCCGCAGTGCGACGCGGACCACGGGTACACGGGCCAGTCCGTGCCCGACGACGTCGTCGTCCGGATCAGCGCCGACGCCGAGGGTGCCGACGCCGTGCGCTCGGCGACCGACTTCGCACGCCGGCTGTCCGCCGTCAGCGGGGTCCGGTGAGCATCTCCCTCCCGGACGCGATGGTCGCGCCGCGGTACGACCACCTCTCGCTCGCCGCGGTCCTCCCGGCCGCAGCCGGGGTGCTCGGCCTCGACGTCACGACGTCGACGGGGATCTCGTCCGTGCAGGCCGCCCGTGCGCTGGGGCTCGAACCCGCGCAGCGCGTCTGCGTCGTCCTCGTCGACGGCCTCGGCCTGCACAACCTGCGCGAACGCTCGGGGCACGCTCCCGTCATGCGCGGTCTCCTGGACGGCGGGCTCGCGCTGACGTCGAGCTTCCCCAGCACGACGGCGGCAGCCATGGGGACGTTCGGCACCGGGACGGCCCCCGGTCGCACCGGCATGCTCGGCTACACCCAGCGCGACGCGACGACGGGGACGCTCGCGAACATGGTGAGCTGGGCCGGTGCGAGCGCGCCCGAGTCGGTCCAGCGCGAGGCAACGGTCTTCGAGCGCCTCGCCGCTGCCTCGACGCCGGTGACGTCGGTGGGCCCGCGCCGGTTCGAAGGATCGGGGATGACGCGCGCCGCGCTGCGTGGCGGACGGTACGTGCGGGCGGAGTCGCTCGCCGAGCGGGTCGACGCCGTGGTCGACGTCCTGCGGCGACCCGGCCTCGCGTACCTCTACTGGGGAGACGTCGACAAGGCCGGGCACCACCACGGGGCGGACTCGTGGCAGTGGGGGGACGAGCTCGAGGCGTTCGACCGTGAGCTGTCCGATCTGCTCCGTCGGGTCCCGCGGGGCACGACGGTGCTGCTGACCGCGGACCACGGGATGGTCGACGTCGACCGGGCCCTGCGCTGGGACGTCGCGCAGGATCCGGCGCTCGCGGCCCAGGTCGACATGGTGGCGGGGGAGCCCCGCGCCACCCACCTGTACACCGACGACCCCGCCGCGGTGGTCGAACGGTGGAGCGACGTCCTCGGTGACGCGGCACTGGTGATCACACGTGACGACGCTGTCTCCGCAGGACTTGTCGGCCCGCTCGCGGACCACGTACGGCCCGCGATGGGCGACGTCCTCGTGGCCATGCGCGGTCGAGCGACGGTCGTCGACTCGTCGAGCCAGACCCCCGCGTCGATGGAGCTGATCGGGGTGCACGGCTCGTTGACCGAGGTGGAGATGGTCGTCCCGCTGCTGCGAGAGGTGCGATGACATGGCCGAGCTGGTGTTCTTCTCCGGGACGATGGACTGCGGAAAGTCCACGTTGGCTCTCCAGATGGACCACAACCATGCGGCCAGAGGTCGCGAAGGGCTGATCTTCTCGCGCAACGACCGCGCGGGCTCGGACCGGATCTCGAGCAGGCTCGGGCTCGAGGCTCTCGCCCACGAGGTCCACGACCAGACCGACCTGTGGGCCGAGGTCATGTCCGCACGCAGCCAGGGACGGCCGGTGGACTACGTCGTCTGTGACGAGGCGCAGTTCTACTCCACGGAGCACGTCGAGCAGCTCGCGAGACTCGTCGACGAGCTCGAGATCGACGTCTTCGCGTTCGGCATCACCGCGGACTTCCGCACGCGGCTCTTTCCTGGGTCCGCACGCCTGATCGAGCTGGCGGACCGCGTCGAGGTGCTCCAGGTGCAGTCGCTGTGCTGGTGCGGGGCCCGGGCGACGCACAACGCCCGGACCGTCGACGGGCTGATGGTCGTGGAGGGGGAGCAGGTCGTCGTCGGAGACACGGACAGCGGGGCGGTCGTCGGGTACGAGGTCCTCTGCCGACGGCACCACATGCGCCGCATGACCGAGGTCACCGCGCGGGCGCGGACGACGGGCGAGGACTCCTTGCTCTGACGCGGGGGCGACTAGTCGTGCTTGGCGCCGAAGACGATGTCGTCCCAGCTGGGGACGACGGCACGGCCCTTGCGGCGTCGACCGTTGCGGTTCGCGGACGGGCCGGTGCGCTCCGAGCGGTCGGGGACCTGCTCGTCGGTCGTCGACGTCTGGTCGGGCCCCGGCTTCTCCCGCCGCTCCGTCGAGGCACCGTCGTCACCGCCGGGCGCGTTCTCCGACGTCGTCGGGACCGACTCGGCCGACGACTCGTCCCGACCCGGGGCCTGCTCGACAGGAACCTCCTGCGTGGACGGGACGTCCTCCGGGCCGCCTTCGTCGCGGGCTGAGCCGGGATTCTCCGACGGTCCGTCGTCGTCGGTCAGGTCGGACCGGGGCGGCTCGGGTGTGACGCGCGCAAGGCTGAGGACGACGCCCGGGGCCACGGGAGACGTCTCGTCGTGCTCCTGCGGTTCGTCGTCGTTGCGGACACCCCGGCGGAGGCTCAGGTCGTCCAGGAGCGAGTGGGTCGGGTCCTGGGGCTCCTCGCGGGGTCCGTCGTCCACGGCCGCGAGGACGGGGCGGGTGGCCCGGTAGGCCGACGTCGCCGTCCGCCACACCTCGGTGTCGTCCGCCTCCTGCCCGAGCCAGCGCGCCTCGTCGTCGAGCGCGTGGTGCTCGCGGTCGGTCTGGTCGAACGACCACGTCGCCTTCCGCTCGTCCCCGTCGACGGCGAACCGCAGCTCGACCGTCCAGGGCTCGCCGGGCTCACGACGGGCCGACCACGACCGGTCCTCCTCGCTCACGTTGCGCAGCGAGAGCCGCTCGTCGACCCGCTCTCCGAGAAGGTCGTCGCTGTCCGGGTCGGACGGGTCCGCCGGGACCGCCCTCAGCCTGCTGACGACGTACTCCTGCTCGGCCAGGACCGGTCCGGAGAATCGGTGCACCTGCTCCAGGGGGACGCCCGCGCTCGTCGCGACGTGTTCGGGACTCTCCCCGGCGCGCAGCCTCGACTGGATCGCACGGGGCGAAAGCCCACCCGAGTCGGCGGCGCGCCAGTGCTCCATCCGGGCACGGTCGCGCCGCACCGCGGCACGCAGCGCCTCGGTGATGGGCAGCAGGAACGTCTTGCCCCCGGGTCCGGACAGCACCAGGTGCTCTCCGTCCTCATGCAGCTTCACGAGCTCGAGCTCCGACATCAGTCCCTCCGAGTGTCCGCGGTTCACGTCGATCCGACCGGCACATCTTCGAGGGTGCCACCTCGACCGCCCACGACGGCGGAGGCGACGCGGTGAGCCGCGTTCCGGCGTGGCGAGGGCGGTCCTGGAAGGATGTGTGCCGTGACGTTGCCCATCCACCTCGGAACAGCCCTCGAGATCATCGCCGTCTTCTGCGCGGCGCTGTCCGGAGGGCTCGCCGCCGTCCGCAAGAACTTCGACCTGTTCGGCGTCCTCGTCCTCGCCTGGGCGACCGGGCTCGGCGGCGGACTCATCCGCGACGTCCTCATCGGCGCGACGCCGCCGGTCGGGATCGCCGACTGGCGGCTGCTGGCGGCGGCCTTCGGGGGCGGGCTCCTGATCTTCGTCGCCCACCCCCGGCTCGAGCGGATGCGGCGCAGCGTGATCGTCCTCGACGCCGGTGCCCTCGCACTCTTCGTGCTCGTCGGCACGACCAAGGGGCTCGAGTACGACGTGGGGTTCCTCGCCGCCGTCGTCGTCGGACTGCTGACCGGGATCGGGGGAGGCATCCTGCGCGACCTCCTCACCGGCGAGTCCCCGCTCATCCTGCAGGACCGGCAGCTCTACGCGGTGCCCGCCGCGGTCGGTGCCGTGGCCACCGCCGTCGCGTGGCGCGCTGACGTCCTGAACGTCTGGGTCCAGGCCGCGATCGTGCTCGGGGTCTTCGGGTTCCGGCTGCTCTCGATCCGGCTCGGGTGGGCGCTCCCGACGACGCCGCGACGTCGGTCCGGGCCGTCCGGGATGATGGGGGGATGAACTCACACGATGCCCCCACGACGGCGTCCCTGCGGGCGCTCGCTGTCCGGATCGCCGAGGAGGCGGGTCGGCAGGTGCGCGACGGGCGGCCCGACGTCGTCCAGGTCGCCGCGACGAAGTCGTCCGTCGTCGACGTCGTCACGCAGGCCGACGCGGACTCCGAGGCCCTGATCCGCCGCATCATCGTGACCGAGCGACCCGACGACGGGATCCTCGGCGAGGAGGACGCGTACGTCGCCGGACGCACCGGCCTGACCTGGGTGGTCGACCCGATCGACGGCACCGTGAACTACGTCTACGACGTGGCCTCCTACGCCGTCTCGGTCGCGGTGGTCGAGGGCGGTCCCGACCCGCTCACGTGGACCGCCCGTGCCGGTGCCGTCCACGACGTGACGACCGGTCAGACCTGGTCCGCCGGAGCCGGGGAGGGGGCCTTCCTCGACGGGTCGCCGATCCGGTGCGCCGAGCCGCGTCCGCTGGGGGAGTCGCTCGTCGGCACCGGATTCGGCTACGACGCGGCGCGGCGGGCGTCGCAGGCCCGCGTCCTCGCGACCGTGCTGCCGCAGGTCCGTGACATTCGTCGGCTCGGGTCGGCGGCCGTCGACCTCTGCCTGGTGGCCCAGGGGAGGCTGGACGCGTACTACGAGCGGGGCCTCAACCCGTGGGACCTGGCGGCCGGTGCCCTCGTCGCCCAGGAGGCGGGTGCTGTCGTGGTCGGGCTCCGCGGGGCGCGCGCGGACGCCTCGATGACCGTGGCCGGGCCCGCCGCCACCGTCGCCGATCTCGGTCTGATTCTCGAGGGTGTGGACGCCGACTCGGATGCGTGACCGAGGACACGGTGCGCTCCGGTAGCATACGCGCGCGATCTGGTGCAGAATCCGTTCGCCTGCGGGAATATGTTCCGCAGCGTCAGCATTGACAAGACTGCATCGCTCATTGCGCGCGTTGTACGTCGTCTGCTCGTGGACGACCCCCTTATTTGATGGCACCGACGGAGAGTGAAGCCCCCGATGGCAACTGATTACGACGCCCCTCGGAAGAACGAGGAAGACCTCAGCGAGGACTCGCTCCAGGAGCTGCAGGCGCGACGCTCCGACAAGTCCTCGGGCGTCGTCGACGAGGACGAGACCGAAGCCGCGGAGAGCTTTGAGCTCCCCGGCGCGGACCTGTCCGGCGAGGAGCTCGCGGTCCGCGTCCTCCCGCGCCAGGCCGACGAGTTCACGTGCACCAGCTGTTTCCTGGTGCACCACCGCAGCCAGCTCGCCGGTGAGAAGAACGGCCAGCCCATCTGCACGGAGTGCGCCGCCTGACCTTCTCGGCACATCCGCCCTGCGACGACGAGCGACCGGCCCCGGGCCGGTCGCTCGTCGTCGTTCTCGGGGGGATTCAGCCGGCCGAGACCTCGCTGCGCGCCGCGGTGAGGGCGGCCACAAGTCGTTCGGGATGCCGGGTCGAGACCAGCCAGGCCGGCGTCGGGTCGCGGGGGTCGAGCACCTCTGCGCGGACGGCGTGCTTCGTGGCGGTCCGCAGGCAGGCGTACGTCCGGGCGTCGCTGCCCGGGCCCAGCGCACGGCGGACGTCGTCGGCGTCGAGCACCTCCGGCTCGCCGAGCAGGTCCACGTCGATGTGCGCGTCGCCGGCGACGAGCTCGTGCCCGGTCACGGAGACCACCGGCGAGAGCATCCAGACGACGATCGCTGCCACGACCACCGCGGCGATCGTCACGACCAGCGCCGTGGACGGCCCGACGGCGAGTGCGACGAGACCGAGCAGGGCGCTTCCGGCGAGGGAACTGAACCAGCCGCCGATGCCGGGGACGAGTCTTTCGGTGTAGCGCGAGGAGCCAGTCATGCCGACATTCTCTCAGGTGCGGAGCCGACGCCGCGTTGTCGATAGGCTCGACGCGTGACGACCTCCCAGCAGCCTGTCCAAGTCCTCCTCCAGATGCTCGACGACGTCCCGGCTCCTGCCTACTCGCACCCGGGCGACGCGGGCGCGGACCTGGTGACGCGGATCGACGTCACTCTCGCGCCGGGCGAGCGCGCGACGGTGCCCACGGGGGTGGCGGTCGCGCTCCCGGACGGATACGCCGCGTTCGTCCACCCGCGCTCCGGTCTTGCCTCCAAGCACGGTCTGACCGTCGTCAACGCACCGGGGACCGTCGACGCGGGGTACCGCGGCGAGATCGGCGTGACGCTGCTCAACACCGACGCGACGACGCCCGTGACCCTGCGCCGCGGGGACCGGATCGCGCAGCTCGTCGTCCAACGGGTCGAGCGGGTGCAGTTCGTTGCGGCGGAACGGCTCCCGGGCTCCGCCCGGGGTGCCGGCGGGTTCGGGTCCAGCGGCGGCTGGACGGCCTAGGCTCCGCGTGCGTCACCCAGACCGCCGTGGGAGCACTACCCTGGAAGACGCGGCCCAGCGACGGGCCGACCCCGACCGGTGCTCCCGGTCCCGCGACACGGAGGAGAACGTCAGTGCCCTTGTTCCGGCGCCGCTCTGCACAGGCGAGCGATCAAATCGACAACGAGACGCCCGCGGGTGTCGACGGGTCGACGTCTGACGACGCGGCCGAGGCCCCCGCCCGAGGCCCGTTCGACTCGTCGCAGGTGACGGAGCTCGGCGGGCGCGTCGACCTCGGTGCGATCTGGTTCCCCGCGGTCCGCGGCATGGAGCTGCGGATGGAGGCCGACAAGAAGACCCGGCGCATCACGGGAGCGGCCTGCGCGATCCAGGGGTCCGGACTGCAGGTCCAGGCCTTCGCGGCGCCCCGCACGGCCGGGATCTGGGACACCATCCGCGAGGAGATCGGTGCGTCGGTCACCAAGCAGGGCGGCGCCGTCGACGACATCCCCGGCCCGTTCGGCCGCGAGCTGCTCGCCCGTCTCCCGGTCAAGACGAAGGACGGCAAGTCGGGGTTCCGGCCCGCTCGCTTCGTCGGTGTCGACGGCCCGCGGTGGTTCCTGCGCGGCGTCATCACCGGACGGGCGGCGGTCGAGCCGGAGCAGGCGAAGCTCGTCGAGGCCGTCTTCGCCAACATCGTCGTGGTCCGCGACGAGGCGGCGCGCCCGCCGCGCGACCTGCTCTCCATGCACATGCCCGGGCAGCCCGAGGAGTCGAAGATCGCCCCCGTCGACGGTCCGGCACCGACGGCGCGGGATCTCGACCCCCTGACCCGTGGACCCGAGATCGCGGAGATCCAGTGACCTCCACGCGCACCGCGCACCTGTCTCCGTGGCGTTCGGTCCTCGCGTCGCAGGAGACGATCACCGCGGGCGAGGAGCGCGACGACGCGTCCCGTCAGCTCGGGTGCACTCCCGTCGAGAACCTCAAGGACCGCACGCCTGCGACGGTGTCCGGCGTCCTGAGGTCCGTCGTGCTCCGACCCAGGGAGAACGTCCAGACCGTCGAGGCGGAGCTGTACGACGGCAGCGGGTCGATCGACCTGGTCTGGCTCGGGCGTCGCCGCATCGTCGGCATCGAGCCGGGGCGTCGGGTCCGCGTCGAGGGGCTCGTCTGCGACATCCGTGGACGTCGCACCATCTACAACCCGAGGTACGAACTCAGGGCGCGGCCCGGTGAGTGACGTGTCGGGGACCGCGCCCGACGACTCGACACCGCAGGGGATGAAGGTCCTCGCGGCGGACGAGTTCTCCGTCACGGACGCGGTCGGCGGGGTGCGCGGTCTGCTGGAGTCGGTGGCTCCCGGCCTGATCTTCGTGGTGCTCTTCGTCATCACCGAGGACCTGCGGACGACGCTGATCGGGTCGGTCGCGATCTCGGTCGTCGCCGTCCTGGCCCGTGTGGTGCAACGAGCGCCGGTCACGCCGGCGCTCAGCGGCCTGCTCGGCGTGGGGATCGGCGTCCTCTGGGCCTGGCGCTCGGGAGACGCCGAGGACTACTTTGCGCTCGGGCTGTGGACGAACGCCATCTACTCGGTCGGACTCCTGCTCTCCATCCTCGTCCGGTGGCCTGTCGTCGGCGTCGTCGTGGAGGGCCTGAGGTCCGGCTTCATCGAGCAGCTGGCGTCGGACGCGAAGAACGACGACGCGTCCGCCGCGACCCCGGATCAGGCCCCGACGGCGGGGGAGTCCGGCACGGACACCGCGCGCGCCGGCGCCGACGACGCCGAGGGGGCGACCGCGAGGTCACCCGGCGCGTTCGCCCGGTGGGCACGCTGGCGGCACGACCGCGCGCTGATGCGGCGGTACCAGGCGGCAACCTGGTTGTGGGTCGGGATGTTCGTCCTGCGGCTCGCGGTCCAGGTGCCTCTGTACGTGACCGGCACCGTGGGCTGGCTCGGTACGGCACGGCTGGTCATGGGGATCCCGCTGTTCGCGCTCACGCTGTGGGTGACGTGGCTCCTCGTGCGTCGTGATCGCTCTCCGGAGCGGGCGACCGAGTCTCTTCCGCAGGATGAGGCGTAGGCGTTCCGACGAAGAGCGTCTCGAGCGCGTGCGGGTCGGCCTCCCGCCCCGCGACGATGAGCAGCTCGTCCCCGACCTCCAGCGTGTCGTCGGCCGTCGGGGCGAACGGCTGCGAGCCTCGGACGATCGCCGCGAGGACGGTGTCGGCCGGCCACACGATCGCGGCGATCCGCAGGCCGACGAGCGGTGACGACTCCGGGAGCGTGATCTCGAGGATCTCGGCACCGGACTGGTGGAACGTGAAGATGCGGACGAGGTCGCCGACCGCGACGGCCTCCTCGACCATCGCGGTCATGATGCGGGGTGTCGAGACCGCCACGTCCACGCCCCACGACTCGTCGAACATCCACTCGTTGCGGGGGTTGTTGACGCGGGCGACGGTCCGGGGGACCCCGAACTCGGTCTTCGCGAGGAGCGAGACCACGAGGTTCGCCTTGTCGTCGCCGGTGGCGGCGACGATCACGTCGCACTCGGCGACGCGTGCGTCGCTCAGCGTGGACAGCTCGCAGGCGTCGGCCAGGAGCCAGTCTGCCTCGGCCACCTGGGCGACCCGCATGGCCCCAGGCTGACGGTCGATCAGGGTGACGTCGTGGTCGTGCCCGAGGAGCTCGCGCGCGATCGAGCGGCCGACGGATCCTGCACCTGCGATGACGACGCGCATCAGTTGTCCTCCTCCGGACCGGGGGCCCGTGTCAGCGTGCGTTCGACGGCCACCACGTCGTCCGTGGCGGCGAGGACGTGGACGACGTCGTTCTCCTGCAGGACGGTTCCGGGATCGGGGAGCATCCCCTCCCCGAAGCGCGCCAGGAACGCGACGCGCCCGGTGATCGCGGCGTCGACCGCCGCGACCGTCCTGCCGATCCAGCGCGCGTGCACGTCGACCTGGACGAGGCGGACCTTGCCGGACGGGTCGCGGTACTCGTCCGTCGCGCCGAGGGGCAGGATCCGCCGCAGCACCTGGTCGGACGTCCAGCGGACCGTCGCCACGGTGGGGATGCCGAGGCGCTGGTAGATCTCGGCACGGCGAGGGTCGTAGATCCGGGCGACGACCTTCTCGATGCCGAACGTCTCGCGCACCACACGTGCCGCGAGGATGTTCGAGTTGTCCCCGTCCGAGACCGCGGCGAACGCATAGGCGTCCTCGATCCCGGCCTGGCCGAGGGTCTCGCGGTCGAAGCCGAGGCCCTTGACCTTCTGACCGGTGAAGTCGGCGGGCAGGCGCCGGAACGCGTCCGAGCTCTGGTCGACGACGGCGACGGAGTGGCCCTTGCGCTCGAGCGACTGCGCCAGCGTGGCGCCCACCCGGCCGCAGCCCATGATCACGAAGTGCACACGATGCACGCTATACCGGATTCGCAGGCGACCACGGGACCTAACCGGCATAGCATGGTCTCTCGTGTCTGATATTGCGGATTCCGCGAAGCGACTGTTCCTCGGTCGCCCCATGCGGAGCGATACTCTCGGCAACACCCTGCTGCCGAAGCGCACGGCTCTGCCCGTGTTCGCCTCGGACGCGCTCTCGTCCGTGGCGTACGCGCCGGACGAGATCCTCCTGACGCTCTCCCTGGCGGGGATCACGGCGGTGACGATCTCGCCGTGGGTCGGACTCGCCGTCGTCGTCGTCCTGCTGACCGTCGTGACCTCCTACCGGCAGAACGTGCGCGCGTACCCGTCCGGCGGTGGCGACTACGAGGTCGTCACCACCAACCTCGGGCCCAAGGCGGGCCTGGGCGTGGCGTCCGCGCTCCTCGTCGACTACGTCCTGACCGTCGCGGTCTCCATCTCGTCGGGCGCGCAGTACGCGGCGAGCGCCGTGCCCGCGCTGCGCGGGCACGAGGCGAGCCTCGCCGTCGTGGTCGTGGTGGTCCTGACGGTCGCGAACCTGCGCGGTCTGCGCGAGTCGGGCCGGCTCTTCGCGATCCCGGTGTACCTGTTCATGGGGGCGATCGGCGCGATCGCCGTCGTCGGGTTCGTGCAGTACCTGACCGGCAGCCTCGGACGGGCCGAGAGCGCCGACTTCACCCTGACCGCCGAGTCGGGCTTCAGCGAGGGCCTCACCGGTCTCGCCGGGGCATTCCTGGTCGCTCGGGCGTTCGCGTCGGGCTGTGCGGCCCTGACCGGGGTCGAGGCCATCAGCAACGGTGTGCCGGCCTTCAAGCGCCCGAAGTCCCGGAACGCGGCCGTCACGCTCGGGATGCTCGGCATCATCTCGGCCGCGATGCTGATGTCCATCCTCCTGCTCGCCCGCGAGACCGGGGTCAAGTACGTCGAGGACCCGCACACGCAGCTCGCGAACGCCTCCGGCGCGCTGCCGGCCGACTACGTCCAGCATCCCGTGATCAGCCAGCTCGCCGCGACCGTCTTCTCGGGCCACCCGATCGTGCTGATCCTCGTCGCGGTCGTGACCGGCGTGATCCTCGTCCTCGCCGCGAACACCGCGTTCAACGGGTTTCCGATCCTCGGGTCGATCCTCGCGAAGGACGGGTACCTGCCGCGCCAGCTGCACACGCGCGGGGACCGACTCGCCTTCTCGAACGGGATCATCACCCTCGCCGCCGGCGCGATCCTGCTCATCATCGTGTTCGACGCCCAGGTGACCCGGCTGATCCAGCTCTACATCGTCGGGGTGTTCATCTCGTTCACGCTCTCCCAGCTCGGGATGGTCAAGCACTGGAACCGTGCGCTGCGGACCGCGATCGACCCGCGCGAGCGCGCACGGATGAAGCGGTCCCGCCTCGTCAACGCACTCGGGCTCGCGATGACCGCCAGCGTGCTGGTGACGGTGCTCGTCACCAAGTTCAGTCACGGTGCCTGGATCGCGATCGTCGCCATGATGGTCGTCTACGTGATCATGCTGGCGATCAAGAAGCACTACACCGGGGTCGCGCACGAGCTCGAGCTCGACGGGGACATCGCCGAGGCGCGCGCCCTGCCGAGCCGTGTGCACGCCATCGTGCTGGTCTCCCGCCTGCACAAGCCCACGATGCGCGCGCTCGCCTACGCGCGTGCGTCGCGCCCCTCGGTGATCGAGGCGGTCACGGTCGGGGTGGACCGCGACTCGGTGGGCGAGCTCGTCGAGCAGTGGGAGTCTCTCGACCTCCCGGTGCCGCTGCGTGTGCTCGACTCTCCGTACCGTGAGATCACCCGGCCCGTGCTGGCCTACGTCCGGTCGATCCGTCGAGAGAGCCCGCGCGACCTCGTCGTGGTCTACATCCCCGAGTACGTCGTCGGCCACTGGTGGGAGCAGCTGCTGCACAACCAGAGCGCGCTGCGGCTCAAGGGGCGACTGCTGTTCTCGCCCGGGGTGGTCGTGGCGTCGGTGCCCTGGCAGCTGAGCTCGTCGGGGGCGAGCGCCGGGAGTGCGGCCGGGGGTCCCGGCCGGGAGACAATCGACCCATGACACCTGAGACGTCCCCCCTGATCGAGATCGAGATCGGTCCCGTCGCCCACGGCGGCCACTGCGTCGCGCGGCACGACGGACGTGTCGTCTTCGTCCGGCACACGCTGCCCGGCGAGCGGGTCCGGGCGAGACTGACCGACGCGGGGGAGTCGGCGAAGTTCTGGCGCGCCGACGCCATGGAGATCCTCGAGGCGTCGCCGGACCGGGTGACGCCCGCCTGGCCGGAGGCCGGACCCGGCGGCGTGGGTGGTGGGGAGCTCTCGCACGTCTCGCTGCCCGGGCAGCGGCGGTGGAAGGCCGCCGTGCTGAGGGAGCAGCTGTCGAGGTTGGCTTCGATCGACCGTGACGTCGACGTCGAGGAGATGCCGGGGGACGAGGCGCGCGGGGGACTGGGCTACCGCACGCGTATCGACCTCGTCGCGGACGCCGAGGGCAGGGCAGGGATGGTCCGGCACCGGTCGCACGACGTCGTCCCCCTCGACTCGATGCCGCTCGCCTCGGAGGAGGTGGCGGCGCTCGCGGTCGCCGAGGGCGTCTTCACCCGCACCTGGGAGCCCGGCGCGCGGCTCGAGCTCGTGGCGCCGGCCACCGGTGGGGCGCCCGTGCTGCTCGTCGACGGCAAGCCTGCGCACGGCGGCAAGACCGACCGGCGACCGAACGCACGTCGGTCGGTCCACGAGGTGGTCGACCACGACGGGCGCCAGTATCGCTACCGTCTCCCCGCAGACGGGTTCTGGCAGGTCCACCGCGAGGCACCGCGCGCCCTTGTCGGCGCCGTGCTGCGGGCCGCGGGCGACGTGCGCGGGCTCCGCGTGCTGGACCTGTACTCCGGAGCCGGTCTCTTCACGGCCCCGCTGGCCGACGCGGTCGGGCCGGACGGCTCGGTCGTCGCGGTCGAGGGCGACGCCGACGCGGTGCGGGCCGCTCGCCGCAACGCCCACGGCCTCGACCGGGTCGACCTGCGGCACGGGGCCGTCGAGCGTGTCCTTTCCGGTCTCGACGAGGGTGCCCGTGCGGACGTCGTCGTCCTCGACCCCCCGCGTGTCGGAGCGGGACGGCGAGTCGTCGACCAGGTCGCGGCTCTGTCTCCGTCACGCGTCGTCTACGTCGCCTGCGACCCGGCAGCCCTGGCGCGCGACGTCGGCTACCTCTCGGCCCGGGGGTACGAGCTGGGGGACCTGCGGGCGTTCGACCTCTTCCCGCACACGCACCACCTGGAGGCCGTCGCGGTCATGGAGCGGTGAGGGGCAGGTCAGCATTGCCTAACTATCTTGACGTCAAGATATATGCGCTATGCTGGACGCGGACACAGTCCCGCCGCGCCCGGTCCGCCGGGCACTGCCAGTCGAAGCCCCCAGAGCCCGGCCGCGCCCACCTCCTGCACGGAGCCGCGGCCAGCGGCTCGCCAGCAGTGAAGGAGCAACCGTGAGCAGCGTCGACACGTTCGGGTCGAAGGGAAACCTGGAGGTCGGTGAGAACTCGTACGAGATCTTCCGACTCTCCGCCGTCGAGGGGACCGAGCGCCTTCCGTACAGCCTCAAGGTGCTTGCGGAGAACCTCCTGCGGACCGAGGACGGGGCGAACATCACCGCGGACCACGTGCGTGCCATCGCCGCCTGGGACCCGGACGCGCAGCCCGACACCGAGATCCAGTTCACGCCCGCGCGCGTGATCATGCAGGACTTCACCGGCGTGCCCTGCGTCGTGGACCTCGCTACCATGCGTGAGGCCGTCGCCGACCTCGGCGGGGACCCGGAGCGCATCAACCCGCTCGCGCCCGCCGAGATGGTGATCGACCACTCCGTGCAGATCGACGTCGCCGGCCGTGCCGACGCGTTCGAGCGCAACGTCGAGATCGAGTACCAGCGCAACCACGAGCGCTACCAGTTCCTGCGCTGGGGCCAGACGGCGTTCGACGACTTCAAGGTCGTCCCCCCGGGCACCGGCATCGTCCACCAGGTCAACATCGAGTACCTGGCGCGCACCGTCATGACCCGCGAGGTCGACGGCGTGCTCCGCGCCTACCCCGACACGTGCGTCGGCACCGACTCGCACACGACGATGGTCAACGGCCTCGGCGTGCTCGGCTGGGGCGTCGGCGGCATCGAGGCCGAGGCCGCGATGCTCGGACAGCCCGTCTCGATGCTGATCCCGCGCGTCGTGGGCTTCAAGCTCACGGGCGAGATCCCCGCCGGCGTGACCGCGACCGACGTGGTGCTCACGATCACCGAGATGCTGCGCCAGCACGGCGTCGTCGGAAAGTTCGTCGAGTTCTACGGCGACGGTGTCGCGTCGGTGCCGCTCGCCAACCGCGCCACGATCGGCAACATGAGCCCGGAGTTCGGCTCCACGGCCGCGATCTTCCCGATCGACGACGTGACGCTCGAGTACCTGCGCCTGACGGGCCGCAGCGAGGACCAGGTCGCACTGGTCGAGGCCTACTCCAAGGAGCAGGGGCTCTGGCTCGACCCGAGCGCCGAGAGCTACGTCCAGCCCAAGTTCTCCGAGTACATCGAGCTCGACCTCGGTTCGGTCGTGCCGTCGATCGCCGGCCCGAAGCGCCCGCAGGACCGGATCCAGCTCAGCCACGCGAAGTCCGCGTTCGCCCGCGACCTGCCGAACTACGCCTCTGACGTCATCGACTCGGTCGACCAGGCCGAGCTCGAGTCGTTCCCCGCGTCCGACTCGCCCTCGACCCACGCGCAGGTGCGCCGCGAGGTCGCGGTGACCGACTCGAACGGCAAGGAGTTCAACCTCTTCCACGGCGCCGTGGCGATCGCGTCGATCACCTCGTGCACCAACACGTCGAACCCGTCGGTCATGATGGCCGCTGCGCTCGTCGCCAAGAAGGCCGTCGAGAAGGGACTGACCGCCAAGCCGTGGGTCAAGACCTCGATGGCCCCCGGCTCGCAGGTCGTGACGAACTACTACGAGAAGGCCGGCATGTGGCCCTACCTCGAGAAGCTCGGCTTTCACCTGGTCGGCTACGGCTGCGCCACCTGCATCGGCAACTCGGGCCCGCTCGACGAGAAGGTCTCCGAGGCGGTCCAGGAGAACGACCTCGCGGTCGTCTCCGTGCTCTCCGGGAACCGGAACTTCGAGGGGCGCATCAACCCCGACGTGAAGATGAACTACCTGGCCTCCCCGCCGCTCGTGATCGCGTACGCGCTGGCCGGGACGATGGAGTTCGACTTCGACCACGACCCGCTGGGCCGTGACGAGAACGGCGAGCCGATCTTCCTCAAGGACATCTGGCCGACGGCCGAGGAGGTCGAGCAGACCATCGCCGGGTCGATCGACCGCGCGATGTTCGAGTCCGACTACGCCGACGTCTTCACGGGCGACGAGCGCTGGCGCTCGCTCGAGACGCCCGAGGGCTCGACCTTCGAGTGGGACTCCGAGTCGACCTACGTGCGCAAGCCCCCGTACTTCGAGGGCATGGGCACGACGCCGGAGCCCGTCTCCGACATCTCGGGCGCCCGCGTCCTGGCGAAGCTGGGCGACTCGGTCACGACCGACCACATCTCGCCGGCCGGTGCGATCAAGACCGACAGCCCGGCGGGGGTCTACCTCGCCGAGAACGGGATCGCTCGCAAGGACTTCAACTCCTACGGCTCGCGCCGCGGGAACCACGAGGTCATGATCCGCGGGACGTTCGCGAACATCCGTCTGCGCAACCAGCTCCTGAACGACGTCGAGGGTGGCTACACCTTCAACTTCGTCAAGGGCGAGCAGGACACGATCTACGACGCCGCGCAGGACTACGCCGCGCAGGGCACCCCGCTCGTCGTCCTCGGTGGCAAGGAGTACGGCTCGGGCTCGTCCCGTGACTGGGCGGCCAAGGGCACCGCGCTCCTCGGGGTCAAGGCCGTCATCACGGAGAGCTTCGAGCGGATCCACCGCTCGAACCTCATCGGGATGGGCGTCCTCCCGCTGCAGTTCCCGGCCGGGGAGAGCGTCGAGTCCCTGGGGCTCGACGGCACGGAGACGTTCGACATCGCGGGTGTCACGGCGCTCAACGAGGGCCGCACGCCGTCGACGCTGGCCGTGACCGCGACCAAGGAGTCGGGCGAGACCGTCACGTTCGACGCCGTCGTCCGGATCGACACCCCGGGTGAGGCTGACTACTACCGCAACGGCGGCATCCTGCAGTACGTGCTGCGGTCGCTCGTCAACGCCTGACCGACCCGAGTCCCGTAGGGGCGTCCACCGTCACGGTGGGCGCCCCTACGGCGTCAGGGCCTCGTAGGACCGGCGGATCAGCCGCTCCAGGACGTCCATGTCCACGCGCTCAAGGTTCGTCACGTACAGGCACCCGACACCACGCCGGTGCGGTCCGAGCTCGGCGAGCAGGTGGTCGTCGTCGTCCTGGCCGTAGAGGTAGAACGTCGTCGCCGCGGTACGCGGCGAGAACGCCGCCGCGGGCATGTCGCCCTCGTGCCCGGTCGCGTACCGGTAGTGGTGGCTGCCGTAGCCGATGATGCTCGGCCCCCACATCACGGGCTCCAGCCCGGTGATCTGCGCGTGCAGGTCGAGGAGCGTGTAGGCGTCGCGGCGCCGTGTCGGAGAGCGGACGGTCTCCACGAACTGCCCGACGTCCGCGTCGGTCGGACGGGTCTTCGCCTCGTACGCCATCTCCTGACGGTAGCGAGGATCGACCGCGGGCGCCGACCGGGGCGGTCGAGGAACGGCCGCATCGGGAACGTTCGTTACGGGAACAGCTGCGGTGCGTCGTCGAGCACGGCGTCGATCGCGGCGAGCCCGAGGCGGCGGTAGGCGGCGTGGTCGTCGCTGCTCTCGACGAGCGCGCTGGCCACGACGACCGCCCATCCCGCTGCCCGCCGCCACGTGGCCCTCGAGGTGTCGCAGAGCTCGGTCACGACGGAGCGGAACTCGTCGCGCGCGGAGCGGTCGAAGGTGAGCCACGCGGTGGCGAGGTCGGTCGCCGGGTCACCCGCACAGACGTCGCCGAAGTCGATCACCGCACGGAGCTCGTGCGGCGCCGCCGTGTCGAGGACGAGGTTCCCCGGGTGGAGGTCGCCGTGGAGCCATCGCGGTGGGCCGTCCGCGACCGGTGCGGCGCACGCGGCCTCCCACACCTGGGTGAGGTCGCGGGCACGCGGTACGACGCCGGCATCCAGCCGTCGGCGCACGTCGCCGTCGCGGTGCGTCAGCGGGACCCCGCGGTACGGGTTCTCCGGGGCACCGGCCGGGGCGGGCGTATGGAGCGCCGCGAGGAACGTGGCGAGCGGTCGGGCGGCCGCACCACGGCTCCGGCCGTCGAGGCTCAGCGCGCTCACCCCCTCGAACCACGGGACGACGCTCCAGGCCCACGGGAACGACGACGTGGGCCTGCCCACCCGGACCGGTGCTGGTACGGGACAGGGGACGAGCGCAGCGATCGACGGCAGCCAGCGCTGCTCGTGGCGGACGAGGTCGGCCGAGAGACGACGGCGCGGCAGTCGGACCGCGAGGTGGTCGCCGAGGCGCAGGGTCGCGTTGTCCCACCCGTCGGTCTCGGGTCGCAGGGGCAGGGTGGCGAGGTCCGGGTGCTGCTCGCGGAGCAGCTCCCGGACGAGGTCCGTGTCGATCCGGACGTCGGCGCGAGGGGTGTCGGCCACGGCGCTAGAGGACCGGACGTTCGTCTGCCGCGTCCCAGGGTTCCGCCCAGCCGAGCCGCTCGAAGAGAGCGTCCAGGACCCCTCCTGTGAAACCCCAGACGATGTGCTCGCCCTCGTTCCCGACGACGCGGAAGGCGGGGCTCCGGAACGTCCGCGAGCCGTGTCGCACGACGGCCGTGAACCGGGACCGGGCGTCGAGAAGGTCCGCGACCGGCGCACGGAACACGTACGCCGACTCGCGCTCGTCCACGACGGCGACGGGCGAGGGCTCGGCCCACCACGCCAGCACCGGGGTGACGCGGTGGTTCGAGACGGGGAGGGGGAGTGCGCCCAGCGGGCCCAGCACCTCGACCCCGGCAGGGTCGAGGCCGGTCTCCTCGACCGCCTCGCGCATCGCGGCGTCGAGCACCGAGTCGTCCTCGGGGTCGACCCGCCCGCCGGGGAAGGCGACCTGCCCGGGGTGGCTGCCGAGCGTCGTGGCCCGTGCCAGGAGGAGCACGTCCAGCTCGGCGGCCACGGCCTGCGAGCGGTGCTCGGCCGGGACGTGGTCCAGGGCCCCGAACAGGACGAGGACGGCCGCCTCACGGGCCGTGGCGTCCAGGCGTCCGACGGCGAGCCGCCACGGGCGAGGCCAGGCCCCGCCGTCGTCGGTCAGGTGAGCGAGCTCGTCCCGGGCCCGGCCGAGCGGTCGAGAGGCGCTCACCAGCCGGCGGGCAGCGGACGCCCCTCCTCGTACCCGGCCGCCGACTGGATGCCGACGACGGCGCGTTCGGCGAACTCCGGCAGGCTCGTGGCCCCCGCGTAGGTGCAGGAGCTCCGGAGTCCGGAGGTGATCTCGTCGATCAGGTCCTCGACGCCGGGACGCTGCGGGTCGAGGTACATCCGGGAGGAGCTGATGCCCTCCTCGTACAGGCCCTTGCGGGCACGGTCGAACGCCGATCCGCCGGCCGTCCGCGCGGCGACAGCCCGGGCCGAGGCCATCCCGAAGCTTTCCTTGTAGCGACGCCCGGTGCCGTCGTCGTGCAGGTCGCCCGGCGACTCGAACGTCCCCGCGAACCACGACCCGATCATCACCTGCGAGGCTCCTGCGGCCAGGGCGAGCGCGACGTCGCGCGGGTGTCGGACCCCGCCGTCGGCCCACACGTGCTTGCCCAGCTCGCGGGCGGCGGCGGCGCACTCGAGCACCGCCGAGAACTGTGGCCGCCCGACCGCCGTCATCATGCGCGTCGTGCACATCGCCCCGGGGCCGACCCCGACCTTGACGATGTCTGCGCCCGCGGCGACGAGGTCCCGGACGCCGTCGGCGGTGACGACGTTGCCTGCGGCGATCGGCACGGTCGGCTCGAGCGCCCGGACGGCGGCGAGCGCCTCGAGCATCTTGGTCTGGTGGCCGTGGGCGGTGTCGACGACGAGGACGTCGACGCCGGCCCGCAGGAGCTCGGCGGCCTTCGTGGCGACGTCGCCGTTGATCCCGACGGCGGCGCCGATGCGCAGACGGCCGGAGTCGTCGAGCGCGGGGGAGTAGATGCTGGACCGCAGCGCACCCTTGCGCGTGAGGATGCCGACGAGGGCACCGTCCCGGACGACGGGTGCGACGTGGACCCGTGCGGCGTGCAGCTGCTCGAACACGCGACGGAGCCCGTCGGTGCCGTCGAGGTCGGCGGCGTCGACGACGACGCTTGCGTCCGACATCACCGCGTGGACCTGGGTGAAGCGGTCGACCCCCTCGCAGTCGCCGCCGGTGACGATCCCGAGGACCTGCTCGTCCTCCACGACGACGGCGGCCCCGTGCGCCCGCTTGCCGAGCAGCGTCAGGGCCGTGTGCACGGTGTCGTGGGGGCCGACCGTCACCGCCGTGTCGACCACCGGGTCCTTGGCCTTGACCGAGGCGACGACGTCCGCGACCACGTCGGTCGGCACGTCCTGCGGGATGATCGCGATCCCGCCGCGTCGTGCCACGGTCTCTGCCATCCGACGCCCGGCGACCGCCGTCATGTTCGCGACGACGAGCGGGAGGGTGGTCCCCGTGCCGTCGTCCGTCGCGAGGTCGACGTCGAACCGTGAGGTGACCTCGGAGCGGGACGGAACCATGAACACGTCGCCGTAGGTGAGGTCCGTCGTGGGGTGCTGATCGGAGAGGAAGTGCATACCCTGAGTCTACGGTGGTGGTCTGTGACACTGCGCACATGCCACGGCGGTGTCACCATCGGGCCGGTCGACCGCCTATGGTGGTCCGGCTATGGAGAACGGAGCACCCATGTCGTCAAGTCGCGGGCCACTGCTGGCCGGCATCACGTCGCCGGAGGACGTACGACGCCTCTCGAGCGCCCAGACCGTCCGGCTGTCCCAGGAGATCCGGGACTTCCTCGTCGACTCGGTCTCACGGACCGGGGGACACCTGGGGCCCAACCTCGGCGTCGTCGAGATGACGGTCGCGATGCACCGTGTCTTCCGCTCGCCGACCGACACCTTCGTCTTCGACACGGGCCACCAGTCCTACGTGCACAAGCTGTTGACGGGGCGTCAGGACTTCTCCGAGCTGCGGTCCAAGGACGGGCTGTCGGGCTACCCGAGCCGGGCGGAGTCCGCGCACGACGTCGTGGAGAACTCTCACGCGTCGACCGCGCTGAGCTGGGCCGACGGGATCGCCAAGGCCAACGTCGTGCGCGGTCTGACGGACCGCCATGTCGTCGCCGTCATCGGCGACGGAGCGCTGACGGGCGGCATGGCCTGGGAGGCGCTGAACAACATCGCGGAGTCGCAGGACCGCCGGCTCGTCGTGGTGGTCAACGACAACGGCCGCTCCTACTCGCCCACGATCGGCGGCCTCGCACACCACCTGGACACCCTGCGTGTCACCCAGGGGTACGAGGCCTTCCTCGGGTGGGGCAAGCGTGCCCTGACCCGTGGCGGCGCCCCCGGTCGCTTCGCCTACGACTGGCTGCACGGGCTCAAGAAGGGCCTCAAGGACGTCGTCGCCCCGCAGGGCATGTTCGAGGACCTCGGGATGAAGTACATCGGTCCTGTCGACGGGCACGACGTCGAGGCGATGGAGCGCGCGCTGCGCGCCGCACGCGCGTTCGGTGAGCCGGTGATCGTGCACGCGATCACCGAGAAGGGCCGCGGGTACAGCCCGGCGGAGCAGGACGTCGCGGACCGGTTCCACGCGGTCGGCAAGATCCACCCGGAGACCGGGCTGCCCGTGGCACCGTCGCGGTTCGGGTGGACGTCGGTCTTCGCCGACGAGATCGTCGAGATCGGGCGCGACCGCAAGGACGTCGTCGCGATCACGGCGGCGATGCTGCACCCCGTGGGCCTGGCTCCGTTCGCCCAGGAGTTCCCCGACCGCACGTTCGACGTCGGGATCGCCGAGCAGCACGCGGCTACCTCCGCGGCGGGCATGGCCTTCGCCGGCCTCCACCCGGTCGTTGCCGTGTACGCGACATTTCTCAACCGAGCCTTTGACCAGGTTTTGCTCGACGTTGCCCTCCACCGGGCGGGGGTGACGTTCGTCCTGGACCGCGCCGGGGTGACCGGCTCGGACGGGGCGAGCCACAACGGCATGTGGGACATGGCGATGCTCCGCATCGTCCCCGGTCTGCGGCTCGCCGCGCCCCGGGACGAGAAGACCCTGCGCACGGCGCTCCGCGAGGCCGTGGACGTCGACGACGCACCGACCGTCCTCCGCTACCCCAAGGGTGCGATCCCCGCGCCGATCGAGGCGGTCGACACGATCGACGGTGTCGACGTGCTCGCACGGCACGCGGGCGACCCGGACGCGCCGCGCGTGCTCGTCGTGGGCGTGGGCTCGATGGTGCCCGTCGCGCTCGACGCGGCCTCGTCCCTGGCTCTGCACGGCGTCTCGGCGACGGTCGTCGCCCCGACGTGGGTGCTGCCGGTGCCGCCCGCCGTGGTCAAGCTCGTCCCGGAGCACGACGTCGTCGTCACCGTCGAGGACGGGCTGGTCGACGGCGGGGTCGGTGCGGCGATCGCGCAGAGGTCGGCGGAGGCCGGTGCGGGCTCGAGGTTCGTCCATGCCGGCATCGGGCACGAGTTCCTCGACACCGCGGAGCGGTCGGAGATCCTCGACGCACAGCGGATGACGGCCGGTGACGTGGTGCGCGACGTCCTCGGCGCGCTCGGTCGAGCCTGACGCCGCGCGGTGTGATCCGCGTCTATCTCCGACATCACGGATTCTTGACGCGCCTTGTGAAGACATTCACGATATCCTAAAGGGGCGACGACGGACCGTCCTCGCCGCACGGAGGAGACACGAATGACGAGCGTTTCGCAGGCTGCGCAGACCACCGGTGACGACGCACCTGTCGCTGCCTGGGCCGGATTCACTCCGGGCCCCTGGTGCGACCAGGTCGACGTCAGGAACTTCATCCAGGAGAACTACACGCCGTATGAGGGCGACGGGACCTTCCTCGCCGGCGCCACCGCCCGGACCACCGGTATCTGGGACCAGCTGAGCGCGATGTTCCCGGCCGAGCGCGAGAAGGGCGTCTACGACGTCTCCTACGACGTGCCCGCCGGCATCACCGCGCACGAGCCCGGCTACATCAACGAGGCCGCGGAGCTCATCGTCGGCCTGCAGACCGACGCCCCCCTGAAGCGCGCCATCATGCCGAACGGCGGATGGCGCATGGTCGAGGGCGCGCTCAACACCTACGGCTACCCGGTGGACCAGAACCTCAAGAAGGTCTTCACCGAGTACCGCAAGACGCACAACCAGGGTGTCTTCGACGTCTACCCGCCCAACGTCCGCGCGGCACGCAGCTCGCACATCATCACGGGGCTGCCCGACGCCTACGGCCGTGGCCGGATCATCGGTGACTACCGCCGCGTCGCGCTCTACGGCGTCGACCAGCTGATCGCCGCGAAGAAGGTCGACAAGCTCACGCTCGAGACCCAGCCGTTCAGCGAGAAGATCGCCCGCGAGCGCGAGGAGCACTCGGAGCAGATCCGTGCGCTCGGCGAGCTCAAGGAGATGGCGGCCTCGTACGGCTACGACATCTCGGGCCCGGCGACCACCGCCCGTGAGGCCGTGCAGTGGCTCTACTTCGGCTTCCTCGCCGCGGTCAAGGAGCAGAACGGCGCCGCGATGTCGCTCGGACGCACCTCGACCTTCCTCGACGTGTACATCGAGCGCGACCTCGCGGCCGGCGTCCTCACCGAGGAGCAGGCGCAGGAGATCATGGACGACTTCGTGATCAAGCTGCGCATCGTCCGGTTCCTGCGCACTCCCGAGTACGACGCGCTGTTCTCCGGGGACCCGACGTGGGTCACCGAGACGATCGGCGGCGTGGGGGAGGACGGGCGCCCGCTCGTCACCAAGAACTCCTTCCGGATGCTCCAGACCCTCTACAACCTGGGCCCGGCACCCGAGCCGAACATGACCGTCTTCTGGACGGACAAGCTGCCGCAGGGATTCAAGGACTTCTGCTCGCAGGTCTCGATCGACACCTCCGCCGTCCAGTACGAGTCGGACGACGAGATCCGTGCGGCCTGGGGCGACGACGCGGCGATCGCGTGCTGCGTGTCACCGATGGCCGTCGGCAAGCAGATGCAGTTCTTCGGGGCGCGGGTCAACCTGGCCAAGACGCTCCTCTACGCCATCAACGGTGGTCGCGACGAGGTGTCGGGCAAGCAGGTCTCGCCGACCGTCGCGCCCGTCCCCGAGGGGCAGCCGCTGGACTACGACGACGTCCGTGCGCGCTTCGACAAGACGATGGACTGGCTCGCGGAGACCTATGTCGAGGCGCTCAACTGCATCCACTGGTCGCACGACAAGTACGCGTACGAGCGACTCGAGATGGCGCTGCACGACAAGGACGTGCTGCGCACCATGGCCTGCGGGATCGCCGGACTCTCCGTCGCGGCCGACTCGCTCTCCGCGATTCGGTACGCGAGCGTCACCCCGGTCTTCGACGACCGCGGCGTCGTCGTCGACTACGTCACCGAGGGTGACTACCCCGCCTACGGCAACGACGACGACCGCGCCGACTCGATCGCCGTCGAGCTCGTCGAGTCGTTCATGGAGAAGATCCGTCGGCACACGATGTATCGCGACGCGGTGCCCACGCAGTCCGTGCTGACGATCACCTCGAACGTCGTCTATGGCAAGGCGACGGGCAACACGCCCGACGGCCGTCGGGCCGGCGAGCCGTTCTCCCCGGGAGCCAACCCGATGAACGGCCGTGACACGCACGGCATGCTCGCCTCGGCGCTGTCGGTGGCCAAGCTGCCGTACGAGGAGTCCCAGGACGGGATCTCGCTCACGAACACGATCGTGCCCGCCGGGCTCGGCCGGACGCGCGAGGAGCAGATCACGAACCTCTCCGGCCTGCTCGACGCCTCGTTCGGCGGCGGTGGCTACCACATGAACGTCAACGTGCTGGTGCGCGAGACGCTCGAGGACGCCATGGCACACCCCGAGAAGTACCCGCAGCTCACGATCCGTGTCTCCGGGTACGCCGTGAACTTCGTCCGCCTCACCCGCGAGCAGCAGCTCGACGTGCTCTCGCGGACCTTCCACGGCACCGTCTGACATGACCTGCCAGGTCGAGACGACCGACCTCGAGGCCCCCACCCGCCGTCGTGCGGGTGCGGGGCTTCGGGGGCTGTCCACCTCAGAGGTTCCGCGTGCAGAGAAGTTCGCACTGATGCGGACCGGCGAGCTCGGGTCGATGCACTCGTGGGAGCTCGTCACGGCGGTGGACGGCCCAGGGACCCGGATGACGATGTTCCTGTCCGGCTGCCCCCTGCGCTGCCTGTACTGCCACAACCCCGACACCTTCGCGATGAAGGACGGCGACCCCGTCCTCGCCGACGAGGTGCTGGCACGGATCAAGCGGTACCGCGGCGTCTTCTCCGCGACGAACGGCGGCATCACGCTCTCGGGCGGCGAGGTCCTCATGCAGCCGGCGTTCGCCGGCCGGATCCTGCGCGGCGCCAAGGAGATGGGCGTCCACACGTGCATCGACACGTCGGGATTCCTGGGCGCCAACGCCTCGGACGAGATGCTCGACGACGTCGACCTGGTTCTCCTCGACATCAAGGCGGGCGACGAGGAGACCTACCAGCGCGTGACGAGCCGGTCGTTGGCTCCGACGATCGCCTTCGGTCGACGTCTCGCGGAGCTCGGCAAAAAGGTCTGGGTCCGGTTCGTGCTCGTGCCGGGACTGACCGACGACCCCCGCAACGTCGAGCTCGTGGCCGGGCACGCCGCCGCGATCGAGGCGGTGCGCCCCGGGACCGTCGAGCGCGTCGAGGTCCTGCCGTTCCACCAGATGGCCCGCGACAAGTGGGCCGAGCTCGGCCGGACGTACGAGCTCGGTGACACCGAGCCGCCGACCCCCGACGCGACCGAAGCCGTCCGCGACGTGTTCCGTGCCGAGGGACTGACGACGTTCTGACAGAATTCGCGTGATTCGAACTGTCACCGCCAAGGGGATTCCCCAGCCATCCGGTACGTGGATCGGAGTGCCGAAGACGTCCGCCGCGGACGGTCACCGGTGGCAGGAGGCCCGTCGCCGGCAGTGTCATCAGGTACGGCTGTTTCGGATCGAGTAGGCGCATTCGTCGGATTCGTATACATCGCTCCTGGTGTGCTCCGAGCGGACGGATGGAGGTTCGGTGGCGACACCCCTGCGCGTTCATGCTGAGACGGGCACGACCTGGACCGTCGTCGGACCGGACCGCCGCGTCATCGAAACCGTCGAGGACTACCGAGAGCTGACCCCCAGTCGGACTACTCCCAGCACACGGTCCGCGCGTACGCCAAGGCGTTGGCGATGTGGGCGACGTTCCTCGAGGACCGTCAGCGTGCGTGGGATGCCGTGGTGCTTGCTGACGTCGGTGCGTTCTTGCGAGCCCTCCGGGCGGGCGAGATCGGTGCGGGCGTCTCGGCTCTACGGTCGGAGCGTGTGGTCTCCGACGCCACCGTCGCGGCCCGACTTGGGCCGGTGATGAGCTTCTACCGATTCCACGGGGCGATGGGCGTCCCCGCAGCGTCCTTCCTCTACGAGCAGGTCAACGCCCGCTCCGGCCGGTACCTGCCCTTCCTCGAACATGTCGCCCGTCGGAAGGGCAGCCGACGCTCGCCGTTGAGGGTCCCGACTCAGATGAGGGACGGTCCGGTCCTCGGCCCGGCGGCGATCGATGACCTGATCGCGGCTGAGGTCGCCTTCGACCCTGTCGCTTCAGCATCGAGACTGGACGACGGGGCGTGGGGACACGGCCAACGT
The DNA here is from genome assembly GCF_000701465.1 of Paraoerskovia marina DSM 21750. GTDB lineage: Bacteria > Actinomycetota > Actinomycetes > Actinomycetales > Cellulomonadaceae > Paraoerskovia > Paraoerskovia marina. Next base: position 44,510 of record NZ_JNIY01000006.1, on the reverse strand, counting down.
GGAGATCGTCCCTCGTCCGCATCCGCACGGGATCAGGCCCGAGAGTGGTTCTCAGCGGGTGTTCGTCGGCAGCCGAGCCGATCGCTTGTACGGCGACAACGTGTGGTGGCTGTGCGAGCGCGGCGCGGATGCCGCCGTCGTCGACTGGGACTCGGCGTACATCTTCTGCAACGTCTACCGGGAGCCGATGTTGGGGCCACTGCGCGTCGAGAGCGTCTACGCGCACCTCGAGCGGACGAGGCGGCGCGTGCCCCTGGTGCCCGCCGCTTTGACCCGGCACTGGTTTCGCCACACCCACGCCACGGCATTGCTGCGCGCGGGCATGCCCCTGCACGTGGTCAGCCGACGCCTCGGCCACAGGAGTGTGCAGACCACGACCAACACCAACGGGCACATCACGGACGATGCCGTGTTGGCGGCGCTAGCGAACTGGCACGAGGTCGCCGCCGGCTGGGCGGCGAGGGCCGATGGCTGAGCCCGAAGCGGGCACCGGTAGGAGCGGCTGGGCGGGCAAGCGTGCCGACCGCGTGATCCTCAACGGACGGTGCAAGCTCCCCCACGGCAGACATGCAACCGCGGCAATGCGTGTCTCACCTGCGACAAGTTCGTTACCGACGCCAGCCACGGCAACGAATTGCGGCAACAGCTCGACTCCACCGAGTCGCTAATCTGGCTTAACGCAGTTGAGGGTGTAGTCGCGGTCTGAAGCCGCCGGCCTCGAGGAGCGATCGGGCGATGTAGTGAGTGAGGTTGCGGAAGCCGAGGGCGGAGCCGCGCAGGTGCTCGAGGTGGCCATTGATCGCCTCTGTCGGGCCGTTGCTGGTGCCGGGCAGGTCGAAGAACGCGAGCACGTCGGCGGCGCGCTTGGTCAGGGTCCGCCCGAGAGTGACGAGCTCAGTGAGCGCGGCCGGCACGCCGTTGGCCACCGAGTCGACGACCGCGGTCATCGCGGTGCGGCCCTGGGCCCGGTCGGGGTGACGGTAGGCGGCGATCATGCGCTGGTAGACGCCCCAGGTCTCCTCGACCTCGACGTGCTCGTCGGAGGCGAAGAGTGCTTCGATCCGGTTCTTCTGGGAGTCGGTGAGCAGGTCGGCACCGGGGTGCAGGGTTCGCCGGGCCTTGTCGAGCGGGTCCTTCGCTCGTCCGCGGTGGCCGTGCAGATCGAGCTGGACCCTGCGTCCCCACCGGTCCAGGGCGTCGCCGGCGAGGCGCACGACGTGGAACGGGTCCATGACTGCGGTTGCGTCGGGCAGTTCCTCGGCCGCGGCGGTCTTGAAGCCGGTGAAGCCGTCCATCGCGGCGGCCTATACCCGGTCGCGCCAGGTTTTCGGGCGGGCGGCGAGCCAGGTCTTGAACGCGCTCTTGGAACGACCTTCGACCATGTCAAGAAGCCTCGCCGGACCGGTCTGGTCGCGGATCGGGGTCAGGTCGATGATCACGGTCACGTACTTCTCGCCGCGCCGGGTCTGGCGCCACACGGGCTCGTCCACGCCGATCACGGCCACGCCGTCGAACCGGGCACGATCGCCGATCAGGGCCCGGCGCCCTTCGGCCAGGACGGCGTCGTTCGCGGTATGCCACGCGACCGCGAGGGCCTCGGCCACCCGCGCGACGGTCAGGTGCTGCACCACGAGGGCGACCAACGCCCACCGCACCGCCGCCCGGGACAGCCTCGCCAGCGGCCCGGCCACAGCCGTGGTGTCCTGACGCCACACCCGCTTGCAGGCTGAGCAGCGGTAACGGCGAACCCGCACCTGCAACGTCACCGGCCGACACCCGAACGGCTAGTGCGCCAGGCGCCTGGTCACAGTGTCTCGAGGAAAGCCCTCGGCGCCGCACTTGCGGCAGAACGCGTCGTCCACGCGTGCCACGACCCGGCAGGACAGCACCGCCCGATCGGGTTCCAGGCGCTGCCCGACCGCGACGAGACCGAGTTCGTCCAGGCGCGCGAAGGTAATCAGGTCAGGGGCAGCGAAGGTAGGTTCAGGCACGTCGAGGTCTGCCAGATGGGCAGTGTCAGAACTTCCATCCTGGGGGATCTGGACCCATCCCCGGAGCAGCTCAGCCCGCCAGCGCTACACCCTCAACTGCGTTGAGCTGCGATCCTCTCCCGCCTGCGCAAGGGGAACTTGCGGGCACTTGCGATGTGGCCTTCGACTACGCTCTCGATGGACGGCTCAAGACCGCGACGTTGAATGAACTTACGAATTTGGGTACCGAGCACGTCAACTATTACTACGATGATCTTGGCAAGGCCGAAGGGACGAGTTCGGGATATGGGTGGGGTGTGTGCGTCGCGAACGCTATGTATAACTCCTACGGTGAGCCACTGATGGTCGATGCGGGGAACTACTACGCACTGGTCCGGACCCATACGTACGAGCCTGGATGCAGGCGTCTGGCTCCGACGGCGTTGAACGTTGAGGGGACAGCAGGGACGTCCTATGCCTCTGCATACTCTCACGATTCGGCGGGAAATCTCGCGCGGATCGATAGCAACCCAACTCAGGCTGGAGTTGCACGAGATACTCAGTGTTTCGACCATGACGGGCTACGGAGGCTCACTTCAGCCTGGACTCTCGAGAATAGTTCGTGCGCGGCGGTGAAGATCACGACCGCCCTTGGTGGGCCAGCGGAGTACTGGACCGATTTCACCTACGACCCAATCGGCAATTGCACGTCGACTACCGACCACACCACGGCAGGGGCGGAAGCGCAGAACTACGCCTATCCGGCGTCGGGCCAGGGCCGTCCCCACGCAGTCGCGAGCGTGAGATCAGGGGCTAGCCAGTCAACGTTCGGCTATGACGAGACAGGGAAGACCGCGGTCCGGGACCTGCCAGGGCAGGGCACCCAAACTCTGACATGGGATGTCGAGGGTGAACGTGACTCGGTCGAGCAGGCTGGAACCCAGGGGGTTAACTTTATATACACCGCTGATGGTGACCGCCTAGTGCGTACCCAGGAGGGTGTCACCACTGTGCATCTTCCTGGCGGCCAGGAACTCGCGCTCACGGCTAGTGACCAGCAGGAAGCTACTCGCTACTACAGTTTCAACGGCGAAACCATCGCACTGCGTACCGGTCCCAGGTTCGACGACGTCACCACACTGACCTCCGACCATCAGGCAACAGCAACCGCCGCGGTGACGAACATCAGCTGCGGGATCACGCGCCGCTACGGGACACCGTTCGGTAGCGAACGTGGGCAGACGTCCGCCATGCCAGGTGACCACGGCTTCCTCGATAAACCCGAAGACACCACAGGCTTGACGTCAATCGGCGCCCGCTATTACGACAATACGACCGGACACTTCATCTCGGTCGACCCCATCATGGACGTCGCTGACTCACAACAATGGGCCGCCTACAACTGCGCCAATAATAACCCCACCACCTGGTCCGACCCCACCGGAATGATCTACTGCGGATCATCAACGTGCGCCCAACAGTTCGAGTACGGCACCGACAAGAAAACCAAAGAACGTACCGGAACGATATCAACCCGGACAAAAAGTGGGCCCTTTCGTCGAAGGAAGACGGTCATTATTCCAGTCAGTATTCCCACGGAACAGCCCGACCCTCCGACTTCAAAATCGACCGGTTCCAGTGCGAAAGATGAGGACTCGGGCAAGAAGAAGCCGCGGTACAAAAGAGCTCTCGACAGTACTTTGGAGTGGGGGAATTCTGCCGTTGATTGGGCTATGTCCGACGAAGGGAACGCAATCCTTGCGCGCGTTGGCCAAGGAATCGGAGTCGCCGCGGCGGTAGCGTGCATCATCGCCTCAGCCGGGCCGTGCACCGTGGTTGGCCTATTTGCTCCGGGCGCCAGCGCCACTGTTAATGGAATCGGAGTGGCACGCGGGGGTCAAAGCCCAACCGAGGCTGTCGCGAATACAGGATTTGATCTCGTTCTTGGAAAGATCCTGGGCGCGCGCGCATCGAGACGGGAAGACGTTCTTCGGACGGCGCTCGGGCAACACTCTGATCTAATCGGCTTCGCACGAAGGGCAGCCGACCCGGGAAAGGAATTCACAATCGGATTGGGGCGGGCTTTCCAATCAAGAACCATTCCAACAGCCACCCGAATCGCTGATCACGGATACGTTGGTGTGATGTCCGCCGCAGGCCAGACTGGGTGCACTCAGCATGCATCCGGTTGGCGGTGAGCGTTAAGCATGCCAGCCTATGTTGTTTTATTTGCGGTGCTAGCGTCGATATCGGGGTGGGCTCTTTGCGTTCTATCTATCTGGCGATCCAAATTGGTGACAATTGGAATCTCGCCACTGGGTGAAAACGTTGTCCTCATTGGATCACTGTTAGTCGCCTCTTTCGGAATATCGTGCTTCTACTTCCTTTTTGACCATTCCGGATTGCCCACCATAATGCTCTGGGCGCCAGTCGGGTCAGCCGGGTATTCGCTAACCTTGTGGCTGTCCCGTGATTGGCTATCGAAAACCGACGGGGACCTTCTCCTAGTGCGGCTTGAAACGAAAAGACGGATTTCACAAATTGCTGTACTTTCAGGTGTGACGACAGTTCTTCTCGCTATTCCACTCGTTTGGGCTGTGTGGAATGGGTGATGATGAAGCGCCAGTTGCGGGCTCATCCGAAAGCAAGGTGTAGTCGGGATTTGAAGCCCCCGGTCTCGAGGAGGGACCGGGCGATGTAGTGGGCGAGGTTCCGGAAGCCGAGGGCGGAGCCGCATAGGGGTTCGAGTCGTCCATTGATGGCCTCCGTTGGTCCGTTGCTGGTCCCGGGGCGGTCGAAGTAGGCCAGGACATCGGCGGCGCGCTTCTTGAGGGTCCGTCCGGGCGTGATGACGTTCTTCAGGTCGTCCGGGGGCCGGTACTCAGGGAGGTGATGAGCTCGCTCATCAGCGTTCGCCCGGTCGCGCGGTTGGGGGGCGGTATGTGGCGATCACCTTCTGGTAGATCCCCCAGGTCGCTTCGATATCGACGTGCTCGTCGGTAGCGAAGAGGGCCTCGATCCGGACCCGCTGTTTCTCGGTGAGCAGGTCGGTCCCGGTGTGCAGGGTCCGTCTGGCCCGGTAGAGAGGATCGCCAGAGCGTCCGCGGTGGCCGTGCAGCTGCTGTTGGACGCGCCGGCGGCAGACATCGAGTGCGTCGCCCGCGAGGCACACGACGTGGAACGGAGCCATTACGGCGACGGCGTCGGGCGGTTCCTCGGTGGTAGCGGACTTGAGCTCGGCGAAGCCGTCCATCGCGACGACCTCGACACCATCGCGCCACGCCTTGGGGCGGGCTGCGGGCCACGCCTTGAACGCCTGTTTCGAGCGCCCTGGGACCATGTCGAGCAAGCCCGCTGGCCCCGTGTTGTCGCGGATCGGGGTCAGATCGATGACCACGGCCACGTACTTCTCGCCGAACCGCGTATGACGCCATACATGTTCGTCGACGCCCAGCACAGCGACGCCGTCGAACCGCGCCGGGTCATCGATCAGGACCCGTCTACCTTCGGCCAGGACAGCGTCGTTCGCGGTATGCCACGACACGGCGAGGCTCTCGGCGATCCGCGCGACGCTCAGATGCTGTGCCACGAGCGCTTCTAGCGCCCAGCGCCCCGCCCCGGGACAACCTCGAACGAGGGCCCGCAACCTTCGTGGTGTCTTGGCGCCACACGTGCGCGCACCCCGTGCACTGGTAGCGGCTCACCACGATATCCAGGACCGTGCGTCGCCACCCGAACGGCTCGTGCGCCAGGCGCCGCCGCACCGTGTCTCGCAGAACGCCTTCACACCCGCAGCGACGACACCAACCGTCGTCCGGGCTGCCCATGACCCTGCGCGCGAGCACCGCTCGATCGGATTCAAGGCGTCGGCCCACGACAACGAGACCGAGCTCGTCGAGGCGGGCGAATGTAGTCAGGTCAGGGCACACGAAGGTAGCGTCACGCATGTCGAGGTCTGCCGGCTGGACGGCGTAGGAACCTCCGTCATCAGGGGACCTCGACGTCTACCCCGACACGACCGCTACACCCTCATCTGCGATGCGCCGCTAACCTTCCGACGCCAGGCCGCGTTCCGCACCCGATGCGGAACGGCAATGGACGACGAGAACCTCTGGCTTCAAGGCCGGCAGGCCGAGACGTGCTCCCTGAGCCAGATCCTCATCGCCATCGAAGACGTCTCCGGACCTTGCCGGGCGGTCCGAGGGGCGGGGACGGTCGATCAGCCCAAGAACCCTGCCCCAGCAGCCGGAGGAACAACATGAGTGAGCACCTCGTGGAGGCCGCGAAGGCGCGTCATGCAGACTCCCTCGCCAAGGCGAACGCCGCACTCGTCGCCCTCTCCGGAGCCGGCGAACCGATCACCTTCGCCGCAGTCGCCCGTACGGCCGGAGTGTCGACTGACTTTCTGTACGCGACGCCTAGCCTCCGGATACGCATTGACGAGCTCCGCCGAGCACATCGGCCGGTAGCCGAGATGCCGTCCGTCCCAGGCGCCGGTGCCAGCTCAGCGATTCGGGCACTTTCCGCACGGTCCAAGGACGAACGGTAGAGGCACCGAAAACGAGGTGCGGACGCTCGAGCAGGCACCGGCCGCAGCCCACGGCGAGAACCTCGAACTTTGGCGCCGAATCGCACTGCTGGGTGATCGAGCACCGAGTACATTCAAGCGAACTGTTCGGCTGGCGACTCGAACTCGGCGCGCTCGAAATCGGACTCGTTCCATAACTCGCAATCGAGCTCGCCCAAGCCGCCGATGAGATGATCCTGTCAAAGACCATCGCCTCGTTTGCGGGCTGGACCAACACACTCGCCGATCCAGACTCTGCGCTGCGACCGTCGACCGCCTCACCTTTAACGGCCCCCTCATCGAAACCGAGCGACGGCTCCCGTGAAAACCTAGGATCTAATCGAGCGTCACAGTTACGAGCAACGGTGCCGCAAGTCCTCGCCTTACGGCACAATCAGCCAATAGAGCAGCAACCCAGCCGATCGCGTCAAGGCTCCAGCCAGAAACGGAGCCATAGATACGCAGACCATCACCACGGGGACCTTGCCAAACTCGGTCTGGAAAGGCCGAATGTGCCGCCGAGCCTTCTATCCATTCGTTGGCCTCGAAGACAGGTGATGCATACGATTTTATATCCCTTATAAGCCCCGATGCGAATTCTGGGGTGAATCGCGACCTAGCACCCACGGCAATATCCATCGACACTCGAACGCGCTTCGGGTGTTCGAGCGCACCACTAAACCAATCTCGCGTTTCTACACTCGGCGCCGACGCAGCATGGCCATTCCGTCCGACAGACAGCTGGGAGATTGGCAACACCAATTGCGCCGCTCGGAGCTCAAACTCGCCCAAGGTCGCTGCGACGGCAGCCGCGCAGCAAAGGAAGGGTTCAGTTGGAAGGGGGCGCGAATCAGACAGTTTGTCAATGCCAACCTGGAACCAGAATGTCGGCGCAAGACTTCTGCTCTCTGTTCCTATCGGACCATATCCCCCATCATTCATTTGCCATAGGCCCGCATTTCCAACTACGCGTTCATTGCCGCTCGGGTCAACAATGACCATGCGTTCGTCGAGCCAACCCATTGCTTGCGAACGTTGGACGAACCGAGAGTGCGGGTCATTGTTGAGGTTGTGCTGACCGTCTGGATCGATCCGGGACTTGCCCCAGACCGCCCCCAGGAGCGGTCGGGGCGCAGCTGCGGCGCCCCGACCGCCATGGATGCCCGGCCGCATCTCTCCGGATGCCATCATCATCTCACCGCCACGCAGAATCCTCAGAGAACCCTGCAATAGACATCTGCTTGCCGGTAAGGCACTTCTGACGTGTCGATCTGTCCATCAACATCCACGTCAACACGAGCACGCCACGACACTCGCGTGTCGTCGTGGCAGTCTTCGTGGGCGGTCACTCGGTAGCTGCTGCCGCCCCCGGGCTTCAGAGGGTTCCTGGGCGAACAGTTCATTCGTTCCCAGTAGCCCTCTGGGCCGTTCGTCAAGTACTCGTAGAGGCATACCTGTACGTGAGCAGTCGCGGCTGTGCATGTTCCCTTCTTCCACCACCCATGTGCTCGCACCGCGTCGGTTGACGAGGTGCTGGAGATGTGGGGATTATCGACACCACAATCCGGCGTGCAGCCGATAGCCTGCGTCGATGAACCTGCGTCCGGAGTGTCGGTGTCGACAGGAATCGGATTGCCCGCCTTGTCGACATACCGAGCTTGCGTGGCCTCGGCTGCGGTGGCGACTGCAGGGGTGGGCTCTGACGAAGACGCGCTCACGGTGTTGTCAGCGAGTGCGGTTGGCGACGCTGCCACCCCAAAGCCTACTGTCAAAACGAACGAAACGACCCCGGCGACTGCCAGCTTCTCCCGACACCTTTGTCGTGGCGAGCTTGTGTCGCCCGAGGATTGCACGAGCCATCAGCCCGGTCAACGAGGTTCCCGGCGCCGCGCAGCATGTGTGTCGAGGAACGAGCGCTGACCACTGGGCTGACACGGGACGCGTCGCCAACGGCATACCGCCTACGCCCTCACCTGGTACTTCTCATGCGAGATCTGTGAACGCCGCAGATACGATGTGATCGACTTTCAGAACGCGGCCTATACGAAGCTCGGACCGTGGAGTCCCGCGGAAGCCGGTGAGGCACTGAGCGGCGTCCTGCTCTCTGGGAAGAGGCCCTCGGCGCGTTCAAGGGGATGCGTGACTCCGTGACCGTCACGGACAAGCGGATCGTCGCTCTGAAGGTCTAGGGGATGACCGGCAAGAAGAAGGACTACACCTCCATGCCGTACGGGAAGATCCAGAGGTTCTCCGTCGAGACTGCGGGGACGTTCGATCTCGATGCCGAGCTTTTGCTGTGGTTCAGCGGACTTGGCAAGGTCAAGCTGGAGTTCAAGAGCGACGTCGACATTCGTTGGATCGGACACCTCGTCGCCAGCAAGGTCCTGTGACCGGTTCGCCTGCAGCTCGGTTCGTGCGCCGGGCAGCCGGCGTGATCCCTGGCGGACGCTATGGCTGGTGGTCGAGGCCGTCGAGGAGCGCGAGACTTGCCTCGACGATCTGGGCCTGGGCGTCGTCGCGGCTGATCGTGGGCGCCCCGTCGCCGGGCTGCGGGCCGTAGTCGGCGAAGTCGGCGTGCACGGCTCCGGCGATCTCGACGAACGTCGTCGCCGCAGGAAGGTCCTGCCGTGAGTCCGCGATCGCCTCGGGGGTCGAGAGACCGTCCTCGGAGCCGGAGACCGAGGTGACCGTCAGTGGGCTGTCGCTGATGTCGCCCGCCGGGTACGACGCGTGGAGCAGGAGGCCGTCGACGGTCTCGGGGTTGGCGCCCGCGAACGACGAGGCTGCCACGCCGCCGAGGGAGTGCCCGCCGACCACCCAGGTCTCGACGTCGGGGTGGGCCTCGATCGCGTCTGCGGACTGGTCGATGTCGACGAATGCGATGCCGAGCGGCTCCTTGAGGCTGACCACGGTGTAGCCGGCCTCGGCCAGCGGGCGCAGGATCGCGGCGGTCGCACGGACGTCGACCCGGGCTCCGGGGGAGTAGACGAGGCCGACCTCCGACGCAGAACCCACGGGTGTGAAGCTGTACCAGCCCGACGTCTCGGCGACCGTGACCGTCTCGTCGGACCCGAGTGCGTCGAGTGCGCGGTCGGTCGCGCCGAACGGTTCGAGCCACCATGCGGCCCCGAGGGTCCCGACGAGCGCGATGCTCAGGACGGTCGCCCCGACCACCCGCCGGACGGGATGCGCGACGTCGCGTCGCGGACGGTCCCCCTCCCGCACGTCGCGGACGACGGCGGCGACCAGGAGGACGCCACAGGCCGCGGCGACACCGAGGAGCGCGCCGTAGCTCCAGTGCTGGTGCTGGACGACGTCCGCGGCCGTGAGCAGGACGACGGTGGGGACGATCAGGAGCATGGCGCCGAGGACCGCCGTGGCGACGAAGCGGACGACGGTGGACCGGGTGCGCCCGGGCGTCCCGGTTGCGGAGTTCATCGTCCTATCCTCGTCCTCTGCAGTGTCTCTCCCGGAGTCCCGCGCCCGACGGCCATCGTTTACGCCTGGCTGGCCGCCACCGCCCGGTCCACGAGGTGGCGGAGGTCGCCACCTCCTTCGGCGTACCAGGCGCGCTGCCGGTCGGCCCCGCCCCCGCCCGCCCACAGCGCCCCGAGCAGGTCGGTGACCGCATCCATGTCGCCTGCGTCGACGAGCGCCTCGCGCACGTGCGTGACGAGCGCTCCGACGACGTCGTGCGCCGGTGCCGGCCGCCACGTGAGAGGGGAGACGAGGTCGCCGGAGATCCCCGAGCGTCCGGCCCGCCAGGCTGCGGTCCGGAGCAGCTCGGGTGCGTCCTCGGGGGCGGGTTCGTCGGCCGCGGCCGACCGTGCGGCCGTCTCGACCAGGCCCCGCGCGAGGGCTGCGAGGAGCGTCGTCGTGCCCGGGTCCAGGCAGACGTCCGCCACCCGGATCTCGACGGTGGGGTAGGTGGGGGAGAGACGGGCGTCGAAGAAGACCATGTTCGCGTCGAGCACCGTCCCGGTCGCGACGAGCGTGTCGACGGCGGCGTGATACCGCTCCGGCGTCCCGAACGTGCGGGTGGGCCCCGACGTCGGCCAGCGGGCCCAGACCTGGGACCGGAAGCTGGCATAGTCGGTGTCGTCGCCCTGCCAGTACGGCGAGTTGGCGCTGAGCGCCATCAGGGTCGGCAGCCACGGGCCGATGCGGTCCAGGACGGCGACGCCCTCCGTGTCGTCGGCGACGGCCACGTGGACGTGGCAGCCGCTGGTGAGCTGCTCCCTCGCGGTGATGCCGAAGACGCGCCGGGCCTCGAGGTAGCGCAGGCGGGACACCGTGGTGCCGGTGAAGGCGATCGGGGAGGTCGCGAGCGCGACGGCCCGGGCGCCGACCCGGTCGGCGACCTCCTGGGCACGCGATCGGCCCGCCCTGACCTCCCGTGCCAGGTCCTCCAGGGAGTCGCGAGGGTGCGTGGCGGTCTCCAGCTGTTCTTCCATGAACTCGTTCTCGACGGCCCCGGCGGCCGTGTCCGTGACAGCGCCGCCGTGCGCGTCGAGGGCCGCCGCGGCCTTGGCGACGGGCGCGCCGTCGTCGCCGACGAGCAGGAATTCTTCTTCGACGCCCATGGTCCGTAGTTCCGTCATGGCCGCAGTCTGCTGGTTGGAGGCGGACCACGCTCGCGGACGGCCCCCGGTTCCGGAACCCGGACGACCCGGCGCTCGCGGTCGGTCCCGAGGGGGACGGACCGCGAGCGCCGGGTCGGCGGTGGAGCGGGTGCGGGTGAGGTCAGCCCTGCGGGACGTTCGCGACGCCGTCCGGCAGCAGACGCCGGCCGAGGACCTTCTCCGAGTACCCGGTGCGGTCCAGGTACGGGGTGATCCCGCCGAGGTGGAAGCCCCACCCGGCGCCGAGGATCATGCAGAGGTCGATCTGGGTGGGAGTCTCGATCACCTTCTCGTCGAGCATGTGACCGATCTCGACGGTCAGTGCCGTGAGCACCGAGTCGAGGACCCCTGCCTCGTCCAGCCCGGTGCCGGGCGTCGCTGCGAAGGCGGACTGGATCTCCGGGTCGACGTCAGCCGGAAGGCCCTTGGCGGCAGGCTTGAGCGAGAGCCGTGTGCCGTCCTCGACGAGCTTCTCGAGCCCTGGGGACTGCGGGATGCGCTCACCGAGGTCCTCGCGCAGGGAGGTCAGGACGTGGAGCCCGACCGCCGGACCGACGAGGTCGAGCAGCTGGAACGGAGGCATCGGCAGACCGAGCGGACGCAGAGCGCGGTCCGCGGCCTCGACGGGCGTCCCGCCCTCCACGGCCTCAGCGATCTTTCCGAGGAGGAGCACCAGCAGGCGGTTGACGACGAAGCCCGGCCGGTCGAGGCAGCCCACGGCCGTCTTGCGGAGCTTCTTGGCGACGGCGAACCCGGTGGCGAGGGCCTCGTCCGACGTCTTCTCGGCCTTGATGATCTCCACCAGGGGCATCTGGGCGACCGGGTTGAAGAAGTGGATGCCGACGACGCGCTCGGGGTGCTGAAGGTCGGCCGCCATCTCGGTGATGGACAGGGCCGAGGTGTTCGTCGCGAGGATCGCGTCGGGGGAGATGATGCCCTCGAGCTCGGCGAAGACCTTCTTCTTCAGGCCCATGACCTCGGTGACGGCTTCGATCACGAAATCGCAGGACGCGAAGTCCTGGATGTCCGTCGTGCCGTGAACGGAGGCGAGGATCTTCGCCCCGGCGTCGGCCGACATCCGTCCCGACCCCGTGAGCTTCTCGACGGTGCCGCGCACGTGCTGCAGTCCCTTGTCGACGCGCTCCTGGTCGAGGTCGCGCATCACGACCGGCACACCGAGCCGCTGGGCGAACAGCATCGCGATCTGTGCGGCCATGAGCCCCGCACCGACGATGCCGACGCGGGTGACGGGCTTCGCGAGGCTCTTGTCCGGGGCACCGGTCGGGCGCTTGCCCTGCGAGACCGCCTGGAACGCGTAGACGCTCGAGCGCATCTCGTCGGTCATGATGAGGTCCGCCAGGGCCTCGTCCTCGGCGGCGAACGCGTCCGCCTGCGTCGCGGTCCGTGCCGCGGCGATGAGGTCGAGCGCGCGTCCCGGCGCGGGGCGGGAGTCGGCGACGACGGCGTCCAGGCGCTGGCGGGTCGCGTGCACGACGGCGTCCCAGACCTCGGGCGAGTCGAGCTCGCGTCGCTCGACGGTGACGTCGCCGCGCAGGACGGACTCCGCCCACGCGATGGACTGCTCGAGGTAGTCGGCCGAGCCGAAGAGCGCGTCGACCAGTCCGAGCTCGAGGACCTCGGCGGGCTTGAACGGCTTGTTGGCAGCGGGCCGCGTCAGGATCACGTCGACGGCCTTCTCGACGCCGATCAGGCGAGGCACGAGGTAGGCGCCGCCCCAGCCCGGGATCAGACCGAGGCCGGTCTCCGGGAGGGCAAGTGCGCCCGCGTCCGAGGCGACAGTGCGGTAGGTGCAGTTGAGCGCGAGCTCGAACCCGCCACCGAGGGCCAGGCCGTTGACGAACGCGAAGGTGGGCACGCCCAGCTCGCCCAGCAGGGTGTAGGCGCGGTGACCGTTGCGGCCGAGCTCACGCGCGTCGTCGTGCGTGGTCACCGCGGCGACCTGCGTGAGGTCGGCACCGGCGGCCAGGAAGTACGGCTTGCCCGTGACACCGACGGCGACGATCTCGCCGGCCGCCGCGCGCTCCTTCAGCCCCTCGAGGGCCGTGGTCAGCTCGGCCATCCCCTCGGGGCCGAGGGTCGACGGCTTGGTGTGGTCGAGCCCGTTGTCCATCGTGATCAGGGCCATCGTCCCCGTGCCGCCCGGCAGGGCGACGTCGCGGACGAGGGAGTGGGTGACGCGCTCGGCGCGTGTGTCGGTGCTCATCAGGCTCAGGCCTCCTGCGTCGTCGTGTGGCCGGAGTAGTCGGCGTGGTGGGGGTTCTCCCAGATGACGGTGCCGCCCATGCCCAGGCCGACGCACATCGTCGTGATCCCGTAGCGGACCTCGGGGTGCTGCGCGAACTGGCGGGCCAGCTGCGTCATCAGGCGCACGCCCGTCGAGGCGAGCGGGTGACCCATCGCGATGGCTCCGCCGTAGACGTTGACGCGCTCGTCGTCGTCCGCGATGCCGTAGTGGTCCAGCAGGCTGAGCACCTGGACGGCGAACGCCTCGTTGATCTCGAAGAGCCCGATGTCGTCGATGGTGAGCCCCGCGGTGCGCAGCGCACGCTCCGTCGCCGGGATCGGGCCGATGCCCATGACCTCGGGGTCGACGCCCGCGAAGGCGAACGAGACCATGCGCATGCGGACGGACAGGCCGAGCTCCTCGGCGACGTCCCCGGCCGCGAGCAGGCAGGCGGTGGCACCGTCGGTCAGCGGCGAGGCGTTGCCGGCCGTCACCTTGCCGCCGGGGCGGAAGGGCGTCTTGAGGTCGGCGATGGCCTCGACCGTCGTGCCCGGGCGCGGCAGCTCGTCGGTCGTGGCGAGACCCCAGCCGTTCTCCGGGTCGCGGGTGGCGACCGGCACGAGGTCGGGCGAGATGTGACCGTCCGCGAGGGCCTGGGCGTACTTGGCCTGGCTGGCCACGCCGAACGCGTCGGTGCGCTCCTTGGTCAGGTGGCTGAACCGGTCGTGGAGGTTCTCCGCCGTCGCGCCCATGACCAGGGCGGAGGAGTCGACGAGCTTCTCGGAGACGAAGCGCGGGTTCGGGTCCATGCCCTCGCCCATCGGGTGGTGGCCCATGTGCTCGACCCCGCCGGCGATCGCGACGTCCTGCGCGCCGACCATGATCGCCGAGGCGGTGTTGGTCACGGCCGTCATCGCACCCGCGCACATGCGGTCGATGGCGTACCCGGGCGTCGTGCTCGGCAGACCCGCGAGGAGCGCGACGCTGCGCCCGAGGGTCAGACCCTGGTCGCCCGACTGGGTGGTCGCCGCGAGAGCGACCTCGTCGACCCGCTCGACGGGGAGCTCGGGGTGGCGACGCAACAGCTCACGAACGGCCTTGACGGCCAGGTCGTCGGCGCGGGTGTGCGCATAGATTCCGTCGGGACGTGCCTTGCCGAACGGTGTTCGAACACCTTCGACGAAGACGACGTCGCGGACGTGCGGGCGGACGCGCGGCGCTGTGGCGCTCGCAGTCTGCTCGGTGGTGACCGAGGTCATGGAGTCTCCTTGGGGTGGACGGCGGTGTCCGGTGAGCGGCACCGCTCCTGCAAAGTAGAGGCTACCCGCGGTAGCAGGTAAATGTCACTACCTGACGGGGTGTCGTGGAGACGACGACGCCGCACGGCCCGGGTGGGCGGTGCGGCGTCGGGACGGGTCGGGCGTGGCGCTAGTGAGAACCTCGCAGCGTCCGGACGACCTTCTTCGCGGTCGGCAGCGCGCTGTTCCACGCGGAGTACCAGATCGAGAAGGGGACGTCGACGCTTCGGACGAGCTCGTCGCTGTGGTGCGCGAAGCTCTTCTTGAACTCGCTGATCCCGTCGTTGAGCAACCCGTTCATGTCGTAGCGCACCACGCCCGCCTCGCGTGCCAGCTCCATGGCGTGCCACTTGACCGGGGCGTTGGCGCGCAGCTTGCGCCCCGCGTCGTTGATGCCGCCGTACAGCTCGAACGAGGTCGAGGCCGACTGGACGCACCAGACGAACGCGACCGGCGCGCCGTCGTCGTCGAAGGCCGCCACCAGCACCGAGGCGTCCGCCATCTCGCGGTGGATGGCCAGGTAGTACGCGTCCTCGTGGAGGGCGAACCCGGCGCGCTCCGCCGTCTCCTTGTAGACCTCGAGCACCGCGCGGACGGTCTCATCGTCGACGACGCGGCGCACGTCGAGGCCGGACCGTCCGGCCTTGCGGATGTCGTACCGCGTGGACTTGCTCATCGACTTCATGAGGGTCTCGGGGTCGTTGGTCAGGTCCACGATGAGCGTCGACGGGTAGAGGATCGGGTTCGGCGACGGCCGCGCGTCGGCGAGCGTCAGTGAGGTCCCCTCGGGCCAGTCCGGCTCAAGGGTCATCCCGACGCCGCCGATGTTCGACTTCGCCCAGGCGGCGATCGCCGTGGTGACGGCCGAGCGCTGCGGCTCCCTGCCCACGCCGTACCCGCCGCCCGCGTAGGCACCCTCGGGACCGGGCTCGACGTCGTCGCGCACGCCGTCGTCGTCGGCGGGGGAGACGACCACCGGGCCGCGGGGGACGTGGCACAGGGCCTTGAACTGGGCGGGCAGACGACGGACCAGGATCTGCGCCGCGCCGACGAGCTCCTCGCCGTCCAGCACGTGCACACGTCGCGCCGTCCAGGTCCCGGTGCTCTTGACCTCACCCCATCCCCACATCTGCAGCGGGTGGCCCCCCGCGTCGAGGATCGAGCGATCCCAGGCGTCGCGGTGGGTGATCTCAACGACCGTCAGGTCCATCTTCGGCTCGTGCACGCGCTCGACCCTATCCTGTCCGTCCTCGTCGCACGGCGACCGCGGTCAGGCCCCGGCCAGGCCCGCGAACGCGCGGGCGAGGGGTTCCGCGACGAGCGCACGCTGCCACGGCCTGGCGCCTCCGGCCGCGAAGGCCTCGTCGAGGTGGTCGGCGTCCAGGCGTTCGGGCGGGGTCCAGCACACCGCGCGCAGCAGGGACGGCTGGACCACGTTCTCGACGGGCATCGTGACCTCCTCCGCGACGGCGTTGACCGTGGCGCGGGCGGCCTCCAGCCGTGCGGCGGCCTCGGGATTGCGGTCGGGCCAGGCGCGCGGGGGCGGGGGAGCGTCGGTTCGCGGGCCCCGGGTCGACGGGAGCTCGGCGTCGGGGAGGGCGAGCGCCTCGTCGATGGCGACCTGCCACTGCGGGGCGCGGCGCTTGGTGGCACGGCCGGAGAACTCGCGCAGGGCGGTCAGCGCGGGGACCGAGCGCGGCATCGCGCGGGCCGCGGCGACGATCGCCCGGTCCGGAAGGATGCGGCCGGGCGCGATGTCCCGGCGCCGTGCGTTCAGGTCGCGCGCCTCCCAAAGACTGCGGACGACCGCCAGCTGGCGACGGTCGCGGAGTCCGTGCATCCCCGACGTCCGGCGCCACGGGTCCACCCGGGGGGCGGGCGGCGGCATCGTCCGGACGTGCTCGAACTCCTGGGCGGCCCACTCCGTCTTGCCGGCGGCGTCGAGGCGCGCCGCGAGCTCGTCGCGGAGGTCCACGAGCACCTCGACGTCGAGCGCGGCGTACCGGAGCCAGGACTCGGGAAGGGGCCGGGTCGACCAGTCGACCGCGGAGTGCTCCTTCGCCAGTCCCAGGCCGAGGATCTCGGCGACGACGGCCCCCAGCCCCACCCGCTCGAGCCCGAGGAGTCGGGATGCGAGCTCGGTGTCGAAGATCGTCGTCGGCAGCAGACCGTGCTCGGCGAAGCCCGGCAGGTCCTGGGACGCGGCGTGCAGGACCCACTCGGCGTCCCCGGCCGCCTCGGACAGCGCGGAGAGGTCCGGGAGCTCCCGCGGGTCGACGAGCCAGGTACCGGAACCGCGGCGTCTGAGCTGCACCAGATAGGTGTCCTGCCCGTACCGGTAGCCCGAGGCACGTTCGGCGTCCGCGGCGACCGGACCCGTGCCCGCGCGGATCGCGGCGACCGCGGCGGCGAGCCCCTCGGCGGTCGTCGTCACGGCAGGAATGCCGTCGGCGGGTTCGGTGAGCGGGGTGACCGGGTCCCCGGGGGTCTCCTCGGCGTCGGGCGGCCCGTCCGGAGTCTGCGTGTCCGTCGTCATGGGTCCATCGTGCCGTGTCGAGGTCGCAAAGTGGTCACGCCGTCCGGCTGGGGCGGGATCCCTGCGGCCGAGAGCATGAGGTCGTACCAGGCCTGGAGGTGGGGTGCGAGATCAGCCGTCCCGGGCGTCCAGGAGGCGCGGATCTCGACGTCGACGTCCTCGTCTGCCGTCGAGAGGACCCCGAACGACGTGGACAGGACACGTGTGACCGTGCCACCCAGGGTGTGCGCGTCCGTCTCCTCGACGGCCTCCTCGAGCCAGGACCACGCGACGTCGTCGAACAGCGGGTCCGCGGCCATGTCGACGTCGAGCATCGCCCGCGTCAGGGTCACGACCCGGAACCGGCCGTTCCAGGCGTCCTGGCCCGTGGGGTCGTACAGCACCACGATCCGGCCCGTCGCGAGCTCCGTCTCGTCCGAGCCCCCCGGGGCACGCACGGTCGCCTCGAACGCCACGGCGTAGGGCGAGATCCGACGGGGTGCCTCGATCTCGCGCAGCTCGATGCCGGCGCGCGGTGCGTGGGAGGCGAGGGCCTCGAGAGCTCCGAGAAACTCCTCCGGAACCCCGGCTCGGGGGGCGTGGATCACATGCCGAACCCTACGAGGTCGTGTCCAGGATGTGGAGGAACGGCGCGCGGAAGGGGCCTGCGACGGGCGGCCTACTAAGGTGGACCCCGGCGCCCACCGAGGGGTGTCGCAAGAACGAGACGACCTCCCGAGGAGAATCGAACCGTATGTCTGCACGTGCTCAGATCGGCGTCACCGGCCTGGCGGTCATGGGCCGCAACCTCGCCCGCAACTTCGCCCGCCACGGCTACACCGTGGCGGTGCACAACCGTTCGTACGCGAAGACCCAGTCGCTGATCGAGGAGAACGGCTCCGACGGCGACTTCGTCCCCTCCGAGTCGATGGCCGACTTCGTCGCCTCCCTCGAGCGTCCGCGCAAGGTCGTGGTGATGGTCAAGGCCGGCGGCCCGACGGACGCCGTGATCGACGAGCTCGTTCCCCTCCTGGAGGAGGGCGACATCATCGTGGACGCCGGCAACGCACACTTCCCGGACACCATCCGCCGCGAGAACGACCTGCGCGCGCAGGGGCTGCACTTCGTCGGCACCGGGGTCTCGGGCGGCGAGGAGGGCGCGCTCAACGGCCCCTCGATCATGCCGGGCGGTACCCGGGAGTCGTACAAGAGCCTCGGCCCGATCCTCGAGGACATCTCGGCCAAGGTCGACGGAACCCCGTGCTGCACCTATGTCGGCCCCGACGGCGCCGGACACTTCGTCAAGATGGTGCACAACGGCATCGAGTACGCCGACATGCAGCTGATCGCCGAGGCCTACGACCTGCTCAAGCAGGGACTAGGCGCCTCGGCGGCCGAGATCGGCCAGATCTTCGCCGAGTGGAACACCGGTGACCTCGAGTCGTTCCTGATCGAGATCACGGCCGACGTGCTGCAGCACGTGGACGCCGAGACCGGGTCGGCGTTCGTCGACGTCGTCCTCGACCAGGCCGAGCAGAAGGGCACGGGCCGCTGGACCGTCCAGAACGGCCTGGACCTCGGTGTGCCCATCACGGGCATCGCGGAGGCGACGTTCGCGCGGGCGCTGTCGGGCTCGGTCCCGCAGCGCGAGGCCGGTCGTGCGGCTCTGCCCGCCCACACGCAGGAGTGGACCATCACGGACCGCGACGCGTTCGTCGAGGACGTCCGCCTCGCGCTCTACGCCTCGAAGGTGGTCGCCTACTCGCAGGGCTTCGACCAGATCGCGGCGGCGAGCGTCGAGAACGACTGGAACATCGACCGTGGTGCGATGGCCCGTATCTGGCGTGGCGGCTGCATCATCCGTGCCGGGTTCCTCAACCGCATCACCGAGGCCTACGAGCGCGACGCCGACCTGCCGCTGCTGCTCGCCGACGAGTACTTCACCGGCGCGGTCGGCAACGGCCTGGCCGCCTGGCGTCGCGTCGTCGCGGGTGCCGCCCAGAACGGCATCCCCACGCCGGCCTTCAGCTCGTCGCTCGCGTACTACGACGGTGTCCGGGCCGAGCGGCTTCCCGCCGCGCTGATCCAGGCGCAGCGCGACTTCTTCGGCGCGCACACCTACCGGCGCGTCGACCGTGAGGGCACCTTCCACACGGAGTGGTCGGCGGACCGCAGCGAGTCGGAGGCGTGAGCCGGCCCTCAGCCGCCGTGACGGAGACCCTGCTGCCCGTCGCGGTCGGCGGAGACATCGGTGCCTACGCGATGCTGCGGGCGTTCCACGAGCGCTACGGCTGCGACGCCGTCGTCGTCTCGGCCGTGGCGACCCGGGCGATGGCCGACTCCTCGTTCGTCTCCGTGGTGGTCGAACCACGCGTGGACGAGCCGGAGCGGATGGTCGCGGCCCTCGAGCGCGTCGCCGCGCAGAACCCCGGGCGCACCCTCGTCCTCCTGACGAACGCGGACTGGTACGTGCGCACCGTCATCGAGCACCGCGAGCGGCTGGAGGGCGCCGGGTACCGGCTGCCCTACTGCTCGCTCGACGTGCTCGAGCGGGTCTCGACGAAGGAGGGGTTCGCCGAGATCTGCGACCGTCTGGGCATCGCGACGCCGCGCACGGTCGCCGTGGACGTCCCGGCTCTGGTCGCCGCCGGGGGCAGGGACGCCGTGGGTTCGTTCCCGGTCGACCTCTCCTACCCGTTGATCGGCAAGCCGTCGTCCTCGGCGGACTACTACTTCGTCGACTTCCCGGGCAAGAAGAAGATCCACCACATCGGCTCGCGTGCCGAGCTGGACGAGCTTCTCGGACACCTTGTCGACGCGGGGTACACCGGGACGTTCCTGCTGCAGGACTTCATCCCGGGGGACGAGACCCAGATGCGGTCCCTGACCGCGTATCGGGACCGGTCGGGAAAGATCACGCTGCTCGCGACCGGTCAGGTGCTCCTCGAGGAGCACACGCCCGGCACGCTCGGCATCCCGGCCGCCATCCTCGTCGAGGAGGACCGGGACGCGATGGACACCGCGCAGCGGTTCCTCGACGAGGCGGGGTACGTGGGGTTCGCGAACTTCGACTACAAGGTGGACCCTCGCAACGGCGAGCGCGTCTACTTCGAGATGAACCCTCGTGTCGGGCGGAACAACTACTACGTCACCGGCGCCGGGGCGAACATCGCCGAGGCGATCGTCGACGACTGCGTCCTCGGCGAGTCCGGTGAGCTCAGCACGCCCGACCGTGAGGTGCTCTACTCCGTCGTGCCCTACGGCCTGCTGCGCAAGTACCTCGTGGACGAGGCATTGGCAGCGCGGGTGCACGCCGTCAAGAAGCGGGGCGACGTCGTGAACCCGCTGAAGTACGGGGCGGACTCCGGCATCAAGAGGCGGTTCGTCGTCGAGGCCGTGACGCAGAACTATCGGCGCAAGTACGCCCGGTACTACCCCGAGCCGGTGTCGACCGACGTCTGAGTCCGACGACGGGTGGTGCGGCGACGGCCGCGGACGGGGACAGGGTCCCGGTCCGCGGCCGTTCTGCTACCCGAGCTCGCTCGTCCCGAGGTACACGTGCAGGACCGGGACGTCGAAGGCGGCACGAGCCTTCGAGGCCCAGTCGGTGTGGAAGGTGTCCTCGACGGCGTGCGGGTAGGTGAACACCGCGATCTCGCTCGCGTCGTGGTCGGCGACCGCGGTCGCGACGCTCGGCAGCGGGTCGTCGTCGGTCACACGCCCGCTCGCGTCCGCCCCGGCGCCGGTGAAGGCGGCCAGGCTCTCCGCGAGCTGCTCGTCGGCGGTCTTGCGCGCCTCGTCCGGGTCCGGCTCCTGGCCGGTCACCGCTGCCCAGGCCTCCTGCAGGTACCCGAGGCTGAGATAGTCGATGAACGAGGTCACCGGGTCGTGCGAGGTGTCGGCGGGGACCAGGAGACGGAAGTGGACGTCGCGGTCCGCGTAGAGCGACAGCAGGTTCTGGACGTCGGACTCGGCGAGGGCGGCTTCGGACAGGACGAGGATCGTATCGGTCACCTGACGAGGATATGCCCGACGCGCACGCCTGTCCGTGCGGTCGGTACGGTGGGGCCATGTCGAGCGAAGCGCCCGCGGTGGTCGTCGTCGGTGCGACCGGATACGTCGGGAGCCGGCTGACCCGATGGTTCCTCGACCGGGGCTGGGCGGTTCTCGCGTGCGGCCGGGACGCCGCCGCGCTCGCGCGCCTGGAAGAGGCCGGAGCCCAGGTGGTGGACGTCAGGGCGTTCGACGACCGCTCGTCCGGCCAGCCCGAGAGGGCGATGCGCGAGCTCACCGCGCAGCACACGCTGCACGGTGTGGTCGCCTCCGTCGGCGGGTGGTGGATCGGGGACCGGCTCGAAGACCTGTCCCGTGACGTCTGGGACGGATTTCTCGAGAGTCATCTCACATCCCACCTGACGTCCGTCCAGCATCTGGTGCCACACCTGCCCCCGGGCGCGGGCTACGTCGTCCTCAACGGCGCCGCGTCCCACGTCCCGATGGCGGGCTCGGGCCCGGTCAGCGTCACCGGGGCCGCCCTGCACATGCTCGTCGAGGTGCTGCGGGCCGAGTCGACGGGAGTCCGGTTCCGCGAGGTCGTCGTGGAGCGGGCGATCGCGGGCGACGACCGCAACCGGGACCCCGAGGCAGAGGTCGCTCTCGACGCCGTCGCCGAGGCCGTCCGCGACGCGCTCGACGACGGACCGGACGTCCGCAGGGTCGACGTCGGCTGAATCCCACGGCCGGGGAGCGTACGCTCGTGCGTCGTGACAAGCGCCGACCCCACCTCCGAGCCGACCGCGACCGGCACCACGGCACCGCGGTCCCTGACCGCGGTACGACCGGCGGCCGACGCCCGACGTCTGCTCGCCGACCTCGTACCTCCGCGCCACTTCCAGGACGCGCGGTTCGCCACCTACCGTGCCGACGAGGCATACCCGAGCCAGAGGGCCGCCGTCGAGCGGCTGGAGGAGGTCGCCGCCGAGCTTCGCCGTCCGCGCGGCGGCGGGCTCTTCCGCCGGCGCCGCCCGGCGCCCGCCGTCTACCTGGACGGAGGGTTCGGTGTCGGCAAGACCCACCTGCTCACCTCCCTGGCGCACGCCGTCGGGGTGGAGCGCGCGGCCTACGGGACGTTCGTGGAGTACACCAACCTCGTCGGGGCGCTGGGGTTCCTCCCGACGGTCGAGGCGCTCGCGGAGAAGCGGCTCGTCTGCATCGACGAGTTCGAGCTCGACGACCCCGGCGACACGGTGCTGATGTCCCGGCTGCTGCGCGAGCTCGGGGACCGGGGCGTCGCCCTCGCCGCGACGTCGAACACCCTGCCCGACGCGCTCGGGGAGGGGCGCTTCGCCGCCGAGGACTTCCTGCGGGAGATCCAGGCGATGGCCGAACGGTTCGAGGTCATGCGCGTCGACGGTGAGGACTACCGTCACCGTTCCGTCGTGACGGACGCCGAGCCGCTGGACGCGGAGACGATCCGCGCGGTGGTCGAGGAGACCGCCGGTGCGACGCTCGACGACTTCTCGGCGCTCGTCGACCACCTGCGCGAGGTGCACCCCAGCCGGTACGGCGCGATGCTCGACGGCGTCAGCGTGGTCGGGCTCACCGACGTCGGCCCGGTCACCGAGCAGGCGGCCGCGCTCCGGCTCGTCGTGCTGGTCGACCGGCTCTACGACCGGGACGTGCCGGTCCTGCTCGGCGGCGCCGGCGAGCACGGCCTCTTCACGGACGCGATGCTGCGCGGCGGATACCGCAAGAAGTACTACCGCGCGCTGTCGCGGCTCGGGTCGCTGGCGGAGGACGGCCGGGGCGTCGCCGAGGGCGGCGGGTCCGTACGGCGCTGACTACGAGCGTTCCAGCAGGGCGAGCTGTTCCGCGACGTCGTACGAGGCCGTGGGCCAGTCCAGGTCGAGAGAGCGGAACGCGTCGAGGACGAGCTCGGTGACCACGAGGCGTGAGTACCACTTGTGGTCGGCGGGGACGACGTACCACGGCGCCGCCGCGGTGCTCGTCCGGTCGAGCACAGCCTGGTACGCCTCCTGGTACGCGGGCCACTGAGCCCGGCCGGCCAGGTCGCTCGGGTCGTACTTCCAGTGCTTGTCGGGCCGCTCGAGCCGCTTGCGCAGCCGCTCCTTCTGCTCGTCCAGCGAGACGAACATCGCCACCTTGACGATCGTCGTGCCCGACGCCGCGAGCTCGGCCTCGAACTCGTTGATCTGGTCGTAGCGGGCCTCCCAGGTGGCGCGGGGCACCAGGTCGTCGACGCGCGCGATCAGGACGTCCTCGTAGTGGGACCTGTCGAAGACCCCGAGCATCCCGGGACGGGGTGTGCGACGTCGGATCCGCCACAGGAAGTCGTGGGCCAGCTCCTCGGCGGTCGGTGCCGCGAAGGCCGCGTGGTCGACGCCCTGGGGGTCGACCATGCCGATCACGTGGCGGACGATGCCGCCCTTGCCGGCGGTGTCCATCCCCTGGAGCACCAGCAGGACCGACCTCTCGCCACCCGTGCGCCCGTGGGCGAAGAGCCTCTCCTGCAGGTCGGACAGGTCTCTCCCGCGGCGTGCCATCGACTTCTCGGCGGCCTTGCGCCCGTGATGCCACCCTGGCGTGGCACCGGGATCGAGGGTAGAGAGGTCGAAACCGGCGTCTACCCGCAAAGCCTCGGTCGGCGGGACGGAGAAGTGGCTCGTGGGCGGGTTGTTCATCTCCAGATCGTGCCACCTCTGCCCGGATCGCGCAGATTCGTGCGCATTGGCGTTGCGGTCGCCGTGTGAAGAACTCGGACACGTCGCGTGCGACACGATGCGATCGGGCGGTCGACCTGATAGGCAGGAGCCATGAGCTCGCACCCAGGTTCATCCTTCCGTCGCGACGACCCGAACACCTCGGACGTCGCCCAGGCACGTCTGTCGCCGTACCGGCGCTCCCGTCACACCGAGCCGAGCGCCGTCCTCGAGGGGGGCGACCCCTCGCGCGCACCCCAGTCCCTGGGCGGCGCGAGCCGGACACAGCCGGCGCGCGGATGGCCCGCCGTCTCGTGGGACGACCCCGACGAGCTGTAGGACGCCGACCGGCCTCGCCGGCCGTCAGCCGAGGCGCGGCAGCCTGGTCGCGTCGACGTCGATCAGGCGGGGCATACCTGCGGGTGCCACGGCGCTGAGGGCCAGATAGCGGGCCTCTGCCCGGTGCAGGCGGATGTGCTCGTCGACCGACCAGTCCGGCCCGTTCGTGAGCACCATGCCGCACGAGCACTCGATCTCGACGTGACCCGTCCGGTCGGGGGTGGCCTGACCCACCGTGACGTGGGAGGAGCGCGCGGCGGCCTTCGCGTGGCGCATCGCGGCGCTCACCGCGCTCGGGCCGGGCATCTCGTCGGCTGGTTCGGAGTTCTCCACGAGACAGAACCCTATGCGGTCCGTGCACGGAACGGCCGCCTCGTCGGGCACACTCGCAGTGTGGACCCGATCGACGCTCTTCTCGCAGATCCGCCGCCTCTCCCTGTCGCCGCGGCTCTCGACCGGGTGGTCGGGCGACGCGCCGAGGCGGGGTCGGTGGTGGTCCAGGCTCCACCGGGCACCGGGAAGACGACGTTGATCCCGCCCGCACTGGCGGCACGGTACCCAGGGCGCGTGCTCGTGACCCAGCCCCGACGCATCGCCGCGCGTGCCGCCGCCCGCCGCCTCGCCTCGTTGCTCGGCGAGCCGCTCGGCCGGACCGTCGGGCACACTGTGCGCGGCGAGTCGAGCACCTCGCGCACGTCGCGGGTGGAGTTCGTCACCACCGGGGTGCTGCTGCGTCGCCTGGCGCGGGATCCTGAGCTGCCGGGCATCCACACGGTCGTCCTCGACGAGGTGCACGAGCGGCATCTCGACGGCGATCTGGCACTCGCACTGCTTTCCGACGTCAGGGAGAACCTCCGGGCCGACCTCGGTCTCGTCGCGATGTCGGCGACCGTCGAGGCGGGACGTACCGCTGCCGCCCTGGGGCCGGGGACCTCTGTGGTCGACGTCGAGGGCACCGTCCATCCCGTCGACACCGTCTGGTGTCCGCCGCGCACGCCGGCGACGGACGCCCGTGGGGTGGCCCCTGCGTTCTGCGACCACGTCGCCGACGTCGTCCGGCGCGCGGTCGACGAGACCACGGGTGACGTCCTGGTGTTCATGCCGGGCGCCCGTGAGGTCGACCGGGTGCTGCGGGGCCTGGGTGGGCTCGGTCTCGACGTGCTCGCCCTGCACGGGCGCCTCCCGCCGGGGGACCAGGACCGTGCCCTGACGCCCGGCGCACGCCGCCGCGTGGTGGTCTCGACGGCCGTGGCGGAAAGCTCGCTCACGGTGCCGGGCGTCCGTGTGGTGGTCGACGGGGGCCTCTCGCGCGAGCCGCGCACGGATCACCGCCGGGGGCTCGCGGGGCTCGTGACGGTCTCGGCGAGCAAGGCGTCCGGCATCCAGCGAGCGGGCCGCGCCGGTCGGGAGGGGCCGGGGACGGTCTATCGCTGCTGGTCGTCCACGGACGACGCGATGCGCGCGGAGCACCCCGAGCCCGAGATCCGCACCGCGGACCTGACCGGCTTCGTCCTGACGCTGGCGCGATGGGGGACACCGCGGGGCGACGGACTCGCGCTGCTCGACCCGATGCCCGACGCGGCGCTGGAGTCCGCGCTGGCCACCCTGCGCGAGCTTGCACTGCTGGACGACGCCGACCGGACGACCGTGCTCGGCGGGCAGGTAGCAGACCTGCCGCTCGACCCGCGCCTCGGGCGGGCGCTGCTCACGGGTGCCGACGTGGTGGGTGTCTCGCGCGCGGCGGACGTCGTCGCCGCCCTCTCGGAGGACGTCCGCGTGAACGACGGCGACCTGCCTGCGGCGTTGCGGCGGCTGCGTCGGGGTGGGACGGGGTCGAGGCCCTGGGAGCAGCAGTCGCGTCGTCTGGCCCGTGCTGTTCCCGGCCCTGGGTCTGGCGGGGCAGCCGCACCGCGGGATCCTGGCCCGAGGTCCTCGATGTCCGACGACCTTGCGGTCGGTGTCGTCGCGGCGCTCGCCCACCCCCGGCGCGTGGCCCGTCGGCGGGATCGAGGCGACTCGTACCTCATGGCGTCCGGCACCGGAGCGGTGCTCCCGCCCGGCTCGCCGTTGACGGGCGCGCCGTGGTTGGCGATCGCCGACGTCGAGCGCTCACCCGGTCGGACCGACGCGATGATCAGGTCGGCCGCACCGATCGACGAGGAGACGGCCCTCGAGGCCTCCCAGGGACTCCTGCACGAGGACGACGAGGTGACCTGGGCGAACGGCCGGGTCGAGGCGCGTCGCGTGACGAGACTCGGTGCGATCCCGCTCGGGGCGAGCGTCGTGAGCCGTCCGTCTCCCGAGCGGGTGCGTGACGCCGTCGCCGAGGGCCTGCGGCGGGACGGGCTCGACATCCTCCGGTGGAGCGACGCCGCCACGGCGCTGCGCCACCGGCTCGCCTTCCTGCACGGTGCCCTCGGCGAGCCGTGGCCCGACGTCTCCGACGAGGCGCTGATCGCGCAGGTCGACCGGTGGCTCGGAGCCGACCTCGACGGGTCGCGGGGACGGGTCGACCGGATCGACACCGTGCAGGCGGTCCGGCGGCTCCTGCCGTGGCCGCAGGCCTCCCGCCTCGACGAGCTCGCGCCGGAGCGCCTGGAGGTGCCGAGCGGGTCGCGCGTGCGGGTCGACTACAGCGGTGATCAGCCCGTCCTGGCGGTGCGCCTGCAGGAGGCGTTCGGCTGGCAGGTGACGCCTCGCCTCGCCGACGGCCGCGTGCCGGTGCTGGTCCATCTGCTCTCGCCGGCAGGACGCCCCGCGGCGGTGACGGCCGACCTCGGGTCGTTCTGGGCCAACGCCTACCCCCAGGTGCGCGCCGAGCTCCGTGGGCGCTATCCGAAGCACTCGTGGCCGCAGGACCCGGCCGACGGTGTTCCGAGTCGACGCGTCCGGAGACCGCGGTAGCTAGGACGAAGGGTCGGGTCCGTCGACCGTGTCCGCGAACCGGACGACGGCGAGCGGAGGCACCACCGTGACCGGATGGGTCGTCAGGTCGATCACCCGGGATCGGGCGGGGGGCGTCTCGTGGGTCTCGAACCGGACGGTGGCCTCGTCCCCGCGGACGTGGACCACCCAGCCGCGCCCGTGCTCCGGGTGCTCGATGTCGAGTCCCGGTCGGGCGTTCGCCGCGGTGAGCGGGCCACGGATGGTGCGGCGGCTCGACCCGACGACAGGCCCTGCCTCCGGCTCTCGTGCGTCGAGGACGGCACGGTCGAGGTCCGCGGTGTCCGTGTCCTCCTCCCACCCGAGGGTCAGCTGGGCGTGGGGCGAGAGGTTGTGGAACGAGACCCCCAGAAGTCGGACGGCGTCCCGGGCGCCGACGCCGCGGACGGCCTCGTGCGCCGCCGCACGCAGGGTCGCCGGGTCGGCGCTCGGCTGCGACAGCGTCGCGGAGCGTGTCACGGTCGTGAAGTCGGCGAACCTGACCTTGGCGACGACGGTGCGCGCGCCTCCTCCGTGGGTCGCCAGGCGGCGCAGGGCCTCGTCCGTGACGGCGTCGACCGCGCGGGCGATCGTCTCGCCGCCGAAGATGTCCGTGGGATAGGTCCGCTCGGCCCCGACGGACTTGCGCTCGCCGGACGGTGCCACCGGGCGCAGGTCGATGCCGTGCGCGAGTCGGTACAACGAGGACCCGTGCGCCTCGCCGACGGTCTCGGTGAGGACGTCGAGACGCTGGTGGCGCAGATCCGTCACCAGGCGTACGTCGAGGCGCTCGAGCGCGGCCGCGGTCGCGGGGCCGACGCCGGGGATCGCGCGGACCGAGAGCGGCAGCAGGAACGCGTCCTCGTCCGACGGGTCGACCACGAGGAGTCCGTCCGGCTTCGCGGCGTCGGAGGCGATCTTCGCGACGAGCTTGGTCCGCCCCGCCCCGATGGACACCGCCAGGCCGGTGCGCTCGCGGATCCGTGCACGGACCGCCTGCGCCGCCTCCGCGACCCGGCTCTCCCAGGGGCCGGCTGCGAGATCGACGAAGGCCTCGTCGATGCTGAGCGGCTCGACGAGCGGGGAGAGCCGAGCCAGCTCGCTCATGATCACGCGCGAGTACGCGGAGTAGGCCTCGAACCGGGGGAACAGGACCGCTGCGGCGGGGGAGAGGCGGCGTGCCCGGCTCATCGGCATCGCCGAGTGCGCGCCGGTGCGGCGGGCCTCGTACGACGCGGTGGCGACGACGCCCCGCGGGCCGTTGCCCCCGACGAGGACGGGCTTGCCGCGCAGGGACGGCTTGTCGCGCTGCTCGACGGCGGCGAAGAAGGAGTCCGCGTCGGCGTGGATCACCGACGGCACACCGCGCAGCCGTGCGGCGTCGGAGCTGAGCGCGGAGTCCACGAGACCTACTCTGCCTGAGTCTGGCAAACAGCGAAGGCCCCGACCGTGGTCGGGGCCTTCATCCTGCTGGTGGGCGATACTGGGATCGAACCAGTGACCTCTTCCGTGTCAGGGAAGCGCGCTACCGCTGCGCCAATCGCCCAGAGATGTACTGCTGAGAGGTGGAGATGGGATTCGAACCCACGTATACGGCTTTGCAGGCCGCTGCCTCGCCTCTCGGCCACTCCACCCTGAGAGAGTCTGCCTCGTTGATCAACACGTGATCGGAGAGCGTTCTCCGAGCGGATGACGGGATTCGAACCCGCGACCCTCACCTTGGCAAGGTGATGCTCTACCACTGAGCCACATCCGCACGATCGGGCCGCTCGGGGTTTCCCCCGGGCTTTCCGGCGCGATCAGAACTCTAATAGACCCGGGGCGAGAAGTACAAACCGGGGCCGTCGGGATCGGCTCTTCCGCGAGATTCCGCCGATTCGTACACCCCCGGTGTCGGCCTCGGTAGCGTTCTGGGTGTGCTGAGCAGCCAGAGTTCCCCGCCCGGAGCGGGTTCGGACGTCGGATCGGGCTGGGCCGCGTTCGGGTCACGGTCGGGACGCGGCGTCGTGGAATGCGTCGACCTGCACGCGGACCCGGGCGCTCTCGAGCGTGGCGGACTCTGGTTCGTGGTCGCGGACTTCGAGGGTGCCGAGCGCGGCGGACGGGCTCGCGCCTGGCGGTTCGCGGAGTCCGGGCCGCCGCCGGCCCCGCGCGCGTGGCGGGGTCCTCGTCCGGACCGGTGGCGGTCGTCGTCGGACCAGCAGGAGTACGAGGCGGCCGTCTCCACGGTGCGTGCCAGGGTCCGATCCGGCGACGTCTATCAGGTCAACGTGTGCCGGGTGCTCTCGGCCGAGCTGTCGCCCGAGGGTTCGGAGCCGAGCGCCGCGGCCCTGGCGCACCGGCTGGCGCAGGGAAACCCGGCACCCTACGCCGGGGCGATCCACGTCCCCGCCGGCTCCGGCGTCGACCCCGTCTGGGTCGTCTCCGCCTCGCCCGAGCTCTTCCTCCGACTGGATCAGGGGATCGTGACCTCCGGTCCCATCAAGGGGACGGCGACGACGGCGGCGGGGCTGTCGGCGAAGGACCGTGCGGAGAACGTGATGATCACGGACCTGGTGCGCAACGACCTGCAGCGCATCTGCGAGCCGGGGACCGTCGGCGTCGACCGGCTCCTCGCAGTCGAGCAGCACCCGGGCCTGGTGCACCTCGTCTCGACGGTCAGCGGCGCGTTGCGGCCTTCGGCGTCACCGTGGTCGGACGTGCTGGCGGCGACGATGCCCCCTGCCTCGGTCTCGGGCGCCCCGAAGCGCGCGGCGCTCGGCATCGTCGACGAGCTGGAGACGGAACCTCGGGGGCCCTACTGCGGCGCCGTCGGATGGGTGGACGCGGACCAGGGGGCGGCCGAGCTCGCCGTCGGGATCAGGACGTTCTGGTGGTCCGACGGCGTCCTGCGGTTCGGCACCGGCGCGGGCATCACCTGGGGCAGCGACCCGCGTGCCGAGTGGGAGGAGACCGAGCTCAAGGCTCGCCGGCTCGTCGCGCTCGCCTCTGGTGCAGAATGTGACCCATGACTCCGGTGATCTGGGTGGGCGGCGTGCTGGTCGACGCGACGCAGCCGTCGGTGAGCGCCGTCGACCACGGTGTGACGGTGGGCGACGGCGTCTTCGAGACGTGCCGCGTCGACGACGGGGCGCCGTTCGCGCTGACGCGACACCTGGCGCGGTTGCGCCGGTCTGCAGAAGGGCTGGGGCTCGACGCCCCGGACGACGGCACGATCCGGCGCGCTGTCCGCGAGGTGCTCGCGGCGGCGCCCGACGCCGGCCGGCTGCGCATCACGGTCACCGCAGGACTCGGGCCCCTCGGGTCTCAGCGCACGCCGGGCGAACAGACGATCGTGGTCGCCGCCTCGGAGGCCGGCGCGTCACGACCCGCGCGGGTGGTCCGTGCCCCATGGGCGCGCAACGAACGGTCCGCGGTGGCGGGGCTGAAGACGACGTCCTACGCCGAGAACGTCGTCGCGCTGCGGTACGCGTCCGAGCGTGGCGGCGACGAGGCGGTCCTGGCCAACACGCACGGCGAGCTGTGCGAGGGGACGGGGTCGAACGTCTTCGTCGAGCGCGGGGGAGAGCTGCTCACACCGCCCCTCTCGTCCGGATGTCTCGCCGGGATCACCCGCGAGCTCCTGCTCGAGTGGGCCGCCGACGACGGCCTCGCGGTGCGCGAGGCGGAGGCGGGCGAGCTGGGCTTCGAGGTGCTCGACGACGTGCTCGACGGCCGGGCGCAGCTGTTGATCACCAACAGCGTCCGGGACGCGCAGGCCGTCACCTCGCTCGACGGCGTCGACCTGGAGGCCGGGCCCGTCTCGCTCGCCGCCGAACAGCTCTTCGCTCGACGTCGCGCGGCCCAGGTCGACCCGTAGGCGTCCGATTGGAACTGAGGGGGCCGAACCGGCTACTATCGTCCAGCACGCAGGGCCTGCCCTGCGACGGGCGATTGGCGCAGTGGTAGCGCGCTTCGTTCACACCGAAGAGGTCACTGGTTCGAACCCAGTATCGCCCACCCGCAGAGATCCCCTCTGACCAGCGGAGACGCTTGGTTGGAGGGTTTTCTCATTTGCGCGTTGGGGCTTTAGAATCCGCTCAGTTCGCTTATTCTCCCGAACATGGGCGGTCGCCGACAAGATTGACGGCGACCGTGCAGCAGTCCCGTACACCTTCGGCTAGAGGGGGACTCGGCCCGAACCTACTCGATTCGTGTAGCGACTTCAGAACTCCACGGTACCTCGATCGACCGGTACGAGCTGACCAGTCCGTCATTGGCGATCTCTTCGTCCCGAGTGACGAGCGACCCGCGGAGGCATGCGTAGACCGGTGGATTCTCGCCCATGGTCGTTCACCGGCGTCCACCCGTGGCTGGGGCTTCATGGAGCGATTGATGAAGCAATGAGGGGTGGGTGCTTCGGGCTGCGCCCGTTCCTCAAAGACAAGCGCGTCCCGGCTGTCCACCAGGCCGCAGACAATGACAAGCGCCGTCTCCCACCGGAAACACCACCGCGGGTGCCCCAGTGGCAATCTGACGACCGCGAGAGTGTCGGTGGTGGCCCGCAGTTGTTGTGGGTCGTGACGTTGGCGACACGCCGGCGGGCATTGAGGTGAGGAAGGGGAGCATCTCGACCTGGAGGATGGAAGAATCTTTACCATCCGCCTGCGAGAAGGACCTACCCCTCATGACCCGCGCTAGCGCTATGTTGACCGCTGCTGGAAGGTTGTGCCTGTTTGAGAGGTGCGAGCGTCGTCCGATCGCGCACGTCGCCGCGAGGGCAGTCGTTCCCTGCCAAACGGTCACGAAGTGGCTGTGCCGGTCTGAGAGTCTCGGCGAGGTGGGCGTCGTGGACCATTCGAATGCCCTGCACACCGGCCCGACTCGAACTAGACCTGAGTCCGTGGCTCGATTTGAGGCCCTGCGCCGGACCGACAAGTTCACCGCTCGGCAGATCCACGTCGAGCTGAACCGTAAAGCCCATTCGATCGCGCCGGTGACGGTCGAGCGGCGGCTGGGTATCGTCCGGCGGCGAGGTATTGACTCCACCCGCGACACCAACCTCATGATTGGGCGGATCGTGGCCCGCTGTCCGGAGCACATGGTTCACCTGGGCCTCAAGGAGCTCGGTCTCATTCCGACGGTGGTGGCTGGCGTACCCACGGCTGCGGGTCCGAGGCCGCCAAGGCCGTCAACCGCGCCAACGCCAAGGGCACCCGAGTTGAGTACTTCTACCGGCATTCGGCCGTCGACGGGGTCTCCCGCCTCGCCTACACCGAGGCCTCCCCGACGAGAAGTTGAGCAACATGATCGGGTCCAGGAGCCGGGCCCGGAGGTCCTTCGCCGCGCGCGCACCACCCGGATTTCATGCGTGGTGACCGGCAGCGGCTCGAACCGCCGCGTTAGGGACTTCTACGGCGCCATGTTCGCCTCCGCGGCCCGTCACCAGGGCATCTGCCCGTGCACGTCCAAGCGCAGCGGCAAGGTCCAACGCTACAACTGCGACTTTTCCGACGAACTCTTTTGCGCCTGCATTCGGACCTCAGACGCGCATCGCGCGGAGGCGATTATCGTCTGGACCATCCACCACAATTACCATCGAGCACACTGCAGCCGGGGATCAACCCCCAGCCTCATGGCTCCGAACGCCTGCCACCAAAGTCAGGACTCAGAACTCATAGAGTTCCGGGAGCCGACTGACAGAGAGGTGGCCTAATGGCTCAAGCGCCAGTGCCAGGCACGCTCGGACGTCAATTGATCCTGTCAGATGGTCCTCAGGAGATCTCTGGTGTGCCCACGGAGTGGGCAGGCAGGATGTTTGTCCTGGGCGTGAACGTCGCCCGGTTCGCCCGGACCGCTCTACCCGAGGACCGGCAACTCGTGATCGCGCTGTCGGTGCCTGCGCGGGACTTCACAGCAGTGCTCCTGGGAGCCGGGTGGACCTGCGCCAGTACGCCGAAGCCCTTGTCGTCCCTCGAGGCCGTCCCGGTCGGCGCCCCTGTGCGCCTAGTCACCACCGGAAAGATCGTGACTGGGACGCTCCGGGAGTTGCGGACCGTCCGCGGTCAGGAACGTGTGGTCACCACGCAGGGAACCTATCAACTCGACTCCGTTTGTGCCGTTGCCCATCTGGACCATCCGGTGGAAGACGCAGACGGAATCCGTCCCGATCCAGGAGAGTTCTCCAGGTACGTCGACCTCGACCGGATGTGGAACCAGCGATTGGCCAACCCTGCTGCTGATCTGGCAATCGTTGGCACCCGGTCCTGGCTTGAAGAAGATCTCGCTTCCTACATCGGAGTCAGCGGACGCCGCTGGGCCCCGACCCGCGTCCGTGACGTCCTTCTCCCCTCCGGAGCGGGAGCTATATCGGTAGGGACGCAGATCTACCCCGCGGCGGACTTCGCCGACGCAGACGTCCACGAGCAGATTGAAGGGGTCATCCTCGATGGGACCGCCGCGATCCGGTACCTCAACCAGATTGAGGCGCGCGTCGTCATCTGCGTACTGGATCGATCCGTCGTCGACGAGACCGCGGTCGACCTCGTCCTCGGGCGCCGAAATCCCCGCGGGAGGCCGCTGGACGAGGGCGCGCTGAATTGGTCCACCCCGGACGGGGTGGAAGCAATGGCCTTCACAGTCAAGAGAAGGACGGCGACCTGGTGAGCCGCCGGATCGAGAACCTCAACAAGCGGTTCGCCGACATCGCTTCCATCCTCAAGTATGGGGTCGAGGTCCAGCTGGCAGAAGACCCGCTCGGCTACCGGTACAGCCAGGCCGTGCGGACCGTCGTCCGAACCGCCAAAGACGACGACCCCGAGGTCTGGGCCGACGTCCTCGGCGCGGCCAAGTCGCTGCGCTCGAAGTTGCTGCTGCACCCTGAGGAGGACAGCCGCACGATCGCCGAGCACGTCGACGCCCTGCGTGTGCAGATAACACGGATCCGTCCGAACCTCGCGGACAGCGCGATGCTCGACGAGGCGCTCGCAGCCGCTGTCGCCTTGCGCGGACAGCAGTCCGCCGTGGGCGAGCTGCTGTGGCAGGCGGTCGAAGATTTTACTGCCGAGGACTGCCTTGTGGTCGTCGGCAGTAGGCGTGCGGCCGAGGCCATCAGCGACTGGATTGCTCCGCTAGGCGCGAGGGTGCTCACCCCTGGAGACTTGCGCAGGGAGCCCCTCAGCGCCTCAATCGCCCTGATCGTCGGCCCTCCGAGGTTCTTCCACTCGTCGATGGTCACATCGCCGATGACCTCTGAGGTGACCTTCATCGTCCCGAACTGGTTCGGTGACCGGAGCATCCCTACCACCAGCCTGTCGGAGTACGCGGAAAAACCCATCCTGGTTACGGCCCGCGAAACGGGCCCCAAGCGTCCGGCCCCTCTACCAGCACGAGCTTCCGAGGCCGAAGGGGCTGCTGAGGTACAGCCCGACGAGACCGAGCTGGAACCGTCGGCCTTGTGGAAGGCGCCGCAGGACGGCGAGCGAACCCCTCGGCCCGACGAGGTGCGCGCACGCAAGGTTCTGCTCAGCGGCGGCTACTCGGTCTGGATCGACGCCGGAGACCGGATCCGGTCTTTGGACCCCTACCAGCCGGCGGGGGAGAACGTCGTATATCTCGGCGTCGCCACCTTCCGGGACCTCAGCCCAGAACAGCTCGCCCGTACGGAGATCTACCTGCTGCTGCGCAGTGCCACGAAGACGCAGCACTCCTATCTACACGAACGTGCCCGAGCCTCCCTCGGACCGACGCGCACCCTGGTCCAGGAGACCCAGCAGTCCTGGAAGAGCAAACTGCGGGGGCGGATCGACTCCTGGGGTGAGCAACAAGTCGTTCGATCCCTCGAAGACCACGGCGTGCAGGCAGCAGGCGAGGCAGTGGCATGGACCAGCGAAGAATTCACCCGACCGCTGCGCAACGACGACTTCCGTCTGCTGTTGGATTGGCTAGACCTTGCGACTGATGGGCCCGAGTACCGCAACGCCACCAGGCTCCGCAGTGCCTTCCGTTCCGAGAGTCACAAGGTGCAGACGCAGATCGGGAGGTCGGTTACTGGTGGCGACCTGGCGCACCTGAAGCAGGACGGGCACCGTTTGCTGCCCGCACCAGAACCGGGAGAGCCCGGGTTGACAGCGGCCCGGGTGCTCGCAGTTTCCCCGCATGACGAGATCAAGCCACGGCACGAAGTTCGGGTTCTCCGGGCCGACGACGCAGGCCGTTGGCTGCAGTAACGACGACCGCCTCGGGGCCGGGGCCAGGAGGAAGAGAACTGTGAACGGTATGCAAGCACGCCAGGTGATGGAAGACGCGGTTCGGCGCGAGCTCGTCGGCCCGATCGGGGGCGGGCCCCCCGAGGGCAAGGCGATCGACTGCTCTGACGGGAAGGTGGTCTTTGCCACGTGGCAGGAGGCCTCGGGCCGGTTTCATGACGAGACGAGCAAGGAAGAAGTCCTCACCCAGGACAAGCCCCTGCGCCGCTACGGAGTCGGGGTGCTCTATCCCGAGGCCATGACCGCACCTCCCACGGTCGAGGAGAAGGAGGCCCAGGACGCAGAACTGGACGGCGTCACGAGTATTGCAGTCGCGCCCGACGAGGTCGACCAGGAGGCCATGTCGACCGGCGAGGAGGAGGTCGAGTCCAAGCGGCCGGTCCGCGGAGCATTAGACGATGATCTCGACCTGACCGACGCGAACGGATTCAAGCCCTCGGCGATGGCGATTTCCTTCGAGTGCCGCATCTGCACGGACTCCAGCCTCGTCGTTGATATCTCGGGCGCCCAGTACTCCAAGGTCACTGCCCGTATCCCGAGGAAGGGCCAGAGCACGGACACCCACGAGGAGACGTGGTGGCTGCGCCGTCCGTTCACGGGCAATGTGACCTTGCCTGGTCAAACCTTGCAGGCGCAGAACCGTCGGCTCCACCGGGCTGAGATCTCCTACGAGGGCGACGAACCCACTGTGCGGCCGTCCCTCGAGGTCTTCAGCCGCCCCGTTCCTGGCGGCGGAGACTCAGACCTGCGGATCGTCACCGTTGCGTTGGTCAACCGCAGTGCCGGTGTCGGCGACGCAAACGCGATCTTCCAGGCCGGGTTCACGGTCACCACCCAGGGGAAGGCTCGCCTGGTTGCCTACCACGAGGCCGCGCGCAAAGACCTCGACGAGGAGGAGCAGTCGCTCGACCTGCTCTACCGCAACCATCGAACCTACGCTGTCGGGCACGGGTGCGCCGCCCGCTGGGATGAGAGCAACCGTGAGGCTCCTTCGTGGGTGGCCACCGACGCGCTGCCCGCCTACGAGGTCGAGAGCCTCACCCCCGACATCTTTGCGACCGACGACAACGGCCAGCGGGCCCCGGTGACGGTCAGCATGCGCGACCTTGCACTGGGGAACGATGACGGTGTGCAGCAGGTCAGGCAGGTCCTGAGCCTGTACGAGGCCTGGATCGCCGAGCAGAGTGCGCTGATTCCCAGCCTGCCCGAGCGGATGCAGGCCCCTGCCCTCCGGCACATGGAGGAGGCCGACCGGGCCCTGGCACGCATGCACGAGGGCTGGAGGACCGTTCAGGAGGAGCCAGACGTCGCCCAGGCGTTCCGATGGGCCAACGAGGCGATGCTCTTCCAACAGATCCGCTCGAGCCTGCCGCTGCGCAAGCTCGAGGAGCACGGTCGAGGCAAGAACGTCACCACCGCTCCGGTGGGGGCGCACCCTGAGGTTGGCGACCTGCAGAGCGTCCGGATCCCTGCGCGCAAGGGCACCTGGCGGCCCTTTCAGATCGCATTCATCCTTGCCTCGTTGCCGGAACTGACCAATCCAGCGCATCCCGAGCGCGCGCTCGTCGACCTGATCTTCTTCCCCACCGGTGGCGGCAAGACCGAGGCTTACCTGGGAGCCGCTGCGGTTAGCCTGCTGGCCCGACGGCTGCGGGACCCGAACGACGCCGGCACCGACACGATCATGCGGTACACGCTGCGGCTACTGACCGCCCAGCAGTTCCTGCGCGCCGCTTCCCTGGTCTGCGTGCTCGAAGAGTTGCGCACCCGCCGGCCGGAGGGAGTGGCGACCCCGAACCGGGACCGGCTCGGGACGGAGCCCTTCCGCATCGGTATCTGGCTCGGTGGCACCTCGACCCCCAACACTTGGGACCAGGCCTCAAGGAGCCGGACTGCACTGGGCAAGGAGGTGAACACGCAGAACAAGTTCCTGCTTCTGCGCTGCCCGTGGTGCGGCACCCAAATGGGCCCCTATGGGAAGGCGAGCAAGAACGGGCAGAAGATCGCTGGGTACGTGCAGCAGGGCAAGCAGGTCGTCTTCGAGTGCGCCGACGAGGACTGTTACTACGCCGACCGGCCTATGCCGGTCCAGGTTGTGGACGCAGACATTTACGCCAACCCGCCCTCGATTCTCATCGGCACCGTCGACAAGTTCGCGATGCTGGCGTGGAAGCCTGAGGCCAGGGCGATCTTCGGCTTGGAGTCCGACGGCAGCCGTACTGACGTCTCCCCGCCCACCCTGGTCCTGCAGGACGAGCTGCACCTGATATCTGGACCGCTGGGGTCGATGGTCGGCATGTACGAGGCGATCATCAATGACCTGTGCACCGACCACCGCCCCGCAGGACCACCCGTTCCGCCAAAGATCATCGCGGCGACCGCGACGATCCGCAGCTACAAGGAGCAGATCCGCAATCTCTACGGGCGCAGCGACGTCGCGCTGTTCCCGCCGCACGGCTTGGAGGAGGGCCGGTCCTTCTTCGCCGAGCCTGACCGTGCCCCGGACGGCAGTAAGAAGCCTGGGCGCAAGTACTTGGGTGTCATGAGTGCGTCCCTGGGGTCGACGCAGACCGTCCAGGTCCGCGTCGCGGCCGCCATCGCACTGGGGCGCGAGCAGATCCCGGAAGAGTCAGAGGACGGTGGGCCCAGCCCGCGCGATGGGTACTGGACCAATCTGAATTTCTTCAACAGCCTGCGCGAGCTCGGCAACACCCTGTCGCTGCTGGAGTCCGACATCCCCGACCGCCTCCACGGCCTCAGGAAGCACATCGACGGGGACTTCCACTTCCTGCGCAACTATATGGAATTGACCTCCCGACGCCGCTCGGACGAGATCCCCAAGGCGATCGAGAAGCTCCAGGTGCCCTACGGCAAGGTCGGGTGCGTGGATGTGTGTCTTGCCTCGAACATCATCGAGGTCGGTGTCGACATCAACCGCCTTGGCCTCATGACGATCATTGGCCAGCCCAAGACTACCGCCCAGTACATCCAGGTCAGCGGGCGCGTAGGGCGCAACCCGCGGGTCAGCCCCGGACTGGTCATCACCCTCTACGGAGCAGGAAGGCCGCGAGACCGCAGCCACTACGAGCGGTTCCGTACCTACCATCAGCAGTTGTATGCCCAGGTGGAACCGACCTCGGTCACTCCGTTCGCCACCCCGGTGCTGCGTCGCGCCCTGCACGGCGCCGTCATCTCGTACATCAGGCAAACTTCCGACGCGGAGCAGCCCTTCCCCTTCCCCGAGGAGAAGTACTGGGAGGCTGTCGAACTGTTAAAGGCCCGCGCATACACCGTCGAGGAGGGAACCTACGTCGAGACGGACGACGTCGCGCACCTCCAGGCTGAGGCCGAGCAGCGTGCCGCCAAATGGCGCAAGGGCGGCAGGACCGTCTGGGATGCCAACGTCGGATTCGGAGACCCTGACAACGGGCTCATCCGGTTCGCGGGCACCCTCCCGAAGGACGGTGACAAACAGATCCTCACCTGGGACACACCCAGCAGCATGCGGACCGTGGACGCCGAGTGTCGCCTGGACATCCGCAAGGGCAACGCCTACATCGAGAACGACCCCGAACTGCAACCTGGAGGTTCCAAGTGAGCACGGGAGACATTCGGCGAACACAGCTCGTCGCCCCCTTCGGGGTCGGAGCGATGAGCATGCTCGTCAACGGAACCTCGGTCATCACCGCAGGACTGGACCACTGGTTCCCGACCGCCAAGGAGGACTCGAACTACGAGCCCGAGGAATTCCAGGCCAGTGATTGGCGCCTCGAGAAGCAGCTTCACGTCTCCGAGTTCCGCCTTCCCCCGGACTTCCGCCCCTACTACGCCGGCGATAGCGACTCCAGGAACACCGGGTTAAAGGTCCCCGCGCTCCGCTTCCCCCTGGTGCATTTCTGCATGTACTGCAGGCGCTTGGAGGCCAGCACTCTGAATCGGACCGGTCGCGTCGAATGTAAAGACGCCAAGCACAACGACTGGAAGCGCCCCCCGCGCATGGCTCAGGTCCCGTTCGTCATGGCGTGCCCCAAGGGTCACCTAGCCGACTTCCCATTCTCCGAGTGGGTCCACCGAAGCCTGCGCCCGGCCTGCCGCAAGCCCCTGAGGTTGCGCTCATACGGTGGCGGGCTCGAAGGGCAAGTTGTGGTGTGTGAGTGCGGCGAGCGCCGCTCGCTGCAGGGCATCATGCAGGGCGGGAGTCAGCAGACCGTGGCGACATACCTCAGCCGGGAGTTGATCGGCGGGCAGGGCAATGAGTTCCTGTGCAAGGGGTCGGCTCCGTGGCTTGCGGAGGAGGGAAACCGCCTTTGTGGCGAGAACGTTCGCGGCGCCCTGCGAGGTGCCGGGAACATCTACTTTCCCAAGGTTGAGTCTTCGATCTACCTGCCCGTTGTGGCCGGCGCCGTGCCGGCTGAGGTCAAGGAGCTCCTGAAGCACCCGAAGGTCCAGAGTGTCCTCCTCGACTTCTATGAGGACTCGGACGCGGGCAGAAGTGAGATCGATCCGGTCGCCCTGCACAAGAAGCTCGTCAAGCGGCTGCCTGCCGAGCTCGTCGATGGGGTCGGCGTGGAAGAGTCCCATGCCCTCTACAAGGAGCGCTTCGGCATTGGTGGACAGGTTCCCGCAGACGTGCCGCTCTCCAGTGACGTCGACCTTCTAACCGCAGACGACAGTTGGCGGTATCCCGAGTACGCGCAGATTCGACAGGCGCCCAAAGACGACGACCTCGCGGCCAGCGACCCCGGAGTGCACCCCGATTCTGCCGAGGCGATCAGCCGGGTCCGGTCGGTAGAGACTCTGCGCGAGACCCGGGTCCTACGCGGCTTCACCCGTCTCACGGATACGCCTCTCGGACTGGCAGAAGGCAAGCAGATGCTGCGACGCAATAAGCTCGACCGTGAGCACGACTGGCTACCCGCCTACGTCGTCAGGGGAGAGGGCATCTACCTTGAGTTGGACCACGAGCGGCTGGAGGTGTGGGAAGGACGTTCCGAGGTCAAGGCTCGAGCGCAGTTGATCAGCGACCACTATGGAGTCGCGGCCTCCAACCGGGGGCTACTGCTGAGGGACTTCTCCCCACGCTTCGTCATGTTGCACACCCTGGCGCACCTGCTGATCAACGAGCTGGTCTTCGCCTGCGGTTACAGCTCGGCCTCCTTGCGTGAACGGCTCTACGTTTCTACCGTGCCTGGCAAGGAGATGGCTGGCCTGCTGGTCTACACCGCTGCGGGTGACTCGGAAGGCACCATGGGAGGCCTGGTACGCATGTCTGTGCCCAGCAACCTCAACAAGGTCCTGCAGGCATCGCTCGGCAATGCAACCTGGTGCTCCACCGACCCGGTGTGCATGGACGCGGGAAAGCACGGACAGGGGACGGACTCGTGCAACCTGGCAGCCTGTCACGGATGCGCGCTGGTCCCGGAGACCAGCTGCGAGGAGTTCAATCGCTTCCTCGACCGAGGCCTGGTGATCGGCACGTTCGACGAGCCCGACCTCGGGTTCTTTTCCGACATCGCACGCTGAACGACCCGCCGCCTGCTGGGCGTACCAAGAAAGGGGAATCCCTTTTGGTCTACCTACGTACTGCAGCGGTGGACGATCGCCAGATCCGTGGCTCGTTGGACGAGCTGCTCAGCTAGAGCGCCGACCCGGCCTAGGCTGGGGTCAACGTCACTGGGAGTGGCACTGGCCGGGCCGCGTGAAGGGTAGCGTTGCCTCTCGACCGCGTGCTTTGGGGACTGCGGTCCGCGGCAGTCGCGAGGGACAAGTAGGGGTCCTCGGCTATCCACAGCCTGCTCCCACCGGTAGTTACCCACAACCGAGCGCGCTGGACGTCGTCCGTACTGAGCGGAGCCGACAGGATGGCCGCCAACCTCTCGCGCCGTGGTCCGTGTCGGTGGCGGGTGTCAGCATCGCCGTGGATAAGCCTCGGTGAGACCGAAGAGGAGTTGAATGTGAGCGGTCTGACGGTCGTTGAGATCTGCGCAGGTGCCGGGGGACAGGCTCTCGGCCTCGAACTCGCTGGCTTTGAGCACCGGCTAGCAGTTGAGCTCGATGAGAACGCCGCTGCGACCCTGAGGGAGAACCGCCCTGAGTGGGAGGTCAAGGTTGGCGACGTCGCTGATGTGGGCGTCTGGAATCCCGACGACTACAGCGAGGGCCTCTCTCTGCTTGCTGGTGGTGTTCCGTGCCCCCCGTTCTCGATCGCCGGCAAGCAATTGGGGACCAGCGATGAACGCGACCTGTTCGCCTGGGCGATCGAGCTCGCCGGCCGGATGCAGCCACGCGCGTTGCTCCTCGAGAACGTTAGAGGCCTGTCCATGCCTCGCTTCTCCGGCTACCGCCAGCACGTCAAGGACCGCCTCGCAGAATTGGGGTACTGGTCGGACTGGAAGCTGCTTGAGGCGCGAGATTTCGGAGTGCCACAACTACGCCCGCGATTCATTCTTGTTGCGTTGCGAGAAGAGGACGCGAGGTACTTCAGCTGGCCGGAGCCGACCCCGTACATCGGGACAGTCGGTACTGCGCTGCTCGATCTGATGAAGGATGACGAGTGGCCCGGCGCCGACGCTTGGGCCTCGCAGGCGGACGGCATCGCACCCACCATCGTCGGCGGATCTAAGAAGCACGGCGGGGCAGACCTCGGCCCAACTCGCGCTAAGCGGGCATGGGCGGCACTCGGAGTCAACGGTCTTGGCATCGACGACGCACCGCCGACAGCTGATCACGACAGCAACTATGTTCCGAAATTGACCACAGAGATGGTTGCACGCCTACAGGGGTGGGGGCCGGACCCAAAGTACCGATGGAAGTTCACGGGTCGAAAGACCAGCCGCTATCGGCAAATCGGCAACGCCTTCCCGCCACCGGTTGCCCGTGCAGTCGGCGGGGCGATTGCTGCGGCTCTCAAGCACGAAGGTGCCCGAAAGGACTTCGCCGAGGCCGAAGCTGAAGCCCTGCATGATCCGATCTACCTTGCCCTGAAGGACGCCAAACGCCCCCTATCAGTCCAGCAGATCTCCAAGGCGACCGGCGGCGTGGTCGGTACCCGGGACATCGAACAGCGGCTTGGGATACTCTCGCGCGACTTTGAA
Source organism: Paraoerskovia marina DSM 21750 (assembly GCF_000701465.1). GTDB lineage: Bacteria > Actinomycetota > Actinomycetes > Actinomycetales > Cellulomonadaceae > Paraoerskovia > Paraoerskovia marina. The sequence continues at coordinate 1,973 of NZ_JNIY01000006.1, read as the reverse complement.
ATCAAGCACGACGGTTCTGGCGACGAACGGACATACGCGCTGGGCGCATTCAAGGGGTTCATTGGTCAGGAGGACCACCTGCGCCACGCAGCGTTCGAGGCCGCGAGATCTAGGATCAGCTAGGGCGTGTCTCCCATTTGGGCGGTGAGGCTCGCGCGAGCATGACGGGGTGACGAGCGACTACTACCAGCGGGTGCGGTGGCGGCACGTGAGCGGCGACGACCCTGTCGCCTTGTGGGCGCACGTTGTCGATGGTTGGGAAGTGCGGAAGGTCGACGAGTTCGCCGACGGGCATCTGGTTTGGGCGGACGGGGGCCGCGGGTCCGGCTCCACACGTCTGAGCGAAGTACCGATGCCGACGGCTCGGGAGATCGCTGGTGACTCGCAGTTCGCCATCGAGATCGTCGATGCGACCGTGTTCGATCGCGTGTGGCAGCGAGCCCTCGCGAGTTCGTGACTGCGGCTATGCGCGAGCCTAGGCGATGCAGGCGCAGAGAATGTAGGCCGCACGATAGGTGATCGCGAGTTTGTCGTAGCGGGTAGACAGTCCGCGCCACTGCTTGGCGAGGTTAAAGTGCCGCTCGACGACGTTGCGACCCTTGTAGGCGGCCATTTCCACGCGGGGCGGCCGCCACCGGGCCTTGACCCCAGATAGTGGACACGCTTGATCCAGGTTCGTCCTGGAGGAAGCGAGATGATCCACTCATGGCGAGGAAGAACTATTCCGAGGAGTTCCGCCTCGATGCGGTCGAGCTCTACCGGTGCACCGATGGCGCGACGATCAGACAGATCGCGGACGAGCTCGGGGTCTACGACGCGACGTTGTCGAGCTGGCTCAAGGCAGCCGGCGTGCCGACAAGGTCGGCCTCCGGGACGACGGCGTCGTCGACCACCGGTGGTGGGGCCGGGACCGCCGAGGAGGAGAACGCCCGGCTGCGCGCCCAGGTCGCCCGCCTGGAGGCAGATCTCAAGCGCACCGAGACCGAGAAGGACATCTTGAAGAAGGCGGCGAAATATTTCGCCGGGGAGACGAACTGGTGAGCCGCTTCCAGTTCGTCGCCGACCACTGCGACACCTTCGAGGTCAAGCGGCTGTGCAGGGTCATGGGGATCGCCCGTTCGTCGTACTACAAGTGGGTCGCCACCGCTGGCGCCAGGGCCGCCCGCAAGGCCGCTGACGACGCCCTGGCCGCGCGGATCGTGGCGGTGCAGAAGAAGGACAAGGCCTACGGGGCGCCGCGGGTGACCGCGGACCTCAACGACGGCGTCGCCGAGCCTGAGCGGGTCAACCGCAAGCGAGTCGCCCGCGTGATGCGTCAGCACGCTCTGCCCGGGCTGCGGCTGCGCCGACGTGTACGCACCACGATCCCTGAACCCGCCGATCGCAAGTACCCCGATCTACTGGGCCGCGACTTCACCGCCGTCGAGGCGAACCGCAAGTACGTCGGCGACATCACCTACCTGCCCTGCGGTGACGGCACATTCCTCTACCTGGCCACCGTGATCGACTGCTACTCACGCCGACTGGTCGGCTGGTCGATCGCCGACCACATGCGCACCGAGCTCGTCATCGACGCCCTGGATGCCGCAGCCCGTGAACGCGGCACCCTGACTGACGCGATCTTCCACGCCGACCATGGGGCGGTCTACACCTCCAAGGACTACGCCGCTGCCTGCGCCCGCCACGGCGTGCTGCAGTCCATGGGCGCCGTGGGCTCCAGCGCGGACAACGCCCTGGCGGAGTCGTTCAACGCCACGATGAAACGCGAAACCCTCGCCGGCGCGCACGCCTACCACGGCCCCGAACACGCCCGCCGGACCGTGTTCCGCTGGATCAACCACTACAACAAGCGCCGCCGCCACTCCTGGTGCGGATACCGCTCACCGATCACCTACGAGACCACGACCACCGCTACGCTGCGACTGGTCGCCTAACCACCCAGCGCGTGTCCACTATCTGGGGTCAAGGCCCAC
>NZ_JNIY01000005.1 GCF_000701465.1 Paraoerskovia marina DSM 21750 | reverse complement strand
GGGCCTTGACCCCAGATAGTGGACACGCTTGATCCAGGTTCGTCCTGGAGGAAGCGAGATGATCCACTCATGGCGAGGAAGAACTATTCCGAGGAGTTCCGCCTCGATGCGGTCGAGCTCTACCGGTGCACCGATGGCGCGACGATCAGACAGATCGCGGACGAGCTCGGGGTCTACGACGCGACGTTGTCGAGCTGGCTCAAGGCAGCCGGCGTGCCGACAAGGTCGGCCTCCGGGACGACGGCGTCGTCGACCACCGGTGGTGGGGCCGGGACCGCCGAGGAGGAGAACGCCCGGCTGCGCGCCCAGGTCGCCCGCCTGGAGGCAGATCTCAAGCGCACCGAGACCGAGAAGGACATCTTGAAGAAGGCGGCGAAATATTTCGCCGGGGAGACGAACTGGTGAGCCGCTTCCAGTTCGTCGCCGACCACTGCGACACCTTCGAGGTCAAGCGGCTGTGCAGGGTCATGGGGATCGCCCGTTCGTCGTACTACAAGTGGGTCGCCACCGCTGGCGCCAGGGCCGCCCGCAAGGCCGCTGACGACGCCCTGGCCGCGCGGATCGTGGCGGTGCAGAAGAAGGACAAGGCCTACGGGGCGCCGCGGGTGACCGCGGACCTCAACGACGGCGTCGCCGAGCCTGAGCGGGTCAACCGCAAGCGAGTCGCCCGCGTGATGCGTCAGCACGCTCTGCCCGGGCTGCGGCTGCGCCGACGTGTACGCACCACGATCCCTGAACCCGCCGATCGCAAGTACCCCGATCTACTGGGCCGCGACTTCACCGCCGTCGAGGCGAACCGCAAGTACGTCGGCGACATCACCTACCTGCCCTGCGGTGACGGCACATTCCTCTACCTGGCCACCGTGATCGACTGCTACTCACGCCGACTGGTCGGCTGGTCGATCGCCGACCACATGCGCACCGAGCTCGTCATCGACGCCCTGGATGCCGCAGCCCGTGAACGCGGCACCCTGACTGACGCGATCTTCCACGCCGACCATGGGGCGGTCTACACCTCCAAGGACTACGCCGCTGCCTGCGCCCGCCACGGCGTGCTGCAGTCCATGGGCGCCGTGGGCTCCAGCGCGGACAACGCCCTGGCGGAGTCGTTCAACGCCACGATGAAACGCGAAACCCTCGCCGGCGCGCACGCCTACCACGGCCCCGAACACGCCCGCCGGACCGTGTTCCGCTGGATCAACCACTACAACAAGCGCCGCCGCCACTCCTGGTGCGGATACCGCTCACCGATCACCTACGAGACCACGACCACCGCTACGCTGCGACTGGTCGCCTAACCACCCAGCGCGTGTCCACTATCTGGGGTCAAGGCCCACCGAACGATCCTCTGCGCCTGCGGGCGGCGATCTCGTCCTTCTTCTGCGGGACCACCGCCTTGATCCCGCGGGCAGTGAGCATCCTTCGTGTTACACCCGAGGAGTGGACGCGATCGGCAAGGACCGCGTCGGGCCTGATGCGCGGTCGGCCGGCGCCCAGGCGTGGGACACGGATGTCGGCCAGCACGCTGGCGGGCATCGCTCCGTCGTTCCGCTGCCCGCCAGTGACGACCGCGGCCAATGGCCGCCCACCGCCGTCGACCGCGGCCAATGGCCGCCCACCGCCGTCGACCGCGGCCAATGGCCGCCCACCGCCGTCGACCGCGGCATGAATCTTGGTCGTCAGACCGCCGCGGGATCGTCCGATGCCGTGCCCGGCAGGTTCACACTCGCCGCCGAGCGGGCTGTGGACGAACCCCTCGGGCCTCGGCGTGTAGTTCGACGCCGCCCCCTGTGTCCTGCTCCGGGCGGGTCGTGTTCGTCGCGTGTTGGTGGGCGCGGGTGATCGTCGCATCCACACTCACGGCCCAGTCGATCTTTCCCTCAGCGTCCGCCTGAGCGAGCAGTGCCTGCAGGACCCGTTCCCAGGTGCCGTCCTCGGCGTAGCGTCGGTGCCGGTTCCACACCGTCTTCCAGGAGCCGAACTCCTCCCGAGGTAGATCGCGCCAAGGAATCCCCGTCCGATACCGGTAGACGATCCCTTCGACCACCCGCCGGTTGTCACCGAACGGACGACCCCGGCGGCCCGCGTTCGACGGCAGCAGCGGCTCGATCTGCTCGCACAGCGCATCGGACAACGACCGGAACTGCGACGAACTCACCCGGCGATCATGCCGCGAGCCTCAGCGCGCATATGGGAGACACGCCGTAGCCGCTGCTCCTGCTGTCGCGTTCCACCAAGTGCGATAGCCCAGTTCGTTCTGCCTATGCCTGGTTCTTAGCACGCTCGCGGCGCTTGAACTCCGCAGCGATGTTCCCGTCAGGCCAGTCTGTGAACGCGGTGAGCCGGTAGTAGCTGCGGATGCGCCCGTTCTCCTTGCGTTTGATGGTCTCGTAGTCCCAGCCGAGCTCCCTCAGCTCGCGCATCCGCTTCTGCCAGTCCTCTTGACACTGGTGCATCGATGCCACGACGCCAACGACCTGCGACGGTGCATCGACACCGGCGGCATGGAAGGCCTTCAGCAGCTCGCCGATGCGGCGGTGCGGCTCCATTTACGAGGTCGCGGCACGGATCTGCTCCTCGAACGGGTCCAGCGATGAATAGAACGCCTGCTTGTCGTGGTTGCACTGTGCGCAGAGCGGCTGGAGGTTTTCGATGTCGTCCGTTCCGCCCCAACTGTGCGGGATCTTGTGATCGACTTCCAGCTTCACGTGGTCGTCGGCCGGGGTCTTCCCGTACTGTGCGCACCGCTTCGCGCTAAGCACCTCGCCGCGCACCCTCGGGGAGATCCCGCCACGTCCGTCCCGGATGGTGTCTGCGCGGCCGTCGAGACGGTATACGTGCGCGCGGCCGGAGCGCACCGCGGGCAGCTTGAACCAGTTACGTCGTTCCCGGACTCGCCGGTCGGTCTGCGAATGTGACTCGCCGTTCTCAGCTGCGGCATGCTCCCGGATTTCCACCATCGTCGGCGGGTTCGCGCGCCGCTCATACAGGAACTCGTACAGCGAGCGCAGGCCCTCGCGCGTCAGGAGCTGCCGTAGCTCGTCACTATCGGGCCCGGGGAGATCGTTCTCGCTCATCGTGGCAGCACCGGGGCAGGCGATTCGATCTTCTCTTCCTGCCCGGCAAGCTTCCACCAGCCGCCCGCGATCTCGACGCCGTCTTGCGAGGTTGCGGGCACGACCTGGATGCTGACAAGTTCGCCAGGCTCGGGGGTCGTGGCGCCGAGTGCGGCCGCCAGGTTGCGCTGCACGGAGTAGTCACCGCCGAGGATGAGATAGCCCTCGGGGCGCAGGGCGCTGCGAGAGCCGCCGTTATCGCGCACGCGCTTCATGTAGTCGTCTTGCTGGGCGACCGTGGCGATGATGTTCCGGGACAGGCGCCGGTTGGTGGCCCGGCGGAACAGCTCGTTGAGCCTGGCCTGCCCGCTGCGTGCGGCCATAATCTCGGCCACGACGGGAGGCGGGAGCTGGAGCAGGGCGTTGGGCTGTATCGGTGCGTCCTTGAACAGCCAGGTGATCTGCGTACGGCCGTGTGCGTTCAGGCCCGTCTTCTTGTCGCGGTTCTCGCTCGTGCGACGGTTCTCTTCGGTCACTCGCACGACCCCGGCGCTCCAGACCGATCGCTGGTCATCGGCCTGGGTGACGAGGATGATCTGGTCGAAGCTCTCGATCGGCAGCATCCATGCGCCTGTGTGAGAGTACTTGCAGTCGACCTCGAGCCCGGCGATCTTGAAGTCGAGCACGTCTCCGTCGGTGAGCTTGAGCTCGCGCTGGAGATTGATCTCGATGAGCGTGCCGAAGTGCGTCTTCTCCGTCTTGAACAGCTGGTCGACGCTGTACCGGCCGGTGTGCTGGCCGTCATAAAGCTGATCGAACGTGGCCCGGAACACCTTCGCCATCCGCGTCCCGTCAGGGTCAAGTCGGCGCAGCTCGGCCACGACCGCGGCAACGCTAGGGCCAGCAGCAGGTGCGGGAAGGTCAATCAGGGTCACCCCTTCACCATAGGGGTCGTAGCCCACTTAACTTCTGGTCCCCGCCGCGCGATGCCCAGCCTGAATGTCGGAGGTGCACGGTTCTATAGCACTGCTGGCGTGGCCCGCGCTCAGCGCAGAGAGAGGAAGCGCGCATGTCCGGACCCAACTTCATGAAGTACGACCTTGGCAGGATCGAGAAGGGCTCGACCGTCGTTGTCACGCTGAGCACCGGGGCGAACGTCCGGCTCATGGACTCCTCGAACTTCACTAGCTACCGCAACGGGCGCGAGCACCGTTACTACGGCGGGCTCGCAAAGCGGACCCCGTTCCGCATCGTCGTCGCCTCGACCGGGACCTGGTACGTCACTGTCGACCTGGCGGGGCTTCGGGCAACCTCGGTCCGCTCCGGCGTCCGGGTCGAGCCGCCCGCCCTGCCGGTCGCCTGACCTGCCCGGAACGCGCCCCTGTCGGGCATCCGCTCCGAGCCGCCGGTCCGGCTGACCCGGGATGAGTCCGGGCAGACGTGGGACATTTTCGTCTCGCATGCCAGCGAGGACAAGGCCGCCGTCGCCAGCCCACTGGCGGCTGCCCTGGAAGAGCGCGGCCTGCGAGTATGGATCGACAAGGGCGAGTTGCGCATTGGCGACAGCCTGCGCCGGAAGATCGACGACGGCCTGGCGCACTCCTCGTTCGGGATCGTCGTGTTCTCCAAGTCGTTCTTCGCCAAGGGGTGGCCGCAGTACGAGCTCGACGGCATCGTCGGGCTCTCGGTGGCCGGGAAGCAGCGCATGCTGCCGATCTGGCACGAGATCTCCAAGGACGAGGTCGAGCAGCAGTCGCCATCTCTCGCGGACAAGATCGCCCGCACGACCGCGACCAGCACGATCGCTGAGATCGCCGACGAGATCGCCTCTGTCGTCCGCGACAGCATCGCCGCCTGACCCGCATGCCCAAACTCACCGAGGAGCAGAAAGCCGAGCGTGCCCTGAAACGCCGCCGGGCCGAGGCGCTGAAGGTGGAGGCCCAGGCATTCCGGCACGAGGCGAAACGCCGCGAGTGGGCCCAGCAGGGCATGTACCTGACACGAGAGGGAGCCCAGGCCGGTGCGCTCTGCCGCGGCTGCGGTCTTCCCGCCGCGGACAAGCTCGGTGAGCGGCCGCCGCTCACGCACCTCACCGATCAGGAGCGCGCTGAAGACGACGCGGCCGAGGCCGCATTCCAGGCAGCGCAACCGGACTGCGGAACCTACAGCCGGAGCATCAGCGGATCGCGGACCCGGCACTGCGGCCTGTGCTGCCCGCCGCACCCGATACCGGAGACGGCGCTAGGTGTACTGACCCAGCAGGTTGGTGACGCTCGCCAGGGCATGAGCAAGGGGTAGATCCCGAAAGGAGGATGGAAGTACTCCTACATCCGCCGGCCAAGAAGGACCTACCCCTCATGCCTGACGCTAACGCCCCGTTGACCCCTGCCGGAAGACTGCGCCTGATCGAACGCTGCCAGACCCGCCCGATCGCCCATGTCGCGGCCGAAGCCGGCATCTGGCGGGCGTGCCTGTCGAAGGCGAACGCCCGCTACGAGTCCGACGGGACCGAGGGCCTGGTCGATCGCTCCAGCGCCCCTACGCCCGCCCGACCCAACTCGGACCCGAGATCGTGGACCTGATCGAGACGTGGCGGCGCGAGAAGAAGTGGGCCGCTCGCCAGATCCACATCGAGCTCACCGGACGCGGCCATCAGGTCTCGATCGCGACGATTGGGCGCTGGTTCGTGCGCCCGGGGATCAACCGGCGCAAAGACCTCGACCCCACGGGCGAGAGCAACAAGAGACCGGGCAAGATCATCGCCCGGTTCGCCGGGTACGTGGTCCACCTCGACGCCGAAGGTGGTCGGACGTATCCCTGACGGCGGCGGGTGGCGTGCCCACGGACGCGGATCAGCAGCGGACAAGGCCGCCCAGCGCGCGAAGCCCAAGGGCGCCAGGGCCGGATACGTCTACCTGCACTCGATCATCGACGGCTACTCACGCCTGGCCTACACCGAGGCCCACGAGAACGAGACCGCAGCGACCACGATCGGGTTCTTCGCCCGCGCCCGGGCGTTCTTCGCCGCGCACGCCATCACCCGGATCGTGCGCGTGATCGCCGACAACGGGTCGAACTACCGGGCGAAGAACATCGTGCGCGCGGTGCTCTCGGCAGCCTCACGCCACCAACGGATCCGCCCCTACACGCCCAAGCACAACGGCAAGATCGAACGCTACAACCGGATCCTGGCCGAAGAACTTCTCTACTCCCGCATCTGGTCGACCGAAGCCGAACGACGCGTCGCGATCGCCACCTGGAGCATCCACTACAACTATCATCGCAACCACACCGCCATCGGGAACCGACCCCCAGCCTCACGACTCCGGGCCTGTGTCACCAACCTCATGAACCAGAACAACTAGCGGCAGTATCGGCGCGCTGCTTGGCTATCCGCGCGGCGACGCGGTCGTCGGGGGCGGCGTCTCGCGAACCTGGTCATGGTCGCCGGCTTCGCCTCCGTCGTCGCGCCGTTGGCCCCCTTCCTCCTGATCGTTGCGGGCATTGTCGCCGCGGTGACCGGCACCACTGCACCGGTTCCATGCAAGTCGCCGACGGTGGCACGGTCTCATGCACCGTGGACGGTTCGACGTTCGCCGACAACGATCCGGCGGCGAACGCGTGCGGCGGCGACGGTAGTGGCCGTACCCCTGCCGCGGACCCGTGCCTGGAGCCGACAGTGCTTGGGCATCGGGCCCGCTGCGACACGGCCGAGCCATTCGGCCACCTCACGGCAACGTCCAAGCAGGATTATGTCTCGTGACGGGGTCAGTGGAGACTTGGAACTGACGCTTCGACGGTAGTCGGAGCGGGGTTGTGATGGTAGTAGTAGTACTGCGCGAAGCCGGTGGGTGGGACGAGGCTGATCTCGCCGTGCAGGCGTCGGTGGTTGAGCCAGTCGATGTACTCCGCGGTCGCGATCTCGAGGCCGCCGATGTTCTTCCACGGACCCCTGTTTCGTACGAGTTCAGCCTTGAACAGCGAGTTGCACGCTTCAGCCATGGCGTTGTCATAAGAGTCGCCGGTCGGTCCGACCAAGGCCATGGCACCGGCCTGCGTGCGCCGCCGGGTGTAGCGAATTGCGGCGTACTGGACTCCTTTGTCGCTGTGGTGCCTCAGACCGGTCAAGTCGGCGCCCTCGCGGGTGCGGGACCAGATCCCTACCTCGAGCGCGTCTAACGCGAAGTCGGCGCGCAATGACGCGACAGTTGCCAACCGGCGACGTGGCGGGAGTGGAGGTCGACGATGCACGCCGCGTAGACCCGGCCGACGAGCGTGCGGCAGTACGTGATGGCAGCGACCCATTGCTGGTTGTGTGTGGTCGCGGTGAACTGGCGTTGGACCAGGTCCGGGCGAGTGTTGGGACGACGCTCGGCGATCGAGGTGCGCCGACCGTCCAGCGCGGGATCTGGTGGCCCTGACGATTCAACTCGGCGTGGACAATACTCACCCCGTAGACCCCGTCGTTGTGCTGATGAATCTTGCGGATCACGCTGAGTCGCTGTGCGTTGGACACCGACCGCCACGAAGGCGATCGTGACTTGGCGGCGCAGTAGGTGCACAGAGCGATCTGGAGCACCACGCAGATCGGCGTGACCCCGAGGTCACGACCCTCGAGGACCTCACGACGGTGCAAGTCGAGATTGGCCACTACCTAGGCGACGGGCAGTCGGGGTCGGCTACGAAGACGGCCGACGCACTGCGCAAAATGTGGATAGCACGGCGCAACTCGCGGCTCTCCCGTTCGAGCTCGGTCAACCGCTGCGCATCGCTCGTCGTAGGTCCAGGCCGATGACCAGCATCGACCTCAGCCGGTATCACCCAGTTGTGCAACGTCTCGGGGTTGATCCCGAGTTGCTCGCCGACCCTCGCCAAAGCGCCATTGCGCGTCGCAGGATCACGCCGCAGATCGACCGCCATCCAGATCGCGCACTCCCGAGCTTCGTCCGGGTACTCCCTCAGTTCTGCCATCACTCTCATCCTCTCGGAGAATGTAAGGCCCCACCAGGCCCGGCACGACCGCTCGTGCACTCCGGCGGACCTCCACGGGCGGAATCTCAACGATCTGAACATGCTTGACCAGGTCAGAGTTCATTCACACCGAAGAGGTCACTGGTTCGAACCCAGTATCGCCCACCCGAGACGAACGACCCCTGATCCGCGGAGACGCGGACCAGGGGCCGTTTGCGTGCGGCCGTGCACGCGTCAGACGACGGTCTCCGCCGATCGCCGGCCGGGTGTCCACGGCAGGGGGGACTCCGCCACGAGCGATCCCGGCACGTCGAGGACCCGCTGGTTGCGGCTGCCGCGGAACGCGAGGGAGAGGTCGCGTTCGTCGCGGCGGAACGGTCCGTCGACCAGGACGTCGACGTGCTGGAGCAGCTCTCGCTTGTCCGGGCTGCCGGCCAGGAGTTGCTCGAACGTGTACCCGCTCCATGCCCAGATGTCCTTGGTGCGCCCAAACCGTTCGCGGACGCGCCCGGCGAGCCGGAGACAGACCTCGGTGTTGAGGAACGGCTCACCGCCGAGGAGGCTCAGCCCCTGGACCGCCGGGTGTGCGAGGTCGTTGAGCACCCGGTCCTCCAGCTCGCGCGTGTACGGCGTGCCGTAGCGAAAGCTCCAGGCCGCCTCGTTGAAGCAGCCGTCGCACGCGAAGAGGCACCCGCTGACGTACAGGCTGCACCGCACGCCCTCGCCGTCGACGAAGACGAACGGCTTGTAGTCGGCGACTTGACCGTGGCTGACCCGGGCGGAGAGCCAGTCGGGCCGGGGCTCACGCATCTCGTGGACCTGCGTCGGGGGAGGGCGCCGCGGCGTCGAGGTGCTTGACCCGCGCCGAGATCTCGGCATGACGGCCCTGCACCATGGGGCGGGCCTGGGGGTTGCCGAGGTAGCCGCAGGTGCGCTTGACGACGTCGCACGTGCGCGGGTCGTCGTTGCCACACCCCGGGCAGGCGAAGCCCCGGGCGGTGGGCGTGAAGTCGCCGGAGAAGCCGCACGCGTAGCAGCGGTCGATCGGGGTGTTGGTCCCGAGGTATCCGACGCGGTCGTAGGCGTAGTCCCACACAGCCTCGAGCGCGGACGGGTTCTGCTCGAGCACCGGGTACTCGCAGTAGTGGATGAAGCCGCCCGAGCTGAACTGCGGGTACGGGTGCTCGAAGTCCAGCTTCTCGAACGGTGTCGGGTTCTTGCGCACGTCGTAGTGGAAGCTGTTCGTGTAGTAGCCCTTGTCGGTGATGTCAGGGATGGCGCCGAAGCGGGCCGTGTCGAGGCGGCAGAAGCGGTCGGTCAGACTCTCGCTCGGGGTGGCGTACACGGAGAACCGGTAGCCGTGGGTGCGGGTCCAGGCCTCGGCCGCCTCGGCGAGCCGGCGGACGACGTCCAGCGTCAGTGCCTTGGCGGCGGGGTCGCTCTCCCAGGCGCCGCCGAAGAAGGCGGTCGCCACCTCGTACAGTCCGATGTACCCGAGCGAGACGGTGGCCCGGCCGTCCCGGAACAGCTCGTCGACGGCGTCGTGCGGGCCGAGTCGTCGGCCGAAGGCTCCGTACCGGTACAGGATCGGCGCGTTCCCGGGAACCGCCTCGGTGCAGCGGGCGATCCGGTAGACCAGGGCGTCGTGGACGGTCTCGAGCCGCTCGTCGAGGAGCGACCAGAACCGCTCGAGGCTGCCGTCGGCCTCGAGGGCGACGCGGGGGAGGTTGAGGGTGACGACGCCCAGGTTCATCCGTCCGTCGACAACCTCGTTCCCGTCGGGGTCGGTCCAGGACGGCAGGAAGGAGCGGCAGCCCATCGGCGTCTTGAAGCTCCCCGTGATCTCGACGATCTTGTCGTAGTTGAGCACGTCGGGGTACATCCGCCGGGTCGAGCACTCGACCGCCAGCTGCTTGATGTCGTAGTTCGGGTCGGTCGGCTCGAGGTTGAGCCCCCGCCGCAGCGAGAAGATCAGCTTGGGGAAGATCGCGGTGCGGTGCTCGGCACCGAGCCCGTCGATCCGGACCTGGAGGATCGCCCGCTGGATCTCCCTCTCGAGCGGCCCCGCGCCGAGCCCCAGGCCGAGGGAGGTGAACGGTGTCTGGCCGTTCGACGTGAACAGCGTGTTGATCTCGTACTCCAGGGACTGCATCGCGTCGTAGACGTCCTTGCGGGTCCGGGCCTGCGCGTACTCCTCCCGACGCTCGGGCTCGCTCACCCACCTCTCCGCCTCGGCGCGGTGCTTCGCCAGGTTCTTCGCGGCGTAGGGCGCGAGCAGCTCGTCGATCCGGTCGACCGAGCATCCGCCGTACTGGCTCGAGGAGACGTTCGCGATGATCTGGGCGATCTGGGCGGTCGCGGTGCCGATCGACCGGGGGGACTCGACCTCGGCGTTGCCGATCCGGAAGCCCTGGCCGAGCATCGACGTGAAGTCGATGAGGCAGCAGTTCGTCATCGGCGAGTACGGGTGGTAGTCGAGGTCGTGGTAGTGGATGTCGCCCTTCTGGTGGGCGTTCGCGACGTGCGGCGGCATCATGCCGAGCCCGACGACCTTCCCGACGGCCCCGGCGGTCAGGTCTCTGCGCGTGTTGAAGACGTTGCTGTCCTTGTTGGCGTTCTCGTTGACGACGGTGGAGCGTCCGGCGTCGAGCTGGTCGAGGGCTGTCTCGAGGCTCGTCGAGGCGGCACGGTCCGCGGCACGTTCGACCCACCGTCGTTCGTACGCGGCCGCGGCCTCGGCGAGTCCGGCCGCCACGAGTCCCTGCATCACGGCCTCGCGGATGTCCGCGACGGCGATCTCCGTCCGTCCGTGACCGCCGACCCGGGTCACGACGCTGTCGACCAGCCCCGCGACGTCGGCGTCGCGGGGGTCGCAGGACTCCGTCGCGGCACGGACCGACCGCGCGAGTCGTGCCGAATCGAACGCGAGACGTCGTCCGTCCCGTTTTGTCACGATCGACGCGTTGCCCTCGACGGGGCCGTGGTTCGACAGACGATCCGACTCGACAACAGTCACGGTTCTCCTCGGGCTTTGGCGAGCCTCGCCGCGCGAGGGGCATCGAGATTCACATCATCTAGTGGGTCGATCTGAATCTGATACTAGATGTAGTGGTCGACGCGTGCTGCCGGGAGAAGGCCTGTCAGATCGTCCGCCGCATCGGGCTGCGGAGGATCTGTCGAAAATAGGTGTGGTGTCAGAATGTCGGGCGTGCGCCGGTGCGGCCCGCCGGACGTCAGGCGCTCGGGCCCGACTGGCGACGCCCCGTCTCGCGCTCCCAGGCGTCGAGCTGCTTGGTCAGGGCGCTCGCCAGCTCGAAGACCTGCTCCGGAGGGATGCGGATGCGCGAGACGACCTTGACGGGCAGGTCCGACACCTCACGGTCCGTCTCGGGGTCGCGCCGCGAGATCGGTGGCGACTTCATCGCGACGAAGTCAATGACGAACGTCGACTGGGTGTGCCACAACCGGGCGAAGTCGGCGGGGACGCCCGCCTCGTTCTCCACGGGCAGGTCGATCTGAAGATTGCGCTGCTGGCGTTCTGCCGGCTGGTCCATGAGTGCCTCCTCGGTGTCGTGGGCGACGCTACGGCGTCGGGCAGGGCAGCGCACCAGGGGCGAACGGGACGTTGCTCAGATCTCCGACGCCTGCCGGGTGAGGGCGACGTTTCCGGCCTAGCGTGGAGAGGAGCGGGGCACGAGCCTCGCCGTCCCGGACGCAGGAGGTTGACCGTGAGCGACATCTTCAACAAGGCGAAAGAGGCCATGACCGACGAGCGCGTCGACCAGGTCGCCGAGCAGATCAAGGACAGGACGCCGGACGACGTCGACGACAAGGTGGACCAGATCAAGGAGCAGGCGAAGAAGTACAACGACTGACCCGCCAGGGATCGGTAGGATCAGGGGCGCCGCCGGTCGGTGGCGCCCCTGTCGATCTCGAGGAGATTTCCGTGTCGCAGCCCGATGTGTCCGCCGTACCCGTCACCGTCGACGGTGAGGCGACGACGATGACGCCGGGCACCACCGGCGCCGACCTGTTCGCCGGACGGCGCGAGGTGGTCGTGGTCCGGGTCGACGACGAGCTCCGCGACCTCGACCAGCCGCTGCCCGAGGGCGCCGTCGTGGAGGCGGTCACGATCGACTCTCCGGACGGGCTCTCCGTCCTGCGCCACTCGGCGGCCCACGTGCTCGCCCAGGCGGTCCAGCAGGTGGACCCCGACGCGAAGCTCGGCATCGGCCCGCCGATCACCGACGGCTTCTACTACGACTTCGACGTCGAGACGCCCTTCACCCCCGAGGACCTGAAGAAGCTCGACAAGGCCATGGCGCGCATCATCAAGGAGGGTCAGACCTTCCGTCGTCGTGTCGTGACCGAGGACGAGGCGCGCGCAGAGCTCGCGGACGAGCCGTACAAGCTCGAGCTCATCGGGCTCAAGGGCGGCGCGAGCGACGACGACGGGTCCTCCGTCGAGGTCGGTGCCGGCGAGCTGACGATCTACGACAACGTCCGCGGTGCCGGTCGCGAGAGCGAGACGGTGGTCTGGAAGGACCTCTGCCGCGGCCCGCACCTGCCCAGCACCAGGCTCATCGGCAACGGGGTCCGGCTCATGCGCAGCGCCGCCGCCTACTGGCGAGGCAGCGAGAAGAACGACCAGCTGCAGCGTGTCTACGGCACCGCCTGGCCGACCAAGGACGAGATGCTGGCCTACCTCGACCGGCTCGCCGAGGCCGAACGGCGCGACCACCGTCGTCTCGGCTCCGAGCTCGACCTCTTCTCCTTCCCGGACCAGATCGGCTCCGGGCTTGCGGTGTTCCACCCCAAGGGCGGCATCATCCGCAACGAGATGGAGGACTACTCCCGGCGCAAGCACGTCGAGGGAGGCTACTCGTTCGTCAACACCCCGCACATCACCAAGGGGCAGCTGTTCGAGACGTCCGGCCACCTCGACTGGTACCGCGAGGGAATGTACCCGGCGATCCACCTGGACGAGGTGCTCGACGACGACGGCGCCGTCGTCAAGCCGGGCCAGGACTACTACCTCAAGCCGATGAACTGCCCGATGCACAACCTGATCTTCGACTCCCGCGGGCGCTCCTACCGCGAGCTGCCGCTGCGGCTGTTCGAGTTCGGGACGGTGTACCGGTACGAGAAGTCGGGCGTCGTGCACGGCATGACCCGCGCGCGCGGGTTCACCCAGGACGACGCGCACATCTACTGCACCCGTGACCAGATGAAGGACGAGCTCACCACGACCCTCACCTTCGTGCTGGACCTGCTCAAGGACTACGGGCTCGACGACTTCTACCTCGAGCTCTCCACGCGGGACCCGGAGAAGTCGGTCGGCTCGGACGAGGTCTGGGAGGAGGCGACCCGCACCCTCGAGGAGGTCGCCACCGCCTCGGGGCTCGAGCTCGTGCCCGACCCGGAGGGCGCCGCGTTCTACGGTCCCAAGATCTCCGTCCAGGCACGCGACGCGATCGGTCGCACCTGGCAGATGTCGACCATCCAGCTCGACTTCAACCTCCCCGAGAAGTTCGAGCTCGAGTACACGGCCGCGGACGGCACCCGTCAGCGTCCGGTGATGATCCACCGTGCACTCTTCGGGTCGATCGAGCGCTTCTTCGCCGTGCTGCTCGAGCACTACGCGGGCGCCTTCCCCGCGTGGCTCGCCCCCGTCCAGGTGCTGGCGATCCCGGTCGCCGAGCCCTTCAACGCCTACCTGGAGGAGATCGTCGGCCGGCTGCGCGCGCAGGGCATCCGGGCCGACGTCGACGTGTCCGACGACCGGTTCGGCAAGAAGATCCGCAACGCGAGCACGCAGAAGATCCCGTTCGTGATGATCGCCGGGGGTGAGGACGTCGAGGCCGGCGCGGTCTCGTTCCGCTTCCGTGACGGTACGCAGGAGAACTCCGTGCCGGTCGACGAGGCCGTCGAGCGGGTCGTGGCGGCCGTACGCGACCGCGTGCAGGTCTGACGATGGCAGCGCCTGGACCCCGCGTCGACGCGGCCGGTGACTTCCCGCCGGCCGACGACTCCCTCGAGCGTCTGTGGACCCCGCACCGCATGGTGTACATCGGGGGGCAGGACAAGCCCGAGGACGCCTCGGCGAACGCCTGCCCGTTCTGCCGTGCGCCCGAGCGGGACGACGAGGACGCGCTTGTGGTCGCCCGCGGGGAGCACTGCTTCGTCGTCCTGAACCTGTACCCCTACAACTCGGGACACCTGCTGGTCTGCCCGTACCGGCACGTGGCCGACTACACCGACTTGACCGCGCCGGAGACCGTGGAGCTGGCGGAGATGACGCAGACGGCGATGACCGTGGTCCGTTCGGTCTCCTCGCCCGCGGGCTTCAACCTCGGGATGAACCAGGGCGACGTCGCGGGCGCGGGGATCGCCGCGCACCTGCACCAGCACGTCGTGCCGCGGTGGCTCGGCGACGCGAACTTCCTGCCGATCGTGGGCCAGACGAAGGCCGTGCCCGAGCTCCTGGCCGACACCCGGCGACGGTTCGCCGAAGCCTGGCCGGAGGGGGACTGATGTTCGGCAGGCTCCGCGGGCTGACCACCCGGATCTTCACCCCGCTCGGCGCACTCCTCCTGCGGTGGGGCGTGAGCCCCGACGCCGTCACCGTCGTCGGCACCCTCGGCGTCATGGTCAGTGCGCTCTGGCTCTTCCCCACGGGCCACCTGTTCGCGGGGACGATGGCCGTCATGGTCTTCGCCTTCTCGGACGTCCTGGACGGCAACATGGCGCGCCAGGCCGGACGGACGGGCACCTGGGGCGGGTTCCTCGACTCCACGCTCGACCGGCTCGCCGACGCCGCGGTCTTCGCCGGCCTCCTGCTGTGGTGCTGGTCCGTGGACGACGTCTGGGGCATGGGCGCGGCGCTCGCGTGCCTGGCGCTCGGCGGGGTGGTGCCGTACGCGCGTGCCAAGGCCGAGAGCCTGGGGGCGACCGCGAGCGTCGGCATCGCCGCTCGCGCGGACCGCCTCGTCCTCGCCCTCGTGGCCTCGGGATTCGTCGGGATCGGCGTCGACCAGCTGCTCCTGACGGGCATGCTGACCCTGCTCGCGGCCGCGAGTGCCGTCACGGTCGTCCAGCGCATCCTGGTCGTCCGGCGCCAGCTCGCGACGGCGGAGCCCGACCCGACGCCGCGGACCGGGTGATCCGTATCGCCCGCTCTGCGTTCCTCCTCGCCTGGAAGCATGCCCACCGGGTGCCCGCGCCCGTCCTGCGCGGGGCGTTCGGTCTCGGTGCCGACTACGTCTGGTGGCGTCGGACGGCGGGGGTCCGACGTCTCGAGGCCAATCTTCGCCGCGCCCGTCCCGAGGCCTCCGGCGACGAGATCCGCAGGCTCTCGCGCGCCGGCATGCGCAGCTACATGCGGTACTACAGCGAGGTGCTCACGCTTGCGCACCTGGGGGACGACGTCGTCGACGCCCGGGTGCGTACCCGCGGGGCCGACGCCGTGCGCGCCGAGCTCGCCGCCGGACGCTCACCTCTCCTGGCGCTCGGCCACCTGGGCAACTGGGACCTCGCGGGTGCGTGGGCCGCGCGCCACCTCGCGCCGGTGCTGACCGTCGCGGAGCGGCTGGAACCGCCCGAGCTCTTCGACGAGTTCGTCGCGCTCCGCAACGCCGTCGGGATCGAGATCATGGCCCTCGGCGACGTCGGGGTGTTCCGCGACCTCACGCGCGCCGCCGGGGCCCCGGGCCGGGTGCTTCCCCTCCTGGCCGACCGTGACCTGACCGCCAGCGGCATCGAGGTCGACCTGCTCGGCGAGCGCGCTCGTGCCGCGGCGGGGCCCGGGGCGCTCGCGGCCGCCACCGGGGCACCCCTGTTCGTCGCCGTGCTCTACTCCGAACGGCTCCACGGGACGGCACGCCGTGCCGCACGGTCGCCCTGGGGAATGGTGATCGAGTTCCGGCGCGTCGAGATCCCTGACGTGCACCGTGCTGAGAAGATCCAGGCGATCACCCAGGCCTGGATGGACCTTCTCGGCGAGGGGATCCGCGAGCACCCGGAGGACTGGCACATGCTGCAGCGTGTGTTCGTCGACGACCTCGACGCCGACCGCGACGCCGAGATCCGGCGTCGGACACCCGCCGACGAAGGAGGCGCAGGATGACCCGGCCGCTGCGGATCGGCATCGTCTGCCCCTACTCCTTCGACGCGCCCGGGGGAGTCCAGTTCCACATCCGCGACCTCGCCGAGGAACTGATGGAGCGGGGACACTCGGTCGACGTCCTCGCCCCGGCCGACGAGTCCACACCCGTCCCGGACTACGTGACCTCGGCCGGCAAGGCCGTCCCCGTCCGGTTCAACGGGTCCGTCGCCCGGCTCACCTTCGGGCCTCGTGCGAACGCCAAGGTCCGCCGATGGCTCGACGCGGGGCAGTTCGACGTCCTGCACCTGCACGAGCCGATGACCCCCAGCCTGAGCATGCTCGCCCTCTGGGCCGCCACGTGCCCCGTCGTCTGCACGTTCCACACGTCGCTCGTCCGATCGCGTGCGCTCCAGTTTGCCAACCCGCTCGCCCGGTCGAGCCTGGAGAAGATCGACGCGCGGATCGCGGTCTCCGAGGACGCCCGTCGCACGCTGATCGACCACCTCGGGGGAGACGCCGTCGTCATCCCCAACGGCGTCTACGTCGAGAAGTTCGCCGACGCCGAGCCCGCGGCACGCTGGCAGGGAACACCCGAGCGGCCGACCGTCGCGTTCCTCGGACGTCTGGACGAACCCCGCAAGGGACTGCCCGTGCTGACCGGCGCCGTGCCGACGATCCTCGCCAGATATCCCGGCGCGCGGATCCTGGTCGCCGGGCGGGGCGACGCCGGGCACCAGCAGGCGCTCGCGGATCTCGGCGAGAACGCGTCCGCCGTCGAGTTCCTCGGCGGCCTGAGCGACGAGGACAAGCGGTCCATGCTCGCGTCGGTCGACCTCTACGTCGCCCCCCAGACCGGTGGTGAGAGCTTTGGCATCGTCCTCGTCGAGGCGATGAGCGCCGGGGCCGGGGTGGTCGCGAGCGACCTCGGAGCGTTCCGACGGGTGCTCGACGACGGTGCGGCTGGCGGCCTGTTCGCGACGGGTGACAGCGAGGCTCTCGCCACGTCGGTCCTCGACGCCCTCGACCACCCGGAGCAGACCGACGAACGCCGCGCCGGCGCGACGCAGTTCGTCCAGCAGTTCGACTGGTCGAGCGTCACCGACCGGATCGTCGCCGTCTACGAGACCGTTCTCGCGACGAGCGAGGCCGGCCGCGACGTCGGTTCGCGGCGCACGCTCCTCTCGCGCCTGACACAGCGCGCACGGATCAAGGACGACGCATGACCGGGGCCGAGACGGCCATCGTCGTCATCGCGGTGGTCGCGGTCCTGACGTGGGTCGGGGTCGTCGCCGCGACGCGGCTGGATCGGATCCACCGCAAGGTCGTCGCCTCCCGTCTGGCGCTCGACGCCCAGCTTGTCCGCCGCGCGGCCGTCGCGACGGAGCTGGCTGGCTCCGGCGTCCTCGACCCCGCCAGCTCGTTGCTCGTGGCCGAGGCGGCCTCGGCCGTGACCCAGGACGCAGAGGACGCGCGGAACGAGCTCGCGCTCGCGCTGCCCGACCTCGACGAGGAGTCCGTGCGCTCGGTACGCGCCGGCCTCAACGGGTCGGTCGCCGAGTCTCGCGTCCGGGCGGAGAGCGAGCTGTCGGAGCTCCTGCGCACGGCTCTCGGCGACCCGGACGAGATCCGTGCGCTCGCCGAGGACCCCGACGCCGCGCCGCTGATCCACGCGCTCGGGGCCGCGTGGTACCGCGCACAGCTCGCGCGGCGCTTCCACAACATGGCTGTCGCGCACGCGCGCCAGTACCGGCGGCACTGGTCGGTGCGCCTCCTGCGACTGGCCGGACACGCACCGATGCCCGTGACCGTCGACCTCGACGACGCGCTCCCGGACGGGCTCGACCACGGGTCGGTCAGCGTGGTCGGCGGGTGATCGCGGCGCGTACGATGGTCCGGCGGCGTCCGCGGGGCGATCGCACGACCAGCAGAGTGAAGGTGAGGTAGTGGTGACGAACGAGACCACCCCGGAGGGCACGAACGTCGGGACCGCGCACGTGAAGCGTGGAATGGCGGAGATGCTCAAGGGCGGCGTGATCATGGACGTCGTCACGCCGGAGCAGGCGAAGATCGCCGAGGACGCCGGTGCAGTGGCCGTCATGGCTCTCGAGCGTGTCCCGGCCGACATCCGCGCCCAGGGCGGCGTGTCGCGCATGAGCGACCCGGACATGATCGACGGCATCATCGAGGCCGTCTCGATCCCGGTGATGGCCAAGGCGCGCATCGGCCACTTCGTCGAGGCGCAGGTCCTGCAGTCGCTCGGTGTCGACTACATCGACGAGTCCGAGGTCCTCACTCCGGCCGACTACGCGAACCACATCGACAAGTGGGCGTTCAAGGCTCCGTTCGTCTGCGGTGCGACGAACCTCGGCGAGGCGCTCCGTCGTATCACCGAGGGTGCGGCGATGATCCGCTCGAAGGGCGAGGCCGGCACCGGTGACGTCTCGAACGCGACGACGCACATGCGTCAGATCCGCCAGCAGATCCGCGCGCTCGCGTCCCTGCCCGAGGACGAGCTCTACGTGGCCGCCAAGGAGCTCCAGGCGCCGTACCAGCTCGTCAAGGAGGTCGCGGCCACAGGCAAGCTCCCGGTCGTGCTCTTCACCGCGGGCGGCATCGCGACCCCTGCCGACGCCGCGATGATGATGCAGCTCGGCGCCGAGGGCGTCTTCGTCGGGTCCGGCATCTTCAAGTCGGGCAACCCGGCCGAGCGTGCCGCGGCCGTCGTCAAGGCCACGACGTTCTTCGACGACCCCGACGTCATCGCGAACGTGTCGCGCGGTCTCGGCGAGGCGATGGTCGGGATCAACGTCGACGAGATCCCGGAGCCGCACCGGCTCGCCGAGCGCGGTTGGTGACGACACCCTGATCGACGACGCCCCCGGACCGGACGGTCCGGGGGCGTCGTCGCGCGTCGGCCGGGCATGGAACCCGTAGCCTGGCCCGATGGTCGACCTTCCTCCGCGCCGGCCCGTCCTCGGAGCCGACTGGGTGCCCGGACCGGACGGTCTGCGGCACCGACGCGCCGCGCGCGTGATCCTGCTGGACCCGGACGGCCGGGTGCTGCTCGTGCGCGGGCACGACGTCGACCAGCCGGGCCGGTCGTGGTGGTTCACCGTCGGCGGCGGGATCGACCCGGGCGAGTCGGCGTGCGCCGCCGCCGTGCGCGAGGTCCGCGAGGAGACCGGGATCGTGCTCGCCGAGGCTGATCTCGAGGGGCCCGTCGTCCGGCGCAGCGCGCTGTTCGACTTCTTCGCCGAGCACTGTCGCCAGGACGAGGAGATCTTCGTCGCCCGGGTCTCGCGCGAGAGCGCCGGTGCGTTGAGCCGGGACGGGTGGACCGCCGTCGAGCGCGAGGTGGTCGACGACGTGCGCTGGTGGTCCGCGACCGACCTGGAGACCGTCGACATCGAGGTTTTTCCGGCCGAGCTGCCCGACCTGGTGCGTTCTCTCGGGGCAGGGTGGGACGGCGTCGTGCGTCACCTGGGGACCGGGGGCGGCTAGCGCTGCGCCGCTGCCAGGCTCCGGTTCCCGGGGCCTGCTGCGCGGTCGGCGGACGGTGCGGCCGAGAGCGCGGCGAGCACCGTGCGGTGCGAGAGCCATCCGACGAGCGCCTCGCCGTCCGTCACGGCCCCGCCCTCGTCGTGGGGGAAGCGGCGTAGCGCCTCGAGAGCCTCCAACAGCGTCGAGGAGACGGGGATCCGTGCGACGTCGTCCACCGCGTCGCCGACCCGTGCCTCGGTCGCCTCGTCGTCGAGCTCGAGCACCTCCGAGGCCGCGTCGGCACGGAACTGGCCGACGAGCGCACCCTCGTCGCACACGGGAAGCGTCGTGCGGCCGCTGACGAGCAGGAGCCGGGTGGCGCTGCTCACGCGGGTCGACGACGTGACGGAGGAGGGCGCAGGTTCCATCACCGTCCGGACGGGGACGTCGTGGAGGATCTGGTCCGCCGGGTGCCCGTCGAGGACGACTCCTCGCCGGCGCAGCTTGAGGGTGTACACCGTGTCGGAGCTCAAGAGCCTGCTCGTCCCGGTCGCGAGCACGATCGCGAGCATGAGCGGCAGCACGACCGAGTACTGGTCCGTGAGCTCCACGAGCATGATGACGGCGGTCAGCGGCGCGCGGGCGGTCCCGGCGAAGACGGCGCCCATCCCCACGATCGCGAACGCCCCGGGCGAGGGCGCGAGGTCCGGGGCGACAGCGTGCACGACCTGCCCGACGGACGCACCGAGCACGGCACCGATGAAGAGCGAGGGTGCGAAGACGCCGCCCGAGCCGCCGATGCCGAGCGTCAGGCTCGTGGCGACGACCTTGCCGACGAGGAGCAGCGCGAGGAACCCGACCGCGTACCGACCGGCCACGCTCGCCTCCAGGACGGGATACCCGACGCCGTACATCTGGGGCAGCACCAGGAGGACGACCCCGAGCACAAGGCCGCCCACGGCCGGGCGGGCCCACTCCGGCCCGCGCCAGATCCTGTCGCAGAAGTCCTCGGTGGCGTAGAGGAACCGGACGAAGACCACGCCGACGAGTCCGGCGAGGACACCGAGCGCGGCGAAGACCAGGTAGGCCCAGGGACTGTCGACGGCGAACGGGGGCAGGTCGAGGAACGGTGCGTCGCCCACGAGGGCGCGCGAGACGATCGATCCGACGACGCCGGCGACCACGACCAGGCCGAACGACCCCGCCGAGTACGAGCGGAGGATCAGCTCCATGGCGAACAGTACGCCGGCGACCGGGGCGTTGAACGTCGCGGCGATCCCCGCCGCCGCGCCGGCCGCGACGACGGTGCGCACGCGATGGAGGGGCAGGTGCAGGGCCTGGGCGATCCCCGACCCGAGCGCGGACCCGATCTGGACGATCGGTCCCTCCCGTCCGACGCTGCCCCCGGAGCCGATGCAGATCGCCGAGGCGACAGCCTTGACCGCCGCGACGCGAGGGCGGATGCGGCCGCCGTTCCGGGAGACGGCGAGCATGACCTCCGGGACGCCGTGGCCGCGGGCCTCGCGGGCGTAGCGATAGACGAGCGGTCCGTAGATCAGGCCGCCGACCGCCGGGACGAGGACGACGAACCAGGGGCCGAGCCAGCTCACGCCCTCGTATCCGGGGTGGGTGCCGGGTGCCGCGGCCGAGAAGTCGGCCGTGCCGCTGAAGAGCGTGGTCGTCTCCGTGATGAGCCATCGGAACCCGACGGCGGCGAGTCCGGTCACCGCGCCGACGGCGACCGTGACGGCGACGATCCCGACGGTTCCGACACGAATGCTCGCCGCTGTTCGTGTGCGGAGACCGTGCAGGAGACGTGTAGGCATGCAATGAATGTATCAATACACCGGCCAGGCTACGGCCAGATATCCTGATCGGATGTCCGCCGTCGACGACTCCGTCCGTGCCACGCTCCAGGCCTCGCGCGCGCTTCTGGGCGTGATCGCCCGTTCCGTCGCCGATGCGCTGGAGGAGGTCTCGCTCCCGCAGTTCAGGGTCCTCGTGCTCCTCGCCCACGACGGACCGACGCGTTCGGGCGTCGTCGCCGACCATCTCGACATCCACCCGTCGACGTTCTCGCGCAACGCCGACAGGCTCGTGGCCGCAGGGTGGGTCGTCCGCACCGAGGACCCCGACCGGCGCGGGGCCGTCCGTATCGAGCTCACCGCGCGGGGGCTGCAGCTCGTGGAGGACGTGACCGAGTCCCGCCGACGAGCGATCGCCGAGATCCTCGGGGCGATGACCTCTGCCGAGCGGGAGGCTCTGACCGCCGCCCTGGACGACTTCTCCCGGGCGGCGGGAGAACCGGCCGCCCGTGACCTGCGGACCCTCGGCATCTGAGTACGGACCCGTCGTCGGGCCCGTCTACGATGGCCCGGTGAAACCCTCCATCGGTGTGCTGGCCCTGCAGGGCGACGTCCGCGAACATGTCTCGGCGCTCGAGGAGAGCGGGGCGCGAGCCGTGCCGGTGCGCCGCCCCGCCGAGCTGGAGGCCGTCGACGGCCTCGTCCTGCCGGGCGGGGAGTCGACCACGATCGACAAGCTCCTGCGGATCTTCGAGCTGCGAGACCTGCTGGTCGAACGGATCCGCCAGGGCCTGCCGGTCTACGGGTCCTGCGCCGGGATGATCCTGCTCGCCGACCGCGTGATCGACGGCTCCCACGACCAGCAGACCGTGGGAGGCATCGACATGACCGTGCGGCGCAACGCGTTCGGGCGGCAGGTCGACTCGTTCGAGACGAGCCTCGAGATGGCCGGGATCGCCGGTGGGCCGTTGCCGGCGACGTTCATCCGCGCCCCGTGGGTCGAGGAGGTCGGAACCGGCGTCGAGATCCTCGCCCGGGTGCCCGACGGCCGGGACGACGCGGCCGCCGGTAGGATCGTCGCCGTACGCCAAGGAGCACTGCTCGCGACGTCGTTCCACCCGGAGATCACGGGGGACGCGCGCGTGCACGAGCTCTTCGTCACCATCGTGAAGGAGTAAAGCGGGCAATGTCAGGTCACTCCAAGTGGGCTACGACCAAGCACAAGAAGGCCGCGATCGACGCCAAGCGTGGCAAGTTGTTCGCCAAGCTCATCAAGAACATCGAGGTCGCCGCGCGGACCGGTGGCGGGGATCTTGCGGGCAACCCGACCCTCTTCGACGCCGTGCAGAAGGCGAAGAAGTCGTCGGTGCCGAACGACAACATCGACCGCGCGGTCAAGCGTGGATCGGGCGCCGACGGCGGTGGTGTGGACTACCAGACGATCATGTACGAGGGGTACGGCACCGGCGGGATCGCCGTCCTCGTCGAGTGTCTGACCGACAACAAGAACCGCGCGGCCGCCGAGGTGCGGACCGCGTTCAGCCGCAACGGCGGCCAGCTCGCCGACCCGGGGTCCGTCTCCTACCTCTTCTCCCGCAAGGGTGTCGTGATCGTGCCCAAGGAGGGGACCGACGAGGACTCCGTGATGGAGGCCGTGCTCGAGGCTGGGGGCGAGGAGGTCACCGACCTCGGCGAGTCGTTCGAGGTGCTGTCCGAGGCGACCGACCTCGTGCCGGTGCGCACGTCGCTGCAGGAGGCCGGGATCGACTACGACTCGGCGGACGTCATCTGGCACCCCTCCATGCAGGTCGAGGTCGACGTCGACGGCGCCCGCAACATCCTGCGCCTCATCGACGCGCTCGAGGACAGTGACGACGTGCAGAACGTCTACGCGAACTTCGACGCACCCGACGAGGTCCTGGCCGCGCTCGACGAGGACTGACCGGCGCGGCGTGGGGTGCGACGCGTGTCCCACGCCCGTGGGACAGTGACCCGGTGCGAGTCTTCGGTGTGGATCCGGGCCTGACGCGTTGTGGCGTCGGTGTCGTCGACCAGCTGTCTGGGCGGCGTGCCGCCCTCGTCGACGTCGGCGTCCTGACGAGTCCGGCGGAGACCTCCGTCGACCTGCGTCTCCTGCAGATCGACCAGCGCCTGGGCGCGTGGATGGACGAGCATGTCCCCGACGTCGTGGCCGTCGAGCGTGTCTTCGCCCAGAACAACGTCCCGACCGTGATGGGGACCGCACAGGTGGCGGGGCTGGCCATGGTCGCGGCGGCCCGGCGAGGGATACCCGTCGCGCTCCACACGCCCAGCGAGGTCAAGGCCGCCGTCACGGGGTCCGGACGTGCGGGCAAGGAGCAGGTGCAGCGGATGGTCGCCCAGATCCTCAGCCTCGCCGAGCCGCCGCGACCCGCCGACGCGGCGGACGCGCTCGCCATCGCGATCTGCCATCTCTGGAGACCGGGGGGTGCGCTCCAGGGTGGCGACCGGCACCAGCTCACCGCCGCGCAGCGGGCGTGGGCGGCGGCCGAGCACACGGCGCGCCGCGGCAAGCGGTGAACGGCACCGTGTAGCGTGAGATTCGTACATATGTTCGCCTGAGCTCAGGGAGGCCTGGTGTGATCGCATCGTTGTCCGGCACGGTGGAGGCGGTCTCGCTCGACCGCACCGTGATCGACGTCGGGGGAGTGGGCTACCTGGTCCACGCGACGCCCGCGACTCTCGCGGGGCTCCGTGTCGGCGAGCGCGTGCGGCTCGCGACGAGCCTCGTGGTCCGCGAGGACTCGATGACGATCTACGGATTCGGCGACGACGACGAACGTCATGTCTTCGAGACCGTGCAGTCGGTCAGCGGCGTCGGCCCACGGCTGGCGCTCGCGATGCTCGCCGTGCACACACCGGACGGGCTGCGTCGGGCGGTGGCCTCGGAGGACCTGGCCGCGCTGGTCCGCGTCCCGGGCATCGGACGCAAGGGGGCGCAGCGGATCACCCTCGAGCTGGGTGACCGGCTCGGCGTGCCCGCCCAGGCCGACCCCGGCCCGTCCTCGTCGGAGGTGGGGGCCGACCAGCGCGACCAGGTCGTCGACGCGCTCGTCGGACTCGGGTGGACCACCAAGGTCGCGGACGAGACGGTGTCCACCGTCCTCCGGCAGGCCGACGCCGAGATCGTTGAGGAGGCCGATGTCGCCGGGGCGCTCCGGGCCGCCCTGCGGATCCTGGGGGCCCAGCGTGGCTGACTTCGACCAGGTGGGGGCGGACGAGTCGCTCCTCGGCACCGTGTCCGAGCGGGTCGTGACCTCGGGCGCCGACGACCTGGAGCGAGCCGCCGAGGCGGCGCTCCGACCACGCGCGCTGGCCGACTTCGTCGGACAGGCCACCGTTCGGGACCAGCTCTCGCTCGTTCTTCACGCCGCGCTCGGTCGCGGTGTCCCACCAGACCACGTCCTCCTGTCCGGCCCGCCCGGTCTGGGCAAGACGACGCTCGCCATGATCATCGCGGGGGAGCTCGGGACGTCCTTCCGCGTGACGTCGGGCCCGGCGATCCAGCACGCCGGCGATCTCGCCGCGGTGCTCTCGTCGCTCGAGGAGGGCGAGGTTCTCTTCATCGACGAGATCCATCGGCTCGCGCGGCCCGCGGAGGAGCTGCTGTACGTCGCGATGGAGGACTTCCGCGTGGACGTCGTCGTCGGCAAGGGGCCCGGAGCGAGCGCGATCCCGCTGACCCTTCCGCCGTTCACCGTCGTCGGCGCGACGACACGCGCCGGGCTGCTGCCCGCCCCGTTGCGAGACAGGTTCGGGTTCACGGGGCATCTCGACTTCTACGCGGCGGGCGAGCTCGAGCGGGTGCTCGTCCGGTCGGCAGGTCTGCTCGGTGTCCGTCTCGACGCGGACGCGGCTGCCGAGATCGCCTCCCGCTCACGGGGAACCCCGCGGATCGCCAACCGCCTGCTGCGGCGCGTGCGGGACTGGGCGCAGGTGCGCGGGGACGGAGGGCTCGACCTGCGGGCCGCCCGGGCCGCGCTCGAGGTCTACGAGGTCGACGCGCTCGGGCTCGACCGGTTGGACCGCGGGGTGCTCCAGGCGCTCTGCACACGGTTCGGCGGTGGCCCGGTCGGGCTGTCGACGCTTGCCGTGAGCGTCGGTGAGGAGCCGGACACCGTCGAGACCGTCGCGGAGCCCTACCTCGTCCGCGAAGGTCTGATGGGGCGGACGCCGCGCGGCCGCGTCGCGACTCCCGCGGCTTGGGCCCATCTCGGCCTCACCCCGCCGCAGCCCGACGGGCTTTTCAGCACGTGAGACGAATCGCCCCTGAATGTGACGGACCGCTCACTCCAAGGCCCTAGACTGTCTGCACCTCGCGTCAGCACCTCGGGTGTGTGCGGTTCGCCCCAGGGTGGACCACACGCCTAGACTGCGCGTGCCGCTCTGCCCGCAACCCGAAGGACTGTGACTCCTGATGGACCCCCTGATCATCTTTGCCATCCTCGCGGTGGGACTTCTGTTCCTCATGAGCAGCCGGACGCGCAAGCAGCAGCGCAAGCAGCAGGAGTTCCGTCACTCCCTGGTGCCGGGCGACGACGTGATGACCGCCTCCGGCCTGTTCGGGACCGTCGTCGAGGTGGACGACGTCAGCGACATCATCACGCTCGAGACCGAGCCCGGCGGTGCCCAGACGCGCTGGCTCCGTGCCGCGATCGCCAAGCGACTCGAGGGCGAGGAGTACGAGAACGGGGAGGACGAGGAGACCGACGACGAGCAGCCTGTCGTCGACCTCGCCAAGGACGACCAGTCTGCAGCAGACGACGTCACGATCCCCGACGACCTCTCGGGCCTGTCCAAGGACAGCTCCTCGGGCGACGACGCGCCGCAGCGCGACGAGGACGACAAGACCAAGTGATCAAGCGCCCGGGGTAATCCCCGGGCACGACGGTGCGCCGACGATGGCGCCGCCCTGACACGAGAAGAGACGGACTGTTGGCCAGCACCAAGTCACGGACGCGACCTGTACGCACACTGGTCGTCCTCGGTGCATTGATCGTTGCGCTCTTCGCATCGATCTTTGCCGGGACGCAGCTCGACGCAAAGAGCGAGGACAACCCGGGCGGCGCGAGCTGGTCGCCCGAGCTCGCGCTCGACCTGCAGGGCGGGACCCAGCTCATCCTCTCGCCGGTGACGGACGACGGGCAGGAGGTCACCGACGAGGACATCAACCAGTCCATCGCCGTGATCCGCCAGCGCATCGACTCGTCGGGCGTCGCCGAGGCGGAGATCGCCCGCCAGGGGGACAGCAACATCGTCGTCGGCATCCCCGGTGAGGTCAGCCAGGAGACGATCGACCTGATCGTCACTCCCGCGCAGATGACGTTCCGGCCGGTGCTGTCCGTCGGTTCGCCGCTGCCGGCCGAAGACCCGGACGCCGAGACCGAGACCCCGAGCTCCGAGGAGTCCGCGGACGCGACCGGCGACGAGAGCGCTGACGCCGCGACGGAGGATTCCGCCGACGCGACGACCGAGGACGCCGAGGCAGACGCCGAGGACGGCGCGACCGACGCCGCGACCGAGCCGGCACCGGAGCCGACCGATCCCAGCGACCTCGCGCAGATCACGCCGGAGGTCCAGGCCGAGTTCGACGCCCTCGACTGCACCGACCCGACGAACCTCGTCGGCGGCGAGCCGAGCGACCCCGACGCACCGCTGGTCACCTGTGACCAGGACGGGTTCGCCAAGTACATTCTCGGCCCGGTCGAGGTCGAGGGCAGCGACATCGACCACGCGACCTCGGGCCTTCGCACCAACAGCCAGGGCATTCAGACGAACGAGTGGGCGGTGAACCTGACGTTCACCGACGAGGGCGCCGACACCTTCCAGGGAGTCTCCGAGCGTCTCGTCGGCCTGCCGAGCCCGCAGAACCAGTTCGGCATCGTCCTCGACGGGCTCGTCATCTCGGCACCGTCGATGAACGCCGTCATCACCAACGGCCAGGCGGAGATCTCGGGCAACTTCACGCGCGAGTCGTCGGCGACGCTCGCGAGCCAGCTGAACTTCGGTGCGCTGCCGCTGACCTTCGAGGTCCAGAGCCAGGAGCAGATCTCTGCGACGCTCGGCGCCGACCAGCTCGAGAAGGGTCTGATCGCCGGTCTCATCGGTCTGGCACTCGTCGCGGTCTACTCGCTGTTCCAGTACCGCGGGCTCGGCCTCGTGACCGTCGCCTCGCTGCTGATCGCCGGGCTGATCACCTATGGGGTGATCACGCTGCTCTCGTGGACGTACGGGTATCGGCTGTCGCTGCCCGGCGTCGCGGGTCTGATCGTCGCGATCGGCATCACGGCAGACTCCTTCATCGTCTACTTCGAGCGTGTGCGCGACGAGCTGCGCGACGGGCGCGGGCTCACCGCCGCCGTCGACCGGGGCTGGTCGCGAGCGCGTCGCACGATCGTGGCCTCGGACGCCGTCAACTTCCTCGCTGCGGCGATCCTCTACCTCCTGGCGGTCGGCGGGGTCCAGGGCTTCGCGTTCACGCTCGGGCTCACGACGCTTGTGGACCTGCTCGTGGTCTTCCTCTTCACGCACCCGCTGCTGCAGCTTCTCGCGAAGACGAAGTTCTTCGGCGAGGGGCACCCCGGGTCGGGCCTCGACCCGCGTCGTCTCGGCGTCACGTCCGTCCGCTACGCGGGCCGCGGCACGACGCGACGCGCGAAGAGCAGGGACGACCTGCTCTCGCTCGACGACGGGGCGACGACCGACGCGTCGGACACCCCCGCGCGCCTGCCTCAGCCCGCCACGGTCGGAGGCGGTGCCGACGGGATGACCATCGCCGAGCGACGCGCGGCGCGCCGACGTGAGGCCGACGCCGAACCGCCCGTCGACGGCGACGGCACGTACGCACAGGACGAGGAGAAGAACTGATGGCAAGCGGATTCGCCCAGTGGGGGAACGACCTCTACACCGGTCGTCGTTCCTACGGGATCGTCGCCGGCCGCAAGAAGTTCTTCGCGGCATCGATCATCGCGGTCGTCCTCGCGCTGCTCGTCGTGACCTTCAAGGGTTTCGACCTCGGCATCGAGTTCCGCGGAGGCTCGGAGTTCGTCGTCTCGAACGTGGACGACACCTCGGAGCAGACTGCGATCGACGCCGTCCAGGACGTCGCGCCGGGCGAGGTGCCGAAGGTCTCGGTGCTCGGAGGCGACTCGATCCGTGTGCAGACGGAGAAGCTCACCACGGGTGAGCTGGAGACGATGAGCGATTCTCTCGCCGACGCCTATGGTGTCTCCGCGGAGGAGGTGACGTCCACCTACATCGGTCCGGTCTGGGGCAAGGACGTCTCGGCCGCCGCGCTGCGCGCACTGGTGATCTTCCTGCTCTTCGTCGCCGTCGTCATGGCCGTGTACTTCCGCAGCTGGCGCATGTCCGCCGCGGCGATCCTCGCGCTCTTCCACGACGTCGTCATCACCGCGGGCGTGTACGCGCTGATCGGTTGGGAGGTGACACCGGCCACGGTCATCGGGTTCCTCACGATTCTCGGCTACTCCGTGTACGACACGGTCGTCGTGTTCGACAAGGTGCGTGAGAACACGAAGGGCGTGCTCGACCAGTCGCGGTCGACGTACGCCGAGCGGGCGAACCTGGCCGTCAACCAGACGCTGGTCCGCTCGATCAACACGTCGGTCGTGGCACTCCTTCCGGTCTCATCCATCCTGTTCATCGGCGCGTTCCTGCTCGGCGCAGGCACGCTGCGCGACATCGCGCTAGCCCTCTTCATCGGCATCGTCGCGGGAGCGTACTCGTCGATCTTCCTGGCCACGCCGTTGGAGGTCGCCCTGCGTGAGCGCGAGCCGAAGATCAAGGCGCACACCGAACGCGTCCTCACCGAGCGTGCGGCGCGCGCCGAGGAGTCCGGCGACGACGCGGACGCAGCCCTCGCCGCCGCGGGCATCGAGGGCGGGGCACAGCTGATTCCCGGCCACCACCGGGGGAACAGTTCCCAGCCCCGGCGTCGTCGCAGGTGACGCTCGAGGTCCGCGAGCCTGAGCTGTTCGAGCCCGGTCGCGCGCACGAGGCTCTCCGCCGCGTGCGCGCGGTCCCGGACCACCCGGTCGCCGGCGTCACGTTCCAGGACGTCACACCGTTGCTCGCTGACGGGCAAGGCCTGCACGACGTCGTCGAGGCGTTCGCCCTCGCTGCCGCGCGTCGTGGTGCGGTCGACCTCGTCGTGGGGATGGAGGCGCGCGGTTTCCTGCTGGGCGCGCCCCTGGCGCTCCGTCTCGGTACGGGGTTCGTCCCGCTTCGCAAGGCGGGCAAGCTGCCGCTGCCCACCCGGTCCGTGGCGTACGAGCTCGAGTACGGTTCTGCAGAGCTCGAGGTAGGCCGTGAGTCGATTCCCGCGGGCGCTCGTGTCCTCGTCGTCGACGACGTCCTGGCGACCGGGGGCACGGCCGAGGCGGCGTGCGTCCTCGTCGAGCAGTGCGGGGCCGAGGTCGTCGGGGTCGACTTCCTTCTCGAGATCGACGTGCTGGCCGGGCGGACGCGGCTCTCCGGTCGCTCGGTGAGGTCGATCTTCGGAGTCCCGGCGTAGGATCGACGCATCACTGACAGCGGGCGCATATCGCCCGTTGGCCCAGAAGTTGCGACGACGGAGGTGGCTTTGAGCGACGAGACGCGTACCACTCCCCGCTCGCGGGGACGGATCTCCCTGTTCGGTGCCAAGTCGCAGGCCTCGCCGACACTCGAACCGCTCCTCCAGGCGGTGCGAACGAACCATCCGAAGGCGGATGTCTCGGGGATCTCTCGCGCGTACCGCACAGCGGAGAAGGCGCACCGGGGTCAGATGCGCAAGAGTGGCGACCCGTACATCACGCATCCCGTCGCGGTGGCGACGATCCTGGCGGAGCTCGGGATGACGCCGTCGACCCTGCAGGCTGCGCTGCTCCACGACACCGTCGAGGACACGGACTACTCCCTCGAGATGCTGACCAAGGAGTACGGCGAGGAGATCGCCATGCTCGTCGACGGCGTCACCAAGCTCGACAAGGTGACGTACGGCGACGCGGCGCAGGCGGAGACCGTCCGCAAGATGGTCGTCGCGATGGCGCGCGACATCCGCGTGCTCGTGATCAAGCTCGCGGACCGGTTGCACAACGCCCGGACGTGGAAGTTCGTCCCGGCCGCGTCGGCCGAGCGCAAGGCGCGCGAGACGCTGGAGATCTACGCACCGCTCGCGCACCGGCTCGGGATGAACACGATCAAGTGGGAGCTCGAGGACCTGTCGTTCGCGGCGCTGTACCCCAAGGTCTACGACGAGATCGTCCATCTCGTCGCCGAGCGGGCACCGGCGCGCGAGGAGTACCTCGCGGTCGTGCGGGAACAGGTCACGGCCGACCTGCGCGGTGCCAAGCTCAAGGCGACGGTGACGGGGCGTCCCAAGCACTACTACTCGATCTACCAGAAGATGATCGTCCGCGGGCACGACTTCGCGGAGATCTACGACCTGGTGGGCGTGCGGGTGCTCGTGGACTCGGTCCGCGACTGCTACGCGGCGCTCGGCTCGTTGCACGCGCGGTGGAACCCGGTCCCGGGCCGGTTCAAGGACTACATCGCGATGCCGAAGTTCAACATGTACCAGTCGCTGCACACGACGGTGATCGGCCCGGGCGGCAAGCCCGTGGAGATCCAGATCCGCACGCACGACATGCACCGGCGCGCGGAGTACGGTGTCGCGGCGCACTGGAAGTACAAGGAGGCTGCGAAGGCGGGCAACGTCCCCGCCGACGGATCCTCGGACATGCACTGGTTGCGCCAGCTCGTCGACTGGCAGAAGGAGACGGCCGACCCCGCGGAGTTCCTGGACTCGCTGCGGTTCGAGATCGCCGGCGGAGAGGTGTACGTCTTCACGCCCAAGGGCGACGTGATGGCGCTTCCGGTGGGCTCGACGCCGGTCGACTTCTCCTACGCCGTGCACACCGAGGTCGGCCACCGCACGATGGGCGCGCGGGTCAACGGCCGACTCGTCCCGCTCGACTCGGCACTGGACAACGGCGACGTGGTCGACGTGCTCACGTCGAGCTCCGAGAACGCTGGTCCGAGTCGCGACTGGCTGAGCTTCGTCAAGAGCCCCCGGGCGCGCAACAAGATCCGGCAGTGGTTCTCGAAGGAGCGCCGCGAGGAGGCCGTCGAGCACGGCAAGGACCAGCTGGCGCGCGCGATGCGCAAGCAGAATCTCCCTCTGCAGCGGCTGCTCTCCCACGAGTCGCTCCTGGCACTGGCCAACGAGCTTCGCTACCCCGACGTCACGGCCCTGTACGCCGCGATCGGGGAGGGCCAGACCTCCGCGTCGACGGTCGTCAAGAAGTTCCTGCAGTCGATGGGCGGCGACGAGGGGACGACGGAGGACGTCGCCGAGACGGCGCGTCCGGGCCAGACGGCGCGGCGCGTGCGGACCGGGGACCCCGGGGTCACGGTCAAGGGCGTCGACGACGTCTGGGTCAAGCTGGCGAAGTGCTGCACGCCGGTGCCAGGCGACGAGATCATCGGGTTCGTGACCCGCGGAGCTGGCGTCAGCATCCACCGTGCGGACTGTGCCAACG
Source organism: Paraoerskovia marina DSM 21750 (assembly GCF_000701465.1). Classification (GTDB taxonomy): domain Bacteria; phylum Actinomycetota; class Actinomycetes; order Actinomycetales; family Cellulomonadaceae; genus Paraoerskovia; species Paraoerskovia marina. The sequence continues at coordinate 251,811 of NZ_JNIY01000005.1, read as the reverse complement.
TCGAGGGGCTGCGTCGGCAGCCCGAGAGGTTCGTGGACGTCTCCTGGTCGACGAGCGCGAACACCATGTTCCTGGTCCAGATCCAGGTCGAGGCCCTCGACCGTTCCCGGCTTCTGTCGGACGTGACCCGGGTGCTGTCCGACCACCACGTGAACATCCTCTCGGCCTCGGTCTCGACGTCGAACGACCGGGTCGCGATCTCGCGGTTCGTCTTCGAGATGGCGGAGCCGGGCCACCTGACCAAGGTGCTCGCCGCGATCCGGACGATCGACGGGGTCTTCGACGTCTACCGGATCACCGGGTCCAAGCAGGAGTCCGTGCCACAGCTGCCCGAGTAGTCGGACGTCCACGGGTCTCAGGCCCGTGCGGACCGGAGCGGGGGACCGAGCCGCAGCGCCGCCTGCCTGAGGACGTCCTCGGCCACCGCACGCCCTGTCCACCGGTACCTGAGGTTCAGCGCACGCGCTGCGCCGTGCGGACTGAGGCCTGTCGTCTCGCAGACGGCCACGACCGTCTCGACGGCCTCGGCGACGGCGGCGGGCTCCGGCGGGCCGCCGCCACGACGTCGTGGCACGTGGGGGCCGGAGGCGACGTCGAGCACCGTTCGTAGCGGCGAGGTGACGGGGGCTGTTCCCCAGGTCACGGTCTCGCCCGCGAGGAGGCGGACGTAGCGGGTGCGCACCGTGCTGACGGCACGCGGCCGCCCCGCGCCGGGTGGGCAGATGAGCTCGAGCACCGCAGGTGCCGGCCCGCCGACGAAGACCCAGGCGGCGCTACGACCCGCGAGGACGGTCGCGCGCGCTGCGGCGGTCGTCAGGACCTCGGCACGCAGGGCCGGTGTCAGGGGTGTCCCCGCGACGACCGCGGCGTCGCCGAAGACCTGCGTGAGAGCTCCGCGGCGGACGAGCTCGTCGAACGCGACCCGACCACCGACGTCTCGGGGCAGGACGACGGCGCCGATCTCGGTCGAGTACGGCGTCAGCAGGGTGCGAAGGGTGGTCACCGCCCCACCCTCGCGCAGGGGCGAGCCCGACCGCCAGGCCTGACCCGCCCCTGTGGACGACCGTCAGCCGCGGGAGTCCTGCGCGGCCTGCTCGATCTGCTCGAGCCAGGCCTTGCGCGCCTCGAGGGCCGCCGTGACCTCCTTGACCTTGCGGTCGTTGCCCGAGGCTTTCGCGCCGACGAGATCGGCCTCGAGAGAGGCGATCGCGTCCTGCAGCTGGGCCGCTGCGCCCTCGGCCCGTGCCTGCTGCTCCGGGTTCGTCTTCTTCCACTTCGCCTCGTCGGCGTCGCGGATGGCGTTCTCGACGGCGCGGAGACGGCCCTCGACCCGCTGGAGATCCCCGCGGGGGACCTTGCCGGCAGCGTCCCAGCGGTCCTGGATGTCCCGCAGCGAAGCCTTGGCCGCCTCGAGGTCCTTGACCGGCACGAGGGCCTCGGCCTCGGTCAGGATCTCCTCCTTGACCACCAGGTTGGCGCCGTACTCGGCGTCGATCTCGGCGTTGGCGGCGTCGCGCGCACCGAAGAAGACGTCCTGTGCGGACCGGAATCGGGCCCACAGGGCGTCGTCGTCTCGGCGTGCGGCGCGACCGGCGGCCTTCCACCGGGTCATCAGGTCGCGGTAGGCGCCCGCCGCGTGGCCCCAGTCGACGCTGCTGGAGAGAGCCTCGGCCTCGGCCACGATCTGCTCCTTGAGCCGCTTCGCCGTCGCGTTGCGCTCCTCGAGCTCGGAGAAGAAGTGGCGGCGTTCACGGTCGAAGGCGGTGCGTGCGTGGCTGAACCGCTTCCAGAGCTCCTCCTCGACCGTGCGGTCGATGCGGGGGCCGTTGTGCTGTGCGGCCTTCCACTGGTCGAGCAGGCCTCGGAGCTTCTCGCCGGCAGGACGCCACTGCATCCGCTCGGGATCCGTGGTCGCGATGGACTCCGCGGCCTCGACGATCTTGGTCCGCTCGGTCACGGCCTCCGCCTTCGCCGCGGCGCGCTCGGCGGCGATCTCGGCGCGACGCTCGTCCGCACGGACGCCCAGCGCCTCGACCTTCGACCGCAGTGCGGCGAGGTTGCCGACGGCAGAGGGCTCTGCCGTCTCGGACCGCAGCCGTTCGAGGGTGGAGTCGATCTCCTTGACGGTGAGGTCGGTGCTCGCCAACCGGGCGTCGAAGAGGTCCACCTTGGCGTTGAGGTCCAGGTAGCGACGTACGTACATCGCCAGCGGGTCGTCGCCCGTCCCTGCGGCGAACTGACCGACGGCCCGCTCGCCGCTCTCCTCGCGGACGTAGACGGTGCCGTCGTCGTCCACCCGGCCGTAGGTCGCGGCCTCCTTGGCGGCTGCTGCGTCGTTCGGTGCCGGGACGGGCTGCGCGGCAGGTCCCGGGGTCTGCTTCGACGCGGCGGCGGGCGGTCCGGGACGCGGGACGGGCCGGGGCTTGGGCGTCGGCTTCGGCCGCGGCGCCGGGGCAGCAGGCTGCTCGGGCGCGGGTTCCGGTGCGGGCTCGGGGGCAGGACTCACGTCCGAGGTGCGAGCGGAGGCCTCGGTGGGCGTCGGCTCGGGCGCCTGGTTGTCGGTGCTCTCGCTCACTTGATTTCCACTCCTTCGATGGTGACGGGGGTGGCGGGGGAGCCGTCGGACGCCCCGTCTGCCGTGCCCTCGTCAGCGACTGCCTGGACGGCGTCCAGGCCAGATGTAACCGTGCCGAACACTGTGTACCCACCACCGTCGGTGGGCAATTCGGTGTCTTGGTAGACGATGAAGAACTGGCTTCCCATCGAGTCCGGCTCGGCCGTGCGTGCCATGGCGATGGTGCCTGCGGGATAGAGGCCGTCGGCGGGGGCGTTCTCGATCGGGCCGAACGAGTAGCCGGGTCCGCCGGTCCCGGTGCCCGTCGGGTCCCCGCACTGGAGCACCCAGATCCCCGCGGTGGTCAGGCGGTGGCAGTCGGTGCCGTCGAAGTAGCCGGCGTCGGCGAGGGCGACGAAGTTCGCCACCGCGGCGGGTGCGGCCGCGCCGTCGAGCGTGACCCCGATCTCGCCGATCGACGTCGTCAGCTCCCCGGTCCACTCCCGGCCCTCCGCCGTGGACGGGTCCGGTGCCGACGTCGGGACGTCCGTGTCGGAGTCCCCGTCCTGGGAGACGAGCCACCAGGAGCCGAGCCCCACGAGGAGCAGGACCGCACCGATCGCCACGAAGGCCCACGTCCTGCGCCTCTGAGCGGCCCTTGCGTCGAGCGCCGCCTGCCGCTTCTGTTCACGGCGGCGCTGCGCGGCGCGTTCTCGATCGCGTTTGCTCGCGGACAACTCTGTCGTCTCCTCTGTGCTGCGTGACCCGCCGAGATCGGCGGCGCGCCACAGTCTAGGCGGGATGGCGGCCTTCGTGCTGGACGTCGCGCGTCGTGGCTAGGCTGGGACGATGCTCTCCCTCACCACGATCACGTCCACGGTGCTCGGCGCCAACTGCTACCTGGTCGCGCACGACGACGGGACGTGCGTCGTGATCGACCCGTCCGGCGGTGTGGTCGGTGCGGTGCGTGAGCATGTCGAACGGCACGGGTTGCACGTCGCCGCCGTGCTTGCCACGCACGGGCACGTCGACCACGTGCTGGACGCCGCGGCGGCCGTGGCCGTGTTCGACGTGCCGCTGACGGTGGCCGAGGGCGACGCGTACCGGATCGCCGACCCGTTCGGCACGCTGGAGCCCGCCGGGTCCGGTCTCGTCCCCGCGATCGCTGCGGCGGCCGGGATCGACGTCGAGGACCACCAGGTTCCGGAGCGGGTCGAGACGTTCTCCGGGGCGACGACCCGGATGCGCTTCGGCGGCATCGACGTGACGTGCCTGGCCGCACCGGGGCACACCGAGGGCTCGACCCTCTACCGCGTCGACGGCGTCGAGATCGACGGGCAGGAGCGCCGCCTCGTCCTGACGGGCGACGTGCTCTTCGCGGGGACCGTCGGGCGCGTCGACCTCCCGGGCGGCGACGCCGCGACCATGCAGCACACGCTGACGACGGTCGTGGGCGCGCTCGACGACGATCTCGTCGTGCTGCCCGGGCACGGCCCCGCCACCACGATCGCGCGCGAACGGACGACCAACCCCTATCTCACCGGGTCGGCGCGTCTCTGACGGGGACACGGGCCGTCTCCGTCTGGGAAGATCTCTGCCATGGCACGCCCAACACCTCTGTCCGGATTCCCCGAGTGGCTCCCCGACGCGCGCGTCGTCGAGCAGCACGTCCTCGACACGCTGCGACGCACCTTCGAGCTCCACGGCTTCGCAGGCATCGAGACCCGCGCCGTCGAACCGCTCGACCAGCTCTTGCGCAAGGGGGAGACCTCCAAGGAGGTCTACGTGCTCTCGCGTCTCCAGGAGGACGGCCCGGGCGGTGACCGTGCCGACAAGCAGCTCGGGCTCCACTTCGACCTCACCGTGCCGTTCGCGCGGTACGTCCTGGAGAACGCCGGCCGGCTGACGTTCCCGTTCAAGCGTCACCAGATCCAGAAGGTCTGGCGCGGGGAGCGCCCGCAGGACGGGCGGTTCCGCGAGTTCGTGCAGGCGGACATCGACGTCGTCGGCGCCGGCGAGCTGCCCTACCACTACGAGGTCGAGCTCCCGCTCGTCATGGCCGAGGCCCTCGGGGCCCTGCGGGAGATCGGCGTGCCGGAGGTCCGGGTCCTGGTGAACAACCGCCGGGTCGCCGAGGGCTTCTACCGCGGGATCGGCCTCGAGGACGTCGACGGGGTGCTGCGGAACATCGACAAGATCGACAAGATCGGCCCAGAACGGGTGGCGCAGCTGCTCGTCGACGAGTGCGGTGCGACGGCGGAGCAGGCGCAGGCCTGCCTGGACCTCGCCGCGATCCACGGCGCCGATACGACCGTGGTCGACCGTGTCCGGGCGCTCGCGGCGTCGCACGGGGTCGAGAGCGCTCTCCTCGACCAGGGGCTGTCCGAGCTCGGTGCGCTGATCACCGCGGCGTCGCGGCGCGCGCCGGGCGTCGTGGTGGCCGACCTGAAGATCGCCCGCGGCCTGGACTACTACACCGGTTCCGTCTACGAGACGGTGCTGGTCGGGCACGAGGAGCTCGGGTCGATCTGCTCCGGGGGGCGCTACGACACGCTCGCCTCCGACGGCGCGAACACGTACCCGGGCGTCGGGCTCTCGATCGGCGTCTCTCGCCTCGTCTCGCGTCTCGTCGGCGGAGGGCTCGTCGCGGCGACCCGGTCGGTCCCCGCGGCCGTGCTCGTAGCAGTGACGGACGAGGAGTCGCGCGCGCAGTCGGACGAGGTCGCGCTCGCGCTGCGCGCTCGAGGTATTCCGTGCGACGTCGCCCCGGCGGCCGCCAAGTTCGGCAAGCAGATCCGCTACGCCGACAGACGCGGCATCCCGTTCGTCTGGTTCCCCGGCCGGGACGAGCTGGCCGACGACGGCAGCACGACCCGCGGCGCGGACCAGGTGAAGGACATCCGGTCGGGGGAGCAGAGCTCGGCCGAGAGCGCGTCGTGGTCGCCCCCGGCCGAGGACCTCTGGCCGCGCGTCGTCCCGGCCGCGCGGTAGCGGCCGGGACGCGGCCGTGGGCTATCCCGCGGTCAGCGCACCGGGCCCCGTCAGCCAGCCCGCGGCGGCACCGATCACGAGCACGGTCGTGACGGTGCCGCCGACGGCGGCAGCGAGCGCGACGTCCCCGGGCCCCAGCGGGACGGGGTGTGCCAGGGTGCGCGGGCCTGACCCCAGCCCGCGTGCCTCGAGGGCCACCGAGATGCGTTCGGCCCTGCGGACCGCTCCCACGAGCAGCGTGAACGTCGCGGCGCCGGTCGCGCGGACGCCCGTCGGGAGCCGACCGGGCTCGTGTCCCGGGTCCCGCAGCGCCTGGGCGCACCGGATCGTCGTCCACTCGGCCGGCAGCTGTTCGAGCACGCGCATGCCCGCGAGGACGGCGAACGTCGCGCCCGCCGGCAGACGCGCGTGCTGGTGGAGGCTGGTCATCAGACGGACGGGGTCGGTCGTGGCCACGAGGATCACGGAGATCACCCCGAGGTAGAAGACGCGGATCGCGAGGGCCGCCGCCACGTCGAGCCCGTGGTCGGTGACCCGGACCGGTCCGACGACGGCGACCACCTCCCCGGCCGAGCGCAGCAGCACGTTGCCGACGAAGATCGACAGCGCGAACGCGAGGAGCGCGGCGTGGGCCCCGGCCAGGGTCCTCGGGGGAACCCGCCCAGCCACGACGGCGGCGCACACGGCGGCGGCCCACAGGATCGTCGGTGTCCACGGGTCGGTGACCGCGACGATGACGGCGGAGGCGGCGAGCAACGTGCCCAGCTTGACGGTCGGGTTCCATCTGCCGAACGCCGAGGTGCGCGCGGTCATCGTCGGCCCCCGTCCGTCGCGGCGACGTCGTGCGTCTCGAGTCCGGCCAGCACGCGCTCGTCGATCCCGACGAGGAAGTCTCGGACCGTCGTGGGGGACGCGAGCGCGGACCAGCGTTCGAGGAGCCGGGTCGGCCGGAGGCCCGCGGCACGAAGCCCTTCCGTGTCCCGGAGGACCTGGTCCGCCGGACCAGCCGTCGCCGGCCTCCCGTCGACGAGGACGAGGATCCGGTCGGCGAGGCGGCCGGCGAGCTCGACGTCATGGGTGACGACGAGGACGGCCCGTCCGTCGCGGGCGGCCTCCCGCAACGCCGCCTGGGTGGCCACGGTCGCCGCACGGTCCAGGCCGTACGTCGGCTCGTCGGCGAGGACGACGTCCCCGGGATGGACGAGGGCGGTCGCGAGCGACAGACGCCGCTTCTCACCGCCGGACAGGCCGAACGGCGACCTGTCGGCGAGGGAGGTCAGGTCGAACCGCGCGAGCGCGTCGTCGACGACCCTGCGCAGGTCGTCGCCGTCGAGGCCCGCGAGCCGCGGGGTCCACGCGACCTCCTCGGCGACGGTCCGGGCCACGAACTGGTGCTCGGGGTGCTGGACGACGAGCGAGACCCGGCCCCGGTCGATCCGGCCTCGGGTGGGCGCAAGACCGGCGAGTCCCCGCACGAGTGTCGACTTGCCGCTCCCGTTCGTCCCGAGGACCGCCACGACCTCGCCACGGTGCAGGTCGAGGTCGACCGCGCCGACCGCCTCCAAGAGCGGTTCCCGGCGACGCCGTCGTCCGGACGGCGAGCCGTGGCCCACCGCCAGCCCGCGCGCATGCAGGACCCGTTCGCCGCGCGCGGGCGTGGACCCGCACTGCTGCGCCCGCACCTCACCGAGCCAGGCGTCGGTCGCGGTCGACTCCCAGTCCGGCGGGGCTCCGGCGACGGCGAGGAGGGCCGAGGTCGGCACCCAGCACCCCCGGCGGACCAGGGCGCGGGCCTGGTCCCTCATGACGTCGGCGGTCGGGCCGTGCGCGACGACCTCCCCGTCGACCAGCACGAGCGTCGAGTCGGGCAGTGGGTCGAGGTCGTCGAGGCGGTGCTCGACCACGACGGTCGTCGTCTCGCCGGCGGCCAGCCGCCCGACGAGCGCGCCGACGGCGCGCGCCGCCTCGGGGTCCAGGAGGGCCGTCGGCTCGTCCAGGAGCAGGACGGCCGGCGAGGGGGCCAGGGCCGCGGCCGTCGCGACGCGCTGGCACTGTCCACCCGAGAGGGTGCCGGTCCGTCGACCGGCGAGCCCACCCGCACCCGCCGCGTCCAACGCGCGCGCCACCGTCGGCCCGATCTCCTCGACGGGCCACTCCCGGTTCTCGAGCGTGAACTCCACCTCGGCGTCGACGGAGTCGAGGCACACCTGTGCCAGCGGGTCCTGCTGCACCAGCCCCAGGTGCCCGGCCAGCGCCCGCGGCCCCCGCTCCCACGCACCGGGCACACCGATCACGACCCGGCCGTGGAGATCCGCGTCCACCGTGTGCGGGACGATCCCCGCGAGAGCCGCGACGAGGGTGGACTTGCCGGACCCCGAGGGGCCGACCACGAGCAGGCTCGACCCGGACCGCACCCGGAACGACACGTCGTGGAGCACGGACGTCGGTTCCCCCGGGAACCGCACGTCCAGGTGCTCGACGACGAGGTCCGACGACGTCACGCCGTCACCCCCGCGGCAGCTGCCCCGCGGCGGCGCTCGCGGCCGATCGGGTAGTTGTCCAGCACGCCCGTGCGCAGCAGACGGTCGCCGATGAACTTCGCCGCCAACCCGCTGAGCACGATGCACGAGACGATCTGGACACCGAGGCGGAGCACCAGGTAGTCCTGTCCGAGGTACCCGTTCGCCACGCACTGGTAGGCGAAGGTCACGACCGCCGCGGTGACCCCGCTGAGCACGAACACGCCCCAGCCGTAGCGGCGGTACCGCGTCAGGGTGAACGCGAGCTCGGCGCCGACGCCCTGGACCAGTCCGATGACGAGGATCATCGGCCCGAACGGCGAGGCAAACACCACGAGCTCGACGGCGGCCGCCAGCATCTCCGCGACCACGGCCACGAACGGCTTGCGCACGATGTACACGGCGAGGGGGGCCACGACGATCCACGCCCCGGCGAGGACGTTCTCCGCGAGCGTCCCGAAGGGCCCCAGCGCCAGGTGCAGCGGACCGTAGATCTGGTCGGCCACCCAGAACACGAACCCGAAGACCACCCCGAGGACGGCGAGCAGCACCGTGGTGTGCAGGCCGGAGGACCGCCGCTCCAGACGTGTCCCTCCCGCCCCTGTCGACGGCTCCGTCGCGTACGACTGCGAATCCTGGTCCACAAGCATCTCCCTGCGTCGGCCCCGGGGGTGGACGCAGCAAGACCCCGGACAGCGCGCACCCTGGCGGCGCGCAACGGCCGACGTCGCCCTGCTCCCTTCGCTGGTACGAACCAGATCAGGTTCCACGGGTCAGCGGATCTTCCGCAATCTCAGCGCGCGAGCGCACCCCGGGGGCTAGTGAGGCCAACCTAGAGCCGCGCGACGAATCGGGCAATCTGCGACCCCGCCCGTCCCACCCTGTGAACGGGCCGAGCGGTGGAGTCCGCCCGGACACCGACTAGACTTGTCGCGGTGCGCCACGCGGCGCTCGCGGCAGACCCCCGGGGCAGCCGCCCACCACCCCCCGATCCGGAAGGACCCCTCCGTGCTTCGCACCCACACGGCCGGCTCACTGCGGGCCGAGCACATCGGCCAGACCATCACCCTGACCGGGTGGGTCGACCGCCGCCGCGACCACGGAGGCGTGGCCTTCATCGACCTGCGCGACGCCTCGGGCATCGCCCAGGTGGTCATCCGCGACGAGGCCGTCGCCCACCCCCTGCGCAGCGAGTTCGTCCTCCAGGTGACCGGAGAGGTCTCGCAGCGGCCGGAGGGCAACGCGAACTCCAACCTGCCGACCGGAGAGGTCGAGGTCGTCGTGAGCGACGTCGTCGTGCTCAACGAGTCCGCGCCGCTGCCCTTCCAGGTCTCGACCGCGCTCGACGGCACCGAGACCATCGGCGAGGAGGCACGGCTCAAGCACCGCTACCTCGACCTGCGACGCCCGACGCCCGCGCGCGCCCTGCGCCTGCGGTCTAAGGCGAACCAGGCCGCCCGGGCCGTGCTCGACGCCCAGGACTTCGTCGAGATCGAGACCCCGACCCTCACGCGCTCGACCCCCGAGGGCGCTCGCGACTTCCTCGTCCCCGCGCGCCTCGCGCCGGGCTCCTGGTACGCGCTGCCGCAGTCCCCGCAGCTCTTCAAGCAGCTGCTCATGGTCTCGGGCATGGAGCGCTACTACCAGATCGCGCGCTGCTACCGCGACGAGGACTTCCGCGCCGACCGCCAGCCGGAGTTCACCCAGCTGGACGTCGAGATGAGTTTCGTCGAGCAGGACGACGTCATCGACCTCGGCGAGCAGATCCTCGTCGCGCTCTGGAAGCTCATCGACGTCGAGATCCCGCGCCCGATCCAGCGGATGACGTTCGCCGACGCGATGCGCCTGTACGGCAGCGACAAGCCCGACCTTCGCTTCGGCAACCCGCTGATCGAGCTCACCGAGTACTTCGCCGAGACACCGTTCCGCGTCTTCCAGGCCGACTACGTCGGTGCCGTCGTCATGGCCGGCGGGGCGTCCCAGCCCCGCCGTCAGTTCGACGCGTGGCAGGACTGGGCCAAGCAGCGCGGCGCGCGCGGTCTCGCGTACGTCACGTTCGCCGAGGACGGGACGCTGGCCGGGCCCGTGGCCAAGAACCTCTCCGACGCCGAGCGTGCGGGCCTGGCCGAGGCGACCGGCGCCCAGCCGGGCGACGCGGTCTTCTTCGCCGCCGGCAAGGTCGACGACTCCCGGGCGCTGCTCGGCGCCGCTCGCCTGGAGATCGCCCGCCGCACCGGCCAGATCGACGAGAACGCGTGGTCGTTCGTCTGGATCGTCGACGCGCCGCTGTTCAAGCCAGCCGGACAGGACGACGACGTCGACCTGGGCAGCTCAGCCTGGACGGCCGTGCACCACGCCTTCACGTCGCCGACCCCGGAGTGGGTCGACACGTTCGAGCAGAACCCCGGCGAGGCCCTCGCGTACGCCTACGACATCGTCTGCAACGGCAACGAGATCGGCGGCGGCTCGATCCGTATCCACCGTCGAGACGTGCAGGAGCGGGTCTTCGAGGTGATGGGCATCGGTCAGGCCGAGGCGCAGGAGAAGTTCGGCTTCCTGCTCGACGCCTTCGCGTTCGGGGCTCCGCCGCACGGCGGGATCGCGTTCGGCTGGGACCGGATCGTCTCGCTGCTCACGGGGTCCGACTCGATCCGGGACGTCATTGCGTTCCCGAAGTCGGGCGGCGGGTTCGACCCGCTGACCCAGGCCCCGGCCCCGATCACGCCGGCCCAGCGCAAGGAAGCGGGCGTCGACGCCGTCCCGGAGGACCACGCGGACGCGTCCGAGGGCACCACCTCCGCATGAGTGCGGGTGCGGGGCCGCTCACCGGCCTCGCACCCCGGTGGCGGACTCACCCCTGGATCGAGGTCGACGCGCGCCGGCGGGGTGTACGCGCCTGCTGGAGCAGCGCCGAGGCCTGCCTCGTGCTGACGGGATTCGTGGACGACCGCCCCGGGATGCCGACCCCTGCCGCGGACCAGCTGGCGGTCTGGGGGATCGGCGCCCCGGTCGCTGCGGCGGAGCTCATCCTCGACGTTGCCGAGCGCGGGCAGTTCCCCGGAACGGCGACCGGACCGTCCGACGGCTCCGTGGTGGGCGGATGCGTGCCACGCGGGATGCCGGTGCTCTCGTCGGCCGCGGACCACCCGGGCCTGCCGGCGCTCCTGACCGGGCCGACGACCTCCGACTGGGACTGGTTCTCGACCACCGTGGCGCCTGCGGCGCATCCCGGTGAGGTGCACGTGCGCGAGCTCGTCTCCGGCACCGACCGCGAGGCGGCCGCGCGCTGCCTCGCTGAGGCCAACCCGCACGCCGAGGCCGACCCGTGGGCGCAGGAGACTCGCTGGTGGGGCTACGACGACGGGTCCGGTCTCAGTGCCGTCGTCGGGGCGCACGTACGTCCCGACGGGTGGGAGCTCGGCGGGATCGGGACGCTGCCGGCCGCCCGTGGCCGGGGGTCCGCCGGTGCGCTCGTCGCCGTCGCGACGCGCGAGGCGCTCCGCCACGCGGACCGCGCCGCGCTCGGCATGTACGCCCACAACGTCGCCGGCCGGGCGCTCTACACGCGAGCGGGCTACGTCGTCGGCCAGGAGTTCTCCGGCTGGCGGACCCTCCCGTCCTGACGGACTTCAGTGTGTGATGGCGAACCTGCGGTAGAGCGCGCGCAGCGGTCGCGGTGCCCACCAGTTGGCGCGGCCGAGCACCGTCATCGTGGCCGGCACCAGGAGCATGCGCACCAGGGTGGCGTCGATCGCCACCGCGACGGCGAGCGCGAACCCGACCTCCTTGATCACGAGCAGGTCCCCGACGACGAACCCTGCGAACACCACGATGATGATCAGCGCGGCGGAGGTGATGATCCGCCCGGACCGCTGCAGACCGAGACGGACCGACTCGTCGTTGGAGTACCCCGCGTCGTGCAGCTCCTTGATCCGGGAGAGCAGAAAGACCTCGTAGTCCATGGCCAGGCCGAACGCGAACGCGATGACCAGTGCGATGACGTAGGTCTCGATGCCGCCGGTCGAGGTGAAGTCCAGCAGGTTCTCCAGATGCCCGTCCTGGAACACCCACACGAGGACGCCCAGGCTCGCCGCGAGCGAGAGGGCGTTCGTCAGCAGGGCCTTGACCGGGATGACGACGGAGCCCGTCATCAGGAAGAGCAGGATCAGCGTCGCGGCCACGACGATGCCGACGGCCCACCAGACGCCGTCGGCGAGGGCGTCGACGAAGTCCGCCTGTCCTGCCGCCTGGCCCGTCACCCACGCGGGGAACGGGACCGGGAGCTCTCGGATGTCACGGACCGCGGTCACGGCCTCGGCGCTGCCCGGGTCGTCGGTGTCGAGCTGGACGCCGAAGACTGAGTAGTCGGCGCTCGCCGTGGCCGACCCGACGGCGCTGACACCCTCGAGGTCGGCGACCTGCTCGGCCCACTGGTCGGTCGCCGCAGGCGTCGACCGCGTGACGACGATGATGTCCGGGCTCTGGCTCGCGGGGTACTCGTCGGCGAGCGTCTCCACGAACTGGCGCTGGGGCGCGTCGGCGGGCAGGAGCTCGATCCCGGAGTTGCGCAGCTGCAGTCCGGCGGCGGGGAGAGCGAGGACCACCAGGACCGTCGTCGAGGCCAGGATCACCCACCACGGGTGCCGCTGGACGCGGCCCGCCAGGGCGGAGAACACGCCTTCGTCGGACTGCACGTCGGCGGTCCGCCGTGCGACGGCTCGCAGTCCGGGGATCCGCTCGAACAGACCGGGCCGTGCGAGGCGTCGTCCGGTCATCACGAGCAGGGCGGGCACCAGGGTCAGAGCGGTGGCGACGGCGATGAGGACGGCGATGACGCCGGCCGCGCCGATCGCGCGCAGGATGTCCGGGGTGAAGACGAGGAGACCGGAGATCGAGATCGCGACGGTGAGGGCGGAGAACGCCACGGTGCGGCCCGCCGTGGCCATCGTGCGCGTGATCGCCGTCAGGACGGCGCCGTCGCCGCGGCGACGGCGCACCGCCGCGCCGTCGTCTGCGTCGAGGACGAGGTGGAGCTCCTCGCGGTACCGCGAGACGATCAGCAGGCCGTAGTCGATCGAGAGGCCGAGCCCGAGCAGCGTGACGACGTTGACGACCGACGCGTCGACGTCCATGAGGTACGAGAGACCGAGCAGGGCGCCGAGCCCGACCCCGATCGAGGCGATCGCGCCGATCAGCGGCATGGCGGCCGCCACGAACCCGCCGAAGACGAGAACCATCACCAGCAGGGCGATCGGGAGCGCGACGAGCTCGCCGGTGCGAAGGTCCTCCTCGACCTGGTCGGTGACGGCCTCGACGATCAGGTCGTTGCTCCCCACGAGACCGGTCACGCCGGGGGAGAGGGCCGCCAGGTCGTCGTCGACGGTGTCGAGACGCTCCTCGACCTCGGCCGCGACCTCGTTCTCGCGCTCGCCCGTCAGGTCGGCCTCGGTCGTCACCTCGACGACGAACCCGTCGCCGTCGGCGGCGAGCAGGCTCGCCGCCGCGGGGTTCTCGAGAGCGCCAGGAAGGATGTACGGGTCGATCACGGACTCGACACCGTCGATCAGGAGCAGGTCCTGCTGCGCGGGTGCCAGAGCCTCCGCGATGCCGTCGGTCGCGGGGTTGATGCCCTCGACGAGGAGCGTGATGGACTCGCCCTCGTCGGACTGCGCCGCCAGCACGTCGTTCGCGTACTGGCTGTCCGAGCCGGGAACCGTCGGCTCGCCGGTCGAGAGCCGCTCGAACAACGACTCTCCGTGCACGCCCAGTACCGCCAGGGCGAACCCCAGCGGGGCGAGCACGAGCCAGACCAGGGCCGTCCAACGGGGGCGCCGCGCGATCGCGCGGCCGAGGTTCTCGAACACGGGGGTCAGTCTGTCACTAACGTGACCGGACCGACGGGATGCTGTGCACGGCGAGACGCCCCGACGTCGGACCCGGTCCGTACCCTCGGAGCATGGACCTGTTCGACACCGCCGGGATCGCGGACCACGGCACCCCGGCCACCAGCCCCGGCGCGCCCCTGGCCGTACGGATGCGTCCCGCAAGCATCGACGAGGTCGCGGGGCAGGGGCACCTGCTGGGACCCGGATCGCCGCTGCGACGGCTCGTCGACCCGGCCGACCCCGGCTCCCGACGGGCCGCGCCGGGATCGGTGATCCTCTGGGGTCCGCCCGGCACGGGCAAGACGACCCTCGCGTACGTCGTCGCGGCGACGTCCGGACGACGGTTCGTCGAGCTGTCGGCGGTGACCGCCGGCGTCAAGGACGTGCGCGCCGTCGTCGAGGACGCCCGGCGGCGCCTCGCCTCCTCGGGTGAGGAGACCGTGCTCTTCGTCGACGAGGTCCACCGCTTCTCGAAGTCGCAGCAGGACGCGCTCCTGCCGAGCGTCGAGAACCGCTGGGTGACGCTCGTCGCCGCCACGACGGAGAACCCCAGCTTCTCGGTCAACTCACCGCTCCTGTCGAGGTCACTCCTCCTGACCCTGCAGCCGTTGAGCACCGACGACGTCAGGAGGCTCGTCGACCGTGCCCTCGTCGACCAGCGTGGCCTCGCCGGGGAGGTCGCGCTCGACGACGAGGCCGCCGAGCACCTGCTCCGCCTCGCCGGCGGCGACGCCCGCAAGGCGCTGACGATCCTCGAGGCCGCCGCCGGTGCCGTGCTGACCGACGCCGCGGCGGACGACGACCACCGCCCTCCCGCACGCATCGACCTCCCCGCCGTCGAGCGGGCGATCGACGTCGCCGCCGTGCGCTACGACAAGGACGGTGACCAGCACTACGACGTCATCAGCGCCTTCATCAAGTCGATCCGAGGCTCCGACGTCGACGCCTCCCTGCACTACCTCGCGCGCATGATCTCGGCGGGGGAGGACCCCCGCTTCATCGCGCGACGGATCATCATCTCCGCCGCCGAGGACGTCGGACTCGCCGACCCCTCCGCCCTGCAGACCGCGGTCGCCGCCGCCCAGGCCGTCGCCCTCATCGGGATGCCGGAGGCCCGCATCGTCCTCGCCGAGGCCGTCGTCCACCTCGCCACCGCCCCCAAGTCCAACGCCGCCTACCTCGGCATCGACGCGGCGCTCGCGGACGTCCGTGCCGGGGGAGCGGGCCCCGTGCCGACGCATCTGCGGGACGCCCACTACCCGGGTGCCAAGAGCGTCGGTCACGGCCAGGGGTACCAGTACGCCCACGACGCGCCGCACGCCGTCGCCCCGCAGACCTACCTGCCCGAGAATCTGGGGTCGGCGCGGTACTACACCCCCAGCGACCGTGGTTTCGAGCGGAGCGTCGGGGAGCGTCTCGTCAGGGTCCGCGAGATCCTGTCACGGGCTCGGCGTGGCCAGTGACCGAGCACATGCCCGGAGCGGCGCGGGCGGCGGCCGGCGTGCGATAGACTGTCGTGGTTGCCTACCGGCGACACCTGGGACCTCGGCCCCGTGAGCACCGCTTCGGCAGGTTCTCCGACGGCTGGTCCAGCACCCGGCTGGTTCCGGGTGCGACGTCCATCGCACACGACAGGTAAGGAAATACCACTGTGTCCTCCGTGACCCGTTCGCGCCGCCAGGTTCGCCTGAGCCGCGCCCTGGGCCTTGCGCTCACCCCCAAAGCCGTCAAGCACTTCGAGAAGCGTCCGTACCCCCCGGGCGAGCACGGCCGCGCCCGCCGCCGCACCGAGTCGGACTACGCGGTCCGTCTGCGCGAGAAGCAGCGTCTGCGTGCGCAGTACGCGCTCCGCGAGAAGCAGCTCGCCCGTGCCTACGAGGACGCCCGCAAGGAGTCCGGCCTGACCGGTGAGGCTCTCGTCGAGAACCTCGAGGTCCGCCTCGACGCCCTCGTCCTGCGCTCCGGCTTCGGTCGGACGATCCTGCAGGCGCGCCAGGCCGTCGTGCACCGCCACATCCTCGTCGACGGCAAGATCGTCGACCGCCCCTCGTTCCGCGTGAAGCCGGGTCAGACGATCCAGGTCAAGCCGAAGAGCCAGGCGACCGTCCCGTTCCAGGTCGCCGCCGCCGGTGCGCACCGCGACGTCCTGCCGGCCGTCCCGGGCTACCTCGACGTCCAGCTCGAGAAGCTCTCGGCGACGCTCGTCGACCGCCCGAAGCGTGCCGACGTGCCCGTCACGTGCGACGTCCAGCTCGTCGTCGAGTACTACGCTCGCTGATCTCGCACAGCAGTTCTCGAACGCCCCGGGCGTGACGCGAAGGCGTCGCGCGCGGGGCGTTCGTGCATCCGGGTAGTGTTCCCTCGAAGCCTTCCCCCTCTCGTACAGGAGCAGCAGACATGGTCGGAGATATCGCCGGACTCATCGCAGCGATCGCCTTTGTGCTTCTCGTCGGTGCGCTCGCCGTCCCGCTGGTCAAGCTGGGTCGCGTGTTCGACGAGGCGCGGACGAGCCTGCGCGAGGCGACCGACCACGCCGTGCCGATCCTCGACGAGGCGGCCCAGACCTTGGTCTCCACCAACACCCAGATGGAGCGGATCGACGCGATGACGACGTCGGCCGCGCAGGTCAGCGAGAACGTGTCGGCGCTCTCGAGCCTCTATGCCGCGACCCTGGGGCGGCCACTGGTCAAGGTCGCCGCCTTCAGCTACGCGGCCCGGCAGGCGTTCGGCGCGGCGACCGCCGCCGGCCGCGGCGCAGGGAAGGACTCCTGATGCGGCGAGTCTTCTGGATCGGTGTGGGCGTCGGGGTGACGGTCGTCGTCATGTCGCAGGGGCGCAAGCTCGTCGCCCGCTACGCTCCCGCCTCTGTCGTCGACCGGTCCATGGACGCGGTGGACGACGCCGGCGCCCGGACCGTCGCCTTCGTCCAGGCCTTCCGTGCGGAGTTCACGGACGCACGCGCCCGGCGCGAGGCGGAGCTGACCGGCTCCCTGCTCGCCGAGGGGCAGACTCCTCCCGAGGCGGTCCGCGCGCGTCACCGTGCGGACGACGACGAGGACGAGCTCGGCTACTCCTTCTTCTGACCGAACCGGCGTCCCCTGCGGGCCGCCGCACCTCCCACCCGAACGACCCCCGAAGGACATCATGCGTACCGCCGAGATCCGTCAGCGCTGGCTCAACTACTTCGGTGGCCACGGGCACACCGTGGTGCCGTCCTCGTCCGTGGTCTCCCCGGACCCGTCGACGCTGTTCACGATCGCGGGCATGGTCCCGTTCATCCCGTACATGACCGCGGAGCAGACGGCGCCGTGGCCGCGGGCGACGAGTGTCCAGAAGTGCGTGCGGACGCTGGACATCGAAGAGGTCGGCAAGACGACGCGGCACGGCACGTTCTTCCAGATGAACGGCAACTTCTCCTTCGGCGACTACTTCAAGGAGCAGGCGATCACCTACGCCTGGGAGTTCGTCACCGGCTCTCAGGAGGACGGCTTCCTCGGGTTCGACCCGGACTCCGTGTGGGTGACGGTCTACCACGACGACGACGAGGCCCGTGAGCTGTGGCGCCGGATCGCCGGGCTTCCCGACGAGCGCATCCAGGCCCGCGGCAAGGCCGACAACTACTGGACGACGGGCCAGCCCGGACCCGCGGGCCCCTGCTCGGAGATCTACATCGACCGTGGTCCCGAGTACGGCCAGGACGGCGGACCGGTCGTCGACGAGAGCCGGTTCCTCGAGATCTGGAACCTCGTGTTCATGCAGTATCAGATCGACGACGTGCGGTCCAAGGACCAGTTCAACATCGTCGGCGAGCTCGCCCGCAAGAACATCGACACGGGCATGGGCCTGGAGCGGGTCGCGTTCCTGCTGCAGGGCAAGGACAACATGTACGAGATCGACGAGGTCTACCCCGTCATCGAGGCCGCCGAGAAGCTCTCGGGCAAGACGTACGGTGCGGTGCACGACGACGACGTCCTCTTCCGCGTCGTCGCCGACCACGTGCGCTCGTCCCTGATGATCATCGGGGACGGTGTGCGCCCGTCGAACGAGGGTCGCGGGTACGTCCTGCGCCGGTTGATCCGACGCGCGGTGCGGGCGATGCGCCTGCTCGGTGTCACCGACCCGGCCATGCCGGGCCTGCTCCCGGTCTCCCGCGACGCGATGTCGCCGTCGTACCCCGAGCTGGCCGACGACTTCGCCCGGATCTCGGCCGTGGCGTACGCGGAGGAGGAGGCGTTCCGCCGCACCCTGGTCCAGGGGACGTCGATCTTCGACGACGCCGTCGCGGAGGCGAAGTCCGCCGGGACCGCGACCATCGGTGGCGAGAAGGCCTTCGCCCTGCACGACACCTACGGCTTCCCGATCGACCTGACGCTCGAGATGGCAGCCGAGCAGGGCGTGAGCGTCGACGAGCCCGCCTTCCGGTCGCTGATGGCCGAGCAGCGTTCGCGGGCACGGGCCGACGCACTCGCCAAGCGCCAGGGCGGAGCGGACGTCGGCGCCTACGAGGAGCTGCAGAAGCAGCTCGCGGCGCCGGTCGAGTTCCTCGGCTACACGGACGCGACGGCGTCGGTGACGGTCACGGGTCTGCTCGTCGACGGCGTCGCCGCACCGGCGGCCACGGCTCCGGCGGACGTCGAGATCATCCTCGACCGCACGCCGTTCTACGCCGAGGCCGGCGGTCAGCTCGCTGACCAGGGGACGATCGTCCTCGACGGCGGCGCGACGGTCGAGGTCGACGACGTCCAGCGTCCGATCAAGGGTCTGTCGGTGCACCGCGGACGCCTGACCGAGGGAACCGTCGCGCTCGGCGACCCCGGGACCGCGCAGATCGACGTCGCGCGCCGCACCGCGATCAGCAAGTCGCACTCGGCGACCCACATGATCCACAAGGCGATCCACGAGTCGCTCGGCAAGGACCACACGCAGGCGGGCTCGGAGAACTCCCCGAGCCGCATCCGTTTCGACTTCCGTTCCACGGGTGCGGTCCCGGCAAGCGCGCTCTCCGAGATCGAGGAGCGGGTCAACGTCCAGCTCGCCGAGAACCTCGAGGTCACCGACGTGACGATGCCCATCGCCGAGGCCAAGGCGCTCGGTGCGATGGCGCTCTTCGGAGAGAAGTACGGCGACCAGGTGCGGGTCGTGTCCATCGGCGGTGACTGGTCGCGCGAGCTGTGCGCGGGCACGCACGTGAGCCAGACCGGTCAGCTCGGTCTGGTCACCCTGCTCGGCGAGTCCTCGATCGGCTCCGGGGTCCGCCGTGTCGACGCGCTGGTGGGCAACGGCGCGTACGGTTTTCAGGCGAAGGAGCACGCGCTGGTGAACCAGCTCGCCGGGATGGTCAACGCCCGCGCCGACGAGCTCCCCGACCGCATCGGGTCGCTGATGAGCCGCCTGAAGGACGCGGAGAAGGAGCTGGCGGGTCTGCGTCAGGCCCAGCTGCTCGGCGCCGCGGCCTCGCTGGTCGAGCAGGCGCAGACCGTGGGGACGACGCGCGTCGTGACGCACGACGCCGGCGTCGTCGCCTCCGCGGACGACCTGCGCGCGCTGGCCCTCGACGTCCGCGCGCGTCTCGGCGAGGACGGTGCCGCCGTCGTCGCGATCGGCGGTGTCGCCAAGGATCGCCCGCTCGTCGTGGTCGTCACGAACGCCGACGCCCGCGGCGCCGGCATCCGCGCCGGGGCGCTCGCCAAGGCGGCTGCCGGCACGCTCGGCGGCGGCGGCGGCGGCAAGGACGACATGGCCCAGGGTGGTGGCAGCGACGTGTCGGCCCTCCCGGCCGCGCTGGACGGGATCCGGAGCTCGATCGCGTGAGCGACCACTCCCCGGAGCCGCTCCCGCGCGGGGCGCGGCTCGCGGTCGACGTCGGTGCGGTACGTGTCGGCCTGGCCGCGAGCGACCCGGACGGTCTCGTGGCGACTCCCGTCGAGACGCTGGCGCGCGACACCTCTGACGCCGAAGTCCCGGCGGACGTCGCCCGGATCGTCGAGGAGGTGGCCGAGCGGAACGCCGCGGTGGTGTACGTCGGCCTGCCCAAGCACCTGTCGGGCAGCGAGGGAGCCGCGGCGGAGCACACCCGTGCCTACGCGGCCGTGCTCGCCGCCCAGATCGCCCCGGTCCCGGTGCAGATGGTCGACGAGCGCATGAGCACCGTGACCGCGCACCAGGCGCTGCACGCTGCCGGGCGTGCGGGTCGGAAGCACAGGGCTGTCATCGACCAGGCGGCAGCCGTTATCATTTTGCAATCAGCCCTCGACGCGGAGCGATCCTCGACGCAGCGAGCCGGCGAACGTGTAGGTATCTGACGAACTAGGAGGACGCTCCCGTGAGCGACTTGTTCCCCGGAACTTCGACGTTGGAGGCCCAGCAGCCTCCCGCGGCGAATTCGCGCACGGAGGAGCGGCGTCGGCGCCGCGCGAAGCAGCGCAAGCGTCAGCGTCGCCGCAACGCCCTGCTGGCAATCTTCCTGATCCTCGTGATCGTCGCGGCCGTCGCCTACGTGCTGCGGCCGCAGATCATGGCGATGGTCGACGACTTCCGCCCGGACACCGTGGCGGACTACGCCGGGCCGGGCACGACTCCGGTCGACGTCACGATCGAGCCGGGCTCGACCGGGTACGACATGGCCGCCGTGCTCGAGGGGGCCGACGTCGTCGCGAGCCAGCAGGCGTTCGTCGACGCGTTCGAGGCCAACCCGAGCGCGGGCCAGATCCAGGCGGGCACGTTCACGATGCTGACGCAGATGGACGCGCAGTCCGCGGTCGCGCGGCTCGTGGCGAACGACTCGCGGGCCGAGACCAAGCTGACGATCCCCGAGGGATACACGGTCGACCAGGTGGTCGAGCGTGCGGCGTCCGTCACGGGACACTCCGTCGAGGAGTACGAGGCCGCCATGGAGGACACGGAGGCGCGAGGTCTGCCGGCCGAGGCGGGGGGCGACTACGAGGGATGGATGTTCCCCACGACCTACCTGCTGCCGCCGGACAGCACGCCGGCCACGGTCATCTCGCAGATGGTCACCCAGACGACCCTCGAGCTGGACTCCCGCAACGTGCCGGAGGAGGACCGCGAGGAGGTCCTGAACAAGGCCTCGCTCGTCGAGCGTGAGGCGAAGGCCGTCGAGGACCGCCCGAAGATGGCACGGGCGATCGAGAACCGTCTCGACGTCGGCCAGCGCCTGGAGATCGACGCCGCGGTCGCCTACGGCCTGGGGATCTCCGGCACCGAGCTGACCCGCGAGGACACCGACGACCCGAGCAACGAGTACAACCTGTACGAGCACGCGGGTCTGCCGCCGACGCCCATCGCCAACCCGGGCGGTGCCTCGATCGACGCGGTCCTGGAGCCTGCCGACGGCGCCTGGGTCTTCTGGACCGCCGTGAACCTCGACACCGGCGAGACGAAGTTCGCCGAGACCTTCGAGGAGCACCAGCAGAACGTCGCGGAGCTGCGCGAGTGGCAGGCGGCGAACGGGTGACGGCTCGTCGTGCCGCGGTGCTCGGGCATCCTGTCGCCCACTCGTTGTCCCCGGCGCTGCACCGTGCCGCGTACCGCGCGCTCGGACTCGACGACTGGACGTACACCGCGGTGGACGTGCGGGAGGCCGAGCTGGCGGGATTCGTCGACGCGATGGACGAGTCCTGGGCCGGGCTCAGCCTGACGATGCCGCTCAAGCACGCCGTCATCCCGCTGCTCGACTCGGTCGAGCCGCTCGCCGAGGTCGTCGGCGCGGTGAACACGCTGCTGCCGTCCGGCCGCACGCGCGTGGGGGCGAACACCGACGTGCACGGCCTCGTGGCGGCGCTCGGGGAGGGGCTCGGCCAGCAGGCACGCACGGGCCCGCCCGCGCACGCCGTGATCCTCGGCGCCGGTGCCACGGCTGCGTCGACGCTCGCAGCGCTCGGCGAGCTCGGGTGCACGAGCCCGCACGTCCTCGTGCGGTCGTTGGCGCGGACCGGAGAGCTGCGCGCCGCAGCGCACCGGATGGGCGTCACGCCGCAGTTCTCGCGCCTCGACGCCGCGACGGACGTCCTTCCGCGGGCCGACGTCGTCGTCTCGACGATGCCGAAGCACGCCGCCGACCCGTGGGCGCAGGTCCTGGCGGATTCGGGGGCACCCGTCTCCGGCGTCTTGCTCGACGTGGTCTACGACCCGCGCCCGACGGAGCTGTCCCGGGCCTGGTCGCGCGCCGGGGGCGTCGTCGTCGGCGGTGAGCGGATGCTGCTGCACCAGGCGGCCGAGCAGGTCCGCCTGATGACGGGGCACGCCGCGCCGGTCACGGCGATGGACGAGGCCCTGCGGTCGGCCCTGGCTCCGGTCTAGAAGGAGAACGCGCCGGCGCTGTCGAGGCCGATCGCGACCGCCGCTCCGACGAGCATGAACGGACCGAACGCGAAGGCGGTCGTCCCGGTCGCTCGACGTGCCAGCAGCAGTGCGAGCGCCCAGAGCCCGCCGAGGGTGAACGCCGCGAACGTGCCGAGGAACCAGGCCTCCCACCCGCACCAGGCGAGATAGAGCCCGACGACGCCTGCGAGCTTGACGTCACCGAGGCCGAGCCCGCCGGGGCGCACGATCGCCAGTGCCAGGTAGGCCGCGAGGAGCAGGAAGGCGCCGAGCGCCGCGCGACCGAGGTCGGCGAGTGTGTCCGGACCGATGAGCACCGTCAGTCCGAGGACCACGAGCGCGGCGGCGGCCGTCGGCCCGGTCAGGGCGTCGGGCAGGCGGTGGCTGCGCAGGTCGATGACGGTCAACGGACCGCAGGCCACGGCCAGTACCACGAACGCCACGGTGTCGGGAGCGGGCCACCTGCTGACCAGGACTGCGAGCACCAGCGCTGCCGACAGCGCGAGCGAGACACGGCGGTCGGCCCGTGTCTCGGTGTCGATGCGGGCGGCGAGGTCGGCGAGCATGGCTTCGACGCTAGCGTCGAGAGGCCGTCCGCAGCCGGTTGTCCACAGGTTCACCCCGCCGTCCGCACGGTGGGCGGCCGACGGCTGTGCGGGCGTGTCGTGGGAGGATGACGCCATGCTTCGGTGGTTGACCTCAGGTGAGTCGCACGGTGAGGCGCTGGTCGGGATCCTTGAGGGGCTTCCCGCCGGCGTCGAGATCGTGACGGCCGACGTCCAGGATGCTCTTGCCCGCCGCCGGCTCGGCTACGGCCGCGGGGCGCGGATGAAGTTCGAGAAGGACCAGGTGCGCATTCTCGGCGGCCTGCGTCACGGGATCTCCCAGGGTGGTCCGCTCGCGATCGAGATCGGCAACACCGAGTGGCCCAAGTGGGTCGACGTGATGTCGGCAGACCCGGTCCCGCCCGAGGCGCTGCAGGTCGACGCGGGCACGGGTGACGTGCGGGAGGTTGCGCGCAACCGTCCGCTGACCCGGCCACGTCCCGGACACGCCGACCTGGTGGGCATGCGCAAGTACGGGTTCGACGACGCCCGTCCCGTCCTGGAGCGTGCGTCGGCGCGCGAGACCGCCACCCGCGTGGCGCTCGGGACGGCGGCCGCCCATCTGCTCGAGCAGGCGTTCGGCGTCCGGCTCGTCTCCCACGTGGTCGCCATCGGTCCCGTCGAGGTGCCCGAGGACGCCGTCCTGCCGACGGCGGACGACGTCGCCGCTCTCGACGCCGACCCGGTGCGCTGCTTCGACCCCGAGACCTCGGCGGCGATGGTCGCCGAGATCGACCAGTGCCACAAGGACGGCGACACGCTCGGCGGTGTCGTCGAGGTGCTGGCCTACGACGTACCGACGGGTATCGGGTCCTACGTCCACGCCGACCGGCGCCTGGACGCGCGCCTGGCGGCCGAGCTGATGGGGATCCAGGCCATCAAGGGGGTGGAGGTCGGCGACGGCTTCCGCACGGCACGCCGTCGTGGGTCCGCGGCCCACGACGAGATGGTCCGCGAGGACGGCCGCATCACCCGCCTGAGCAACCGGGCCGGCGGCGTCGAGGGCGGTATGACCAACGGTGAGGTCCTGCGCGTGCGCGCCGCGATGAAGCCGATCTCGACCGTCCCGCGGGCGCTGCGAACGATCGACACCGCCACGGGCGAGGCCTCCACGGCCCAGCACCAGCGCTCCGACGTCTGTGCCGTCCCGCCGGCCGCCGTCGTCGCCGAGGCCATGGTCGCGCTCACCCTGGCCCAGGCCGCCCTCGAGAAGTTCGGTGGTGACTCGGTGCCGGAGATCCGCCGCAACGTCGAGTCGTACCTCGCCGCCATCCCGGAGAACCTGCGCTGAGATGAGCACCGCACCCACCGGACCGCTGGTCGTCCTGGTCGGCCCGCCCGGCTCCGGCAAGTCCACCGTCGCCGCGATCCTCGCCCGTGCCTGGGGCGTGGCCCACCGCGACACCGACGACGACGTGGAGCGCACGGCGGGCAAGCCCGTCGCCGACATCTTCGTCACCGACGGAGAGCCCGCCTTCCGCGCCCTGGAGCGGGAGGCCGTCGTCACGGCCGTCCGCGAGCACGACGGTGTCCTGTCCCTCGGCGGCGGGGCCGTCCTCGACCCCGACAGCCGCCGGGTTCTGGCGGACTATGCCGAGGCGGGCGGGACGGTCGTCTTCCTCGACGTCTCCCTCGCGCACGCCGCGCCCCGTGTGGGCTTCAACCAGTCCCGCCCCCTGCTGCTCGGCAACCCGCGGGCCCGGTGGCAGGCACTGATGAACGAACGCCGCGCGGTCTACGAGCAGGTCGCGACCACGACCGTGCTGACCGACGCGCGCACCCCCGAGCAGGTGGCAGCGGAGATCGCCGCCGACCCCCGAACCGACGCGCGGGTGACCCCCGCACCGCAGGAGGAGCAGTGAGCACGATCGAGACCACCCGGGTGCAGGTCGCCGGGGAGAGCCCCTACGACGTCGTGATCGGGCGCCATCTGCTCGGCGAGCTGCCCGGGCTGCTCGGCCCTGACGTCCGGCGTGTCCTCGTCATCCACCCGTCCTCGCTCGCGGCGACGGCAGAGACGATCCGTGCGGACCTGGCCCAGACGGGCCTGGAGGCGTTCGCCGCCGAGGTGCCGGACGCCGAGGAGTCCAAGACCGCGCAGGTCGCGGGATTCCTCTGGGGGGTGCTCGGGCAGGCCGACTTCACCCGCTCGGACGCGATCGTGTCGGTCGGCGGGGGAGCGACCACCGACCTGGCGGGCTTCGTGGCTGCGACGTGGTTGCGCGGCATCCGCGTGGTGCACGTCCCCACGACGCTGCTCGCGATGGTCGACGCCGCGGTCGGGGGCAAGACCGGGATCAACACCGCGGAGGGAAAGAACCTCGTCGGTGCGTTCCACCCGCCGGCCGGGGTGCTGTGCGACCTGGTGGCCCTCGAGACTCTGCCGCGGTTCGATCTCGTCGCGGGCCTCGGCGAGGTGGTCAAGACCGGCTTCATCGCCGACGAGCGCATCCTCGAGATCGTCGCCGACCATGCGGCCGAGCTGCGGGACTGGAAGGGCGCCGACGCGGCGGACGAGACGTGGGCGGCGCTCGCCGAGCTCGTGGAGCGGTCCGTCGCCGTCAAGGCACGGGTGGTCGGTGCCGACCTCAAGGAGGCGGGCCTGCGCGAGATCCTCAACTACGGGCACACCCTCGGGCACGCGATCGAGCTCGTCGAGCGGTACCAGTGGCGGCACGGCGCCGCCGTCTCCGTCGGGATGGTCTTCGCCGCCGAGCTCGGACGGCTGGCCGGGAAGCTCGACGACTCGGTCGTCGACCGCCACCGCGAGATCCTCACGTCGCTCGGGCTTCCGACGACGTACCGCGGGGACCGGTGGGAGAAGCTGCTGTCGGGGATGCGCCGGGACAAGAAGACCCGGGGCGACCTGCTGCGGTTCGTCGTCCTGGACGCCGTCGGCCAGCCGACCCGTCTCGAGGGGCCCGACCCGACACTGCTCGCGGCGGCCTACGCCGAGATCAGCGAGGACGCCCCGACCGGCCGGGCTCCGATCGCCCTGTAGGTCGGCGCACTCACCACACGCCGCGGGCGCGCAGCACCTTCTCGAGCAGTTCCGCGCGGTCGGTCACCAGACCGTCGACCCCGAGGTCGAGCAGCTGGTGCATGTGGTCGACTGCGTTAATGGTCCACACGTGTACCTGCCGGCCCGCCCGGTGGGCGGCGGCGACCGTCGAGCGGTCGACGACCGTCACCGGTCCTTGGCGCACGGGGACCTGCAGCGCCTGGACGTCCGCCAGCGCGCAGCGAGCGAGTCGGGCCGAGCGCAACCGCGCGGCGCCGACGAAGGCCGCCACCTCCCCGGTGGCCGCCGACGTCGCGACGGCCCGTCCCAGAGCGGTCAGGGTTGCCCGACGGCGTGCCCGGGAGAACGACGTGACGCAGACCCGGTCCCACGCGCCGGTCCGGGCGACCGCCTCGGCCACCGGCACCGCCCCCGAGGCGGCCTTGACGTCGATGTTGACCCGCAGGTCCGGCCACGTCCCGAGCACGTCCTCCAGGAGCGGGACCGGCTCGACGCCACCGATGCGGGCCTCGCGCACCTTCGCCCAGGGAAGCTCCGCGACGAGCCCGTGCGCATCCGTCGTCCGGTCCAGCGATGCGTCGTGCAGAGCCACCGCCACACCGTCACGGGTGGCATGGGCGTCGGTCTCGACGTAGCCGAACCCGAGGTCGACCGCTCCGGCGAACGCCGCCATCGAGTTCTCCAGTCCCGAGAGCGAGAAGCCACGATGCGCGAGTGCGACCACGCCGCCCGGTGCGTCGAAGTACGGAAACGCCCACGACGTCGGACGCCCGCTCACGGGGCACCACCGGCCGAACCGGCGCTCGCGGCGAACGACAACACCTCGTCGAGGTACAGCGCGCGAGGTGCTGGTGCCGACAGCGACAGGTCGTGCACCCCGCCCTCGACCGCCACCGTCCGCACGTCGTCGCCCAACCGCGGCGCCAACCGTTCGATGTGGGCGACGTCGAGCACCGTGTCCTGGGCATCGAGCAACGGGTTGTCCGGGGAGTCGATGCCCGAGGACGCCGAGTGTGCGACCAGCACCGGGCATCCCACCTCGAGCCCCGCTGCCAACCGCACCTGAGCGCGCACCACCGCACGCAGCCAGCCTGCCCGCGCCGGCAGCCCCTGCGGACGCTTCAACGACGTGTCGAAGTCCCAGCGCCCTCCGTGCTCGACATGCTGATACGTCGCGTACCAGGACGGCGCGGACGTCACCTGCACCATCGGTGACAACGGCGCCGCGACGTCGAGCATCGCGAACGCCACCGGCGACAACCAGCTGCTGGCCCCCACGTCCAGGAACGGGCTGTTCAGCACCAACGCGTCGACCGTGCGGCGCTCGCGGTGCGAATGGGCCCACAGCGCGGCCACCAGCCCTCCGGTGGAGTGCGCGTGCACGATCAGCGGGAGGCCGGGGTGCGCGGCCCGCGCCAGAGCCACGGCCGTGCTCAGGTCGGTCGCCTGCTCGTGCAGGTCCGACTGGTAGTGCGGGACCTCGCCCGGTCGCAGGGACCGACCTGCGCGGCGGGCGTCGACGGCGTAGAAGGCGAACCCGGCTCGTGTGAACGCCTCGGCGAGGTGCGCCTGGAAGAAGTAGTCATTGTAGCCGTGCAGGTGGACGACGACGCCTCGCGGATCGGACGGCGTCCGGCGTGGCCGGACGAGCGTCGCGCCGGCGATCGGGGCCGACTCAAACGCGTCACCGAGCGGCGCGTCCGGAGCCCAGGGCACAGAGGGTGCGGCGTTCGTCATGGGTCGAACCTATGCCCTGCGCGCCGGTCTGCACCGGCGGGACGGTGCGCGGAGGTCCAGCACGCGGTCTCGAGTGTCGCCGCACTCGGCCGGCGCGGTCCGATCTCGGATCCCGCGCTGGGCACGTCGATCATGTCGCACTCCTCGAAGGGGGCCTTGCGCGGTGGGCGGTCGACGTTCTGGTAAACCGCGGACAGGGTGACGGCCCCTTCTGCCGATGTGCAGCCGGTCACCGTGCGACTGACGCGCGAGGTCCAGCTCGCCTCGAGCGGGGGATGGAGCACCTTCGTCGCCGCCCAGCTCGTCGAGAAGGTGCTCGTCGGGGTGGGGGTCGTCGCATGGCTCGCGATGGTGTGGCGGCTTCTCGCGGCTGCGGCCGCGGGAACGGCGTTCAGTCCTCGCACCGTGCGGTTGCTGCGTGGTCTGGGATGGCTGGCGATCGTAGGCGCGGCACCGGCCCCTGCTGAGCCACTACACGTCCATCGTCCAGACCGGCTACGGCGCGCAGTCCTTTGCCGAAGAGATGATGCTCGCACCGTGGGACGGCGCCTCGACCGGTGTGGACTTCGTCCAGATCGCCCTCGGTGTCCTGGTCCTCCTCGTGGCCGAGGTGTCTCGCCACGGGGCAGACATCGAGAACGAGCAGAGGTTGACGGTCTGATGGCGATCGCCGTCCGTCTCGACCGGATGCTCGTCGAGCGCAAGATGACCCTGACCGAGCTCGCCGAGCGAGTCGGTATCACGGTCGCCAACCTGTCGATCCTCAAGACCGGCAAGGCCAAGGCCGTGCGCCTCGGCACGCTCGACGCCATCTGTCGCCAGCTCGAGTGTCAACCGGGAGACATCCTCGAACACGTGGACGACGACGACCGCTGACGTACCGGCACCGTCGTCCGGTCGAGACCCACACCGAACGCTCGGGAACCGCCCGGGTCCTTCATGGCTCGCACACAGGTGCGGTTGCCAGGATCAGCAGCGTGACCCCTTCCGATCAGGTGAGGCGGCGACTGGCCGCCATCTCGAGCACGACGCTCACCATGCAGCAGCTGCGCGTCCTCGCGATCCTCCACGCGCACGACCCCCAGCGGGCGACAGAGCTCGCGAACCGCCTGCAGGTCAGCGCGGCCACGACGTCGGGCATCCTCGACCGGCTCGAGGCAGGCGGATACCTCGAACGTCGACAGCACGAGCTCGACGGGCGGGCCCGGGCGATCACCCTGACGCCGCGCGGTCGAGCGTCGATCCTGGCCTTCGTCGACTAGGGGGCACCTCCGCCGCAGCCCCGCCGACACGCGCCCGGTCCCGTGCACCCCCGATCGCGCGCATCGAGCTCTCGGGCACACCATGGAAGACAGCCGGCGGCCGTCGAGAACGCCCGGGCGCTCGCGGACAGCCACCAGGAGACGGACGGACCGACCAGGACGGGGACACCATGACCGACACCACCACCGGGGGACCGCACGAGGCGCTCGCGGTCTTCGTCGGCAGCTGGCACGCCGAAGGGGTCTCCTACGGTGGACCCACCCAGACACCGGCCGACCCGTACGCAGAACCCGCCCCGTGGCGAAGCATCCACACCGCACGCTGGCACACCGGCAAGTACTTCGTCATCCAGGACGAACGCGCCAACGGTCCCTTCGACACCCTCAGCATCCTCGGGTGGGACCGCGACACCGAACGCTACTTCGCACGGACCGTCGAGAACCACGGGTACGCCCGCGACTACACGATGACCGTCGACCGTCGCACGTGGACGCTCACCGGCGAGCACGAACGAGCGACGTTCGAGTTCAGCGCGGACGGCCGCACCCAGACCGTCACCTGGGAGTGGAGACCCCGGGACGCGTGGCTGCCCCTGTGCGACCGGGTCGCCCACCGCATCGACTAGTCGCGACGTCCGACAGCGTGCGGGTAGTCGGCATCCCGCCCCTGGAAGGCAAGGATCGCCGGGTTCAGCACGACGCCGTCACGGACCTCGATCGCGCGACGCACCGTCTCGTCCTCCACCCAGGCGTCGGGCCCACCCATGACCGTACGAAGAAACGACATCAAGGCAGAGCTGATCTCCCACGTCGCAGAGTTCCACAGGTACGAAGGACTGTGGTCGACCGCGTAGTACAGCACCCCGTTCCCGACGGCGAACGCCGGCTCCTCGAACGACGTCGGCCGGGCCCAGCCGAACGCCATACCCTCGTCGCACGACACGTCCACGATCACCGTCCCCGACGCAAGGTCCGGCAGATCATCGTCCGTCAAGAACATCAACGGAGCCTCGGTGTCCTGCAGCACGCAGTTGACGATGATGTCGTGCTCACCCAGGAACTCCGGCAACGGCACCCGGCCCTCCGCAGTCACCGCGTGCCCCACCCGGCCCCCGCTCGGATCGTCGTCCAACCGGACGATGCGCGCCGAATGGATCGGGGCCGCCACCGCCGCCACGTCCCGACGCGTCAGCACGTCGACGTCATGCACCCCCAGAGCATCCAACGCCGTCACCGCGCCACGCGCCGTCGCACCGAACCCGATCACCACCGCACGCAGCCGCGGACCGTAGTCCCCGGCCATCCCCGCCAGCTGCATCGCATGCAGCACCGAGCTGTACCCCGCCAGCTCGTTGTTCTTGTGAAACACGTGCAGGTTGAACGCCCCGTCCGGACCCCAGTGGTTCATCGCCTCGAACGCGATCAACGTCAACGACCGGTCGATCGCCACCTGCGTCAGCTCAGAGTCCTGGACACAGTGCGGCCACCCCCACAGCGTCTGACCCTCCCGCAGCTCCGCGACGTCGCTCAGCAACGGCTTCGGCGCCAGCACCACGTCCGACTCCGCGACCAGCTCCTCCCGAGACCGCAGACCACCCACCCACGCGCCCACCTGCTCGTCCGAGAACCCGAACCGCTCGCCGTAACCGCGCTCCAGCAGCACGAACGGACGAAGATCCTCAGGGATCTGCCGCAGATGACGCGGATGGATCGCCAGGCGCAGCTCGTTCTCCTTGCGCGACCGGGCAAGAATGCCAAGAGTCAGGGGAGTCATGACGGTGTCCTCCAGGGCCCAGGCGGTTTCGAGAGAATCGCACCAGCAGCCACCGGGCCCACCAGGGGAGGCTCTGCCTCGAACCGTACGCCCCTTTCCACCCGCCACCGACCACCAGGCCCGGCCGCCGACCACCACGCCGACGAACGCGCCCCGCCTGCACGGCGCAGGGGACGTCACGAAACGGCGCACGAGGACCTGACGGGCGCTCGCGGACAAGGCCCTGGCATAAATAGTGTGCCAAGCGTGGTCAACCCACCGTGGTTGCGCAGCGCAAGAAGCCCTCAGTCCACCGAGGCAGGGGAGCCGAGGCGCCGACGTCCCGCGCGTGCTGCGAACTCGTCGAGGGCGGTGAGGACCTGGGGTGCCTGCCAGAGGATCGACCGCCGTCGCCCGCCGACCTCGACGAGCGCACCGGCGTCCACCAGCCGGTCGATGGCGCGCCGGGCGTTCGGTTGGGTGACGCCGAGCTGCTCTCGCACCAGCTCGGTCCCGAGCACGGGGTGGCGCAGGACGACGTCGAGGAGCGGCCACGCGGCCGAGTCTGCGCGCGCGGTGAGGTTCGCGGCCCAGGTGGCACGGGCGTCGAGCAGATCGGCGACGAGGCGACGACCGTTCGACACGGAGAGGACCGCTGCGGCGGAGAGCGCGTCCACGATCGGTGCGGCGTCTCCTGCGCGGAAGGCGGTCAACGCTGAGAAGTACCCCTCCGTGTCGACGAGCAGGCCGGCGGAGACGGGCACGGTCACGGTCCGGGTCAGCCCGCGGTGCCTGAGGAGTGCATGGATGAGCGCTCGCCCCGTCCGGCCGTTGCCGTCGACGAACGGGTGGATCGTCTCGAACTGCGCGTGGGCGACCGCAGCGTGCGTGAGCGCCGGAACGTCGGTTCGTCGTGCGAACGCGACCAGGTCGGCAAGGTCGTCGGTCAGGCGGTCGTGGTGGGGAGGTGTGAAGACGGCGTCGTGCGGCGAGTACGCGGTGCCGCCGATCCAGACCTGCTCCGTGCGGAGCTCCCCGGCGTACGGGGCCGGGGACATCAGTGCGTCGTGCATCGTCAGGATCCCGGTGATGTCGACCCCCTCGGACAGGTTTACGGCGGCGGTCATCGCGCGGACGTTGCCGACGATCTGCTGCGCGTTCGCGCGGGCGTCCTCACCGATCTCGGCGAGCGCGATCTGACGTGCGCCCGACGTGAGGTTCTCGATCTGCGACGACGAGGCCGACTCCGAGCGCAGGAGCACCGCTGCGAACGGCGCGACGTTTCTGCCGACCTCCTGGTCGAAGTCTCCGATCAGGCGCGAGGCCTCCTCGGCGGCGGCTGCGGTCGCGCGCGGCACGCGGACGTCGGTGTCCGCGATCCTCGGTACGACGGCGGAGGTGTACGGCCTGCGGAGACGCTCGGCCGCACTGCGAGAGAGCGCTTCCGGCGGCAGCGACGAGCGCCAGCGGTGCTCCTCGCCGGCGGTCGCGGGCCAGGGGGTCGAAGCGGATGACATCTCGTCACCGTAGCACTCGGTCGTTGATTAAAGGATGATAAGCGTCGTGCTCGTCATCCTTTCCGGTCGCGGGCACCGTTGATCCCGAGTCCGGCCGGGAAGCGCACGCGGAGCAGGACGACGAGACCGAGCAGGATGACGGCGACGAGCCCCAGGATCCCCCAGTACTGGGCACCGCCCAGCGTCACCGCCACGGAGAAGGCGAGGGGTGCCAGGAAGCTTGCGGCGCGGCCCGTCGTCGCGTACAGGCCGAACGCCTCGGCCTCGTGGCCGGGGGTGGCCAGTCGACCGAGGAGCGCGCGGCTGGCCGACTGTGCCGGCCCGACGCATCCGGAGAGGACGAGTCCGCAGACCCAGAAGACGGTCGTCCCGCCGTCGTGCAGGAAGAAGACGCCCAGGCCCGCGGCCACCAGGATGACGAGCGACCAGACGACGACGCGGCGCGGGCCGACCTTGTCGTCCAGCCAACCCCCGACGAAGGTCGAGAGTCCGGCGACGAGGTTCGCCGCGATCGCGAACACGATGACCTCGCTCGCGGAGAAGCCGAAGGTCCCGGAGGCGATGACGGCCCCGAACGTGAAGACCCCGGCGAGTCCGTCGCGATAGATCGCGCTGGCGACGAGGTACCAGAGCGTCGAGCGCTGAGTGCGCCACAGGCCGGCGATGTCGCGGCCGAGCTTGCGGTACGCGTCTGCGACGCCGAGGGAGGTCCTGGCCGCCGTGCGCGGCTCCTCCGGGACCATGGTGAGGACCGGGACGGCGAAGAGCGCGAACCAGAAGGCCGAGATCAGCACCGAGACGCGGATGTTCATCCCGTCCTCGCCCGTCACACCGAACCACCCGACGTCGGGGTTGATGAAGCCGACGAAGAGGACGAGGAGGAGGACGATGCCACCCACGTACCCCGCGCCCCAGCCCCATCCGCTCACGCGGCCGATCGTGTCCGGCGTCGAGATCTGCAGGAGCAGGGCGTTGTAGGCCACCGACGCGAGCTCGAAGAACACGTTGCCGACGCTCAGCAGGACGACCCCGAGGATCACCGCGTCCGAGAGCGAGCCCGGCTCGGGGCGGACGAAGAACATCGCGACCATCGAGGCGAAGACCATGGCCGAGTTGATGCCGAGCCAGAGCTTGCGTCGTCCGGACGCGTCCGCGAGCGTCCCGATCGCGGGGGCGAGGACGGCGATCACCAGGCCGGCCGCTGCGAGTCCCCAGCCGAGCCACGCGGAGTGCTCCGCCATGACGGCCGTCGCGTCCGCGCCCTGCTCGACGAAGTCCTCGCTCGTGATCCAGCGGGTGAAGACGAAGGTGGTGACGACGGCGTTGAACGCGGCCGACCCCCAGTCCCAGAGGGACCAGGCCACGACCTGGCGACGGCGGCCCCCTGACGCAGGCGCGGGCACAGTGGCGGAGGTCACGTCGTCGGGCATGTCGTGATCGTAGCCGTCGAGGGGGTTCGCGAGGCGGCCGGCGGCACGGCGCGGGCGTGCCGGGTGTCGTGGCCGCTAACCTCAGGGGCATGACACGTGTCCTCGTCCTCAACGGACCCAATCTCGCCCGTCTGGGCGTCCGCGAGCCCGACGTCTACGGGCACACGAGCTACGACGGTCTGGTGGAGGCGGCCGCGGGGTGGGGTGGCGCCCTGGGCTTCGAGGTCGAGGTCCGCCAGACCGACGACGAGGCCGAGATCGTCGCATGGCTCCACGAGGCCGTCGACACGAGGTCGCACGTGGTGATCAACCCTGCGGCGTTCACGCACTACTCCTATGCGTTGCGGGACGCGGCCGCGCAGGTCACCCACGGCGGGCTGCGGCTGATCGAGGTCCACATCTCCAACCCGTACGCACGGGAGGAGTTCCGTCACCGGTCTGTCGTCGGCGCGGTCGCGACGGGGACGATCGCCGGGTTCGGCGTCGGGTCGTACCGCCTGGCTCTCGAGGCTCTGCGTGAGCTGGTCGGGGACGGAGCCGATGCCTAGATCGGTCAGCATCAAGGTTCAGAACTTGATCCGGGCGGATCAAGTCTGTACTATGGATTCATGTTCGTCCTGACGATCGACCAGCGTGGCAGCACCCATGCGTCCGACGAGGTGCCCGCGCTGCTCGACGCGCTGACCGAGACCTCGCCGACGGCGCTGCTCCTGCCGTACGAGCGGACGGTCGGCGACGAGGTCCAGGGTCTGCTCGTCGACGCGGCGACGGTCGTCGAGACGGTCCTGAGGATCGCGGGCCGTGGCGGGTGGAGCGTCGGTCTCGGCATCGGGTCCGTCCGTGAGCCGCTGCCCGGCAGCACCCGCGAGGCGACGGGGGACGCCTACGTCCGGGCGCGCGACGCCGTCGACCGGGCGAAGGGCCGTGGGCTGACCGTCCCGCTGGCCGTGACCGGAGCCGACGAGGAGCGCGCGCACGACACCGAGGCCTTCCTCCGGCTGCTCGCTGCGGTCGTGGCCCGCCGCTCGACGGCGGGGCACGACGCCGTCGCCGCGCTCCGGCGGGTCGGGGGGACCCAGAAGGAGGCGGCAGCCGAGCTCGGCATCAGCGAGCAGGCGATGAGCCAGCGACTTCGCGCTGCGCTCCACGACGAGGTCGAGGCGGCACGCCCGGTGGCGGTCCGCATGCTGCAGGAGGCAGACGGATGAGCGAACCCTGGTTGACGATCGTGTCCGTCGTGATCGGGGCCGGTGCCCTGGCCGCGAGCGTCGGCGGGGGGAGCCTGATCGTCCCCTGGGTCCTGCGATCGGCGTCCCGCGGGGCGGCGCAGGACGACGGGCCTGCGGGGGCACAAGCCGTCGCCGCGCTGCGCGGGGGCACGTGGATCGGGATCCTCGAGCGACTCGCCGTCACCGGGTGCCTGCTCGCCGGCTACCCCGCGGGGATAGCCGTCGTCGTCGCGATCAAGGGGCTCGGTCGGTATCCCGAGCTGCGCGAGCGGCCGGTCGCGTCGGAGCGGTTCGTGATCGGGACGCTCGCGTCGATGGGCTGGGCAGGGCTGGCGGGACTGCTCGGAGTCTGGGTGATCGGGCTGCTGGCGTAGACTGGACCGAGTTTTCGCGCGGCGGCACGTCCCCGCGCCCATCCGACACGACGACAGGAAGTTCTCACCCGTGGCAACGAGCAATGACATCAAGAACGGCACCGTCCTGCGTATCGACGGCCAGCTCTGGTCGATCATCGAGTTCCAGCACGTCAAGCCGGGCAAGGGTGGCGCGTTCGTCCGCACCAAGATGAAGAACGTCCTGTCCGGCAAGACGGTCGACAAGACGTTCAACGCCGGTGCCAAGATCGAGACCGCGAGCGTCGACCGTCGCGACATGCAGTACCTGTACCAGGACGGCGACGACTTCGTCTTCATGGACACGGACACGTACGACCAGCTGATGGTCCCGGCCACCGTCGTGGGCGACGCCAGCAACTACATGCTCGAGGGCATGATGGTGAACGTCGCGCAGAACGACGGCAACCCGCTCTACGTCGACCTGCCCGCCTCCGTGGTCCTCGAGGTCACGTACACCGAGCCCGGCCTGCAGGGGGACCGCTCCACGGGCGGCACCAAGCCCGCCACGCTCGAGACCGGCGCCGAGATCCAGGTCCCGCTCTTCCTCGAGCAGGGCACCAAGGTCAAGGTCGACACCCGTGCGGGGACGTACCTCAGCCGCGTGAACGACTGACATGGGCGCCCGGACCAAGGCGCGCAAGCGCGCCCTCGACGTGCTCTTCGAGGCCGACCAGCGCGAGGTCGACGCGGGGACCCTTCTCGCCGACCGCGTCGTCGAGCCCGGCACCGAGGCGGCGCTCCCGCAGTACACCGTCGAGATCGTCGAGGGTGTGCTCGAGCACCGTGAACGGATCGACGAGATCCTGTCGACGTACTCGCACGGCTGGACGATCGAGCGGATGCCGTCGGTGGACCGTGCGCTGCTGCGGATCGGCACCTGGGAGATGCTCTTCAACGACGACGTCCCCGACGTGGTCGCCATCGACGAGGCCGTGGACCTGACACGCGGTCTGTCCACGGACGAGTCCCCGGACTTCGTCAACGGACTCCTCGGCCGGATCCTCTCGCTGAAGCCGACGCTGCTCGCCTGACGAGACCTCGCCACGCGAGCCACGACGACCCCGCACCCCGACCGGTGCGGGGTCGTCGCCGTCTGTGACGCATCTCGCGCGCCGCATGCTGGATGCGTGGGCGGAGCACTCTGGCGGGCGCGCTAGTCTGAGCGTGTCAGAGATCCTTTAAGACTCGTCCAGTGAGGCGAGGAAGGAGCCAGAATGACTCGCTCACCTGTGCCCGCAGACGACGCACCCGCGTCCCCGAGCAGCGCCGGTCGCCCCGAGGGCACGGTCGTCCTCGGCGAGGCCGACATCTCCCGGGCACTGACCCGGATCGCCCACGAGATCCTCGAGCGCAACCGCGGCGCTGCCGACGTCCTTCTTCTCGGAATCCCGACGCGCGGCGTCCCGCTCGCACAGCGTCTGGCGCGTCGAATCGCGGAGGTCGAGCCGCAGGCAGACCCCGCGACCCTCGTCGGCCGCCTCGACGTGACGATGTACCGGGACGACCTGCGGAACAACCCCACGCGGACGATCGGGCGGACGGACGTGCCCGCCGGCGGCATCGACGGGAAGGTCGTCGTCCTCGTGGACGACGTCCTCTACTCGGGCCGGACCATCCGCGCGGCCCTCGACGCGATCGTCGATCTAGGTCGGCCCCGCGCGGTGCAGCTCGCCTGCCTCGTCGACCGCGGGCACCGCGAGCTGCCGATCCGGCCGGACTTCGTCGGCAAGAACCTGCCGACCGCCACCGACGAGCGTGTCCTCGTGCGCCTTGCGGAGACCGACCGCGACAACGCGGACTGCGTCGTCATCGCCGGGGGTGCTCGATGAGACATCTGCTCTCGACCCAGGACATCTCTCGCGACGAGGCCGTCCGCATCCTCGACACGGCCGCCCAGATGGCGGCGACGCAGGGCCGCGAGATCAAGAAGCTCCCCACGCTGCGGGGGCGGACCGTCGTCAACCTCTTCTACGAGGACTCCACCCGGACCCGTATCTCGTTCGAGACCGCGGCGAAGCGGCTCTCGGCGGACGTGATCAACTTCTCGGCCAAGGGCTCGAGCGTCTCCAAGGGCGAGTCCCTCAAGGACACCGCCCTGACGCTGCAGGCGATGGGCGCCGACGCCGTGGTGTGTCGGCACCAGGCCTCGGGAGCTCCGCACCTGCTGGCGAACGCCGGCTGGTTGGACGCCGCCGTCGTCAACGCGGGTGACGGCATGCACCAGCACCCCACGCAGGCGCTCCTCGACGCGTTCACGATGCGCCGCCACCTTGCGACGTACCTTGCGGGAGGCGCGGCACGTCCGGACGACGACGTGGCCGACGGCACGGACCTCGCCGGGCTGCGTGTCGCCATCGTCGGTGACGTCCTGCACTCCCGCGTCGCGCGGTCGAACGTTCACCTGCTGGCCACGCTCGGCGCGCACGTGACCCTGGTCGCCCCGCCCACGCTCCTCCCGGTCGGCGTCCAGACGTGGCCGTGCGACGTGTCGTTCGACCTCGACGCCACGCTCCGGGACGTCGCGCCCGACGCGATCATGATGCTGCGCGTGCAGCGGGAGCGGATGAGCGGGAGCGGCAGCGGCGGGGGAGCGTTCTTCCCCAACCCGCTCGAGTACACCCGCAAGTACGGGCTCGACCCGCGCCGTCTGGCGACCCTCGCCCCGCACGCGATCGTGATGCACCCCGGACCGATGAACCGGGGGCTCGAGATCTCCGCCGAGGCGGCCGACTCGCCGCGTTCGGTCATCGTCGAGCAGGTCGGCAACGGCGTGGCCGTGCGCATGGCAGTTCTCTACCTCCTCCTGTCGGGGGACAACTCCGAAGGGACGACACTCTGATGAGCACGACGACCATCCTCCGCGGCGCCCGGCCGACGGGCGGCGACCCCGTCGACCTGGTGCTGCGCGACGGCGTCATCGCCGAGATCCTCGACGAGGGGACCGCGTCGCACGAGGGCGCGGCCGTCGTCGACGCCACCGGTCTGGTCGCCCTCCCCGGACTCGTCGACCTGCACACGCACCTGCGCGAGCCGGGCCGCGAGGACGCCGAGACGATCGCCTCGGGAACGCGCGCTGCGGCAGCCGGCGGCTTCACCGCCGTCCACGCCATGGCGAACACGACGCCGGTCGCGGACACGGCAGGCGTCGTCGAGCAGGTCTGGCGGATCGGACGCGACGCCGGCTGGGTGGACGTCCACCCCGTGGGTGCCGTCAGCGTCGGCCTCGACGGGACGCAGCTCGCGGAGCTCGGCGCCATGGCCGACTCGGCGGCGCGTGTCCGCGTCTTCTCCGACGACGGCAAGTGCGTGCACGACCCGATCCTGATGCGACGGGCCCTGGAGTACGTCAAGGCGTTCGACGGTGTCGTCGCCCAGCACGCCCAGGAGCCGCGCCTCACGGAGGGCGCCCAGATGAACGAAGGTGTCGTCTCGGCGGAGATCGGGCTCACCGGCTGGCCCGCGGTCGCGGAGGAGGCGATCATCGCCCGCGACGTGCTGCTGGCCGAGCACGTCGGCTCCCGTCTGCACGTCTGCCACCTCTCCACGGCAGGGTCGGTCGACCTGGTCCGGTGGGCGAAGAAGCGCGGCGTCGACGTCACGGCCGAGGTCACGCCGCACCACCTCCTGCTGACCGACGATCTGGCGCGCGACTACGACCCGACGTTCAAGGTCAACCCGCCCCTGCGGACGGCTGAGGACGTCGAGGCCGTCCGCGCGGGTCTCGCCGACGGGACGATCGACATCGTCGCGACCGACCATGCCCCGCACACCCGTGAGGACAAGGACTGCGAGTGGGCCGCCGCCGCCTTCGGCATGACCGGCCTCGAGACCGCGCTCTCCGTCGTGCAGGCGACGATGGTCGACACAGGGCGCATGAACTGGGCGGACGTCGCCCGGGTGCTCTCCGCGGCACCGGCCCGGATCGGTCGGATCGACAGCGGGGACCGCGCGCAGGGTCGACCGCTCGCGGTCGGCGAGCCGGCGAACGTCGTGCTGGTCGACCCCGCGGCGACCCGGGTCGTCGACGGGGCGGAGCAGGCGACGGCGAGCACGAACACGCCCTTCCGCGGGCGGGAGCTCCCCGGGCGGGTCGTCGCGACGTTCCTGCGCGGTCGCGCGACGGTGCTCGACGGGTCTCCGGTGGAGGTGACCGCATGAACCTGCCCCAACCCGTCGCCGTCGCCATCTGGGTCGTCGTCGGTCTGGTCCTCGTCGCTCTGGTGGTCCGCGGGTTCGTGCGGATGCGGCGCCGTGGCGTCGACACGATCGGGGACCTGCCGGGACGTCCCGACGACCTCGGCGAGATCGTTCTCGGCGCCGTCGACGTGACCTACGTCAGCTCCACCCTGGCAGGAGAGGCGCTCGCCCGGGTCGGTGTCCACCACCTCGGGGACCGCTCCCGGGGGACGGCCACCGTCCACGAGAACGGCGTCGTCGTCGAGCGGTCGGGAAGCGCCCCGCTCTACGTCGGACGCTCCGCGCTGGAGGGCGTCCACATCACCAACGGAATGGTGGGCAAGCAGCTCGGGACGGGCACCATCGTCGTGCTCACCTGGAAGGCGCCCGCGACCGCACCGAACGACAGCATCACCCTGGACACAGGCCTGCACGTGCGACGAACGAGCGATCGCGAGCAGCTCATCGCCGCGATCGACGCACTCGTCCCATCCACCATCGACGGGGAGGAAACCTCGTGAGCATCGCACCCACCGCGCCGCTGCGCGCACCAGCCACGACGGACGAGGCCGTGCTCGTCCTCGAGGACGGCCGGACCGTCGTCGGGCGCGCGTACGGCGCCCGCGGCACGACCGTCGGCGAGATCGTCTTCAACACCGGCATGACCGGGTACCAGGAGACGCTGACCGACCCGTCGTACCACCGGCAGATCGTCGTCATGACCGCCCCGCACATCGGAAACACGGGGGTCAACGACGACGACGACGAGTCCCAGCAGATCTGGGTCAGCGGCTTCGTCGTCCGCGACCCCGCGCGGCGGGCCTCGAACTGGCGCGCCACACGGACCCTCGACGAGGACCTGGAGTCGCAGGGCGTCGTCGGGATCAGCGACATCGACACGCGCGCCCTCACGCGTCATCTGCGGGAGCTCGGCACGATGCGGGCCGGGATCTTCTCGGGCGAGTCGCTCGAGAACGACGGGGTCCGTCGCCCGACGGCGGACCTGGTCGCCGAGGTCAAGGCTGCTCCGCGCATGGCAGGGGCCGACCTGGCGAAGGAGGTCAGCGTCTCCGAGGCCTACACGGTCGAGCCGCAGGGCGTCGACGAGGCGACCGCCACGGTCGTCGCCGTCGACCTCGGCATCAAGTCGATGACGCCGCAGCGGCTCGCCGAGCGCGGGCTCCGGGTCCACGTCGTGCCGAGCATCACGACGATCGACGAGATCGTCGCCCTCGCCCCGGACGGCGTCTTCTTCTCCAACGGTCCGGGCGACCCGGGAGCGGCGACCGTCGAGGTCGACCTGCTCCGGTCGGTCCTGGACCGCCGCATCCCGTACTTCGGGATCTGCTTCGGCAACCAGATCCTCGGCCGCGCCCTCGGGTACGGCACGTACAAGCTCGGGTACGGCCACCGCGGCATCAACCAGCCGGTGATGGACCGCCGCACGGGCAAGGTCGAGGTGACGGCGCACAACCACGGCTTCGCCGTCGACGCCCCGCTCGAGGGTGAGTCCACCGCACCGCACGACGGCGGACGGTACGGCCGCGTCGTCGTGTCCCACGTCGGGCTGAACGACCAGGTCGTCGAGGGGCTCGAGTGCCTCGACCTCCCGGCGTTCTCCGTGCAGTACCACCCGGAGGCCGCGGCGGGTCCGCACGACGCCGCCTACCTGTTCGACCGCTTCGTCGAGCTCATGACGACCCAGAAGGAGGCCTCCGATGCCGCGCAGAACTGATCTCAAGAGTGTCCTGGTCATCGGCTCCGGCCCGATCGTCATCGGCCAGGCCTGCGAGTTCGACTACTCCGGCACCCAGGCGTGCCGCGTCCTGAAGGAGGAGGGCCTCCGGGTCATCCTCGTGAACTCGAACCCGGCGACGATCATGACCGACCCGGAGTTCGCCGACGCGACCTACGTCGAGCCGATCACGACCGAGGTCCTGACCACCATCATCGCGAAGGAGCGGCCGGACGCGCTGCTGCCCACGCTGGGCGGGCAGACGGCGCTGAACGCGGCGATCGACCTGGACAACGCCGGCGTGCTCGCCGAGTACGGCGTCGAGCTCATCGGTGCGAACATCCCCGCCATCCAGAAGGGCGAGGACCGCCAGCAGTTCAAGGACGTCGTCGAGAAGTGCGGGGGAGAGAGCGCCCGGAGCGCCATCATCCACACCGTCGACGAGGCGATCGCGGCGGCCGACGACCTGGGATACCCCATGGTGGTGCGTCCGTCGTTCACCATGGGCGGGCTGGGTTCCGGGATCGCGTACGACGAGCGCGACCTGCGCCGCATCGTCGGTGCCGGTCTGCACTACTCGCCGACCACGGAGGTCCTGCTCGAGGAGTCGATCCTCGGGTGGAAGGAGTACGAGCTCGAGCTCATGCGCGACAAGCACGACAACGTCGTGGTGGTCTGCTCGATCGAGAACGTCGACCCCGTCGGCGTGCACACCGGTGACTCGATCACCGTGGCCCCGTCGCTGACCCTGACGGACCGTGAGTTCCAGAACCTCCGGGACATCGGCATCGCCGTCATCCGCGAGGTCGGTGTCGACACGGGCGGCTGCAACATCCAGTACGCCGTGCACCCCGAGACCGGTCGTGTGGTCGTCATCGAGATGAACCCGCGCGTCTCCCGCTCGTCCGCCCTCGCCTCGAAGGCGACCGGCTTCCCGATCGCGAAGATCGCCGCCAAGCTCGCCGTCGGGTACACCCTCGACGAGATCCCGAACGACATCACGCAGGTCACCCCGGCGTCGTTCGAGCCCACGCTCGACTACGTCGTGGTGAAGGTCCCGCGGTTCGCGTTCGAGAAGTTCCCCGCGGCCGACCCGACACTCTCGACCACCATGAAGTCGGTCGGCGAGGCGATGGCGCTCGGGCGCAACTTCACCGAGGCGCTCGGCAAGGCGTTGCGCTCGATCGACAAGTCGGGGTCCGTCTTCCACTGGGACGGAGAGCCGCTCGGCGGTGCCGACCTGGACGCGCTGCTCGTGAAGATCGCCCGTCCGACGGAGAACCGTCTCATCGGCGTGCAGCAGGCGCTGCGTTCCGGGGCCACGCTGGAGCAGGTCTTCGAGGCCACGAAGATCGACCCGTGGTACCTGGACCAGATCCAGCTCGTCAACGAGGTAGCGGCCGAGGTGGCCGGTGCGGACGCGCTGACGTCGACGCTCCTGCACCGGGCAAAGCGTCACGGACTCTCCGACGCGCAGATCGCCGCGCTGCGGAACATGTCGGAGTCGACCCTCCGCGAGGTCCGCAAGGCGCTCGGCGTCCGGCCCGTGTACAAGACCGTCGACACGTGCGCGGCCGAGTTCGCCGCCGCGACGCCGTACTTCTACTCGACCTACGACGACGAGTCCGAGGTCGCGCCGCGCGAGCGCCCCGCGGTGATCATCCTGGGCTCCGGCCCGAACCGGATCGGTCAGGGCATCGAGTTCGACTACTCGTGCGTCC
Source organism: Paraoerskovia marina DSM 21750 (assembly GCF_000701465.1). Lineage (GTDB taxonomy): Bacteria > Actinomycetota > Actinomycetes > Actinomycetales > Cellulomonadaceae > Paraoerskovia > Paraoerskovia marina. Next base: position 208,940 of record NZ_JNIY01000005.1, on the reverse strand, counting down.
ACGCGACCCTCGCGCTGAGGGACCGGTTCGAGACCGTGATGGTGAACTGCAACCCGGAGACGGTCTCGACCGACTACGACACCTCCGACCGGCTCTACTTCGAGCCGCTGACGTTCGAGGACGTCCTGGCGGTGTACGAGTCCGAGCTCGCCGCTGGCCCGGTCGAGGGGATCATCGTCCAGCTGGGCGGGCAGACCCCGCTCGGCCTGGCGCAGCGACTGGCCGACGCCGGCCTGCCGATCCTGGGCACGAGCCCCGAGGCCATCGACATGGCCGAGGACCGGGGGGCCTTCGGCCGGGTCCTCGAGGCCGCGGGCCTGCCTGCACCGCAGTTCGGCACCGCGCTGTCCCTGACCGAGGCGCAGGAGACGGCCGAGAGGATCGGTTACCCGGTGCTCGTCCGCCCGTCGTACGTCCTCGGTGGTCGCGGGATGGAGATCGTCTACTCGCGCGAGCAGCTGACCGGCTACGTCGAGCGTGCGCTCGAGGCGGCCGGCGAGGTCGCCCGCGCGAGCGCCGGCCTGCCCGCCCCGTTGCTGATCGACCGCTTCCTCGACGACGCGATGGAGATCGACGTCGACGCGCTGTACGACGGGACGGACCTGTACCTGGGCGGCGTCATGGAGCACATCGAGGAGGCCGGCATCCACTCCGGCGACTCGGCGTGCGTCCTCCCGCCGGTCACGCTCAGCGAGTCCGAGATCGCACGGATCCGTCGGTCGACCGAGGCGATCGCCGCCGGCGTCGGCGTGCGCGGTCTGCTCAACATCCAGTTCGCGCTCGTCTCGGACGTGCTCTACGTCCTCGAGGCGAACCCCCGCGCGTCGCGGACGGTCCCGTTCGTCTCGAAGGCGACCGGCACCCCGCTGGCCAAGGCCGCGTCGCTGATCATGACGGGCTCGACGATCGCCGAGCTCCGCGCCGAGGGTGTGCTGCCCGCGACCGGTGACGGTGGCGATCTCGACCTCGACGCCCCGATCGCCGTCAAGGAGGCGGTGCTGCCCTTCAAGCGGTTCCGTACCGACGACGGCACCGTCGTCGACACCCTGCTCGGCCCGGAGATGCGCTCGACCGGCGAGGTCATGGGGTTCGACGCGGACTTCCCACGCGCCTTCGCGAAGTCCCAGGCGGCTGCCTTCGGCGGTCTTCCGACGTCGGGCTCCGTCTTCGTCTCGACGGCGGACCGTGACAAGCGCGCGATCATCTTCCCGATCAAGCGGCTCGCCGAGCTCGGTTTCGACATCCTGGCGACGACGGGAACCGCGAACGTCCTGCGGCGCAACGGCATCAGCGTCACGACGGTGCGCAAGAACTCCGACGGTCGGGGCCCGGACGGGGAGCCCACGATCGTGGACCTGATCACGGACGGCAAGGTGGACCTCGTGGTCAACAGCCCGTCGGGTCAGGGCGCCCGTGCCGACGGCTACGAGATCCGCGCGGCCACGACGGCGGCCGACAAGACGATCGTCACCACCGTCCAGCAGCTGGCCGCGGCCGTGCAGGGCATCGAGGCGGTCCTCGAGGGTCCGTTCGACGTGTCCAGCCTTCAGGAGCACGACGCGCGGGCGAACGCACGATGACCGCGGCGTTCGGGGCGCGCCTCGCCGCCGCGATGGACGAGCACGGTCCGTTGTGCGTGGGGATCGACCCGCACCCGGGGCTCCTCGCGTCGTGGGGTCTTCCCGACGACGTGGGCGGGCTCCGGGAGTTCGCGCTGCGTGTCGTCGACGTGCTCGGCGGACGGGTGGCTGCCCTCAAACCGCAGTCGGCGCTCTTCGAGCGGCACGGGGCCGCGGGTATGGCGGTTCTCGAGGACGTCGTCTCGGCCGCTCGCGCGGCAAGCACGCTCACGATCGTGGACGCCAAGCGGGGCGACATCGGCTCGACGATGGCCGGCTACGCCGACGCGTTCCTGTCCGACGGCTCACCGCTGGCCGGCGACGCGGTCACCGTCTCGCCCTACCTCGGGTTCGGCTCGCTGAGCCCGGCGGCGGAGCTTGCTGCGCGTACCGGACGGGGGATCTTCGTCCTCTGCCTCACGTCCAACAAGGAGGGGCACGAGGTCCAGCACGCCGTCGGATCCGACGGGGCGAGCGTCGCCGCGTCCGTCGCGGCCCAGGCGGCCGTCCTCAACGCAGGTGCGGACCCGATGGGCTCGGTCGGGCTCGTGGTCGGGGCGACCGTCGGGGACGCGGTGCGCGAGACGGGCACGGATCTCGAGGCGGTCAACGGTCCGTTGCTCGCTCCTGGGCTCGGTGCCCAGGGCGCCGGCGCGGCGGAGCTCGCGAAGGTCTTCGGAGCGGCACGCCCGCGGGTGCTGGCGTCGACGTCACGTGCCGTGCTCGGTGCCGGACCGGACGGCCTGCCCGACGCGGCGCGTACGGCGGCCGACGAGGCACGTGGTGCTCTGAGGGCCTGACCTGCGTGGTCGTCCTCGGCGCGTTGCCGTTGCCACATCTGTGCGTGCTCGTTACTTTCGGTCCACGGGGTGTGACCCCGACCGCATGTGCGGGACTCCGCATCGACCGAGAAGGTGACTTGCGTGGCACTTCCGAACCTGACGCCCGAACAGCGCACGGCAGCGCTGGAGAAGGCTGCCGAGGCGCGCCGTGTGCGGGCCGAGATCAAGAACCGCCTGAAGTACTCGCAGGGCTCCTTGCGAGAGGTCGTCGAGCTGGGCCAGAAGGACGACGTCGTCGGCAAGCTGAAGGTGTCGGCGCTGCTCGAGGCGTTGCCAGGCGTGGGCAAGGTCAAGGCCCGTGCGATCATGGAGGAGATCGGCATTGCCGAGACCCGTCGCGTGCGGGGACTGGGACCGCACCAGTCCGCCGCCCTCATCGAGAGGTTTGGCTGAGATTTCCGCTGCATCCACCGGGGTTCCCGCGGAACCCCGTCCTGCCCGACTGACCGTACTTGCCGGACCCACCGCCGTGGGCAAGGGCACCGTCTCCGCCGACGTGCGCGAGCGCTACCCCGACGTCTGGTTGTCCGTCTCGACGACGACGCGTCCGCCCCGCCCGGGGGAGATCGAGGGGGTGCACTACCACTTCGTCTCCCCGGAGGAGTTCGACGCACTCGTCGCCGACGGGCAGATGCTCGAGTGGGCCGTGGTCCACGGGCGCAACCGGTACGGCACCCCCCGGGCCGCGGTCGAGCAGCGACTGGCCGACGGGGTCAGCGCGCTGCTGGAGATCGACCTGCAGGGAGCCCGACAGGTCCGAGAGTCGATGCCCGACGCACGCTTCGTCTTCCTCGCCCCGCCGTCGTGGGAGGAGCTCGAACGACGCCTGGTCGGGCGGGGGACCGAGGGGCCGGAGGAGCGCGAACGGCGGCTGGAGACCGCGCGCGTCGAGCTGGCTGCGGAACCGGAGTTCGACGTCGTGATCGTGAACGACGACGTTCACCGCGCCACGGACGAGCTCGTCCGTGTGATGGGGATCGACCCCGTCTCGGCCGGTCGACTGGACAGCAGCGACTAGAATATTGACGACGTCCCGCGCCCAGCGCGGGTGCCAGCTGCGGGACCACCGCAGGACGAGCCAACCCACGGAGCCCACTGTGTCCGGAACCATCGCTGCCCCCGAGGGCATCACCGACCCGCCCATCGACAAGCTCCTCGAGCGTGCCGACTCGAAGTACGCGCTCGTCATCTACGCGGCCAAGCGTGCCCGTCAGATCAACGCGTACTACTCGCAGCTCAACGAGGGCCTCCTCGAGAACGTCGGCCCGCTCGTCGAGACGCGCAACCAGGAGAAGCCGCTCTCGATCGCCATGCGTGAGATCGACCAGGGGCTGCTCACGATCACGCCGTCGGAGCCCGAGCCCGCCGCCTCCTGATCGTCGATGCGCGTCCTCCTTGGCGTCAGCGGAGGGATCGCGGCCTACAAGGCCGTGCTCCTGCTGCGTCTTCTGCGTGAACAGGGCCACCGCGTCCGCGTGATCCCCACCGAGGCCGCTCTGCGGTTCGTGGGGGCACCGACGTGGGAGGCCCTGTCCGGCGAACCCGCGACCGCGGCCGTCTTCGAGGACGTCGAGCACGTGCCGCACGTCGCCCTCGGCCAGGAGGCCGACCTCGTCGTCGTGGCCCCTGCCACCGCGGACCTCCTGGCCCGGGCAGCTCATGGTCGCGCCGACGACCTCCTGACGTCCGCCCTGCTCACGGCGCGCTGTCCCGTCGTGATGGCACCGGCGATGCACACCGAGATGTGGGAGCACCCGGCGACCGTCGCGAACGTCGAGACGCTCCGTTCCCGGGGTGTCACCGTGGTCGAGCCGGCCTCGGGGCGCCTGACGGGTACGGACACCGGGCCGGGCAGGCTGCCGGAGCCGGAGGAGATCCTCACGGCCGCGCTGTCGGCGGTTCGCGCCTCCGGCGATCTCGCCGGTCGACAGGTCGTGGTCTCGGCCGGAGGCACTCGCGAGCCGATCGACCCGGTCCGGTTCCTCGGAAACCGGTCGAGCGGACGCCAAGGTGTCGAGCTCGCCCGGGCTGCGACGGCCCGTGGTGCCGTCGTCACGCTGGTCGCCGCCAACGTCGAGGTGCCGGTGCATCCGTCGGACGTCCGGCAGATCGTGCGCGTCGGGTCGGCGCTCGAGCTCGAGACCGCCGTCCGGGACGCTGCACGCGACGCCGACGTCGTGGTGATGGCGGCCGCCGTCGCCGACTTCCGGCCCGCCCGGACCCCCGAGACGAAGATCAAGAAGGTCGCGGGGCAGGCGCCGGCCGCGATCGAGCTCGTGGAGAACCCCGACATCCTCGCGGGCCTGGCCCGCGACCGCGCCCGCGCCGGGCAGATCGTGGTCGGGTTCGCCGCCGAGACCGGCGACGAGAACGGCTCGGTGATCGACCACGGGCGCGTCAAGGCTCGACGCAAGGGTGCGGACCTGCTCGCGGTGAACGAGGTCGGTGCGCACCGGGGCTTCGGGGTCGCGGACAACACCGTGACGATCGTCGACCCCGACGGCGTCGTCGTCGGGCACTCGACCGGCACCAAGCGGGACGTGGCCGACGGGATCTGGGATGCCGTGGTGGGGTTGCTCCCGCCCGCGTGAAGCGCGTCTCATCTCGCAGTGCGGATGCCTCTGACCAGCCTTCAAGACAGTAGGGTGTGACCCATGACCGAACTGCGCCTGTTCACCTCGGAGTCAGTGACGGAAGGCCACCCGGACAAGGTCTGTGACCAGATCTCGGACGCCATCCTCGACGCGCTGCTGGACCAAGACCCGCACGCACGTGTCGCCGTCGAGACGATGGTGACGACCGGTCTCGTCCACGTCGCGGGCGAGGTGACCACCGAGGACGCGTACGTCGAGATCCCGCAGATCGTCCGGGACGTCGTGCGCCGCATCGGGTACACGTCGTCGGACGTCGGGTTCGACGGCTCCTCGTGCGGCGTGTCCGTGTCGATCGGGCAGCAGTCGCCCGACATCGCCCAGGGTGTCGACAAGTCGATGGAGCAGCGGGTGGACTCCGCGGACCTCGACCCGCTCGACGCGCAGGGCGCCGGGGACCAAGGGCTGATGTTCGGCTACGCGTGCGACGACACCCCGACACTCATGCCCCTGCCCGGCTACCTCGCGCACCGCCTCGCCGAGCGCCTGGCCACCGTGCGCCGGGAGGGGATCGTGGCAGGGCTTCGCCCCGACGGCAAGACGCAGGTGACGATCGGCTACGACGGCGACCGGGCGGTCACCCTCGACACCGTGGTCGTCTCGACGCAGCACGCGCCGGACGTCTCGCAGTCCTGGCTCGCCGAGCAGATCTCCACGCACGTGATCGACCCGGTGGTCGTCGAGCTCGGCGTCGAGCTCGACATCAGCGCCATGCGCGTGCTGGTCAACCCGACGGGCACGTTCGTCATCGGCGGCCCCCAGGGTGACGCGGGGTTGACGGGTCGCAAGATCATCGTGGACACCTACGGCGGGATCGCACGCCACGGGGGTGGGGCCTTCTCGGGCAAGGACCCGTCGAAGGTCGACCGCTCCGCCGCCTACGCCACGCGGTGGGTCGCCAAGAACGTGGTCGCCGCCGGGCTGGCGCGCCGCTGCGAGGTCCAGGTGGCCTACGCGATCGGCAAGGCGCAGCCGGTCGGCCTCTATGTCGAGACGTTCGGCACCGAGACGGTCCCGACGGCCCGCATCGCCGCAGCGATCCGCGAGGTCTTCGACCTGCGGCCGGCGGCGATCGTCCGCGACCTGGACCTGCTCCGTCCGATCTATTCGCAGACGGCGACCTACGGGCACTTCGGACGGGAGCTCGACGACTTCACCTGGGAGCGCACGGATCGCGTCGACGCGCTTCGCGCCGCCGTCTAGCGTCTGCCGGACGCCGTCGGTGGCTCGTGCTCCAATGGTCGCGTGACGAAGGACAGCGCGGGTGAGCAGGACACGCTGCTCGACGTGCCGGCGACGCCGGTCCGTCGGCGTGCCGCCCGAGGGGCTGCCGCGATCGCCGCAGCGGCGCCGGTCGCGCGGGTCACGCTCGACCTGGCGCCTGCACACCTGGACCGGATCTTCGACTATCTCGTCCCCGAGTCGATGGACGCGGCGGCACAGCCAGGGGTACGGGTCAAGGTGCGGTTCGGCTCCCAGGACGTCGACGGGTACGTGCTCGCCCGCGCCGACACGACGAGCCACGACGGGACGTTGCAGCGGATCCGGCGTGTCGTCTCGGACGAACGTGTCCTGACGCCCGAGGTGGCCGTCCTCGCGCGGGCCGTGGCCGACCGGTGGAGCGGGACGATGGCCGACGTCCTGCGTCTCGCCGTCCCCCCTCGTCACGCTCGCGCAGAGCTTGCCGGCGCCGCCGTCGACGACCCCGACCCCGGGGCCGCGCCCGTCCGGACGCCCGACCCCGACGTTGTTTCCGCACACGACCGTGTCGCGCGGCACTGGGAGCTCTACCGCGGAGGTGCGGCTCTCCTGCAGCGGATCAGCGCAGGAGGCGACCCCCGTGCGGTCTGGACGGCTCTTCCCGGCCGAACCGTCGCGATTCCCGAGGTCGAGGACTGGGCGGCCGGGTTGGCCGCGCTCGCGCGGACGGCGGCCACCGCGGGCCGTGGTGTGATCGTCGTCCTGCCGGACAAGCGGGACGTCGACCACCTGGCCCGGGCTCTCGACGCCACCGGCTGGTCGTGCTGCACGGCCCGGACACCGGGGGACTACGTGCGACTGGAGGCAGACGCGGGGCCGTCGCCCCGGTACCGCAGCTTCCTGTCCGCGCTGCACGCCGACGTCCGGGTCGTGATCGGCACCCGCGCCGCGGCCTATGCCCCCGTCGCAGGTCTCGGCCTCGTGGTCTGCTGGGAGGACGGTGACGACTCCCTGGCAGAGCCACGGGCCCCCTACGCCGCCGCGCGAGACGTCCTCGCTCTCCGGAGCGAGCTCGAGGGAGCGGCGTTCGTCGTCGGGTCGCACGGTCGCACGGTCTCGGCCCAGGCCCTGCTCGCCTCGGGGTGGGCGCGTGAGGTGTCGGCGGCCCGAGACGTGGTCCGGAGCTCCGCGCCCCGGGTCCGTGCCTTGACGTCGACCGAGCTCGCGTCGGAGGGTGCGGGCGCGGCGGCGCGTCTGCCGACGGCGGCGTGGCGGACGGCCCGTCAGGCTCTGGTCGACGGACCCGTGCTCGTCCAGGTGCCACGGGCCGGCTACATCCCGGTCGTGGCGTGCTCCCGGTGCCGCGCGTCGGCTCAGTGCCCGCGGTGCCACGGTCCGCTGGGCCTCGCCGGACAGCGGTCGACGCCGCAGTGCTCCTGGTGCGGTCATCTGGCAGCAGGCTGGCGGTGCGACGAGTGCGGCAACGACGCGCTGCGGTCCGTACGGGTGGGGTCGGGGCGGACGGCCGAGGAGCTCGGACGGGCGTTCCCCGGCGTCCCCGTCCGGCAGTCCGGGGCGTCGGCACCGGGCGGTGTCCTCTCGCGTGTCGAGGCACGTCCAGCGCTCGTCGTCGCCACGCCGGGTGCCGAACCCGTCGTCGACGGCGGGTACGCGGCCGCGCTGCTGCTCGACGCCGCGGTCAGCACGGCCTCTGTCCGGCTCACGGCGGCCGAGCGCGCCGTCGGCCGGTGGATGGGTGCGGCGTCGCTGGTGCGACCGGCGTCCGACGGAGGTGTGGTCCTCCTCGTCGGCGACGCCGCACCTGCTCCGACCAACGCTCTGGTCCGTTGGGACCCGGCCGGGCTGGCCGACCGCGAGCTCGCCGAGCGTGTGGAGCTGTCGCTCCCACCCGCCGTGCGGATCGCGTCGGTGAGCGGCGACCGCGAGGCCGTGAGCGCGGTGGTCTCGCGAGTCGGTCTCGCACGGGAGCATGCCGACTTCGTCGTCCTCGGTCCGGTCGAGATCGAGCGCGACGAGCGGAGGACGACCGACCGGACGCTCGCGCGGCCGGTGCGTACCGTGCTGCGCGTACCGGTCGGTGAGGGAGGCAGGCTCGCCAAGGAGCTCGCAGCGTCGCTCGCCGTCCGCAGCGCGCGACGCGAGGGCGGCTCGGTCCGCGTACGACTCGACCCCGAGGAGATGCTGTGACGATCGACACGGTCCTCTACGACTTCGGCAACGTGCTCGTCGGGTGGGACCCGCGACGTGCCCTGGTCGGCCCGATGTCGCCGGAGGACGTCGACACGTTCTTTCGTGAGGTCGACTTCGACGCGTACAACCGTGCGCGGGACGCCGGGCGGACGATCGCCGAGGAGGCCGAGCTCGTCGCGCGCGAGCACCCGGAGCACGCGGAGGCGTTCGCGCTCTACATCGACCGGTTCGAGCTGTCCCTCACCGGTCCGGTGGAAGGTTCCGCCGAGCTGGTCGACGAGCTCGCCGAGGCAGGGCTGCGGCTGTTTGGCCTGACCAACTGGTCGGCAGAGCTCTTCGGGGCGGCCGCTCACGCCGCCCCGGCGACGACGCGGATGGAGCAAGTTCTCGTGTCCGGCCGCGAGCGGCTGGTCAAGCCCGATCCCGCGATCTTTCGCCTCGCTCGCGACCGCTTCGGCCTCGACCCCACGGCGACGGTCTTCGTCGACGACAGCGCCGAGAACGTCGAGGCAGCGTCGGCCCTCGGCTTCTGCACCGTGCGCTTCCGCAGCACGTCCCAGCTCCGGGACGAGCTCCGCCGGCTCGGGGTCGACGTCCGGCTGCCGGGCCGCCGGGAGCCGGGCGCCTAGACTCTTGTTCATGCGTGTCCTCTTCGCCGGTACCCCCGAGGTAGCCGTCCCCGCCCTTGATGCACTGCTCGACTCGGAGCACGAGGTCGTCGCCGTCCTCACCCGTGCCGACGCGCCCGCCGGTCGTGGCCGTCGGCTGCGACCGAGCCCGGTCCGCGTGCGTGCCGAGGAGGCAGGCGTCCCCGTGATCACCGACCGACCGCGAGACCCGGGATTCGTCGACACGCTCGCGGGTCTCGACATCGACTGCGCCCCCGTCGTGGCGTACGGCGAGATCCTGCGCCGCGACGTGCTGGCCGTCCCGCGCCTCGGATGGGTCAACCTCCACTTCTCGATCCTTCCGGCCTGGCGGGGTGCAGCGCCCGTCCAGCGGGCGATCATCGCGGGCGACGAGATCAGCGGGGCCTCGACGTTCCTCATCGAGGAAGGGCTCGACACCGGGCCCGTCCTCGGCACGGCGACAGAGACGATCCGCCCCCGGGACACCGCGGGCGACCTCCTGGACCGCCTGGCTGCATCCGGCGCCGGACTCCTTGTCGCCACCCTGGACGCGATCGCCGACGGGTCGGCCGCCCCCGTGCCCCAGGGTGCGGACGGCGTCTCCGTCGCCTCCAAGCTCGCGCCTGCCGACGCCCTGGTCCGGTGGGCCGACCCGGCCTTCGCCGTCGACCGGCTCGTCCGTGGCTGCACGCCCGCTCCGGGCGCGTGGACGACGTTGCCCGACGGCGCCCGCCTCGGCCTCGGTCCGGTGCGTCCGCGCCCGGATGTGACCGACCTGCGCCCGGGCGAGCTGCGAGCGCTCAAGAAGGAGGTGCTCGTCGGGACCGGCACGCACGCGGTCGAGCTCGGCGACGTCGCACCCGTGGGCAAGAAGCCGATGCACGCGCCCGACTGGGCCCGCGGTGCCCGCCTCGGGGACGACGTCGTGCTCGGCGTTCGGGCGCGACCGGACGAGGGCGTCGCGGAGGAGAAGGCATGAGCGCCGACCGGCGCGACGCCAAGGGACGCCAACGTGGAGCGGCCCGGGCCCGCGGTGCGCGGAACCAGTCGCAGCAGGCGCCGGGTCAGCGCCGTCGGACGGGCGACCCAGCACGCAACGCCGCCTACGACGTCCTGCGGCAGGTCGCAGACTCGGACGCCTACGCGAACCTGGTCCTGCCGCCGCTCCTCCGTGAGCGCGGCATCGTCGGTCGGGACGCCGCGTTCGCGACGGAGCTCGCGTACGGGACGCTCCGGATGCTGGGTCGATACGACGCCGTGCTCGCGCAGTGCGTCGACCGACCGCTCGACCGGGTCGACCCCGCGGTTCTTGACGTCCTGCGGCTGGGCGCGCACCAGGTGCTGGGCATGCGGGTCGCGACGCACGCCGCCGTCTCCGAGACCGTCGCGCTGACCCGTGAGCGTGTGGGCGCAGGTCCTGCCCAGTTCGTCAACGCCGTCCTGCGCAAGGTCAGCGCCCGGCCGCTCGGCCAGTGGCTCGAGGTGCTCGCCTCGCAGGCACCGGACGACCTGGCGCGGCTTGCCGTCACGCAGAGCCATCCGGCGTGGATCACCAGGGCGCTCCGTGAGGCGCTCGTCGCGTCGGGCCGGTCGGCCTCCGAGCTCGGCGACCTGCTGGCCGCCGACAACGAGGCCCCCCGCGTGACGCTCGTCGCCCGCCCGGGGCTGTCTGCCGTGGCTGACCTGAACGGTGCGGAGCCGGGCCGGTGGGCCACCACCGCGGCGGTCCTCCAGGGCAGCGACCCCGGTGCGCTCGAGGCGGTCCGCGACGGCACGGCCGGCGTGCAGGACGAGGGCAGCCAGCTCGTCACGCTGGCCCTCGCCGGCGCCGTCGTGGACGGCCCTGACGAGCGGTGGCTCGACATGTGCGCGGGTCCCGGAGGCAAGGCGGCGCTGCTGGGCGCGATCGCCGCCGAACGTGGTGCCCGCGTCGTGGCCAACGAGTCCCAGGAGCACCGCACCGAGCTGGTCCGTCGGTCGATGAAGGCGGTACCGCGTGCGGCGGTGGAGAGCATCCGGACGGGTGACGGGCGCGACATCGGCACCGACGAGCCCGCCGCATACGACCGTGTGCTGCTCGACGCGCCGTGCACCGGTCTGGGCGCGCTTCGACGTCGGCCCGAGTCGCGGTGGCGGCGGACGCCGTCCGACCTCGGGACGTTGACGGCGCTGCAGCGCGAGCTGCTCGACTCGGCTCTCGACGCCGTCCGTCCCGGGGGAGTGGTGGGCTACGTCACGTGTTCGCCCCACATGGCCGAGACGCAGGTCGTCGTCGACGACGTCCTGCGGCGTCGTGCCGACGTCGAGCGTCTCGACGCCGCGGAGGCGGTCCGTGCCGTCGCCACGACCGAGATCCCGCTCACCGACCGCACGGACGTCCAGCTGTGGCCGCACGTCCACGGCACGGACGCCATGCACCTGACGTTGCTGCGCCGACGCGCGTGACACGGCGGGCCTAGGCTGGGGCCATGTCAGCTCTGATCGCCCCCAGCATCCTGTCCGCCGACTTCGCGAACCTCGAGCGCGACCTTCATCGGATCTCGAACGCCGACTACGCGCACGTCGACGTCATGGACAACCACTTCGTCCCCAACCTGACGCTGGGGCTCCCGGTCTTCGAGCGTCTCGCCCAGGTCTCGCCGATCCCGCTCGACGCGCACCTCATGATCGAGGACCCCGACCGGTGGGCGCCGGCCTACGCCGAGGCAGGGGCTGCCTCGGTCACGTTCCACGCCGAGGCGGCGACCGCGCCGGTCCGGCTCGCGCGCGAGATCCGACGGCTCGGGGCGAGGGCGTGCGTCGCCTTCCGGCCGGCGACGCCGGTCGAGCCGTTCGTCGACCTGCTCGGCGAGGTCGACATGCTCCTCCTGATGACCGTGGAGCCGGGGTTCGGCGGTCAGTCCTTCATCGAGGGGACGTTGCCGAAGATCCGGCGTGCACGACGGGCTGTCGCGGACGCGGGCCTGCAGGTCCGGATCCAGGTCGACGGGGGAGTGAGCAGGGAGACGATCGAGCGCGCGGCCGAGGCGGGTGCCGACGTGTTCGTCGCAGGCTCGGCCGTGTACGGGGCCGACGACGTCGCGGGGGAGATCACCACACTGCGTCGTCTCGCTGACGGAGCGCACGCGTAGGGAGAGTCGGGCGACGCCGGACGGGAGGGGCAGGACGACTGTCCGCTCCTCCCTTTCCTCGACGATAAAATAGTGTGCCAAGCACACATTACGCGCCTTGACGCGACCAAACCGGGACCTCACCCCAAAGGCAGCACATACGCCAGGAGTCGACCCTGGCCAGATGTGGGATCATGAACGTGCAAGTACGCAACAACGTGCTCCGGGGTCGGTGAAAGTCCGAGCCGGCGGTGACAGTCCGCGACCCGCGCTTCGGCGCGGTTGACCTGGTGGAACTCCGGGACCGACGGTGAAAGTCCGGATGGGAGGAACACGTGGCGGCGCGGGGAGACCTGTGTCGTGGTTTCGTGACGCGGCATTCTGCCGCGTGCGCGTGCCGTCTCTCACCCCGGAGCAGGATGCTTCGAGGACGGAGGAGACGTGAGCGCAGCTCGCATGACAGTGGTGGACGCGATGCGTCGTGCCCTGGTACTGGCCGCCGAGCGCCCTGTCCGTGGTCCGAATCCGCGCGTCGGCTGTGTCCTGCTCGCGTCCGGGAACGAGCATGACCCTCGCATGGTCCTGGCCGAGGGCCGCAACCATGGCGTCGGAACCCCGCACGCGGAGGCCGAGGCACTTGCCGATGCCCAGGCCCGAGGGGTCGACGTGCGCGGCTCGACCGCCGTCGTGACGCTCGAGCCCTGCCATCACAGGGGCCGGACACCGCCTTGCTCGTCGGCGCTCCTCGATGCGGGCGTCTCCGAGGTGGTCTATGCCGTCGCGGACCCGCACGCCGTCGCTGCCGGGGGCGGTGCGTGGCTCGCGGACCACGGCGTTCGCGTCACCGAAGGCCTCCTTGCCGACGAGGGGACCCAGGTGCTCGGTGTCTGGCTCGATGCGGTCCGCGCGGGCCGCCCGTTCGTGACGCTGAAGATCGCGACGAGTCTCGACGGCCGTGTCGCGGCTGCCGATGGGTCGAGCCGGTGGATCACCGGCGACCAGGCACGGATGCACGCGCACGAGGTCCGTGCCCAGGCCGACGCGATCCTTGTCGGTACCGGCACCGTGCGGGCCGACGACCCGTCCCTCACCGCGCGCGGTCCCGAGGGGAGGCTAGCCGACACGCAGCCGCTGCGCGTCGTCGTCGGGCACAGCCCCGTGCCCGCGAGCGCCCGTGTGCGGTCTGCGGACGGTGGGGAGCTCGTGGTGGTGCGGTCACGGGACGTCCGCGAGGTGCTGTCCGTCCTGCAGGAGCGTGAGGTGCGGCACGTGGTGGTCGAGGGTGGGCCGGTGGTGGCGTCGGCGTTCCTGGCGGCGGGTGCGGTCGACGAGGTTCATGCGTATGTGGCCCCGGTGCTTCTGGGTTCGGGCCGGAGCGCGGTCGTCGACATCGGGGTGAGGACGATCGGGGAGGCGGTGCGGCTGTCGACCGTGGGGGTTCGGCAGCTGGGTGAGGACATGTTGGTCGTTGCGAGGCCTGTCGGGCCGTCGCGGGAGGAGGAGTGCTGATGTTCACGGGAATCGTCGAGGAGATGGGTGTGGTGCGGGGGCTGGAGTTCCCGTCGGGTCCGGAGGGTGACGCGGTGCTCACGGTGGAGGGGCCCGTGGTGACGTCGGACGTGCGGCTGGGGGACTCGATCGCCGTGGACGGGGTCTGCCTGACGGTCGCGGGTGTCGACGGTGCGGTGTTCACGGCGGACGTGATGCCGGAGTCGTTGCGCCGCACTGCGCTCGGTGGCCTGACGGTGGGGGCGCGCGTCAATCTCGAGCGGGCGATGCCGGCCCACGGGCGGCTGGGCGGGCACATCGTCCAGGGGCACGTGGACGGCGTCGGTGCGTTGGTCTCCAGATCGCCGGGGGAGAGGTGGGACGACCTGGTGTTTGCCGCACCGTCGGATCTGCTCCGGTATGTCGCGGAGAAGGGCTCGATCGCCGTCAGCGGGGTGTCGTTGACGGTGACGTCGGTGGGTTCCGACTCGTTCGGCGTCTCGCTGATCCCGACGACGTTGGAGGCGACGGTTCTCGGCGCGCTGGAGCCGGGCGCCCGGGTGAACCTCGAGGTGGACGTGGTCGCGAAGTATGTCGAGCGGCTGATGGCGGGGGGCTCGTCCGCGAGCGCCGTCGGGGGTGTGGCATGAGCGGGGTGGTGCTGTCGTCGGTGGAGCGTGCGCTGGAGGAGATCGCTGCGGGACGCCCGGTGCTGGTGGCGGACTCTCCGGAGCGTGAGAACGAGGCGGACGTGGTGTTCGCGGCCTCGCGGGTGAGTGCCGAGTGGGTGGCGTGGACGATCCGGCACTCGTCGGGGTATCTGTGTGCGCCGATGCCGATCGGGCGGGCGGACGCGTTGGAGCTGCCCTTGATGGTGCCGGAGAGTCAGGATCCGCGCCGCACGGCGTACACGGTGACGGTGGACGCGGCGGTCGGCGTGACGACGGGGATCTCTGCGGCGGACCGTGCACGGACGCTTCACGTGCTGGCGGACCCGGGGTCGGGGGCGGTGGATCTGATTCGTCCTGGGCATGTGCTGCCGTTGCGTGCGGTGGCCGGAGGGGTGCTGCACCGTGCGGGGCACACGGAGGCTGCGGTCGACCTCGTTCGGCTGGCCGATGCGGGTGAGGTCGGTGGTATCGCGGAGCTCGTGCACGACGACGGGTCGATGGTGCGTCTGGACGACGCGTCGGCGTTGGCGCAGCGGGAGGGGCTGGTGCTCATCACCATCGAGGACCTGATCGCCTGGCGCTTGGAGCACGACCCGGTGGTGACGGAGCCGGAGGCTGCGCCGCAGCGTGCCCGGGTCCAACGTTCGGGTGTGGCTGCGCTGCCGACGGAGCACGGGGAGTTCCGGGTGCACGGGTACCGGGACGTGAAGACGGGGGCGGAGCACGTGGCCCTGGTGCCGGTCGAGCCGACCGGGGCGCCGGCGGACGTGCCTGTGGTCCGGGTGCACTCGGAGTGTCTGACCGGGGACGCGTTCGGGTCGTTGCGCTGCGACTGTGGCCCTCAGCTGCACGAGGCGATGCGCCGCGTCGCCGCGGTCGGGGGCGCGGTGGTGTACCTGCGGGGGCACGAGGGTCGGGGCATCGGCCTGCTCGGGAAGATCGGCGCGTACGAGCTGCAGGACGACGGCCGGGACACGGTCGAGGCGAACCTGGAGCTCGGCTGGCCTGCCGACAGGAGAGAGTATGGTGCCGCCGCGGCGGTCCTGGAGGATCTCGGGCTCGGTCGGGTGGAGCTGCTGACGAACAACCCTGCGAAGGTCACCGGCCTGACGGCGTCGGGCATCGACGTCGTGCGCGCGACACGGCTCGAGGTGGGGCACGGCAGGCACAACCATGCGTACCTGCTGACGAAGAAGGTGGCGATGGGCCACCTGCTGGACACGATCACGGAGGACGGACGATGAGCGGAGCAGGAGCACCGAAGATCCAGGTGGACGGGACGGGCCTGCGGGTCACGGTCGTCGCCGCGAGCTGGCACACCACCGTCATGGACGGGCTGCTGGCCGGGACACGCCGTGCGTTGGTGGAGGCTGGCGTCAGGAGCGTCACGGAGGTGCGGGTGCCCGGGTCGTTCGAGCTGCCCGTCGCGGCGGCGCGAGCGGCTGAGACCGGCGCCGACGCGGTCGTCGCGCTGGGCGTCGTGATCCGCGGCGGGACCCCGCACTTCGACTACGTCTGCTCGGCCGCCACGCACGGGCTCACGGACGTCTCGACCCGGACCGGCGTGCCGGTCGGATTCGGGCTCCTGACCTGCGACACCGAGGAGCAGGCCCTCGAGCGTGCGGGCCTCCCGGGGTCCGGCGAGGACAAGGGCGCCGAGGCCGCCGAGGCGGCGATCGCGACCGTCCTGGCCCTGCGTGCACTGTGACGTCCGCGAGCGCCGGGGCCGGTGCGTGGAATCCGTGCACCGTTCCGTGCGCGGGCGTCTAGGCTGGGTTCGTGAAGACGTTTGAGGAGCTGTTCGCCGAGCTGACCGAGAAGTCCGTGTCGCGTCCCGAGGGGTCGGGCACCGTCGCGGAGCTGGACGCCGGCGTGCATGCCATCGGCAAGAAGATCGTCGAGGAGGCTGCGGAGGTCTGGATGGCGTCGGAGTTCCAGACGGACGCCGAGGCTGCCCAGGAGATCTCCCAGCTGCTGTATCACCTGCAGGTCATGATGGTGGCGAAGGGTCTGACCCTTGAGGACGTCTACCGCTACCTGTGACGTGTCGTTGCCCGTGTCGTCAGAGTCGAACCGAGGAATTCCGTGCTGCGCATTGCCGTCCCGAACAAGGGGTCACTGTCCGAGCCTGCTGCTGCGATGTTGAGGGAGGCCGGGTACCGGCAGCGCCGTGACTCGCGCGAGCTCGTCCTGGCAGACCCGGACAACGACGTCGAGTTCTTCTTCCTGCGTCCGCGCGACGTCGCGGTGTACGTCGGGGCGGGGACGGTCGACGCCGGGATCACGGGCCGGGACCTGCTGCTCGACTCGGGGGCGCGGGCGGACGAGCACCTGCCGCTGGGCTTCGCCGGGTCGACGTTCCGGTTCGCAGCGCCGTCGGGGACGACGACGCAGATCTCCGAGCTCGCGGGCAAGCGGATCGCGACGTCGTACAACGTCCTGGTGGAGCAGTACCTGACCAGCCGGGGGATCGAGCCCGCGGGGATCGTGCACCTCGACGGAGCCGTCGAGTCGTCGGTGCGTCTCGGCGTCGCCGACGTGATCGCGGACGTCGTGGAGACGGGGACGACGCTGCGCGCGGCCGGCCTGGAGGTGTTCGGAGAGCCGATCCTGCGCTCCGAGGCCGTCCTCATCAAGCGGCGCGGTGAGGAGGACCCGGCGGGACTGGAGATCCTCACCCGCCGCCTGCAGGGGGTGCTCACCGCCCGGCAGTACGTCCTGCTCGACTACGACGTCCCCGTCCGGCTCGTCGAGCAGGCCGTGGCCCTCACCCCGGGGCTCGAGTCTCCGACCGTCTCCGCGCTGCACGACAACGACTGGGCTGCCGTCCGCGCAATGGTCCCGCGCCGCGAGACCAACCAGGTGATGGACGCCCTGTACGACGTGGGGGCACGGGCGATCCTCGTGACGTCCATCCACGCGTGCCGACTCTGAGCACCATGGCGTCCGTACCCCGCGACACCGACCCCTACGCGTCGTTCTACCCCCGGTGGGGGCGCGCCGTCGCGCTCGTCCTGGCTGCGATCCTCCTCGGCGGCTGCATCATCATCGCCGTCGTCGTCGAAGGTCCGATGGCCTCGGCCGGAAACCGTGCGTCACTCCTCGGCTTCGGTGCGTTCTCCGCCTTCCTCATGTGGCGGCTCGGCGGGGTCCGTGCCGACGTCAACCCCCAGGGCATCACCATCCGCAACGCGGGGAGCACCCGCAGGCTCGACTGGGCACAGATCGTGGCCGTCCGCTTCAGCCCCGACGACGCCTGGGTCCGCCTCGACCTGTCGGACGGAGACACCGTCTCCGTCCTCGCCGTCCAGCGCGCCGACGGCGCACGCTCCGAGGCCCAGGCACGTCGCCTCGCCGCGCTCGTCGCCGCCCACGGCGAGGCCCCCGAACCTCGACCCTGACAGCACGACCCTGCGTGCACGCCCTCGGAACGCACGACGTGGGGCCCGGACGGCGCGGGTGGCCCGGGGCATGACGAGGAAGGGCCCCGCAGCCACTGGCTGCGGGGCTCTTCCTCGTCATGACGGACTAGCGGTCCGAGCCTGCGCGCGAACGCTCCGGACGGTTCACCGGGCGGCTCGTCGCACCGTGACGGTGCTCGTGCCGCGGAGCGCTCGAGCCGCGAGCGCCCGACGGTGCCCCGCGGTCCTTCGTGATGCGCAGCGGGCGACCGCCCACACGGGCCCGTCCGATCCGGGCGAGCGTCTCGTCGTCGAGGTTCGGGACGATGTCGACCAGGGAGAAGCTCGGGAAGATGTCGATCTTGCCGAGGTCCTTGCCGTTGAGCCCGCCCTCGTTCGTCAGCGCACCGACGATGCCACGCGGCTCGACGCCGTCCTTGTGCCCGACCGAGACGCGGTAGCGCGTCCCGACGGCCTCGCGGCGGATCCCGCGCTCACCGCGCTCACGCTCGTCACGGACCCGGGGGGACCGCTCGCGGTCGGGACGGGTGCCTTCGCGACGTGCTGCGCCACGCTCGCGGGCGGCCTTCGCCTCGGCACGCTCGGCGTCGAACGCCTCCTGCTCGGCACGGGCCTTCGGGCCGTCGTCGCCGACCGCGAGCGCCGCGAGCGCCGCGGCGAGGTCGACCGGGTCGGTATCGGGGTGCTCTGTCAGGTAGGTGCGGACGAGGTCCGCGTACATCGTCAGGCGGCCGGCCTCGGTGCGGTCGGCAACCTTCGCGAGGAGGGTCTTGGCCCGGTGGGCGGAGACGTCGGCGGGGGAGGGGATCTCGATCTCCTCGAGCCGCACGCGGATCATCCGCTCGATCGTCTTCAGGCGTCCGCGCTCGTGCGGGTTGACGAACGACAGCGCGGTGCCTGACCGGCCTGCACGGCCGGTGCGGCCGATGCGGTGCACGTAGGCCTCGGGCTCCTTGGGCAGGTCGAAGTTCACGACGAGGCCGATGCGGTCGACGTCGAGTCCGCGCGCGGCGACGTCGGTGGCGACGAGGACGTCGACCTGGCCGGAGCGCAGGCGCTCGACGATCTTCTCGCGGTCCTTCTGCGCGACGTCGCCCGAGATGGTCGCAGCGGCGATCCCGCGTTCGACGAGGGCGGACCCGACCTCCTCGGCGGCGGCACGGGTGCGGACGAACACGATCGCCGCGTCGACGTCCGAGGTCGCGATCACGCGGGCGAGGGAACCGGCCTTGTGGCGGAACGGCACGACGGCGTAGGTCTGGCGGACGCTGGTGACCGTCGTGGCCTGGCGGGCGACGGCGATCTCGAGGGGGTCGTTGAGGTGCTGGGCCGCCACGCGACGAATCTGCGGGGGCATGGTCGCGGAGAAGAGTGCGACCTGACGCTCGACAGGGGCACGGTTGAAGATGTTCTCGACGTCCTCGGCGAAGCCCATGCGCAGCATCTCGTCGGCCTCGTCCAGAGCGAGGAACCGGATCGAGTCGAGCTTGAGGGTTCCGCGCTCGAGGTGGTCGATGACGCGACCGGGAGTGCCGACGACGACCTGGGCGCCGTCGCGCAACGAGCGTGCCTGCGGGCCGAACGGCGCGCCGCCGTAGACGGGGACGACCTCCAGACCGGGCATGTCGGCGGCGAACGACTCGATGGCCTCCGCGACCTGCATCGCGAGCTCGCGGGTCGGGGCGAGGACCAGCGACTGCGTACGGCGCAAGGTCGGGTCGATCGCGGCCAGCAGCGGCAGGCCGAAGGCCGCCGTCTTGCCGGTGCCGGTCTGGGCGATGCCGGTGATGTCGCGACCCGACAGCAGGGCCGGGATCGCCTCGGCCTGGATGGCGGAGGGGGTGGTGAAGCCCAGGTCGGCGACAGCCTTGCGCAGCGAGGCCGGCAGGTTCAGGTCGTCGAAGGTCAGGGCAGGGGTGGGTGCAGCGTGATCGGTCACGTACCGGTCCGTTCATGTGGGGCGGCGGAGCGTCGTGCGGTCACCGAGTCGGTTCTCCGCAGGTCGCTGTCCCGGACACAAACTGACGAGAGGCGCGCACAGTAGGGCGCGAATACACACCACGGGAATGGCGACATACTCCACTGGAGTCCCTCCAGCGTACGTTCTGCCCGCCGGCATGGGAACACCGAGGCCCGGTGAGGTCGGCCACAACGCCTCGGGGACACTACGCTTGCCCCGAGCACCGCACCGCACGAGAAGGGGAGGGCGACGTGCAGACCGCGACGGCGACACATACCCGTGCGACCTGTGTCCCGGCGCTGTTCACGCCCTGCCTCGTCCCCGGTACCGTCGGCGTCGTGACCCTGATCGTGGAGGAAGTCCGATGACGCGCCGCCCGGACGAGTCGATGACGCTGCTGCGCGAGGTGATGGAACGTCCCCTCGACCCCGGCTACGCGGCGGCCGCCGAACGGCGTGCCCAGAGCCCCGACGGCGGGACCCGCCGGGCCGCCTGGGTGACCGTCACGGTCTTCCTGGTCGCCGCGGCGATCGGTCTCGTCGTCACCGTCGCCGCCGTCACCCTGCGCGCACCCCAGCCGGCCGCCGCCGAGGCCCGCACGCTCCTCGAGACCGAGCTCGCCGACCGCGAGCGCCAGGCCGACGCCCTGGGCGCTGAGGTCGACGGCCTGTCCGACGAGGTGGAGGCCCTCCGGTCCCAGACCTTCGACGACCAGGACCCCGACGTCCAGGCCGCTCTGCTGCGTGACGGCGTCGTGTCCGGGTCGGTCGCCGTCGAGGGCGGGGGACTGCTGCTCACCCTCGCCGACGCGAGCGCCCTGGCCGGTGCGGAGATCGACACCGACTCCCGGGTGCACGACGACGACCTGCAGCGCGTGGTGAACTCGCTCTGGTACGCGGGCGCTGAGGCGATCTCGATCAACGGACGACGCCTGACCCCGCTCAGCGCCATCCGGTCCGCGGGTCAGGCGATCCTCGTCGACCTGCAACCGGTCTCCTCCCCGTACCGCATCACCGCCGTCGGCGACCCGACGACGATGCAGACGGAGTTCGCGAAGTCCCCGGGCGCATCATTCATCCTCACGTTGTCGTCGTTCGGGATCCAGAGCTCGACCACGCCACAGTCCAGCGGGCTCTCCGTGCCGGCCGACCCGAGCATCCAGACGTTCTACGCACAACCCCTAGACTCCAACCAAGACGATGCAGACGACACCGACGCCGACAGCACCTCGACGGAGCCGCCGACGTCCGACCCGGAAAGCACCCCATGATCGCCGTGATCGGCCTCGTGGTCGGCATGATTGCCGGCCTGGCCCTGCAGCCTGAAGTTCCCGCGTTCCTCGCGCCGTATCTCCCGATCGCGGTGATCGCCGCGCTCGACGCCCTGATGGGTGGCCTGCGCGCCAAGCTCGACGGCATGTTCGACGACAAGGTCTTCCTCGTGTCGTTCCTGTCGAACACGGTCATCGCGGCCTTCATCGTCTTCCTCGGAGACCAGCTCGGTGTGGGCAGCCAGATGTCCACGGGCGTCGTCGTCGTCCTCGGGATCCGCATCTTCTCCAACTCCGCGGCGATCCGCCGCCACCTGTTCAAGGCGTGAGCGGCATGACCTCACCGGAGAACGACGAGCCCGCTCCCGGGCGCAAGGACCCGACGGGCGCCGCAGACCCCGCAGACGCCGCGGACGAGACAGAGCGCCCGGAGGACGGGACGTCGCAGCCCGCCGGGCCCGCAGGCTCGGAGGCGCAGGCGGTGCCGGTCACCGATGCGCCGGAGGAGGCCCGTGAGCCTCGCGGAGCCGCAGACGACGGGCCCGATGAGGAAGGAGCGTCGGAGGAGGAGCTCGACACGGCCGACGAGTCCGACGTCGACCGCCCCGGACCGCCCGAGCCGCAGGAGCACCACGTGAGCGAACGGACGCGCGACGACCGGGGGACCACCGACACCGAACCCGACGCGGCCGGTTCCGACCTCGAGGTCGACCCGTCGGACACTGACGCGGCCGACGACGACCACGAGCACCGCGCCGGCCACCACGACCCGGTCGGCCCGAGCTGGTTCGCCTCGCGCAGGTCGCAGTTTCTCGCTGCGGTGCTGCTCGCGGGACTCGGCTTCGCCCTGGTCGTGCAGGTCGGTGCCAACCAGGAGGACGAGTACTCCACGCTGCGCCAGTCCGAGCTCGTCAGGCTGCTCGACGAGGCGACCCAGCGGACCAACGAGCTCGAGGAACGATCCCGTGAGCTCGAGGCGACCCGCGACGAGCTCGCCGCCGGCGTCGAGAGCGACCGGCGGTCCGAGGAGCTCGCGCAGGAACAGGCGACGACCGAGGGCATCCTGTCCGGCCGCCTGCCCGCCACGGGGCCCGGCATCGAGCTGACCATCATCGAGGGTTCCGAGGCGCTGTCGGCCTCGACGATGTTCAACATCCTCGAAGAGCTGCGCAACGCCGGGGCCGAGGCGATCGAGCTCAACGGTGTCCGCGTCGTCACGAGCACCTGGTTCACCCGGGGCGAGGACGGCCTCGTCATGGACGACAACCTCCTCGAGTCGCCGTACCACTGGGCGGCGATCGGCGAACCCACGACACTCGAACCCGCGCTCGAGATCGCCGGCGGTGCGATGGCCGCGGTCCGCAACGCCGGCGCGCAGGAGACGATCCGTCAGCTCGACGAGCTGGAGATCACCACGACCCGAGAGCCCGAGGACCCCGAGTTTGCGACGCCCGTCCCAGAATCTGGTTCATAGCGTCGTACCCCGCAGGGTGCGGAGAGTGCCTCACTGGCCATAGGGTGTACACGGATCCGACATGATGGACGCAGCGGCCGGAAACGGCGTTGCCAAGGAGGCGACATGACTACTCCGGCAGGCCCTGAACCGACGCACGGTGGCCCTGAGACGACGATCAGCTTCGGCCGCATCGACCCGGCTGCCGCCGAGGAGCCGGGGCCTCGCGGTGGGCTCGAGTCGGACGAGAAGGCCGCCGTCGCCGCGCTCCCGCGACACTCTGCGCTCCTGATCATGCAGCACGGACCCGGGGCCGGGTCGCGGTTCTTGCTGGACACCCCGCGGACCGTCGCGGGCCGCAGCGAGCGGGCCGACATCTTCCTCGACGACGTCACCGTCTCGCGCAAGCACGCCGAGTTCGTCCGCGAGGACGACGCGTTCTACGTCCGCGACATCGGCTCGCTGAACGGCACCTACGTCAACCGAGACCGGGTCGAGACGGTCGCGCTGAACCTGGGCGACGAGGTGCAGATCGGCAAGTTCCGTCTCACGTTCTACCCGAGCCCCCACGCGGGGACGACCGAGGCGTGAACGCTTCCGCACAACGTGCCGTCGGTCCCGAACCGGCAGGCACGACGTGGCCCCATGGTGTCTCGCATCGCGCCACCATGCGGATCTCGGACGTACTGACGGCGCTACGTCCCGAGTTTCCGGGCGTCAGTCACTCCAAGCTCCGTTTCCTCGAGGAGCAGGGCCTGATCGAACCGGTGCGGACCAACGCCGGGTATCGGCAGTACAGCCCCGCCGACGTCGAGCGGTTGCGGTTCGTGCTGGTCGAGCAGCGAGACAGCTACCTGCCGCTCAAGGTCATCAAGGAACGCCTCCACGAGCTCGACGAGGGCGGGACCGAGCACGCGCCCGGCCCCCGGATCGCCGGCACCCCCGCCGAGGCCGCGCCCAGCCGGTACACGACCGAGTCCCTCGCGGCTGCCGCCGGCGTCCAGACCGAGTTCGTCGACTCCCTGGTCGAGGCAGGGGTCCTTCGACGCTCGCCCGGCGGGCAGCACGACGCCGCGTCCCTCGAGATCCTCCGGCTCGCCTCCGCGCTGGCCGAGTACGGCGTCGAGGCCCGACACCTCCGCTCGCTGCGCACCGCCTCGGACCGGCACGTCAGCCTCGTCCAGCAGATCGTCGCACCGTGGCGCAGCCAGCAGTCCCCGTCGGCTCGCGCCCACGCGGGCACCATGGCCGCCGAGGTGGGGGAGACCTGCGCCCGGCTGCACCGGGCATGGGTCCACGAAGGCATCTCCGACCTCACCTCCTGACGCTCCGCGCGCCGTCCCGGTCGGACCGTCGTACGGTGACCAGGTGAGCCACAACGCCCCGATGGTTCACGTCGACGTCCTCGGCGTGAGGCAGCGGCAGGGCGAGCGAGAGATCGTCGTCCTGCTTCTCGATGGTGCCTCAGAGCTGGTCGTGCCGATCGTCGTCGGGCCCCGTGAGGCCAACGCGATCGCGACCGCCCAGTCGGGCATGACGGCTCCCCGCCCCATGACGCACGACCTGCTGTGCGACGTCCTCGAAGCCGTCCAGGTGCAGCTGACCTGCGCCGAGATCGTCGCGCTGGACGACGGGGTCTTCTACGCCGAGCTCGTGCTCAGCAACGGTCAACGCCTCGACGCCCGCGCGTCGGACGCCATCGCGGTCGCGATCCGCACCCACAGTCCCGTGCTGTGCTCGGCCGAGGTCGTCGCGACCTCCGGCGTCGAGGTCGTCTCCGGGCGCCAGCGCGAGGACCTCGAACGCTTCCGCACATTCCTCGACCACGTCGTCCCGGAGGACTTCACATGAGCCACCGGCGCGCCGCACCCTCGACCTGAGGTCGAGGGTCATAAGGTTGGTCCAGAGCACGATCACCGGACCTCGTGGGCGCACCACATGGCCGACGAGAACTCCGACCTTCAGGAGGCGCAGTGAACAGCAGCGGACAGTCGCAGGCCCCGGCCCCGCGCGACAACGGTGCGCAAGGCTTGCTGTTCGGCGAGTCGCTCGACGAGCAGTCCCTCACGGTCGGATACCGCGGACCCACCGCCTGCGGTGCCGCCGGGATCACCTATCGCCAGCTCGACTACTGGGCACGGACCGGGCTCGTCGAGCCGTCCGTGCGGAACCCGACCGGCTCTGGGACGCACCGGCTCTACGGGTTCCGCGACATCCTCGTGCTCAAGATCGTCAAGAGACTTCTCGACACCGGGGTGTCGCTCCAGCAGATCCGCACCGCGGTCCAGGCCCTGCGAGACAGGGGAGTGGCGGACCTGGCCCGGATCACCCTCATGAGCGACGGCGCCAGCGTCTACGAGTGCACCTCCGCCGACGAGGTCGTCGACCTCGTCCAGGGCGGGCAGGGTGTCTTCGGCATCGCCGTCGGACGGGTCTGGCGCGAGGTGGAGGGCACTCTGAGTGCGCTGCCCACCGAGGACGCCGAGCCGACGCAGCACGCGGGAGACGAGCTTGCAGCACGTCGCCGCTCCCGCATCGAGGCCGGGTAGCCGACTCCCCACCGCGCGGTCGTCGTCAGAGGTTCTAAGGTGAGAGGACGACCCGAGGAGGAACGATGACCACCCCCGAACCGCATGCGGACAGTCTCGGCGAGCAGATCGTCGCCCAGCATCCCGAGTACACCGAACCTGTCCTCCTCGAAGAGGACGAGACGGTTCCGCCGCGCCCTGAGGAAGACGCGGCGGACACACTGCGCTCCTAGAGGAGCGGGCGCAATGGCCTGATCATCGACTCCGAGAGCTTGGCGACGATGTTGCGCTCGCTCCACTCGCCGGCCGTGAGCTCACGGCAGTTCGTCAGGTCGGTCGCGAAGATCTCGTCCATCAGGCGTGCAACGCCCTCGTCGACGATCTCGGCGTTGACCTCGTAGTTGCCGCTCAGGCTCAGTCGGTCGATGTTCGCGGTGCCGATCGTGGTCCACCGTCCGTCGATCGTCGCCGTCTTGGCGTGGACCATGGCGTCCTGGAACAGGAAGATCCGCACTCCGCCGTTCAGGAGCGTCGCGTAGATCCCGTTGCGCAACCAGTCGGCGATGACGTGGTTCGAGATCTCCGGGACGATCACCCGCACGTCGACGCCGCGGGCCGCCGCGAGCAGCAGGCCCGTCAGGATCTCGCGGTCGGGGATGAAGTAGGCCTGCGTGATCGAGACCGTGCGCACAGCCCGGTCGATCGCGTCGAGATACAGGTTCCGGATCGGGAAGACCAGGTGCGACGGCGCGTTGCGAGCCATCCGGATCCGCGGGTCCCACACCTGCGAACCCGGGTCCTCGAGTGCGGGGTGCGCCGTCCTGTTCGCGTTCCAGAAGTCGACGAACGCGTTGCGCAGGTCCCAGACCGCCGGGCCCGAGATACGAAGGTGCGTGTCCCGCCAGCGCGTCGCGTAGTCGTCCCCGATGTTGTACCCGCCCACGAACCCGACCTCGTCGTCGACGACGAGGATCTTGCGGTGGTCACGGCCCGACTTCCTGACGTTGAAGGCCAGGACGCCCGGACGGAACACGGGAAACCGCACCACGTGGATCGCGGGGGAGAAGCGGAAGAAGTCGCGCGGGACGACCAGGTTCGCGAAACCGTCGTAGACGAGGTAGACGTCGACACCGCGAGCCGCTGCCTCCTCGACGGCCTCCTTGAAGGCGTGCCCGGTGGCGTCGTCCTTCCAGATGTACGTCTCGAGCATGACGCGGCGGCGTGCGCCGCGGATCGCAGCGAGCATGTCGGCGTAAAGGTCCTCACCGAACGTGTAGACGCGTGCCTCGGTCTCGTCGATCGACGTGTCTCCGGGCGGCGTGACGGGGAACGTACCGGTCAGACCAGAGCTGCGACGGCGGATCGCGTCGTACGCCATGATCCCCGTCGCGGCGCCGAAGGGGATCATGGCGGCGACCAGCGCCGACCGGCGCACCAGCCGCCCGAACCGTTGGGACGTCGTCAGGGGCTGCGGTGCGGAGCGCGCGAAGAAGGACACGTCCCGCACTTTACTGCGAGCGGACCGGATCAGCGCGACCGCAGCGCCTTGATGAGCTCGCTCTTGCGCATCGAGGACCGACCGGCGACGTCGAGCTCGCGGGCACGCTCTCGCAGGTCGTCGACCGTCCAGTCCTCGTAGGGCTCCGCATGACCGCCCCGGCGGCCGACGGCGCTCCGCCCTTCGTTTGCCGAGGCGTTGGCGATCCGCGCTGCCTTCTCCTTGCTCGCCCCGTCCTCTCGAAGACTCTCGTACACCGTGTCGTCCTTGACGCTCGGCCCCGGCTTCTTTCCCGGCATCTGCCACCTCCACGCGGTTCTGCTGATCGTGTACGAGCCCAGCATGGAACGGACCGCGCGAACTCGCACCGGGATGCCCGTCAGCCCGTCGACTCGCGAGGGCCGCTGAGCGGGTGGGCCCGGATGGCTGCCGCCAGCTCGCCGTCGATCCGGTCGAGGTAGACGTTCGTGGTGGCGATCGAGGCGTGGCCCAGGAGCTCGGCGACGACCTTGACGTCCCAGCCGTGCGCGACGAGGACGGTGGCCGTCGTATGCCGTAGCGCGTGCGGGGTGGCATCGCGACGGTACTCCTCGGGCATTCGCGCGGTGGCACGCCGCACGACGTCACGGACCCCCTGGGCGTCCATGCGTCGCCCGCGCCACGTGAGGAACAGCGCCTGCGCCGTGTCGGGATTGTCCGGCCGTCGGGCCGCGAGCCGTGGCCGCAGATCCCCGGTATAGGTCGCCAGCGCCTCGGCCAGAGGAGGGGAGAGCACGACTGTTCGCGGGACCCCGCCCTTGCCGCGGATTCGCCACCGCGTCTCGTGCGGCTCACGGACCAGGTCGTCCAGGTCCGTGCGGACCACCTCTGAGACACGCGGACCGAGGACGAGAAGGAGAGCGACGAGCAGGCGGTTCCGTTGGGCGAGATCCTGGTCGACACGCGGCGCCTCGTCGTCCGCCCTCTCGGTCGAATCCAGCAGCGCTCGGGCGGCCGAGGCGGACAGGGCCGTGCGGGCGCTGCGGAGCGGCTCCCGCGACCTCGCCGGAGGAGACGCGAGCTGGAACGGGTCCACCTGGACCCAACCGTGCCGTACCGCGTGGGCGAAGAACCTCGAGACGGACTGTCGGAATCGGTTCACCGTCGCGGCCGAGCGGCCGGGGGGCCGCTGCCGGGCCGAGCCGGGGGAGTAGCGGCGGTCCGGAGTGGCCTGATACTCGACGAGGACGTCGTCGACGTCGGGACCCTCGATCTCGTCCAGCACCACGCGGTCGCCCACCAGGCTCTGGAACTCGCGCAGATCCCGGACGTAGCTGCGTTGGGTCGAGGGAGCGAGGACCCCCCGCGAGGTCTCTGACGCGACGGAGCGCAGGTAGGCATCCACGGCGTCGACGACGACGATGCGTTCGATCCGTGGGGGACTGGCCATGAGAAACCTCGGGGAGCTGGTGTCAGAAGGTACGGACCAGACAGTACGGACAGCCACCGACAGCCCGTCGCCCGCGAGCACGTGCAGAACCATTGTGTTGCACTAAACACAATGGTTTATACCTAATGTCCGAATCAGCGTACCTCATGCACGGTTTGTCACGCGCGCTGCACGCCGCGAGCGTCGCCGTGCAGGGGCGTGCAGCGTGAAACGACACAGTTCGCGCCGAGCCGGGGTGCGCGCGTCGTCGGCCCGCCGTGCTCATGGATGTGCGAACGCCCCAGCGCGGCGCACGCCGGCAGGCCCGGAGGGGAGTGCGTAGTCGGCGATCGCGTCGCCGTGCTGGGTCGTGGGCTGCGCGACGGAGGCATTGCATCCGGGTGCATGTCGCGTCGCGCGACTGGCGACACCGTCGACCTCGTCGTGAGCTCGGCAGGAACGCGCCGTGGCACAGCGGTGGTTCACCGACGGTCGTCGCGGGTATGCGCGATCAGCGTCGTCGTCCCGGTCCGGGACGACGCATTCACCGTCTGGGCCCGCCCGTGACTCACGGGCTCTGGGGAGCGGACTCCTGGCTGCGTCCGGGCCGTTCTGACGCCAGAATGACATAATGAACATTATCGGCGTTCCCTAGGAGTGGCTTAGCACGCTTCTATGCACCAGCAGATCGACGGGACGTCGACCTTCGTGGCCGCTCCAGCTCCTGGTGCGACCAGCCAGTCCACACCGTTCGCCTCCGGGTTGGTCGCACGTCGCTCGATACGCGGACCATTCGTCGGCCGCGCTGTCGGCCCGCGGAGTGGTTCGGAGCTCGTCCGTCCGGGTGCCTGGGTGCCGTCACGCACCGACCACCGGCGCCACCAGGCCCGGCCGGCCCGGATTCCGCGCAGCTTGCCGGTGGTGACGCTCTCCCCTGTGCATGTCCTAAGTGTCCGAATTGCGGACGTCTGCGTCCTCGACACGCCAGGCCCGCGATCGTGTGTCGTCTCGCGAGGTCGGGCGTCGTCGTGCCCCGCTCCCCTGCTCTCGCCCCGCGCGATCCGTTAGTTGAATCTGATCGCAATTCCCGTGTCGTGCGTCACCCGCGATGCAGAGCTTGCTCTGTGCGACCCGCAGGATCTCACCGATCGTCAGGACCTACCACGAGTGCGTGCGCGGTGGCGAAGTTGCGGCGAGAGCGCCGGACCGACACTCTGGTCCGGTCCCGCACGCGGGACGTCCCCCATGACATTCACCGGACCTTCACGCGTTCACGGAACACCGGGCCCGAAGAAGCCGTTGAATGTCAGTGACGGCGATTGCTGTCATTCGACGCTTCCACTACCCCTTGGAGGATCACATGCCCGACCGCTCGCTGCGTGGGATGAGCATCGGTTCGAAGAGCATGGAGTCGGACGAGGGCGTCGACTTCGCCCCGCGCTTCCAGGCCAACTACGACTGCCCGAACGGGCACACCATCATCCTGCCGTTCTCCACCGAGGCTGAGGTCCCGCCCGTGTGGGAGTGCCGCTGTGGTGCCGAGGCTCTGCTGCGGGACGCCGAGCGTCCCGAGATGAAGGCGGGCAAGGCGCCGCGTACGCACTGGGACATGCTCCTGGAGCGTCGCACGGTCAAGGAGCTCGAGGAGCTCCTCGAGGAGCGACTCGAGCTGCTGCACGCGGGCAAGCTGCGCCGTTCGGCCTGATGCCTGAACGCGGACCGTCGAGGTCCGAACCGACGAAGGGCGTCGTGATCCACCACGGATCACGACGCCCTTCGTCTATGCCCGACGCCGGCGGCTGGCGACGACGCCGGTGCCGAGGAGGATCAGTGCGACGCCCCAGATGATGAGCTCGGGCCATGCCCCGAGGAAGACGGCCGGGGTGATCGTGGTCCGCAGCGGCAGGTCGGCAATCATCTGGTCCGCGGTGAAGAGGTCGGTCTGCTCGAGCATCGTCCCGTCGGCGGCGATGACGCCGGACACCCCGACCGTCGAGATCTGGACCGTGGAGCGACCGGTCTCGATCGCGCGCAGCTGGGACATCGCGAGCTGCTGGGTCGACTCGGCGGTGAAGCCGAACGACGCGTTGTTGGTGGGGACCACCAGCAGCTCTCCCCCGTCTCGGATCGACTGCTGGACGGTGTCGTCGTAGGCCACCTCGAAGCAGATGATGGTCGCCAGGGGGACGGTGCGGCCCAGGTCCGGTACGTCGAGGTCGACGACGGCGGGCCCGTCCCCCGCGATCATGTCGTTGGTGACTCGGTCGACCTGGTCGGTGAACAGGCCGACGAACGCGCGCATGGGGATGTACTCGCCGAACGGTGCGGGACGTTGCTTGGCGTACCGGTCGGTGACGCCGACCCCGGGCTCCCACAGGAGTGCGACGTTGTACCGGCCGCCGGTGTCGGGGAACTCCTGGGCGCCGACGAGGATCGGTGCGTCCACGGCCTGTGCGGCCTCGTCGATGTCTGCCGCGACGTCGGGCGTCGTCTGCGGGTCGAGGTCGGAGCCGTTCTCCGGCCAGAGCACGATGTCGAGCTCCCCGGGTTCCACGTCGTCGAGGAGGTCGAAGGTGCCGTCGACGTGGTTCTGGAGGACCTCTCCCCTGTTGGCGAACGACCCGAGGCCGGGTTCGGCGACGTTGCCCTGGACGGCTCCGACCGCGAGCGTCCCGGACTGTGCGTCGGTGCTCAGCGGGACGAGCAGCCCTCCGAGGACGAGCACCACCGCGGTGCCGGCGCCCGCGAGCGCCGGGGTGCGGTGGGTTCGGCGTGCGGTGATGAGGGTGACGGCGAGGAGTGTTCCGGTGAGGGTGACGGCGAGCGAGACGGCGGGGATGCTGCCGAGCCAGGCGTAGTGGCCGAGGGGTGACTGGGCCTGGGAGAAGCCGAGTCGGGCCCAGGCGAAGCCGCCGAAGGGCCAGGAGGAGCGGAACTGTTCGACGGCGACCCAGAGCACGCTGAAGGCGAGGGCCTGCAGGAGGAGGTGGCGTTGGACGAGGGGTGTGCGCCGGGTCCAGGTCCAGGTGGCGCCGAAGAGGGCGAAGAAGGCGGCTTGCAGGACGCTGAGTGCGATCCAGGGAAGGAGTGCGGTGGCTTCGTAGGACCACCACAGGTGCGGCAGGAGGAAGGTCAGGCCGAGGACGAGTCCGGTGAGGGCGTTCCATCCGGCGTGGTCGCGGCGCAGCGCGAGGAACGCGAGGGTCGTGCCTACGGGGGCGAGGGGCCAGATGCCGGCGTCGGGGAAGGCGAGGAACAGTGCGGCGCCGCCTGCGACGGCGAGGTAGATCGACAGGGCCCGGCTTGGTGGGGCGATGTCGGGTCGGGGGCCTGGTTCCATGCGCGCCAGCCTACGGCTCGCCTGTGAGTGGTCGGTCCACGGGTGGGTGGTGCGGGTCAGAAGGTGTCGTAGAGCACGACGCCGTCGCGCATGGTGTGCAGGCAGGTGGGGTCTGGTTCGTCGGGTCCGACGGCGGGCAGCAGGGGTGTGCCGGAGCGGACGTCGGTGGACCAGCTGGAGGCGCGTTGCTTGCCGCCCTGGACGGCGTAGTGGTCGGCGCGCCAGACGGCGAGGTGTGCGGGTGCTCCGACGCGGATCTCCCCTGCTCCGGTGTGTTCGAGTCCGGCGAGCCGCCATCCTCCGCGGGTGTGGGCACGGAAGGCGGCGCGGGCGGAGATGCGCTGGTCGGGGTCGACGTGTTCGAGGCAGGCGCGGACGGCTCCCCAGGGGTCGACGGGGGTGACGGGTGCGTCGGAGCCGAAGGCGATCGGGATCCCTGCGGACGCGAGGTCGGAGAACGCGTTGATGCCGTCGATCCGGGTGCCGCCGAGGCGTGCGGCGTACATGCCGTCGGCTCCGCCCCAGGCGGCGTCGAACCCTGGTTGGATGCTCAGGCTCACGCCGAGCAGCAGCAGGGCGGCGAGCGCCTGCGCGTCGACCATGGGTGCGTGCTCGATCCGGTGTCCGCGGGCGCGCAGGGCGCTGTTGCCCTCGATGTCGGAGGCTGCCTTGAGGCCGATGAGGAACTCGTCCATGGCGCGGTCGCCGATGACGTGGAATCCGCCCTGGGTCTTGGCGCGGGTGACGGCAGACAGGTGGTTGGCGACCTGTTCGGCGGTCAGGTAGAGCAGCCCGCGTCCGTCGGGGCCGCCGGCCTGGGCGTGGGCGTCGTGGGTGAGGTCGGAGTATCGGCCGCGCAGGGCTGCGGTGCGCGAGCCGAGGGAGCCGTCGACGTCGAGGTCTCCGCCGATGCCGGTGAGGCCGGGGATGTCGGCGAGGAGGGCGCGTGCGTCGTCGGCGGTCTCGCAGAGCTCTCCGCGGTAGCCGATGACGAGGGGGTGCCCGCTGGCGGGGTCGGCGGTGGTGGTCAGCAGTTCGCGCAGTCCGGCCCGGGTGTCGATGTGGGGGGCGGAGTTCTCGTGGATGGAGGCGATGCCGTGGGAGGCGGCGTGGTCGAGGACGGTGCGGTAGAGGCTGGTGCGCTGGGTGGGCGAGAGCTCGCGTGCGGCGTCGCGTGCGGCGTCGTTGGCGTCGGCCGTGACCCATCCGTCCTCCGACCATCCGGTGTACCGGGCGAGTCCGGCGCTGGTGGCGAGCGCGGTGGACACGACGGCGGAGTGCACGTCGACCCGGGCGGCGTAGACGCGTGCTCCGGCGGTGGCGTGGTCGATCTCGGCGGCGGTCGGTGCCCGGTGCTCGGGCCATTCGGTCTCGTCCCACCCGAAGGCGCGCAGGACCTCGTCGGCGTCGGTGGCCGGGCGCTCGCGGGCGGCGGTGGCCAGGACGCGCAGTGCGTCGTCGAGGCTGTGCACTCCCCCGCGGGGCGAGAGGTCGACGCCGGTCAGGGCGAGTCCGGTCTCCAGGGTGTGGACGTGGGCGTCGACGAAGGCGGGGGCGACGAGCGCGCCGTCGAGCTCGATGACGCGGTCGGCTCGGTGGGCGAGGCCGTCGGCGGTGTCGTTGGCACCGATCCAGGTGATGACGCCGTCGGCGACGAGGAGGGCCTCGGCGAACGGGTCGGCCGAGGAGTGGATGATGCCGCCGCGGTAGAGAGTCGTAGCCACGTCTCGCACCCTAGGGCACGTGGGGAGGTTTGCGGGACCGGGTGTGACGGAGTTGTGATGTTTGGGCCGGTGTGCCCGTTGTCTTAGAGGCTGGAGTAGGCCACGACGCCGCGGTGCAGCGACTTCAGGGCGGTGCGGGCCGTGGACCGGGTGCCGGTGGTGGGCGCGGCCTGGGCGAGCTGGTCGAGGACGTCGATGACCTGCTTGCACTGGCGGACGAAGTCTCCGGCGGTCAGGTCGGTGTCGCGCAGGACGAACTCGAGCGAGCGGCCGGTGGCCCACCGGTGGACGGGGCGCACGATCCCGAAGTCCGGCTGGTTGGTCGTGGCGACCTTGTGCGCAGCCTCGAGGTCGTCGACGGACGACCAGACGCGCACGGTCTCGTGCAGGGCGTGGGCCAGGCGCCCGTCGGGGCCGCCGGGGATCGGCGGGTCGGACGCGTCGTCGCGCCGTGCCTGGTAGACGAGCGTCGAGACGGCGGCGGCGAGCGCCGGGGCGTCGAGGTCGTCCCAGGTGCCGCGGCGCAGGCACTCGGCGAGGACGAGGTCGTTCTCGGCGTACAGGCGGCGCAGCCAGCGTCCGGCGTCGGTGACGGTGACGTTCCCGTCGGTGACGTCGAGGTAGTCGAGCTCGGTCAGGACGTCGCAGATGTGGTCGAAGGTGCGGGCGATGGTCCCGGTGCGCCCTTCGACACGGCGCACGAGGGCCGCGTGCTCGGTGCGAAGCCGTGCCCACCTCTCCCCCCAGCGGGCGTGGTCCTCGCGCTCGGGGCAGTCGTGGCAGGGGTGGCTGCGCAGCTGGCGGCGCAGGCGGGCGAGCTCGGTGTCCTCCGGAGCGCTTGCTGGTGCCTTGGTGCGGCGGGCCGTGCGGGGGCCGTCGTGCTGGGTCAGGGCGTGGCGGACCGTCTGGGCGAGGTCGCGGCGGTGGGCGCTGACGCGGGCGTTGAAGCCGCGCGGCACCCGGACCCGGGTGACGACGCGCACGCCGCCGGGGGCGTCGTCGGCGGTCAGGTGGGTGGTGCGGCGGTCGGCGTCCAGGACGAGGGGGCGGGGTCCGTCGAAGTTGCGTTCGCCGGTCGCGACGACGGTGACGTACCCGGCGCGTCGTCCTCCGAGGATCTGGACGACGTCCCCGGGGCGCAGGGCGTCGAGCGCGTCGGCGGTCTGCGCCCGTGCGGCGGTGCGGTCGCGGCGCGAGAGTTCCTTCTCTCGGTCGCCGATGCGCCGGCGCAGGCTCTGGTACTCGCGGAAGTCCCCGCGGTCGCAACGCATGGCCTGGGCGTACCCGTCGAGGGCCTCGGCGTGGGCCTGGGCCTGCTTGGCGAGCCCGACCACCCCCCGGTCGGCCTGGAACTGGGCGAAGGACGTCTCGAGGACGTCGCGGGCGCGGGCGCGACCGACCTGTTCGACGAGGTTGACGGCCATGTTGTACGTGGGCCGGAAGGACGACGTGAGCGGGTACAGGCGCCGGGAGGCGAGTCCCGCGAGCGCCACGGGGTCCAGGCCCTGGTGCTCGACGACGATCGCGTGCCCCTCGACGTCGATCCCCCTGCGGCCGGCACGTCCGGTCAGCTGGGTGTAGGCCCCGGGTGTCAGGTCGACGTGCCCGGTCCCGTCGAACTTGACGAGCTTCTCGAGCACGACGGAGCGCGCGGGCATGTTGATGCCCAGGGCGAGGGTCTCGGTGGCGAAGACGACCTTGACCAGCCCGGCGGCGAACAGCTCCTCGACGGTCTCCTTGAAGATCGGGAGCATCCCGGCGTGGTGGGCCGCGACCCCGCGTGCCAGGGACTCGGACCACGTGCGGTAGCCCAGGACGTCGAGGTCCTCGGGAGGCAGGGTGGCCGCGCGCGTCTCGACGATCTCGCGGATCTGGGACTCCTCGGCGGGGGTCGTCAGCCGCAGGCCGGCGCCGAGGCACTGTGCGACGGCGCCCTCGCACCCGGCTCGGGAGAAGATGAAGTAGATCGCGGGCAGCAGGTTCGCCTCGGCCAGGGTGTCGACGACGGCGAACCGGGCCGGTCCGCGACGCCCGACCGGGCGACCCCCGCCCGCGGGTCCGCGTCGTCCGGCGTTCCGCCGTCCCCCACGTCCGCGATACCCGCGGTCGCCCCCGCGAGGTCCGCCGTCGTCGCGGCCCGCGCGCATCGCGGTGACGAGCTCGGGGCTGATCGGCGGGTTGGTGCCCGGGTCGGTGGGATCGACGTCGTGGGCGTACAGGTCCAGCAGCTCGGGCGGGCCGTGGTGCTGGCTGCGTGAGGAGACCACGACGTGCTGCCACAGCGGCACGGGACGGCGCTCGCTGACGATCACGGCCGTGTCGCCGCGGACCATGGCGAGCCAGTCGCCGAACTCCTCCGCGTTCGAGACCGTCGCCGACAGGGAGACGAGCTGGACGTCGTCGGGCAGGTGGATGATCACCTCTTCCCACACGGGCCCGCGGAACCGGTCGGCGAGGTAGTGGACCTCGTCCATGACGACGTACGCCAGCCCGTCGAGCGCACCCGACCCGGCGTAGAGCATGTTGCGCAGCACCTCTGTGGTCATCACGACCACGGGCGCGTCGGCGTTGACGGAGGTGTCGCCGGTCAGCAGCCCGACGTCGTCGGGGCCGTACCGGCGCACCAGGTCGGCGTACTTCTGGTTCGACAGCGCCTTGATGGGGGTGGTGTAGAAGGCCTTGCGTCCGGCCGCGAGGGCCAGGTGCACGGCGAACTCCCCCACCACGGTCTTGCCCGCGCCCGTGGGTGCGGCCACGAGGACCCCGGAACCGGCCTCCAGGGCCTGGCAGGCCTGGACCTGGAACGGGTCGAGGTCGAAGTCGAGGGGGGCCCGGAACCGGCCGAGCTCGCCGCGTTCGGCGGCGGCCCGCTCCTGGGCGGCCGCATACCGCTCGGCCGGCGACGTGCCGGTCTCCTCGGGGCTGGTCGTGCCGCTGGTGCTGCTGCGCTTGGCCATGTGGCCACCCTACGGTCCGGCGAGGACCAGCAGCGCGCCGGGGCGGACCTCCACCCGCAGGGGCAGCGACCCGAGGACCTCGCCGTCCGCGCAGGCGACCGGTGGCGCCGCACCGGCGGCCGTGGCCTCGAGCACGACGGCGGTGCTGCGGAAGGTCTCGATCCCCTGCGTGCGCAGGTGCGCCCCGCGGTACATCCCGGGAAAGATGGTCGCCGCCCGCACCCGGGAGAAGGCAGGCGCGACGACGACGTCGAGCTGCCCGTCGTCGAGGACCGCGTCCGGGGCGATCCGGACCCCGCCGCCGATCACCGGGCCGTTCGCGACCGCGACCAGGGTGCCCGGTTGCTCCCAGACCCGGTCACCCGCCACGACGCGGTACCCGTAAGGGCGGAACCGGCGCAGCTCGCCCACCACCGCACGGACGTACCGCATCGAGCCCTTCGAGCGGGTGTCGGCGCTCGCACGGGCGCTGACGGCGGCGTCCAGACCCGCGGACAGCACACCGACGTACCAGCGCCCGACCGGGGTCACGTACGCGGCGTCGATCCGGCGCGGTCGCTCACCGGACCGTGCGATCACGGCCAGGGCGGCGTCGACGTCGTGCACGGGAAGGCCGAGCGTCGTGGCCGTGTCGTTGCCCGACCCGACCGCGACCACACCCAGCGGCACGGACGTCGCCGCGCACGCGTTGACCCCCAGGTGCACCATGCCGTCTCCCCCGACCACGACCAGGACGTCGACGCGGTCGCCGGCCACGGCCGCCCGGGCGCTCGCGGCCGCATTCTCGAGGGTCGGGGCGGACAGGTCGAGGACGTCGTGGCCCGCGGCACGCAGCGTCCCCAGGACGCGGGGTCCGGCGGGGGCGCCGCGGCCGGCCCCGGCGGTGGGGTTGACGACCACGCCGACGCGCTGGGGTCTCACGGACTCGCAGGGGCGGGGTCGGTGCTCGCGCGGCGGGCGACCTGTCGTCCGCGCAGGGCGCAGATTCCGACGGCCACGAAGTACAGCGCGCACACGGGCAGGGCGACCCAGATCATCGTGATGACGTCGGGCGTGGGTGTCATGACGGCGGCGAACGTGAACGACAGGAGGATGGCCCACCGCCACCCGTTGAGCCAGGTGCGTGCCTGGACGATCCCGAGGAACGTCAGGGCGACCATGACCACGGGGACGAGGAACGCGAACCCGAAGGCGAGGAGGAACCGCATGACGAAGCTCAGGTACGTCTGGGCGTCGATGAGGGAGGCGGAGCCGTCGGGGACGAACTCGAACAAGATGGAGACCGCGCGCGGGAGCATGAACCAGGCGACGGCGGCCCCGCCGAGGAAGAGCGGGACGGCGGAACCGAGGAACGCGAACGCGTAGCGCTTCTCGACGCGCGTCAGCCCCGGGGTGATGAACGCCCAGAACTGGTACAGCCACCAGGGGCTGGCGATCAGCATCCCGAGGAAGAACGAGATCTTGACCTTCATGTCGATCGCGGTGGCGACGCCGGCGAAGTTCAGGGCGGCGAGCCCGTCGCGTTCGGCGGCGACCTCCTCCATCGGGCGCTGCAGGAGCGCGAAGACGGTGTCGTAGACGATCCAACCGACCACGGCCCCGACGAGGATGCCGAGGCAGGCGAGGACGAGCCGGCGCCGGGCCTCGCGCAGGTGCTCGCGCAGTGCCATGCGCCGTTCGGGGTTGGCGCGTCGGGCGCCGGGCACGGCTATGCCTTCGGCGTGGTGCCGGGCGGCGTGGTGCCACCGTCGTCGCTGCTGGTGGTGCTCGCCGGGGTGCCGGGCTCGGTGCCCGGGGTGCTCGACGCCGGGGCGTTCGGCGCCTGAGGCGTCTCGGGCGTGTGGGTCGTCTGCGTGCCCGGGGTCGCGGGCGTCGTGCCGTCGCCGGCGGCGGGTGCGGCGGGCTCGTCGTCGCGGAGGTCCTTGACCTCCTTCTTGAAGATCTTCAGCGACTCGCCGACGGAGCGCGCCAGGTCGGGCAGCCGGCGGGACCCGAAGAGCAGGACGATCAGCAGGATCAGGATCAGGATCGTCGCCGGGTGGCGCAGGATGTTCACGTCGGGTCCTCGGTCTCGGTACGTGCGGGGGTGCGGACCTGGCCATCGTACGACCCTGGCCACTCGTCCCGCACCCATCGGCCCCAGGTCCGGCGGTGGCGGGCGGCCCGTGCGGCGCGCTGCGGTGCGTGCGACGCCCGGACGGCCCGGTACTCGGCCCGCAGCGTGTCAGGGTCGTCGTCGAGCCGCGCGCGGGCGACCGTGGGGTTCTCGGCGGCGACGCGTTCGAGCTCGTCCGCCCGCAGGCTCAGCTCGGCTGAGACGGACTGCGCGCGTCCGAGCTCTCGGCCGAACTCCTTGGCCCGGGACCACACGTCGCGCAGGATCAGGCCCAGCGCGACGACGGCACCGACGACCAGCACGACCCACACGATCCACCACATGCCGCTCAGCCTAGCGTCGGGGGTGCGGGATCGAACGCGGCGTAGGCGTCCAGGGCGGCCTGGGCGTCGCGGGCGACGTCGGTGAGCAGGTCGGGCGGGTGCGCGTCGACGACGTAGCGGGCCTGCTCGGTCAGCAGGTGCAGGAGCCAGACGCGGTTGGCGACGCGCAGGTCGACCTCGAACGTGGCGTCGGGCAGGTCACGGACGGCGTCGACGGGCACCTGTTCCGCGATCCACCGCGCGGACGAGGCGAGGCGCACGGTCACGACGGGCGCGTCGTCGTCGGGACGGAACGTCACGTCCCGGGGGACGTCGTGCTCGACGGCCGGCGTGTCGGTCACGTGGGCCGAGACGATGCGGTCGGTGCGGAAGGTCCGGCGTGCCTGGGCCCGGTAGCACCAGGCCAGCAGGTAGGTCGAGGCGTCGCGGGTGTGCAGCTCGATCGGGTCGACGTCCCGCTCGCTGAGGTTGTCGGCCGCGTCCGCGTACGTCAGGTGCAGTCGGCGGCCGCTCGACAGCGCGGTGCGGATGGCGTGGACGACGTCGGGGCGCCCGGGCGGTGACAGGCGCACGTCCAGGGCGGCGGCGGCCTCCCCGGTGGCCGTGGACAGTTTGGCGAGCACCGAGTCGAGGACGGCCTCGCGGCCGTCCTCGTCGGCGACGGTCTCGCGCAGCGCGCGCAGGGCGGCCACGAGGGCGACGGCCTCCCGGGTGCCCAGTCGCAGCGGGCGGGTGATGCCGCGGCCGTCGATCAGACGGACCACACCACGTTCCATGGACGCCGCGTCGAAGTCGATCAGGTCCTGCGGCCAGTACCCGGGGGTGCCCGCGACCCAGAGCTGGTCCACGTCCTTGAGGATCTGGGCGCCGGTGACGTCGAAGCGCCGTGCGAGATCCTCGACCCGCGCGGGCCCGGCGCTCTGCAGGTACGTGACCAGGCCCAGGAGTCGGACGAGTCGTTCGTCGGCGCGCTCAGCCACGGTCCGCCCCCAGTCGTGCCGCCGCCCGCAGTCGTTCGAGCACGGCTTCTCGCAGCTCGGTGGGCCCGAGCACCACCACGGCGGCCCCGTACCCGGCGATCTCGTCCGCCATCGCGGAGAGCTGGCCGTACGGCACCTCGACGACGTCCCGCACCTCCGCCTCCGCCTCCATCGGCGTCGTCGACCCCGGCGCGTGGCCGCGTACCGTCACGCCGACGGTGCCGCGTGCCCGCACCGCCCCGGCCCGCTCGGGCAGGACGGCGAGGCGCGCGACCTGCTCGGGGCCACCCGCCGTCGACAAGAACGCGTCGACGTCGACGTCGGCCGGCACCATGTACTCCCCCGCCGCCCCGGCGAGCCGCACGGACCCGACCATGCGGGACAGGCGGTAGGAACGTGGCGCCTGGCGCTCGCGGTCGTGGCCGATCAGGTACCACCCGCCCCCGCGGGCGGCGACCCGCCAGGGCTCGACGTGCCGCTGCGCCGTCTCGCCGGTGTTCGCGGCGTGGTAGCCGAAGCGCACGGGAGTAGCGGTGCCGATCGCGTCGAGCAGCGGGCCCAGCGCCCCGCCGGCGGCACTGACGCGCGGGGCGAGACCGGCGACGATGTCTGTCGCGGCCTCCGCGACGTCCGCGGCGCGGATCTTGGTCAGCGCCCGCGACGTGTCGGTCGCGATCGAGCGGTCCTGCCACAGCTGTGCCGCGAGCGACAGAACGCCCAGCTCGGCCGGGGTGAGGTCGAGCGCCCCGAGCGCGTAGGCGTCCTGGTCGACGCGATAGCCGATCTCGTCGGCATGCCCACCGGGGTCGACGGTCACGATCGGCACTCCCAGGTCGCGCAACGTGTCCTTGTCCCGCTCGAACATCCGTTCGAAGGCCTCGATGCTCGGTGCCTGGTCGTACCCGGCGACCGACGTGCGGATCTGCTGCTTCGACATCGCGGTGGACGTGTTGACCAGGGCGATGACGAGATTGAGCAGCCGTTCGGCCGGTGGGGTGCGGGTCACTTCCCCCACGCTAGCGGGCGGTACGCTCGTGCGCGTGATCACCTGGCGTTCCGGCACGGTCGTGTCGCACGGAAAGTCCTGGACGGGGGCGCAGGA
Organism: Paraoerskovia marina DSM 21750; assembly: GCF_000701465.1. Classification (GTDB taxonomy): domain Bacteria; phylum Actinomycetota; class Actinomycetes; order Actinomycetales; family Cellulomonadaceae; genus Paraoerskovia; species Paraoerskovia marina. Next base: position 168,438 of record NZ_JNIY01000005.1, on the reverse strand, counting down.
GCTGCGCGTCGACCTCCATGACGCCGCGCACGACCCCGCACTCCCCGACCACGTCCGCGCGCTGGCGTACACCGACGTCGTCGGCACCCCCGCGGTCGGCGACCGGGTGACGCTCAACGTCTCCGCGCTGGCCCGCGGGCTCGGCACGGGAGGCTACGCGCTCGTCGTCGCCTCCCCCGACGCCCTGCCGCCCGACCCCGCCCCCGGACCCGGTCACCTCGTCAAGGCGCGCTACACCCCGCTGCAGACCCTCGTGCTCGGGGCCGACGAGCAGGAGTCGGACCACCACGCCCTCCTGGCCGACGCCGACGACCTCGCCGCGCTGCCCGTGGTCGTCGCCGACCTGCACTCGGCCGTGCCCGCCGTCGTCGCCGGGGCGCGGCATGGTGCGGCGCTCGCAGGCCGACCCGCACCCCGCGTGGTCTACGTCATGCCCGACGGCGGTGCACTGCCCGTCGCGTTCTCCCGCACCGTCTCGGCCCTGCGCGACGCCGACTGGCTCACCTCCTGCATCACGGTCGGGCAGGCCTACGGCGGCGACCACGAGGCCGTCACCGTCCACACCGGCCTGCTGACCGCGCACCTGGTCGAGCACGCCGACCTCGTCGTCCTCGCCCAGGGCCCCGGAAACCTCGGCACCGGGACCCGCTGGGGGTTCTCCGGCGTCCAGGCCGGCGAGGCCCTCAACGCCGCCGGCGTCCTCGGCGGGCACCCCGTGGCCTCCCTGCGGGTCTCCGGCGCCGACGCCCGGGACCGCCACCGTGGGATCTCCCACCACTCGTTGACGACGTACGGGCGCGTGGCCATCAGCCCCGCCGACGTCCCCGTCCCCGCGCGCACGCCCCAGACCCCCGCCGGTGCGTGGGACGCCGACCTCGACGCCCGCGTCCGCGACCAGGCCCGGGCGCTCGCGGCCCCGCACGGGCGACACCGGCTCGTGGACGTGCCCGTGGAGCCCGCCCTGCTCGAGGCGCTCGCGGACTGTCCCGTGCGGCTGTCCACGATGGGCCGCGGCCTGCACGAGGACCCGGCGTCGTTCGTCGCGGCCGCGGCCGCCGGGATCCATGCCGAGCAGGTAGCCTGCCGACGGTGAGCGAGGCACACCGCGGGGGGCACCGCGTCCGGATCGTCGCCGCCGCGGTGGTCGCCTGCCTGGTCGTGCTCGTCGCGGCGACCGCGACGCCTTGGGTGGTGGACGTGACCATCGGCGACCAGGATCCGGTCGACCCGGTCGCCCTCGACCCCACGATCCTCGAGTACAAACCCCCAGCACGCGGCGAGAGCACCGCGTGGAACCTCGGCGACCTGCCCCGGTGGACGGCACTGCTCCCGGTGCTCGCACTCGTCGGGGCGCTCGTCGCGCTCTTCGGCCGCGACGTGCTCAGATGGCTCCGCGACGTCGTCGACAGCCTGCGACGCCGCACGCCCACGACGACGTACGACACGCCCTCCACCGGAGGCACCGTGGACGCGAGCACCGTCACCGACGCCGTCCGGCACGCCGTCGGTGACGCCCACGCCGCGCTCGACGACCGGACCCGAGACCCGTCGGACGCCGTCGTCGCGGCCTGGGTCTCGCTCGAGGCCGCCACCGCCGACGTCGGCCTCGAACGCGACCCGACCCACACCCCCGGCGAGTACGTCCTCACGGTCCTCACCCGCACCGGGGCAGACCCGGACGCCGCCCGCGAGCTGCTCGCCCTGTACCACCGTGCACGGTTCGCCCAACACCACCTGTCCCCGGACGACCTCCAGGCAGCACGCCGGTGCCTCGACCGCCTCACCGAGACCCTCACCGACCCCGCAGGACTCGACACCGAACCGGGACGGGCATGACCGCCGCCCACGACCGACGCGGCGTCACAGCACCCCTCGTCGTCGCCACCGCGCTCGGACTCGCCGCCTGGGCGTTCGGCGACCTCGCCGACGCCATCACGACCGCCGCACTCGTCCTGACCGTCGTCGCCGCCGCCCGCATCGCACCCCACGGAACCCGGGCCACCCCCACCGACCCGACCAGCCCGCGGCCCGGAGGAGCACGAGCCGACCTGGACCTGCTCGGCCGCGAGACCCTCCGCACCGACCGAACCGTCGGCGAACGAGCCGTCGCCCGCACCCTCGAGCTCACCCGCGCCACGCTGATCCACCACGGCATCGACCCCACCTCACCCGCCGACCGCCCCGCCCGCGCCGCACTCCTCGGCAACACCACCCCGGCCATCGAGAGGGCGCTCGCGGGCTCTTCGACCGCGCCCGTCACGGCGGCCGAGCTGCGGCGGTGGCTGGATGTTCTGGACACGCTGGGACCGGTGCCGACGGTGGCACCGGCCGACACCCCGACGACCGAAAGGCCCACACGATGACCTCGGAGCACCCGCGGACTGCACGAACGACGGACCAGCCGCCCCTGGGCGTCGAGGAGATCGCGGCGCTCGGCCAGGACGTGATGAGGGCGGTGCGGACCGTCGTGGTGGGCAGCCTCGACGCGCTCGAGATCGCGCTCGCGTCGATCCTCGCGGGTGGGCACGTGCTGTTCGAGGACGTACCCGGGCTCGGCAAGACCGTCGCGGCGCGCAGCATCGCGCAGGCGCTCGGCCTGGACTTCGCGCGCATGCAGTGCACCCCTGACCTGCTGCCCGCGGACATCACGGGCTCGTACGTGCTGGACCCGGCGACGGCCGAGTTCGTGTTCCGGCCGGGGCCTGTGTTCACCGGGCTCTTCCTCGCGGACGAGATCAACCGCACGGCACCGAAGACGCAGTCGGCCCTGCTCGAGGCGATGGCGGAGGGTCAGGTCTCGGCCGAGGGGAGGACGTTCGCCCTGCCCACGCCGTTCCACGTCGTCGCGACGGCGAACCCGGTGGAGCACGAGGGCACCTATCCTCTGCCGGAGGCGCAGCTCGACAGGTTCATGGTCCGTCTGGCCGTCGGGTATCCCGACAGGCAGGACGAGGCGGAGATCGTGCACCGTCGACTCGTCCGGCGCACGGAGGCGACACGCGTGGAGCAGGTGACCGACGCCGGGACGGTCCGAGAGATGCAGCGTGGTGTCGAGGACGTCTCGGTCGACCCCGACGTCGTGCGGTACTGCGTCGACCTGGCCGCGGCGACACGCAGCCACCACGCCGTCGAGGTCGGTGCCTCGCCCCGCGGGTCGCAGAACCTCGTCCTGCTCGCCCGCGCCGTCGCCGTCCTCGCGGGGCGTGACCACGTGCTCCCGGACGACGTGAAAAAGATCGCGGTCCCGGTGCTCGCGCACCGGCTGACCCTCACGCCCGCAGCATGGGCCGCCGACACCGACCCGGCCACGGTCGTCGCCGCCGTGCTCGCCACGGTCCCCGGACCCGCCGCCGTCCCGAGCCGATGACCGAGCCGGGCGTCTGGCCAGCCACGCGCTACACGGTCCTGTCCGTCAGCGCGGGTGTGGTGCTGATGGGCCTCGGTCTGCTGCGAGGTGCTGCCGACGTCGCACTCCTGGGCCTTCCCGTCCTCCTCGCCGGGCTGTGGGGCCTCGGAGCCACGCCACGAACCCCCGGTACCGTGCGCCTCACCAAGGCACCGGCCGCGCCCGGTCGGGTCACGGCCGTCCTCGAGCTGACGACACCCCCGGGCAGCGACGTCGTCGTCGCCCGCGTCGCCGTACCCCACCACGGCACGCTCGAGGCCGTCGTGCACGTCCCCCACGAGCGCCGCCTGACCCTGACCGCCCCCACGAGCAGGACGGGACCGCACCCGCCATACCGGGCCACCGCCCTCGCGCTCGGACCGCTCGGTGGACGCACCGACGACCCGCGCACCGCCACCGGCGAAACCAGCCTCGTCCTGCCCGCACCCACCGCACTGCGTGGCATCCCCGTCCCGCACGCGCTGCGCGGCCTCGTCGGACCGCACACCGCACGACGCGGCGGTGACGGCACCGAGCTGCGCGACATCGCACCCTTCACCCCCGGGGACCGCCTGCGCCGCATCGACTGGCGCGCCACCGCCAGACGAAGTCCCACGCTGCAGACCCTCTACGTGCGCCGGACCCTCGCCACCGCCGAGGCCACCGTCCTGCTCCTCGTCGACTCCCGCGACGACCTCGGCCCCGACCCCGCCGACTGGGGCATGCCGACTCCCACCCGGAGAGAACTAGGCTCCCTCGACCACGCCCGCGACGCCGCAGCCTCCGTGGCCGCCCATGCGCTCGACCGGGGCGACCGCGTCGGCCTCGAAGAACTCAGCCGCTACCGACGCCCCGTCCCACCCGGCAGCGGACGCCGCCACCGACGCCGGATCCTGCACGCCCTCGCACACACCACCGCCCACGGCGAGGCCGAACCTCGACGACGAGCCCCGCACCTGCCCACCGGGGCCTACGTCTACCTCTTCTCCACCTTCATGGACGACACAGCCCTCACCCACGCCCTCACGTGGCGTGCCGCCGGCCACCAGGTCGTCGCCGTCGACACCCTCCCGAGGCTCAGCACCGACCACCTCCCCCCGCACCTGGCCACCGCCTGGCGCATCATCCGCCTCGAACGCGCCAACCGGTTGCGCACGCTCGCCCGGCACGACATCACCGTGACCGCCTGGGCCCCCGACCGCGACGACGCACCGCCACCCGCGACTGCCCAGCTCCAGGCCGCCGGCCGCCGGAGAACGCGATGACGACCACCGAGAACACACCGCAGATCACCACCGCACCCACGCTCGGCGGCCGCACCCTCCGAATCGGCGCAGCCCTGCTCACCGCCGCCACCCTCCTCGTCGGACTCGCACCCACACACCTGCCCACCGCACTCGTCTCCGCCACCGTCGCCGGCGCAGCACTTCTGTGGCGGCCCACACTCCCCCTGCCCTGGATGACCCTCGCGCTCGTCGCACTCCCCCTGCTCGGAGACGACGGATTCACCCCGTACGCACTCGCCCTCGCACCCCTCGGCCACCTCACCGTTCGCGCCACCTGGTGGGCCCGCCACACGACCACCACGACCCGCGTCGAGACCCGCGCCCTGCGTACCGAGATCCGACCCGCCGCGACCATCCTCGCCACCACACTCACCATCGGCACCCTCGCCGCATGGGCCACGACGGCGCTCGCGGCCCAGATCGCCGTTCCGCTCGGGGCTGTCCTCCTTCTCGCCACGGTGCTGCTGGCCGCGCCGGCGCGATGGTGGCGGTAGAGCAGACGCCGGGCTGCGAGCACACACCGGATCGGCCAACATGGTGGTGAAGGAGCCATAGCGGCTCCTCGCCAAGACGAAGGAGGCATCCATGTCGGCAGCACGCCTGCCCAAGTACACGGTCCCGTCGCTCACCGTCGAGACCGGCGCCAAGGTCGCGGAGATTCTCCAGCAGCGACTCGACGCGCTCAACGACCTCCAGCTCACGCTCAAGCACATCCACTGGAACGTCGTGGGCCCGCACTTCATCGCCGTGCACGAGATGATCGACCCCCAGGTCGACGCCGTGCGCGAGATGGTCGACACGATCGCCGAGCGCATCGCGACGCTGGGTGTGGCACCTCAGGGCACGCCCGGGGCGATCGTGGCAAACCGCACGTGGGACGACTACTCCCTCGGGCGGGCGTCGACGATCGCGCACCTGGGCGCGCTCGACACCGTCTACCAGGGCGTCATCTCCGACCACCGCGCGGCGGCGACCGCGACGGAGGAGCTCGACGACGTCACGAACGACATCCTGATCGGGCACCTCCAGGAGCTGGAGCTCTTCCACTGGTTCGTCCGCGCCCACCTCGAGAGCGCCGGCGGATCGTTGAGCACGACCGACGCCGACGGCGAGTCGGAGTCGGCGAAGCTCGCCGAGAAGGACGCCCGCGGTACCGCCTGACACCGCGCACGCTCAACGCTCCTGAGACGACGGCCCCGGCGACATGCCGGGGCCGTCGTCGTCCGTGTCCGTGGTGTGCAACCTACGCTCGGCCGACTCGGTCCACGCACGCCGGACCTGCTCGAACCGCGTCGGAAGCGGAGGACGCCGGCCCGCCCAGCGGGCGTTGGTGCGATGGACGTGCCGACGCCACGAGAGCACAAGACCCTGCTTGGTGATCGGCAGACCGCTGACCACCGTCGTCCCGTTGTCGTGCGTGTGGTGCACCGTCAGCAGCAGCGCCCGCGGCGCCGAGCCCTCGAGCTCTGCACAGAGCTCTGCACGGACGTCGAACCAGCGCCGCAGGAGGATCACCTCGCTCGCGTCCAGCGGATGGACCACTCGTGTGCGGTGCTTGCCGTGGAAGACCTCGACCGTCCCCGCGCTCGCACGGGCGCCCTCCTCCCCCAGGTCGAACGAGTCGACGCCACAGCGCAACAGGTCCGAGTAGCGGGCACCCGTCGCACGGGTCAGGGCGACGATGACGGCGAGCCTGACGATCTCCGGCTTCACCCCGGGGTCCATCGCGGCCGACGCGAGATCGCGCCAGACCGTCTCGGCCTCGTCCGTCGAGACGGTGGGTCGGGGGTACCTCCCCTCCTCCGGGCTGTTTGGTGAGTTCTTTGGGTTCGGTGACATGGTGCGATAGTACCGCTTGGCACACTATTTTTCTCGATGAGAGAGAAGCCTTAGGCTCATGACGATGCCGACCCCGCCGAACGAGACCCTCCTCGCCACCGTCGCCGCTCCTGTCTCGACCGAGACCGAGGTGAAGAGGTCGCGCTTCCTCGCCCACCTCTCCCCCGTGACGTCGGTCGACGAGGCGACGTCCGTGATCGCCGACCGACGTAGGTCCTTCTGGGACGCGCGCCACCACTGCACCGCGCTCGTCGTCGGCCCCTCGGGGGACGTTCAGCGCTCCTCCGACGACGGCGAGCCGGCCGGCACCGCCGGCGCTCCCCTGCTGGACGTCCTGCGCAAGCAGCACCTGACGGACGCCGTCGTGGTCGTGACCCGGTACTTCGGCGGGACGCTCCTCGGATCAGGGGGCCTGATCCGCGCCTATTCCGGAGCGGCGGCGCTGGCGGTCGCCTCCGCGCACCGGGTGGAACGTCGATACATGACGCGTGTCAGCGTCGCCGTCCCGCACGCGGAGGCCGGTCGGCTCGTCGCACTGCTGCACGCGTGGGCCGCCCAGCACGGCGCGGTCATGGGGACACCGCACTACGCCGAACAGGCCGTGCTCCGGCTCGACGTCGCCGACGCCGAGCTGGACCTGCTCGACGCCGACCTTGCGGCAGCGACGGGCGGCGCGACCCTCGCGTCCCGCGGCGAGCGGAGGGTCGTCGACGTCCCGTAGCGCCTAGGCGTCGCGGGACGCGAGCCCGTCGGGCCCGACCACGGAGCGATCAGGGACGACGCCACCTTCAGCACCGAGAATCGCCTCGCCCCGGACGCGGACACCGGCGCCGAACGCCCAGTCCCCGTCCACCGTCAGCGCCCGGGCCTCGCGCAACGACGGTGCGCCGTCCGGGAATCGCTCGTCAAAGTCGTGCACGAGCTTGTACGCCGACGAGAGCGTGATCAACGGCGCGTCGACCTGTGCGACGAGCCGGTAGTCCTCGTCGAGCGCGTACACGTCGGACCGGAGCAGGAGCAGGTCGCTCGTGGTCTTGACAGGGAGGAACCGCGAGCGGTCGATCTCGATCGCCACGGCGCCGTCGAACACCTCGACGGCGGCTCCCATCGCCGACTCGATCTGCACGACCTTGGTGGACGACGGGTCGCTCGGGTCGACCGTCTTGTCGTTGCGGATCAGCGGGAGCTCGAGCACACCCCCGGTCCGGTTGAGCTCCGTCGAGAGCGCCTCGAGGTCGAGCCACAGGTTGTTCGTGTTGAAGTACCGGTGCTTCTCGATGTCTCCGGCGGCGTCAGCGTCCTCGGACGGCGTCTGCGCGGACTCGCGCAGGACGAGACGCCCGTCGTCCGTCCGGACGACGAGGTGGCCGCCCTTGCGGTCCGCTGGGGTCCGCCGCGCGACCTCGGCGGCGAACGGCGCTCCCGAGGACGCGAACCAGCCGGCCATCGTCGCGTCCGGGGCGGCGCCGAGGTTGTCCGAGTTCGACACGCTCGCGTACCGGTACCCCGCGTCGAGGAGAGCACGTAGGACGCCCGAGGCGTGCATGGCCGTGTAGAGGTCGCCGTGGCCGGGCGGGCACCACTCCAGCGCAGGGTTCGAGGGCCACTCGACCGGCTCGAGACCGTCCGCGGTGAGCTTCGGCTCACGGTTCTGGAGGAAGTCGAGAGGGAGCCCGTCCACCCGCAGGTCGGGGAACCGCCCGAGCGCCTCGAGGGTGTCGTCCTGGGTCGAGAACGAGTTCATCACCACAAGCGGCAGCGGCGCACCCGTCGCCCGACGGGCCGCACGGACCTGACCGACGATCACGTCGAGGAAGCTGAGGGACCGACCGTCCGGACCGTCCTCTCGGACTGTCAGCAACGACTTGGCCCGGTCCATCCCCATCGACGTGCCCAGCCCGCCGTTGAGCTTGATGATCGCGGTCGAGGCCAACGCGTCGCGAGCGACCTCCGGGTCGACGTCGAGGTCCGCGTGCCTCGGCACGTCGGTGAGCGGACTCACCGTGCTCTCGGGGATCGTCCCCGTCTGACCGGCCTCGAGCAGGTCGTAGAAGCGGCTGAAGACGTCGATCGCCGTGGGGTGCACCCCGGCGTCGGACATCTTGGTGCGGGCGTGGTCCAGTCCGTCGCGGCTCATGCGCTCAGGCTATGCGGGTCGCCGGCACCGGGCACGCCCGGTCCGCACCGTGTCGGTCACACCGGGTGACCCGCGGTCGCGCCGCCCGCGCTCAGAGGAAGCGCTCCACCGGCCCTGCCCCCTCCCGCACCACGACGGGCTCCCGCTCGGACCAGTCGACCACGGTCGTGGGCTCGGTGCCGCACTCCCCCGCGTCCACGACGGCGTCGACGAGATGGTCCAGCGTCTCCTTGATCTCCCAGCCGTCGGTCAGCGGCTCCTCGCGGTCCGGAAGGAGCAGGGTCGACGAGAGCAACGGCTCGCCGAGCTCACGAAGGATCGCCTGGACGACGCGGTTCTCCGGGATCCGGATGCCGACGGTCTTCTTCTTCGGGTGGGCGAGCCGGCGCGGCACCTCGGCCGTCGCGGGGAGGATGAACGTGTAGGGACCCGGCGTGGACGCCTTGATCGCACGGAAGGCGTGGTTGTCGATCCGGACGAGCTGACCCATCTGCGAGAAGTCTGCGCACATCAGGGTGAAGTGGTGCTTAGCGTCAAGGTCGCGGACGGCACGGATCCGGTCGGTGCCGTGGGTGTTGCCCATGCGGGTGCCCAGCGCGTAGCACGAGTCCGTGGGGTAGGCGACGAGCGCGTCGTCCCGGAGCATCGCCACGACCTGCGCGATCGCCCGAGGCTGCGGGTCGTGGGGGTGTACGTCGAAGTAGCGGGCCATGCACCGAGGCTATGCCCGGGCGCGCAGTCGGGCACGCACGGCGCGCGGGCTAGTCCTGGAGCCCCGGCAGAAGACGGCGCAGCTCCGCACCGGCGGCGTTCCCACCGGTGACGGGCACCCCGACGTGCCGTCCGGCGAAGCGCCCGGGGTCGGCGAGCACCGCCGCGAGTGCCGCGGCCCCCGCACCTTCGGCAAGGACGTGGGCGTCTGCGAGAAGAACCGCCTGCGCGTGGGCGATCTGCTCGTCGGTGACCGTGACGAAGTCGGCGAGGTGGTCGCGCAGGATCGCCTGGGTGAACTCGAAGCCGCGACCGGTGGCGAGCCCTTCGGCCCTGGAGGTGTTCGCGCGCTTGACGCAGGCGCCGCCGTGCCAGGAGTCGTGGGCAGCGGGCGAGGCGGCGGACTGGACGGCGATCACCTCGATGTGAGGTGAGACCGCCGCCGCGACGAGACAGGCGGCGGCTGCACCGCTGCCACCGCCGACGGGGACGACGATGACGTCGAGGTCCGGCTCCTGCTCGACGAGCTCGAGGTAGGCGGTGCCGACCCCGGCGACGAGGCACGGTTCGGCAGCACTGACGAGTCGCGCGCCGGTGGTATCGGCGATCTCGCGTGCTCGTACCGCGGCCTCGTCGAACGTGGCTCCGTGCAGCTCGAGGGTCGCGCCGAGGTCACGGACGCTCTGCGCCTTGCCCGGGTTGTGGTTCTCCGGCATGACGATGGTGCACGGCGTCCCCGTGACCTGGGCGGCGTGGGCGAGAGCCTGGGCGTGGTTGCCGGTGGAGTAGGCGACGACGCCGGCCCGGCGCTCCTGCGACGTCGTGCGCAGGAGGAGGTTGAGCGCGCCGCGGACCTTGAACGCACCGGTGGGCAGGACGTCCTCCCGCTTGAGAGTGACACGGGTGCCCGCGGCCCTCGACAGAGCTGCGCAGGTGCGGGTGGGTGTTCGTTCGAGCTCGGAGGCCAGAAGCCGTCGCGCGTCGAGGACGTCCGCGAGGCAGGGCACGTCGGTGGGTGCTGGGCGCGTGGTCGTCGTCATGCCTCTACCGTCTCAGTGGATAACCCATCGGTCCAATAGTTCTTTTCTGGATTTCTATCAATGCTGTCGATATGTTGAGGGAATGGATCTCCACCGGCTCACGATGCTCGTCGCCGTCGCGCGCGAGGGCTCGGTCACCGCGGCCGCGGCCGCCCTGCGGTACAGCCAGCCGTCCGTGTCGCACCATCTGGCCCTGCTGGAAGCGGAGGTGGGCGTTCCGTTGCTCCAGCGGGTCGGTCGTGGCGTCCGCCTGACCGACGCCGGCACCCTGCTCGTCGGACGGGCGGAGGAGATCCTGGGCCGGGTCGAGGCCGCGGAGTCGGAGGTCCGCGCGCTGGCCGGGCTGCAGGCAGGGCGTGCACGACTGGCCGCGTTCCCGTCGGCGCTCGCGACGATCGTGCCGGAGGTCGTCGCCCGGCTGGGAGCGGAGCATCCCGGCGTGGGCGTGGAGCTCGTGGAGCATGAACCACCCGAGGCACTGGCTGCGCTCAGACAGGGCACCGTGGACGTGGCGCTGGTCTTCGAGCACGACTACGCACCGAGCGACCTGCACGGGCTCGCCGTCACGGCGGTGACGGAGGACCCGATGGTGCTGGTGACGGCGACGACCTCCGACTCCCCCGGCGGACCCGCGGTGCTCGGCGACCACGCCGGGTCGGCGTGGATCGCCGGGTGCGAGCGCTGCCGCACGGACCTCGTCGCCCGGTGCGAGCGCGAGGGCTTCACGCCGCAGATCACGTTCGAGACGGACGACTACGTGGCGGTGCAAGCGCTCGTCGCCGCCGGGGTCGGAGTCAGCCTCCTCCCCGCCCTCGCGCTGCGCGCGCACCGCGCCGACGGGGTGGACGTGACGGCCGTCCCGGGCGCGCACCGGCGGGTGCTCGCCGTGACGTACGGCGACCGCCCGGCCCCTGCGGCCGGTGCGCTGGTGAGGCTCGTCGTCTCGGCCGCGCGGCGGCAGGCTACGGAGCGCTGACGTGCAACGTGGCGCGGGCCTCCCGGGCGAGGGCCGCGGCGGCGTCTCGGTCCAGCACGCTCAGCCGGGCTCGTTTCTCCCCCACCTGCACGACGTCGAGCGGCCGGAACCCGAGCCGGTCGATCCGTCGGGTCGCCGCGGCGTTGCGCGTGTCCGGCTCGACGACGACGCGGTCGACACCGTCGCGGTCGACGACGAACGCGTGCACGACGATCGCGAGCACCGACCAGAGGGGGACGTCGCGCGGCCCGCGGTCACCGAGCAGGAAGTGGATCCCTACGTCTCCCGGGAGCACGTCGTACACCTCGCCGAGCGGGTCGTGCTCCGGCGCGTACGTCTGCAGCAGCACGACGGGTAGCCCGTCCCAGCGCACCAGGAAGGCGTGGTGGGTCTCGAGATCGTCCACGTAGGCGTACAGGTCGCGCAGCTCCGTGCGAGAGAGCTCACCGAGTCCCCAGAACCTGGAGCGAGGCTGGGTGACCCAGGCGTGCAGGACGTCGAGATCGGCATCGGGATCCAGGACGTCGACGGTGAGGCTGCCGTGCGTCGCGAGGTCCACGGTGCACAGCGTCTGCCCCGGCGGTCCGCTCGCGAGCCGATCCAACCGGTACTCCCGGGCGGGGCGGTCGGGTGTCGTCATGGCTGCTCCTGAAGGTCGGGGAACTCGATTCGGGTGGTACGGCCGGCCGCCCAGGTGGAGAGCTGGTCGACGTGGTGTCGGCTGCGCGGGTCGCCGGCCGCCCCGAAGGGCACGGCCCACCGCGACCGGGTCCGGTCGTCGAGGTCCCACACCCAGCGCGCGACGGGTCCGCTGACCACGTGCGCGGCCCCGGGGACGCTCGCGGTCGCCAGGACGCACTCGGAGTCGCCCGCGAGCGCCGTGGGTGGCGTGGGCGGCGGGTCGAGGTGTGCGTCGTGGTGCAGGTGGACGGGGACCAGTGCGTGCTGCGTCCCCCAGGGGGCGGGTGGTGCTGCGAAGGCGTCGGTCAGGGCGTCGGCGAGCGTCTGGGGGACGTCGAGGTCGAGCCAGGGCGCGTCGAGCAGGGTGGGCAGGGCGGTGCGCAGGCGTGCCGGCAGGGCGAACCAGGGGTCGAGCACGCTCGTGTGCGGGTGCGGTTCGGTCAGCGGTGCGAGCGCGGGGTGGTCGGCGAGTCTCGTGACGACGGCGGTGCGCCAGGTCGCGTAGAGCGTCGCGTCGGTCGAGTCGGTGGTCATGCGGCGGTCCCAGGCGAGCAGCTGCTGTCGCGCCCGGGCTGCCGGGTGGTCGAGGAGGGTGTCGGGGACCGCGGCCAGGCGGTCGAGGAGGTCGTGCGCGTCCGGCTGTTCGGTGTCGGCGTGGATGCGGTGCTGGTCCTCGGCGGTGGTGGGGGCGTCGGGTTCGCGCAGGAGTGCGGTGATGCGGCGGGCCCGATGTGGCGGCGGGTAGGCGAAGCCGTGGTCGGCTGCGGCGTGGGGGCGCTGGTTGGCGTCGACGGCGTGGGTGGTCACGCGGACTGCCGGTGCGTTCGGCAACGACTCTGCGGCCCTGGCTGTCCTGGCGTCGCGGGGCAGGCGGCGCTCCGTGCGGTCGAGGTCGGGCACCTGGCCGACCGTCGCGCTGAGCACGGTGTTCCGGTCGGCGGCCAGGACCCTGTTGACGGGGTCGACCCAGGCCGCGAAGGCGTCGACGACGTCGCGGGCCGTGCGCGCCCGCAGGAGCACGCGAAGCGCCCCGACGCCCAGGTCTGCTCGGGTGTGGGCGGGCAGGTGCACGCCCGTGGCGCGGTGGGCCGTGGGGGTCGGCGGCAGGTCGAGCAACAGGCTCCGCCGGGTCCGGCCCCACGGGACGTCGACCGTCTCGTGGGCCTCCGTGGTCTCGTGGCGCGTCTGGCGCACGTGCACCTGCTCGACGCCTGACTCGACCGGTTCGTCCCCGTCCGGTCCCGCGGCGCGCCACGCGCCGCCGTCGTCGCGCAGGTGTTCGACGAGGACGTCGACGTGGTGCGCCACGGCGTTCGTGACCCCCCACGCGGCCGTCCCGGTGTGGCCGAAGTGCGCGATCCCGGGGACGCCCGGGAACGCCAGCCCGACGACGTCGTACTCGGGGCAGGCTAGCCGGACCTGCTGGTAGGTGCCAGGCAGCTCCAGGAGCCGGTGCGGGTCTCCGGCCAGGATCGGCGCGCCGGTGGCCGTGCGTATGCCCGCGAGCGCCCAGGCGTTGGACCCGCCGCTGCGGGGGTCGACGCCGCTGAGGGTGTCGACCAGTTCCTCGACGGGTGTGCGGGGGTGGTGCGGGCCGAGCGTGCGGGCGACGTGGGCGCGCCAGAGCACGTTGGGAAAGCCGGTGAACAGGACGTGGTTGACGTGCAGGATCGCCAGGGGCATCCACGCGGGCCAGGGCTCGTCGGGCGGGTGGACGCCGGGCAGTGCACGCAGGTCGTGGGTCTCGGGGGTCTGCCGGCCCTGCGGGAGCCCGGCGTTGACGCCGTCGGTGTAGGCCTCGACCCATCGCCGGTCGGCGTCGTCGAGCCGGGCGAAGGACCGTCGGGCGGTCTCGGTGATGCGCAGCTGGCGCGCGAGCGTGTCCCACGCGAGGCCCGGGGGGCCGATGCGTGCCGCGAGGGTTCCTTCGGCGCGCCACCGGTCGGTGTCGAGCTGCCACCCGCGGTCGCGAGCGGTGACGTAGCCCTGGGCCCGGGCGAGCGTGAGCTCGTCCGGGGCCCACAGGTGCGGGATGCCGAGACTGTCGCGCCGCAGTCGCCACTCCGCGGAGGCGGGTGCCGGACCGCTCATGCCCGGACGGCGGGGTTGTCGATCTGTCCGGCGTAGATCAGCGAGGAGGACTGGTCGGTCAGGTCGACCATCTGCAGGGTGTTGCGCAGCTGGAGCCGGTTCAGGCAGGAGTGGGCGAAGGTCCGTGCGTGCAGGTCGACGCCGGTGCTCAGGTCCGGGTGGTCGTCGCGGTGCCGGCGCAGGCACGCTCCGACCTCGGCCCAGAAGTCGTCCTGGTCGAGCACACCGTCGACGTGGAGGATCCCCGCGAGGTGGCGCAGGACGCCGTCGTAGACGTCGGTGAAGATCGCGAGCGCCTTCTCCGTCTCGTCGACCTCGGCGCGGACCCGCTCGACGTCGGCGGGCAGGGGCCTGTCGGAGAGCACCGCGACCTCTTCCCCGATGTCCTTCATGAACGCCCGGACGGGAGTGTGGTCGGCGAGCCCGAGGATGAGGTTCTCCCCGTGGGGCATGAACGCCAGGTCGTGGGCGAGCAGGCAGTGGGCCAGCGGGCGCAGGTAGACGTCGAGGTAGGCGCGGAGCCAGTCGCGCGGGGTGCGTCCGGAGGCGCGGATCAGGGCGGTCGCGTACGCCTCGCCCTCGCGATCACGGTGCAGGAGCGCCGCCATGGTGACCAGGCGCTCGCCGTCCAGCAGCCGCGGGACCGGGCTCTCCCGCCACAGGGCGGCGAGCATCTTGCGGTACGGGCTGGTCGTCGCGGTGCCGTGGTAGGCGTCTCCGGTGTACCCGACGGTCGCGTGCTCGCGCAGCACCTCGAACCGGGCCCGGCGCAGGGTCGGGTCGCCGTGCACGAGGTCCGCGACCCAGTCGTTGATCGCGGGGGTGTGCCGCATGTAGGCGGGCGAGAGTCCGCGCAGGAATCCCATGTTCTGGATCGCGAGCGCGACCTTGACGTAGTCCTGCGTGTCGTCGGTCCGGTCGGCGAGCGTGCGGATCGACTGCTGCGGCTGGTACTCGTGGGCGCTGACCCCGACCGGGACGAGATCGTGACGGGCGACGTCGGGGGCGAACGTGATCGCGACCCGGTGCTCCCACTGCCACGGGTGGACCGGCAGGTACGTGTAGTCGGCGGGGTCCAGGCCCCGGGCACTTAGTCGCGCGGCAAAGGCACGCCGTTCGTCCGGACGCAGCGCCACGTCCCAGTGCTGCTGCGGGGTGCGGCCCGCTCCCAGTGCGAGGTGGGTGTGCTGCGTGCGGGCGGCGAGCCACTGCAGGCGCAGCGTCGACCCGCGCTCGGGCGCGAAGGCCTCGTAGTCGGCGAGGCTGAAGCCGATCCGCCCGTTGTTCGCGACGAACGCGGGGTGCCCCTCGGTCATCGCGGCCTCGGTCTGCTGGAAGCTGGCCCCGAGCAGGTCCTGTGAGCCCGGACCCGGGTTCACGTGCTTCGCAGCCGCGGCGGCGAGCGTCGAGCTGACCTCTTCGAGGTAGGTCGGCAGCAGCTCTGCCGGGATCTGCAGCACCGGCTGCAGCTCGTTGACGAGGGCGAGGGCGTCCAGCGGCGCCGGCGAACCCGCGACGGTCCGCACGATCGACGCCTCGTCGAGCACCCAGTGCTCCAGGTCGAGCACATGGGCAGTGAAGGTGTAGTCGACCGCACCGTCGGCCGCGTGCGTGCGCAGCCGGAACTGACCGCGTCCGCCGCGCGGTGCCCGGCTGCCCACCGGCTCGGGGACGAGGAGTCGTTCGTGGGAGAGCTCCGCCACGGTCTTCGCCACCAGGTGCCGGTGCGCCGCCGCCATGGCGTCCGGTCGCAGGTGCGGGGCCGCGTCGTGACCGGGCCCGAGCGGACTGCGCGCGTAGTCGGCCCGGCTGCACACCGACAGCAGGGCCCGCTTGTCCGGCAGGTCGACCTCGCGCACCACCCGGAAGCCCGCGGCCGCGTTCTTCTCGTGCACGGCCGTGTTCCGCACGTCCGGCTCGACCACGACACGCGCCGCGGCCAGGCCGTCGTCGGCGAGGCAGAAGCCGACCACGGCGCCCATCACCGCCGAGGTCAGCCCGGAGCGGGGGGCACCGTCCGGCGGCCCGACGAGCAGGTGCATGCCGAGATCACCCGGTTCGATCTCCACGACCGCGTCGAGCACGAGCCGGTGCGGGTCGTACGTCTCCACGTAGGCGATCGGCGCGCCGTCGAGCCAGGCCCACCACCCGTCCTGCGCGTCGTCGGCGACGAGCTCGTCGACGTAGGCGCGCACCTGCTCGGCGCTCATCCGGCCCATCTGCCAGAACGCCGAGCGCGGGTGCGTCAGCCAGGCGTGCAGCAGGTCCGAGTCCGCGCGGTCCAGTGCCACGAAGCCGATCGGCCCGAGCGTCGTGGCGGTCTGCCAGCGTGGGGGAACAGTCGTTCCGGGATCGTCCGCGCCGGGAACGGCCGCTCCGGTTCCGGCCACCGCGCCGAGCACCGGCGCCCCGGCTCCCCCGCTCATGCGTCCTCCGTCGAGCCACGCCCGGCCCCGGCCGGTGCGGTGCCGTCGGAAGCGTCCGCCCCGTCGGCGGGAAGTCCGAACTCCTGGAAGGCGATCCGCCGCTCGACCGGGTAGACCTCGCGGCCGAGCACCGAGGCGAGCACGACGGAGTTGCGCCATGCCGCGAAGCCGAGGTCCGGCGCCGTGATCCCGTGCGTGTGGTCCTCGGCGTTGAGCACGTGCAGGGTCCGCTCCGCGTCGATCGTGTAGTCGCGCGCGACGGCGAACCGGCCGCGCGCGTCCCAGCAGATCCTGTCCCGGACCGGGTCGAGGAACGCCGGCACCCGCGGGGCGTAGCCGGTGGCGGCGACGACCGTCTGTGTGCGCCGCTCGACCTCCTGGCCGGTCTGGGCGTGCCGCAGACGCAGCACGCACTCCTCGGCGGCCGCGTCCCATCCGGCCCCGACGACGGCGGTGTCGGTCAGCAAGGTCGTCGGCACCGGGGCCGTGACCGACTTGCGGTAGAGGGTGTCGTAGATGTCGTCGACGAGGTCGCCGCTGATCCCCTTGTAGAGGCTGCGCTGGTCTCGGCCCAGGCGGTCGCGGGTCTCCATCGGCAGTGCGTGGAAGTGGTCGGCGTACTCGGGCGAGGTCATCTCGAGCGTCAGCTTGGTGTACTCCATCGGGAAGAAGCGCGGCGACCGCGTCACCCAGTCCAACCGGTAGTCGTGCTCGTGCACCTCCTCGAGCAGGTCGCGGTAGATCTCCGCCGCCGACTGGCCCGACCCCACGACGGTCACCGACCCGGAGGCCACCAGATCCGCACGACGGGGCAGGAAGTCGGCCGAGTGCAGGACCGCGCCCGGCTGCGCCTCGGCGAGTGCGCGCAGCGGTGCCGGCATCGTCGGGGCCGTCCCGGTCCCGAGGACGAGGTGCCGTGCCCGACGGACCTCGATCTCGGAGGAGGCGACGCGCGAACGGACGACCCACGCCTCGCCGTCGTGCTCGACGGACACGACCTCCCGGCCCCATCGCAGGGTGCCGAGCTGACCCGCCACCCACCGGCAGTAGGCGTCGTACTCGGCGCGCAGCGGGTAGAAGCTCTCCCGGATGTAGAACGGGTACAGCCGCCCGGTCGCCTTCAGGTGGTTGAGGAACGAGAACCGCGAGGTGGGGTCCGCCATCGTGACCAGGTCGGCGAGGAACGGCACCTGGATCGTGGCGCCCTCGAGCATCATCCCGGGGTGCCAGCGGAACTCGTCGCGGGCGTCGAGGAACACGGCATCCAGGTCGAGCGGGTCCGCGAGCGCCGCGAGACCGAGGTTGAACGGGCCGATGCCGATGCCGATCAGGTCGTGGGTGGTGGTCATCGGGCCATCTCCAGGGAGTCGAGAGTGCGGGTCTGGTGCAGGGTGGCCGCGACCGAGCGCACCAGGTCGAGCACGACGTGCACGTCTGCGACGGTCGAGGCGGGGTTGAGGAGGGTGAGCTTGAAGCAGGGGCGCCCCTCGACGACGGTCTTGGTGACCATCGCGCGGCCGGAGTCGAACAGCAGACGCCGCACGGGCGCAACGAGGCGGTCGGCGTCGGCGTCGGTCATCCCGGCGGGCTGGTATCGGAACAGCACGGTGCTCAGGTCCGTGGGTGCCACCAGGTCGAAGTCGGTGTCGTCGGCGAGGTCGCGGTGGACGTCGGCGGCGAGGTCGCAGACGCGGTCGAAGAGCTCGCCGAGACCGTCGGCCCCCACCGACCGGAGCGTGGTCCAGAGCTTGAGGGCGTCGAACCGGCGGGTGGTCTGCAGCGACTTGTCGACCTGGTTCGGCTCGGCGTTGGCGACGGGGTTGAGGTAGTCGGCATACCAGGCGACCGGGGCGAGGTCCGACGCCTCGCGGACGATCAGCGCCGAGGCGGAGACGGGTTGGAAGAAGCTCTTGTGGTAGTCGACCGTGACCGAGCGCGCGCGCTCGATGCCGTCGAGCAGGTGTCGACGGGTCGAGGAGACCAGCAGGCCGCAGCCGTAGGCGGCGTCGACGTGCAGCCAGATCGCCCGGTCCTCGCCGTGGCAGACGTCGGCGATCGCCTGCAGCGGGTCGACGCACCCACGGTCGGTGGTCCCCGCCGTGGCGACGACCGCCATGACGAGGTGACCGTCGGCGTGCACCTGGTCGATCGCCCGGCGCAGGGCCGCGGGTCGCACCCGCCCGAGAGCGTCGACGTCGACGGTGACCACGGCGTCGTCGTCGAGCCCGAGCAGGCGGGCCGCGGTGTTGACGCTGAAGTGGGAGCTGGCACCCGTGAGGACCTTGAGCCGGGGCAGCACCTCGGTCCGGCGACGGCCGGTCTCGGCTGCGCGCGCGACGATCGCCTCCCGGGCGCAGAAGAGCGCCTGGAGGTTGGACTGGGTCCCGCCCGATGTAAAGACTCCGTCGCCGTCGTCGAACCCGATCCGCCCGGCGGTCCATCCCACGAGCCGCCGCTCCATCAGTGTGGCGACGGTGGACTGGTCGTAGGTGTCGACGGAGGTGTTGACCGCGGCCAGCGCCGCCTCGGCCGCGACGGCGGGCAGCACGACCGGGCAGTTCAGGTGGGCGGCGTACGACGGGTGGTGGAACCAGACGGCGTTGCGCACGTAGAGGTCGGTGACCTCGGCGAGCGCCGTCTCGTTGCCCTGTCCCGGTCCGTCGAGGTCGACGGCGTCCACGGCGGCCTGCAGGTCTGCCCGGCTTGCCCCGGTGAACGGTTGCTCGACCGTGCGGATCCGTGCGGCGAGGTCGTCGACGACCGAGCCGACGAGGCGCGCATAGCGGTCGGCCGAGGCGGCGTTGAGGACCTCGTCGACGACGTCGTGGGATGCGGGCATGGGACCTTCTTCCGTGCGGGCAGACCCGCACGCGCGGGCTGATTAGGTATGGCACACCTAACCTAACCTATGGGCGCGACAATTCCGACACCCGGGTCGACCCGTGGACACGGGCCGGGCCGTTCCGGACCAGGGATCGATCGCGCCGCCGCACGCGCAGGCCGCCCGGCTACGGGTCCCGCATCAGGACGACCGGAATGACGGCACCCGTCAGGCTTCGCTGCGCGCCCCGGCCGACGACGGCCATCCCGAGGTGCTCGTAGATGGCGACGTTCCGGGGCTCGGCCGCCCGGACGCTGCACGACAGTCCGCTCAGACCGGTGTCGCGGGCTGTCGTGCGCAACGCCTCGAGCAGTGCGGACGCCAGGCCACGTCCACGGGCCCCGGGCAGGATCGCGAGCCGACCGAAGGTCAGGGTCCCGTCGCCCGACGGCCGGTGCTTGACCGTTGCGACGACCTCGCCGTCGAGCCGGACCAGCGCGACTCGGACCCCGCCCTCCATCTCCTCGCGGAGCGACCCGGGCGTCTCGAGCAGCGCACCGGACGGCTCACCACGGTCGGAGTACTCCGCGAACGCGGCGTGCATCACCGCGACCACCGCGTCGACGTGCTCGGTCCCCGCGTCCACGTCGACGACCGTCGTGGCACTCTCCGCGTGCTCGCTCATGGCCCGGGAGACTACCCGGCGCCGACAGCCCCCTCCGACCTCAGGGGCCGCAGGCGTCGACCACCCGCTCCCCCAGCTCGGACCGCAGGTACAGCACAGAGCGTCCGGATCGCGCAGAGGTGAGCAGGCCCGCTGCGCGCAGGACGCGCAGGTGCTGGTTGACCGCGCTCGTGCTCACCTCGGCCCGCAGCGCCAGCTCGGTCGAGGACGCCGGCTCGTCGAGCGCGGTCAGCAGTCCCGCCCGCACCTGGCCGAGGATGCCCGCGAGCGCCGGGGGCGCGTCCCGGGGCGAGGTGTGCCACAGCGTGCCGATCCCGCGCGCGCCGTACATGATCGTCGGGGGTTCCTCCGCGGAGATCGGGCAGGAGGCACCCCGGGTGAAGAGGGTCGGGACGAGCGTGAGGCCCACCCCGGTGGTGGCCGCCCGCTGCAGCATGGCGTGCGACGTCAGGCGAACGGTCACGACACCTCCGTCGTACGTGACGCGCTCGCTCAGCCCGGAGAACATCCGACCGACCCCGTGACGCGAGATCAGCGCGCCACGGTGGACGACGTCCGCCTGGAGCACCGCACGCATCCGGGGCCAGTGCGGGACGAAGCACGCCTCCCAGTACCCCGTGAGCGCGTCCAGGACGCGCTGCCTGACGACGGAGGCCGGGCCGCGCAGCGCGGGCGGTCGCCCCTCGGGGTGGAGTCGTGCGAGGTCCGCGAGCAGTACGTCGTCGGGCGTGGCCGCGATCGTGTCGAGCTCGTCGTCGATCCGCGTCAACGGTCCCCGGGGACGCGGGCTGAGGTAGTCCGGCGTCCAGAGCCGATCGTCGACCAGCGCCCGCAAGACGTCGCCGTCGAGGGACTCGCGAGCCGACTGGGTCGCTCGCAACCACGGAAGGTGGTCCGGGTACCGGCCCGGGTCGCGCCAGGTGCGCAGCGACAGCGTCAGCTCGTTGATCGGCGAGATCGCGAAGCGCACGTCGGCAAGGTCCATGCCGTCCAGCACGTACTCCATTCGCCCCACGTGATGAAGCATAGTGCTACATCTGTTGGGAACGACGAGGAACCGGGGCCTACTTGGTCCCGTGATCAAGACCCTGCTGCCCCGCGAGCCCGTCGCCCGTGCCCTGACGTTCTCCACGATGGCCCTGGCCGCCTCCAACGGCGTGTTCTACGCCGTCTCCGTTCTCTACTTCACACGGGTGGTCGGGCTCTCGGCCACCACGGTCGGTCTTGGACTCGGCATCGCCGGTGGCGCGGGGGTCCTGGGATCCTTCCTCGCCGGAAGATGGGCCGACCGCCTCGGGGCGCACCGCCTGCAGTGGTGGGGCGTCGCCGTCCAGGGTGCGGCACTGGGGGCCTACACCCTCGCCACCGGCCCGTGGACGTTCGTCGCCGCAGCCGTGGTCGCCGTCGGGGCACGCGGCGTCCACGGCACCGCCCGTCAGGCCCTGATCGCCCGCTGGTTCACCGGACCGGACCGCGTCGAGGTCCGCGCACGCCTGCGGGTCGTGATGAACGTCTTCATCGGGCTCGGCACACTGCTCGCCGCCACCGCCCTCGCCGTCGACACCGCTGCCGCCTACCGGACCGCGATGGTGGTCGTCGCCGTCCTGCTGCTGCTCGCCGTCGTCCCGGTGTACCGCCTGCCGCGCCGGGTGCCTGCCCTCGCGGAGCAGATGGTCGGCCGGCGGCGAGCCGGGCACGACGAGACCGGGACGTGCGGGACGTGGGACGACCCCGGCGTCCACCCGTTGCGCGACCGCCGGTACGTGGCCAGCGTGGCCGCAAACTCCGTCATCGCCGTCCAGTTCGGCGTCCTCACGGTCGGCATCCCGCTCTGGGTCGCCTCGACCGCCGCCCCGCCCGTGATCGTCTCAGGCCTGCTCGTGGTCAACACCGTCCTGGTCGCGATGCTTCAGGTACGGGCCTCCCGCGGCACCCACGACGTCCGCCGCGCCGGCCGGTCCGTCCGCCGGGGCAGCGTCCTGCTTGCCGCCGCGTGCGTCCTGTACGCGGCCGCGGGGTACGGGAACGTCCTCGTCGCCTGCGCCCTGCTGGTCGTCGCCGCCGTCGCCCACTCGCTCGCCGAGACCCTCGCCGAGGCAGGAGCGTGGGGCATGGCCTTCGAGCTGGCGGACCCACGCCGGGCGGGCGAGTACCAAGGTCTGAGCCAGACGGGGATCGCGCTCGCGACGATGGCTGCCCCGGTCGTCGTGACGCTGCTCCCCGTCCGGTACGGGACACCGGGCTGGCTCGCCCTGGCCGCGGTGTTCCTGCTCGCCGGGGCGGCCGCCGCCGCAGTGGCCCGCATGCCTGATCCCGCCGAAGCGTCCACGGTGAGAGGGTAGTCACCCACCGACCGTGCGCGAAGGGACCACCACCATGGACCAGACCACCCGACCGAACCGCTTCGCCGTGAGCTCGGAGGTGGGGACCCTGCGCACCGTCCTGACCTGTGCGCCAGGCCTTGCGCACAGCCGGCTCACGCCGTCCAACTGCGACGACATGCTGTTCGACGACGTGCTCTGGGTCGAGCGGGCACGTCAGGACCACGCCGACTTCATGGATCAGATGCGGGGTCGGGGCATCGAGGTCCTGGAGCTGCACGAGGTGCTCGCCGAGACGCTCGCCGTGCCGGACGCCCGGTCCTGGCTCCTCGACCGCAAGATCACCGCCAACGAGGTCGGCCTCGGCCTCGTCGAGCCCACCCGTGCATTCCTGGACGAGATCGACGACGCGCACCTCGCGCGGTTCCTCCTCGGCGGCCTCGCGACGACGGACCTGCCCGCCGACGCACGACCGCAGGAGATCACCCTCGCCCGCGAGTCCCTCGGCCCTGGCGAGTACCTGATGCCTCCCCTGCCCAACACCCTGTACACACGCGACACCACCTGCTGGATCTACGGCGGGGTCACGCTCAACCCGCTGTACTGGCCCGCCCGACACGACGAGACGCTGCTGATGAAGGCGATCTACGACCACCACCCCCGGTTCACCGGCTCGACCGTCTGGTGGGGCGACCCGGAGGAGGACGCCGGCATGGCCTCGCTCGAGGGCGGTGACGTGATGGTCCCGGGCAACGGGGTCGTGATCATCGGGATGGGAGAGCGGTCCTCCCGGCACGCCATCACCCAGGTCGCCGCGCGGCTCTTCGCCGCCGGGGCGGCCGAGCAGGTCGTGGTCGCGGCCATGCCCAAGCTGCGCGCCGCGATGCACCTGGACACCGTCTTCACCTTCGCCGACCGTGACTGCGTCACCATCTACCCCGAGATCGTGCACGGCATCCAGGCGTTCACGCTGCGCCCGTCAGATGTCGCGCCGGGGTTCGAGATCACCGTCGAGGACCGCCCGTTCCTCGAGGTGGTCCGCACCGCGCTCGGGCTGTCCGAGCTCCGCACCGTCGACACCGGCGGCAACGTCTACGCCACGGAGCGGCAGCAGTGGGACTCGGGCAACAACGTGGTCGCGCTCGAGCCGGGCGTCGTCGTCGCGTACGACCGCAACACCACCACCAACAAGCTGTTGCGCAACGCCGGCATCGAGGTGGTCGAGATCGTCGGCGCCGAGCTCGGTCGTGGGCGCGGCGGGGGCCACTGCATGACGTGCCCGCTCGAGCGCGACGCCGTCGAGGTCTGATGCGGGGATGGCGATCCTCACGCCCGCGACGGTCCGGCACGCTTCGGGCGAGGTCTAGGCTGGGTGGGTGGCAACGTTCTCCGCAGTGACCCGTACGCACATCCTCCAGGCGATCGCCGAGTTCGACGACCGTGGGAGGACGAACTTCCTCGGTCTCTACGGCTTTGAACCCACCCGCGGCTACCCGATCGTCCACGAGGACCAGGAGTACGACTCCAAGGCGATCCTCGGCGTCGCACACCGCTACGCCACGGGACGCGCCGCCACCCCGGAGGAGTTCTCCGGAGGCATCGCCGGTGCCGTGACGATCCTGCGCAAGCGCGGCTTCGAGGTGCTCGAGCCCATCGGCGCGGCCCCGGTCGTGCCGCCGAAGGCTCCCAAGGCCCCCCGCACGCGGACTGCGCCCCGGACCACCACGCCACGCCGGTCCGCCGTGCCCGAGCCCGTGCTGCGGATGTGCCCCACGTGCTCCGTCGCTCTGCCGGCCACGGGTCGGTGCGACGACTGCGACTGACGCAGGCCTACGCGGCCGGAGGACCGACGCTCGTCACCAGCGGTTGTGCACGTCCTCGGCCCACCCGACGAGCCCCGTGAAGTCGATCCGCTCCCCCGAGCCCGTCTCGAACGTCCCCGACCATGTGCCGAAGCACTGGTCGGTCCGCGAGGAGAGCAGCCCGAGGTTGGTCCGCGAGACCTTGTCGTGCTCCGGGACGAGCGTGGCGTCGAGCCCCGCGCCGTGGACGCGCCAGGGTGCCAGGTAGTCGGCCGGGTCGTAGTCCCAGGTGAGCTCCTCGCCGATCTTGTGCAGACGACCGTCGACGAACACCGCGTTCTCGGTCGAGCCCGTGCCGACGGTCCACCGTCCTCCGACCTGGAGCCCGATGCGTCGACCGTCGCAGACACCCGACCCCGCACCCCAGTTCCAGCGCATGTCGTACGGCCATCGGCCACGGCCGTGGTCGAGCACGGCCCACGACTCGCCTGGCGTCAGCTCCTGCGTCTCGTCCCCGACCGTCACGGTCCCGGTCGCCGGCCGCGCGACATCCTTGACCGTGTACTGGAACCGGCGGTCGCTCCACGGGACGACGACGCCCAGGGCCCCGTGCCCCGACGGCCTCGCGGCGACGACGTCGAACGAGGCGCCCTCGATCCTCGCCCGGATCCGCGTTCCACCGTCCACCTCGTCGACCGCGATGGCGAGGGCGCGTGACCACGCCCGCACGGGGCCCTTCCCGAGCGAGCCCGGAAGCTCCGTGCCGGCGGCGAGAATCGCCGTCGTGCTCGCGGCCACGCTCGTCTTCGAGTGCCGGTCGAAGACCCAGACCTCGTGGACGCCGGCGTAGTCGAGCGAGGAGACCGTCGCCGCGAGGATGAACCGCGGCGTGACGACGTTCCAGTACTCCCACCGCTTGTTCCGGCCCCAGGAGCGGAGGCCGCCGATCCCCTCCGTCGTCACCGACGCGGTCCGCGCCCAGCCCACCGCCTCGCGGTTGAGCCGACCGTTCGGCAAGGTGAGAGGAACCGTCTGCGTGAGCTCGCGTTCGACCATGCGGCATCCTCGCACGGCTCCGCACGGACCGCGGAGATGCCGTCGACCACAGGACGCAGCGACGACTTCCTGTGGGCACGACAAAGCCCCGGCGAGAGAAGATCTCTCACCGGGGCAATCTGTCGGGCTGACAGGATTTGAACCTGCGACCCCTTGACCCCCAGTCAAGTGCGCTACCAAGCTGCGCCACAGCCCGAGGGACCCGTCGAGACGAGCCCCTGGCCCCGCAGGGCCAACGGAAATACTACCCCATTCTCGACCCCGGGCAGCACACCGGCACCGAGACGGTCGTCACCGCCGACGCTTCTCGCGCACGCGCACGGAGATCTCGATGGGCGATCCCTCGAAGCCGAACTCCTCGCGGAGGCGGCGCTCGACGAAGCGGCGGTAGCCGGCCTCGATGAATCCCGTGGCGAACAGGACGAACCGCGGCGGACGTGTCGACGCCTGCGTCGCGAAGAGGATCCGCGACTGCTTGCCCCCGCGCAGCGGGTGCGGGTGTGCGGCGACGAGCTCGCCGAGGAAGGCGTTGAGCCGGCCCGTCGGGATCCGCTGGTCCCAGGAGTTCAACGCACGCTCGAGCGCCGGCACCAGGCGCGAGGTGTGCCACCCGGTCAGCGCGGAGACGTTGATCCGCGGCGCCCACTGGACCTGGACGAGGTCACGCTCGACCTCGCGCTCGAGGAACTTGCGGCGGTCCTCGTCCATCAGGTCCCACTTGTTGTAGGCGATGACCAGCGCACGGCCTGCGTCGACGACCTGGGAGATGACGCGCGTGTCCTGCTCGGTGAGCTGCTCTCCGGCGTCGAGGAGCACGACGGCGACCTCCGCCTTCTCGATCGCCGCACGGGTGCGCAGGGAGGCGTAGAAGTCGGCGCCACGTGTCTGGTGCACGCGACGGCGGATGCCCGCGGTATCGACGAACCACCACGGCTGGTCGCCGAGCACGATCAGCTCGTCGACCGGGTCGCGCGTCGTGCCGGCCATCTCGTCGACCACGACGCGCTCGGAGCCCGCCAGCTTGTTGAGCAGCGACGACTTGCCGACGTTCGGGCGCCCGACGAGGGCCACGCGGCGCGGGCCGTCCGGGCGCAGCGCGCCATGCTCGGAGACCTCGGGGAGCACCTTCATCGCGGCGTCGAGCAGGTCGCCGACGCCGCGTCCGTGCAGGGAGGAGACCGGGTACGGCTCCCCCAGGCCGAGGTTCCACAGCACGAGGGCGTCGGCCTCGCCGGAAGCACCGTCGACCTTGTTGGCGCACAGCACCACGGGCTTGCCGGCACGACGCAGCAGTCGCATGACCCGCTCGTCGGTGTCGGTGATGCCGACGGTCGCGTCGACCACGAAGACGACGGCGTCCGACAGCGAGATCGCCACCTCGGCCTGCTCGGCGACGCGCGCGTCGATCCCCGCGACGTCGACCTCCCACCCGCCGGTGTCGACGAGGGTGAAGTTGCGCCCGGCCCACTCGCCCGGGTAGCTCACGCGGTCGCGCGTGACACCCGGCTTGTCCTCGGTGACCGCCTCGCGGCGTCCGAGGATTCGGTTGACGAGCGTGGACTTGCCGACGTTCGGGCGTCCGACGATCGCCAGGACCGGCAGCGCGCCCTGCTCGGGCGCGTCGTCGAAGTCCTCACCGTCGGAGTCGAGCAGCGCCAGGTCCTCCTCGGCGAGCTCGTACTCCTCGAGCCCGGCGCGCAGGGCACGCTCACGGGAGGCGTCGTCCACGTCGGGCTCGAAGGCGTCGACGCCCTCGGGGGCGTCGTCGATCGGGCTCTCGGGGGCAGGCGAGACGGAGTCGTCGGGGTTGGTCATGCCCTCATTCTCCCAGGCTTCGACGGGTGCGCACGACACTTGTGGTCAGATGTGTCCGACGGCGCTCCTACCGGTCTTCCGGCAGCGCCGTTCCGCTCGAGGACACCGTGGCCCGCACGTGCTCCGCGAGCGCCCGCCGGAGCTGTTCGTTGGCGTCGCGCAGGGCCGCGCGCCCGCTCGTCCCGGGCGCGCGTTCGACGGTCGTCGGCGCGCCGAACGAGACGAGGAGGCGACGACGCGGGCCGGGGACGTGACCGGGACCCTCGCCGGTGCGTCGTGTGCCGAGGACGGCGCACGGCACGACCGGCGCGCCGGTGTGCAGTGCGAGCCACGCCACGCCGGCGCGGCCCGACTCGACGGTGCCGCTGCCGCGGTTGCCCTCGGGGAAGATGCCGACCGCGTCCCCGCGCTCCAGCACCTCCCGCGCGCTGTGCAGGGCGGCGCGGCCGGACTCACGGTCGACGGGGATCTGGCCCGCGGCGCGCAGGACGACACCGACGGGGCCGTGGAACATCTCCTGCTTGACCAGGATGTGCAGGGGCCGGGGGGCGGTGCCGAGCAGAAGCGGACCGTCGACGATCCCGGTGTGGTTGGCCGCGACGATGACGGGTCCGTGGGCGGGGACGTGGGAGCGCCCGTCGATCCGGGTGTTCCACAGCCCGCGGGCCAGCGCGCGCCCGACCCACCGGGACCATGCGGGCCCGGACGGTGCGGGTGCGCTCACCTGTCTGCGGTGACCTGCTCGATGACGGCGAGCACGGCGTCGACGGTCTGCTCGAAGCTGAGCGCCGAGGAGTCGACGGTCGCGACGCCGTCGGCGGCGACGTGGAACGAGGAGACGGTGGCGTCGTCGGAGTCGCGGCGCAGCACCTGGTCGCGCGTGGCCTCGACCTGGGCGACACCGGCCTGTCCGTGGATCTCGAGCGCGCGGCGGGCGAGCCGCGCCTCCTCGGAGGCGGTCAGCAGGAGGCGTGCGTCCGCGTCGGGCGCGACGACGGTGGTGATGTCGCGCCCCTCGGCGACGATGCCGCGACCGCCCGAGAACCCGCCGTCGGACCGCTCCGCGTCGATCGCCGCACGCTGCAGCCGGCGCAGCTCGTCGCGGACCTCGAGGTTCGTCGCGACGGCGGAGACCGCTGCAGAGATCTCCGTCGTCCGGATCGGCTCGGCGACGTCGGTCCCCCCGACGTGCACGCCAGGCGCCGTCGGGTCGACGCCCATCACGAGCGGCATCGCACGGACGGCACCGGCCACGGCGTCACCGTCCACGAGAGCGACGCCCTGGTCGAGGCACCACCACGTGGCGGCACGGTACATCGCGCCCGTGTCGAGGTAGGCGAGCCCGAGCCTGGACGCCACGGCACGCGAGACGCTGGACTTGCCCGATCCGGAGGGACCGTCGACGGCGACGACGAGGGGACGGGTGGGCGTTTCGGGCACGGTGACTCCAGGTCGGTGACAGGCGGTGGATGTTCGAGAGGAAGACTACTGCGCGAGGTCGCGACGCAGCAGCGCGGCTCCGCGCAGGTACACGTGACGGACGTCGGCCCGCGGCACGTCGGTCTCCACGTGCGCAAGAAGACGGACGACGCGCGGCAATGAGCCGGGGACGGCGATCTCGACCGCACACATCAGCGGGACGTCCCCCAGCCCGGCAGCGCGTGCCGCCGCCGCCGGGAAGTCGGAGACCAGGTCCGGCGTCGCCGTGAAGAACACCGAGATCAGGTCCTCGACCCCGAGGTCGTTGGCACGCAGGACCTCGTCGACGAGCTCGGTGGTCCGTGCGGCCATGTGCTCGCGGTCGTCGACGTCGAGCTGGACCGCGCCGCGGATCGCGCGCACGCTCATGCGGCGGCGCTCACAGCCCGACCTCGGACATCAGCGTGCCGAGCTCCGTCTTGCCGAGCACGCGCGTCGCCCCCGGACGAAGGTTGCCCAGGCGCACGGGACCGACCCGGGTGCGCACCAGGGAGGTGACGGGGTGGCCGACCTCGTCGAACATCCGGCGCACGACGCGGTTGCGCCCCTCGTGGATGACGACCTCGACCAGGCTCTGCTGCGGCGTCGTGTCGACGACCTTGTACGCGTCGACCTTGACGACGCCGTCCTCGAGCTCGACGCCGTGCTGCAGCGTGTTCGCGAGCCCGCCCTTGACGCGCCCCTGGACGGTGGCAAGATACGTCTTCGCGATCTCGTACTTGGGGTGGGCGAGACGGTTGGCCAGCTCGCCGTCGTTCGTCAGCAGGAGGAGACCCTCGGTCTCGGCGTCGAGACGGCCGACGTGGTACAGGCGCTCGGTGCGGTCCTTGACGAACTCCGCCAGCGAGGGTCGCCCCTCCGGGTCGTCCATCGTCGAGATGACACCGAGCGGCTTGTTGAGCGCGATCGTCACGGCGCTCTGGTCGAGCTGGACCCGCATGCCGTCGACGTGGATCACGGCGGTTGCGGGGTCCACCCGGACGCCGAGCTCCATCGCGGGGACACCGTCGACGAGGACACGACCGTCGGAGATGAGCTGCTCGCAGGCACGGCGCGATCCGAGGCCCGCTCCTGCGAGGATCTTCTGCAGGCGCACGCCGTCCGGGTCGTGGACGTCACGCTGGGGCGTGCGCGACCGCGCCTGGCTGCGCTGGGCGCGGGTCGGGCGGCGGGGTGGCTGGGGGCTCATCAAAGGTCCTTCGTGTCGTCGGACGCCGCGAGGGCGCGTGGTGCACGTGGGACGGCGGTCAGGCC
The DNA here is from genome assembly GCF_000701465.1 of Paraoerskovia marina DSM 21750. GTDB lineage: Bacteria > Actinomycetota > Actinomycetes > Actinomycetales > Cellulomonadaceae > Paraoerskovia > Paraoerskovia marina. The sequence continues at coordinate 138,633 of NZ_JNIY01000005.1, read as the reverse complement.
GTCCACGCCGTCGAGGTCGTCGACGTCGGGCAGGTGCGGGGCGATGGGGGGCAGGTCGTCCAGGCTCGCAAGGCCCATCCGCTCCAAGAAGTAGCTCGTCGTCCCGTACAGGACGGCGCCGGTCGCTGGATCCTGACCGACCTCGGCGACGAGACCTCGTGTAGACAGGGTACGCATGACGGCGTCCACGTTCACACCACGGACCGCGGAGACCTGCCCCCGCGTCACCGGCTGTCGGTACGCGACGACGGCGACGGTCTCGAGCGCCGCCTGGGTGAGCCTAGCCGTCTGACCGTCGACGACGAAGGCGCCGACGACATCGGCGAACACCGGCGAGGAGTAGACGCGCCACCCTCCGCCCGCGGCGCGGACCTCGAACCCCGACGGACGCGAGCCTTCCTCGCCGCGATACTGCGCCGCGAGCTCGTGCAGGGTCCGTTCGACCTCGATCTCGGGCACCTGCAGGACCGAGGCGAGACGCACCGCGCTGATCGGCTCGTCGACCACCATGAGGACCGCCTCGACCGCCGCGCGGAGTCCGCCGGGACGGTCGACGACCGGCGTGCGGGTCTCCGACGAGTCGTCCGTCACGTCGTCCGTCTGCTCCACCGTCATCTCTCCTCCGTCGTCGCCGGCCCGACGTCGGCCGTCGTGTCGAACTCGTCCGTCACCTCGACATCGGCCGAGTCCGCCGCCCAGCGGACGGTCAGCTCCCCGAGCGGGGTGACCTGGTCGAACCCCACCGCACCCTGGCGGAACAGCTCCAGCAGCGCAAGGAAGCGCGCGACCACCACGGGCGTGTCCTCGCCGGCGACGAGCGACCGGAACGTCAGCGCTCCTGCCTCACGGAGCCGGTCCGCGACGAGCCCGGCCTGCTCCCGGACGGAGACCGCCGACCCGTGCAGGTGCGCGACGTCGACCGTCGGAGGTTCCGGCGGCGGCGCGAGCGCCGCGGCCGCGATCTCGGCGAGCCGCTCGGGGCCCGTGCGCCACACCAGCTCGGGCAGCAGCGCCGCCAGGTGCGGCTCGAGCGGCACGACCCGCGGGTACCGGAGGCTCGCCTCCGCGTAACGCGCACCGAGGTCGCCCGCGACGACCTTGTACGCGCGGTACTGCAGGAGCCGGGCGAACAGCAGGTCCCGTGCCTCGAGCAGCTCGAGGTCCTCTCGGTCCTCCACGTCGCCCGTGGGCAGGAGGCGTGCCGCCTTGAGGTCGAGCAGCGTCGCCGCCACGAGGAGGAACTCGCTGACGGCGCCGAGCGTCCACCGGCCCGTCGACTCCGCGGCCCGCGTGTGCGCGATGAACTCGTCGGTGACCCTGGCGAGGGCGATCTCGGTGATGTCGAGACGGTGCTTGGCGATCAGGGACAGCAACAGGTCGAAGGGGCCCTCGAAGTTGTCGAGGTGGACCTCGAACCCGCCGTCGGTCGGCGGCGACTCGACGGCGGTCGTGCTCGCCACCTCAGGCGGCGTCGCCGCGCGAGACGAGCTCGCGCGCGAGCCGACGGTAGGAGTCGGCGCCCGGGTGGTCGGGGGCGTAGGCGGTGATCGGCTCGGCCGCCACGGAGGCGTCGGGGAACTTCACGGTCCGCCCGATGATCGTGTACAGGAGCCGGTCGCCGAAGGCTTCGTAGACCCGGGCGACGACCTCGCGCGAGTGCAACGTCCGTGCGTCGTACATCGTCGCGAGGATGCCGTCGATCTCCAGACGCGGGTTCAGTCGGTCGCGCACCTTGTCGATCGTCTCCACGAGCAGGGCTACCCCGCGCAGCGCGAAGAACTCGCACTCGAGCGGGATGACGACGCCGTGCGCCGCGGTCAGGGCGTTGACCGTGAGCAGGCCGAGCGACGGCTGGCAGTCGATGAGGATGACGTCGTAGTCGTTCTCCACGTCGCGCAGCGCCCGGGACAGGACGGTCTCACGGGCGACCTCGCCGACGAGCTGGACCTCGGCCGCCGAGAGGTCGATGTTGGCGGGGATCAGGTCGAGTCCTTCGACGCCCGTGCGCACGAGCACGTCGGCGGCACTCGTCCCTCGCTCCATCAGCAGGTTGTAGACGGTGTGGTCGAGATCGTGCGGGTTCACGCCCAGTCCGACCGACGCCGCGCCCTGGGGGTCGAAGTCGACGATGAGGACCTTGCGGCCGTACTCCGCGAGCGCCGCCGCGAGGTTGATGGTCGTCGTCGTCTTGCCGACGCCGCCCTTCTGGTTGCACATGGCGATGATGCGGGCAGGGCCGTGGCTCGCGAGCGGTGCCGGGACCGCGAAGTCGGGCATCTCGCGCCCGGCCGCGTCGGTGGGGACGGTCGGCGTGTCGACCGCGGGCGTCGTGGTCTCACTCGGGCTGCTCACGCTCGTCACGCTACACCGGCAGTCTCGGGTCGCCACGGGTGGCGGTCGGCGTGCCGTCGATCATTCCGCATGCCGAATTCCTCTGAGCAGGTCGGCCGCCTTCTCCCCGATCACGATCGACGGGGCGTTCGTGTGCCCGCGGATGATGGTGGGCATGACCGAGGCGTCTGCGACGCGGAGCCCGTGCACGCCGCGGACCCTGAGCTCCTCGTCGACGACGGACGTGCCGTCGGTCCCCATGCGCGCGGTACCCACCGGGTGGTAGAGCGTCTGGGCGTTGTCCACGAGTGTCGCCTCGGCGCGCTCGGCCGCGGTCAGCATCTCGCCGCCGACGGGCTGCACGTACACGCCGGTCGTCCGTTCCCGCAGCGCCGGCGCCGCGAGCAGCCTCTCGCACTCGGCCAGTCCGGCGAGGAGCGCCGCCCGGTCGCGCCCGTCGGGGTCGCTGAGGTACCGCGGGTCGATGGCGGGCTTGTCGAACGGGTTCGCGCTGCGCAGCGAGACGGTCCCCACGCTCTCGGGCTTCAGGAGGATCGCCCCGAGCGTGAGCGCGTGACCTGCGGGGGCGACGAGGCCCTCCTTGACGAAGGCGACCGGGGCGAAGATCAGCTCGACGTCCGGCAGGGCGAGACCGTCGTGCGAGCGGATGAACCCGTAGGCCTCGGCGACGTTGGAGGTGAGCATGCCCTGCCGGCGCGCGAGGTACCGCAGCAGCTGAGCGGGTGTCTCCGCGTCGAAGAGGGTTCCTTCCGTCGCCTCGACGGCCATTCCCGACAGGAGGTGGTCGCGCAGGTTCTTCCCGACCTCCGGGCTGTGGGCGACCACGGGGATCTCGTGCGCCTCCAGCTCGGCGCGGTCACCGATCCCGGAGAGCAGCAGGAGCTGTGGCGTGTTGACCGCTCCCCCGCAGAGGGCGACCTCGCGACGGGCACGCGCCACCTCGGTCCGGCCCCGGTGCGCGTACTCGACACCGACGGCGCGGCCGTTCTCGACGACGACCCGCGTCGCCTGCGCGTCGGTCACCACCGTCAGGTTGGGCCTGCGCGCGGCAGGCTTCAGGTAGGCGTCGGCGGCACTGAACCGGGCTCCGCGGTGCTGGGTGACCTGCGTCTGGCTGAACCCTCGCTGATCCGCCGCGTTGCCGACGACGACGGGATGTCCGGCGTCAGCCGCGCCGCGGAGGAACGCCGCGGTGTGGGCGCTGGGACTGCGCTGCGCCTCGATCCGCACGGGCCCCTGCCGACCGGCGAGGTCCGCGTCGTCGTGCAGCACCTCGGGCGCGACCCCCTCCACCCGGCGGAAGTACGGCGAGAGACTCTCCCACGACCAGCCACGTCCGGCCGCGACACCCCAGTCGTCGTAGTCCTCCGAGAATCCACGCACCCACATCATCGCGTTGATGGACGAGCTTCCTCCGAGCACACGCCCTCGCGGCCAGTACACGCGTCGACCACCGAGCCGGTCCTGCGGCTCGGTGTCGTAGTTCCAGTCGACGTCGGAGCGGAAGAGCTTGGAGAAGGCCGCCGGGACACCGATCTCCCGCTTCGTGTCGCGGGGCCCTGCCTCGAGGAGCAAGACCGTGACGGACGGATCGGCCGTGAGCCGGGCGGCGAGGGCCGACCCGGCTGATCCAGCCCCCACGACGACGTAGTCGTGCGGCCGGGCGGCGAGGGACCGGGGCTTGCTGCGAAGCGGCATCTGTTCTCCTGTGAACATGCCAGCAGTGTGACCGACGTCTCCGGCTTGGACCACCACGGCGCGCCGTCCGTCGATCGACGCTAGTCGTGCGCGCGTGGGTGCGCCGACGCATAGACCTCGCGGAGCGTGTCCGGCGTGACGAGCGTGTAGATCTGGGTCGTCGTGACGGAGGCGTGGCCGAGGAGCTCCTGGACCACCCGCACGTCGGCGCCGCCCGCCAGGAGGTGCGTCGCGAACGAGTGCCTCAGCGTGTGCGGCGAGATCTCGTGCGGCAGGCCGGCCCGCTCGGCGGCGACCCGCAGCACGGCCCAGGCGCTCTGCCGGCTCAGCGGCGCTCCCCTCGTGTTCAGGAAGATCCGCGGCGTTCCCCGTCCACGTGCGGCGAGCTCGGGCCGCGCGCGGACGAGGTAGGCGTCCATGGCGCGCCGGGCGAAGGAACCCACCGGGACGACGCGCTCCTTGCTGCCCTTGCCGAGCAGTCGAACCGCGCCCACCTCGAGGTCGACGTCGTCGACCGACAGGTTCACGGCCTCCGAGATCCGGGCCCCCGTGGAGTAGAGCAGCTCGAGCAACGCGCGGTCGCGCAGGGGCACCGCGCCGTCACCGATCGAGGACGCGTCGAGAAGCCGCTCGACCTCCGACGTCGAGATCGCCTTCGGGAGGCGACGCGCCTGGCTCGGACCACGCAGATCCACGGCGGGGTCCGGGGTCCCGTCCTCGGCGGAGCAGAAACGGTGGAACCCGCGGACCGCGGCGACCGATCGGGCCGTCGACGCCGGTGACAACGGCCGGCCGCCGTCGTCGCCCGTGCGCAGGTTCGTCACGAAGGCCGAGAGATCCTCGGCCGTGACGTCCTCGGCACGGCGTCGACCCGACGCGACCAGGTGCGCGAGATACCTCTCGAGGTCGCGCCGGTAGGCCGCCAGCGTGTTCGCCGACAGTCCGCGCTCGACCCGCAGGTGCGCGAGATACGTGGACAGCGCCTGCTCCAGCGCAGAGGCCGTCCCGCCGTCGGCGCCCACCGGTCAGAACGGCAGGAAGACGTCGACCGCCACCATCGCGAACAACGCGGAGAGGTAGGTGATCGACGCGTGGAAGACCTTCATCGGCTCCAGCTTGCCCCGGCTCGGGTCGTTGGCCCGTCGCAGCAGGCGGATGCACAGGCCGAGGAACCAGGCCCCGAGCCCGGCGGCGACCACCGCGTAGACCCAGGTCATCCCGGCGAGCGGAACGAGGGCGAGGGAGCAGGCGATCATCGCCACGGTGTGCGCCAGCATCTCCCGAGCGACACGCTTGGAGTCCGCCACGACCGGGAGCATCGGGACGCCGGCGTTCGCGTAGTCCTGCTTGAACTTCACCGACAGCGGCCAGTAGTGCGGTGGCGTCCAGAAGAAGATCACGCCGAACAGCGCGAGCGCCGACCAGCTCAGTCCCCCCGTCACCGCGGCCCAGCCGATGAACACCGGCATGCACCCGGCGATCCCGCCCCACACGATGTTCTGCGACGTGCGGCGCTTGAGGATCATGGTGTAGCCGACGACGTAGATCGCGATCGCGGCGAACGTCAGCCAGGCGGCGGCCGAGTTGACGAAGAGCTGGAACCAGAGCAGGGAGATCACGCCGAGCACGGTGGCGAAGACCAGGCCGGCTCTCGGCGTGATCTCGCCGGTCACGAGCGGGCGACGCTTGGTGCGGTTCATCACGCCGTCGATGTCACGGTCGATGTAGCAGTTGAACGCGTTCGCCGAGCCGGCCGCGAGCGCCCCGCCGACCAGCGTGATCAGCACGAGCCCGAAACCGGGGAAGCCGTCCGCGGCGAGGATCATCGTCGGGACCGTGGTCACGAGGAGAAGCTCGATGATGCGGGGCTTCGTCAGTGCGACGTACGCCCCGATCCGACGACGGACGACCGCCCAGTCGGACGACAGATCGCGGGCCCCGTCGGAGGTGCGGGTTTCACCTGAGGGCTGGCTCGTGGTCGTCACGCGGTGATCGGTCCGTTCTGGGTGGAAGCGGTCGGAACCCCCATCGTACGGCCCATGCACAGCAAAGCACCCCTCCGACGGCGACGGATCGTGTGATCCACCTCGCCCGTGCACGGCCGGGTGGTCCGGTCGACGCCGATACGTCCGCACTCCGCACCACGGTCCACTCCACGGGCGACCGGTCCTCCCAGGACCAGCGCGTATAGGGTGGTGGGGACGACGACGCCGGTTCACCCTGCCCCGAAGGCTCGGGCGAACGCGGTCGTCCCCCCGCTCAGGCAGACGGTCCGACCACACTGCGTCGGACGGGAAAGAGGTTCGGTGAACACGTTCGACCCGGCAATCACGCCGCTGGACTGGTCAACGCTCGACGACCAGGCCGTGCGCAGCATCAAGGCACTCGCAGCCGACGCCGTGGAGAAGGTGGGTAACGGGCACCCCGGTACCGCGATCTCCCTGGCCCCTGCGGCCTACCTGCTCTTCCAGAAGACCATGCGGCACGACCCGGCCGACCCCGACTGGGTGGGCCGCGACCGCTTCGTCCTCTCGGCCGGGCACTCGTCGCTGACGATCTACCTCCAGCTCTTCCTCGCGGGCTACGGCCTCGAGATGGACGACATTGCCGCGCTGCGGACCTGGAACTCCGCGACACCCGGTCACCCCGAGTTCCGGCACACGCGAGGCGTCGAGATCACGACCGGCCCTCTCGGGCAGGGTCTCGCGTCCGCCGTCGGCATGGCCATGGCCTCCCGCCGCGAGCGCGGGCTGCTCGACCCTCACGCGGCGGCAGGCACGAGCCCGTTCGACCACCACGTCTACGTCATCGCCTCCGACGGCGACCTGCAGGAGGGCGTCACCTCCGAGGCCTCGTCGATCGCAGGTCACCAGCAGCTGGGCAACCTCGTCGTCATCTGGGACGACAACAAGATCTCGATCGAGGACGACACCGACATCGCGTTCACCGAGGACGTGCTCGCGCGCTACGAGGCGTACGGCTGGCACACCCAGCGCGTGGACTGGACCAACGGCGGCACGGGCTACTCCGAGGACGTCCAGGGGCTGGCCGCCGCGGTGGACGCCGCGAAGTCCGAGACCGGCAAGCCCTCGATCATCGCCCTGCGCACGATCATCGGGTACCCGGCACCGACCAAGCAGAACACCGGCGGGATCCACGGCTCGGCCATGGGCGCCGACGAGGTCGCCGGCATGAAGACGGCGCTCGGGCTCGACCCCGAGGCCTCGTTCGCGATCGCGGACGACGTCCTCGCCTACACCCGCGCCGTCGCCGAGCGCCAGCAGGACGAGCGCGACGCATGGGACACGGCGTACGCCGCCTGGCGCGAGGCCTCCCCCGAGAACGCCGCGCTCCTCGACCGCCTGCGCTCGCACACGCTGCCCGAGGGCTGGACGGACGCGCTGCCGGAGTTCGAGCCCGGCAAGGGCATCGCCACGCGTGCCGCCTCCGGCAAGATCCTCTCGGCGCTCGCCGACGTCCTCCCCGAGCTCTGGGGCGGTTCGGCCGACCTCGCGGGGTCGAACAACACGACCATGGACGGGGCCGAGTCGTTCGTCCCGATCGAGCACGCCACGGCGAAGTTCCCGGGCAACGAGTACGGGCGCACGCTGCACTTCGGCATCCGTGAGCACGCGATGGGTTCGATCCTCAACGGCATCGTCCTGCACGGGCTCACGCGTCCGTACGGAGGGACGTTCCTGCAGTTCTCGGACTACATGCGTGCGGCCGTCCGGCTCGCGGCGCTGATGGGCGTCCCGTCGACGTTCGTCTGGACCCACGACTCGATCGGTCTGGGCGAGGACGGCCCCACGCACCAGCCCGTGGAGCACCTGGCCGCGCTGCGCGCCATCCCGGGCCTCGACGTCGTGCGTCCTGCCGACGCGAACGAGACCGCGTGGGCGTGGCGCACCATCCTCGAGAACACCGACAACCCGGCCGGGCTCGTCCTGACCCGCCAGGGCGTGCCGACGTTCGACCGTGGCCCCGAGGGCATGGCGGACGCCTCCGGCGTCGCACGCGGCGGGTACGTCCTCGCGGACAGCGAGGGGACCCCCGACGTCGTGCTGATCGGCACCGGCTCCGAGGTCCAGCTGGCCGTCGAGGCACGCGAGATCCTCGCGGGCGAGGGAGTCAACGCGCGCGTCGTCTCCATGCCGTGCCGCGAGTGGTTCGACCAGCAGGACGCCGACTACCGCGACTCCGTGATCCCGGGCGGGGTCCGGGCGCGGGTCTCGGTCGAGGCCGGGGTGGCCCAGGGCTGGCGTGAGATCGTCGGCGACGCGGGCCAGATCGTCTCGCTCGAGCACTACGGCGCGTCCGCCGACGCCGCCACGCTCTTCCGCGAGTTCGGCTTCACCGCCGAGGCGGTCGCCGAGGCCGCCCGCACGTCCGTCGCCCGCGCGGGCGACAACGCCTGACGGACCGTAGATTGCCCGGTGGCGAGGCGGGTTCACCTCGCCACCGGGCACACCTATTCGAAGGAGCGCGCGAGATGACGCAGAACGACTCGACCACCCAGAACCCGCGGACCCAGGCCCTGAGCGACGCCGGGGTCGCCGTCTGGCTCGACGACCTGTCGCGCGAGCGCCTGCGCTCGGGCAGTCTCGCCCGCCTCGTGGCGGAGCACAACGTCGTCGGCGTGACCACGAACCCGACCATCTTCGCCGGCGCGCTCTCGGAGGGCGACGCGTACGACGCCCAGCTGGGCGACCTCGCGGGCACCGACGTCGAGACGGCGGTCGAGAAGATCACCACGGACGACGTCCGCAGTGCTGCCGACGTGCTGCGCCCCGTGTACGACGCGACCGGCGGCATCGACGGACGCGTGTCCATCGAGGTCGACCCCCGGCTCGCCCACGACGCCGACGCGACCGTCGAGACTGCCCGGCGCCTGTGGTCGACGGTCGACAGGCCGAACATCTTCATCAAGATCCCCGCCACCGTCGAAGGCCTGGACGCCATCGAGCGTGTGACCGCGGAGGGCATCAGCGTCAACGTGACCCTGATCTTCTCCCTCGAGCGGTACGTGGCCGTGATGGACGCCTACGCGTCCGGTCTCGAGGCGGCGCGGGCGAACGGGATCAACCTCTCCCCCGTCGCCTCGGTCGCGTCGTTCTTCGTCTCGCGCGTCGACGCCGCGATCGACCCGCTCCTGACGGCCGTCGGCACACCCGAGGCCATCGAGCTGCAGGGCCGGTCGGCGATCGCGAACGCTCGACTGGCGTTCGCGGCGTACGAGCAGTTCTCCGCGAGCGACCGCTGGCAGGACCTCGCCGGCACCGGCGCCAACCCCCAGCGGCCGCTGTGGGCCTCGACCGGGGTCAAGGACCCGAACTACCCCGACACGCTCTACGTGGACCAGCTCGTCACCCGGGGTGTCGTGAACACGATGCCCGAGAAGACGCTCGACGCCTTCGCCGACCACGGTCAGGTGTCCGGGGACACCGTCACGACCCTCTACGGTGACGCACGGACCGTGCTCGCCGAGCTCTCGGACGTCGGCGTCTCGCTCTCCGACGTCACCGACCGGCTCGAGTCGGAGGGCGTCGAGAAGTTCGAGACCTCCTGGTCCGAGCTCCTTGAGACGGTCCGCGCGGGGCTCGAGACCAACCGCTAGCCTTCGTCCTCACCCGCACCCGCCCGCCCCACCTGATCGGAGACCACCGGTGCCACCGGCCACCATCACCGCCAGCACGAACCCTCTGCGCGACTCCCGTGATCTTCGCCTGCCGCGCATCGCCGGCCCGTGCGGGCTCGTCATCTTCGGCGTCACCGGGGACCTTGCCCGCAAGAAGCTGATGCCGGCGGTCTACGACCTCGCCAATCGTGGTCTCCTGCCGCCGGGCTTCGCGCTGACAGGGTTCGGCCGTCGCCCCTGGTCGGACGAGGACTTCGCGGAGGTGGTCCGCGACGCGGTGGTCGAGCACGCCCGTACACCGTTCGACGAGTCCACGTGGGAACAGCTCGCCTCGGGCATCCGGTTCGTGCAGGGCGAGTTCGACGACCCCGACGCGTTCACACGCCTGAGGGAGACGCTCGAACAGCTCGACGCCGACCAGGGAACCAGCGGGAACCACGCCTTCTACCTCTCTGTCCCGCCGTCGGCCTTCCCCGTCGTCTGCACCCAGCTCGCGCAGTCCGGTCTCTCCCGTGCGTCGGACGGATCGTGGCGCCGGGTGGTCATCGAGAAGCCGTTCGGCCACGACCTCGCCAGCGCGCGCGAGCTCAACGACGTCGTCTCGGAGGTCTTCGCGCCCGAGGACGTCTTCCGGATCGACCACTACCTCGGCAAGGAGACGGTCCAGAACCTGCTGGCACTGCGCTTCGCCAACCAGCTCTACGAGCCGATCTGGAACTCGCACTACGTCGACCACGTCCAGATCACGATGGCCGAGGACATCGGGATCGGGAGCCGCGCCGGGTACTACGACGGCATCGGCGCCGCGCGGGACGTCATCCAGAACCACCTGCTGCAGCTTCTCGCCCTGACCGCGATGGAGGAGCCGGTCTCCTTCGACGCCGACGAGCTCCGCACCGAGAAGATCAAGGTGCTCAACGCCGTCCGCCTCCCCGAGGACCTCGCGCTCCACACCTCCCGTGGCCAGTACGCCGCGGGCTGGCAGGGCGGGTCGGAGGTCGTGGGATACCTCGACGAGGACGGGATCGACCAGTCCTCGGCGACCGAGACCTACGCCGCCATCCGGGTCGACATCGACAACCGCCGCTGGGCCGGGGTGCCGTTCTACCTCCGCACCGGCAAGCGTCTCGGCCGACGGGTCACCGAGATCGCCGTGGTGTTCAAGAGCGCCCCGCACCTGCCGTTCGAGTCCTCCGTGTCGTCCGAGCTCGGACAGAACGCGCTCGTCATCCGCGTCCAGCCCGACGAGGGCGTCACCATCCGGTTCGGCGCGAAGGTTCCGGGCACGCTCATGGAGATCCGGGACGTCACGATGGACTTCGGGTACGGCCACGCGTTCACCGAGTCGTCGCCCGAGGCGTACGAACGCCTCATCCTCGACGTCCTCCTCGGAGACCCGCCGCTCTTCCCCAGCCACGAGGAGGTCGAGCTCTCGTGGCGGATCCTGGACCCCGTCACCGAGGCCTGGGCCGAGAGCGGCACGCCCGACCCGTACCGGTCCGGCACCTGGGGACCCGACTCAGCCAACGAGATGCTCGCACGCGACGGTCGCGTGTGGCGCCGTCCGTGACCGTCCGCCGTAGGCACCTCGAGGAGCAGCTCTCATGATCATCGATCTTCCCGACACCACGACGACGGCCGTGTCCAAGCGTCTCGTCGACCTCCGCGACGAGGGCGGAGCGGTGGCGCTCGGTCGCGTCCTGACTCTCGTCATCCAGACCTCCGAGCACGATCTCGAGGGCGCGGTGGACGCCGCGAACGAGGCGAGCCGCGAGCACCCGTGCCGCATCGTCGCCGTCGTGGACAGCGCACCCGAGGCCGACGCCCGCCTCGATGCCGAGATCCGCGTCGGCGGCGACGCCGGGGCGAGCGAGGTCGTCGTCCTTCGCACCAGCGGTGCGCTGCGCGAGCACCCGGACACGCTCGTCATGCCCCTCCTGCTCCCCGACGCCCCGATCGTCGCGTGGTGGTCGGGGACGGTACCCGAGTCCCCCGCCGAGGACCTGGTCGGCCGAATGGCGCACCGACGGATCACCGATGCGGTGAGCTGCTCGGACCCCCTCGCGGCGCTCGAGCGACTGCGCGCCAACTATCAGCCCGGCGACACCGACCTGGCCTGGACCAGGATCACGCTCTGGCGCGGCCTGCTCGCCTCGGCGCTCGACGAGCCGCCGTACGAGCCGGTCACCAGGGTGTCGGTGACGGGACGTCCCGGACACCCGTCCGTCGACCTTCTCGCCGCCTGGCTCGGCCTGCGACTGGGCTGCCCCGCCACGGTCGAACGCCTCGAGGGCTCGCACGGCATCAGCCACGTCGAGCTGTTCCGCGAGTCCGGCTCGGTCGTGATCAAGCGCCCGGACGGCCGCAACGCGACCATCGAGCAGCCGGGGAAGCCTGCCCGGCACCTCGCCCTCCCCCTGCGCCGACGTCGTGAGTGCCTGAGCGAGGAGCTCCGGCGCCTCGACCCGGACGACGTCTTCGGCGAGGTCCTCACGCACGGACTGTCGGCGGTCGGCTGATGTCCACCCGATCCGTCGTCGTCCACCCGGATGCTGCCCTCCTCGCCAAGGCCACCGCGGCCCGCCTCCTGACGGCGGTTCTCGACCGCCAGTCGACCGCGCCTCGTGTCGACCTCTGCCTCACCGGCGGGACGGTCGGGATCCGTACGCTCGCAGAGGTTGCGCAGGATCCTGTCCGCGAGGCGGTCGACTGGACCGGGGTTCACCTCTGGTGGGGGGACGAGCGGTTTCTCGCCGACGGCGACGGCGACCGCAACGAGACCCAGGCGCGCGACGCCCTGCTGCGCGTCCTGCCGGTCCCGGCGGAGAACATCCACCCGATCCCGGCCCGGTCGAGCTCCGTCCCGGACCCGGAGACGTCGGCCGCACTGTATGCCGACGAGCTCGCTGCCCATGCCCCCGACGGTTCGTCCGTCCCCGAGTTCGACGTCCTTCTTCTCGGCATGGGGCCCGACGCCCACGTCGCCTCGCTGTTCCCGGGGCACCCCGAGCTGAGCGCGAGCGGTGTCACCGCGCCGGTGCACGGGTCGCCCAAGCCGCCGTCGGAGCGCGTCACCCTCACCTACGCCACGATCCGCTCGGCGCGGCAGGTCTGGGTCGTCGCAGCCGGCGCGGAGAAGGCTGACGCCGTCGCGTCGTCCCTGCGTGGCGACGACGTGACCGTGGCTCCCGCGTCAGGTGCCTACGGCACCGAGCGCACTCTCTGGCTGCTCGACGCGGCTGCGGCGGGTTCGGCGTAGCAGGACGTCGACGACGTCACGTCGCAACGACGTCCGACGACGTGAGAAGGGCCCGCCCGATGGGGGGCGGGCCCTTCTCGCGTCAGGCATCGCTGGATGTCAGGAGAACCGTCGCGTCACCCTCGTCGCCGTGCGCGGAGCGACTCGAGCGCCTCGTCCAGGATCGCCACACCGTCGGCATCCGAACGACGCTCCTTCACGTACGCGAGGTGCGTCTTGTAGGGCTGGGTCGACGGAGGCGGCGGCGGTGCTGACTTGTCCTGCCCGCCGGGGAAACCGCATCGCGGACAGTCCCACGTCTCGGGGGGCTCGACGTCGTTGTCCGCCGAGAAGCTCGGCGTCGTCTCGTGCCCATTCGCGCACCAGTAGGAGACGACGACGCGCGGAGCAGCGTTCCCGCGCTCGGTCTCTCCCATGGGCCCCGCGCCCACTCGTGAACCACGGATAGCACTCGCTGCACCCACGAAGCCACTGCTCCCTCCCGCACCCGGCTCGTTCCGGCGTGCGCGTCGACTCGCGCCGCAGACCCCCTGCGACGCGGAACGTCAGTTGACCTTCTGAATCAGACCAAGCAGGACGATCACCACGGTCCACACGAGGGCGATGCCCACGGTGATCCGGTTGAGGTTTCGCTCGGCGACGCCAGAGCTCCCGACGGAGCTCGTCACACCGCCGCCGAACATGTCAGACATCCCGCCGCCCTTGCCCTTGTGCAGGAGCACCAGGAGGATCAGCAGTCCGCTGCACGCGACCAGGACGATCTCAAGGATGATGCGGAGCACGTCCACGGGACACGACCTTCGCTTTCAGGGCCCTCGGGGCCAGTTGATGTCCGGACCCGAACAGGGCCCGCAGGACAGAGTAGGTGACGTGGCCCCTCCGAGGCCAACGTCGCGACGCCGGATGCCCGACATTCGGACATCCGGCGTCGCACGACTTCTCGATCAGGCGCTCAGCGAGTCAAAACGTACGATCTTCGCGAACTCCTCGGCGTCGAGGCATGCCCCGCCGACGAGCGCCCCGTCGACGTCGGGCTGAGCCATGATCGCCGCCACGTTGCCCGACTTGACGGATCCGCCGTACAGCACGCGCACACCGTCGGCGAGCTCGGCGCCGTACAGCTCGGCGAGACGCGCGCGGATCGCACCGCAGACCTCCTGCGCGTCCTCCGGCGTCGCGACCTCACCCGTGCCGATGGCCCAGACGGGCTCGTAGGCGATGACGATCTGCGCCGCCTGCTCCGCGCCGAGCCCGTCGAGCGCGCCGTCGACCTGAGCGAGCGTGTGCTCGACCTGGTTCCCGGCCTTGCGGACGTCGAGGCCCTCACCGACGCAGAGGATCGGAACGATCCCCTGGCCGAACGCCGAACGGATCTTGGCGTTGGTCACGGCCTCGTCCTCGCCGTGGTAGGCACGGCGCTCCGAGTGCCCGATCGCCACGTAGGTCACGCCGAGCTTGGCGAGCATCACCGGCGAGATCTCACCGGTGTAGGCGCCCGACTCGTGCGCCGAGACGTCCTGCGCGCCGTAGCGGATGTCGAGCTTGTCGGCGTCGACGAGGGTCTGCACGCTGCGCAGGTCGGTGAACGGCGGCAGGACGGCGACCTCGACGGAGTCGAAGTCGTGCTTGGCGTCCTTCAGGGTCCACGCCAGCTTCTGCACGAGGTGCGTCGCCTGGTGGTGGTCCTGGTTCATCTTCCAGTTGCCCACGATGAGCGGGGTACGGTCGGCCACGGTGTGCCTCTCTGATCGGTCGGTGCGTGCTCGGAGCACGCCGTGCGGTACGGAGCGGTGCACGCGAACGGGCGCCGCCCCGTGATGTCGTGGTGCTCAGGACTCCAGGACCGCGAGGCCCGGCAGGGTCTTTCCCTCGAGCAGCTCGAGGCTCGCGCCTCCACCGGTCGAGATGTGGCTGAAGCCGGCCTCGTCGAACCCGAGACGGCGCACTGCCGCGGCAGAGTCACCGCCGCCGACGATCGTGAACGCACCGGCTGCGGTGGCGTCGACGAGCCCCTGCGCGACGGCACGGGTCCCGCCCTCGAACGCCTTGAACTCGAAGACCCCCATGGGCCCGTTCCAGACGACGGTCTTCGCCTCGGTGATCGCACGGGCGAACGCGGCGCCGGACTCGGGCCCGATGTCGAGGCCCATGCGTCCGGCGGGGATGGCGTCGGCGGAGACGACCGCGTGCGGCGCGTCGGCCGCGAACGAGTCGGCAGCCACGATGTCCGTCGGCAGCACGATCTCGACGCCCTTCTCCTTCGCCGTGGCGAGGTAGCCCTTGACCGTCTCGATCTGGTCCTCCTCGAGCAACGACGAGCCGACCTCGTGGCCCTGCGCCGCGAGGAACGTGAAGACCATCCCACCGCCGATGAGCAGGCGATCGGCCTTGCCCAGCAGGTTGGCGATGACGCCCAGCTTGTCCGAGACCTTCGAGCCGCCGAGGACGACGACATAGGGCCGCTCGGGGTCGGACGTGGCACGGCTCAGCGACTCGACCTCCTTGAGGACGAGCTCGCCCGCCGCGGCGGGGAGGACCTGCGCGACGTCGTAGACCGACGCCTGCTTGCGGTGCACGACACCGAACCCGTCCGAGACGAACGCGTCCGCGAGCTCCGCGAGCTCGCCGGCGAGCTCTGCCCGCTCCTCGTCCACCTTGGACGTCTCCCGCGGGTCGAACCGGATGTTCTCGAGAAGGACGACCTCGCCGTCCGACAGCCCGTCGACGGCGGCGTGCGCCGACTCGCCGACGACGTCGCCGGCCAGGCGCACGGGTGCGTCCAGGAGCTCACGCAACCGCTCGGCCACAGGAGCCAGCGAGTACTTGACGTCCGGGGTGCCCTTGGGGCGACCGAGGTGGGCCGTCACCACGAGACGAGCGCCGGCGGAAAGCAGACGGTTGAGCGTCGGCAGCGCCGCTCGGATACGGCCGTCGTCCGTGATGGTCGTCCCGTCGAGGGGGACGTTGAAGTCGGAGCGCACCAGGACGCGCTTGCCGCGCAGGTCTCCGAGGTCGTCGATCGTCTTCATGGTCAAATCTCTCCCGTCGTTCACATGACGACGTCCGCGGGTGCGGGGGCCGCACAGGCCCCGCACACCCGCGGACGCATGGTCTCAACCGTCCGTCAGGACGATCAGAGCGAGGCGCCGACCTTGGAGGTGAGCGCGACGAGGCTGTTCGAGTAGCCCCACTCGTTGTCGTACCAGGAAACAACCTTGACCTGGTCGCCCATCACCTTGGTGAGCTTCGAGTCGAAGATGCTCTGGTGCGGGTCGGTCACGATGTCCGAGGAGACGATGTCGTCCTCGACGTAGGACAGGACACCCTTGAGCGGGCCCTCGGCAGCAGCCTTGACCGCGGCGTTGACCTCCTCGATGGTGGTCTCCTTGCCGGCGGTGAACGTCAGGTCCGTCGCCGAGCCGGTGATCGTCGGCACGCGGAGCGCGTAGCCGTCGAGCTTGCCCTTGAGCTCCGGGAGGACGAGAGCGACGGCCTTGGCCGCACCGGTCGTCGTCGGAACGATGTTCTGTGCAGCGGCACGGGCGCGGCGAAGGTCCTTGTGCGGGCCGTCCTGGAGGTTCTGGTCACCCGTGTACGCGTGGATCGTGGTCATGAGACCACGCTCGATGCCGATCGAGTCGTTGAGCGCCTTCGCCAGCGGGGCGAGGCAGTTCGTCGTGCACGACGCGTTCGAGATGATGTGGTGCGCGGCGGCGTCGTACTGGTCGTCGTTGACGCCCATGACGAAGGTCGCGTCCTCGTTCTTCGCCGGGGCCGAGATGATGACCTTCTTGGCGCCGGCGTCGATGTGGGCCTTCGCCTTGGTCGCGTCGGTGAAGAATCCGGTGGACTCGATGACGATGTCGGCACCGAGCTCCTTCCACGGGAGGTTCGCGGGGTCGCGCTCGGCGAGAGCCTTGATGGCCTTGCCGTCGACGATGATCGCGTCGTCGCTGAAGTCGACCGACTGGGGGAAACGGCCCAGGACGGTGTCGTACTTCAGCAGGTGCGCGAGGGTCTTGTTGTCCGTGAGGTCGTTGACCCCGACGATCTCGATGTCCGCTCCCGACGCGATGATTGCGCGGAAGAAGTTACGTCCGATGCGGCCGAAGCCGTTGATGCCGACGCGGATGGTCACGTGCCCTCCTCAGAGCGCCCCGGTCGTTGCCGACGCGCTCGATAGATTCCGAACGAGTACGTACGACGGCGTACGCAATGAACTGGACCAGACCGAAGGTCGATACCTCAGACCACCCAGATGGAGACGCGGGGAGTCCGGTTCGCCCGGGCAGAACCCGAGACGACCCTTGAGGCCGTCCAGATATCCCTAGCCTATACCCGAACTGCACCTTTGCGTGACCCGAACACAGCACGTGAGACAAGCTGTTTCGAGCCAGGGTCGACGACCGTCATGCACGCGTGCTCAAAGTTCCATCATGTCGGTCGAAAGAACGGCCTCTGTGTCGGGAATGCCCAGTTCGAGCGCACGCTTGTCGGCTGTCGCGAGGAGTCGACGGATGCGCCCGGCCACGGCGTCCTTGGTCAGCACCGGGTCGGCGAGCCTGCCCAGCTCCTCCAGCGAGGCCTCCTTGTTGCTGAGCCGCAGCCGGCCCGCTTCGACCAGGTGGTCGGGCACGTCGTCCCCCAGGATCTCGAAGGCCCTCTCGACCCGTGCCCCCGCTGCGACGGCCGCGCGCGCGGAACGCCGCAGGTTCGCGTCGTCGAAGTTGGCGAGCCGGTTCGCGGTGCCCCGCACCTCACGGCGTGCACGCCGCTCCTTCCAGGCGACGAGCGAGTCTGTCGCACCGAGTCGCTCGAGCATCGCCGCGATCGCGTCGCCGTCACGGATGACGACCCGGTCGACGCCGCGTACCTCCCGCGACTTGGCGGCGATCCCCATCCGGCGGGCAGCACCGACCAGGGCAAGAGCCGCCTCTGCGCCCGGGCATGTGACCTCCAGCGCCCCGGAACGTCCGGGCTCGGTCAGCGAACCGTGCGCGAGGACGGCACCGCGCCACGCGGCCTCGGACTCCCCCACGCCCCCGGAGACGACCTGCGGGGGCAAGCCACGAACGGGGCGGCCGCGGCCGTCGAGCAGACCGGTCTGACGAGCCAGCGACTCGCCACCACGGACGACCCGGACGACGAACCGACGGCTGCGTCGGATCCCTCCGGGCGACACCACGATCATCTCGCTGGCGTGCCCGTACAAGTCCGAGATCGCCGAACGAAGACGCAGCGCCGCGGTCTCCGAATCGAGCTCCGCCTCGATCACGATCCTGCCGGCGATGATGTGCAGCCCACCGGAGAATCGAAGCGTCGACGCCACCTCGGCGCGCCGCCACGACGTGCGTTCGACGCGTACACGAGCGATCTCGTCCTTCATCTGTGCAGTCAGCGCCATGGCGCACATCCTGCCACCTCATCGAACACTCGCGCGGCCTACGAGCCCGGGACGTCCCCGATGACGTCCTCGAAGACGTCGCGGTAGGCAGCCGCGAGACGCAGCCGGTCGTGGCGAGGCGTCCCGTCCCCGCGCCGGACCTGGCGCAGCAGCAGCTTCGCACCGACCGTCGCCGCGGTCGCGACGAGGGCCTCCGTGTCCTCGACGGCGCTCGGGTCCGCCACGACGGCGTCGATCCGCAGGTCGGGGGCATGCCGGTGCAGAGCGTGCAGGTGCTCCTCGGCACTCAGACCGTCCGTCTCGCCCTCGTCCGCCGAGAGGTTGAGCGTCACGCAGATGCGTCCGCGCGTCGTGTGCAGCGCGTCCGAGAGCTCGGGGACGAGAAGGTGCGGCATGACCGACGAGTACCAGGACCCCGGGCCGAGGACGACCCAGTCGGCCTCGCGGATGGCCGTGACGGCCTCGGGGCAGGCCGGCGGGTCGTGGGGAACGAGCCTGATCTGCTCGATCCGGCCCGGGGCGACCGCGACCGCGCTCTGGCCGTGGACGACCTCAAGTCCGTTCTCGCCGCGGACGTCCGCCTCGATCTTCAACGGCACCGAAGACATCGGCAGCACCCGACCGCGGGCGTTGAGCAGTCGAGCGACCCAGTCGAGACCGGCCACCGGCTCGTCCAGCAGCTCCCACAGCGCGACGATGAGGAGGTTCCCGACGGCGTGCTGGTCCAGGTCCCCGGGCGACGTGAACCTGTGCTGGAGCACGTCGCGCCACGTCCGGCCCCACTCGGTGTCGTCACAGAGTGCCGCGAGCGCCATACGAAGGTCACCCGGCGGCAGGACGTCGAGCTCCTGGCGGAGCCGGCCCGATGATCCGCCGTCGTCGGCGACCGTGACGACGGCGGTGAGCTGGTCGGCCATCAGCCGGAGCGCGGACAGGCTCGCGGAGAGCCCGTGTCCCCCGCCGAGCGCTGCGACGACGGGGGCCGAGGGGGAGCTCACTCCTTTCCCAGGTCTCGTGCGGTGACGTGCGTGCGCTGCCCGCGTGCCTGCAGGCGCCGGGCGAGAGCCTCGCTCATCGCCACGGACCGGTGCTTGCCTCCCGTACAGCCCACGGCGATCGTGACGAAGTGCTTCTCCTCGGCCTGGTACCCCGCCAGGACCGGCTCGAGCGCGTGCGCGTAGCGGTCGAGAAACTCCTCCGCACCGTCGAGCCCGAGGACGTAGTCCCGGACGGCCGCGTCGCGACCGGTCAACGCACGCAGCTCCGTCACCCAGTACGGGTTCCGCAGGAACCGCACGTCGACGACGTGGTCGGCGTCGAGCGGGATCCCGTACTTGAAGCCGAAAGAGACCACGTTGATCCGTAGCGGCTGGCGGCTCCGTCGGGTGACGGCGTCGCGCACCATCCGGGCGAGCTCGTGCACCGTCAGGTCGGAGGTGTCGACGACGAGGTCCGCACGCTTCTCGATCGTCTCGAGCATGCGACGTTCCTCGGCGATCCCGTCGAGGATCCGCCCGTCTCCCTGGAGGGGGTGGGGGCGCCGCACCTCCTCGAAGCGGCGGACGAGAGCCTCGTCCGATGCCTGGAGGAAGACGATGCGGGAGTCGACCCGGGCCTGCTCGAGATGGTCGAGGACCTCGACCAGGTCCTGGAAGAACTCCCGCCCGCGCACGTCGACGACCGCTGCGACGCGGCCGAGCACGGCCTGGGACCGCGACATCATGTCGACGAGCGGCACGATCATCCGGGGCGGGAGGTTGTCGACGACGTACCAGTCGAGGTCTTCGAGGACCGCTGCGGCGCGCGTCCGACCGGCGCCTGACATTCCGGTGATGATCAGGACCTCGGGAACGACCGGCTCCGGGGCGTGCGCGCTGGCCTCGACGGCGTCGATTCCGTCGGGTGCGTCCGAGTCAGGAGTGCTCATTCCACCAGCATGCCAGGCTCACTTGCTCTCGGTGGCGATCGACTCCCCGACGTCGGGCGGTGCGGCGACGGTGTCGCGCGAGACCGTCGACAGCGCCTCGACGACGGCAGCCGCGGTCGAGGCCCCCATGCCACGGACGGCGCCGATCTCCTCCACGGTCGCCGCCCGCATCTTCTTGACGGAGCCGAACTCCGCGAGGAGCGCCTTTCTGCGTGCAGGGCCCAGTCCGGGCACGTCGTCGAGCACGCTCGCCGTCATCCCCTTGCTGCGGCGCTTGCGGTGGTAGGTGATCGCGAACCGGTGCGCCTCGTCGCGAAGACGTTGCAGGAGGTAGAGCCCCTCGGACGAGCGCGGCAGCACCACGGGGAACGGCTCGCCCGGGAGCCACACCTCCTCCAGCCGCTTGGCGAGCCCGCAGAGCGCCACGTCGTCGATCCCGAGATCCGCCAGCGCCCGTGCGGCGGCCGCCACCTGCGGCGGACCGCCGTCGACGACGACGAGCTGGGGTGGGTAGGCGAAGCGACGGCGCTCGGGGACCTCGGGTCCGACCTCGGCCGACTCGGGTGCGTCGGTGAAGTCCGACTCGGGCTCGTCGGTCTCCGACCGCTCGGTGAGGTAGCGCTTGAAGCGCCGCGTGACGACCTCGTACATCGCCGCCGTGTCGTCCCTCGCCCCGTCGCCCTCCGGCCCCCGGACCGCGAAGTGTCGGTACTCGCCCTTGCGCGCCAGACCGTCCTCGAACACGACCATGGATGCGACCTGATGCGTCCCCTGGGTCGTCGAGATGTCGTAGCACTCGATCCGCAATGGTGCCGTGTCGAGCTCCAGCGCCTCCTGGATCTCCTGCAGGGCCTGGCTCCGCGTCGTCAGGTCTCCCGCTCGCCGGGTCCGGTGCAGCATCAGGGCGTGCTCGGCGTTCGCGTGCACCGTCGCAGCCAGCTCCCGCTTGTCCCCTCGCTGCGGCACACGGAGGTCGACCCGCGACCCACGGATGCCCCGCAACCACGCGGCCATCTGCTCCGGGTCGGGCGGCAGCTGCGGTACGAGGACCTCGCGAGGCACCGCGTCGCGGACCGGAGCCGCTCCCTCGACGTCTGCGACCTCGTCGACGGCACCGTAGACCTGCTGCAGCAGGTGCTCGACGAGCTCGGCGTCCGTGACGTCCTCGACCTTCTCCACCACCCACCCGCGCTGGCCGCGGATCCGTCCGTCGCGCACGTGGAAGACCTGGACCGCTGCCTCGAGCTCGTCCCCGGCGAGTGCGAACACGTCGGCGTCGGTGCCGTCGGTGAGCACGACCGCGTTCTTCTCCGTCGCCCTGCGCAACGCCTCGATGTCGTCCCGCAGCCGTCCCGCCTGCTCGTACTCCATCTCGGCGGCGGCCTCCTTCATCCGGGCCTCGAGCCGACGGACGAACCGCGCGGTGTCCCCCGCCATGAAGTCGCAGAAGTCCTCGGCGAGCGTCCGGTGCTCCTCGGGCGACACACGACCGACGCAGGGCGCCGAGCACTTGTCGATGTACCCGAGCAGACAGGGACGGCCGCTGGACGCCGCACGACGGAAGACTCCGGAGGAGCAGGTGCGCACCGGGAACACGCGGAGCAAGAGGTCGAGGGTCTCGCGGATCGCCCACGCGTGGCCGTACGGACCGAAGTACCGCGTACCAGGGCGTTTGGCCCCGCGCATCACCTGTGCTCGGGGGTACTCCTCCCCCATCGTGACCGCCAGATACGGATAGGACTTGTCATCCCGGTACTTGACGTTGAACCGGGGGTCGAACTCCTTGATCCAGGTGTACTCGAGCGTCAGAGCCTCGACCTCGGTGCCCACGACCGTCCACTCCACCGCGGCGGCCGTCGTGACCATCGTGCGTGTCCGCGGGTGCAGGTTCGCGACGTCCTGGAAGTAGTTGGAGAGACGAGCCCGGAGATTCTTCGCCTTGCCGACGTAGATCACGCGGCCGTGGTCGTCGACGAAGCGGTAGACGCCCGGCGTGGTGGGAATCTCGCCGGGGCGCGGACGGTAGCTGGCGGGATCTGCCATGGTCACGAGCCTAGTTCAGACCGGGGACACCGCGGGCGGGCCGAACGGCGCGGACGACCCCGTGGGACTACCGTGCAGCCATGAGCGGAGCGACGCACGGGTACACACTGACCGTCCGCTGGACGGGAGCGGGCGAGGAGGGGACGCGCACCTACACCTCCTACAGCCGCGAGCACGAGGTCGACGCGGAGGGCAGGCCGACGCTGACCGCGTCCTCCGACGTCGCCTTCCGTGGAGACGCGGCACTGCACAGCCCCGAAGACCTCTTCGTGGCGAGCATCGCGCAGTGCCACATGCTCTGGTTCCTCCACCTCGCAGCGGCCGACGGCGTCGTCGTGATCGCCTACGAGGACGCCGTCTCGGGGACGATGCGCGTCGAGTCCGCGGGCGCAGGCCAGTTCAGCGACGTCACGTTGCGCCCACGGGTGACGATCGACGACTCCTGCGCCTCGGCGATCGATCCCGACGAAACGCTCAGCTCGCTGCACCGCCGGGCGCACGACCACTGCTTCCTCGCCCGTTCGGTCAACTTCCCCGTCCTGGTGGAGCCGAATCCCGTGCGGGTCGGCCGATAGGCCGCCCGACGCCTACGCCGCGGGTGACGCGTCGGTCTGCTCGAGAACCTCGGCCAGGAACCGCCCGGTGTGACTCGCCTCGACGCGCGCGACCTGCTCGGGGGTCCCCGCGGCGACGACGGTCCCTCCGCCGGAGCCACCCTCGGGCCCCATGTCGACCACCCAGTCGGCGTTCTTGATGACGTCGAGGTTGTGCTCGATCACGAGGACCGTGTTCCCCTTGTCGACGAGCGACTGCAGCACGGCAAGCAACCGGCGGACGTCCTCGAAGTGCAGGCCCGTCGTCGGCTCGTCGAGCACATAGACGGTCCGCCCGGTCGAGCGCTTGCGCAGCTCGGACGCAAGCTTGACACGCTGCGCCTCGCCTCCCGAGAGCGTCGGTGCCGGCTGCCCGAGGCGGACGTAGCCGAGGCCGACGTCACGCAACGTCTCCAGGTGCCGTGAGATCGCCGGCACCGCGGCGAAGAACTCCGCAGCCTCCTCGATCGGCATGTCGAGGACGTCCGCGACGGTCTTGCCCTTGAAGTGCACCTCGAGCGTCTCGCGGTTGTACCGCGCCCCGTGGCAGACCTCGCACGGCACGTAGACGTCCGGGAGGAAGTTCATCTCGATGCGGATCGTGCCGTCGCCGGAGCACGCCTCGCACCGGCCGCCCTTCATGTTGAAGGAGAACCTTCCCGGTGTGTAGCCGCGGACCTTCGCCTCGGTCGTCTGCGCGAAGAGCTTGCGCACGTGGTCCCACACGCCGGTGTAGGTGGCGGGGTTGGACCGCGGCGTCCGGCCGATGGGGCCCTGGTCGACGTGGACGACCTTGTCCAGGTGCTCGAGCCCGTCGACGCGGCGATGGCGGCCCGGGACCTGGCGTGCTCCGTTGAGCTCGTTCGCCATCACCGTGTAGAGGATCGAGTTCACGAGGGTCGACTTGCCCGAGCCGGAGACGCCCGTCACGGCGGTGAACGTCCCGAGCGGGAACGACACGTCGACGCCCTGAAGGTTGTGCTCGCGCGCACCGACGACGGTCACGCGTCGGTCCTTGTCGACCGGGCGACGTTCGGCCGGCATCGGGATGCGGCGGCGGCCGGAGAGGTAGGCGCCCGTCACCGAGTCCGCCGAGGCGAGGAGGCCCGCGTAGTCGCCGGAGTGGACGACGTGCCCGCCGTGCTCCCCGGCACCGGGCCCGATGTCGACGATCCAGTCGGCCGTGCGGATCGTGTCCTCGTCGTGCTCGACCACGATCAACGTGTTGCCGAGGTCGCGCAGCCGCGTCAGCGTCTCGATCAGGCGCCGGTTGTCGCGCTGGTGCAGGCCGATGCTGGGTTCGTCGAGGACGTAGAGGACTCCGACGAGACCCGAGCCGATCTGCGTCGCGAGACGGATGCGCTGCGCCTCGCCCCCGGACAGCGTCCCCGCCGGGCGTTCGAGCGAGAGATAGTCGAGACCGACGTCGAGGAGGAACCCCAGCCTCGCGTTGATCTCCTTGAGGACCTCGGCGGCGATCGCGCGGTCACGCGCGCTCTGCTCGAGGGAGCCGAGGAACTGCTCCGCCTCGGTCAGCGGGAGCCGACAGACCTGGGCGATCGACTTGCCGCCCACACGGACCGCGAGGACCTCGGGCTTCAGGCGCGCTCCGTCGCAGACCGGACACGGCACCTCGCGCATGTACGCCTCGTAGCGTTCCTTCGACCAGTCGGACTCGGTCTCGGCGTGACGGCGCTTCAGGAACGTCACGACACCCTCGAAGCCGGTGGAGTACTGCCGCTCGCGACCCCAGCGGTTGCGGTACTGCACGTGGACCTTGTGGTCCTTTCCGTGCAGGACAGCCTTCTTCGCCCGAGCCGGGAGCGCCCGCCACGGAACGTCCATGCCGAAGCCGAGATCGTCGGCCAGCGCGGCAAGAACGCGCTGGAAGTAGTCGGGCGACCCGTGGGTCCAGGGAGCGACGGCTCCCTCGGCGAGCGTCTTCTCGTCGTCGGGCACCACGAGGTCGGGGTCGACCTCGAGGCGGAAGCCGATGCCGGTGCACTCCGGGCACGCACCGTAGGGGGCGTTGAAGGAGAACGTGCGCGGCTCGATCTCGTCGAGCGTCAGCTCGTGGTCGTTCGGGCAGGCGCGCTTCTCCGAGAAACGGCGTTCCCGTCCGGGGTCGTCCTCGGACAGCCCCACAAGGTCGACGACGACGAGACCGCCGGCGAGGCCGAGAGCGGTCTCGATCGAGTCGGTCAGGCGCCGACGCACGCCGTCGCGGGCGACGAGTCGGTCGACCACGACCTCGATGTCGTGCTTGACGTTCTTCTCGAGCGTCGGGGGGTCCGTCAGCGGCACCACGGCACCGTCGACGCGGACGCGGGAGAACCCCTTGCCCTGGAGCTCTTCGAACAGTTCGACGTACTCGCCCTTGCGACCGCGGACGACGGGCGCGAGCACCTGGTACTTGGTCCCCTCCTCGAGCTCGAGCAGCCGGTCGACGATCTGCTGGGGCGTCTGCGCGACGATCTGCTCGTCGCAGACGGGGCAGTGCTGCACACCTGTCCTCGCGAAGAGCAGGCGGAGGTAGTCGTAGATCTCCGTGATCGTCCCGACCGTGGACCTCGGGTTGCGGTTGGTCGACTTCTGGTCGATCGACACCGCCGGCGACAGCCCCTCGATGAAGTCCACGTCAGGCTTGTCCATCTGTCCCAGGAACTGGCGGGCGTACGCCGACAGAGACTCGACGTACCGGCGCTGCCCCTCGGCGAAGATCGTGTCGAACGCGAGCGAGGACTTGCCCGACCCGGAGAGACCCGTGAAGACGATCAGCTGATCACGAGGCAGGTCGAGACTGACGTTGCGCAGGTTGTGCTCACGCGCACCTGAGATGACGAGTCGATTCTCCACCCCGACATCGTACGTTCCCTGCTGGTGTTCGTACAGGTGTTCGACGACGACGCGCCGGAGGCGACGACCACACGGCTGCGACACACTGTCGTCGATGACTCCTGACCATCCCGTCCCGATCGAGGACTACGCCGTCGTCGGCGACGGCTCGACCGTCGCCCTGATCTCCCGCCACGGTTCCGTCGACTGGCTGTGCATGCCACGCTTCGACTCCCCTGCGTGCTTCGCAGCGCTGCTCGGCGACTCGCGGCACGGACGCTGGCTCCTGACCGTGCCCGACGCCACCCGGGTCGAGAGGCGCTACCGCGGCGACGACGTCGAGCTCGTCACGACCTACACGTCGCCGACGGGAGTCGCGCAGGTCACCGACGTCATGCCGGTGCGCGACGGTGCGGCAGATCTCGTCCGTACCGTCGAGGTCCTCGAGGGAGAGGTCACGGTCGAGCACGAGTGGATCGTCCGCTTCGGCTACGGCAAGATCCTGCCCTGGGTGAGGCGGATCAGGGACGAGACCGGAGCGACGGGTGACGAAGCCCTTCGCGCGATCGCCGGCAGCGAGGCGCTGCTTCTCCGCGGTGCACGGATCCCGCCGGCCGACGACCACCGCCACCGCGAGACGTTCACGATGTCCACCGGTGAGTCGCTGGAGCTCACGTCGACCTGGACAGCGTCCTGGGAACCTCCACCCCCGTGCCGTCCCGTGATGAAACGCATCGACGACACACGTCGGTACTGGGAGTCCTGGGTGCGGACGTGCACGTACGACGGGCCGTACCGGGACGCGCTCGTCCGGTCGCTGATCACGCTCCGCCTCCTGACTCACGTCCAGACCGGTGGGATCGTCGCAGCCGCCACGACCTCGTTGCCCGAGGACGTGGGTGGCGAGCGAAACTGGGACTACCGGTACTGCTGGCTGCGGGACGCCGCGCTCACCCTGGAGGCGCTCGTGGAGTCGGGCTATCAGGACGAGGTCGCGGCGTGGCGCGACTGGCTCCTGCGCGCCGTCGCGGGCGACCCCGAGGACATGCAGATCATGTACGCCGTGGACGGCTCCCGAGAGCTGCCCGAGCGCATCCTCGACCATCTGCCCGGGTATGCCGGCTCGCGTCCGGTGCGGGTCGGGAACGCAGCCGTCGGCCAGCGCCAGAACGACGTCCTCGGGGAGGTGATGAGCGCGCTCGCCATGGCGCGGGACTTCGGGCTCCACGAATCGCCCGACGCCTGGTCGCTGCAGCAGCACCTCGTCGATGCGCAGATCGAGCGGTGGCGGGAGAAGGACAGCGGCCTCTGGGAGATCCGTGGCCCGTCCCAGCACTTCGTGCACTCGAAGGTCATGTCGTGGGCCGCCGTGGACGCCGCCGTCCGCGGCGCAGAGGCGCACGGTCTGACCGGGCCGGTCGAGAGGTGGCGTCACGTCCGCGACGAGATCCACGCCGATGTGCTCGCCCACGGCTGGAACGAGGAGGTCGGGTCTTTCGTCCAGTACTACGGGGCAACACATACCGATGCGGCACTGCTCCAGATGCTCCAGGTCGGGTTCCTCCCACCCGACGACCCGCGCATGGTCGCGACCGTGCGAACGATCCGGGACGAGCTCGAGCGCGACGACGGATTCGTCCTGCGCTACGCCACCGAGACAGGAGTCGACGGCCTCGGGGGCGACGAGCACCCGTTCCTCGTCTGCTCGTTCTGGCTCGTCGACGCCCTTGCCCGGATCGGCGAGCCCGACGAGGCACGACGGCTCCTCGACGTCATCCTCGAGGCGAGCAACGACGTCGGACTGCTGGCCGAGGAGTACGACCCGGTCGACGACCGCTCGATCGGCAACTTCCCCCAGGCGTTCTCACACCTCGGCCTCGTCCGCGCCATCCACAGTCTGGCCCGAGCGGAGGAACACCGATGACCGACGCCACCGTCACCATCGAGCCCGTCCACGTCGGTCCGATGGACAACGTCGCCTACGTGGTGACGTGCGGACGAACGCAGCGTGTCCTCGTCGTCGACGCCGCGGACGAGCCCCGCAAGATCCTTGCCACGGTCGGGGACGACACGTCGCGCGTCGACGCCGTCGTGACCACCCATCAGCACCGGGACCACGTCCAGGCTCTCGGAGCCGTGGTCGAGGAGACCGGCGCGACGACCTACGCCGGTGAACCCGACGCATCTGCCGTCACGGCGGCCACGGGAGTGCCGATCGACGTCGGGCTCCGCCACGGGAGCGTCGTCGACGTCGGTGAACTCCGGTTCACCGTCGTGGCGCTGCGGGGTCACACGCCCGGTTCCGTCGCGCTCGCGCTGGCGACGACGGACGGAACCCACCTGTTCACCGGGGACTCGTTGTTCCCCGGTGGCGTCGGCGCGACGGGGGGCGACCCCGATCGCTTCGAGGCACTGATCTCGGACGTCGAGAACCGGATCTTCGCCCGCTACGGCGACGACGTGGTGGTCCACCCCGGGCACGGCGCGCCGACCACGCTGGGACGCGAACGACCCGCGCTCGCGTCCTGGCGCGAGCGCGGGTGGTGAGGCCTCAGGCCTCGGTGTCGTCCGACGAGCTCTGGGCAGCGGCGAACTTCTTCTTGTCCCGGCTGTCCTTCCAGAGGCTGAGCACGGTCGTGATCAGCAGCACGACCCCGATGTAGGTCAAGGAGAACGCGGTCGAGATCTCCGGGACGTCGAAGTGCTCACCACCGTTGATGAACGGGAGCTCGTTGGTGTGCAGGGCGTGCAGGATGAGCTTGAGCCCGATGAACGCCAGGATCGCGGCCAGACCGTAGGCAAGGTAGACCAGGCGGTCCAGCAGGCCGTCGATGAGGAAGAAGAGCTGACGAAGGCCGAGGAGCGAGAAGGCGTTTGCGGTGAAGACGAGGTAGGTCTCCTGCGTCAGACCGAAGATCGCCGGGATGGAGTCGACGGCGAAGAGGACGTCGGCGCTGCCGATCGCGAGCATCACGATCAGCATCGGCGTGATGTAGCGCTTGCCGTCGATCTTCGTCGTGAGCTTGTCGCCGACGTAGTCGTCGGTCGTCGGGAAGACGCGGCGAACCCACCTCAGGACGGCGTTCTCCTTGTACTCACCGTCGTGGTCGGCGCCCGACCGGATCTGGGCCCAGGCTGTGTAGAGGAGGAAGGCACCGAAGATGTAGAAGATCCAGCTGAAGTTCTCGATCAGCGCGGCACCGGCGAAGATGAAGATCGTCCGCAGGATCAGCGCGACGGTGATACCGACCAGCAGCACCTTCTGCTGGTACTTCCGTGGCACGTTGAACGACGCCATGATCAGGACGAACACGAAGAGGTTGTCGATCGACAGGCTCTTCTCGGTCACGTACCCGGCGAAGTACTCACCGCCGTAGGTCGGACCCCAGACGGCCCAGACGATGCCGCCGAAGACGAGGGCGACCGCCACGTAGCCGGCCGACCACCAGGCTGACTCGCGCAGGGTGGGGGCGTGCGGCGTCTTGACGTGGCCGATGTAGTCGACCGCGAGCATCGCGACGATGATGCCGACGGTGACGATCCAGACCCAGACGGGTACGTCCATGACTTCCTCCGGTACATAGGGGTGAGCACCGGAGGTCTCTTCCGCCCACACCGTCGACGCGCTGCGTCACCCGTGCGGACCGACGGTGCCGGGCCCCGAGAGGTCCGTGATGACGACACCGCCGCGTAGGAATACTCCCCTCCACGACGCGCCGATACTACCTGAATCTGCACGACAGAGGAACCGGCCCTCCACCTACCGGGTCGCCTCCTGCATCTGGCGCAGCTCCTTCTTCAGGCCCGAGATCTCGTCGCGAAGACGCGCCGCGAGCTCGAACTGCAGCTCTTCCGCGGCAGCGTGCATCTGCTGGCTCAGCTCCTGGACGAGCTCGGCAAGGTCGCTCGCCGCGGCTCCGGCGAGCCGGTTCCCGGACGTCGCGCCCTCCTTGGTCCCGCCAGGCACGGGCGCCGTCGACTTCCCGCCCTTGCTCGACTTGCGGTACCCACCCTGCAGGAGCTCGGCCGTGTCGATGTCCTCGCGCGCGAGCATGTCCGTGACGTCCGAGATGCGCTTGCGCAGCGGTGTCGGATCGACGCCGTGCTCGGTGTTGTACGCGACCTGCTTCTCGCGTCGGCGTCCGGTCTCGTCGATCGCCTGCGCCATCGCCGCGGTGATCTTGTCCGCGTACATGTGAACCTGGCCGGAGACGTTGCGTGCGGCACGACCGATCGTCTGGATCAGGGACGTCCCCGAACGCAGGAACCCCTCCTTGTCGGCGTCGAGGATCGCGACGAGCGAGACCTCGGGGAGGTCGAGCCCCTCCCGGAGCAGGTTGATGCCGACGAGAACGTCGTACTCGCCCATCCGCAGCTCGCGCAACAGCTCGACACGGCGCAGCGTGTCGACCTCGGAGTGCAGATACCGGACGCGGACGCCGCGATCGAGCAGGTAGTCCGTCAGGTCCTCGGACATCTTCTTGGTGAGCGTCGTCACGAGGACGCGCTCGTTGCGCTCGACGCGTTCGCGGATCTCCCCGAGAAGGTCGTCGATCTGGCCCGTCGTCGGCTTGACGACGATCTCCGGGTCCACGAGGCCCGTGGGCCGGATGATCTGCTCGACGACGCCGTCCGACATCGAGAGCTCGTACTTGCCGGGGGTCGCCGAGAGATACACCGTCTGTCCGATGCGCTCGACGAACTCCTCCCAGCGCAGAGGACGGTTGTCGGTCGCCGACGGGAGACGGAAGCCGTGCTCGACGAGGGAACGCTTGCGGGACATGTCCCCCTCGAACATCGCCCCGATCTGGGGGACCGTCACGTGCGACTCGTCCACGACCAGGAGGAAGTCCTCGGGAAAGTAGTCGAGGAGCGTGTTCGGCGCAGTCCCCCGCTCACGACCGTCGATGTGGCGGGAGTAGTTCTCGATACCGGCGCAGGAGCCGACCTGTCGCATCATCTCGATGTCGTAGGTCGTCCGCATGCGGAGGCGCTGTGCCTCGAGGAGCTTGTTCTGGGACTCGAGCTCTGCCAACCGTTCCGTGAGCTCGGCCTCGATCGAGGAGATCGCCCGCTCCATGCGCTCCGGCCCTGCGACGTAGTGCGTCGCGGGGAACACGTGGATGCTCTGCTCCGACCTGACGACGTCTCCCGTGAGCGGGTGGAGCGTCTGGATCGACTCGATCTCGTCCCCGAAGAACTCGATGCGGATCGCCAGCTCTTCGTACACGGGAATGATCTCGACCGTGTCCCCGCGGACGCGGAACGTGCCGCGCGTGAACGCCATGTCGTTGCGCGAGTACTGCATCGTCACGAACTGCCGCAACAGGTCGTCCCGCTCGACCTGGTCCCCGACGTCGAGCCGGACCATCCGGTCGACGTACTCCTGCGGGGTGCCCAGACCGTAGATGCACGAGACCGACGCCACGACGACGACGTCCCGCCGAGTCAGGAGCGACGAGGTCGCCGAGTGGCGGAGACGTTCGACCTCGTCGTTGATCGACGAGTCCTTCTCGATGAAGGTGTCCGTCTGCGCGATGTACGCCTCGGGCTGGTAGTAGTCGTAGTAGGAGACGAAGTACTCGACGGCGTTGTTCGGGAGCAGCTCCCGGAACTCGGTCGCCAGTTGCGCCGCGAGCGTCTTGTTCGGCGCCATCACGAGTGTGGGACGCTGCAGCTCCTCGATCATCCACGCGGTCGTCGCCGACTTCCCGGTACCCGTGGCACCCAGCAGGGTGACGTCCTTCTCCCCCGCGCGGATCCTGCGGGCAAGGTCGGCGATCGCGGTCGGCTGGTCCCCGGACGGCGAGTACTCAGAAACGACCTCGAACGGGGCGACGGTTCGCTGCAGATCGGTCACTGGACGCATGCCTCGACTCTACGTCTAGCCCCGGACATCCCACCCTCCGGACGAGATGTCACGGTTTCGCATCAGAACGTTGGTTCACCCTCTCCGCCCCTGTTTATCCGCACACCCATACTGCTAACTTTCAAGCACGTTCGGTCCGCTAACTTACTTCCACACGGAGCATCGATGCCTCGCCCTGTCTCACGTCGCCTCAGCAGCACAGCCGCGCTGACGGCCGCCGGAACCCTCGCCCTCGTCTCCCTCGCGGCGCCGATGGCACACGCGACGCCCACGGGCGCACCGGCCTGCACCAACGAACTCCTCCCGGGCATCACTCAGGACGACCCTCAGTTCACCGACAACGGCGTCGCCGTCTTCGTCGGGGGCGACTACGTCGCACTCAAGTCCGCCGCCGAGTCGGAGGGCCAGCTCTTCGTCGGAGGAACCACGACCGTCGACGCGGGCTTGTTCAACATCGGCCGTGCCGGTGGCGGATCCCAGATCACCCCCGCCGGCGGCAGCGACGTCCTCGTGTCAGCCGGCGCGGTCACGGTGATGGACGGCTCCACCGTCGACGTCAACCACGGCGTGACCGGCGGCGGGAACGTCGTCTCCCGCACGTCGATCACGGGGAACCTCCAGCTCAACGGTGGGATCAGCTCCGAGAAGGACAACACGGCCGCGGCGACCGTCGCCACCACCGAGGCGACCTTGACCGACGTCTCCGCACGGCTGAGTGCACTGTCGGCCAACGGGGAACTCGGAACGGCAGGCGGATTCCCCGCACTGATGGGGGATGGCACGGGCGACACGCAGGTCTTTGACCTGACCGCAGAGCAGGCAGCCGGTCTCGACGCTGTCACGTTCGTCGACGTCGGCCGGTCCGCCCCGATCGTCATCAACGTCTCGGGTACCGACGCGACCCTCGATTCCGTGCACACCGCCGCAGGATCGGTTGCAGACCGGATAGACACCTGGACCGAGCTTGGTGCGTGGGCGCCGCGGATCATCTGGAACTTCCCGGACGCCACGTCCCTCGAGCTCAGCGGCGGCAGTCAGCTCGTCGGCAGCATCCTCGCCCCACATGCGGACACGACGCAGACGACCAACACCAACGGGCGCCTCTGGATCGGTGGCGACCTCGAGTTCGGGGCGTCGGGGAGCGGGCTCGAGCACCACAACTACCCGTGGATCGGCGCCGGCGAGCTCGGGTGCGAGCCGGTGACGCCGCAGATCCCTGAGACGGACCCGGAGAAGCCCGGGCCGACCGTCCCGACCGACGCGCCGTCGAGCACGCCCACCGACGCGCCCAGCGAGGAGCCGGCGGCTCCGGCGACCGAGGAGCCCGCGACGGAGGAACCCGGGGACGAGCCGACCGACGGGACCGTCGTCCCGGAGGCCACCGAGACCCCGACGACCGAGGTGCTCGGCACGTCGATCCCCTCCCCGGCAGAGGCTGCGGTCGCCGAGACGGACGAGGACACCCTGGCGGTCACCGGCGCCACCGTCGGGTGGATGGCATCGGTCGCCGCACTGCTGACGGCGGCCGGCGTGACGCTCCTGATCCTCCGCCGTCGTCAGGCATAGCAGACGGCACACTCGCCACACGCATGAGGGCGGCACCCGCGACGGGTGCCGCCCTCGTGTGTTCTGGCATCGTCAGGCGCTCGGCTGCTCCTCGCGCGCCTCGTCCATCAGCCGGCCCCAGAGCCGGTCCACCTGACGGTCCAGATCGTTCGTCGTAGACGAGCCGTCGAGCACGACGTCAGCGATGCTCCGGCGTTCGACGTCGCTCGCCTGGGCGCGAAGTCGCGCCTCGGCACCCTCGACCGACAGGCCCCGCTCCTCGACGAGCCGCGCCAGGCGAACGTCCTCGGGCGCGTCGACCACCACGACGAGATGGTACTGATCGGTCCGCCCGGACTCCGCGAGAAGCGGGACGTCGTGGACGACGACCGCATTCTCCGCGGCGGCTCCGGCCTCCGCGTCACGCTCTGCGGCGAGCCTGTGGACCTCCGGATGGACGATGGAGTCAAGCGTCGCCCGGGCCGAGGGATCGTCGAAGACGAGATCGGCGAGCACAGGTCGGTCGAGCTCTCCGTCTGTGCCCAGCACACCCTCGCCGAAAGCCTCCACGATGGAACCGAGACCGACGGAACCAGGACGAACCGCCTCCCGCGCGAGCAGGTCGTAGTCGATCACGGTCGCACCGAGCGACGCGAGCCGGCGCGACGCCGTCGACTTCCCCGCCGCGATTCCCCCGGTCAGTCCTATACGAATCATCCACCCATGGTGCCACCCGAGCCCCGACCACACCGCGTGAGAGTAGACGGGGCTCGTCGATGCGGGCCTGTCGCGGACGACTGCGGCCCACGACTCCCGTAGGAGTCGTGGGCCGCAGTTCAGGCGGGAACTAGATCCTCAGATCAGTTGCCCGTGAGCTTCTCGCGCAGAGCAGCCAGAGCCTCGTCCGAGGCGAGCGTGCCGCCCGCGTCCTCGGCCGGGGCCGTCGAGGAGTACGACGAACCCGAAGCAGCCGGAGCGTTGGAACTACTGCTCGCGCTCGGCGTCTCGCTGGTCGAGGCCTCGATGTCCGCCTTGATGGCGTCGGCGACCTGCTTGCGGTGAGCCTCCCAGCGCTCGTGGGCCTTGGCGTACTCGCCCTCCCACGCCTCGCGCTGCGTCTCGTAGCCCTCGAGCCACTCGTTCGACTCGGGGTCGAAGCCCTCGGGGTACTTGTAGTTGCCCTGCTCGTCGTACTCGGCAGCCATGCCGTAGAGCGCGGGGTCGAAGTCGTCCGACTCCGGGTCCACGCCCTCGTTCGCCTGCTTCAGCGAGAGCGAGATACGACGACGCTCGAGGTCGATGTCGATGACCTTGACGAACACCTCTTCGCCGACCGTGACGACCTGCTCAGGCAGATCGACGTGACGCACGGCGAGCTCGGAGATGTGCACGAGACCCTCGATGCCGTCCTCGACGCGAACGAACGCACCGAACGGAACGAGCTTGGTGACCTTGCCGGGCACAACCTGTCCGATGGCGTGCGTACGGGCGAAGGTCTGCCACGGGTCCTCCTGCGTCGCCTTGAGCGACAGCGAGACGCGCTCGCGGTCGAAGTCGACGTCGAGCACCTCGACCGTGACCTCCTGGCCGACCTCGACGACCTCGGAGGGGTGGTCGATGTGCTTCCAGGAGAGCTCGGAGACGTGGACGAGTCCGTCGACGCCACCGAGGTCCACGAACGCACCGAAGTTGACGATCGAGGAGACGACGCCCGGGCGCACCTGGCCCTTCTGCAGGGTCTGCAGGAAGGTGGAACGAACCTCGGACTGCGTCTGCTCGAGCCAGGCACGGCGCGAGAGGACGACGTTGTTGCGGTTCTTGTCGAGCTCGATGATCTTCGCCTCGATCTCCTTGCCGACGTACGGCTGGAGGTCGCGGACACGACGCATCTCCACGAGCGACGCGGGGAGGAAGCCACGCAGACCGATGTCGAGGATGAGGCCGCCCTTGACGACCTCGATGACCGTGCCGGTGACGACACCGTCCTCTTCCTTGATCTTCTCGATCGTGCCCCAGGCGCGCTCGTACTGTGCGCGCTTCTTGGACAGGATCAGACGACCCTCCTTGTCCTCCTTCTGGAGAACGAGCGCCTCGACGGCGTCGCCGACCTCGACGACCTCACCGGGGTCGACGTCGTGCTTGATGGAGAGCTCGCGCGAGGGGATGACACCCTCGGTCTTGTAGCCGATGTCGAGAAGGACCTCGTCACGGTCAACCTTGACGATGGTGCCCTCGACGATGTCGCCATCGTTGAAGTACTTGATGGTGGCGTCGACGGCGGCGAGGAAGTCCTCTTCGGTACCGATGTCGTTGATGGCGACCTGGGGTACGGACTTCGCGGGGGTAGAGATGGTCATTGAGTTCGATGCTCCGATGCGGACAGGACGTAGTACGGACAGGTATGGAACGGGCCGGGACAGAAACTCGACGAAGGACTCCGGTGCTGCCGATCCGGCAGGTCAGGGTCCGACGCAAGGCGCACGGCACCGTTCTCTATCGTAACTGGGCGGGCGGATCTGTACAACGCTGCTGGACACCGCCGGACAAATCAGGTCATGCAAGCACCTGTGCGACACGGAGCAGCTCCGACGGCACGGTCTTGAGGCGGCCGGCGACCTCCGCGAGGGGCACGGTGACGACCTGCTCACCACGGAGCGCGGTCATGACCTGCGACTCCCCGCGCATCGCCGCGTCGACGGCCGCGACACCGAACCGGCTGCCGAGGATCCGGTCGGTCGGCGTCGGCGAACCACCGCGCTGGACGTGCCCGAGGACGGTCAGACGCGTGTCGAACCCCGTGCGCTCCGCGATCTCCTTCGAGACCCTCTCGCCGATCGACCCGGCGATGATCTCGCCGAACCTGCCGAGCTCCTGGGTGTAGTCCATCGAGGACCCCTCGGCAGGGATCGCACCCTCGGCGACGACCACGATCGAGAAGTTCGCGTGAGCGCGGTGCCGGTGCTTGAGGAACTTGACGAGCCGCTCGATCTCGAACGGCTCCTCGGGAGCGAGGACGACCTCGGCGCCGCCGGCGATGCCCGCGTTGACCGCGATCCACCCGGCGTGCCGCCCCATGACCTCCACGACCATGACACGGTTGTGGCTCTCGGCCGTCGTGTGGACGCGGTCGATCGCCTCCGTCGCGATGTTCACCGCCGTGTGGAACCCGATCGAGAGGTCGGTCCCCTCGACGTCGTTGTCGATCGTCTTCGGGATGGCGATGACGTTCACGCCTGCGTCGGCGACCTGCTGCGCGGCATGCAGCGTGCCGTCGCCGCCGATGCAGATCAGGCTGTCGATCCGCTCGGCCTCGAGGGTCGCGAGAACGCCGTCGAGACCGCCGTGCTCCGCGTGCGGGTGAAAGCGGGCAGTACCGAGGAGCGTGCCGCCGACCGGCAGGACGTTGCGGATGTCCGCGCGCCCCAGGGGCACGACGTCCCCGTCGACGACGCCGCGCCATCCGTTCCGAAAGCCGGTGACAGTCGCTCCGTACTCGCCCGTCGCCTGCTTCACGACAGCGCGAATCGCTGCGTTCAAACCGGGACAGTCGCCGCCACCTGTGAGCAGACCGATGCGCACTGATTCTCCTCGTCGTCCGGCGGCCACCCGCGAGCAGCCGCGACCTCGGTCGCATCATCCAGTGCGACCATGCTCACGCTATCGCGCGGCCACCTCCAGACGTCCCCATGTCCACCTTTTGACCCTCAGAATGGACAGATGGAGAATCTGGGTGTGGATCGGGTCGAATACCGCTCGGTGGACGACGAGCAAGGCGGCTCCGTTGCCCGTCGTTGGTGGGACGAAAACGCAACCGAGTACGCCGTCGAGCACGGTGAGTTCCTCGGGGACGCCGACTTCTGCTGGGGTCCGGAGGGGCTCCGCGAGGCCGACCTGGCGCTGCTGGGCGACGTCGCCGGCCAGGACGTCCTCGAGGTCGGTGCCGGAGCCGCGCAGTGCTCACGCTGGCTCGCCGCGCAGGGTGCGCGAGTCGTCGCCAGCGACGTGTCGCTCGAGATGCTGCGGCACGCCGCGGTGCTCGACGCGCGGGTCGGCGTCTCGGTGCCCACCGTCCAGGCCGACGCGCGGGCGCTGCCGTTCCCGCCCGCGACGTTCGACGCCGTGTTCACGTCGTTCGGTGCCATCCCCTTCGTCCCGGACCCGCTGCGGATCCACCGGGAGGCTCGACGGGTCCTGCGCCCGGGCGGACGCTGGGTCTTCTCCACGACCCACCCACTCCGGTGGGCCTTCCCGGACGACCCGACGGAGCACGGACTGACGGCGCACCGGTCGTACTTCGACCGTCGCCCCTACGTCGAGTCCGCCGCGACCGGGCAGGTCATCTACACCGAGTACCACAGGACCCTCGGCGACCATGTCCGGGACGTCGTGGCGGCGGGCCTCGAGGTCGTCGACGTCGTCGAACCGGAATGGCCGACGGACAACGACGCCGTCTGGGGCGGTTGGGGGCCCGTTCGCGGCAGGTTCTTGCCCGGAACGCTGATCGTCGTCACCCGACGACCAGCCGCTCCCGAATGATCAGTGCCCGGCGTCGTGCCAGCTCTGCCCCGACCCCACCGACACGTCCAACGGCACGGAGAGCGATGCCGCGGCGCCCATCTGGTCCCGCAGGATCTCCTCGGCCGTGCCCCGCTCCCCCGGCGCGACCTCGAGCACCAGCTCGTCGTGGACCTGCAGGAGCACGCGCGACGAGAGCTCCTGCTCCCGCAGTGCCGCGTCGACACCGAGCATCGCGACCTTGATGATGTCCGCTGCACTTCCCTGGATCGGTGCGTTGAGAGCCATCCGCTCAGCCATCTCGCGTCGCTGGCGGTTGTCGCTCGTGAGGTCCGGCAGGTAGCGGCGCCGTCCCATGATCGTCGCGGTGAATCCGGTCGCACGCGCCTCGGAGACGACGCTCGTCAGATAGTCCCGAACTCCCCCGAAGCGCTCGAAGTAGTCGTCCATCAGTCCGCTCGCCTCGCCCACCGAGATCCCGAGCTGCTTCGAGAGACCGAACGACGAGAGCCCGTACGCGAGACCGTATGACATCGCCTTGATCTTGGACCGCATCTGCGGCGTCACGTCGGCAGGGTCGACGTCGAACACTCGAGAACCGACGTAACGGTGCAGGTCTTCTCCGGTACGGAAGGCCTCGATCAGTCCTTCGTCGCCCGACAGGTGGGCCATGATGCGCATCTCGATCTGGCTGTAGTCGGCGGTCAGCAGCGTCTCGTAGCCCTCCCCCACGACGAACGCCCGACGGATCTGCCGCCCTGCCTCCGTCCTGATCGGGATGTTCTGGAGGTTCGGGTCGGTGGAGCTCAGTCGGCCCGTCGCCGCGATCGTCTGCTGGAACGAGGTGTGGATGCGTCCGTCGTCGGCGACGGACTTCAGCAGGCCGTCGGCCGTCTGGCGCAGGCGCGTCGCGTCGCGGTGCGCCAGGAGGTGCTCGAGGAACGGGTGGTTCGTCTTGACGTAGAGGTCCGCCAGGGCGGCCGCGTCGGTCGTGTAGCCAGTCTTGATCTTCTTGGTCTTGGGCATGCCGAGGTCCTCGAACAGCACCTCCTGAAGCTGCTTCGGGGAGCCGAGGTTGACCTCACGGTCGATGACGCCGTACGCGGCGTCGGCGGCGTCGGTCACCTGCGAGGCGAACTGGTCCGACAGACGCTGCAGACCGTCGACGTCGACGGCGATCCCCGTGCTCTCCATCTGTCCGAGGACCACCGCGAGCGGCATCTCCAGGTCGGTCAGGAGCGTCGTCGCGCTCCGGTCGTCGAGCTCACGCCCGAGGACGTCGACGAGGTCTCGCACGGCCGCAGCCCGCGCAGCGTGGATCGGGTCGGGGCCGCCGTCGTCGTCGAGCGACAGGTCGAGGGCTCCCTGAGCGCCTCCGCCCTCCTCCGCCCGCAGCTCGCGCTGCAGGTGGCGGAGGGTGAGGTCCGCGAGGTCGTAACCACGATGGTCGGGAAAGCACAGGTACGCGGCCAGCTCGGTGTCGAACACGACGCCTTCGAGCGGCAGACCTCGACCCGCCAGCGCGTGAGCCGCGCCCTTGGCGCCGTGCGCAGCCTTGGGTGCCTCGCGATCACCCAGCCATGCCTCGAGAGCCTGCTCGTCCTCCGCGGCGATGTCGGCCAGGTCGAGCACCACCGCGACGTCGGCAGCCAGCGCCAGCGTCCAGGCGTCTCCGCGCACGGCACCGCGGTTCCCGTCGACGTCGAGACCGACGACCTGCGTCGAGCGCGCCGTGAGCCACTGCTCCAGCTCGCCGGCCTCGAGCGAGGCGGTCTCGACCGTCAGCTCCGGAGCCGGCTCCTCGTCGCCGGGGTCCAGGGCCATCAGACGGTCCCGGAGCGCCGTGAACTCCAACGGTCCGAAGACGGCGTCAACCGCAGATCTGTCCCACCCCCGCATCTCCAGGTCGGAGATCTCGACGGGGAGATCAAGATCGCGCACCAGAGCGTTGAGCTCGCGGTTGGAGCGGACCTGATCGAGGTGCGCGCGCAGGTTCTCCCCGGCCTTGCCCTTGATCTCCTCCGCCGACCCAAGAACTCCGTCCAGATCGCCGTACGCGCCGATCCACTTGGCCGCGGTCTTCGCCCCGACCCCGGGGACCCCCGGCAGGTTGTCGGCCTTCTCGCCGACGAGAGCAGCCAGGTCCGGGTAGTGCTCGGGGTCGACGCCGTACTTCTCGCTGACGGCGTCCGGGGTCATCCGCGCGAGGTCCGAGACGCCCCGCTTGGGGTACAGAACCGTGACCTCGGAGCTCGCGAGCTGGAAGGCGTCCCTGTCCCCGGAGCAGACGAGGACCTCCATGCCCGCAGCGACGCCGCGGGTCGACAGCGTTGCGAAGATGTCGTCCGCCTCGAAGTTCTCCTTCTGCAGCTGGACGATCCCGATCGCGTCCAGCACCTCCTTGATGAGCGGCACCTGGCCCTTGAACGGCTCGGGCGTCGCGGCGCGTCCGGCCTTGTAGCTCGGGAGCCGTTCGGTCCGGAACGTCGAGCTCCCCGCGTCGAACGCCACGGCGACGTGCGTCGGCTGCTCGTCACGGATGAGGTTGATCAGCATCGACGTGAACCCGAAGACGGCGTTCGTGGACTGGCCCGTCGTCGTCGAGAAGTTCTCAACGGGCAGGGCGTAGTACGCCCGGTAGGCCATCGAGTGGCCGTCGATGAGAAGGAGCCTGGGTCGCGCGTCGGTGGTCACAGGTGCCAACCTATCCGCTATGACCGACACACAGTCACCCGAACACGTCCTCGCCGACCTCCGTGCCTCGACCCGCGGCACACTGATCGAGAGGATGGGCATCGAGCTCCTCGAGGTCAGCGCCGCGCGGGCCGTCGCGGTCATGCCGGTGGCCGGGAACACCCAGCCTGCCGGCCTCCTCCACGGTGGCGCCTCGGCCGCGCTGGCCGAGACGGTCGGGTCGTTCGCCGCGCAGGTCCACGCCGGGCCCGGCCGCGCGAGCGTCGGCACGGAGCTGAACGCGACTCATCATCGCGGGGCGCGCGAGGGATCAGTCCGTGCGGTCGCCGAGGCGGTGCACCTCGGCAGGACGACCGCAAGCTACGCGATCACGATCACCGACGAGTCCGGACGTCGCGTCTGCTCCGCGCGTCTGAGCTGCTTCCTCCTGGACCGCTGAGACTCAGCGGGCGACGCGGTCAGAGTCCTCGCGCCGAGCGCGCTGGAACTCCCGCAGGTCGACGGGACCGCTGGTCAGTTCAGCGCGGGCACGGCGCCGACGGGCGATGAGGTCCTCGATGCCCTGACGGGCGACGGCGCGCTTGTTGGGGCCGGCCTCGGCGGCGAGGCGGCGCTGGAGAGTGGCGGTCGTGACGACCCGGTGCGCGACCGCGGGGGCGAACCCCATCCGGGCGAAGAAGCGCTGGATGCCCCGTGCGCCCGGGATCGGGACCGCGTAGACGTCGACGCACCCGGTGCTGACGGCGATCTCGGCCGCCATCGCCAGGAGCGCGTGGCCGACACCTCGGCGTCGCGCAGCCGAGCTGACGTAGACGGCCTCGATGTAGAGGCTCGGCTCGTCGTTCAGTGCACCCGGGCTCACCACGCGGGCGAGGAGGAACCCGACCGGCTCGTCGCCGTCGTACGCCCCGAGAACGACCCCTCCGGGCACCGCGAGCAGGACCGAGAGGTGTCGGACGATCCGGTCGGTGTCGGGCGTGCACACCTGGACTCCCGCCGAGGACTCACCCCGCGCCTCGGCGCAGAGCACGGCCAGCGCAGCAAGCTCACGGTGAGCCGCACCGCGGACGTCAACAGCGATTCGCATCCGTGAGGCCTCCGGTCGGGGTCGCGGTCCGTGCGGACGGGGCGCGACGGGTTGGTACAGGATCTGGCAGAACCATAGTCCGCGCTACGAGGCGTCCGCCAGAGGGAGATCGACGCGACCGTCAGGCGCCGACCTGGTCGATCACGGCGTCGGCGACCTCGCGCATGGTGAGGCGACGATCCATCGAGGTCTTCTGGATCCAACGGAACGACTCGGGCTCGGAGAGACCCATCTTCGTCATCAGCAGGCCCTTGGCACGGTCGACGCGCTTGCGCGTCTCGAAGCGCTCAGCCAGGTCGGCGACCTCGGACTCGAGCGCCGCGATCTGCGAGTACCGCGAGATCGCGATCTCGACCGCCGGCAGCAGGTCCGCGGGCGTGAACGGCTTGACGACGTACGCCATCGCACCCGCGTCACGGGCGCGCTCGACGAGCTCGGTCTGCGAGAAGGCCGTCAGCAGCACGACGGGCGCGACATGCGCCTTCCCGATGCGCTCGGCGGCAGAGATACCGTCGAGCTCCGGCATCTTGACGTCCATCACGACGACGTCCGGCTTCAGCTCGATCGCGAGCTTCACGGCCGTCTCACCGTCACCGGCCTCGCCGACGACCTCGATCCCCGCCTCGCGGAGCGTCTCGACGACATCCATGCGGATCAACGCCTCGTCCTCGGCGACGACCGCCCGTCGCACCGGACGTGCGTTCGTCGGAGCCTCCGGCTCCGGCTCGTCGATCATCGGAGGGAGGTCAAGGGGCTCGTCTGCTTGCGTGTTGTCGTCACTCACGGTTCCATCCTAGTGCCCCGCCCACGGTGGTGCCTGCACGCACCGATTCGGCCTCCGCGCACCGATTCCGAAGTCGCGCGTTTCTGTGGTTCGATGGGCACACGCTGCCCGCCCCGGTAGCCCAACCGGCAGAGGCATCCGGCTCAAACCCGGTCCAGTGCGGGTTCGAATCCCGCCCGGGGCACCACACACGAACGGCCCGGCACTCCTCGGAGTGCCGGGCCGTTCGCCGTCCATACGTCAGCGCTGCTCGCGCACGTCCGACTGCGATCCGATCTTGTGCACCAGGATCGAGTTCGTCGTCCCCGCGACACCGACCGGTGCGCCCGAGACGACGACCACGAGGTCACCGATCTCGCCGAGTCCGTTCGCCTGGAACATCGTGTCGACCTGCTCGATCATGGCCTCGGTCGAGTCGACCTCGGGCACCTCGTACGCCTGCGTGCCCCAGGTCAGGGACAGCGTGTTGCGCACGTGCTGCTTCGGCGTGAAGGCGAGCAGCGGGATCGACGAGCGCAGGCGGGACATCCGGCGCGCGGAGTCGCCCGACTGCGTGAACGTCACCAGGTGCTTCACACCCAGCGTCTCGCCGATCTCGGCCGCGGCGCGGGTGATCGCACCGCCGCGCGTGTGCGGCGTCGACCCGAGGGGCGCGATCCGCTCGCGCCCGAGCTGCTCGGTGCTCTCGATGATGCGGGCCATCGTCTCCACGGCTCCGATGGGGTACTCCCCCACGGACGTCTCGCCGGAGAGCATGACGGCGTCCGCGCCGTCGAGAACGGCGTTGGCGCAGTCGGACGCCTCCGCGCGCGTCGGCCGCGGGGCCGAGATCATCGACTCGAGCACCTGGGTGGCCACGATCACCGGCT
This sequence comes from Paraoerskovia marina DSM 21750, assembly GCF_000701465.1. Classification (GTDB taxonomy): domain Bacteria; phylum Actinomycetota; class Actinomycetes; order Actinomycetales; family Cellulomonadaceae; genus Paraoerskovia; species Paraoerskovia marina. Next base: position 95,521 of record NZ_JNIY01000005.1, on the reverse strand, counting down.
TGGCGGCACGTCGAGCGAGCTCGACGGCGCGCTTCTGGACGAGCGGGACCTGCTCGAGCGGGAGCTCGACGCCGAGGTCGCCACGCGCGACCATGATGCCGTCGAACGCATCCACGATCTCGACGAGGTTCTCGACCGCCTGAGGCTTCTCGACCTTGGCGACGACCGGGATCACGCGTCCCTCTTCGTCCATGATGCGGCGCACGTCGTCGTAGTCGGCGGCGTTCCGGACGAACGAGAGCGCGATGATGTCCGCGCCCAGGCGCAGAGCCCAGCGCAGGTCCGCCTCGTCCTTGTCGCTCATCGCGGGCACAGAGACCGCGACGCCGGGCAGGTTGAGCCCCTTGTTGTTGGAGACCGGACCGGCCACCTCGACACGGGTGACGACGCGGGGGCCCTCCACCGCCGTCACGCGGACGAGAACACGGCCGTCGTCGATCAGGATCGGGTCACCGACGCGGGCGTCACCCGGCAGTCCCTTGTGCGTCGTGGAGACGAGCTCCTTCGTCCCCACCACGTCCTCGGTCGTGATCGTGAAGACGTCGCCCTCGTTGAGCCACTGCTTCTCGTCGTTCGCGAAGCGCCCGAGGCGGATCTTCGGGCCCTGCAGGTCGACGAGGACGGCGACCGAGCGCCCCGACTTCTTGGAAGCCGCACGGACGTTGTTGTACACCGCCTCGTGGACCTCGGGGTCGCCGTGGCTACGGTTCAGCCGGGCGACGTCCATGCCTGCGTCGACCAGCGCCTGGATCTGCTCCGGGGACTCGGTCACCGGACCGATGGTGCATACGATCTTTGCTCTGCGCATTTCTCCAGCCTCGTAGTTCTCGCTGCCCGGAATCCGGGCTCCGGCTCCCGTCACGCGGGAGCCCGTGGATGCCCGGAGTCCCCGGGCACGATGTCAGGGCTTCAACGAGACCGTGCTCGCCCGCACGGGCGACGGCAGCTCGGTCTCTCCTTGAAGGTACGCGTCCGCCGCTGCTGCGGCAGCCCGACCCTCGGCGATGGCCCAGACGATGAGCGACTGACCGCGCCCGGCGTCGCCCGCGACAAACATGCCCGGTACCGAGCCCGCGAAGTCGTCGTCGCGTGCGACGAGACCCCGGGCGGTGAGCTCCGCGCCGCTCTGTGCGGTCAGCAGCTCCGTCTCCGGCCCGGTGAAGCCCATCGCGATGAGCACGAGGTCCGCAGGGATCTCGTGCTCCGACCCGGCGCGCGGGACGCGGCGTCCGTCCGGGAGGTACTCGGTCTCGGCGACGCGGAGAGCACGGACGTTCCCGTCCTCGTCCGCGACGAAGTCGACGGTCGAGGCCAGGTAACGACGCTCACCGCCCTCTTCGTGGGAGGACGAGACGTCGAAGACGATCGGGTCGGTCGGCCAGGGCTGGTCGACCGCACGATCGAGCGGTGGCTGCTTCCCGATGGCCAGGGTCGTGACGCTCGCCGCCCCTTGACGCAGGGACGTGCCGAGGCAGTCCGAGCCGGTGTCACCGCCACCGATGATCACCACGTGCTTGCCCGTCGCCACGATCTGGTCCTCGACCTCGTGGCCTGCGACCACGTCGTTGGCCTGGTGCAGGAACTCCATCGCGTAGTGGATGCCCGCACTCTCGCGCCCCGGGATCGTCAGGTCGCGCGGCACGGTCGCACCCGTCGAGACGATCACGGCGTCGAAACGCCGTCGCAGCTCGTCCCAGGCGATGTCCTTGCCGACCTCCACGCCGGTCCGGAAGCGCGTGCCCTCGGCACGCATCTGCTCCAGTCGGCGCTCGACGTGAACCTTCTCGAGCTTGAAGTCGGGGATCCCGTACTGCAGGAGCCCGCCCGCGGCGCGGTCCCGCTCGTAGACCACGACGGTGTGCCCGGCGCGGGTCATCTGCTGCGCCGCGGCGAGTCCGGCCGGACCGGACCCGACGACGGCGACGGTCTTGCCCGTCAGGCGATGAGGGATCTCCGGGACGACGAGGCCCCGGGCGAACGCCTCGTCGATGATCGAGACCTCGATGTTCTTGATCGTGACGGGCGGCTGGTTGATGCCGAGGACACAGCTCGACTCGCACGGCGCGGGGCAGACACGCCCCGTGAACTCCGGGAAGTTGTTCGTCTCGTGGAGTCGCTCGATGGCGTCGGCCCACTGGTCCTGGCGAACGAGGTCGTTCCACTCGGGGATGAGGTTCCCGAGCGGGCATCCCTGATGGCAGAACGGGACGCCGCAGTCCATGCAGCGGCTCGCCTGGGTCGCGAGGAAGGGCTGGCCGTCCACACGGTGCTCGTGGACGTCCTTCCAGTCCTGCAGCCGCACCTCGACGGGTCGGTTCCGCGGGAGCTCTCGCTCTCGGGTCTTCAGAAATCCGCGGGGGTCAGCCACGTGCCACCTCCAAAAGGTTCTCCCAGGCGCCGGGCGCCTCAAGGTCGGTACCGTCCTGCGACGCCTGCTCCAGGACCGCGCGGACACGGGCAAACTCCGCCGGCAGGACGCGCGTGATGCGACTCTTCGTGGTCTCGAAGTCCTCCAGGAGCTCGGCCGCGCGCGGCGATCCGGTCTCCTCGAGGTGGCGCTGCAGCAACGACTCGACGAGCACAGCGTCCGCGTCGTCGAGCGGTTCGATCCGCAGGTCGCCCGAGCTGACGGCGGTGGTGTTGACCGCCTCCTCACGCAGGTCGAGCACGTAGGCCGTACCGCCTGACATCCCGGCCCCGAAGTTGCGTCCGGTCCGCCCGAGGACGAGCACGGTCCCACCGGTCATGTACTCGCAGCCGTGGTCGCCCACGCCCTCGACGACCAGCGTCGCACCGGAGTTGCGTACGCCGAAGCGCTCGCCGACGAGACCGCGAAGGAAGATCTCCCCCGACGTCGCGCCGTACCCGATGACGTTCCCGGCGATGACGTCCTCGGCCCCGTGCAGGACCGAGGCCAGGTCGGGTCGGACGACGATGCGTCCGCCCGACAGGCCCTTGCCGACGTAGTCGTTCGCGTCGCCGAAGAGACGGAGCGAGATGCCCCGGGGCAGGAACGCCCCGAGGGACTGTCCGGCCGAACCGGTCAGCCGCACGTCGATCGTGTCGTCCGGGAGGCCCTCCCCGCGGTACCGCTTGGTCACCTCGTGCCCGAGCATCGTCCCGACCGTGCGGTTCACGTTGCGGACCGAGAGGTCGATCCGCACCGGTGTGCCGTGGGCCAGTGCATCGGCAGACTGCGCGATGAGCTGGTTGTCGAGAGCACGCTCCAGGCCGTGATCCTGCGTCGTCGTGTTCCGGAGCGAGGAGCCCTCGACCGGTACCGGACGCTCGAGCACGGGACCCAGGTCGAGCCCCGAGGCCTTCCAGTGGTCGACGGCCTTGCGTGCGTCGAGCGCCTGGACCTGGCCGATGGCCTCCTCGACGGTCCGGTAGCCGAGCTCCGCGAGGTACTCACGCACCTCCTCGGCGATGAACTCGAAGAAGTTGACGACGAACTCAGGCTTACCCGTGAACCGCGACCGCAACTCCGGGTCCTGCGTCGCGACGCCGACGGGGCACGTGTTCAGGTGGCAGACGCGCATCATGATGCAGCCCTCGACGACCATCGGTGCGGTGGCGAAGCCGAACTCCTCCGCGCCGAGCAGCGCCGCCACGACGACGTCGCGGCCCGTCTTCATCTGGCCGTCGACCTGGACGACGATCCGGTCACGCAGGTTGTTCAGCACGAGCGTCTGCTGCGTCTCGGCGAGCCCGATCTCCCACGGCGTCCCGGCATGCTTCAGGGAGGTCAGCGGGCTGGCTCCCGTCCCACCGTCGTGCCCAGAGATCAGGACGACGTCGGCGTGGGCCTTCGAGACGCCCGTCGCCACCGTCCCGACGCCGAACTCCGACACCAGCTTGACGTGGACGCGCGCCGACGGGTTGGCGTTCTTCGCGTCGTGGATCAGCTGGGCGAGATCCTCGATCGAGTAGATGTCGTGGTGCGGGGGCGGCGAGATCAGGCCGACGCCCGGCGTCGAGTGACGCGTCCGCGCGACCCACGGGTAGACCTTGTGCCCCGGCAGCTGACCACCCTCGCCGGGCTTGGCGCCCTGGGCGAGCTTGATCTGGATGTCGTCGGCGTTCGTCAGGTACTCGGAGGTGACTCCGAACCGGCCCGACGCAATCTGCTTGACCTTCGAACGACGCTCCGGGTCGTACAGCCGATCCGGGTCCTCGCCCCCCTCGCCGGTGTTCGAGCGCGCACCGAGCCTGTTCATCGCGATGGCGAGCGTCTCGTGCGCCTCCTTGGAGATCGACCCGTAGGACATCGCACCGGTGTTGAACCGCTTGACGATCTCGCTGACCGGCTCGACCTCGTCGAGCGGGACGGACGGTCGCTCCGGACGCAGCTCGAGCAGGCCGCGCAGCGTCATGAGCCGCTCCGACTGCTCGTTGATCCGGCCGGTGTACTCGCGGAAGATGTCGAAGCGACGTGTCCGCGTGGCGTGCTGGAGGCGGAAGACGGTGTCCGGGTTGAAGAGGTGCTCCTCCCCGTCCCGACGCCACTGGTACTCGCCACCCGTCGTCAGACGCTGGTGCGCCTGGTGGTTCCCCGACGCCGGGTATGCCTCCGCGTGCCGCGCGGCCGTCTCGGCGGCGAGGATGTCGAGGCCGACGCCACCCAGTCGGGTCGTCGTCTCCGTGAAGTAGTCGTCGACGAGCTCGTGGGACAGGCCCACGGCCTCGAACGCCTGCGCTCCGCGGTACGAGGAGATCGTCGAGATCCCCATCTTGCTCATCACCTTCAGGACACCCTTGCCGAGAGCCTTGATGAGGTTGCGCACGGCGTCGTCGGGCTTGACGTCCAGGTATCCACGCAGTGCCAGGTCCTCGACCGTCTCCATGGCGAGGTACGGGTTCACCGCGGCGGCGCCGTAGCCGATCAGCAGCGCGACGTGGTGCGTCTCGCGCACGTCGGCGGCCTCGACGACCAGGGACACCTGCGTGCGTGAGTGCTGGCGCAGCAGGTGGTGGTGGACGGCACTCAGGAGAAGGAGCGACGGGATCGGCGCCCGTGAGGCGTCCCCGTTGCGGTCCGACAGGACGATGAAGCTGGCCCCGGCGGCGACGTGCGCGTCGACCTCCTCGAAGATCTCCTCGAGGCGCATGTAGAGCGCCCTGCCACCGCCGTGGACCGGATAGAGCCCCTCGACCGTCACCGAGCGGAACGTCCCCGCGACGCCGGCGGCGTGGTGGACGTTGCTGATCTTGGCCAGCTGGTCGTTGTCGATCACGGGGAACGGCAGGACCAGCTTGCGCGCGTGCGCGGACGAGTCCTCGAGCAGGTTGGGCTCTGGGCCGATGACACCGCCGATGGACGTCACGAGCTCCTCGCGGATGGCATCCAGCGGGGGGTTCGTGACCTGGGCGAACATCTGCGTGAAGTAGTCGAAGAGCAGGCGCGGCCGGTTGGACAGCACGGCGATCGGCGTGTCGGTGCCCATCGCGCCGAGCGGCTCGGCCCCCGTGTTGGCCATCGGCGTGAGGATGACCTTGAGCTCTTCCTCGGTGTACCCGAACGCGCGCTGACGGCGCTGGACCGACGCGGGAGAGTGGGCCACGTGCTCACGCTCGACGAGCTGGTCGAGCGTGACCGTGTTCTGGGCGATCCAGTCGCCGTAGGGACGCTGCGACGCGAGCTGGGACTTGATCTCGTCGTCCGCGACGATCCGACCCTGACGGGTGTCGACGAGGAACATCTTCCCCGGCTCGAGGCGGCCCTTGCGCACGATCGACGCCGGGTCGAGGTCCAGCACCCCGGCCTCCGACGCGAGCACGACGAGGCCGTCCTCGGTCACCCAGTACCGTCCGGGCCGCAGTCCGTTGCGGTCCAGGACGGCGCCGATGAGGCTGCCGTCGGTGAACGTGAGGCAGGCAGGGCCGTCCCACGGCTCGATGAGGTTGGAGTTGTACTCGTAGAACGCGCGCCGCTGGGCGTCCATCGTCGTGTGGTTCTCCCACGCCTCGGGCACCATCATGAGGACGGCGTGCGGCAGCGGACGACCCGACAGGTGCAGCAGCTCGAGCACCTCGTCGAACGAGGCCGAGTCGCTCGAGCCCTCCGAGCACACCGGAAGCAGGGGCTCCAGATCGCCGAGGGTCTCGCTCTCGAGCATGCCCTCGCGCGCGGCCATCCAGTTGCGGTTGCCGCGAACCGTGTTGATCTCGCCGTTGTGCGCGATCAGCCGGAACGGCTGGGCCAGCGGCCACGAGGGGAACGTGTTGGTCGAGAACCGCGAGTGGACGAGCGCGATCTCCGAGGCGTACCGCGGGTCCGAGAGGTCGGGGAAGAACGGCTCGAGCTGCGACGTCGTCAGCATGCCCTTGTAGGTCAGGGTCCGCGCCGACAGGGACGCGAAGAAGAGGCGGAGCTCGTTCTCGGCGCGCTTGCGGGCACGGTAGGTGCGGCGGTCGAGCTCGAGGCCGGACCGCGCCCGGTCCGGGTCGGCGAGGACGACCTGCCTGAAGAGCGGCATCGTCGCCCGAGCGGCGGGGCCGACCAGGTCCGCGGTGACGGGCACGTCGCGCCAGGCGAGGACCTCGAGGCCCTCCTCGGCGGCGATCGCGTCGAACCGTGCGGCCGCGGCGTCCGCCTCGCCCGGGTCGCCGGGGAGGAAGGCCATGCCGATGGCGTAGAAGCCCGCCGGAGGGAGGTCCGCGTCGACGACGTCACGAACGAAGGCGTCCGGGATCTGGGTGAGGATGCCAGCACCGTCGCCGCTGTTCTCCTCCGCCCCGACCGCGCCTCGGTGGTCGAGATTCAGCAGCGCGGTCAGACCGGCGTCGACGATGTCGCGCCCCGGGGTCCCGCGAAGAGTCGCCACGAAGGCGACACCACATGCGTCATGCTCGGCCGCAGGGTCGTACAGACCCTGCGCCACTGGCGCGCCTGCCCTGTGCATCGGCGTGCTCATTAACACCGTCCTCCCATGCCTCCGACAGTGCCGGATGCACAGCTAGTACCAAGTTCTGGGGCATCCTCGACCCATCGGACACGTTGGTCCGTCGGAGGTTGACCGACGAGACCGACGAGAGACGAACGTGCCTAGCTGCCCTGGTCGGGCTGCTCCTCATCGTCCGCTTCACCTTCCGGCGCGTCAGGTGTGCGTGACACCGCCGGCTCGTCGCCCGCGGGATAGCGGCGCGCGACGATCACGAACGCTACCAAGGCGATCGCGAATACCACGATTGACGTCCATACGTTCAGACGGAGACCGAAGATCACCTCGGCCGTGTCAATACGCAGCATCTCGATCCACACCCTGCCCGAGGTGTAGATCATGGCATAGAGCCAGAATACCTGACCATGACCAAGCTTGAACCGCTTCGCGAGGTACATGAGAAGAAACGCCCCCGCGATGTTCCAGATCATCTCGTAGAGGAATGTCGGGTGGAACAGAGTTCCCGGGGCGCACTCGATCCCCCACTCGGCGCACGTCCGCGCCGCGACGTCCGCGTCGACCTCGAGCCCCCAGGGCAGTGTCGTCGGCGCACCGAAGAGCTCCTGGTTGAACCAGTTGCCCAGACGGCCGATGCCCTGCGCGATCAGGAGCCCAGGGGCAAGTGCGTCGGCGAACTCGACGAAGCTGACGTTGAGCCGACGGCATCCGATGTACGCCCCGACGGCGCCGAGCGCGACGGCACCCCAGATCCCGAGGCCCCCGTCCCAGATCCTCAGGGCCTTCCAGGGGTCACCGTCTGGCCCCCAGTAGGGCTCCGGGGTCGTGATGACGTGATAGATCCGCCCACCGACGATCCCGAACGGGACGGCCCAGAAGGCGATCTCCAGCACGTCGTCGGGGTTGTTGCCCCGAGCGGCCCAACGCTTGGTGGTCAGCCAGACCGCGACCGCGATCCCTGCGAGGATCGCCATCGCATACGCACGGATCGGGAACGGCCCGACGTACCAGGTGTCCTCGGCAGGGCTCGGGATAGAGGTGACGAGGGCTGCGAGGCTCATGCGCTCACCTCGCGCGCGCCGTGCACTCCGTCGGCGATGCCTCGCACAACCGCCTGCAGAGCCTCGAGCCGTTCGGCCCAGGGAGCGTCTCCCAGCAGCGGGCGGACGAAGGCCGAGCCGACGATGACGCCGTCGGCGTAGCGCGCGACGTCGGCGGCCTGCTGCGGCGTCGAGACGCCGAGACCGACACACACCAGGTCTGCCCCTGCCGCGCGCGTGTCCGCGACGAGCGCCTCCGCGCGCGAGCCGACGGTCGCCCGCTCCCCCGTCACGCCCATCGTCGAGGCTGCGTAGACGAAACCACGCGACGCCGCCACCGTCGAGGCAAGGCGCTCCGTGGTCGAGCTGGGGGCGACGAGGAATACCTTGTCGAGATCGTGCTCGTCGGCCGCGGCGATCCAGTCCGCGCCCTCGTCCGGGATCAGGTCCGGGGTGATCAGCCCGGCTCCACCGGCAGCCGCGAGGTCCCGGGCGAACGCGCCCACGCCGTAGCGGAGCACCGGGTTCCAGTACGTCATCACGAGCGTCGGGGCGCCCGCCGCACTCACGCGCTCGACGACGCCGAACACGTCCCGGACCCGGGTTCCCGCATTCAGCGAGACGTCCACCGCGGCCTGGATCGTCGGTCCGTCCATCACGGGATCGGTGTAGGGCAGACCGAGCTCGACGACGTCGACCCCCGCCTCGACCATCGCGAGAGCCGCCTCGGCGGAGCGCTCCACGTCCGGGAAGCCCAGCGGGAGGTAGCCGATCAGCGCCGCACGGCCTTCGTCACGCATCGCGCGAAGTCGCACGCCGGTCGTGCCCGCACCCGGGCTGCCGCCCGGTCCCGCCACGGCGCTCACAGGCTGCTCCCCTCGGTCGTCGCTGCGTTCTTGATGTCCTCGGCGTCGACCACGTCGAACCACCGCGCAGCCGTCGCGACGTCCTTGTCGCCACGCCCGGAGAGGTTCACGAGGACGACGGCGTCGTCCCGACCGTCCGCAGCGAGCTCCCGGCCCACGCGCAGCGCACCGGCGAGAGCATGCGCAGACTCGATCGCGGGAATGATCCCCTCGGTGAGGCAGAGGAGACGGAACGCGTCCATCGCCTCCGCGTCCGTGACCGGCCGGTACTCGGCACGTCCGGTGTCGTGCAACCACGAGTGGATGGGACTCACGCTCGGGTAGTCGAGCCCGGCAGAGACCGAGTGGCTCGGCAGGGTCTGGCCGTCCTCGTCCTGCAGCAGGTACGACCTGGCGCCGTGCAGCACGCCCGGCGCTCCTCCGCTGAACCGCGCGGAGTGCCGACCGGTGTCGACGCCGTCGCCCCCCGCCTCGAGCCCGAGGAGTCGGACGTCCGCGTCGTCGAGGAACGCGTTGAAGAGCCCGAGCGCGTTGGAACCACCGCCCACGCACGCGGCGACCACGTCCGGGAGAGTGCCCGTGCGCTCCAGGATCTGCTCCCGCGCCTCGTCGCCGATGACCTTGTGGAACTCGCGGACCATCTCGGGGAACGGGTGCGGCCCGGTCACGGTGCCGAGCAGGTAGTGGGTGTCGTCGACGTTCGCGACCCAGTCGCGCAGCGCCTCGTTGATCGCGTCCTTGAGGGTCCGCGACCCGATCGTCACGGGAACGACGGTCGCGCCGAGGAGGCGCATGCGGGCGACGTTGAGCGCCTGGCGCTGCGTGTCCTCCTCACCCATGTAGACCACGCACTCGAGGTCGAGGAGCGCAGCCGCCGTCGCCGTGGCGACCCCGTGCTGCCCCGCCCCGGTCTCGGCGATGACGCGAGACTTGCCCATGCGCTTGACCAGGAGCGCCTGGCCGAGCACGTTGTTGATCTTGTGCGACCCCGTGTGGTTGAGGTCCTCGCGCTTGAGGAACATCCGTACGCCACCGGCGTGCGCCGCGAACCGAGGCACCTCGGTCAACGGGCTCGGCCGCCCCGTGTACTCGCGCTGGAGGCGCTCGAGCTCCTCCATGAACGCAGGGTCCGCGATCGCGGAGCGGTACTCGCGCTCGAGCTCCTCGAGAGCCGCGATCAAGGCCTCGGGGACGTAGCGGCCGCCGAAGTCACCGTAATAGGGGCCCTGCGTGTTCTGCAGGGATGGGATGTCAGGCACGGGGCCAGGCCTCCTGTCGATGGTGCGGGTCGCCTCAGTGGCGGATGGCGCGGAGCGAGGGGTGGGAGCCGGCGGCGACGAGGTCGGCGACCGACGACCGCGGGGCGTCACCGGTGACGAGAGCCTCGCCCACGAGGACGGCGTGGGCACCCGACCGTGCGTAGTCGACGACGTCGTGCGGCCCACGGACGCCGGACTCCGCGATGCGGCAGATCTCGTCGGGGATCGCCGGCGCGAGCCGCGCGAACGTCGTCCGGTCGACCTCGAGGGTCTTCAGGTTCCGCGAGTTCACCCCGATGATCTGGGCCCCGGCGTCCAGCGCACGGGAGACCTCGTCCGCCGTGTGGACCTCGACGATGGCCGTCATCCCCAGGGACTGGACGCGCTCGACGAGGGAGGTCAGGACGGTCTGCTCGAGCGCTGCGACGATGAGCAGGATGATGTCGGCCCCGTGTGCCCGGGCCTCCCACACCTGGTACGGCGTGACGACGAAGTCCTTGCGGAGGACGGGGACGTCGACCTTGGCACGCACCGCGTCGAGGTCGTCCAGGCTGCCGCCGAACCGACGCTCCTCGGTGAGCACCGAGATCGCGGCCGCACCCCCGTGCGCGTACTCGACCGCCAGGGCGGCGGGGTCGGAGATCGGCGCCAGGGCACCCTTGCTGGGACTGGACCGCTTCACCTCGGCGATCACCGCGACCTGCCCGTCGACCTTCAGCCGGTCGGCGGCGTTCAGCGCCCCGGGGGTCCTCGCCGCGCGCTCCTTGAGCGCGTCCAGGGAGGTCGACGCCTGGCGGCGCGACAGGTCCTCGCGGACACCCGCGATGATGTCGTCTAGAACGGTCATAGTTTCGCTCCCGTGCTCGTGCTTGTCCCCCGGCTGGCCCCGCCCTCGCGGCCGACCGCCTCGCATGGCGACGTCTTCTGCAGGCCATCGTAGGTGCGCCAGGCCGTTCTCCGGACCACGCACCGAGGGGCGAGACGGTCAGGCAGGCCCGAGGAAGTCCCCTGCGCCGGGAATGTTGCGCACGACGCCGAAGATCACGGCGATCGCGCCGACGGTGATCCAGACGACGCGCGGCACGGTCGGCATCGTCCTCCGGGGCGACCACCGTGCCGCGAGCCAGAGGGACCACAGGCCGACCACGGCCGGGAGAAGGACGACCACGAGAGGGTTCGACGCCCAGGCTCCGACGAGGTCGAGGTGCGCCAGGTCGTGCGTGGCACGCAGGCCACCGCATCCCGGGCACGCCAGGCCGAAGATCATCAGGCTCGGGCAGACGCCGTAGCTCCCGGGGACGTGCGGGTCACGCAGGGCGACGAGGAGAGTCGCCGCGCCCACGAGGGCGGCGACCACGAGCGGTTCGAGCAGGGCAAGGCCCCGCCGCTCCGTCGTGGTCGCCACGACGGTCAGCTCTTGCGTGCCGGTGCCTGCCCGTAGCCCATCGCGCGCATGACGCCACCGACGACGACGGCGATCAGGACCACGGCGAGACCGACCCAGGACAGCCACGGCGTCGCGACGACGAGCCCCACGGCGGTGATGAGCGAACCGAGCATGATGCCGATCATCGACGTCCAGGAGGCCGTGGTGTGCCCGTGGTTGTCGGGCGGGACCGTCGGTGGGAGGTAGTCCGCGACGGGCTGCGTGGACGTGGAATCAACCATGAGTGTGTGCGCCTTTCGTGAAGATGTCGACCAATCCTATCGTTCGTCGGGTCGACCGGCGGGCGGGCCGTCCGACTCCGCCGAACGCGTCAGCTCGTCCCACAGTGCCGCGGGATCGTCGTCGGGAACGTCCTGACGAGGCGCTCCCCGTTCGTGGCGAGCTCCTGACGTCGTCCATCCTCGCGCCGACCAGGCGGCGGCCAGGACGACCACGAGGACGATCGCGCCGAGCACGACGACCACCCACGGGAACGGCGTCAGATCCACGGCCGTCGTGACCTCACCGACCCCCGTCGCACGCGCTGCCTCGGCGGTCATCGCGGGCAGCGGGTCGAGCGCCACGTTCAGAGCACCGACCAGGATCGTCAGCCCGCTTCCCGCGGCCACGACCAGGACGACCCACCGGCCGACCCGACCGACAAGTCCCAGTGCGAGCGCCGAGGCCACGAGGACGAGCGCGCCGGCGCTCACGGCCGGGGCGGCCGTCGTCCCGGCCACGCCGAGGTCGACGACGTCCTCCAGCGCACTGCTGCCCTGCGCCGTCATCCACACCGGCATCGAGAGCAGCAGCGCGGACGCGCCGAGAAGCAGGAGAGCGACCACGGCGTTGCGCCGGCTCAGGCTCGCACGCATCAGCGGAGGGGGCGCAGACGTGCCGCGAGCTGGATCGCCCGCACCGCGGCCGCCGCCTTGTTGCGGGACTCGGCGTACTCGAGCGCAGGGACGGAGTCCGCGACGACGCCGCCGCCGGCCTGCACGCTCGCCCGCCCCGCGCGCAGGAGCGCGGTGCGGATGGCGATGGCCATGTCCATGTTGCCGGCGAAGTCGAAGTACCCGACCGTTCCGCCGTAGATCCCTCGCGAGGCCGGCTCAAGCTCGTCGATCAGCGCGATCGCGCGAGGTTTCGGCGCCCCGGAGAGCGTGCCCGCCGGGAACGTCGCCCGGAGCGCGTCGAGCGCCGTCGCGCCGTCGCGCAGATGCCCGACCACCGTCGAGCTCAGGTGCATGATGTGGCTGTACCGCTTGGTGACCATGAACTCGACCACCTCGACGGACAGGGGCTCGCACACCTTGACCAGGTCGTTGCGGGACAGGTCGACGAGCATGAGGTGCTCGGCGAGCTCCTTCGGGTCCTCCCGCAGCTCGTCACCGAGCGCGACGTCCTCCGCCGGGGTCCCGCCCCGTGGTCGCGATCCGGCGATGGGGAACGTCACGGCCCGCCCGTCGGTGACCTTCACGAGCGTCTCGGGGCTGGACCCGACGACGGAGAACTCCTGCCCGTCGGAGTCGGCCAGGCTGAAGCAGTACATGTACGGGCTCGGGTTGATCGTGCGCAACGCCCGGTACACGTCGATCGGGGCCGCGGGGCAGTCGAGGTCGAGGCGCTGGGAGAGCACGACCTGGAAGACGTCGCCCTCACGGATGGCATCCTTGCCGGCCAGGACTGCCTGCTCGAACTCGTCCCGGGTCGAGCGGAACTCCAGCTCGGGCTCCGGCAGGTCGTGGTCCACGACCACGGCAGGTATTCGTCCGCCCGACCGCAGCGCGGCCTGCATCGCGTCGAGCCGCGCGACGGCGTCGGCGTACGCCTCGTCGACCCGCTCGTCCGTGCCGTCGAAGTTGATCGCGTTGGCGACGAGCCACACGGAGGACTCCCGGTGGTCGACCGCCGCCAGGTCCGTGGCCAGGCAGAGCGTCAGCTCCGGGACACCGAGCTCGTCGGGTGCGTTCGCGGGCAGGGTCGGTTCCCAGTGCCGGACGACGTCCCAGCCGAGTGCGCCGGCGAGGCCACCGGTGAACGGGGGAAGGCCGGGGATCTCCGGTGTGCGCAACGCGTCGAGCGTCTTCTCGAGGACCTCGACGACGTCGCCGGACGTCGGCACGCCGGCCGGCACGTCGCCGGACCAGACCGCCGACCCGTCGCGCGCGGTGAGGGTCGCCCGCGACGCGGCACCGACGAAGGACCAGCGCGACCATCCGCCGTCCGACTCCGCGGACTCCATGAGGAAGGTCCCCGGGCGTCCGCCCGCGAGCGTCTGGTAGAGGCCGACCGGCGTGATGTCGTCGGCCAGGAGACGCCGCACCACCGGGACGACGCGACGCGAGGCCGCGAGGTCGCGGAAGCCCTGCACGGACGGCCAGGTCGCACCCCAGGGGACGTCTGCCGCCGTGACGGTCGTCGGCCCGGTCATGCGCCCACCTTCCCGACGACGGCACCGAGATCGCCGCCCGCGTCGAAGCAGCTCCGCGCACCCGTGTGGCACGCCGCTCCGACCTGGTCGACCCGCACGAGGAGCGCGTCGCCGTCGCAGTCGAGCGCCACGGACCGCACGTGCTGGACATGGCCGGACGTGTCGCCCTTGCGCCAGTACTCCTGACGGGACCGGGACCAGAAGGTCACGCGGCCGCTCGTGAGGGTGCGGTGCAACGCCTCGTCGTCCATCCATCCCAGCATGAGCACCTCTCCGGTGTCGTGCTGCTGGACGATGGCGGCGACCAGGCCGTCGTCGCGCTTGAGCCGCGCGGCGAGGTCAGGGGTCAGTGGTGAGTCGGACACGCCTGAATCCTGCCACGCGCGGAGCGGCCGCGGGAACCGCGTCCGCTCAGTGGGTCTGGCTCCGCCAGGCCCCGTGCATGGCCGCGTAGGTCCCGTCCCGCTCCAGGAGTGCTGCATGGGTGCCGACCTCGACGACGTCGCCCTCGTCGACCACCACGACGAGATCCGCCGCTTCAGCCGTCGAGAGCCGGTGGGCGATCGTCACGGTCGTCCGGCCCGTCGTCAGTGCGGACAGTGCGCGGGCGATCCGGACCTCGGCGGCGGGGTCGACCGCCGACGTCGCCTCGTCGAGCACGAGCAGGTCGGCCTCGGCGACCGCCGCCCGCAGCAGGGCGACGAGCTGCCGCTCCCCCGCCGAGAGGTGCTCCCCGCGCTGTCCCACCTGTGTCGCGAGACCGTCGGCCAGACCGTCGACCCAGTCGTCCAGCCCGAGCATCGACACCGCGTCCTGCGCGACGGCGACCACGGCGTCCCGGTCCGCACGGACCGCGTCGTCCCGCACGCCCCACTCGATGTTCTCGAGCAGGGTCCCCGAGAAGAGAAAGCCCTCCTGCGGGACGAGCACCACGCGTTCGCGGAGCCGCGCCACGGGGATGTCACGGAGATCGGTGCCGTCGAGGCGGATCACCCCGGCGGTCGGGTCCATCAGACGCGTGACCAGCTTGGCGATCGTCGACTTCCCCGACCCGGTCTTGCCGACGACGGCGACGGAGCGCGCCGCCGGGAAGGCGACGGTGACACCGTGCAGCACCTCGGGTCCACCCGGGTAGGAGAAGCGCACGTCGTCCATCTCGACCGACGCGGGCCCGGACGGACTGTCGGCCGTCCCGTCGTCTCGCACGTCGATCGGGGTCTCGAGCACGGCGAGCACCCGACGCCATCCGGAGACGGCGTTCTGGAGCTCGTTGAGGATCTCCGTGGCCTGCTGGACAGGCCCGGTGAAGAGCTGGACGAGGAAGAGAAAGGCCAGGAGCTCGCCGGTGGTGACCTCTCCCGCGACACCGAGCCACGTCCCGGCGACGACGACGACCGCGAGGACGAGGTTCGCGACCAGCACGCCGGAGGAGAAGACGAGACCCACGAGCCGAGACGCACGCACCATCGCGACACGAGCTCGCTCGACCGCGGCCTCGACCCGTCGGCCCGTCCGCGCCTGGACACCGTAGGCACGCACCGTCTGCGCGCCGACCACGGCCTCCGACACGGCCCCGAGGAGCTCACCCGTGCGCTGCCGCACGAGACCGAACGCCGCGCTGACCCGCTTCTGCGCCGGGTTGAGGATCATCACGAGCGGGACGAAGCAGAGCCAGACGAGAACCGTGAGCTGCCACGAGTAGATCGCCATGAGCACGGTCGCGACCGCGATCTGCAGCACGGACACGAGGAGCTGGATGCCGCCGCGCTGCACGAACTGCGAGATCGTGTCGACGTCGGAGGTCACCCGTGAGACCAACGAGCCTCGTCGTTCGGTCCCCTGGGTCAGGACGGGCAGGTCGTGGACGTGCCGGAACGTCCGGATCCGCAGGTTCGCGAGCCCCTCCTCGCTCGACCTGAAGAGCCGGACGTTGACGAGCGCCGTGCAGACACCGGCGACGACGAGCACCACCGCGGCGACCGCGACCAACGTCGACACCCGGGCGACGTCGGGGCCGCCGTCGGCCATGATGCCGGTGTCGACCGTCTGCTGGACGGTCATCGGGACGACGACGCGCCCCGCCGCCGCGACCACGGCGAGCACGAGCGTCACGCCGATGCCGGTGACCATCTCCGGGGACGTCCGCAGGCCCTGCCGGACGGTCGCGAGGACCCCGAGCGAGCTGGTCGTCTCGATCCGTGAGTAGCTCATGCGAGTGCCTCCTCGTCGGCCCGACGGGCCGCCTCACGGGCGTACGCCGTGGCGATGTCGCGATAGCCCGCGTCCCGGCGCACGAGCTCCTCGTGCGTGCCGACGTCCACGACCCGCCCGCGGTCGAGATGGACGACGGTGTCCGCGAGCGCCACCGACGCCATGCGGTAGGCGACCATGACGACGGTGGGCCGCTCGCCGTCGTCGGTCCCGAGGCCGTGGAGGATCTCCTGCTCGACGCGCGGGTCGACGGCCGACGTGGCGTCGTCGAGGACGAGCACCCGTGGGCGGCGCACGAGGGCACGCGCGACGGCGAGTCGTTGACGCTGTCCGCCGGAGAGGTTGGCACCGCGCTCGCCGAGCGGCGCGTCGAGCCCGTCGGGCAGCGCCCGGACCACGTCGTCGACACGTGCCGCGCGGAGCGCGTCCCAGACGGCGTCGTCGTCAGGGGCCGCGGGGTCGTCCACGTCGGCGAGCGTGACGTTCGCGCGCACCGTGTCCTCGAAGACGAAGGTCTGCTGCTCGACGAGCGCGACGTGCGCGGGCGCGTCGGCGATCTCGCGCAGGTCCTGCCCGTCGAGCAGCACCCGCCCCGTGTCGGGGTCGGAGACCCGCGCCAGGAGAGTGACGAGCGTCGTCTTCCCTGCTCCCGTCGGTCCGACGAACGCGGTCGTCGACCCGGCCGCGAGCGTCAGCGTGACGTCCTCGAGGATGGGACGGTCGGCCTGCACGCCGACCCCGTCGAGCCGCACCTCGGCGGACGCCCCGCGCCCGTGCGCGGGCACCGTCCCGGGCACGTCGCGTCCGGAGGCGTCCAGCACCTGGGTGATGCGCTCGTAGCCCACGAGGGCGCGCGGGATCTCCCCGAGCACCCAGCCGAACGCACGGACGGGCACCGCCATGACGGTGAGCAGGTACGCGGCGGTCACCACGTCCCCGGTGCCGACGTCCCCGCTCGCGACGCGCGCGGCACCCACCGCGAGGACGACGAGGGTGCCGAGCGACGGCAGCAGCTCGATGACCGGGTCGAAGACGGCGCGGACGCGGCCGACCTCGACGTTGGCGTCGCGCAGGGCGTACGCGCGACCCGCGATCCTGGCCTCCTCCCGGTCGTGCGCCCCGAGGGACTTGACGACGAGCGCCCCGTCGAAGCTCTCGTGCGCGACGTCGGCCACCTCGGCGCGCAGCTGCTGCGCCCGGATCGCGATCGGGGTCATCTTGCGCTGGAACACGAGGTTCGCGGCGATGGCCAGCGGGATCACGACGAACGCGGCGGCGGCCAGCCACGGGTCGATCGCGACGAGCATCACGCCGGCGACCAGGATCATGACGACCACGCCGAGGGCGAAGGGCATGGGGTTGAAGACCCCGGTCGCGGCCTCGACGTCGGCGCTCGCGTTCGCGAGCAGCCGTCCGGTGGGGTGGGCCCGGTGCCAGGACATCGGCAGGCGCAGGTACTGGCGGGTGACCGCGTTGCGGTGCCCCGCCTGGAGGTCGGCCACGCCTGCCCCGGCGAAGATCCTCCGTCCGGCGACGCTCACCGCCAGCGTCAGCGCGACGGCGGCGAGCGCGAGTCCGGCGAGCCAGACCTGGCCGCGGGCCACGTCGTCGCCGTCCAGCGCCGGGACCACGACCTCGTCGGTGACGGTGCCGATCACCCGGCTGACGGCGACGGTGGCGGCTCCGAACAGTGCCGAGGTGCCGATGGCGAGGGTGTAGGTCCACGGCTCGGAGCGGATGCCCCGGCCCATGAGTGCCAGGGACCGACGCAAGCGCGAGCCGCGGAGCGTCGTCGTGCCGTCGGCGGCACGGAACGTGGACCGGTCCCGCGGACGCGGGCGGGCGGCTCGGGGCATGGGTTGTCCTCGCAGGATGTCGGGCAGCGGTGGACGCATCGTCTCACGCGCCCCGCCCCCGACGTCAGAATCGCGTGGTGACCCATCCCACGAGGTCGTCGAGCACCTCGTCCCGGTTGATCTCGTTGTACACCTCGTGGCGCGCCTCGGGGTACAGCATCACCGTCACGTCGGAGAGTCCCGTCCAGCGTTCGTAGGCACGTCCGAGCAGGCGGGGGCCGCGGCTCCCGCCGACCGCGTCGTGCTCGCCGCCCTGGATCAGGACCGGCAGGTCGTGCCCGGTGCTCCGAGGGACGAAGCCCGCGATCGCGGTGCTCTCCGCAAACGTCCACACCGGGTGCTCCGCGACGTCGAAGCACCAGGGGTCGTCCTCGAAGGCCTGCTGGACGGACTCGTCGCGGCTGAGCCACTCGAGCCCGCCGGCCCCGTCGGCGTCCCAGCGCTCGTTGAAGTTCCCCTGGCGCGTCAGGCCCGGCAGGGCGAGCGAGGTTCCGCTGAGGACGAGACCCGCGTAGTGGCGTCCCGACCGGGCGACGATCTTCTGCGCCATGAAGGAGCCCCAGCTGTGCCCGAGGAGGACGATCGGCAGCTCGGGGTAGGCGGCGTGGGCCGCCCGGCTCACGGTCTCGGCGGCGTCGATCGCGCCGCGGATCGACCGGGGGCCGAGCTCTCCGAGGCCGAGATGTCCGACACCGGTCGCGCCGTGCCCCCGGTGGTCGTCCGCGACGACCGTGAACCCGGCGTCCTGCAGTCGCCGGGCCAGCGGCGCGTAGCGCTGGGCGTGCTCACCGACACCGTGCAGGACGTGCACGAGCGCGCGAGGCTGCTCGGCCTCCCAGGTATAGGTGTGGATGCGCACGCCGTCCGCGTCGAGCACCGTCCGGTGCAGCGGGTTCTCGCTCATCGATTCCTCCCGGTCTGGGCGTTCCGATCGTCCGGCGAGGACGACGTCGTCATGAAAGCATGCACTATGCCCTGGCACCCCTGGCTCCGCGAACAGCTCGTCGACTCGCTCCGTTCCGTCCCGCCGAACGCCCCCACCCTGTGCGAGGGGTGGCAGGCGCGCCACCTGGCGGCACACCTCGTGCTGCGCGAGCACGCGCCGTGGCGACTTCTCGGCGGAGGGCTGGACACCCTCGCCGACGAGGCTCGCGACGACGCTGCATACCGAGACCTGATCGACCGGGTCTCGCAGCCACCACGGGCGTGGAGCCCGCACTCCTGGGCGGGCGACGCGATGAACGTCGCCGAGTTCTACGTGCATTCCGAGGACGTGCGCCGTGGTGGCGGTGTCGAACCGGCACCACGCGACCTGCCGCCCGACCTCATCGAGGCGCTGCGGGGAGCACTGACCACCTTCGCGCGCCTGCGCCTCGGCCGCTGCCCCGTCGGTGTCACGCTGGTCGACGACGAGGGCCGCCGTCTCGTGGTGCGCGACCGCGAACCTGTCGTCGAGATCCACGGGCCGGTGACGGAGCTCGTGCTGCACGTCTTCGGACGGGTCGAGGCCGCGGACACCGAGGTCCGCGGCCGCGAGGACGCCGTCTCACAGGTCGCGGAGGTTCTCGGCGGGCCTGACGCATGAGCACCGGGGAGGCCTCGGGCACGACGCCGGAGCAGCGCCCGCGACCGACGCCGTTCGGGCCGCGGTGGCTCTTCTGGCTCACGACCGGCGTCGTCGGGGTCGGGGCGGCTGCCGTCGCCGTCCTCGTGGCCGTCGAGGTGACCGACCAGCCTCCCGCCGAGCCTGCCCCCCTCGCGGCGATCGACGGGTCGGACGGCGACGTCTCCGTGTTCCCGGTCCCCGGGACCCAGGTCGTCAACCCGCAGACGCAGGTGACGCTCCGGGGGCCCGGGACCACCGGCCTGGCCGCGGAGGACGTGACCGTCACGGGCTCGGACACCGAGGAGCACTCCGGGACGCTTCTGCCGCACTCGGACGGAGACGGGGTCAGCTACGTCCCCGACGCCCCGTTCGAGCCGGGCGAGATCGTCTCCGTGACCGTCGAGGGCATCGAGGTCCGCGGCGCCGACGACGGTCGCTGGACCTGGCGGGTGGCCGACGCGCTGGACGAGGCGGCGACCGAGGTGCCGGAGAACGGCACGGCGACCGAGGACGACGAGGTCAGCCGCTACGTCTCGGCACCCGACGTCGAGCCACCGGTCGTCACGGTCGAGCCCGCGGAGCCCACCGACGCCGCGGGCTACGTCGCGCTGGGGATCAAGAACGGCGTCGTGCAGAAGGGACCGATGCTCGTCGACGAGGACGGCGAGCCCGTCTGGTTCTCCCCGATGGCCGAGAACGACGCGCGGGACGTGACGGGCGCGACCCTCGACGGCGAACCCGTCCTGACGTGGTGGGAGGGACAGATCGGCCCCGGCTACGGGTACGGCGAGGCGGTCGTCGTGGACGAGACCTATGCCGAGGTGGCACGGTTCAACGCGGGCAACGGCTACCGGGCGGACCCGCACGAGCTCCTCCTCACGGACGACGGCACCGCATGGCTCGTCGCCTACGCACCGATCGGCATGGACCTGAGCGAGGCGGGCGGGCCCCGGAACGGGGTGGCCGTGGACAACATCGTCCAGCAGGTCGACCTGGAGACGGGCGCGGTCCTCTTCGAGTGGCACGGCATCGGGGACGTCGCGCTGGACGAGAGCTATCTCCCGGTCGAGGGTGACCAGGACGGTACGTCCTCCGACACCGGGTACGACTACCTGCACGTGAACTCGATCGACGTCCGCGACGACGGGGACGTCCTGATCTCCGCACGGCACACGTGCGCGGTCTACCAGCTGGACGGCGACACGGGCAGCCTCGACTGGCGTCTGGGCGGGCGCGAGTCCGACTTCACGGTCGACGACGACGCCGTCTTCCTCAAGCAGCACGACGCCCGGTGGGCCGACGACGGGACGATGACGCTCTTCGACAACGGTGGCACCTGCGGATCGACGACTCGCGAGTCCTCTCGGGGCCTCGTCCTCGACGTCGACGAGAGTGCGTCCACGGCGTCCGTCGTGACGGACTACCCCCACCCCGATGGGGCATGGTCGCAGAGCCAGGGGTCGTTCCAGCAGCTCGACGGCGGTGACGTGCTCCTCGGGTGGGGAAGCCTGCCGCAGTGGACCCGGATGTCGGCCACGGGCGACGTCCTCGTGGACTCGTCGCTGCCCGAGGACCTGACCGTCGGCTCGTACCGTGCCCGGCAGGTCGAGTGGGAGGCGCGGCCGACGACGGACCCGGCAGCGGCCGTGCAGGTCGACTCGGGCACCACGTCGGTCTACATGAGCTGGAACGGGGCGACGGCCGTCCAGACGTGGCGGGTGTCGACGTCCGACGGCGAGACCGAGGTGGCCCGGTCGGGCTTCGAGACGTCCGTCGAGCTGGAGGAGGCTGCCACGGCCGACGAGATCACGGTCGAGGCCCTCGACGCCGACGGAAGGGTGCTCGGCTCCGTCCCGACCGTGATCGACGCGGAGTAGGCGCTATCGCACCTCGATACCGGCTTCCCGCATGACGTCCTTCACCTCGGCGACCGTCATGGCACCGAAGTGGAACACGCTGGCCGCGAGGACGGCGTCTGCCCCGGCGCGCGCGGCCGCGACGAAGTCCTCGGGCCGCCCGGCGCCACCGCTGGCGATCAGCGGGACCCTGACCTCCGACCGCACGGCCGCGAGCATCTCCAGGTCGAAGCCTGCGTTCGTCCCGTCCGCGTCCATCGAGTTGAGCAGGATCTCCCCCGCACCCAGCTGCTCCGCCTCGGCGGCCCACCGGACGGCGTCGATCCCGGTTCCCCGGCGGCCGCCGTGGGTCGTGACCTCGTAGCCGGACTCCGTCCGCACGTCCCCGGTGACACGGCGCGCGTCGACGGAGAGGACGAGCACCTGCGAACCGAACCGGTCGGCGACGTCGGCGATGAGCTCGGGCCGGGCGATCGCCGCGGTGTTCACGCCGACCTTGTCCGCGCCCGCGCGCAGCAGGCGGTCGACGTCGTCGGGCGTCCGCACTCCCCCACCCACCGTGAGGGGGACAAAGACCTGCTCGGCCGTCCGCCGCACGACGTCGTACGTCGTCTCCCGGTTGCCCGAGGACGCGCTGACGTCGAGGAAGGTCAGCTCGTCGGCGCCCTCCGCGTCGTAGCGGTGCGAGAGCTCAACCGGGTCGCCCGCGTCTCGCAGGTTCTCGAAGTTGACGCCCTTGACGACGCGCCCCGCGTCGACGTCGAGGCAGGGGATCACGCGCACGGAGACTGTCATGTCATCCTTCTTCGGTTTCTGAGAGATCCCCCGACGACGTGTCGTAGGCGACCTGGGAACGGGAGTCGAGAATGTCGATCACGAACACGAGCGTCTCCTCGGCCAGCGGAGAGTCGGTCCCGGCATAGGCGAGCGAGGGTGGCACGACGAGCAGGACCCGGCTCCCGACCGGCTGCTCGAGGAGCCCCTGCTCCCAGCCGTCGATCACCGTCCCCACGCCGAACATCGCCGTGAGCACGGTCCCGGTGGTCCAGTTGGAGTCGAACTCGTCCCCGTTCGACCACTGCACCCCGGAGTAGCGGACCGTCACCATGTCGCCGGGCTCGACCTGTCGCCCGTGCCCGCGGACGAGCGGTTGGACCTCGAGGTCGTCCGGCGCGGCGGAGTCGGCCGGGATCTCGATCGACGGAGCGCCGTCGTCGAGGCTCACCGACGGCAGCCCCTCGGCGGGCGCGATCTCTTCGCCGTCCGCCCGGGCGGGCAGGACGTCGACCGCGAGCGCGAGCGGCACCTCGCCGTCCTCCTCGGTCACCAGGACGCGCGCACCGACGCGCTCGCCCTTCAGTGCCTGGTACAGGGTCGGGCCGAGCGAGGCGGGGTCCATCCGCATCAGACGGGGGCTTGCGACGTAGGTGTCCTGAAGGATCTGACCGGTCGAGCCGTCCTCGGCGTACATGTTGAGCAGGACCTCGTCCCCGTCCTCCAGCAACCGACCCGCGCCAGGCCAGACGGTGCTGTTGGTGGTCTCGGTCACGACCAGGGGTGTCTCGTACTCGAGCACGGGCGGCTCGTCGGCGGCCCCGGTGACGGCGATCTCGGACGCGGCCTGCTCGGGCTCGACCGGATCCGTGAAGTCCATCCCGCAACCACCGAGCAGCAGCGCGGCGACGAGGGACGACACCAGTGCAGAAGGACGGCGCACGGAACTCCAAGCTCGGGACGGGTCGACGGTCGCGACGAAGGACGGCCCACCTTAGCGGGCGCCCCGGCCTCACATCGACTCGATCAGCCTCTCGACGCGCTCGTCGACGCTCTGGAACGGGTCCTTGCACAGCACGGTGCGCTGAGCCTGGTCGTTCAGCTTCAGGTGGACCCAGTCGACGGTGTAGTCGCGCCGGGCGTCCTGGGCCGCGGCGACGAACTCCCCGCGCAACCTCGCCCGGGTCGTCTGCGGCGGAACGGACATCGACTCGAACGACTCGAGGTCGGTGACGAGCCGGTCGACCATCCCGCGTGCGGCCAGGAGGTTGTAGAGACCGTCGGTCCGCGAGATGTCGTGGTAGGCGAGGTCCAGACGGGCGACCCTCGGGTCGTGCAGCTCGAGGCCGTGCTTGGCCCGGTACCGCTCGATGAGCCGCAGCTTGATGACCCAGTCGATCTCACGCTCGACGAGGGCGAGGTTGTCCGTCTCGAGGGCCTCGAGGCCGCGCGACCAGAGGTCGACGACCCGCTTGTCGGTCGGGCTCGCCTCCGTCTCCGCGAGATACGTCTCAACCCGGCCGAGGTACTCGCGCTGGAGCTCGACGGCGGTGACCGTACGACCGGTGGCCAGGCGCACGGGCGCACGACCGGTGCGGTCGTGGCTGATCTCACGGATCGCACGGATCGGGTTCTCGAGAGTGAGGTCGCGCATCGGAAGACCCGCCTCGATCATCCGCAGGATGAGATCCGTCGACCCGACCTTGA
Organism: Paraoerskovia marina DSM 21750; assembly: GCF_000701465.1. Lineage (GTDB taxonomy): Bacteria > Actinomycetota > Actinomycetes > Actinomycetales > Cellulomonadaceae > Paraoerskovia > Paraoerskovia marina. The sequence goes on along the minus strand of NZ_JNIY01000005.1, from coordinate 71,584 downwards.
GCATGGTGGTCGGCTCTGCCATCGACGAGTCTCCCACGATGACGTGCAGCCGCCGGTAGTGCTCGGCGTCCGCGTGCGGCTCGTCGCGGGTGTTGATGATCGGCCGCGAGCGCGTGGTCGCGCTCGAGACGGCCTCCCACATGTGGTCGGCCCGCTGCGACAGGCAGTAGGTGGCACCGCCCGACGTCGAGAGCACCTTGCCCGCCCCCGTCACCACCTGGCGGGTGATGAGGAAGGGGACGAGGATCTCGGACAGCCGGGTGAAGTCTCCCTTGCGCCGGACCAGGTAGTTCTCGTGGCACCCGTAGGAGTTCCCGGCCGAGTCGGTGTTGTTCTTGAACAGGTGGATCTTGCCCGGGATCCCCTCCTCGACGAGCCGCTCCTGGGCGTCGGCGACGAGCCCCTCGCAGATTCGCTCGCCGCCACGGTCGTACGCGATGAGCTGCGTGATGTCGTCGCACTCGGCGGTCGCGTACTCGGGGTGCGACCCGACGTCGAGGTACAGCCGCGACCCGTTGCGCAGGAACACGTTCGAGGAACGGCCCCAGGCCACGACCTTGCGGAAGAGGTACCGCGCGACCTCGTCGGCCGAGAGCCCGCGCCCCTCGTCGGTCGCGCACGTCACGCCGTACTCGGTCTCCAGACCGAAGATCCTCCGGTTCATGCCCCGTCTCCTCGTCCGTCGTGGTGCTGCTCTGCGGTCCCGCCGTCGAGCGCACGTGCCAGCGCGGGCCCGGCGATCCGCCGGAACGCCCGGCGAGGTCGCGTACGGTCCAGGACGGCCACCTCGAGGTCCGCCGCCCCCAGCTCACGACCGGGTCCCTCGGCGCCGTCCGACCCGAGCGCCCGGACGGCGAGTCCCAGCACGTCGTGCAGACCCATGCCAGGAACCCAGCCCGACGCCACGATCTCCGAGAGCTCCTCCGCGCGGCCGCCCATGACGACGTACTGTCGCTCGTCGGTGACCGACCCGTCGTACGTGAGCCGGTAGATCTGGTCCTGGTCCTGCCCGGCACCGACCTGCGCGACGACCAGCTCGACCTCCAGGGGCTTGGACTCGGTGGTGAAGACCGTCCCGAGCGTCTGCGCGTAGGCGTTCGCCAGTCCCCGGGCGTCGACGTCGGACCGGTCGTAGGAGTACCCGCGCAGGTCGGCGTAGCGGATGCCGGCGACGCGGAGGTTCTCGAACTCGTTGTACTTGCCCACCGCGGCGAACCCGATGCGGTCGTAGATCTCCGAGATCTTGTGCAGGGCACGGGAGGGGTTGTGCGTCGCGAACGCGATCCCGCCGTCGTATCCGACGACCACCACCGACCGTCCACGGGCGATGCCCTTGCGCGCGAAGTCCGCCCGGTCCTTCATGAGCTGTTCGGGCGAGACGTAGAACGGCATGTTCATCGCCGTGCCTCCTCTGCTCGACGGTCGACGACGGCGGCGACCGTCGCCGCGAGCACGTCGTCGCCGACGCGCCGGTACCCGGTCTCCGTCACCGTGGCGACGACCGGCCAGATGCGCCGGACCGTGTCGGGGCCGGCCGTGGCGGAGTCGTCGTCCGCTGCGTCGAACAGCGCCTCGACGGCCACCCGGACGCCCTCGTCCGCCGTCAGCCCCGGCCGCCAGAGCTTCTTCAGCGCGCCGCGGGCGAAGACCGCCCCGGAGCCGACGCAGTGGTGCTCCCGCTCGTCGTACCGTCCTCCGGTGACGTCGTAGGAGCAGATCCGCCCCCGGTCCTCGTCCACGTCGTACCCCGCCAGGAGGGGCACCACCGCCAGGCCCTGCATCGCCAGTCCGAGCTGGCTGCGGACGAGGGTGGCGAGCCGGTTCGCCTTGCCGTCGAAGGACAGCAGCGTGCCCTCGATCTTCTCGTAGTGCTCGAGCTCGAGCTGAAAGAGCCGGACGAGCTCGATCGCCAGGCCGGCCGTGCCGGCGATCCCCACGGCGCTGAACTCGTCCGCGTCGAAGACCTTCTGCATCTCACGGTGCGCGATCGCCGCGCCGGCGGTGGCCCGCCGGTCCCCCGCCATGACCACGCCGCCGTCCACCTCGAGGGCGACGATCGTGGTGGCGTGGGCCAGCTGCGGCAAGGCGCCGGAGGTCGGCGCCCCCGGTAGCGCGTGCGGTGCGTGTGCGGCGAGGAAGTCCACGAACGACGACGACCCCGGTGTCCGGAACGCGTCGGGCAGACCACCCGTGCTGTCGAGGCTCATCGAGACCTACTGGCCGCCCTTCTGGACGAAGCCGCGGACGAACGACTCAGCGTTCGACTCCAGCACCGCGTCGATGTCGTCGAGCAACGAGTCGACCTCGGCGTCGTCCTTGCGGACGACGGGTGCGGCCACCTCGGCGGCGTCGTCGTCGGGACGTCCGCCCGGGTTCGAGATGCGTTCCTGACCAGCCATGGCGTCTCCTCGGTCGATGTGCTCCAGGCAGGTCCCACACTAGGCCCTTCTGCCTACGCCGTGCCGGAAAGGCCCGCCAGGAGAGACCGCGCGTCGGGGCTCGCGTCGAGCAGGGCGCCGAGGTCCTCACGCGTACCGCGGTGCGGGTCGAGCATCGGCACCCGCTGCAACGACTGCGCTCCCGGCACGTCGAAGATCACCGAGTCCCAGCTCGCGGCCGACACCTGCCCCCCGTAGCGCGCGACGACCTCGCCGCGGAAGTACGCACGCGTGTCCGTCGGCGCATGGTGGACGGCGCGGGCCACCTCACCCTCGTCGACGAGCCGGTCGACCGCGTCCGCGGCGACGAGCCGGTGGTACACACCCCGCTCGGGACGGACGTCCGACCACTGGAGATCCAGCGCGGCGAGGCGCGGGTGGTCCCACGCCAGCCCGTCACGGCGACGCATCCGGTCGAGCAGGCGCAGCTTGGCCACCCACTCCACGTCTCGGGTGCACTCGCCGAGGTCACGGCCGAGACGGTCGAGCACCGAGGTCCAGCGGTCGAGAACCTCGGCGGTGATCTCGTCCGGCCCGCCGAGAGCGTCCTGCGCCTCGCGGACGACCGCGAGGTAGCGCTTCTGGATCTCCAGGGCGGTCGCCGTCTCTCCCGACGCCAGCCGCAGCGGGGTGGAGAGGTCCAGGTCCCGGCTGACGAGCTGTGTGTCGGCCACGGGATCAGCCAGACGCAGCTCCCTGAGCCGCGCGGCGGTGTCCAGGCCGCGCTCCGCGAGCGCGCCCAGGTTCTCGAGGAGCCACAGGACGAGCGACGTCGTCCCGAGCTTGAGGTAGGTCGCGGTCTCGAAGAGGTTCGCGTCCCCGATGATCAGGTGGAGCCGCCGCCACCGCGAGCGCTCGGCGTGCGGCTCGTCCCGTGTGTTGACGATCGGCCGACGAAGCGTCGTCTCGAGCCCCACCTCGGCCTCGACGTAGTCGGCCCGCTGGGAGATCTGGAAGCCGGCGTGCTGACCGGTCTGACCGAGCCCGACACGTCCCGACCCGGCGAAGACCTGCCGCGTCACGAGGAACGGCGTCAGACCGTCGACGAGCGTGTCGAAGGGCAGGTCGCGGTCGACGAGGAAGTTCTCGTGCGTCCCGTAGCTCGCGCCCTTGCCGTCGACGTTGTTCTTGTACGGCACGACGTCGATCCCGACCTGGGCGAGCGAGCGCGACGCGGCGAGGACCACTCGCTCACCGGCGACGTCCCAGCGCACGGCGTCCAACGGGTTCGTCACCTCGGGCGACGAGTACTCGGGGTGTGCGTGGTCGACGTAGAGGCGCGCGCCGTTGGTCAGGATGGCGTTCGCGGCGCTCGGGTCGTCGTACGCCTCGACGCTCGGACGCTCGATCCGCTGGAACGCCTCCGTCTCGCCCGACGGTGCCGGTCTCGTCGGGTCGTCCGTCAGCAGCGACGGGTGCGCGGAGGCCCGGTCCAGCCGGAATCCCCGGGCGTCGGCGAGCGGGTCCTCGTCGTCGTAGTCCCAGCGTGCACGGGCCAGCTGGCCGGCAGGACTCTGCGCGAGCGCACGGTACGTGGTCACGATCTGGCTGGACATCAGCATCGGGTTGGCCAGGGGCCGCCCCGACTGCAGCACTCCGTACTCGGTCTCGATCCCCATCACTCTGCGCGCAGTCACAGGACCACTGTAGGGCTCGGTGCTAGAGGTACTGACCCGTGCTCGAGACCGTGTCGATCGTGCGCGGGACCGCGCCGTCGCCCTCCTTCTGCACGATCGTGCGGATGAAGACGATCCGTTCGCCCTTCTTCCCCGAGATCCGTGCCCAGTCGTCCGGGTTGGTCGTGTTGGGCAGGTCCTCGTTCTCCCGGAACTCGTCGACGCACGCCGAGAGCAGGTGGTCGACACGGATTCCCCGCTGGCCCGTCGACAGGAGGTCCTTGATCGCCGCCTTCTTGGCCCGGTCGACGATGTTCTGGATCATGGCGCCGGAGTTGAAGTCCTTGAAGTACAGGATCTCCTTGTCTCCGCTCGCGTAGGTGACCTCGAGGAACTTGTTCTCGTCCGCCTCGGAGTACATCCGCTCGACGACGGACCGGATCATCGCGTCCACCGCGGCAGCCCGGGAGCCGCCGTTCACCGCGAGGTCGTCCTCGTGGATGGGAAGGTCGTCCGTGAGGTACTTGCCGAAGATCTCGCGCGAGCCCTCGGCGTCCGGACGCTCCACCTTGATCTTGACGTCGAGGCGACCCGGTCGCAGGATCGCGGGGTCGATCATGTCCTCGCGGTTCGACGCACCGATCACGATGACGTTGTCGAGGCGCTCGACACCGTCGATCTCGCTGAGGAGCTGCGGGACGATCGTCGTCTCCACGTCGGACGACTTCCCGGTGCCGCGGGTGCGGAAGAGCGACTCCATCTCGTCGAAGAACACCACCACGGGCGTGCCCTGGGACGCCTTCTCGCGTGCACGGGCGAAGATCAGCCGGATGTGGCGCTCCGTCTCCCCGACGTACTTGTTCAGGAGCTCGGGGCCCTTGACGTTCAGGAAGAAGCTGCGCACGTTCTCGGCCCCGTCGACTCCTCGTGCCCGTGCGACCGTCTGCGCGAGCGAGTTGGCGACGGCCTTCGCGATCAGCGTCTTGCCGCACCCGGGAGGCCCGTAGAGCAGGATTCCCTTGGGCGGCCGGAGCCCGTGCTCGCGGAAGAGGTCCGGGTGCGTGAACGGCAGCTCGACGGCGTCGCGGATCTGCTCGATCTGCGGCCCCAGCCCACCGATCGCGGAGTAGTCGACGTCCGGCACCTCCTCGAGGATCAGCTCCTCGACCTCCGACTTCGGCACCACCTCGAAGACGAAGCCGCTGCGTGTGTCGATCGTCAGGCTGTCGCCCGTGCGCAGCGTGGTCGCGGCGAGGGAGCCGGCGAGACGCACGACGCGCTCGTCGTCGGTGCGTCCGACGACGACGGCCCGGCCGTCGCCCAGCATCTCCTTGACCGTCACGAGCTCGCCGGTGCTCTCGTACCCGCCGGCGGCGACGACCGTCATCGCCTCGTTGAGCTTGACCTCCTGGCCAGGCTGCAGCGTCGTGACGTCGAGCGCGGGACTCGAGCCGACGTGCATCTTGCGTCCGGAGGCCGAGATGTCGACGCTTCCGTCGTCGTGAGACCCGAGAAAGACGGCGTACGTCCCCGGCGGCTTCGCGAGCTCGTCGATCTGGGTGCGCAGGTCGACGATCTGGTCACGGGCCGCGCGCAGCGCCTCGGCGAGACGCTCGTTCTTGGCGGAGAGGATCGTGACCTGGCGTTCGAGGTCCGGTGCGGGGGTCGTGGGCATCGGGCTTCCCCTTTCGACGGAACAGGCGGGCGACGGCCCGTCTGGAATACGTCGACCCTATACACACCGCCGCCGTCCGCGTCGTGCACTCACCTGTCGGGCAGGGCTCAGACCTCGGGCGCCTGCCCCACGTCGCGACGGACCCGGCGCAGCTTCTTGTCCGAGACGGCACGCTCGCCGAGCTCCTCCGGCGACCAGGTCCCCTCGTCGCCGGTCGGGTAGGCACCCTTGGCGGGACGGCGGCGGCGCTCCGGCGCCTCCTCGCCGTCGGCCATGCGACGGGCCGAGAGAAGGAACCCTGTGTGCCCGATCATCCGGTGCTCCGGACGGACCGCGAGACCCTCCAGGTGCCAACCACGGTTCATCGACTCCCACGCGGAAGGCTCGGTGAAACGGCCGTCCGCACGCAGGTCCTCGGCCGTCCGGGAGAGCTGCGTCGCGGTGGCGACATAACAGATCAGCACGCCTCCGGGCACGAGCGCGGTCGCGGCCGCGTCGATGTTCTCCCACGGGGCGAGCATGTCGAGCACGATGCGGTCGACGGCCCCGGGCTCGGCGATCTGCGGGAGGACGTCCGCGAAGTCCCCGACGGACAGCTGCCAGGCTGGGTGCGGTCCGCCGAAGAAGTTCTCGACGTTGCCGCGGGCGATCGCCGCGAAGTCCTCACGACGCTCGATCGAGTGCAGGGAGCCGTCGTCGCCGACGGCCCGCAGGAGCGACATCGAGAGGGCGCCGGAGCCGACGCCTGCCTCGACGACACGCGCACCCGGGTAGATGTCGGCCATCTGCACGATCTGCCCCGCGTCCTTGGGGTAGATCACCGCGGCGCCGCGCGGCATCGAGAGCACGTAGTCGGACAGCAACGGGCGCAGCGCCACGTACTCGATCCCCGCGGTGTTCGCGACGACGGAGCCTTCCGGACGTCCGATCAGGTCGTCGTGGCGGAAGTAGCCCTTGTGCGTGTGGAACGTCCCCTCGGGCGCCAGCACGATCGTGTGCAGCCGTCCCTTCGGGTCGGTCAGCTGGACGCGGTCGCCGACGCGCAGAGGTCCGCGTCGCTCGGCCGCGCCGGTGGCTCGGGTGGTCGGTGCGTCTGCGCTGGTGGTCACGACGGACCATCCTACGGGGGGTCGGGTCAGGCCGACGTCCCGCGGACCGCCGCGAGCACCTCCCGGACGAGCACGACGCCGACGACGGTGCCGGTCTCGTCGACCACCGGCACGACGCTCGTGCCCGGCGCGGCGGCGACGACGCCGGCGACGAGGTCCGGTCCTGCACTGGTGGAACGGAGCAGCGCCTCGAGCGGCAGCCGGTGCGCGACGGCCCAGACGCTGGTCGTGGTCAGACGGTCGGCGGGGACCTGCGCCGCGTTGGCGGGGTCGACGACCCCGACCGGCCGACCGGTCCCGTCCAGGATCACGACGGCCCAGGCGCCGGCACCGCGACCCGCGGCCGCGGTGTCCGCGACCGTACCGTCGGCGGGGACCGTCGCCGCCGGGTGCATGAACGTGCTCACGTCGAGATGTGCCAGACGTGCCCGCGCCCGACCGCTGCGGATCGCCCCGGAGGCACCGGACCAGAGGAACATGCCGATGAACACGGCCCAGATGACCAGGAACGGCTCGACGGTCCCGCCCTGGGCGAGCGGGACCGCGATCACGGCGAGCACCGAGCCGACGGCGACCACGCGGCCGACGTACCCGGCCACGACCGTCCCCCGGTCCTGCGAGCCCGTCGCCGCCCAGACGGCGGCCGCCAGCATCTGTCCCCCGTCCAGCGGGAGCCCGGGGATGAGGTTGAACAGTCCGACGAAGGCGTTCGACACGGCCGCCGCATAGCACAGGAGCCAGACGAGCACGGTGCCGGTGCGCAGCTCGAACAGGAACCAGAACCCCCCGGCGAGCACCAGGTTGGTGAGCGGGCCGACGACCGCCACCCAGAAGGCGTCGCGCGGACGCCTCAACGACCCGGTGAACGCCGTGTGCCCGCCCCAGACCGTGATCGCGAGCTCGGTCACGTGCTGCCCGCGAGCGCGCGCGACGAGCGCGTGCGAGACCTCGTGGAGAAAGACGGAGCCGAACAGGAGCACGACAAACGCGAACGAGACCCCGTAGATCACACCGGTCTGGCCGGGTGCGTAGAACCGGACCGTCGGGGCGAAGACGATCGTCAGGACGACCGCGGCGATGGCCCAGCTCGGCGTGAGGACCACCGGCGCGTCGGCGATCCGGCCGAGGACGAGTCCTCGGCTGCGCGGGGGGTCGGTGCGGGGCGGCATGCTCGGCGATGTCACCGCACCAGCGTAGTCGCCGCGCCGACACGCCCCGTCGGGAGCGTCACCGGTCCGCCGTACGCTGGGCGGCATGACGGCGACGAGCAGCACGGCGGACGGCGACCCGGCCTACGTTCCCGGGCTCTCGCCGTCGCGCGCGAACGACTTCATGCAGTGCCCCCTGCTGTTCCGGTTCCGCGTGGTCGACCGGCTCCCCGAGCCGCCGAGCGAGGCGGCGGCGCGGGGCACTCTTGTGCACAGCGTCCTGGAAGAGCTCTACGACCTCCCGCTCGGTGGCCGGACGCCGGAGGCCGCGCAGGGGCTCCTCCCGGCAGCGTGGGAGTCGCTGCGGTCGACGAACCCGCAGTACGCCGAGCTCGTGACCGGCGCGGAGGAGCTCGACCGATGGCTCGCCGATGCCGGCCGCCTCGTCTCGACCTACTTCACGCTCGAAGACCCCAACCGGCTCGAGCCCGCGGGGCGCGAGCTGCGCGTGAGCAGCGACCTGCCCGACGGACCACGGCTGCGCGGTGTGATCGACCGGCTCGACGTGGCGCCCGACGGCGCGCTCCGGGTCGTCGACTACAAGTCCGGGAAGTCGCCCCGGCCTGCGTACCAGGGTTCGGCCCTGTTCCAGATGCGCTTCTACGGCCTCGTCCTCTGGCGTGAGCGTGGCGAGGTCCCGCGCATGCTTCAGCTCGTCTACCTCGGCGACGGACGGATCCTGCGCGCGGAGCCCACGCGCGCCGATCTGGAGGCGACCGAGGCGAAGGTCCGCGCCCTCTGGGAGGCGATCCGGACCGCGGGCCGGACGGGCGGGTGGACGCCGCGCCGGAGCGCTCTGTGCGGCTGGTGCGCCCACCAGGCGATCTGCCCGGAGTTCGGCGGAACCCCGCCACCCGTCCCCGAGGGGCGCGTCGAGGTCGCTCTCGGCGTTCGTCCCGACCGGGCCTAGTGTCCCGACGACGCCACGAGGTCGACGAGTTCGCCACCGACGACGCGCGACAGCATGGCGGTGTCGAGGTCCTCGAGCGACGCGAGCCGGTTCAGGCCCGCACGGGGCGGGACCGGGACGATCGCCGCGACGCCCACGGTCGCGGCGCCCGAGGCCAGGGCCGAGGCGATGCCCGGCGGCGAGTCCTCGACCGCCACGCAGTCACGCACGTCGACCCCGAGCAGCTCCGCGGCGCGCAGGTAGGGCTCCGGGTCGGGCTTTCCGTGCCGGACGTCGTCCCCGCAGACGGCCACCGTGAACGCACCCGAGGGCGCCGCGTCGAGCAGGCTCGTGGCGAGCACGCGGTAGGACATCGTGACCAGTGCGCACGGGATGCCCGCGCTCCGGGCGGTCTCCAGCAGCCGGTGCGCCCCTGGACGCCAGGGGACGTGCTCGCGGACCTGCTCGGCCACCCGGGACAGGAGGAACTCGACGATCTCGTCGACCTCGAGCCGGACGCCGGCCTGCTGCAGGGTCCGTGCCGAGAGGCCGAGGGGGTTGCCGACCAGGCCGAGCGCGTCCTCGTGGGTCCACACCCCGCCGTGCCGGGCGATGAGCTCCTGCTCCACCGCCATCCAGTACGGCTCGCTGTCGATCAGGGTGCCGTCCATGTCGAGCAGCAGGGCTGCGGGCAGCGGGCGGTCGGGCTCGGCGAGATCGGGCATGGCCCCATCGTAGGTTGCGTCGGCAAGCCATAGGGTGGACGGATGAACGATTCGACGACGAGCCCCGGCGACCGCGAGCAGCTCCGCACCGTCCTCGTCGCGGCCTTCGAGGGCTGGAACGACGCCGGCGGAGCCGCGAGCGCCGTCGTGAAGCACCTGCACGACGTGTGGGACGCGCAGCAGATCGCCGAGATCGACCCGGAGGACTACCACGACTTCCAGGTGACCCGACCGGAGGTGTCCACCACGGAGACGGGTGAGCGCGTCCTGAGCTGGCCCGCCACCCGGGTCTCGACGGCGCGGGTCCCCGAGTCCGGGCGCCAGGTCGTCCTGGTCCACGGCATCGAGCCGAGCATGCGCTGGCGGACCTTCTGCGGCGAGCTGCTCGACATCGCCGAGGCGCACGACGTCGACACGGTGGTCACGCTGGGTGCGCTCCTGGCCGACGTGCCGCACACGCGACCGATCCCACTGACCATCACGTCGGAGAGCGTCGGCCTCCGCGCGGTGCTCGACGTCGAGTCGAGCACCTACGACGGCCCGGTCGGGATCGTCGGGGTGCTGGAGCACACCGCGACGGCGCGCGGGTTGCAGGCCGCGTCCCTGTGGGCGGCTGTTCCGCACTACGTCGCGCACCCGCCGTCGCCGAAGGCCGCCCTGACGATCCTCACCCGCCTCGAGGAGCTGCTCGGGGAGCCGATCCCGCTCGGCGAGCTGCCGGTGGACGCGGAGGCGTGGCAGCACGGCGTGGACGAGCTGGCGGCGGAGGACGGCGAGATCGCCGAGTACGTCCGCGAGCTGGAGAAGGCGAAGGACACGGCGGACCTCCCCGAGGCGAGCGGCGAGGCGATCGCCCGCGAGTTCGAGCGGTTCCTGCGTCGTCGCGGCGACGGAGCGACGGGCCGCTAGCGGGGTCGACCGCCCGTCAGAGACGGATGCCGAGCAGCGCGTCGACCGCGCGGGCGAGAACGCCCGGTGCCCCGTCCGTGTCCTGCGTGGTGTCGCGCCCCTCGGTCAGCGCCACGTCCGCCCAGGCGTCGACCGCCCCGAGCGCGGTCGGCGCGTCCAGGTCGTCCGCCATCGCCGCACGGACCCGGCGGATCGTGCCCTCGGGGGACGGACCGCCGTTGCCCGACATCGCGGAGCGCCAGCGTTCCCACCGCGTGACCGCCTCGGCGAGGCCCTCGTCCGTCCACTCCCAGTCGGACCGGTAGTGGTGCGCGAGCACGGCGAGGCGGATCGCCATCGGGTCGACACCGTCCCGTCGAAGCCCCGACACGAGCACGAGGTTCCCGAGGGACTTGCTCATCTTCTCGCCCTGGTAGGCGACGAGTCCCGCGTGGACGTGCGTGCGCGCACCGGCAGACTCGGCGACTCGCGCGTGCGACGTCGACATCTCGTGGTGCGGGAAGAGCAGGTCGGCGCCGCCGCCCTGGACGTCGAACGGAACTCCGAGACCGTCCGAGGCGATCACGGCGCACTCCACGTGCCAGCCGGGCCGTCCGCTGCCGAGCACCCCGCCGGTCCAGGCCGGCTCGCCGACGCGCTCGCGGCGCCAGAGGAGCGGGTCGAGGGCGTTGCGCTTGCCCGGCCGTTCCGGGTCGCCGCCCCGCTCGGCGAACAGCGCCCGCATCGTGGCGTCGTCGAAGCCCGAGACCTCGCCGAAGTGACGGTCCGCCGCGAGATCGGCGTACACGTCCCCCAGCTCCGGGTGGTCTCCGCCGGCACCGTCCTCGAGCGGGACACGGTAGGCCGCGCCCTCCTCCAGGAGCTTCTCGACGATGGTCTGGACACGCGGCACGGTGTCGACGACGGACTCGTACACGTCGGGCGGGATGACGCCGAGGGCGGTCATGTCCTCCGAGAAGAGAGCGACCTGGTCGGCCGCGAGGTCCTGCCAGCGGACCCCCGTGGCCAGCGCGCGCTCGAGCAGGGGGTCGTCGACGTCCGTGACGTTCGACGCCAGGCGCACCGCGTGCCCCGCGTCCAGCCACGCGCGGACCAGGAGGTCGAAGGCGACATAGGTGGCCGCGTGGCCGATGTGCGTCGCGTCGTACGGGGTGATCCCGCAGACGTAGAGGGTCGCCAGATCCGACTCGGACGCGACGACCAGCTCACCGGTGGAGCTGTCGTGGACCCGGACGGTGTCGCCGGTGCCGGGGATCTGCGGGACATGAGGAGAGGGCCAGGTACGCACGCGCCCACTCTATCCGCCGCCCACCTGACGATGGTCCGGCCGACGGCGGAGACCTGGCCGCCGAGGTGCCCCTACGGCGACCCCAGCGGGACGAGGACGCCCGTCCCCAGAAGGATCACCACGACGATCGCCAGGCCGATACGGTAGTAGACGAACGGCATGTAGCTGAACGTGGAGATGATCTTCAGGAACACGATGATGACGAAGTACCCGACGACGAAGGCGACGAGGGTCGCGACGAGCGTCGCGGCGGCACCGGGTGCCCCGGCCTGGGCCGGCTCGGCGATCGACTTCACGAGCTGGAAGAGTCCCGACGCGAGCACGGCGGGTATCGCGAGCAGGAACGAGTAGCGAGCGGCAGCCTCGCGCGTGAATCCCATCAGGAGCCCGGCGGTGATCGTCCCGCCCGAGCGGGAGACACCGGGGATGAGCGCGAGGGCCTGGGCGAAGCCGTACGCGATCGCGCGTCCGACGGTGAGGTCCTCGAGCGGTCGGGTCTTGCGGCCGATGCGGTCCGCCCACCCGAGGAGGATGCCGAAGAACGCGAGGGTGAACGCCGTGATGTAGAGGTTGCGGAGCGACGTCTCGATCGCGTCCTGGAAGAGCAGACCGAGCACACCGATCGGGACGGACCCGATCGTGATGAACCAGGCCATCCGGGCGTGCGGGTCGTGCGCACCGAACCGCGACCGCAGGTCGGTCCCGTCCTTGCCCGAGACGGCGCGCCACCAGGCGCGGCAGATCGTCGCGATGTCGTGACGGAAGTACAGCAGCACGGCGGCCTCCGTGCCGATCTGGGTGATCGCGGTGAACGCGGCCCCGGGGTCGGACTCCCCGATCAGCTCACCGACGATGCGCAGGTGCGCACTCGACGAGATCGGGAGAAATTCGGTCAGGCCCTGGACGAGCCCCAGCAGTACTGCTTCCCAGGCGTTCACGAGCGGTCACCCTACCGTTCTTCGCGCGGTGGTCCACGCGCCGTGCACCAGGTGTCGATAGTCTGCAGCCCATGGAACTGAGGCAGCTGGGCAGCACGGGCCTGCACGTGTCCGCACTGGGGCTCGGCACCCTCACCTGGGGCCGTGACACGGACGAGCTGGACGCCGCCGAGCAGATCAAGAGCTTCGTCGAGGCCGGAGGGTCTCTGGTCGACACCGCGGCCCACTACGCGGACGGTGACAGCGAGTCCGTGCTCGGGCACGTCCTGGCGAACGACGTCGACCGGTCCGACGTCGTCGTCTGCACCAAGGCGGGACTACGGCGCACCCGTGCCGGGACCGTCGTGGACGCGTCCCGTGCGTCGCTCCTCGACTCGCTCGACGAGTCGCTGCGCCGGCTCGGCACCGACCACGTCGATCTGTTCCTCGTCCAGGCGCCCGACCCGCGAACTCCTGCCGCCGAGACGGTCTCCGCCCTGCGCCGGGCCGTCGACTCCGGCCGTGCCCGCTACGTCGGCCTGTCGAACCATCCCGGGTGGCGCACGGCGCAGGTCGGGACGCTGCTCGCGGCGTCCGGGGACGCCGAGCTCGCCGCCGTCGAGGTCGAGTACTCGCTCCTCGAGCGCGGGGTGGAACGCGAGGTCCTGGACTGCGCCGACGGCCTCGGCGCCGGAGTGCTCGCATGGTCGCCGCTGGGGCGCGGCGTGCTGACGGGCAAGTACCGCGACTCCCTTCCGGCCGACTCCCGAGGCGCGAGCCCGCACCTCGCCGGCTTCGTCGAGCCCTATCTCGACCGACGCTCGTCGAGCATCGTCCAGGCCGTCGCGACCGCTGCCGACGGTCTGGGCCGCGAACCGCTCGAGGTGGCCCTGGCCTGGCTGGGCACGCGCGGGGTCGCGAGCGCGATCGTCGGAGCACGGACTCCAGGTCAGCTCCGGGCGTCGCTCGCCGCCGCCGACCTGGTGCTGCCGCACGCCGTCGTCGGAGCTCTCGACGAGGTCAGCGCACCCTCGCTCGGCTACCCCGAGTACCGCTAGGTCGTCGCCGGCCGTGGCACGGTGCCACCGATGTCCACGACAGGCCGGACCGAACGCGTCTCGCGCCGCCGGTCAACCGCCTGACGTGTCAACGACCTGACGCGGAGTCGTCGTGCAGGTCGACGTCCTCGTAGTCGTCGTCGTCATCGTCGTCCGAGTCATCGTCTTCGTCGTCGTCCGAGTCGTCGTCCGAGTCGTCGTCGAGGACGAACGGCGTCGCCTCGCCGTACCGCTCCCCCAGCGACTCGTCGTAGACCTCGAAGGCGTCGGCGAGCACGTAGTACGCGTCGTCGACACGCGGGTCTTCGTCACCGATACGTGAACGCACGGCATCATGGTGCGCCTCAAACGCGGCGATGAGGCGGTCGAGCGCGGCACGCGGATCTACGGTCATACCCTGACCGTATCCCCGCCCGGTGCACAATGGCATCCAGAATCCGTCCGGCGCGGGCGGAGACGACGTGGAGAGGACTTGCGATGCGACCAACGGCATACCGATCGGCGTTCTCGACCCATGGCCACTACGAGTACCGGGTCCTGACGTTCTCACGCGACGTCCCGGGCGGAGACGCCCGCCAGGTCCTGACCGACGAGGCCGAGTACGGGCGTTGGGAGCTGGCGCGCACGCGCATCGCGATGGGTGGTGAGCGTCGCGTCACGCTGCGCCGGAAGGTGATCCGGGCACGCAGCACGCTATGACCGACGAGCGCGGCAGCACCTTTCGCAAGTCACGCGCCGGTGCACCCGCGGGCTTGTTCGAACGTGAGGCCGCGGGACTGGCGTGGATCGACGTGCCTGCCGGCCCTCGGGTCGTGGGGGTGCGGGACGTGGGCCCCGATCACCTCGACCTGGAGCGCATCGACCCGGCGACCCCCGACGCCCGCGCAGCCCGGTCGTTCGGGGTAAAGCTCGCACGGCTCCACGAGACCGCGGCCCCGGGCTTCGGCGCGCCCCCGGCCGGCACGACCGGGGACGGGTTCTTCGGTCCGACCGACGACCCCCTCCCCCTCGCCGCCGGCACGTGGTCGACCTGGCCCGAGTTCTACGCCGAGGCACGGCTACGACCTGTGGCCGACCAGGCGGTCGAGCGGGGCGCACTGACGGGCCCGGAGGCCGACCGGCTCCGGCGTGCCGCCGACGCCGTCGGCCGATGGGGTGGCGGTCCGTGCCGCGACGCGGACCCCGCGCGCGTGCACGGCGACCTCTGGTCCGGCAACCTGCTCTGGACCCCCGGCATCCACGGTACGGAGGCGGTCCTCGTCGATCCTGCCGCACACGGTGGCCACCGCGAGAGCGACCTCGCGATGCTCGCCCTGTTCGGCGCACCGCACCTCGACGAGATCTTCGCCGGGTACGGCTCCGTGTCCGCGATCCCGCCCGGCTGGGAGCGGCGCGCGACCCTGCACCAGCTCTACCCCGTGGCCGTGCACGCCGTGCTGTTCGGCGGTGGCTACCGCGCCAGGCTCGCGGGGATGCTCGACGCACTCGGCGGCTAGGTCCATGTCCGCCGAGACCGGGCGATCAGCAGGTGCGCAGAAGCCGGTCGAGCACCCTGCACCCGAACCTGAGCGCGTCGGTCGGCACTCGCTCGTCGATGCCGTGGAACATCCCCGAGAAGTCGAGCTCGGCCGGAAGCCTCAGCGGGGCGAACCCGTAGCCCGTGATTCCGAGGCGTGAGAGGGACTTGTTGTCCGTCCCGCCCGAGAGCGTGTATGGCAGCACCGTCGCGCCGGGGTCCTCGGAGGTGACGGCGTCGACCATCCGGTCCACGAGCGCCCCGGAGAAGGGCACCTCGAGCGAGATGTCCTGATGGATCGGCTCGAAGGAGATACCTGGCCCCGCAAGCTCGCGGATCGTCGCCATCCCCTCGTCCTCGAGGCCGGGCAGGAACCGTGCGTCGAGCGCTGCGGTCGCGCGCCCGGGAATCACGTTCGCCTTGTACCCGGCGTCGAGCTGCGTCGGGTTCGAGGTGTGCTGCACCGTCGCGCCGACGAACTTCTGCACCGGACCGAGAGCACCGACGAGCGCGTCGACGGAGCCACGGTCCTCGGCGTCGAACGGCAGCCCGGTGAGATCGGCCACTCCCCGCAGGAGTGCGTCGACCGTCGGGGTGAGCTGATAGGGCCACTGGTGGCGACCGATCCGCGTCAGCGCCTCGGCGAGGAGGGTCACGGCGTTGTCGTCGTTGATCTGCGAGCCGTGGCCTGCCGTCCCGTCGGCGACGAGCCGGAGCCACGCAAGTCCCTTCTCGGCGGTCTGCAGCAGATAGGTCCGACGCCCCGCGATCTCCACGGAGAAGCCACCGACCTCGCTGATCGCCTCGCTGGCGCCCTCGAAGAGCTCGGGCCGGTGATCCACCGCGTACCGCGCGCCGTAGACGCCGCCGGCCTCCTCGTCGGCGAAGAAGGCGACGACGACGTCGCGGGCCGGCTTGCGACCCTCGCGCACCATCTGACGGACGACCGCGAGGATCATCGCGTCCATGTCCTTCATGTCGACGGCTCCTCTGCCCCACAGCAGCCCGTCGGTCTCCTCGCCGCCGAACGGGTCGACCTGCCAGTCCTCGGCCTGGGCCGGGACGACGTCGAGATGACCGTGGAGCACGAGCGCGGGCCGTGAGCGGTCGAGCCCCGGCAGACGCACGACGACGTTGGCTCGACCCGGGGCAGACTCGAACAGCTCGGGCTCGAGCCCGACCTCGTGCAGGGACTCCATCACGTACTCGGCGCAGGCCCGCTCACCGGGGCCGCTGTTGTCGCCGAAGTTCGAGGAGTCGATCCGCAGCAGGTCGCGGCAGATCCTGACGACCTCGGACTCGGCGGACGGGACGGACTGCGGGCGGGGGGTGTTCATACGACGTCCTCCTGGAGTCGTGTCGATGCGTCGTCCGGCCAGGGCGCCACGGGTTCACGTCCGTCGCCCGGCAGCAGCGTGGCGATCCACGCGTCGCGCCGCTCACCACGCTGGACGGCGTGGCGTCGCACCGTCCCCTCGAACGTGAACCCGCACCGCCAGGCCACCCGCCGGGACTGCCAGTTCCCGACGTAGGCGGTCCACACGACACGGGCCGCGTCGAGGCCCTCGGCGTCAAAGGCCCAGTCGAGGACCAGGTCGCTCGCGGCACTCGCGAGCCCGTGCCCCCGCGCACCGGGATCGAGCCAGAAGCCGATCTCGGCGTCGACGGCAGACGGCGCCGTTCTGTCGACCGTCAGCCCGATCATGCCGACCAGGTCGCTCGACGACCCCGCGCCGTGGGGACGGATCGCCCACGTGTACGCGGTGTCCTGCGCCCACCCGGGCGTGACGAGCTCGTCGACGAACCAGGCGGCGTCGGACGGGTGGTAGGGCGACGGGACGACCGTCCACCGCTGGATGTCGGCGTCCTGGCAGATCTCCGTGATGCGGTTCACGTCCTTGGCGGTCGGCACCGTCAGACGGACGCGGTCGCTGATGAGGGGGAACGGCTCCATACGGCGAATCCTTGCACGCCTGCACGAGGGAATCGAGGGAGATCCGGCGATGTCCTGCGACCTACCTCGCCAGCGCGCCGTCGACCGACGAGGCGAGCAGATCGTGGGCGTCCGCGACCTCCGTGCTCGTCAGCGCCCCGCGGTGCGTGGCGAGCCCGGTCCGCAGACTCGGGTCCCCGAGCGCTCCCAGGCCGTGGTCGGCGATGCGGGAGAGGTACGGCAGGGTCGCGCTGGTGAGCGCCCGGGTGCTCGTCACCGGCACGATTCCCGGCATGTTCGCGACGCAGTAGAACGTCGACCCGGCGACGTCGAAGACCGGGTCGTCGTGCGTCGTCGGACGCGTGTCCTCGAAGCAGCCGCCCTGGTCGACGGCGACGTCGACCAGGACGGAACCTTGCTGCATCGACTCGACCACCTCGTGCGAGACCAGGCGTGGAGCGCGCGCCCCCGCGACGAGGACGGCCCCGACGACGAGATCGGCGTCGAGCAGCTCGGTCTCGACCGCGTGCGTCGTCGACGCGAGGGTGCGGACGCGACTGCCGAACTGCCGGTCGACGTCGCGCAGCACCGGGAGCGAGATGTCGAGCACCGTGACGTCGGCGCGCAGCCCGACGGCGATCGCGGCAGCGTGCCGCCCCACCGACCCGCCACCGAGGACCACGACCTTGCCCGGGCTGGTGCCGGGCACCCCGCCGAGCAGGACGCCGCGGCCGCCGTCCGACCTCAGGAGGTAGTGCGCGCCGACCTGGGTGGCCAACCGTCCGGCCACCTCGCTCATGGGTGCGAGGAGCGGCAACGACCCGTCCCTGGCCCGGACGGTCTCGTACGCGATCGCGGTGGTGCCGGCGTCCAGCAGGGCTCTCGTACAGCTCTCGTCCGCCGCGAGGTGCAGGTACGTGAACAAGATCTGCCCGTCACGCAGCCGGCCGTACTCCTCGGGCACCGGCTCCTTGACCTTGCACACGACGTCGGCGGCCCAGGCGTCGTCCGCCGCGTCCACGATCCGTGCACCGACGCCCGCGTACTCCTCGTCCGTGATGTGCGACCCGGCACCGGCGCCGCTCTGCACCAGGACGTCGTGCCCGCTGGTGACGAGATGGTGAGCCCCTGCCGGGGTCAGTGCGACGCGGTACTCGTGGTTCTTGATCTCCGTGGGTATCCCGATCCTCATGCGACCAGTCTCCGCCTTCCGCACCCGTGCGCCACCAGAGGAGGCCCTCAGACCGATTTCACGTTTGCCCCCGTTCCCGTGCTATCTTTCTACCCGCACCGCAACGGCCCGCAAGGGGCGGAACGGTCCACCTGTCCGGGTGGCGGAATGGTAGACGCGCTAGCTTGAGGTGCTAGTGCCCGTATTAGGGCGTGGGGGTTCAAGTCCCCCTCCGGACACTCGTTGAGACAGCGACCACGAAGGCCCAGCGCACAGCGCTGGGCCTTCGTGCGTCTCCCGGTCGAGCCCGGGGCGGCATCGCATCAGTGCTGACGAAGAGCTCGCTCATACTGCCGCGCCGGCACCTCCCTCCCTGCCTCTGGCGAGCCGTTCCTGGTGTGCGTGAGAGCGAGACTGCTCCGCTTGGCACACTATTTAACGGCCCGTCTCCGCGATAGTGTGTGTTTCGATCAAACGTGCGAAACCGGGCGAACCGCTAGGAGTGCAGAACCATGATGGGTGGCCACCACGCCGCGAGCGGAGCGGCCGCCTGGGTGGCCGTGACCTCGACGGCCCCGTTCGCGCTCGGCCTCCACCCGGTCTCGGAGGTCGGTGTCCTGACCGGTGCCGTCGTCTGTGCCGGCGCGGCGCTGCTCCCCGACGCCGACCACCGTTCCGGCACGATCGCACACTCGCTCCCCCCGATCTCCGAGGGCGTGACCAGGGCCGTCGCCGCCATCTCCGGGGGCCACCGCAACGGGACGCACTCGATCCTCGGGGTCGCCGTGTTCACCGCTCTCGCCTGGGCGGCCGGTCTCGTCACGGTCGAGACCGAGGCGTTCGGGACGATCGGCGTCGGCGCCGCGGTCGTGACGGTGCTGCTCGTCGCGTTCGCCCTGCGTGCGCTCAAGCTCACCCGAGACCGGAAGTTCGGACCCTGGGCGGCGTCGCTGACGATCGCCGCCGTCATCACGCTGCTCGCCCCCGAGGAGTGGAACTGGCTTCCGGTCGCCGTCGCCCTGGGGACGTCGGTGCACATCCTCGGCGACGTCCTGACGACCGGTGGCTGCCCGCTGCTGTGGCCGATCGAGATCAAGTCGCCCCGCTGGGTGCGCAACGCCGTCGTGATCGACAACGTCTGGCGCCCCGGCGGGCACTTCGCGGTCCCCTTGCTCGGCGACGCCGGGTCCTGGCGCGAGTGGCTCGTCATGATCCCCGTCAGCATCTACGCCACGGTCGGGGTGCTCTGGGCTCTCCTGACGCAGATGGGCTTCGACACCCAGGGCCTGATCGACGCCACGGCCGGTGCGCTCGGCTGACGCCCTGCACCGCCCGTCGCCCGCTCTGGCACCGCCCGCCGTAAATTCCGTTGTCCCACCGGGTGCTCCGGGGCGATGCTGGCCGGGATGACGACGAACCAGGTTCCGTGGGACTCGACCGTTGGCGCTCTGGACGCCGCGCTCGGGCCGGACAGACGATGGTCCACCTGGGGTGCGGTGGAGCGGGGCGCACGCGGACCGGAGCCGAGGCCCGACTGGGTCGTGACCGCCGATGCCGCGGTCGACACCGAGCTCGGCGTCCTGAAGACGGGCAAGGAGGCCGACGTCTTCCTCGTCGAACGGGGCGTTCCTGACGGCGCCTCCTCGCTCCTGGCCGCGAAGCGGTACAGGTCCCCGGACCATCGCCAGTTCCACCGCAGCAGCGCGTACACCGAGGGACGACGCGTCCGACGGTCCCGCGACCAGCGAGCCCTCGACCGCGGTACGGCACACGGCCGGAGCGTCGCCGCGGGCCAGTGGGCTCGCGCGGAGTTCGAGATGCTGAGCTCGCTGTGGGCGCAGGGCGCGTCGGTGCCGTACCCGGTGCAGGTCGACGGCACCGAGGTGCTCATGGAGTTCGTCGGGTCGCGGGACGGCGTCGCGGCACCTCGGCTCGCGCAGACGCGGCCCGACGGCGCGACCCTCTCCCGCTGGTACGAGCAGGTGCGCGCCGTGATGGTCGTGCTCGCGGCCGACGGGTTCGCGCACGGGGACCTGTCCCCGTACAACGTCCTCGCCGACGGCGACCGGGTCGTCGTCATCGACGTCCCGCAGGCCGTGGACCTCGCCGCCAACCCGAACGCCCAGGACATCCTCTATCGTGACTGTCGCACGATGGGCGACTGGTTCCGATCCCGTGGCCTCGACGTCGACGACGGCGAGCTGTTCGCCGATCTCCTCTCCCGCGCCTGGTAGCCCGCCTGGTCACCTGAAGTCACGCGACGTCGACGCCACCGGGAGGCGCAGGGCCGCCAGATGCTCGGCCACGAGATTCGTCGCGCCGTCGGCCCGTTCCACCCGCCCGCGGACCACCATCGCCGCCGCCGACCGCGCGACCGGCCGGAATCTCTTCCACAGCCCCGGGGAGCAGATCACGTTCAGGATCCCCGTCTCGTCCTCCACCGACAGGAAGGTCACCCCGCCGGCCGTCCCCGGGCGCTGTCGGTGGGTCACCACTCCTCCGACGGCGACGCGACGACCGTGCTCCACCTCCGTCACGTCCTGGACGGTGAGCACGCCCGCGCGCGCCAGCCCCTCCCGCAGGTGCTGGGTGGGAAAGCTCTCCGGGGAGACACCCGTCGCCCAGACGTCGGCGACGTCCTGCTCGACGGCCGACATCCCGGGAAGGGTCGGCGCCTCCACACCGACGCTGACCCCCGGCAGGGTTCCCGGGCCTTCCTGGGCCAGCGCTCCCGCCGCCCACAGCGCCTCGCGTCGTCCCACCCCCAGGGACTCCAGCGCTCCCCCGGTCGCCAGTGCCTCGATCTGGCCCGTGGTCAGGTCCACCCGGCGGGCCAGGTCGCGCAGACCGCCGAACTCTCCCTCCTGCCTGACCCGGACGATCTCGTCCGCGAGCGCCTCACTGATGCTCCGCACCGCCACCAGACCGGTCCGTACGGCGAGCGAGCCGTCCTCGAGCCGTTCCACGCAGGCCTGCGCGCGCGAGGCGTTGACGTCGGGGCGCAGCACCTGGACACCGTGCCGGCGTGCGTCGGCGGCGAGCGACTGCGGCGAGTAGAACCCCATCGGCTGCGCGGCAAGAAGCCCGGCGTAGAACGCCGCCGGGTGATGGACCTTCAGCCACGAGCTCGCGTAGACGAGGAACGCGAACGAGTAGGCGTGCGACTCGGGGAAGCCGAAGTCGGCGAACGCCTTGAGCTTGTCGAAGATCTTCTCCCTCGCGTCACCGTCGACACCCTTGCGGGCCATCCCGGCCATGAGCCGCTCCCGCAACGCCTGCATCCGTTCGGCCGACCTCTTCGACCCCATCGCCCGGCGCAGCTGGTCCGCCTCCGCGGGGGTGAAGTCCGCCGCGTCGATCGCCATCTGCATCAGCTGCTCCTGGAAGAGCGGGACTCCGAGGGTCTTGGCGAGCGACTTCTCGAGCAGCGGGTGCAGGTACGTCACGGGCTCACGTCCAGCGTGCCGTTCGATGTACGGGTGCACCGAGCCGCCCTGGATCGGCCCCGGACGGATGAGCGCGACCTCGATGACGATGTCGTAGAAGCAGCGGGGCTGCAGCCTCGGGAGCGTCGACATCTGCGCACGGGACTCGACCTGGAAGACGCCGACGGTGTCCGCCGCGCAGAGCAGGTCGTAGACCGCGGGGTCCTCGGGCGGGAGCCCGTGCAGGGTGAGCTCGACCCCCTCGTGCTCCGCGACGGACTCGAACGCGAGCCGCAGCGCCGTCAGCATCCCGAGGCCGAGCAGGTCGAACTTCACCAGGCCCGCGTCGGCACAGTCCTCCTTGTCCCACTGCAGGACCGTGCGCCCCTCCATCCGCGCCCACTCCACCGGGCAGACGTCGATCACTGGCCGGTCGCACATCACCATGCCGCCCGAGTGGATCCCGAGGTGACGCGGGAGACGCAGGAACCGTTCGGCGAGAGCGAGCACGGGCTCCGGGATCTCCCCCTCCTCGGCCGCGGACTCCGGGCGGCGACGTGGGACGACGTCGTGCCTGTCGTCGGCGGCCCCGTCCGTGGGCGGCCCCCAGATCTCCTGCTGCCGCCGGTCCCGGGCGGCCGTGCGCGTCTGCACGGCCGCCTCCCCGGTGGGTTGCGCGGGGGCGCGCAACGACCCCCACCGCTCGATCGACTTGCTCCATGCGTCCTGCTGCCCGACGTCGTGGCCCAGGGCGCGGGCGGCGTCCCGGACGGCCGAACGGGGTCGGTAGGAGATGACGTTCGCGACCTGCGCCGCATGG
Source organism: Paraoerskovia marina DSM 21750 (assembly GCF_000701465.1). GTDB lineage: Bacteria > Actinomycetota > Actinomycetes > Actinomycetales > Cellulomonadaceae > Paraoerskovia > Paraoerskovia marina. The sequence goes on along the minus strand of NZ_JNIY01000005.1, from coordinate 48,887 downwards.
GTCCGGCCGAAGCGCTCGTAGACGTGCTGGATGACCTCCTCCCGTCGACGGGACTCGATGTCGATGTCGATGTCCGGGGGCCCGTCGCGCTCCGGGGCGAGAAAGCGCTCGAACAGCAGCCCGTGCCGTACGGCGTCGACGGCCGTGATACCGAGGGCGAAGCAGACGGCCGAGTTCGCGGCGGACCCGCGACCCTGCGCGAGGATGCCCCGCGTGCGGCAGAACTCCACGAGGTCGTAGACGACGAGAAAGTACCCGGGGAAGTTCAGGTCGGTGATCACCTGCAGCTCGTGGTCGATCTGTGCCCAGGCGCGCTCGTTCAGACCCTCCGTTCCCGGAACGCCCGTTCCGGGACCGCCGGTTCCTCGACCCGTCTCTCGGTGCCCTCCCGCGGGCCTCGGTCCGTAGCGCTCGGTCGCTCCTCGCTCGGTCAGCACCCGCAACCAGGAGGCCTCGTCGTGCCCCGTGGGCACGGGGTAGGGCGGGAGCCGGGGCGCCACGAGCGAGAGGTCGAAGGCGCACTCCTCCCCCAGGGCCGCCGCCGTCTCGACCGCCCGCGGGTGCCGTCGGTGGCGGTCGAGCATCTCGGCGGCGGAGCGCAGGTGTGCCGTGGGGGCTCCCGGGAGCCACCCGTCCATGTCGTCGAGCGAGGACCGCGCACGCACCGCCGCCAGTGCCCCGGCGAGGTCCGCGTCGCGCGGCCGGGCGTAGTGCACGTTGCCCGTCGCGACGACAGGCAGGCCCGCATCCTCGGAGAGCGCGACGAGCGCGTCGCACACCACGCTGTCCTGTGGTCCGCCCCCGTCCGTGATCTCGACCGCGACGTTCTCCCGACCGAAGCAGTCGACGAGCCGCGCGAGCTCACGCCGCGCGGCCGCGTACCCGGCCTCCCCCCGGACGGTCGGACCGCCTCCGGTCAGGGCATGGCGGACCGCGCCCTTGCGACAGCCGGTCAGGACGAGCCAGTGCCCGTCCGCCCTCTCCCCCAGCTCCTCCAGCGTGTATTGCGCCGCACCCTTGCTCCCCGTCGCCAGGTGGGCCGTGGCGACGGCCGAGGAGAGCCGACGGTAGCCGTCCGCCCCACGAGCCAGGACCAGCAGGTGCTCTGCCCGGGGGTCCGGCACCCCCGTCGGCGCGTCGAGCACCGGCCTGGCCGCCCGACCCTGTGCCCTCGGCAGGTGCAGCTCCGCGCCGAAGACGGTCGGGAGCTCGACCGCGCGTGCCGCCTGCGCGAAGCGCACCACCCCGTACAACCCGTCGTGGTCCGTGAGGGCGAGTGCCGAGAGACCCAGTCGTGCCGCCTCCGCAGCCAGCTCTTCCGGGTGCGAGGCACCGTCGAGAAAGCTGAAGGCCGAGTGCGCGTGCAGCTCGGCGTACCGGGGCCTAGTCATAGATCGCCTCCACGGCCCAGCGGCCCGCCGTCGACGCGAGGAGCAGTCCCGTCCCGTCGTCGAGCACGACCTGGAGATACACCCGGCGACGTGGTGCGGGGGTCCACCAGCGCTCGGCCATCGGCCAGGGCCCCGCCCAGGCCTGGATCACGTGATGCTCTCTCGACGGAGAGCCGTCGCGCAGCGACGCGGGCGTCCCGCTCATCGCCAGCCGGACGTCGATCGTCACCGGGCCGCCGTTCTCGTCGAGCACGACGACGTCCCGCGCGACCGGAAGGACGGTGGCGGGAGCAGGGTGCGGCAGCCGACCGGGCCAGGGAAGCGCCGGGTCCCGCTCAGGGGGCACCTGCTCACCGAAGGGCACCAGGTGGACGCGGTCCCGGTCGTCCCGCCCTCCCTGCAGCTCGACGGTGACGACCGCGTCCCCGCCGAGGAGGCCCTGGACGCGGACGAGCGCCCTGCGCGCGCGATGGTCCTCGCCGCTGGACGCGCCCCAGAGGCGGGGCTGCTGGGTCCCTGCGGCGATCACGTCCTCGGCCCGGATCGACAGCTCGACGAGGTTGCCGGGCTGCACACCGCGCACGGCAGATCCGGTGAGCCAGCCGTCCAGCTGCCAGCGCACGCGCTCGGTGATCCGTGCGGCGCTGAGTCCTCCCACGGCGTCGTCCCCGCATCGCCACGTCCGCTCCAGCTCACCACCCGACTCGGTACGCGCACCGATCCGGAGCCGCCCGGCCGACACCCCTGCCCGGACGAGCCGGGCATGCAGGTCCTCGGCGAGCCTCCGGGCGGCGAAGGTCGCGACGTCGACCCGCTCGGCAGGAGGGTCCAGGGCGGTGACGACGGCGATGTCGGGCTCGACCCGACGCCGCCCCGGGGGCCGGAGGTCGGCCCCGCCGGCCATCGCGTGCGCCCACTCCCCGAGGGCCCCGAAGCGCATACCCATGCTCGAGCCCGGCAACGCTGCCAAGGCGCCGAGGGTCGAGATGCCCAGACGTCCCAGGAGATCGGTCAGCTCAGAGACGGCACGCACCTCCACGCCCCCTCCTGCGGCGGCGTGCACGAGGTCGTGAACGGGTCGCGGACCAAGAAAGGCTGCGGACCCGCCCGGCGGGACCACCCCGTCCCCGCGCGCCGCCAGCACGGCGGCGAGCACCCCGTCGGCGACCCCCACCTGCGACTCGAAGCCGGAGTCCGCCGCCACCTGGCTCACCAGCGCCTCTGCGAGCGCCGCCTCCGACCCGTGATAACGGCTCGCGCCCGCGGCGGGTAGAAAGAGGAGCCCCGGACGGGCGATCTCGATCCCCGCCACGACCTTCTCCACGGCGACGGCCACCGGCTCGAACTCCCGCGCGTCCCGGGAGTCGTCGGGAGCCAGCAGCTCCAGGTCCGGGCAGAGCTCCTGGGCACGGCGGCGACGCATCCCGCGCCGCACCCCGTGGGCCCGCGCGGTGCTGGAGACCGCGGTGATACGGTGCGCGGCACAGATGGCGGCCGGGGTGTGCGCCGGCACCTGCATGACCGCCATCGCGGCGAGCACCGGCCAGTCCGGCACCCACAGCACGGCGGTCCTGGTCGCGCTCATCCGACGAGCCTGAGGGCAGGGTGCGGCCCGTCCGCACCGGGGAGGTCGTCGACCGCACCCGGCGCGCGTCCGGGTGCCGGGGCACGCAGGGGCAGCTCGATCTCGTAGCGGACCGGGCGGGCCGCCTCTCCACGCCCTGTGCGCTCGACCGTGAGGCGACGGCTCCGCAACCACCCAGCGCCGTCGTCGATCCCCGACCAGGTCCCCGGTCCCGCCCTCAGGACGAGGTGCGCCTCCTCCCACTCCGTGGCCGAGACGAGGACCGCGCCTCGTTCCCGGGCACGGGAGGAGAGCCGACGCCGGTCGGCCGGCGTGACCGGGGCGTCCGGCCCGAGCACCACCAGGTCCAGGCCGTCGAGCAGCGCGGCGATCGCCGCCGGGGCCTGCGGGCCCGGTGCGGGGACGAGTGCCGTGCGCGTGAGCTCGACACCGGCGTCCGCGGCGGCCACCATGCCCACCCGAGGGTGCCCGACCATGACGGTCCAGGCCCCCGCGGCAGAGGCCTGCGCGACGAGCGAGAGCAGCAGCGTCGTCGAGTGCCGGACGACGATCGTGGTCCCGCGGTGCAGCGCCCCCTGCGGCAGCAGGGGCTCCAGCTCCGGGTGCACCGGCCAGAAGCGCTCGGAAGCCGGAGAGGACTCCGCCGTCGCGCGGGGTGAGATCACCGGTGCGTGCCGGAGCCCGGGCAGAGGTGCCGGAGCCACCGCGTGGGCCACGCCGGTCCTGCGCTCGGCGGCGACCAGGGCGGCGCGCGCCCGTGCCGCGCGATCGTGCGAGGGCGCGGTCGACGACGTCGTACCCCTCATGCCACCTCCCCGATCCTGCGCACCGTTCGATCGGAGCACTGTTCGAACACCTGTTCGAACAGTCATCAGTTTTCGCTCTCCTCGAACACATGTCAACCGGAGCCCGCCCGCCTGGTGCCGATCCTGTGTTCCTGTGCACGATGGGAGGCATGAACATCACCGACCGACCCGTCGCCCCCGATCCCTACGCCCAGCTGCCGGCGGTACCGTCCTTCACGCTGACGAGCACGGACCTCACCGACGGCGAACCGCTCGACGACGCCCACGCCGCCCGTGGCGACGACCTCTCCCCGGCCCTGGGGTGGTCCGGGTTCCCCGAGGAGACCCGGTCGTTCCTCGTCAGCTGCTTCGACCCCGACGCCCCCACCCCTGCCGGCTTCTGGCACTGGACCGTCGTCGACATTCCTGCCGATGCCCTCTCCCTGCCGACAGGCGCCGGAGGTGACGACGGCGGCTCCGCCCTGCCGGCCCCCGCCTTCCAGGTGCGCAACGACGGCGGCGGGACCGGATACACCGGGGCCGCCCCACCCCCCGGGGACCGGGAGCACCGGTACGTGTTCGCGGTCCACGCCCTCGACGTCGAGACCCTCGGCCTCGACCCGGACGCGACCCCGACCGCGGTCGCCTTCACCGCCCTCTTCCACACCGTCGCCCGCGCCACCCTGACCGCGACGTACGAGATCCCCGCCGAGGAGGACGAGTGAGCGAGCCGGCACTCCCCCGGCTCGGCAGCCTCCCGTGGACGCCGGCGCTCGACCGGCCGGACCTGCTGGCGGACCCCGTCCGCGACGCGCTCGCCGCCTGGGCCGAGGACGAGCCCCGCGTCCGCCACGAGGTCGCGGTCACCGAGATCGACCCCGACCATGCCGACACCGCCACCCTCAACGCGGTGCACGAGCTCCCGCCCTCGGCCTCGGCGAACTGCGTCCTTGTCGCGGGCAGACGGGGCGGGGAGGAGAGAGTCGCGGCCGTCGTCGTGCTCGCGACCACACGCGCCGACGTCAACCGTCGGGTGCGGACCCTGCTCGACGCCCGCAAGGCGTCGTTCCTCGCGCACGACCGCGCCGTGGCGGAGTCGGGGATGGAGTTCGGCGGCATCACACCGCTCGGACTCCCCGGTCAGTGGCGGGTGCTCGTCGACTCCCGGGTCACCGCACCGGGGGCTCCTGCCCTGATGGGGAGCGGGCTGCGCCGCTCGAAGATCCTGCTCCCGGGCGACCTGCTGGCCACGTTCCCGCCGGTCGAGGTCGTCGAGGACCTGGCGCTGCCGATCGTGCAGACCTGAACGGGGCTCAGCCCTCGGAGCGCCCCTGACGCCAGTAGCCCATGAAGGCCACCGAGCGGCGGTCGACACCGAGGTCGCGCACGAGATACCGGCGCAACGACTTGATCACGCCCGCCTCGCCGGCCAGCCACGCGTAGAGCACCGTGTCCTGGACGAGGGCCGCACCGTTCTCGTCGACCGGGACCTCCCAGAGGATCCCGTGGTCGAGGTCCACGTCCTCGAAGGCCACGTCGTTCCCGGTCACGACCTCGTCCTGCGAGCGCCGCACTCCCATGGAGAGGAGGCGGTCGGCGGCGTCCTTCACAGCGGGCTCGAGCCGTTCGCCGTGGAGGGCACCGTCCCGGGGCAACCAGGTGACGCGCACACCTGCGGGGACGTCGAACGTCCACGTGTCGTCCGCCGTGGGGACCTCGAGGAAGATCTCGCCGAGGGCGTCCTCCGGGAGGGACTCACAGATCGACGTGATCGCCGGGACCGCCGTCTCGTCACCGGCGAGCAGCAGGGCGTGGCTGCAGGCGGGCGGGGCGAACTCCACACCACCGGTCGGGCCCTCGTGCCGCGCGTTGGGCCCCAGGAGGACCAGCGGGGTACCGGGGCCTGCGGCGAGCGCCCACCGCGAGGCGGGACCGAGGTCGCCGTGCAGGACGACGTCGACGTCGACCTCCTTGCGGTCGTGCCGGACCGCCCGCACCGTGTAGGTGCGCAGAGGGTTGCGACGCTCCTCGGGCTGAGCACGCCAGGCGGCGTACCACTCGGGGCTGCGGTCGAGGTGCACGTATCCGCCGTCGGGGGCGGGAAGGACGAACTTGATGCGCTGGTCGCGTCCGTTGTCGGCGAAGGCGTCGAGGTCGTTTCCGGTGAAGGTCACGCGGACGAACGAGGCACAGAGTCGGGTGACGCGAGCCACCGTCACGTCGAACATCCGGTACGGCCGTTCGGTGACCTGTGCGAGGTCGACACTCTGCGTCATGATGGGAAGGCTAACCTAAGAACGGATGCGTTCCAACCCTCCGTGACAGATCACACCGTCGGCGTGCGGCGGCGGGCGAGTGCTCGCCCGCCGAGCCCGAGCGCCAGCACGGCGAACCCGGCGGCGACCGCCGTGCCCGGAAGCGTCAGGGCGAGACCCACGCACCCGACCAGTCCCAGGACCGCCAGCCACCGCGGGTACCGCCGGTGCTCGGCATGCTGGGTGAGCGCCGCCGAGTTCGCGACGGCGTAGTACGTCAGCACGAGGAACGAGGAGACGGACACCACCTCGCGCAGGTCCAGCGTGAGGACCAGGACGACGAGCACCGCGCCGAGGGCCGTCTCCGTCCGGTGCGGGACACCGAACCGGGGGTCGACGGCGGCGAACCACCGGGGCAGGTCACCCTCGCGGGCCATCGCCAGACCGGTGCGCCCCACGCCCGCGACGAGTCCGAGCAGAGCGCCCAGGCATCCGGTGCTCGCCCCGACGACGACCAGCCACACCGGTCCCCCCGCGGCGGCCACGACGTCGGCCAACGGCGCGGCGGATGCCGCGAGAGCCTCGACGCCGAGCGCGCGCAGCGCGACGACGGCGATCACGAGGTAGAGCACGACGACGAGGACGAGCGCCGTGACCACCGCGCGCGGGATCGTCCGGCGCGGGTCGCGCACCTCCTCGCCGAGCGTGGCGACCCGCGCGTACCCCGCGAACGCGAAGAACATCAGGCCGGCGCCCTGGAGCACCCCGAGGACGCCTGCGTCGGCCACGCCCGCCCACAGCTCGGCGACGGCGCTCCCCGGCGCCGCGGGCGCACCGGCACCGAACGCCACCACCGCGAGCAGCACGGTGGCCGTCACCGCGACGAGCACACGGGTGACCTGTGCAGTGCGGGAGATCCCCCGCAGGTTGACCGCCACGATCAGGACCACGGCGAACGCCGCACCGACACGCGGGGTGTCCGGGACGACGTAGTACCCGAACGTCAGAGCCATCGCGGCGCACGAGGCCGTCTTGCCGACGACGAACCCCCACCCGGCCACGAAACCCCAGGCGGGGCCGAGCCGCTCACGCCCGTAGAAGTACGCACCGCCCGACGTCGGGTACTGGGCGGCGAGCTGCGCCGTCGACGTCGCGTTCGCCAGCGCGACGAGGCCGGCGAGCAGGATCGCGACGACGACACCGGCACCCGCGACGTCCACGGCGGGGGCGAAGACCGCGAAGACCCCGGCACCGAGCATCGACCCGACGCCGATGACGGTCGCGTCGACGAGCCCGAGACGGCGTTGCAGCGGCATCAGACGCGCGTCGCCCAGAACGCCACCGCGGAGGCGGCAGCGACGTTCAGCGAGTCGACGACGCCCGCCATCGGGATCTTGACGGTAACGTCCGACGCCGAGACGGCCCTGGCCGAGAGCCCGTCACCCTCCGTCCCCAGCACGAGGGCGAGTCGCTCCGGCGGGTCCGCCTCGAGGTCGTCGAGCGAGACCGCGTCGTCGGCGAGGGCGAGGGCCGCGACCGTGAACCCGTCGTCCTGCAGCTCGTGCAGGCCCGTCGGCCACGCGTCCATCCGTGTCCACGGGACCTGGAACACGGTCCCCATGGAGACCCGTACAGAACGGCGGTACAGGGGGTCGGAGCATCGCGGCGAGACGAGCACCGCGTCGACACCGAGCGCTGCGGCACTGCGGAAGATCGCTCCGACGTTCGTGTGGTCGACGATGTCCTCGAGCACGGCGACGCGCCTGGCCCCCCGACCACCTCGGGCAGAGGCCAGCAGCTCTCGCACGGACGCCAGCGGCGGGCGGTGCATCGCCGCGAGCGCGCCGCGGTGGAGGTTGAACCCGGTGATCTCCTCGAGCAGCTCCGACGGCGCGACGTACACCGGGACCGGCGTGCCGTCCTCGCGCGGGGGAAGCTCCGCGATCGTCGGGGCGAGGTCGGGCAGCCACTTCTCCGCCATGAGGAACGACCGCGGGCGGTGGCCCGCGGCGATCGCCCGTCGGATCACCGTCGCGCTCTCCGCGATGTACAGACCCTTCTCCGGCTCGTGCCGGGACCGGAGCCGGACGTCGGTCAGGTTCGTGTAGTCACCGATCCTGTCGTCAGCCGTTTCCAGGTGGACGACGCCGGGCATCTCGGTCACTCGCGCTCCCTCGTGTCGTGTCCGTGCGGTGCGGTGCCGTCGACCACGTCGGCGGACGCGGGTGCGGAGGCGAGGTCGGCCTCGGGCACCTCGACCTCACCGCCCTCGCCGTCGCTCACCGGCGCGGCGAACTGGCTCGCGTAGAGACGTGCGTACGCCCCCTCGGCGGCCAGCAGCTCGTCGTGGGAGCCCTGCTCGACGATCGAGCCCTGCTCCATCACGAGAATGACGTCGGCGTCCCGGATCGTGGAGAGCCGGTGGGCGATCACGAAGGCCGTGCGGCCCGACCGCAGGGCGTTCATCGCCTGCTGGACGAGCACCTCCGTGCGGGTGTCCACCGAGCTCGTGGCTTCGTCCAGGATCAGGATCGACGGGTCGGCCAGGAACGCGCGGGCGATCGTGAGCAGCTGCTTCTCCCCGGCGCTGACGGCCCCGCCGTCGTCGTCCAGACGCGTGTCGTAGCCGTCGGGAAGCGTGCGCACGAACGAGTCCACGTGGGTGGCTCGGGTCGACTCGAGGAACGCCTCCTCGTCGACGTCGACGCCGTCGCGCACGCCGTAGCGCAGGTTCTCCTCGATCGTCCCGCCGAACAACCACGTGTCCTGCAGCACCATCCCGATGTCCCCGCGCAGCTCGTCGCGCGTCATCTGTCGGGTGTCGACCCCGTCGAGCAAGATCCGGCCGCCGTCCACCTCGTAGAACCGCATGATGAGGTTCACGAGCGTGGTCTTCCCGGCGCCGGTCGGCCCCACGATCGCGACGGTCTGGCCCGGCTCGACGACGAGGTCGAGGTGCTCGATCAGCGGCGCGTCGTCCCGGTAGGAGAACGAGACGTCGTCGAACTCGACACGCCCGCGCACCGGCTGGACGGAGACTCCCCCGGCAGGGTCGGGACTCTGCTCCTCGGCATCCAGGAGTCCGAAGACCCGCTCGGCCGACGCCACCCCCGACTGCAGCAGGTTCATCATCGACGCGATCTGCGTGATCGGCTGGGTGAACTGCCGCGAGTACTGGATGAACGCCTGCACCTCACCCAGGGAGATCGCGCCGGAGGCGACCCTCAGACCACCCACGACCGCCACGATGACGTAGTTGAGGTTGGCGATGAAGCCCATCGCCGGCTGGATCGTGCCGGAGATCGCCTGTGCTCTGAAGCTGGCGTCGTAGAGGGCCGCGTTCTCCCGGTCGAAGTCGTCGAGCGCCGACTGCTGGTGCCCGTAGACCTTGACGAGCGTGTGGCCGGTGTACATCTCCTCGACGTGGGCGTTGAGCCGTCCTGTCGCCGCCCACTGCTCGATGAACTGCGGCTTCGACCGCTTGGCGATCATGGCGGTCACGAGGACCGACAGCGGGATGGTCACGAGGGCGATGACCGCGAGGAGCGGCGAGATGTAGAACATCATGGCGAGCACGCCGACGACGGTGAGCACGGCGGTGACCAGCTGTGACAGCGTCTGCTGCATCGTCTGGGACACGTTGTCGATGTCGTTGGTGACCCGCGAGAGGATCTCTCCGCGCTGGTTGCGGTCGAAGTACGACAGCGGCAGCCGGTTGATCTTCGTCTCCGCGTCCGCCCGCAGGGTGCGGGCGGTGCGTTGGACGACGATCGCTGTCAGACGGCCCTGGAGCCATCCGAAGACAAATGCCCCGAGGTAGACCACGACGACCGCGAGGAGGATCGTCGCGAGCGCCGAGAAGTCGATCCCCTGACCGGGGACGACGTCCATCGCCCCGACCATCGCGGCCAGCTCGTCCTCGCCCGCCTGCTCGAGCCCCTGGACGGCCTGCTCCTGGGTCGCACCCGCGGGCAGCTGGGAGCCGATGATGCCCTCGAAGATCACGTTCGTCGCGTTCCCGAGGAGCTTGGGGCCCGCGACGGCCCCCGCCACCGAGACGACGGCCAGGGCAAAGATCGTGAGGATCAGCGGGCGTTCCGGGCGCAGGCGTCGGACGAACTGGCGGAAGGACCCCGTGAAGTCCGAGGCCTTCTCACCCGGCACGCCCATGCCCCCGTGAGGCCCGGGGCCCCCACCCTGGCGCGGCGGGCGGGCGGGCGCCGCGGCACCGGACGGACGAGCCGCGTCGGCGGGTGGTGTCGTGCGGTCGTCGGCGCTCATGCGCTGGCCTCCTCGATGGAGAGCTGCGAGTACACGATCTCCTGGTAGGTCTCGTTGGTCTCCAGGAGGTCCTCGTGGGTTCCCTCGCCGACGACCCTCCCTCCGTCGAGCACGACGATCTTCTCGGCGCCGCGGATCGTCGAGACCCGCTGGGCCACGACGAGGACCGCAGCCTCACGCGTGCGAGGTTCGAGGGCCGCGCGCAGCGCGGCGTCCGTCGCATAGTCGAGCGCGGAGAACGAGTCGTCGAAGAGATAGATCCGAGGCTCCCGGATCACCGCCCGGGCGATGGCCAGGCGTTGGCGCTGGCCGCCGGAGAAGTTCGACCCACCCTGTGCCACGGCCGCGTCGAGCTGCCCGTCGAGGTCCTGCACGAAGGACTTCGCCTGGGCGACCTCGAGCGCGTCCCACATCTGTTCCTCGGTCGCGTCGGGTCGCCCGTAGCGCAGGTTGTCGGCGACGGTCCCGGAGAACAGGAAGGCCTTCTGCGGCACGAGGCCGATGATCGAACCGAGGTCCTCGGCGGTCAGGTCCCGGACGTCGATCCCGTCGACGCACACCGCGCCGGACGTCGTGTCGAAGAGACGAGGGATCAGGTTGAGCAGCGTCGTCTTTCCCGACCCCGTCGACCCGATGATCGCCGTCGTCTGTCCCGGTTCCGCACTGAACGTGAGGTCGTGCAGCACCGGCTCCTCGGCGCCGGGGTAGCCGAAGGCCGCACCCCGCAGCTCGACCCGGCCGGTCGGCCGCTCCGGCAACGGCGTGGGGTCGTCCGGGTTGACGACGGACGGCTCGGTCCTCAGGACGTCACCGATCCGCTCCGCCGCCACCGCCGCGCGCGGCAGCATCACGAACATCATCGTCGACATCATGACGGCCATGAGGATGTACATGATGTAGCTGAGGAACGCGGTGAGCTCGCCGATCTCGAGCTCGCCCGCGTCGATCTGACGCCCTCCGAACCACATCACGGAGACGCTCGAGAGGTTCATGACGAGCATCACGAGCGGGAACATCAGTGCCATCAGCTTGCCGGCACCCAGGGACGTGTCGAACAGCGCCTCGTTGGCGACGGCGAACCGCTCCTGCTCGTGCCGCTCGCGCACGAACGCCCGGATCACCCGGATCCCCGTGATCTGCTCGCGCATCACCTGGTTGATGCGGTCGATGCGCTTCTGCATCCGGCGGAAGTACGGGATCATCCGCGAGACGACGAGCCCGACGACGACCGCCAGGATCGGCACGATCACGACGAGCAGGAGCGACAGCTTGGCGTCTTCCTGCAGCGCCATGATGATGCCGCCCACCAGCATGATCGGGGCCATCACCATGATCGTGAACGACATGAGGACGACCATCTGGACCTGCTGCACGTCGTTGGTCGACCGGGTGATGAGCGACGGGGCCCCAAACTTGTTGACCTCCTGGGCGGAGAACGACTGCACCTTCTCGAAGAACCCGCGCCGTACGTCCCGGCCCAACGACATCGCCGCCCGGGCACCGAAGAAGACAGCCAGCACCGCGCAGAGCACCTGCCCGATGCTGAACGCCAGCATCACGCCACCCGTGCTCAGGATGTACTCGGTGTCACCCTTGGAGACACCCTCGTCGATGATGTCCGCGTTCAGGCTCGGCAGGTAGAGGGTGGCGAGGGTCTGGAGCAGCTGCAGGACGAGAACCGCGACCACCGCCCACCTGTACGGGCGCAGGTACTCCTTGAGGAGCTGGATCAGCATGGGGCCTCCGGTCTCACGATCCGCAACATGCGGCTACAAGACTCTACGCGTGACGACGCCACGCCCTTCGCGATTTCGCGGACAGCGTGGCGGCGTCGATCAGCGGCGTCAGCCCTTGGTCGGCGGCGTGTCCGTCCCGTCGTTCCCGGGCTCGTCGACCGGCTCGGCCGACGGCTCCGATGTGCTCGGCACGTCCGCGTCGAGCGGCCGCGGCTGAGCGCCGGAGGCGGCGTTCTGCGGCGGACGTGCCGGAGCACCGGGGCGCTGGCCCGTCTCGACGCCTGGCTCGAACGGTCGGCCGGAGTAGGTGCCGGCACTCGTCGCGTCGGCGGTCGCGGCCTGAGCCTGACGCCGGGCCTCGGCCAGTGCCTCGGCCGGGTCCGTGAGCGAGGAACCGAACGTGAGCCGGTCGCGGTCCCGCCGCGCCGAGTCGCCCGTGGCGGCCGCGTCGTCGCCCGACGGGCCCGAGCCCGCGGACCCGGTGAGTCCCTGGGTGATCGAGTTGAGCGCTGCCGTGAACTCCGTCGGCATGAGCCAGAGCTTCGACGACGTGCCGTTCGCGATCTCGGGGAGCGTCTGCAGGTACTGGTACGCAAGCAGCTTCGGATCCGGGTCGCCCTCGTGGATCGCGTCGAAGACCTGCAGGATGGCGCGGGCCTCGCCCTCGGCCTCGAGGATCTTGGACTGGGCGGCACCCTCGGCACGGAGGATCTGGGACTGCTTCTCACCCTCGGCCGTGAGGATCTTCGACTGCTTGACGCCCTCGGCCGTGAGGATCGTGGCACGGCGGTCGCGCTCCGCGCGCATCTGCTGCTCCATCGCGCCCTGGACCGACTGCGGCGGGTCGATCGACTTGAGCTCGACGCGGTTGACGCGGATGCCCCACCGACCGGTCGCCTCGTCGAGCACCCCGCGCAGCTGGCCGTTGATCTGGTCGCGGCTCGTCAGTGTCTGCTCGAGGTCCATCGAACCGATGACGTTACGCAGCGTGGTGACCGTGAGCTGCTCGATCGCGGTGATGTAGTTCGCGATCTCGTAGACGGCCGACTTCGGGTCGGTGACCTGGAAGTAGATCACCGTGTCGATGCTGACGACGAGGTTGTCCGAGGTGATCACGGGCTGCGGTGGGAAGGAGACCACCTGCTCGCGGAGGTCCACCTGCGCACGCAGCTTGTCGATGAAGGGAACGAGCAGGTGCAGCCCGGCGTCCATCGTCCGCGAGTACCGGCCCAGGCGTTCGACGATGATCGACGTCGCCTGCGGGACGATCCGCACCGCCTTGAACAGGGCAACCACGACGAAGACGACGATGACTGCCAGCACGATGTACAAGATGAAGGTCCCGACACTCGGGTCGCTCATGAACTCTCCTCGTCGATCATTCACCGGCCGTCACCGGCCGGACCCGCGAGACGCTCCCACGGAAGTTCGTGCGCTCGTGCTCCGCGGGTCACATCGCGGAGGGTGCCCGCCCGTGCGGCGCGGAGCTCGACGTCCCGACGACGGCGGTCGCGCCGTCGATGCGTAGCACGCGCACCTCCGTGCCCACGGGGAGCGACGGCGCCTCGTCCTCGGTGCGGGCGCTCCAGACCTCACCGGCCAGCTTGATCCGGCCGTGCAGCTCGGTGACGTCCTCCAGGACGACGGCCATGCGCCCGACCTGGGCGGCGGCGTTGGTCTCGGTGAGGGTCATGCGCGAGCGGAGGCTCCGCAGGAGCCAGGGCCTGAGTGCGAAGAGCAGCAGGCCGGAGGTCACGAGAAAGGCCAGGATCTGCACCCAGACGGGCGCACCGAGACCTGCCGTCCCCGCGGCGGCGAGCGCCCCGCCGGCGAACATGATCAGGACGAGGTCGAGCGAGACGATCTCCAGGAGCGCGAGCACCGCTGCTCCGCCCAACCACCACAACCAGGCCATCGAACTCTCCCTCCCCGCCAGCACCCGTCGTCGGACACTGCATCTGCTCCAACCCTACTGCCTCGACCGACGGGCAGGAGGGGTTTCCACAGGGTCAGCGTGCGGAACGCGCGCTCCACCGGTCTCCGTCGTGCGAGACCTCGAGGGGCGTGCCGAACGTCGCCGTCAGGTTCTCGGCGGTCATGACCTCCTCCAGCGGGCCTGCCGCGTGGACGCCACCCTCGCGCAGGAGCAGCGCGTGGGTGAACCCGGGAGGGATCTCCTCGGGGTGGTGCGTGACGAGGACGAGGACCGGGGACGCATCGTCCTGCGCGAGCTCGGCCAGTGCGCCGACGAGCTCCTCGCGGCCGCCGAGGTCGAGACCGGCAGCCGGCTCGTCGAGCAGAAGGAGCTCCGGGTCCGGCATCAGCGCGCGGGCGATCTGGACGCGCTTGCGCTCGCCCTCGGACAGCGTGCCGTAGCGGCGGTCCGCCAGGCGTGCGACGTCGAAGGCGGCGAGCAGGGCGTCCGCCTGCTCGGTGTCCGTCCCCTCGTACTCCTCGCGCCAGCGTCCGGTCATGCCGTAGGCAGCGGTCAGCACCACGTCGCGGACGACCTCCCCCGGGGCGATCCGCTCGGCCAGCGACGCGCTCGCCAGACCGACACGCGGTCGCAGCTCGAAGACGTCGCTCGCACCAAGACGCTCGCCGAGGATCTCCACCGTTCCGGAGGTCGGGTGCATCCGTGTGCTCGCGAGCTGCAGAGCCGTCGTCTTGCCGGCCCCGTTGGGCCCGAGGATCACCCAGCGGTCGCCGTCCTCCACCTCCCACGAGACGTCGTCGAGGATCGTTGAGGCACCGCGACGCACGCTGACACCCTGGAAGGAAAGGACCGAGCTCATAGCGACTGACCCTATAGGTTGGTCGGTGTGGAATCACAGTCCGTCATCCCGCCACGCAGTGTCGTCCTGGCGTTGTGGGCGCGCGACCTCGCGGACGGGGTCGCGCTGCTTCCCGACGCGGTCCGCGCCGTGCGCGGCGACGACGAGCCGCACCGGCTCGGCAGCTCGTTCGACGGCGCCCCGCGCCGGGGTGAGGACGACGACGCCGAGCTCCGGACCCTTCTCACGATCGTGTCGTCCCCGGGGACGTCGACGGTCGCGGCACTGCCCGCACCGGGCGACCCCGCCGGGGTGCCGGCCGAGGCGAGCGCCGCCGCGACGGAGGCCGGCGAGTGCCTCCTCGTCGAGTCGACGGCCGGCGCGTTCGCGCTCGTGCCGTCGGTCGTGCGGTTCGGTTCGGCCTGGGAGCCCGGGCACCTCGTGACGTGGGACCGCGTGCCTGTCTCGAGCTGGGAGCGTCGCTTCTACGGCGTCGTCGGCGACGTCTCCGAGGCCGACCGCGCGCTACGGACGGCCCTGATCACCGCGACCCGCGCCCTGGCGGATCTCGACGTCGCACGCTGGCGGGAGGACGTCGGGGACGAGCTGGCGGCCCTGCGCGGCGAGAACCTGGGATGGCCGCTGCCACCGCGCGTCGAGGCGACGACGGCCCGGGTCACCTCGCTCGCCACGCGACTGCGTCGGATCGTCGAGCTCGCCACCGACGACGACGGCGGTGCCGCGTCGCTCTGGCAGGCGGACCAGCGCAGTGCGGCGCTGGGCGAGGTCGACCGCGCCGCTCGACGCGCCCTCGCGGCAGCGACCCTCACCGTGAGATAGCGGTCCCGAGCACCTGCGCGTAGACGTCGAGGGTCCGGCGCCCGACGGACTCCCACGAGAAGTGGTCCTCCACACGACGTCGCGCCGCACGTCCTTGATCGCGCGCGCGGGCAGGATCCGCGACCGCGTCCGACAGCGCAGCGGCGAGGTCCGAGACGAACCGCTCCGGGTCGATCGGTGTCCCCGTCCCGTCCTGCACCTGGTCGATCGGCACGAGCGTGCCCGTGACCCCGTCGTCCACCACCTCGGGGATGCCGCCCGTCGCGGTGCCGACCACCGGCAGACCGACCGCCATCGCCTCCAGGTTCACGATGCCCAGCGGCTCGTAGACCGACGGGCAGACGAAGACCGTGCACGCGGCGAGCACCGCCACGAGGTCGGGGCGCGGCAGCATCTCCTCGATCCACACCACACCGGTGCGCTCCTGAGCGAGCACCGCGACGGCGTCGGAGACCTCCGCGGCGATCTCCGGCGTGTCCGGAGCCCCGGCGCACAGGACCAGCTGGACCTCGGGCGGCAGTCGGCGAGCCGCCGCGAGGAGGTACGGCAGCCCCTTCTGGCGGGTGATCCGGCCGACGAAGACGACCGCAGGTCGGTCCGGGTCGATCCCGTGTGACCTCGCCACCGCGTCGGCCCGTTCCTGGTCGTCGCCCTCGACGGGACGCTGCCACCCGTCGAGGTCGATCCCGTTGTGCACGACGTGCACCCGGTCAGGGTCGATCGACGGGTAGGCGCGCAGGATGTCGGCACGCATGCCGCCCGAGACCGCGATGACGGCGTCCGCGGCCTCGTAGGCGGTGCGCTCCACCCACGACGAGACGCGGTACCCGCCACCGAGCTGCTCGGCCTTCCAGGGACGCAACGGTTCGAGCGAGTGGGCCGAGATCACGTGCGGGACCCCGTGCAGCAGCGACGCCAGATGCCCGGCCATGTTGGCGTACCAGGTGTGCGAGTGGACGAGGTCGGCACCCGCCGTCGCCGACGCCATCTGCAGGTCGACCCCGAGCACGCCGAGCGTGGCGTCTGCGCCCTCGAGCTCGGAGGGGACGCGATAGCCATCGACCCCGTCGGCGTCGCGCGGTCCGTCGAAGCAACGGACGCGGACGTCGACGTGCTCACGAAGGACGGCGGAGAGCTCGGCGACGTGGACGCCCGCACCCCCGTAGACGAAGGGCGGGTACTCACGCGTCAGCAGGTCGACTCTCACGTCCACACGGTATCCGGTCAGGCGTGCGGACGCGGGGTGGTCCGGCATAAGGTCGAGCCATGCCTACGCCACGAGTTCTCGCGATCGTCCTCGCCGGTGGCGAGGGCAAGCGGCTGATGCCGCTCACCCAGGCCCGCGCCAAGCCGGCCGTCCCGTTCGGCGGCCTGTACCGGCTCGTCGACTTCGCCCTGTCGAACCTCGTCAACTCGGGCTATCTGCACGTCGTCGTGCTGACCCAGTACAAGTCCCACAGCCTCGACCGGCACATCGCCCGGACGTGGCGCATGTCGCCGCTCCTGGGCAACTACGTCGCCCCCGTCCCCGCACAGCAGCGGGTGGGCAAGCACTGGTACCTCGGCAGCGCCGACGCGATCTACCAGTGCCTGAACATCATCGAGGACGAGAAGCCCGACATCGTGGTCGTGGTCGGGGCCGACCACGTGTACCGGATGGACTTCTCCCAGATGGTCGACGCCCACATCGAGTCGGGCGCGGAGATCACGGTGGCGGGAATCCGCCAGCCGATCGCGATGGCCGACCAGTTCGGCGTGATCGACACCGACCCCGAGGACCCCACCAAGATCCGGGCGTTCCTGGAGAAGCCGACCGACCCAGAGGGCCTGGCGGACTCACCCGGCGAGGTTCTCGCGTCGATGGGCAACTACGTGATGAACGCCGACGCCCTCGTCGAGGCCGTCACGCAGGACGCCGCGAGTCCCACGTCCCGTCACGACATGGGCGGTGACATCGTGCCCGCCTTCGTCGAGCGCGGAACCGCAGGTGTCTACGACTTCATCCGCAACGACGTGCCCGGCTCCACCGACCGGGACCGGGACTACTGGCGCGACGTCGGGAGCATCGACGCGTTCTACGACGCCCACAAGGACCTGATCTCGATCACGCCGGTCTTCAACCTGTACAACCAGCAGTGGCCGCTGTTCACGGGCAACACCGGCCTCCCGCCGGCGAAGTTCGTCCACGCCGCCGAGGGGCGGACGGGGCACGCCGCCGACTCCCTGGTCTCGCCCGGCGTGATCGTCTCCGGCGGGACGGTGTCGGGATCGGTGCTCTCGCCCGGGGTCTACGTCCACTCCTGGGCCACCGTCTCGGACAGCGTGCTGATGGACGGGGTCGAGATCCAGCGTCACGCCCAGGTCCACCGTGCGATCCTCGACAAGGGGGTCGTCGTCGCGGAGCGCGCCCGCGTCGGTCTCAACCCCGAGGAGGACCGCGCCCGCGGCTTCCACGTGACCGAGTCCGGCCTCACCGTCGTCCCGAAGGGAACCCTCGTTGACTGATCCCACCGCCCCCTACCTGCTCGTGATGGACGTCGACTCCACGCTCATCACCGAGGAGGTCATCGAGCTCCTCGCCGACCATGCGGGAACCCGTGCCGAGGTGGCCGAGGTCACCGAACGGGCGATGCGCGGCGAGCTCGACTTCGCCGCCTCGCTCCGCGAGCGGGTCGCGACCCTGCGTGGCGTACCGGCCGACGCGCTCGACGACGTCCGCCGACGCGCGACGTTCACGCCGGGGGCCCGAGAGCTCGTCGCCGAGGCGCACCGCCGAGGATGGGTCGTCGCTCTCGTCTCCGGAGGGTTCACCTCGATCGTCGGAGGCCTCGCGTCAGAGCTCGGCATCACCCGGTACCGGGCCAACGGGCTGGAGATCGTCGACGGCGTGCTGACGGGGCGCACGGCAGGCCCGGTCGTCGACCGGGCGGCCAAGGCCACCGCGCTCGCCGCCTACGCCGCACAGGAGGGAATCACGCCCGACCACACCATCGCGATCGGCGACGGCGCGAACGACCTCGACATGATCGCCGCGGCCGGTATCGGCATCGCGTTCGCGGCGAAGCCGGTCGTCCGCGAGCAGGCGCCGTACGCCGTCGACGGACCACGACTCGACGCCGTCCTGCCGCTGATCGACAGGGTCGTCGCCGAGCGGGACCGCGGCTTCGTCAGCGCGGAGGGCGCGTGACCTCGACGAGTCGCGCCGAGCGTGGTTCCCACGCGGCCCACGGCTCGGCGGACTCCAGCACGCTGTAGGTGGCGGTCGGGACCCCGACGCGCACCTGAGCGACCGCGCCGTCCAGGGAACCCGGACCCCCGAGCCGCTCTGCGGTCGCAGCCATCGTCGGCTCGTGCCCCACGACCAGCAGCGTCCGGACGCGGGCGTCGACCGTCTGCAGGACGTCGAGCAGGTCGTTGACGCTCGCCGCGTAGAGCGAGTCGTGCACGTCCACGGGGACGGTGGTGGGGAGGCGAGACGCTGCGAGCTCCCACGTCTGGCGCGTTCGCAGTGCGGACGAGCACAGGACCAGGTCGGGGACGAGCCCTGCCGCGGCCAGCGCTTCGCCGACCCGGCCCGCATGCTTGCGCCCGTTGAGGGCGAGCGGACGCAGGACGTCGTCGCCGTTGCCCGCGGGTTCCGCCTTGGCATGGCGCAGGAGCACCAGGCGGTGCAGAGGGCTCGTCCCAGATGCTGTCATGGCATCAGAGTCCCATAGCGTGCACACCGCCGTCGACGTGGACGATCTCGCCCGTCGTCGCGGGGAACCAGTCGGACAGCAGCGCGGCGACCGCTCGCGCCGTCGGCTCGGGGTCGGTCTGGTCCCAGCCGAGGGGCGCGCGCTCCGGCCAGCCGTCCTCCATGGACGCGAAACCCGGGATCGACTTCGCGGCCGTCGTCCGGATCGGGCCGGCGGAGACGAGGTTGCTGCGGATCCCGTCCGCACCCAGGTCACGTGCGAGGTAGCGGCTGGTCGACTCGAACGCGGCCTTCGCCACACCCATCCAGTCGTAGACGGGCCAGGCGAAGCTCGCGTCGAACGTCAGTCCCACGATGGAGCCGCCCGAGCTGAGGAGCGGCTTCGCCGCCACCGCGAGCGACTTCAGCGAGAACGCCGATACCTCGAGGGCGGTGGAGACGTCGGCCCACTCGCCCGACAGGAAGTTGCCGCCCATCACGCTCTGGGGTGCGAACCCGATCGAGTGGACCACGCCGTCGAGGGAGTCGACGTGCTCCCGGACGCGGTCCGCGAGCGCCGCGAGGTCCTCGTCGTCGGTGACGTCGAGCTGGACGACGGGAGCCTCCTGCGGAAGCCGACGTGCGATCGCCTGGGTGAGGCGGAACTGGCGCCCGAAGGAGGTGAGCACGACCTGCGCTCCCTCCTCCTGGGCGAGCCGTGCGACGTGGAACGCGATCGAGGCGTCGGTCAGCACGCCGGTGACGAGGATCTTCTTGCCGTCGAGGAGGCCCATGGTGGGTCCTTTCCAAAGGTGTGGGGTGTGGGAACGGGACGATCGGGTCCCAGGAGTGGTGAGGGAGGGTCAGTGCCCCATGCCGAGGCCGCCGTCGACGGGGATGACCGCGCCGCTGATGTAGGCCGCGTCGTCGGACGCGAGGAACTGCACGACACCGGCGACCTCGTCGGACTGGGCGAACCGGCCGGCGGGAATCGTGGCACGGTACTGCTTCTGTCGCTCCTCGGGCAGCTCCGCGGTCATCGCCGTCTCGATGAATCCCGGGGCGACGACGTTGGCCGTGATGCCGCGGGCACCGAGCTCGCGCGTGATCGACCGCGCCATCCCGACCAGTGCGGCCTTCGACGACGCGTAGTTGACCTGGCCAGGCCCGCCGTAGAGCCCGACGACCGAGGAGACGAGGACGATCCGCCCGCGTCGCTGCCGGATCATTCCCTTGGCCGCCCGGCGAACACAGCGGAACGTCCCGGTGAGGTTCACGTCGACGACGGACTCGAACTCGTCGTCCGTCATCCGCATCAGCAGCTGGTCCTTGGTGACACCCGCGTTGGCGACGAGCACCTCGACCGGCCCGAGCTCCGCCTCGATCTGCGAGAACGCCGCGTTCACGGCGTCGGTGTCCGTGACGTCCGCCACCGCCCCGAACACGCCGTCGGGCAGGTCTCCCCCGCGGTAGATCGTCGCGACCCGGTCGCCGGCGGCCACGAACCGTTCGGCGATCGCACGGCCGATCCCACGCGCGGCCCCCGTCACCACCACGGTGCGGGGCTCTTGTGCTGCCTGATCCACGGGACTCCTCATTCGTCGGGGCTTCGATGCGCTGCTCGGTCGACGCTACCGTCCGGACCCCGCTTCGGCGGCCGGACACAGCGCCCAAGCGCACCCTGGCTCTTTGTCGGGTTCCCACAACGGCCTACACTGACGTGGTGAAGAAACACCGCACGGGGGACGCCGTGCAGGGCGTCACCTCGGCGCTGGATCCGCTGTCCGACGACCAGGCTCGACGCTTCCGCGTCTACATGATCCAGATGACGATCCGCACGGCCTGCTTCTTCGGCGCCGTCTTCATCGACCACTGGGTCCGTTGGGTCCTCGCGGCCGGGGCCGTCGTCCTGCCGTACATCGCCGTGCTCTTCGTCAACGCCGGGCGTGACCACACGGAGCGGCGGATCGATCCCGTGCCCTACGGCCAGCTGGGCTCTGCACCGTCGCCCCTGCCGCCCACGCCCCCGGACCGGACCACCGACCCGGGTCAGACCACGCACCCCGCGCCACCCCCCGACGACACGGAGTTTTTCATGAGCACCCCCGCGGCCGACACCGTCTCCGGTGAGCTGATCTGCAGCGGCAAGGGCTGCCGCGACGAGGCGCGCTGGGGACTTCTCTGGAACAACCCGAAGCTTCACACCCCGGAACGCCGCAAGGTCTGGCTCGCGTGCGACGCGCACCGTGAGCACCTGGAGACGTTCCTGGGCGCGCGCGACTTCCTGCGTTCCACGGTTCCGGTCGCCGAGCTGGAGCACGAGGACGATCTGTGACGGACGCGCACCGGACGCCACGCGAGTGGGCCACCCTGGCCGTCGCCGTCGTCCTGCTGACCGTCGTGTGCCTGCTGGCCGCTCGGTGGCAGTGGCACCGGTACCACGTCCGTGAAGAGGCGATCGCCGTCGTCGAGTCGAACTACGAGTCGGAGCCTGTGCCGCTCGAGGAGGTCGTGACCGGCCCCGGTGACGAGCTGGACGAGGCCGACGTGTGGCGCCAGGTCACCATGACCGGGACGTACGACCCCGACCAGACGGTCCTCCTGCGGAACCGCCCGGTCGGCGGGACGCCCGGGTTCCACGTGCTCGTCCCGTTCGAGGTCACCGAGGGGTCGGCGAGCGGAACCGTCCTCGTGGTGGACCGGGGCTTCGTCACCTGGGGCGAGGACTCGATGTCCGCGGCCGCGATCCCGGACCCGCCCGAGGGAACGGTCGAGGTCACGGGTCACCTGCGCGAGGACGAGCCCGCCTCCGACCGGCAGGCGCCCGACCACCAGGTGCAGGCGATCTCGACGGACCAGGTCCTGTCCGAGGGCGCCGACGGCGGCGACTGGGCCGACGGACGGACGACGGGCGCCTACGTGGCGCTCGTGTCAGAGGACCCCGCGCCGCAGACGGCGCTCGTCCCGGTGCCCGAGCCGGACACGGACCCGGGTTCCCACCTCTCGTACACGGTCCAGTGGATCATCTTCGCCGTCGGCGCGGTGGGCGGTTTTATTGTCCTGGTCCGCCGCGAGCGCGGGCCGTCGATCGTCGCGGGCAACCTCACGACCGACGGCGAGTCGGTCACTGTCGCACCGCGCGACCGTCGGCGCCGGGACGAGGACGACGAGGACGCCGAGATCGACTCCGCCCTCGGCGCCGGCAGCCCGCCTCAGGCCAGGGACACCAGCTCGGCGTAGGAGTCGTTCCACAGGTCCTCGTCCCCGTCCGGGAGCAGGAGCACACGTTCCGGCGCGAGCGCGGCCACGGCACCGTCGTCGTGCGTGACCATCACCACGGCGCCCTCGTAGGTCGAGAGGGCACCGAGGATCTCGGCCCGGGACGCCGGGTCGAGGTTGTTGGTCGGCTCGTCCAGGAGCAGCACGTTCGCCGAGGACACGACGAGGGTCGCGAGCGCGAGCCGCGTCTTCTCGCCCCCGGAGAGCACCCGGGTCGGCTTCTCCGCGTCGTCGCCGGAGAAGAGGAACGACCCCAGCACCTTGCGCACCTCGGTCTCGCCGAGCTCCGGTGCCGAGTGCTTCATGTTCTCGAGCACCGTCAGGTTCATGTCGAGCGTCTCGTGCTCCTGGGCGTAGTAGCCGATCTTGAGCCCGTGACCCGGGTGCACCTGCCCCGTGTCCGGTTGGTCGACCCCGCCGAGGATGCGCAGGAGCGTGGTCTTCCCGGCACCGTTGAAGCCGAGGATGACGACACGGCTGCCGCGGTCGATCGCGAGGTCCACACCGGTGAACACCTCCTGCGAGCCGTACGCCTTCGACAACCCGGTCGCCGTCAGGGGCGTCTTTCCGCACGGTGACGGCTTCGGGAAGCGCAAGTGCGCGACCTTGTCGCTCACGCGCTCGCCCTCGAGGCCGGACATCATGCGCTCGGCGCGCTTGATCATGTTCTGCGCGGCGACGGCCTTGGTCGCCTTCGCCCGCATCTTCTCGGCCTGCGCGAGCAGGGTGCTCGCCTTCTTCTCCGCGTTCTGACGCTCGCGTCGACGACGACGCTCGTCGGTCTCGCGCTGCTCGAGGTACTTGTCCCAGCCCATGTTGTACTGGTCGAGCTCGCCCCGGTTGGCGTCCAGGTGGAAGACCTTGTTCACGACGGCGCGCAGCAGGTCGTTGTCGTGGCTGATGATGATGAGCCCGCCCGAGTAGTTGCGCAGGTACTCCCGCAGCCACACGATCGAGTCGGCGTCGAGGTGGTTCGTCGGCTCGTCCAGCAGGAGCGTGTCGACGCCCGAGAAGAGAATGCGCGCCAGCTCGATCCGACGACGCTGACCTCCGGAGAGCGTGCCGAGCGTCTGGGCGAGGATCCGGTCGTCGAGGCCGAGGTTCGACGTGATCGTCTCCGCCTCGCTCTCCGCCGAGTAGCCTCCCGCGGCGACGAACCGCGCCTCCAGCTTGGGGTACCGCTCCATCGCCGCCTCGTGGGTCGCGACGTCGGCGCTCGCCATCGCGCCCTCGGTCTCACGCATGTTGCGCACGATCTCGTCGAGCCCGCGCGCAGACAGGACGCGGTCCATCGCGACGACCTCGAGGTCGCCGGTCCGCGGGTCCTGGGGAAGATAGCCGATCTCGTTGCCACGGACGATCTTCCCGGCGCTGGGCAGGGTCTCCCCCGCGAGCGTCTTGGTCAGCGTCGTCTTGCCGGCACCGTTGCGCCCCACGAGTCCTATCCGGTCTCCCGGGGCGATGCGAAAGGTCGCGCTCTCGAGCAGCACGCGTGCACCGATGCGCAGCTCGACACCCTGGGCATTAATCACGAAGCGGGTCCTCCTGAAGTGGTGGTGGCCTCGGAACAGGTCAAGGGACGAACGAGGCACAAACGAAACCAGTCTAGTCTCTGCCGGCTCGGCCCGGGCCCGTCGTGACCGATCACACGCTGCAGCGGGTCCGGCCGGAGCCCGTTGATAGTCTCGTGCCGTGAGAGACGGCGAGATGGCGGTCCGGCGCGCGCTCGCCTCCGAGCGCCGCGTCGCCCTGCTCGACCTTCTCGACGGCCGGGACGGCACCACGGTCGACGACCTCGCGGCGGCGACGGACCAGCACCCGAACACGGTCCGGGAACACCTGTCCGTCCTCGCACGCGCCGGACTCGTCACGAGCGAGCCCGAGCCGCGTGCCGTTCGAGGCCGTCCCCGGAGGCTGTACCGTTCCCGCCCCCGGCCCGACCAGGACCAGACGGCCGAGGCGCGTGGGCACGCCGACCAGGCCGTTCGCACGGCGCTGACGCGGGTCCTCCTCGACGGGTTCGGCACGGACGAGCCCGACCCCGCGGACGCCGCCCGGCGTGCCGGTCTGGCGGTAGCCGAGACTCTCGACCCGACCCCGGTACAGCCAGGCACGTCAGCGGTCCGACACCTGCTGGGACACCTCGAGGACCTTGGCTTCGCACCCGAGACGACCGACGACGAGCCCCGTCGGATCTCACTGCGCCGCTGCCCGTTCCTCGATCTGGCACAGCAGCGCCCGGACGTGGTCTGCGCGTTCCATCTGGGCCTGGCCCAGGGACTCCTCGACCATGCACCGGGGCATGTCGCCGCGACGCGGCTGGAGCCCTTCGTGGCACCGGACCTCTGCCTTCTCGACGTCGAGACGCGCGCGACGGCCGCCGACGACGCTCAGTCCCCCCGCTGACATCGGTCCCACGACCACGAGCCGGACCATCTCCCGACCCGACGGTCGCGAGCCCACCGATGCACAGAGCCCCACCCCGTCGATCGCGACGGGGTGGGGCTCTGTGCACCGGAGCGGCGGTCAGACGTTGAACCCGAGGGCTCGCAGCTGCTCCTTGCCGTCGTCCGTGATCTTCTCCGGGCCCCACGGCGGCATCCAGACCCAGTTGACGCGGAACCCGTCGACGATTCCCTCGAGGGCCTGGGCGGACTGGTCCTCGATCACGTCGGTCAACGGGCATGCCGCCGACGTGAGGGTCATGTCGACCACGGCGTGGTTGTTCTGGTCGACCTGGACGCCGTAGATCAGGCCCAGGTCGACGACGTTGATGCCGAGCTCGGGGTCGATGACGTCGCGCAGCGCCTCCTCGACGTCAGCCGCCGTGGTCGGCGTTGGTGTCGTGCTCATGCTTGCTCCTTGTTCGTCAGGACTCCTGAGGTGACCAGAGAGTCACGCAACGCCGCCCAGCCGAGCAGCGCGCACTTGATACGAGCGGGGTACAGCGACACGCCGGTGAAGGCCGTCGCGTCACCGAGAAGATCCTCCGAGTCGTCGTCGAGACCCTTGCCGCGCGAGGACATCAGCTCGCGGAACACCTCGCCGGCACGCTCACCGGCGTCGACGGACTCCCCCGCCACCAGGTCGTGCAGCACGGAGATCGAGGCCTGCGAGATGCTGCATCCCTGTCCTTCCCAGCTCAGCCGGGCGACGACCGGGTTCTCCGGGTCCGACTCGTCGATCTCGACGCGCAACGTGACGTCGTCTCCGCACGTGGTGTTGACCTGGTGCGACTCTCCGACGACGTGACCGTCGGCGGGCTCCACGAGCCCCTTCCCGTGCAGCACCTTGGCATGGTCGAGAATGACCTGCTGGTACATCTGCTCGAGCGAACTCATCCGTGCAGCACTCCTGTCGGTCGTGGTCGTCGTGCGTGGGCGGCGGACGACATCAGTCGTTCACACCGAAGAACGTGCGGACCCCGGCAAGAGATTCCCGGAACGCCGCGACGTCCTGCGCCGAGGTGTAGACCGCGGCGGACGCCCGAGCGGTCGAGACGATGCCGAACCGCCGGTGCAGGGGCTGCGCGCAGTGGTGCCCCACGCGGACAGCGATCCCTGCGTCGTCGAGGATCTGGCCGACGTCGTGCGCGTGCACGCCCTCGACCACGAAGGAGACCACCGCGAGACGGTTCTCCGGGTCGGTCGGGCCGACGACCCTGATGCCCGGAAGGTCGGCGATCTTCAGCAGCTCGGCCGCCATCTCGCGCTCGTGCGCGGCGATCGCGTCCATCCCCAGCTCGCCGAGGTACTGCGCCGCGGCACCGAGCGCGACGGCCTGCGCGACCATCTGCGTGCCGGCCTCGAAGCGCTGCGGCGGTGCCATGTAGGTCGACTCCGTCATCGTGACGACCTCGATCATCGACCCACCGGTGGTCACCGGGGGCAGCGCCTCCAACAGCTCACGGCGACCATAGAGCACACCGACTCCGGTCGGGCCCATCATCTTGTGTCCCGAGAAGGCCGCGAAGTCGACCCCGAGCTCGTGGAGGTCGACCGGCAGGTGCGGCACGCTCTGGCACGCGTCGAGAACCGTGAGGGCCCCGACCTCGCGAGCACGTCGGACGATCGGCGCCACGTCGGTGATCGCACCGGTCACGTTCGACGCGTGGGTGAACGCGACGACCCGGGCGCGCTCGGTGATCACCCGGTCGACGACGCTCGTGTCGATCCGACCCTCGTCGTCGACCGGGAGGTAGGTCACCGTCGCGCCGGTCCGGGCCGCCAGCTCCTGCCACGGGACGATGTTGGCGTGATGCTCCGCCTCGGTGATGACGATCTCGTCCCCGGGTGCCAGGGCGAACCGCTGCGCGACCGCCCCACCCCGCCCGAGCGTCGCGTTCGACAGCGCATATGCCACGAGGTTGATGGCGGCCGTCGCCCCGGAGGTCCAGACGATCTCACCGACGTC
Source organism: Paraoerskovia marina DSM 21750 (assembly GCF_000701465.1). Taxonomy (GTDB): domain Bacteria; phylum Actinomycetota; class Actinomycetes; order Actinomycetales; family Cellulomonadaceae; genus Paraoerskovia; species Paraoerskovia marina. The sequence continues at coordinate 21,872 of NZ_JNIY01000005.1, read as the reverse complement.
GGCACCGACGAAGCGGGCGACCTCCGCCCGAGCACCCTCGAACGCCTCCGTCGCCTCCTCCGCGAGCTGGTGGGCCCCGCGATGCACCGCGGCGTTCCGACGCTCGTAGAAGTCCTGCTCGGCGTCGAGGACGGCCGTCGGCTTCTGCGACGTCGCCGCGGAGTCGAGGTAGACGAGCGGACGACCCTGCCGCACCGTCCGCTCCAGGAGCGGGAAGTCCGCCCGGACGGCGGCCAGCTCACGCGCCGAGAGCGCACCGTACGTCGGGCAGTGGTCGAGATGCGATGTTCCGACGGTCGTCGTCATCGTGGTCCTCCTCGGTCGATCCGGGAGGTGCCGGCCCGGGCGGCGGCCCGGGCCGGCACCCGCGAGCTACGCGGAAGCCGCACCCGTGAGGTAGCGGTCGTAGCCCTCGGCCTCGAGGCGGTCGGCCAGCTCCGGGCCGCCCTCCTCGGCGATACGTCCGTCGACGAACACGTGCACGAAGTCGGGCGTGATGTAGCGCAGGATGCGCGTGTAGTGCGTGATGAGCAGGAACCCGGCGTCGGTGTTCTCCTTGACGCGGTTGACGCCCTCGGAGACGACGCGCAGCGCGTCGACGTCAAGGCCGGAGTCGGTCTCGTCCAGGACGGCGAACTTCGGCTTGAGGAGCTCCATCTGCAGGATCTCGTGGCGCTTCTTCTCGCCGCCGGAGAAGCCCTCGTTCACGGAACGCTCGGCGAAGGCCTTGTCCATGCGCAGGTTCTCCATGGCGACCTTGACGTCCTTGACCCAGTGACGCAGGGCCGGGGCGTCGCCGTCGATCGCGGTCTTCGCCGTGCGGAGGAAGTTCGAGACGCTGACGCCCGGAACCTCGACGGGGTACTGCATCGCGAGGAACAGGCCCGCGCGGGCGCGCTCGTCGACGCTCATCTCGAGCAGGTCCTCGCCGTCGAGCGTGACGGTTCCCTGCGTGATCTGGTACTTCGGGTGGCCCGCGAGCGAGTAGGCGAGCGTGGACTTGCCCGAGCCGTTCGGCCCCATGATGGCGTGGGTCTTGCCGGACTCCAGGGTCAGGTCGACCCCGCGCAGGATGGGCTTCGGGCCCTCCTTGGTCTCGACGCTGACGTGCAGGTCGCGGATCTCTAGCGTGGACATACGTTTACTCCAGAAAGTTCAGTGGGTGGTGACGGTCTGGTCGACGTCGACGAGGACCCGGTCGCCGTCGATCGTCAGTTGATATACGGCGACCGGCCTGGTCGCGGGGAGCTGGCGTGGCTGTCCGGTGCGGAGGTCGAACTGCGAGCCGTGCAACCAGCACTCGACGAGGCAGCCCTCGACCTCGCCGTCCGACAGCGAGACCGCCCCGTGCGTGCAGATGTCGTCGATCGCGTGCCAGGTACCGTCGGAGTCGCGGGCGACCGCCACCTCGACGGTTCCTGCGGCACCCTCGACCTCGACCTTCATGACCTCCTCGGGAGCAAGGTCACCGGTGTGGCAGACCAGCTCCGCGGTCATGCGCGCGGTCCTTCGATCACGCTCATCGACTTCGCCAGCTCGTCCTCGATCGACGCGAGCAGCCGCTCCTCGACCTCGGGCACCCCGATGTCCTGGATGAGCTCGGCGAAGAACCCGCGCACGACGAGACGACGCGCGTCGATCTCGGGGATCCCGCGAGCCTGCAGGTAGAAGAGCTGCTCGTCGTCGAAGCGACCGGTGGCCGAGGCGTGCCCGGCCCCCTCGATCTCGCCCGTCTCGATCTCGAGGTTCGGGACCGAGTCGGCGCGTGCACCGTCGCTGAGGACCAGGTTCCGGTTGAGCTCGTACGTGTCGGTGGCGGACGCCTCGGCACGGATCAGCACGTCGCCGATCCAGACCGCGTGCGCACCCTCGCCCTGCAGCGCGCCCTTGTAGGTCACGCGCGACTTGCACGCGGGGACCGCGTGGTCGACGAAGAGGCGGTGCTCCTGGTGCTGGTCGGTGTCCGCGAAGTAGAGCCCGACCATCTCGACATCGCCGCCCTCGGCCGTGAACTCGGCGTCGGGGGTCACACGGACGACGTCGCCGCCGAACGTGACGACGACGTGCTTGAGGTGGGCGTCCTTGCCGATCCGCGACCGGTGCGAGCTGGCGTGCACCGCACCCTCGGCCCAGTCCTGCACGGAGACCACGGTCAGGTTCGCACCCTCGTCGACGACGATCTCGACCGTCTCGGTCAGCGTCGCGCTGCCGACGTGGTCGAGGACGACGACGGCGGAGCTGTTCTCCTCGGCGTGCACCACCAGGTGCGCGGCCGTCGCGTCGTTCGACGTGCCCTCGATGCGGATCGAGGTGACGTCGCTCGCCGTGACACCCGCGGGGACGGTCACGACCGTGGCCTGCGTCGCGGCGTTCCACGCGACGACCGCAGCGCGGTCGCCAGGGCGTCCCGCGGTACCCAGGCGCTTGTCGTCGCGACCGACGATCTCGACCTGGACCTCAGGGGCCTCGACGACGGTGGTGATGACGCCTGCGCCGGAGAGGTCGCCGTCGAACAGCGGCATGAGACGGGCGACGGGCGAGAACCGCCACTCCTCCTCGCGGCCCGACGGGACGGGGATGTCGGCGAGGTCGAACGACGTCAGGCGCTCGGCACGCGAACCCTGCGGCGAACTGCCGTTCCCGTGGGTGTGCGCGCCGTCGACGGCAGCACGCGAGTGGTCGGTGCTCAGGCCGGCAGGCTCGCCGCCGAACGCGGCGGCCTCGTCGGCGGTGGGCGTGTTCAGATCAGTGCTGGCGGTAGTCATCAGCCGACGGACCCTTCCATCTGGAGCTCGATGAGGCGGTTCAGCTCGAGGGCGTACTCCATGGGGAGCTCGCGCGCGATGGGCTCGACGAACCCGCGCACGATCATGGCCATCGCCTCGGTCTCGGGCATGCCTCGGGACATCAGGTAGAACAGCTGGTCCTCGCTGACGCGGGAGACCGTCGCCTCGTGCCCCATCGAGACGTCGTCCTCGCGCACGTCGACGTACGGGTACGTGTCGGAGCGAGAGATCTGGTCGACGAGCAGCGCGTCGCAGAGCACGGTCGACGCGGAGTGCTCAGCACCCTCGAGGACCTGGACGAGACCGCGGTAGGACGTCCGCCCACCACCGCGCGCCACCGACTTCGAGACGATCGAGCTGGAGGTGTGCGGTGCAGCGTGGACCATCTTGGCCCCGGCGTCCTGGTGCTGGCCCTCGCCCGCGAACGCGATCGACAGCGTCTCGCCACGGGCGTGCTCGCCGAGGAGGTAGATCGCCGGGTACTTCATGGTGACCTTGGAGCCGATGTTGCCGTCGACCCACTCCATCGTCGCGCCCTCGGCGGCCGTCGCACGCTTGGTCACGAGGTTGTAGACGTTGTTCGACCAGTTCTGGATGGTCGTGTACCGGACCCGCGCATTCTTCTTGACGACGATCTCGACGACGGCGGAGTGCAGGGAGTCGCTCGAGTAGATCGGCGCCGTGCAGCCCTCGACGTAGTGGACGTACGAGCCCTCGTCCGCGATGATCAGCGTCCGCTCGAACTGACCCATGTTCTCGGTGTTGATCCGGAAGTAGGCCTGGAGCGGGATCTCGACGTGCACGCCCGGCGGGACGTAGACGAACGACCCGCCCGACCACACCGACGTGTTGAGCGCGGCGAACTTGTTGTCACCGCTGGGGATGACCGTCCCGAAGTACTCCTCGAAGAGCTCGGGGTACTCGCGCAGGCCGGTGTCCGTGTCGACGAAGATGACGCCCTGCTCCTCCAGGTCCTCACGGATCTGGTGGTAGACGACCTCGGACTCGTACTGTGCCGCGACACCGGCGACCAGACGCTGCTTCTCGGCCTCCGGGATACCGAGGCGGTCGTACGTCGCCTTGATGTCCTCGGGAAGCTCTTCCCAGCTGGTCGCCTGCTTCTCGGTCGAGCGGACGAAGTACTTGATGTTGTCGAAGTGGATCCCGGAGAGGTCGGAACCCCAGTTCGGCATCGGCTTCTTCTCGAACAGGCTGAGGGCCTTGAGTCGACGCTTCAGCATCCACTCGGGCTCGTTCTTCAGCGCCGAGATGTTGCGCACGACGGCTTCGCTGAGACCGCGCTGCGCCGTGGCGCCGGCGGAGTCGCTGTCGTGCCAACCGTATTCGTACGAGCCGATCGAGGCGATGATCTCCTCGTCCGACTGCGGTGTCAGGTTGTCCTGCGTGGGAGCGCTCATGTCAGTCCTTCCGCGTTCCGGGGACGGTGTGGGTCGTTCTGGTCGTCAAGCTGTCTACTGGGAGTGGGACGTTGGTGGTACAGGCGTGCGCTCCTCCCGCCAGGGTGGCGAGACGCTGCACGTGCGAGCCGAGGAGCTCCGAGAAGACCCGGGCCTCCGCCTCGCACAGTTCGGGAAACTCCGCCGCCACGTGCTGGATGGGGCAGTGCCCCTGGCAGAGCTGCAGGGCCATCGACCCGCCGGTGGGACGCACGCTCGCGGCGTACCCCTCGTCGCTGAGGACGTCGGCGAGCTGGACGACGCGGTCAGCGACCGTCTCCGCGTCGACGTCCTTGGCACGGCGGGAGGCAAGGTCCGCGAGCCGTAGCCGGGCGAACTCGGCGACGGCCTCGTCCCCACCCGCCGATCGCAGATAGCGCAGTGCCTGGCCGGCCAGCTCGGGGTAGGCACCCGTGAGCGACGACTGTCCGTGCTCGGTCGCCACGAACCGGCGGGCCGGGCGGCCGCGACGCACCTCGGTCGGGGGCACGACGTGAGGAGCGATGAGGCCGTCTGCCTCGAGAAGCCCGAGGTGCCGACGGACACCCGCGGGCGTCAGACCCAGCGTCGAGGCGAGGGTGGCGGCGGCGACCGGCCCGTCGGTCACGACGTGACGCAGGACACGCTCGCGCGTCGACTCGTCCGAGGTGTCGGCGAGGTCGAGCTGTCGCGTGGCACCGTGCTCCATGACCCCACCTCCTCTGATCGCGTCGAAGAATGCGGACAGTCCGCATATCGCAACATCCTCGTTCTCTAATTGCCGGTTGGCAAGCAAGGCGACCCTCACAGGACCTGTCCCGCGCACCCCTCTAGACTGCCGCAGTGAGCAATCCCGCCCTCGTCGTCCGCGACCTGACGAAGAGCTATGCCGGCCGCCCCGTCGTCGACCGGTTGAGCATGGAGGCGCACGCCGGCCAGGTCACGGCGGTGCTCGGTCCGAACGGCGCGGGCAAGACGACGACGATCGAGTGCTGCGAGGGCCTCCGGACGCCGGACTCGGGCGAGATCCGGGTCCTCGGCACGGACCCGGCTGCCGAGGCCTCGGCAGCCCGTGCACGCGTCGGCGTCATGCTCCAGGACGGCGGACTCCCCTCGGGCGCGCGCGCCCTCGAGGTGCTCACGCACGTCTCCACGATGTACGCCCGTCCCCGCTCCGTCGACGACCTCGTCGACAGGCTCGGCCTGGCAGGCTTCGCCGGCACGACGGTCCGTCGGCTCTCGGGCGGGCAGCGCCAGCGCCTCGCCCTCGCGATCGCCGTCGTCGGCCGTCCGGAGCTCGTCTTCCTCGACGAACCGAGTGCCGGACTCGACCCGCAGAGCCGCCGCGCCGTCTGGGACCTCGTGCGTGAGCTCCGGGACACGGGCGTCGCCATCGTGCTCACCACCCACCTCATGGACGAGGCCGAGAACCTCGCCGACCACGTCTACGTCGTCGACCACGGTTCCGTCGTCGCCGAGGGGACGACGGAGCAGCTCCTGGCGGGCCGCGAACAGACGATCCGCGTCGAGACGTCCACGGGCCTCGACGTCGCGAGCGCGGCGAGCCTGCTCTCCCAGGACACGGGGTCCGACTGGAACGCCGTCGAGGAGTCCCCCGGCGTCTACCTCCTGCACGGTGAGGTCACCCCCGCCGCCCTCCTTGCGACGACGACCTGGCTCGTGCAGGCGGACGCGCTCGCCCACCGCATCAGCACGGGCCAGCGCACGCTCGAGGACGTCTTCCTGGAACTCACCGGACGGACCCTGCGATGACGACCTCCACGCCGGCTCCCGCGTCACGGCGCATCTTCGCGCAGGCGACGTTCGAGACGCGCGCGATCCTGCGCAACGGCGAGCAGCTCCTCGTCACCATCATCCTGCCCGCCATCGTGCTCGTCGGCCTCGTGGCGACCGACGTCGTCTCGATGGACACGGGCGGCCTGTCCCGGGTCGACTACGTGACGCCGGGCGTGCTCGCCCTGGCCGTCATGGCGACCGCGTTCACGTCACAGGCCATCGCGACGGCCTTCGACCGTCGCAACGGGGTGCTCCGGCTCCTGGCCACGACTCCCCTGGGCCGCGGCGGACTCGTCGCCGGGAAGGTGCTGGGGGTCCTCGCCGTAGAGGTCGTCCAGGTCCTCGTGCTCGCCACGACCGCGCTCCTCCTCGGATGGTCCCCCGACCCTTCCGGTCTCCTCCCGGCGCTCGTGGCGGTCCTGCTCGGTACCGCGGCGTTCACCGCTCTTGCCCTGCTCATCGCCGGCACGATGCGCGCGGAGGGCGTGCTGGCGGTCGCCAACCTGGTCCTGATCCTTCTCGCGCTCGGCGGAGGAGTCATCATCCCCGCCGACCACCTGCCGGGGGCCCTCGGCCCGATCGTCTCGGCACTGCCGTCGGGCGCGCTCGCCGAGGCGATGTCGGCGGCGCTCGTCGACGGGACGTTCGCGCTCGGCTCGCTGGCGATCCTTGCGCTCTGGGCGGCCGCACTGTCGGTTCTGACCGCGAGGACGTTCCGCTGGCAGTAGGTCGCCGGCACGACAGCTGAGGATCCCGGGCCGACGTCACACCCGCGGGCGCCGGGAACGCGCCTCGGACCGATTACGGTAGAGGCGTGAGCACGCCCACGCAGACGCCCCCGCAGACCGACTGGCTGGCACGCTTCCGCCCCTGGACGCACGGAGTCCTGGTCGCGAACCTCGTCGTCCAGATCGGCATCATCGTGACCGGCGGGGCGGTCCGCCTCACCGGGTCGGGGCTCGGCTGCTCGACGTGGCCCGAGTGCGAACCCGGTCAGTTCACCGCGGCGTTCCACCCCGAGACGTCGTACCACCAGTACATCGAGTTCGGGAACCGGACGATCACCGGGGTCCTGGGTGTTCTCGCCATCGCGGTCGTCCTGCTCGTCTGCACCGACCGCAGCCGCTCGCGCGCCTACCGACTGCTCGGTCTCGTCCCGCTCGTCGGCGTCGTCGCCCAGGCCCTGCTCGGCGGAATCCTCGTGCTGCTCCACCTCCACCCCGGGCTGGTCTCGCTGCACTTCGTGATCTCGGCGTGCCTGGTCGCCGTCTCGGCACTTCTGCTGCACCGCTCCGGCGAGGGCGACGCGCCGCCGCGACGGGTCGTGGAACCCGCTCTGCACACGCTCGGCACGTGGCTCGTCGTGCTGATGGTGCCGGTCGTCGTCCTGGGTGTGATCGTCACCGGGGCGGGTCCGCACAGCGGGGACGACGAGATCGCCTACCGCATCGGGGTCGACCCCGCGCTGATGACCAAGCTTCACGCCGCTTTCGTGTGGATCTTCCTCGCCGTGCTCGCGGTGACCCTCGTGGTCGCCTTCCGCACGAACGCGCCGCAGGCCGTGACGAAGGCGCTCTGGATCGTCGTGGTGATCACGCTCGGGCAGGGCCTGATCGGCTACGTGCAGTACTTCACCGGGCTCCCCGCGCTGCTCGTCGGGCTCCACATGCTCGGCGCGGCACTTCTCGTCGCAGGGGTCGTGAAGGTTCCGCTCACGATGCGCGTGCGCGAGGCGCTCTGACCCTCAGGCGCGCGGGTCGACGTCCGCCATCACGTACCGGCGTCGCTGTGGCCACGGCGTCTCGGCCGGACGGAGCGTCGACCAGCCGCGGGCGCGTGCCTGAGCCGCGGCGAGGACGCCCACCACGGTGTTGGGGTTGTGCAGGCCGCCCGTGAGCACCGCGTCGACAGCCTCCTCGAGCGGAAGCCACCGTGCCGGCATGCCGGCCTCCTCGTGCTCCCGCTCGAAGCGCTCGGCGGCGGGAACCTCGACGAGATCACGCGCGAGGAACACGCGGAGGGCCTCCGTCGACCCGCCCGGTGTCGTCGAGTAGTCGACGAGGAGGTCCCAGCGCGTCGCGCGCAGGTCGGCCTCCTCGTAGAGCTCGCGCTGCGCCGCGGTGAGCGCGTCCTCACCCACGACGTCCAGGAGTCCCGCAGGCGGCTCCCACATCTCGAGGCCCGCGGGGTGCCGGTACTGCCGCTGGAGCAGGACACGGTCGTCGGGGTCCAGCGCGACGATCGCCACCGCACCGGGGTGATCGATCACCTCGCGGGTGACGACGACGCCCGGGTTCAGCTCGACGTCGTCCGCGACGACATCCCAGATCGGCCCCCGATGGACCAGCCGCCGCTCGCGGACGGTGCGCCGCGCCGGCTCGTCCGCGAGCGGCGCGCTCACCGCTGGGCCTCGACCGCCGCGGCGACCAGGCCAGAGAACAACGGGTGGGCGCGCGTGGGGCGCGACTTGAACTCGGGGTGCGCCTGCGTGCTGACGTAGTACGGGTGGACGTCCCGGGGCAGCTCCACGAACTCGACGAGCGAGCCGTCCGGAGACGTCCCGGAGATCACCAGGCCGGCGTCCTCGAGCTGCGACCGGTAGGCGTTGTTCACCTCGTAGCGGTGACGGTGGCGCTCCGAGACCAGCTCAGAACCGTAGGCCACGGCAGCGACCGACCCCGGGGCGAGAGCGGCGTCGTACGCGCCGAGACGCATAGTGCCACCCATGTCACCCTTGCCGCCGACGAACTCGATCTGCTCCGCCATCGTGGCAACCAGCGGGTGCGCCGTGTCGGGGTCGAACTCCGTCGACGACGCGTCCGCGATGCCGACGACGTTGCGGGCGTACTCGATCACCATCGACTGGAGTCCGAGGCAGATGCCCAGCGTCGGCACCTTGTTCTCGCGCGCCCAGCGAAGCGCGCCGAGCTTCCCCTCGATGCCCCGGACGCCGAAGCCGCCGGGGACGAGGATCGCGTCCACACCGCTGAGAGCGTCGTCCGCTCCCTCGGGAGTCTGGCAGTCGTCCGAGGTCACCCAGCGGATCGAGACCTTGGCGTCGTTGTCGAACCCGCCGGCGCGGAGCGCCTCGGTCACCGACAGGTACGCGTCGGGCAGGTCGATGTACTTGCCGACGAGGGCGATCTCGACCTGGTGCGCCGGGCGGTGCACGCGCTCGAGCAGCTCCGTCCAGCCGTCCCAGTCGACGTCTCCGTGCGAGAGCCCGAGCCGACGGACGACGTAGGCGTCGAGCCCTTCGCCGTGCAGGACCCGCGGGATGTCGTAGATGCTTGGCGCGTCGACGGCGGCGACGACGGCCTCGTTGTCCACGTCGCACATGAGCGCGATCTTCCGCTTGACCGACTCGGGCACCTCGCGGTCGGCCCGCAGCACGAGTGCGTCGGGCTGGATGCCGATCGACCGCAGCGCGGCGACCGAGTGCTGCGTCGGCTTGGTCTTGAGCTCGCCCGAGGGGCCGATGTACGGCACGAGCGAGACGTGCAGGAAGAAGCAGTCGTCGCGACCGAGCTCGTGGCGGATCTGCCGCGCAGCCTCGAGGAACGGCTGGGACTCGATGTCGCCGACCGTGCCACCGACCTCGGTGATGATCACGTCGTAGTCGGCACCGGCCTGGGCGCGCATCCGCGACTTGATCTCGTCGGTGATGTGCGGGATGACCTGCACGGTGTCACCGAGGTACTCGCCGCGGCGCTCCTTGGCGATGACCTGGGAGTACACCTGGCCGGTCGTCACGTTCGCGGAGGCGGGGAGGTCGTTGTCGAGGAAACGCTCGTAGTGACCGATGTCGAGGTCCGTCTCCGCCCCGTCCTCGGTCACGAAGACCTCACCGTGCTGGAACGGGTTCATCGTCCCCGGGTCGACGTTGAGGTACGGGTCGAGCTTCTGCATCGTGACGCGAAGTCCACGGCTGCGCAGCAGACGGCCGAGGCTGGAAGCCGTCAGTCCCTTGCCGAGCGAGGAGGCGACGCCTCCGGTCACGAAGATGTGCCGCGTCGTGTGGCGCGCGTCGGCGCCGGAGTCGAGGGGGCTGGGGGTCTGGATCAAAGGGTCTGCCACGGAACTCCATGCTAACAGTGGATGGCGGACGCGCCCGTCCACTAGGAGGTGACGCTCGTCCCGCCCGCGTATGCACGCAGGAGCTGTCCGACGACGTCCTCGACCCTGGGCAGGGCCAGGAACCGGTCGCGGGCCGCGGAACGGAGCCGGTCACGCTCGGCCTCGTCCCCCAGGAGGTGCCCGACGGCGTCGGCCAGGCCCCGTGCGTCCCCGACAGGGACGACACGGGCGGCGTCCCCCGTGACCTCACAGGTGCCCCCCGCGTCCGTCACGACGAGAGCGGCACCCGCCCCCAGCGCCTCCTGGACGCCGATGGGCTGCCCCTCCCACACGGCCGCGCTGACCACGACGTCCGCCGCGAGCAGGAGCCGGTCGACGTCGTCTCGTCGGCCGAGAAGGCTCACGGGCGCACCGCGGTCGACGGCGCGCCCGAGCAGCTCCTCCCTCAGCGGACCGTCCCCTGCGACCACCCACGTGGCGTCGTGGTCGATCATGGCTGCGGCGTCGACGAGCGTCGAGAGACCCTTCTGGGGCGCCAGCCGGGCAACCGTCACCACGAGCCCCTCGTCCGGGTCGATGCCCAGCTCCTCACGCACCGACGCGACGGCCCGAGGCCGCTCGCTCTCGGGCACCGGCCCGTCGGCAAGGCTCGGCGCGGGGACGAGCGCCCGCGCGACGTCACGGGCTCCACGGGCGGCCATCGCGTCGACAAGATCTCCGGATACCCCGAGCACGACGTCGGAGCCCCGGGCGACGATGCGTTCGAGGACCGCGGAGACGCCACGCACCGCCCGGGAGCCGACCGGCAGGTTGTGCACCGTGACGACGATGCGCGGCCGTGCACGCAGCCCACGCGTGGCGAGCACGACCAACGCCCCGGCGCGCAGGCCGTGCGCGTGGACGACGTCGGCGCCCACGACCGCACGCCGCAGCGCCGTCGTCGCCGCGACGTCGGCGGGACGAGGTCGGTCCGTGATCTCGACGGCGGCGAACGGCACCCCGGGAGGCGCAGCGAGCGCCTCGACCGAGCGCGGACCCACGACACGCGTGTCGATCCCCGCGCCGGTCAGCGCCTGCGCCACCTGCGCCACGTGGCGCGCGACGCCCCCTGCGCTCGAACCCAGCACCTGGACGACTCTCATGCTTCTCCTCCGAGGACGGCGGCGAGCGCCCGCCGGTCCGCCACCCACGAGACGGCCAGGACGATCCCCGCCCCGACGACGCCTGCCAGCAGACCGACCAGGGCGCCCACCACGAACGACGCGTCGTCCGGGAGGACGAGGCGGTTGAGCGCTGCACCCGCGGCTGCGCCGAGCGCACCCCCGAGCGTGATGACGACCGTGGTGCGCCCGGTACCGCGCATCGCCTCGTCGCCAAGGTGTCGGTGCGCGGCCGCGAGAAGCAGCACGGCCGCCACGGTCATGCCGACGGTGTTCGCCGCTCCGAGCAGGACGAGCGTGGTCTCCCGGTTCCTGTCGTCGCCCAGCACGATCGCCGGGAGGACGAACGCCAGGACCGAGACGACGAACCATCCCGCACTGGTCGCGACGACGGCGGCTCGTCCGTGGTCGACCGAGTACAGCGCTCGTGAGACGTGGAAGATGAGCGCATAGCCCAGGAGCCCGGGCGCCATCCACGCCAGGCCCGCCCCCATGCCGGAGACGGTTCCGTCGGCGAACGTCGCGAAGACCGCCTCGACCGCGCCCGAGGCGGCGATCACCCCGGCGACCCCGGCCGCGACGATCGTCAGCATGGTCCGCGTCGTGCGCGAGAACAGTCGTCCCAGGCCCGGGAGGTCGTCCGCCGCGGCACGCTCGGCGATGCGAGGAAAGGCACTCGTGGCCAGCGGGACCGCGAGCAGGGCGAACGGGAGCCAGTAGACCGCCTGGGTGTACGTGTAGACGGGGAAGGTCCCGGACCCGGGGCCGCCGTACCGGTTCGCCGCCAGCATCACCGCGACGACGGACACCTGCTGGGCTGCCAGCCCACCGATCCCTGCCAGCGCGAGAGCCCGCACGCGGCGCGCCTCGCCCGGTGCGAATTGCAGGGTGGGTCGCAGCCTGACCCCCGTACGCATCGCGGGCACGACCAGGGGAAGGCTCATGGCGGCGACACCCGCGGTCGTGCCCCAGGCGAGCCATGCCAGTGCCGTGTCGGACGCCTCGGCCGCGGTCTCCGGCGCCGAGCCGACCAGGCTTCCGTAGACGAAGTACGCGACGATGACGACGACCGAGGAGAACATCGGCGCGGCGGCGGGCCAGAAGAACCGACGGTGCGCCTGCAGCACGCCGGACATGACGATCCCGACGCCGTAGAGCGGGATCTGCAGGGCGAAGACCCGGAGGAACCCCGTCGCGAGCTCCGCCGTGCCGGACTCGACAGCCGCGCCGCCGACGGCGACGACGACGAGGTCGACGAGCGGCCCCGCGAAGACCGCGACGAGACCGCCGAGCGGAACCAGGACGAGCAGGCTCCAGCACAGGAGCGCCGATGCCGTGCGTGAGACCTCGACGCGCGAGCTGCGGGCGATCGGACCGGCGAGGAGCGGGATCACCGCACCGGCCAGGGCCCCGCCCGCTGCCACCTCGAACAGGACGTTCGGGAGCAGGTTGGCGGTGGAGTAGGCCTCCGCCACGGGGTTGTCCGACCCGACCTGGCCGGCCTGGACGCCCCAGCGCAGGAAGCCCAGTGCGCGACTGATCAGCGTGACGACGGTGATCATCGCGGCGGCACCGGCAAGAGACTGGACCGCGACCCGTGCCCGCGGGGACATCAGTGCTCTCCGCCCCGGCCCCACGTGTCCAGACGGTGCAGGACCGGGTTGTCGGCGATCACGGCCGAGAAGCTCACGCGCTCGCTCGCGAGCGTCAGACCGACGATCCCTGCCAGGACGGCGCATCGGACCGGGCGGGGCGCCGTGGCGGCCAGCTCGGCGCCCAGCACTGCACCCAGCGCGTTGGCTCCGCAGTCGCCGAGCATGTCCCGGCCGGCGAGGTCGGCCGGTGCCGCTGCGACGCCGGCACCGACGACGGCCCCGGTGCACCCCGGGGACGAGGGCGCCAGGAGGACGGCACCGACCACGGAGGCCTTCAACGCCCGTCCGGGACGAAGATCGAGGAGGTTGACGAGGTTCGCCGCCCCGGCGACGAGCGCCGTGTCGACGGCCAGGTCGAGGACGCGTCCGACTCCGACGGAACGGCGCGGGACGACGGCCGCGGCGAGTGCCGCGGTCGCGCCGATGCCCAGGACCTTCAGGCCCCCGGTCGTCAGCTCGCCCCGGGCGAGCGCACCGAGGTGGCCCCGCAGCCCCTTGGTCCGGGTCGACGGGTCCTCGGTGAGATCGTCGACCAGACCGAAGGCGCCGGCACCGAGCCCCGCGATCGCGACCGCACTCCCGTGACGGGCGCTCGGCGCTCCTGCGAGGGCCCCGAGCCCTGTCCCCACGGCGACGGCCGGGCCTTCGAGCAGGCTGACCGGGTTGCCGGCATGGTTCGTGCGCGTCCAGCGCGGCGCGTCGGGGCCCACGAGCGCCTGCCCGAGCTCGCGCGCCGTGGCCGTCACGCCCGCGGCCACGATCGCGGCGGCCACCGCGCGACGGCGCCTCACGCTGCCTCGTCGACCGACGCCGACTGGTCGCTCGCCGACGGCGCACCGTCGATCCGCTCGGGCAGCTCGACGGCGTCGGGCATGACCGACGTGGCGCTCTCCTCGAACCCGTAGTGACCGACGACGTCGACGTACGACGCCGCCAGTGCGAGCGGGACGTTGATCTGACCGGCCAGCGAACCGGTACCGGAGACCGTGGACACGGGCTCTTCCTCGTCGCGCAGGAGGGTGATGAGGTCTCCGTCGACCGCGGCCGGCCCTGCGACCACGGCGCCCTGGGCCGCCTCGGCGGACGCGAGAGCGATCGACGCCTCGATCTGCACCGGACCCGCGTCCGTCTCCGCCGTCGGCGCGTCGGTTCCCGCCTCGGTCGGCACGGCCTCTCCCTCGCTCGTGTCGGCTGCCGGGTCGGCCGGCGGCGAGAGCAGCAGGATGGTCTCGGCCGGAGCGGTCACGTCCTCGGAGACGGTGAGCAGTCCGGCGTCGACGAGAGTCTGGAGAACCGCTGACCCGTCGTCGCTGCCCTCGACAGAGGCAGGCTCCGTCAACGAGGTGGCAAGCGCGGTCGCCAGGGCCTGCACGGCGTCCTCGTCGGCCATCGACTCTTCGTCGGTGCTCTCCTCCGTGCCGGTGTCCGAGGTCTCTGCCCCGTCCTGCGACGCGAGGTCCTCCGCCGCAGCGACGCGTGCGGTGCTGTCGTCACCGGTCCACGACTCGGTGATGGCGACCGAGGCCGTCACGGTCGCCCCGGCCAGCTCGAGCTGCTCGGCCACGGGTTCGTAGCGGACCTGGTCGAGGTCGCCGAGCGCGACGACGGCCACCGAGACACCGTCCAACGAGCCGTCCACGAGCCGTGGCCCGCTCGCCTCGATGAACGCCGCCGCGGCGTCTCCCGCGTCCTCGGACTCGTCGAGCTCCTCGCGCAGCTCGTTGCGCTCGGCACGCAGTTGGTCGACCTGGCCGGTGAGCTGGTCACCGATCGGCCCCTCGAGCGGGCCCGCTCCCAGGATGATCCCCACGGCGAGCGCGAGGAACACCGAGATCAGCGAGACGATGTGGTAGCGGAAGTCGATCACGGTGTTCGTCGGTCCTTCGTCGGTGGGGCTTGGGGATCAGGGGAACGCTCAGCCTCCGAAGAGAGAGCCCACCCATGACCAGAACGTGTCGAGGTGTGCGCCGACGATACCGAAGAACGTCTGGCCGGCGGCGGTCGCCGCGAGAGCGGCCATGACCGCGCACAACCCTGCGAGCGAGAGCAGGACGAGCTGCATGTTCGAGATGCGCTGTCGGTAGAGGCGCGAGACGCCCTTGGCGTCGACAAGCTTGCCTCCCACGCGGAGCCGCGTGAGGAACGTGCTCGCCATTCCTGCACGCCCCTTGTCGAGAAACTCGACGAGCGTCGCGTGGGTTCCGACGGCGACGATGACCTCGGCACCGGAGTCGTCCGCGAGGAGCATCGCGATGTCCTCGCTCGTGCCGGTCGCCGGAAAGACGATGGGCTCGACCCCGAGGTCCGTCACCCGGTCGAGGCCCGGCGCCTTGCCGTCGCGGTACGCATGGACGACGATCTCCGCGCCGGACGCGAGCGCACGGTCCGACACCGAATCCATGTCGCCGACGATCATGTCCGGCTTCCAGCCCGCGTCGATGATCGCGTCCGCCCCGCCGTCGACGCCGATCAGCACCGGCCTGTACTCCGAGATGTACGGGCGCAGCGTCGCGAGGTCCTCGCGGTAGTGATAGCCACGGACGACGATCAGGACGTGTCGGCCGTCGATCTTCGTCGACACAGCCGGCACGCCGACGCCGTCGAGCAGAAGGTCACGCTCGCGACGCAGGTAGTCCATCGTGTTCTCGGCGAACCGCTCGATCTCGTCGGACAGGCCCTCACGCGCCTCGGCCATGTTCGTGGCGATCGTCTGCGGTGTCTGCACCGTCCCCTCGGCGACGAGCGTGTCACCCAGGTACACGGCACCGCCGTCGACCCGGACGGTCTCGCCCTCGGGGATCTCCATGACGGCGTCGCCCAGGTCGTCGACGAGCACGATCCCGGCGTCGACGAGGATCTCGGGCCCGAGGTTGGGGTACCGCCCGGAGGTGGAACGTGCGGCGTTGAGGACGACGGCGGGACCCGCGGTGACCAGGGCGTCCGCGGCGACCCGGTCGATGTCGACGTGGTCGATGACCGCGACGTCGCCGTCGCGAAGCCGTTTGGTCAGGCCCTTGGTCCGGCGGTCGACACGTGCGGTGCCGTGCGTGCCGGGCGTCGTCGGTTCTGGCGCCTTCCGGCGCGTCGAGAGTCTCATCGGTGCATATCGTCCCACGTCACGGCTGAACCGTGGACGACTCGAGCAGCTCGTGCGCGTGGCGCAACGCCGTCGACGAGTCGTCCTGCCCCGAGAGCATCCTCGCGAGCTCGCTGACACGCGCGTCGTCGGTCACCTCCGAGACCCCCGTCACGGTCGATCCACCCGTAGTGTCCTTCGCCACGACGAGCTGGCGGTCCGCGAAGGCGGCAACCTGCGCGAGGTGCGTCACGACGATCACCTGGGCACGCTGCGCGAGCTGGGCGAGCCGACGACCTACCTCGACGGCGGCACGCCCTCCGACACCGGCGTCGACCTCGTCGAAGACGAAGGTCCGAGGGCCGCCACCGTGCGCGCCGCGCGTCGCGGCGAGGGCCACCTCGATGGCGAGCATCACCCGTGAGAGCTCACCGCCGGACGCGCCCTTGCCCAGGGGACGGGGCGGGGCACCCGGGTGCGGGACGAGCTGCATCGCGATCTTGTCCCCGCCGGACGCCGACAGGTCGGCCGGTTCGACCGCCGTCGACAACCTGGCTCCGGTCATCGCGAGTCCCGCCAGCTCCGCGCTGACGGCCTCGTCCAGCTCGCGAGCCGCGCGGACCCGGCCCTCTGTGACCTGGTCGGCGAGCCGGCGCAGCCCAGCGTCGAGCTCGGCGTGGCGCTCTCGCAGCGCGTCGAGGCCGGCGCCGTCGTCGTCGAGGTCGAGGAGCTTGAGTCCTGCAGCGCTCGCCCACGCGAGCACGTCGTCGATCGACTCCCCGTAGGTGCGGGTCAGCGTCGTGAGCTCCGCGAGCCGCGCGTGCGCGCTCTCGAGCCCGCCGGGGTCGGCCTGCAACCCGTCGACGTACGCGGCGAGGTCCGACGCGACGTCGTTGAGCATGTACTCCGCCTCGACGAGACGGCGGGCCAGCGCGGACATCTCGGGGTCCGAGTCCGCGACCTGCTCCAGGGCCCGCCGCGCACGGTCGAGGCTCACGACCGCGCTCTCCGACGCGTCGGCCGACTCGTCCCCAACGAGGGAGAGGTGCGCGGTCTGCGCCGCCGCGCGCAGCTCCTCGGAGTTCCCCAGGCGGGCAACGAGCGCGGTCAGGTCTACGTCCTCCCCCGGCTGCGGGTCGACCCGCTCGATCTCAGCCAGCCCCCGGCGAAGCGCCTCGGCCTCCCGTGCCCGCTCGTCGGCGTGCGTGGTGAGATCCTCGATCCGCCTCTCGACGTCCGCACGCTCGTGCCACGTCCGACGGTACTCGGCAAGCGTGCCCGCATGCTCCTTCCCCGCGAACGCGTCGAGCGCGTCACGCTGCCGGCTCTGGGTGCGCAGGCGGATCTGGTCGGCCTGGCCGTGGACCGTCACGAGCTCCCCGGCGACGTCGGCGAGCAGCGCCTGCGGGACGCTACGGCCACCCACGTGCGCGCGCGAGCGCCCCTCCGCGGCGACGGACCGGACGACCACGACCGACCCGTCGTCGTCGAGCTCTCCCCCGGCCTCGTGGACGATCTCCCGTGCGGCAGAGCTCTCCGGGAGGTGCATCCGCCCCTCGACCACCGCACGGGTGGCACCGGGGCGCACGGACGCCGGGTCCGCCTTGCCCCCCATGAGCAGGCCGAGGCCCGTGAGCAGCATCGTCTTGCCGGCCCCGGTCTCTCCGGTGATGACCGTCAGGCCCGGATGAAGACAGACACTCGTGCGGCTGATCACTCCGAGGTCTTCGATGACCATCTCTTCTATCAACGGGTTCCCCCTTCGTTCCCTCGGTGCCGCCCGCGCCATCCGACGACCGGAAGTCTGAACTTGTTCACGAGCCGGTCCGTGAACGGACCGGAAGCGAGTCGCGCCAGCAGGACCGGGTCCGACCCCCGTCGAACCTCGACCCGTGAGCCGACGGGCAGGTCGACCTGCCGGCGCCCGTCACACATCAGGACCCCACCCGACGAGGACGTCGGTGCGACCTCGACCGCGAGGACGCTGTCGGGGCCGACCACGACCGGCCGTGCAAAGAGCGCGTGCGCGGAGATGGGGACGAGGACCGTGGCGTCGACGTCGGGCCAGACGACGGGCCCGCCGGCGGAGAACGCGTGCGCGGTCGACCCGGTCGCCGTCGACATCACGACTCCGTCGCAGCCGAAGGACGACAACGGTCGCCCGTCCACCTCGACCGCCACCTCGAGCATGCGCGCCCTGCCGGCCTTCTCGACCGTGGCCTCGTTCAGCGCCCAGCCGTGGATCGGCTCGTCGACGCCCGGCTGGTGGACCGCGACGTCGACCGTCTGGCGGGCCTCAATCGCATAGTCGCCCGCTGCGAGTCGCGCGACGACCTCGGACAGCTCGTCGCGGTCGCTCTCCGCGAGAAAACCGACGTGTCCGAGATTGATCCCGACGAGGGGTACCGACGTCCCGTGCGTGAGCTCTGCGGCACGCAGGATCGTGCCGTCCCCGCCGAGGACGAGCACCATCTCGACCTCCTCGACCCGCTCCGCACTACGGACGACGTCGATGGGCAGGCCTGCGTTGCCAAACCCCTCAGCGAGGTCGTCGTCGTGCAGCGCGACGGAGAACCCAGCGCCCTCCAGCTCGCGCACGGCGTCCCGCACCGTCGCGACGGCGTCGGGCCGACCACCGTGCGTCACGATGAGTACCCGTCGGGTCACGGTTCCTCCGTCCACGTCGTCCGGTGCGCGATCCAGGTCGGGAAAGTCGCGATTTCGTCGTGGTCAGTCTCCCACCTCACCGCCGAGCGCACGATGTCGGACGGGACGACGGACGCGGGAGACACGCCGGCTCGGAGCCTGAGGACGAACTCGCGGTTCCCGTTCGGGCCGGGCAGGCTGCTCGGGACGAGTCCGACGGAGGAGAGCCCTGCGTGGGCTGCGGCCTCGGCGACGGCCGTCACGCACTCGGCGCGCTGCTCGAGGCTCTTGACGACGCCGGTCGCCCCGAGCCGGTCGCGACCGATCTCGAACTGGGGCTTGACGAGAAGCACGACGTCGGTCTTCTCCGAGACGAGCGAGGCGACGACGGGCAGCACGAGTCGCAACGAGATGAACGAGAGGTCCCCGACCAGGACGTCGATCTCGCCGAACGCCTGTGGCTCGAGATCACGGACGTTCAGACCCTCGAGGTTCACCACCCGCGGGTCGTCCCGGAGCTCGTCGACGAGCTGACCGTGCCCGACGTCGACCGCCGTCACCTGCTCAGCGCCCTGTCGGAGCAGAACGTCCGTGAAGCCCCCGGTCGACGCCCCGAGGTCCACGCAACGCGCCCCCTCGACGGAGACGGGCGCACCGGCCGCGGCGAACGCGTCGACGGCTCCGGCCAGCTTGGCACCCGCGCGCGAGACGAACTCCGCGTCGTCGACGACCAGCGCCGCGGACGGGCTGATCCTCGCCGACGGGCGGGTCGCCACGACGCCGTCCACCGTCACCGAGCCTGCCTTGACGAGACGGCTCGCGCGCTCGCGCGAGCGAACGAGGCCACGGAGCGCGAGCTCGACGTCCAGACGGTTCAACATCTCAGCTCTCAGGGTCTGCGAGTCGCTCCGCGAGTCGCGCCTGGACGGCGTCGACGACATCGGGGTGCTCGGCAACGGGCCGCGAACCGAGGTCGTCGAGCAGCTCCCGGACGTCTTCCCCCCACGGCGCGTCCGGATCGCGCGGCTTCGGCGTCGCCCTCTCGGCCGGCACGGAGCCCTCGGGCACTTCGCCCATGCTCGCCCTCCCCATCTCGTCGAACTGCAGACCTACCACGCTACCGGCCGCGACTGACGGTCATCGGACGTCGAACTCGGGAACGGAGTCCTCGTCGATCCGAACGCCGTCGTCCCGCGCCGCCCAGACCGCACCGCACGCTGCGCGCACGGAGTCGACAGGGTCGGAGGCTTCGCCGTGGTCCAGCCGGAGCCGCCCACCGTCGACCCGCGCCGTGGCCCCGCCGCACTCCCACGAGCCGTCCTCTCGATGACGCGGCGCGGCGTGCGCCTGCGTCAGCGCACGCAGGTCCCGCCCGATGAAGTGCGGTCGCATCGACGCGTCGGCGAGGACGGCGTCACGACCCGAGTTCACACCGGTGAGGACGTGGAGTCCCGGGAACCCACCTG
The DNA here is from genome assembly GCF_000701465.1 of Paraoerskovia marina DSM 21750. Taxonomy (GTDB): domain Bacteria; phylum Actinomycetota; class Actinomycetes; order Actinomycetales; family Cellulomonadaceae; genus Paraoerskovia; species Paraoerskovia marina. The sequence continues at coordinate 1,773 of NZ_JNIY01000005.1, read as the reverse complement.
CACGAGCGCCGGCGAGGTCCGTGTCCAGGCGGTCGCCGATCACGAGCGTGCGGTTCCCGCCGACACGGTCGACGGCCATCTGATACATCGTCGGTGCAGGTTTGCCGGCGCTCTCCGGTTCGACGCCTGTCGCGGCGACGACCGCCGCCACGAGCGAGCCGTTCCCCGGGGCGATCCCGCGCGCCTGGGGGATCGACAGGTCGCGGTTGCTCGCGACGAACCATGCACCGCGCTGCACGGCGAACGCCGCCTCGGCCAGGTCCTTCCATCCGACCTCGGGCGAGAAGCCCTGGACGACCGCGTCGGGTGCGTCGTCGGCGCTGTCCACGATCGTCAGGCCTGCCGCCGAGACGGCGGTGCGCAGGCCTGCCCCACCGATGACGAGGACCGTCGCCCCGACGTCGAGCCGTGTACGGAGCAACGCCGCGGCAGCCTGGGCCGCGGTCATCACGTCGTCGGCGGTCGCCGGGATGTCCAGCTCGGAGAGCTGCCCGGCGACGTCCTCAGGCTCCCGCGAGGCGTTGTTGGTGACGAAGACCAGGCGGACACCGGCACTGCGCGCTGCCGAGAGCCCGTCCGCGGCGTGCGCGATCGGCTGGTGACCCGCGTATGCGACGCCGTCCAGATCGACGAGTGCCAGGTCGAACGCGTCGATCAGGGGTCCGTCGCAGGCAAGCAGTCCCCCGCTCACGCGTCGTCTCCGCTCTCTGACCGCGTCAGAGGTTCCTCGGCCTCGAGGTCGAAAACCACGACGTCGTCGTCGTCCTCGACATAGGGCGCGAGCGTCGCGGCGGCGTCGCCGGGCCGACCGAGCGCCTCGAGGGCTGCTGCTCGGGCGTAGGAGACTCGCTCGCGGAGGGCCTGCGGCACCTGTCCGAGGGAGTCGAGCACCGACAGCGCCGCTTCGGGCTCCTTCAGGTCCAGCCGAGCACCGCTCGTCACGACGCCCAGCTCGACTGCGGCGGCACGGGACAGGGTGGACGCCTCCTCAGACACGGCGAGGTCGAGCGCCCGCTCGGGGCGACCCATGCCGCGTTCGCAGTCCGCCATCATCGGAAGGTGCTCGGACGAGCCGTTCAGGCGACGAACGGTCCTGAACTCCCGGAGCGCCTCCGCGTACCGCTCGGTGCGGTATGCGGCGAGTGCCGCGGCTTCGCGGACGACGTCGATCCGGCCGGCCCGACGAACCGCAGCCTGTGCGTGCAGGTACGCGCGCTCGGGGTCGTCGTCCAGAAGTCGACCCACCATGACGAGGTGCTCCCCGACACGCTCGGCGTTCTCCTTGGTCAGACCACGGAGGCGACCACGTGCGTCCCGGTCGAGGTCGTGCCACGAGATCCCGTCCGGGATCAACGGATCGCGAGGCCGGTCACGGTCGTCCCTCCGGGGGGCGTCGGACCGGGCTCCCTCGTCCCGACGGGGCGAACCGGTGCCGGGTCGGTTTCCGTAGCGTCCTTCACCGCCACTGCGACGGTCCGGGCCTCGACCCGCACCAGAGGCTCCCCCACCGTGGGCTCGTGGTCGGTCGCCTCGACCTCGATCGCCGCCTGCACGCTGGGAGTCTCGACGCTCGTTCACCCTGGTTCCTCTCGTCAGTTGTCAGTGCATCATCCTACGCGCCGACCCGGTAGAACCCTCGGCGCGAGGAGTCGCGAGACGGGTGGTCAGACGTGGTGGTGTGGGGGTATGCCAAAGGCCCACCCCGGTTGGGGTGGGCCTTTGGTGAATGGTTGTCCGGCGGTGTCCTACTCTCCCACCCCGTTCCCAGGGCAG
>NZ_JNIY01000004.1 GCF_000701465.1 Paraoerskovia marina DSM 21750 | reverse complement strand
TCCGTAAATGATCAACGTCAACCAACCAACCCACAAGGAGCCAGCCAGCAAACAACCATACGAAGCACCACACACCAAACGATGCGCGGCCTCATTAATCTGGCAATCAGATTCGAAAACTAACGTTTTCAAAAACTGTTGTCCAAAGACCCCCAACCACCAACCGAAACCACCCGAACGGGCAGCCACAGTCACCAGCCAGGAGATAAAACTTTGGCATTGACTATCAAGCACACTGTTGAGTTCTCAAACAACCAGCACGCACCGTCCCGACCCGCCGAACCTCAGCGACCCGAACCCGGGGCAACCTCTCCAACCTACCAGACCCGATCTCCCGCGTCCAGCCCCCCTTCCAGCCAGCCGCACACAAGGCACAACCCAACCAGACTCAGAAACCAGGGGTATCAGCACCCGGGACCGGCCATCCGCCCCGAAGAGCTCCTGTCCGTGTCTCCCTGTCGGGCTGACATCCAGAACATTACAGCCGGAACAACGAACCACCAAATCCCCCCGACGTGACCCCCACCACCTCTCCGGGGACGCCGCAGGCCGGCCCGAACTACCCTCGACCCATGGATGCCAGGACACGCGCGGCCACCGACCTCGACCTCGTCCCGCTGACAGCACTCGCGGCGCTCACGTTCCCCCTGGCCTGCCCGCCCGGGGCGGACCCCGTCGCGGTCCAGCGTCATGTCGAGACCGAGCTGGGGATCGACCCGATGGCGGCCTGGATCCGGAGTCCACGGCACGAGCTGTACGTCGTCGAACGCGACGGAGTGCACGGTCTGCTCGGATACGCGCTCATGAGTCTCGGACCGTGCCCGGTCCTGGATACCGCAGGGCGGCCGCTCGCCGACGTCGAGCTGTCCAAGATCTACGTTCACCCGGACGCTCAGGGGGCCGGGGTCGCGAGCACGCTGCTCATGTCGGCTCTCACCGCCGGCCGGCGGCTCGCGACCGGGCCCGTCTGGCTCGGGACCAACCAGGAGAACCATCGCGCGCAGTCGTTCTACGCGCGAGGCGGGTTCGACGTCGTCGGGCACCGCGAGTACGTCGTCGGTGGCGAGACGCATCAGGACGTCGTGATGGTGCGGGACGACGGCAGCCCCACGCGTCTGGACTGACCGCTTGGGGCTGCCGGACCAGCCGGAGGCGAGGGCCGCCTACTCCTTGCTCGAGAAGGCCGAGTCGAAGGCCGCGTCCGGAGCGTCGAACGCGAGGCGTCGGACGAACTCCAGCCCCTCGGGTGCGCCGACGAGACGGTCCATCCCGGCGTCCTCCCACTCGACCGACAACGGACCGTCGTAGCCGATCGCGTTGAGCATCCGGAAGGCGTCCTCCCACGGCACGTCGCCGTGACCGGTGGAGATGAAGTCCCAGCCGCGACGGGGGTCGGCCCACTCGAGGTGTGACCCGAGGCGTCCGTTGCGCCCGTTCAGCCGCTTCTTCGTGTCCTTGCAGTGCACGTGGAAGATGTGGTCCTGGAAGTCCCAGAGGAACGCGACGGGGTCGAGGTCCTGCCACACCATGTGGCTGGGGTCCCAGTTGAGCCCGAACGAGCTGCGGTGACCGATCGCCTCGAGGGTGCGCTTGGCGGTCCAGTAGTCGTAGGCGATCTCGCTCGGGTGAACCTCGAGGGCGAACCGCACCCCCACCTCCTCGTAGACGTCGAGGATCGGGTTCCACCGGTCGGCGAAGTCCTGGTAGCCAGCCTCGATCATGTCGGCCGGGACCGGCGGGAACATCGCGAGCGTCTTCCAGATCGACGACCCGGTGAACCCGACGACGGTCTTGACGCCGAGCTTCGCGGCCATCCGACCCGTGTCCTTGAGCGCCTCGGCGGCACGTCGGCGAACGCCCTCCGGATCTCCGTCGCCCCAGACCTCCGGCGACAGGATCTCCTCATGCCTCCGGTCGATCGGGTCATCGCAGACGGCCTGCCCCGTCAGGTGGTTCGAGATCGCCACGATCTTCAGGCCGTGGCGGTCCATCAGGTCGAGACGGCCCTGGACGTACTCGTCGTCGTCCCAGCGCGAGACGTCGAGGTGGTCTCCCCAGCAGGCGAGCTCCAGTCCGTCGTACCCCCATCCCGCGGCGAGTCCGGCGACCTCCTCCAGCGGCAGGTCGGCCCACTGGCCGGTGAACAGGCTGATAGGTCGAGTCATTGTCGTTCCTTCCCTCGGTGGATCTCTGGTGTCTTACTCGTTCGTGCGACGGCGCAGGAGGACGACCGCACCCACCGCGAGGAAGGCGACGACCGCGGCGACGCCGACCGCAACCCAGCCCCACGACGTGCCGCTGCCGGTCTCCCCGGTCGCAGCCGAGTCGGAGGTGTCCGCGGCCAGCTCGGTCTCGGGACCGGGTGCCGGCTCGTCAGGCTCTGGCGTCACGACCGGGGCGACGTCGATCTCGGTCGTCCCCGAGTATTCCGCCGGGACGGTCGCCACGGAGGTCAGGACCCAGTGCCCCTCACCGAGCAGTCCCGGCTCAGACTTGTACCAGCCCACGCCCTCGGACGCGGACTGCAGCTGGACCGGGCCGACCTCGGTGCCGTCGTCCGACACGGCGGTGACGATCAGGTCGACCGTCTCCTCCACGGGGTGGCCGTCGGCCGCCCAGCTGACGGCGGCGTCGATCCCGCCCGCGCCGTCCGTCCCGATGTCGACCTGGAGGTCGCCGCCGTGGGCATGTGCGGGCGACGCGGCCCAGGCGACGGCCAGCACGGCCGTGACCAGGAGGGCGAACGCGCGCCATGCCCACCGCGGGCCGACCGTGCCGACCGCGACCGCCGGACTCCCGGCGGCGACGCTCTGGGTGCTCATCAGTAGATCTCCTCGTTCGTCAGTGTTCAGGGCCTCGGCGCAGGAGCGGAGCGCACCGTCCTGCGCCGAGGGTGCCGACCGCGAGGCCGGCGATACCACCGAGAAGTGCCGGCCACGACGGCCGTCCCCGGGCCGGGACCGCGTCGCGGCACCCCGGCTACGTCCCGGTGGCGGGTGATGCGGGGGCCGGGCGTCGGACGCCCGGCCCCCGCGGTCAGTCAGCCGCAGGTCACCCCCGCGACGGTCACGATGACGACCGCCTTGCCCGAGGGGCTCAGGGTCCAGTCACCCTCGACCTCGAGCTCGGTCCCGGCGTCCGGCGTGGCGATCACCCGGTACTGACCCGGCGCGAGTGCGCCCAGGTCGGAGGGCTTGCCGTCGGCCTTGCCGTCCACCCAGTTGTGGAAGACGTAGCCCTTGACGCCGGAGACGTCGACCGGGCTCAGCGCACCGGTCGTCGTCCCGTCGGCCTCACAGCTCGGCTGGACGAGGTCCACGGCCGGGACACGGTCGCAGCCGTACCCGTCGATGGTCACCACCAGGGTGGCCTTGCCCGAGGGGCTCATCTTCCAGTCGCCGTCCACGTCGAGCAGGTGGTCGGCGTCCGGGGTCGCGATGACGTGGTACTGGCCGGGAGCGAGGTCCTGGAGGTCCGACGGCTTGCCGTCGTTCAGGTCCCCGTCCACCCAGTTGTGGACCACGTAGCCCTTGACGCCGTCGACCGACTCGCCGGTGAGCGAGCCACCGGCGCGGACGTTCTCGCCGTCCTCGTCGACCTCGCACGTCGGCTGCGTGACGGTGACCACAGGGGTCGCCGTCGGGCAGTCGAACGCGTCGATGGTCACCGCGAGCTCGAGACGTCCCTGGAAGATCTCCGTCCACCCGTCGCCCGGGACGAGGGTGTAGCCCTCAGCCGGGTATGCGCGGATCAGATAGTTGCCCGGAGCCATGTCGCCCGCGCGGACGTTCCGACTCTTGTCGGCTGCGTCCTTGACGACGTAGCGAGCCACGCCGTCCATGGTGGTTCCGACGACCGCACCGTTCACCTTGTCGAACGCACCGTCGACAACGGTGCACGCGGACTGGGTGACCGTGGCGGCCGGGGTGGCCTCCATGACGACCGGGTCGGTGTCCGCGATGGTGAACACCAGATCCGCACCGTCGACGTTCTGGTCGCCGGCCGAGGCGCGCACCTGGACGGTGTGCTCCCCCGGATCGGAGACCTCGACCGGAGCCGTGTACTCGGCCCAGCCTGCGCCGTCGAGGTTGTACTCGCGGTATACGAGCTCACCCTCAGGGCCGCCGGTCGTGTCGATCGAGACCGTGACCGGCCCCGTGTACGCCCCGTCCTCACCGTCCGGCGTGGCCGGGTCGATCGACCCGGTCACGGTGAGCGGCTCGGCGACCTCGTCGCCGACCACGCGGAAGTGGTCGAACGACGCCGTCACGGACGTGGACTCGGACGCGCCGAGGGCGAAGAGGCCCACCTTCGCGTCGGCCACCGCAGTGTTCTCGACGGAGTCGCCGAGCGACTCCCACGTCTCGCCGTCGGTCGAGTACGAACCGGTGAAGGTCGTCCCTTCCTTGGTGAGGCGCAGGAACCAGACGTCGCCCGACAGATTGGTCGCCCCAGGCTGCGGGTTTACGATCGCACCTGCGACCTCGGACCGCAGCTCGATCCGGCCTGCTACGGGCGAACCCGCGGCGTTGTCGGTGACGTAGTCCAGCTTGACGTAGTTGTCGTCGTCCTCATAAAGGATCAGACCGCCCTGCTGGTACTGCTCAGCGAACTGCGAGCCGTCGACGACGGTCTCGACGGTCCAGTCACCCTCCGGCTGGTCCTGGAGGATGATGTTCGGCACGTCCGTGTTGCCACCCTGATAGATGTCGGTGGGCGACGTGTCGATCTCCAGCGAACCGTTCGCGACGCGATAGCCCTCCGGGTCCTCGCGGACGATGCCGGTCCACCGGCACGTGTCGAGGGACGATCCCTCGAACTCGTCGTCAGGCCCGGTCGCGGAGGCCGAGTCGTCCGGCGTGATGTGGAACCAGTCGAACTCGGCGTCCACGACCGGAGCGACAGACCCCGTGCCCGCGAGCGAGACGAGCCCGATGCGCGGGTCGACGATGCCGTCGAGCGACTTCGTCTGCGGCATCTGCGTGAAGTCCACGCCGTTCGCCGAGTACGACGCTGTCAGGTCGGAGCCGTCAGAGCTCGCGAACCGCACGTACACCGTAGACGGGTATGCCGCCCCCAGCGCCGCCGTGTTGGACTCGGCGACCTCGTTCGGAGCACCAGCCTCCTCACGGACGAACTGGAAGATGCGCGTCGCCGGGTCACCGGGGTTGGAGCGACCCTGGATGACCATCTTCGCGTAGTTGTCCGCATCGCCGTAGATCACGAGACCGGCCTGCTGGTACTGCGCGTTCGCCGGGATCGTCACCTTCGCGGTGGCGGTGAACGCACCGTCCTCCAGGTCCTGAAGCACCAGGTTCGGCACCGTGACGTTCCCGGTTCCGTAGAAGTCGGTCGTCGACGCCGGGATCGTCAAGATCCCGTCCGAGACCGACAGGTTCTGGTCCTGGTCCTGGACGGTCCAGCGGTCCGGGTCGATCTCCGTCCCGAGGAAGTCGTCAGAGCGACCCTGGAAGCACTGGGTCGGCTCGACGGTCTCCTGTGTCACCGTCACGGTCACGTACTCGACCGCGTAGGCACCACCCGCGTCGGTCACCCGCACCTGGAGCCGGTACGTGCCCGGTTCCGTGTACGTGTGCTCGAGCTCGGGCGAACCGTCGACGAACCCGTCGCCAAGACCGAGATCCCAGGCATAGACGAGGTCCTCGGCGGCACCGTCGGGGTCGGTCGCCGCGGCCGACGCGGTGACCGTGAGCGGTGCGAGACCCTCGAGCGGCGTCGCGTCGAGCGTGACGTCAGGACGCTCGTTCGCCGTGACACCACGTCCGTCGATCTCGAACCAGTTGACGTTGATGCCGCCGGAGAGCAGCACGAAGTGCAGCGACCCCGAGCCGGAGGGCACGTCCGCGAGAGGTACCGGAACGTCCTCGTAGACCTGCCAGTCTCCGGTGTCGGGCACGGTGAACGTACCAATCTCGGGACCGTCCGGCGCGTCCCAGCGCACCGAGACCTCACCGCCACCCGCGCCGGAGGCGGCGCGGACGGAAAGGCCGTCGACGTTCGTCAGGCTGACAGGCTCGTAGGCCCACCAGTCGTCAGTCTCGATGAAGCCGATGTTCTGCCCACCGCCGGCGGAATCACCGGTCTCCTCGGTCACGACGCCGGCGTCGCCGCCGGTCGTCGAACCGGCGAGCCGACCGGTCGAGGTGAAGAACTCCGCCTGCACGAGCTTGGGCTGCAGCACCTGAAGGTCGTTCGCGGAGAGCGGGACACCCGCGTCTCCACCGTCGTCGGCGTACGTCGCCTCGATCACCCAGAAGATGTTCGACTCGATGCCGTGGCCCTCGTCGCGTGCCGTCTGGATGACACCCTCGCAACCGCTGAGCTCGTCGAACGGGTGCGCGTGCGAGTCGTGGCCCAGCGACGTGAACAGGCGCACGTCGGCACAGTCCACTTCACCGTCCGGGTCGTCGACGGCGATCTCATAGGCGACCTGGTCGCCCCACTCGAAGAACCCGCCGTTCTCCGGGAAGGTGATCGAGACCGTCGGCGCCTCGTTGCCCACGACGACCGTCACGTTGGCGACCCCTGCGAGGCCGTCGTCGTCGGTCGCCGTCAGCTGGGCCGTATAGGACCCGTTCTCCGTGTAGACATGCGTCGGGTTGGCGTCGGAGCTCGGCTCCGAGCCGTCACCGAACGTCCACTCCAGTGTGATCGGGTCGCCGTCGGGGTGACGGGTCCCCTCGGACGAGAACTGGACGGTCAGCGGTGCTGCGCCGCTGGTGACATCGGCGGACGCACGCGCGATCGGAGCCGCGTCGCCCTGGACGTAGTTGACCTTGAAGATTCCCGACGAGTCGTTGTTCCCGCCGAAGCCGGAGCCCCAGTCGACCATGTACATGGCGCCATCCGGGCCGAACTCCCAGTCCATCGGACGATCGAAGCCGGCACTCGGGTCGAAGATCCCCGGGAGCACACGGTTGATGTCCACGAGGTCGTCGCGGTCGTCGCCCGTGAGCTGGAACGAGTACATCTTGCCCTGGTTCCACTCACCGAAGAACGCCTTGCCGTCCCAGTACTCGGGCCACTTCACGGCCGAGTCGAGGTCGGCGTCGAACTCGTAGACGGGCCCGCCCATCGGTGCGCCGCCGCCGCCGATCTCGGGGAACAGCGGATTCGTGGCGTAGCCGTACCAGACCTCCGCCTCGATAGCACCGGGCAGCTGCTGAATGCCGGTGTTGTTCGGGGAGTCGTTGACGACGCCCGCGTCGCAGTCAAAGGCCTCGCCGGACTGTCCGGTGGCGAAGTCATAGTCGACGTAGTCGTTGTTCGAGCCCGTGCAGTAGGGCCAGCCGTAGAAGCCCGGCTCGCTCACCACGTTCCACTCGACCGTCCCGGCCGGCCCGCGCGACGCGCTCGCCGAGCCCGCGTCAGGACCGTAGTCCGCGACGTGCACAGCATCGGTCTGCGGGTCCACGCCGATCCGGAAGGGGTTACGGAAGCCCATCGCGTAGATCTCGGGAAGCGTGTCCTCGGTTCCAGGGGCGAACATGTTGCCCTCAGGGACCGTGTACGAGCCGTCATCCTGCGGCGTGATGCGCAGGATCTTGCCGCGCAGGTCGTTCGAGTTGGCCGACGTGCGCTGCGAGTCGTAGTTCTTGCGACCGGAGCGCTCGTCGATCGGGGTGTAGCCCGCCGACTCGAAGGGATTCGTGTTGTCGCCCGTGGCGATGTACATGTTTCCGGCGGAGTCGAAGGTCATGTCGCCGCCCGCGTGGCAGCAGGTGTCCCGCTGCGTCGGGATGGTCAGGACCTTCTCCTCGGTCGCGGCGTCGATCGAACCGTCGGCAAAGGTGAAGCGTGAGACCTGGTTGTGCGGCCCCACGTCACCCACGTCACGCGGGGACCAGAACAGGTAGACCCACCCGTTGTCGCCGAAGTCAGGGTCGAGCACGATGCCGGTGAGCCCGTCCTCGTTCGACTGCGTGACGGCGAGCGTCAGCGCCGTCGTCGTCACGTTCGTCTCCGGGTCGATGACTCGAACTCGACCGTCACGTTCCACGTACAGCACGGTGCCGTCGGGGGCGACGTCGAGCATCATCGGGTTCGACGTGTCGTCGTCCAGCGGGACGGCCTCGTAGCTGGCGCTCTGGGTCGCGGAGCAGTCGCTGTCCACGACGCCCGCGGCGGTCTGGATGCCGCCGAGCAGGTGCTCGAGGAAGTCGGGCTCGGCGAACGAGGCGTCGGTGTGACCGCCTCCGGTGTACCAGGAGCGCCCGCCGTCGAAAGCCTGGCACCAGGCGATCGGGTGCTCGGCACCCATCGCGGTACCACCCGGGTTGTACGTCGACTCGTCGAGCGAGGCGAGCACGTGGACGTCGTCGGTCGGGTCCTCGCGGAAGTTGTACCACTCGTCAAAGCGGTCCCACCGCTCGGGCAGGTGGTCGGTGGACTCGTGGGCGTGGTCGTGAACCTTGATGGTCGCGTCCTGCTGGGCGGGGTGGCCCGCGAAGTAGGCACCGACGAGCTCGCCGTACCAGGGCCAGTCGTACTCGGTGTCCGACGCGGCGTGGATCCCCGCGTAGCCTCCACCGTTCTCGATGTACGCCTCGAACGCGGCCTGCTGCGTCTCGTCGAGGACGTCGCCCGTCGTCGAGAGGAAGACGACCGCCTCGTACTGCTCGAGGTTCTCCTCGGTGAAGGCGCCGGCGTCCTCCGTCGCCGTCACGGTGAAGCCGTTGTCCTCACCGAGCTGCTCGATGGCGGCGATCCCGGTCGGGATCGACCCGTGGCGGAAGCCCGCCGTCTTGGAGAAGACCATGACGTCGAACGCGTCGACGGCCTCCACGATCGGTTCAGCTGTCTCGTCGGCCTGCGCGCCAAGGGCGCCGACGACCGAGAGCGGAAGTGCGACCGCGGTCGCGACAGCCGCAGCGAGGCTGCGCCTGAGCGTCCGCGAGCGTGCTCTGAGCACTGTACTCACCAGGAACTCCTTCGGTCCGGTTGGGTGGTGCTATGACGATGCGCTCCGCAGTGACCCGCACGTCGGCCCGGACGTCGGGGTCCCGGTGTGGTGGCGGATGCCACCACCGGTGCGGGGCCGGTCGGCCCCGCACCAGGGTTCACGGGCTGGGCCCGCGAGCTCAGACGTCGAGCCAGGCGCCCTTCTCGGCGCTGCGCTCGACGGCGTCGAGGACCTTTTGGACGGCCAGGCCGTCGGCGAACGACGGCGCGGGCTGCTCTCCGGCCGCGACCGCCCCCACGAGGTCGACGACCTGGTGCGTGAAGGCGTGCTCGTATCCGAGGCCGTGACCCGGCGGCCACCAGGACGCGATGTACGCGTGGTCGGCCTCGGTGACGACGATCCGTCGGAACCCCGCCGTCGCGGCAGGCTCCTCGGCATCGAAGAAGTGCAGGACGTTCATGTCCTCGAAGTCGAAGGCCACGGACCCCCTGGACCCGTTGATCTCGATGCGGATGGCGTTCTTGCGGCCCTGGGCGAACCTCGTCGCCTCGAACACGCCGACCCCACCGCCGGACATCCGGGCCAGGAAGCACGCGGCGTCGTCGACGGTGACCGGGCCGACCTCGTCGCCGCCCTTGCCGGCGAGACCGGCGAACTCCGTGGCGACAGGACGCTCCGACACGAACGTCTCGAGCATGCCCGAGACCCCCGTGACCGACTCGCCGGTGATGAACTGCGTGAGGTCGATGATGTGGGCGCCGATGTCTCCGAGAGCGCCCGAGCCGGCCTTGTCCTTGTCCATCCGCCACGACAGCGGCGCCGCCGCGTCGGAGAGCCAGTCCTGCAGGTACTGCGCGCGCACGTGACGGACCGTGCCGATCCGTCCGTCGGCCACCAGCTGACGTGCAAGCTGGATCGCGGGAACCCGGCGATAGGTGAAGCCCACCATCGACAGGACGCCGCGGGCGGCGGCACGCTCGGCAGCCGCCACCATCTCCTCGGCCTCGGCGACCGAGTTGGCGAGGGGCTTCTCGCACAGGACGTGCTTGCCCGCGTCGAGGGCGGCGATCGCGATCTCGGCGTGCGTGTCACCCGGCGTGCAGATGTCGATCAGGTCGACGTCGTCCCGGGTCAGCAGCGTGCGCCAGTCGGTCTCGACGGAGTCCCAGCCCAGCTTGTCGGCCGCCGCCGTGACGTTGTCACGGTTGCGCCCAGCGAGCGCCGTCATCGACGGACGGAGCGGGAGGTCGAAGAAGCGAGGAGCGGTGCGCCATGCCTGCGAGTGCGCGGCGCCCATGAACGAGTAGCCGACCATGCCGACGCCGAGCCGTGCGGGTGCGTCACCCATGTGAAGGTCCTTTCGTCAAAGTTGTGCGAGCCGGACGACCGGCGGGGAGCCAGGCTCCCCGCCGGTCGAGAGTCGTCGGCTCAGGACTCGAACGCAGTCGGCAGGTACTCGTCGACGTTGTCCGCGGTCACGACGGGGGCGAAGAGCTGGACCTGGCGCGGGACACCGACGGTCTCGAGGTCGCTCATCGTCTTGTTCTGCGCGATGAGGCGGGCGAGCTCGATGCCGTCACCGGCCTGCGTGGACGGGTAGACGACCGTGGCCTGCAGGACGGTGTCGCCCGCCTGGATGTCCTCCATGACGTTCTTGGAGCCGGCGCCGCCGACCATGAAGAACTCGTCACGTCCGGCGTTCTCGATCGCGGCCATGACGCCGACACCCTGGTCGTCGTCGTGGTTCCAGATCGCGTCGATCTCGGGCGCGGCCTGCAGCAGGTTGGAGGTCGCCGACTCGCCACCCTGGACGGTGAAGTCCGCGGCGACGCGGTTGTCGACGTCGAGCCCGCAATCGGCGAGAGCGTCCTCGAAGCCCTGGCTGCGGTCCTGGGTCAGCGGCAGCGAGTCGATGCCGGCGATCTCGGCCACGACGGCGTCGGGGTTGTCCCCGAGCTGCTCGCAGATGTACGTGCCGGCGCTGACGCCCATGCCGTAGTTGTCGCCGAGCACGGTGGTACGGGCGGCGAACGGGCTGGAGAACTCGCGATCGACGTTGACAACCGGGATGCCCGCCTCCATGGCCTTGATGGCGACCTCAGTCAACGAGGCGCCGTCGAACGGCAGCAGGACGATGGCATCCACGCCCTCGTTGATGAACTGCTCGATCTGGCTAATCTGCACATTGACGTCGTTCGTTGCCTCGGCCTGACGCAGCTCGACGTCGTCGAACGAATCGGCCATCGCGATGGCGTTCTTGGTGATGGCGCCCATCCAGCCGTGGTCGGCGGCCGGGGCCGAGAACCCGATGACGACGTCGTCGCCCAGGTCGTCGTTGGCCGAGACCGGTGCGGCCTCCTCCGAGCTGGCCTCGGCGTCGTCGCCCTCGTCGGCGGGCTCGTTCGAGGTGCAGCCCGAGAGGAGGAGCGCCGTGGCGGCGGTCGCGGCGGCGAAGGCACCGATACGACGGCGGGTGGTGGTGCGTGCGGACATGAGATCTCCCTTGATTCGTCCAGCGTGTGGTGTTGGGTGGATGCGGGCGCGTTGCCCGCGGGTCAGGCTTTTCGCTTGCTCCGCTCGGCGAACTGCTGCTGCAGGAGGACCGCGACGACGATGATGACGCCCTGCGCGACGGCCTGCGCCGAGATGGACATGTTGTTCTGGGTGAAGACGTTTCGGAGGATCGAGAAGATCAAGACGCCGAACACCGTCCCGACGATCGTGCCGCGGCCGCCGGCGAGGAGAGTTCCTCCGACGACCACCGCCGCGATGGCGTCGAGCTCGTAGTACAAGCCGTTGGTTGACGTGCCCGCCGTGGTCCGGGCGAGCATCATCACGGCGGCGATCCCGGCGGTGAAGCCGGCGAGCCCGTAGAGGTACATGGTGTGGCGCTGGACCTTGATGCCGGCGAGCCGGGCGGCCTCGGGGTTGCCGCCGACGGCGACGGTACGGCGGCCGAACGTCGTGCGGTTGAGCAGCACCCACCCGACGACGGCGACGAGCGCGAACATCCACACGAGCACCGGGACGCCGAGGACGTCGGCGCGGAAGAAGTCGAGGAAGCCGTCGACCTCGACGATCTGCGTCCGGCGGTTCGAGATCATCTCCGCGAGCCCGCGGGCCGCCACCATCATCGCGAGCGTCGCGATGAACGCGACGACCTTGCCGTAGGCGATCAGCACGCCGTTGACCAGGCCGGCGGCCGTGCCGACGGCCAGCGCTGTCAGGACCATGACGATCCAGTGCGTGTCCTCTGCCATCGTCTGGGTCGCGAGCGTCGACGCCCAGACCGTGGAGAGTCCCATGACGGACCCGACCGAGAGGTCGATCCCGCCGCCGGTGATGACGAACGTCATGCCGATGCTGAGAACGCCGATCACCGCTGCGGCGCGGAAGATCGTCATGAAGTTGTCGACGTTGAGGAACCGGTCCCCGGCCGTGATGTAGCCGACGGCCCCGAGGGCGAGGAGCGCGAGGACGAGTCCTGCGTTGCGCCCCATCGATCCTTGCAGCAGGGCCGAGCGCCCGCCGCCGTGGCCCGAGCTCGTCTCGTCCGGAGCCTGCTCGGGCGCCGTCTGCTCTGTCTCCGAGACCGCCTGTCCGGTCTCCTGCTGACCGCTCATGCGGCACTTCCTTCCATGACAAGGTCGAGCACGCCGTGCTCGTCGATCGATGACGAGGGGCCTTCGTGGACGATCCGTCCCTCCGAGACGACGAGGACGCGGTCGGCGAGGCCGAGCACCTCCTCGATCTCGCTGGAGACGACCACGACGGCGGCCCCGGCGTCCGCGAGGGAGCGGATCAGTGCGTAGATCTCGGCACGCGCGCCCACGTCGACGCCCCGGGTGGGCTCGTCGAGGAGGAGGACGCGGCAGCCCTGGACGAGCCAGCGGCCGAGGATCGCCTTCTGCTGGTTGCCGCCGGAGAGGGTGCGGACGGTGCGGTCGACGTCGGTGGGGCGGACGTCGAGCGCGACCACCTGCTCCTCGGCCGCCGCCCGCTCGGCCGACTCGTTGAGGAACCCGCCGGACGCGAACCGGTCGAAGCTCGGCAGCGTGATGTTGCGGTAGACGGCCTCGTCGAGGATGAGACCCTGCGACTTGCGCTCCTCCGGGCACAGACCGATCCCGGCGCGCACGGCGCGAGGCACGGACCCCGTGCGCAGCGGGCTGCCGCCCACGCGGACCGTGCCGCCGGTGGCCCGGCGTGCGCCGTAGATGGTCTCGAGGATCTCCGAGCGGCCGGCGCCGACGAGCCCTGCGAGGCCCACGACCTCGCCCTCTCGCACGGTGAACGAGACGTCCGAGAAGGTGTCCGCGAGCTCGAGGTTCTCGACCTCGAGCAGGGGCTCGGCCCCGGCAGGGACCCCCGGAAGCTCCGGGAACGTGTTGTCGACGGCCTTGCCGGTCATCAGGCGGATCAGCTCGGCGGTCGGGGTGTCGGCGACCTCGAGGTTCGTGGCGACCGTGCTGCCGTCCTTGAGGACGGTGATCCGGTCGCCGATCTCGCGGATCTCCTCGAGACGGTGAGAGATGTAGATGATGGCGACGCCCTGCGAGGTGAGCTCCCGGACGACGCGGAAGAGGTTCTCCACCTCGCCGGAGTCGAGGACGGCCGAGGGCTCGTCCATCACGATCACGCGGGCGTCGTGCGAGAGCGCCCGGGCCATCGAGACGATCTGCTTGCCGGCGGCCGAGAGGTTGCCCACCTCGGCGTGCGGCGAGAGGTCGCCGTGCCCGAGACGCTCCAGGAGCTCTCGGGTGCGGCGGGTCAGGGACCGCCTCTGGGTGAAGCCCGCGCGAGCGAGCTCGTGACCGAGATAGATGTTCTCGGCCACGGAGAGTCCGTCGACGACGTCGAGCTCCTGATACATCGTCGCAATGCCATACCCGAGCGCGGTGACCGGGTCTGTGATCGTGATCGGCTCGCCGTCGACGAGGATCGTGCCCTCGTTCGGTTGGTGGGCTCCGGCGAGGACTTTGATGAGCGTGGACTTTCCGGCGCCGTTCTGGCCGAGGAGGCAGTGAACCTCACCGGGACGGACCTCGAGGTCGACGCCGTCGAGAGCTCGTGCTCCCGGGAACGTCTTCACGATTCCGTGCATCTGCAGCATCGGTGCTGTGGGGTCTGCGGTGACCATATGACGAACGTAGAGTGACTTCTGCTGTTCGTCAATCAAAAGATGCGGTACTTTTGCATCGTTACCAAGCCGTGACGCTCGTCACGCTGAAGAACCGTGGCGACGTCCGGAAGGTTGCGTGATTCACTGTGCTCATGGAAGGGCTGAAGAAGTTCCCGCCGCGCCCGACGGGCGCCGGCGAGATGTTCCAGCTGTTTCGCGACGGCGTCCCACGCACACGCGCGGGGCTGGTCACCGAGACCGGGCAGTCGCGGTCGACGATCGCCGCCCGCATCGACGCCCTGGTCTCTCTCGGACTCCTCGCCCCCGCGGGTGAGTCCACGAGCACCGGCGGGCGACCGCCGTCGAACTTCGCCTTCGACCCGACCGCGCGGATCGTCCTCGGCATCGACCTCGGCGCGACGCACGCGCGGCTCGCGGTCACCGACCTCGCCGCGACCGTCCTCGCCGAGACCAGCGCACCCCTCGCGATCACCGACGGGCCGGACCCCGTGCTCGCCTGGGTCGCCGAGACGTCCGAGAAGCTGGTCGCGACCGCCGGCCGTCGCGTCGACGAGGTCGTGGGCCTCGGCCTGGGACTCCCCGGCCCGGTGGACCACACCCGTGGCCGACCGGTGAACCCCCCGATCATGCCGGGCTGGGACGACGTCGACGTGCCCGGGCGGCTCCACACGTACCTGCCCGTGCCCGTGCTCGTCGACAACGACGTCAACATCATGACCCTCGGGGAGCACCGGACCACGTTCCCCACCGAGCAGGACCTCCTCTTCGTCAAGGTCGCGACCGGCATCGGGGCGGGCATCGTGATGGACGGCGCGCTCAGGCGCGGCGCCCAGGGCGCGGCGGGCGACGTCGGGCACATCGCCGTCCCCGGTGCCGACGAGGTTCCGTGCCGCTGCGGCAACACCGGCTGCCTCGAGGCGCTCGCCGGCGGGCACGCGATCGCCGCCCGCCTCCGTGACGCCGGGACCGAGGCGGCCACCGCCGCGGACGTCGTGGCGCTCGTCCGCGCGGGCGACGTGCTCGCCGGCCAGGCGGTCCGGCAGGCCGGCCGCGACATCGGAGCGGTCCTGGCGTCGTCCGTCAGCCTGCTCAACCCGGCGCGGATCGTCGTCGGCGGGGTCCTCGCCGAGGCCGGCGAGCACCTCATCGCGGGCATCCGCGAGGTGATCTACCAACGGTCCCTGCCCCTCGCCACCCAGCACCTGCGGATCACCACGAGCCACACCGGGGGTCAGGCCGGAGTCATCGGCGCAGCGGCTATGGTGACCGATCAGATCCTGGCGGCGACCGCCGTCGAAGCGCTCATTGCCGAGAGGTCGGAGGCATCATGACCACACGACGCGCCCTCGTCGTCCGCGGCGGCTGGGAGGGCCACGCCCCCGTCGAGTCCACCGACCTCTTCATCCCGTTCCTTCGCGCCCACGGGTTCGACGTCCAGGTCGAGGACTCGCTCGAGGTCTATGCGGACGAGCCGTACATGAGCACGGTCGACCTGATCGTCCAGTGCTGGAGCATCGGCGAGATCCTGGCCGACGAGATGCACGGACTGCGCGTCGCCGTCGAGAACGGCGCCGGGCTCGCCGGCTGGCACGGCGGGCTCATCGACGCCTTCCGCAACGCGACTGACTACCAGCACCTGATCGGAGCGCAGTTCGTCGCTCACCCCGACGACTTCATCGAGCACACCGTCGAGATCAGCCCCGACCGGGCCGACCACCCGATCGTCGAGGGCGTCTCCCAGATCTCCATCACCAGCGAGCAGTACTGGGTGCTCAGCGACGGTGCGAGCGACGTCCTCGCCACGACCACGCACGTGCCGCGCGAGGACTCGCCGTGGCACTCGCCCGTCACCGTCCCGGCCGTCTGGACGAGAAGCTGGGGTCGCGGGCACGTATTCGCCTGCACGATCGGCCACAGTCCGGCAGAGCTGGAGATTCCCGAGGTCAGGACGATCATCGAGCGCGGGATGCTCTGGGCCGCGCGCACGGCGTAGCGCGCGGCCCGACGGGTCTAGCGGCTCGAGGGGCGAGACCGGGTCGTCGCCACCGTCGCGGCACCCGCCGCCAGCAGAAGCAGTGCGAGCAGCGCTAGCTGCAGCACCTCTGCACCCGTCACCGGCAGCTGCTCACCCGGGATCGGCACGGTGAACGTCGCGTCGTCCGTGACCGGATCGCAGTCCGGGCACGCGCCGTCCGGCTCTCCGCCCGTGGCTGCCGCCACGTTCGTCACCTCGGCTCCTGCGCTCGCCTCGACCACCGCCACGACCGTGATCGGAGGTGTCCGGTCGCCGACGTCGAGCGGGTCGGCGTAGGTACAGGTCGCCGTCGCACCGCCGGTACCGCACTCCCAGCCCTCCCCCGAGGCTGACACGAGGGCCAGCCCGTCGGGCATCGTGTCCGTCACGACGACGGGCGCCGTGGTGGCGTTCGGCCCCTCGTTCGTGACGACGATCGAGAACGTCGCCTGCTCGTCGGGCTCGCCGACCACGATCTTGGAGATGTCGAGCACCGAGCGCGGTACGACCGGAGCGTCGTCCGTCGCGGAGTTGTTCGAGAGGTCGACGTCCTCGGACGGCGATTCCACGGTGACCCCGTTGGTGACGCTCGGATACGCGTCGGGCAGCACCTCGACCACCAGGGAGATCGTGGCGACGTCGTCGACGGCCAGCTCACCGTCGACGGCGCACGACACCACCTGCCCGTCCGCCTCGCATGCGACCGTGTCACCCTCGGCCGAGACGAACTGCACCCCGTCGGGCAACGTGTCGGTGACGACGACGGGCCCGGGGTCGGGTGTGGGGCCGAGGTTCGTGACGGTGATCGTCCATGCCCCCTGCTCCCCGACGACGAAGTCGGCGTCATGGCTCTTCGCCACGGCAAGGTCCACCTCGGGCGGGACGTCGACGGTGTCGGACGCCGTGTTGTCGTCGAGGTCGAGCTCCGGCGTCACTGTGGCCGCGGTCGCGACGTTGACGACCTCCGGATAGGCCTCCGCGTCCAGCACCACCGTCACGACGATCGGCGGAGCGGTCACGCCCGGGTCGAGAAGAGCCCCGTCGCCGGAGCCGACGTACGAGCAGTCGACCGTCCCCTCGACCTCGGCGCATTCCCACCCCTCCCCCTCGGCGGCGACGAAGGAGGCCCCTGTCGGCAGCGGGTCGCTGACGGTCACGTCCTGCGCGACGGACGGCCCCGCGTTGGCGACGAGCACCTCGAACGTCAGCTCGTCACCCACCCTCGCCTCGCCGTCGTGCGTCTTGCTGATCGAGAGGTCCGCACGGCGCTCCACCGGCACCGTGTCGGTGTCCGTGTTGTCGCTCTCGTCGAGGTCGGCGGTCTCGGAGGTCACGGTCGCCGTGTTGACGTAGTCGCCCGGCTCTGCGTCGTCGGCGACGGCCACGACGACCTCGAGCGTCGGCGCAGATCCCCCGGCGACCACACCGGCGTCGTCGTCGAGCACACACGTGACCTCGGCACCGTCCGCGCTCGCGGCGCAGGCCCACGGCCCCGTCGCGCCGACGAAGGACAGTCCGTCGGGCAGAGTGTCGGTCACTGTGACCGGTCCCTGCGCATCCGACGGGCCGGCGTTCGCGACGTCGATCGTGAACGACGCCTCGGTGCCGGCGACCGCCGGGTCGAGAGCCACGTCGTGGGACTTGACGAGACTGAGATCGGCCGACGCCACGACGGTGACGGACGCGTCGTCGTCGTTGTTCGTCAGATCGTCCTCGGACGTCGCCGTCTGGACCCCCGCCGTGTTGACGAGCGAGGTCCCGGCCGGGATCGCCGAGTCGACCGACGCGACGACCTCGATCGTCGTCGACGACGGATCGGCCGGGGGCACGGGAGCCGCGATCGTGTCGGTACGGCAGACGAAGCTACGGCCCGTCGTCACGCAGCGCCAGCCCTCGCCCGTGGCCGAGACGGGTGTCATGCCGATCGGCAGGTAGTCGGCGACGAGCACGGTGTCGGCGTCCGACGGTCCGAGGTTCGAGACCTCGAGCTCGTAGGTGACACGCGTGCCCGCGACGACCTCGTCCGGGCCGTCGACGCTCTTCGACAGGGACAGATCTGTCACGTCGATGACGGTCACCGGGTCGAGGTCCGTGTTGTTGGTGACGTCAGGGTCCGGCAGCACACCGTCGACGCTTGCCCTGTTCTCGAGCGTGGACGGTCCCGCGTCGGGCAGGACGAGCACGGTGATCTCGATGGGCTCCGCGAGCGTCGGACTGTCGTCCGACCCGGCGGCCAACGACTCGTCGCTCGTGCACGTGACGAACGCCTCGGGATTCTCGTCACATCCCCAACCGGGACCGCCCGCGGACACCAGGGTCACGCCGTCGGGCAGCGCGTCCGTGACGGTCAGGGGGCCCTCCGTGCTGGACGGCCCGCGGTTCTCCACCTGCACGGTCCAGGTGAGTTCCGTGCCGGCCACGGCGTCACCCTCGTGCGACTTCACGACCGCGAGGTCGGCCTCGGAGTCGTACTGCGTGTCGTCGACGTCGGTGTTGTTCACCTCGTTCGGGTCAGGGGTCGACGAGTCGACGGTGGCACTGTTGACGAACTCACCTGCGCCGAGATCGGGGTCGATGTCGACCGTGACGTCCACAGAGACCTCCGCGCCGACGGGAAGGTCGCCGTCGAGGACGCACTCGACCTCGTCGAGCCCGTCCGTCCCAGGCGAGGACGAGCAGGTCCACGAGCCCTCTCCACCACCGGACGCGCTGTACTGCAGACCGTCCGGGAGCGTGTCCGTCACGGTCACCGGGGCAGCTGCCGTCGACGGACCGGCGTTCACGACCGTGAAGGTGTAGGTGCCCTGGCTGCCCGCGACGAACGAGCCCTCGTGCGACTTCTCGATCACCAGATCGGCGGAGGTCAGCAGATCGGCGGTGTCCGTCGCGGTGTTGTTCGCCCCGTCAGGGTCCGACGTCGTCGGGGTCACGGTCGCCGTGTTCTCGAGGCTGCCGTTCGCGGCCTCGTCGATCTGCCCGACCACCGTGATCTGCGGTGCCACCGAGGCCGCAGGCAGGACGCTGTCCCGCTCGCAGCGCACGTCCCGGCCTGTACCCGAGCACTCCCACCCGTCTCCTGTCGCACTGTCGAACGTCACGCCAGTGGGGAGCGTGTCCTCGACGACGATCACGGGCTGCGAGTCCGAGGGCCCCAGGTTCGTGACGTCGACCGTCCACGTTCCGAGGGTGCCCGCGGTGAGGTCGCCTGCGTGGGCCTTGTCGATCTCCAGATCGGCGACCGCCGAGACCGTCGCGACATCGGTGGCCGTG
Organism: Paraoerskovia marina DSM 21750; assembly: GCF_000701465.1. GTDB lineage: Bacteria > Actinomycetota > Actinomycetes > Actinomycetales > Cellulomonadaceae > Paraoerskovia > Paraoerskovia marina. Next base: position 617,242 of record NZ_JNIY01000004.1, on the reverse strand, counting down.
TTGTTCTCCTCCTCCGGGTCGTAGGTCCGGGAGTCGACGAACACCTCGTTGACCAGGTCCGTGCCCTCGACCACGTCCGCGGGCACGTCGGTCTCGACCGTGAGGGGCGGAAGGCTCTCACCGACCGCCAGAAGCTCGCCCGGCACGTCACGGTCGCAGAGGATTGACGCCGGCTCCGTGGTCAGGTCGGTCTGGCACGTCCACCCGTCGCCGGTCGCCGCGGCCGTCTCGACCTCGTCCGGCAAGGAGTCGAGCACCGTGAACGGCCCGACAGCCGTGTCCGGGCCGGCGTTCGACACCTCGACGGTCCATGTCAGCGGCTCGCCCGCCACGACAGGCTCGTCATGAGTCTTGGTCGCGACCAGGTCGGCACTGGCGATATAGGTCTCGCCGGACGCATCTGCCTCGTACGGCCCCACCGCGTTGCCCGGAGCGCCGGACTCGTCCTCCCCGGTCACGGCCACCGTGTTGACCTGCGGCACGTCGCTGCCGACGTTCGGCACGACGTCGGGCGTCGGGACCAGCTCGTAGGTCGCTGTGACGCTCGTCCCGGGCGGCAACGTCGCCACGTCCTCGTAGCGGACCGTGTCGCCGTCGAAGTCAGGCTCGACGTCCCCGAGGTACGCACCGTCGTCGACCGTGAGCTGCAGGCTTCCTTCGACGAAGTCCCATCCGGACGGGATGGTGTCCTCCGCATCGACTCCGAACGCCGTCGCGTCGCCGACGTTCGTCACCGTCACGCTCCACGTGAACGGTTCGCCGATGTACGCCGGCGACTCTGAGACCGGGGACTTGGCGACGTCGAGCTCGGGAAAGTCAGGGGCGACGTCGGCGTCCGTCGTCGGGCCGACGTACTGGCGGCCTCCCTCGTCCTCGATCCCCAGGCTGAAGTACGACTCGAGCGCCGCCTCGTTCGTCAGGGCGTCCCCCGTCAGGGTGACGCTGGGCGCGAGGACGGCGGTGTACTGGAGGTCCGCCGTCTGACCGGGGCCGAGCGGGCCCGCGAGGTCGGACGGTGTCCACGTGATCGTCCCTCCGCCGTTTACGGGGTCTGCTCCCGTCAGCTCGCCGCCTGCGGTGATCGATGCCGGGTCGACGACGACGCCGTCCGGGACCGTGTCGACGACGGTCCCGCTGTGTGCGTCGCTCACGGTCGGGCCGTCGGCGTTGCTCAGAGTGAGGGTGTAGGTGAACTCCTCGGTGGGATCGGGCGCGGTGTTGCTCACAGACTTGGTGATCGACATCTCCGGCTCGACGACCGACGCCGTCGCGGTGGCGGTCTGACCCGTCTCCGTGAAGGGGCCGTTCGCGTCGACGGGGTCCGGGTCGTCGGCGTCCAGGTTCCAGGCCGTCGAGGCGTCGTTGACCACCTGGTCACCGGCGCTCAGGCCGTCCTCGTCGGCCAGTCGACCGCGGTAGACGACGGTGATCCGGCGCTCCGCGGCTGATCCGAGGACGTCGCCGAACGACCACGCCGCCGTGGTGGACCCGTCGGCGTTCTCGACGCTGGGCAACGGAGTTCCCCGCAGGTCGCAGAACGTGATCCCGTCGGGGCCGATCTCCGTGCACAGTGCCCGCACCAGCTCGATCTGGTCGATCCCTGCCGGAATCTGGTCGACGATCGCGGCGTCGTAGTACGAGGTGTTGGGCGGTACCTCGACGGTGACCCGCCAGGTGAACCGCTCCCCGATCGTGGCCTGCGACGGTGACACGGTCTTCGTGATCCCCGCGCCCGCGACCGTCACGCTCGACGTGTCCGTGACCGTCGCGGTCCGCTCGTCCGGGTTGTCCGGGGCGAACGGGTCGGACTTGCCGTCGTCGAGCGTGCCCGCGGAGAAGGCGACCGTGTTCGTGTAGGTAGCCCCCGCGACGGCGTCGTCGGTGAGCACGGCCGTGTAGGAGAGCTCAACCGCCGCTCCGGGCTCGATCGTGCCCACCGACCAGACGAGCCGGGTGGTGCCCGCGGGGCACCCGTTGGCCCCGTCCCCCGGGCTCGCGGTGCCGGCAGGATCCAGGAACGCGACGAAGATCAGCTCGGCCGGGAGGCAGTCGACGACGAAGCCGTCGTGCAGAGGCGGCCGCGGCACGCCGTTGGCACTCGTCGCGTCGTTGCCCGCGACCACCGTGAACGTGAGCTCCTCACCACCCGGCACGGGCCCGAGGGAGCTGTTCGACTTCTCGACCGTGGGCCGGGGCTGACGGAGCTCGACCTGTGCGTCGTCCGTGACGGCGGGCAGGGCTGCGCCACCCGCCGTCTCCAGGCTCCTGAACCGGGCGGTGTTCGTGACCGGGACGCCGTTCTGGGACGCCGTGAGCGCTTCGTCCGTCACGAGCACCGTGACCGTCACCTCGAACGCCTGGTCCGCGTCCGTCGCGTTCTGGTAGGCGTCGCCGAAGTCGACGGTCCCCGTCGCGGGGTCGATCGTGACCGGTGCCGGGACCGGCGCGGTGGCGTCGCCGTCCGCATCGGGGAAGAACGCGAGCGTGGCGTCACCCGTCGGCACGAGACCCGACGGAAGAGTGTCCTGCAGGTCGGCCTCGTACACCGTCGTGTTGGCCGGCACGATCGCTCGGTACGCGTACGTGACCTCCTCGCCGACGGTGGCCTGGGAGGGAAGGTCGTTGTTCGTCTCCTCGATGGACGTCGTGGCGGACTTCTCGACCTCGACCCCCGGGACGACGACGTTCGACCCGTCCGACGCCGACGGAGCGGTCTGGTCAGCCTCTTCGACCGACAGGTCGACGTTCCCCTGCGGGTAGAGGACCTCCAACGTGTCGTCGACGTTGGTCTCCGAGACGAAGGACCTGACGTATGCCGTGTCGTCGTAGCGCTGACCGGCCCCCGCGTCGTCGGGGATCGTCACGTCGTACAGGGTGGTCACGGTCTCACCGGGCGCCACCAGCTGATCCGCAGGGTTCGACGGGTCGACGGGATACTCCACGCGCAGCAGGCTCCACGAGTCAGAACCCGCGAACTCCGGGTGGGCGGAATCGCCCGGGTCGGTGCAGGTGACGGTCGGCGTTCCGGCGATCGACGGGTCCGGGACGACGTTCGAGACGTCGACACACCGGATCCCGGTCTCGAGGACGTCCCAGACCGAGAACGCGCCGACAGGGTAGCCGTCGGGTCCGCCCGGGACCCCCTCGTGGGTCACGTCGACGCGAAACGTCACCACGGACCCCGCCGCGACCTCGGATCCGTCGACGTCCGACCCAGGGCCGTTGGGACCGGTGGCCGGCTCATCCACCGACTCGACCCCCTTGACGATGCCGACGGGAGGAACCGGGTCGATCTGGACGACGGCCTTGTCGCGGATCGTCGTCGACGTCCCGTCCGTCGCCTCGCTCCGCCCCTTGAGCAAGTTCGGTGCGTCGAGCGTCCCGGGCCCGGGCGCCGGCGTCGTCACCTCCGCCTGCAGCACGATCTCGAACACGGCTCCCCGATCGACGAATCGCGCTCCGTCCCTCTCTTCACCGACGAGGAAGACGACCTTCGACCCGTCCGGCGCGGCGGTCTCGGAGTAGTCGACGACCGTGTTCCCGTCGCCCGGGGTCGCCGACCCGGCGACGTACGACTGCCCGGCGGGGAAGAGGTCGGCGAGCTCGGCGTTCCGGGTCTGGGCCTCGTCGGAGAACTGGACGCGCAGGCCGTAGCAGATCCGGTCGCCGAGCCGGAACTCACGCTGGTCCGCGTCGACGTCGTCCGGTTCGGCATAGTCACCCAGATCCGTCGAGCAGACGCCTCCCGAGTCGGCGCGGCCGAGCATCGTCTTCGTCAGCGTCAAGCCGCTCGCGGCCATGGTCACCTCGGACTCGTCCGCCACCTGCTGCTCGCCCGACTCGCCGGTCCCGGCGACCGGGGTCGTCGTGGCCGTCAGCTCGACAGAGTTCGTGAACGAGTCGCCGGCCGCCGTGGGCACCCCTGTGCCGAGGTAGGCGGGGAGCATCCTGACCTGGTAGGTGATGGTGAGCGTGTCGTTCTCCGCCAGCGTCGTCGGCGCGAACGAGACGTCGAACGTCCCGTCGGCGTTCTGCTCCACCGAGTCGTACGGCGTCGACGGTGCCGTCGTCGCAGCACCTTCGCAGTCGGCGACACCGCCGGCGTAGTTCGTCCCGGCGTCCCCGAGCGGGCACAGACCGTCAGGCACGACGTCCTCCACGACGATCGGATCGGCGGAGACGTACTCGCTGGAGTCGATCACGATCGTGTACGTGCCGATCTCACCGGCGGTGAAGTCCTCGGGCTCCACCGTCTTGCGCATCCGGACGTCCTCGACCGTGACGGTCTCGGTCGCAGTGTCGCCCAGCCTCGTCGCGCCACCCGGTGCGACGTCGCCCAGGTAGTCGCCCTCGACGGAGACCAGGTTCGTCGCCGTCGCCTCGGCGTCCGTCTCCCTCGTGGACGGGCCCGTGTTGTTGTCCAGGTTCGCCGTCGACTCCGGAGCGGGGTCCGCCGTCCACAGGACGTTCTCCCGCAACGGGACCCCCGCCGCATAGTGGAGCTCAAGCTCGGTACCGGCGTCGATCGCCGGAATCTGCCACTCGACGCGGGTGTAGACACCGCCAGGAAGCCCGCTCGGGTCGATCACCGTGGTGACGGAGTCGGGCTCGACACAGGGAGACAGCGCGGGCGGGACGAGCGGGCCCGAGCCCGGGTACTCCTCGCCGCCGGTGGTGTTGTCGGGGCCGCCGTCACAGCCGAGGTACTCGAGGCTCGCGGGCAGGTGGTCGACCACGACCACGTTCTCGCTGCCCGCGGCCGGCGCGCTCCGTACGGTGACCGTGTACTCGGTCACGTTGTCGTGGACGCCCCGCAGGAGCTCACCCTCGGGACTGGGCTCCCCCTTGGAGATGACGAGGCCCGTCACGGTCGTCGCGGTCGACGGTGAAGCGGCCGTCGCGTCCGACGTACCGCCGACGACGTTGCCGTCGGCATCGAACTCCGGGGAGACGAACGGGTCCTCGCTGGTGTACACCTCGCCGCTGTTGGCGACGACGGAGCCCGCCGGGTACACCGCGGGGTCCGGCTGCACCTGGAACGTGATCGTGACCGAGCTGCCGGGGAGCACGTCGTCGACGTCGGCCCAGGTGAGAGTCTGCTGGCCCGTCGAGGCGTCCGTGGCGACAATCGGGTCGCCGAGATCCTCGGGCGTGGTCGACCCGGGGACGTACGTCAGCCCGGGTGCGAGCTCGTCCCGAAAGCTCCCGTTGAACTCCGCTGCTCCCGAGCCGTCGTTCGTCGCCGTCAGCGTGTACGTGATCGGTTCCCCGGCGAGCACCTCGCCCGCCGCCGACTTCGAGACGGCGAGTCCTGGCGCAGCGAGCGCCGCGGGTGCCGGGACGAGCCCCACGAGCGCGAGGCTGAGTGCGGCGGCGGTGGCGACGCGCCGAAGAACCACGGCACGGAGAAGGCGAGGTGGGTGGCTCATATCACAATAGTGACGGAATATCCGCACGCTGCACGTCGAGGAGCGCTGGTCAGACCCACCCGCCTACCCGAGGGCCGACGGCCCGCCGTCGAGGAGCGTGGCGAACCCGTCCTCGTCGAGGATCGTCAGGCCGAGGTCGCGTGCCTTGGCCTCCTTGGACCCGGCGTTCTCCCCGACCACGACGAAGTCCGTCTTCCTGGACACCGACCCCGAGGCCTTGCCGCCGCGAGCGATGATCGCCTCCTTGGCCCCGTCCCGGGAGTAGTTCTCCAGCGATCCGGTGACGACGACGGTCACCCCCTCGAGGGTGCGTGGCGTCGACTCGTCGCGCTCCTCCGCCATGTTCACGCCGGCCTTCGCCCAGGCGTCGATGATGTCCCGGTGCCAACCCACCTCGAACCATGCCGTCACCTGCTCGGCGATCGTCGGACCGACCCCCTCGACGGCGGCGAGCTCTTCGAGGGACGCCGCCCGGATCGCGTCGACCGAACCGAACCAGCCGGCGAGCGCCCGGGCGGCGACGGGACCCACGTGCCGGATGTTGAGGCTGACCAGCACGCGCCAGAGGTCCTTCTCCTTGGCCTTCTGGAGCTCGTCGATCAGCGTCTGCGCCTGCGCCGAGGCCTCGTACAGCGACTCCCCCGCCTCGACGGCCGCGGTCTCGGCGGCCTTGGAGAGCCTGCGTCTCTTCTGGAAGGGACGCGCGACCTTGACCTCCAGGGTCGACCCGTCGGCGATCGTGATCTCGGCCGACTCGCCGACGCCCTCGTACGTCCGTGGCAGCCCGGTCTCCGGGTCGCGGACGACGACCTTGATGGGGGCGAGCTGGTCGACGGTGAGGTCGAAGAGGCCGGCCTCGGTGCGCAGGGGCGGCTCTGCCGGTTCGAGGGGCTGGGTCAGGGCCGCAGCCGTGACCTCGCCGAGCGCCTCGATGTCGAGACCTCCCCGCGAGCCGATGTGCTCGACCCGTCCGCGCACCTGGGCCGGGCAGGACTCGGCGTTGGGGCAGCGCAGGTCGACGTCGCCCTCCTTCATCGCGCGCAGGGGCGTCCCGCACTCGGGGCACTCGGTCGGCATCACGAAGTCCTCGCGCGGGTACCCGTCGTCCGCGAGCGCAGCGACGGGCCCGAGGATCTCCGGGATGACGTCGCCGGCCTTGCGCAGGACGACCACGTCGCCGATTCGGACGCCCTTGGCCCGCACGACGTCCTGGTTGTGGAGGGTGGCCTGCCGCACCGTGCTGCCCGCGACCTTGACCGGCTCCATGACGGCGTACGGCGTGGCACGCCCGGTCCGGCCGACACCGATCTGGATGGCCAGCAGACGGGTGTTGACCTCTTCGGGCGGGTACTTGTACGCGATGGCCCAGCGGGGCGCTCGACTGGTCGCCCCGAGCCGGCGCTGGTGGGCGAGCTCGTCGACCTTGACGACGATGCCGTCGAGCTCGTGCTCGATGTCGTGGCGGTGCTCCCGGTAGTGCTCGATCATCTCGTTCACGCCGTCGAGCCCGGCGACGACGCGGTTGTGCGGCGAGACCGGGACACCCCAGGTGGAGAAGAGCTCGTACGCGGCGGACTGACGGTCCAGCTCGGCGTGGTCCCCGGCGTCCCACTGCAGGGCGCCGACCCCGTGCGCGTACATCTGCAGGTTGCGGGACGCCGTCACGGCGGGGTCCTTCTGCCGCAGGGACCCGGCGGCGGTGTTGCGCGGGTTGGCGTACGGCTCGTTCCCGGCGGCGACCAGCGACTCGTTCAGCGCCGCGAAGTCGTCGACGCCGAGGAAGATCTCACCCCGGATCTCGATGACGTCGGGATGTCCACCGGGGTCGCCGGCGAGCTGGTGCGGGATCCCCGCGATCGTCCGGACGTTCGCGGTGACGTCCTCGCCGACCCGACCGTCGCCCCGCGTGACCCCGCGGACGAGGCGGCCCTTCTCGTAGGTCAGCGCGATGGCGAGACCGTCGATCTTGACCTCGCACAGGTACTCGACCCGCGCGTCGTCGTCCATCTGCAGCTCACGGTGCACCCGCACCGCCCACGCCGCCAGGTCGTCGGTGGAGAACGCATTGTCGAGCGAGAGCATCCGCTCGCGATGCTCGACGGGGGCGAACCCTGCGGCCACCTGCCCGCCCACCCGCTGGGTGGGAGACTCGGGCGTCGCGAGGCCCGGATGCGCTGTCTCGAGCTCCTCGAGCTCGCGCATGCGTGTGTCGTACGCCGCGTCGGACGACGTCGGCGCGTCGTCCTCGTAGTACGCGCGCTGGTCGGCCTCCACCTGAGCCACGAGCTCGGACCAGCGGCGCTGCGCCGACTGCTCGTCGAGCATCTGTGCCCCGTCCGTGCCGTCGGCGGGTTCCGGTGCGGGGTTCGTCGTCTCGCTCACGCACCCATCATCGCGCGACCGCCGGACATACGCCGCACGGTGTCCGCGGTCGACGACTCGTCCGTGGGTACGCGAACGGCCCGACGACGCCGAAGGGGGGTGAACGTCGTCGGGCCGCGACGGGCGGCCGGGCCGCCCGTTTCCGCCGGGTGGGCGGAAGCTATCGCGTCACTTCTTCTTGGCCGGGGTCGGCTGCGCCTCCTCGGCCGTCGGGGCCGAACCCTTGCGGGCCTCGCGGACCGCCACCCGCGACGTCCCGTCGTACGCCGCGACGAGGATGTCCTTGATGTCCTCAAGCAGCGGGATGCGCGGGTTCGCCGGGGCGCACTGGTCCTCGAACGACCGCAGGGACAGCATGTCGAGGTTCGACTTGAACGCCTGCTCGTCGACACCCTGCTCGCGGAAGCTCGCCTCGATCCCCACCTTCGAGCGCAGCACCTCCACCGCCCGGGCGTAGGACTCGACCGCCTCGTCCGGCGTGGACGCCGGCAGGCCGAGGTGGCGGGCGATCTCCTGGTAGCGCTCCGGCGCGACGTACCGCTCGGCCTTGGGCCAGCTCGTGGCCTTCGCCGGGATCTCGCCGTTGTAGCGGATCACGTGCGGCAGCAGGACGGCGTTGGTCCGCCCGTGCACGAGGTTGTACGTCGACCCGACGGTGTGCGCCATGGCGTGCACCATCCCGAGCATCGCGTTGGCGAACGCCATCCCGGCGATCGTCGCGGCGTTGTGCATCTTCTCGCGGGCGAGCGTGGCGTCACCGCCGACCGTCACCGACGTCTCGATGTGCTCGAAGACCATCTTGATGGCCTGCAGGCACAGGCCGTCGGTGAAGTCGTTGGCGTAGACGGAGACGAACGCCTCGGTCGCGTGCGTCAGGGCGTCGAAGCCGGAGTCCGCGGCGAGCTTGGCCGGCATGGTCTGCGTCAGCACGGGGTCGATGATGGCCACCGACGGCGTGAGCGCGTAGTCCGCCAGCGGGTACTTGAAGCCGGTGGCCGGGTCGGAGATCACCGCGAACGGGGTCACCTCGGAGCCGGTGCCCGACGACGTCGGGATGCACACGAGCTGGGCACGGTCGCCGAGCGGCGGAAACTTGAAGGCGCGCTTGCGCACGTCGAAGAACTTCTCGCGGGTGTCGGCGAAGTCGATCTCGGGGTGCTCGTAGAGCAGCCACATGACCTTGGCGGCGTCCATGGGTGACCCGCCACCGACGGCCACGATCGTGTCGGGCTGGAAGTGGCGCATGGCCTCGGCGCCCTTGGTGACCGTCCCGACGGTCGGCTCCGGCTCGATGTCGTCGATGATCTGGATCGACACCTTCTCGGACCGTGCGGCCAGCTGCCGGAGCACCTTGTCGACGACGCCGATCTGGGTCATCACCGCGTCGGTGACGATCGTGACCTTGTGGACGTCGCGCATGTCCGAGAGGTACTTGATCGAGTTCGGCTCGAAGTAGGTCTTGCCGGGGACCTTGAACCACTGCATGTTGTTGTTACGGCGCGCGACGCGCTTGACGTTGATGAGGTTCACCGCCGAGACGTTGTTGGAGACGGAGTTGCGTCCGTACGAGCCGCAGCCGAGCGTCAGCGACGGGATCAGGGCGTTGTAGATGTCGCCGATGCCGCCGAGCGCCGACGGCTGGTTCCACAGCACGCGGACGGCCTTGACACGGTGGCCGAACTCCTCGACGAGCTCCTGGTCGCTCGTGTGGATGGCCGCGGAGTGACCCAGTCCGTCGAACTCGACCATCTGCTCGGCCAGGGTGATGCCCTCCTCGCGGGAGTGCGAGCGCAGCACCGCGAGCACCGGCGCCAGCTTTTCGCGCGACAGCGGCTCCTGCGGGCCGACGCCGTCGATCTCGGCCAGCAGCAGCGACGTCCCCTCGGGGACGGAGAACCCGGCCTGGGCGGCGATCCACTCGGCGGACTGCCCGACGACCGACGCGTTGAGCTTGGCGTCGCCGCAGTTGGAGCCGGTGGCCTCGACGCCGAAGATGAACTTCTCGAGGAGCGCCTTCTCGGCGGCGGTGGTCCGGTAGGCGTGCAGGCGCGCGAACCCGGCCATCGCCTCGTCGTAGATCGCGTCGTCGAGGATCGCGGCCTGCTCGGAGGCGCAGACCATGCCGTTGTCGAACGACTTCGAGATCACGAGGTCGTGCACGGCCCGGCCGACGTCGGCGGTCCGCTCGACCCAGGCCGGGACGTTGCCCGCGCCGACGCCCAGCGCCGGCTTGCCGGCCGAGTACGCGGCACGGACCATCGCGTTGCCGCCGGTCGCGAGGATGAGCGAGACGCCGTCGTGGTTCATCAGCGCGCCCGTGGCGTCGATTGAGGGGTGCTCGACCCACTGGATGCAGTCCACCGGAGCTCCGGCGGCGACGGCGGCGTCGCGGACGACAAGCGCGGCGGCGACCGAGCACTCCTGGGCGGCCGGGTGGAAGGCGAAGACGATCGGGTTCCGGGTCTTGAGGGCGATCAGCGCCTTGAAGATCGCCGTCGAGGTGGGGTTCGTGACCGGCGTGATGCCCGCGACGACCCCGACGGGCTCCGCGATCTCGACGATGCCGTTGACCTCGTCGCGGCCGATGACGCCGACGGTCTTGAGGTTCGCCATGGAGTGGGGCACGTGCTCGCAGGCGAAGATGTTCTTGGTCGCCTTGTCCTCGAAGACTCCGCGCCGGGTCTCGGCGACGGCCTGGAGCGCGAGCGACCCGTGCTCGTGCAGTGCGGCGATCGACGCCTTGGTGACGATGTGGTCGATCTGCTCCTGCGTGAACGAGCCGTAGTCGGCGAGCGCCTTGAGCCCGTTCGCGACGAGGACGTCGATCTCCGTCCCGGCGACGGTCTCGGGTGTCTTGCTACGTGCGGCCATCTGTCGGTTCCCCTCCTACGCGGCGGCGGCCCGCCGTCCGGACGAACGGCTCGTGGGGCCAGCCGCTTCGCTATGTGAATACTTTCACGAGCGACACGAGAATGGCACCCTTCCGGGCTGTCACGTCGATCACATCGCCCCACCTAGGGTGGTGCCATGCCCCTCGACGCCTCGTCCCCCGACCCCTACGCGTGGCTCGAGGAGGTGGACGGGCCCGCGGCCCTCGACTGGGTCGCGTCGCGCAACCGGGTCACGACGACGGACGTCGCCTCGACGTCGCGGTTCCGCGAGACGGAGCGCGCCGTCCGTGAGGTGCTCGACTCGGACGACAAGATCCCCGGGGTGTCGAAGATCGGCGACCTCTACTACAACTTCTGGCGCGACGCGGCCCACCCCCGTGGACTGTGGCGCCGCACCACGCTCGACTCGTACCGCACGGAACACCCCGACTGGGAGACCGTGCTCGACCTCGACGCGCTCAGCGAGGCGGAGGGCACCAGCTGGGTGTGGCACGGCGCGAGCATCCTGCGCCCCGACTGCGCTCGCGCCCTGGTCGCGCTCTCCCCCGGCGGGTCCGACGCCGACGTCACCCGTGAGTTCGACCTCGTCGACCTCCGGTTCGTCCCGACCGACGAGGGCGGGTTCGTCCGCGAGCAGGCCAAGGGGTCGTTGGGCTGGGTCGACGAGGACCACGTCTTCGCGGCCACCGACCGCGGACCGGGCACGACGACGACGTCCGGCTACCCCCGGACCGTCGTGCGCTGGACGCGCGGCACGCCGTTCGCCGAGGCCGAGCTCGTCTACGCCGGCGACGAGGACGACCTCTCGGTGGGTGCCGGACACTCCCGCACGCCCGGCTTCGAACGGGACGTCGTCCACCGGGCACGCACGTTCTACACGTCGGAGACCTACCTGCTGCGCGACGGCGACCTGACGATGATCGACGTCCCCCCGTCGGCCGAGGTCGGCTTCCACCGCGAGTGGCTGGTGATCGACCTGCGCGACGACTGGACCGTCGGCGGCAGGACGTTCCCGGCGGGGTCGCTGCTCGGCGTCGACCTCGAGACCTTCCTCGACGGCGGTCGCGAGCTGACGGCCCTGTTCACCCCGGGTCCGACGACATCGCTGGCCGGGGCGACGTGGACGCGCCACCACCTCGTCCTCACGACGCTCGACGACGTCAAGAACCGCCTGGAGGTCCTGACCCCGCCCCCGTCGGACGCGGCCGCCGGCACGCCGTGGACGCGGGCGCCGTTCGACGCCCTGCCCGCGCTCGGCACGGTCTCCGCCCGGGCGGTGGACCGCGAGGAGAGCGACGACGTCTGGATCCTCACCACCGACTTCCTCACGCCCTCGACCCTGGCGACGGCCGCCGTCGGACCCGGCGGCGCCTCCGCTCCCGAACCGCTCAAGCAGAGCCCCGCCTACTTCGAGACCGACGGGCTCCTCAGCGAGCAGCACTTCGCGACGTCGGACGACGGCACCCGCGTGCCCTACTTCGTCGTCCGTCCGAGAGACCTCGTGCTCGACGGCACCGCGCCCACGCTCCTCTCCGGGTACGGCGGCTTCGAGATCTCCCAGCTGCCTGCGTACTCGGGGACCGTCGGTCGGGCCTGGCTCTCGCGCGGCGGCGTCCACGTCGTCGCCAACATCCGCGGTGGCGGCGAGTACGGGCCGGGCTGGCACCAGGCGGCGCTGCGCGAGAACAGGCACCGCGCGTTCGACGACTTCGCGGCCGTCGCGCGCGACCTCGCAGCCCGTCGGATCACGAGCGCACCGCACCTCGGCGCCCGGGGCGGGTCCAACGGCGGCCTCCTGGTCGGCAACATGCTCACGCGCCACCCCGACCTCTTCGGCGCGCTCGCGATCGCCGTCCCGCTGCTCGACATGAAGCGGTACTCGCACCTGCTCGCCGGCGCGTCCTGGATCGCCGAGTACGGCGACCCCGACGTCCCGGGGGACTGGGAGTTCCTGCAGGACTTCTCGCCCTACCACCGGTTCGACCGGGACCGGACCTACCCCCCGGTCCTGTTCACGACGTCGACGAAGGACGACCGCGTCCACCCCGCGCACGCACGGAAGATGGCCGCGATGATGCTCGACGCCGGCAAGGACGTCACCTACTACGAGAACGTCGAGGGCGGTCACGGCGGCGCCGCCGACAACAGTCAGGCCGCGTTCATGGCCGCCGTCCAGTACGAGTACCTGTGGGAGCACCTCGCCCCGACGGACGGCTAGAGGTCTGCCCGACCGACCGTCCGGCTCAGGCCGAGGCGCGCTCCGCGAGGACGGCCGCCGCCCGGCCGAGGTTGCCAGTGACGGCACGGGCCTGGTCGAGGGACCCGCGGGCGACCTCGTCGCCCGACTCGACGAGCGTGACGCCGTCGAGCCCCACGACCGGGAGCCCGACCCGTCGCCACGGCACCGCCACCGCGTCGGCGAGCGCGACGACGTCCGGCCCGGAGCACTGGGAGACCTGCGCGGGAGGCAGGGCCGCCCACAGCGCCACCCCACGCTCGGCGGCGGTCGCGACCTGCTCCCAGAGCCGCTCGTCCCAACGGCCCGGCACGAGGTCCAGGCCGAGCGCGTCGGCACCGGCCAGGACGATCGGCCCGACCACGCTCCAGGAGGCCCCACCGTGCACGACGACGCGTGCCCCCGCCGCATGGACCGCGTCGACCACCGTGCGCAGGCCCTCCACGACCTCCGGGCCGGGTACGGCGCGGATCCGGGAGTACCCGCTGAAGGTCGGGAGGACCCCGGCGCCCACCTGGGCCAGGAGCGGCTCGTCCAGGTGCACGACGACGTCCGCGCCCGGCACCAGTCGTCTGACGTCGGCGACGTGGTCGGCCAGCCCGACGGCCAGGGAACCGGCGAGGTCCGCGCGCGCCCCCCGGTCGCCGAGAACACGGTCGCCCCGTGCGAGGTACAGCTCCGCCGACTGCGTCCACGGGCCACGGGCCGAGAGGACGAGCGACCCGGCATACCCGGACGCCGCGATGCTCAGCGCCTCGACGTCGTCCCGCAGCAGCGCGCGGGCATGCCGCTCGTCGGCGCCCGGGCGGTCGGCCAGCTTCCACCCGTGCGGGCCGATCTCGACGGAGAGGTCCTCGAGCAACACGCCGGTGCGCCCGACGGCGTCCGACCCGGGACCTCGCGTCGGCAGCTGTACCAGCGCGGGAGCCGCGTCGACGCCCGTGGGCACCTCCGCGAGGTCGCCCCAGAGCACCAGGTGCGCCTCGAGCGGTTCGAGACCGGGGCGCGGCCCCCGGGCCGCGACGGTCGTCACGACGCGGCCCGCCGGCCCGCGGACGTGCGCGCGGAGGAGGTCACCGTCGCCTGCCCGAGCACGCGGGTGCCGCGGTAGACGACGAGCGACTGCCCCGCCGCGACACCGCGCAGGGTTGCGCCCACGAGCTCGACGGTCAGCACCGCGCCCGGCAGCGCCTCGGGGTCCTCGAGCACGTCGGACCCGGTGATCCGCGCACGCGCGGCCACGGGCTCCCCGTGAGCACGTACCTGCGCCTCGACGGCGACCCAGCCGTCCTCGTCAGCGTCGTCCAGCACGTCGGGCGCGAGCCACGAGACCTCTCCTCCGACGATCGTGTCCACGCTCAGCAGCTCCGCGGCACCGACGACCACCTGGTTGGTGGTCGTGTTCACGTCGAGCACGTACCGGGGCCGGCCGTCGGCGGCCGGGGCGTCGATCCCCAGCCCCTTGCGCTGGCCCACCGTGTACGAGTACGCGCCGTCGTGCTCACCGAGCACGGTGCCCTCCGCGTCGACGATCTCCCCCGGACGGGACCCCAGACGGTCCCGCAGGAACCCCTGGGTGTTGCCGTCGGCGACGAAGCAGATGTCGTACGAGTCGGGCTTGTTCGAGACCGACAGCCCGCGACGCTCGGCCTCGGCACGCACCTCGTCCTTGGACGCGAAGCCGCCGAGCGGGAACATCGATCGCTCCAGCCTGTCGCTGCCCATCACGGCGAGCACGTACGACTGGTCCTTCTGCTCGTTCGGCGAACGGTGCAGCTCGGTCACCGTCCGCACCGCGCCCGGCTCGGCGCCCGTGCGCAGGTCGGGGACCTCGCGTCGGACGACCTGCGCGTAGTGACCCGTCGCGACAGCGTCGAACCCGAGCGCCGTGGCCTTGTCGAGCAACGCCTCGAACTTGATGTGCTCGTTGCACCGCACGCACGGGTTCGGGGTCCGCCCCGCCTCGTACTCGCTGACGAAGTCCGCGATCACCGTCTCCTCGAAGCGCTCGGACAGGTCCCACACGTAGTACGGGATCCCCAGCACGTCCGCCGCGCGCCGCGCGTCACCGGCGTCCTCGATCGAGCAGCACCCGCGCGACCCCGTCCGGAACTGGTCGCGGTTGCGCGAGAGCGCCATGTGGACGCCGACGACGTCGTGCCCCGCCTCGACGGCGAGCGCCGCCGCGACGGCGGAGTCCACCCCTCCGGACATTGCAGCCAGTACTCGCATCAGCGGGCTCCTCCCCCGGTCGCCGTCCGTCGAGTGCTCGTCAGGCCGGCGGCCCGGGCCCGGTCGACGACGTCCGGCAGGACGGTCAGCAGTCGGTCGATATCTGTGTCGGTCGTGGTGGCCCCGAGCGAGAACCGCAAGGCCCCGCGCGCGTCGTCCTCGGGCACGCCCGTCGCGAGGAGGACGTGCGACGGCTGCGGGACTCCCGCCTGGCAGGCGGAGCCCGTCGACGCCTCGACCCCGGCGGAGTCGAGCAGGTACAGCAACGAGTCCCCCTCGCACCCCGGGAACGTGAAGTGGGCGTTCGCCGGCAGTCGAAGTCCCGAGTCGAGAGCCGGACCGCGCAGCGTCGCGTCCGGCACACCGGCCCGCACGCCGGCGACGAGCCGGTCTCGCAGGGCGGTCAGGCGTCGGGCTTCGTGCTCCTGGTCGGCGACCGCCTCGGTCACCGCGGTCGCGAAGGCCTGGACGGCGGCCGTGTCCACGGTGCCCGACCGCACGCCACGCTCCTGGCCACCGCCGTGGACGACCGGGGTGAGTGCGAGCCGCCGCGAGGCGAGGAGGGCACCGACGCCCACGGGACCGCCGATCTTGTGCGCGGTCACCGTCATCGCGTCCACGCCGCTCGTACCGAAGTCCACGGGAACCTGCCCGACGGCCTGCACGGCGTCGGTGTGCACGGGGATCCCGTACGGCCTCGCCGCCTGCACGACCTCGTCCACGGGCTGCAGCGTGCCGACCTCGTTGTTCGCCCACATCACCGAGACGACGGCGATCTCCGCGGCGTGTGCGGCGAGCTCGGCGCGCAGGGCCTCGACGTCCAGGCGACCGTCGGCGTCCACCGGCAGGAGCACGATCTCCGCACCAGAGTGCTCGGCCATCCAGAACGCGGGATCCAGGACGGCGTGGTGCTCCACGGCGGAGACGAGGATGCGTCGTCGTGCCGGGTCCGCGCTCCGCCGTGCCCAGAACGTGCCCTTGATCGCGAGGTTGTCGGCCTCCGTCCCGCCCGCCGTGAAGACGACGTCGCTCGGCCGGGCGCCGAGGGCGGAGGCGATCGCCTCCCTCGACTCCTCGACGGCACGCCGCGCGTCGCGGCCCGACGTGTGCAGCGACGACGCGTTGCCCGTCCGGGCGAGCGCCCGCGTGTACACGTCGACGGCCGCCGGCGACATGGGGGTCGTCGCGGCGTGATCGAGGTAGGTCGAAGGTTCCACGACAGACCAGTCTACGAACCGCCCGCAATCCTCCTCGCGCACACCGTCCTCCGGCAGTAGGTTGACCGGAGCAGCTTGCCGCCCGTGACCATCTACTCGAGAACCGGCCCCGATGACCGACGCTGTCCCGACGACGACCCCGATCCCGTTCGTCTCGCCCCCTGGTGCGGCCGTTCCCGACCCGCACACCACCTCGCCCGCCGGACCTGCGGACCTCCACGCGGCGGTAGGACCGCCGCAGAGCGGCGCGAACCGCATCAAGTGGCTCGACCTTCCCTCGGAGCTGCGGGACGAGATCGACGCGATGAACGGCTCCCCCGTCGTCGACGAGGCGTCGTCGACCACCGGGTTCAGTCCGGGTCTGGCCTCGGTGCTGACGCTCGCCGACGGCCGGCGCGTGTTCGTCAAGGCCGCCTCGGAGGCCACGGAGCCCTATACGGCGGACCTCCACCGCGCCGAGGGCGAGACAGCCGTGCGGATCCCCGACGAGGTCCCCTCACCCCGGTTCCTGTGGGCCCTGGACGACGAGTGGGTCGTCCTGGCGTTCGAGGTGGCCGAGGGGCGCCACCCGATCACGCCGTGGTCCCGGTACGCGCTCGCCCGCGTGCTCGCCGCCATCGACGACCTCGCCCGCGTGCCGGGAGCGCGCGACCTCGGACTCCGACCCACCGGGCCCGACCTGGCGGCACAGTGCACCGGCTGGGCACAGCTCGTCGCCGAGCCGAACCCCGGCCTCTCCGTGTTCGGCTCCTGGGTCCCCGAGCGGCTCGACGAGCTGGCCGAGCTGGAGAAGGGCGTGCTGATCGCGTGCGAGGGCGAGTCGATCGTCCACGGCGACCTGCGCGCCGACAACATCGTGGTCGCGGACGCCGGTGTCCAGCTGCTCGACTGGCCGTACGCGTCGCGCGGGGCGGCGTGGCTGGACCTCGCGCTGTTCCTGCCGAGCGTGGGCATGCAGGGCGTGGCGGCAGAGCTCAAGGGCGTCGACATCCGCTCGAGCGCCCGCGAGCGCGAGATGATGGGGCACGAGCTCGCGCGCGTCTTCGAGGCGCATCCCCTCGGCGGCACGGTCCACGAGCGGGACCTGCGCTCGGTCGTGGCCGGGATCACGGGTTACTTCCTGCACTCGGCGCTGCAGCCGGCGCCCGTATCGATCCCGCACCTGCGCGAGTTCCAGCGGGCTCAGGCCGTGGCCGCGCTCTCCTGGCTCGAACAGCTCATCGACTGACCGGTCGGTGGCGGGCCGCGTCATGGCCCGCCACCGGGTTCCCCGGTCGGGGTCAGGACTCCTTGTGCGCGCGGATCGCGGCGGCGGCCTGCGGCAGGACGTCCGCGAGGTCGCCGACGACGGCGAAGTCGGCGATCTCGAACAACGGGCACTCGGGGTCGTTGTTGACGGCCACCACGACCTGCGAGGCCTGCATGCCCCCGCGGTGGTGCGGCGCGCCGGACACGCCGGCCCCGACGTAGAGGCGCGGTGTGACGGTCACGCCGGTCTGTCCGACGAACTGGTCGAACCACCCCTCGAAGACGACGTCGCGGGTGGCCCCGACCGCAGCGCCGATGCTCGACGCGAACTCCTCGACGGGACCGAAGTCCCCGTCGGTGCCGCGGCCGCCGACGACCACGGACCCTGCCTCGGCCAGCTCCGGACGACCGGCGTCGTCGATCTCCTCCACGGTCCGCTCGACGACCGTGACGGCGCCGGCCGCCACGTCGACGGCGAACCCCTCGACGGTGGTCTCGACCGGCTGGTCGACGGTCGCCGGCACTACGGCGTTCGAGCGCACGGTCACGACGGACACGTCCGTCGTGATCTCGCACTCCGTGTCCCACGACCCGGCGAGGACCCGCTTGCCCGCCACGAGACGCCCGTCCGGCCCCTCGACGAGCGTGGCGGCGTCGACGACCAGCCCGGCGTCGAGGTCGTGCGCCACGCGCGCCGCGATCTCCTTGGTGACGAAGTTCGAGGTGAGCAGCACGGCGTCGGCGTCCGCGGCACGGACCGCGGCAGCGAGCACCTGCGCGACCGTGGTGGACAGGTGCGCAGACTCACCGAGCGTGGACGGCAGCTCCGCCTGGCGGACGAGCTCGACGCCGTGGCTCCCGAGCTGGGCGAGCGTCTGGACCGAGGGAGACTCGGTGACGACGGCCTCGACCCGGCCGAGCGACCGCGCGAGGGTGAGGATCTCCAGGGCCGGCGAGCGCAGCGCCGTGGCCGGGGTGTCGAGCAGGACGAGAACGGTGCGGTTGGTCACGATGGCCTCTCAGACGAGCTCGTTGCGGATGAGGAAGTCGGCGAGCGCCGTCCCGCCCTCGCCCTTGTCGACGACGATCTCCGCCTCGGGACGCGGCGGGCGCGGCTCGGCACGTGACGTGCGGGTGCGCGCGCCGCTCTCCCCGACGGTCTCGGCGGCGACGTCGAGGTCGGCCAGCGACCACTCCTCGACCGGCTTCTTGCGTGCCGCCATGATGAGCTTGAAGTTCGGGTACCGGGGCTGGTTCGCGTGGTCGCTGACGGAGACGACCGCGGGCAGCGGAGCCTCGAGCACCTCGTGCACGTGGCCCAGGTCGCGCGTCACACGGGCGGTGCGGGCTGCCGTGTCCACGTCGAGCTCGGACGCGTTGGTCAGCTGGGGCAGTCCCAGCTCGGCCGCCAGATAGACCGGCACCACGGAGCCGAGACCGTCGAGCGCCGCCATCCCGGTGATCACGAGGTCCACGGGAGTCTCGTCGCCGAGACGGCGCACCGCGGCGGCGAGCGTCCGCGCGGTCCCGGCGTAGTCGGATCCCTCGAGCCCCTCGTCCGAGATCCGGACCCCGCGGTCGACCCCCATCTGGTAGGTCTTGCGCACGGCCGCGTCCGCGTCCGGGCCGGCCATGGTGACCACGACGACGTCGCTGGCCGCACGCGCGTCGTCGTCGAGCGACTCGATGATCGACAGCGCCGCCTCGACCGCGTGCTCGTCCAGCTCGTTGAGCGTCCCCTCGGACGGGTCACGGACCAGACGACAGTCCTCGAACGCCCGGTCCGACTGGATGTCCGGAACGTACTTGACGGGAACGACGATGCGCATGGGGGCTTCTTCCTCCTCGGGCACGGGACGCGGCCAGCCTATCGCCCCGAGACGCGCGGATCGTCCCGGTCCGTCGCGCGAGCCACCGACGAGCAGCGACAATGGGCGGGTGACTCAACCACCCGCGCACCGACCCACGGTGCAGCCGACCGACCGCCACGGGCACGTCCCGCCCCTCGGCGTGCACCTCGCGGGCGACGGTGTCGACGTCGCCGTCGCCGCGCCCTACGCCGACGCCGTCGAGCTCTGCCTGCACGAGCCCGGCCCACGCGGTGCCGAGCAGCGCCGGATCCGGCTCGACGGGCCGACCTACGGCATCTGGCACGGGCACGTCCCGGACGTCGAGGCGGGACAGCACTACGGCTTCCGCACCTACGGCCGCTGGGCACCCCGGGAGGGTCACCGCCACAACCCCGCCAAGCTGCTCGTCGACCCGTACGCCCGCGCGATCGTCGGCGGTTTCGACCACGACAGCGCCGCCTACGGCCAGGAGATGACGGGCGACGCGCACGACCAGGGTGTCCAGGGCGACCCGTACGGTCCCGCCGACGAGCGCGACTCCGCGCCCCACGTGCCCCGCTCGGTGGTCGTCGCCCCGCAGCACCCCGAGATCGTGCGGCCCCACGTCCCGTGGTCCTCGACCGTCGTCTACGAGGCGCACGTCCGTGGCCTGACGCAGAACCACCCGGGGGTCCCGGAGCACCTGCGCGGCACGTACGCCGGCCTCGCGCACCCGGTCATGATCGACTACCTCCGGTCCCTCGGCGTCACGACCGTCGAGCTCCTGCCCGTCCACGCGTTCGTCGACGAGCCGCACCTGCTGGCCAAGGACCTGACCAACTACTGGGGCTACGCCACCCTGGGCTACTTCGCCCCGCACGCCCCGTACGCCACGCGCGCAGCGCAGGAGGCGGGCGCGGGCGCCGTCGTCGACGAGATCCGCGGCATGGTGCACCTGCTGCACGAGGCAGGGATCGAGGTGATCCTCGACGTCGTCTACAACCACACCGGCGAGGCCGGCGACGGCGGACCGCACCTGAGCTTCCGGGGGCTCGACGACTCTCTCTACTACCGGCGAGGCCCCGACGGCGTGTACGACGACGTGACGGGCACCGGGAACACCGTCGACACCCGACGCTCGCGCGTCGTCCAGCTCGTCCTCGACTCGCTGCGGTACTGGGCGAGCGAGATCGGGGTGGACGGCTTCCGGTTCGACCTGGCCGTCAGCACCGCGCGCCAGACCGACGGGTTCGACCCGCGCCACCCACTTCTCGTCGCGATGCAGACCGACCCCGTGATCTCGGGCCTCAAGCTGATCGCCGAGCCCTGGGACGTCGGCCTCGGCGGGTGGAACACGGGCGGCTTCCCTCCCCCGTTCGCCGAGTGGAACGACCGCTACCGCGACGCCGTTCGCCAGTTCTGGCTCGCCGACGCCGCCGCGCTCTCGCACGGCCGCCAGGGAGACGGCGTCCGCGAGCTCGCCACTCGCCTCGCGGGATCCCAGGACCTCTTCGGCGGTGGCGAACCTCCGCTCGTCCGCGGACCCGTCGCCTCGATCAACCTCGTCACCGCGCACGACGGCTTCACCCTCGCCGACCTCGTCGCCTACGACCACAAGCACAACGAGGCCAACGGCGAGGACGGGCGCGACGGCTCCGACGACAACCGCTCGTGGAACCACGGCATCGAAGGACGGCGCAAGGAGCTCGAGGACGGCGACGACCTCGGCGGGGAGATCGCACCGCTGCGCCGCCGGTCCGTCCGCAACCTCCTCGCCACGCTGATCCTCTCCGCCGGGACGCCCATGATCACCGCCGGCGACGAGCGGGGTCGTACGCAGCGAGGGAACAACAACGCCTACTGCCAGGACAACGAGATCTCCTGGATGGACTGGTCGACCTCGGACCCCGTCGACGACCTGCGCGCCACCGTGCAGCACCTGCTCACGCTGCGCAGCTCCCACCGGGCACTGCGCGCCGACGCGTTCTTCCTGGGACGACCCCGCCACCGGCTCCGCACCTCCGTCGACGACCTGTCATGGCACCGCGCGGATGGCGCCGCGATGCAGCCCGACGACTGGGACGACCCCGGCACGCGCGTCGTGCAGATGCTGCGGACAGGACCGCAGGACGAGGCCCACGACGTGCTCGTCGTGCTCAACGGGTCCCTCGACGCGGCCCGGGTGACGCTGACCGACGTCGAGCTGCCCGACGACCTCGACGGCCCCCGGCCCGCCGCGTGGGAGCTCGCCTGGGACTCCGCCTGGGAACGTCCCGACGACGCCCCCGTCGGACCCGACGCGAACACCGCCGCACCCGGGGACGAGTCGGTGCTCGAGCCGCTGAGCCTGCAGGTGTGGATCTCAGTCTGACGCCGTCGTCGGACACGCACTACGCTCGCGTGCATGACCGACACCGACGTCGTCGTCATCGGCGCGGGCCTCTCCGGCCTCGTCACGGCGGCAGAGCTGACAGCCTCCGGGCACCACGTGACCCTGCTCGACCAGGAACCACCCGCCGCGCTCGGCGGACAGGCGTGGTGGTCCTTCGGCGGGCTGTTCCTCGTCGACACCCCGGAGCAGCGTCGGCTCGGCGTGCGTGACTCCGCGGACCTGGCGCTCGCCGACTGGCTCGGCTCGGCGCAGTTCGCCCCCGGCGCCGCGGACGGGCACGGGCCGGACCGGTGGGGCTACGCGTGGGCCGAGCGGTTCGTGGACTTCGCGGCGACCGAGATGCGCCCCTGGCTGCACGGCCTCGGCGTCCGCTGGTTCCCGCTCGTGCAGTGGGCGGAGCGCGGCGGGTACGCGGCCGGCGGGCACGGCAACACGGTGCCGCGGTTCCACGTCACGTGGGGCACCGGGCCAGGCCTGCTCGAGCCGTTCGTCCGCCGTCTGCTCGACGCGCACGCGGCCGGACTCGTCGACATGCGGTTCCGGCACCGCGCGACAGAACTCGTCACCACCGACGGTGAGGTCACCGGTGTGCGTGCGGACGTGCTCGCCCCGAGCCCGGCCGAACGCGGCGTCCGTAGCGCGCGAGACGTCGTCGATCAGGTCGAGATCTCCGCCCAGGCCGTCGTGGTCGCGAGCGGCGGCATCGGCGCGAACCACGACCTCGTCCGGGAGCGGTGGCCCGCGAGCTCCGGGACGCTGCCGGCCCGGATGCTCTCCGGGGTCCCCGACTCGACCGACGGTGAGTTCCTCGGTGTGGCGTCGGCGGCAGGCGGGGCGCTCGTCCACGAGGACCGGATGTGGCACTACCCCGAGGGGATCGCGAACCACTCCCCCGTCTGGTCGAACCACGGGATCCGCATCCTGCCCGGCCCGTCCTCGCTCTGGGTCGACGCCGACGGCGGCCGTCTGCCCGCACCGCTGTTCCCGGGCTTCGACGCCCTCGGGGCGCTCGAACACATCACCGCACGCGGCGACGACCACTCCTGGTTCGTGCTCAACCGCGCGATCATGGAGACCGAGTTCGCTCTCTCCGGCTCCGAGCAGAACCCCGACCTCACCGGCCGGGACCTGCGTCTGCTCGCCGACCGCGTGCTCCCCGGCGCGACCGGACCCGTGGCCCGGTTCGCCATGGAGTCCGATGAGTTCGTCTTCGCCGACGACGTCGCCTCACTGGCCGCGGGCATGAACGCCCTGACCGACGCCACACCCGGGTCCCGCGGCGTCGTCGACCCTGCGGCGCTCGCAGCGCTCGTCACGGCCCGGGACGCGCAGGTCACGTCCGGGCTCGGCAAGGACCCCCAGGTCACGGCGATCGCGGCGGCGCGCCGGTTCAGCGTCGACCGCCTCATGCGGGTCGCCCCGCCCCGGGCTCTCACCGACCCGAAGGACGGGCCCCTGCTCGCCGTCCGACTCTCCGTGCTGACGCGCAAGACGCTCGGCGGCCTGCACACCGACGACCGTGCGCGGGTGCTGACGTCGGCGGGCGAGGTGCTGCCTGGGCTGTGGGCCGCGGGCGAGGCGGCGGGCTTCGGGGGTGGCGGCGTCCACGGGCACCGTGCGCTGGAGGGCACGTTCCTGGGTGGGTGCCTGCACTCCGGCCGGGTGGCGGGGCGCGCGGTGGCGGCCGCTCTGGCCTGATCCCGTCCCGGGCGCTTCCGCCGAGGTCGACCCGTGCGCGCGAGGTAGTGCCTGCCAGGGTCGACGTCGCGCGCACGGGTCGACCTCGTCAGGCTCTCGGTTCTCGGCGCCCCGCCGCACGCGCGGTTCGCACGCGACCGGCCAGGCCGACGGTGTCGCCGAGTTCGTCCCAGGTCACGTGGATGACCGTCCACCCCTGCTCCGTGAGCGCGTCGTGACGCTGCTTCTCCGCCCAGAGCTTCGACGCGCCGTCTCCGAACGCACCGCCGTACTTGACGGCGCCGTCGAACTCGATCGCGACCTTCGCGGCGACGTCGGCCAGGTCCAGGCGGAAGAGTCCGCGTCGCGTCGTGACCTCGACGCCGTGCGTCATCGCCGGCAGACCGGCGTCGTGCAGCATCCACCGCACGACCGTCTCCCCGGGCGACTCCGACGCAGCGTCGACGATCTCGAGAGTCTGACGCGCGCGACGCACCCCGCGGCGTCCCCGGGCCGCGTCGAGACATCGCGCGATGCCGCGCGGGTCGGCCCCGATCCGCAGTGCGGAGTCGGCAATGACGAGCGCCTGCGCCGGTCGCAGCGTCCTCGCACAGTCGACGACCGTGCGCTCGAGGCTCGTCAGCGGGACCCCGTCCGACGTCGCCCGGTCCCGCGGGTCGAGTGCCGTCCAGTGCCGGCGGGTGGACGGGTCCGCCTCGGGGCGAACCTTCGGGCGTCCGAGCTGCGTCAGGTGGATCTCGGTCCCCAGCCGCCAGGTCCAGCAGCCCCAGAGGAGCGCGGCGGTCTCGTGGCTGAACCAGTACGGCGTGGTGAACCGCTCGGTCACTCCGCGCACCTGACGCAGCAGATGCTGCTGCCGTGCGCGAGCGGGCCCGTCGGCAGGGCCGGTCTCGGCGTGGACGTAGACGCCGCGTCGTACCCGGACGAGCGAACCCGAGCGCACCCGTCGAAGCTGTTCGGCGCGCTCGACCGGGTCGTAGGACTCCGACGTCGGGAGAGTGCGCGGAACCAGCACTCGGGGGTCCGCGGAACCGATCGCCCGGCTCGGACGTGGGAAGGTCTCCATGGTCCGAGCCTGCCGGGCCCGACCGCCCCGTGGCTCGCGCCGCCGGAATCTGTGGATATCGCCCCGCCGAGGTCGACCCGTACGCGCGAGGTCGACCCTGGCAGGCACTACCTCGCGTGTACGGGTCGACCTCGGCGCAAGGGGTCGGAGGTCAGGCGTTCGCCACGAGCCCCATGTCGGCGGACGACGGAAGCCCGGTGTGCCGAGGCACCACCCGCACGGTGTAGCCGAACGGACCGGAGGCCTCCAGCCGCACGGCGCCCCCGAAGGAGCACCGTCCCGCCTCGAAGGTCTCGGCGAGTGCCAGCGGGGTCGTGGTGAACTCCTCGATGTAGTCGTCCTCCCCCACGGCGCCGTGCACGACCTGCACCTCGACGTCGTCCGGCCCGAGGTCGCCGAGCGAGACGAAGGCTCGCACCGACAGCTCGTCGCCGACCTGCGGCACCTCGCCGAGCCCGCCGGACTCGACGTGGTCGACGCGCACGCGGTCCCACCCCGACCGCACACGCCCCTTCCAGTCGGCCAGCTCGCGCGCACCGGAGAAGCGGTCGGCGTCCAGCGCGCGTCCTGCCGCGGCCGCCGGGGCGTACAGGCGCTCGGCGTACTCGGCGACCATGCGGGTGGCCTGCACCTTCGGGCCGAGCGAGGCCAGGGTGTGTCGGATCATCTGCAGCCACCGCACGGGGACACCGCGCTCGTCCCGGTCGTAGAAACGGGGCGCGACCTGCTGCTCGATCAGGTCGTACAACGCGGCGGCCTCGAGGTCGTCGCGGTGGTCGGGGTCATCGACCCCGTCGGCCGTGGGGATCGCCCAGCCGTTCTCGCCGTCGAACCACTCGTCCCACCATCCGTCGAGGATGGAGAGGTTGAGGCCGCCGTTGAGCGAGGACTTCATGCCGGACGTCCCCGAGGCCTCCAACGGGCGCAGCGGGTTGTTGAGCCAGACGTCGCAGCCCGGGTAGAGGTCCTGCGCCATCGCGATGTCGTAGTTGGGCAGGAAGACGATGCGGTGACGCACGTCGTGCTCGTCGGCGAACCGCACGAGCTGCTGGATCAGACGCTTGCCCTGGTCGTCGGCAGGGTGCGACTTGCCGGCGACGACCAGCTGCACGGGCCGCTCCGGGTCGGTCAGCAGCGTGCGCAGACGCTCGGGGTCGCGCAGCATCAGCGTCAGACGCTTGTATGTCGGCACCCGACGCGCGAACCCGATCGTGAGGACGTCGGGCGAAAGGACGTCGTCGACCCACCCGAGCTCGGCGGGGCTGGCCCCGCGGTCGCGCCACGACTTGCGGACGCGACGCCGGCCCTCCTCGACGAGCCGCGAGCGCAGGGTGTGCCGCAATGCCCACAGCTCCTCGTCGCCGACCCCGTCGCCGAGCCACCCGTCGAACGAGGCGGAGGGAGACGCGACCGGGTCGATGCCGAGCCGGTCACGCTGCAGGTCGAGGATCTCCGACGCGACCCAGGTCGGCGAGTGGACGCCGTTGGTGACCGAGGTGATCGGCACCTCCCGGGCGTCGAACCCGGGCCAGAGCCCGTTGAACATCCCGCGCGAGACCTCGCCGTGCAGGAGCGAGACACCGTTGGCGCGGCCTCCGAGGCGCAGTCCCATCACGGCCATGTTGAAGACCGTCGGGTCACCGCCGTCGTAGTCCTCGGCCCCCAGCGCGAGCACCTGCTCCACGGGCACGCCCGGCAGAGCGCACTCGCCCCCGAAGTAGGTGCCGATCAGGTCGCGGCCGAACCGGTCGATCCCGGCGGGGACGGGCGTGTGCGTGGTGAAGACGGTGCCGGCACGCACGGACTCGAGCGCCTCGACGTAGGTGAGCCCCGACTCGACGAGCTCGCGGATCCGCTCGACACCGAGGAACCCCGCGTGTCCCTCGTTGGTGTGGTAGACCTCCGGCGCGGGCGCGCCCGTCAGACGCGACCAGAGCCGGAGCGCGCGGACGCCGCCGACGCCGAGCAGGAGCTCCTGCTGCAGCCGGTGCTCGCCGCCTCCGCCGTAGAGCCGGTCGGTGACCTTGCGCGCGGCGTCGTCGTTCTCCGGGACGTTGGCGTCGAGCAGGAGGAGCGGGACCCGCCCGACGGTGGCGACGCGGACGTGCGCGTGCAGCGCACGGCCCCCGGGCAGCCCGACAGTCACGACGGCCGGGCTGCCGTCCTCCTCTCGAAGGACGCTCAGCGGGAGCCCGTCGGGGTCGAGGACGGGGTAGGTCTCCGCCTGCCAACCGTCGCGGGTCAGGGACTGCTTGAAGTACCCGGAGCCGTAGAGGAGTCCGACGCCGACGATCGGCACACCGAGGTCGCTCGCGGACTTGAGGTGGTCACCGGCGAGGATCCCGAGGCCGCCCGAGTACTGGGGCAGGACCGACGTGATGCCGAACTCCGGCGAGAAGTACGCGATCGCGCGCGGCAGCGGGGTCGGCGACCCGGCGAGCTCCTCCGCGCGGTGCTGGTACCAGCGGTCGCGCTCGTGATAGTCGCGCAGGTCACGCACGGCCTCACGCACGCGCTCGACGAAGCCCTGGTCGGCCGCGAGCGCCGCCAGGCGCTCCGCACCGAGCGCGCCGAGGAGCGCGACGGGGTCGCCGTGGACCTCGCGCCACAGCTCGGGGTCGAGGTCGGCGAAGATCCTGCGCGACGGCTCGTGCCACGACCAGCGGAGGTCGTGCGCCAGGTCGTCCAGGTCGGCGATCTCGCGGGGCAGCAGCGTTCGGACGGTGAATCGACGGATAGCTCTCACGTCAACCGACTCTACGCATCAATCGGTCGGGTGGCCCAGGGATCGGGCGACGGCGGTGCGACGATCGTGTGAACACTCGCGCGCGCCACGCGGCGCCGTGGTGCGTCGAGGGCCTCCGGCTCGTTAGGTTGGGTCCGTGACGTCCACCTCGCCCAGTGTCCTGACCGCACCGATCGGCCGCATCCCCGTGCTCGACGTGGCTCCGACCGTCGAGTCCGGCCGCTGGCCGGCGAAGTCCACGCCGGGCGAGGTCGTCCCCGTCGAGGCCACGGTCTTCCGCGAGGGGCACGACGCCGTCTCCGCGACGGCGGTACTGACCGACCCCGACGGTCGGGTGCACGCGCGGGCGACGATGGTCGACGTCGCACCGGGCCTCGACCGTTTCCGCGCGCTGGTCTCGCCCGACCGTGAGGGCGACTGGACGTTCCGGGTCGAGGGCTGGTCGGACCCGTACGCCACGTGGGCGCACGACGCGACGGTGAAGATCGACGCCGGCGTGGACGTCGACCTCATGCTCGCCGAGGGCGTCCTCCTCTTCGGCCGCATCACGGCGCTGGAGCACTCTCGCGCCGACGCCGTCACGCTCCGTGACGCCGCGGTCGCTCTCGCCGACCGTGGACGTCCGGCCCGGGCGCGGCTCGCGGCCGCGACCTCCCCCGAGGTCCGCCGGGCGCTGGAGCGCACCCCGCTGCGCGACGTCGTCTCGCCGTCCGCCGACTACCCGCTGCGTGTCGACCGTCCCCTCGCCGTATCCGGTGCCTGGTACGAGATGTTCCCTCGCTCGGAGGGTGCACGTCAGCTCCGGGACGGCACGTGGCGGTCGGGGACGTTCACGAGCGCGGCCCGTCGCCTGCCCGCGATCGCGGCGATGGGTTTCGACGTCGTGTACCTGACGCCGATCCACCCGATCGGCACGACCCACCGCAAGGGACGGAACAACTCCCTCGCCGCACAGCCGGGCGACCCCGGCTCGCCGTACGCGATCGGGTCGCCCGACGGCGGGCACGACGCGATCCATCCGGAGCTGGGGTCGGAGCGCAGCTTCCGCGAGTTCGTCCGACGGGCGCGTGGTCTGGGCATGGAGGTGGCGATCGACCTGGCGCTGCAGTGCTCGCCCGACCACCCCTGGGTCGCGGAGCACCCGGAGTGGTTCACGACGCGTGCCGACGGCTCGATCGCGTACGCCGAGAACCCGCCGAAGAAGTACCAGGACATCTACCCGCTGAACTTCGACAACGACCCGGAGGGCATCTACGCCGAGATCCTGCGGGTCGTGCGTGTGTGGATCCGCCGCGGTGTGACCGCGTTCCGCGTGGACAACCCGCACACCAAGCCGCTGAGCTTCTGGGAACGTCTGCTGGCCGAGGTCCGCGCCTCGGACCCGGGGGTGATCTTCCTGTCGGAGGCGTTCACGAAGCCCGCGATGATGCGCACGCTCGCCGCCATCGGGTTCCACCAGTCGTACACGTACTTCACGTGGCGGAACACGAAGGAGGAGGTCGAGGAGTACCTGGCCACGACCTCCGGTGCCCTCGGGTCCGTGATGCGCCCGAGCTTCTGGCCGACGACGCACGACATCCTCCCGCCGTACCTTCAGCACGGCGGGGTGGCCGGCTTCTGCGTCCGCGCGGTGCTGGCCGCACTCGGCTCTCCGACGTGGGGCATGTACGCCGGGTACGAGCTGGTGGAGAACGTGCCGCGGCCCGGTGTCGAGGAGCAGATCGACAACGAGAAGTACGAGTTCAAGCCGCGCGACTGGGCGCGGGCGGAGGAGATCGGCGTCGCGACCCTCGTCACCCGCCTGAACGAGGTCCGCCGCGCGCACCCCGCGTTCCAGAACCTGCGCAACCTCACGGTCCACGCGACGTCGAACGACCAGGTGGTCGCCTTCTCCCGCCACCTCGACGCGGAGCACTCCCCGACCGGGCGTCCGGACACGATGATCGTGGTGGTGAACCTCGACCCCTGGAACACCCAGGAGGCGGTCGTCGACCTCGACGTCGCGGCACTCGGGCTCGCACCCACGGGCGACGGGGCCACACCCACGTTCGTCGCGCACGACCTGTTGTCGGGGGCGACCTACGGGTGGGGTCCGCGACCGTACGTACGACTCGAACCGACCGTGCAGGTCGCCCACGTGATCGAGGTGGAGGCATGAGCATCGCAGCACAGCCGGCTCCGTTCGGGGCCCTGCCCCCACGCCGCCAGCCGACGCCGCCCGGCAAGGATCACGAAGGTCTCCAGGACGACCCGACCTGGTACAAGACCGCCGTCTTCTACGAGGTGATGCTGCGGTCGTTCTCCGACTCGGGCGACGCCGGTCACGGCGACCTGCGCGGGCTCGTCGACCGACTCGACTACCTGCAGTGGCTCGGCATCGACTGCCTCTGGCTCCCCCCGTTCTACCCGTCGCCGTTGCGCGACGGCGGGTACGACGTCGCGGACTACACCGCGATCGCGTCGCAGTACGGGAGCATGGCCGAGTTCACCGAGCTGATCGCGGAGGCGCACGCGCGCGGGATCCGGATCGTCATCGACCTGGTGATGAACCACACGAGCGACCAGCACCCGTGGTTCCAGGCCTCACGCGCGGACCCCGAGGGCCCGTACGGCGACTACTACGTGTGGAGCGACGACAACGAGAAGTACGGTGACGCGCGCATCATCTTCGTGGACACGGAGACGTCGAACTGGACGTTCGACCCGGTGCGCCGCCAGTACTTCTGGCACCGGTTCTTCTCGCACCAGCCCGACCTGAACTTCGAGAACCCCCGCGTCGTCGACTCCATGCTCGACGTCGCACGGTTCTGGCTGCAGGCGGGGGTCGACGGGTTCCGGCTCGACGCCGTGCCGTACCTCTTCGAGGAGGAGGGGACCAACTGCGAGAACCTCCCGCGCACGCACGAGTTCCTGCGCCGGGTACGGCAGATGGTGGACACGGAGTTCCCGGGCCGGATCATGCTCGCCGAGGCGAACCAGTGGCCGAACGAGGTCGTCGACTACTTCGGGACCGACGACGACCCCGAGTGCCACATGTGCTTCCACTTCCCCGTGATGCCGCGGATCTACTACTCGATCAAGGACGAGCGCGCCGCGCCGATCGTCGACATCCTCGCCGACACCCCCGAGATCCCGGCGGGAGCGCAGTGGTCGACCTTCCTGCGCAACCACGACGAGCTGACGCTCGAGATGGTCTCGACGGAGGAGCGCGCCACGATGTACGGCTGGTTCGCCCCCGACCCGCGGATGCGGGCCAACGTGGGGATCCGGCGTCGTCTGGCACCGCTGCTCGACAACTCCCGCGCGGAGATCCACCTGGCCCACGCCCTGCTCCTGTCGCTCCCGGGCAGCCCGTGCCTGTACTACGGCGACGAGATCGGCATGGGCGACAACATCTGGTTGCCGGACCGGGACTCGGTCCGCACGCCGATGCAGTGGACGCCGGACCGCAACGCCGGGTTCTCCACGGCGGACCCGGGCAAGCTGCACCTCCCGCTCGTGCAGTCGTTGGTGCACCACTACCAGCACACCAACGTCGAGGTGCAGCTCGCACAGCCGACGTCGCTGCTGCACTGGGTCCACGGGATGCTCGCCGTCCGACGGCAGCACCCCGGGTTCGGGACCGGCACGTTCGAGGCCGTCGAGTGCGACGACCCGGCCGTGCTCGCGTTCCTGCGCAGGACGCCGGAGGAGACGCTGCTGTGCGTCTTCAACCTCTCGGCGACCGCACGCTCGGCGCGCCTCCAGCTGTCGGCGTGCTCGGGGTCCTCGTTGACGGACGTGTTCGGCGGGGCGTCCTTCCCTCCCGTGGGCGAGGACGGCACAGTCGTGATGACCTTGGGGTCGCGGGACTTCTACTGGCTCACGGTCGGGGAGGCTTCCGCCGGCTAGGCACGCCCCAGCACACCGACGGAGGACGACGTGGCAGACGAGTCAGGGATCGACAGGGTCGGACGAGACGGCCACGTGCTCGCGGTCGAGGACCGCTGCGCGCCACCGTCGGCGGATCTGCTCGGCCTGCTCGACACCTGGCTGCCTCGACGGCGGTGGTTCCCGGTCAAGGACGTCGCGGTCGAGACCCTCCCGTGGGTCTCCTACACTCTCCCGTCCCCGCCGGGCCTGGTGACGCAGTCGCACCTCCTGCGCCTGGTCGGCGACGGCGTCGACCTGGTGATCCACGTGCCCGTCGTGCTCGAGCGGGTGGACGGGTCGGTCGTGACGGACGAGCCGGAGGACGCGGCCGTGATCGGCGTCGTCCGCGGTGAGGACGGCACGCTCCTGCGGGTGCACGACGGCGCCGCGCACCCCGCGTTCTGGCTCGCGTCTCTGGAGACGAGCACCTGGGACGTCGACCCGGGCGAGCTCTCGACGCAGACCCTCGCCTCCGGCAGGCTTCTGCGCGTCGAGCAGTCCAACAGCTCGGTCCGTCTGCCGGACGTCGCCGGCGGCGTCATGTTCAAGGTCATGCGTGCGGTCGCGATCGGTCCCAACCCCGACGTCACCCTCCCGCGTGCGTTGGCCCACGGCGGCTGGCGCGGCGTCCCCCGACCGCTCGCGTGGTTGACCGGGACGTGGGAGGACGACGACACGCCGAGCGCCGGTGCCGACCTCGCGCACCTCGTCATCGTCGCGGAGCTGATCGGCAGCGCGCGCGACGGGTTCGACCTCGCGTGCTCCTACGCACGTCAGGGCGAGTCCTTCGCCGATCTCGCTGCCGACCTCGGCGAGCAGGTCGCCCGGATGCACGCCGCGCTGCGCGACGTCCTCCCCGTCGGGGAACCGCTCGACGTGGACTGGCTGTTCACCGACCTCCGACGCCGCGCGACCGAGGCGGCGCAGCGGGCCCCTCTCCTGGCTCGCACGGCGGCCGACGTCGCGGCGTTCTACGACGACGCCGAGCGCCGGCTCGCAGCGACCTCGCAGCGCCCCGTCCTGCAGCACGTCCACGGCGACCTCCACCTCGGGCAGGCGCTGAACTCCCGCGAGCTCGGGTGGAAGGTCCTCGACTTCGAGGGTGAGCCCCTGCGCCCGGTCGCGGAACGGACGCGCGCCGACCTGGTGATGCGCGACGTCGCGGGCGTCCTCCGGTCGTTCGACTACGCCGCCGCGGTCGGCGGGGCCCAGGACCCTCGGTGGGTGGTCGACGCCCGGACCGCGTTCCTGGCGGCGTACCGTCGCGAGGCACGGTTTCCCGACGAGCACGAGGACGCGGCCGAGACCCTCGTGCGCGCGCTCGTGCTCGACAAGGCCCTCTACGAGGTCGTCTACGAGTCGACGAACCGCCCCACGTGGACGTGGATCCCGCTTGAGGCCGTCGACCGTCTCCTGAGGAACGAGATCTAGGCGCCTCGATGCATGCGCGCGCCGGGCATGGAACAGTGAACCCATGACGCCCGAACTGCAGCCTGAAACCCTGTCGCCCGAGCTGCTCTCCGTCGTCGCGCAGGGTCGCCACCACTCCCCGCACTCGATCCTCGGCCCGCACCCGGACGCCGACGGACGCACCACCGTGGTGCGCGTCCGCCGCCCCCTGGCCGACGAGGTCACGCTGATCACCCGCGACGCCGAGCACCCGGCGGAGCACGTCCACGAGGGCGTCTGGACGGTCACGGTGCCGACGGCCGACGGGCAGGTCCCGGACTACCGGATCCGCGCCCGGTACGACGAGACGGTGCACACGGCGGACGACCCGTATCGGTTCCTCCCCACGGTCGGCGAGGTCGACGAGCACCTGGTCCGCGAGGGACGCCACGAGCAGCTCTGGACGGTGCTCGGCGCCAACGTGCGGCACTACCCCGGCGTGCTGGGTGACGTCGTCGGGACGTCGTTCGCGGTCTGGGCACCGAACGCCCGCGCCGTCCGGGTCGTCGGCGAGTTCAACGGGTGGAGCGGCGTCGGCCACGCGATGCGCTCGCTGGGCGGCAGCGGCATCTGGGAACTCTTCGTGCCCGACGTCGGCGCGGGGTCCACCTACAAGTTCGAGATCTGGACGCACGACGGCTCCTGGGTGCAGAAGGCGGACCCGCTGGCCAAGTCCGCCGAGGTGCCTCCGGCGACGGCCAGCGTCGTCGTGGACTCGACCTACGTCTGGGGCGACGACCACTGGTTGTCGGACCGGGCACGGCGTGACCCGCACCAGGGCCCGATCAGCACCTACGAGGTCCACCTCGGGTCCTGGCGTCCCGGTCTCGGCTACCGGGAGCTGGCCGACCAGCTCACCGCGTACGTCGTCGAGCAGGGGTTCACGCACGTGGAGCTCATGCCCGTGGCCGAGCACCCGTTCGGCGGGTCCTGGGGGTACCAGGTCACGGGGTACTACGCGCCGACGTCGCGGTTCGGGTCCCCCGACGACTTCCGTCACCTCGTCGACCGCCTCCACCAGGCCGGGGTCGGTGTCATCCTCGACTGGGTTCCTGCGCACTTTCCCAAGGACTCGTGGGCCCTGGCCCGGTTCGACGGGACACCGCTCTACGAGCACGCCGACCCGCTGCGCGGCGAGCAGCCCGACTGGGGGACGTACGTCTTCGACTTCGGCCGCCCCGAGGTTCGCAACTTCCTCGTCGCGAACGCCACGTACTGGCTCGAGGAGTTCCACCTCGACGGACTTCGTGTCGACGCGGTCGCGTCGATGCTGTACCTCGACTACTCCCGCAACCCCGGACAGTGGCACCCCAACATCCACGGTGGACGCGAGAACCTCGAGGCCATCGCCTTCCTCCAGGAGGCGAACGCCACGGCGTACCGGCGGGTGCCCGGCATCATGATGATCGCCGAGGAGTCCACGGCCTGGCCCGGCGTGACCAGGCCGACCGACGCCGGCGGCCTGGGGTTCGGGCTCAAGTGGAACATGGGCTGGATGAACGACACCCTGCGCTACCTCGCCAAGGACCCGGTCAACCGCCGCTACCACCACCAGGAGGTCACGTTCTCGCTGGTGTACGCGTACTCCGAACAGTTCGTCCTGCCGCTCAGCCACGACGAGGTCGTCCACGGCAAGGGATCGCTCTACGGCAAGATGCCCGGCGACGACTGGCAGAAGCGCGCCAACCTTCGCACCCTCCTCGCCTATCAGTGGTCGCACCCCGGCAAGCAGCTGCTGTTCATGGGCGGCGAGTTCGGGCAGACGAGCGAGTGGAGCGAGGGTGCGGGTCTCGACTGGGCGGCTCTCGGGTCGCCCGGGCACGCGGGGATCCAGCAGCTGGTCCGCGACCTGAACGCCGTCTACCGCCGCACACCGGCACTCTGGGACCTCGACGCAGATCCCGCAGGGTTCGAGTGGCTCGTCTCCGACGACGCCGACCGCAACCTGCTCGCCTACGTGCGCCGGGACGGCGACGGCGCCGACGTTGCCGTCGTCGTGAACTTCTCCGGCAGCCCGCACGAGAACTACCGCCTGCCGCTTCCCCAGGGCGGGACGTGGAACGAGGTCGTCAACACCGACTCCGAGGCGTACGGCGGCTCCGGCGTCGGCAACCTCGGCGCCGTGACGTCCGAGGCGCGGCCCCACGGTGGCCGGCGGTTCTCGGCCTCCGTGACCGTTCCACCTCTCGGCGTGCTGTACCTCGAGCACGTCCGGACGTCGTGACCTGAGGCCGCCCGGCGTAGGGCGACACAGTACGAAGGGGCCCGCGCATCGGCGCGGGCCCCTTCGTGCTGTGTCGGCCCGACTCGCCGACCCTTCCGTCAGTACAGGGAGATCGCTAGCTGCTGGCGTGCCTTCGCGACCCGCGGGTCCTGCGTGCCGACCACCTGGAAGTAGTCGAGGAGCCGGACCCGGATCTTCTCCTTGGCGTCGGCGTCGAGGCCTGGCAGAAGCTCGAGAAGCCTTCCGAGCGCGTCCTCCACCTTCCCCCCGAGCATGTCCATGTCCGCGACGTCGAGCTGGGCGTCGACGTCGGTCGGTGCGTCTGCGGCGGCCTTGCGGACCTGCGCAAGGTCCTTCCCGCGGGTCCGGCTGAGCAGACCGACCTGCGCGAGCCCGGCCACCGCGAGCTCGTCCTTCGGGTCCTGCTTCGACGCCTTGGTGAACGCGGCGGCCGCGGCCTCGAAGTCGTCGCGCTCGATCGCGTCGTACGCCTCCTGGTGGAGCGGGGGCAGCTCGGGCTCCTGCTCGGGTTCCGACTCCTCCGCCGTCTCCGGGGCCTCGCCCTGGAGCGGGGCCCGTCCGACGATCCCGTTCGCCTCGGCCTGCTGGAGGATCTCGTCGAAGACCTGGCGCATCTGCTCCAGCTCTGCGCCGCCCTGGAAGAGGGGGAACGGCTGCCCGTTGAGGAGCAGGACGACCGTGGGGACACCCTCGACCTGGAACGCAGCGGCGATCTGCTGCTCAGCCTGGGCGTCGACGCGGGCCAGGAGGAAGCGGCCCGCGTAGTCGTCGGCGAGCGTGCCGAGATCTGCGGCCACCTTCGCGTTCGCCTCGTCGGTCGGCAGCCAGAGCAGGACGACCACGGGATACTGCGTCGAACCCTGGACGATCTCCTCGAAGGAGGCCGCCGTCACGTCGACGACGTATCCCCCCGGCGCCGGGGCGCCTCCCGGCTGGCCGGGCGGCGGGGACTGCGGGCGAGCCAGAGCCGCCAGGTCGACCGCTCCACGCACGTCAAAAGAGGACTGGGGGTTCACATCACTCATGCCACCCAGTCTAGGGGCCGGAGCCCGCCCGACGCCGTGCTACGGAGCCACCTTCGTCGTGACGTTCTCCGCGCCGAGCACCTGGACCGTCTCCTCGGACCCTGCCGGCGGCACGTAGATCGCGACCGTCGTGAGCGAGGTGATGTTCAACGTCTCGGAGGCGTCGGCGTCACCGAACAGCGCCTCGGCGGTGTCGGTCTGGGGCGGGCTGATCGTCGAGCCGTCGGGTCCCTCGAACTTCTCCACGGACTTCACGGCGCCGACGACCACGGCACCGCCGTCTGCCGTTCCCATCGTGCGCGGCGTCTGGTCCTCGATCACCGAGAAGGTGTTCGTGTAGGTCCCCTCGATGCCCTGCATCGCCTCGGACTGGACCTCGGAGGTGCTCTCCACGCGGGAGCGGTAAGGGTCGTCGCCGAACGTGTCGGCGAACTCGGAGTCGCCGCCGAGATTCAGGACGTCGGCGTACTGCGTGACGGCGTCGGCCGGGGAGATCAGCAGCGACTCGGTGTCGGGTGCGAGGACCGGGGACCCGACCTCGGCCGCGGCGAAGGCCGGCAGCGTCGTGTCCGGAAAGAGCCGGACCCAGGCCCACAGGGAGTAGTTCGAGCGGGCGTCGGCCTGCTCGGTGACGATCAGTCGCGGCGACTGCGCGTCCTCGGCGGCGACGGTGATCGACATGCCGACGCGCGGCCACTCGTCCGAGGCCGGGATGATGTCCTGCTGGGTCTCCGTGGGCAGCGCCGTGACGAGCTCCGGGTCGTCGGCAGCCTTGGCCGCCTTGAGCTCCGCCGTGCGCATCGCGTCGGCGGGCCCGCTGACCCGTGTCTCGAGAAGGTCGGAGTCCTGCTCCTCGGTCGCGGTCGTGAGCACGTCCGCGATCGAGGCCTTGACCTCCTGCTCCTGCTGCACCGTGAGCGCCGGGCCGGGCTGGTCCGGGGCGTCCTCGGGCTGCGGCACCGGAATCGACTCGGCGCACCCGGCGAGCACGATGGCCGTGACGACGGCCAGCGCCGCGGTCCGTCGGCGTCCCTGCGGCGTCATCGTTCTCCTCCGTCGGTGTCGTCGTTGGTGGTGTCGAATCCCCACGTGCGCCGCCACGCGTCGGCCGTGGAGCTTCTCGGGGCAGGCCTGCTGCTCTCGTCGGCGATCGCCGAACCGGGCCATCCCGGTGCGCTGCCCTCGTCGGAGCCGCCGACCGGGGAGCTCGGCGGAGCGGGCACGTCGGCGTCGGACCCTGTCAGGGTCGACGTGAACTCGTCGGGGAACGGCGGCGGGGTGGCACCGGGTTCCGGTGCCGCCGGGAACGGCGCGGAGGACGCAGGGGGTGCGGCGGCGGCGTTCTCCGGCAGGGTCTCGCGCCGGCTCTTCCGTCGCAGGCGCCCCTTCTTCTTCGGCGTCGTGATCGCCGGGGTCTCCGTCTCGTCACCGGCGGCGCTGTCCCGCGCTGCCTGCTCACGAGCCGCCCGCTCACGCATCTCTCGCCGGGTCATCACGACCGGGGCGGCGGGCGCGTCGTCGGCGGGCACGTCCACGACGGCCGGGAACTGCGCGGTCTCGGCCGCGTCGACCTCTGTGGTGGGCGTGGGGCGATCGGGGCCCGCGGTCCCGCCGTCGTCCGGATCACCCGGGGCGGTGCCCGACGCGCCCGAGCCGTCTGCCGAGCGCGCGACCGCACGTCGGGACTTCGCGGGACGGCGACGCTTGCGACGGAGCACGAGGACCAGGATGCCGAGCAGGACGAGCACGGCGCCGACGATCACACCGGGCCAGAGCCACGGCGTGGAGGTCTCGCGGGGCCACGTGAGCTCGAGCGACGGGGCCTGCGCGCCCTCACCGACACCGGCGGCGATCAGGCTCCACCGGCCCGGCTGGTCGGTCCAGCGAAGCGTCGCCTCGCCCTCTCCCTCGGACACGGCCACCCACATGTCCGAACCCGAGGGGTCGGGCCCGACGACGGGCTCCTCCTCGGTCTCGGCACCGTCCGTGGGCTCCTCGGTCGCGTCCTCGGCCGGTTCCTCCGTCGGGGCCGCGACGAGGTCGGCGGACAGGGTCGACATGTTCGACATCCCCGTGACACGGACGTAGGGGTCGTCGCCGACCCAGCCGTCGACGTCGACGTCACGCCCGACCGCCAGGACGACGGGCTGATCCCCGGGCGCCGTGGCCTTGATCGTGACGCTGTCGCCGACCATGTCGAGGACCCCGGGGTCCGTGACGAGCATGGTCTCGCCCTCCCCGGCGCTCGTGGACGCGACGACCGTGTCGCTCTGGCGCCACACCGTCGCCGAGGCTGTTCCCAGCCCGGCGGCGACGAGGCCCAAGACGATGAGGCCTACACCAATGATCTTTCGCAGCACCCGAGTTCCCTTCGTGTCCGACTCCCCCAGGATAGGGCCGAACGACGGTCGGCGACCCCGGGGGCCGCGTGAGGAAGTTCTCCGCCACCGTCTGGGTGTCTGGGAACGGCCCCACCCGATACGCTGAAGACTTCCACCGTCACCTGCGGCAACTCCACGAGAGATCCGCTACGTGGCCCGAAAACTCCGGAGGTTCTCCAGGTGTCCGACGAGCGTTCGCTCTTCCCCATCACGATGCGTGGCTACGACCGCGTCCAGGTGGACAACCAGGTCGCCAAGCTCGAGAAGTCGCTTGCCGACGCACGCCAGCGGGTCGAGGCGCTCGACCAGCGGCAGATGCAGCTCGGCGCCGAGCTCGCCGACGCCCAGCGCACCGTCCGTGAGGCCGACAAGCCGTCGTACGCCGGCCTCGGCGCCCGGATCGAGCAGCTTCTGCGCTCGGCCGAGGAGCAGTCGGCAGACATCCTGACGCAGGCCAACTCGCAGGCGGTCGACATCATGGCCCGCGCCAAGCTCTCGGCCGGACAGGTCCGGTCCCGGGCCGAGACCGAGGTCGCCGAGCTGCTCGCCTCGGCGCGCCGCGAGGCCGAGGAGATCCGGACGACCTCCGCGTCCGAGGCGCAGTCGACGCTGACTGCCGCCCAGCGCCGGGCCGAGGAGCTCCTCGGCAGTGCCGAGCGCGAGGCGACGCGGATCCAGACCGCGCTGAGCACGGAGGAGAGCGAGCGCCGGACGGGCCTCGAGCGCGAGCTCGGCACGTTGCGAGCCTCCGCCGAGCGCGAGATCACCGAGGATCGCGTGGCCGCGGAGCAGGAGACCGTGGAGATGCGCCGTCGCGCCGAGTCGGAGACGAAGGCACAGCGAGACGCCGCCCACGCCGAGGCCGAGGGGCTCCTCGAACAGGCTCGCCGGGAGGCGGAGCGTGTCCTGACCGACGCCCGTCGCGAGGCGGAGGAACTCTCCGCGTCGGGGTTCAAGGAGATCGACGGTCTGCGAGAGCAGGCCCGGACCGAGCTCGCGGCCGCGCAGCTCGACATCTCCCGACGCCGCGAGGAGGCCGAGCAGGAGGTTGCGCAGCGTCACGCCGACGCCAAGCAGAAGACGGACGAGCACGTCGCGACCGCCGAGAAGCACGCGGCCGACGCCGAGAAGCGTGTCGCGATCGCGCTCGAGCAGGCCGAGAAGGTTCAGCGCGAGTCCGACGAGTACGTGCGACAGCAGCTCGAGGAGGCCCGGACGACGGCGGACCGGGTGATCACCGAGGCTCGGGAGTTCGCGGAGCAGACCGTCTCCGACGCGAACGCCGAGTCCGACGCCCAGCGTTCGAGCGCACAGCGCCAACTCGAGGACCTGACGCGTCAGAACGACTCGATCAACGCCTACATGGGCGAGCTTCGGTCGCTCCTCGCCAACAACGCGTCGACGTCCGGGACGCCCGCGCAGCAGGCCCGTGCCGGCGCGCTGCGTGCCGAGGACAAGTCCGGCAGTGCGGGCGCGAAGAAGAAGCAGAGCGCCAGAGCTGCGAAGCCGGTCTCGAGCGACGAGCCGGTCCCGGCGCCCGACGCCACCGGGGACGACGCGCCCGCCACCGACGTGTCTGCGACGGACGAGTCTGTCGCCGAGCGCCCGGCGACGGCCGAGACCGCCCCGTCCCAGGGCGACGTGAGCACGGACGAGAGCACCGGCGACACGAAGTGAGCGACGACCCCGCCGTCTGGCGGGAACGGCGCCGTGACGCCGCGCAGGAGAAGGCGCGCGCGATGGACGAGCTACGGCGGGCGGACTCGGCGATCGCCGCGCGGGCGATCGCCGAGTTCGTGGCCGAGGCCAGCCGTCGCGGTCTTGAGCCGGAGCCGCTCCGAGCGCGCGGCTACGACGGCAGGTCGACCTATCGCACGCCTCTGCGCGGCTGGTACCTCCGCAAGAACCGGTCCGTCGCCGTGGGGACCGACGGACTCTTCTACGTCCTGTCGGCCCCCGGCGGGCTGACGGCGCGGCTTCGTGGGGTGTCCCCCGAACCGTCCGACCCGCCCCGGGTCCTGGGCGCCGGCGGGCGCGACGGCGAGTCCATCGACATCACCGACGCGCTCGCGCTCGTCCTCGACCAGGTGCCGCCGCGGGCGGAGCCGAACGGCTAGACCGGACTGCTGCGCTCGATCAGGCCGACCAGCGCGTCCGTCACGGCCTGGGGAGCCTCCAGCGCGGAGAGATGCCCGACGTCCGGGACGACGACCAGCTCGGCGTCGCGCCGGGCGACCACCATGTGCTCGGACGCCGAGACCGGAGTCGTCCTGTCCTCGCTCCCGACGAGGACGAGCACGGGGCCCGGCGCAACGGTGACGACGCCCGTGCGGTCTGGCCGCGCGGCCATGGCCCGCTGGCACCAGGCGAGGCCCTCGGGCTGCTGTCGGAGGATGAGCTCCTCGACGCGCGACGTCAGCCCCGGGTCCTTGCGGATGCTCTCGGGCGACGGCAGCGACGCCGCCATTCCCAGGACGGGGTTCACCGACCGCTCGGCGAACATCGCCTCGGCCGACCGTGCGCGGTTCGCCAGCGCCTCAGGCGTGTCGGCGGTCGACTTCGTGTCGAGCAGGCCGAGCCCGGCCACGACGTCCGGGTGTCGGTCGGCGATCGCCAGGGCGAGATATCCGCCCATCGACAACCCGGCGACGACCGCGCGGTCGAATCCCGCGCGGTGCAGTGCCGAGACGACCGCGTCCGCCGCCAGGTCCAGCGAGGGAGTCTCCGGCCAGACGGCGTCGTGCCCCGCACCGTAGGAGTCGATCGCCAGCACTGTCTGCCCAGCCGGGAAGAGCTGGGCGACGGGCGACCACATCCGGTGGTCGACCGGGAACGCGTGGAGCAGCAGCACAGGCTGACCGTGCCCCTGGCGCAACGTGCGGATCTCCAGCGGGGGAAGGTCCTCCGCGAGTCGTTCGGTCATGATCCTCTCCTTCCGCGTCAACGCCGTGACGCGTCGTAGCCGGCCTGGTCCGTGGCCTCGGTGTCGGAGTCGGCAGCGTCCACCTGCGCCCCGGACCACGTGGTCGGCAGGGGTGTGCCCACCTCCGGGGCCACGCGCGCCACGATCTCGTCGAGGACGCGGCGGACCGACGGCTCACCCACCCAGAGATGCTTGGCCCCGTCGACGGCGATGACCTCGGCCTGCGGCACGCGGGCGAAACGACGTCGGGCCTCCTCGGGACGGAGGTAGTCGTCCAGCTCGGGCACGAGGACGACGAGAGGCTTGCCGAACTCCGCCCACCGGTCGAGATCCGCGTCGGTGGCCCGGTGCAGCGGTGGCGAGAGGAGGATCGCGCCCTCGACGGACGGGTCCGTCCCGTGCATGAGCGCCAGCTCGGTGCCGAAGGACCAGCCGACGAGCCAGCGCCGGGGAAGGTCGTGGAACTCGGCGTACTCGATCGCGGCGGTGACGTCGAACCGTTCGGCCTCGCCGCCGTCGAACTCCCCCTCGCTGGTGCCGCGCGGGGACGAGGTCCCGCGGGTGTTGAAGCGGAGGACGGCGAGGTCGGCCAGCGCCGGGAGTCGCCAGGCGGCCTTGCGGTACACGTGCGAGTCCATGTAGCCGCCGTGCGTCGGGAGCGGGTGCAGCGTCACGAGCGTCGCAACCGGTTCGCGTTCGGCAGGGAGCGCGAGCTCTCCGACGAGGCGCAGCCCGTCGGCCGTGTCGAGCTCGATGTCCTCGCGGCGCGCGGGGAGCACGGTCAAGGATCGGATCGTGGTCACGTCGTCGTCGCTCATCACCACGATCCTATGCGGCCAAGAGCAGCCGCGGCCCGTCCGGGCGGCTATCGGCGGCGCGCACGCGCCTGCCAGCAGGCGGTGTGCCAGTGGCGCCGGTCGGCGAGCGCCGCCTCTGCCCCGAACATCGAGTCGTTGGCCCAGGCGACGACGTGCGCCGTCCCCGGAGCGACGTCCTGTCGGCATCCTGGACAGACGTAGGTCTTCTCGGAGCGGCGCACGCGTTGGACGGTCCACTCGCCGTCGTGACCGGACTCCGTCCGGCGCCCGCCGGTCGCCCGGTCGAGGTCGACGGGAACGTGTTCTGCACCCCACGGGCGACGACGTGAGCGGCGTGACGACGGCATCGGTCCATCGTGCCACGGTCCACTCAGCGAATGCCCAGCACACGGCGCTACAGTGGGCTCATCGCGGCACCGACGCTGGACCATCGGGCCGTTCCCCAACTCCGAAGGACTCCCGTGAAGAACCGCACCATGCGCGGCCTGGCCGCACTCGCCGTCGGATCCGCGCTCGTGCTGAGCGGCTGCTCGTCCGACGGCGACGCCGACGGCGACGCCACAGCGACCGAGAGCGCGAGCACCGACTCCCTCGTCAACGCCAACGAGGACGACGTCAAGACTCTCGAGGCCGTCGAGGTCTCGGGCGACGTCGGCTCCGAGCCCGAGGTCGCCTTCGACGCCCCCCTCGAGGTCTCCGGCCCGACGGCTGTCGTGTCCGTCGAGGGCGACGGTGAGCCGCTCGAGGAGGGCATGCGCGTCACGATGGACTACGTCCTGTACGACGGCACGGGAGGCGAGCGCGTCCAGGGCACGTGGGACGAGGGCCAGACCGCCGAGACGTTCACCCTCGGCGACCCCGCCTACGAGCTCCTGAACGACACGTTCATCGGCACCCCGGTCGGCTCGCGCGTCTCGTTCGCGAACCAGAGCCAGGACGCCGACGGCAACGCCACGACGGCGCTCAGCGTCATCGAGCTCTCCTCCGGGACGGAGCCCTCCGGCCTCGAGCGTGCCGAGGGTGAGGCGGTGACGCCGGAGGACGGCCTGCCGACCGTGACCCTCGGCGACGACGGCTCCCCCAGCATCGAGATCCCGGACGGATACGAGGCCCCCGACGAGATGGTCGTCCAGACGCTCATCAAGGGCGACGGGCCCGAGGTCTCCGCCGACCAGTCCATCACCGCGCACTACACGGGCTGGACCCTCGACGGAGAAACCTTCGACTCCTCGTGGGAGCGCGGCGAGCCTGCCGACTTCGCACTGACCGGTGTCATCGAGGGGTGGACCGAGGGCCTGTCCGGCCAGACGGTCGGCAGCCAGGTTCTCCTGGTCATCCCGCCGGCCCAGGCCTACGGCGCCGTCGACGGCAACGAGCTGCAGGACGAGACGCTGATCTTCGTCGTCGACATCCTCGACGCCTACTGATCCAGTTCGACTCGACGGCGGGGCTCGACCACACAGGTCGGGCCCCGCCGTCGTAGTGTCGGGGTATGAGTGCTGAGCGCGAAGTCCTGACCTGGCCGACCTTCGGCGCCGCGGTGCGCGAGCTCGCCGAGCAGGTGGTGGCCGGCGGGTTCGTCCCCGACGTCGTCGTCGCCATCGCTCGCGGCGGGCTCGTCCCCGGGGGTGCGATGGCCTATGCGCTGGGCACCAA
The DNA here is from genome assembly GCF_000701465.1 of Paraoerskovia marina DSM 21750. GTDB lineage: Bacteria > Actinomycetota > Actinomycetes > Actinomycetales > Cellulomonadaceae > Paraoerskovia > Paraoerskovia marina. Next base: position 573,467 of record NZ_JNIY01000004.1, on the reverse strand, counting down.
GGGGGTCGGCACCATGAACGTGGAGTTCTACACGGACGTCGGCGAGACGCTGCCGGACCCCGTCATGCTCGCGCCGTCGATGGACGCCACCGATCTGCGGAACTCACGGGTGCTCGTGGTGGACGACGTCGCGGACTCGGGCCGCACGCTGGATCTGGTGATGCGCACGATCACCGAGCACGGCGCCGAGGTGCGTAGTGCGGTCATCTACACCAAGCCCCACTCCATCGTCCGGCCGGACTTCTCGTGGCGCGAGACCGACCTGTGGATCACGTTCCCCTGGTCCGCCGAACCCCCCGTCCCCGGCGCGCGGGCACGACCCGCCGACTGAGGCGAAGAGCACAGCGCCGCGATTTCGACGCGCACGGAGTGCTGCGTATCGTGGATGTCAGCGTTGCCACCGTCGTCGACGCGAGACCCTCCCCGGACACCCCCGGGCCACCTCGACGCGACGGAGACCATCCCCATGCGCATCACCCCCGCCCGCACCGCCATCGCTGCCGCCGCCGTCGGCCTCGTCCTCGCAGGCTGTGCCACCGACGACGCCACGGACGCAGCTGCCGACGAGACGACGACCGCCACCGAGTCGGCGCCCCTGATCGCGGACACCGAGTACCGCACGATCGACGACTTCAAGGGCGCTGCCGTCGAGGCCGGTCTCGAGTGCGACGACTTCACCGAGGCGACCGACCTGCCCGAGACCACCTGGCAGGAGGGCACCTGCGGCGACGTCACGCTGAGCCTCTACCGTGCGCAGGAGGACAAGGACGCGACGACCGCCGCCTACGAGGGTGACGACACCGTGCTCGTCGGCCCCAACTGGACCGTCGTCGGCCCCCAGGACGCGATCGACACCGTCCAGCCCGGGCTCGGCGGCGAGGTCGACTGACCGCTCCTCCGTACGGCATGACGAAGGCCCCGGTTCTCTCGTGAGAACCGGGGCCTTCGTCCGTCAGCGGTGTGCGACTAGAACTCCCAGTCGTCGTCCTCGGTACCGACGGCCTTGCCGATGACGTAGGACGAGCCGGACCCCGAGAAGAAGTCGTGGTTCTCGTCCGCGTTCGGGCTGAGCGCCGCGAGGATCGCCGGGTTCACGTCGGCCTCGTCCTTGGGGAAGAGCGCCTCGTAGCCGAGGTTCATCAGCGCCTTGTTCGCGTTGTAGCGCAGGAACTTCTTGACGTCCTCGGTCAGGCCGATGCCGTCGTAGAGGTCCTCGGTGTACTGCACCTCGTTCTCGTAGAGCTCGAAGAGGAGGTCGAAGGTGTACGCCTTGATCTCGTCCTGGCGCTCCTGCGAAAGCTTCTCCAGGCCCTTCTGGAACTTGTACCCGATGTAGTACCCGTGGACGGCCTCGTCGCGGATGATCAGCCGGATCACGTCCGCCGTGTTCGTCAGCTTCGCCCGGCTCGACCAGTACATCGGCATGTAGAAGCCGGAGTAGAAGAGGAACGACTCGAGCAGGGTGCTCGCGACCTTGCGCTTGAGGGGGTCGTCACCCTTGTAGTACTCCATGACGATCTCGGCCTTGCGCTGGAGGTTCTCGTTCTCCTCCGACCAGCGGAACGCCTCGTCGATCTCCTCCGTCGAGCAGAGGGTCGAGAAGATCGAGGAGTAGCTCTTGGCGTGCACCGACTCCATGAACGCGATGTTCGTGTAGACGGCCTCCTCGTGAGGTGTGATCGCGTCCGGGATGAGGCTCACGGCGCCGACCGTCCCCTGGATCGTGTCGAGCAGGGTCAGGCCGGTGAAGACGCGCATCGTGACCGTGCGCTCCTCGTCGGTCAAGGTGTGCCACGACGGGATGTCGTTGGACACCGGGACCTTCTCGGGTACCCAGAAGTTGCCGACCAGACGGTCCCAGACCTCGAGGTCCTTCTCGTCCTGCAGGCGGTTCCAGTTGATCGCGGAGACGCGATCGATCAGCTTCAGCTTCCCGGTGGGAGACATCGAATCCTTCTCTCAAGTGCGGTACGGACGACGGTGCCGGCTCGGCACGTGGGCGCGCTGGTCAGAGCATGCAGCTGACGCAGTTCTCCACCTCGGTGCCCTCGAGCGCCTGCTGACGCACGCGGATGTAGTACAGGGTCTTGATGCCCTGGCGCCACGCGTAGATCTGCGCCTGGTTGACCTCACGCGTCGTCGCCGTGTCCTTGAAGAACAGCGTGAGGCTCAGACCCTGGTCGACGTGCTGCGTCGCCGCGGCGTACGTGTCGATGATCTTCTTCCAGCCGATCTCGTACGCGTCGTCGTAGTACTCGATGTTGTCGTTCGTCAGGTAGGGCGCCGGGTAGTAGACCCGCCCGATCTTGCCCTCCTTGCGGATCTCGATCTTGGACGCGACGGGGTGGATCGAGCTCGTCGAGTTGTTGATGTACGAGATCGACCCCGTCGGCGGGACGGCCTGCAGGTTCTGGTTGTACAGACCGTGCTCCTGGACCGAGGCCTTCAGCTCGCGCCAGTCGTCCTGCGTCGGGATGTGGACGCCCGAGTCCGCGAAGATCTCGCGGACGCGGTCGCTCTGGGGCACCCACTCCTGCTCGGTGTACTTGTCGAAGTACTCGCCCGTCGCGTACGTCGACTCCTCGAACCGGTAGAACTTCTGTCCCCGCGCGATCGCGAGGCGGTTCGAGGCCGCCACCGCGTGGTACGCGACCGTGTAGAAGTAGATGTTCGTGAAGTCGATGCCCTCGTCGGAGCCGTAGTGCACCCGCTCGCGGGCGAGGAACCCGTGGAGGTTCATCTGCCCCAGGCCGATCGCGTGCCCGTTGTCGTTCGCACGTCGGATCGACGGCACCGAGTCGATGCTCGTCTGGTCCGAGACGGCGGTCAGCGCCCGGATCGACACGTCGATCGTCTTGGCGAGGTCGGGCGAGTCCATCGCCTTGGCGATGTTGAGCGAGCCGAGGTTGCACGAGATGTCGCGACCGATGTGGTCGTAGGAGAGGTCGTCCTTGTAGGTCGACGGCGTGGAGACCTGGAGGATCTCCGAGCAGAGGTTCGAGTGCGTGACCTTGCCCGCGATCGGGTTGGCCCGGTTCACCGTGTCCTCGTACATGATGTACGGGTAGCCCGACTCGAACTGGAGTTCGGCGAGCGTCTGGAAGAACTTGCGCGCGTTGATCTTCGTCTTGCGGATCCGACCGTCGTCGACCATCTCGTCGTACTTCTCGGTGACCGAGATGTCGGCGAACGGCACTCCGTAGACGCGCTCGACGTCGTACGGCGAGAACAGGTACATGTCCTCGTTCTTCTTGGCGAGCTCGAACGTGACGTCCGGGATCACGACGCCGAGCGACAGCGTCTTGATGCGGATCTTCTCGTCGGCGTTCTCGCGCTTGGTGTCGAGGAACCGCATGATGTCCGGGTGGTGAGCGTTGAGGTACACCGCGCCCGCACCCTGCCGCGCACCCAGCTGGTTGGCGTAGGAGAACGAGTCCTCGAGCAGCTTCATCACGGGGATGACGCCGGACGACTGGTTCTCGATCTTCTTGATCGGGGCCCCGTGCTCGCGCACGTTGCTGAGCAGCAGCGCCACTCCCCCGCCGCGCTTCGAGAGCTGCAGCGCCGAGTTGATGCCGCGCGCGATCGACTCCATGTTGTCCTCGATGCGCAGCAGGAAGCAGGAGACGGGCTCGCCGCGCTGCTTCTTGCCGGCGTTGAGGAAGGTCGGGGTAGCCGGCTGGAACCGGCCGGCGATGATCTCCTCGACGACGTCGAGAGCGAACTGCTGGTCGCCGTCGGCGAGCGTGAGCGCGACCATGCAGACACGGTCCTCGAAGCGCTCGAGGTAGCGCTTGCCGTCAAACGTCTTGAGCGTGTAGCTGGTGTAGTACTTGAACGCGCCGAGGAACGTCTCGAAGCGGAACTTCTTGCCGTACGCGAACTGGAAGAGCGTCTTGACGAACTCGCGGTCGTACTTCTCCAGGACCTCGGCCTCGTAGTACTCGTTCTCCACGAGGTAGTCGAGCTTCTCGTCGAGGTCGTGGAAGAACACGGTGTTCTGGTTGACGTGCTGCCGGAAGTACTGGTGCGCGGCCTGGCGGTCCATGTCGAACTGGATGCCGCCGTCCGGGCCGTACAGGTTCAGCATCGCGTTGAGCGCGTGATAGTCGAGCTCGGAGGTTGCAAGGTTCACCGTCGGTGCGGCGTCGGCACTCATGCCGGAATCCGTGACTGTTGCTGCCAAAATCGTCCCAATCCATCGCGGACGCGCATGACGTCCTCGTTTGTCCCGAGCAGTTCGAAGGCGTACAGGTACGGAACCCCGCACTTGGCCGCGACGACGTCGCCGGCTCTGCAGTACGCCTGACCAAAGTTGGTGTTGCCCGCGGCGATGACGCCACGGATCAACGATCGGTTGTGCTTGTCGTTCAGGAACTGGATGACCTGCCGAGGCACGGCGCCGCCCTCGTTGCCGCCGCCGTACGTCGGCACGACGAGCACGTAGGGCTCGTCGACCGTCAGAGGCTCGTCACCACGCCGCAGCGGGATGCGATGCACCGCGGTCCCGCTCTCGCGCAGACCAAGGCGTTGGACGAACCGGTGCGTGTTGTCCGACACGCTGGAGAAGTACACCAGGGCACTCATGCCCCACCTCCACTCACTGCCGCACGCGGCAGTGCTCAGGCGACGACGTCAGAGACCTTCGCCGCGAGTGCGCTGATCTGGTCGGGGCGGAAACCCGACCAGTGGGTGTCGCCCGCGATGACGACGGGCGCCTGCATGTAGCCCAGGCCGCGCACCAGCTCGAGCGCCTCGGCGTCCTGGCTGATGTCGACGACGTCGTACGACACGCCCTTCTTGTCGAGAGCTCGGTATGTCGCGTCGCACTGGACGCATGCTGGCTTGCTGTAGACCGTGACACTCATCAGCGTCTCCTCATCTCCGGGTGTGGGCGACCGGGTCCTGAAGGCCGTTGACCTGGAAGAACACCGGTGAAACTACGTCTGTGTGACCCGCCGGCGCTTCCCAGCTCCGTGCGTGTGTAACCACTATACCTAGTGTGTCGACTCTTGCTCGGCCACTACATGTCGTGTCTGGGTCACAGTTTCGGGTGTACCACGAACGCGCCGGATCTGCACCCGTGATGCAGTATTCAGACTGCCACGAGCCACCGACAGGCGGTCCTCCACCGGGTTGTCCACCGGGTTTCGCAGCGTCGAGGTCGGCGATTCCGCGAGGAACGGACCGCTCGTCCACACCCTGGGGACAGAGCTGTCCCCAGGGTGTGCGCGACGACGTCAGGACCGGTTGGACACCCACCCGGAGGCGGGACGCAACCACGCGCCCCACGGAGGGCGAGAAATATCACCCGCCCGGCCGTGGTGCCCGGTGGTCACCTCGCCGACGGGTCCACCGCCGAGACCGCCGGCAGGACGTGCGTCGTGCAGAGCGTGCGATACCAGTGCGCGGAGTCCTTCCAGGTGCGCTCCTGCGTCGTGTAGTCCACACGGATGATCCCGAAGCGGCGGTCATATCCGAACGACCACTCGAAGTTGTCCAGGAGCGACCACGCGAAGTAGCCCCGGACGTCGGCTCCCGCATCGAGGGCACGCCCCACGGCCTCGACGTGGTCGTGCAGGTAGGCCACCCGCCGCGGGTCGTGGACACGCCCGTCCGCGGAGACCTCGTCCTCGAAGGCCGCACCGTTCTCCGTGACCATCATCGGCTGGTCCGGGTAGGTGGCCGCGACCGACTCGAGGAGCTCGGTCAGCCCGCCGGGCTCGATGTTCCAGCCCATCGCCGTCGTCGGCCCGGGCTGCTCCACGAACTCGACGTCGTCGACACCGATCCACGGGCTCGCCTCGGCCGCGCCGTGGCCGTCGTTCTCGGAACGTTCCCCGTCACCCCGGTACCGGCGGACCTTGACGGTCGAGTAGTAGTTGACTCCCAGGACGTCGAGGGGCTGGTTGATCAGGGCCAGGTCGCCGTCGGCGACGAAGCTCCAGTCCGTGACGTGCGCCGTGTCGGCGAAGAGGTCGGCCGGGTAGACGCCGTCCAGCATCGGGGCGAGGAACGCGCGGTTCGCCAGCGCGTCGATCCGGCGCACCGCGTCCTGATCCTCCGCGGAGGAGGGGTCTTCGGGGCGGATGACGTGCAGGTTCAGCGTCACCGAGAGCCGGGCCTGCTGCCCCAGCACGTCGCGGATCTCCCGGCACGCGAGTCCATGAGCCAGGTTGAGGTGGTGGACCGCCTCGAGAGCCGCGACCGGCTCCGTGCGTCCCGGGGCGTGCACACCCGAGCCGTAGCCGAGGTACGCGGCGCACCAGGGCTCGTTGAGCGTCGTCCAAACGTCGACACGGTCACCGAGCTCCTCGGCCATGCGGCGCGCGTACGCGGCGAAGGCGAAGGCCGTCTCGCGGTTCGCCCAACCCCCGCGGTCCTCGAGCTCCTGCGGCAGGTCCCAGTGGTAGAGCGTCGCGACCGGCTTGACCCCCGCCTCGACGAGCGCGTCGATCAGCGTCGAGTAGAAGGCGATGCCCTCGGGGTTGAAGTCACCGGTCCCGCCGGGCTGGACGCGGGGCCACGCGATCGAGAGACGGTACGCGTCGAGCCCGAGGTCGACGACGTGCTGCACGTCCTCGGCCCAGCGGTGATAGTGGTCGTCCGCGACGTCACCGGTGTCCCCGTTCAGGGTCTTGCCGGGCGTGTGCGAGAAGGTGTCCCAGATGGACGGCCCACGGCCGCCCTCGTCGGCCGCCCCCTCGATCTGGTACGACGCCGTGGCCGACCCCCAGACGAAGGAGTCGGGGAACGTGCGGGTCGTTTCACTCATGGCTGGTCCTCGTCGTCGAAGGTCGGAACGCCCTACACCGGGGGTGTGGGAGCGTTTCCACGAATCGATTCGATCCTACCGGCGGGCGGACACACGGTCGACCCCGGCCCGCCTCCACCGAGGCCTGGACACGCGATCGACCGGTGCGCACGAGGCGGGCGCCCCGGGATCAGGCGGTCGGCACGTCCAGCACGTCGACACCGCTGCGCAGAACCCGCACCGGGTGCAGATCGGCGTCGGTCACGACGACGTCCGCGCGCCGTCCGACCTCGAGCGCGCCGATGTCTGCTCGCCCGATCACACCTGCCGGGGTGGTCGAGGCCGATCGCACCGCGTCGACGAGAGGAACCCCGGCGCCCACGACCGTCTCTCGCACGACGTCGAGCAGGTGGTAGGTGCCACCGGCGATCGAGCCGCCGTCGGCCAGTCGCGCGACGCCGTCGGCGACCGTCACCGCCATCGGCCCGAGCTCGTACGTCCCGTCCGCCATGCCGGCAGCAGCCATCGCGTCGGTGACCAGGACGATGTTGTCCGACCCCACCATGTCGAACACGCTGCGCGCGGTACCGTGCGCGACGTGCGTCCCGTCGCTGATCAGCTCCACGACCAGCTCCCCGCGAGCGGCGGCGGCGAGACAGGCGGCGATCGGGCCCGGCGCCCGGTGGTGGAGCGGACGCATGCCGTTGAAGAGGTGTGTCGCCGTCGGGCGGCACCCTGCCTCGGCGAGGGGGGACCGTGCGATCGCGGCGAGTGCCGTCCGGATCGCCTCCTCCGTCTGCTCCGTGGTCGCGTCGGTGTGCCCGACCGACGGCAGCACACCACTGTCCACCAGCGCCTCGATCGCGCCGCCGGGGCCGTCGACGCCGGGCACCTCCGGCGCGACGGTCATCGTCCGGACGTACCCGCGACCGGCCGCGGCGATCGCCCGCACGAGCTCGGCGTCACCGTCGAGCATGTCGTGCGGGTTCTGCGCGCCACAGCGCACCTCGGACAGGAACGGCCCCTCGAGGTGGATCCCGACGACGTCCCCCGCGTCGGCGAGGTCCGCGAGGTTCGCGACCCGCTGGAGAAGGGTGTCGCGGTCCGCGGTCACGAGCGAGGCGACGAGGCTCGTGGTCCCGTGTCGCAGGTGCTCGGTGCTGGCGACGCGCGCCTGGTCGACCGACGTCGCGTCCGGGAAGCTCGCGCCTCCGCCGCCGTGGTCGTGCAGGTCCACGAGACCCGGAAGAACGGTCGCACCCTCGGCCGGAGCCTCGGGCATCACGGCGGAGTACCCGGACGAGACCGCCTCACCGTGGCTCCCGACGAAGACGAGGAGACCGTCGGCGCTCACGACGACGCCGTCGTCGATCACCGCGTCCGGGGTGACGACCCGTCCACGGACGGCGTGCAGGTCGACGGGTGAGTCAGCGGGCGCGGTGTGCGAGGTCATACCCCCATTGTGCCCACTTCGCACGCACTCCGCACTAACCCGTCCCGCGGTGTGATCACATCACGTGGCCCGGACTGGACACTCAGAAGAGGCGCGAGTCCACGTCGTCGACCCCGCGCATCGCGTCATAGTCCAGGACCAGGCAGGAGATTCCGCGATCGGTGGCCAGGACGCGTGCCTGGGGCTTGATCTCCTGGGCGGCAAAGACACCGCGCACGGGAGCAAGCAGCGGGTCGCGGTTCATCAGCTCGAGGTAGCGGGTCAGCTGCTCGACCCCGTCGATGTCGCCTCGTCGCTTGATCTCCACCGCGACCGATCCACCGTCACCGTCCTTGGCCAGGATGTCGACCGGTCCGATCGCCGTCATGTACTCGCGACGGACGAGCGTGTGCCCGTCGCCGAGAAGTTCGATCTGCGCGGCGAGCATCTCCTGCAGATGAGCCTCCACGCCGTCCTTGATCAGGCCGGGGTCGACGCCGAGGTCGTGCGCGGAGTCGTGATGGGTGGCGTGCAGCTCGATCTCGAGCCGGTCGTCGCTCTTGCGGTGCTGGACCGTCCAGACCTCGACGACACCGCGCGATCGCGCCTCGTCGTCGGGCTCGCCCACGGACATGGTGCAGGGCGGACTCATCCAGTTCAGCGGCTTGTAGGACCCGCCGTCCGAGTGCAGCAGCACCGAGCCGTCGGCCTTGACGACGAGGAGCCGTGTCGCGAGCGGGAGATGGGCCGTCAGACGGCCGGAATAGCGGGCAGAACACTCAGCGACGACGAGACGCACGGACGCTCCTGACGATTCGTCCCGACCGCTGCAGCGCCGGGACCTAGACGACGACACCCCGGAGGCTGGGCGGGGCCGCCTCCATCCAGGAGGCGAACCCGGTGTACGCGTCCGGGGCCATGAAAAGTTCGAGCTCCTCGCCGCGGCAGGAGCAGGTGACACGGTAGTCGCTCGCGGGGTCCGACGCATCGACGAGCTCGCGTCCACGGACGACGATCTCGTCGCGCCGCCAGGACCTGCCCGGGCGGAACGAGACCGACCAGCAGCGCCACCAGTCGATGCGACCGGCACCGTAGACGGCCACCCCCGCGCGGGGGCGCCCACCGGTGGCGACGCCCATCTGCACGGCGCAGGAGAACGACCCGACCCGGTGGTTGAGACCACGAAGACGGACCACCGCGAGGACGATCAGCAGGATCACCGCACAGACGATCCCGACACCGATCCACGCGAGGCCCGTCATCAGGTGGACCTCAGCGAACCTTCTCGCCGCGGTGGACCTCGACCTGGTCGGCCACGATCGTCACCTGGTCCGCGTCGACGGAGAGGAATCCGCCGGTCACCGTGCCCGACACCGGCGCGCCCTCGACCGGCGTGATGACGACGCGACCCGCACGCAGGCTGGCCAGGAGCGGTGCGTGACCGACACGGATGCCGACCTCACCCTCGGAAGCGGGCGCGGTGACGCCCCGCGCGACGCCGGACCAGATCTTGCGGTCGGTGGCGACGATGTCGACGTTTAGATGTGCCACAGCGAACTCCTTGTTCCTGGACTCGAGAGGATGGGACTACGGTGCCCACGCGGCATGCGCGTGAGCACCGTCGGGATCAGTTCCCGTACTCCTTCTGGATCTTGGCCCAGTTGCGCTCGAGGTCCTCGAGGCCACCGATGTTGTAGAACGCCTGCTCGGCGATGTGGTCGAACTCGCCGTCCGCGATCTTCGTGAACGCCTCGATGGTCTCCGAGAGCGGAACCGTCGAGCCGACGACACCGGTGAACTTCTCGGCCATGTAGGTGTTCTGCGAGAGGAACTGCTGGATGCGGCGTGCACGCGCCACGACCGTCTTGTCCTCCTCCGACAGCTCGTCGACACCGAGGATCGCGATGATGTCCTGCAGCTCCTTGTTGCGCTGCAGGATCGACTTCACGCGGGTCGCGGTCTCGTAGTGCGCCTGGCCCACGTACCGCGGGTCGAGGATGCGCGAGCTCGACGTGAGCGGGTCGACGGCCGGGTAGAGGCCCTTCGACGCGATCTCACGGGAGAGCTCGGTGGTCGCGTCGAGGTGGGCGAACGTCGTCGCCGGCGCGGGGTCGGTGTAGTCGTCGGCCGGCACGTAGATCGCCTGCAGGGAGGTGATCGAGTGACCACGCGTCGACGTGATGCGCTCCTGGAGGAGACCCATCTCGTCGGCGAGGTTCGGCTGGTAGCCCACCGCGGACGGCATGCGCCCGAGCAGCGTCGACACCTCGGAGCCCGCCTGCGTGAAGCGGAAGATGTTGTCGATGAAGAGCAGGACGTCCTGCTTCTTCACGTCGCGGAAGTACTCCGCCATCGTCAGTGCCGAGAGAGCGACGCGAAGACGCGTGCCCGGCGGCTCGTCCATCTGGCCGAAGACGAGGGCCGTCTTGTCGAAGACACCTGCCTCCTCCATCTCGACGATGAGGTCGTTGCCCTCACGGGTACGCTCCCCGACACCGGCGAACACGGAGACACCGCCGTGGTTCTGGGCGACGCGCTGGATCATCTCCTGGATGAGGACCGTCTTGCCGACGCCCGCACCACCGAAGAGGCCGATCTTTCCACCCTGGACGTAGGGCGTCAGCAGGTCGATGACCTTGATGCCGGTCTCGAACATCTGCGTCTTCGACTCGAGCTGGTCGAATGCCGGCGGCTTGCGGTGGATGGGCCAACGCTCTTCGATCTCGAGCTTCTCGCCCTCCTTGAGGTTCAGCACCTCCCCCGTGACGTCGAAGACGTGGCCGCGCGTGACGTCGCCGACCGGCACGGTGATCTGCTCACCGGTGTCGGTGACGACGGCGCCGCGGACGAGTCCGTCGGTCGGCTTCAGAGCGATCGCACGCACGAGCGAGTCACCCAGGTGCTGGGCGACCTCGAGCTTGAGGGTGAACGGCGCTGCGTCCGCACCCTCGCCCGACAGGTCGATCTCGACGGTCAGTGCGTTGTAGATGTCGGGAATCGCGTCCTCGGGGAACTCGATGTCGACGACAGGGCCGATCACACGTGCGACACGGCCCGTTCCGGGGCCGCTCGTGTGCTCGACCTGGGCTTCCGCGGTGATGGCGGTCATTTCTGGCCTCGCTTCACAGGGCCGGAGATGACTCCGGCACGTTCGATGCTTGTCTGGGTGGTCATGATGCGAGCGCGTCCGCGCCCGAGACGATCTCGGAGATCTCCTGGGTGATCTCACTCTGTCGAGCCTGGTTGGCAAGGCGCGTGTAGTTGCGCACCAGGTCCTCCGCGTTGTCGACGGCCGTGTGCATCGCCCGCTGACGTGCGGCGAGCTCCGACGCGGCGGCCTCAAGGAGGAACGAGAAGATCCTGCTCCGGACGTAGCGCGGCAGGAGCGCGTCGAGGACGGACTCCGCCGACGGTTCGAAGTCGTAGAGCGGCAGCACGTCGTCGTCTCCCGGCTCGACGACGCCCTCGACGACCTCCAGAGGAAGCATCCGGACGACGCGCGGAACCTGCGACACCATGCTGACGAACTGCGTGTACACGACGTGCATCTCGGCGACGCCGCCCTCCTCCGCCGGAGCGAGGAAGGCGTTGAGGAGCGTCGACGAGATCTCCCCGGCCGTCTCGGACGACGGTGAGTCGGAACCCTCGGTCCACGTCCCGGCGAGCTCACGCCCACGGAACCGGAAGTACGACTCCGCACGTCGGCCTGCGACGTACAGAGAGACCTCCTTGCCGGCCTCCTGGAGACGAGCGATCAGACGCTCGGCCTCGCGGATGATCGACGCCGAGTAGGCGCCGGCCATTCCACGGTCCGAGGCCACGACGAGGACGGCGACCCGCTGGGTGTCCGTCCGCTCCGACGTCAGCGGGTGGGAGTCCGACGTGTGCGTCGCCACGGCCGAGACGGCCGTGGTGATCGCGGTCGCGTACGGTTCGGCCGCAGCCGTCCGCTCACGAGCCTTGCCGATCCGAGACGCGGCGATCAGCTCCTGCGCACGGAACATCTTCTTCAGCGACTGCGTCGACTTGATCCGCTGCTTGTAGACGCGTTGTGCCCCGGCCATCGTCAGGCCTTCTTCTGGCGAACGATCTGCTCCTGCTCGACCTGGACCGACTCGTCGTCGGCGTCTCCACCGATCAGAGGTGAGCCGTCAGCCTTCAGGAAGCCCTGGCGGAACTCGTCGATCGAGGCGACGAGCGCCTCCGTGGTCGAGTCCTCGAGCTTTCCGGTGCTCGCGATGTCCGTGAGGACGCTGGTCGACCGGCGCAGGTGGTCGAGGTATTCCGACTCGAACCGGCGCACGTCCTCGACAGGCACGTCGTCCAGGTGGCCGTTGGTGCCGGCCCAGATCGAGACGACCTGGTCCTCGACGGGGTACGGCGTGTACTGCCCCTGCTTGAGGAGCTCCATCAGCACGGCACCACGTGCCAGCTGACCACGCGAGGACGCGTCCAGGTCCGAGGCGAACATCGCGAACGCCTCGAGCGACCGGAACTGCGCGAGCTCGAGCTTGAGCGTTCCCGAGACCTTCTTCATGGCCTTGACCTGTGCGGCACCACCGACACGCGAGACCGAGATACCCACGTCGACCGCGGGACGCTGGTCGGCGTTGAAGAGGTCGGACTGCAAGAAGATCTGACCGTCGGTGATCGAGATGACGTTGGTCGGGATGAACGCCGAGACGTCGTTGGCCTTCGTCTCGATGATCGGCAGACCGGTCATCGAACCGCCGCCCAGCGCGTCCGACAGCTTTGCACAACGCTCGAGCAGACGGGAGTGCAGGTAGAAGACGTCACCGGGGTACGCCTCGCGGCCCGGCGGGCGACGCAGGAGCAGCGACACGGCGCGGTACGCGTCGGCCTGCTTCGACAGGTCGTCGAAGATGACCAGGACGTGCTTGCCGGCGTACATCCAGTGCTGCCCGATGGCCGAACCGGTGTACGGGGCGAGGTACTTGAAGCCCGCCGGGTCGGAGGCCGGAGCAGCGACGATCGTCGTGTACTCCAGCGCGCCGGCCTCTTCGAGCGCCCCACGCACCGAGGCGATGGTCGAGCCCTTCTGGCCCACGGCGACGTAGATGCAGCGAACCTGCTTGTCGGGGTCGCCCGAGTCCCAGTTGGCCTTCTGGTTGATGATCGTGTCGATCGCGATCGCCGTCTTGCCGGTCTGGCGGTCACCGATGATGAGCTGACGCTGGCCACGGCCGACGGGGATCATCGAGTCGATCGCCTTGATGCCGGTCTGCAGCGGCTCGTCGACCGACTTGCGGTCCATGACGCCGGGCGCCTGGAGCTCGAGGGCGCGACGGCCCTCCGCCTCGATCTCGCCGAGCCCGTCGATCGGGTCGCCGAGCGGGTCGACCACACGGCCGAGGTAGTTGTCACCGACGGGGACCGAGAGGACCTCGCCCGTCCGGCGAACCTCCTGCCCCTCCTCGATCCCGGTGAACTCACCGAGGATGACGACACCGATCTGGCGTACGTCGAGGTTCAGTGCGAGGCCGAGAGTCCCGTCCTCGAACTTGAGCAGTTCGTTCGCCATAGCGCCCGGAAGGCCCTCAACCTGGGCGATGCCGTCGGCGGCCATGGCGACACGGCCCACCTCTTCTGCAACGGCACCTTCCGGCTCGTAAGACTTTACGAAGCTGTCCAGCGCGGACCGGATCTCCTCCGGCCGGATCGTCAGCTCAGCCATTCTCTATCTCCTGTCGTGGCCGCTTCTCGCGGTCGAAGTTCATGGTCGTGCACCGGCCGGAGCCAATGCCCTGGTCAGCCGGCGAGCCGACGGCGTGCGTCGGCAAGGCGGGCGACGATCGTCGAATCGATGACATCGGCACCGACCTGAACCCGGAGGCCGCCGAGGACCTCCGGATCGATGGACACATTGATCTGGACGGCGCGCCCGTACGCGCTCTCCAGTGCGGCCGAAATTCGTTCCTGCTGCTCCGTCGTCAACGGGACCGCCGCGGTCACGCTGGCGACGAGCCGGCCACGACGTTCGGCCGCGACCTCTCCGAGCCAGCGCAGCACCTGCGGGTAGCGGCGACCACGCAGGGCACGCGTGCCCTGCTCTGCGAGGAATGCCGTCACCTCGTCCGCGGTGCCGTGCAGCACCTCGGCGACGAGGGCGACACGACGCTCCGGCGCGACACTGTCGTCAGACAAGGCCTGCCGTGCCTCGCGGGAACCGTCCAGACCGCGTCCGAGCGTGAACAACTCGTCCTCGACGGTCTCGAGCGCACCGCGCGACTCGGCCGAGGCGAGAACCGCGTCCACCGCCAGCCGCTCCAGAGCGTCCGCCAGGTCGACCGCCTCGGACCAGCGCGAACGCGCCAGACCGGAGACGAGGTCGACGACGCGTCCGTCGAAGCCGCCGAGGACGCCGGCGACGAGCGCCGCCTTGTCCTCGCCGGAACGCGAAGGGTCAGTGAGGGACCGACGGAGCGTCGCGGAACCGTCGAGCGCGCCGACGACCGTGTAGAGCTGCCGTCCGAGCTCGAGCGCCTCGGCGCCCGCGTCCCGCAGGATCGGCTCGAAGAGCTCCCGTGCCTGCTCCAGCGATGCTCCGCTCGTCCCGCGCATCAGCCCTCCTGACCGTTGCTGCCGACGCCTGCCGTGTTCTCCGACTCGAGGTCGGCGAGGAAACGGTCGACGACACGCGACTGACGCGCGTGGTCCTCCAGAGACTCCCCGACGATCTTGGACGCGAGCTCCGTGGCGAGCGATCCGACGTCCGCGCGGAGCGAGATCGACGCCTGCTGGCGCTCGGCCTCGACCTGTCGGTGAGCCGTCTCGAGGATGCGCGTGGCGTCGTCCTGAGCCTTGGTGCGCAGCTCCGCGACGATGGCCGAGCCCTCGGCCCGTGCCTCCTCGCGGATCTTCGCGGCCTCGGTCCGAGCCTCCTGCAGCTGCTGGTGGTACTCCTCCAGCGCCGCAGCGGCCTCGGCCTGGGCCGTCTCTGCCTGGGCGAGCCCGCCCTCGATCTTCTCGGTCCGCTCGTCGAGTACCGCCTGGAACTTCGGCAGGATGTACTTGTAGAAGACGATCGCGATGATGACCAGCACGACGGACGACCAGATGATGTCGTACCACGCTGGGATCAGCAGATCGATACCTTCGACTGCGGAGTCCTCCGCCGCGAGAACGGCGCTGTGCACCGTCGGCATCAGACGAAGAGGAAGCCGGCGACGATGCCGAGCAGCGCGAGGAGCTCGACGAACGCGACGCCGAGGAACATCGTCGCGCGAAGCTGACCGGCAGCCTCGGGCTGACGAGCCATACCCTCGATCGTCTTGCCGATGAGGATGCCGAGGCCGATGCCCGGGCCGATTGCTGCGAGGCCGTAGCCCACAGTCCCGATGTTGCCGGTGACCTCAGCGAGAGTGGTGACGTCCACGATCGTTCCTTCCGTTGGGCGACAGACCGGGCGGTCCGTCGTCTCGTGTTTTCAGCGGGGGTGCGAGGGCCTCGTCGAGGCCCCTGTGTCAGTGTTCTTCGTCGAGCGACAGGTTGATGTACACCGAGGCCAGGAGGCCGAAGATGTACGCCTGCAGTGCGGCGACGAGGAGCTCGAAGAGTGTGAAGGCGAAGCCGCCGGCGAACGTGAGGACGCCGAAGGCCTTCAGTGCCGGAGCGGCCTCGAACAAGAAGTAGCTGGTGGCCGAGAAGCAGAGCACGAGCATGATGTGCCCGGCGACCATGTTCGCCATGAGTCGGATCGCGAGCGACGCGGGCCGGATGATGAGGATCTGCAGGAGCTCGATCGGCGCCACGATGACGTAGATCGGCTTCGGCACACCCGGGGGGAACAGGTTGGCCTTGAGGTACCCGCCGAAACCGTGCTTCCGGATTCCCGCGACCCAGTAGGTCACGAAGACCCAGAGCGCCAGCATGACCGGGAGCCCGATCAGCGCCGTTCCCGCGAGGTTCATGAACGGGATCACACCCGAGATGTTGAACGTGAGCACGGTCAGGAAGATCACCGTGATCATCGGGACGTAGCGACGCCCGCGCTCCTCACCCATGATCTCGCCGACGATGTTGATCCGGACGAAGTCCAGGATCATCTCGATCGCGTTCTGGAACCGTCCGGGGACTAGCTTGGCGCGCCGTGCCGCGATGACGAAGATCGCGAGCAGCAGGATCGTCATGATGACCCGGATCAGCATGACCCGGTTGAACTCGAAGATCGTGCCCTCGAAGAAGATCGCGGGCGGGAAGAAGTCGGTAATCGACGGGGCGTGGAAGCCGCCGCCTTCGCCCTCAGCGGACGCGACGACGGTCAGGGGGGCCGCAAGCGTAAACAGGGGGGACTCCCAGGGGTCTGGGTCTGGCGTACCACTCTTGAGGGGGCACACCGATGGACCTTGCCGTCATGGATTCGGGGTAAGCCTAACGCATCGTTCTTGTGAAAATGAACGCGCACCCGGAATCTGCGTCCCATGGCCCCGGGGCCACGGGTGCGGGGCGCCGGCCGGCATCAGCTCGCGCCCGTCGGTCCGGTTGTCCCGTCGCCCTCCGAGGGCTCCACGTAGGGCACACGGCCGCGCTCGACGGCGCGGTAGTCGACGTACGCCGAGGCGACCGCCCCGACCAGCAGCACGACCGCGAACACGTACTTGTCGTAGAACTCCGCCTGTCGCAGTGCGACGAGCGCGACGACGACCAGCACCATCTTGACGAGCCACCCGCCCATCACGACCGCCGCCATCGTGGTCGGCGTCGAGTCCGCCGTCCGATACATCGTCCAGACGGTCGTCACCGAGAAGATCACCGCGACACCGACGCCGAGCAGCGCACCCCAGACCCCGGGGAGCCCCGCGACGAGGGCTCCCACCGCGACTCCGAGCACGGTAAGGCCGGCGAGCATGACGAGGACGTCGCGGAGTGCTGCCCGGAAGACGCGGCGGGCAGAGCTCGGGGCGGAGGCCCCGGACGAGGGCGCTGGGGTCGTGTTCATCGGTGATCTCCGGCTGTGCTGGGCGAGGGTGCAGGGACTTCAGGGGCGTCGTCGAGGAATCGGCCACGGGTGCGGAGCGGGCCGAGCGTGACCACGAGCGCCCCGACGGCGGCGACGGCGGTGCCGAGCAGCACCCACCGCCAGGGCCACACCACGAGCGCCGCGGTCCCGAAGGCGAACACGGCCGTCCACACGTAGAGGATCAGCACCGCCCGCCGGTGCGAGTGCCCGAGGGCGAGCATGCGGTGGTGCAGGTGGAGACGGTCAGGGTGGAACGGGCTGTGCCCCTGGGCGAGACGACGCAGGACCGCCATCGTCATGTCCAGCAGGGGCAGCAGGAGCACCGCGACCGGCAGGAGGAGCGGGATGAAGGCCGGGAACGCCGCGGCGCTCGGGACGGCCGGGTCGATGTTGCCGGTCACGACGATGCCCGCGGCGGCGATGATGAGCCCGAGCACCATCGACCCGGAGTCGCCCATGAAGATCCGCGCGCGGTGGAAGTTGTGGGGCAGGAACCCGACGCAGATCCCGACGAGCGCCGCCATGATCAGCGTCGCGAGGTCGGAGTAGTCCGAGGCGCTCGACTGCACGGTCAAGAGGTAGGTGTAGAGGAAGAACGCGGAGCCGCCGATCGCGATCATCCCGGCCGCGAGGCCGTCGAGGCCGTCCACGAAGTTCACCGCGTTCATCGCGATCACGACGACGAGGACCGTGACGAAGAGCGAGACGGCGGGCGACGTCATCGTCAGTCCGCCGATCGGCAGGGTGATGAGCTGGACCCCCCCGAGGGCCATGAAGCAGGCGGCGAGCGCCTGCCCGGCGAGCTTGGCCATCCAGTCGAGGTCCCAGATGTCGTCCGCGATCCCGAGCGCGCACACCAGCAGCGCGCCACCGACCACCGCCCAGGCCTGCCGCTCCGCGAAGACGCCGTCGAGAAAGGGCATCGTGCTCGCGAAGATCACGGCGATCGCGAACCCGAGCGTCATGCCCAGGCCGCCGAGTCGTGGCGTGGGGACCGTGTGGACGTCGCGCTCACGCACTGCCGTCATCGCGCCGCTGCGCAGCGCGACCCACCGGGAGAACGGGGTCAGCAGGAAAGTGGCGGTGGCCGCCACCAGCATGATGAGGAGGTAGACCCTCACGGGCCGGCCTCCACCGGTGGTTCGATCTCCGTGACGGCCTCGAGCTGCTCCCGGCCGATGGCCCCCTGCCGGACGATCCGCAGGGTGGGTGCCGTCGCGTCCACGATGGTGGAGGCCACGCCGCCGGGGGCCTGCCCGCCGTCGAGGTAGACCGCGACCGCGTCGCCGAGCTGTTCGGCCGCGTCCGCGGCGGTCGAGGTGGCCGGGCTGCCCGTCCGGTTGGCGCTCGAGACGGCCAGCGGCCCGGTGCGGCGCAGCAGTGCGAGCGCGGCCGGGTGGTCGGGCATCCGCAGTGCGACCGTTCCCTGCGTCTCCCCGAGGTCCCACGCGAGCGAGGGCTGGGCGCGGCAGATGATCGTCAGTCCGCCGGGCCAGAACGCCTCGACCAGGTCACGGACACCGGGCGGGACGTCGACGGCCAGGCCGTCGAGCGTCCGGGCGTCCGGCACGAGGACGGGCGGCGGCATCTGCCGTCCTCGGCCCTTGGCGGCAAGGAGGGCGGCGACGGCGTCCGCGTCGAAGGCGTCGGCGCCGATCCCGTAGACCGTGTCCGTGGGCAGGACGACGAGGCCACCACGTCCGAGCGCGTTGACCGCCTCGTCGATCGCAGGGCCCCAGGAGTTCTCCGAGCGTGCATCGTGCAGTTTCACCACGCGCGTCAGTCTTTCACGTCCGGCTGTCGTGCTACGACAGCGCGCGGGCGGCCCGTGAGGTCGGCGAGCGTCCGGACGTCGACGAGTCCGGCGTCGGCAGCCGTCCGCCGCGCGAGGTCGGCCTGCACCTCGGCGTGCTCCATCACGAACACTCCCCCGGGCCGCAGCAGCCTGGCTGCCACGGCGGTGATCCCCCGCGGGACCTCGAAGCCGTCCGTACCGAGCCCGTACAACGCGACACCTGGGTCGTGCCGGGCCACCTCGGGATCCTTGGGGACGGCGTCGGACGGGACGTACGGCGGGTTGGAGACGACGACGTCGACGCTGCCGTCCAGGTCGGCGAACGCGGTCCGTGCGTCACCGCGGACGAGCCGGACGGAGTCGCCCTGCGCGGCGACGTTGCGTCGCGCGAACCCGTACGCCCCCTGGTCGAGCTCGACCGCGTGAACGGTGGCGGAGGGAACCTCGTCGGCCACAGCGAGGGCGATGGCACCCGAGCCCGTGCAGAGGTCGACGACGACGATCTCTGCGCGGCCGGTCACCCGCAGGGCGGCGTCGATCGCCTCGCCGGCGACGACCTCCGTCTCCGGTCGGGGCACGAAGACGCCGGCACCCACCTCGAGATCGACGTGCCGGAAGGCCGCCCGTCCCGTCAGGTGCTGCAGCGGGACACGCGCGGCACGGCGCACGACGAGCGCGTCCCACCGGCCCCGGAGCTCCTCGGGCACCTCGCTGCCGAGCAGCACGCGGCGCACCACCTCGGACCGCGGCACGTCGAGGAGGAAGGCGAGCAGCAGCTCGGCGTCCGCACGCGGCGACGCGATCCCGGCACGGTCGAAGCGGTCGACGGCGTCGCGGACGAGTACGTCCGCGCCCGTCATGAGCCCGCGCCTGCGAGCCGAGCGGCCTCGTCCGCCTCGATCGCCGACCGGACGACCGGCTCGAGATCTCCGTCGAGCACGTGGTCCAGGTTGTACGCCTTGTAGCCCGTCCGGTGGTCGGCGATCCGGTTCTCGGGGTAGTTGTAGGTGCGGATCCGCTCGGAGCGGTCGACCGTCCGGACCTGCGACCGGCGGATGTCGGCAGCCTCGGAGGCCGCGGCCTCCTGCTGCGCCGCGAGGAGCCGGGCGCGGAGGACGCGCATCGCCTGCTCCCTGTTCTGCAACTGCGACTTCTCGTTCTGCATCGAGACGACGATCCCCGTCGGGACGTGGGTGATGCGTACCGCGGAGTCGGTGGTGTTCACCGACTGCCCGCCGGGCCCCGAGGAGCGGTACACGTCGATCCGCAGGTCGTTCTGGTCGATCTCGACCTCGGTGACGTCCTCGACCTCCGGGAACACGAGCACTCCGACGGCCGAGGTGTGGATCCGTCCCTGTGACTCCGTGACCGGCACCCGCTGGACACGGTGCACCCCGCCCTCGTACTTGAGGTTCGCCCACGCACCGTCCTCGGGCGCCACGTTCCCGCGGGACTTCACCGCGACCTGGACGTCCTTGACGCCTCCGAGCTCGGCATCCGTCGACTCGATGATCTCCGTCGACCAGCCCCGCCGTTCCGCGTATCTCAGGTACATCCGCAGGAGGTCCCCCGCGAAGAGCGCCGACTCGGCGCCGCCCTCGCCGGCCTTGATCTCGAGGATGATGTCTCGCCCGTCGTCCGGGTCACGCGGCACGAGGACACGACGCAGGCGCTCGGACGCGGCGGCGGCGGCCTCCTGCAGCCCGGGCAGCTCGGCGGCGAAGGCCTCGTCCTCTGCGGCGAGCTCCTCGGCCGCCTCGGCGTCGTCGGAGGCCTCGCGCCATGCGCGGTAGGCACCGACGACCTGGTTGAGCTCGGCGTACCGGCGGCCCAGGGACCGGGCCCGCCCGGCGTCGGCGTGCACCGACGGGTCGGCGAGCTGCTGCTCGATCTCGGCGTGCTCGGCCAGCATCGGGTGGACGGCGGCAAACTGCTCGGTCACGGGGCGTGCCCTTCGAGAGCTATCGGTGGGTGGTCAGACAAAGACGACGCCGACGGCGCGGCCTGCAGACTGCCCCTAGAGAGGTTGTCGCGGCCGACGCCGCCGGCGTCGTCGGGAGAACTACTTGTTGCGCTTGCCGTAGCGCGCCTCGAACCGTGCCACACGGCCACCGGTGTCGAGGATCTTCTGCTTGCCCGTGTAGAACGGGTGGCACTCGCTGCAGACGTCGGCGTTGATCTTGCCGGACGTCTCGGTGCTGCGCGTGACAAAGGTGTTGCCACAGGTGCAGGACACCTCGGTCACCACGTACTCGGGGTGGATGTCAGCCTTCACGAATCTCTCCTTGTGTGGATGCTCCGGGTCGCCTGCGAATGCCGCAGCCGTGAACCGGAAGCCGGTTACATTGTGCCAGAACCGCGCGGGGGCCGGGAATCATCCCGTCCCCCGCGCGGACCGGTCAGACCGTGCGACCCGGCTGGTCGCCGTCGGCGAAGTTCGCCGGGGTGGTCTTCTGGACCTGCAGCAGGAACTCGACGTTCGAGCTGGTGTCCTTGAGCTTGCCCAGGAGCAGCTCGATGGCCTGCTGCTGGTCGAGCGCGCCCATGACGCGACGCAGCTTGTAGACGATGCCGAGCTCGTCGCGGCTGAGGAGGACCTCTTCACGCCGCGTGCCGGAGGCGTTGACGTCCACGGCGGGGAAGATCCGCTTGTCCGCGAGGTTGCGGGAGAGCCGCAGCTCCATGTTCCCGGTCCCCTTGAACTCCTCGAAGATGACCTCGTCCATCTTCGACCCCGTCTCGACCAGCGCCGAGGCCAGGATCGTCAGGGACCCGCCGTTCTCGATGTTCCGGGCCGCGCCGAAGAACCGCTTGGGCGGGTAGAGCGCCGAGGCGTCGACACCACCCGAGAGGATCCGGCCCGACGCCGGTGCCGCCAGGTTGTAGGCGCGCGACAGACGCGTCAACGAGTCGAGCAGCACGACGACGTCCTGGCCCAGCTCGACCAGGCGCTTCGCCCGCTCGATCGCCAGCTCGGCGACGATCGTGTGGTCCGACGCCGGACGGTCGAAGGTCGAGGCGATGACCTCGCCCTTGACGGTCCGCTCCATGTCGGTGACCTCTTCAGGCCGCTCGTCGACCAGGACGACCATGAGATGGACCTCAGGGTTGTTCGTCGTGATCGCGTTGGCGATCTGCTGCATGATGATCGTCTTGCCCGCCTTCGGCGGAGCCACGATGAGACCGCGCTGCCCCTTGCCGATCGGCGCGACGATGTCGATGATGCGCGGGGTCAGACGCGTGGCCTCGGTGTTCTCGAGGCGCAGACGCTCCTGCGGGTACAGCGGCGTGAGCTTGCCGAAGTCGGCGCGCTGGCGCGCCTGCTCCGGGGGCATGCCGTTGATCGTGTCGAGGCGTACCAGCGCGTTGAACTTGTTGATCCGCGAGTTGCCCTGGCTCGGGGTCTCACCGTCACGGGGCTGGCGGACCGCACCGGTCACCGCGTCACCGCGCCGCAGGCCCGACTTCTTCACCTGGCCGAGCGAGACGTAGACGTCGCTGTTGCCCGGCAGGTAGCCCGAGGTCCGGACGAACGCGTAGTTGTCCATGATGTCGAGGATTCCCGCGACCGGCAGCAGGACGTCGTCCTCCTGCAGCTCGACCTCGTCGAGACTGGCGATGTCCGCGCCCGGGCCCCGGGGACGGCTCCGCTTGCGGTCGCGACCACGGTCACGACCGCGGCGCCGACGGCTCCCCCGGCCCTCGTCCTGGTTGCGTCCGTCGCCCTGACGGTCTCCCTGGCGGTCGTTCTGGCGCTCTCCCTGACGGGAGCTCTGGCCGCCGCCCTGCTGACCGCCGTCGGACTTCTGGTCCTGCCCGCGGCCCGCGTCGCCACCGTGCTGCCTGTCGGTGCGCGCAGCGTCGTTCTTCGACTTCTCCGACTTCTGCGCGTCACCCTTGGCACGCGAGCCGTCCCGGTCGTCCTTCGCCGTCTTGCGACGCGATCCCTCGTCGCCGACCCCCTCGACCGAACGGGCCGCCTGAGCGGCACGCTGGGCGCGGTCGTCGGACTTCGAGACGCGCTCGTCCACGGCGCCGGCACGGGCACCGGTCGTCTCGGAGAGCGCTGCCGCCACGGCGCTCGCGGCGTCGCCGCGCGGCGCACGGGAGCGCTTCTGCGGTGCGTCCGCGGCCGGCGCGCCGCCCGTCTCGTCACCCACGGCAGGAGCCGCCGTGGGTGCCGACTTCGGTGCGCGCTTCGGAGCGCTCGGCGAGGAGCCGCCGTGCGAGGAGATGGCGGCGACCAGGTCGCTCTTGCGCATCTTGGAGGTCCCCTTCACGCCCATCTGCGACGCGATGGCCTGCAGCTCGGGGATGCGGAGGGACCCCAGCGCGCGGGAGTTCTGGCTGCCGCCGGTCGGCGCGGCCGTTTCGGTGGTGTCTGTCACGAAGGACCCTTCCCCCTCGGGTACGCCCGACCGATGACACGGCGGGGCGGTGGGTGGTCGCCCGGCGCTGGACGGCCGGGGTGGTGTGTCGAGCCACGCATCACGAGCCATGATCAGGCAAGGCGGTGCGGGCGGAAGCTGTCGGCCCGCGGAAGACGCTCCACGCCGAGCGCAGATGTCCCGAGATTCGGGCTCGGTAGACCACGAGATGGTCGACAACTTCGCTCATGCTATCACTGCGAGACGGCGGAACCCCGTCGTGTGACGCGCGTCGCGTGCACTCCCCCGTGGTCGATCCCGGGGGTCAGCACCCGCCAGGTCTGATCGTCGACGAGTTCTCGCAGGTCATGGGCGATCCTGGCGCCGTCCGACGCGGTCGCGAGGATCAGCACCGTCGGCCCGGCGCCCGAGATGGTCGCCGCGTGCCCGGCGTCGCGCAGGCCCCGGACCAGCTCGTACGACGCAGACATGACCTCGGCCCGATACTGCTGGTGGAGCCGGTCCTCCGTCGCCTCGAGCAGGAGGTCGGGCCGCACGGAGAGCGCTGCGGTGAGCAGCGCGGCACGCCCCGCGTTCAGCGCGGCGTCCGCGTGCGGGACCTGAGCCGGCAGGACCCCCCGTGCGCGCGAGGTGGCGAGACGGTGCGTCGGCACCACGACGGTCGGGACGACGTCGGCATGCACCGCGAGCGGGATCGCCCGGGGCCCTCGCGCGGCGCGCCACGCGACCGTGGCCCCACCCAGGACGGCGGGGGCAGCGTTGTCGGGGTGCCCCTCGAACTCCGTGGCCAGCTCGAGCGTCACCTCGTCCGAGAGGACGTCCGGGTCCTCGACGAGCGCTCGTGCCGCGGTGATCCCCGCGACGACGGCGGCCGCCGACGACCCCAGTCCGCGGCCGTGCGGGATGCGGTTGACGCAGCGCACGTGCAGGCCCGTCAGGGGCGCACCGGCGACCTCGACCGCGGCCTGGAGCGCACGGACGACGAGGTGCGTCTCGTCGGTCGGAACCTCTCCGGCCCCCTCGCCCTCGACCTCGACGACGACCTCAGGCCGGGCGATCGCCCGCACCTCGAGGTCGTCGTAGATCCCGAGGGCGAGCCCGAGCGCGTCGAACCCCGGGCCGAGGTTCGCGCTCGTCGCCGGGACCCTGACGCGTACGTGGTCGGAACCGAGACGCATGCTGTCCTCCGTCAGAGCCCGAGCGCGTCGGCGATGGACA
Source organism: Paraoerskovia marina DSM 21750 (assembly GCF_000701465.1). GTDB lineage: Bacteria > Actinomycetota > Actinomycetes > Actinomycetales > Cellulomonadaceae > Paraoerskovia > Paraoerskovia marina. The sequence goes on along the minus strand of NZ_JNIY01000004.1, from coordinate 548,900 downwards.
CGACGTCGGCCCCGACGCGGGTCGGCTCGACGTCCGCGCCGTCCGGGGTGCGCAGGGCCCACTGCGGGTCCTTCAGCCCGTGGCCGGTGACGGTCACGGTGACCGTCGCCCCGGCGGGCACGAGCCCACGCTCGGCACGCGAGAGGAGACCGGCGACGCTCGCGGCCGATCCCGGCTCCACGAACACGCCCGCCTCGGCGGACAGGACACGGTGCGCCGCGAGGATCTGCTCGTCCGTCACCGACTCGATGACACCGCCGGACTCGTCGCGCGCGGCCTCCGCCTGCGCCCAGGACGCCGGGTTGCCGATCCGGATGGCCGTCGCGACGGTCTCGGGCTCCGTCACCGGGTGCCCGAGCACGATCGGTGCCGCACCGGCGGCCTGGAAGCCCCACATCGCGGGTGTCCGCTTCGCGACCGCCGGCAGGTCCGCACCGGGAGCGCCCGGGTCACCCTGCCCCGCGTACTCACGGAAGCCCTTCCAGTACGCCGTGATGTTGCCGGCGTTGCCGACCGGCAGGACGTGGATGTCGGGGGCGTCGCCCAGCGCGTCGACGATCTCGAACGCAGCGGTCTTCTGCCCCTCGATCCGGTCCGGGTTCACCGAGTTCACGAGCTCGACGGCGTAGCTGTCGGCCAGCTTGCGCGCGGCGACCAGACAGTCGTCGAAGTTCCCGTCGACCTGGAGCAGCCTGGCCCCGTGCGCGATCGCCTGACTGAGCTTGCCCATGGCGATCTTGCCGTCGGGCACGAGCACCGCACAGACCATCCCGGCGCGCGTCGCGTACGCCGCCGCCGACGCGGAGGTGTTGCCGGTGGAGGCACAGACGACCGCCTCCGCGCCGCGCGCGGCCGCCGCCGACATCGCGGCCGTCATGCCACGGTCCTTGAACGACGCGGTGGGGTTCATCCCCTCGACCTTGAGGAACACGCGAGCACCGGTCCGCCCGGAGAGCACCGGCGCCTCGACGAGCGGTGTCCCGCCCTCGCCGAGCGTGACGGTGCGCTCGAGCAGGTGCGCGGGCAGACGATCGGCGTACTCGGCGATGACGCCGCGCCACTGGTGGGCCATCAGGCTCCCTCGACTCTCAGGACGGACGTGATCTCCCGGACGGGATCCAGCGCGGCGACAGCCTCGACCGTCCCCGCGAGGGCAGCCTCCGTCGCCGTGTGGGTGGTGATGATCAGGTGGGCGAGCCCGCTCGGCTCGTCGACGCCGGCCGGACGGTCCGACGGCGCCTGCCGCACGGCCTCGATGGAGACGCCCTGGTCGGCGAGCAGGTGCGCGACCTGTGCCAGGACCCCGGGACGGTCGACCACGAGCAGGCGGACCTGGTAGCGCGTGATCGCCGACGACGCCGGGACGACGGGAAGGGCGGCATAGGTCGACTCCTCGGGGCCCTTGCCCCCGAGGACACGGTGCCGCGCGGCGGAGACGACGTCGCCGAGGACCGCCGACGCCGTCGGCGCGCCCCCCGCCCCCTGGCCGTAGAACATGAGGTCGCCGGCGGCCTCGGCCTCGACGAACACCGCGTTGAACGCGCCCCGCACACCGGCCAGCGGGTGGTCGGCGGGCACGAGCGCCGGGTGCACGCGGGCCGAGACCCCGTCGGGGGTCCGTTCGGCGATCGCCAGGAGCTTGACGACGTGGCCCGTCTTCGCCGCCCAGGCCACGTCGTCGGCCGTGATCGACGTGATTCCCTCGCACGCGACGTCGTCGAGCGTCACCCGGGTGTGGAAGGCGAGGCTGGCAAGGATGGCGGCCTTCGCCGCGGCGTCGTGCCCGCCGACGTCAGCGGTCGGGTCGGCCTCCGCGTACCCCAGCTGCTGGGCCTGCGCGACAGCCTCGTCGAGGCCCAGGCCCGTCGTCGACATCTGGTCGAGGACGTAGTTCGTGGTCCCGTTGACGATCCCGAGCACCTTGCGCACGTGGTCCCCCGCGAGAGACTCCCGCACGGGCCGCACGATCGGAATCGCACCGGCGACGGCGGCCTCGAAGTAGATGTCGACACCGGCCTCGTCGGCGGCGGCGTAGAGCGCCGGACCGTCCGACGCGAGGAGCGCCTTGTTCGCCGTGACGACGGCAGCGCCGCCGGCGATCGCGCGGAGCATCAGCCCGCGCGCGGGCTCGTCCCCGCCCATCACCTCGACGACGATGTCGGCGGCGTCGACGAGCGGCCCCGCGTCCGTCGTGAGCAGCGCCGGGTCGACGCCCTCGCGCGGGACGGTCACGTCACGGACTGCCACGCCGACGAGCTCGAGCGGCGCGCCGGCGCGAGCCGCCAGGTCCGCGGCATGCTCGGTCAGCATCCGCGCTACCTGCGACCCCACGACCCCGCAGCCGAGCAGGGCCACGCGCAGTGGACGACGGTCGGTGGACGAGGGGGAAGACACGAAGTACCAGCTCTCGATCAGGGTTGGCGTCGGGCGGCGGTCACCGCGCACCCAGGATAGTGCTCGCCCCCACCGCGTCCAGATTCTGCCCGAACCGTGGTCACCCGCGCGAGGTCTGGCGTCAGCCGAGGTCGAGCGCGAGCAGGTCGTCCTCCGTCTCGCGGCGCACGAGCACACGCATCTCTCCGTCCTTCACGCCGATCACGGGCGGCCGGAGGACATGGTTGTAGTTGCTCGCCATCGACCGCCCGTAGGCGCCCGTCGCCGGGACCGCGATCAGGTCGCCCGGGGTCACGTCGGCCGGCAGCTCGACGTCGGGGAGCACGATGTCGCCGCTCTCGCAGTGCTTGCCGACGACGCGCGCACGCAGCGAGGCGTCGTCGCCCGGGCGGTTGGCGAGACGACCGAGGTAGCGCGCGCCGTAGAGGGCCGGCCGGATGTTGTCGCTCATGCCCCCGTCCACCGAGACGTACGTCCGGACGGCGGTCTCGTCGTCGGACGCGCCACCGACCGTGACCGCCTTGACGACACCCACGGAGTAGAGCGTGACGCCGGCAGGACCGACGATCGAACGACCGGGTTCGATGGAGATGCGCGGGACGCTCGTCCCGAGCTCGGCGCACGCGTCGCGCACCGTGGCGGCGAGCGCACGGGCCACCCCGTCGACGTCGATCGGCACGTCCTCAGGCGTGTACGCGATGCCGTAGCCGCCGCCGAGGTCGAGCTCGGGCACCAGGACCCCGCTCGACCGTGCGAGGTCGGCGCGCAGTCCGAGCATCGCCCGTGCGGCGGCCTCGAACGCAGCCGCGTCCTGGATCTGCGAGCCGATGTGGCTGTGGGCGCCCAGCAGCTCGAGCGCCGGGTGCGCGAGCACCGCCTCGAGCGTCGCGAGCGCCGCACCACCCGCGAGCGGGACGCCGAACTTCTGGTCCTCGTGGGCCGTCGAGATGAACTCGTGGCCGCCGGCGTGGATGCCGGTCGTCACGCGCACCATGACGGGGACCGGGTCGGTCTCGTCGCGCCCGGCGATCGCGGCGAGACGCGCCACCCGCTCGATCTCGGCCGGCGAGTCGAGGACGATGCGGCCGACCCGCGCCTCGATCGCCCGGGCGATCTCGTCGTCGGACTTGTTGTTGCCGTGCAGACCGATCTCCGCGCCGGGGACGTCGGCACGCAGCGCGACGGCGAGCTCGCCGCCCGTGCACGTGTCGACGCGAAGCCCTTCCTCGCGCGCCCACCGGGCGACGGCGACGGACAGGAACGACTTTCCGGCGTAGTAGACGTCGACACTGCTGCCGATCGCGCCGAACGCCTGCTCGAACGCACCGACGAACATACGCGCTCGCTGTCTGAACGTGAGCTCGTCGAGCACGAAGCAGGGGGTGCCGTGCACCTGGGCGATCTCGCGGACGTCGGCGCCCCCGAGCACGAGCGCGCCGTCGTCGGTCAGGCTCGTCCCGACCGGCCACACGTGGCCGGGCGCGGTCTCCCGCAGGACCGGGGTCCCGCCGAGCGCGCTCACATGCGCTCCGGGGCGCTGACGCCGAGCAGGCCGAGGCCGTTCGCGAGCACCTGGCGCGTCGCGTCGTTGAGCCACAGCCGGGTCCGGTGCGTGTCGGTGACGGGTTCCTCGCCGAGCGGGGTCACGCGGCACTCGCCGTACCACTTGTGGTAGTCGCCTGCGAGGGCCTCCAGGTAGCGGGCGACGCGGTGCGGCTCGCGCAGCTCCGCCGCCTGCGCGACGATCCGGGGGAACTCGGTCAGGCGCCCGAGCAGGGCGGCCTCGGTCGGCTGGTCCAGCAGCGACGGGTCGAACGCCTCGGCGCCGTCCTCCGTGAGGCGGGCCACCCCGTGCGACGCGGCGTTGCGCGCCACGTTGACGGTCCGGGCGTGGGCGTACTGGACGTAGTACACGGGGTTCTCGTTGGTGGACCGCGCCAGCAGGTCGAGGTCGAGGTCGATGCTCGAGTCCACCGAGGAGCGGGCCAGCGAGTACCGCGCGGCGTCGACCCCGACGGCCTCGACCAGGTCCTCGAGCGTCACGACCGTGCCGGCGCGCTTGGACATCCGCACGGCGTCCCCGTCCTTGACGAGGTTCACCATCTGCCCGATGAGGATCTGCAGGTTCTTCTCGGGGGTGTCGCCGAAGGCCGCGCAGACGGCCATCATGCGGGCGACGTACCCGTGGTGGTCGGCCCCCAGCATGATGATGACGTCGTCCGCGCCACGCTCGCGCTTGTCGAGGTAGTACGCGATGTCGCCCGCGATGTACGCGGCGTCACCGTCGGACTTGATGATCACCCGGTCCTTGTCGTCCCCGAACTCGGTGGTGCGCAGCCAGGTCGCGCCGTCGGCCTCGTAGACGTGGCCGGCCTCACGCAGCCGCGCGACCGCGCGGTCGACCGCCCCCGTCTCGTGCAGGTGGTCCTCGTGGAAGTAGACGTCGAAGTCGACACCGAAGTCGTGCAGCGACGCCTTGATCTCGCCGAACATCCGGTCGACCCCGCGCGACCGGAAGACCTCCTGCGCCGCGGCGTCGTCGAGCGTCCGCGGGTCGGGGTCGCCCGCCGCGACGCAGTCGGCGATCACGGCATCGGCGATGTCGGAGATGTACTGGCCGCCGTACCCGTCCTCGGGAGCCTCCTCCCCCTTGGCGCGGGCCAGGAGCGAGCGGGCGAAGCGGTCGATCTGCGCACCGTGGTCGTTGAAGTAGTACTCCCGCGTCACGTCGGCGCCCGACGCCTCGAGCACCCGCGCCAACGAGTCCCCGACGGCGGCCCAACGGACGCCTCCGATGTGGATGGGGCCCGTCGGGTTCGCGGAGACGAACTCGAGGTTCACCCGCTTGCCCGCCTCGGCGTCGCCGCGCCCGTAGGACGCCCCGGCGGCGACGACCGTCCGGGCGAGCTCGCCGGCGGCCGCTGCGTCCAGGGTGATGTTCAAGAAGCCGGGGCCCGCGACGTCGGCCGACCTGACCCCCTCGGTCTCGACCAGTCGCCGGGCCAGGTCCTCGGCGAGGGCACGTGGCGTCGTCCCCGCCTTCTTGCCGAGCTGGAGGGCGACGTTCGTCGCCCAGTCGCCGTGCTCACGCTGACGAGGTCGCTCGACGTGCACCGTGTCGGGCACCGCGTCGGCGGGGAGGTCGAGGGAACCGTCGGCGACGGCAGCATGCAGGGCGGCGCCGAGGGCGCGGGAGAGCTCGTCAGGTGTCACCTGCAAATCGTATCCGTCCCGAGCCCGTGGTCATGGGCGACCTCCAAGAACTGGTATCGTCATCCATCGCGTCCCCCGGGACGCAGGCCCTCGTAGCTCAGTGGATAGAGCGTCCGCCTCCGGAGCGGAAGGTCGTAGGTTCGAATCCTATCGAGGGCACCCGCAGCACAGCATCGTGCAGAGCACCGCACACCGAGCCGGCACCGGCCGGGCCGGCTCCCGAGCGCGAGGAGCCAGCGTGACGGACACCGGGTACGGCGACTTCGAGTTCGAGCGCAGATTCCTCCTCCGGCACGTACCCCGCGACCTCGTCGCCGACGTCACCCCCTCCCTCGTCGTCCAGAGCTACTTCCTCGCCGACGAGGGATACGCGCTCCGCGTCCGCGTCCAGGCGACCTCGACGGGAGCCGTCCTCGACAGCACGTCGGACCCGCTCGAGGTCCTGGCCGAGCACGCGGAGGCCATCGACTTCTGCACCCTCACCGCCAAGGGGCCGACCGCCGGCGGCACCCGGTACGAGGCGGAGCGCGAGCTCGACGTCCTCGTCGGCCTCGAGATGGTGCGCCGCAGGGGCCGCCGGATCGTCAAGAACCGCTACGCCGTCTGGCTCGGCGAGGACGGGTGGGTCGTCGACGAGTTCGGCGGCGCGAACCACCCGCTGGTGATCGCCGAGTGCGAGCGGTCGGGTCCCGTGACCGACCTCGAGATCCCGCAGTTCTGCACCACCGAGATCACCGACGACGTCCGGTTCGGCAACGAGTCGCTCGCCTGTCGCCCCTACGCGTCCTGGGCCGCCGACCATCTGCGGCAGCTCGACGCCGACGGACCTCAGTACCGCCAGGACTTCGGCGAGAACTCCACGCTCCGCGACGGGAGTAGCTAGCCGCCCATCTCCGCGACGCCGGCGGCGAACTCGAAGTGCCACGGCTCGTACGCCCCCGACCCGCCGGCCTGGGCCCAGTCCGGGTTCTCCCAGCCGTAGGTCTCCGAGTTCTCCCTGATCCAGCCGTAGATCTCGCTGTTCGAGGTCTCCTCGCCGCAGAGGTCGATCGCGAGCCCCCAGCCGTGCATCGACGTCCCCGGACGCGCGGCGAAGCCGGCGCGCGTGTAGGCGAGCGTGTACTGCTCGCTCAACGTCCGGTAGCTCGCGACGAGACAGATGTTCCGCCCGAACTTTGCCGTGAACGCCTCGTTCATCGCGGCGAGCGCCACGGCCGCGTCCGACCGGAGCCGGTCACCGTCGTCCCAGAGGTCGCAGAGGCCGTGATCGCTGAGGTTCCCGTTGGTCCCCGCCGGCCGGACGTCGGCGTCGCACCCGGGGAGGATCTCGCGCTCGACCGAACGGCTCGCGCTGGTCGACGCCGAACGGGGCGCGGCAGCCACGAACTGCGAGGTCCCGGCGGACGACGACCCCGCCTTGACGACGTCGAGCGTGCTCGGTCCTCGATCGCCGCTGAACGGTGCGGCGCTCGCGGAGCCCTCACCGCTCCCGCTCGTGAGCGGCATGGCAATGGTGGCGGCGGCGAGCGTCGAGAGCACGACGGCCCGTGACGCCCACCGGTGGTTCTGCGAGAGCGGGGCGCGCTGCGCGGTCCGGGACCGGGAAGGCTCCGTCGAGCGACGTGCCGGTGCTGCGGGGGCGGCCTGCGAGGCCGGCGCCCTCCGAGAACGGGTCGCTCCCTGCGCCTCACGCAGCTCGCGTCGGGTGGGAAGTGCGGTCCGTGAGTCCACGTTGGCGGTCACGCCTCACCTCCCCTCGCGACGGTGTCGCTCTCGACCTCGTTGGCGACCCTGCGGGCCCATCTGGCGGGAACACTAACCAATAGCCACGGGGAAGCCAAGTCTCGTCCACAGGCCGCCGACGAACCGCGCCAGAGACCTGCGTCACACCTTGTTCAACGGTGCGTCAGGCGCCCGCGACGTCTCGAAATGCGGTCACCACCGGGTCACTGCCGAGATCCGGACGACCCGTGACGACCCCGCTGCATCGCGTCGCGAACCTCGCCGACGAGCTCCTCGAGGATGTCCTCCAGGAACACCACGCCCTGGACCCCGCCGACCGCGTCGACCCGGGCCAGGTGGGCACCGGAGCGCTGCATCGCACGGAGCGTGTCCTCGACCTCGGCGTCCGGCGTCGAGGTGGCCAGCGCGCGGACGCGCCATCCCGGGATCGGGGCCAGCCGTGCGTCGTCGACCGCGTACAGGACGTCCTTGACGTGCAGATATCCGACGATCTCGCCGCGCGCGTCCTCGACCGGGAATCGCGAGTAGCCCGTCCTGGCGACCATGCGCTCGACATCCGCGGGGGTGCACCCCTCCGCGACCCGGACGAGCTCGTCCACGGGGACCATGACGTCGGCCGCGGTCCGCTCGGAGAACTCGATCGCCCCCGCGAGAAGACCCTGCTGGTCCTGGAGGACGCCCTCGTCCCGCGAGTGCTGCACGATCGACTGGACCTCCTCCGCGGTGAACGTGGAGGCGACCTCGTCCTTCGGCTCGACGCCGGCCAGCCGGACCACGTGGTTCGCGACCCAGTTCAGCGCGACGATGATCGGCGCGACGACGCGGCCGATCATCACGAGCGGCGGGCCGAACCAGAGCACGGCCTTCTCGGGCGAGGCGACGGCGAGGTTCTTCGGGACCATCTCGCCGAGCACCACGTGCAGGTAGACGACGATGCCCAGCGCGAGGACGAACGCGATCGGGTGCACCCAGGCCTCACCGACCCCGATCGCCGCGAGCGGCTTCTCGATCACATGTGCGAGAGCGGGCTCCGCCACGATGCCGAGACCGGTCGAGCAGACCGTGACGCCGAGCTGTGCGCAGGCCAGCATCAACGACACGTGCTCCATGGCCCACAGAACGGTCTTCGCCCGGCGGCTGCCGGCGGCGGCCAAGGGCTCGATCGAGGCACGGCGTGCGGAGAGGACCGCGAACTCGGCACCGACGAAGAAGGCGTTGCCCGCCAGCAGGAGGACCCCGATCGTGATCGCGACACCGGTGCTCATGATCCGTCCTCCTCAGGCACCGGTGCGGGGGTGACGCGCAGTCTCTCGACCCGTCGCCCGTCCATCGCCTCGACCCGCAGGAGCACTCCGGCCTCGTCGACCTCGTCGCCGACCCGCGGCACGCGTCCGAGCCTCTCCATGACGAGACCGCCCAGCGTCTCGTAGGCGTTCTCGTCGGGTACCACGACTCGGGTCGTCTCCTTCAGCTCGTCGGGGCGCAGGACCCCGGGGACGATCCAGGTCCCGTCGGTCGCACGGACGACGCCGGAGCGCCGTGCGTCGTGCTCGTCGGCGACGTCGCCGACAAGCTCTTCGACGACGTCCTCGAGAGTGACCACACCCGACGTTCCCCCGTACTCGTCGACCACCACGGCCATCTGCAGACCGAAGCCTCGGAGCTCGACGAGGAGCGGGCCGACGCCGACGGTGTCCGGGACCCGCGGCGCGTCGACCATCAGCGCGGCCGCCGGGACGTCGTCGCGACGCTCGTAGGGCACGGCGACGGCACGACGCAGGTGCACGAGCCCGACGACGTCGTCGCGGTCCTCGCCGATCACCGGGAAGCGCGAGTGGCCCGTCCGTCGGGCGGCGGCCACGACGTCGGCGGCCGTGTCGTCGCGGGTCATCACGACCATCCGCATGCGGTCGGTCATCACGTCCACGGCGGTCAGCTCGTCGAGGTCGATCGTGTTGGTCAGGAGCGTGGCGACCGACACGTCGAGCGTCCCCTCCTCCGCCGACCGGCGCACGAGCGCCGCCAGCTCGGTCGCGGACCGGGCGCCCGAGAGCTCCTCCCGCGGCTCGACGCCCACGCGTCGCAGGAGTGCGTTCGCCGAGCCGTTGAGCACCCCGATCAACGGCCGGAAGACCTTGGTGAACTGGCGCTGCGCCGGTACCGCGACCCGAGCCGTGGCGTAGGGCGTCGAGAGCGCGAAGTTCTTCGGGATCAGCTCGCCGAAGAGCATCGAGAAGGCGTTGACCAGGATGAGGGCGATCACGCCCGCGAGGACGCTGCCGACACCGACGCTCAGTGCCGTGCTCTCCAGCGGCCCGGAGACGAGGGCGGTGAGCGCCGGCTGGGCCGTGTAGCCGAGCAGGATCGTCGTGATCGTGATGCCGACCTGCGCGGAGGACAGCTCCGTGGACAGGTGCTTGAGCCCTGCGCGGACGGATCGGTCGCGGCGGTCGGGGCCGCCACCGTTGGCACCGTCGGCGTCGACGACGGCGGGGTCGAGGGTGACGAGGGAGAACTCGCTCGCGACGAACACGGCGGTCCCGGCGGTCAAGAGCACCCCGAGCGCGACCATCAGCCATTCGGTCAGCACGAGGTGCTCCGGAGATCTCGGTACTTTCGTTTCATGATGGGAGAGATCGTATCGGTCGACGCACGCGTCGTCCTCCACGCGCTCCCCGCACTGTTGTGCCACTCTAGTTTCCATGTCAGACACCACTGGGAGCCAGGCCAGCAAGCCGGCCACACTGCTCGTCGTCGAGGACGAACCGACGATCGCCTCAGCCATCGCGCAACGCCTGACCGCCGAGGGCTGGCGGGTCGAGGTCGCGAACGACGGACTCTCCGGTGTCGAGGCCGCGCTGCGGCTGCATCCTGACGCGATGATCCTGGACGTCATGCTCCCCGGGATCGACGGTCTCGAGGTCACGCGGCGCGTGCACGCGCAGCACCCGGTGCCGATCCTCATGCTCACCGCGCGCGACGACGAGACCGACATGCTGATCGGCCTCGGCGTCGGGGCGGACGACTACATGACGAAGCCGTTCTCGATGCGCGAGCTCGTGGCGAGGATCAAGGCGCTCCTGCGCCGCGTCGAACGCACGTCGCAGGCGGCCTCGGACCCGACCGACGAGCCGCCCCTGGTGATCGGCGACGTCACGATCGACCGCGCCCAGCGCCGCGTGTTCCGCGCCGGGGACGAGGTGCACCTGACGCCGACGGAGTTCGAGCTGCTGGTGATGCTGGCCAGCTCGCCCAAGACGGTGCTCACGCGCGAACGCCTGCTGGCCGAGGTCTGGGACTGGGCCGACGCGTCCGGCACGCGGACCGTCGACTCGCACATCAAGGCCCTGCGCCGCAAGCTCGGTGCAGACCTGATCCGTACGGTCCACGGCGTCGGCTACGCGTTCGAGCCTCCGGCCTGACGTGCCCGCCAACGGGACGCCCGGCGCCCGCCGTCACACCCTGCCCGACGTCCGACCGCTCGACCGGTTCGGGTCGATCAAGGTCAAGCTCGGCGTCGTCGTGGCGGCATCGGTGCTGCTCGGGGTCTTCATCACCTGGATCGGCCTGCGCAACGACCTGGGCCCCTCCCGGACGCTCCCCCTGGCCATCGGCGTCTCGCTGCTCCTGACCGGACTGCTCTCGCGCGGAATGACGTCGCCCCTGCGCGAGATGACGACCGCCGCCCAGGCGATGGCCGCCGGGGACTACTCGCGCGAGGTTCACGCGACCAGCCACGACGAGGTCGGCCAGCTCGCCGTCGCCTTCAACATGATGGCCGACGACCTCGCGTCCTCCGACCGGGTACGACGGGAGCTGATCGCGAACGTCTCGCACGAGCTGCGCACCCCGGTCGCGGCACTCCAGGCCCAGCTCGAGAACCTCGTCGACGGCGTCACGGAACCGACGCCGGCCACGCTCCAGGGCGCGCTCGACCAGACCGAGCGGCTCACGCGGCTCGTCTCGTACCTGCTCGACCTCTCTCGGATCGAGGCGGGCGCGGCCGAGCTCAACATCTCCCCGGTCCTGGTCGGCGACTTCCTCGAGGACAGCGCCAGCTCGCTCTCGATGACCGAGGCCGGCAAGGACCTTCGATACGTGGTCGACGTCTCGCCCGAGGACCTCGTCGTGGACGCGGACCGCGAGCGACTGCGCCAGGTCGTCACGAACCTCGTCCACAACGCGATCCGCCACTCCCCCCAGGACGGCGAGATCCGCCTCGAGGGCTATGCGGACCAGACCGCGGAGGGCGACGTCGTCGTCATCGAGGTCATCGACCAGGGCCCGGGCATCGCGGAGGCGGACCGCGAGCGGATCTTCGACCGGTTCGTCAGCGGGACCAACCAGATGCCCCGCCCCGGTCGCGCGAGCGGCGGGACCGGGATCGGCCTCGCGATCGTGCGGTGGGCGGTCGACCTGCACGGTGGGCAGGTCGAGGTCGCGGACAGCAGCGACGGTGCGACCATGCGGGTCACGCTGCCGGCGCACCGCCCCGCGGCAGGTCTCCCTGCCCACCTCGACGGGGGCGACACGAGAGAACCGCAATTGTGACCTTCGTCACAGTCCTTTACGTCATGGCGGCCGCCATACCCGGCCATGGCACCGGAGTGACCGATCGGGGATCACTCTCTATCGAGTCGCCACACCTCCGTTACCCGCTCTTGGCATGCGCCCGCGACGCCCGGATCGGAGCCACCGCGCGGATGGCCAGGGCCTGACGAGGGCCTAGGCTGGGAGGGTCCCGGCTCTGAGCCGGGCACCGTCAGGTTTAACCCGTTCGACCCGTGGTGAAGGTGGGCGATTTTCGCGTGTCCCCGAAGGCTGAGTCAGAGTCGATCAGCAGCGTCGGCTCCGTGTTCGGAGCGAACGAATGGCTGGTCGACGAGCTCTATGAGCAGTACCTCAAGGATAAGAACGCGGTCGACCCCGCGTGGTGGGACTTCTTCGCGGACTATCGGCCCACGGAGCGCCCCGAAGGCAAGGGAGCAGCGGTGAACGGGACCTCGGTCCAGTCGTCACAGGACGACGCGGCAACCAGCGAGTCGGACGCCGAGCAGGCACCGCAGGCCGTCCGGGACGGGTCGGCCGCCGCCGAGGCCGCGCAGAAGCCGGCAGCACCGGCCGTACCAGCGGACCCCGAGGTCAACGCCGCCGTGCACGCCGTGACGGAGTCACGCCCGGTCGCCACCGCACAGCCCGCGACCGCGCCGTACGCGCAGTCCGCGCGTTCGCGCTCGACGACGCCGGACGAGGACCTCAGCGACGACGTCACCAAGCTGCGCGGCCCCGCCGCCCGCGTCGTGACGAACATGGAGCAGAGCCTCGAGGTCCCGACCGCCACGTCGGTGCGCGCGATCCCGGCCAAGCTCATGGTCGACAACCGCATCGTCATCAACAACCACCTCGCCCGCGGTCGTGGCGGGAAGATCTCGTTCACCCACCTGATCGGGTACGCGCTCGTCGAGGCGCTGGCCGAGATGCCGGTCATGAACGCGTCCTACACCCAGCTCGACGGCAAGCCCGCGGTCAACCAGCCGGCCCACGTCGGGTTCGGGCTCGCGATCGACCTGGCCAAGCCGGACGGCTCGCGCCAGCTGCTCGTCCCGAGCATCAAGAAGGCCGAGACTCTCGACTTCGCGCAGTTCTGGACGGCGTACGAGGATCTCGTGCGCAAGGCTCGCGGGTCGAAGCTGACCGTCGCGGACTTCCAGGGCACGACGATCTCGCTCACCAACCCCGGCGGGATCGGCACGGTGCACTCGGTGCCGCGCCTGATGCCCGGGCAGGGCACCATCATCGGTGTCGGCGCGATGGACTACCCCGCCGAGTTCGCGGGCGCCTCGATCGAGCGCCTCTCCCGGCTCGCGATCTCGAAGGTCCTGACGATCACGTCGACCTACGACCACCGCATCATCCAGGGCGCCCAGTCCGGCGAGTTCCTGAAGATCATCGGCAACAAGCTCGTCGGGCTCGACGGCTTCTACGACCGGGTCTTCACCGCGCTGCGCATCCCCTACGAGCCGGTGCGCTGGGTCCGGGACAACACCGTCGACGCCGAGGTCGAGGCCGCCAAGCCCGCCCGCATCGCCGAGCTGATCCACTCCTACCGCTCGCGCGGCCACCTGATGGCCGACACGGACCCGCTGACCTACCGTCAGCGCAAGCACCCCGACCTGGACATCCAGAACCACGGGCTGACCCTCTGGGACCTCGAGCGCCGGTTCCCGACGGCAGGGTTCGGCGGGAAGTCCACGGACTCCCTGCGCGACATCCTCGGGCTGCTGCGCGACTCCTACTGCCGCTCGATCGGCACGGAGTACATGCACCTCGCCGACCGCGAGCAGCGCCGGTGGCTGCAGGAGCGGCTCGAGTCCGGCTACGCGCGGACACCGCGCGAGGACCAGCTCCGCGTCCTGCGCAAGCTCAACTCCGCCGAGGCGTTCGAGACGTTCCTGCAGACGAAGTTCGTCGGGCAGAAGCGCTTCTCGCTCGAGGGCGGCGAGTCCGTCATCCCGCTCCTCGACGCGGTGCTGTCAAAGGCCGCCGAGAGCGGGTTGGACGAGGCGTGCATCGGCATGGCGCACCGTGGACGACTCAACGTCCTGGCCAACATCGCCGGGAAGAGCTACGCCCAGATCTTCGCGGAGTTCGAGGGCAACCTCGACCCGAAGAGCGTCCAGGGCTCGGGCGACGTCAAGTACCACCTCGGTACCGAGGGCACCTTCACCGCCGAGTCCGGCGCGCAGACCCAGGTCTACCTCGCCGCGAACCCGTCGCACCTCGAGGCCGTCGACCCCGTGCTCGAGGGAATCGTGCGGGCGAAGCAGGACAAGATCGACCTCGGCGGCGACGGGTTCTCCGTCCTGCCGATCCTGATCCACGGTGACGCGGCGTTCGCCGGCCAGGGCGTGGTGCCCGAGGTCCTGAACCTCGCGCAGCTGCGCGGCTACCGCACCGGCGGGACGATCCACGTCATCATTAACAACCAGGTCGGGTTCACCACGGGCCCGTCCTCGGCGCGGTCGACGACGTACTCGACGGACGTGGCCAAGGGCTACCAGGTGCCGATCTTCCACGTGAACGGGGACGACCCCGAGGCGTGCGTCCGCGTTGCCGAGCTGGCCTTCGCGTTCCGCGAGCAGTTCGACACCGACGTGATCATCGACATGATCTGCTACCGCCGCCGTGGCCACAACGAGGGCGACGACCCGTCGATGACCCAGCCGCTGATGTACAACCTCATCGAGGCCAAGCGCTCGGTCCGCAAGATCTACACCGAGAACCTCGTCGCCCGCGGCGACATCACCGTCGAGGAGGCCGAGGCGGTCCTCAAGGACTACCAGGCACAGCTCGAGCGCGTCTTCTCGGAGACGAAGGAGGGTGGATACACCCCGCCCGCCAAGTCCGAGCCGATCGCCGGCCTCGAACGCCCCGAGTCGCAGCGCGAGGACGCCGGCACGATGGTCGGCTGGCAGACCGCCGTGCACCCGAGCGTGCTCGAGCGCGTCGGCGCGGTGCACGCGGCGCCCCCCGAGGGCTTCACGGTGCACCCGAAGCTGGCACAGCTGCTCGAGAAGCGGCACAAGATGTCGTCGGACGGCAACATCGACTGGGGCTTCGGCGAGCTCGTCGCGTTCGGCTCGCTCCTCATGGAGGGCACGCCGGTCCGGCTCGCCGGCCAGGACTCGCGCCGCGGGACCTTCGTCCAGCGCCACTCGGTGCTGCACGACCGCGAGACCGGCGCCGAGTGGACCCCGCTCCTGTACCTGTCCGGCGACCAGGCCAAGTTCTGGGTCTACGACTCGTCGCTGAGCGAGTACGCCGCCCTCGGCTTCGAGTACGGCTACTCGGTCGAGCGACCCGACGCCCTCGTCCTGTGGGAGGCGCAGTTCGGTGACTTCGTCAACGGGGCGCAGACCGTCATCGACGAGTTCATCTCCTCCGCCGAGCAGAAGTGGCGTCAGAACTCCTCGGTCGTCATGCTCCTGCCGCACGGCTACGAGGGCCAGGGCCCGGACCACTCGTCGGCCCGGATCGAGCGCTTCCTCCAGCTGGCGGCGCAGGACAACATGATCGTCGCGCAGCCGTCGACCCCGGCGTCGTACTTCCACCTGCTCCGCCGGCAGGCGTACGACCGGCCGCGTCGCCCGCTCGTGGTCTTCACGCCGAAGCAGCTCCTGCGTCTCAAGGCCGCCGCCTCCCAGGTCGACGACTTCACGTCGGGAACCTTCCGGCCGGTCATCACGGACGACGGCGTCACGCCCGCGAACGTGGACAGGGTCCTCCTCTGCTCGGGCCGTGTCTACTACGACCTGCTCGCGGAGCGCACCAAGCGCAAGGACGACAGGACCGCGATCGTCCGTCTCGAGCAGCTCTACCCGCTCGACGTCGACGCCATCCGCGCCGAGATCGAGAAGTTCGGTACGGACAACGTGGTCTGGGTGCAGGACGAGCCCCAGAACCAGGGGCCGTGGTCCTTCATCCACATCAGCCTCCCGGACGACCTCCCGCAGGTGCAGGTCGTCTCACGTCCCGCCTCCGCGTCGACGGCCGCGGGGACGGCGAAGAAGCACCAGGCCCAGCAGGCCGTGCTGATCGAGCAGGCCTTCGCCCGCTGACGCGCGTCACCACCTGAACGGGGCCCGGCCGAGAGTTCTCGGCCGGGCCCCGTCGGCGTTCGTGGGAACGTCGCCCGCCTCGGCGTCCGGGGCGGGCGCCGACGACGTGGCGCAGACTACGCCGCGGACTGCGCGAGTCTCGCCTCCTTGCGCCCGACGAACGACGAGACCGGCAGACCGACCACGATCTGGAACAGCAGGATCGCGGTGATCGCCCCGAGGATCTCCGGGTCGTTGTCGAACGCGATCGCCACCGCGGCGAAGGCAGGCCCGGAGTTGCTGCACGGCTCGATGAGTGCGGTGGACCACCGGGTCTCCCGCGATCCCGACGACAGGAACCAGCCGAGGGCGATCATGACCACGGATGCGACGATCGCCGCGAGAACGACTCCGGTCCCGAAGAGGTCGACGACGGCGTCCCAGCTGCCCAGGAGTGCGCCGGCGAGCACGACGAGGAACGTCTGGCTCGAGACCTTGCCGGTGAAGGCTCCGAACTCCGCAGCCTGGTCCGGGGTCCAGTGGCGGGTGAGCACGCCGATGACGAACGGCAGGAGCTGCAGCAGTGCCACGGTGAGGATGAGCTGTCCCACCGGGAGCGAGACGTCGTCCCCCAGGTCCGCCGCCCCGATGATCAGGTTCGCCGTCGGCGCGAACGTGAGCGAGCCGATCGCCGCCATCATCACCTGGAACACGGCACCGGTCTGGACGTCCGCCTTCGCGGTCATCACCAGCTTCGCGCCGAAGGGCGCGCCCGGACAGCTCCACAGCAGGACCATCGCCACGTAGGCCGGGACCGCCAGGGCGAACACCTCGGCCACACCCCAGCCGACCAGAGGTCGGAGGACGAAGGCCACGAGCAGCACGAAAACCACCAGACTGGTCTTGGACAGCGCTGCGCGCAGCTGCTCGAACGTCGTGTTGAAACCTGCCGTGAGCATCGTGGTGACGATAAAGATCGTCAGAACGATATTGAACAGACCTGCGATGACGTCCATATCTCTCCCTCGTCAACTCTCGCACCTCGGCATTTGTCGTTACAGTAGCGAACGACGGGCGATCGTGAGGGTCGACCGCACGAACGAGGGATTTTCGCCATGGCAAAGCGCCCAAATGTTCTCTATTTCCATGTCGACAACATCAGCACGGGTGACATCAGCTGCTACGGCGGCGGGGTCGGGATCGGCGCCCGGACACCGCGCGTCGACGCGTTCGCCGAGACCGGCCTGCGGCTGACCAACTACAACGTCGAGGCCCAGTGCACGCCCACCCGCTCGGCCCTGATGACCGGACGCCACTCGACGAGGACCGGCTGCACGTCGGCACTGCCCGGCAGCGGGCTCGTGGGGTGGGAGGTCACGGTGGCGAGCCAGCTCAAGACGCTGGGATACCGGAACGCGATCCTCGGAAAATGGCACTGCGGCGCCGAACCGGGCCGCTACGCGACCGACCACGGGTTCGACTACTGGTACGGCATCGAGGGCACCTGGGACGAGTCCATGTGGCCCGACGACAAGTTCTTCCGGGCGACGGACCTCGAGCCGTCCTACGTCATCGAGTCGCAGGCGCCCGGCCAGATGCGCAAGGTCAAGG
The DNA here is from genome assembly GCF_000701465.1 of Paraoerskovia marina DSM 21750. GTDB lineage: Bacteria > Actinomycetota > Actinomycetes > Actinomycetales > Cellulomonadaceae > Paraoerskovia > Paraoerskovia marina. Next base: position 531,342 of record NZ_JNIY01000004.1, on the reverse strand, counting down.
TGCTGGACCGCGAGGTCCGGCGCGACATCGACCTCGACTTCCTCGAGAAGGGAAAGCAGTGGATGACCGACTCGGTCGACGCCGATGAGCCGTTCTTCCTCTACTTCAACCACTCGAACATGCATTTCCCGACACTTCCCCGGAAAGAGTTCATCGGGAGCTCGGACGGCGGCCAGGTCGCCGATTGCATGCAAATGCTGGACGCGGACTTCGGCACGCTTCTCGACCATCTCGACGAGCTCGGTATCCGCGACGACACGATTATCGTCTTCGCGGGCGACAACGGGCGCGACACGACGTTCCACGCACCGAACAACCGCAGCGCCGAGGGCACCTGGAAGGGCGGCTACTTCTCGACCTACGAGGGCAACAACCGCACAGCCTGCGTGGTGAGCTGGCCCGACCACCTGCGCACGGGTGCGACCGACGAGATGATGCACGTCGTCGACTGGTTCCCCACGCTGCTCTCGCTCATCGAGGCGGAAGACCTCGTCCCCGAGGACCGCGTCCTCGACGGGGTGGACCAGTCGGCGTTCCTCACGGGCCGGCAGGAGGAGTCGAACCGCGAGCACTTCCTGATGTTCTTCGACCAGCTCCAGGTCGGTCTGCGGTGGCGCAACTTCAAGGTGTTGACGCACCGCGTGGTCGACGGCACGGCACCGATCGAGCAGCTCGCGACGCCGCACATCTACAACCTGACCGTGAACCCGGACGAGGACACCCCGTACAACTACAGCGAGGTCCACAGCTGGGTGCTCTACAAGGTCTTCGGCAAGATCGCCAAGGAGTACCAGGAGTCCCTGGAGGGCGACGCGGTGCCGAAGGGTGCCCCGGTCGACTACGTGCCGGAGAGCGCGAGGCGCTGACGCAGCGCTACCACCGGTCGTGGACAGCCGCGCGGATGCGGCGGTCGTAGATGTCCCGGACGCCGCGCGTGAAGCCGGCGCCGAGCACCACGTCCCCACGACCGGCGGTCGCGTTCGCGCGGGCCTGGTCGACGTCCCGCGCCCCCGGGATCACCGTGGAGACACCTGGCTGCTGCCAGAGCCACATGATCGCGGCCTGCGCGGGGCTCAGGCGGTCGCCCACGGTGTCCTGCACCAGCGCGGTGAACTCGACGGCGGCCTCGACGCCCTCGTCGAAGGGCACGCCCGAGAACGTCTCCCCCACGTCGAACGCCTGGCCGTCCCGGTTGAACGTGCGGTGGTCGTTCTCGGCGAAGGTCGTCTCCCGGGTGTACTTGCCGGACAGCAGGCCCGAGGCCAGGGGCACGCGCGCGATGATGCCCACCCCGGCGGCGGAGGCTGCGGGCAGCACCTCCTCGAGCGGCTTGAGCCTGAACGCGTTGACGATGATCTGCACGCTCGCGACCCCGGGCCGCGCGATCGCCGCGAGCGCCTGGTCGACGGTCTCGACGCTGACGCCGTAGGCGGCGATCGCCCCCTCGTCGCGCAGGGTGTCCAGGGCGTCGTAGGTCGCGTCGCTCTCGATCGTGGCGCTCGGGGGGCAGTGCAGCTGCACGAGGTCGAGCCGGTCGACCCCGAGGTTCGTCCGCGAGCGGTCGGTCCAGGCCCGGAAGTTCGCCAGCGTGTAGTTCTCGGGCTCCTGGTCCACCCGGCGGCCCATCTTGGTCGCCACCGTCGCCGTCCCGGGGTGGTCGGCGAGCCATCCACCGATGATCTTCTCGCTGCGTCCGTCGCCGTAGACGTCCGCGGTGTCGAAGAACGTGACACCCTCCTCGGCCGACGCGTCGAGAACGGCGCGGGCGTCCTGCTCGCTCACGTCGCCCCAGTCGGCACCCAGCTGCCAGGTGCCGAGTCCGACGACGGAGACGGCGCGTCCGGTTCGTCCGAGGTTGTGGTGTTCCATCACGCGCTCCTTTGTTTGATGACTGCTCATATGCACGATACGACGTGACGGCGCGCTACCGTACTCAGTCGTGACCGTCTTCCTGCCGTCAGGCCTCCAGCTCCCGATCTCCTTCGGGGACCAGCACGCCGTCGTGACCGAGGTCGGCGCCGCGTTGCGCAGCTACACCTCGGCGGGTGCGGACGTCGTCGTGCCCTTCGCCGAGACCGAGCTGGCGCCGGCCTCGCACGGCGCGGTCCTGCTCCCCTGGCCGAACCGGTTGGGCGACGGCACGTACGAGTTCGACGGCGTGCGGCACCAGGCTCCCGTGAACGAGACCGCCCGGACGACGGCGCTGCACGGGCTCGCGTGCTGGGTCCGGTGGTCCGTGGCCGAGCACACGACGTCGTCGGTCACCCTGGCGCTCGACCTCGCCCCGCAGCCGGGCTACCCCTTCGGGCTGAGCGCGCAGATCTCCTACACGCTGGCCGACGACGGACTGACGGTCGAGCTCCTCGCGACGAACACGGGGACGGGTGACCTGCCGTACGGGTCCGGGTTCCACCCGTGGCTCTCGCCGCAGGGCGCGGACCTCGACGAATGCACGCTGCGGCTCGACGCCGCCACGCACGTCACGGTGGACGAGCGGCTGCTCCCGACCGGGTCCGAGCCGGTCGCGGGAGACTTCGACCTGCGCACACCCCGTGTGCTGGCCGACCTCGACCTCGACGACGCCTGGTTGGACCCGGCGAGGGACTCGACGGGTCGCTCGCGCGCAGTGCTGACGCGGCCCGACGGCTCCGGCGCGACCGTCTGGGCCGCCGCATGGGCTCAGGCGTGGCAGGTCTGCACCGGCGACCACGTCGGCGACACGTGGAGCCGCACGGGCGTCGCCGTCGAACCGATGAGCTGCATCGCCGACGCCTTCCGCACCGGCGACCTCCTCGTCCGGCTCGCGCCCGGCGAGTCCCACGTCTCGACGTGGGGAATCACGCCGCACTGACGGCGGTCCGCGCGCCCTGCGCGCGCGAGTCGACGCGATGGCGGAGAATGTGGCCGGAGCGACGGAGGAGAACACGTGGGTGGACAGGAACTACGGATCTGCGTCGTCGGCGACGAACTGAGCGTCGGCGTCGGCGACCCCAAGGGCCTGGGGTGGACCGGGCGAGTCATGGCACGGACCCGGTTCGAGGGCACCGCCATGTCGTTCCCGCTCGCCGTCCCGGGAGAGACGACCACCGGACTCAGCCAGCGCTGGGAGGTCGAGTGCGCACCCCGGTTCGGCCCCGAGGCCGAGACCGACAACCGTCTCGTCGTCGCCCTGGGTCGGCACGACGCCAGCTCTGTCCTCTCCGTGGCGCGTTCGCGACTCAACCTCGCCAACATCCTCGACGTGGCCGACTCCCGTCGGATCCCGGCCTTCGTCGTCGGGCCGCCCCCGGGTCTGTCCGAGGACGCGGACCGGCTCGCCGAGCTCAGCAGCGCGTACGGTGACGTCGCCGCACGGCGTCGCGTGCCGTACGTCGACACGTTCACCCCCCTGGCCTCGCACGAGCAGTGGCACGCCGACCTCGCGCAGAACGGCAACCTCCACCCGGGCCAGGCGGGCTACGGGCTGATGGCGTGGCTCGTCCTGCACACCGGATGGCACGAGTGGCTCGGCCTCCCCGAGGACACCCCGAGCTGAGCGACCGCGCCCCGTGCCCGACCTGCGTGACACGACCGCGGACAGATGTGGGACCATAGGGTGATCAGATCCCAGACATGCGTGATGGGGTCGCCCTGCCCGCGGTGAATGTCGCCGCGGAACGATCCCTGAAGGAGAACGACATGAGCAAGCGTGGACGCAAGCGTCGCAGCCGTCGCGGGAACGCCGCCAACCACGGCAAGCGCCCCAACGCCTGAGGCATCCGCCGCTGCGCGGCGAACGACGAAGGGTCCGGACCGTCTGGTCCGGACCCTTCGTCGTTCGCGGCTCGGTCAGCCCTCGTCGACCACGTACGTCGTCGTGACCGACAGCTGAGCCCGGATCCTCAGGTGCAGGCTCTCCGGGGCCTGCTCGCTGCACGAGCGGCGGACGAGGCTCTTGACGAGTTCCTCGGCGCTGAGCTCGGCCAGGCACGGGGCGCAGTGCGCCATGTGAGCGCGCATCCTCGCCTCGTCGTCGGCCGTCATCTCCGAGTCGAGGAACTCGTACAGGTGCCCGATCGCGTGCTCGCAGTCCGACTCGCTGCCCGTGGCATGAGGGATCGGCGTGACGACACGGATGTCGTCGCCCCCGACCCGACGCTCGGTCTTGTCCATCACAGCTCTCCTCCGGATTCCTTCGGACTCACCAGTCCGCGCTCGACGGCGTAGTCGGCGAGCAGCTCGCGCAGCTGGCGACGCCCGCGGTGCAGCCGGGACATCACGGTGCCGATCGGCGTGCCCATGATCTCGGCGATCTCCTTGTACGGGAACCCCTCGACGTCGGCGTAGTAGACGACCATCCGTCGGTCCTCGGCGAGCTCCTGGAGCGCGCGCTTGACGTCGGAGTCCGGGAGCCCGTCGAGCGCCTCGGCCTCCGCCGAGCGCAGGCCCTGCGAGGTGTGCGACGCGGCGCGGGCGATCTGCCAGTCCTCGATCTCGTCCGCCTGGGACTTCTGCGGCTCGCGCTGCTTCTTGCGATACGTGTTGATGAACGTGTTCGTCAGGATGCGGTAGAGCCACGCCTTGAGGTTCGTGTGCGGCTTGTACTGGTGGAACGCCGCGAACGCCTTGGTGTAGGTCTCCTGCACCAGGTCCTCCGCGTCGGTCGGGTTGCGGGTCATCCGCATCGCCGCCGAGTAGAGCTGGTCGACGTACTGCATGGCGTCACGCTCGAAGCGCACGGCACGCGCCGCGGCGTCCTCCGCCTCGGGTGCCCGGTTCGGGTCGTCGCCGAGCTCGATCTGCGTAGCGCCCTCAGGGCGGTCGTCGTCCGTCATCAGCAACGAGCCTAGCCCGAGGACGGGCCGGGCGTGCTCCGAGGCGCCCCGGCGTGCGGGCAGCGTCACGACGACCGCCGGATCCGCGTTCGGGTCGACGAGGGCCGGCGGCCGCGCTGGGTTCTTCGTCGTCTGTCTCACGTCGGGTCTAACGGCAGGGCATCCGTGCATATTCCGTGGGCGCGCCAGGATGTGAGTGCCGGACGGCGTCGCTACCGTGGGGGCATGAGCACCCCTGAGAACACCTCGCGGTACGTCACGCTCCTCCGGGAGCAGGTCGGGCACGAGCTCGACGCCCACCAGCAGTACGTGGCGATCGCCGTCTGGTTCGACGCCAACGACCTGCCCCAGCTCGCGGCGCACTACTACCGCCAGGCGCTCGAGGAGCGCAACCACGCGATGATGATCGTGCAGCACATGCTCGACCGGGACATCCCCGCGGTCATCCCCGGCACGTCGGCCGTGCGCAACGACTTCGGCTCGGTGACCGAGCCGATCGCGCTCGCCCTCGCCCAGGAGCGCGAGGTGACCACCCAGATCGAGGCGATCTTCCGCGCGGCGCGCGAGGAGGGCGACGCCCTCGGCGAGCAGTTCATGCTCTGGTTCCTCAAGGAGCAGGTCGAGGAGGTCGCCTCGGCGACCACGCTGCTGGCCGTCGCAGAGCGAGCCGGCGGCAACCTCTTCGACCTCGAGAACTTCGTGGCCCGCGAGACCATCGGTGACGGCGGCGAGTCGGCCGACGCACCCGCAGCAGCCGGAGGTGCACTGTGATCCTGCGCCGCATCGCACGACCGATGCTCGCGAGCTGGTTCGTCTACAACGGCGTCCACGCGGTCACCCGGCCTCAGGAGCACCTGGCCGCCGCCCGCGCAGGCACCGACCTGGTCGGCTCCCGCGTGGCGACCGACACCGAGCTCACGGACAAGCAGCTCACGCTCGTTGTCCGGGCGCACGGCGCCGCGGTGGCGCTCGCCGGGACCACCCTCGCGCTCGGCGTGGTCCCCCGCACCTCCGCCCTCGCGCTCGCGGCGCTGAACCTCCCCCTCGCGGTCGTGAACGAACCGCTGTCGAACGGGCCGCGGCCACGGTCGGAGCGCACCCCGGAGTTCGTCCGTGCGGTCGGCGCCATCGGCGCCGCGCTGATCGCCGGGGCCGACTACGAGGGGCGCCCGGGTGTGCAGTGGCGGATCGCGCAGGCTCGCAAGGACCTCTCGACCTCCGTCGAGCTCGCCGGCAAGGACGCCCAGATGGCCGTGCACGCGGCGACGGACTCCGTCAAGGACTCGGGCCGCCGCGCGGCCCGCCGCGCCAAGAAGGCCGTGCACGCCACGGGCGTCTGACCGTCCGTCCCGACGGGCCCGGCGGAGGGTCTCGTCGACCATCCACTAGATTGGCGGCATGACTTCGCAGCCCGTGCAGACGGACCACCTCGCCGCCGACACTCCGCTGTGGGCGGCCCCGTCCACCGCTCGGGCGGTGGACGCGACCGTCGAGGTGCCCGGCTCCAAGTCGCTGACCAACAGGCTCCTGGTCCTCGCCGCGCTGGCCGACGGGCCCGGCGTCCTGCGCGGTGCCCTGCGGAGCCGCGACGCCGACCTCATGATCGCGGCCCTGCGCGCGCTCGGGATCGAGATCACCGAGGGCGACGAGCCCAGCACGCTGCACGTTCGGCCGGGTCGGCTGCACGGCGACGTGAGCATCGACTGCGGCCTCGCCGGGACCGTCATGCGGTTCGTCCCGCCGATCGCGGCGCTCGCCGACGGCGCCGTGCACCTCGACGGCGACGAGGGCGCCCGGGTTCGACCGATGGGTCCTGTGCTCGACGCGCTCCGCGGGCTGGAGGTCGGCATCGACGACGACGGACGCGGACTGCTGCCGTTCACCGTCGCCGGGACCGGGCACGTCACCGGCGGATCCGTCGACGTCGACGCCTCGGGCTCCAGCCAGTTCGTCTCCGGGCTGCTGCTGGCCGGTGCACGGTTCGACGACGGCCTCACTCTTCGTCACGTGGGCGACACCCTTCCGAGCAGGCCCCACATCGACATGACCGTCGAGACCCTGCGGGCGGCCGGTGTCGCGGTCACCGTCTCCGACGACGAGTGGCGGGTCGAGCCCGGGCCGATCACCGCGCGCGACGTCCGGGTCGAGCCGGACCTCTCCAACGCGGCGCCGTTCCTTGCTGCCGCCCTGGTCGTCGGCGGGACCGTGAGGATCCCGGGCTGGCCGACGTCGAGCACCCAGCCCGGCGCACAGCTCCCCGAGATCCTGACCCGGATGGGAGCGACGACGTCGCTCGAGGGCGGTGTGCTCACGGTCACCGGTACGGGCACCGTCCACGGCATCGACGCGGACCTGCACGCCGTGGGCGAGCTCGCACCCAACATCGCCGCCCTTGCCGCGCTCGCCGACTCCCCGAGCCGCCTCCGTGGGATCTCGCACCTCCGCGGTCACGAGACGGACCGCCTCGCGGCGCTCGAGAACGAGATCAACGGACTTGGGGGACGGTGCACGCAGACCGAGGACGGGCTCGTCGTCGAACCGGCCGCGCTGCACGGCGGGACCTTCCGCACCTATCACGACCACCGGATGGCGACCTCCGCCGCGATCCTGGGTCTGCGCGTTCCCGGCGTCGAGGTCGAGAACGTCGCGACGACGGCGAAGACCCTGCCGGACTTTCCGCAGATGTGGGTCGACATGCTCGGCAGCCGCTGATGGCTTCCCGACTGCGCGACGAGTCGGACTTCCGCGAGCGTCCCAACAAGCGTGGGTCACGCCCGCGCACGAAGATCCGCCCGGAGCACGCCGACGCGCGCACCGGGTTCGTCACCGGGGTCGACCGGGGTCGCTACACAGCCCTCGTCGACGAGGGGACGCCGGACGAGCGTGTGGTCGTCGCGATGCGCGCCAGGGAACTGCGCCGCGACCGCGTCGTCTGCGGCGACCGGGTGGATCTCGTCGGGGACACGAGCGGGGACGACGGATCCCTCGCGAGGATCGTCCGCATCCAGGAGCGCGACACCGTCCTGCGGCGGACCGCCGACGACACCGACCCCTACGAGCGGATCGTCGTCGCCAACGCCCACCAGCTGATGATCGTCACGGCGCTCGCCCGCCCCGAACCGCGGGAGGGGATGATCGACCGCGCCGTCGTCGCAGCGTACGACGCCGGGATGTCGGTGACTCTCTGCCTCACCAAGGCCGACCTCGCCGACCCCGCGCCCCTCCGTCAGAAGTACGAGCCGCTCGGCGTGACCGTCATCGTCACGAGCATGGACGACCACGACAGGTCTATCGGACCGCTCGGACCGGTGCGGGACCAGCTCGACGGGAAGATCTCCGTGCTGGTCGGGCACTCGGGCGTCGGCAAGTCGACGCTCGTCAACGCCCTCGTCCCCGACTCGACGCGTGCCACCGGCCACGTCAACGACGTCACCGGCCGAGGCCGGCACACCTCGACCTCCGCCGTGGCACTGCGACTGCCCGACGGCGCCGGCTGGGTCGTCGACACGCCCGGCATCCGTTCCTTCGGCCTCGCTCACGTGGAGCCCGACCGGGTGCTCGCCGCCTTCGACGACCTCGCGGACGTGTCCGTCGACTGCCCCCGGGGATGCACCCACGCCGTCGAGGCGGTCGACTGCGCGCTCGACGCCTGGGTCGACGCCGCCGCACCGGACGAAAGGGAGAATCGGTCCGTGCGTGTCGCCTCGTTCCGCCGCCTCATGGCGGCTCGCACCGCTACGGTGTGAGGCATGCCCTCGTACGACGACGACCTCCGCCTCGCCCATGTGATCGCCGACCAGGTCGACTCGCACACGTTGGCACGGTTCAAGGCTCTCGATCTCAGCGTCGAGACCAAGCCGGACAACACGCCTGTCACCGACGCGGACCGGGCTGCCGAGGAGATGATCCGCTCGACCCTGTCGCGGGCACGCGGGCGTGACTCGATCCTCGGTGAGGAGTTCGGGTCCGCGGGTCACGGCTCGCGGCGGTGGGTCGTCGACCCCATCGACGGCACCAAGAACTTCGTCCGCGGCGTCCCGGTCTGGGCGACACTCATCGCTCTCGTCGACGAGGGCGAGCCCGTGGTCGGACTCGTCTCGGCACCCGCGCTCGGCCGGCGCTGGTGGGCCGCGCAAGGATCCGGTGCATGGACCGGCCGTTCGCTCCCGAAGGCCACCCGGATCCAGGTCTCGGGGGTCAAGGAGCTCGGCGACGCGTCGCTCTCGTACGCCAGCCTCGGCGGATGGGAGGAGGCGGGCAAGCTCGATGCGCTCGTCGACCTGACGCGCGACTGCTGGCGCACCCGCGCCTACGGGGACTTCTGGTCCTACATGCTCGTCGCCGAGGGTGCGGTCGACATCGCCACCGAGCCCGAGCTCGAGCTCTACGACATGGCGGCACTCGTCCCGATCGTCACCGAGGCGGGAGGACGATTCACGAGCCTCGACGGAACCCCCGGGCCTTTCGGGGGGAACGCCGTGGCGACCAACGGCCTGCTGCACGACGCAGTTCTCGAACGCCTCGGCTGAGGCCGATCCTCAGGGTGTCAGCCGCTGATCGACGGCGATCGGCGCGTCCGCACCTACTCCGACGGGATGTCCGCGAGCTCGCTGCGGTCGTACCAGAGCAGACCGCGTTCACCGAGCCGGTCCAACGCCCGGGCCAGTGCCTCGTCGTCGTCCGTGTCGACCGCCGCGATGACGGCCTCGACGTCGACGGACGCGCCCGGCTCGTCGACGTGGGCGCAGACGATCTCCACCTCGGGGACCGTCTGCACGATCTCGACCGCGCTCGGTGCCGGTGCGTCGTCGGGCGTGTCGTCGGTCGGGACCACTCCGATCACGCGGACAGCCTCGTCCGGCACCTCGACGGTGACGACGACTCGCTGGCGGGGCACGTCCCCCAGCCCCGCGATGAGCGCCAGAGAGTCGTCGGCCGCCTCGAGGGCCGCGACGAACTCCCATCCCTCCAGGTCTTCGTCGGGCTCGGACTCCTGCAGCGGAGCGGTCACGGCGTGCGCCGCGCGGGGCTCGATGGTCCACAGCGGTGCGGAAGCCGCGTCGAGCAGCTCGTCGAGGGTCGTCGGAACGTAGAGGCGCATGACCTCAGTCTGCCAGCATCGGCGACGCGGCGACGTCCGTCCAGTCCGGGGCGGCCACCCCGGCCGTCGCGGCCGCCGCGTGGACCGCGGTGCCGGATCGTGCGATGGCGAGCGAGCGCACGCGAGCTGCGAGCGTAGACATCGCCTTGCGCGCCGGTGCGTTCGGCGCAGCCTCCAGCAGGACCCGACCCTCCAGCATGGCCCGGTCCAGGGCCGGCCGGTCGTCCGGCAGGACGAGAACGTCGTCGGCCCCCGCGAACCGTGCGAGGAGACCCTGCACCGCCGCCTCCGCCCCCTGGCCGCTGACCGAGGAGCGCACCCGGTTCGCGACCACGACTCGTGCAGCCGTCATCCCGAACCCCGACTCCGTCAGGTCGTCGAGCGCGCGGACGAGACGCTGGACCCCGACCGGCTCCCCGGAGCCGGTGACCACGACGACGTCAGCGGCCCGCAGTGCACTGATCGTCGCCGCGTTCCGCTGCGGAGCCCGCGTGTCGTAGGTGAGCTCCTCGTCGTGCTCGATCCCGAAACCGCAGTCGATCACCACGTTGTCGACCAGTCCGCGCGCGACGTCCCAGACCGCGTCGAGCGACGGACCGGGCAGCTCGGGCCACCGTTGCGGACGGGCGATACCCGTCAGGACGTGCATCCGCGGCCGGACCTGGAGGACGATCTCGCCCAGCGCCGTCCGATCGAGTGCGCCACGACCCGCCAGGCGTGCAGCCTTGACGAGGCCTGGAGACTCCTCGAGCAGTCCGAGGTGCTGAGCCACCGACCCGCCGTAGGTGTCCGCGTCGACGACCATCGAGGACGACGAGACCGTGACGACACCACGCCGACGGCGCCGCGACGGCGGCTCGGCGAGCTCGGCAGCCAGGTTGACGGCGACGGTCGTCCGGCCCGGGGCCCCGGTCGGCCCCCACACGGCGATCACGGCGCCACGACGGGCAGGGACCTGCGCGCGCGGCCCCGGCTCGGTACGGCCCGGGGCCTCGTTCAGCGACGCGCGCCGGATCGCGTCGACGACGGACGCCGCCGGAGAAGCGTCGCAGACGACGTCGACGCCGGTCGCCCGGGCCGCGTCGGCGGCTGCCCCGGACTCGGCGGCGGCGACCACACGGACCCCGACGTCGTGGAGCGCCGCGACACTCTCGCGATCGAGTCCACCCGGCCCCGCCGGAACCAGCGCCACCTCACCGGCGCCCGCGACCGCGGCGGCAATCAGCTCGGCACGGTCGGCACACCTCCGGGTGACGGCCGCACCGGAGGACGGTTCGGCGATCGCCTCGACGACGGCAGACTCGGCCCGGCCGCGCAGCATGCACAGGACGGTGATCGGTGCTGTCACCGCGATCCTCCGACCGGTACGACGGAGACCACGCCGTCGGTCGCCAGGGCGGCGAGAGTCTTGTCGAGCACGTCACCGGGAACCAGGACGTGCAGGGTGGTGGCACCACCCACCACGAACGCGCCCCCGCCGTCGTCCACGGCGTCGACGACGGCGCCCTCCACGAGCACCCGCGGCTCTGCACCGCCCTCGTCGCCCTCCGGGACGAACCAGACGTCCACCGGCGCGCCCACGACCACCCGGTCGCTCAACGCATCGGTGACCGTGAGCGCGACCGGTCGCACGTCGACCGCGCCGGCGTCTCCGAGCGCCGAGCTCGGCAGAAGCTCACCCGCCCCGACGGTCCGGATCGCGATGGTGTCGACGACCTCGTCGCCGTCAGCCCGGACGTACAGATCGAGCTGGTCCGCGCCGAGCCGGACGTCCTCCACCCGGAGCTGGTCGACGTCGACCGAGTCGCCTGCGGTGAGCACGCGCGACGCCGCGTAGACCGGAACCGTCTCACCTGCGCTCGACACGGCCCACGACCCCGCGAGGACGGACAGCGCGACCAGCAGGATGCCGACGAGCAGGCGGGGATCCCGCCACCCGGGACGGCGCAGTCGTGGTGCGACGGCTGTGGGGCGTTCCGCGGTGGTCGTCATGATGCTCCATGGGTCGGTGTCTCGGTCGGGACATATCCTGCCGTTTTCGGACAGCTCGCGTCAGACGCCTGTGGACGACGAGCCCGGTCGCTGGATCAGCCGTGCCAAACTCTCAGCCATGACCCGGCGATTCTTGACGCTCACCGACGTGACCGAAGAGCTCAACATCTCGCCGAGTGCTGCGTACCACCTCGTCCGGAGCGGCGAGCTGCCGGCCATCCAGGTCGGCGGTCGCGGCCAGTGGCGCATCGAGGTGAGCGAGCTGGAGTCGTACATCCAGGAGCTCTACCACCGGACCCGGAGCAAGATCGCGACGGGCGACCTGGACGGATAGCACCGACCTCGGGGCGCACCCGTCAGAAGGGGTGCGGGTCCGACTCACGGAGCGCGAGGAGTGCGTCGAGCCTCACGACGCGGGTTCGCGGCCGACCGGTGAACCGGTCCCGCTCCTCGACGACGTCAAGATGGTCTCGCCCGACCCGTGCGAGACGACCGGTGGTGCTCGCGGCCCGCGTCCGTATCGTCAGCAGCACCCTGTCGCGCTGCAACGCACGCAGGACCGACGTCAGCCGGGGCATCCGCTCGTCCGCGCGCGTCCGCACGCCCACCCCCTCGACGACGTCGATCGCGGAGATCGGCACGAGCTCGTCACCGCTGTCGCGACCCGGCTCCGGGCGGACGACCACCCAGTCCGCGCCGACGTGTGCCACGCGACCGGTCACGACGGAGCCGTCGCCCAGCACCACGGACACCGGGTCGAAGGTTGCCCGCAGCCGGTCCGCGAGGACGACCGCGGCCTGCTCCGCCCGCGTGAGCTCGGCCGTCTGACCTGCGAGCTCGGCCCGCGCCTCCGCATCGAACTGTGCCTCGAGGTCGTCGACGAGCCGGTCCCAGCGCATGACACGTCACGCTAGGCGAATGGTTGAAAATGTCCGCAATGTGGTCCACATGTCAGGACGCCTATGGACATACCTACGAGCGAACGCTTGTATCTAGACCGAACAAACGACATCAAGCACCACCGTGCATCAACAAACACAATCCGGCACCAATCGCAGGGGGCGAGAGTGGCTGAGCATCATCAGCTTTACAAACCAGCAAGAAGCACACTGGTTCTTTCCGTGCTCACCCTGGCCGGCGCCGCGTCGGCTGCCCTGCTCGTGCGCCACGGCCTCGCGGTCGTGGAGCGCACTCCTCTCGACATCGAGGACGTCGTCGAGATCGCGGTCTGCACCCTGGGTGCGGCGACGGCGTCCTGGCTCCTGCTCAGCAGCATCCTCGCCTGCCTCTGCCTCGTCGCGCGCGGTGCCGGGACGCAGTGGCGGGCCGGCGAACGGCTCGTCGCACGGATCGCCCCCGCGGTGGTGCGACGACTGACCCGGATCGGGATCACGGCGACCGTCAGTGCCGGACTCGTCCTTCCGGGCGCGGGGGCGCTGGCGACGGACACGGCGGCGGGGAGCGGTGCCGACCCCGCGACGTCGACGAGCGTGAGCGTCACCTCGGTGGCGACACCCCTCGACGTCGGGTGGACCGCCTCGGCTTCACCGACCGACCGTGAGCCACACACCGTCCCCGAGGCTGTCGATCCCACCTGGCACTCCACCCGGTCGGACGCACCCGCCGCCGAACCGGCGCCCGCCCCGCGCGCCACAGTGGTGAGCCACCCTGCTCCCGTCCAGGCCAGGGACGACCGTCGCTCGACCTCGGTCGTCGTCCTCCGGGGCGACTCGCTTTGGTCCATCGCGGCGAAGGATCTGGGCCCGGGTGCCTCGAACGCCGAGATCGCCGCGGCGACGGAGCGCTGGATCACCGCCAACAGCGCGACGATCGGCTCGAACCCGAACCTGATCCTTCCCGGGATGGAGCTCAGGCCGCCCGGCTAGCAGACACACTCCCCCGCACCACTCCGCCTGGCCAGGAGCACGGCGGACGGATCCGCACACCCATTCAGCAGCTTTCGCAGCAAAGGAGCAGCGACGTGAGAAGCCTCGCCACACCCCAGCCGGCAGCCCCCCGCGTGACCGCAGTACCCGGACAGCCCGCCGGTCGACGACGGCGCGCGGCCCCGTTGGGACGACCACCGGTCCTGGACCCGAGCCACGTCCGCCCGTCGCCGCACCGCCCACCTCGCCCGCTCGACGCGGCGCCGACAGGGTCCGACACGCTCGGCGACCCGACCGGCATCTGCGTCGCCATCGTCCGGGCGTCGCTCGAAGTGCTCAATGGCGGACGCCCTCTCGCCCAGCTGATCCGTTGGGTCGAGCCGGAGATCTACGAGGCGCTCGGACGCCGTGCGGCCGTGCTCAGACGGGCGGCCGAGGCGGCGACCCCGTGCGGTCTACCGCTCACCGTCCTTCGCGCCAGGACGGTTCGGATCGGCGCGAACGTCGCCGAAGCCGCCGTGGTGGTCAAAGACGGCGAACGAGTGCGCGCTGCAGCGATCCGTGTCGAGGCACGGCGCGGCGCGTGGCGCGTGACCGCGCTCGAGATCGGTTGACGATCCCGAGCGCGGTGTCCGTCACTGCTCGTTCTGCCCGTGGCAAACCTTGTACTTCTTGCCCGACCCGCAGGGGCACTGGGCGTTGCGCGGGGTCCCGGGGAACGTGCGCCCGTCGCTCTCGGCACTGGCCGCCTCGCCGTACAGCTCGCGACGCGCACGGCGCGAGCTCGAGACGACGGCCTTCCCTGACCCGTCCTCGTCCGGCGCCGAGTACGACAGCGGTATCGGACGTGCCGGTCCGTCGAGCCCCTCAGCGATGAGGGTGTCCCCGCCACCGGACTCGGCCCGCGGTGCGGCGGCCGGCGTGTCGTCGACGACCGGTCCGGGATCCGCGGTGGGCTCCTCGACCGACTCTGCGGACGACGCCTCTGCGACCTCGGAGACCGGAGCCGGCGTGACCTCGACGGCCGGCGACGCCGACGGCGTGATGCCCTGCGCGGCACCCGCACGTGCTGCTGCCGCCGCCGACGCCGCGTCGATCGGCGCACCGCCGGACGGCTGCACCTTCACCTCGAGGTTGAACAGGTACGCGACCGACTCTTCCTTGATGGCCTCGGTCATCGCGTTGAAGAGCTGGAATCCCTCGCGCTGGTACTCGACCAGGGGGTCGCGCTGCGCCATCGCGCGCAGCCCGATGCCCTCCTTGAGGTAGTCCATCTCGTAGAGGTGCTCGCGCCACTTGCGGTCGAGGACGGAGAGCACCACGCGACGCTCCAGCTGGCGCATGTTGGCCTCGCCCAGGGACTGCGTGCGGTCCTCGTAGGCCACCCGGGCGTCCGAGAGCACCTCCTCGAGCAGCATCTCCCGGGTGACGAGCACGCGAGAGCCGGCCTGCTCGAAGAGCTCGTCGACGGTGATCTGGACCGGGTAGACCGCTCGCAGGGCCGTCCAGAGCTCGTCGAAGTCCCACTCGTCGGCACTGCCCGACGCGGTCGCCGCGGTGACGTAGGCCGTGACGACGTCCGTCAGGAAGTGCTGGACCTGCTCCTGCAGGTCTTCGCCGTCCAGGACACGGCGTCGCTCGTCGTAGATGACCGTGCGCTGACGGGAGAGGACGTCGTCGTACTTGAGGACGTTCTTGCGGATCTCGAAGTTGCGCGACTCCACCTGGCCCTGGGCGCTCGCGATGCCGCGCGAGACCATCTTGGACTCGAGCGGGACGTCGTCCGGGAACCCGGCGCGGTGCATCATCGACTCGGCGAGACTCGAGTTGAACAGGCGCATCAGGTCGTCCTCCATCGACAGGTAGAACCGGGACTCCCCCGGGTCACCCTGACGTCCGGACCGGCCGCGCAGCTGGTTGTCGATCCGTCGGGACTCGTGACGCTCCGTCCCCAGGACGTAGAGCCCGCCGAGCTCCTTGACCTCGTCGTGCTCGGCGCGTCCTGCAGCCTCGGCGTCGGCGAGCGCCTGCGGCCAGGCAGCCTCGTACTCCTCCGGCGTCTCCTGCGGGTCGAGGCCCCGCTCAGCGAGGGCTGCGACGGCCATGAACTCGGCGTTTCCACCGAGCATGATGTCCGTACCACGCCCGGCCATGTTCGTGGCCACGGTGACGGAACCCTTGCGTCCGGCCTGCGCGACGATCGGCGCCTCACGCTCGTGCTGCTTCGCGTTGAGGACCTCGTGCGGGACACCCTGACGCTTGAGCTTCGAGCTCAGCAGCTCGGACTTCTCGACGCTGGTCGTGCCGACGAGCACGGGTTGTCCGGCCGCGTGGCGCTCGACGATGTCGGCGACGACGGCGTCGAACTTGCCGTTCTCGTTCTTGTAGACGAGGTCCTTCTGGTCGATGCGCTGCATCGGACGGTTCGTCGGGATCGGGACGACGCCGAGGGAGTAGGTGCCCTGGAACTCCGCGGCCTCGGTGTCGGCCGTACCGGTCATGCCGGAGAGGGTCGAGTACAGGCGGAAGTAGTTCTGCAGCGTGATCGTGGCGAGCGTCTGGTTCTCGGCCTTGATCTCGACGCCTTCCTTGGCCTCGATCGCCTGGTGCATCCCCTCGTTGTACCGGCGGCCGGCCAGGATTCGACCGGTGTGCTCGTCGACGATCATGACCTCGCCCTTCATCACGACATAGTCCTTGTCGCGCTTGAAGAGCTCCTTGGCCTTGATGGCGTTGTTCAGGAAGCCGATGAGCGGGGTGTTGAGGGACTCGTACAGGTTGTCGATCCCGAGGTGATCCTCGATCTTCTCGATGCCGGGCTCGAGGACGCCAACGGTGCGCTTCTTCTCGTCGACCTCGTAGTCCGTGCCGAGCTCGAGCGTCCGGATGACGCGTGCGAACTCGCCGTACCACCGGTTCGTGTCTCCGGACGCCGGGCCGGAGATGATCAGCGGGGTCCTCGCCTCGTCGATGAGGATCGAGTCGACCTCGTCGACGATCGCGAAGTTGTGTCCGCGCTGCACGAGGTCGTCCGTAGACCACGCCATGTTGTCGCGCAGATAGTCGAAGCCGAACTCGTTGTTGGTCCCGTAGGTGATGTCGGCGGCGTACTGCTTGCGCCGAACCGCGGGAGTCTGCCCCGACACGATGCACCCGGTCTCGAGGCCGAGGAAGCGGAAGACGCGTCCCATGATCTCGCTCTGGTACTTCGCCAGGTAGTCGTTGACCGTGACGACGTGGACGCCCTTGCCCGACAGCGCGTTGAGGTAGGCGGGGAGGGTCGCGACGAGGGTCTTGCCCTCACCGGTCTTCATCTCGGCGATGTTCCCGAGGTGCAGGGCGGCGCCGCCCATCACCTGGACGTCGAAGTGTCGCTGCCCGAGCGTGCGCCGGGCTGCCTCGCGAACCGTCGCGAAGGCTTCCGGCAGCAGGGAGTCGAGCGACTCACCGCCCTCGATCCTCTGCTTGAACCGGTCGGTCTCCTCCCGGAGCTCCTCGTCGGTCATCTCCTCGAAGCTCGGCTCGAGCCGGTTGACCTGGTCGGCCAGACCATGGAGCTTCTTCAGGATCCGACCCTCGCCGAAGCGCAGGGCCTTCTCGAAGATGGAAGGCAACTGGTTCTCCCTGTCGATCGCGCCGCGGCCGGCCGGCTGCGCGGCGGGTGGACGACGTCACCGACGTCACACCACCGACCATCGTAGGACCCAACTGCCCCTGGGCACGACGCCGTCCCGTCATCGGGGCACAACTAGTCGCCGTCAGCCCCGCCGGACCGGGGATCTCCGCCGGTCGCGAACGTCTCCTCGAGCGACTTCCCCAGCGGCCCGGCGAGGTCTCCCCGGCCGGAGACCAGCACCTCCGGCAGCCCGAGCCAGCCGGCGAGGACCTGGAGCTCCCTGGCGAGGGCGAGAGCCGTCGTCGTGCGGGTGAACGGCTCGCTGTGCGCCGACTCGACACGCAGAACTCCTGCGCGCCGGTCGGCCTTCAGGTCGACGCGAGCCGTGACGCGGTCGCCCTCGAGGAACGGCAGGACGTAGTAGCCGTGGACCCGCTGTGCGGCCGGCACGTAGATCTCGAGTCGGTAGCGGAGCCCGAAGAGCCGTTCGAGGCGCGTGCGCTCGAAGACGAGCGGGTCGAACGGGCTGAGCAGCGTGGCAGCGCCCGCGGACCGCGGACGTACCGCACTCGCGTGCACGTAGGTCGCCTCGTCCCAACCGTGCACGTCGACCCGCCGCAGGACACCGCCGTCGACAAGATCCTCCATCGCGGTACGCATGACCGTCCCCCGCAGGCGGACGTAGTCCTTGAAGCACCGCAGCGTCCCCACCCCGTGGGCACGAGCACCGAGCTCGAGCAGCCCGCGGACGGCCTCGTCGTCGTCGACGTCACCGCGGGCGCTCGCCGGCAGGACCCGGTCCGCCAGGTCGTAGACCCGCTCGAACGTCGTGGTCCTGCGCGCGGCAGCGACCTCGCCGGTGAAGAAGAGGTACTCGAGCGCCTGCTTGGCGACCGACCAGTTCCAGCCCCAGCTCTCGCCCTGCCGGGCCTCCACGACTCCGTCCGCGAGGAGCAGCTCGTGCACCTCGGCAGCCGTCAGACCCTCGTGGGCGGCGATCACCTCGCGGACGACGCGGACGACCTCGGGATGCGACGTCGCCACGCTCCGGATGGACCCCCAGGCGTCGGTGGCCACCCGTGCCCGACGCCACGCGAGCAGCCGGTACACCTCGGGCGTGACGTACGAGGCCTCGTGGGCCCAGGCCTCCAGGACACGCCGTGGCGCGCGCCCGCTCGCCCGGTCGAGCAGGCCCGTGTCGTACGGTCCGAGGCGCGAGAAGAGCGGCATCAGGTGCGCGCGGGCGAGAACCTGGACCGAGTCGATCTGCAGCAGCCCGACGGTGTCGACGACCCGCTGGAGGTCGCGCATCGTGGGTTGCCCCGCACGGACGCGCCGCGGACGGTGCAGACCTTGCGCCGCGAGCGCCGTCCGGCGCGCCTGGGCGAGACTCATCGTGTCCATGCCCTCCATGGTGCCGCCCTCCCCCGACAGAACGACGTCGGGCCCCGCACGCGACGTGCGGGGCCCGACGGGGAGAGGTGGTGCGAAGGGTCAGACGGTGACGGTCGACTCGCTGCTGGTGCAGGTCGCGTCCAGCGCGATGACGCCGTAACTCCATCCGCGCCGCCGGTAGGCGACCGACGGGCGGGACGTCTCGACGTCGATGAAGAGGAAGAAGTCGTGGCCGACCAGCTCCATCTCGTCCAACGCGTCGTCGACGCTCATCGCCTCGGCCGTGTGCAGCTTCTGCCGGATGACGACGGGCGAGTCACCGAGCGTCGTCTCGACGGACTCGCCGGGCTCGCTCGGTGCGCGGACCGGCTCGACCTCGGGCTTCGGGAGGTCGCGCTCAGGGTCGAACGGCCGCACGTCGACGGGCGGGTCGATGACGTTCTTCCGGTGGTCCTTGCGGCGGTCCCGCGCTCGACGGAGCCGCTCGCTCAGCTTGGCGACGGCGAGGTCCAGGGCTCCGAACCGGTCGTCCGCGGATGCCTCGGCGCGGATCACGGGGCCCTTGCCCCTGACGGTCAGCTCGACCCGCTCGCTGATCTCTGCCATCCGGGGGTTGCTCTCGTGCGTGACCTCGACGTCGATGCGCTGGGCCGTCGGGGCGAGGGCGTCCAGCTTGGACAGCTTCTCCTCGACGTGACTGCGGAAGCGCTCGGGGACCTCTGTGTGGCGTCCGACGACGGTGATTTCCATGTGAACCTCCGGTACTCCGCGGGAGCACTCCTGGCGTCCCGCAGTGATGTCGGGCCGTAGCCCGGTTGGTCAACGTACGGCATCCGATGCCGCGTTCATCACCTCCCACGATCCGCACGACGGCGGTCCGATCGGAACGTCGGCCAGGTCGACCCGGTGGTCTCCCTGTCCTGTTCTCACCCTAGCCCGCGGGGTCGTGTCTCGACACCTCGACGCTCCGCGGCGACGAGGGGATCGCGTGAAACCCCGGTGCAGGAGTGGCGACGAGGGCGATCGCCGCGTGCGGCCGGAGCCCGTGCTCGCGCAGCGCGTCGACGCACGTCGCGAGCGTGGCTCCGGTCGTGACGACGTCGTCGACGAGAAGACACTCCTGCCCGGTCGGCAGCCGGCGCGCCGCGTGGGCACGCACCCGCGTCGACGTCGCCCGGTTGGTCGCGCGGGCGCGAAGACCGAGGCCGACCTGATCGGTCGACCGCCCTGCGACGTGCAAGAGGTCCGACGTCGCCGCCGGCACCCCGGCCCGACGGAGCCCGACGGCCACGGCGTCGGCGAGGTCCCCGACGGGAGACCATCCACGCGCGCGCGTCGACGCCCGTGAGGACGGCACCGGCACGACGACGAGCGGCCGGTCGGGCGGTGCGAGGTCGCCCGCCGCGAGCGCCACCGCCCGGCGCAGCGACCGGGTCAGCGGATCGCTCAGGTCTGCGCGTGCCCGGTCCTTCCACGCGACGACGACGTCGCGGACCGGTCCCGCATAGTCCGCCACCGCCCACACGGGCACCGGGCGACCGTCGAGGCGGTCCATCCGCGCGACGTCGTGACGAGGACTCAGCTCGGCACGCAGCGGCGCCAGGCACCGGTCGCACCACCGGACGTCCTCGAGTCCACACCCGGGACAGCTGACCGGGACGACGAGCCGAGCGAGCGCCGACAGGGTCATCCGGGGTAGGCGACCAGGTCGACGTCGACCGCGAGCGCCTGCCAGCTCGTGCCCTGCGTGGAGCGCCCGGACAGGTCGCCGTCCGCGTCGACGAGGAGGAGGCTCTGCTCACCGTTGCCCGCCGCGAGGTGCTCCGCACCGCTGACCTCGGACAACGACTCGGTGTTTCCCCCGACGTCGACGAGATGCACGACCGGGCTGTCCTGACCGGAGGAGGCCCCGAGCACCGCGAGCTGCGACGAGTCGGACCAGACCGCCTCCGTCGCCTCCACGAGGGCGACACCCACGCGGATCGGCTCGGCCAGCCCGGTCGGGACCCCGTCGCCGTCCCGGATCACGCCGGTGACATGGACCCGCACGCCCCCGCTGCCCGCCGAGACGACGACGATGCGGGCGCCGTCGGCCGACACGTCGATCGAGGTGACTGTCCGGTCGTCCAGCCATCCCGCCGTGACGTCCTCGGTGCTCTCGCCGTCGAGGGAGACGACGGACGGCGGACCGCTTCCGTTGGCGGTCCACACCCAGGAGAACCGGTCGACGGTCGGGGCGACGAGGTCGTCGCCGGTCCAGATCGCCGTCCGCTCGTCCTCACCCTGCCGGAGTGACACGAGCCGGTCGTCTCCGTCGCGGACGACGACGGCCGACCCGTCGGCGGCCCGTGAGACGTCACCGCTGAGCGCGAACGCCGTCGGGTCGAGGCCGTCGAGCGAAGGCGCGGACTCGAGCGTCTCGAGCCTGGTGCCCGACACCTCGACGAGCGATCCCTCGGCGACGGCCAGGGGCGACCCGATCACGCTCGCCACGGACGGGGCAGGCTCGGGGTCGACCCGCAGCGGCGTCCCCCCCGAGGTGAGCTCGACCGACCGGATCGGCTCGTAGGAGCGCGTCCGCGGGTACGACGCCAGCGTGGCGTCGATCTGGGCGAGCAGGAGCGCACGGTCCTCGGGCGATGCCGAGCTGATCGGGCTCGTGAGGTCCACGGTCGCCACGCCGTCCTCGACCGGCACCGAGGCGATCCCCAGCTCCGTCCCGGGCGGGGCGACGTCGATGACCGAGTCCTGCAACCACTCGACCGGACCGGCGAGCAGCGCCGTGACGGCCAGGGTCTGCCATCTCGAGCTCTTCGGCAGCCACCGGACGTCGGGGACGAAGTAGGTCCGGTCCGGCGTCGGGAAGTACAGGACGGACTCCTGGAACGACTGCTCGAAGTTGATGGAGGCCATCAGCGTCCCGTTCTCGAGCGCGTCGATGCGCCACCGCCCCTCGGCGTCCTGGGTGAGGTCGAAGTTCAGCTCGCGCGTCGCGTCGGGCGGCTCCACCGTGTAGACGCCGCGGTCGTCGACGCTCGCGAGGACGGAGAGGCTCCCGCGGGCGGTGGCCGTGTCACCGTCGATCTCGACCGTCAGCTGCGGTTCCCCGGTGTAGACGAGCACCTGCGTCGACGGGTCCCAGGCGGTCGCGTCGTCGGTCAGGTACGACTGGGCGATCTCGTAGGTCCCCGTGGCCGGTCCGGCCGCCTGCGCCTTGACGAAGCCGCGGACGATCTGTTCGGGGTCCGCGTCGTCGCGCGCGCGCTCCGGACTGACGAACAGCTGGTTCGGGGAGGCGACGTCGGCGTCGCCGTCCAGCACGGGGCCCGACGTCGGGATCGAGGCACAGGCGGCGAGCACGACGGCGAGCGCCCCTGCCACGATCGCGGCGACGGTCCTGCGGATGCCGGAGGTCACGACTCCTCCTGTCCCGGTGCCATCGCGGGCAGGCTGGTGGGGTCCGAGGCGTCCATCCGGATCGCGCCGGACGGCGGGTGCGGGTCGTCACGACGGTCTGCGGTGGCCGGCACGAGCTCCAGCGGTGACCCGTCGAGCACGATCCCGGCACGACGCGGCAGCGTGAGGCGGAACGCAGAGCCCTGGTCCGGCCGCGCCCAGACGTCGAGCCAGCCGCCGTGCAGGCGCGCGTCCTCCAGCGAGATCGCCAGGCCCAGACCCGTCCCGCCGGTCGTGCGGGCCCGCGCGGGGTCGGCGCGCCAGAAGCGGTCGAAGACACGGTCGACCTGCTGCACCGTCATCCCGACACCATAGTCACGCACCACCACCGCCACGGAGCGAGGCTCCGCGGCCACCCGGACCTCCACCGGTCCCTGCTCGGCGTGCTCGATCGCGTTGTTCAGCAGGTTGCGCACGACGCGCTCGACCCGGCGCGGGTCGATGTCGGCGGACGCCGGCTCGTCGCCGAGGTCGACCGCGAGCCACACCCCCTTGGACGCCGCGAGCGTCTGGGCGTTGTCGACCGCCCGGTCGACGACGTCGCGCAGGTCGCGCCGTTCGGCGTCGAGCATCGCGGCCCCTGCGTCGAACCGGCTGATCTCCAGGAGGTCCGCCAGAAGCTCCTCGAACCGGTCGAGCTGGGTCTGCATCAGCTCGGCCGACCGCTTGGCCGCGGGATCGAAGTCGTCACGGGACGCGTACAGGACCTCGCTGGCCATCCGGACCGTGGTCAGCGGTGTCCGCAGCTCGTGGGACACGTCCGAGACGAACCGCCGCTGCAGCAGCGAGAGCTCCTCCATCCGGTTGATCTGCTCCTGGAGGCTCTGCGCCATCTCGTTGAACGACCGCGCAAGCGTCGCCATCTCGTCGTGTCCCCGGACGGTCAGGCGTTCGTCGAGCAGCCCGTCCGCGAGCCTTTCCGCCACCCGCGCCGCCCGACGCACGGGGTCGACGGCCTGTCGGGTCACCATCCACGCGATCACGCCCAGCAGGACGACGAGGACGACGGCGCCGCTGAAGAGGGAGCGCTGCATGAAGTCGAGCGTCTCCTGCTCGGGCTCGAACGAGTACAGGTAGTACAGCTCGAACGTCCCCTCCACGGGCACGTTCACCGTGGTCCCCACGACGACGCCGGGCACCACCGCCGAGTCCGGGTCCCCGGGGTCGAGAGGGATCGCGACGGACTGGAGGACCTGGTTGACGGCCGAGTCCGGGTCGGCCGTCTCGACCGTCCGCTCGCGCATCTCCTCGGTGACGAGGTCGTCGTACTGCGGCGCGGTCGAGACGTCGATCACCCCGGACTGGTCGTCCTCGCTCCAGAGGAACACGTGCCGGCTGCCCGACCCCGACGCCTGGATGACCCACAGCATGTCGTAGAGCAGCGTCTGCACGCTGTCGGGGGACGTGGCCGGGGCGGCGTCGAACTGGGACTGGGCCTGTGCGGTGGAGCGGGCCGACTCGTCGTCGACCTCGGCGAGGCGCTGGTCGAAGACCCCGTCACGAATCGTGGTCGACATGTAGGCGCCCAGCGCGGCGACGGTCAGGATGCCGACCGCGAGCGCGGAGCTGACGACGCGCAGCTGGAGGGACGAGCGCCAGACCCAGACCGCGCGGGCACCGCCCAGACGGGCCCGCTCCGCCAGGGACCGGACGAGGTCCGAGGCCCGCCGCCGTGACGACCGCCCCGACGACGACGGGCCGTCGGTGCTCACGTGCGGGCCGCACCGGCCTTGTAGCCGACGCCACGAACGGTCTGCACGACCTCGGGGTTCTCCGGGTCGTGCTCGATCTTCGAGCGCAGCCGCTGGACGTGGACGTTGACGAGTCGCGTGTCGGCGGCGTGGCGGTAGCCCCAGACCTTCTCCAGAAGGACCTCTCGGGTGAAGACCTGCCAGGGCTTGCGCGCCAGGGCGACCAGGAGGTCGAACTCGAGCGGAGTGAGGGCGATGGCCTCACCGCCCCGGCTCACCCGGTGCCCGGGGACGTCGATCTCGAGGTCGCCGATCGAGAGCACCTCGGGCTCCGGCTCGTCGCTGCGGCGCAGTCGTGCCTTGATCCGAGCGACCAGCTCCTTCGGCTTGAACGGCTTGGAGACGTAGTCGTCGGCTCCCGACTCGAGCCCGAGGACGACGTCGACGGTGTCGCTCTTCGCCGTCAGCATGATGATCGGCACGCCGGACTCGCCGCGGATCTGACGGCACACCTCTGTGCCGTCCTTGCCCGGGAGCATCAGGTCGAGCAGGACGAGGTCGGGTTCGCTGTTGCGGAACGTCTCCAGGGCCTGGTCACCGTCGGCGCAGAACACCGGGTCGAACCCCTCGGAACGCAGGACGATCCCGATCATCTCTGACAGGGCCGTGTCGTCGTCCACGACCAGCACACGAAGCTTCATGCGTCCATACTGCCATCCGAGGGTTCGCGACGGGGGGATGCGCGGCACGCTGTGGAGGCGGCGTCGCCTGTGGATCACGACGCCTGCGGCGGCCCCCGACGTACTAGGCTCGCACGACCAGCACGTGACGCCGCCGCCACCATCAGCATCCTTCCCGGGAGACCCACCGCATGACGACGCCGGACCAGAACCCGCCCCCCGCCGACGGCCAGACCTCGTCCCCGGAGAGCGCGGACCCGACGCCGCAGCCCGTGCCGCCGGCCGCACCGACCCCGCCCGGATGGGGGCCGGCCCCGCAGTACGGCCAGTACGCCACCCCCGGCCAGGTGCCGCAGTACGGCCAGCAGCCGCCCCGGTACGGACAGCCCCAGGGGCAGTACGGCCCCCCGGTTCCCGGCTACACCCCGCCGCCTGCCGTCGCCAGGCCCGGAATCATCCCGCTGCGTCCGCTGCGGCTCGGCGAGATCTACGACGGCGCGTTCGGGGCGCTGCGCGCGAACCCCAAGGTGATGCTCGGCGTCTCGAGCGCGATCATGGCGCTGGCCACGATCGTCGCGGCCCTCGTCACCTGGTACCTCTCGGGCTACGTCAACGGCTGGGTGATGGAGCTCGACGCGGGCTTCGCCGAGGCGGGGGCCACCGCGACGGATGACGCCTCGGCGCTGCTGCTCCTCGTGGGCCAGCTCACCCAGGCAGCCGTGATCTGGCTCGTCACCCCGCTGGTGACGGGCCTGCTGATCGTGGCGGTGAGCCAGGCGGTCCTCGGCCGCAAGCCGTCCTACGAGGAGGTGCGCGAGAGCAGCCGAGGGCGTGTCTGGCGGCTCCTGGTGTGGACCCTCGCGCTCATGGCGGGGACGATCGTCGTCGCCGGGACGCTAGTCTTCGTGGTCGTGGCCCTCGCGATCGCCGCGAGCGAGGTGTCGATCGCGCTGGCCGTGATCGTCGGGATCGTCGGGCTGGTCGCCTACGTCGGCGTACTCCTGTGGCTCTCGACGCGGGTGCTGCTCGTCCCGGCGGCGATCGTCCTCGAGGGACAGACCTTCGGCAAGGCCGTCGCCCGTGGTTGGCGCCTGACCCGCGGGCACTTCTGGCGCCTGCTCGGCATCTCGCTGCTCACGCAGATCATCCTCGGGCTCGTCGCAAGCCTCGTCGTCCAGCCGTTCTCGCTGATCGCCGCCTTCGTCGCTCCTGAGTCGCTGACCCTGATGGTCGGGGCCAGCATGTTCGGCTCGTTGATCGCGAACATCCTGACCGTCGTGATCATGGCCGCCGTCGTCTCCCTGCTCTACATCGACGTGCGGATGCGTACCGAGGGGCTCGACATCGAGCTCGCCGCGGCGGCGACCCGGACGAAGGGCGAGGGATGACGGTTTCGTCCGTCGTCGTCCTGGGCGCCGTCCTGGACGTGCCGGTCGACCCGGACGCCGAGACCGCGCGGCAGTGGCTCGCGGACGAGCTGGCACGGTCCGAGTACTCGCAGGGCGGCGCGTCCCTGCTGGAGCGCTTCCTCCTGTGGCTCGGCTCGCTCACCGTCCCTGACGCGACGTTCAGCATCCCGCTCGCACTCGTCGTCTCCGTCGGTCTCCTCCTGCTCCTGATCGTGGGGTTCGTCGTGGGCGGCCGGATCCGCCTCGGCTCTGCGGAGCGCCATGCGTCGGACGCGGTGCTCGACGACGACCCGCGCACCGCCTCGGACATTCGCACGGACGCGCAGCGCTATGCGGACGACGGCCGCTGGGCCCTCGCCACGTCGGAACGGTTCCGCGCGATCGCCCGGAGCCTGGAGGAGCGGGCGATCCTCGACGAACGGGCCGGGCGCACGGCTCAGGAGATCGCCCGCGAGGCCTCCCCTGCGCTCCCCGACGTCAGCCGTGGGCTCGTCGAGGGCGCC
This sequence comes from Paraoerskovia marina DSM 21750, assembly GCF_000701465.1. Taxonomy (GTDB): domain Bacteria; phylum Actinomycetota; class Actinomycetes; order Actinomycetales; family Cellulomonadaceae; genus Paraoerskovia; species Paraoerskovia marina. Next base: position 504,799 of record NZ_JNIY01000004.1, on the reverse strand, counting down.
CACCGATTCGACGGCGTCCTCTACGGGCATCGGTATGCGGGCGCCGAGGACTACGCCGCGATGTCGACGTTGGACGAGGAGGTCGCCCGCACGCGACCGGTGCGGCCCTCCTCGCCCGAGACGGTGGTCGTTCCGTGACGACGCCGACGCCGACGCCGACGCTTCCGTCGGCCCTCCACGCACCACCCCACACGGCCCCGGGTGCGCGGCCCTCGCGTACGCGCCGGGCGCGCCGGGCACGGACCTGGCTGACGGCCCTCGGCCTCGCGGGCGGTCTCGTCCTCGTCCTCCTCCTGCTCCCCCGCCCGAGCTCGACGACGCCGTTCTCCACGGAGACCGCGACGCCCGACGGGACCCGGGCGCTCGCCCAGGTACTTCGCGCCCAGGGCGTGACGGTGACCGAGACCGGTTCCGTCGACGTCGCAGCAGAGTCCGGCGTGACCGGGACGACCCTGGTGGTGGCTCCCGGGGCGTACCTGGAGGCGGAGCAGGTCGACCTGCTCGTCTCGACCGAGGCGGACCTGGTGCTGCTCGACCCGTCACGGACGCTCCTCGACGCAGCGACGGACGGCGCCGTCACACGGGCCTACAGTGCGCCCGCCTCGGTCAGGACGACGCCCGGCTGCGACGACCCCGACGCGGTCGCCGCCGGCTCGGTGCGCTCGGCGGGCGATCTGTCCTCCTCCGGTGACGGCGCCGTCGTCTGCTTCGTCGAGGACGGTGCCGGAGCGTACGCGGTGGTCGACGGGGACCGGACCGTCCGCGTCTTCGCGGACGCTCGCGCCGTCACGAACGAGCACGTCTCGACGGCGGGCAACGCGGCACTCGCGCTCCGGGCCGTCGGCGAGCGCCCCGAGGTGACGTGGCTCGTCCCTGCCCTCGTCCCCGTCGAGTCCGAGCCCGACCCCGGACTCCTGCCACCGTGGCTGATCCTCGTCCTTCTGCAGGGCGCGGTGACGGTCGTGGTGCTCGGGCTCTGGCAGGGCCGACACCTCGGCCGGGTCGTGACCGAGCCCCTCCCTGTCGTCGTGCGGTCCTCCGAGGCGACGCGGGGGCGCGCGCGGCTCTACCGCCGACACGGCGCTCGGGGCCATGCCGGCGCCGGACTTCGTGCTGCCACGGCCCGACGGCTTGCCGACCGGCTCGGCCTGCCCCGGTCGGCGGACCCGGCAGCGGTCGTCGCCGCCGTGAGCTCCGCCAGTGGGCGCTCGACCCACGAGATCTCCGCACTGCTGTACGGCCCCCCACCCGCCGACGACGCGAGACTCGTTGAGCTCGCGCGTCACCTCGACACGCTGGAGAGCGAGGTTCACCCGCTGTGACCGACGACGTGACCGACCCGAACGGCCCGATTCCCACGACCAAGTCCGACGTCGGTGCAGACGCGCACGCGGCGCTCGCTCGCGTTCGCGGCGAGGTCGGCAAGGCGGTCGTCGGCAACGACTCCGCCGTCACCACCCTGCTGATCGCCCTGCTCTGCCGCGGGCACGTCCTCGTCGAGGGGGTGCCGGGTGTGGCGAAGACGCTCCTCGTCCGGGCGCTGGCGTCGTCGCTGGAGCTGAGCACCACCCGGATCCAGTTCACGCCCGACCTGATGCCGGGCGACGTCACCGGTTCACTGGTCTACGACACCCGGTCCGCCGAGTTCTCCTTTCGCGAAGGTCCCGTCTTCACCAACCTGATGCTCGCGGACGAGATCAACCGGACGCCGCCGAAGACGCAGGCCTCCCTCCTCGAGGCCATGGAGGAGCGCCAGGTCTCGGTGGACGGCGCACCCCGTCCGCTGCCCGAGCCGTTCGCCGTGATCGCCACGCAGAACCCCGTGGAGCACGAGGGCACGTACCCGCTCCCCGAGGCCCAGCTCGACCGGTTCCTGCTGAAGATCGTCCTCCCGCTGCCGTCGCGCGAGGTCGAGGTCGAAATGCTCGGCCGCCACGCCGCGGGGTTCGACCCGCGCGACCTCGCGGCGGCCGGTGTGCGCGCCGTCGCGACGCCAGCCGACCTCGAGCGGGCACGCGCCGAGGTTGCCGCCGTGAGCGTCGACCCGGCCGTTCTCGGGTATGTCGTCGACGTCTGCTCGGCGACGCGCCAGTCGCCCTCCGTCGCTCTCGGGGTCTCGCCCCGCGGCACGACGGCGCTGCTCGCCACCGCTCGTGCGTGGGCGTGGATGTGCGGCCGCACGTTCGTGACGCCGGACGACGTGAAGGCGCTCGCTCACCCGACCCTGCGGCACCGCATCCAGCTGCGTCCCGAGGCGGAGCTCGAGGGCGTCACGACCTCGGCGGTGCTCGACACGGTGCTGAACGCCGTGCCCGTCCCCCGCTGATGGTGATCACCGGCCGGGCGGCCGCGCTCACGGCGCTGGGCGTCGTGCCGCTGCTCCTCGCGCCCTCGGGCCTCACGATCCTCGCGTGGGTGCTGCTCGTGGTGGTGCTCTGCACGCTGGACGGACTCCTTGCGGCGGCTCCCGGTTCGCTTGCCGTCTCCCGGTCGGTCCCCGGCGCGGTGCGGCTCGGCGAGCCGACACGCTGCACCCTGACCGTCGGCGCAGGCGATCGCAGGGTGCGCGGGGTCGTCCGGGACGCGTGGCCCCCGTCGGCCGGCGCGACCGCGGACCGGCATCGGCTCGCCCTGCCCGCGCACGAGACGCGGCGGTTCTCCACGACCCTGGTCCCGACCCGACGGGGCGAGCGGATCGCCGATCTCGTCACCGTCCGGACGTTCGGCCCCCTCGGGCTTGCGGGGCGCCAGCAGTCGCGCGAGCTCCCGGCGAAGGTTCGTGTGCTCCCGGAGTTCGCGGCACGCACCCACCTGCCGAGCCGGATCCAGCGGCTGCGGGAAATCGACGGTCGGACGGCCACGAATGTGCGCGGGCAGGGCACCGAGTTCGACTCGTTGCGCGAGTACGTCCCGGGCGACGACGTCCGGTCGATCGACTGGCGGGCGACGGCGCGGCGAGCCGACGTCGTCGTGCGCACGTGGCGGCCCGAGCGCGACCGACGCGTCGTCGTCGTCGCCGACACCGGCAGATCCTCCGCCACCCGCGTCGGGGCGGGACCCCGGCTCGAGGCGTCGATCGAGGCCGCGCTCCTGCTCGGGACGCTCGCGGGACGGGCCGGGGACCGGGTCGACTTCATCGCCTACGACACTCACCTGCGCAGCGCCGTCACCCGTGCCTCCGGCAAGGACGTCCTCTCACCGCTCGCGCGGGCGACGTCGACGATCGAACCTGCACTGGTCGAGACCGACTGGCGGGCGATCGCCGCGGAGATCCGGGCCAGAGTCTCGCAGCGCTCGCTCGTCGTCCTCCTGACCTCGATCGACCCGGCCGTCGCCCACTCGGGGCTCCTGCCCGTGGTCGGGAGCCTGACCGCACGCCACCAGGTCGTGGTGGCCTCGGTGGCCGACCCGCCGTTGGGACGGCCCGACGACGGCCGACCGTGGACGTCGGACGACGTGTACGACGCAGCGGCCTCGGCGCGCGTCGCACTCGAGCGGGACGGGATCGCCGAGCTGCTGCGGCTCCAGGGCGCGGAGGTCGTCGACTCGGACCCCGATGCGCTCGCACCGACCCTGAGCGACCGGTACCTCGCGCTGAAGGCGGCGGGGCGGCTCTGACGCTTCAGTCACGGTCGGCGTCCGCCGTCCGCGACGCGGATGAGACGATAGGTGCCCCGACTCCTGGAGGACCGTTGACCGACCCCGACCACCGCCCCGACGCGCAACGCCGAGCCGATCGTCAGCGCCGGACCGCCCTGATCGTCGTCGGTGCGATGCTCCTGACGTTCGTCGTCCCGTTCATCGCGATCGTCCTGACCTGAGCGATTCCGCCGCGTCGGTGCCCCGACGCGGTGGACGGCGCGCGGTACCTCTCACCCCGCGGTCGGCGCGAGCTCGCCGGCCTCCTCGGCACTGAGGTCGCCCGTCTCGCCCGCAGCGGCGGCCCGGCCGCCGAGCACGAGCGTGTAGACCCAGTACGCGGCGAGGACGACCGCACCGATGACGATCTTGAGCCACCAGGCGAGATCGGATCCGGTGACGAACCCCTCGACGAGTCCCGAGATCCCGAGGACGAAGACGAGACCGAGGGCGACGATCATCGTCGCCCGCCCCTCCTCCGCCAGGGCGCGGCCGCGCGTCCTGGGCCCGGGAGCGACGGCCGTCCAGAAGAGGCGAAGTCCCGCACCGCCGGCGACGAAGACCGCGGTGAGCTCCATGAGCCCGTGCGGGAGGATCAGGGCGAGGAAGACGTCCAGCTCGCCCTCCGAGGCCATGAGTCCGCCGGCCGCGCCCACGCTCACGGCGTTCGTGGCGAGGACGAAGACCGGCCAGACCCCGGTGATCCCGAGCCCGACGAGCTGCGCGGCGATCCAGGCGTTGTTGGTCCAGACCGTGACCGCGAAGTCCGTCCCGGGGTCGTAGTACGCGGCGAACGCGTTCTGGACGTAGTCCTCCCGCTGTGACGCCGTGCCCATCACCTCGACGGCGCCAGGAGCCGTGGCCATCCACCAGCCGGCCGTGACCGCGACGGCGAGGAACACGACCATGACGCCCACCGTCCACCAGCGGACGCGGTAGAACGCCGCGGGAATCGTCACGCCGAAGAGGCGAACCACGTCACGCCAGGAGCTGTCGGACGACCCTGTGAGCTTCGACCGCGACCGGGCGAGCAGCACCGAGAGCTCGCTGATCAGCACGGGGTCGGGCGCGCGCGTCCGCAGGACGGACAGGTCGGTCGCCGTGGACTGGTAGAGGCGGACCAGCTCGTCGGCCTCGGTCCCGTCGAGCCGACGGCGTCGCACGAGCACCGACAACCGCTGCCAGTCGCTCTCGTGCACCGCACGGTAGGCGTCCACATCCATGCCCGCATCGTTCCACAGACCGCTAGGCTTTCACCGGATCATCCACAGCGGTTCAGCACCGCGGTCAGGGGGAGCTTTGCGCGACGGAACGGTCATCGGCGAGGGCGTCGTCCTGGACATGCGCGTCTCGTCGTTCGTCGTGCGCGCCATGTCGACACTGATCGACGTCGCGGTCGTCGTCGCCGTGCTGATCGGCGTCGTGGTCGTCGCCGACGACAGCCTCGCTGCGCTGCTCGACTCGGCCTACGCGGTCCCGTTCGCGGTGACGCTCGTCGCCCTCGTCACCGTCGGCGTCCCGGTGATCGTCGAGACGGCGACGCGCGGACGCTCGCTGGGCAAGTGGCTCCTCGGCATCCGGGTGGTGCGGGACGACGCGGGCCCGGTCCGTGCACGCCATGCCGCCACGCGCGCGCTCGTGGGTGTCGGCGAGCTCTGGCTGACGGCGGGGTCGGTCGCGATCGTGGCATCGCTGTCCAACGACCGGGGAAAGCGGCTCGGCGACATCCTCGCCGGTACCTACGTGGTGCGCGTCCGGTCCGGCGCACGGGATCACGGGCCGGCTCCGATGCCGATGCTCCTCGCACCGTGGGCACGGACGGCGGACGTGGCCCAGCTTCCGGACGACCTCGCGCTCGCCGCGCGGACCTTCCTGGGCCGCGCCGAACGGCTCGCACCGCTCTCCCGCGCCCGTCTCGCGGACGACCTGGCACGACGCACGCTGCCGTTCGTCGCACCGGGCCCCCCGCCGGGCACGCCGCCGGAGGAGTTCCTCGCCGCCGTCGTCGCCACCCGCCGCGAGCGGGAGCTTGTGGCGTCCACGCGTGCCCGCGAGCTCCAACAGCTCCGTGTCGACCGCGTCCGCCGACTGCCGCACGAGGTCCCGGACGTCGGCTGACGTCCGGGACCGCTCCGGTCAGTAGCGGTAGTGCTCCGGCTTGTACGGACCGCCCACGGGCACGCCGAGGTACTCCGCCTGCGACGTCGACAGCTCGGTGAGACGAACACCCAGGGCGTCGAGGTGGAGACGGGCGACCTTCTCGTCCAGGTGCTTGGGAAGGCGGTACACGTCGCGCTCGTATCGAGCCTCGCCGCCGTCGGCCACGCGCTGCACGTCTTCCCAGAGCTCCATCTGCCCGATCACCTGGTTGGAGAACGAGTTGCTCATGACGAACGAGGGGTGACCGGTCGCGTTCCCGAGGTTCAGCAGGCGCCCCTCGGACAGCACGATGATCGACCGTTCGTCACGGTCGGCGCCGGAGGCGTCGGGGCCAGCCGGGAACGTCCACTCGTGCACCTGCGGCTTGATCTCCGTACGGCGCACGCTGCCGACCTCGGCGAGACCGGCCATGTCGATCTCGTTGTCGAAGTGCCCGATGTTGCCGACGACGGCCTTGTTCTTCATGCGCGTCATGTGCGCCGCGGTGACGACGTCGCGGTTTCCCGTGGTGGTGATGAAGAAGTCTGCCTCGTCGAGGACGTCCTCGATACGGACGACCTGGAAGCCGTCCATCGCCGCCTGCAGGGCGCAGATCGGGTCGACCTCGGAGACGACCACCCGGGCGCCCTGGCCGCGGAACGCCTCGGCGGCCCCCTTGCCGACGTCGCCGTACCCGGCGACGAACGCGACCTTTCCGCCCATCAGGACGTCGGTGGCACGGTTGATCCCGTCCGGCAGCGAGTGCCGGATGCCGTACTTGTTGTCGAACTTCGACTTGGTCACCGAGTCGTTGACGTTGATGGCCGGGAACAGGAGCGACCCTTCGGCCGCGAGCTGGTACAGGCGGTGCACGCCCGTCGTCGTCTCCTCCGTCACGCCGCGCAGCTGCTCCGCAATCGTCGTCCACCGCAGCGGGTCGGCGTCGAGCGAACGACGCAGCACGGCGCGGACGACGTTCGTCTCCTCCGCGTGCTCGGGCTCACCGGGCCGGGTGTCCGCGGGGACGGCGCCGAGGCGCTCGTACTGCAGGCCGAGATGCACGAGGAGCGTCGCGTCGCCGCCGTCGTCGAGAATCAGGTTGGGCCCCTGCTCGGAGGGCCAGACGAGAATCTGCTCGGTGCAGTCCCAGTACTCCGTGAGCGACTCGCCCTTCCAGGCGAAGACGGGGACACCCTGAGGGTCCTCGGGCGTGCCGTGCGGACCGACGACGACCGCGGCCGCCGCCTCGTCCTGCGTCGAGAAGATGTTGCAGCTCGCCCAGCGCACCTCGGCACCGAGGGCGACGAGGGTCTCGATGAGCACCGCCGTCTGCACGGTCATGTGCAGGGAGCCGGCGATCCGTGCGCCGGACAGCGGTCGGCTCGCACCGTACTCCTCGCGCAGGGACATCAGGCCCGGCATCTCGTGCTCCGCCAGACGGATCTGATGCCGTCCTGCCTCGGCGAGGGAGAGGTCGCGGACCTTGTACTGGCCCGCCACCTCCGCGAACTCGGGGGCGGTGTGCTGGGTGGTCGTAGACATGCTGCTCCGAGGGTTGTGGGTCGACGTCGATTCTCTCTCCAGCCTACTCGGGACACCCCCGCGGCCCAGGTGTTGCCCAGGTCACGTCCTGGCCGTCGAACCGTCAAGTCCCACGCCCGCCAGACCCTGCGATAGTTACGAACGAGTAACAATGCGGAATGTGGGTGTCTTCGCAGGACAGAGCCGCTTTCTGCCGCTCGAAATACTCTCGGACACCCGTCCAGATGGGGGGTAGCCACTGGAACTATCGTCCCGATTCAGGCACGGTAGAGGCCGATCGCTTGACCGCCGGGCTCCCGACGAGCCCTGCCTCGGCCACGCCGGCGTCGACGCCGCACTCCTCGTCATCAGGATCTCGTCCTGGACGACGCAGTGCGCGAGCCCGGTGCTGACGACGAGGAGTGTGCGTCAGTGGCACGACTCGTGGAGAACACCACATGACAGCCGTACGCGTCGAAAACGTCTACAAGGTCTTTGGCCGCAAGCCGGCCGAGGCCGTGAAGCGCCTGAAGGCCGGCAAGACCCGCGACGACGTCGCGAACCTCGGGACGGCCGCCGTCATCGACGCCTCCTTCGAGGTGGCCAAGGGCGAGATCTTCGTCGTCATGGGCCTGTCGGGCTCGGGCAAGTCCACCCTGATCCGCATGCTCAACGGCCTGTGGGACCCGACCTCCGGGCACGTCTACCTCGGCGACGACGACCTCACGGCCGTCGACGGCGCGAAGCTCCGCAAGATCCGACGCGAGCGCGTCTCGATGGTCTTCCAGCACTTCGCGCTGCTCCCCCACCGATCCGTGATCGACAACGCGGCCTACCCGCTGGAGATCCAGGGCGTCGAGCGCGAGGAGCGTCGGCGCCGCGCGCAGGAGTCGCTCGACATGGTCGGTCTCTCCGACTGGGCGGACTCGCTGCCGTCGCAGCTCTCCGGCGGCATGCGCCAGCGCGTCGGGCTCGCCCGCGCTCTCGCCGCCGACACAGACATCCTCCTGATGGACGAGGCGTTCTCCGCCCTCGACCCGCTGATCCGCCGCGAGATGCAGGAGCAGCTGCTCGAGCTCCAGGACAAGCTGGGCAAGACGATCATCTTCATCACGCACGACCTCAACGAGGCCATGCACCTCGGCGACCGGATCGCCGTCATGCGCGACGGCCAGATCGTCCAGATCGGCTCGGCCGAGGAGATTCTCTCCGACCCAGCCAACGACTACGTCGCCAAGTTCGTGGCCGACGTCGACCGCACCCGTGTGCTGACCGCGGCCTCGATGATGCAGGCGCCGCAGATCAAGGTCACCCTCGGCGCGGGGCCGCGCGTCGCCGCCCGTGAGCTGCGCGAGGCCGCACTCCCCAAGTCGTACGTCGTCGACCGCAAGCGTGTGCTGCGCGGCGTCATCACCTCCGACAACGCCGTGCGCGCCGTCAAGGAAGGCGCCGAGACCGTCGCCGAGTACCTGGAGGCCGACTACACCTCGGTCCACCAGGACACGCCGCTCGCCGAGCTCTTCGCGCCCGCGACCGAGTCGGCGCTGCCGATGGCTGTGACGGACGACGAGGGCCGCCTCGTGGGGGTCATCCCCCGCGTCACGCTCCTTGAGGCCATGGCCCCGTCCGAGGCCGTCGAAGAGCTCACGGCCGACGCCGACACCGTCGCCCCGGGTGACGCGGTCGATACCGACACCTCGACGGAAGGGGCATCGGCATGATCGCCGCAGCATCTGACACCGGAACGTTCGTCCCCCGTCTGCCCTTCGGCGACTGGATCGAGTCCTTCATCGACTGGCTCACGGCCACGTTCGACGCCTTCTTCGACGTCGTCAAGACGATCTTCGAGGGTATCTACGACGGCCTGGACTACGTGCTCAACAGCCCGCCGTTCATCCTCGTCGCCGTGGTTCTCGCGCTGATCGCCTTCTGGGCGAAGGGCACGAAGCTCGCGATCGGCGTCCTGATCGGGTTCATCATCATCGCCGGCATGGACCAGTGGGAGAACGCGATGGACTCCCTCGCGCTCGTCCTGCTCTCCGCGGCCGTCGCACTCCTGATCGGCATCCCGCTCGGCATCTGGGCCGCGCGCAACGACCACGTCTCGCGGGTCCTCCGGCCGATCCTCGACTTCATGCAGACGATGCCCGCCTTCGTCTACCTGATCCCGACCGTCGTCATCTTCCTGACCGGACCCATGCCGGGCATCGTGGCGACCGTCATCTTCGCCCTGGCACCCGGCGTCCGCTTCACCGAGCTCGGCATCCGCCAGGTCGACTCCGAGGTCGTCGAGGCAGGCCGCGCCTTCGGCTCGACGGACGGCCGCATCCTCCGCCAGATCCAGATCCCGCTCGCGATGCCGACCATCATGGCCGGCGTCAACCAGGTGATCATGCTGTCGCTCTCGATGGTCGTGATCTCCGGAATGGTCGGTGCCGGCGGGCTCGGGAACGACGTCGTCGCCGCCCTCCAGCGCGTCGACGTCGCCCTCGGATTCGAGGCCGGTCTCTCCGTCGTGATCCTCGCGATCTTCCTCGACCGCGTGACCTCCGGTCTCGCGGACCGCTCCCCCGTGGCGAAGGCGCTCAAGGCAGCTCGCTGAGCGACTCCCCTCACTGTGCACGACCCCCAACCCCCGGCGGAGGTTCTCCGCCAAAGGAAGGACAACCAATGTTCACCCGTACCCACCGCCGCACCACGGCGATCGCCGGCACCACCGCAGCCCTCGCGCTGACGCTGAGCGCCTGCGCCTCGGACGACTCCGAGAGCTCGGCCGACTCGACGACGTCGGGCGACGAGACCGAGATCTCGATCGGCATCCCCTCCGGCTGGGACGAGGGCATCGCCGTCTCGAACCTCTGGGCCAGCATCCTGGACGAGAAGGGCTACGACGTCGAGACCGAGACCGCCGACGTCGGCGTCGTCTACACCGGCCTCGCCGGGGGCGACTTCGACGTCACCTTCGACGTCTGGCTGCCGTACACCCACGCCTCCTACCTGGAGGAGTACGGCGACGACGTCTCCGACCTCGGTGTCTGGTACGACCAGGCGAAGCTCACCATCGCGGTGAACGAGGACTCCCCCGCACAGACCCTCGAGGACCTCGCCGGCATGGCCGACGAGTACAACAACAAGCTCGTGGGCATCGAGGCCGGCGCCGGCCTGACCGCGATCACCCAGGACGAGGTCATCCCGACCTACGGCCTGGAGGACATGGACTACGCGATCTCCTCGACCCCCGCGATGCTCGCCGAGCTCAAGGGTGCGACGGAGAAGGGCGACAACATCGCCGTCACGCTGTGGCGCCCGCACTGGGCCTACGACGAGTTCCCGATCCGCGACCTCGAGGACCCGGAGGGTGCACTCGGCGAGGCCGAGGAGATCCACATGTGGGGCACCACGGACTTCGCCGACCGCTACCCCGAGCTCTCGGGCTGGCTCGAGAACTTCACCCTCACCGACGAGCAGCTGTTCTCCCTCGAGAACATGATGTTCAACGACGAGGCGTACGAGGGCGACGAGGCGGCAGCCGTCGACGCATGGCTCGAGGAGAACCCCGACTTCGTCGACTCGGTCACCAGCTGAACCTCCCGTTGACACGCCCCGTAAGGGCGTAGCAACCACGACGGCCCGGCACCTCCCTCGCGGAGGTGCCGGGCCGTCGTCGTACCCGTCGCCTACGACGTCGCGGGTGCGTCACGCAGGTCGGGCTCCAGGTAGATCACGAGCGTCAGCGGGACGGCCGCTCGGCATCGCGCCTCGGCCTCGTCGATGGCGTCCGCAATCTCGGTGGCACTCTCCCGGGTGTCGATCTCGATCTTCGCGGCGACAAGCAGCTCGTCGGGACCGAGATGAAGAGTCCGGAGATGGATCACCGACGGCACACCCGGTCCGACGAGCGCAGCCCGGATGGCCGCGACATGCGCCTTGGTCGCGGACTCCCCGAGAAGCAGCGACTTGGTCTCGATCGCGAGGACGATCGCAATCAGGACGAGGAGAACACCGATACCCGCAGTGCCGGCCGCGTCCCACCGGCCGTCGTCCGTCGCGAGGGTCATGCTCACACCTCCGAGCGCCAGCACCAGTCCGATCAGCGCGCCGAAGTCCTCGAGCAGCACGACCGGGAGCTCCGGCGATCGTGCGGTCCGGACGAAGGACACCCACGACTGCTTGCCCCTCGTCCGGTTCGACTCGACGACCGCCGTACGGAACGAGAGTCCCTCGAGGGCGATCGCCGCGAGGAGCACAGCGAGCGGCACCCACCACCACCGGCCCTCGATCGGATGCGGGTCCTGCCACTTGTGCCACGCCTCGTACAACGCGAACAGCCCACCGACGCTGAAGAGCACGATCGAGACGATGAAGGCGTAGATGTAGCGTTCACGGCCGTAGCCGAACGGGTGCTGAGCGTCCGCCTCACGCCGCGCCCTCTTGCCGCCGAGAAGGAGCAACGCCTGATTGCCGGTATCGGCGACGGAGTGCACGGCCTCGGCGAGCATCGACGAGGCTCCCGTCAGGAGGTAAGCGCCGAACTTGGTGACGGCGATTCCGAGGTTCGCAAGAAGCGCCGCGATGATGGCCTTGTTGCTGCCGTGCGATGACATGGAGCTCCGATCGATTGATATCCCTCGGGCGAACAAACTCGTGCGCCGGCCCACCGGTCGTCTCACGCACCGACCGGATGGAACTCTAACCCCGCGCACGGCGACCGACACGGGCTGGTCCCGAGTCGGTGCGTGAGCTCTCCGGGTTGCCACCGGCGGACATCACCCGCGCACAGGTCGAATACCATTTCTCCGTGCGCGTCCGACATCGCGCTCCCCGATCGCAAGCAGGAGCTCTCTCGTGACCCAGGACGTGCAAGCCGCCGTCGAAGCGCGTCCGACCACGACGGTGCGCAAAGACATCCAGGCGCTCCGAGCGCTCGCGGTCGGCGCGGTGGTCATCTATCACGTCTGGCCCGGCGCCCTGCCCGGTGGATTCGTGGGCGTCGACGTCTTCTTCGTAATTTCGGGCTTCCTCATCACCTCGCACCTCCTCAGGAGGCCACCAAGGTCTGCGTCGGACCTCGCCACGTTCTGGGCCCGGCGCGTCCGACGACTACTTCCCGCCTCGTACGTCGTGCTGGCCGCCACCGTGCTCGCGACGGTCATTCTCGCGCCAGCGACAGCACTCGTTCCGACGCTCCGAGAGGTCGGCGCGGCAGCCTTGTACATCGAGAACTGGTCGCTCGCCGCGCAGTCCGTCGACTATCTCGGTGCGGAATCCGCGGCCACACCCGTCCAGCACTTCTGGTCGCTCTCGGTCGAGGAACAGTTCTATCTTCTCTGGCCCCTGGTGCTTCTCTTCGCAGCCTGGGTGGCCACGAAGCGGCGAACCACGCTCGCGTCCACGGCCCACGTCGCGATCCTCGCCCTGGTGGGAGCCAGCTTCGTCTGGTCTGTCGTCGCAACGGCCACGAGCCCCGCGTCCGCGTACTTCATTACCCCGACCCGGATCTGGGAACTCGGGGCGGGGGCAGCACTGGCGACGCTGGCTGCGACCAGCGCATGGCGCCTCCACCCGGCTCTTCGTGTCCCGACGGCGTGGACCGGGATCGCACTGATCGTCGGGTCAGCCGTCCTGATGAGCGGTTCTACGCCGTTCCCCGGCTGGGCAGCCAGCGTTCCCGTCGTCGGCGCCGCGCTCGTCATTCTGGCGGACGTGACACGGGGCCGCGGTTCTCCGCGCCTTGTCGGAGATCTACGCCCGGTCCAGTGGGTCGGCGACATCTCCTACTCTCTGTATCTCTGGCACTGGCCGATCGTCGTCCTCGCTCCGTTCGTCGTCGCCGGGAACCCGGATCTGCTCGACCGCATCGCCATCCTCACGCTCTCGGTGGCGCTCGCTGCCGTCACCAAGCCGCACGTTGAAGACCGGTTCAGACGTCACCGAGGCCGTGCTCCAACGACGCTGCTCGTGACCGTGGGTGTGTCGCTCGCGGTCGGCGTCGCATGCTTCTTCGCGGCATCGACACTTCAGGACAGGTCCGACGCGCGTCTCAACGCCGCCGAGGAGAGTCTCGACAATCCGTGCGTCGGGGCCGCTGCGCTCGACCGGGGAGTCGAGTGTCCAGCAGATGTGCCGCTCATCCTGTCCCCCGCCGACGCGGCAGCCGACAAGCCCTCCGCCTATGAGGACGATTGCTGGGAGTCTCCGCCGTTCGAGGAGACCACGAAGTGCGCATACGGCGACAAGGACGGAGACGTCCGCGTCGCCCTGATCGGCAACTCGCACGCCGGCGGGCTGCTTCCTTCGTTGCAAGAGCTGGCGAAAAAGAATGCGTGGTCTTTGACCACGTATGTCGCATCACAGTGCCCGACGTCCGATGCTCTGTGGGAGTTCGAGAGCGCCGAAGACGCGCAAGGCTGCCTCGACTGGGGAGAACGCGTCCGAGACGCTGTGACCTCCGGCGATTTCGATCTCGTCGTCACGGCCCAGCTGACCCCGTTCCGGGCCGCCGGGTCGACGGACGAGACGAACGACGGGCTCGTCCACCAGGGGTACGCAAGCTATCTCGAGAGCATCGCCTCAGAGACGACGGACGTCCTTGTCGTGCGCGACACGCCCTACCCCAAGCACACGCTCGAGACCTCGGTCCCGGAATGCCTATCGATCAACGAAACAGCACCCGAGAACTGCAGCGGAGCTGCATCGGCTTGGCTGCCTTCGGATCCGCTCTATACTGCCGCTCAGGAACTGAATGAACCGTCGATTTCGACTCTTGACCTCACGGACCACATCTGTGGCGATGTGTGCCAGCCGACAGTTGGAGGAGTCATCGTCTACTTCGACGCTTCGCACCTCACGGCGACATACTCACGCACCCTGACTCCGTATCTGGAACCGACGGTGACAGGCCTGGTCGAATAGTTCGCAGTGCAGCAGGTCCTACCGGATTGACCACGCATTGCCCCTCCTTTCACTACTCAGCACCGAAGGATCCCTGCAATGAAGAGGTATATCAGCGCTGCAGTCGCCTGCCTTCTCGCGCTCTCCGTCTCCGCGGTCGCGGCCCCCGCAGCCAACGCAGTACCGTCCCGAATCGTCACGTCCTCGGAGTTCTATTCGGTCCATCAAGGGAACTCGATTGCCCACGTGCGTGCGCGGTTCGGGAACAACGGCACCGTGACGGCTCGGTACGACACGTCCGGCTGGAAGTATGACTGGGTCAGCCTGGACTTTCCCACCTACTACGACTCAGGCTGGGTGACGGTCGATTTCGTCCGCAACAGTTCGGGTACGTGGGTACTTGACACGAAGTACGCATACTGGGGGCTTACCGCCGTCCAGACCAAGGACAAGGCGACCAAAGCCGAATTCAACCGAGTCAAAGAGGGCAACTCAATCGACTACGCGCGATCGACGTTTGGGACTAACGGCACGATAATCTCGTACATCGATGCTCCGGGTTACGCCTACGACCTCGTCACAATCGAGTGGCCGACAGCATCGCCATATGGCTACGTGTCACTCGACTTCGGCAAGCGCAGTTCGGGTTCGTGGAAAGTTGAAACTCGGTCTGCATACTGGGGATAGATCGACTCGATCATGACGTGAGCGTTGTCGCGTTGGGCGAGAAGGTCTCGATCATCGGCGTGTCTCACCGCCAACGAAAGAGGCCTTCTCGCCCACCGTCGGCAATCCGTATCGAATCAGTCAAGGCTCAATCCGAGTCGTGACAGTCAGGGTAGAGCAGGAACACGATCTGCTCACGCCTAGTAGACTAGCCCGTTCCTCACAAAGCTCAGGCCATGGGATGACGTTGTTGAGGACGGTGGCGGCACGGTAGATCAGGGCGTGTTTGTCGTAGCGGGTCGCGAGGCCTCGCCATTGCTTGATTCTGCACTGGCCGCGCTCGATGACGTTCCCGTTGCGGTAGTCGGCAGCATCGAGCCCGACGGGGCGAGCGCCGCGCGCGGCGTGTCGTTTTCAGGCTCTTCGCCGATTCGGTAGGGATCACCGTGTGAGGCCTCCGCCGGCGAGGGGCATCCGCAGTGGGTAGTTGTCGCGGTTGCGGTAGCCGCGGGCGAGTCGTCGGTGGAGCTCGATGACGCCGTTCACGGCTTCGGTGCCGCCGTTCGAGGAACGCCCGGTGGTGAAGTAAGCCAGGAACGCGGTACGCCACTTGCGCAGGGTTCGGCCGAGGCGCGCGACGTCGGGGATCGGGCAGGTGTGGAACGAGGCGAGGACTTTCTCGGCCAGGCGTCCTCCGTCGGCCAGGTCCTTGGCCTGGTAGGCGGCTCTTAGTTGTTGGGCGCACTGCCAGGCGACGAAGACTTCCTCGTGGCGGTCGTCGGCGTTGATCGCCCGGGCCAGGCGGGCCTGCTGCTTCTCGGTGAGCTTCTCGGCGCCGGCGCGCAAGATGGCCTGGATGCCGAACAGAGGGTCGCCCTTGCGGCCGCGGTGGCCGGTGGTGTCCTGCTGGACCCGGCGGCGCACCTCGTCGGCGACCTGGGTGCCGAGCTTGCCGACGTGGAACGCGTCCAGGACCGCGGTCGCGTCCTCGAGGTGCTCATCGATGGCGGACTTGTAGCCGCCGAACGGGTCCAACGCCGCGACGTCGATGTTCTTGCGGAAGTCGTCGCCGCGCTCGTCAGGCCAGCCGGCGTAGGCCTTCTTCGACCGGCCCGGGACCAGGTCCAGCAGTCGGGCGTGCACGCATCCGTCGTCGTCGCGGGTGAGGTCGACCATCCCGGTCAACTACTTGGGCCCCTTCGTGCACTGGTCTCCGTGATGCCAGATGTGCTCATCGACCCCGAGGCTCCTGACGCCGGCGAAGCGGGACTCGTTGGCGGCAAGGTGTTCGAGCTCGGACCGCACCAGGCGCCACAGCGCCCACCAGGACACGCCCAGTCGGCGGGCCAGGCCGGCGATCGTGGCGTGCTCACCACGCAGCTGTCCGATCGCCCAGGTGATCGCCCGACCAGTGATCGAACCGCGGGGCGTGACCAGTCCCGGGACCTGCTCGACGAACGACCCGCGAGGGCACGCCGGATCCGGGCAGCGCCAGACGCGTTGCCGCCACACCACTCGGACCCGCACGTCACCGTGGGGAACGTCGTGCAGGACCCGCCGGCGCCGGCCACGGCTCGGAGCCGAGACCCCGCAATCCGGGCAGCCCTGCAGTTGCCAGTGCGTCGAGACCGTCGCCGCCATCAGCGTCTGCGTCCGCTGGACCTCCTCGACGCGGACATCGGGCAGGCCGAGCGGCACGTCACAACGGTCACAGGGGTCAGTGGTAACGGGCGCGCCAGCGCACCCCGTAGCGTTGGACAACGTCGAGGTCCTCGAAATCGATCAGTGGTTGGCGCTTCTGATCATCGGGGACCTCGACCCCTACACCCAGCCGCTCACCCAGCCCGGGCTACTCCCCACCGGATCGGCGAAGAGCCCGATATCTACGCTGTACGAGCGACCGGAACCGGCGCGCCTATTTCATGGGTTTCATGATTCCAGCGCAGCCCCTCCTCTGGTACCGCCATTCGATCGCGAAGAATACCTGACCTGAATTGGCAATACGACCGCGAACGCGCAGTTTGGACCTCAGACCAGTCTGACGGATTTTTGCACAACGAAGAACCGAAAAGCAATCGGGTCGAGCTCCGATTCATTCAATGTATTGAGACTGTCGTCGTTCGCCTGCTGGCAACATCTATCTAGGAATCATCTGAAACGGTCCCGACCGGCCGCGCGCCGCAGGGATGGCGAACGCACCAGACGGGGAGAAGAAGGAACCCCAGTACGACCGGCACGCGATCAGGACGTCTATCCGAGGCCTCGAGAACCAGGAGCGAGCCTGGAACGAGCATCTCCCGTCGATCGATGCCGATCCGTTCGTTGTCGAGTACGAGGACCTCGTGGCGGACCCGCGCGCAGTCGTCCAGCGCCTGGGCGACTACATCGGTGTTGACCTGACCGGGCTGCCACCGACCACGAACACCCGACGGCAGGCCACAGCCCGAAACGCCGAGTGGCAGGCACGGTACGTCGCCGGGGAATAGGCCCCACCCGGCGAACGACCTTGATCTCGGCGACGACACCGTCGTGATCCGTTGCGCTGTCGGTGCTGCGCTGCGCGCTCGAACGACGATCGGGTCTGCCAGGGCGGCAAATCACCCGAGATCCTCTCGTTTCCTGTCGCCGTCTTGCGTTGTACGATCATGGTCAGGCGCCGACCACCGGCCGTGCGCCGCCCTGCCGTCCAGGACCGGCCACGCGAGGACGTCAAGCGTGACGAAGCAATCGCAGTGACCAGCGCCTCCCGAGCATCGACCAACGCCTTGCACGTAGAGCTCGAACCTACTCAACCCAGGAGCCTGCCATCACCGAAATCGCCGACGCCTCTGAGCGCAACGCGCCCCGCGTCATCGGCCTGACCCACGACTCAACCGGCGACCCGATCCTGATTGTCACGTGCGACGATTCGCAGCTCGGCACGATCACGATCCACGCCTCTGTCGTTCCCGACGGTGCTCGCCATGCTCCGCGCCATCTGCCGCTCGTCCGGATCGGCGTGGCCCTCTACGAGGCGCGACTCCCCCACCCGGACGGAAAGAAGCACGAACTTCGCATCTTCATGCGGGCAGGTACAGACGAGACGGTGCTCCCGCTCGCCTCGATCCGCGGCGTGGACGTCCGCTCGGACACCACTCGGGCCGTCTGCAACGGCACGGTCGTGACGGTGACGTCGATCGATCCGCAGCACCACCCGGCTCGGCGGATGGACTGGCTGCCTGATCCCGTGCGAGCACCGTTGGTGCGCGTCGCGCGTCGTGCTCAGGCCAAGGTGGCGGGGGCGAAGCGTGGCTGACACGAGACAGCCGATCGAGTTGTACTGGTGGCGATGGAAGTACCCGAACAGACTGAACTTCGGGGACGAGATCTCCAGCCCCATCATCGAGCGACTGACAGGGCGTCGAGTTCGATGGACGAGTGCCGAGACCTGTGACATCGTCGCGGCCGGTTCCGTCATCCAGCAGATCACGAAGCTCAAGCGTGCACAGTTGCCGGTCTTCTGGGGATCTGGCCTGATCAGTCCCCCGAAGGACAGCTCGAGGCCCGTTTCTCTCCCGGCTGTCGCCGTCCGGGGTCAGTTGACCCGGAGCAGAGTACGCACGACGGCCAGCGAAGACCTTGTCCTCGGCGACCCCGGAATCCTCGCCAACCTTCTACTCCGTCGAGCGCCACGAAAGCGCTTTACCGTCGGCGTGCTGCCTCACTACCAGGATGCGAACGACCCGTTTCTCCAGACTCTGCTCGCTCTCGGGCCTCGGGTCCGGCGTATCGAAGTCACGTGGACCCCGGAGGAGGTCGTCAACGAGATCGCCAGTTGCGACGTCCTCCTGTCATCGAGTCTCCACGGCCTGATCGTCGCCGACTCGCTCGGAGTACCGAGCCTCCACCTCAAGTTCTCGGAGAAGCTGTTGGGCGGGGAGTACAAGTTCCGTGACTACAACTCGATCTACACACCGGGGCGGCAGAAGTCGTACGCCCCGAAGGACCTCCCCGTGAAGTCACCCACCGCTGTCGCAGACTTTGTTCGAAAGTCCTGGATCGCCCCCGTGGGGATCGAACGCCATCAAGAGAAGCTAGCGAAAGCCCTTCCGCTATGAAATGGGAAAACTTCAAGACCGCAGGCGTTCTCGCCCGCAGTACCCGAGCGACCCGTCAGTCAAGTGCGCCGACCGTTCACCAGCCCGATCGTGATCTCGGTCTGGCTGTCTCGGTCGTCATCCCCGTTTACAACGCGGTCAAGTACCTGCCGATCCTGCTCGACTCGCTGGTGGCCCAGGACATCGATCCCGAGCTGATGGAGATCATCGCGATCGACGACGGCTCGACCGACGGCAGTGGAGCGGTCCTCGACGAGTATGCGGAGCGACACGAAAACATCCGCGTCTTCCACGAGCCGAACAGCGGATGGCCCGGGATTCCTCGAAACCAGGGCTTGGCTGTCGCCGAGGGCCGGTACGTGTTCTTCTGCGACGCCGACGATATTCTCGGACCTGAGGCCATGCGCCGGCTCGTAAACTACGGTGACAAGCATCGCTCAGACGTGGTCGTCCCGCGGATGTGCAGCCTGAACGGGCGATTCGTTCCGGATGTCTTTCGCACCAACCAGGTCGACGCGGACCTTGAAAAGTGCTTCAGGACACTCTCGCCGTGCAAGCTGTTCCGACGTGAGTTTCTCAGGCTCGAGAAGATCAGCTTCCCGACCGAGAAGGTCCGTCTCGAGGACGGCATGATGGTGACGAAGGCCTACCTCACGGCCTCTCGCGTGTCCTTCCGAGCCGACTATGACTTCTATTTCGTCCGGAGCCGGGACGACTCGGGGAACATCACGCGGTCTGGCCTCGATCCCGAGGGCTACGCCTGGTCCATCGGAGAGGTCTCGCGGCTCATCCGACTGCATGACCACGACCCCGATCGCGCGGATCGGGTGATCGTCGATCTCTACCGCCGCAAGGGTCTGAAGATATATGGACCGCAGCGATGGGCGAGGTACTCGAGCGCCCGCAAGACGGCCTGGATCGAGGCTCATCACAAGCACGTCCTGCCGCATGTTCCAGAGGGGCTCGACGAGCTGCTGCCGGTACAATCACGGCCGCGGTCACAGGCACTTCGGGTCGGCACGCTCGAGGCTCTGGCGGCAAACGCGCGCTTCGAGGACAAGCTGGACATCACGCCGGTGGCCGTCGAGGTGGTCGCCAACCCAGATGGCCTCTACGACGTCCAGATCCAGTTGCCCGGGCAGCTCGACGACCAGACCTTCAACGTGGCGCTCGTCGAGAGGGGCACGGGTCGCGAGCTCGTTCTGCAGGCGCGGACCGCGGCTCTCACCGCGACATGCGATGTCACCGACTCGGACCTCGCATTCTTCGCGCCCGAGTCCGTCATCGACGTCTACACGTTCCTAACGATCGACGGAGTGCCGGGCTATCGCGCCCGCTTGCATGTCGACGGTGCCGGGGAAACAGGGTACGAGCACCTGCCGGGCGTCGCGGAGAACGTCTCCTGGTACTTCACGAAGCGGGGGAATCTCAGCGCTCGCCGGCACTCCCAGAGCACGGCCTGACGTGGAACCGACGCAGTGTCGTGCACACGGTAGAACGAATGGAGCGAACTCTCGATGACCACCCAACCCGCAGGATCTGAGACACGACCCAAGGCTGCTGCGCCAGGGCCCGACCTGCGCCGGATCCGCCACTCGACGGGCACGGTCATCATGGCCGGTGGCGCGA
Organism: Paraoerskovia marina DSM 21750; assembly: GCF_000701465.1. Lineage (GTDB taxonomy): Bacteria > Actinomycetota > Actinomycetes > Actinomycetales > Cellulomonadaceae > Paraoerskovia > Paraoerskovia marina. Next base: position 484,217 of record NZ_JNIY01000004.1, on the reverse strand, counting down.
AGGTGAAGAAGTGGGTCCGCCGGCGACTGCTCGGCATTGAGCCCGTCCCGCTCCACTCTCCCGAACTGGAGGAGCTGGAGGGCCACGAATACCCTATCGTCGTCTACTTCGCCGAGACCCCGGTACGCGGCTACCAGGTACGGCAGTGGCTGCCGGTTCTCCAGGGGGTCGCCGACGAGTTGCCCGTGACGATCGTGACGCGCAGCTGGGCGATGACGAAGTTCCTTCGACAGGAGACCGATCTCCCTGTCGCTTTCGCCAAGACCCTGAACGGCCTCATGGGCGTCTACGAGATCATCGACCCCAAGGTCGTCGTCTACGTCAACAACGGCATGAAGAACTTTCAATCGTTGATCTACCGCCAGGCCATGCACGTGCACGTCAATCACGGGGAGTCCGACAAGATCTCCATGGTGTCCAACCAGGCAAAGGCGTACGACTATGTCGTCGTCGCCGGCCAGGCAGCGATCGACCGCCACAAGTCAGCCCTCGTCCACTTCGACTTCGACAAGCTGGCAACGTGTGGCAGGCCGCAGCTCGACCTTGACTTCGACGCCAGCCTCGAGCGCGCCGACGCCGAGGTTGGAACAGTCCTGTACGCGCCGACCTGGTCAGGCGAGAACGACGCCAACAACTACACGTCGCTCGACCTCTACGGCGTCCAGATCGCGAGGAGCGTGATCGAGCGGCCCAAGACCCGTCTCGTTTACAAGCCACACCCCCGAGTCTTGTCGTCGACCGACCCGGACATCGCGTCGGCACACGAGGGCATTCTCGAGATGATTCGACAGGCGAACGCCCGTGGCGGTCAGCTTCACGAAGCCCCGATCGAGTCGGATATCCTCTCCCTCTTCGACTCGACCGACCTGCTCGTGACCGACATCTCGTCGGTCGGCCTGGACTTCCTCTACCTCAGAGCCGACGCTCCGATTCTGCTGACGGACAGGCGCTCCGATCGCGCCCGTCTCGAGGACGAAGCACCGATCGCACGTTCCGTCGACGTCATCGACGAATCGAGCGTCGGCGATTTCGGGGCGATCTTGGACAGCAACCTCAGCGAAGACCTCAGGGCGGGTAGCCGCGGGTCTGCCCGCGACTACTACTTCGGTTTCGACCGTGGTGAGAGCAGCGCACGGTTCCTCCGCTTCCTGACGAGCGTCGCAGAGCAGCGCGACGAGCTGGTGCAGGTCGGTTCACGGCCTGAAGCGCAGGCAGGCGAGGCAATCGACGACGAGGATGACGAAGCCTCGTTGGGCGCGTAGCAGACGGAGTGCAACGTCAAGGTCGGATGGGGTCGACAGATCCCGACCGATGCCCGCCGTCCGGCGAGCCACGGTGCGCTCCGAGTCTGCCCGCGGGAAGCGCCGGACGAGGAGCGGCCGGTTCTCCGTCCTCGGCACCGCTTTGACACGTACTGGGATCGGTCGCCGCGCTCACGACCGCAGACGTCGGTGGGCCGGGGACCTTCGCGCGACAAGATGCCGTCCTGGGGCCTCGGCCGGCACGACGTCATGACTGCGACACAGGCGACCACACGTTCCACGGACCCGAGGAGCGACAGCGAACCAGCAAGCTCGGACGAGAGGTGTCCGTCGGCACTCCGAGCAGGCGGCGTGGAACCTCTAACCCCGCCTGCGGCGCTGCGCGCGTTGCGCCTTGGCCTCGAGTCGCTTGGATCTCGCGAATCGACCGTACGCGTCCGCGACCACCTCGGACGGACCGTCCATCACCAGATTCCCCTCGTGCAGCCAGAGGACCCTCGTACAGATCGCCTTGACGGTGGCGAGTGAGTGGCTGACGAGGAAGATGGTCCCGGCTTCTGATCGCACGACCTCCATGCGGGCCTTGCTCTTCTGCCGAAAGGTCGCGTCTCCGGTCGCGAGCGCCTCGTCGATCATGAGGATGTCCGGAGTCGCGAACGACGAGATGGCGAATCTCAGACGAGCGCTCATCCCGGACGAGTAGGTTTTCATCGGGAGGTATACGGCGTCGCCTATGCCAGCGAAGTCGACGATTTCGTCGAACCTATCGCGGACCTGCTGCGGCGTCAGTCCAAGCGCCAACCCGCCGATCATGATGTTGCGCTCGCCAGTGAGCTCCCGCATCAGCACGGCGTTCACGCCGAGAAGCGACGGCTCGCCGGAAACATGGACCGTGCCCTTGGTCGGGGGGATCAGCCCCGCCACGGCCCGCAGCAGCGTACTCTTCCCTGACCCGTTCGTACCCACGATTCCGATCGACTCACCGTGCCGCGCCACAAAGGACACGCCTCGGATCGCGCTCACCGTCTGGACTGCGCCGACGTGTTCCCGGCTCTGGCTCACGAGTCGTGTGAACCACGACTTCTTCCCGTACTGCGCTCCGACCTTTTTGCCGCCGAAGACCCGATAGTTGATGTGAAGGTCGTCGACGACGAGGGACGGACCACCGATCGGCACGTCCGGCTGGTCGGATATCTCGGGCAGGTCCTCAGGGTCAACCTCGAAGTCGATCTCCGCCTCAGTCACGCCCGTACCTTTCCTCTCCACGCCAGAAGACCACGAACCCGATGACGAAGAACAGGACTGCCCATCCCGCTCCGAAGGCCCACATGACCGGATCGTGAGGGATGGACGGCTCCTGGAGCAGAGAGGCTCGCGCCAGATAGAGGTAGACCGCCACGGGTTGGTATTGCAGCAACGTTCCGAAGAGCCCGTCTCCGGCATAGTGGCTGATGCTGAAGATGACGCCGGACCCGTACATCCCGAACCGAAGCAGGACGGGGATGATGTTCTGGATGTCCGGCGTAATGGCAACGACGCGGGCGACGATGAACGCACACCCGGTGTTGAACATCCACATCAGGAGGATGGCGAATGGCAGCAGCAACCAGTACCAGGTGACGGAGACGGACGGGTAGGCCGGGAGCAGCCCGGATGCCCAGGACACGACGCACATGACGACGAACGCGGGAATCGCCGTGGTCAGCTCGGCCATCACCGTCGACGCCGGCAGCACCGCTCGCGGGAACCGTAGAGATCTCATCAGGTGCGCGTTCGACTGCACAGATTTCGCGCCGCCACTGATGGACCGTTCGAAGAACCTGAACATGAAGGTTCCGACGACGATGAAGGCGATGACGTTCTCAAGACCACGAGAAGTCTCGAGCACGATCCCGAAGATGATCGCGTAGACGAGCGCGTTCAAGGTTGGTGTCAGGACCGACCAGACCTGGCCCAGGTACGAGTTCTGATTCTTCGCATAGGCCTTCGACTGTGCAAGGACAGTGATGAACGACCTGTGCTCCCAGAGCTCGGTGACGTACTTCTTGAAGCTCGGACGCCTACCGAGCTCGGTCAGACCGTTCTCGTCGACAAGTTCCCTGACCCGCTGCTGCCCGATCGATCCTGCCAAGGGCGGTGGCGGCACCGTCGGATCGTCGGGGATCTCACCGACCAACGGTATCCCCTCTCGATCAGCAGTACTGGAGGACATGTTCACTTCCAACGGCACCAATCTGTCAGGGGATGAATCGAGCGCGGGCTCAGCCGGAACGCAGACAAGCATAGCCCGCCCGGACTTGGCGCCCGCGCGGGCCTACCCCCTAGCGTATGCGTAGTGCCAGGACCGCCCTCATACCGGCTCCGGTCTCGTGCGACCGAGTCCCCGAGGTTCCCTGGAACCCCGCCGTGGATTGGGAGCCGCACCCGTCCGACGAGATGCGAGGGACCGCTCCGGGTGACGCCGCCCCTCGCATCGCTCCGATCAGAGCTGCTCGTTGGCGCGCTCGAGATCCTCGTCGAAGTCAACCTCGACGGCGTAAAGGTCGGAGATGTCGACCGGCGTGACCTTGAGACCGTCTTCCGCGATCGCGATCTCGATCCCCCGCTCAAAGTAGTCCTGGTCGTCAACTGCGACGAGCTTCTCGACCAGGAGCTTCTTGTCGCTTCCGGCGATGAAGTTGATCCCGACAGCCTCGCCCAGGGCCTGCCCGGTGGGGACCTGCTTCGAGAGGTCGGCGATGAAACCGTCTGCGTCGACCGTGTACTTCACCTCTTCCTCGGCAACAGACGAGGTGTTCACACAGACGAACGACTTGCCCGCCTCGATGAGCGGCTTGACCCGCCGGAGCACCTCAGGGTGAAAGACGACGTCGCCGTTCATCCAGAGGACACCCCGCTCGCCGGTGGCGCGCAAGGCCTTGAGCAGGGACTTCGAAGTGTTTGTCTGGTCGTACAACTCGTTGTAGGCGAAAGCGACCTCGGGCGCCGCCTCCATCACCTGCTCAAGCTTGAAGCCGACGACGACCATGACCTCGGCGTCACCGTCGAAGACGCTCCGCACGTTGCCGAGTTGCTGGGCCATGATCGTGCGCCCGTCCTTCAACGGCGTCAGCGGCTTCGGGAATGGGCGCCCCAGTCGCGTCCCCATCCCGGCCGCCAGAATCACAACCTGCACACTCATCTGCATCTCCTTCAGTCGTTCGTCTCGCGGGAATCCGCGGACTTCTCACCGGGAAGTGCACCGGTGGCCACGCGCGCCACCTCTGCCTCCCGTATCCGGAACAGTCTCTCGCATGCCTCGATGAATCGGCGGGTCGAGGCCCCCGGCGTGGTGTCGCCCAGGTAGAACTCCTGCAGCGCACGCCTCTCGGCACCCGTCGGGTCTTCGTCCAGCTCTCGTGCGACGAGATCCGGAACTCCGTCCACGTCCCCGACGGGCAACCGCGGGACGAGATCGGTCAGGGCACTTCGAGCGACGACGACGTCTGCGGTCGGCAGGGTCACGATCAGGGGCTGACCTGTCGCGAGCCAGTCCATCGCGACACCTGAGACGTCACAGATCAGCACGTCCGCGTGCCCGAAGGCGACGGCCAGGTCTCCGTCCCCGTCCACCGTGTGTCCGACGTCCGGCAGCTCGTCCTGCGCACGTCGAATCAGGTCTCGGATCGTCGAGTCTCCGTCGCCGTATGCGGCATCGCGGACTCCGGTCAGAGGGTGGGGTCTGTAGATGAGCCTGAAGCGGCCGTCGTCGAGGATCGCCCGGACGATCGCTGCGCCGTGGGTCGCGACCGACCCGTACGCCGCGGACGGCTGCCCGCCTTCCCATGTCGGCGCGTACAAGACCGTGGGCCGGTCATCGGTGGGCCTCGACAGCGTCACCGCCTCCCGCTCTCGGGCCTGTTCGTCCAGCTGCGGTCGACCCACGGGGATGCACCGCTCGTCGGCATCGAAGAGCGTCGCGTAGCGCGCCATGCGCTCGACGGCTGCGCGCCCTGCCACGAACGAGAAGTCGTACGCCTTCGTCTGGTTGGACACCGTGACGATCTTGTCGCTGTCGCCGTGCATCAACGAGACGTGCAGCAGGTTTCCGAACCGCAGTGCGCCGAAGTTCTCCGGGTTGTGGTTCACGTAAAGGATCAGCTTGGTCTTCGATCGCCCGAGGATGTCGTCGAGCGTCTCCGCCCGAGCGATCGTCCGGACCTCGAGCATCGACCCGTCGCGGATCAACCGCGCCGTGCGGGAGTCGCGAGTGACGACGACGACTCGATGCTCTGCGTCGAGCGACTCGAAGGCGCGGTACCACTGCTCGATCTGATAGATCGCCTCGGTGGTGTCCGCGAAGTAGACCATAACCTCGAAGGGCCACGGCCTGCCGAGGAGGTGGTCGTCCTCACCGACGCCGTCCGGGGTGCCAGCCGGAACCAGTCCCCACCTCCGGATGAGCTGCCCACCGAGAGAGCGGACCTTGCGTGCAACGCTTGACTTCCGAGCGTCGACTGGCATCTTCAATTACCTCCGTTGACGATGCGCTCATTGTAGGGCGGGAGTCCTCTCCCGAGTGCAGCCTGCCGGGACCGTGTGCACACTTGCTAGATGTTCTTCGCCAACACGCACCGGGCAGGTGCGGCCGCGCTGGTCCTCGCGCTCTGCCTTGCGTTCCTGCCGGGAGCGACAGGTGCGGAGGCGGCGTCTCGAACGCCCGCGGTGACGGGCGAGATCACCGGTCCGACGACAATCTCCCCAGGCGGCACCACCGTCGTGCACAGTCGATACACAAAATCTGGGACCAACGTCGCCGCCGCGACCGTCATGCTCCAGAAGTACTCCGGCGGCAAATGGGTCGACGCTGCGCCCATCATCATCAAGGACGGTTGGGGCAAACGAACGATCTACCCCAAGGGAACGACGAGGTACCGGATACGAAACTACGACGGGTCGGCAATATCCAGCAGCTTCAACGTCACCGTGCGGTCTGCTGCCGTGACGGGCAAGATCACCGGTCCGACGACAATCTCCCCAGGCGGCACCACCGTCGTGCACAGTCGATACACAAAATCTGGGACCAACGTCGCCGCCGCGACAGTCATGCTCCAGAAGTACTCCGGCGGCAAATGGGTCGACGCCGCACCCATCACCATCAAGGACGGTTGGGGCAAACGAACGATCTACCCCAAGGGAACGACGAAGTACCGGATACGAAACTACAACGGCTCGGCAATATCCAGCACCTTCAACGTCAAGGTCACCGGCGTCCCCTCGTCGTTCACGATCCGCGGTTCCGGTTTCGGACACGGTGTCGGAATGTCGCAGTACGGTGCGTATGCCCAAGCCCTAGCGGGGCGGCAGGCAACGACCATCCTCGAGCACTACTACAGCGGTTCGGACGCGTCGTGGCGATCCACGGAACGCAACGTGGCAGTCCAAGTCTTCGGCCCCGAGCCCTACGGGTACTCCAAGGGGCAGTACTCGGACGAGAAGTCAACGACGACGACGACGGTGTCCGGCGGAACCTGGCGTCTCAGGTCGTCGAGCGGAACGACCCTGACATCGGGCTCTGGGCGGACGACCATTGCATGGCGAGCCATGTCGGACGGCAGGACAAAGGCTTGGGTCAACGGCAAGGCCTACTACGACCGGTCGGGCGTTGCCCTTCAGTGGTCCGGGACCCGTTACCTCAGCTCGAGTGGCACCAAGGCAACCATTTCCATACCAGGCACGCACGGCATCTACCGTCACGGTCAGTTGACAGTGAGCGAAATCAATGGGCGAATCAACGTCGTCAACAACCTTCTTCTCAACACCGAGTATCTCTATGGGATCGCCGAAATGCCGTCGTCCTGGGGCACGTCTGACCGCTCGGCACTAGCGGCTCAGGCCATTGCGGCGCGAAGTTACGCGATGGCCCAGACGATGAAGACAGCGTGCGCATGCCAGGTGGTCGATGACGTCCGCGACCAACAGTTCAGCGGTTGGGTCAAGGAGAACGAGGGGACGAACGCGTACTACGGGAAGATCTGGAAGGCGGCGGTGAACGACACGGTCAAGTCGTCGACCAACGCGCTTCTCCTCACGTACGGCGGCAAGCCTGTGGTCACCCACTACTTCTCCTCGTCCGGCGGTCGGACCGTCAACAGCGAAGACGTGTGGAGCTCTGTCGTTCCGTACGAACGCAGCGTGGCCGACCCGTGGAGCCTGAGCGCGCCCGGCAACTCGATGGCCTCCTGGACCCGGACCATCACTCAGTCCTCGGCGCGGTCACTTTTCGGGCTCTCCGACGTCGCGTCGATCTCGGTCTCGAAGAAGTCGTCCGGAGGCACGATGATGGCTCTGACCGCCCGGTCGAGCACCGGTGCGACGTCGACGATCTCGGGTAAGTCCGACTCGCTTCGCGTTCGACTCGGACGGGCGACGACCCATGGCAGCCTCCCGGCGGCGTGGGTCAGTTCCATCGGTTAGTCAGACTCGCCCGCCGAGGTCAGCCATCGAACCGCGCCTCCCACGCCTCGGCAGCCGCCTCCTGCGGCAGCGCGGCGGCGTACGCGGACCGTAGCGAGCGCCAACGCCGCAGTGCTCGCCCGTGGAGCCTCAACGTCGTCGACAGCAACCTCCGTGCCCGCGCGCGGTCACGGACGAGCGGCGCAGAACCGTCCTCGAAGACGACCGCCGACGCTCGCAGGCCGTCGCGCCAGCCGAACTCCGCCGGGGACGGGAGGCGCACGACCCGACCTCCGTCGGGCACGCTGCGCGCGGGCGGCAGCTCGTCGAGGAGCGCCTGCGCCCGCGGCCGGACGGCGGTCAGGTCGCCGGACATCCAGCCCGGTCCGTCGAGAACCTCCGCGAGCGCCGCGTTCCAGAGCTCGACGGTCGTGTACTGCAGCGAGAGAACGTGCTTGACCTGGTGCAGCAGGGAGTCGCGCACGACCCCGCGGCCGGACCCGTAGGCCGCGGCAGTCGCGAGCCGGTTGCGGTGCATGGGCCAGGAGGACCACGACGAGAGAGACCCCTTGGCGGCCCAGGTCGGGTGCCAGACGTTGATGCCCGGCACGGCGGCGACCAAGACCCCTGCACGCCGGGCACGCAGCCCGTACTCGGCGTCGTCCCACTTGAGGAAGTAGGGGGCGGGCAGTCCGAGCCGTGCCACGGTGCCGGCCGGGAGGAAGGTCCCCCACCAGCCGGTGTACTCGGCGCGGTCGGACGCGTGGGTGAAGGACCACCGGTCCGGTGAGCCGGTGTCGACGGGCTCGGACGCGACGCAGTCGGCCGCGCCCCAGTGGAAGGTGCGCCGGTCGACCTTCTCGGCCAGTGCCTCGAGCGTGGTGCCGTCCTCGGCCGAGACGAGTCCGGTCCCGAGGATCGTGGGTTCCCGCGTCTGCATCGAGAGTGCGTGCAGCCGCCGGAGGGACTCGCCGGCGATCTCGGCGTCGTCGTCGAGGAGAAGTACGGGGTCGTCGGGCCAGCGGAGCGACTCGCGCATGCCTCGCCCGTACCCTCCCGAACCACCGAGGTTGGGCTGCTCGATCAGGACGACTCTCGCGTCGTCGAGCACGCCGTGCGTGTCGGCCGCCCGGAGCGAGTCGCCCTGGTCGACGACGACGACATGACCGACGGTCTCGGCGAGCGCGGGGTCCAGCAGCCGGACGACCTGCTCGAGACAGTCGGTCTCGCGGCGATAGGTCGGTGAGACGACGGTGACCCGGGTCGCCCGGCCCCGGTTGCGGCCGAGTCCCCCGCCCGACGCCCACTCGACGGCCTCGAGCCGTCCGCCGTCGGCGCCCCCCTCGAGCGCGATCCAGTACCAGTCAGTGCCCTCGGTCCGCGGGAGATGAAGCTCGCGGGTGCCGTCGAGGTCGTAGCGCCCGACGACGTCTCGCGTCCCGGTGGTCGGCGTCCGCCCTGCCGTCCCGGCGAAGACGGTCAGGGCCCCGCGGCCGCGCACGCGCAGGCGCAGGTGCCCGGACCCGAGGAGGGACCGCCACCAGCCGACGGGAGCGGCGTTGAACCAGGTCCCGAGGTCGAGCGTGCCGCCGGCGGGTACGAGGAGTGCGTCACCGTCGCGCGTCACCGACTCTCCGCGCCAGTAGAGATCCGTGGACCGGTCCTCGCCGTCGCGCGGCAGCTGGAGCCGCTGGAGATCGGTGTGCGGCACTCAGAGCTCCCGCGCGTCCGTCTCGAGGAGCACGGGGATCCCGTCGCGGACGGGGTACGCCAGCGGGCGGTCGGGGTCGGTCGAGCGCAGCTCCGGTGAGCCGTCGGGCCCGGTGGCGGGGACGAGCGTGGCACCCGTGACAGGGCAGCGCAGGATGTCCATGACCCAGGGGTCGACGTTCTCGGTCATCGTGGTCCTCAGTTCTCGTCGGTGGTGGCTCGCACGAGCGACAGGACGTCGTCGCGCACCTTGATCATGATGTCCTCGTCGGCCGCCTCCACGTTGAGCCGCAGCAAGGGTTCGGTGTTGGAGGCGCGGAGGTTGAACCACCACTGCGGGTGGGAGTCCCAGTGCGAGACGGTCAGCCCGTCGAGCTCGTCGACCTCGACCTCCCCGCCCCCGGGGTTCGTCACGTAGGCGTCGACGACACGCTCTCGTGCCGCGACGACGTCGTCGACCGTCGAGTTGATCTCCCCCGAGGACACGTACGGCTCGTACATCTCGGCGAGGTCGGAGAGCGCGTGGGGCTGCTCGCCGAGCGCAGCGAGGACGTGCAGGGCGGCGAGCATGCCCGTGTCGGCGAAGAAGAAGTCGCGGAAGTAGTAGTGAGCGCTGTGCTCTCCTCCGAACACGGCGTCGTTGTCCGCCATCTCGGCCTTGATGAACGAGTGCCCGACGCGCGTGCGGACGACGCGAGCACCCGCGGCACCGAGGAAGTCGGGGACCGCCCGCGAGGTGATCAGGTTGTGGATCACCGTGGGGGTGCGCCCCTCGGCCTTCTCGCGCTCGACCTCGCGGAGGCCGACGAGGGCCGTCACGGCGGACGGCGAGACCGGGTCGCCGTGCTCGTCGACGACGAAGCACCGGTCCGCGTCCCCGTCGAACGCCAGACCGAGGTCGGCGTCGTGCTCGACGACGGCGGCGCGAAGGTCCTCGAGGTTCTTCGGCTCGAGCGGGTTCGCCTCGTGGTTCGGGAAGGAGCCGTCGAGCTCCCAGTACAGCGGGACGACGTCGAGCGGCAGAGGGTCGAGGCCGGCCGCGTCGCCCAGGACGGCGGGCGCGGTCAGGCCGGCCATCCCGTTGCCGGCGTCGACGACGACCTTGAGCGGGCGGATCCCGCGGATGTCGACGAGCGCGCGCAGATACGCCGCATACTCCGCGAGCATCTCGCGGTGGCCGACGGCACCGGGCGTCGGCGACGGCGCGGGGAACCCGGAGTCGAGGTACTCCTGCGCGAGCCGCCGCACCTCGGCGAGCCCGGACGCGAGTCCGACCGGGCGGGCACCGGCGCGACACATCTTGATCCCGTTGTACTGCGCCGGGTTGTGGCTCGCCGTGAACATCGCCCCCGGACGCTCCAGGACCCCGGCGGCGTGGTAGAGCCCGTCGGTGGAGCAGAGACCGATACGCACGACGTCGACTCCCGCGGACACCACGCCGTCGGCGAACGCCTCGACGAGGGCGTCCCCGGACTCGCGCATGTCCTGCCCGATCACGATGCCGGGGCGGTCGGCGGGCTCGGCGGGTTCACCGTCCGCGGGAATGTGCGCCCACTCCGGGATCACCACCGCACGCGCGAACGCGGCACCGATGGCGCGGGCGACCTCCGCGTCCCACTGGTCGGGGACGACGCCGCGCACGTCGTAGGCCTTGATGATCTGCGTCAGGTCGCTCACGCACCCACCCTATCCGTGCGTGGGTCAGGAGCCGTCGGCGCGCAGCACCCGCAGGTGTCCTCGACGACCGACCTCGGCCACGTTCTCCGGCTCCGGGGAGTCGGTCCGCATCCCGGCCTCGCGCACCGCGTCGGCGAGCGCCGACAGGTCGTCCTGGCTGGGCCCTGACTCGACGAACTCCGGAGAGAGGCGGACGACCTCCCATCCGCGGGGCGCTGTCAGACGCTCGGCGTGGTCGGCGCATAGGTCGTAGGAGTGCGGCTCGGCGAGGTGCGCGAGGGGACCGAGCACGGCGGTCGAGTCCGCGTAGACATAGGTGAGCGTGGCGACCGCGGCGCGGGTGCACGCGGTGCGAGAACACTGACGGACCGACTTCACGGGCCGACCATACGCCCCTCGCGGAGCGGCCGTTGCCCGCACACGCCGGACGGACCTGGCCTAGGCTCGGTCCGTGCCCTCCTTCCGTCGACGCCAGCAGCAGTCGCCCGAGCCTCCCAGGCCGTCGACACCCGTGTGGGCGGCGCGGGCCGAGCCGTCGCCGGACCTCGCCTACGTCGTCCCGGCGGAGGTCGCGGGCCCCCGCAGGCGGCGGGACCGTCGTGGGCGAGGCGTCCGCGGACCGTTGATCCCCCCGTCGGTGCCGGCACACCTGAGCCGGAGCGACCGGTTCGACGGCTACGTGCTGGCGGCGGTCGAGCGGGTGGAGGCCGCCTGGGGCGACGAGCTGCGCGGTACGGAGTTCGCCGTGGAGACGGTCCCGCCCTCGGACCCGCACCCGTGGGAGCCGATCGGTGTCCGCCTCGGACGGTGCCACCCCGCGGAGTCGGGCCAGCCGGCACGGATCGTCGTCTTCCGTCGTCCGATCGAGAGCCGCGCCACCGGCCGGGCGGACCTCGCCGACATGGTCAGCGACGTCGTCGTGCAGCAGGTGGCCGAGCTCCTGGGCCGGAGGCCGGAGGAGATCGACCCGATGTTCGGGCGCGAGGACCCGTAGGCGAACGGGCTCAGCCCTGTCCGACGGTCTCGTCGACGCGGACGACGACGTCCTGCGGCCCGGCGCCGGCGGGCACGGGCGTGAGCGCCGAGAGGAGGGAGCCCGGGGCGCCGTCCTCCGCGTCCGGGGCAGGATCCCCGGCGTCGAGGAGCACGTTCCAGGTCGCTCCCTCCACGGTCACGAGCGCGACGTCGTCGCCGAGGCCGGAGACCGGCACCTCGACGGACGACTCGGCGACCAGCGAGAGGTCGCTCGTCCCGGCGACCTCGCCCGCGTCGTCGTACCCCGTAAGGGTGGCCGTGGTGGCGTGCTCGCCGGCGACGACGACGCGCGCGCGGGTCCCGTCGGGGATAGCCGCGGTCCCGCCGGTCGTCCCGGCGGCCTGCGCCGAGATCCACGCGCGGTCGACCTGGACGCCGCCGCGGGTCGAGTCGGGGTCCGGGTCTCCGTCGCGCAGAAGCTCGACGCCGGCGACGACCGGTTCGTCGGCCGAGACCCGGACGGTGTACGGGCCGGGTTCGAGCCCTCCGAGCCCCACGTCGACCACCCGGCCCGCCGGCAGGTCGATCGACTCGATGCCGGGGACCGCGCGTTCGCCGTCGGGCCCGTAGAGCGTCAGCGTGGCCGTCGCGTCGACCTCCGGCGCCAGCAGACGGAGGGTGGGCTCGGTCTCGGCCCCGACATCCTCCCCGAGGCTCACGACCCCGGGCACCACCAGGTCGGTCGCGGGCTCCGCCCCCTGGGTGACGAGGTCGACGCCGGCGGCGACGATCCCGTCGACCGTGGAGTGCTGCAGGTAGGACGTGACGAGGCCGCCCTCCGCCTCGACGTGGACGACGGTGCGCGGCTGCTCCGGCGCACCGCCCTCGAGCAGCGTGACGATCTGCTCGCCGGGCGGCACGACGAAGCGGTCCGAGCCCGTCACCGCCACACGTCCGGCAGGCCCCCACACCGACACGGCGATCGCCGCCGGGGTGGTCCCCGGGTTCTGGAGGACGAGCTGCGAGGAGCTGCCGACCTCGGTGCTGCCCCCGACGAGCCACTGGCTGATGCCGGCGGTCCGGCACTCCCCTGCCGCGAGCCCGCGAAGGTCACCCGTGGTGGTCGTCGACCGTGCAGCTCCGGCGGCGAGGTCACCGCCGCCGTCGGGCTCGATCGTGATCCACGACGCCGACGTCGCGGGCGAGGTCTCGACGACGGCCGCGCCGCCCCCGCGCGGTACGTCGGCGCCGTCCTCCCCGAGCGCTCCGGCGGTGGCCGGAGCATCCCCGACGACGCCGGCGACGGCCGCGCTCGTCGTGTCCAGCTCGGTGGTGAAGGCACTGTCCCCGACCGACTCGTCGTCGGTCATCCGTACCTGCGCAGGGCACACGAGCGTGCGAGCGAGGGGCGGGACGGTGATCGACGTCTGCTCGACGGCCAGACCGGGCGGGTCCAGCGGGACGTCGTCGCCGAACGCCGCCACGGCGCCGGCGCCGGCGAGCACGAGGACACCGGTGACGGCGGAGACCACGGTCGTGCGCGTGGGCCGCCTCATCGGGCCACCCCCCGCCGTCGCGCGACCGGGAGCGCGAGAAGTCCGATCACCACGAGCACCAGTCCTGTCCCGACCAGCCACGGCAGCCGCCACGGCCAGTCGTACGCGATGTCGAGCTGCCCGCCGTCGGCACCCAGCTCGAAGGCCTGCACCCCGTCCGCGTCGACCGCGGTCAGGGCCCGGCCGTCCAGGTGTGCGGTCCATCCGGCGTCCGGGTGCTCGGCGATGATCACGCGACGGTCTGCGGCCCCCGGGGCGACGAAGCCCTCCACCGTCGAGGACCGGGCGTCGAGATAGCTCTCGACGGTGCCGTCCCCCGCCTCGATCCGCGCCCACGCCGGGCCCACCAGGTCGTCCGAGGCACGTGTCGCCTCGGGAGCGACGACGCGCCAGAGCACAGACGAGCGGCCCTCGGTCACACGCTCGAGACCTGAGACCGTGTCGATGCGCGCGATCATCTCCGAGCGCGCACGGGTGGACTGCTCCACCTCGGGAACCACGACCCCGCCGACGCCCAGGTGCGTCAGGAGCTCGGGAGCCTGCGAGGAACCGGCCGTGGCGAGGTCGGCGACGACGTCGGCCAGCCCGTCGTCGGCACCCGCCTCGCGGACGTCGCGCAGGTGCACCGCGGCCGACGAGTCGACGAGCTGGCTGCCGTCCGCCCGCAGGAGCGCATAGGTGACGGCTCCGTCGTCGGCGATCTGCAGAGTGAGCACACGGGCCTGCCGGGGCGCCTGCTGCATCTGGCGGCCGACCGGCGGCACGACGGTGGAGTCGGTCGCGACGAGCTCACCCACGGACCCGGTCGACGGGTCGACGACGTCGCTCTGCCAGGCCCAGACGGTCGCGGCCGGGACGACCACACCGACGGTGCCCACGACCGCGGCCACCAGGCCGTGCACCCGTCGCGCGCGGCGGGTGCGGTCGACGGGCTCCGGGGCCTGGCCGTCGCGGCGTCCGCGCAGGGCGAGCAACGTCGCGCCGAGGAGCCCGGCGACCACGAGGGACGCCCCGACCCCCGGCCAGCCGCGCACGGGACCGTCGACGTCTGCCGCCACGGTCACGAGCTGGGCCCCGAGCGCAGCGACGGCCCCGAGGACGACGAGCAGCCACAGCACGCGGGCCCCGGCCGTGCGACCACGCCGGACGAGCGCCACGACGGCACCGAAGACCAGCGATGCGCCGAGAAGGTAGGGCGCGATCCCGGCGGCGGTCCCGACCGCACCGTCCTCGAGGCCGAACCACGGGGTCGGTCGCGCCGGCAGGCCGAGCAGAACTTGCCAGGGTTCGACCTGAGCGGACGCCACCGGTACGCCCGGACTGGCTGCGAGAAGCCGCCACCCTCCTTCGGTCCACGTCACGACGACCTCGACGAGCAGCGGGACCGAGACGAGCACCGCCGGGAGCGGGACGAGCAGGAGCAGTCGACGACCCACGGAGGCGGTGAGCGCGACGGGCACGAGCGCGAGCAGGCCGACGGGCAGGAGCATCGGCTCGGCGGCGACGGCCACCGCGAAGGCGAGGGCCGCCGCGGCAGCGGCACCGATCGACCCGGTCCGGGTCTCCACGGCGGGCTCGTCCTCGTGGGGGGTCACCGCGGCGACCCGGTCGACGGCCTGCGCGCCGACCGTCCGGACCACGCCGAGGATCACCCACGGGAGCATCACGTGGGCGAGGACCGCGCCGAGCCTGCCCTCGCCGAGACCGATGAGCAACGGCGGCGCGGCCGTCCAGACCAGAGCCGCGAGCGCACGGAGCCAGACCGAGCGCGTCGCCGCGCCGGCAGCCGCCCACGCACCCAGGCCGGCGAGGAGCAGGGAGGCCGTGAGCAGCAGGTTGACGGACGCCTGGAGTCCGAGGACGGCGGAGAGCGGGACGAGCGACAGGAGGAGCGGGTCGGCGGGTCCGGCCGCACCCAGGCCCGTCGAGACCCACCCCCCGGTCGCCGCGTTCCACAGGTCGCCGAGATCGCTCTGAGCGGTGAGGACCGAACCACCGACCAGGCGTCCACCCGCGGCCAGCAGCCCCAGGACGGGCCCGAAGATCCACGCCGTGAGCCCGACGAGCGCGACGGCGACCACCGAGAGCGCGGTCCGGCGCCGCACGGCGAGCTGACGGAGCTCGGCCCGCTCGATCTCCGTGGGAGCACGCCGGGTACGGCGGCGTTCGTTCCAGGCCAGCCGGGCGTCCCTGCGAGCGCGCAGCACGTCACCCCACGTCGCCTCGAGCGGACGGAGTGCCCCCCGGCGGATCACCGAGGTACGACGCCGCCGCGACCGTGCGCGGAGCGCCGCGACCGTGGAGGTGGCAGCCAGCCACGGGGCGACGATCTCGTCGGCCGCGCGACGCGGCTGCTTGATCGCCAACCGGTACATGGCGGCCACCGGACCCCACAGCAGCATCGCCAGGAGCGCGACGGGCATCAGGTAGCCGCGCACCCAGGTCAGGCGCTGGTAGAGCTCGGCCCGCCGCCGACGGCGGAAGGACGGGTCGTCGTCGCGGTGTCGATGGCGACCGGACGTCAGGACCTGTCGGTCGCGGAGGGTCACCTGGGCGTGGTGGACGACGGCCCCGGGGACCACGACGACGCGGTGGCCGGCCAACCGCACCCGACGGCACAGGTCGAGCCCGTCCCCGAACGGTCCGAGCTCGGGATCGGTCCCGTCGAGGTCTTCCCAGACGTCGCGCCTGACGAGGGCACCGACGAGGCTCACGGCCAGGACGTCGGAGCGTCCGTCGTGCTGGCCCTGGTCGATCTCCCCGGGCTGGATCCCGGTCATCCGGCGCCCGAGCGGCGACGTCGTGATCCCGACGTGCAGCAGGCGCGGGGTCTCGCCGTCGTCCCACAGGACCTGCTTGGCGCCGGCGACGGCGACCGTCGAGCTGTGCTCGACCGCGTCGAGGAGCCGCGCCAGGGCGTCCGGGGCGGGAGCGGCGTCGTTGTGGAGCACCCACAGCCAGCGGTACGACGAGCCCTCGGCGAGCGCGGAGCTCACGGCGGCGCCGAAGGTACGGGCGCCGGGGGCGGCGACGAACCGCGTCTGCCCGAGCGAGAGGTCGTCGTAGTCCCCGGTGGAGTCGGCGGCTCCGACGTCCACGACGACGATCTCGTGCGGAGAGGTCTCCTGGGCCGCGAGTGCCGCGAGCGTGCGCGACAAGAAGGGGCTGGGGCCGTCGGTGACGACGACCGCGGTCACCGTGGCCACGCACGGTACCGCTCCCGTCAGCGCTGCGACAGCGTCGTACGGGGCGTCGGTCGAGTCTTCCGCTCGGGAGTGGCCGAGCATGTCCGAGGTAGTCATGCTGCGTTCATCATGCGCCCCGAACTTCGTGGTGCAAGGGATTTCAGGTCCGCGCGTCGCACGGGCCGAAGCCCCCGGATCAGACGGCGCGGCGCTTCAGCTTGCGGCGCTCGCGCTCGGAGAGTCCGCCCCAGATCCCGAAGCGTTCGTCGTTCTCGAGCGCGTACTCCAGGCATTCGACACGGACCTCGCAGCCCATGCAGACCTTCTTGGCCTCCCGGGTCGATCCGCCCTTCTCGGGGAAGAACGCCTCCGGGTCGGTCTGCGCGCAGAGGGCGCGCTCCTGCCAGCCGAGCAGCGTCTCGTCGACGGCGTCGTCGCCGAAGATCGAGAGGACCGGCGCGACCGGCTCGGCCGGTGTCATGGTGTCGGACGGAAATCCGTCCGCCCCGTCAAGAACGTTCCACATGCTGTGCCCCTTCATGGTTGTGGAAACCCCAATAGGTGAATTACACGTGTGTCATGCGGAGTCGTCAAGCCGAACGTGTGATATCGCCGTGCGTTCCGGACATCCTCGACAGAATCTTCACCCGGACCGACGACGATAGGCTCTCCGGGTGACGACTCCACTGCCTCCGCACATCACTGACCTGCTCGTCCGTCTCCGCACCCGTGCAGGGCGTCCCTGCGTGACGTGGTACGGCGACGGCGGCGAGCGCGTCGAGCTCTCCGCAGCCGTGGTCGAAAACTGGGTCACGAAAACAACGAATCTTCTCGTCGAAGAATTCGACGCGAGTTCAAGTTGCGTGATTGCAATTGATGTGATTCCGCATTGGCGCTCGCTCGTCTGGTCTCTCGCCGCGTGGCGCACCGGCGCCGAGGTCGTCGAGGGTGACACCGGCGACGTCGTCGTGACGACCTCCCCCGCGACCGTCTCCGGGCGCGACGTCGTGGCGGTCGCGCTGCCGGCCCTGGCCCGGTCCCTCGACGGCGAGCTGCCCGCCTCGGCCGTCGACGCCGCGAGCGCGGTCATGACCTACGGCGACCAGCTCGGATGGGCACCGCCGGTCGACCCCGACGCTCCGGCGGTCACCGCCCCGAGGCGCATCACGCACGGCGAGATCGTCGCCGCGGCCGACGACGCCGCGACGGGCGTCCCGGCCGGTGCGCGCGCACTGCTGGAGGCACCGGACGCCGGCCTCGTGCCCTGGCTCCTGCGCGTGGTCGGCGTGCTCGTCCGGGACGGGTCGCTCGTGCTCGCGTCGGCGTCCGTCGCCGCCGAGCTGCGCGCCGACCCCGACCGCCGCGCACGCCTGGTCGCGACCGAACGGGTCGACACCGACCTGCTTGGCTGACCGCCGCGCCCGCCCGTGCGACCGCCGCGCCCGCCCGTGCGACTGCCGTGCGGGCGCCCCGCGGGTCAGTGCAGCGGTACGCCCGCGGTCAGGTACGGCGTGAGCTTGTTGTCGACCATGGAGAGCGCCGAACCGATCGCCATGTGCATGTCGAGGTACTGGTACGTACCGAGGCGGCCACCGAAAAGCACGTCCTTCTCACCCTTGGCGAGCTCGCGGTAGGCCTTCAGGCGCTCGCGGTCGACGGCGGTGTTGATCGGGTAGTACGGCTCGTCCCCACCCTCGGCGAACCGCGAGAACTCCCGCATGATCACCGTCTTGTCCGTCGGATACTCCCGCTCGGGGTGGAAGTGGCGGAACTCGTGGATCCGCGTGTACGGCACGTCCGCGTCCGCATAGTTCATCACCGGCGTCCCCTGGAAGTCCCCGACCGGCAGGACCTCCTCCTCGAAGTCCAGCGTCCGCCAGGACAACTCACCCTCCGCACCGTCGAAGTACCGGTCCACCGGCCCGGTGTAGACCACCGGCACGTTGCCGACCACGTTCGCCTTGTGCACAGACTGGCTCAAGTCGAAGAAGTCCGTGTCCAGACGCACCTCGATGTTCGGATGGTCCGCCATCCGCTCGATCCACGCCGTGTACCCGTGGGTCGGCAACCCCTCGTGGGTGTCGTTGAAGTAACGGTTGTCGTACGTGTACCGCACCGGCAGGCGCGAGATGATCGACACCGGCAGCTCACGCGGGTCGGTCTGCCACTGCTTGGCCGTGTACTCACGGATGAACGCCTCGTACAACGGGCGCCCGATCAACGACACCCCCTGCTCGTCGAGGTTCTGCGGCGTCCTGCCCCCCAGCTCGGCCGACAGCTCCTTGATCAACGCACGCGCCGCCGTCGGACCGTGCGCCGACCGGAAGAACTGGTTGATCGTGCCCAGGTTGATCGGCATCGGGAAGACCTCGCCCCGGTGCGTGGTGTACACCCGGTGCTCGTAGTCCGTGAACGACGTGAACCGGTTCACGTACTCCCACACACGCTCGTTCGACGTGTGGAACAGGTGCGCACCGTACCGGTGCACCTCGATCCCCGTCTGCGCCTCCGCCTCCGAGTACGCGTTCCCACCGATGTGCGAACGCCGGTCGATCACCAGCACCTTGCGCCCGTGCTCGACCGCCAACCGCTCCGCCACGGTCAGACCGAAGAACCCAGAACCTACGACCACCACATCGGCGTCCACTGCTACTCCTCTCGGGCCGCGGCCGGGGCAGCGGCGTCATGTCGGACGACGGCACGGTAGGCCGCGCGACGGATCCGCTCAGGGACGTACCGGTACGCGCCGCGCACGACGACGTTGCGCACGTACCCCCACCGCGACGTCATCCCGGCCGCGTGCATCTTGCGCTGCAGCTCGAGCTCCGACCTGAACAGCCGCGTGCCGCCACGCCGTGCATACGCCCCGGCGCCGACGCGGTACTGCACGAGCGGCTCGGCGACGTTCCGGGCCCGCGCCCCGCCGGCGATCATCCGCGCGAACAACCAGTAGTCCTCCATGAGCCGGAGGTCCTCGTAGCCGCCGGCGCGCGCGACCGCGCTCTTGCGGTAGACGACCGACGGGTGGTTGAAGGGCGACCGGAACCGCGCGTAGCGCTCGATGGCTACCTGGTCGACCGGGACCACGCGCAGCAGGCCCAGGTCGCCCTCGACGGCGAACTCCCGGATCGCGGAGCCGACGACGTCGGCGCCGTCGACGACCATCGGAACCTGGACCTGGAACCGGTGCGGGACCGAGATGTCATCGGCGTCCTGGCGTGCCACGATCTCGTGGGAGCACCGGGCCAGACCCTCCTCGAGCGCGAGCGCGAGGCCACCGTTCTCGGGCAGCTCGACGAGCACGACCGGGATCTCGGAGCCGTCGCGCAGCGCCTCGAGGGTCCGCTGCAGGGCGGGACGGACGGGTCCGTCCCGGACGACCACGATCTCCGTCGGCCGCAGCGTCTGCTCCACCGACACCGACGCGAAGGCGCGCTCGACGAACTCCGCGTCGTCGCCGTCATAGACGGGCAGGAGGACGGAGAAGTCAGGCACGCCCTGCTCCACGCTCGACCGCTGCGACGTCGTCGCTGACGTCCCCCATCCCGGCGAGGACGGTCGTCGAGCTCTTCGGACGCCGCAGGGCCCCGTCACGCAACCCGCGCGAACCGGCACGGACGAGGACGCCGCGCGCCTTGGACGCGGAAACCGTGCGCGCCCAGCGCCGCATCGCGGCGCCGGTGTACAGCACACGCTCCCCCGGGGTCAGCGCCGACGACCGCGTGATCATCCAGACCTTGTTGCGCACCTCGTAGTAGAACCGCTCGCCCGGGTCGACGTCCGTGGCACCGAAGACCTTCGTACGGTGCTCGACGACGGACGTGGGCACGTGCAGTCCGGTGCCGTCGCGCAGCAGGCGCGCCGAATACTCGAAGTCGTCGTTCCAGATGAAGTAGTCGGCGACGGGCAGACCGAACCGCCGGATCGCCCCGCCGTCGATCATCATCGAGACGAACGAGGACGAACGCACCGGGACCGAGGACGTCGCCTCCCCGGCGACCGTGTCGCCGTCGCGCTCGTAGGGACGCCGGCGCGGGGTGTTCATCGGGTGCTCGCGCCCGTCGACCCACTCGACCCGGCTGCCGAGGATCGTCACGGGCACCGGCGACGCCTCCCGCGCCTCGAGGAGCCCGGCGAGCGCATGCGGGCCGGGAATCGTGTCGTCGTCCATCACCCACACCAGATCGGCGTCCAGCCGACGGACGGCGTGCGCCATCCCGACCGCGAACCCGCCCGCACCACCGGTGTTGCGGGGAAGGGTCAGCAGGACGGGCCCGCTCGGGTGCTCGACCGCGACCCTCGCCGTGTGGTCCGTCGACGCGTTGTCCACCACGAGGACGGCGTCGACCGGACGGTCCTGCCCCGCGAGCGCGTCGAGCGCCTCCCGCAGCAGGTCAGCGCGGTTGAACGCCACGACGACCGCGACGACGCGGGGTTCGTGGGCGGACGAGGTCGGCGAGGAATCAGGCACCCACGCAGGGTACCGGGCAGGGCGCCGATCGCGGCAGCGACGGACCAGGAACGGCCTACCTGCACGGTTCCTCCACGACGTGTACGCCACGAACGTGCCATCTTTCGCGCGATGGCATCTATGCTCGTGGCCGTGCCTTCTCACCGCAACGACCGTTCCGCGCGCCAGGTGGCCGCCGAGACGACGCGCGGACCCGCCCATGCAGCGCAGCTGGGCCGCACCTCCGTGATGCGCGGGGTCGCCCTCGGGCTGACGGGTGTCCTCGCCTTCGGCGCGACCGCCGGCGCCCTCGGCGCGAGCCAGCTCACCGGCAACATCCAGACCAGCGACATCTCCGGGCTCACGGGAGACCTGGAGAAGCCCCCGCCTGCCGACGCGAGCGCCGGAGAGGCGCAGAACATCCTCATCCTCGGCTCCGACTTCCGCGGCGACGAGAACGCGGACTTCGCCGTCGCCGGTGTCGAGGGCATGCGCTCGGACACGGCGATCGTCGCCCACATCTCCGCGGACCGCGAGCGGGTCGAGCTCGTCTCGATCCCGCGCGACTCGATGGTGGAACGTCCCACGTGCGAGATGACGGACGGCACCACCGTCGCGGGCGGTCGCTCGATGTTCAACTCCGCGTTCGCCACGGGCGCCGACTACGGCGGAGACCTCGAGTCCGCCGCCGGCTGCGCGGTCAAGACCGTGCAGGAGACGACCGGCGTCTACATCGACGACTTCGTGATCGTCGACTTCGCAGGGTTCGAGTCGATGGTCGACGCGATCGGCGGCGTGCCGATGTGCATCCCCGAGGCCGTCGACGACCCCAAGGCGGACCTGGTCCTCGACGCCGGATTCCAGACCCTCGACGGTGCGGACGCCCTCGGGTACGCCCGGGCCCGCTACTCCCTCGGCGACGGCGGCGACCTGAGCCGGATCGGCCGCCAGCAGCAGCTGATCGCCGCGACGCTCAGCCAGGTGCTCAGTCAGAACCTCCTGACCGACGCCACCGGGCTCTACTCCTTCCTCGACGCGGCGACGAGCTCGCTGACCGTCAGCCCCGGACTCAGCTCGGTCACCGACCTCACCGGCCTCGCCTACAGCCTTCGGAGCATCCGGTCGGGCAACATCTCCCTCATGACCATCCCGACGTCACCGGACCCCGCGGACCCGAACCGACTCGTCTGGACGTACGAGGCCGACGAGGTCTGGGACAAGCTCGCGACCGACACGCCCCTGATCGAGGACGCCACGCCCGTCTCGGACGAGGCGGACCCGGGCACCGGCGGCACGACGGACGACACCTCCACGGAGGACGGGGCCGGGACGACCGAGGCGGCAGCCGAGACCGCGGACGAGACGGACACCACCGACGTCGGAGAAGAGAAGGAGGCAGGTCAGGAGGCGTTCGACCTGAACGACACCACCTCGACCTGCGAGTGACATGAGCGACGACGGATCTCTCCCGCCCAGCTTCACGCCACCCGGCGGCCGCTCTCGCCCCTCGGACGCCGACAAGGCGATCCCGGTGGGCTCGGACCGTCGCCGTTCGCGCCAGGGACCGACGCACCCACCGACACCGAACGGGATCCCCGCCTCCGGCACGTCGGGCGAGCCGCGGATCAAGCGGCAGTCCACCCGGGGCACGGGCGAGCAGCCGGTGACGCCCACCCGCAGGTCGGCCCGCGCGGACACGCCGCGGTCGGGGCGGACGCGAGCGTCGCAGCCACAGGCCCGCTCGGCGCAGCAGCAGCCGGCCTCGTACGCGCCCCGCAGCCAGCAGGGGCAGTCCCGCGCCGCGGCCCCGGCGGCGACCCGGTCAGCCACGGCCCCGAGGACGCAGGGCACCGGATCGTCGGGCATCCGCATCCGCAAGGGTCGCGTCACCGCCGTCATCCTCGTGTTCGTCCTGATCCTGCTGCTCGCGTGGCCGATCGGGCTGGTCATCTGGGCGAACGGCAAGATCCAGCACGTCGACGCGCTCTCGGGCGCGAGCGACACGGCGGGGACGACGTACCTGCTCGCCGGCTCGGACGCCCGTGACGGAGGCGTCGCCGAGGACGGGACCGAGGGAGCACGCACCGACTCGATCCTTCTTCTGCAGAAGCCGACCTCCGGTCCCGTCTCCCTGATCAGCCTCCCGCGCGACACCTACGTCGACATTCCCGGCTACGGTGCCGGAAAGCTGAACTCGTCGTACTCCTACGGCGGTCCCGCGCTGCTGGTCCAGACCGTCGAGGGTCTCACCGGTCTCACGGTCGACCACTACGCCGAGATCGGCTTCACCGGGGTCGAGGACGTCGTCGACGCCATCGGCGGTGTGGAGCTCTGCCTGGACTACGACGTCGACGACGAGAAGAGCGGCCTCGTCTGGGAGGCCGGCTGCCACGTCGCGGACGGCGAGACCGCCCTGGCCTTCTCGCGCATGCGCTACTCGGACCCAAAGGGCGACATCGGCCGCGCGGAGCGCCAGCGTCAGGTCATCGGAGCCATCGCGGACGAGGCGATCACCCCGTCGCTGCTGTGGCATCCCGGACGCCAGGTCGAGCTCATCACCGCAGGAACGGACGCACTGCTGGTCGACGAGGACACCGGCATGGTGAATCTCGCCTCGCTCGGGCTGGCGTTCGTGAACGCCACGGGCGAGGAAGGCGTGACGGGGACTCCCCCGATCGCGAGCCTCGACTACCGGCCGGGCGGGATCGGCTCGACCGTCCTGCTCGACGAGGAGCTCGCCCCCCAGTTCTGGACGGACGTGCGCGACGGCAACTTCGAGCCGGGGACGACGGTCGGCGACGACGAGGCGTAGCCGCGGCGCAGAACGGCCCGGCGATCCGCCGGGCCGTTCCCGTCAGGCGGTGAAGCCCGTCGACCCCTGCGAGGAACGCGAGGCACGCAGCCGGGCACCCTTGGCACGAGCCTGGTCACCGAGCTCACCCTGGAACGCGACCATCTTCTCGCGCAGGCGCGCCGCGTCCTCGCCCTCTCCTGCACCGAGGATGCGTGCCGCGAGGAGACCCGCGTTCCGGGCACCCCCGACAGAGACAGTTGCGACCGGGACGCCCGCGGGCATCTGCACGATCGAGAGCAACGAGTCCATGCCGTCGAGGTGGCGCAGCGGGACGGGAACCCCGATCACCGGCAGCGGCGTCACGGCCGCGAGCATGCCGGGCAGGTGCGCGGCACCACCGGCGCCCGCGACGATCACACGGATCCCGCGTCCGGCGGCCTCGCGCCCGTAGTCGATCATCTCGGTGGGCATCCGGTGCGCCGAGACGACGTCCACCTCGACGGGGACGCCGAACTCCTCGAGCGCCTCAGCCGCGGCCTCCATCACGGGCCAGTCCGAGTCGGATCCCATGACGATCCCGACGAGCGGGTTCTGAGCGGACATCACGCCTCCTGGGTGGGGTTCTCGCCGCGCAGGATCGCAGCGGCGGCAGTCGCACGACGACGGACCTCGTCCAGGTCGTCGCCGCTCACGTTCACGTGGCCGAGCTTGCGGCCGGGTCGCACGTCCTTGCCGTAGAGGTTGACCCTCGCGTCGGGATAGGCGGCCAGGACGTCCGGCAGGGCGTCGGTCAGGTCACCGAGCGACGAGCCGAGCACGTTCGCCATGACGGTCCAGCGAGCCGTCGCGGAGGTGTCGCCGAGCGGAAGGTCGAGCACGGCACGCAGGTGCTGCTCGAACTGGCTCGTCACCGCACCGTCGATCGTCCAGTGCCCGGAGTTGTGCGGTCGCATCGCGAGCTCGTTGACGAAGATCTCAGGGCCGCTCTCGTCCGTGCCGGCGACCTCGAACATCTCGACGGCGAGCACCCCCGTGACGTCGAGCCCTTCGGCGACGTCGACGGCGATCGCCCGCGCCCGTGCGGCAAGGTCGTCCCCCAGCCGCGGGGCGGGGGCGAGGACCTCGGAGCACACCCCGTCCCGCTGGATCGACTCGACGACAGGCCAGGTCCTGATCTCCCCCGACGGGCGACGCGCGACGAGGACCGCGAGCTCGCGGGTGAAGGGAACCTTCTCCTCGACGAGAAGAGGCGGTCCGCCCGTCGACGACGCGGCGAGCCAGTCCGCGGCGGCGTCGGCCGAGTCGACGACCCGCACTCCCTTGCCGTCGTACCCGCCGCGCGACGTCTTCACGACGGCGCTGCCGCCGACCTCGGCGAGGAAGGCCTCGAGCTCCTGCGCACCGGTCTCGGGATCGGTCGCGAGCGGGCGCCACCGCGGGCACGGGGCGCCGAGAGCGGTCAGCCGCTCGCGCATCACGATCTTGTCCTGGGCGTGCCGCAGCGCGTGCGCGGCCGGGTGCACGGGCGTCCCCTCGGCGACGAGGGCGTCGAGGAGGGCGTTCGGCACGTGCTCGTGCTCGAACGTGAGGACGTCGGCCCGGGGGCCGGCCTCGGGGACGACGAGCGCCCGGAGATCGGCCTCGTCGCCGGCCGCGCCGACGGGTGCGTCGACCACGACCTGCGCCGCCGCCGTGCCCGCCGACTCGACGAGGACCCTCAGGTGCACACCGAGCTCTCCCGCCGCGGGTGCCATCATGCGGGCCAACTGCCCGCCACCAACTACTGCAATCACTGGAGCTGCCACGATCCCCGAGCCTATCGGTACTCGGCGGTTGCTCGCCGACGTGGTCAGGGGCGGCCGAACCAGCCCTTGCGGCCGTGGGCGAGGGTGCGTCCGGTCGGGAGCACCGCGTTGGGGTCGAGAGTGCGCGGCACACCGGCCAGGAAGATCGAGAAGACGGCGGGGACGCGCTGGGAGAGCTTGATGCGTCCACCGTCCGCGGCGACGAGGTCGCGGGCGAGGGCCAGACCGAGCCCGGTGCCCGCCCCGGAGGTGACGGACCTCTCGAAGATGTGCGGGGCGAGATCTTCGGGGACACCGTCCCCCTCGTCAGCGACCTCGATGACCACGGTGCCGCGTTCACCGCCCGACCGCGTGCGGACCGTCGTCGTGCCACCGCCGTGCTTGAGGGAGTTCTCGACGAGCGTCGCCAGCACCTGCGCGAGCCCACCCGGGGTCGCGAGAGCCTGGGCGGAGTCGGGGATGTCGATGACGAGCCGGCGCTCGCCGCGCTCGAACGTCGGGCCGTACTCTTCCTCGAGCTGGCGCCCGATCTCGATCAGCAGCACGGGCTCGGTCGTCCCGCCGACCGCACTGCGCGACCGCAGCAGCAGGTCGTCGACGACGCCGACGAGTCGCTCGATCTGCTCGAGGGAGATCCGTGCCTCCTCCTGCACCGCCTCGTCGTCCGAGGCCATCGAGATCTCCTCGAGGCGCATGCTCAGCGCCGTCAGCGGCGTCCGGAGCTGGTGCGAGGCGTCCGAGGCGAACTGCCGCTCGGCGGCCAGTCGTGTCGCCATCCGGTCGGCGGACCGCGCGAGCTCGTCCGCGACGAGGTCGATCTCCTCGACACCGGAGTCCTCGAGCCGAGGACGGACCTGCCCGGAGCCCAGCTGTTCCGCCGAGGCCGCGAGGTAGACGAGCGGTGCCGAGAGCCGGTTGGACTGCCACACGGAGACGGCGATCCCGGCCCCGAACGCGACGACGGTGGCCACCGCGACGAGGAAGACGATCTGCGCCTCGCGGAGCGTGATCTGGTACGACGGGACACTGAGGGTGACCAGCGAGCCGTCGTCGGTGGTCAACGTCCGGGTGACGGTGTCGCCCGACAGCTCCTCACCGGCGTAGAGCACCTGGCCGTCGCTCGTGAGCACGGTGATGTAGGCGTCCAGCCGACCCGTGCCCGTGGCAGCGTTGTCGACGGTGCTCTGCGGCACCTCCTCGCCCGCCTCCGTGCGGCTGTCGATCTGACGGCCGAGGGCCTCGGACCGTGCCGTGAGCTCACGCAGCTCGATGTCCTCGACGAAGCGTGCACCGATGAAGGCCAGGGGCAGCCCGAGGAGCAGCACCGCGACGAGCACCGCGGAGACGGTGGCCGTCAGAAGCCTGCGCCTCATGCGAGCGCACCTTCCAGCCGGAGGATCAGGACTCGACGCCCAGCTCGAAGCGGAAGCCGAGGCCCCGGACCGTCGAGACGTAGCGCGGCGACCCGGCGTCGTCGCCGAGCTTGCGCCGCAACCAGGAGACGTGCATGTCGAGCGTCTTGGTCGAGCCCACGGGCTCGGATCCCCAGACGTCGCGCATCAGAGCGTCGCGCACGACGACGGAGCCCGCGTTCTGCACGAGGACGCGCAGCAGCTCGAACTCCTTGGTGGTCAGGTGCAGCTCACGGTCTCCCTGGAACGCGCGGTGCGCGGCGACGTCGACGCGCACGTCCTGGGCGTGGAGCTCCTCCTCCTCGACGGTGTCCGCGTGGGTGCGACGCAGGAGCGCCCGCACGCGCGCAAGAAGCTCGGCGAGGCGGAAGGGCTTGGTCACATAGTCGTCGGCACCGGCGTCGAGCCCGACGACCAGGTCGACCTCGTCGGCGCGCGCGGTCAGCACGAGCACCGGTGTGGTCAGGCCCTGGTTGCGGATCTCGCGGGCGACGTCGAGGCCGTCCATGTCCGGCAGGCCAAGGTCAAGGACGACGATGTCGGCCCCGCCGGCCGCATCGACGGCACCTTGCCCGGTGCCCTGCACGACGACGTCATAACCCTCACGCGTGAGCGCGCGGGCCAACGGCTCGGCAATTGCGGGGTCATCCTCCGCCAGCAGTACGTGGGTCATTCATCCATGTTAGGGCATCGAAGGTCCCAAGAGATCCCCCTGGGCCATCCTGTGGACGGTTATGTCCACGACAAGTTTCGTCACGGCCCGGCGGCCTCGCGGGCCGACACCGCGCCGGCACGCCACGGGGAGAGTCCCGATCCTATCCGGCGGCAGACCGCTCCGTGTCCGCGGCGACGCGCAGGACACCGACCACGACGGCCACGGCGACGACCACCAGCGGAACTCCGACGACCGGGTTTCCTGACTGCACGGCGCCGACCCCCACGATCACCTGGAAGATCTGCCAGGTGATCGTCGGTGCACGACCACGCCGGCTCCCACGGACGAGCGCGCGCCCGGAGAAGTAGAGCGCGGCGGCGAGGCCGAGCGCGCACACCACGAGGAAGAGCGTCATGGCGACCAGCTCACCCGGCACGTCCGCCAGGCCGACGAGCAGGAGCACGGCGCCGGCGACCGCCGCGACCACCTCGAGCCCGAGCCCGACGAGGACGACCGTCAGCGCGCGGCTCCGCGGTGCGGACGGACTCTGCGGCGTCGCCGCGGGATCGATGTCAGACACGGTCACCCAGCCTACCCGGCGGCCGGAACCGAGCCTCAGCGGGCTGACCTGCGGCGACGCAGCCGTGTGACAAATACCTCACAAGTCATCTACAAGAAACCTCCGTGTTACCTCTTGTGCAGGGATTCTCGAGGTGTGAGGCTTGATCCAGCACATCCCCCCGAACGAATCTCCTGACCGTGGTGCGCCTACATGCGCCCGGGCCACGGAGTTCCCCTGCCAAGGAGACTGAGAATGGACTGGCGCCACCGCGCATCTTGCCTGGACGAAGACCCCGAGCTGTTCTTCCCCATTGGCAACACGGGTCCCGCGATCTTGCAGATCGAGGAGGCAAAGGCGGTCTGCCGTCGCTGCCCCGTCGTCGACACGTGCCTCAAGTGGGCCATCGAGTCCGGTCAGGACGCAGGCGTCTGGGGAGGGCTGTCCGAGGACGAGCGCCGGGCGCTCAAGCGTCGCACCGCCCGGGCCCGCCGCGCCGGCTGACACTCCGCCTCGAAGGGCCGACACCCCACGCGGGTGTCGGCCCTTCGTGCGTCCGGGGCGGTCAGTCGCGGTTGCGCGACCGCAGCTCGATGTCGATCACGACCTCGGTGCCGCCGCCCTCGCGCGCCGACCAGTCGATGGTCCCGTGCATCTCGTTGAGCACCAGCGTCGAGACGATCTGCGTGCCGAGCCCGCGCTGCCCCGCCGTCCCCGGCGTCGGCGAGTCCCCGAGACCGACGCCGTCGTCGGCGACGACGACGTGGATCGCCTTCCCGTCGCGCTGGGCCTCGATCGTGACCCGCCCCTCGGTCCGCCCCTCGAGCCCGTGCTCCACCGCGTTGGTCACCAGCTCGGTGAGCACGAGGGCGAGCGGGGTGGCGACCTCGGCCGGCACCCGCCCGAAGGTCCCCTCGAGCGCCGTCGTGACCCGGGTGTCGGCCGAGGCGACGTCGGCGGCGAGGCGGAGCGCCCGGCTCGCCATCTCGTCGAACTCGACCTCCTCGTCCAGGGTCTGCGACAGGCTCTGGTGCACGAGGGCGATGGTGGCGACACGCCGCATCGCCTCCTCGAGGGCAGCCTTCGCCTCGGGGATCTCCATACGCCGGGCCTGGAGCCTCAGGAGCGCCGCCACCGTCTGCAGGTTGTTCTTGACCCGGTGGTGGATCTCCCGGATGGTCGCGTCCTTGGTGATCAGCTCCCGCTCGCGCCGACGCAGCTCCGTCGCGTCGCGGCAGAGCAGGACGGCGCCGATGCGCTGGCCGTGCTCCGTGAGCGGCAGGGCGCGCAGGGACAGCGAGACGCCCCTCGACTCGAGATCGGTCCGCCACGGCGCGCGGCCCGTGACCACGAGAGGCAGCGACTCGTCGACCGGGGCCTGCTGCTCGACGAGGTCGGTGGTGACCTCGGCGAGCGATCGCCCGACCAGCGGCCCGAGAACCCCGAGACGGTGGAAGCAGCTGAGGGCGTTCGGGCTCGCGTAGAGCACCTCGCCCTCGGAGTTGAGCCGCAGCAGGCCGTCCCCGACGCGCGGGGCACCACGACGCGGTCCGGTCGCAGCGTGCGCCATGGGGAACTCGCCGCGCGAGATCATCCCGATCAGGTCGTCCGCGGCTTCGACGTAGTTGAGCTCGAGCCGGCTGGGGGTCCGGCCGCTGCCGAGGTTCGTCTGGCGGGCGACGACGGCGATCGCACGGCCGTCGTGCACCACCGGCACCGCCTCCTCGCGGACCGCGTACGCGCCGAACCACCGCGGCTCGCGCGAGCGCTGCGGCGCGATCTCGGACAGCGCACGGCGCAGTTGGGCGAGCTGCCCGTCCGGCGCCTTGGACCCGACGATGTCGTCGTAGTGGACCGTCGCGCCCGTGCTCGGCCGGCACTGGGCGACGGCCACGAAGCCGTGCTCGGCCGTCGGCAGCCACAGGACGAGATCGGCGAAGGCCAGGTCGGAGATGACCTGCCAGTCGCCGACGAGCTGATGCAGCCAGTCGTTGTCCGCGTCGGACAGATCGGCGTGCTGGGAGAAGAGGTCACTCATGGCGGACACGGCACCAGCGTACGCAGGCGTGAGGGGTGCGGCGCCCGATAGAGTCCAGGGATACCCCGGCGAAAGGCATCCGCATGCACCTCACGGTGACCAGCACGTACCCGGCTCCCGTCGCGGAGGTCGCCGCCATGCTGGCGGCCGAGCCCTTCGTCCGGTGGCGTGCGGGACGGACGAGCCCGGGCGGCACGGTGGACCAGGCGGACGTCAGCGGCAGCCTCGACGGCGGGTTCACCTCGACCGTCCGTCGGACCGTGCCGACCACGGACATCCCGTCCCAGGTCCGCAGCTTCGTCGGTGACCACGTGGAGATCCGCCAGGTGGAGGTCTGGGAGCCCGGGACGGCGTCGCCACGGGGGACGGTGACGCTGGAGATCACCGGCGCGCCCATCCGGCTCACCGGGACGGTCCGACTGGAAGATCTTCCCGACGGCGGGACGGCGCAGACCTACGACGGGGTCCTGCGTGCCGCGGTGCCCCTCTTCGCGTCGACGATCGAGAAGGCCGCGGCCCAGGCGGTACGTGACGCGCTTTCCGCCGAGGAGGTCGCGGGCCGCGAATGGCTCACGGCGCCATAACACCCCGGTAACGATCCGGAAACGAGCCGGACCCCCACAGGTCGCTGACCTGCGACGACGCTTCTTCAGCATTCCGCATCTCCCACCGGCAAGGTCGCTGTCGGTTGACACGCAACCGTGGTAGCGCTTCCATGAACCCACCGATGGAAGCGCTACCACGGCGTTGCCGTCACCGCCCCACAAGACAAGGGAGTCACCGTGCACCGCAGCACACGCACCCGTCGCCTGACCGTCACCGCGACGGCCGGCGCAGCAGCACTCGCGCTCACGCTCACCGCTTGCGGCTCGTCCGACAGCGACGACACCGCCGACAGCGGATCCTCGAACGGCGACGAGGAGATCACCCTCACCGTCGCGACGTTCAACGAGTTCGGCTACGAGGACCTCCTCACCGAGTACGAGGACCTGAACCCGAACATCACGGTCAAGCAGAAGAAGGCCGCCACCGCGGACGAGGCGCGCGACGCGCTGCGCAACTCGCTCGGCGCCAACTCGGGTGCGTCGGACATCGAGGCCATCGAGGTCGACTGGCTCGCCGAGTTCAAGCAGTACCCGGACAAGTTCGCAGACCTGACGAGCGACAGCGTCGAGGGCCGTTGGCTCGACTGGAAGACCGAGGCCGCCACGCTCGAGGACGGCGCTCTGATCGGCTACGGCACCGACATCGGCCCGGAGGCCGTCTGCTACCGCGCCGACCTCTTCGAGGCCGCCGGGATCCCGAGCGACCGCGAGGGTGCCGCCGAGTTCATCGGCGAGTCGTGGGACGACTACTTCGACGCGGGCAAGGAGTTCATGGCGAGCTCCGACGTCCCGTGGTTCGACTCCGCGGGCGCCACCTGGCAGGGCATGATCAACCAGGTTCAGAACGCCTACGAGGAGAACGACGGCACGATCATCGCGACCGAGAACCCCGAGGTCCGCGAGACGTACGACGCCGTCCTCACCGCCGCGGTCGACGAGAACCTGTCCGCCCACCTCGGCCAGTGGTCGCAGGACTGGACCGACTCGTTCCAGAACGACGGCTTCGCCACGATGCTCTGCCCGGGCTGGATGCTCGGTGTCATCGAGGGCAACGCAGCCGGCGTCGAGGGCTGGGACATCGCCGACACCTTCCCCGGTGGCGGTGGCAACTGGGGCGGCTCGTACCTCACCGTCCCGAGCCAGGGCGAGAACGTCGAGGCGGCCAAGGAGCTCGCCGACTGGCTGACCGCCCCCGAGCAGCAGATGAAGGCGTTCGCCGCCAAGGGAACGTTCCCGAGCCAGGTCGAGGCGCTCGACTCCGAGGAGCTCGCCGCGGCCACCAACCCGTTCTTCAACGACGCCCCGACCGGTGAGATCCTCGCCAACCGTGCCGAGGCCGTCTCGGTGACGCCGTTCAAGGGACCGAACTACTTCCCGATCAACACCGCCATGGCGGACGCGATCACCCGCGTGGACGTTGACCAGACCGACGACGCCGACTCCTCCTGGGAGAAGTTCGTCGCGGACGTCGACGCACTGGGCTAGGCCCACCCCCGGCTTCTGACGAAGCCGACGTCCCGGAGGGGCTCGCGGTCGAGACCACGAGCCCCTCCCCCGGCCGACGAGCACGCGAACCGAGGAATCATGGCCACCACTACGCGCACCCCGGCGCCCGCACGGGGCAACACTCCCAGGAAACCCCGCCGGATCGGCTTCGGGGAGCGGTTCAACCGCTGGGACCTGAAGTTCTCGCCGTACCTGTACATCTCCCCGTTCTTCATCCTCTTCTTCATCACGGGGCTCTTCCCTCTCTTCTACACGGCGTTCGTCTCGGTCCACGACTGGGACACGATCATGGGCCAGGGCACGTACGTCGGGATGGAGAACTTCCAGTTCATCCTGAGCAGCCCCGACTTCTGGAAGGCGCTGCGGAACACCTTCAGCATCTTCCTGCTCTCGTCGGTCCCCCAGGTGATCATCGCGATCACCCTCGCCGCGGTGCTCGACCAGAACATCCGTGCGAAGACCTTCTGGCGCATGGGTGTGCTGATCCCGTACGTCGTGACCCCGGTCGCGGTCGCCCTCATCTTCTCGAACCTCTTCGCGGACAAGTTCGGCCTCGTCAACGACATGCTGGGCACCTTCGGGATCGACCCCGTCGGCTGGCACAAAGAGGTTCTCCCCAGCCACTTCGCCATCGCCACGATGGTGAACTTCCGCTGGACCGGGTACAACATCCTGATCTTCCTCGCGGCCATGCAGGCCGTCCCGCGCGACCTGTACGAGGCCGCCGTCATCGACGGGGCCGGCCGGTTCCGTCAGTTCTTCTCGATCACGGTCCCGCAGCTGCGCCCGACCATCATCTTCGTCGTGATCACCTCGACCATCGGCGGTCTCCAGATCTTCGACGAGCCCCGCATGTTCGACCAGTTCGGTCGCGGTGGCGCCGACGGTCAGTGGCAGACGCTGACGATCTATCTCTACGAGCTCGGCTGGACGCAGGGCGACTTCGGGCGGGCATCCGCCGTCGCGTGGCTGCTGTTCATGCTGATCGTGCTGATCGGGATCATCAACTTTGCGATTACGCGTCGTATCTCAACGAGCGGAGACAAGCGATGACCGCCATGCCGAGCGCCCCCGCCCACGTGGCGCCCCGCCCCGGGAACGGCAAGCCCGCCAAGCGTCGCGGGTCGGCCGTGCGCCGACCCGGCTGGGTGACCTACGGAATCCTCGGCGCGTTCCTCGCCGGCTCCGTCTTCCCCATCTACTGGTCGTACCTGATCGGGTCCTGGGACGCGCAGGTGCTCACGCGTGACCCCATGCCCTGGTGGCCCGGTGGGAACTTCTTCACCAACGCAGCGACGGTGATCGACACCATCCCGTTCTGGAAGGCGACGATGAACTCGTTCATCGTCTCGGCCACGACCGCGATGACGACCGTCATCTTCGCGACCCTCGCCGGGTACGCGTTCGCCAAGCTGCGGTTCAAGGGCAAGGGCCCTCTGCTCGTCTTCGTCATCGCCACCATGGCCGTGCCGACGCAGCTCGGCGTGGTCCCGCTCTATCTCGTGATGTCGAAGCTCGGCTGGACCGGGTCGCTCACCGCCGTGATCGTCCCTGCGCTGGTGACGGCGTTCGGTGTGTTCTGGATGACCCAGTACATGGGATCCGCCATCCCCGACGAGCTGATCGAGGCCGCGCGCGTCGACGGCGCGTCGATGATCCGGACCTTCTGGCACATCGGGCTGACTGCGGCCCGGCCCGCGGCGGCGATGCTCGCGCTGTTCACGTTCATCCAGACCTGGACGAACTTCTTCTGGCCGTTCATCGTGCTCGGCCCCGAGAACCCGACCCTCCCGGTCGCGCTGCAGCAGCTGCAGGCCGCCTTCTTCGTCGACTACTCGCTCGTCCTCGCGGGCGCCACACTCGCCACCCTGCCCCTGCTCGTGCTGTTCATCTTCGTGGGTCGACAGCTCGTCGCAGGCATCATGCAGGGGGCGGTCAAGGGATGATGAACCACATGACCAGCTTCCGACCGACGTCTCCGCACGTCATCAGCCCGGCGAACGCCTCCGGCGTCGTGCGCTTCCCCGAGGGCTTCCTCTGGGGCGCCGCGACCGCCGCCTACCAGGTCGAGGGCGCGGCATGGACCGACGGCCGGCAGGACTCCATCTGGGACGAGTTCGCCCGTGTCCCCGGTGCCGTCCTGCACGGGGACGACGGCGCCGTCGCCTGCGACCAGTACCACCGCTACCGCGAGGACGTCGCGCTCATGCGCCGGCTGAACCTCGACACGTACCGCTTCTCGACGTCGTGGTCCCGGGTCCACCCGGCCGGCGGTCCGGTGAACCCCGCAGGACTGGCGTACTACGACCGCCTCGTCGACGAGCTCCTCGCCAACGACATCCTGCCGTGGCTCACCCTGTACCACTGGGACCTGCCGCAGGCCCTCGAGGAGCAGGGCGGCTGGGCCAACCGGGACACGGCGTACCGGTTCGCCGACTACGCCGTCACGATGCACGAGGCGCTCGGCGACCGCGTCGGGGTGTGGACGACGCTCAACGAGCCCTGGTGCTCGGCGTTCCTGGGCTACACCGGCGGCCAGCACGCCCCGGGCCGCCAGTCGACGTCGGACGGGCTCGCCGCGGCGCACCACCTGATGCTGGGCCACGGCCTGGCCGTGCAGGCCCTGCGCGAGCGGGCGCCCGAGGCGAACCTCGGCATCACGCTGAACTTCGAGGTGGAGGACCCGGTCGACCCGGACAACCCGGCGGACGTCGACGCGGCCCGCCGGCTCGACGGCCAGTTCAACCGGATGTTCGCCGACCCGATCATCAAGGGCGCGTACGCCCCGGACGTCCTCGAGGACGTCGCGGGCCTGGGGCTCGAGGACCGCATCCACGACGGCGATCTCGAGATCATCTCGACGCCGATCGACTCCCTCGGCGTGAACTACTACCACGGCAACCTCGTGGGCTCCGAGCCCGCCAGGGCCGAGCGTGGTGGCGAGGCGCCGACGGACCGGGCCACGAGCTCGCCGTTCCCGAACGACGAGGGCGTGTACGTCCATCCGCGCGACCTGCCGGTGACCGACATGGAGTGGGAGATCCAGCCCGAGGGGCTGACCCGCCTGCTCCTGCGTCTCCAGAACGACTACACGGGCCCCGCCGGGATCAAGCTCTACGTCACCGAGAACGGGTGCGCGTACGACGACGTCCCGGACGAGTCCGGCTACGTCGACGACCAGAACCGCCTCGACTTCTACGACGGCCACCTGCGGGCCATCAAGGAGGCGATCGACCTCGGCGCCGACGTCAACGGGTACTTCGCGTGGTCCCTGCTCGACAACTACGAGTGGGCATGGGGATACGGCAAGCGGTTCGGGATCGTGCGCGTCGACTACGAGACGCAGGAGCGGACCGTCAAGGCGAGCGGCCGGTGGTACGCCGACGTCGCCCGCGACGGCCTGGTCCCCGCACGCCCGTGATCACGAATCCTGCCTACCGGCAAGGTTCAGGCAGGATAGAGCCATGATGTCGAGCACCCCCACCCTGGACGAGGTCGCGCGCACCGCGGGAGTCTCGCGGTCGACGGCCTCGCGGGCCATCAACGGCGGCAGTCGCGTGTCGCCCGAGGCCCAGCAGGCGGTGGACGACGCCGTCGCCCGGCTCGGGTACTCCCCGAACCGGGCGGCCCGGTCCCTCGTCACGCGCCGGACGGACTCGATCGCGCTCGTCGTGCCTGAGCCCGACGAGCGGATCCTCAACGACCCGTTCCTCTCGGGAACGCTGCGCGGCGTCAATGCCGCGCTCGGGGCGAGCGACCTCCAGCTAGTCCTCGTGATGGCGCGCCCGGGCGACAGCTCGGGCCGGATCGCCCGCTACCTCCAGTCGGGCCACGTCGACGGCGCGATCGTCACCTCGCACCACCGCGAGGACGGACTCGAGTCGGCACTGCTCGACACGCGGATCCCGTCCGTGTTCGTCGGCCGACCCTTCGACGACTCCGACACGCTCCGGTACGTCGACATGGACAACGTGGAGGGCGGGCGCACCGCGGCCCAGCACCTGATCGACCGGGGCCGGACCCGCATCGCCACCGTCACCGGTCCGCTCGACATGACGGCCGGTGTGGACCGCTTCACCGGGTGGCGCTCGGCCGTCGAGGGGGCCGGGCTCGACGCGGGCCGTGTCGAGCACGCCGACTTCACCCGCGAGGGTGGTGCCGCGGCGATGCGCAGGCTTCTCGACGTCGCACCGGACCTCGACGCGGTCTTCGTCGCCTCCGACCTGATGGCCTCGGGTGCGCTCCGCGCGCTCCGCGAGGCCGGGCGGGACGTTCCCGGCGAGGTCGCCGTCGTCGGGTACGACGACCTCGGGATCGCCGCCAACGCCGCGACCCCGCTGACGACGATCCGCAACCCCGTGATCGAGCTGGCGAACCTGGCGACGCACACGGTTCTCGCACTCGTGGCGGACGACACGCCGCCGGCGCAGACGTCGTTCCCGGTCGAGCTCGTCGTGCGCGAGTCGTCCTGACGGGTCGCTAGCCGCGCTGCGCCGCCCGCACCCGGCGTGACGTCCGCCGACGGGGGTCGGTCTTCTCCCGCTCGAGCTCGGCCGTCGTCGCGTCGATCCAGCCGTCGACGCGCGCCCACTCGCTGAAGAGCCACGTGCCGCGGTCGTCGGCACCGACGGGCAGGACCCCGGGAGCGGTCGACCAGCCCTTCATCACGATGTGCTTGTCCATCGGCAGCTCGCGCCAGATGTCTCCGAAGGTCACGAGCTTCTCGAGCCCCGTGTGCGCCACGACGACCACCCCGGCGCGCGGGCAGGCGTCGAGCGCCGCGAGGAATCCGCCGACGTGCGGCGCCATGACGTGCGGCATCGCCGCGGCCATCGCCGCGAGGTCGGACTGCCCGGCGTCCTGCAGCGCGGCGATCCGCGCGGTCCGGCGCCGCGGCGTGACGTTCCCGCCCTCCGGGAACAGCAGGAGCGCCGAGTCGTCCGACATCGTCCGTGCCAGGTCTCCGACAGCCTCGCTCCCGCCCGGGTCGTCCGCGGCGCGTCGCGAGTGCGGCACGACGAACTCCGCGGGGATCCGGCTGAGCAGGGTGTCGATCGCCGGATCCCACCGCAAGGTGTCCTTCAGGACGATCCGGGGCTCACGCCGGGCGACGTTGAGCAGCGCG
Organism: Paraoerskovia marina DSM 21750; assembly: GCF_000701465.1. Lineage (GTDB taxonomy): Bacteria > Actinomycetota > Actinomycetes > Actinomycetales > Cellulomonadaceae > Paraoerskovia > Paraoerskovia marina. The sequence goes on along the minus strand of NZ_JNIY01000004.1, from coordinate 446,468 downwards.
TCGACGAGGACGAACGAGTCCCCCGGGCCGGCGTGGCGACTGACCACGACCGCGGGCACGCCGTCGAGTCCGCGGATCTCGTCCGCGTCGATGGTGATGCGCAGCCGCAGGGTCCAGCGGACCTGCCAGAAGAGGACCTTGACCATCCACGCGGCGAACCGGAGGTTCACGGAGCGGAACGCCTTGCGGTCCATCGCGTACCCGAACCCGGACGCCACCCAGATGCCGAAGAACCCCAGCAGGGCCGTGGCCTCCCACAGGATGTAGAACACGGTCATCCAGGCCATCCGCGGTGCCCGGAGGCGGCCGGGCAGCGCCCAGCTGACGACCGCGAGGGCGAGCAGGACCAGCAGGATGCTCGTCGGCGCGAGCAGGACCGCGATCGCGACCATCGCGGGCGCGAGGACGAACCTGCGGACCCACCAAGGAGGTGGGGCGACGTTCACCGGGCGTCCAGATACTCGGCCGAGGACTCGTAGGAGGCGTCGATCCGGGCCCGGGTCGCGTCGAGTCGGCGGAACGCGCCCACCTTCTCGTCCCCGGGCTGGGGACCGCCGGCGGGCAGGACGTGGACCTCGACGCCCTCGGGGACGTTCTTCAGGTCCCGGGAGAAGCGGTGGCGGCGGGAGATCTCGAAGGTCACCTTGGCGACGTCGACGGCGGTCTTCGGCGCGTAGAGCGGCTCGTCGATGCGGCCGACCTGCAGGACGTAGACGCGGTCCGCGCCCCGGCGCACCGCCTCACCCAGAGGGATCGAGCTGACGATCCCCCCGTCGACGAAGTGCTCGCCGTCGATCTCGGTGGGCGGCAGCGCACCGGGGACCGACGCCGACGCCATCACGGCGTCGAGCAGCGGGCCCTCGGTGAACCAGTGCTCCTCGGCCTTCTCGATGCTCGCCGCGCAGACGACGAGCGGAACCTCGAGGTCCGCGAACGTGAGCCCCTCGCCGAGAACCCCGACGAGGAGCGCCCTGAGCGTGTCGGGGTCGTTGAGGTGCGTCCGCGTGCGAGCGAGTCGTTGGACCTGGCGGAACCACGACTCGCCGTACACCCGGCTCGCGGTGTCGGACGACCACGCCGTGAGCAGACGGTCGACCACCTCGAGACGCGGTGTCTTCGCGAGCGCCGCGCCGTTGATCGCACCGATCGACGTCCCGACGACCAGGTCGGGCGTGATCCCTCGCTCGAGGAGCGCGCGGATCATCCCGATGTGGACGGCTCCGCGGACGCCGCCGCCGCCGAGGACGAATGCCGTGGTCATACCGTCGATCGTAGGGGACGGGTCAGTCGCGCTGCATGACGTGGCCGTAGCGGTGCAGCGTGCGGCTGACGGCCTGCTCGTGGAGCACCGCCAGCAGCTCGCGACGCCCGCTGGCGACGACCGGCTGGTCGAGGACCGTCACGAATCCGACACGCTCGGCGGCGGCCTCGCGCAGACCGACGACGTCGCCGACCACGCGGACGCGTCCGGTCACCCGACCGCGGCGTACCTGCTCGGCGAACTCGGCGTCGCTGGTGCCGTGGGCGCCGCTGCGCACCACCCGTGCGGAGACGCCGGCACGTCGGGCCGCCGACAGCACGCGTGCCACCTCCACGGGCCTGGCGCCGTCGCCGACGCGGATCGTCAGCCGGTCCACCGGCCGGTAGCGGAAGACGTTCGACTCGGCCACGAGCCCGCTCGGGTCGTGCTCGACGCCGAACTCGCGCACCCACTGGTGCTCGTCGTCCGCCTCCGCCCAGGCCAACCACGCGTCGGGGTCGGTGTCGCGGTCGGGCAGGGCGGCGTCGTCGTGCCAGGTGCCGAACTGCGCGACGTAGTTGGGCCCGCCCGCCTTGGCGCCGGGGCCCACGGCCGAGGCCTTCCATCCGCCGAACGACTGCCGCTGGACGATCGCCCCGGTGATGTGCCGGTTGACATAGGCGTTGCCCACCTCGACGCGGTCGAGCCAGTGGTCGACCTCGTCCGTGTCGAGGCTGTGGATCCCGCCGGTGAGGCCGTAGTCGACGTGGTTCTGCAGCGCGAGCGCCTCGTCGAGGGTGTCGACCGTCATCAGCCCGAGGACGGGGCCGAAGACCTCCGTCTCGTGGAAGAACGAGCCGGGGGCGACGCCCTCCTTGAGCCCGGGGGTCCACATCTTGCCGTCGTCGTCGAGCTGCCGCGGTCGGACGAGCCAGGACTCTCCCGGCTCGAGCGTCGTCAGCGCACGCTCGAGCTTTCCGCTCGCGGGCTCCGTGAGCGGGTTCATCACCGTCGCGAGGTCGGTGCCCGGGCCGACGACGAGCGACCGGACGGCGTCCACGAGCTGGCGGCGGAACCGACGGCCCGTCTCGGTCCGCGGGTCTCCGACCGAACCGACCAGGATGCCGAGCGACGCGGCCGAGCACTTCTGCCCGGCGTGCCCGAAGGCGGACCGTACGAGGTCGGCGACCGCGAGGTCGATGTCCGCCGCGGGCGTGACGACGAGGGAGTTCTTGCCCGAGGTCTCGGCGAACAGCGGCCGCTCGGGACGCCACCCCGCGAAGAGCTGGGCGGTCTCGAGGGCTCCGGTCAGGACGACGCGGGCGACGCCCTCGTGGGTGACGAGGTGCTGGCCCGCGTCACCGTCGGGGACGCGGAGGAACTGCACGACGTCACGGGCGACCTGCTCGTCGAACGCCGTGTCCGCCGTCCCCTCGGCACACTCACGGGCGACGTCGAGCAGGCCCGCGTGGATCGCGTCGATCGCGATCTCGAAGCACCGTGGGGTGGGCGGCGCGGGCTTGGCGAGCACCGAGGACCCGGCCGCGAGCGCGGCCACGACTCCACCGACAGGGATCGCCACCGCGAAGTTCCACGGCGGGGTCACGAGCGTGACGCCGTCGGGCGTGAAGGTCGCACCGGGAACCTCGTCGAGCTCCTCGGCGGCACGCGCGTAGTAGTTGGCGAAGTCGATCGCCTCGCTGATCTCCGGGTCGGCCTCGGCCACGGTCTTGCCGGGCTCGTGCACGAGCGCCGTCACGAGGTCGGTGCGTGCCTCCTCCAGCCGCCGGGCGATAGCGCGCAGCGCCCGTGCACGACAGGCGGTGGAGACCTCGGACCAGACCTGCGCGGCGCGGTCGGCGCGCGCGACGGCGGCGTCGATCTCGGGGAGCGAGTCGATCTCCGCGGCCTGCACCGGACCGTAGCCCTCGCCCGCGACCACCCGCCGGGCCCACGCGCGGTGGGCGGCGACAGCAGGGTCGGTGTCGGCGACGTTCTCGAACCCGTCGACCGGGAGCTCGGCGGGGTTCTGCTCCTGACGCTCCTGCCGGCGGGGCACGACCGCGTCCCCCGGCTCGCCGAAGCCGCCCTCGACGGACGCCCGGAACGCCGCCTCCTGACCGTCCATGGGCGTCGGGACGTCACCCTCGGGCTCCGGGGCGAACATCGAGTGCACGAAGTTCTGGACCGCGGAGTTCTCCTCGAGGCGTCGGACCAGGTAGGAGACCGCGACGTCAAAGTCCTCGTCCCGAACGACCGGCGTGTAGAGGACGACACGGCCCCCGTCCTTCGCGACCTCGTCGCGCACGGCACGGGACTCGGCCGGGGACATGCCCTGCAGCATCTCGACGTCGAGGGCCTCGGAGACCCCGCGCTCGCGCCCGAGCAGCACCGCGAGCGCCACGTGGAAGAGGTTGTGGGAGGCAGCACCGATCCGCACCGCGTCGGTGCGGGGGGCACGCAGTGCGTGGTCGAGGAGCCGGACGTAGTTGGCGTCGACCTCGGGCTTGGACCCGTAGGGGGCGAGCGGCCAGCCATGGCTCTCGGCCTCGACGTGCTCCATCGGGAGGTTGGCGCCCTTGACGAGCCGGACCTTGATCCGTGCGCCGCCGTCGGCCACGCGGGCAGTGGCGAACTCGGTGAGCTCGTCGAGCGCCCCGAGCGCGTCCGGGAGGTAGGCCTGCAGGACGATACCGGCCTCCAGGCCGTGGAACTCCTCACGGCTGAGCACCGTCCGGAACACGGCGGTCGTCAGCGCCAGGTCGCGGTACTCCTCCATGTCGAGGTTGAGGAACACCCCGTGCTCCTGGGCGGCCCGGTAGAGCGGGAGCAGCCGCTCGACGACACGGTCGCGCGACCCCTCCAGGTCCCACGTGACGAGCTGGGAGGCGACCGAGGAGACCTTGACCGAGACGTAGTCGACGTCGGGGCGCTCGACGAGCGCGATCGTCCGGTCGAGGCGGGCCTGCGCCTCGGCCTCGCCGAGCACGGCCTCGCCGAGAAGGTTGACGTTGAGCGCGTACCCCTGTTCGCGGGTGCGCGCCAGGTGCTTGCCGAGGCCGGGCCCCGCGTCCGCGACGAGGTGCCCGACGAGCTGGCGCAGCCTGATCCGGGCGGCCGGGACGACGACGCCGGGCAGACCGGGCGCGAGCGCCCCGCCGGCCCGGAGCATCAGCCGGTCGACGGGCCCGAGGAAGCCCTGCGCGTGCCCGGCGAGGTCGCCGAGCCGGTTGAGCTGCTTGGCGGCGACCGCCGAGTCGTGGGGGCGGGCGACGTCGTCGACGAACCGGACGGCGAGCTCCAGACCCTTCGGGTCGGAGACGAGAGCGCCGAGCCGGCCTGCGGTGGCCTGCTCAGAGCGGTTCTGGTCGGCGTCCGCAGCGGCGACCCAGGACCTGGCGAGGTCGACCGCCGACTCCACCATGTCGAGATCCGTCACCGCCGGGCTGGAGAAAGTGTGGCTGCTCATACTCCACTGTGCATCCTGTCCTGACGTGCCGTCTTGTACGTTCCGGGCTCAAATAGTCCCTGTGTACGACAACGCCGAGCCGACTCCCCCGCCCCTGCCCGCGGCGGGGCTCGTCGCCGATGCAGGCGCTGACGGCGCGGAGCGGCTCCTGGGCGCCCTGAGCCCCGTGATGATCGCCCTGATGGACCAGCTCGCCCAGACGATGTTCTGTGCCAAGACGCCGTCCGGCCGGTACGTCGCCGTCAACCGGGTCTTCGTCGGGCGCACCAACGCCAAGTCCCGCCGCGACGTCGTCGGCCGGACCGCCGCCGACCTGTTCGTCCCCGAGCTCGCGGAGCGCTACGCCCACCAGGACGCCGAGGTGATCCGCACCGGAGACCCGCTGCGCAACGAGCTCGAGCTCATCCGGCGGCTCGGCGGCACCCCCGGCTGGTTCCTCACGTCCAAGCTGCCCGTCCGGGACGTGCGCGGCGAGCTCGTCGGTCTGGTCTCCGTCTCCCAGGACCTGCACGAGTCCGACGCGGACGACGCCACCATGGACTCCATGACGCGCCTCGCCGCCGGGATCGACGCGCACCTCGGCTCCCCGCTGACGACCGCCGAGCTCGCCCGACTCGCCGGGTGCAGCCCCGACTCCCTCACGCGCCGTGTGCGCCGCGTCTTCTCCCTCACGCCCCGCCAGCTCGTCCTGCGTGCCCGCGTCGACCGGGCCACGGAGCTGCTCACCAGCACCGACCTGCCGATCGTCGACGTCGCCAGCGACTCCGGGTTCTACGACCAGCCGTCGTTCACCCGGACGTTCGCCCGCCTGACCGGGGAGACACCGGCGTCGTTCCGACGGCGCTCGCGGCGCTGAACGGTCTCGACGGGCTCGACCGCCGTCACCCGCCCGTCGAGACCGTCGCGCTGGTCTCGACGGGCTCGACCGCCGTCACCCGCCCGTCGCGCCGGTCGAGCTCGTCGAGACCGGAGCCGCCCGTGCGGAAGACGTGCCGACGCTGCACGGCCCACCCGACGAAGAACAGGATCCCGTCGGTGAGCAGCTTGGCGGGCAGCAGCGCGACGCCCAGGGTCTGGAGACCGAGCAGCATCAGGTACCCCGCAACCACGAGGGACACGGCGAGGGCGACGTAGCGTGCTGCCTCCGCGCGCGTCGCCCGGTGGTCCGTCGACCGGAACACGACGAACTTGTTGAGCAAGAAGTTCACCGAGCCGCTGACGATCCGCGCGCCGACGACGGAGAGCAGGAGGGATCCGGTGAGCGCCTGCAGCAGGAGGAGCATCAGGACGTCGACGCCGAAGGACGCGACGCCGGTCCCGACGAACCGGAGCAGGGGCGCGAGGATCCGGAGCGAGTCGACGACGGGTCGGAAGTGCGACGACTCGTTCTCGTCGAGGTAGACCGTCTCGATCTCGACCTCGTCGACGTCGACCCCGTCCCGGGGCGCCTGCAGGAGGACCGCGAGCTCGTATTCGAACCGCTCCCCCGGGATGCTCCGGAGCCACGGCAGCAGCGACGCCGGGTACGCGCGCAGGCCGGTCTGGGTGTCGTGGACCCGCAGGCCCGTCACGAGCCGGAAGAGGCTGCGCGAGACCGCGTTTCCCACGCGGCTGCGCAGCGGGACGTCACCGACGAAGCGCCGACCGCCGACGACAGCCGTGCCCGGCCGGACGTGGCCCGCCACGCGGAGGATGTCCTGCACCGTGTGCTGCCCGTCGGCGTCGGCGCACACGACGTCGGCCCCCGGGTACCGGGTCTCGACCTCGCGGATCCCGAGCTTGAGGGCGTGGCCCTTGCCGTGGTTTCCCGGCACCGGGTCGGCGACGACGTCGGCGCCCAGCGCGGCGACGTCGTCGAACACGGTCGCATACCCGGCCCCGGAGCCGTCGTCCACCACGAGGACGGACAGGTCGGGCGCCGTGCGCCGCAGGTCGGCCACCAGCGCGAGCAGCCGGTGATCGGGCTCCAGCGCGGGGATCAGGACGACGGCGGAGGTCTGTGTCGGCATCGGGGTGCCCGTCACTCGGCGATGTAGAGGATGTCGGAGGTCCCGCGCTCTTCACCCTTGCCGAGCGGGTCGTTGACGACCTCGCCGTCGTAGTACATCGTCGACGACCCGCCGCCGTCGATGTTGTACGCGGTCGTCGCCCCGAGGCCCTGCATGATCTCGGCGAGACCGGTCATGGTGACGCCCGCGCTGTAGCCGGGGCTGCGCCCGTCGACGACGACGAACACCAGGTGGTTCTCGTCGATCACGCCGATCGCCGTGCGCGGCTGCTCGCCCTGGATGGAGTGGTTCCCGAAGTTCGTGTCGACCTCGACGTCCTCGATCCCGTCGGGGATCTCCCCGTCCTCGAGGATCACCGGGCCGAACGAGAGGGTGTTCCAGACACCGTCCTCGACGAGCGTCTCGGCGTCCGTCGTCGTCTCGTCGTAGGTCTCGACGTGGCCGTCGCGATAGAAGGCCAGCCCGTCGCGCGCCCCCTCGTCGCGGTACACGACGCCGTTGCGGATCACGATCCCCGTGTCGCGGAACCCGTAGTAGTCGCCGTTGATCGCGAAGATCGCGTCGTGGTCCTCGGCGATCTCGGAGGTGTCGGCGATGATGTTCTGCCCGAACTGGTCCTCGGCGAAGGCGGAGCGCAGCTGTGTCATGTCGTCGAGGACGACGTCCGCCACGTAGTACGTCACGGTCTCGTCCCCCGTGCCCTCCACGACCGTCTCGATCTCGATCATGGGGTCCTCGGCGCTGGCCGAGTCCGCATCCGTCGCGTCGGCCGACTGCTCCGCCTCGTAGCTCGAGACGTCGGCGATCTCGACGTGCTCGACCACGAACCGGTCGAGCGCCCAGGCCGCGCTGCCACCCAGTGCGAGGGTCACCGCCACCCCGGAGGCGACGAGCGTTCTGCGAGTCCGTCGTTTCGTCATGCCTCCTGTCTAGACACCGGATCCAGGAGGACGGCATGGGGTTCCTGAGGGATTCCTGTGCGTCGCCGCTCGACGGGCCTGACCACCGGCCGGCGTTGTACGTTGGGCGCATCAGCGATGCCGCTGACCCGGCGGCATCGGTCGACCTCGTACCCGGAGGACCCGTGTCCACAGTGACCACCAGCGCACCCGACTCGATCGCCGCGAGCGGCGGCCCGCTCGGCACCGCGCTCGCCCAGCTCTCGGGCGCCGTCTCCATGCTCGACCTCGACGCGGGGATGCACGAGATGCTCGCCGTCCCGCGTCGCGAGGTGCACGTGAGCGTGCCGCTCAGACGCGACGACGGGTCGACGGTCCTGTTCCGCGGGTACCGGGTGCAGCACAACGTCTCCCGGGGCCCCGGCAAGGGCGGTCTGCGGTTCCACCCGAGCGTCGACATCGACGAGGTCCGTGCCCTGGCGATGTGGATGACGTGGAAGTGCGCCATCGTCGACCTGCCGTACGGCGGCGCCAAGGGCGGCGTGACCATCGACCCGCGCGAGCACTCCGAGTCCGAGCTGGAACGGGTGACCCGCCGATACACCAGCGAGATCAAGCCGGTCATCGGCCCCGACGTCGACATCATGGCGCCGGACATGGGCACGAGCGAGCAGACGATGGCCTGGGTGATGGACACCTACTCCGTCAGCCAGGGATACACGATCCCGGCCGTGGTCACCGGCAAGCCGATCGCCGTCGGCGGGTCCCTGGGACGCGCGACCGCGACGTCCGCCGGTGTCGTGCACACGACGCGCGCGGTGCTCACCGAGGCCGGAGTCGACCTGGCCGAGGCGCGGATCGCCATCCAGGGCTTCGGCAAGGTCGGCGGGCACGCCGCCGAGATCTTCGCCGCCGAGGGGGCCACCGTCGTGGCCGTCAGCGACCAGTACGGCGGGGTGATCAACCGCGAGGGCCTGGACATGCCGGCCCTCATGGAGCACTTCGTCGCCACCGGCTCCGTGGTCGGCTTCGCCGAGTCCGACCCGATCGACAACGACGCGCTCCTCGCGCTCGAGGTGGACGTGCTCGTCCCCGCCGCCGTCGAGGGCGTGATCGACGAGCGCACGGCGCCGACCGTCCGGGCGCGGTTCGTCGTGGAGGGCGCCAACGGACCGACCACCGGCGAGGGCGACCGGATCCTCGCGAAGAACGGGATCGTCGTCGTGCCGGACATCCTCGCCAACGCGGGCGGCGTCGTCGTCTCCTACTTCGAGTGGGTCCAGGCCAACCAGGCGTACTGGTGGGCCGAGCACGAGATCGCCGAGAAGCTCGAGCACCGGATGCACTCCGCGTATGCGGACGTCGCGGCGCTCGCCCGCCGCGAGGACATCCGCCTGCGCGACGCCGCGCTTGCCATCGGTGTCCAACGTGTCTCCGAGGCGCACAAGATCCGCGGCCTCTACCCGTGACCTGCCGGTGCCGGGCGGGCGACGGACCGCACCCCGCCCGGCACCGCGCGGTGCGTAGTATCCGGGCATGATCCGAGAGCACGCACTCCTGCCCGTCCGCCCCGGTCAGGAGGCCGCCTTCGAGGCGGCCTTCGTCGAGGCCCGCCCGCTGATCGCCCAGCAGCCCGGCTTCCTCGACCTGACGCTCTCACGCGGCGTCGAGTCGAGCTCGACCTACCTGCTGCTGGTCGAGTGGGAGTCCGTCGAGGCGCACGAGGAGGGGTTCCGCAGGTCGGCGCAGTTCCCGCGTTGGCGCGAGCTGCTGCATCACTTCTACGAGCCGAAACCCGTCGTCGAGCACTACGTCGAGGTCCCGGCCGGATCAGCCGACGGGACGCTCCCGCAGCACTGAGACCCACGGGCTGACGAACGCGATCGAGGCGATCCCTGCGGCCGCGACGGCGACAGTCTCGTCACCGGGGACGTCGGCGAACCGTGCGACCGCGATCCAGCCGAGCGTCCAGGCGGCGCCGAGCCCCGTCCCCGCCGCGAGCCACGTGCGGGCGGCAGCCCAGTGCGCGACGACGACCACGGCCAGGCCCAGGGCACCGACGACCGCGAGCGCCGTCGTGCGACGGACGGGATGGCCGGCGTCGGCGAGTGCCGCGGCGACGGTGCTCGCCGCCGTCGTGAGGGACCACCCGACTCCCAGGCCGACGACCAGGTCGACGGTGATCGCCTCCGTCCGCCGCTCGGCACCGTCGCGGACGAGGCCCGCGGCGGCTCCGAGGAACGCGGCGGCCGCGAGGACCATGGCGCCGCCCGTCACCGCGCCGTCCGGCATCGTCTGCGCCACGGCGAGGGCGAGCGCCGCCCCCGCCACCCACCAGCCGGTGGCACGCATCCGCGCGCGTGCGGCCTGCAACGGGAGGGTCTGGTAGGTCGCGAGCACCGCGAGTCCGGCGAGGAGGACGTAGCGGCCGAGGTCCGCCTCCTCGGCGGGCGCCAGGAGCGTCGCCGAGGGGTCGAGAGGCTCGCGGTTCCACAGGCCCGCGCACACCGCGAGGACGACGCTGACGATGACGGCGGCCCGCCGGACGTCGTCGCCGGGGGTCGCGTGGTGCGCACGTGTCCGCATATTTCTCAGGATGGCGGGCACGCGCGTGTTTGTCCGTCAGCCGCGCCGACGCATCCCGACCGTCACGAGCGGGGCGACGAGGGCGACCGCGGCCGCGACGGCCGCGGCGACGGCGACCGTCTCGTCGATCAGGGGCCCGTTGAAACGACCGGCACTGATCCACCCGATGCCCCAGGCCATCGCGAGACCGATAGCGATCGCGACCGTCGGGCGCGACGCCGCGAAGATCGCGTAGGCGATCGCGAGTGCCGTCCCGGCGCCGAGCACGACGACGCCCCAGATGCTGGCGTCGGCCGACGTGCCGATGTCCTCCGCGGTCAGCGTCGCGGCGACGTCAGCGAGCGTCGCGACCGACGCCCACCCGAGGTACAGCCCCACTGTTCCGTCGGTGACCAGCGACTCGAACCACCCGCCGGCGGGGATCCGCACCAGCCGGACGAGGATCACCGCGAGCACCGCGACGAGCAGCGCGATCACGACGACGCTGAGCCAGAGCCACCCGCCCTGGATCACCCCGATCCATGCGGCGTTGAGCAGCATCGACGCGAGCACCCACCACGAGACGGACCGGAGACGGTCGTTGGTGGCCTGCGCGGGCAGCGCCTGGTAGACGGCGAAGACGGCGAGGCCCGCGTAGATGACGGACCAGATCGAGAACGCCGGGGAGTCGGGTGCGAGCACCGTGGCGTCGGCGGCGAGAGCGCCCCCGGCGGCGTCCTGGATGGGCTGACCGCCGGCCGCCCCGGAGCCGACGGCGGCACCCGCGATCGCGACGACGGCGCCGATCAGGACGGTGACCTGCCGGACACGGTCCGCACGCGTCGGACCGTCGCCCGTCGTCGTCGCGGCGTCGGAGACCTGCGAAGTATCGTCTGTGCTCATGCTCCGATCATGGCAAACCTCAGCATGCTGAGCATCTTGAACGATCAGGCGAGGGGCTGGCGGGCCGCCCAGTCGGCGAGCGTCGTGCGGGGTCCCGTGTAGAACGGGACCTCCTCGCGCACGTGCCGACGCGCCTCGGTGGCGCGCAGGTCACGCATGAGGTCGACGATCCGGTGGAGCTCGTCCGCCTCGAACGCGAGGATCCACTCGTAGTCGCCGAGCGCGAACGCCGAGACCGTGTTGGCCCGCACGTCCTTGTAGTCCTTGGCTGCCAGTCCGTGGTCGCGCAGCATCGTCCGGCGCTCTGCGTCCGGGAGCAGGTACCACTCGTAGGAGCGCACGAACGGGTACACGCAGATGTAGTCCCGCGGCTGCTCACCGGCCAGGAACGCCGGGACGTGACCGCGGTTGAACTCGGCCTGGCGGTGCAGCGCCGCCACCGACCACACCGGGTTCAGCGCCCGCCCCAGCACCGAGGCGCGCAGGCGCTGGTACGCGCCCTGCACGGACTCGATCGACGGCCCGTGCACCCAGAGCATCAGGTCGGCGTTCGCGCTCAGCCCGCCGACGTCGTACCAGCCCCGCACGACGAGCTCGGCGTCGGTCGAGGCCGCGTCCACGTCGGTCGCCCCGACGGCCCGCTCGGCCGCCGCGACGACCGCGGCCCGCTCCACGTCGTTCTCGGGCAGCGTCTCCGTCAGCGAGAAGACCGACCACATCGTGTACCGGATCGATGCGTTGATCGCGTCGTGGTCGACCACCTGACCGGTGTCGACGTTGACGTGGCCGTCGGGCGCTGCGGGCTGCTCGGTCATGGGGTGTTGCCTCTCGGTTCAGATGGCCGGCCGGGGCCGGGTGGTCAGGAGTAGAGGTCGCCCGAGCACAGGGCGGGAACCCCTGTCGGCTCGGCGTCGCGCCGCAGGCAGCACCCGGGGGCGCAGACGCTGCGGAACGCCGGGAGCGACCCGACGGCGCGCTCGTCGGGGTCCTCGCCGCGCGCGATCGCGGCCCGCTCGAGAAGCAGGTCGACGAGCCCCTCGACGAAGGGAGCGCGCGTGCCGACCGTCCCGGCGCGCACGGCGTTCATGCCGAGCTCCGTGGCCGTCTCCATCGCCTCCGTATCGAGGTCATAGGCGACCTCCATGTGGTCGGAGACGAAACCGATCGGAGAGAGGACGACGTCGCGCAGCCCCTCGCCCGCCCGCTCGGTGAGCAGGTCGTTGACGTCCGGCTCGAGCCACGGCTGGCTCGGCGGACCGGACCGGGAGCAGTACGACAGCTCCCACTCGACCTCGCGGCCCAGCTCACGGCCCACCCGGACCGCGATCTCGGCGCCGACGTCGAGGTGCTGCGCGGAGTATGTGGCGCCGGAGATGCGGCTCGCGGCCTCCATGGTGTCGGGGATGGAGTGCGTGACGAACATCAGCCGGGCGGCGGAGGCGTCCCCGCCCTTGGCCGCGAGGTCGCCGAACGCCTCGACGATCGCGTCGACGTTCGCCTGCACGAACCCGGGGTGGTTGAAGTACGAGCGGATCTTGTCGAACTGGACCCCCGTCGAGCCGGTCTCGTCGAGCTGACCGCGCTTGTCGAGGACGACCGCGAGGTCCTCGCGGTACTGGCGACAGCCCGAGTACGACGAGTAGGCCGACGTGACGAGGGCGACCGCCCGCCGGGCCCCGATCGACTCGAGCTCGGTGATCGCGTCGTCCGTGTACGGGGCCCAGTTGCGGTTGCCCCAGACGACCGGCAGGTCGATCCCCCGTGCCGCGAGCTCCGCCTCGAGCGCCGCCTTGAGCGCGAGGTTCTGCTCGTTGATCGGGCTCTTTCCCCCGAACCCGTAGTAGTGCTCACCGACCTCCTCGAGCCGCGAGTCAGGGATCCCCTTGCCGGCGGTGACGTTGCGCAGGAACGGCACGACGTCGGCGGGCTCGTTCGGGCCGCCGAAGGAGTACAGGAGCAGGGCGTCATAGGGCAGAGCGTTGGCCATGCATCCATCATGCACCGGGTCCGACGTGCTGTGCGCCCGATCCTCGACCTCGGCGATGTGACGTCGATGCGACAGCGCGTCAGATTCGCCGGGCCGGCCTGCCGGCACCCGCGTCAGCCCTTGACCGCGCCCCCGAGCCCCGCACCGGAGAGGAACATCCGCTGGAAGACGAGGAAGATGACGATCGGCAGCGCGGTGGAGATCGCGAGCGCCGCCAGGAAGACGTCGAGCTCGACGTAGTTGGCCAGCGCCGGGAGTCGCACCGACAGCGGCTGCTTCGCCGGGTCGCGGAGCACGAGCAGCGGCCAGAGGAAGTCCTTCCAGGCGGCGATGACCGCGAAGACGGACACGACACCGAGGATCGGCCGGGACATCGGCATCACGATCGACCAGGCGACGCGGAACGGCCCGGCGCCGTCGACACGCGCCGCCTCGAAGATCTCCCGTGGCAGGTTGTCGAAGAACCGCTTGACGAGGATCACGTTGAACGCGCTCGCCCCGGCGGGCAACCACACGCCCCACCAGCTGTTGATGAGCGAGACGTGCACGACCGGCACGTCGAGCACGGTGAGGTAGAGCGGGACCAGGAGCACGACGGCAGGGATGAACAGGGTCGAGAGGACGAGCGCCGTCGCGACCCTCCCCCATGCGGGACGCAGGACCGAGAGCACGTACCCGCCGGTGGCCGCGACGAGGACCTGGATCAGCCACGACCCGAGCGCCAGGACGATCGTGTTGTAGAAGTACAGGTCGATCTCGAACCGGGTCCACGCGGTCGCGAGGTTCGCCCAGTCGACGCCGTTCGGGAAGATCGCCATCGGGGTGCGCAGGGTGTCCTGGGTCGGGGTGACCGCCGACTTGGCGAGCCACAGGATGGGCCCGAGGCCGCCGACCACCAGTCCGGCGAAGAGCAGGACGTGGGACAGTCGGAGCCAGCTGCCGACGCCCCGCCGGCGCCAGTCCGACGGTGAGAGGATGCCGCGGTCGGCGGCCGCCGAGCCGGCCTTCCGTGCCTTGCGAGGCCTCGCACCCGTGGGGGCGACGGGCGAAGAGACGTGGTCGGTCATCACTTGCTCCAGGATGAGGTCGCCTTGAAGTACACGGTCGAGAGCACGGCGAGGACGGCCGCGAGCATGAGGCTCAGCGCCGTCGCCTTGCCGTAGTCGCCGAACTGGAACGCGTAGTTGTAGATCATCAGCATGATCGTCGTGGTCGAGTTCGCCGGCCCCCCGTTGGTGAACAGGTACGGCTCGAGGAAGACCTGGGCGGTACCGATCACCTGCAGGATCAGGGTGATGAAGAGGATCCCTCGCAGCTGAGGCAGGGTCACGTGCCACACCTTGCGCCAGACCCCTGCACCGTCGACCTCGGCGGCGTCGTAGAGCTCGGGCGCGACTCCGGTCAGCGCCGCGAGATAGATGATGATGGTGCCGCCGGCCGCGGCCCAGGTCGCCTCGAGCACCAACGACGGCATGGCCCACGACGGGTCCTGCAGCCACGGGAAGGGGCCGAGCCCGACCCAGCCGACGATCGTGTTGAAGACGCCGTCGGGAGAGGCGTCGTAGAACACCTTCCAGAGCAGTACCGCGACCACCGGCGGCACGACGACGGGCAGGTACGCGAGCGCCGAGAACACTCCCTTGCCGCGGCGCACCTCGCTCATCAGGACGGCCACGACCAGCGGCGCCGGATAGCCGAAGACCAGCGCGAGGAGTGCGAAGTACAGCGTGTTCGTCACGGCGGTGCCGAGAAGCGGGTCGGCGAGCACCGCGGTGAAGTTGTCGAGGCCGACGTACACCGGCGCTGTGACGAGGTTGGTCGTCTGGACGCTCATCACGGTCGCTCGCACGATCGGGAACCAGGAGAAGAGCCCGAAGATCACCAGCAGCGGGAGGCCGAGGATCAGGGTGCTGAGCCCGCCGCCGCGCACCCAGGTCACGGGGGTGCGCCGACGGCGCCGTCGGGCGGACATGATCGACGAGACCGGCGCGTGCGCGGGCGGCGCGTCGGGGGGTTGGGACACGACGGTGGTGGTCACGGTCGAGGCCTTTCGGGTCGTGGTCGGCAGCGCGGCGGAGGGGACAGCACCGGCCGCCCCGGGGATCTGGGGCGGCCGGACCGGTCAGGAGGCGTCGATGATTCCCTGGATGTTCGTCTCCGCGTCGGAGAGCAGCTGGTCGATGTCGGCGTCCTCGTCGGTCAGGACCGCCTGGACCACGGGGTCGAGCGCCGCGTACAGGTCCTGCGTGGCGACCGGCGGCTCGGCGGCGAGCGGCTGGTCGTAGATGTTGTCGGAGTACGGGGCGAACTGCTCGAGCGGGACGTTGACGTAGTCCGCGATCCACTCCTGCGACTCGTCGTACGTCGCCTTGTCGAAGACCGGCAGGACGGGCGCGCCGACCGGCTGGCCCTGGTCGGCGGTGACCTGGGCGTCCGCGACGGCGGCGTCCTCGTCGGTGAGCTTCTCCATGTAGTAGAAGTCGATCCACTCGACGGCTGCCGCCTGCTCGGCGGGCGTGGCCTTGGCGTTCACCGCGGCCAGTGTGCCGCCACCGAGCACTGCGGGATCGCTGCCCTCGAGCGGCAGGACGGTGACGCCGTAGTCGGCCTCGGGCATCGCGTTCTGGGTCACGAGGTTGCCGTAGTCGCCCCCGCCCGAGATGAACATCCCGATCTTGCCCGCGGCGAAGTCGGCGTGGCTCGTGCCCCAGTCATGGTTGAAGTTCGACCCCATCGAGTCGTCCTCCCAGCGCATCGACCGCAGCATCTCGAGCGCCTCGGTGTACTCCGGCGTGTTGATCGTCGCCGTCGTGGTCTCCCCGTCGACGCTCTCGGCACGGCCCCCCAGCGAGTAGACCAGCGTGGTGAGGATCCAGCCGCCGGTGTTGGAGGTGGTCATCTCGGCGTAGCCGGCCTGACCCGTCTTCTCCGAGATCGTCCGGGCCGCCTCCTGGATGCCGTCCCACGTCGTCGGAGGAGCGTCGGGGTCGAGCCCCGCCTCCTCGAACAGCGCACGGTTGTAGTGCAGGCCCTGACCGTAGGCGGCGATGGGGACGAGCCACTGCTTTCCGTCCGCGTCCTGCCCGGCCGAGGCGACGGTCTCGCTGAAGTCCCCGGCGTACGGGAGCTCCGCGATCTGCTCGGACACGTCGGCGATCTGCTGACGCTCGATGAGTCCGCGCCCGTCCGTGAACGGCACCGTGAAGACGTCGGGCAGCGTGCCGCCGGCGAGGTCGGCCGTGAAGGTCGTGCCCACCCAGTTGTACTCCTGGGCCTCGACCGTGATGTTCTCGTGCTCGGACTCGAACTGCTCGATGCGCTCGTTGAACGCGTCGATCGCTCCCTGCTCGAGCCCTTCGTCCATGGCCACCTGGATGGTCACGGCCTCGTCGGTGGCGGCGGTGTCGCCCTCGGCGGCCTCGTCGTCGGACGAGCTGCAGGCCGCGAGGGCGGACAGGGTCAGGGCGCCCACGAGGGTGAGAGCCAGTGTGCGGCGTGATGACGTCATCGTCACTCCTTGATCGGTTCCGTACCGACGGTCGGTGCGGTCGTGCTGCGGACAGGGTGGTCGTGCGGTCGAGAGAACGTGGTCAGGGGCGGTACCAGGCGACGGTGTCCCGAGGAACCTGGCCGTCGACGAGCTCGGCGCTCGCCAGGACGACCTCGGCGCCCTCGGGCAGCGGGACCGGGTCGGCCCCGAGGTTGGCGACGCAGACCAGGTGGTCGCCACGCGCGAAGGCGATGACGTCGTCGGACGGCGTCTCCACCCAGGCGAACGCCTCGGACGCGAGACCGGGGTCGCGGCGTCGCACCGCGAGCGCCGAGCGGTACAGCGAGAGCATCGAGCCGGGGTCGTCCTGCTGGGCCTCGACGGACCGCTCCTCCCACCCGTCGGGGAGCGGGAGCCAGGGTTCCGCCGTCGCACCGTCCGGGGAGAAGCCTGCGTTGACGCCCGACCGGGTCCACGGGAGCGGGACCCGGCACCCGTCACGCCCGGGGTCGACACCCTCCGAACGAAAGTGCATCGGGTCCTGGATGGCCGAGCGAGGAACCTCGACCTCGGGCAGCCCGAGCTCGTCCCCCTGATAGATGTAGAGCGACCCGGGCAGCGCCGCGGTCAGGAGCGCGGCGGCCCGCGCACGGCGCTCGCCGAGGGCGAGGTCCGTCGGCGTGCCGAACCGCTTCTTGAGGAAGTCGAACGACGTGTCCTCGCGGCCGTAGCGTGTCACGGGACGCGTGATGTCGTGGTTCGAGAGCACCCAGGTCGCCGGCGCACCGACGGGGGCGTGCGCCTCGAGCGTCGTCCGGATCGCCTCGTGCAGCTGCTTGCCGTTCCACGGCCGGGTCATGAAGTCGAAGTTGAACGCCGTGTGCATCTCGTCCGGACGCAGGTACTGGGCGAACCGCGCGGGGTCCGGGAGCCAGATCTCGCCGACGAGCACGCCGGGTTCCTCGTACTCGTCGGCGACCGCGCGCCAGGACCGGTAGATGTCGTGCAGCTCGTCGCGGTCCAGGTGCGGGTGCGACCCGTCGGTGAAGGTCTCGGGCAGCTCGGGGAACGTCGGGTCCTTGGCGGGGAGCGCGGCGGAGTCGATCCGGATCCCGGCCACGCCGCGGTCGAACCAGAAGCGCAGCACGTCCTCGTGCTCGCGCCGGACCTCGTCGTCGGTCCAGTTCAGGTCGGGCTGCTCGGGGGTGAACAGGTGCAGGTACCACTGCCCCGGCGTCCCGTCGGGATTCGTGGTCCGCGTCCACGTCGACCCCTGGAAGCTGGAGACCCACTGCGTCGGCATCTCGTCACCGTCGGCACCCGTGCCGTCCCTGAACCAGAAGCGCTCACGTTCCCGCGACCCCGGCGCGGAGTCGAGCGCGGCCCGGAACCACGGGTGCTCGGAGGAGACGTGGTTGGGCACGACGTCGATGATCGTGCGGATCCCGTGTTCGCGAGCCTCGCCGATCAGCGCCTCGGCCTCGGCGAGCGTCCCGAAGGCGGGGTCGATCGCCCGGTAGTCCTGGACGTCGTACCCGCCGTCGGCGAGCGGCGAGAGGTACCAGGGCGTCAGCCACATCGCGTCGACCCCCAGGTCGCGCAGGTAGGGCAGCCGCTCGCGGAGTCCGCGGAGGTCTCCGGTGCCGTCCCCGTTCCCGTCGGCGAAGCTGCGCGGATACACCTGGTAGATCACTGCGTTGCGCCACCAGGTGGCGTCGCGGGACGTCGTCGTCATGTTGGTCACAGTAATCAGTTGACAGGATCAACGCAAGAAATCAACAGCAGCGTTACACAACTGCGATCCTTGGTGCTCAACTTCGCTACGGAAACGACGAAGCCGCCCTGCCTGGAGGGACAGGACGGCTCTGCGGAGGCGGTGCGGCCGTCAGGGACCCGTGGAGGCCGGGGCGGCCGCCGTCGACCCGCGGACCACCAGCTCCGGCTCGAAGAGCAGCTCGTCCCTCGAGACGTCGCCGCCGCCGACCATCGCCGCCAGCAGGTCCACGGCCGCGCGACCCATCGCGTCGATCGGCTGCCGCACGGTCGTGAGTGCCGGGTCGGTCAGGTTCATCAGCGCCGAGTCGTCGTAGCCGACCACCGAGACGTCGTGGGGCACCTGCAGCCCGACGCGACGCGCCGCCCGCACCGCACCGAGCGCGAGCGGGTCGCTGGCCGCGACCACCGCGGTCGCCCCGCGCTCGACGAGCCGGGTCGCGGCGGCCTGCCCGCTCTCCAACGAGTACTGGCTGTGGACGATCAGGTCCGGGTCGAGTACGACGCCCCGACGCTCGGCGAACTCGTGCGCCGCGGCCAGCTTCCGCTCCGAGGGCACGTGGTCCGCGGGCCCCAGAAGAAAGCCGATCCGGCGGTGCCCCAGCGAGATCACGTGCCCCAGGGCCTGGTGCATCGCGATGAGGTCGTCGCACGAGACCTGCGGGAAGTCGAGCTCCTCGATCGAGGCGTTGATCAGGACGACCGGAAGGTTGAGCGCGCTCAGACGTTCGTAGTGCGCATGGTCGGCCGCACGCTCCGAGTACAGGCCGCCGGCGAAGATAACCCCCGAGACCTGCTGGGTCAGGAGCAGGTCAATGTACTCGGACTCGCTGATCCCGCCCGCGCTGCGGGTGCACAGCACCGGGGTGTAGCCCTGCTGGGCGAGCGCACCGCCGATGACCTCGGCGAGCGCCGGGAAGATCGGGTTCGCGAGCTCGGGCAGCACGAGCCCCACGAGCCTGCCGCGCTCACCGCGCAGCTTGGTCGGCCGCTCGTACCCGAGCACGTCCAGCGCGGTCAGGACGGAGTCACGTGTCGCCTGCGAGACCCCCGGCTTCCCGTTCAGGACGCGGCTCACGGTCGCCTCGCTGACACCCACCTTGGCGGCCACCTCGGCCAGACGTCTCGACATGCTCACGACACTACAGGAGGACGCAAGCCGCTTGCGTGACTTGCGCACGGATCGAGGGGTGCAAGGTTTTGCGTGGAGGCCTACCGAATGCCCGTCAGTCGTCTACGCTCGTGGCCGTGCCTCTCGACGACGACCCCGGCCTTGTCCCCGCCCCTGCGAGCTTCCGCCGCGCCGTCGGCGTCTGGGCCCCGACGGGCCGGGTCGACGTGGTCGCCGCGCCGACGCTCGTCCTCGCGGCGCGACGCTGGGCGCACGACGTCGCGACGGCCTTCGACGTCGACGTGTCGGTCCGGACCGACGGCCCCTCGGCACCGGAGAGCGTCGACCCCACCGGTTCGCTGCGGGCACCGCACGTCCGGTTCGAGGTTGCGGACGGGTCCGCCGTCGCCGCGGGCGGGTACCGCCTCACGGTGACCACCGACGCCGTGTACGTCACGGCGCCGGACGCGGCCGGAGCCCTCGCCGCGGTCCAGACCCTGCGCCAGCTCGCCGGGCCCCGCGCGTTCCGGGCCACGGCGCTGCCCGGCACCCGGCTCGAGATCCCCGCGTGCGAGGTCGAGGACCACCCGCGCTTCGCGTGGCGCGGCGTGCTGCTCGACGTCGCGCGGCACTTCCTGCCCACCCGCGAGGTGCTGCGGTTCGTCGACCTCGCGGCCGCGCACCACCTCAACGTCCTGCAGCTGCACCTGACCGACGACCAGGGCTGGCGCGTCCAGATCGAGCGCTACCCGCGCCTGACCGAGGTCGGAGGGTGGCGCACCGAGTCGAACGTGGGCACCTGGCGTGCGGGCGTGTTCGACGGCCGGCCCCACGGCGGCTTCTACACCCAGGACGACCTGCGGGAGATCGTCGCCTACGCGAGGGCCCGCGGCGTCACGGTCGTGCCCGAGATCGACGTGCCCGGCCACGTCGAGGCGGCCGTCGCGGCCTACCCCGAACTGGGGACGCGCAAGCAGCCGCACAGCGTCCGCACCACCTGGGGGGTCAGCACGGAGGTCCTCGACCCGTCCGAGGCGACCCTCGAGTTCTTCGGCCACGTGCTCGACGAGGTCTTGGAGATCTTCGACTCACCGTGGATCGCGATCGGCGGCGACGAGGTGCCGACGAGCCTGTGGCGGCAGGACACCGAGATCGTCGCGCGGGCCGAGCGCCTGGGCCTGCCCGACGTCGCCGCGCTCCACGGGTGGTTCCTCGCCGGGCTCGCCCGGCACGTCTCAGCACGCGGTCGCCGTGCGATCGTGTGGGACGAGGGGTTCGGCCCCCTCCTGCCCGACGACGCCGTCGTCACCTCCTGGCGCGGACTCGCCGCGGGAGCCCGGGCGCTCGAGGCGGGCCACGACGTCGTGATGGCGCCGGAACAGGTGGTCTACCTCGACCACCGGGCCTCCGACCGGGAGGACGAGCCGATCCCCGCCGGGTTCGTCCGGACGGTCGAGGACGTGCTCGCGTTCGACCCGCTTCCCCCCGAGCTCCTGGCCGAGCACCCCATGCTGGACCCCTCCGCCGAGCCTGGCGGACCGGGGGTCGGCCTGCTCCTCGGGGGGCAGGCGGAGGTCTGGGCCGAGTACCTCGACTCCCCGCGCCGGGTCGACTACACGGCCTGGCCGCGCCTCGCCGCGTTCGCCGAGGCGGTCTGGTCGCCTCCGACCGACCGCAGCCCCGGGAGCGCCGTGTCAGCGGAGTTCATGGCACGCCTGCGCACCCACCACCTGCCCCGGCTCGACGCCGCGGGCGTCGAGTACCGGCCGCTCGACGGCCCGCATCCCTGGCAGACACGACCCGGTGTGCAGGGATTCCCCCGCGACCTCGCCGCCGAGATGGCGGCGGCCGGGTGGTCCGGCGCGGGCGGCTGGCGCGAGGACGACGAGGGCAACGAGACCGGGGAGCGCGGATGAGTGCACCGAGCTCGACGCTGCTGGTCCGCGGCGCCGTCCTCCCGCACGAGACGTCCCCCACCGGCCTGTCGGCGCCGGCGGACCTCTCGATCGTCGACGGGACCGTCACGCAGGTGGCCCCGTCGGGGGCGATGCGGGTGCCCGCGGGCGTCCGGGTCCTGGACGCGGCCGGCCGCGTGGCGATGCCGGGCTTCGTCGACGCCCACGTCCACGGCGAGGCCGCGGTGCTGGACGAGGACGTCCAGCACGCCATGCTCCGTCAGGGCGTCACCAGCATCGTGGTCGGCCAGGACGGCGTGTCCTTCGCCCCCACGGCGGACCCGTCCCACCCCGACGGCGACGCACGCCCCGACGCGGGCCGCTGGGCCGCCGGCTACTTCGCGGCGATCAACGGCGACCACCCGACGTTCTCCGGCGGCGGGATCGCGGAGCTTCTCGCCACCTATGACGGCACCACGCCGATCAACGTCGCGACGCTGGTCCCCCACGGAACGGTCCGCTACGCCGTCACGGGCAACGCCGACCGGCCCGCGAGCGCCGACGAGCTCGCCCGGATCGTCGCTCTGACCGAGCAGGCGTTCGACGACGGCGCGTGCGGCGTGTCCACCGGGCTGGAGTACGTCCCGGCGGCCTATGCGGACGAGGCGGAGCTCGTGGCGGTCGCCCGCGTCGCCGCGGCCCGCGGTCTCCCGCACGTGAGCCACATGCGCGGCTACGAGGACCGGGCTGGTACGGCGTTCGCCGAGCTGATGCGGATCGCGTCGGCCTCGGGGGTGGGCACCCACGTCTCGCACTACCACGGCCCGGCGGCCGAGCTCGCGTCGTACGTCGACGACGCGCTGGCGCGAGGTCTCGACGTCACCTTCGACTCGTACCCGTACCTGCGCGGCTGCTCGATCCTGTCGATGGTGGCCCTCCCGACGTGGCTGCCGGTCGCCGACCGCGAGCGGGCGGTGCGGATGCTCGGGGACCCGGCCGTGCTGGACCGTCTGCACCGGGAGCACTTCCCAGGTCTCGCCGACCTGTGGGAGCGGGTGACGATGGCGAACGTCCCCGGACCCCTGCGCTGGTCGGAGGGACTCTCGCTCCCGGCGGTCGCCGCCGAGCTGGGCCTCTCTCCCGCGCAGGCCGCGGTCGAGCTGCTGGTCTCGTCCGGGCTGCGCGCCGGCTGCGTGTTCGCACAGCCGCCGACGAACTCGGCCGAGTCGGTGCGGGCGCTCCTGCGGCACCCGGCGCACGTCGGCGGGTCGGACGCGATCTACGGTGGCGGGATGCCGCACCCGCGGGGGTGGGGCACGTTCGCGCGCTTCCTCGCCGAGCACGTTCGTGTCCGCGGCGACTGGACATGGTCCGAGGCCCGCCATCACCTCTCGACGCGCCCGGCCGCGAGGTTCGGACTCGCGGGACGTGGGAGGCTGGTTCCTGGATCCGTCGCCGACCTGGCGCTCGTCAACCCCGACGAGGTGCAGGACGTCGCGACCTACGACGCCCCGCGCCGCCCGGCCGTGGGTGTCGAGGACGTGCTGGTGGGCGGGGTCCGAGTCCTCCGGGACGGGCACCTGACGGGCGAGCTTCCCGGCCGTGCGCTTCGTCCGGAGGGTCGTCGTGCACCCGAGAGAGAAGGAACTTCCCCGTGACGATCGTCGTCGGCCCCCGCACCAAGGGGCTCCGCCTGGACCGCGATCACGCGGCTGCCGCCCTGCTGGCGGACCAGCCCCGGATCGTCGATGACCCGTTCGCGTGGCCGCTGCTGACCCTCGACGACACGGCGCTGAACCACAACATCGCGTTGATGGCCCAGACCTGTGCGGCGTTCGGCGTCGAGCACGCCCCGCACGTCAAGACGACGATGTCCCGGCAGATCTCGGCCCGCCAGCTCGCGGCCGGCGCCCGTGGCCTGACCGTCGCGACCCCCGGCCAGCTGCGGACGGCCCGCTCCTGGGGCCGGGAGAACCTCTTCCTCGCCAACGAGCTGACGGACCCCCGCGAGCTGCGGTGGCTGCGCCGGGAGCTCGAGGAGTCGTTGCGGCCGGGTGGGACCCCGTTCGAGGTCTGGCTCTACGTCGACTCGACCGAGGGCGTCGGTCTCCTGTCCCGCGCGTTCAGCGGGGCGCACGACGACGTGCTGGCGCGCCTGGGCGTCCTCGTCGAGGTGGGCGTTCCCGAGGGGCGGACGGGCGTCCGCTCCGCCGCAGAGGCGGGCGACCTGGCGCGAGCCGTGGCCGCCTCGGGCCTGCGGCTGCTGGGCGCTGCCGGCTACGAGGGCAGCGTGGCCCACGGCACCGGGCCGGAAGACCTCGACGCCGTCGCCGCGTGGTGCGGTCGCCTGCGCGAGGTCGCCACGGCGATGGTGCGCGACCGCCTCGTCCCGGACGACACCCCCGTCGTCGTCAGCGCGGGAGGGTCGTCGTACCTCGACGTCGTCCTCGCGGAGCTCCCTGGCCCCGTGACCACGCCGGACGGGCGCGAGCACCCCACCCGCGTCGTCGTGCGCTCGGGCGCCTACGTCATCCACGACCACGGGTACTGCGCACGGATGGACCCCTGGGACCGTCTGCCCGCACGGAGTCCCATGCATGCGGCGGCCACCGTGTGGACCCAGGTCGTCTCCGTCCCCGAGCCCGGGCTGGCGATCTGCAACGTCGGGCGCCGCGACGTCGCCGACGACATCGACCTCCCCACACCGCTGTGGCTGCGAACCCTGGCCGACGACACGTGGTCCGCACCGCAGGAGCTGCGTGGCGCGACCGTCACGGGGATCAACGACCAGCACCTGTACCTGCGACTCGACGACTCCCCCGCCGACCGCACGCCCACCACCGCGCAAGTGCGCCCCGGCGACGTCGTCGGGCTCGGGATCTCCCACCCGTGCACGCTTCTCGACCGGTGGCGCACCGGCGCGGTGATCCGCGGCGACGACTCCGGCGGCGACAGCGCCTGCGACGGCGCCCCCGACGAGGTGCTCGAGCTCGTCACGTTCGACTTCTGACCCCCACACACCGAGGAGATCCGATGACCAAGACCGCTCTGTCCACGCCCGACGCCCCCGCGCCGGCGCACACGTTCCACCAGGGTGTCCGCAAGGGGCCGTTCGTCCAGGTCTCGGGCCAGGGACCCGTGGACCCCGCGACGAGCGAGTACCTCTTCCCCGGCGACGTGGCCGCCCAGACCACCCGCACCCTGGAGAACGTCCGTGCGATCGTCGAGGCGTCCGGTGCCACCTTCGACGACGTCGTCATGCTGCGCGTGTACCTGACCAAGCGCGAGGACTTCGCGGCGATGAACGAGGCCTACGGCGAGTTCGTCGAGAAGCACAGCCCCGGCGGGGTGCTGCCGAGCCGCACCACGGTCATGACGGGTCTGCCGCGCGAGGAGATGCTCGTCGAGATCGACGCGTTCGCCGTCACCGACTGACCCGGCACCCACACCACGGCGCCCGTGCCGCCCGTCGTCAGGCGGGGGACACGGGCGCCGTGGCGAGCGGCACGATCACCTCGTCGACGACCCGCGCCATGTACCCCGGGTCGGGCCGCTCGCCACCGATGACCAGGCGGAACGCGGCCATCGCGGGTGCCACGGTCGCCACCATGTCGAGGTCTCGCTCCGGTGGCACCTCCCCGCGCTCCCGCGCGCGCTCGAGCACCGCCCGCATGATGCCGACGCGGGCCACCACGAACCGGTCGTGAAAGACACGCGCGAGCTCGTGGTCACGGCGCAACGCCGGGAGTATCCCGGCCATGACCCGATCGGACCGGTCCCCGCCCTTGAGCCGCTCGAGCTCCGCCAGGTCCCCACGCAGCGAGCCAGTGTCGGGCACGTCGTGCACGCTGACGCCAGGACCGAGTCCCCAGGTCAGGGCATCCACGGCAAGCTCCTCCTTGGTGGACCACCGACGGTAGAGAGTCGACTTGCCGGCTCCGGCGCGGGCCGCGACGGCATCCATGGTCATCGCGTCGAACCCAACCTCGGAGATCAGGTCCCGGGCGGCCGCGACGATCACCTCGTCCCGACCGGAGTCCCGCGGGCGCCCGACGGCGTGGTGCGCGCTCCGGGTGCTGCCGGGACTCGTGGTGTCCCCGTCGGCCATGGTTCCTCCTGGGAATATTTTCGAGACTGCCGAGTTTCGATACTGACGAGTTCAGGAATATCCTCATCCTACCGACCACCGTCAGGAGCACTCCGGATGCCGTCCGCCACCACCGCGGGGACCCCCGCGCCCCACCGCCCGTCCCACCGTTGGTGGGTCCTCGCGACCGTCGCCCTCGCCCAGCTCATGGTCGTGCTCGACGCGACGATCGTGAACATCGCGATGCCGTCCGCCCAGGCCGACCTCGGGTTCAGCGACAACGACCGCCAGTGGGTCGTCACGGCGTACGCGCTCGCCTTCGGCAGCCTCCTGCTGCTCGGCGGGCGGCTCTCCGACATCCTCGGCCGACGACGCACGTTCCTCGTCGGCCTCGTCGGGTTCGCCGGTGCGTCGGCGATGGGAGGTGCCGCGCAGAGCTTCGAGATGCTCGTGGCGGCCCGCGCGCTCCAGGGCGTGTTCGGCGCTCTCCTGGCGCCGTCGGCGCTCGCGGTCCTCACGACGACCTTCACCGACCCGAAGGAGCGCGGCCGCGCCTTCGGCGTGTTCGGGGCGATCGCCGGCATGGGCGGTGCTGTCGGACTCCTGCTCGGCGGATACCTCACCGAAAACTTCGACTGGCGCTGGAACCTGTACGTCAACCTGATCTTCGCCGCGGTGGCCCTGGTCGCGGGTGCGATCCTGCTGCCGCGCGGCGAGCAGACCCGGCGACAGAGTCTCGACGTCCCCGGGGTCCTGCTCGGTTCCACCGGGCTCTTCGCACTCGTCTACGGCTTCTCCCAGGCGGAACCGCGCGGATGGGACTCTGCCTGGACCTGGGGCCCCCTCGTCGCCTCCGTCGTGCTGATCGTCGCGTTCGTCCTCTGGCAGCGACGCGCCCCGCAACCCCTCCTGCCGATGCACGTGGTCCTCGACCGTGACCGCGGAGCCGCGTACGTCGCGATCCTCGTCGCCGGCTCGGGGATGTTCGGGGTGTTCCTCTTCCTGACGTACTACCTCCAGTCGTCGATGGGGTACTCACCCATGACGACGGGGCTCGCGTTCCTGCCCATGGTGATCGCGATCGTCATCACCGCCCAGGTCTCGAACAACATCACCCTGCCCCGGTTCGGACCCAAGGTCCTGGTCCCCGTCGGCCTGGCCACGAGCGCCGTCGGCATGATGTGGTTCACGCAGCTCGCGAGCGACTCGACGTACGCCACCGACGTGATGCCCGGGCTGATCCTCATGGGCATCGGCATGGGGTCCACGATGCCGCCGTCGTTCCAGCTCGCGACGCTGGGCGTCGAGCCCCGGTACGCCGGCGTCGCCTCCGCGATGGTGTCGACGAGCCAGCAGGTGGGCGGGGCGATCGGCACGGCCGTGCTCAACACGCTCGCCGCGACCGCCGCCACGACGTACGTCAGCACGCACCAGCCGGCGGACGCAGCGGTGATGGCAGAGGCGGCGATCCACAGCTACGACGTCGCATACCTGTGGTCGGCAGGGTTCTTCCTGGCGGGCACCGTCGTCACGGCGCTCCTCTTCCGAACCCGCGGCGACCGCGAGGCGCGCCTCGCTCCGCCCGTGCAAGACGGACCCGTCGACGACGCCACCGTCGTCTAGCCTGGGCAGATGCCTCGCACCGTCTTCTACACCGCCTCCAGCCTCGACGGGTTCATCGCCGACGAGGGCGGTGCGCTGGACTGGCTGTTCGCCGTCGACGACGGCGGGGACGAGGCCGACGCGTTCTTCGGCGAGTTCTACGCGCAGGTCGGCGCCCTCGTCGAGGGGTCGACGACCTACTCCTGGGTCGTCGACCAGGAGAAGCTGCTCGCGGAGCCCGAGCGGTGGCAGACGCTGTACGGCACGGTGCCGACCTTCGTCTTCTCGTCGCGCGACCTGCCCACGCCTGACGGCGCCGACGTCCGGGTGGTGCGCGGCGACGTCGTCGACACGCTGCCCTCGATCTGGTCGGCGGCAGGCGACAAGGACGTGTGGGTCGTGGGCGGTGGGGACCTGGCGGGACAGTTCCTGGACGCCGGTGCGCTGGACCAGATCGTCGTCGCCGTCGCACCGGTGACGCTTGGCGGGGGCGCCCCGCTGCTCCCGCGACGGGTCGAGGCGAGCCGGCTGCGGCTCGCCGACGTGACCCGGCGGGCCCAGTTCGCCTATCTGACCTACGACGTCGTCCCCGCGACGGAGGGATAGCCCCGGCCAGGTCAGGGGCGACGCAAGATCTCGCGCACGAGGACCTCGGACTGCTCCCGCAGCAGACCGGGGGTCCGTGCGCGAAGCTCGTCGGCGGTGGACCCGTCCGCCGGCACGAGCTCCACGACGTGCGTCACGCCGCCCGCCACCGCGTCGGTCAACGGGAGTCCGACGCGACCCGTGAGAACGACCACAGGTGGAGGGTCGACCGTCCGCGAGGCCAGGGCCGCGAGCGTCCCGACCACCTTGCCCTGCAACGAGGACTCGTCGAACCGCCCCTCGCCGGTCAGGACGAGGTCGGCCAGCTCCATCGCACCGGGGATGCCGAGCGCGTCGGCGACGAGCTCCGCGCCCGGCTCGATCTCCGCCCCGAGCACCGCGACCAGTCCCGCAGGCACACCACCGGCGGCCCCCGCCCCTGCCAGGTCGTGGACGCGGACACCCGTCGCCGCCTCCAGCACGTCGGCCCACCGACCGAGGGCCTCGTCGAGCAGCACCACGTCCTGCGCCGTCGCACCCTTCTGCGGCCCGAAGGCCCGCGCAGCACCCTGCGGACCGACGAGGGGGTTCGTCACGTCGACGGCGAGGCGCCAGCGCACTGCCGACGCCCGGGCGTCCAGTCCGTCGAGATCGAGCTCGGAGGCCCTGAGCAGGCCCTCACCGCCGGGAGGGACCTCCGCGCCGCGACGGTCGAGGATCCGCACGCCGAGCGCACGGAGGACCCCGGAACCGCCGTCGACGGAGGCGGAGCCGCCCAGCCCCAGCAGGATCTCCCGGGACCCTGCGTCCAGCGCGGCACGGACCAGCACACCCGTGCCCTCGGTCGACGCGTGGACGGGATCGAACTGGCGGTCCGTGACACCGGGGAGCCCGCTCGCCTCCGCGAGCTCGACGACCGCGACCCGTCCCGCCTGGCCCCACCGCGCCGTGCACGGGCGCCCGAGCGCGTCGACCGTCTCGACAGGAACGAGCTCGACGGCGTCCGCAGAGGGATCTGCGGTCGACGCGGCGACGAACGCCCGGAGCGTGCCCTCACCCCCGTCCGCCATGGGGAGGGTCAGCACCTCCGCGTCTGGCGCGGCCGCGAGGACGCCCTCCGCCATCGCACGCGCGGCCTCGTCGGCGGCGAGGGTTCCCTTGAAGGCGTCCGGCGCGACGAGGACACGGAGCGTGCGGGAGGTGGCCGAACGTCGCGAAAAAGCAAAGTCCATCTTCCCGGCCCTTCTGCTGTCGACCTGAAGAATCGTAATCTCCCCCGTGCTTGTCTCGCATCCTGCAATGGACTCCCGCCCGACATGGGAAGTCCTTTACTATTCGCCTGGCAGTCGAGCACGTCGAACCTCCGTCCGCACCAGCGCCGGCGGCAACGGCGCAGAACGGGAGCGTGGATCTCATGAGAATCGGTGTCCCCCGCGAACATCGGCCCGGTGAGCGGCTCGTCGCCGCCACGCCGCGGACCGTCGCACAGCTTGTCGACCTCGGGTACGACGTCGTCGTCGAGTCCGGGGCGGGCGACCTCGCCCACCTGGCCGACGACGCGTACGTCGAGGCGGGCGCGTCCGTCACCGACACCGCGGGCGCCTGGAGCGCGGACGTCGTGACGGCCGTGAACCCACCGGAGCCGGACGACGTCGCGCGCCTCCGACCGGGCGCGACGCTCATCTCGATGCTCAGCCCCGCGAGCCGCCCCGCTCTCGTCGAACAGCTCCGCGCCCAGGAGGTCACGGCGATGGCGCTGGACGCCGTGCCCCGGATCTCGCGGGCGCAGTCGCTCGACGTGCTCAGCACGCTCTCGAACGTCGCCGGGTACCGCGCGGTCGTCGAGGCCGCGACGGAGTACGGGGCGATGTTCGGGGGCCAGGTCACCGCCGCCGGCAAGACCCCGCCGGCCGACGTGTTCGTCATCGGGGCCGGCGTGGCGGGCCTTGCCGCTCTCGGCACCGCCGCGAGCCTCGGCGCACAGGTCCGGGCGTTCGACGTGCGTCCCGAGGTGGGCGAGCAGATCGAGTCGATGGGTGCGACCTTCGTCCAGGCGGCGCAGGCCCAGCAGGAGGTGAGCTCCGACGGGTACGCCAGCGCGCTGACCGAGGAGCAGGAGGCGCTCACCCGCACGATGTACGCCGAGGAGTCCGCGCGCGCCGACGTCGTGATCACCACGGCCCTGGTGCGAGGCTCCGCACCGACGACCATCACCGCCGAGATGGTCGCCGGCATGCGTCCCGGCAGCGTGATCGTGGACCTCGCCGCGTCCGGCGGGGGCAACTGCGAGCTGACCGTCCCCGGCGAGCGCGTGGTCACGGAGAACGGCGTCGTGATCATCGGTGCCACCGACCTCACGTCGCGCATGCCGCAGCACACGGCCCAGCTGCTCGGGACGAACATCGTCCACCTGATGGCGCTGCTCACGCCCGAGAAGGACGGCGAGCTCACCCTCGACCTCGAGGACGTCGTCCAGCGCGGCATGACGGTCACCCACGCCGGCGAGACCCTGTGGCCGCCGCCGCCCGTGCAGGTGTCTGCGGCCCCGGTGGCCGAGCCCGCCGAGGAGACACCGCCCCCGGTCGACCCGGCCGCGCAGGCGTACGCCGCCCAGCAGGCCAAGGAGCGCCGGTCCCGTCGCAACCTCGTCGGCGGGGCGCTCGCCGCCGTCCTGCTGATCCTGGCGCTCTCCTACTCCCCGCCCGACGTCGTCGGGCACGCGACGGTCCTCGTCCTCGCCACGATCGTCGGGTACTACGTGATCTCGCAGGTCTCCCACTCCCTGCACACGCCCCTGATGGCGCAGACCAACGCGATCTCCGGGATCATCATCGTCGGTGCGCTCCTGCAGATCGGGAGCGACAACCTGCTCGTCACCATCCTCGCGTGCGTCGCCGCCACCGTGGCGTCGATCAACATCTTCGGTGGCTTCGCCGTCGCCTACCGGATGCTCGCCATGTTCCGGAAGGACGCCTGAGATGACCCTGACCTCCCTCGCCCAGGCCACGTACGTCGTCGCCGCCGTCCTCTTCGTGCTCAGCCTCGCCGGGCTCAACCGGCAGGAGTCCGCCAAGCGCGGCACCATGCTCGGGATGGCCGGCATGGCTCTCGCACTCGTCGCGACCGTCCTGCTCGCCGCCGACCAGAGCGAGCGACCCGTCGCCGTGACGCTCACGCTGATCGCCGTCGTGTTCGCCGTCGGCGCGAGCGTCGGGCTCTGGCGGGCGCGCAGCGTCGAGATGACGCAGATGCCCGAGCTCATCGCCGTCCTGCACAGCTTCGTCGGCCTCGCCGCCGTGCTCGTCGGGTTCAACTCGTACATGACCGAGCCCGGCGACCCCGCACACCTCGTCGAGGTCTACCTCGGCGTGCTCATCGGAGCCGTGACGTTCACCGGGTCGATCGTCGCGTACCTCAAGCTCTCCGCGAAGATCTCGAGCGCACCGCTGACGCTGCCCGGCCGCAACATCCTGAACGTCGCGGCGCTGGTCGCGTCGGCCGGGCTCCTGTGGTGGTTCCTCGCCACCGGCTCCGTGGTGCCGCTGCTGCTGATGACCGTGATCGCGCTGCTGCTCGGCTGGCACCTCGTGGCCGCGATCGGCGGCGGCGACATGCCCGTCGTCGTCTCCATGCTCAACAGCTACTCCGGCTGGGCCGCCGCGGCCGCCGGCTTCATGCTGAGCAACGACCTGCTGATCATCACCGGTGCACTGGTCGGCTCCTCGGGCGCGATCCTCAGCTACATCATGTGCCGCGCGATGAACCGCTCGTTCATCTCCGTCATCCTCGGCGGCTACGGAGCCGCCTCCGGCGCAGCACCGGCGGCCGCCGTGGACGGCGAGCACCACGAGACCGACGCCGCCGACGTCGCCGCGCTCCTGCAGGACGCAGAGCGCGTCGTCATCACCCCCGGGTACGGCATGGCCGTCGCCAAGGCCCAGTACCCCGTGGCCGACCTGGTCGGGCGTCTGCGGGCGCAGGGGGTCGACGTGCGCTTCGGGGTCCACCCCGTGGCCGGACGCCTCCCCGGGCACATGAACGTGCTGCTCGCGGAGGCTCGCGTGCCGTACGACATCGTGCTGGAGATGGACGAGGTCAACCCTGACCTCGCGGACACGGACGTCGTGCTCGTCATCGGGGCGAACGACACGGTCAACCCGGCCGCCCTCGACGACCCGAGCTCCCCCATCGCCGGGATGCCTGTGCTCACCGTCTGGGACGCGAAGAAGGTCGTCGTCTTCAAGCGGTCGATGGCCACCGGATACGCCGGCGTCCAGAACCCGCTGTTCTTCAAGGACAACACGTCCATGCTCTTCGGAGACGCCAAGGACCAGGTCGAGAAGATCATCCAGGCGCTCTGAGACGGTACGACGAAGGCCCCCACCGTTGGGTGGGGGCCTTCGTCGTGCGAGCGCGGTCAGCGCCCGAGCCGACGCTCCCGGTCCGAGTACGCACGCAGCGCGCGCAGGTAGTCGACGCGCCGGAAGTCGGGCCAGTAGGCCTCGCAGAAGTAGTACTCCGACTGCGCGGACTGCCAGAGCAGGAAGCCGCTGAGCCGCTGCTCGCCGGAGGTACGGATCAGCAGCTCCGGGTCGGGCTGACCCTTGGTGTAGAGATGGGCCTCGATGTCCTCGACGTCGAGCCGCTCGGCGAGCTCCGCGAGGGTGACGCCTCGCCGGTCGGCCTCGCGCAGCGTCTCCCGGACGGCGTCGGCGATCTCGTGCCGACCGCCGTAGCCGATGGCGACGTTGACCTGCAGCCCCTCGATCGAGGACGTCCGCTCCTCGGCGCCCCGCAGGCTCGCAACGATGCGCTCGGGGAGGAGGTCGAGCCGGCCGACGACGCGCAGGCGCCAGCGCCCCGAGTCGGCCAGGGACTGCACGGCGTCGTCGATGATGTCGAGCAGCTCCACGAGCTCCTCGGGCGAGCGGGCCAGGTTGTGGGTCGAGAGCATCCAGAGCGTGACGACCTCGATCCCGAGGTCCTCGCTCCAGCCGAGAAAGTCGGTGATCTTGTGCGCGCCGCGGCGGTGACCGTGCGCGGCGGGTTCGCCGAAGGTCTTGGCCCACCGACGGTTGCCGTCGAGGATGACGCCGACGTGGCGCGGGACGGATCGGCGGTCCAGGGAGTTGGCGAGCCGCCGCTCGTAGAGGTTGTAGAGCGGGTGGGGCAGGCGCACGGCACTCCTCGACTCGGGCGACGGGTCGGCACGCGACATTTCACGCACCCGTACAGCGCATACCGTACCCGAGCGGTCACACACCCCCTCGGCCCGCAGGACATCCCCCGCAAGTTCCGCCACCCTGGACACAGAACCTTCACGTCGGCGCCGTCGAAACCTACGCCTCCGTAACCTACGATTGCGTAGGTAGATCCATCACAGCGAGGAGCACCCGTGGCTGACACAGGCCGACACGCACAACCCGCCGACACGACGACCCGCGTCGCCGAGACCGTCGCGAGCGTGAACAAGGCCTCAGGAGCCGCCGTGGACAACATCAAGGACAGTGCGCTCAACGCGGCGCGGGCCGTCAAGCCCAAGCTGCGGGGGTGGATCCACGCGGGGACCTTCCCCCTCGTCCTCGCGGCCAGCATCGTGCTCGTGGCACTGGCCCCGGAAGGCGCGGCACGTATCTCCTGCGTCGTCTTCGGGATCACGGCCTGCCTGCTCTTCGGGACGAGCGCGGTCTACCACCGTGGACGCTGGTCGGACCGGGTCGCCGGAATCCTGCGACGCGCGGACCACTCCAACATCTTCCTGATCATCGCGGGCACCTACACGCCGCTCGCGGTCCTCCTCCTGCCGGAGCAGACCGCGACCATCCTGCTCGTGACCGTCTGGTCGGGCGCGCTGCTCGGCCTCGCGGCCCGGATCATCTGGCTCAACGCGCCGCGCTGGGTCTACGTGCCGATCTACATCGCGCTCGGATGGGTCGCCGTCTGGTTCATGCCCGCGTTCCTCGAGAACGGCGGGCCCGCGATCCTCTGGCTCGTCATCGCCGGCGGGGTCGCGTACACCGCGGGCGCCGTCGTCTACGGCCTGAAGAGGCCCAACCCGAGCCCGCGCTGGTTCGGGTTCCACGAGATCTTCCACGTCCTGACCGTGGTCGGGTACGGCTGCCACTATGCGGCGATCATGCTCGCGGTCCTCGCGGTGCGCTGACCTCAGCGCGTGCCGGCGGTCCCGGACCGCGGGACGACGTCGTAGCGCCGGTTGGCCAGCGACGGATTCGCCTCCCGGACCTGCGCGAGGGACTGCTGGTCGAGGTCGATCGTCCGCAGCTCCGGTGTCTCCCCGCACTCGAGTCCCACGACGCCGTCAGGCCCGACGAGCACGGACCGTCCTGTCACCCCACGCCCCGCCTGGCCCACGGCCAGCACGACCGCGGTGTTCTCGATGGCACGGGCCCGTGCGAGGGTCCGCCAGTGGTCGGCCTTCATCGGACCCGCAGCCCACGCCGCGGGCACGACGAGCACGTCCGCGCCCGCGTCGACGAGCCGCCGGGCCGACTCCGGGAACCTCAGGTCGTAGCAGGTCATCACGCCGAACCGCAGGCCCGCGACGTCGAGCACCAGCGGCTCCGCGTCGGCGGGCCCGGCCTCGAGCCGGTCCGACTCCCGGTGGCCGAACGCGTCGTAGAGGTGCACCTTCCGGTACACCCCCTGAAGCTCGCCGGACCCGTCGACCGCGACGACGGCGTTGACGGCCCTGCCCGGATCGTCCCCGAGCAGGGTCGTCCCCGCGATGACGGCGACACCGGTGCGCCGCGCCTCACGACGCAGCATCGTCACGAAGGGCCCGTCCAGAGGCTCGGCATGCTCGACGCCGACGCCAGCCGGGTCGAAGCCCGACGCGTACTCCGGCAGCACCAGCAGGTCGGCGCGCACCTCGTGCGCCGAGCGGATCGCACGCCGGGCGACCTCGCGGCCGGCCGCGTGGTCGCCGGAGACCTCGAGCTGCCCGATCGTGACGCGAGCCATCTCAGTCGTCGTCCGACCCCGACGAGGTGTCCGCGTCGGAGGATCCCTCCGGCTCCGCACCGTCGCGCGCCCTCGCCGCCCCGTTCGTCGCGTCGGTCCCGTCGTCGTCCTGCCCAGGGCCGTCCTCCGCGTCCCCGCGGTGCGCCTCGCGGTCCCGGAGCGACTCGTTGTGCTTCGAGCGCCGCAGGTGCTTGGTCAACGACAGGAACAGCAGGATGCACGCGAGCGCGATGACGAACATCACGAGGAACCCGACGAGTCCTGGAGAGACGTCGTACGGGTCCAGCTCGGGGCGAAGGTCCGGGTCCTCCGCGGCGACGAGCAGCGTCGCGAGGCCGCTCATCGCTCGTCCCCCCGAATCCCTGCGAAGAGATCGCGCTCGTACCCGTCGACGGGCACGACGTCGCCGACACGCGACTCCGCGAGCTCGTACTCCTCCCACGGCCAGATCTCGGCCTCGAGGTCGCGCGGGACCGCGAAGAAGAACCCGTCGGGGTCGATCTGCGTCGCATGCGCACGGAGCGCCCCGTCCCGGGCCGCGAAGTGTCCGACGACGTCGATGCGCGTCGTGACCTCGCGCTCCGGGATCTCCTGCGCCTCGCGTCGCTCGACCCACGCACCGAAGGGCGACTCGATCTCGGCCGCGAGGCACGCCTCGTGGACGGTCCGGATCCGCTGCATCGAGAAGTCGTGGTTGTAGTACATCTTCAGCGGCGTCCAGGCGTCGGCGCCGCCGTCGCGGCGGTACCGCTCCGGGTCACCGGCCGCGGCGAAGGCCTCGGCCGAGATCTGGTGGCACTTGATGTGGTCCGGGTGCGGGTAGCCGCCGGACGGGTCGTACGTCGTCACGACGTGCGGACGGAACGTGCGCATCA
Organism: Paraoerskovia marina DSM 21750; assembly: GCF_000701465.1. Classification (GTDB taxonomy): domain Bacteria; phylum Actinomycetota; class Actinomycetes; order Actinomycetales; family Cellulomonadaceae; genus Paraoerskovia; species Paraoerskovia marina. Next base: position 410,997 of record NZ_JNIY01000004.1, on the reverse strand, counting down.
GCTCGACGAGCGGGGCCGAGGCCTCCTCGAGCGGGACGAGCGCGAAGCACTCCGGGGGCAACGGGGGCAGCGGGTCCCCCTGGGGCAGTCCGGAGTCGACGAACCCGAGCCACTCCTGCTCGACCCCGAGCGAGGCGGCCGCAGCGGCCATCTCGGCGCGGCGCAGCGCCGCCATCGCCTCGGGCGACTCGGGCGCCTCGCCGAAGCTCGGGTTCAGGATGTCGCCGCGCTCGCCGCCGGTGCACGTGACGACGAGCACCTCGACGCCCTCGGCCGCGTACCGGGCCATCGTCGCCGCGCCCTTGCTCGACTCGTCGTCCGGGTGCGCGTGCACGGCCATGAGCCGCAGCGGCTCGCCGTCCCGCGCCCGCGGCGCTGCGTTCGAGACTGGTGAGGCCTGGTCGGCCACGGGTCCTCCTCGGGTGGTGCGGTGGCGACGCGTGGTGGTTTCCGCGCGTCCGGTCAGGGACAATGATCGCGCACCCCGAACGTCTTTCGCACCGTCAGGTTGGTCATGTCCCAGAGCGCAGCACCGCAGCCCGAGTCCGCCGCCGACGCCGGCCCCACCTCGGTGGACACCGCCGCACTGCTCGCCGACCGCTACGGACGCGCGCCGAAGCCCTCGCGCAAGCCCCTGATCTTCGTCATCGTGTTCGTCGTCGTCGGCACGTTCTTCCTGGCGTGGACCACGGTCGAGAACGCCCGCGGTTCCGTCGAGTGGAAGGACGTGGGGTTCGACGTCGTCAGCTCCGAGCAGGTCGACGTGACGTTCGACGTCACGATGGAACCGGGTACGACCGCCACCTGCACGCTCGACGCGCTCAACACCGGGTACGCCCAGGTCGGCACCCGGACCGTGAACGTCGGGCCGAACGACGCGAGGACGACGCGGTACACGGCGACGATCGCCACGAGCGAGGAGGCCACGACCGGCCTCGTCCAGGTGTGCGACGCGTCGTAGGGGCAGAGCTCGGGGCAGAGCTCGGGGCAGAGACTCCCCGCGCACGGGCGAATTTGGTATCCTGAGCGATTCAGCCGCACCAGAAGCACCGGCACTCGCAGGCGCATGGCGGTGGGCACGTACCGATCGAGACCACGTGACGCCCCCGGGCCCCGTCGCTTCACTGGCGCGGAGCAGGGCTTCGACGTGCGCCTCACGCAAGCGGAAGGAGCGACACCTGTGACCGACAACAACGTCACCTGGCTGACCCAGGAGGCTCACGACAAGCTTCAGGCGGAGCTGGACCACATCTCCGGCCCCGGCCGCACCGAGATCGCGGAGCGCATCGCTGCGGCCCGCGACGAGGGTGACCTCAAGGAGAACGGCGGCTACCACGCGGCTCGTGAGGAGCAGGCCAAGAACGAGGCCCGCGTGCGTGAGCTCACCGAGAAGCTGCGACGTGTCCAGGTCGGGACCCCGCCGGACGACGGCAAGGTCGAGCCGGGCATGGTCGTGACCGCGACCGTCGCGGGCGACGAGATGGTCTTCCTCTTCGGCTCTCGTGAGATGGCCGAGTCGACGGACCTCGACGTCTACTCCCCCACGTCTCCCCTCGGCGCGGCGATCGACGGCAAGAAGGCCGGGGACTCGGCGTCGTACGCAGCCCCGAGCGGTGCACAGATCACCGTCGAGATCCTCGACGCGAAGCCGTACAGCTCCTGAGCGCACGGCCCTCCTGCGCGAACACCGCCGTCCCGATGCCGGGGCGGCGGTGTTCGCGCATCTGAGGGGTCCTAGTCGTCCGCGTCCGGGGACGGTCGGCTCTCGTCGTGCGACGAACGTCTGCCGCCGCGGCGCGAGGCTCCGGTGCGCTCCCCGCGCCAGACGAACCGCCGTACGCGGTCGACGTGCTCCTGAGCCGTCTGCGCCTCCGGCACCATGCCGTACTCGGCGTGGCGGACGACCACCGGCAGCGCAGGACTCCCCCGCACGACGGCGTGGTCTGCCGTCCCGAGCTCGGGGAACTTGTCATGGCCGTGAAGGTAGAGCACCACGGTGTTGAGCGTCGCCACGATCGGCACGGCGAAGAGCGCGCCGACGATCCCGGCGGTGAAGGCACCGGCGGCCACGGCGAGGAGGACGGCGACCGGGTGCAACGAGAGCGCGTGACCCATGAGGAACGGCTGCAGCACGTGACCCTCGATCTGCTGGACGAGCAGGACGACCCCGAGCATGATCAGCGCGGTGATCCAGCCCTTCGCCACCAGCGCGATCAGGACGGCCACCGCACCCGAGAGCACCGCACCGACGATCGGGATGAAGGCTCCGACGAACACCAGGAAGCCGAGCGGGAGGGCCAGCGGGACCCCGAGGATCGCCGCACCCGTGCCGATCCCGACACCGTCCACGAACGCCACGAGGATCTGTGTGCGCGCGTAGGCGGACAGGGTGACGAACCCTCGACGCGCCGCCTGGTGCACGACGTCGCGCGAGCGCACCGGCAGCAGGCCGACGCACCACGACCAGATCGTGCGGCCGTCGTAGAGGAAGAAGAAGGTGCAGAACAGCGCGATGGCGATCCCGGCGAAGACGTGGCCGACGGTGGTCGCCGCGCCGACCGCGCCGGAGAGCACCTCGCTCTGCATGCTCGAGAAGGCCGAGAACGCCTCGTCCATCCACGAGCGCAGCGTCTCGACGTCGATGTTGAGCGGCGGCCCGCCGACCCAGTCGAGCATCTCGCGGAAGCCTGCGACGGCCTGGTCGGCCAGGTCCTGGAAGCCGGTGACGATCGACCGGCCGGCGACCGCGATCAGGGCGGCGACGACGATGATCGTCCCGACCAGCGCGGTCCCGGCGGCTGCGCCGCGGTTGAAGCGGAGGTAGCGCTCGAGGAAGATCCTGACCGGCAGCAGGAGCACCGTGAAGAGCAGTGCGATCGCCACGGGCACGACGATGACGTCGAGCTCGACGATCAGGAAGAGGAGGGCTGCCGTGGCGAGCGCGATCACCAGGAGCCGCCACGACCACGAGGCCGCGGTCTGGATGGAGGACGGCACCGGCACCCGGTCCGCGCCCGGATCCGCGTCGACGAGCTCGACCGCCTCGACCGCCGCGACCGGCTCGTCACCCGCGACGGGTTCGTCCGCCCCGTCGGCAGGGTCGACGTCAGGGTGCTTCGTCGTCACGGACGACCCTCGCTGACCTGCACGAACATGGATCCTCGGCACTCACATCTCATCGCCCCAGGCTACGGCGAGACGGCGTCCACGCACCCGGAGCGGCCGTGCGACACGCGGGCGGGCGGGTCCGGGAACATCCGCGGCCCCTGCGCGTGTTCTCCTGACGTGACCCCGACCCGGGGGTCGCAGACGGAGGTTCAGATGTTCGACGCATTGTTCGGTTCGTCCCTGCGGTCCACGATGGTCACCGCGGACAAGGCACTCGCTGGACGTTCGACGCCGGTCACCACCCCCGGCACCCACACCGTCCTCGGCACCCCGCTCGCAGGCCCGTGGCCCGAGGGCACACGCGTGATCTACCTGGCACTGGGCTGTTTCTGGGGTGCGGAGAAGGAGTTCTGGCAGCTGCCGGGCGTCGTCACGACCGCTGCCGGTTACCAGGGCGGGTTCACCGAGAACCCGTCGTACGAGGAGGTCTGCACGTCGCGCACGGGCCACACGGAGACCGTGATGGTGGCCTACGACCCGGCGAAGATCAGCGACGCCGAGATCCTCAAGGCGTTCTGGGAGTCGCACGACCCGACGCAGGGCTACCGCCAGGGCAACGACGTCGGCACCCAGTACCGCTCCGCCGTGTACTGGACGACGCCGGAGCAGGAGCAGGTGGTCCGCGCGACCCACGAGATGTTCGAGAAGAGCCTGGCGGAGCGCGGCTTCGGCCGGATCAGCACCGAGCTGAAGCCGGCCGAGGAGGCCGGCCCGTTCTACTACGCCGAGAACGAGCACCAGCAGTACCTGCACAAGAACCCGGCCGGCTACTGCCCCGTGCACTCCACGGGCGTGGCCTGCTCCATCCCGGCGTAGCCGCCGGGCCCTCGACGACCGGCGCCGATCCCCTCCCCCGGGGTCGGCGCCGGTCCTCTGCGAGCAGGCGCCGACCTGACAGAGTGTGACGGATGACGACGACGCCCGCCCCCACCACCGAGTCCGTCGCCGTTGGGGCGGCGAGAGTTCTCGCGGCCCTGCTCGTCTGCGGGTCGGCGGTGCTGATCTTCGCGGTGCACCTGCGTCCCCTGGGATACGTCCCGCTCGTCGCGGGCGTCGCGCTCGCCCTGCTCGTCGATCGCCGGCTGGGACGAGACCTCGGGCTCGTCGGCGTCGGCATGGCGATCCTCAGCACGATCTCGCTCGCAGCTGACCTCTCGGACGGCGGGATGGTGCGGTTCACGGTCGTGCTGACGGCCGCCGTCGTCGTGCCCTTCGTCCTCAGCAGGTTCGTCCTCGGCGACCGGACGATCACCTTCCCGTGGCGGACGGGCCGCAGGTGGACCCGGACGCAGTGGGCCTACCTGGTCGGCGTCGTCGTGATCGGGTACCTGGTGCTGCCGTTCTACCTCGTCGGGTCGGGCGCCTACCGCAACTGGCCCGAGATCACCGGTGGCGACGAGATCGCCCGGCTCTTCGTCGGCGTCAACGCCGTCGGGCTGTGGGACGAGCTCTTCTTCGTCTGCACGGTCTTCGCCCTCCTGCGCCGTCACTTCCCCCTCTGGCTCGCCAACGTCCTGCAGGCGACCGTCTTCGTCTCGTTCCTCTGGGAGCTCGGGTACCGGGAGTGGGGTCCGCTCCTGACGGTGCCGTTCGCCCTCGTCCAGGGGTGGATCTTCGCGCGTTCGCAGTCCCTCGCGTACGTGGTCACGGTCCACCTGCTCTTCGACGCCGTGGTCTTCATGGTGCTGGTCAACGCCCATCACCCCGGGCTCTTCGACGTGTTCGTCACGGTGCCCCGGTAGGTCAGGCGCCGGGACCGACTCCGGCGATGCGTCGGACGACCGGCTGGATCCTGGCCACCGACTCGTCGAGACGACCACCGCCGTGGAGCGTCGGACGTTCGGTCTCCAGCGCCGCCAGGATCACCCTGCCCGCGGTCTCTGCGTCGTCGCAGTCCATCTGCCCGGACAGGTTTCCGGAGCGCAGGACGAAGGCGACCGCCTCGTGCAGCGGCTTGGCGTGCCCGTCGAGCGCCGCCTGGTCCTTCGGGGAGAGCACCCCGTGGATGTCCGCCGTCGGGCCGCGCTGGACCGAGTACTCGGTGAGCACCAGCGTGGTGAGCAGATCCAGGCGCTCGACGGGGTCCGACCGCTCGGCGAGCTCGCGCTCGCAGAGATCCAGGAACCGGTCCATCTCCCGGTCCGACCACGCGACCAGGAGCGCCGTGCGGTCGGCGTGGTAGTTGTACACCACCGTCCGGGTGGCGCCGGCACGAGAGGCGACCTCCCGCATGGTGACGGCGTCCCAGCCCTTCTCGGCCAGGACCTCCTCGAACGCGTCGAGGATCTGCTCCTGCATGTGCTCGCGGTGCTCCTCGAGCGTCCGCCCGCTGGTCAGTCGCGGCACGAGAGCGCCCGCTGCGCACGGCGTGCGACGAGGAAGGCCAGCGCGATCGTGACGAGCGCGTTGGCCGCGTGCATCGCACCGAGGATCGGTGCGGTGTCGCCGAGCCGCTGCAGCACCGGCTGGACGAGCATGACGGCGAACAGGGTCACCGCGGGCCAGGTGACGGACCAGCGCGGCCAGGCGACGAGCAGGAAGACCATCATCCCGACGCCGACGAACTCGGTGGCGTAGCCGAGCGTCCGGTGCGCGTCGAGGCTGCTCGCCTCGGTCATCGGCATCGACTCGATGGCGAACAGCCCGTAGCCGGCGGTCGCGATCTGCCCCCAGGCCATGGCGAAGACCAGCCACGCCGAGACGTTGACGAGGCGCAGCGAGATCCGCCGCACCGTGGCGAGGGTCGAGCTCAGGCCGGACGGGGCGATCGTGGTGCCAGTCATGGTTGCTCCAGGGTTTTCGAGACGTCGTGTCGTCATGAACGATAGGGCAGTCGTGCCGCCGCGCTCAACGCCCAGACGGTGAGATGCGCCACGCGACCGCGGTCGCTCCTCCGCGCCCCGGCGTCGGCGTCGGCAGGGGTCAACGTCCCTGGCGCCGGGCCCGCTTTCCCTGTGCCGCACGCTTCGCCGCAGCACTCCGCGCACCCGACCGAGCTCCGGCGCCGCTGCCCCGCTTCGCCGACGCCCTGCTCGCGGCCCCGCCCCCGCGTCCCGACGCCGCGGCGTCGGACGAACCGCCCGGGGACTTCTTCTTCGCGGACGACTGCTCCTCGACGGGCCCTGCCTCACGACGACCCCGCGAGCTGTTCGCCGTGCGGCCGCGCACGATCCCCACCATCTCCTCCACCAGGGGATGGTCGCTCTCCCGGGGCCAGACGAGCCCCACGGGCGCCGTCGGACCGTCCGCCAGCTCGCGGTGCACGACGTCCTTGCGGCTGTGGAGCCGGGCCAGCGACTTGGGGACGACGAGCACGCCGACGCCCGCGGCGACGACCGCGACCGCGTCCTTGGTGCTGACGGCCCGCTCGAACGGCTGCTGGCCCGGGCGCGACGCCTCGTCCCACAGCACGTCGTCGAGCGGGTGCTGGACCACCTCGTCCGCGAGATCGGCCAGCGCCACCGTCTCGTGCTCCTCGAGCGCAGCGATCGCGTGGTCGCGGGAGGCCACGACCACCGGCACCTCCTCGTACAGGGCGATGGCGTGGAGCACGTCCTTGTCGACCGGGAGGCGACCCAGCGCGGCGTCCACCGCCCCGTCGGCGAGCGCCCGGGCGACGTCGTGGGCCTCGACCTGCACGAGCTCCAGACGCTCGGTCGGCAGCCGTTCCCGCCACACCCGCGCCCACTTGGCCGGCGTCGCGCCCGGCACGTAGCCCAGCCGGAACGAGGGCTCGACGGCAGAGGTATCCGGTTCCGCAGGTGTCGTGGTCACGTGCCCAGGCTAGTCGGCCCGCGGGGCGACTACTCTGGGACCATGAGTTCCTCGAATGCCTCGCAGACCATGAAGCCGAACACCGCGGCCAAGCGACTCGGCGTCTACCTGCCCGCCACTCCCGAGGAGTTCCAGAACTCGACGGTGACGCGTGCCCAGCTCGAAGAGCTGGAGACCAACCCGCCTCAGTGGCTGAGCGAGCTGCGCCGCAACGGACCGCACCCGCGCCCCGTCGTCGCCGGCCGTCTCAACATCTCGATCGCCGGCCTGGCCCGCGGTGGGGTCACGGACCCGCTGACCACGGAGGAGATCAACGCACTGCGTGACGAGCCGCCGGCGTGGCTGGAGCGCGAGCGCCAGATCCAGGCCCAGGTCCGCGCGGAGGACGAGCGCGTCGCGGAGCGGGACCTGAAGGCGGCGAAGAAGGCCGCGCGTCTCGAGCAGGGCCGCTCCAAGTAGGTCCGCCCGCTACTCGGCGGCGCGTGCCGCCGCCCGGTCGGTGTGCCCCAAGGGCATGCCCGGCGCGACCCGGTCGCGGACGGCGGCCTTGAGCGCGGGGATCTCGGGGAATCCGTGCTGCTCGGCACGGTCCCAGACCACGTCGTCGCCGACCGTGACGACGAAGACGCCTCCGGTGCCCGGGACCAGAGCGATCTCGCCGACCCGTGTCCCGAAGGTCGTGAGCAGCTCCTGGGCGACCCAGGTCGCGCGGAGCAGCCAGCGGCACTGGGTGCAGTAGCGGATCTCGATGCGCGGCCCTGGCCGTGCGGTGTTCGTGTCGTCCGTCTCGTTCACACCGCCCAGCCTCCCACGTGCCGGACAATGGAGGGGTGACCCCCGACGACGTCCTTGCCGCGATCCGCACGCACCCCTCCGACCCGACCGACCGGGTCGCCGTCGACGCCACCGACCGTCTCCTGCTCGACGAGGCCGTGCCTCTCCTGGCGGGACTCGGCGAGGGTGAGGTCGCGGTGGTCGACGACAGGTCGGGGGCGCTGACGCTGTCGCTCGCGCTGGGGTACGACGTCGCGGGCGTCCGCGTGGTCCAGGACCTCGCCTCGGCCGAGGCGACGCTGGCGTTCAACGCGGCCGAGCTGGACGCGGCGACGTCGTACACCTCGCACCAGCTCACCCCGGACGCCTTCGCCGGCGTCAAGCTGGTCCTGTGGCAGCTGCCCCGCTCCGTCGCGGCGACCCGGGAGGTCGCGGAGGCGGTCGCGTCGTCGGCCCATCCTGACGTCACGGTCCTCGCCGGCGGGCGGGTCAAGCACATGACGCGTGCGATGAACGAGGTCCTGGCCGAGTCGTTCGACGACGTCCACGCCACCCTGGGTCGTCAGAAGTCACGCGCCCTCGTCGCACGCGGCCCGCACGGCGAGCGGACGTCGCCGACCTACCCGGTCCGCGCCCACGTCGAGGTACCCGGCCCTGGAACGTCGCGTCAGCTCGAGGTGGCGGGCCACGGTGCGGTCTTCAACGGCACCGACCTGGACCACGGGACCCGCCTCCTGCTGTCCACCGTGATCCTGGGTGACGCGGTCGACGTCGTGGATCTCGGCTGCGGCTCGGGAATCGTCGGGACGACGGTCGCCCTCGCGGCGCCCGAGGCGCGGGTGGTCGCCACGGACGACTCCGACGCGGCCGTGCGGTCGGCCGGGGCGACGGCCCGGGCCAACGGTGTCCGGGCGCGGGTCCGCCTCCTGCGAGACGACGCGGCGGCGTCCCTTCCTGACGGGAGCGCCGACCTCGTCCTGCTCAACCCGCCGTTCCACGCGGGCGCGTCGGTCGACACCGGGATCGCCAAGCGGCTGATCGAGCAGTCTGCCCGGATCCTGCGCCCGGGCGGAACGCTGTGGTGCGTGTGGAACTCGCACCTGGAGTACAAGGGGACCCTCGAGCGGGTCGTCGGCTCGACGCGTCAGGCAGCCCGGGACAAGAAGTTCACGGTGACGGTCAGCCGTCGGCGCTGACCGTCACCGTGAACGCGGTGCGTGGGCGGTCTACTTGACGCCGACGACGTCCACGACGAAGACGAGCGTGTCGCCGCCGCCGATCCCCGCCTGAGGGACGCCGCGCATGCCGTACCCGTGCTCGGGCGGGATCGTCATCAGGATGCGCGATCCGGTGTTCTGGCCGACGAGACCCTTGTCCCATCCGCCGATCACGGCGCCGACCCCGATCGGGAAGTCGATCGTGGCTCCGCGGTCGTAGGAGTTGTCGAACATGCTCCCGTCCCAGACCTGGCCGAAGTAGTTGACGACGATCGTGTCGCCCTTCTGGACGACGCGGCCGTCGCCCTCTTCCAGGACCTTGACGTGCAGGCCCGCGGGGGCCCCGCCCTCGGGGAACGTGATGGTCGGCTTGTCGCCGAAGGTGCCGCTTGCCTGGGGCAGAGTGGTCATGAGTCGCCTCTCGAACGTTGAATGATCGTCACGTCCCAGCCTACGGCGCCACCTGTCGCGGCATGCCTCGCGGGCGTGAACGTGCTGCGTGCCGAAGGTGACAGTCTCACGGAGCCGGCAGCTGCTCGCACGGGCGCAGGGCGCACGACGGCGTTACCTCCCTCACGACGAGAGCCTGCCCCGACCACGTGGTCGGGGCAGGCTCTCGTCGGTGCGGTCCGTCAGGTCAGTCGCTGCTGCCCAGGATCGCGAAGAGGCGCAGGAACTCGAGGTAGAGCCAGATCAGCGTGACGAGCAGGCCGAAGGCTGCGGCCCACGCGAACTTCGCCGGGGCACCCGCCTCGACACCGCGCTTGATCGAGTCGAAGTCCATGATCAGCGACATCGCAGCCAGGCCGACGGCGACGAGGCTGATGACGATGCCCATCGTTCCCCCGCGCAGGCCCCATCCTTCGAGCGAACCGAACATGAGCAGGACGACGTTGGTCAGCGAGAACAGCAGGTAGCCGACCATCCCGATCAGCAGGAACTTGGTGAACTTCGGGGTGACGCGCACCTTGCCCGACTTGAAGAGCAGCAGCGCACCGGCGAACGTCGCGATCGTCGCGACGATCGCCGACGGGACGGCGCCCTCGTAGAACTGCGCGTACGAGGCGCTCAGCCCGCCGAGGAACATTCCCTGCGCGACGGTGTAGAGCGTGATGAGCAGCGGGCTGGGCTCACGCTTGAACGCGTTGACGAGACCGAGCACGAGGCCGGCGATCGCACCGATGATGTACAGCTGCGGCGCGAGGGTCCACGTCGCGGCGGCGACCACGACCAGCAGAGCCAGCAGTCCGCCGGTCTTGATGATCACGTCGTCGTAAGTGAGTCGCTTGGTGTCGGCCGTCGTCGCACTCGGTGCCGCATACATCGCGTCGAGCGACGCGGCATCCGCGCCCACGGCGCCGGCGGTTCCCATCTGGCCGTACGGCGACGACGTCGGAGCTGGTGAGGTCTTCGTGCCCCCGCGCCGCTGCACGGGGTCGCGGAAGGCCTCGTTGTTGCTGAACACAGGGTTGGTCATCAGTCCTCCTGGTCGGGCGACGTGCCGGTGCGCGTCGGGCACCCGGCTGCACAATCGCGAGACAGGATCCATCCTATGCATGGAGGGGCACGAACGGTACGTGCCGCCGGGTGGATTCCGTGTACGTCTCGCGGCGTACGCGACGAGCGAAAGATCATCCTGGTGCACGGCACGGCGCCGGTGCGCCACGCCTAGTGTTGAAGGCGAACCGACGAGAGGCACAAAATGATCGAGGCACGCGGCCTAGTCAAGAAGTACGGGAGCAAGACGGCGGTGGACGGAGTGTCCTTCACCGTCCGCCCCGGTGTCGTCACCGGATTCCTCGGCCCGAACGGCGCCGGGAAGTCCACGACGATGCGCATGATCATGGGGTTGGACCGTCCGTCGGGCGGATCCGTGACCCTCAACGGCAAGCCCTACGCCTCGCACCGCTCCCCCCTCACCGAGGCCGGCGCGCTGCTCGAGGCGAAGGCCATCCACCCGGGCCGCAGCGCCCGCGACCACCTGCGCGCGCTCGCGACCACCCACGGGATCGGCGACCGTCGCGTCGACGAGGTGATCGACATGACGGGCCTGACCGCTGTCGCACGCAAGCGGGCCGGCGGCTTCTCGCTCGGCATGGGTCAGCGACTGGGGATCGCGACCGCCCTGCTCGGCGACCCGAAGACCCTGATCCTCGACGAGCCGGTCAACGGCCTGGACCCCGAGGGCGTTCTCTGGGTCCGCAACCTCGCCAAGTACCTCGCGTCCGAGGGACGCACCGTGTTCCTCTCCAGCCACCTGATGAGCGAGGTCGCGCTCACGGCGGACCACGTCATCGTCATCGGCCGGGGGAAGATCCTCGCCGACGTGCCGGTCTCCGAGTTCGTCGACGACGGCGGCGGCAGCGTTCGCGTCCGGACTCCCGACGCGGCGCGGCTCGTCGAGGTCACGTCGGCCGACGGCGTGACCGTCACCGCCGACGAGCCGGGACTGCTGCAGATCAGCGGGCTCGACGCGCAGCGCATCGGCGAGCTCGCGGCCGAGCACCGGATCGTCCTGCACGAGCTCACCCCGCAGGCCTCGACGCTGGAGGACGTCTACATGGAGCTGACGTCCGACTCGGTCGAGTACCGTACCGAGGCTCCCAGCGCCCACGGCGCGGCAGCCGCACCGGCAGCACCCGCCGCCGCCGACGACGTCCTTTCCGGCTCGACCCAGGGAGATGCCCGATGAGCACCGCCACCGCTCCTGCCACCTCGGCCCCGACCTCGCCGAGCATCCCGAAGTCCGCCCACGTGTCGTTCCTCGGCGCCGTCCGCTCCGAGTGGCTCAAGCTCCGCACGCTCCGCTCGACGTGGTGGATCGCAGGGCTGACCGTCGTCATCATGGCGGGCATCGCCCTGCTCGGCACGTGGTCGTTGTCCACGTTCATCGACACGGACCCCGAGGGTGCCGCCCAGGCGATGGGCGTGATGCCGAACGGCGCCGAGTTCGCCACCTCCGGCTCGCTCTTCGGTCAGCTCGTCCTCGGCGTGCTCGGTGTGCTCGTCGTGACCAACGAGTATGCCTCCGGCATGGTCCGCTCGACCTTCGCCGCGGTGCCCCGCCGCACGCCGGTCGTCCTCGCGAAGGTCGTCGTCCTGACGCTGATCTCGCTCGTGACCTCCGCCGTCGCCATCGGCGCCTCGGCCCTGGTGAGCATGCCGTTCTTCGACACGCTGGACGTCACGATCCCGATGGACTCCGCCGACACGTGGCAGATCCTCGGCGGGGTCGCGGTATTCCTCACCCTGATCGCCCTGATGTCATTCGGCTTCGGTCTGATCCTGCGCCACACGGCCGGCGCGATCTTCACCGTCGTGGCGATCGCGTTCGTCATCCCGCTCGTCCTGCAGGCCTTCCAGACCGACCTCATCCAGAACATCAACAAGTTCCTCCCGATGAACGCGTCGACGGCCTTCACGACGACGACGGACGCCGGGGCAGCGGGGATGGAACTCCTCGACCCGTGGGTCGGCTTCGCCGTCATGGTGGCGTGGGCCGTCGTGCCGATCGCGGTCGGCACGGTGCTGCTGAAGTCTCGCGACGTCTAGCCCGATGACCTCGACGACGCCGGAGCCGGTTCCCCCCGGGGTGCCGGCTCCGGCGTCCCCGTTGACGGAGCTCGACGCGCGCAACCTCGGCCCCGTTCGTCGATGGTTCGCCGTCCACCCGGTCGGGACCGACCGCGTCGTGGTGGGCCTCTACCTCGCGGCGACCGCCCTCGCGCTCGCGGTCACGGATGTCCCGGCGGCCCGGTGGTGGGTCGCCGCGGCCAGCTTCGTCGTCGCCGCTCTCCTGCTCCGGCGCCGCACGCACCCGGTCGGGGTGACCGTGGCCGTCAGCGTCATCGGCGCGATCGGCATCCTCACCCTCGGCGACACCGCGGCCTTCGACCTCGCGGCCGCGTTCGGTGTCTACACCGTCGCGTCGAACCGGCCCGCCCACGACGCCTGGTCGACGGCGGGCGTCGCCATCGTCATGGTCGCCGGCGCGGCGCTGATCGCCTCCCCCAGCGCGACCTACGACGACGGCCTGCGGATCCCCGCCGACGTCCCGCTCGGGACGATCACGGCGGACAGGGTCGTCACCGCCGTGTTCGTCGTCGTCGTGATCCTGATCGCGCTCTCGATCGGGTCCACCGTGCACAGCCGACGGCTCCACATCGCCGACCTGCTCGACCGTGCCAACGGGTTCGCGCGCGAGGCGGAACAGTCCGCGCAGATCGCCGCGGCGGCGGAACGCGGACGGATCGCCCGGGAGATGCACGACGTCGTCGCGCACAGTCTGACGGTGATGGTCGCGCTCGCCGACGGCGCGAAGGCTCTCGGCCCCAAGGACCCGGAGCTGGCCCGCCAGGCGCTCGACGAGCTCACCGAGACCGGACGCACGGCGTTGACCGACATGCGCAGCGTCCTGGGCGTCCTCCGCGCGCCGGAGTCGGGCACCGAGAACGAGCTCGCCACCGGCGCCCCGGACCTCGACGACGTCGTCGCGACGTTCCGGACGGCCGGGCTGCCCGTCCGTCTGGTCCGCGAGGGCGGCGCCGCGAACCTCCCGGTCCCCACTCGTCGCGCCGTCGAGCGCATCGTGACCGAGGCGCTGACCAACGTCCTGCGCCACGCACCGCTCAGTCCCGACGTCCGCGTGTCCCTGGGCGGCGTGTGGAACCCTGACGGGCCCGGCCGCAGCGTCGAGATCGTCGTGCTCAACACCCACGGTCCCGGGCAGTCTAAGAGCACCAGCGGGGCGCAGCAGGGCATCATCGGGATGCGGGAACGCGCCACCGCGCTCGGCGGGACGATCGAGGCCGGACCGTACGGCTCGGGATGGCGCGTGCGAGCTCTGCTCCCGCTGAAGGAGGAGATGTGAGCGACCGGTCGACACGCGTGCTCCTGGTCGACGACCAGGCACTGCTGCGGATGGGCTTCCGGATGGTCCTGACGGCCGAGGAGGACCTCGAGGTCGTCGGCGAGGCGTCCGACGGCGCGGCCGCCCTCGCCCAGGCTGCGGCACTCTCGCCCGACGTCGTCGTCATGGACGTCCGCATGCCCGGGATGGACGGCATCGAGGCGACGACGCACCTCCTCGCGGCGCACCCCGGCCTGCGTGTCCTCGTCGTGACGACGTTCGACCTCGACGAGTACGCGTTCGCGGCGCTCAAGGCCGGGGCCAGCGGGTTCCTGCTCAAGGACGCACCGCCCGCCGAGCTGGTCAGCGCGATCCGAGCGGTCGCCGACGGCGACGCCGTGGTCGCGCCCCGGGTCACCCGCCGGATGCTCGAGATGTTCGCCGCCCGGCTCCCGGCCGAGGACGGCGCAGCCGTGGCCACAGGAGCCACGGATCCGCGCCTGTCCCCTCTGACGGCTCGCGAGCACGAGATCTTCGCCGCGCTCGGGGAAGGACTCACCAACGCGGAGATCGCCCGGCGGTTCGTCCTGTCCGAGGCCACGGTCAAGACCCACGTGGGCCGCGTGCTCGGCAAGCTCGGACTCCGCGACCGCGTCCAGGCCGTCGTCCTCGCGTACGAGACGGGCGTCGCGACCCCGGGGACCTAGCTGCCGTGGTCTCGACAGGCTCGGCCACCGTGGTCCGAGCCCGCCGGTCGAGCCCGTCGAGACCCCCGCCGGACGAGCCCGTCGGTCGAGCCCGTCGAGACCTACATCTTCTCCTTCACACCCCGGCGGATCAGCCACCAGTTGACCGGGTAGCTCGTGCAGAAGCCGGCGATCATCGCGAGCTGCATCGCGAACCAGAACTCCGGACTGTCGACCGGAGCAGTCCCGTCGTAGGCCGGGCGGAACCAGGCGAGCTGAAAGAGTGCCATGACCGCGTACATCCCCACCTGCCAGGCGAGGATCGACGCGGCATCCGCCTTGACCGCCTCGCGAAGCCCGTCACGTACCCCGAGCCCGCGCATCGGCGCGATCGTGAAGTACTGGAAGACCACGCCGAACCCGAAGGCGAGGACGAGGTCGAGGATCCAGACGGCGAACATCTCCTCGGCGAAGAGCGTCCCGTATCCCAGCCACACGGCGATCACGGGGAACCCGAACGCCAGCCACTCCGCAACGAGATCACCGAGCGCGCAGCCTGCGCCGCAGTGCGACGTGCCCTTGGCGACCGCGACCGGCATCCCTGCGTCGCCCGGACCGTCGTCCGAGCCGCGACGTGGCCCCCGCCCCCAGCGCAGGTAGCCGGCGAGCCAGAGCACGCTCCCGAAGAGTGCCGTGAGCGGCCACACGAGATTCATGATCCACATCGGCTGTGGTCGTCGGACCTGGTCGACGACCATGACGAGCGCGCAGAGGCCCGCGACGGTCAGAGACACGACAGCGATCTGGTGCAGGGCGACGGGAAACACGGGCACGGGCAGCCTCCTCGGTGACGACAGACGGCGACTCCGCCCCATCATGAGGATGACGGGGCGGAGTCGCAGGTCGAGCCGGTGCTGCGGCGATTAGTCGGCGGCCGGCTCCTCGGCCGCGTGCTTCGCCTCGTGCCCGGCCTCACGCCCACCCGCACGCTTGGCCTCGCGCTTGGCGGCACGCTTCTCCTTGCGCTGCTCCGCCAGGGTGTAGAGCACCGGGACGACGATCAGCGTCAGGGCCGTCGAGGTGACGAGCCCGCCGATCACCACGAGCGCCAACGGCTGCGAGATGAACGACCCGCCGCCGGTGATGCCGAAGGCCATCGGCGTCAGGGCGAAGATCGTCGCGAGCGCCGTCATCACGATCGGGCGAAGTCGCTTGCGCGAGCCCTCGACGACCGCGTCCTCCAACGAGCGCCCGCGTTCGCGGTACTGGTTGATCAGGTCGATCAGGACGATCGCGTTCGAGACGACGATGCCGACGAGCATCAGCATGCCGATCAGGGACGGCACACCCAGCGGCGTGGACGTGGCGAGCAGCAGGAGCAGGGCCCCCGTCGCGGCGAACGGGATCGAGACGAGCAGGATGAACGGCTGCAGCAGGCTGCGGAACGTCGCCACCATGACGAGGTAGACGATCGCGATCGCGGCGAGCAGCGCCAGACCGAGGTCGCCGAACGCGTCGGCCTGGTCGGCCGCGACGCCCCCGATCTCGACGTCCGCACCCGGCGGCAGGTCCAGCTCGTCCATGGCCGTGGTCAGCTCGGTGGTCAGCCCGCTGAGGTCCTGACCGGCAGGGGTCACCGAGACCGTCGCGGAACGCACCCCGTCGACACGGGTCACCGACGTCGGCGCCTCGACCTCCGAGATCGTGGCGACCTCGGAGAGCGGCACCGGACCGGCGGCGGACGGGAGCACGGTCTGCTCGAGGGCCTCGACCGACGCGGGCACCTCGCCGGCGCTGACGGTCACGGAGACGGGTCCGTCACCGAGGTCTACGTCCCCGATCGGTCGAGGAGACATCGTGCTGGAGACGATCCCGGCGACCTGCGTCTCTGTCAGTCCTGCGGCAGCGGCGGCGTCACGGTCGACGTCCACCTCGAGCACGCTCTGCGCGGCGGCGAGGTTGTTGGTGACCTCCTCGGCGTCGGCCGCTCCCTGGGCGGCCTCCTCCACCTGCAGGGCCGCGGCCTCGAGCGTCTCGCCATCGGGCGCGCTGACGAGCAGGTCGACCGTCGAGCTGCCGAACCCGGAGTCTCCCGCGGAGACGCTGACGTCCGTGGTGCGGTCCCCGCCGAGGTCCTCGACGGCGTCCTCGATCTCCTCGGTCGCGGCGACGCCGTCGGCGTCCTCGTCGAGGGTGAGCGCGAACGTCGCGCTCGGCGCACCGCCCCCGCCGAAGAGCGCGGCCTCGGGGCCGCCGGCCTGGCCCACGGTGGTCTGGACCGTGGCGACGTCGTCGAGGCCCATGAGGGCCTCCTCGATCTCGCGGGCGCCGGAGTCCTGCGCCGCCAAGGAGGTCCCGTTCTCGAACTCCTGGGTGACGGTGATGGTGTCCTGCCCGGAGTCGCCGATGAAGTTGGTCTCCAGGCGCGGGACGAGCGCCAGGGTTCCGGCGAGCACGGCGACGGCGATCGAGACGCTGATCACCGGATGCCGCAGGGCGGCCATCAGCGTCGGCATGTATGCACGCTGCCAGAGGCCCCGGCGTTCCTTCTCCTCGGCGGCCGCCCGCTGAGCGTCGGCCTCCTCGGGATCCTCGGCGACGTGCGGCGAGCGGATGAACCAGTACGCGAGCACCGGCACGATCGTCAGGGCGACGAAGAGGGAGGCCAGCAGGGCGATGGTGATCGTCATCGCGAAGGGCTGGAAGAGCTCCCCGACAGACCCGCCGACGAACGCGATCGGGAGGAAGACGGCGACGGTCGCGATCGTCGAGGACGTGATCGCGCCACCGACCTCACGAACCCCGCCCAGGATCGCCTGCTTCTTGTCCTCACCGTAGGAGAGGTGCCGCTTGATGTTCTCGATGACCACGATCGAGTCGTCGACGACGCGCCCGATGGCGATGGTCATCGCGCCGAGCGTCAGGATGTTCAGGGTGTAGCCGGACAGGTCCATGACAAGGAACGTCACGAAGAGCGAGAGCGGGATCGAGACCGCCGAGACCAACGTGGACCTTACGGACATGAGGAACACGAGGATGATCAGGACGGCGAAGATCAGGCCGAGCCCGCCCTCGGTCGCCAGACCCTCGATCGACTCCTCGATGAAGGGCGCCTGGTCGAACACGACCTCGACGCGGACACCGGCAGCCTCCAGGGCGTCGGCCTGCTCGTCGAGCACCTCCTGCACGGCGTGCGAGACGTCGATGGTGTTGCCCGCCGGGGTCTTGGTGATCGCGAGCGCCAGGGAGTCCTCGCCGTCGAGCCGGGAGTACGACGTCGCGGGCGCGGGCCCGGCGGTGACGGTCGCGATCTCGGAGAGGGGGACGGTCTGGCCGTCCGATGTCGCGATCGGGAGGGCCTCGATCTCGTCGACGGAGCTGATCGGCGACCCGACCTGCACGGAGAGGGTGGTCTCGCCCTCCGTGATGGTCCCTGCCGGGAGGCGTACGCCGTTGTCGTCGAGCACCGACTGGACGTCGGCGGCGCTGAGTCCGGCTGCTGCGGTCGCTGCGAGGTCGAGGTCGATCGTGATCTCGGTGTCGGCGACGCCGCTGATGGCGACCGAGCGCACGTCGTCGATCTTCTCCAGGGCGGGGACGAGCACCGTGTCGATCGTGTTGGCCAGGTCTTCCTGGCTCTCACCGCCGGCTGCCGAGAGCTGGATGACGGGGAGATCGTCGATCGAGCCGGTGACGACCTGCGGGTCGACGTCCTCGGGCAGCTGCGTCTGGACGCGCGTGACCGCGGTCTGCATCTGCTGCGCCGCGAGGTCCATGTTGGTGCCGTAGGCGAACTCGACGGTCGTCACCGACATCCCTGTCGAGGCGGTCGAGGAGATCGACTCGACCCCGTCGACGGCCTTGGCGGCCTCCTCGACGACCTCGGTGACCTGGTCCTCGACGACCTCCGGCGAGGCTCCGGGGTAGACGCCCACGACCGCGGCCGCGGGGAAGGAGATCGACGGGATGAGCTCTTGCTTGAGCGACGTCAGGCTCAGGTAGCCGAAGAGCGCGACGGCGATGGTGAACAGGGCGATCAGGGCTCTGTTCGCGAGGGAGAATCTAGCTAGGCGGTCCACGATGCCTCCGGCGATCGTCAGGCGGGGTCAGGTCGGTGCAGGTCGGTGCAGGTCAGAGCAGGTCGGAGCAGGTCCGTGCAGGGTGATGCGGCCCGGACGGGCGCGCTCCGACCGGGGACGGGATCAGGGGCTCGAGGCACCCTCTTCCTGGATGAAGCGCTCCCAGAGTTGTGGGATCTCGCGTTCGAGGAAGGCGAAGAACTGCCGGGCGCGGTGGAGCCGCGCGAGGTCGACGGGTGCGTCGTCGGCAGTGAGGCAGTCGTCCAGCAACGCGCGGAAGGACGTCACGAAGCGGAGCTGGTCACCTTCCATCGCCTCCCACGCGGTCGGCGACACCCGGTAGTAGGCGCGCCGGTCCCCCGACCGCGCGGTGCGCTCGACGAAGCCCCCGCGCTGCAGGGCGCGCAGCGTGGTGCTGATGCCTCCTGCGCTGGCCTCGAGCGCCTCGCTCAGGTCCTGGGCGCTCTGCTCCGGCGGGTCGCACGCGAGCAACCAGCCGACGAGGCGTCCACCCGTGCGCGTGAATCCTGCCTCCTCGAGAAGCAGACCGGTGTCCTCGACGAAGCGACTGACGCCGGGAGCGATCTCTGCTTCTTTCACAACTTTCACACTAGTCTGAAACTTCTATCGCACCAAAATCGCCGACATCTGTTTTCCACACCGCCAACAGATGTGACAGACAGGGCATAGCGGACTCGACTATGGTTATAGCGTGATTACTCCAGACCCGGCCGCACCGTCCGTCGACGATGCCGAACGCCGTGAATCGCTCGTGCGGGAGTACCTCGATGTCCAAGAAGCCGTGCGCGACACCCTCGTGACGCAGCGTCTCACCTCGCTCGTCAGCACGCGGCTCACCGTGCAGCAGCTACGAGCGATCGCCGTCCTCATGCTCGACGAGGGCCTCAGTGCACATCAGCTCGCCAAGGCGCTCGGGGTATCCCCCGCGACCGTCTCCGGAATCCTCGACCGCCTGGAGGCGGGGGGCCTCGTCCGACGCCGCACCGACGAGAAGGACGGTCGGGTCCGACGGATCGCCGTGACCGACCAGGGAGTCACTGCCGTCCGCCGGATCGTCGCCGACGACACCGCCCCCGGGCCGGAGACGCTGCACCAGCTCAGCACTGAGGACCTCGAGAGGTCGATCCCGTTCGCGATCTCGATGCTCCGGGCCGCGCAGGCCAATGCGACCGTGGCCTCGGCGGAAGACCTCCCGCGCAGCGAGTAACGTCGAGCACGTGAGTGTCCGAGCCTGGATCCGTGCGGCGGCCGTGTCGACCGCCGTGCTCGCGCTGACCGCCTGCTCGGGCGGCGCGTCCGAGCAGGAGCCGTCGTCGACGGATCCCTCGACGCCGTCCGGTACCGCGACGTCCGCGACGCCCGACCCCACCGGGACGCCGGAACAGACGACGGAGAACCCCCTCGAGGGGATGACGGCGGAACAACGTGCGGGCCAGCTCGTCATGGTCGGGCTGGAGGCCGACGACCCGGCCGAGGCCAGTCTCGCCGCGGTCCGGGACGACCACGTGGGCAACATCTTCCTCGCCGGACGCTCGACGGAGGGCGTCGAGGCGACGGCCGACGTCGTCGACCGGTTCACCGCACTGGTCGACGACGAGACGACCGCCGGCGTTCCGCTCCTCGTCGCGAGCGACCAGGAGGGCGGATCCGTGCAGGTGCTGCGGGGCGACGGGTTCTCCGACATCCCCTCGGCCGTCGACCAGGCGACGTGGGGCACCGAAACGCTCGTCGACCGCGCCACCACCTGGGGCCAGGAGCTGGCCGCGGCCGGCGTGAACTTCAACCTCGCCCCCGTGGTCGACGTCGTGCCGGAGGCGACCGCCGCCTCGAACGCGCCGATCGGCGCGTTCGACCGCCAGTACGGCGCGACGGCCGAGGACGCCGCCCGGGGTGCCGGTGCGTTCGCCACGGGCATGGAGGCCGCCGGCGTCGGCGTGAGCCTCAAGCACTTCCCGGGCCTCGGCCTCGTCACCCAGAACACCGACACGACGGCGGGCGTCACCGACACCGAGACCGACGCCGACTCCGCGTCGGTCGCTGCGTTCCGGGCGCTGATCGAGGAGGGCCCGGCGTCCGTGATGGTCGCGACAGCGGTCTACGAACGGCTCGACCCGGACAACCCGGCCGCGTTCTCCTCCGCCGTCGTCACGGACCTGCTCCGGGCCGACCTCGGCTACGACGGCATGGTGATCACCGACGACCTCTCCGCAGCCGCGCAGGTCCAGTCCGTCGACCCCGCGGAACGCGCGATCCGGGCGATCGAGGCCGGGTGCGACGTGGTCCTCGCCTCCGCCGTCCCCGAGGACGCGTCGATCATGGTGTCCGCGATCGCCGACCGCGCCGCCGAAGACCCGGACTTCGCCGAGCGCGTGGACGAGTCGGCTGCTCGGGTCCTGGCAGCCAAGGAGCAGATCGCCGCCACGGGCTGAGGTCAGTCGACGGGTCGAGCCGGCGGCGGGTCCCCCGCGAGCGCCCACCGGATCGCCCGGGTCGCGACGTGCCCGCCCGCCCGCACCACGGTCGGGTCGCCCCGTACGGGCCAGGGTGCCGTGATCTCCCGCTGGGCCCATCGGGGCAGCGAGCCGTACGCGGCTGCACCCAGGAGCGCGTAAGGTCCGCGCGCCGCGCGAGGCAGCGGGGGCTCCGCGAGCAAGAACCGGGCGACGTCGTCGGACTCCTGGGTCGCACCCAGCTCCGGGCCGAACTCCTGCCAGGCGATACGGACCTCCGCGCGGGACCGGGGCGGGTCGACGGCCCCCAGGCGGAGTGCGACGTCCGCGGCCTGGGCGAGGTACGCGTCGCACCCGGCGGCGTCCAACGGACGGAGCCCGAAACGTTGGTGCGCCGTGAGAAAGCTGTCGACCTCGGCCAGGTGCACCCAGCGCAGCAGCCACGGGTCGTCGGCGGCGTAGGCACGTCCGTCCGGCGCCGTGCCGCGCACCCGCGCGTGGACCGAGCGGACGACGTCGATGCTCTGCCGGGCGTACTCGACCGTGCCGAACGTCGTCGCCGCCAGGAACGTGCTCGTCCGGGCCAGGCGCCCCCACGGGTCGCCACGGTATCCGGAGTGCGCGGCGACCGCGGCCATGGCCAGCGGGTGCAGCGACTGCAGGAGCAGGGCGCGGACACCGCCGACGAACATCGAGGCGTCGCCGTGGACGCGCGCGATCTCCGAGTCCTGCGCGAACTGCCGCGGTCCGGCCGTGGCGTGGATGCGCTCGCGCTCCTCGTGGCCGTCCGGGCCGCCGACCCGGGCGAAGAGGGCGCGTCCGGAGGTCCTGCGCAGCGTCTCGACGGGGCTCATCCCCCTAGTCTGCCTCGGCGGGGACCGTTCGCGGGTCCCCGCCGAGGCACCGGGTCACCAGGTCTCGAGGGACCAGGCCATCTGCCAGAACCGGATCTCGTGGCGCACGCTCAGCTCGAAGGCGAGCTCCATGCGTGCGCGCTCCTCGGGCCCGGCCTGAGCCGCCACCGCGTCGAGCTTGGCCCGCATCTCCTCGAGCATCTGCAGGCACGAGTCGTCGGCATAGAACCGCCACCACCCGGCGAACGGGTGGTCGTCCTGGATCGGCTCCGCGTGCGCGTAGCGGTCCGCGGCCCAGATGTACGTCCACGGGCAGGGCAGCAGCGCGGCGAGGAGGGTGCCGAGCGTGTCGCGGCCCGCCTCCATCATGTGGTCGACGTAGGCCTTGGCGCTCGGCGCGAGACGCTCCACCTGCGCGTCCTCGTAGGTCACCCCGAGACGCGCGCAGAGCGCGAGGTGCGCCTCGGACTCGTCGTCCAGCAGGAATCCGGTGCGCTCGTGGAAGTAGCGCATCCACTCGCGGTCGGGAGCAAGGGTCAGCCCCAGGCCGTAGCAGCGGACGTACGCGCTCAGGTACTGGTGGTCCTGGCCCACGTAGTGCTGCACCTTCTCGGGGGCGAGCGTGCCGTCACGCAGGCCCGACAGGAAGGGATGCTGGTAGAAGTCCTCGAACAGGTGCGCGTACCGGCGCCCCAGCTCTGCGGTGAATCCGGACTCCGACGCCGCTACCGGCGTCGTCTGGTCGTTCTCAAGGGTCACGGCAGTCATGCCACGTTCCTCCGCTCGTTCTGGCGAGATCAGGTTCAACGGGTCCGGACGGTTCTCCCGCCCATCTCAGTCCCGGCCGACGGTGTCGGACAGGGATTCCCCGCGTGGTGTGTCTCGACCGTAGCAAGAGGCGCCCGTGGCGGACGCACCGGTCGCATCGTGGGACGCCGCCTACGCGTCGCCCGCGGCCAGTCGTTGGAGGAGCGTCAGTGCCCTCGGCCCGTCGCGGTGCGGGACGAGCACGTGGTCGTGGTGGAACCCGGCGAGCACGTTGCAGGGGACCCCGTGCGCGGCGAGCCGTCCCGCCACGGCCGCCGTCAGGCCGACGCCGTCGAGGGCCGAGCGGACGTGCAGCGTGATCCACGCCAGCACGAGGTCGTAGGGCAGTCCGTGCGCGTCGGCGGTCCCGCGCCGCAGGACGAGCGTGGTCCCCTCGGCCTCCCGGACCGTTGCCTCCGCGCGGACGCCCGTGGCGTCGAGATCGGCCGCGCGCTCGTCGGAGACGCAGACGAGGACGTACTCCCCGTCGCGCGCTCCCGGGCGCATCCCGGCGATCATGGCGTCGGTGTCACGGACCGGGCCGCCGTCGCTCACCGGCGACCGCCCCGGCTGCGGGAGAGATCCATCCCTCGAGTCTATGCGGGGCGGCCCGACCGGTGGCCGAGCTCTCGGGCGGAGCCTGGCGGTGCCCCCACCGGGGTTCGAACCCGGACTGGGCCGATTTTAAGTCGGCTGCCTCTGCCAGTTGGGCTACGGGGGCCTTGCTCGTCGTGAGACTAACGCACGACGGCGGGGACGGACCCGTCCAGGTCCGCCCCCGCCGTCGTGCGTGCGTGCGTGGGCGTCACGCCCACCGAGGACTACTTGCCCGCGCCGACCGCGTCCTTGTCGGACTTCGGAGCCGCGTCGTCCTTCGGCTTCGGCGGGAGCGACGCGTTGCGGAACGCCGCACGGGGGTCGTGGATCGACCCGAGCGAGACGGTCTTGCGGCGCATGACGAACTGGTCGAACCAGCCCATGAAGATGCGGATCTTACGGTTCCAGGTCGGCATCGCGTAGCCGTGGTACGTGCGGTGCACGGCCCAGGCCGGGAAGCCCTTGAACTTGAAGACGCCGAAGAGCTCGGCGACGCCCTTGTACAGGCCGAGCGACGCGACGACGCCGACGCTCTTGTGCTTGTACTGGACCAGCGGGCGGTCCTCGACCGACGCGACCAGGTTGTCACCGAGCTGGGTGGCCTGACGAATCGCGTGCTGCGCGTTGGGCGGGCAGAACGCGCCGGGGTTCAGCAGGTCGGGAACCGCGGCGCAGTCGCCGGCGCCCCAGGCGGCGGGGACGACGACGCCGTCCTCGTCGACGACCTGCAGGTTGGCGTTGACGGTCAGGCGGCCCATCTTGTCCGTCGGCAGGTCAGACTCCCCGATCACCGGGTTGGCCTTGACACCGGCCGTCCAGACGATGGTGTTGGAGTCGAACTCGACACCCGTGGACGTCACCACGTGGCCGTCGACGCAGGAGCTGAGAAAGGTCGAGAGGTGGAACTCGATGCCCCGCTCCTTCAGCTGCTCGAGGGCGTACTCCGCCATCGGCTCGCTGAGCTCGGGCAGGATCCGCCCGGCGCCCTCGATCATGACGAAGCGCAGGTCGGCCTGGTCGATGGACTCGTACTGGCTCAGCGCGGCGCGGGCCATGTCCTCGACCTCGGCGAGCGCCTCGATGCCGGCGAAGCCGCCACCGATGAAGGTGAACGTGAGCATCCGGCGCCGCTCGTCCGCGTCCCAGCAGCTTGACGCGAGGTCGAGCTGGTGCACCACGTGGTTGCGGACGGACACGGCCTCCTCGACGTTCTTGAAGCCGATCGCCTGCTCCGCGAGCCCCGGGATGGGCAGCGTGCGCGAGACCGAGCCGAGGCTCACGACGAGCTCGTCGTAGCTGATCTCGTACGCGTCGCCGATCTCGGGCGTGATCTCGACCTTGTGCTCGCCGTGCTTGATCGCGGTGACCTTGCCCTGCAGCACGTCGACGCCCTTGAGGGCGGAGCGCAGCGGGGCGACGACGTTGCGGCCGTCGATCGAGCCGGCCGCGACCTCGGGCAGGAACGGTGCGTACGTCATGTACGGACGCGGGTCGACGACGACGATCGCGGCGTCCTTCTTGCCGAGCCGCTTGCGGATCCGGCGCGCCGAGTAGAGCCCGACGGAACCGCCGCCGAGCACCACGATGCGCGGCGTCTTGCGCGGGCTCGAAACGGTCCCGGCCGTGGTCGATACATTCGAAGACATGCCGTCAGAATAGTTGGCTGCACGCGAACTCGGTACCGCGCAGGGCGTCGTGTGAACAGGCTCACGCGCATCCCGCATGGCGGACACGGACGAGCACGCCGCGTCGATCGCGTCAGATTCACCCGGCAGGCGGAACGAACCACCCGTGGAAGACCACCTCGACCGACCGAAGGAGCCCAGTGCGCCGAGCTCTGGCCGCGGCGTGCGCGGCACTCGTCCTTGCCGCGGGATGCTCCGGCCCCTCGGGCCCCGCGCCGACCACGGAGCCGTCCGAGACCGCCGACCCGGTCCCGCGCCTCGGCGATCCCGTGCTCGCCCGGACGACGTCCGCCGAGGACGACTCGCGGCTGACCGGGACGCCTCACGCCGTCTGGCTCACGGGCGAGGCGTCGGCGGCCCGGACCGTGCGCGAGACGACGAGCCGGGCGGCCGAGAACGGTCAGGTCGCCCAGCTCGTCGTCTACGCCGTCCCCGGACGCGACTGCGGCCTCCACTCCGCCGGGGGCCTGACCGTCGAGAGCTACGGGCCGTGGGTGGAGGGCCTGGCGGACGCCGTCGTCGGCTCACCCCTCGTCGTCCTTGAGCCCGACGCTCTCGCGCAGCTCGACGACTGCGGCGATCCCGCGACCCGCAGCCGCCTGCTCGCAGGCGCCGCGCGGACGCTGAGCGACGCGGGCGCACGCGTCTACGTCGACGTGGGGAACTCCGCGTGGCTCGGCCCCGAGGAGGCGGCCTCACGACTGCTGTCCCTGGGCCCGACCGGCGCCCGCGGGTTCGCGGTGAACGTCTCGAACTACCGCACGACCGAGGAGAGCGTCGCGTGGGCCGACGAGGTGTCACGCCTGACGGACGGGCTCCACTACGTCGTCGACACGTCGCGCAACGGGAACGGACCGAACGGGCAGTGGTGCAACGCCCGCGGGCGCGCGCTCGGCGACCCGCCTCGCCTCGTCGACGACGGGACGCGCCTCGACGCACTGCTGTGGGTCAAGGTGCCGGGCGAGTCGGACGGCCCGTGCGGCGGCGGCCCGCCGGCGGGCACCTGGTGGCCGGAGATCGCCGAGGAGCTCGCCGCCAACGACCCGTGGGCCGAGGCTCCCGGCTAGCCGAGCGACAGCGCGATGCCGTCCAGGATGTCGTGCTCGCTCGTCACGACGGACGTGAGGCGACCTCCGGCCGCGGCGACGTCGTCGCGGACACGCCGGACGATCTCGGACCACACCAGGGCCCCCGCGCCGATCACGTCGACCCGGCCCGGGTGCATGAATCCGAGGGCCTCCCGCTCGGCCCGTGTCCGCGCGAGCAGGTCCTCGCACGTGGCGAGTACCTCGTCGACCCCCAGCTCGGCACCGTTGATCCGCTCGCGGTCGTAGCGCTCGAGCCCGAGAGCGTGCGCCGTGACGGTGGTGACCGACCCCGCGAGCCCCACGAGGGTGCGGGTCGCGCCCAGGTCGACCGTCTCCGTGGCGACGTCGAGGGCCGCACGCACGTCGGCCCGGGCCGCGTCGATCTCGGCGACCGTCGGCGGATCCGTCACGAGGTGCCGCTCGGTCATCCGCACGCAGCCGACGTCCATCGACCGTGCGGCACGGGGCTCGTTCTCACCGAGAACGAGCTCCGTCGACCCGCCGCCGAGGTCGACGACGAGGTACGGGGCCGCGTGCGCCGCCGCGACGACGGTGGCTCCGCGGAACGACAGCGCCGCCTCCGCGTCACCGGAGACCACCTCGGGCTCGACACCCAGGATCTCGCGAATCCCGTCGACGAACTCCTGCCTGTTCTCCGCGTCGCGCGTGGCCGACGTCGCGACGAACCGGACGCGGGTCGCGCCGAGCTCGCCGATGATCGCCGCGTACCGGCGCGCGGCGTCGAACGTCCGCGCGAGCGCCTCGTCGGCCAGACGGCCCGTGCGGTCGACACCCTGGCCGAGCCTGACGACCTCCATCCGGCGGTCGATCTCGGTCAGCACCCCACCGTCGACGTCGGCGACGAGAAGGCGGATGGAGTTGGTGCCGCAGTCGATCGCGGCCACGCGTGAAGTCATGGGCACAGCGTGCCAGTCACCGCCGACACGGTGCGAGTCGAGATCAGCAGGTGCAGCGTGTGCGGTCCCACAGTCCGTCGGCGGCCATCCGGGCGATCGCCTCGTCCCCCAGCGGCTGGACCCCCGGCCCCGCGGCCAGCGCGTGCGCGACCAGGACGTGCAGGCACTTGACCCGCGTCGGCATCCCGCCGGCCGAGATGCCGTCGATCTCGTCGACGTGGCCCAGGGCCTCGCGCTCCGCCAGATAGTGCTCGTGCGCGCGCCGGTACGCGGCGGCGAGCTCCTCGTCGACGGTCAGCCGTTCCGTCATCTCGCGCATCACGCCGTTGGCCTCGAGCGTCGAGGAGGCGGCGACGACGCTCGGCCCGGTGAGGTAGAACACGGTCGGGAACGGCGTCCCGTCGTCGAGACGCGGCAGGGTCCGCACCACGAGCGGGTGACCGGCCGGGCACCGTGCGGCGATCCCCACGACGCCGCGCGGCGTTCGTCCCAGCTGCGTGGCGAGGACGGCGAGGTCGCCGTCGGTGACGGTCTCGTCGGCAGCGTCAGGGGTGTCGGGGGTGTCGGGCCGGGGGTCGTTCACGTGAGGTCCATCCGTCGGGCGAGCAGGTCGTCACCCATTGTCCTCGCTCGCGCGAGCACCTGCCTCACCCGCGATCGTCACCGAGCCCGCGAGGGACTCGTACCAGGCCACGTCCTCGGAGAATCCCGACTCGACGGCGCCCGTGCCCACCGCCTGCCCCGTCTCCGGGTTGCGGGTGTCGACCACCGTGTCCGGGTCGAGCACCCGGTAGGAACGTTCGCCCGGCAGCACGAAGCTCAGCCGCTCCCGGGCCTGCGCGACGACGTACGCGTCGTCGCTCCACCGGTCCAGCTCGACCTGCAGGTCGTCACGCGTCTGCGTCGCCGCAGAGAGCTCGTTGCGCAGCTCGCGCAGCTCCGTCGTCTGCTCGACGTACGCGCGCCCGGTCGGGATCAGGACCACGAGGGCCACGAGGACGACGCCCGCGAGCACGATCCCGCGCAGGGTGAACGCCTCGGGCAGGATCGTGCGTCCGCCGGTCGCCGGCGCGCTGCCCGTCCGGGCGGGAGCGCTGCGCATGGCCGCCGTCGTACGAGCCGTCGAGGACCGTCCGCCCGACTTCTTGGCCGCGGGCTTCGTCGAGGCGGGCTTGGCCGAGGCCGGCTTCGACGCCGTCGACCTGGCAGCCGGCTTCTTCGCGGCGGGCTTCGCGGTCCGCGGCGTCGCAGGACGTCGCGCCGCGCCCGACGCACGCCCGTTCGACCGGGGGGTCCTGCCCGGTGACGAGGGTCGGCGGTTCGTCGGCACAGGTCGATTGTGCCCCCGGCGGACGGCCGAGCACGACAGGCGTCCACGGCGAGCCGCCGCCCGATGCGTGTCGCCGGGGTGAGGAACGTCTCAGGACGACGAACGACCGAGGGCCCGGCACCAGGACGGTGCCGGACCCTCGGTCGTCGGTGCGGGTCTACCCCGCGACGATCAGGCCTTCTTCGCGCGCGGGAACGCCGACGCACCCGCGTACACGGCCGAGTCGCCGAGGTCCTCCTCGATGCGCAGCAGCTGGTTGTACTTGTTGATGCGCTCGCCACGGGCGGGCGCACCGGTCTTGATCTGACCGGAGTTCGTCGCGACGGCGAGGTCGGCGATCGTCGTGTCCTCGGTCTCGCCGGAACGGTGCGACGTCATCGTGGTGAACCCGGCACGGTGCGCCAGGTCGACGGCGTCGAGCGTCTCGGTGAGCGTGCCGATCTGGTTGAGCTTGACCAGCAGCGAGTTGGCGGACTTCTCGTCGATCCCGCGGGCGAGGCGCTCGGGGTTGGTGACGAACAGGTCGTCGCCGACGATCTGCACCTTGTCGCCGATCTCGGCGACGAGCTTGCTCCAGGCGGCCCACTCGTCCTCGGACAGCGGGTCCTCGATGGAGACGAGCGGGTAGTCCTCGACGAGCTGGGCGTAGTAGGCGACCATCTCGTCCGAGGTCTTGGTGCCACCCTCCCACTCGTAGACGCCGTCCTTGAAGAACTCGGTCGCGGCGACGTCGAGGGCGAGCGCCACGTCGACGCCCGGCGTGTAGCCGGCCTTCTCGATCGCGACGAGGATCAGGTCGAGCGCGGCGCGGTTCGACTCGAGGTTCGGGGCGAAGCCGCCCTCGTCCCCGAGGCCCGTGGCCAGGCCCTTCTCCTTCAGCACCGACTTCAGCGCGTGGTAGACCTCGGCGCCCGTGCGCAGGGCCTCCTTGAAGGTCTTCGCGCCGATCGGGGCGATCATGAACTCCTGGATGTCGACGTTCGAGTCGGCGTGGGAGCCACCGTTGAGGATGTTCATCATCGGCACGGGCAGGACGTGCGCGCCGGCACCGCCGACGTAGCGGTAGAGCTCGAGGCCGGCCGAGATGGCGGAGGCCTTCGCGACGGCGAGCGAGACGCCGAGGATGGCGTTCGCGCCGAAGTTGCCCTTGTTCGCGGTCCCGTCGAGCTCGATGAGCTTCGCGTCGATCTCGCGCTGGTCCGCGGCGTCGTAGCCGATGAGCTCCGGGGCGATGTCCTCGATCACCGAGGTCACAGCACCGACGACGCCCTTGCCGAGGTAGCGGCTCTTGTCGCCGTCACGGCGCTCGACAGCCTCGAACGCACCGGTCGACGCACCGGAGGGCACGCCTGCACGGGCGAACGTGCCGTCGTCCAGGACGATCTCGACCTCGACCGTGGGGTTTCCGCGCGAGTCGAGGATTTCACGTGCTCCGAGGGCTTCGATGATGGCCACAGGTGCTCCTTCAAGACAGGGTGATGGGCTAACCACTCCAGCGTAGTCCCGATGCCTGGTGGGTGCGGCATCGTCCGGCCAGTGACCCCCAAGCGTTCACGCCTGGTCACGAGAGGTTCACAGGGGACCCGCGGCACGGCCCGCATCTGTCCTCTCGCGCTCGCGCACGTGAGCCTCGGTCTCGCGGATCCTGGCACGCAGCGCGCCCTCGAGATCGACCCCGTCGGCCTCCGCCCGTCGGACGAGCTCCATCAGCTCGTCAGCGTACGCGGCAGCATCCGTCCGCCCGCCCGACGACGTGCGCTCCTGGTCCTCGACCGCCGTCGTGCCCAGGGGGAGTCCGGCCCGACGGGCCCGCCCCACGACCTTCTGCGCGCGCGCCAGCGCACCCTGCGCGGCCGGGATGCCGTCGAGGACGCTCGCCCGCTGCTTCTCCGTGCGCTTGATCGCGTCCCACTGCGCGTGGAGGTCCTCGACCGGCGCGTCGCCGAAGACGTGCGGGTGGCGCCGGACGAGCTTGTCCGTGAGATCGCGTGCCACGTCGTCGAACGTGAACGGGTCGTCCGCGTCGTCCGCGGCGATCCGCGCGTGGAAGACGACCTGGAGCAGGACGTCGCCCAGCTCCTCCCGCATCCCCGGCCTGTCCCCAGTCTCGATCGCCTCGGCGAGCTCGTACGACTCCTCGAGCAGGTACCGCACGAGGCTCTCGTGCGTCTGCTCGGCGTCCCAGGGGCAACCGCCCGGCGAGTAGAGGCGATCCATCGCGGCCAGCAGGTCGGGCATCCCGGTCGTCGTCATCCGCCCACGGTAGCGACGCCGGCCCCGCACGCGCCCCGCCACACCGCGGTCAGATCCACAGCGTCCGCACAGCATCGCGACAGCATGGGTTCAGGACCTCTCCCTACGTTCTGCACATGTTCTTCACCTACCTCCGGCGCGAGCTGCGCCACCGCCGTCGTCAGACGGCCGTCGTCGCGATCGGGATGGCCGTGGCTGTCGCGCTCGTCATGGTCGTCAACTCCGTGTCCACCGGCGTGAGCGACGCCCAGGACGACGTCCTCGACTCCGTGTACGGGATCGGGACCGACATCACCGTCACCCAGACCGGCGCTCCGGGCGACCGCGCGCCGGGCCGTTTCGAGGTCGGTGCCGAGGACGGCGAGGTCGGCGAGGACGGCTCGCGCGCCTTCGCCCAGAACAACGTCGCCGTCGAGCGCGGCACGGCGTCTTTCGACGACGACGCGCTGACCACCGTCGCGCAGATCGACGACGTCGCCGCCACGACCGGGACGTTGACCCTCTCCAGCACGACGTTCTCCGGGGAGGTCCCCGACACGGCCGCGCTCCCCGAGGGCGCGGACGCCGGGGAACGCGGCCCAGGTCAGGGCCAGGGAGCCGCCGGCGGCCCTGACGGCGCCGGGGGCTCGGCCTTCTCCCTCGACACGTTCTCCGTGACCGGCGTCGACCCCGGCTCCGACGCGGTCGGGCCCCTGACTACCGTCTCCCTCGTCGACGGGCGCGCGCTCGGCACCGACGACTCCGCCGCGGGCGACGACGGGACTCCCGCCACCGTCACCGTGCTGGACGCGACGTACGCCGCCTCGGCCGACCTGGCCGTCGGCGACACCGTCACGGTGGGCGACGAGGACCTCGAGGTGATCGGGACCGTGGGGTCGACGACCGGCGACGGGGTCGCGACCGGATCCGACGCATACGTGACGCTCCCACTCGCACAGTCGCTCGCCGACCTCGACGGGCAGCTCACCGACGTGTACGTGCAGGCCGACTCCGCGACCGCCATCGACGCCGTCGCCGAGGACATCTCCGCGGCACTCCCTGAGGTCACGGTCTCGACCCAGTCCGACCTCGCCTCGTCGGTGACGGGATCTCTGGCCAGCGCCTCCGACCTCGTCTCGACCCTGGGCCTCTGGCTCTCGGTCGTCGTGCTGGTCGCGGCGGTCGGCATCGCGATCCTGCTGACCGTCTCGGGCGTCACCCGCCGGACGCGCGAGCTGGGGACCCTCAAGGCGCTGGGCTGGCCCGGCCGTCGGGTGGTCGGACAGGTCGCCGGCGAGTCCCTGGTGCAGGGTCTGCTCGGCGGAGCCGTCGGCCTGGTCCTCGGGCTGGTCGCGATCGCCGTCGTCAACGCTCTCGGCATCACGCTCTCCGGCACGACCGGCGGGTTCGCGATCGGGGGGCAGGAGCGCACCGGCGGTGGCCCCGGAACGGGCGCCGCGGGCGGTGGACCCGGGGCGGGCGCCGCGGGCGGTGGATCCGGGGCGGGCGAGGCGGCCAGCGGGCCGTTCGGGAACGCCGTCGACCAGGCGGCCGGAGCCGTCGACGTCGTCCTGCACGCCCCGGTCAGCCCGACCGTCGTCGCGATCGCGATCGGCATCGCCGTCCTGGGCGGACTGCTCGCGGGGATCGTCGGTGGTGCCCGTGCCGCACGACTGCGTCCCGCCGAGGCTCTGCGGAGCGTCGCATGAGCACGCCCGCGCCCACCACCGAAAGGACCACGATGTACGAGATCACCGACCTCACCAAGACCTACGCGGCCCAGGGGAGGACCGTCCGTGCGCTGGACGGCGTCTCCCTCAGGATCGGCGCGGGCGAGCTCGTCTCCGTCCAGGGCCCGACGGGCGGTGGGAAGTCGACGCTCCTGCAGATGCTCGGCGCGATGGACCGCCCGAGCAGCGGGACCGTCGTCCTCGACGGCACCGACCTCACGACCGCCTCGGACAGGGTTCTTGCCGAGGTCCGGGCCCGCACGATCGGGTTCGTGTTCCAGGGATTCAACCTGATCCCGACGCTCACGGCCCAGGAGAACGTGGAGACCGCCCTCGTCCCGGCCCGCGTACCCGGTGCCGAGCGTGCCGAACGGGCACGGGCGGCCCTCGCGTCGGTCGGACTCGGAGATCGGGGCCACCACCTGCCCGTCGAGCTCTCGGGCGGCCAGCAGCAGAGGGTCGCGATCGCGCGCGCACTGGTGAAGAACCCGGCCGTGCTGCTCGCGGACGAGCCGACCGGAAACCTGGACGAGGAGACGCGCGACGAGATCGTCGAGCTTCTCGAGGGCCTGTGGCATGACGGCCTGACGGTCGTGATGGTGACGCACGACTCCGCCGTGGCCCGGCGCGCGGAGCGCCGCCTGCGGATAGCCGGCGGGACCGTCAGCGAGCTGACGCCGGCCGCGCGGACCTGACCGCGGTCTCCCCTACGGCTGCGGCGACCCGACCGAGACCGTGAGGACGACGACGTCGTCCCCGCGGTCCTCGGCCCGGACCATCCGGTCCAGGAGCTCGTCGGCAGAGGCGGGATCCTGGTCACCCACGGACGACCGCAGCGCCTCGAGCCGGTCCCACAGCGGGACGGTCCGCGTCTCGACGAGCCCGTCCGTGTAGAGCACCAGGCGGTCCCCCGCCTCGAGATGCGCCGCACCGTCCGGCCGCTCACGGGTCGTCTCGATGCCGACCGGGAGGCCCGGCGTGGCCGCAAGGAAGCGCGCCTCACCGGCCGCCGTGCGCAGCAGGGGTGGTGGATGGCCGGCGAGCGACCACGTGAGCTCGCGCGAGCCGTCCGGGGCGGTCGGCGACACGATCGCCAGGACGATCGTCGCGACGGCCGCCATGCCGGTGCCGACCACGACGTCGTCGAGCCGCTCGAGCACCCGGGACGGGGCGTCGTCGTGCTCCCAGAGGAGCGTGCGGAGCGTCGAGCGGACCTGACCCATCTGGGACGCGGCGTTGATGTCGTGCCCGGTCACGTCCCCGACGACGAGCGCCACGCTGCCGTCGGTCCGCTCGAGGACGTCATACCAGTCGCCGCCGACCTCCTCGGTCACCGACGCCGGGGCGTACGCAGCGTCGACGGCCAGGCCCGTGGGCGTCGGAAGGTCCGTGAGCATCGCCGCCTGCAGGACGCTGGCGACCTCTCGGCGGTGCTCGAGGAGGTACGCACGCTCCAGTGCCAGCGCCGCGTTCCCGGCGAGCGCGACCGTCACCTCCTTCAGGTCCAGGGCGATCGGGACCGCGTCGCTCCAGCGCAGGGCGAGCGCGCCGTAGACGGCCCCCGGTGTGACGAACGGCAGGATCCACAGACCCTCGGCGCCCGCACCGAACTCGGCCAGGAGCGGGAACCGCTCGACCACGGTCGGCCCGTCCTCCAGGAAGACCTGCGACCGGTCACGGACGGCGCGGACGGCCGGGTACCGGTCGTCCTCGAGGTCCATGAACTCCCAGAGCTCCGCGGGCACCCCCGCAATCGGCTCGTGGACCGGCCAGTACAGGCTCTGGCGGTCGTCGGCGAGCAGCGCGACGGACGTGTGCACGACCCCGAGGATCGACGTGGCGCACCGCGCGACGGCGTCGACCACCTCGTCCACGAGCAGGGCGTCGAGGAAGGCCTCGCCCACCTCGCGCATGAGACTGGATATCAGCGCGGAGCGTTCGGCGCGGTCCCGCTCGGCCTGGACGCGCAGTGCCTCCCCGCGCAGACGGATCTCGGCCGTGCAGGACGCGGCGAGGTCGGCGAGCACCGACAGGTCGTTCGGCGTCCACTCGCGCGGATCCCGGTCGAAGGCACACAGTGCGCCCACGGTGCGGCCGTCGACGTCGTGCAACGGGTACCCCGCGTAGGCGACGACGTCCAGCTCGGTCACGACGGGCTGGGTGCGGAAGTACTCGTGCTCGCGCGCGTCCTCGATCACGAGCGGCGCGTCGGACGCGACGACGTGCGGGCAGTACGAGTGGGTGCGGTCGATCCGGCGGTGCTCGTCGACCGGGCCGCTCAGTCCCGTGGCCCCCGGCATCCGCACGCCGGTGTCGTCGAGGAACGACACGAGGGTCGCCGGCGCACCGAGGTACGCCTGCGCGAGGCGGGCATACCGCTCGAACGTCTCGTCCGAGGCGGTCGCGGCGACCGCTGAATCTTCAGGCACACACCAAGTATCACCGCTGCGCGGGGGTGCTCCGTCCCGTCGCCCCGACCTGGCTCGCCACGGAGACGTCCCCGAGGATCACGGCATCGATCAGCTGACGCGACCACTGCAGGATCTCCGAGCCCCGCAGCGGACGTCCACCGAGCCGCGAGGTCATCGGGAACGGCACGAGCACCGCCCGGATCGCCGGCTTGAGCACCGTGCCCGGGTAGAGCCTCCGCAGCCGGAGCTGCGCCGACTCCGCGAGGTCGACGGGCGCGAACCGCACGTACTTGCCCTGGGCCGTGATGTCGGCCAGACCCGCGCGACGCGCATGGTTGCGGAAGTCCGCGACGTCGAACAACGCCTGCACCATCTCCGGCGGCTTGCCATACCGGTCGACCAGCTCGGCCCGCACCTCCGCGAGCGCCGGCTCGTCCTGGGCCGTCGCGATCTTCTTGTACGCCTCGAGCCGGAGCCGCTCGTGGGCGATGTAGCCCTCCGGGATGTGCGCGTCGACGGGGAGCTCGATGGTGACCTCGGGCGCCTCGGCCTCCGCGTCGCCCTTGAAGGAGGCGACGGCCTCCCCCACCATCCGCACGTAGAGGTCGAAACCGACGCCGGCGATGTGGCCGGACTGCTCGCCGCCGAGCAGGTTGCCGGCGCCCCGGATCTCGAGGTCCTTCATCGCGATCTGCATGCCCGCACCCAGGTCGGTGTGCGCGGCCATCGTCGCGAGCCGGTCGTGCGCCGTCTCCGTCATCGGCTTCTCGGGCGGGTACAGGAAGTACGCGTACGCGCGCTCGCGGCCACGGCCGACGCGGCCACGCAGCTGGTGGAGCTGCGAGAGCCCGAGCTGGTCGGCACGCTCCAGGATCAGGGTGTTCGCGTTGGAGATGTCCAGGCCCGTCTCGATGATCGTCGTGCAGACGAGGACGTCGAGCTCCTTCTCCCAGAAGGCACGGATCACCCGGTCGAGCTGGTGCTCGTTCATCTTGCCGTGCGCGATCCCGATCCGGGCCTCCGGCACGAGCTCGTTCAGCCGTGCGGCCGTCCGCTCGATGGACTCGACCTTGTTGTGCACGTAGAAGACCTGACCCTCGCGCAACAGCTCCCGGCGCAAGGCGGCCGAGATCTGCTTCTCCTCGTACGCACCGACGTAGGTGAGGACCGGGTGCCGCTCCTCGGGCGGGGTCGCGAGCGTCGACATCTCGCGGATCCCCGTGACCGCCATCTCCAGGGTCCGCGGGATCGGCGTCGCACTCATCGCGAGGACGTCGACGTTGGTCCGCAGCTGCGTGAGCGTCTCCTTGTGCTCGACGCCGAACCGCTGCTCCTCGTCGATGATCACCAGGCCGAGGTCCTTGAACTTCACCGACCCGGTGATGAGGCGGTGGGTCCCGATGACGACGTCGACCGATCCGTCCCGGAGCCCCTCGACCGTCGCCTCGGACTCCTTGGGCGTCTGGAACCGCGACAGCGCCGCGACGTTGACGGGGAACCCCGCGTACCGCTCGGAGAACGTGTCGAAGTGCTGCTGGACGAGCAACGTCGTCGGCACGAGGATCGCCACCTGCTTGCCGTCCTGGACGGCCTTGAACGCCGCCCGGATCGCGATCTCCGTCTTGCCGTACCCCACGTCGCCGCAGACCAGGCGGTCCATCGGCACGGACTTCTCCATGTCCGCCTTGACCTCGTCGATGGTGCTGAGCTGGTCGGGCGTCTCGACGTAGGCGAACGCGTCCTCGAGCTCACGCTGCCAGGGCGTGTCCGGACCGTACGCGTGACCCTGCGTCGCCTGCCGTGCCGAGTAGAGACGGATCAGCTCGGAGGCGATCTCCTTGACGTGCTTGCGCGCCCGCGACTTGGTCTTCTGCCAGTCGGACCCACCCATCTTGTTCAGGCTGGGCGACTCACCACCGGTGTACTTGGTCACCTGGTCGAGCTGGTCCGTGGGGACGAACAGCCGGTCGCCCGGCTGGCCCCGCTTGGAGCTCGCGTACTCGACGACCATGTACTCGCGCGTCGCCGCGTTCGCCCCCGCGCCCATCGACCGCTGCACCAGCTCGATGAAGCGTCCGACGCCGTGCTGCTCGTGGACCACGAAGTCGCCCGTCTTGAGCGCCAGCGGGTCGACGATGTTGCGCCGCCGCGAGGGCATCTTGCGCATGTCCCGGGTGCTGGTGCCCGGACGGCCCGTGAGGTCGGCCTCGGAGAAGACCGCGAGCCGGAGGTCCGGCGCGACGAAGCCCGGGCGCAGTGCGGCAGGAGTGACCGAGACGACCCCGCCGTCCGGAGCGTCGGTGAGCTGTGGGACGAGCCGTGCCGCGCAGTCCGCGCCCGAGAGCTGCTCGACCATCCGCTGCGCGGGCCCGCTGCCCTCGGTGGTCATCACCAGACGCCAGCCGTCGCGCTGCAGGCGACGGACGTCGTCGAGCGCCCGCTGCAGGTCGCCGCGGTACGACTCGACCTCGCGTGCACCGACGACGAACGTGGTGCCGGTCTCGACAGGCTCGACCTGCGGAACGGCGGTGGTACCGGTCTCGACAGGCTCGACCGACGAGCCGTCGGTCGAGCCCGTCGAGACCCCGTCGGTCGAGCCCGTCGAGACCCCGTCAGGATCCATGCCGAACGCACTGAGCGTCCACCACCCGAGCCCGCGCCGCGCCGAGACGGCACGGACGTCGGCGAAGGTGTGGAAGGACGCTGCCGAGAGGTCGATCGGCGTCGATCCGCCCGCCGCCGCACCCGTCCACGCGGCGGCGAGGAACTCCTCGGTCGTCGCGACCAGGTCGTGCGCGCGCCGCCGCACCTTCTCGGACTCGTCGAGGACGAGCAGGGCGTCGTCGGGAACGAGGTCGAGGACCGGGACCATACGGTCGACCAGCACGGGGGCGAGCGACTCCATGCCCTCGACCGCGACGCCGCCGGCGATCCGGTCGAGCATCTCCGTGGCGGAGGGCAGCCGTTCGACGAGCGCGGCGGCACGCTGCCGCACGTCCTCGGTGAGCAGGATCTCGCGGCACGGCGGGGCCCAGACCCCGTGGTCGCAGACCTCGAGCGAGCGCTGGTCGGCCACCGAGAACCAGCGGATCTCGGAGGCCTCGTCGCCCCAGAACTCGACGCGCAGCGGGTGGTCCTCCGTCGGCGGGAAGACGTCGAGGATGCCCCCGCGGACCGCGAACTCGCCGCGGCGCTCGACCATGTCGACGCGCGTGTACGCCGCGGCGGTGAGGCGCTCGGCGACGTCGGTGAGATCTGCGGTCTGTCCCACGTGCAGCTCGACGGGCTCCAGCTCTCCCAACCCGTCGACCACGGGCTGCAGCAGCGCCCGCACCGGCATCACGAGGATGCGGATCGGCCCGGCCTGACCGCGCTCGGAAGTCGGGTGCGCGAGGCGGCGGAAGACGGCGATCCGCTTGGCGACGGTGTCGCTGCGCGGCGACAGGCGCTCGTGCGGGAGGGTCTCCCAGCTGGGGAGCACCGCGACGTCGTCGTACTCGGCGTCGGGCAGAAAGCTGCGGATGTTGGCGGCCATCTCGTCCGCCTCGCGCCCGGTGGCGGTGACGACGACGAGCGGGCGGCCCGTCTCCCTGGCCGACATCGCGGCGAGCAGGGGCGGACGTACGCCGGCCGGCCCGACGACGTCGACGGCGCCCCGGGAGCGCACCTCGGCGACCGCGGCGCGGACGCCCGCGTCCTCGAGCAGTGGCGCCAGCAGTCCGGTGAGGTCCATGTCAGCCCTTCGCGTGGAACGTTCCCTGAGCCGCGAGCAGGCCCTGGGTGACGACGGTCTCGACGGCGTCGGCCGCGTCGTCGAGGAGGAACGGAAGATCCTTGCGCTCCGCCGTCCCGAAGTCCTTCAGCACGTAGTCGGCGGTGTCCTGCCGACCGGGAGGACGACCGACGCCCGCCCGCACCCGAACATACTCCCGGGTGCCGAGAGCCTTCGAGATGTCACGCAGCCCGTTGTGACCGCCCTCGCCGCCGGCAGCCTTGAGCCGGATCGTCCCGAACGGGATGTCGACCTCGTCGTGGACGACGACGACGCGCTCCGGCGGGACGTCGTAGTACTTCGAGAGCGCGGAGACCGGCCCGCCCGACGTGTTCATGTACGTCAGCGGCTTGGCGAGCACCACCCGCGGCCCGGGGGCCCCGCCGGGCAGAGTGCCCAGGCGCGTCTCGGCGACGACGGCGTTGGCCCGGTGCGCCTTGAAGCTCGCGCCGCACCGGCTCGCGAGCTCGTCCAGCACCATCTGCCCGGCGTTGTGCCGGTTGCCTGCATACGTGGGGCCCGGGTTGCCCAGACCGACGACGAGCCACCGCTCGCTCATGCGCGCTCCTTCTCGGGTGCCCGTGATCGGGCGGCGACGACGAAACGCCCGGACCGTGCGGTCCGGGCGTTCGTCAGCGTACGTGCGGCGAGGATCAGGCCTCGTCGGCTGCGGGCGCCTCGTCCGCGGCGGCGTCCTCGTTCTCGGCGGCGACCTCGGCGCGCGGCACCGAGATCGTGACGACCGTGTGGGTCGGGTCCGTGACGAGCTCGGCACCCTCGGGGAGCGTGACGTCGCCGGCGGTGACGTTCGCGCCCTCCTCGAGACCCTCGATCGAGACCTCGACGAACTCGGGCAGGTTGGTGGCGTCCGCCTCGATCGTGAGCGACTGGCTCTCGACGACGTGGATCGTGCCCGGCGCGGACTCACCCGTGATGTGCACGTCGACCTCGACCTCGACCTTCTCGCCCTTGTTCACGACGAGGAAGTCGATGTGCTTGATGAAGCCGCGGATGGCCTCGCGCTGCACGTCCTTGGCGATCGCGAGCTGGCTGCCGCCGTCGACCTGGACCGCGAAGAGCGCGTTCGAGTGCTTCATCGCCATCATGGTCTGGTGGCCCTCGAGCGTGATGTGACGAGGAGCCTCGCCGTGGCCGTAGAGGACGGCGGGGATCTTGTCGGCACGACGGATGCGGCGGGCAGCGCCCTTGCCGAACTCGGTGCGGGTCTCGGCGTCAAGCTTGATCTCAGGCATGTGGATTACTCCTGCAATATGTGCGGGCCGAGAGCGAGTGGGAGCGCTCGGCAGTCATGAACGGCTGGGGAAAGCCGCCACGACGTGGCGGTTGCGTCGGCGTGGGACGCGCGACGGACGCTCGCAGCAGAGAAAGCTGACCGCCCAGTCGATCACGGAGCCGCACGGACCGGCAGTTCTTGGCCCGTCAGACGTCCCTCGCCGAGGCAACCTAGCCACTGTACCTGGCAGAAGGCCCCGAGCGAAACCGTGCGACGGCGTCTCAGCGGCGCGCTACTCGGCTCGCCGTGCGGCCCGGACCGTGTCGTCGTGCACCGACTCGGTCGACGACAGGAGGGGACTGGTCGGGCTCGTCCGGCCCTGGCGGTAGACCACACGGGCGTGGAAGACGAACCGCAGCAGGAACGCGACGGCGATCGTGACGGCCTGGGCGAGCACCGCGGGAACCGTCGTCGCCTCGACGATCCACACGAGGAACGGCAGACGGACCGCCGCCTCGGTGGCGTTGAACGAGAACGACTCCGCGAATCGCCGCCAGACCGACCGCCCCTCGCGCAGGTCGCGGAAGACGAACCGCTCCTGCAGCAGGAAGTTCCCGGTGATGGTCACCAGTGCGGCGACCACGGCCGCCCAGACGTAGACCACGCCGAGGGACATCAGGCCGGCCATGATGGCGAGGTTGAGGACCGCGCCGGTCGCACCGATGACGGCGAAGCGCGACATCCGGCCGAACCGCAGCGACGCGAGCTGGTGCAGGTAGTCCATGCCCTGGCGGACGTTCGCCTTCGAGTCACCGGCGTGCCGCTCGCCGAAGACGAACGGCTCCTCGACCACCTTGAGCCGGTTGCGCGTCAGCAGCTCGAGCAGGATCTTGAACCCGCGGGGTCGGAGCGCATCCATGTCGATCGAGGACCGGCGGATCGCGAAGAACCCGGTCATCGGGTCCGTGCAGTCGCGCAGGCGCACGGGGAACATCGACCGGGCGAGGGCGATCGAGCCGCGGGAGACGAGGTGGCGCACCCAGCCGCTCAGCCCGTCGGCCCTGCCGCCGCCGACGTAGCGGGAGGCCACCACGACGTCCGCCTGCGTCTGAGCACCTGTCTCGAGCAGCACCGGGATCATCTCCGGCGGGTGCTGCAGGTCCCCGTCCATCACCAGGCACCAGTCGGCCGTCGAGCTCTGGAAGCCCGCGACCACCGCGCCGCTCAGCCCGCCGACGGGGTCGTCCCGGTGGATCATCCGCACCGGGATCGACGACGTGGCCGCGACCCGTTCGATCTCCTCAGGGGTTCCGTCCGTCGAGTCGTCCACGAAGACGATCTCGGCGTCGTCGACGGGGACGACGTCCTCCACACGGCGCACCAGCGCCTCGACGTTCGGCTCTTCGTTGAACGTCGGGACGATCACGCTGACGCGCATGTGTCCTCCTCCGTCGACAGGCATGCCCCACTGTCACCCGTCGGCGCGACGAGGGTCAATGCGTGAGAACACCTACGTAGCATCCTCCACCCGATCGGCGGAGGCTTCCACCGGCGGGTGCGGTCAGGAGTTGCCGTCGAACAGCGAGGTCACGGAACCGTCGTCGAAGACCTCGCGGATCGCGCGGGCGATCAGCGGGGCGATGGACAGGACGGTCAGCTGGGAGAAGCGCTTCTCCGGTGCGATCGGCAGCGTGTCGGTGATGACGACCTCGCTCGCCCCGCACTCCGACAGCCGCTGAGCGGCCGGGTCGGAGAGCACGCCGTGGGTGGCGGCGACGATCACCGAGTTCGCGCCGGCAGCCTTGCAGACCTTCACGGCCTCCGAGATGGTGCCGCCGGTGTCGATCAGGTCGTCGACGAGCACGCAGTCGCGGCCCTCGACGTCGCCGACGACGCGGTTGGCGACCGACTGGTTCGGCCGGGTCACGTCGCGGGTCTTGTGCACGAACGCCAGCGGCCCGCCGCCGAGACGCGCGGCCCACTGCTCGGCCACACGGATACGGCCGGCGTCCGGGGAGACGACGGTGACGTTGTTGGTGTCGACCCGGGTACGGACGTAGTCCGTCAGGATCGGCATCGCCCACAGATGGTCGACCGGCCCGTCGAAGAACCCCTGGGTCTGCGCGGCGTGCAGGTCGACGCTCATCAGACGGTCCGCACCGGCGGTGGTGAAGAGGTCGGACATGAGGCGGGCCGAGATCGGCTCGCGCCCGCGGTGCTTCTTGTCCTGGCGGCCGTACCCGTAGAACGGCTGCACCACGGTCACGGTCTTCGCCGAGGCACGCTTGGCGGCGTCGACCATGAGCAGCTGCTCCATGATCCACTGGTTGATCGGCGACGTGTGGCTCTGCAGCACGAACACGTCCGCGCCGCGCACCGACTCGCCGAACCGCACGTAGATCTCGCCGTTGGCGAAGTCGTAGGCGCTGGTGGGCAGCAGCTCGATGCCGAGCTCCTGAGCGACGTCCTGCGCCAGCTCGAGGTGTGCACGGCCGGAGACGAGGACGAGCGAGCGTTCGCTCGTACCGGGGAGCATGGTGGTCATCGTGCGTCAGGCCCTTCGCTGAGTCCGTCAAGGGTGGCGACACCGGGGCTGGGGGGCGGGGGTGTCGGCTTGTCCGCGGCGGCGGCCGCCGCTGCGGTGCGTCCAGCGTGCTCGGCCTGCGCCTGTGCGCCCAGGACCGACGTCGCGCCGTCTTCCGTGTCTCCCGCGAGAGCCGCGGTGGCGGCCTCGGCGGCGGCAGTTCCGGGGCGGCGGCGTGCCACCCACCCCTCGATGTTGCGCTGCGAGCCGGCGCTGACGCCGAGCGCGCCGGAGGGGACGTCGCGGCGGATCACGGAGCCTGCTGCCGTGTAGGCACCGTCTCCGACCGTGACGGGGGCGACGAACATGTTGTCCGCACCCGTGCGGGCGTGCGAGCCGATCACCGTGCGGTGCTTCTTCACGCCGTCGTAGTTGACCGTGATCGACGCGGCACCGACGTTCGTGTGCTCGCCGATCGTGGCGTCCCCGACGTACGAGAGGTGCGGAACCTTGGACCCCTCGCCGATCTCGGCGTTCTTCGTCTCGACGAACGTCCCGATCTTGCCGTTCTTGCCGAGGTCGGTCCCGGGGCGCAGGAAGGCGAAAGGCCCGACGCTGGCACCCTCGCGGATCACCGCGAGCGACCCGTGGGTCCGCACGACGGTGGCGTTCAGGCCGACCTCGACGTCGGTGAGCGTCGTGTCCGGGCCGATGACGGCGCCCGTGGCGACCTTGGTGGCCCCGTGCAGCTGGGTGCCGGGCAGGATCGTGACGTCCTGGGCCAGGTCGACGTCGACGTCGATCCAGGTGGTGGCCGGGTCGACGACGGTGACGCCGGCCGCCATCCAGCGGTCCAGCACCCGACGGTTCATCTCGGCGCCGAGTGCCGCCAGCTGGCGGCGGTCGTTGACGCCCTCGACCGTCATCGGGTCCGGGGCGACGACGGCGCGCACGGCACCGCCGGCGTCGCGGGCGATCTCGAGGACGTCGGGCAGGTAGACCTCGCCCTGCGCGTTGTCGCTGCCGAGGCTGCCCAGGGCGTCGCGGAGCACCGCGGCGTCGAAGACGTAGATCGACGAGTTGATCTCGCGGATCTCGCGCTCGACCTCGGTGGCGTCCTTGTGCTCGACGATCCGCACGACGTCGCCCGTCGAGTGGTCGCGCACGATCCGTCCGTAGCCGGTCGAGTCCTCGACGACGGTGGTGAGGACGGTCACGGCGCTCGACTCGGCGTGGTGGGCGGCGAGAAGGTCCGCGAGGACGTCGCCGTCGACGAGCGGCGTGTCACCGGCGACCACGACGACCGCCCCGGCGAGCCCTCGGCCCGCGCCGCGACCCTCCTGGCCCTCCGGAATCCCCTCGGCGGCCGCAGCCGCGAGGGCGCGGGCGTCGAGCTCGGCCATCGCGCACTGCACGGCCCGCCCGGTGCCCGGTATCTCGTCCTGGTCGACGATCACCGTCTCCGGTGCGAGCGCGAGGACGTGGTCGGCCACGGCCTCGCCCTGGTGGCGGACGACGACGGCGAGCCGCTCCGGGTCGAGGCTCCGAGATGCTGCGACGACGTGCCCGACGAGGGAACGACCGCCCACCTCGTGAAGCATCTTCGGGACGGCGGACC
Organism: Paraoerskovia marina DSM 21750; assembly: GCF_000701465.1. Taxonomy (GTDB): domain Bacteria; phylum Actinomycetota; class Actinomycetes; order Actinomycetales; family Cellulomonadaceae; genus Paraoerskovia; species Paraoerskovia marina. Next base: position 367,180 of record NZ_JNIY01000004.1, on the reverse strand, counting down.
GCATCCGGGTTCCCTGGCCTGCAGCAAGTACGACGACCGCTGCGGGGGGTGGTGCGCTGGTCACATGAGCTCCCATCGACGACTGTGATGCACGCTCCGCCCCCAGGACTCGAACCTGGACCATGGGCACCAAAAACCCGTGTGCTGCCGATTACACCAAGGCGGACCGGACGGCGAACGTCCTCCCCTAGTCTGCCAGGTCTCGACGAGTGCGCCGGACAACCCCGGCCCCCACCAGGCTCCTACGGCATCATGGGGACGTGGCATCCGAATCGAAGCGTCCCGTCCGCTCCCGCATGACTGCCAGTCAACGCCGTGAACAGCTGATCTCGGTCAGCCGCGTGCTGTTCGCGGAGAAGGGTTTCGACGGGACGAGCGTCGAGGAGATCGCCTCGCGCGCCGGGGTCTCCAAGCCGGTCGTCTACGAGCACTTCGGGGGCAAGGAGGGGATCTACGCCGTCGTGGTCGACCGCGAGGTGCAGGCCCTGACGGGTGTCCTCACGGGTGCTCTCGAGGCGGGCGGGCACCCCAAGATCCTGCTGGAGCGCACGGCGCTCGCGCTCCTGGAGTACATCGAGACGTCCGAGGACGGGTTCCGGATCCTCGTCCGCGACTCCCCCGTGGCGCAGGCGACCGGCACGTTCTCGAGCCTGATCGGCGACGTCGCGACACAGGTCGAGCATCTGCTCGCGGACCAGTTCAAACGGCGCGGGCTGAGCCCGGCCAGCTCGCCCCTCTACGCACAGATGCTCGTGGGCATGGTCGCCCTCACGGGGCAGTACTGGTTGGACGTGCGTAAGCCGAAGAAGACCGAGGTGGCGGCACACCTCGTCAACCTGGCGTGGAACGGACTGTCGGGGATGGAGCGGAAACCGACGCTGACCGGCGAGCCGCTCGGGCCCGAGGTCCGCGGCTGACGGTCCACAGGCGCCGGACGACGGGTTTGCCTCACCACCGGCACATGGTTGGATCCGTGGCATGGGCACCCTCGAGATCGACGGCCTCACCAAGAGCTACGGCAGCCGGAAGGCGCTGAGAGGGACGTCGTTCGACGTCCGCTCGGGCGAGATCTTCGGCTTCGTCGGCTCGAACGGCGCCGGGAAGTCGACCACCATGCGGATCGTGCTCGGCGTCCTGATGCCCGACGCGGGCGAGGTCCGCTGGGCGGGCCGTCCCGTGGACCACGCCCTCCGACGTCGCATCGGCTACATGCCGGAGGAGCGGGGCCTCTACCCCAAGATGAAGGTGGGCGAGCAGCTCGTCTACCTCGCCCGGCTGCACGGCCTGTCCAAGGCCGAGTCCGTCGCCTCGATGGAGCGCTGGACCAGCACGCTGGGTGTCGACGAGCGCCGCGACGACGAGGTGCAGAAGCTCTCCCTCGGCAACCAGCAGCGCGTGCAGCTCGCGGCCGCCCTCGTGCACGACCCCGAGATCCTGGTGCTCGACGAGCCGTTCTCCGGTCTCGACCCGGTGGCGGTCGACGTGATGAGCGGCGTCCTGCGCGAGCGCGCCCACGCGGGCGTCCCGGTGCTGTTCTCCTCCCACCAGCTCGAACTCGTCGAGGCGCTGTGCGACCGCGTCGGCATCATCGCCGCCGGCGCGATGGACGCCGTCGGCACCGTCGAGGAGCTCCGCAGCATCGGAAACCCTCAGTGGGTGGTCGACGTGCCGGGCACGGGCGACGCGTCGACGCCGGCCTGGGTCCCCGACGACGTCCGCGTCGTCGGGCGGTCGGGGTCGCGGATCACGTTCGAGCCCCGCACGCCCGGCTCGGAGCAGACCGTGCTGCGCGCCGCACTCGCCCAGGGTGACGTCACCGAGTTCGCCCGCGTGCGCCGCCCGCTGACCGAGCTGTACCGCGACGTCGTGCGCGTGGACGCCGACCGCCCGACCGACCCGACCACCGCCACGGAGGCCTCCGCATGAGCGACCGCACCTGGCCCGCGATCCGACTCGTCGCGAGCCGTGAGATCCAGCGCCTGCTGCACTCCAAGGCGTACATCGTCACCACCGTGCTCCTCGTGGCAGCCGTGGTGCTCGGGCCGGTCGCGCTCTCGCTCGTCGGCGGGGACGACGAGGGCCAGCAGGTCGGGTTCACGCCGGCGGCGTCGTCGCTGACGGCGGGCGTCGAGTCCGCGAGCGCCGCCGGCGGCACGGACATGACGACGAGCGCGGTCGAGGACCGAGCCGCCGGGGAGCAGGCGGTGACCGACGGTGACCTCGACGCCCTGGTCGACGTCACGGGCGCGGGCACGGAGATCGTCGTCGACTCGTCCGTCGACCCGGCCCTCGAGGCGACGGTCGCGGCGGTCTCGCAGCAGCAGACCCTCACGGCCGCGATCGAGGAGCTGGGCGGGGACCCGGCGGCCGTGACCGGCAGCGTCGCGGAGTCGGCGCCGACCGTGACCGCGCTCGACGCCGAGGACGAGTTCGACCCCGCAGGTTTCATCTCGGCGCTGGCCACGGGGATCCTCATCTTCGTCGCGATCATGACCTCCGGGCAGCTGATCGCGCAGGGTGTGGTCGAGGAGAAGCAGAGTCGCGTCGTCGAGATCCTGCTCTCCACGCTCAGGCCGTGGCAGCTCATGGTGGGCAAGGTCGCGGGCATCGGGCTGGTGGCCCTCGTCCAGGTGGTGCTCGTCGTCGGCGCCGGTGCGGGCACGGCGGTCGCGCTCGATCTCGTCGACCCCGACGTGGTGGACCTCGGGGCGACCGCCGCGTGGGCCGTCGTGTGGTTCCTCATCGGGTTCGTCACGTACGCGTTCGCGCTGGGCGGCGCCGCCTCGCTGGTCTCGCGCCAGGAGGACGTCGGCGCCGTGCTGGCCCCGTTCACCGCACTGATGATGGTGCCGTACATCGTGGGCGTCTCGATCGCCCCCTACGCCCCGGACAGCCCCGTCGTCACCTGGCTCTCCCTGGTGCCGTTCTGCTCGCCCCTGCTGATGCCGGTACGGATGGCCGTCGGAGGCGTCGCTGGCTGGGAGGTCGCCGTCTCGGTCGGGCTCGCGCTCGCGACGATCCCGGTCGTGATCTGGCTGGCGAGCCGGATCTACGCGGGCGCGGTGCTCAGCAGCGGCGCTCGGATCAAGGTGAAGGACGCCCTGCGCGCCGCATAGGCACTGTCAAGACTCTTGACATCAAGAGACCTGGGTTAGGCTCACCCGCATGGACACGCACGCAGCGGGGGCCGACGAGGTCGACCGCATCGTCGACGCCTGGCAGCGCGAACGCCCGGACCTGGACGTCGAACCCCTGACCGTGTTCTCGCGCGTCTCTCGCCTCGCGCGCCACCTCGACCTCGCACGACGCAGCGCGTTTGCCCGCGAGCAGCTCGAGACGTGGGAGTTCGACGTCCTGTCGGCCCTGCGCCGGTCGGGCGACCCGTACCGGCTCTCCCCCGGGGCGCTGATCACCCAGACCCTCGTGACCAGCGGCACCATGACCAACCGCATCGACCGGCTCGAGGCGCGTCGCTTCGTCGAACGCCACCGGTCCCCCGACGACCGCCGCGGGGTGCTCGTCCAGCTCACGCCCGAGGGGCGCGCCCGCGTCGATGCCGCTATGAGCGACCTCCTCGACGTCGAGTCCCGGATCCTCGACGCCCTGGACCCGGCCGAGCGCCCGCGGCTCGCGGACCTGCTGCGCACCGTCGTCGGACAGTTCGACGGCTGACCCGCCCACCACCGGTCGATCCCCACGACTGCCGCCCGGCGGCGTCCATGGGCTCCTCCTGGCTGCCGTCCTCCTCTACGCCCTCAACCTGCGCGCACCCATCACTGCGCTCGCCCCGGTGGTCGACGACGTCGCGGCGGGCCTGGGTCTGTCCGCCGCCGGGGTCGGGGTCCTGACGGGGCTGCCCGTCCTCTGCTTCGCGGTCGCCGCTCCCGCGGCCTCGGCCCTGATCGAGCGCCTCGGCATCGAGAAGGTCGTCTCCCTCTCGCTCCTGACGATCCTGCTCGGCACGATCCTGCGGTCGTCGGGCTCGTTCGCGGGAGCGGTCGTCGGTACCACCCTCATCGGCGTGGCGATCACGGCGGGCAACATCGCGGTCCCGACCGTCATCCGCCGCGACTTCCCCGGGTCCGCGAGCACCGTCACGGGCATGTACACGTCCGCGCTCAACATCGGCTCCGTGTTCGCGACGGCGCTCACGGCACCGCTGGCCGAGGCCGTCGGCTGGCAGTGGGCACTCGTCGCCTGGACCGTGCTGGTCCCGGTCGCCTGGATCCCCTGGCGGCTCGCCGCACGGCAGCGTGCCGAGCAGGTCGGGGCCGTGCAGCCCCCACGCCTCGCCCCGGTCGACGCGGAGACCGGGTCGGTGCTGCGTCGGCCGATGACGTGGATCCTCGCGGTGATGTTCGGCGGCCAGTCCTTCGGGTACTTCGCGGCGACCGCGTGGATGCCGTCCCTGCTGCAGGACGTCCTCGGCATCGGGGCCGGCGCTGCCGGGGGCGCGGCGTCGCTCTTCCAGCTCTTCGCGGTGGCCGGGGCTCTCGGTGTCCCCCTGGCCCTCGGGCGCGGGGTCGGTGCACGGCCCGTGTTCGTGGTGATCGCCGCCGCATGGGTCGCGCTCCCTGTCGGCCTGCTGGTCGCCCCGGCCTTCTGGCCCCTCTGGGTCGGGCTCGCCGGCGCCGCCCAGGGCGGCAACTTCACGGTGATCTTCACGGTGATCGTGCAGCGCGCCCGGACCGTCGGCGAGGCTCGGCAGACCTCCGCCGTCGTGCAGACCGTCGGCTACGCGATCGCCGCGACGGGGCCGTCGCTCTTCGGTGCCGCGCACGAGGCCTCGGGAGGCTGGACGGCGTCCCTGCTCCTGCTGCTCGGCGTGCTCCTGGTCATGACGGCCGCCGGCCTGCTCGCCACCCCGCGCGAGGGCACGAGTCGATGACGATGTCGGTCACGCCGGGACAGCGGCACCGCGCCTCGCTACGTTGAGCGCATGACACGGATCGTCGCGGTCGCGAGCGTCCTGGCCGTCGTGGCCGTCGTGGCGTGCACGCTGACGGCCTGCAGCGCCTCCCCCGGTGACTGCCTGCCCGAGCCGCTCGAGGTCTCGTCGACGACCGTGGCCCCGGGCGAGGGCGTGATCGTCAGCAGCCCCGCCGCGGCGTGTGCGACGGGCACCGACCGCACGTACACCCTGGTGCTGCACAGCGAGGTCCTGACCGACACGTCGACCGAGCCCGTCGTCACCGACGTCGCGGCGGACGGCAGCTTCTCGACGGAGATTCCCGTCCCGAGCGCCTTCCCCGGCGGACCGGCGTCCTTGGTCGTCTCCGGCAGCACGTTCGACGAGTGCAGCGACGAGGGCTCGTGCGCCGCCTACCAGACCGAGGTCGAGATCAGGCCATAGCGCGTTCCGGTCCGAGCGGGGTCGGCGACGAGGTTCATGACGGGGGCCGAGCGTCGGCGCTCTCGCCCGCGCGAGCCAGGTCGGCTGCTCGCTCGCGCAGCAGGACGACCACGACCGAGGCCACGAAGCCGACGATCCCGGCGAGCAGCAGCCCGTAGGCGAGGACCGACCAGTGCTCCTCGGTCCCCGGGGGCCGGCCGGGAAGGTGGTCGTTGTCGATGATCACTCCGAACGCCCACCACTGGTAGAGCACGGCCAGACAGACCACCAGGCCGGAGCCGATCAGCACGCACCGGGTGGTCACCGTATGTGCGTCCGACCGCAGCAGGATCCGGCCGACGCCGGTGACCGAACCGACGAAGAGCAACGGGAACAGCACGCCGGAGACGAACGCGGCCACCGCGAGCACGGCGACGACCGTCCACGCGAGCACCGCGCCGCTCGTCCCGCGCTCCCCCGACAGCACGAGCCAGACCGCCGCGGGACGACGTCGAGGCTCCGGCTTCGGACTTTGCGGTTCGTCGGCGGTCACGGCGCAACTCTAGTGGTAGATCACAGTTGTCTGCCGAAGATCTCAGCCCGCGACGTCGGCCGCGAGCATCCACTCCTCCTCGAGCGACTCCTTCTCGGTGGCCAGCGCGCGCAGCTCCTCGTTCAGCGCCGTCACGGCGGCGTGGTCCGTCGCCTGCTCGGCCATCTTCGTGTGCAGCTTGGCCTCGGCCTCCGAGATCCGCTGCAGACGACGCTCGATCCGGGCGATCTCCTTCTTCGCCGCACGGACCTCCGCCGGTGTCGGGCCCGCGGCCTCGGCGGGCTCGGAGGCGGACGCGGCGGGCGCGGCGGCTGCCGCCGTGGACGCGTCCCCCGACGCCCCCACCCCGTCGGCGCGCATCTGCAGGTACTGCTCGACGCCCCCGGGCAGGTCACGGATCGAGCCGTCCCCGAAGAGGGCCACCTGACGGTCGGCCACGCGTTCCAGCAGGTACCGGTCGTGCGAGACCACGATCAGCGTCCCCGGGTACCCGTCGAGCAGGTCCTCGAGCGCGGCGAGCGTGTCGGTGTCGAGGTCGTTCGTCGGCTCGTCGAGCAGCAGCACGTTGGGCTCCGCGACCAGCAGTCGCAGCAGCTGCAGCCGGCGGCGCTCCCCTCCGGAGAGCTCGCGGACGGCGGTGTGCGCGCGGTCGCGCGTGAACCCGAGCTTTTCGGTCAGCTGCCCCGCGGTGAGCTCCTTGCCGTCGACGACGACCGTCCCCTGCTCCCGCTCGAGCACCTCGACAGGCTTGAGGTGCCCGACGTCGTCCAGCTCGGCGACGTCCTGCGTCAGCTCGGCCACGACGACGGTCTTGCCCCGCTTCACCCTGCCCTCGTCCGGCTGTCGACGCCCCGCGAGAAGCGCGAGGAGCGTCGTCTTGCCCGCGCCGTTGACCCCGACGACGCCGTACCGGTCCCCAGGCCCGAGGCGCCACGTCACGTCGTCGAGGAGCGTCCGCTCGCGCTCGGCCTCGGTGCGCGGCTGGACGCGGACGGTGACGTCCTCGAGGTCCAGCACGTCCTTGCCGAGCCGCTTGGTCGCCGTCCGGGTCAGCTCCATCGAGTCGCGCGGCGGCGGCTCGTCGTCGATCAGGGCGGCCGCGGCGTCGAGCCGGAACTTCGGCTTCGACGTCCGGGCCGGGGCGCCGCGCTTGAGCCAGGCGAGCTCCTTGCGCAGCAGGTTGTTGCGCTTCTCCGCGACGACGGCGGCCGCCCGGGCACGCTCGGCGCGCGCCAGGATGTAGGCGGCGTACCCGCCGTCGTAGGCGTCGATCTCGCCGTCGCCGCGCACCTCCCAGGTGCGCTCGCACACGGCGTCGAGGAACCAGCGGTCGTGGGTGACGACGACGAGCGCCCCGCGGGCACCGGGGCGGCCGTAGCGGCGTGCCAGGTGGTCGGCGAGCCAGGCGACCCCCTCGACGTCGAGGTGGTTGGTCGGCTCGTCCAGCAGCAGCACGTCGGGGTCGTCGACGAGCAGCGCCGCGAGCGCCACCCGACGCCGCTGCCCGCCGGACAGGTGCGTGGCCGGTGCGTCGAGGTCGAGGTCGGCCAGCAGCCCCTCGTGCACCGAGCGGATCCCGGCGTCCGAGGCCCACTCGTGGGTCTGGGCAGATCCGTGGACGAGGTCGCGGATGGTGGCGCCGGCGGGCGACTCGTCACGCTGGACGAGCATCGAGACGCGGGTTCCCCCGGCGGTCGTGACACGGCCCGCGTCCGGCGCCTGGGTGCCGCCGAGGAGACGGAGCAGCGTCGACTTGCCGGCACCGTTGGGTCCGACGACGCCGATCCGGTCGCCGTCGTCGAGCCCGAGGGAGATGCCGTCGAGCAGGGTGCGGGTGCCGACGGTCAGTGAGATGCCGTCGGCGCCGAGCAGGTGAGCCATGCGTGTCCGTCCTGGTGGTGGTGAGTGGTCGGCGCGGGCGGTCGCGTCAGGGGTGACGCTCGGGGCCGACGTGCGTGACGATACGCGCTCCGTGGACCGGGCCGGTGGCCAGGTGCACCTGGTCGGCGACGCCCGCGGCGTTCCAGGCGGCGGCGATCGCGTGCGCGTGCCGCAGGTCCCCGGCGAGTGCCGCGACCGTGGGCCCGGACCCGGAGATCAGTGCGCCGAGCGCCCCGGCCTCGGTCGCGAGCTCGAGGGTGCGCCGCAGGTGCGGCGCGAGCGCGAGCGACGCGGCCTGCAGGTCGTTGTGCAGGGCGGCGCCGACGGCGGCCGCGTCCCCGGAGCGCAGTGCTGAGAGCAGGGCCGCGTCGTCGTCGGGGCTCACGTGCGCGGGTCCGCCGACGTGCTCGTCGTACGCTCTGTAGACGGCGCCGGTGGACAGGCCCTCGTCCCGGACCGCGAACACCCAGTGCAGGTCGGCGCGAGACATCGCGGGTGTCAGCAGGTGCCCGCGCCCGGTGCCGACGGCGGTGTTCCCGACGAGCCCGAACGGCACGTCGGAGCCGAGGCGTGCGGCGAGGTCAGACAGGTCGGTCTGGGACAGGCCCGCGGACCACAGGGCGTTGCACGCCACGAGCGTCGCGGCACCGTCAGCCGACCCGCCGGCCATCCCGCCGCCGACGGGGACGCCCTTGGTGATCTCGATGTGCACGTCGGGGTCCACCCCCGCTGCCGCGGCGACGAGCTCGGCCGCCTGCCAGGCGAGGTTGCTGCTGTCGGTCGGGACGACGTCGGCATGGGGCCCGGTGACGGAGATCGAGATCCCCGCGCCCGGCTCGGTGTCGCCGACCTCCACGTCCTCGAACAGCGAGACGGCCTGGAAGGTCGTCACGAGCGGGTGGTAGCCGTCGTCCTGCAGCGCCGCGACCCGGAGGGAGAGGTTGACCTTGCCGGGCGCGCGCACGTGCACCCGCGTCATCCGAGGGCCTCGGCGATGCGGGCGAACCCGGTGATGTCGAGCCGCTCCCCACGCAGGCCGGGGTCGACGCCCGCCTTCTCGCAGGCCTCCTGCGCGGCGGCGGGCGACCCGGCGATCCCCGCCAGCGCGGACCGGAGGGTCTTGCGGCGCTGGGCGAAGGCGGCGTCGACGACGGCGAAGACCTGTTCACGCGTCGCGGTCGTCTCGGGCGGGTCCCGGCGTTCGAGGGCGACGAGCGCGGAGTCGACGTTGGGCACAGGCCAGAAGACGTTGCGGCCGACGGTCGCGGCGCGACGTGCGGAGGCGTACCACGCCGCCTTGGCCGACGGGATGCCGTAGGTCCGGCTGCCGGGAGGCGCCGCGAGCCGGTCGGCGACCTCGGCCTGCACCATGACGAGCACCGTCTCCAGGGACGGGAACCGCTCGAGGGCGGTGAGCAGCACGGGGACGGCGACGTTGTACGGCAGGTTCGCGACGAGCGCCGTGGGCGGTTCGCCCGGCAGCTCCGTCACGTCCATCGCGTCGGAGAGGATCACCGTCAGCCGGTCCGCCAGGTCGGGCCGACGCTCCGCGACCGTCTGCGGCAGCCGGCCCGCCAGCACGGGGTCGATCTCGACGGCGACGACGCTCGCCCCGGCGTCGAGCAGGCCGAGGGTCAACGACCCGAGCCCGGGGCCGACCTCGATCACCCGGTCGCCCGCCTCGACGCGGGCTGCGCGCACGATCTTGCGGACGGTACCGCCGTCGTGCACGAAGTTCTGCCCCAGCGTCTTGGTGGGGCGCACGCCGAGGCGCTCCGCGAGGGCGCGGATCTCGGCGGGGCCCAGCAGGCCCGGGGAGGTGTCGGTCATGCCCTGAGCCTACCGATGCGTCTCGGGGTACGACGACGGGGTGGGACTCCCGCAGGAGTCCCACCCCGTCGTCGTGCGTCCGTCCCCAGAACGGATGCCCCAGTGAGGGTGCGGGTCTGTCAGAGAAGACCCAGCTTCGCGGCGCACCCGGGCCACTGGCCCCAGCCCGACTGAGCCTGCAGCGCCTGTGCGCGCTGCGTCTGCTCGGCGGCGGATGCGTCGCTCGGGAGGCCGGAGCCACCCATCGCCTGCCAGGTCGGCAGGGAGAACTGGTAGAGGCCGTAGTAGCCGTTGCCCGTGTTGGTCGCGGGGTTGCCACCGGACTCGCACTGGGCGAGCTGGGACCAGACACCGGCCGGTGCCGAACCCTGCGACGCGGAGGACGACGAGCTGGAGGAGCTGGACGAGCTCGAGGACGTCGTCGCCTCGGGCTCGGGCTCCGGCTCGGGCTCCGGACGAACCTTGGTGCCCTCGACGAGGACGCGGTCCTGCGGCTCGGTGGTGACCTCGTCCGAGATCAGCTCCTCGGACTGGACCTCGCCGTCACGGTAGGTGACCTCGGTCTTGATGGTGCGCTCACCCTTCGTGCCCTCGGACTCGACGGCCGTGCCCTCGTCCGTGTACCGGTCCGGGTCCTCGACCGTCTTCGTCTCGAAGTCGATCTCCTCGGTCTCGGTCTCGGTCTTGACCTCGACGCGCTCGACCAGCACGGAGACGGCGGGGACGCCCTCTGCCGCGGCGGCCTCATCGTCGCGCACGACGGAGACGAGGTCGTCCTCGCCCAGATCGACGTCGTTCTCGTCGAGAATGGCCTCGACACCGACCGAGCCGTCGTCGACCACGGTGGTCTCGCCGCCGACGACCAGGTTCACCGGGCCGTCCACGTCGAGCCGCAGCGGGATGTCGGCGCGACCCTCGGCGTCGGAGCGCGACGCGACGAGGCGGACGTCGTCACCGCGCGAGGCGTAGGCGTCGAGCGCCTCGTCCGCGTCGAGCGCCGTCGTCCAGACGTCCTCGTGCTCGCCGTCGGCCTGCACGCCGACCTGGTTGGCGTAGCGCACGACGACGTCGCCGCCCTCCTCGAGGGAGGTGTCGGCCGCGGGGGCCACCAGGTCACGGTTGTCGACGTCGACGCCCTGCTCCTCGAGCAGTCCGTCGACGGAGCCGGCCATCGTCGTCACGGTGGTGACCTCGCCGTCGACGTCGAGCTCGATCGTCTTGCGGGCGTCGGCGTAGGCGATGGCGCCACCGGAGGTGACGACCACGGCGGCCAGGCCGGCCACGAGGGGCCAGCGGCGGCGACGGCGCGCTGCCGGTGCCGCCTCGGCCTCGGACTCGGCGGGCGCGACGGCGCTCAGGTCCAGGGGTGCGGTTTCGGGTGCGTCGGGGTTGCCGGCGTCGTTGATGTTGTTCACATTCATCCAGTCATCCGTAGGTAGGCGCGTGGTTCCACGACTGTGGTCAGCGGCCGTGCGGCCGAACGGTGGATGCCCGCTCGGTGTCCGCCTGAAGATGCGGCGGCATTCGACCGTAACCGATTCGTTACACGCTGCCAAGCCCGATAGGGCTAAGGTGGGAAGTTTCGGACTTCACGTCCGATAATTCCGTTGCGAGCGGTCTGCCCGGAATAGAGTGATCAGTACCAGCCGACGGACTCGGAGTGGGCCCACGCGGAGCAGGGCGTCCCGTAGGAGCCGGCGATGTAGTCCAGACCCCACGCGATCTGCGTCGCGGGGTTGGTGGCCCAGTCAGAACCGGCCGAGGCCATCTTCGAGCCGGGCAGCGCCTGCGGGATCCCGAACGCGCTCGACGTCGGGTTCGCTGCGTTCTCGTCCCAGCCGGACTCGCGCGTCCACAGACTGTCGAGGCACGTGGCCTCGGACCCGGTCCAGCCACGCTCGGCCGCCATCTGGAGGCCCAGCTCCTTGTTCGACGCCGGGGTCCCGCCCGGAAGCTCCTTGGACCCCTCGGCGATCACCTCGTCGACCGGCTCCGTCGTGACCTCGTTCGAGACCTCCTCGCGGGAGATCTCCTCGCCGTCGCGGGTGACGACGTCCTCGACGATCGTCCGCTCGCCGGCCTCGCCCTCGGTGCGGACCTCCGACTCGCCGACATACATGTCCGGGTCCTCGACGGTCGTCGACTCGAAGTCGACGGTCTCCGTGCGCTCCTCCTCGCTCGACTCCACCCGCTCCACGACCACCGAGACCGGGGTCTCGGCGTCGGAGTCGTCGTGCTCGACGACGACGCGGTCGGCGTCACCGAGCTCGACGCCGGCCTCGTCCAGCACCGTGTCGACGTCCTGGGAGTCGTCGACCTCGACGGAGTCCCCGTCGGCCTCGACCGTCACCGGCGCGTCGGTGTCGAGCTCGATCGGCAGCTCGGCACGGCCGTCGGCGTCGGAGCGCGACGCGACCAGACGGACGTCCTCGCCCGCACGCTCGGAGTAGCGCTCGATGGTCTCGTCGGCGTCGACCGACGTCGTCAGGATCGAGCGCTCGTCGCCGTCCTGCTCGATCGTGACCTCGTCCGCCGTCCGCACGACGATCTCGTCGCCGTCCTCCAGCGCGGTGTCCACGCCGGGGGCGACGAGGTCACGGGTGTCGACGTCGATGCCCTCCGAGGCGAGGACGCCACCGACGCTCCCGGCCGCCGTCGTGACCGTGGTGGTCTTGCCGTCGACGTCGAGGTCGACCGTCTTCACCGTCGAGGCGTAGGCGGCGGTGCCGCCGCCGGCCAGGACGAAGGCGGAGGCGACGAGCGCGACCGCCTTGCGGCGACGCGGGTGCCGGGGCGCAGGCTCAGTGCCGTCGATCGTGATCGATTCGGTGTGCGCGTCCTTCGGCCGGGCAGAGTTCTGCCTGTGCGCAGGGATGTGCTTCACGAGGATTCCAGTCAGTCAGGGGGGGAGCCCCTCAGCCCTCGGGATCGTCCGGGGCATCGTCGGGTGGCGTCGTGCGCCGATCGCGGGGCCGTGCCACCGCTCCGAGCGACCCTAGGTGACGCCTCCACCGCTGCGGGGCCGATTCACGATTGCTTCACGAGGTCCTCGTCACCCGTGCGCCGCGTCTTCGATCCCCCGGACCGCAATGTCCGGGTCCTCCGGTTCTGACGCCGGGTGACGGTGATGCGGGTCAGTACCAGCCGACCGAGACGGAGTGCGCCCAGGCGTCGCACGGGGTGCCGTACCGACCGGAGATGTACCCGAGGCCCCACTCGATCTGTGTCGCGGCGTTCGTCCGCCAGTCGTCGCCGGCCGAGGCCATCTTCGACCCCGGCAGAGCCTGCGGGATCCCGTACGCCGACGACGACGGGTTCGCCGCGTCGACGCGCCAGCCGCTCTCCTTCTGCCACAGCTTGTCGAGGCACTGGAACTGGTCCGAGCCCCAGCCCCGGTCCGCGACCTTCGCCTTCGCGACGGCTCGGGCCGAGCCGGGGTCCACCACGACGTCCGCGATCGTCATCGTCCCCACGTGCACGATCTCCTCGCGCGCCTCCTGCGTGATCCGCTGGGCCACGACCGCGCGGGAGACCTCCTGGCCGTCCAGGATCTTGACCGCGTACGACGTCACGGCCTCCCCCACGTAGCCCTGCTGCACGACGACGCGGTGTCCCTCGGGCAGAGACGGGTCCTCGACCTCGGTGACGTCGAACGGGACGACCTCGGTCACCGTGTCGGCGTCGCTGTCTCCGCGCGAGACGACGACGATCATCCCGTCCACCGCCGCGGCACCCTGAGGGACCGACGTCTCGTCCAGGGGCGCGAGCGTGATGCCGGCCTCGGCGAGCACGTCCCCGACGGACTCGGCCGACGTCGTGATCGCCTGCATCGCACCGTCGACCGAGATGTGGACGTCCTTCATCGTGGTGACGCGCAGCAGGTCACGGCCGATGGGGTCCGAGCGCGAGCCTGAGGTCACCGCCCCGTTGCCCCGCTCCCCCAGGGTCGCGAGGAACTCACCGACGGTCTTCGCCGTCGTGCGGACCGTCTTGGCCTCCCCGTCGATCTCGACCTCGACGTCGTGGGCGGAGCGCACGACGATCAGCGAGCCGGTGGACGGAACGGCGTCGAGCCCCGGCTGCACCAGGTCGTCCGGGCCGGCGTCGACGCCCTGGCTCGCCAGCAGCTCGTCCACCGTGTGCCCGTACGCCCCGACCGTCTCGATGCGACCGTCGTAGTCGATCGTCACCGCCTTGTGCATCGAGGCGAACGTCGCCGACACCGCGAGCATCCCGACGATCACCAACGACCGTGCACCGAGACGCACCGCTGCGTTCTGCGGGTGACGACGAGACATCGACAGGAATCCTCTGGAGACGGGGGCGGAGGACGCGGCGGAGGCGTCGCGCACGACCGTAGTCGAGACACGCCGTCGGCGGTAGTGCCCTACCAGTCGCCGTAGACCCGCTGGGCGGTCGAGCTCGTCACGCGACAGACCTCGTCGAGCGGCACACCACGGACCTCGGCGACGGTCCGCACCGTATGCGGCAGCAGGTACGGGGCGTTGGGCCGACCACGATACGGATGCGGGGTGAGGAACGGCGCGTCGGTCTCGACCATGACGTGGTCGAGCGGCATGACACGCAGCGCCGCCCGCAGGTCGTCGTTCGCCGCGAAGCTCACGGGACCGGCGAAGGAGAGGTACCAGCCCTGCTCGCGCGCGATCCGCGCCATCTCGGCGTCGCCGGAGAAGCAGTGGAAGACCGTGCGTTCCGGGGCCCCGTCGGCGAGCAGCACGTCGATGACCTCCTGGTGCGCGTCGCGGTCGTGGATCTGGAGCGCGAGATCGAGCTCTTTGGCGAGCGCGACGTGCGCACGGAAGGACGCTCGCTGGATCTCGACGCCGCGCGGCCCGGTCCGGAAGAGGTCCATCCCGGTCTCGCCGATCGCCCGGATGCGCGGGTTGGCGCGGACGACGGCCGCGACCTGCGCGATCGCGTCGTCGAGGGACGTCGCGTGCCGCGGCTCGAGCGTCGGGAGCAGCCCGTCGGGGCCGATCTCGAGGCGATCCTCCGCCGCATCCGGGCCGAGGCCGTGCAGCGGGGCCTCGTTCGGGTGGATCGCGACCGCGCCGAGCAGTGCGCCGCCGACCGCGGTACCGGCCGTCTCGTTCAGGAGGTCGTCGGTCCACCGGACCGCGTCCAGGTCGCACCCGACCTGCACCATGCGGGTCACACCGACCGAGGCGGCGTCCGCCACGACGTCGGCGACCGACGGCACCCGGATCGGCACCTCGACCAGGTCCATGTCGTCGGCGCCGGCCGGAACCTCGTACCCGCGACGTCGGGCCTCGGCGACCCGCAGGCGGTCGCGGACGCCCTGCGCGTACGGCGCGATCGCGTCGAGGTGGGTGTGGTTGTCGACGGCGACGGCGGGCAGCGCCTCGGGCGCCGCCGGCCAGCCGCGCTCACGAGGCTTGGGCATCGGGCGGTCCTCTCAGTCTCGAACGTGCGGGGTCTCGACAGGCTCGACCAGCGTGATGGCTCGACCGGCGTGATGGCTCGACCAACGTGATGGCTCGACCGGCGTGATGGCTCGACCGGCGCGATGCCCAGCGTGACTCAGGCCTCGGGGTCCTCGAGACGCGGGAACAACGACTCGCCCTTGGTGACGACCGTGCCCGCGGGCAACGCCCCGAAGGTGCCGGCCGACGCGACGGGCTGCTCCGCGAGCGCCCCGAGCGCGGACTCGGCACCGAGCAGGTCCCAGAGCTTGGCCGACGCCTGCGGCATCACGGGGTTGAGCAGCACGGCGAGAGAGCGCAGCGCCTCGGCGGCCGTACCCAGGACCGTGGCGACACGACCGTCGTCGGGCAGCGCGCCGTCGTCGTCCTTCTCGGTCTTGACGACCTTCCACGGCTCCTGGAGGGTCAGGTACCCGTTGGTCTCCTCGACCAGCGTCCAGACGGCGGCGAGCGCCTCGTGGATCGCGAACCGGTCGATGGCGGCCTCGGCGTCGGCGACCGCGCGGGCCGCGACGGCCTCGAGGGCGGTCTCCGCGTCGGTCCGCGCGCCGCCGGCGGGGAGCGCTCCGCCGAAGTTCTTGCCGATCATGGCGGCGACGCGCGAGGCGAGGTTGCCCAGGCCGTTCGCGAGCTCGGACGTGTACCGGGCGCTGATGTCCTCCCAGGAGAACGACCCGTCCTGACCGAACGCGATCGCGCGCATGAAGTAGTAGCGGAAGGCGTCCGAGCCGAAGTGGTCGGTGATCTGCGCGGGCGCGATTCCGGTGAGCTTGGACTTGCTCATCTTCTCGCCGCCCACGAGCAGCCACCCGTGCGCGAAGACCGTCGTCGGCAGCGGCAGGCCGGCGGCCATCAGCATGGCGGGCCAGATGACGGCGTGGAACCGCAGGATGTCCTTGCCGACGAAGTGCACGTCGGCGGGCCACGTGCGCGCGAACAGCTCCTGGTCGGCGGAGTCCTCGCTGCCGTAGCCGACGGCCGTCATGTAGTTGAGCAGGGCGTCGAACCACACGTAGAGGACGTGCTTGT
This sequence comes from Paraoerskovia marina DSM 21750, assembly GCF_000701465.1. Lineage (GTDB taxonomy): Bacteria > Actinomycetota > Actinomycetes > Actinomycetales > Cellulomonadaceae > Paraoerskovia > Paraoerskovia marina. Next base: position 351,090 of record NZ_JNIY01000004.1, on the reverse strand, counting down.
CGTCCCACGGGATCGGGACGCCCCAGTCGAAGGTCGAGCGCGAGATCGACAGGTCCTGCAGACCCTGCCTGACGAACCCGACGACCTCGTTGCGCGCCGACGCCGGCTGGACGAACTCGGGGTGCTCCTCGTAGAGGGCGAGCAGGCGGTCGGCGTACGCGCTCATCCGGAAGAAGTAGTTCTGCTCCGCGAGCATCTCGACCGGCTTGCCGTGGATCGGGCAGAGCTGCTCGCCCGCGTGCTCGCCGGTGCCCTCGACCAGGTCGCCGGGCAGCTTGTACTCCTCGCACCCGACGCAGTACGGGCCCTCGTACGACCCGGCGTAGATCTCACCCTTGTCGTGCAGGTCGCTGATGAACGCCTGGACGCGCGTGGTGTGACGCTCCTGCGTGGTGCGGATGAAGTCGTCGTTCGACGCGTCGATGGTGTCGAGGACGGGCTCCCACTCGGCCTCGACCAGGCGGTCGGCCCACGCCTGGGGGCTCACGCCGTTCGCCTCGGCGGTGCGCAGCACCTTCTGCCCGTGCTCGTCCGTGCCCGTGAGGAACCAGACGTCCTCCTGGCGCTGCCGGTGCCAGCGCGCGACGACGTCGGCCGCGACGGTCGTGTACGCGTGCCCGATGTGCGGGGCGTCGTTGACGTAGTAGATCGGCGTGGTGGCGTAAAAGGCAGACTCGGGCATGGGCACATCCTAGGACGGCGCACGCGGTCGACGTCGCCGCATGTCATCCGGACGCCGCGGAGGGCTGGACGGTCGAGAACCGGACGCCCGTGGCAGAGTGTCGAGCATGGACACCGGAACGGGTCAGCCCCGCGCATTGATCGTCGTCGACGTCCAGCCCACGTTCTGCGAGGGCGGCGCACTCCCTGTCGAGGGCGGCAACGACGTCGCCCAGGACGTCGCCGACTTCGTCCGCTACCGGCAGGACGAGTACGCCCTGGTCGTGACGACCCAGGACTGGCACATCGACCCCGGCCCCCACTTCGCGACGCCGCCCGAGGAGCCCGACTTCGTGGACACCTGGCCCCCGCACGGCATCGCCGGGACCGTCGAGGCGGCCCTGCACCCGGCGCTCGACGGCATCGAGTTCGACGCGAGCGTCAAGAAGGGCGAGTTCCAGGCGGCCTACTCGGGCTTCGAGGGGGCCGACGCCGCGGGCAAGCCCCTGGAGGAGATCCTCGCCGCCGCGGGCGTCTCGGCCGTCGACATCGTCGGCCTGGCCGAGTCGCACTGCGTCAAGGACACCGCGATCGACGCCACCCAGCTCGGGCTCGACACGCGCGTGCTCCGCGACCTCACCGCGCCCGTCTCGGAAGAGCTCGGCGTCGCCGCCCGTGAGGCGATGCGCGAGGCGGGCGTGACGTTCCTCGACTCCGCCGACGTCGACCTCTAGCGAGGAGGCGGTCGCGCGCCTACGCCTTGCGGGCCGCGAGCGCCGCCGCGTACAGGTCCCGCTTGGGCAGGCCTGCGGTCTCGGCCACGTCGGCGACGACGGTCTTGAGCCGCTCCCCCGCGTCGACCCGCGCGAGCACCTCGGGCACGAGGTCCACGGGGTCGGCGGACCTCTCGGCCGGGGCCCCCTCGACCACGATGCAGATCTCGCCGCGGAACGGGTCGTCCTGCGCCCGCCCGACGAGCTCGCCCAGGGGACCGCGCACCACTTCCTCGTAGGTCTTCGTCAGCTCCCGGCAGACGGCGGCCCGCCGGTCTGACCCGAACGCGTCGGCCATCGCGGCGAGCACGTCGACCACGCGGTGCGGGGCCTCGAAGTAGATCGTCGTCCGGCGCTCGCGGGCCAGACCCGCCAGGACGCGCGAGCGCTCCCCCGGCTTGCGCGGCAGGAAGCCCTCGAACGCGAAGCGGTCGGTCGGCAGCCCGGAGAGCGCGAGCGCGGTCAGGACCGCGCTGGGCCCGGGCGCGGCGGTCACTCGCAGGCCCCGGTCCACGGCTCGCGCCACGATCCGGTACCCGGGGTCGGAGACGGCCGGCATGCCGGCGTCGGTGACCACGACGACGGTGCCACCCTCCGCGACGACGTCGAGCACGTCGTCGGACCTCTCCGCCTCGTTGTGCTCGTGCAGGCTGACCACACGTCCGCCGACGTGGACGCCCGCACGCTGCGCGAGCCCGTGCAGGCGACGGGTGTCCTCGGCCGCGACGACGTCGGCGGTCTCGAGCAGCCGGAGCAGCCGGGCGGAGGCGTCGTCGGTGTTCCCGATCGGGGTGCCCGCAAGCACCAGCGCGCCGGCCCCGTCGCGCTCCGACAGGGGCCGGGCGGCGTCGTCGGGGCGGTCTGCGGGGTCGGTCGTCTCGGTGCTCACCGTGCGAGCCTACGCGGGCACGAGGGGCGAGAGCCGGGCGTACGGGTTTCCCCGCACTTCGTCGTGGGGACGGGGGCGGAAGCCGTCGGTGGCTCTAGGCTTGCGCCCGTGACCGCCGACGTCGACGTGACCGAACCGCCCGCCCGTGCCGGCGAACTTCCGCGCGCCGCGGGGCCGACCAACCGGGAGGCGCTGCTCGTCAAGCTGTTCGGGGCGCGCCGTCTGACGCTCGGGATGACGGCGCACGACCGGATGTGGGGTTGGCTGGGCCCGCTGATCGTGGCGGTGGCCGCCGGGCTGCTGCGGTTCTGGAACCTCGCCCACCCGCACGAGCTGGTCTTCGACGAGACGTACTACGTCAAGGACTCCTGGACGCTGCTGAACCTCGGGTACTCCTCGGAGTGGCCCGAGGAGCCCAACGACCGGTTCGAGGCCGGCGAGGTCGACATCTACACGACGGACCCCGCGTTCGTCGTGCACCCGCTGGTCGGCAAGATGCTGATCGCGCTCGGGATGGCGGTCGGCGGCGCGGAGAGCTCCTTCTTCTGGCGGCTGGTGCCCGCGCTCGCCGGAACCCTCATGGTGTTCCTCCTGGCGCGCGTGGCGCGGCGCCTGTTCGCCTCGACGGCGATGGGCATCGTCGCCGGGGCGCTGCTCGCCGTCGACGGGGCCGGGATCGTGCACGCGCGCACGGCCCTGCTCGACGAGTTCATCATGGTCTTCGCGCTCATCGCGTTCTGGTGCCTGCTGCGCGACCGAGAACAGGCCCGCCTGCGCCTGGCGGACAAGGTCTCGGCGATCCTCGACGCCGGAGGGCAGGTGGGACGCTACGGGCCGCGGCTCGGCTGGCGCTGGTGGCGGTTCGCGGCCGCGGTCAGCCTCGGGCTCGCCGTCGGCGTCAAGTGGTCCGGCCTCTACTTCCTGGCGGCCTTCGCCCTGCTGTCCGTGCTCTGGGACGCGAGCGCACGACAGCGGGTCGGGATCAAGCGCTGGTGGGAGGACGCCTTCCTCGTCGACGCCGTCCCCGCCGCGCTGATCATGCTCCCGACGGCACTGATCACCTACGTCGCGTCCTGGGGACCGTGGTTCGCGACCCAGGGCGGGTACCTGCGTCAGTGGGCGGTCGAGAACCCGGGCGAGGGCGTGACCTGGCTGCCCGCACCCCTGCGCTCGCTGTGGGAGTACCACGTCAAGATGTGGAACTTCCACACCGGGCTCGACTCCGAGCACACGTACGCGTCGAACCCGTGGGGCTGGCTGGTCCAGGCCCGGCCCACGTCGTTCTACTACCGCTCGTTCACCGAGGGAGAGAACGGGTGCACCACCACCAAGTGCGCCGAGGCGATCACGTCGCTCGGCAACCCGGTGCTGTGGTGGCTCGCGACGGCGGCCCTCGTCGCCACCGTCGTCTGGCTCGTGGTCGCCAAGGACTGGCGGGCCACCGCCGTCCTCGTCGGCCTCGTCGGCGGATGGGTGCCGTGGCTCGTCACCGACAGGACGATCTTCACGTTCTACACGATCGCGTTCCTGCCCTGGATGATCCTCGCGATCGTCTACGTCATGACCGTGCTGCTCGAACGCACCGAGGGCCGCCCTGATGCCCGTGCCTGGGTGCAGTGGGCGATCATGGCGACCCTCGTCGTGATCGGCGGCGTCAGCGCCTTCTTCTACCCGATCTGGACCGGGTGGAACGTGCCGTACTGGTTCTGGCACTCGCACATGTGGTTCCAGAGCTGGATCTAGATCACTCCCACGTGACCTGCGGGGTGCGGTGGAACGCCACGCCGTCGCGCTCCCAGCCCGGGATGTGCCGGACGAGGCGCTCGCGGAACCCGCCCCAGTCCTTGGCGTCCTGAGGGGTCCAGGCGACCTCGGCGACCGCCGGCAGGCGCGGCATCAGCATGTCGTTGAGCTCGTCGAGGGTCGTCAGCGTCTCGGTCCAGACCGCCGCCTCGACGCCGACGATCGAGTCACCGCTGATCCCCTCGACGGCCTCGTCCGGGTTCCAGACGTAGGCGTCGGAGAGCTCGACGAGCCCGGCCCAGTCCTGCCCCAGCGCGTAGTCGGCCGTGTACTTCATGTCCAGGTAGACGTGGTTGCCCGGCGACATGATGAAGCGCGTGCCGTTCGCCGCGGCACGCTGCAGCGGCTCGAGCTGGACGTGATTGGTGTCCCAGAACTGCACCAGGGTCTCGGGCCGCACCTGAGCGTGGGCAGCCTCGTGCCAGGCGGCGACCTTCTTGCCGGTGTCCAGCACGACGCGCTCGAGCAGGTCGACGAACCTGCCGAACTCGCCGTCCTGCATCTGCTTCACCTCGTCACCGCCGATGTGCAGGTAGTCCCCGTGCGTCGCGGCCGCGAGGTCACCGAAGACGTCGCGCAGGAACGGCTCGGTGGCCGGCAGGTCGATCGACAGCTTGGAGAACCCGACCTCCATCCCCTCGTAGGCGTCGGTGGCCCGGCCGTCGGGCATCAGCTCGCCGTAGGCGTGGGTCGCGGCGTTGACGTGGCCCGGCACGTCGATCTCGGGCACGATCACGATCCCGCGGTCCTCGGCGTAGACCTGCAGCTCCTCGTACTCGTCGAGGGTGAGGAAGCCGCCCGGGTTGCCGTTCATCGCGGTCTTGGAGCTGATGTCCGTCAGCAGCGGGCGCGAGGGCGTGTCGATGCGCCAGCCCTGGTCGTCCGTCAGGTGCAGGTGCAGCCGGTTGAGCTTGTACGACGACGCGAGGTCGAGCACCCGCTGCAGCGACTCGGGCCCGAAGAAGTTCCGCGCGATGTCCACCGACAGGCCGCGCCAGGCGTAGCGCGGTTCGTCCTCGACGACGACGGCGGGCACGTGCGCGGGCGTCTCGCCCGACGCGGGACGGACCAGCTGCGCGATCGTGGCGACGGCCAGGTGCAGCCCCGGGACCGCGGCCGCGCGGGCGACGATGCCGTCGGCGGTCACCTCGACGACGTACCGGTCGTCCGACGTCGGCCGGTCCGTGGCAAGGGCGAGGTCGAGCCGCAGCTCGATCGTCGAGCCCGCCGAGACGGAGGTCGAGCCTGTCGAGACGGAGGTCGAGCCGGTCGAGACGGAGGTCGAGCCCGTCGAGACCGCGACCCCCGCGGCACGGGTGAGGGTCTGCGCGGCCCGGCGCGCGAGGCGCTGCTCCGGTTCGGTGGCGCCGCCCCGGATCACGGCTCCGGCGAGGGCGAACGGTGCGCCGTCGCCTGCCTGGAGGCTGAGGGGCTGGGGAATGAGTGAGAACACGTGAACTCCGCTGTCGCTGGTTCCAGCCGCAGTGCGGCCTCGCGGTCGAATCGTTTCGATTCGATCGGACAGAGGAAACAGTAGCCAATCTCGACAGCGTCGCCAACCCCTTGTCACGGACCGGTCAGCAGGACCCGGAACAACCGGTCCGCGCCCCGCAGACCCCTACCGGTACACGACGTACGTCGGCTGTTCCTCGTCACCCAGCTCGGCCGCCGGGACGTCGGCACCCTGCAGCCAGCGGGTCGCGCCCCACATCGGCTCGACGCCCGTCTCGGCGCCCCACTCTTCAAGGTCCGGCTCCCGCCCGGCCGGTCCCGCGATCACGACGCCGACCTCGGTCGCGTTCGGCAGCTGCGCGGGGTCCACGACGGCGGACGGCGCGCTGTCCCGGATCACGAGGAGCTTCTGCGGCAGCGCCCCCGTACGCACGACGTCGCGCAGATGGTCGACGACGTCGCTCACCTCGCCGGTCGGGATCGTCCCGCTCAGCGCCGGGGAGGAGCTGTCCACGAATCTCCACTCGGTCTCGAGCGAGACCCCCACGTTGGGAAGTGCGAGTGCGTCGTCGTAGGCACGGAGCTGCTCGACGAACGTGGCGCTGCCCGGCTGGACCGCGAGCACCACGTACTGCCCGGCCTCCCGGGCCGCCTCGGCGAACTCGAGCACGGCCTGCGGGTCCTGCTCGTTGGCGTGGTTGCCGTCGGCCCCCGGGGCGGGCGAGGCCACGGTGACGAGCAGCTCGAGGGTCGGCACGACGTCGTCGGCGCCGGGGACCGTCGCCTCAGCCACCCGCTGCGCACGGTCGACCGACGCGTCGGTGTCCTGCTGTCCGAGCGCTCCGAGGCTCGGGCTGATCCGCGTGCCGTAGAGCCCGACGAACCGGCGCCCGTCGGTCAGCACCATGCCGCCTCCGGGCAGCTCGACTCCGGTCGACGCCGCACGCACCTGCTCGGCCAGGTCGTCCGAGTCGGCGAACGAGTCGCCCAGCGCCACCACCGAGAGCGCCTGCGCCTGGCGCAGCACGCCGATGGTCTCGTCCGAGGCGCGCGGGTCGCCCCCCGGGACGTCGAGCGGCACCGCGCCTGCAGCACGCGCGGTCGCGAGCGCCGCCCGGTGGTCGACGTCGTCCTCGGGGTCCGTCAGCACCAGCGACTCGTCCGCGAGCGTCGGCTCGCCGGTGTCGGGGACCTCGCTCAGCAGGCGCGCGACCTCGGCGACCCCGGTCGGGACCCCGGCCGCGTCGGTGGCCCGCACCGAGATCACCTCGAGCTCGCCCGCGGACCCGTCGACCACCTCGGCGGGGTCGACCGCACCGACCACGACGGCCGTGCGCGCGCCCAGACGTTCCAGCTCGGTCCGGACCGCGGACGAGCCGATCGCCCCGTCGAGCACGAGGACCGGCCCGGCGACCTCGGTCGCGACGGCGCCGACGAGCTCCAGCGCGTCGTCGTCCTCCGCCCCGACGAGGACGACGGTGGGCGCCGACTCGAAGAGCTGCTGGGAGGCCATGAGCGCGAGCTCGGCCGGGGCGTCGGAGCTGAGTGTCGCGGCGTCCGGGAGCGCGGCGGCGACAGCCGTCTCCTGCGCGGCAGCGGGCTCCGCGGTGGTCGTGGCGTCGGTGGACGCGCCGTCCTGCGTGCAGCCACCGAGCGTCAGCGCGACCGCGACGAGCGCACCGGCGGTCTGGACGAATGGGGCTTTCAGGGCAAGTCGGTGATCCACGATGCCCCAGTCTGCCACCTTTCGCGACGAGGGATCACCCTCGCCCGACGCCGCCGTCGATCCCGGCGACGACCCTGAGCGCCGGACGAACGACGAAGGGCCCGGCCGCGTGGCCGGGCCCTTCGTCGTACTTCGCCGGGTGGAGCTAGGGGGATTCGAACCCCCGACCTTCTCATTGCGAACGAGACGCGCTACCAACTGCGCCATAGCCCCAGAAGCAAAAACTAGGTTAGCACCTGATCGCGACCGGCCGTGAATCCGGCGTCACTGCCCCGCGGCACGGCGGCGAGCCAGGATCTCGTTGAGGTTCAGGCCGAGCGTGTCGGTCGGAGGATCGTCCTGCGTGGCGCCGGCGTCGGCCGTCGGTGTCGACTCCGGGGCAGGCGTCGACGCGGACTCGTCGGGCCGCTCCGCGACCGGGGGGCTGGACGGCGTCGGCAGCGGAGCGGGCTCCCGACGCGGCGCGGCCGCCTTCATCGTGTACGTCGGACGCGGCACCGGGACGGGCTCCCACGGAGCAGCAGGGACGGACTCGGCGTCCGACGAGGACGGCACGGACGGCGCATCGGTCGTCGTGGCGCCGGTCGCCGACGTCGACGGCACGTCCGCATCGCCCGGGGCGGGCGACGGCGGGGCCGTGGGGGCGCCGAGGCGGAAGGAGCCGTACGAGGGACGCTCGTCGCCTCGGGCAGGCTCCTCGTCGGCGGGCTGGGCCGCGCCGCCGCTCGTCTCGGGCGCAGACGCCGCACCGCGGCTCGCCCCCGCCCGCTCGCTCGAGGCAGTGCTCGCGCGCAGCATGTCCGGCGTCACGCGCGGGATCATCTGCGTGGCGACGCCTGACCCGTAGACGGCACGTCCGGTCACGCGGCCCGTGTTGCGAGGCTCGACCGGCCCTCCGGTCACTCCGCGGGCGGCACGCACCGCGGCACGCTCCCGACGTTCGGCGGCCCAGGCGGCGTCGGCGGCGCGGGCCGAGAGGACGGCCCTGCGCCCGAGTACCAGCACACCGGCGAGCAGCACCGTCGGGACGACCCCGGCGACGACGCTCCAGCCGGCGATCCCGACACCGACCCACGTGCCGATCGTGGCCAGGAGCAGGACGACGGTGATCGTCAGACGGCGGCGCGCGGCCGCGGCGCGGCGCTCCAGGAGCGCGATCCGCGAAGGCGACTGAGGCAGCGCCCGCGCACGGCGCGGGTGCGCGGCGGACGACGACGTCGCACCGTGCGGCCGGACGGTGCGTGCGGGTGTCGTGCGGTCCGCGCTCTCTGACATGAGGATGTTCCCGTGGCGAGTGGTGGTGGGCAGGTCTTCGCCGAGCGTACTGCCCGTGATCATCGCCCGGGGTGACCCGGACGCCAGTGCGGGGGCCACGACGGACGCCCCTGCCGGGTCGATCCGCGGAAGCCGCGCACCACCGCCGACCGCGAGCACGCGCAGCGAGCCGGAGAACCGGTCCGAGAGGCTGGCGTCGAGAGCGTCCTGACGCGTCGAGAGCCGCTGAGGCACGTAGTAGGCAAGCCACAGCACCACGATGGCGAGTGCGACGAGCCCTGACGTGATCACCTCACCGACGGTAGGCGAGGCCACGTCCGCTCATCGGGATGTGTCGCGGCGTGTCGGACGCGCTCGTCGCGGATTGCTCACACGTCGCGCGACCGCAGGCGTGCGAGGAGCCCGTCAGGTACCTCGTCGGCGGTGATCGCGAAGGTCCGGTGGTCACGCCAGTCGCCACGGATGTGCAGGTAGCGCTCGCGGAGTCCCTCGTCGCGGAGCCCGAGCTTCTCGACGACGCGCAGGCTCGGCCTGTTCTCGGGCCGGATGTTGACCTCCACGCGGTGCAGCCCGAGCACCGTGAACATGTAGTCGACCGACATCGCCACGGCCGTGGGGATCACACCGCGCCCGGCGACGTGCTCCCCGATCCAGTAGCCGAGCGCCGCTCCGCGCAACGACCCGTAGGTGATGCCCGAGACCGTGAGCTGCCCGACGAGCTCACCCTCGAGCTCGACGGCGAACGGCAGCGCGGTCCCGGCACGAGCCTGGGCGGTCAGGAGCCGGACGTACTCACCGAAGGTCGGGGCGGGGCCCGGTCCGGTCGGCGACGTCGCCTCCCACTCGTCGAGCCACGCGGCGTTGCGCTCGCGCAGCGCGCTCCACTCGATACCGTCGCGACGACGCAGGGGCCGGAGGACGACACCGCTCGGCTCGTCCGTGAGCGTCACCGGCCAGGGGCGCGAGAGTCCCCACCCACGCGCACCTGCGGTCATCGGTCCACCCTTCTCCCCGGCCCGCGTGTCGGACCGAGAAGGGTGTACCACGTCACACCGCGCCCGCACCACTCGGGGCCGGTCGGTCGCTCCCTGTGGAACCGTTCGCGGTGACCGTGCTCCGTTTGCGATGATGGAACGCATGAGCGGCCCGGCCCAGCCCTATCCCATCCTCCCCGGCAGCGACGTCGAGGAGTCGAAGATCGCGATGCGCCAGGCTGTCCGCGCCGCGCGCGAGATGCGCTCCGACCGGCTTCGGGGCGAGGCGGCGCAGGCGGTGGCGGAGGTCGTCGCCCAGATCCCCGAGGTCGCGGCCGCCCGGTGCGTCGCCAGCTACGCGGCCCGACCGGCCGAGGTCGGGACGGCTCCGTTGCTCGACCTGCTCGCCGCCCGCGGCACGCGGGTCCTGCTGCCCGTCCTCGGGGCCGGGCTCAGCCGGGAGTGGGCCGAGTACGCGGGCCAGGAGGATCTCGCCGTCCGGGCCCCTGGCAGGCCGCCGGAACCGAGCGGTCCGAGCATGCCCCCCGAGGTTCTCGCCGAGGCGGACGTCGTGCTGGCGCCCGCGCTGGCGGTGGACACCCGGGGGGTCCGGCTGGGCCAGGGCGGCGGCTGGTACGACCGCGCGCTGGAGTATGTGCGACCCGGCGTCAAGACGTTCGCGCTCGTCTACCCCGAGGAGATCTACGACGCCTCCGAGCACCCGCTGCCCGTCGAGGAGCACGACGTCGGCGTCAGCGGCGTCGCCACCCCGCTGGGGTGGCGAGAGCTCGGCTGACGCCTCGACGCGCTCCGCCTACGGGCGGAGGACGAGCGTGTCCTCCGCGCTCTCGTCCCGCGCCTCGGCACTGAACGGCCACGCGAACGTCTCACCGGTCGCCCATGCGTCGAGCTGGTCGTCGTAGTGCGACGACGCCGGGTGCCCCGACGTTCCCGTGACGGTCACCCACGTCGAGCGGTCGAGGTCGTCGAGGTCGACCACCATCCGCATCGACGGTCCCGTCGTGACGTCGAACGACCCCGCGGACGCGTCCCAGCCGATGGCGTTGACGATCGACGTGCCGCCCGGCAGCTCGACGGCGCCCGGGTTGAAGACGCCGGAGATCACGCCGGGGATGTCCTCGCCGCCGAGCACCGGGTGCTGGAGTCGGAGCTGGTGAACCTTGCCCCACTCCCAGTCGTCGGTCCTCTTGCTGAGCTCGGACGTCAGCTCCAGACGCGCGTTCTCGAGGGACTGGCTCAGCACCTCGTCGCGCGTCTCGACGACGCCGAGCGTGGTCCGGTTGTCCCAGAGGGGGTTGGTCGGGTCGTCGAGCAGACCGATCACGACCTGGAGCCACTGGCTCCCGCCCGACGGACGCATCGACGGTGGCACGTCGTCCCAGAAGGCGAGCTCCAGGACGTCGCTCCACACGGCGTTGAAGTACGCCGCCGCAGCAGAGTCCGTGCCGGTGTGGAAGTCCCAGTCGGCGAGCAGCTCCTGGCCGTCGTCGACGAAGTCGTCGTCGAGCTCCTGCTCCAGGAGCACCGGCACCAGGGTGGCCCCGAACGCGGACCAGTCGTCGAGCTGGATCTCGCTCATCGTCGCCGTGTCGATCTGCCGGCCGGCGTCGATCTCGTTCTGCAGCAAGGTGCGGATCCGCTCGGACCGGTAGCCGTAGGCCCAGTCGTTGGTCAGGAACGGCCCGACGCCTGCGGGCAGGACGGCCTGGTTCGCGGCCACGATGATGCCGTCCTCGGGGTCGAGGACGAACGGCATGTCGTCGGAGTCGACGTATCCCTGCCAGTCGTACGCGCTGTCCCAGCCGGGACGCGGCCAGGACCCGTCGCTCGGCACCGCACCGTCGACGTCGTTGCGCACCGGGATGCTCCCGGGCGCCTGGTAGCCGATGTGACCGTCCGTCGTCGCGAACACGATGTTCTGCGCGGGCACCTCGAAGAGCGCCGCAGCGTCCCGGATGTCGTCGGCGTCCTGGGCACGGTCGAACGCGAAGATCGCGTCGGCGGTGTTGCCCGGGGTCAGCGCGGTCCACTGCAGGGCGACCGAGTAGGAGCCGAGGCGCAGGTCGTCGTGCGGCGTGGAGGTCGCGGCGTCGAGCTCGGGCAGCGCGTCGGACATCAGCGGCCCGTGCACCGTGGACCGGACCTCGATCACGACGTCGTCCCCACCGTTGACGACGATCGTCTCCTTGCGGACGTCGATCGGCTCCCACTCGCCGTCGCGCAGGTAGGTGTCGGAGCGGACACGCTCGACGAAGAAGTCGGTGACGTCGGCGCCCATGTTGGTCAGCCCCCACGCAAGGTCTCCGTTGTGGCCGATGATCACGCCGGGGAACCCGGCGAACGAGAAGCCGGAGACGTCGAACGTGCAGTCCGGCGTCTGCTCGGCGCAGTGCAGGCCGATCTGCGACCAGATGCTGGGCGCGCCCAGCGCGAGGTGCGGGTCGTTGGCCAGCAGCGGCATCCCGCTCTCGGTGTGCTCGCCCGAGACGACCCAGGAGTTCGACCCGGACGCGTCGCCCCGGCCCACGAGGACAGGGACGGCGTCGAGGGCGGCCTCGGCGGAGGCGATGGCTGCGTCGAGCCCCTCGGTCCCGAGGTCGTCGCCGAGTCCCTCGGCCGAGACGGTCGCAGCCGGGGTCCCACTGATCTCGTCGGCCGTGAGGATCGGCTGGTTGGTCTCCTCGGGGTACGCCGGGAACAGCTCCTCGACGACGGAGACGTTGTTCTCGACGTTGTCACTGGTCCCGAGCGTGGTGTACGCGAGCGCCCGGCCGAGCTCGTCGTCGTAGTTGCCGCGCAGGTCCCACGCCATCGCCTTGAGCCAGGCGACCGAGTCGATCGGGTCCCAGCGCTCGGGGTCCTCGACCGTGACCGACTGACCGAGCACCGTGTACTCGACGGCGAGCTCGCCGGGATCGCGCTCGTCGAGGTAGGCGTTGACGCCGTCGGCGTAGGCCTGCAGGTAGGTCTTGGTGTCGTCGGCCAGGAGGTCCCACTCCTGCTCGGCGACCGCGCGCCAGCCGAAGGTCCGGGTCACGGTGTCGGCCTGGATCGCGGACGGCACGTTCCCGACGAGCTCGGCCATCCGGCCCGAGGTCACGTGGCGGCGGTAGTCCATCTCGAAGAACCGGTCCTGGGCGTGGACGTAGCCCTGAGCCCGGAAGAGGTCGAGGTCGGTCTGGGCGGTGATGTCCGGGACGCCCTGCGCGTCGCGCGTGACGGTGACCGACTCGCTCAGCCCCGGGAGGTTGACCTCACCGTTGACGTCCGGCAGCGGACGGCGCAGCGACACGACGGCGAAGACGGTCACCACCACGAGGGCGAGGACGAGGAGGATCGCGATCGCCGCGACGATGCGGCGCGTCACGGGTGACGTGCGGCGAATCGGGGCGGGAGGCTCCGAGGCGTCGACGTCGACGGCTGGCTCAGGGGACGGAACGCTGTCAGACACGTGGCTGAGACTACCTTGGCGACGACGCCCTATGATGAGCACTCGGGATTCCGGAGTGCCAGATTTCAGGAGAGTTCGTGCCTACCTACGCCTATCGCTGCAGCGAGTGCGACCACGCGTTCGACGTCCATCAGTCTTTTGCCGAGGACTCGCTCACGGTCTGCCCCGAGTGCTCGGGCGTGTTGCGCAAGGTCTTCTCCCCCGTGGGTGTGACCTTCAAGGGTTCCGGGTTCTACCGCACCGACTCCCGCAAGTCCTCCGGGTCTAACTCGGGCTCGTCGAGCAGCGTGCCGGCGAGCTCCACCTCGGGTTCCTCGTCGTCCGGGTCGTCGTCCTCGGGCGGCTCGTCGTCGGGTTCGTCGTCGAGCTCCGGTGGCTCGACCTCGGGGAACTCGTCGATCGGTTCGTCGAGCAGCTCGAGCGCCGGGTCGTCCGCGGCCTCCGCCTAGCGACCGACGTCGTTTTCGGGCAGGTCCGGCGCGGATCCGGGGCGCCCGCTCCGTCCACAGAAGTCCTCCGCGTCGCCCGCGTCCACACCGAGCCCTGCGTCCGCCGAGAGAACCACGGCCCCGACCTAGCGTGCTCGGGTGCACTCTCTTCGACTGACGCTCTGGCGCCTCCGGTTCGTCGTGGCGGCGATCTGTGCGGGGCTCGGCGTGCTCGTCCTGGCCCACGCGCTCCGGCCACCGCCCGTTCCGACGACGGAGGTCGTCGTCGCGATGCGTGACCTCGCCCCCGGCGGCGTGCTGACCGCGGACGACGTCGAGCTCGCCACGAGGCAGGCCTCGACGGTCCCCCCGACCGCACTCCGCGGCGCGGACGGGCTGGACGAGGCGGTCGGCCGTGAGACCGCCGTTCTGCTGACCCCCGGCCAGGTGCTTACCGAGGCGCTGGTCGGTGCCGGACGCCCCGCGGACCTGGCACCCGACGACACTGTCGTCGTCCCCGTCCGGCTGCCCGACACGGCCGAGATGCTCCACGCAGGTGACCGGGTCGACCTCCTCGCGCCACCCGAGCCGGACGTCCTCGGCGCGGGCACCGACGACCCGGAAGACACCGAGGTCCTCGCTCGCGGAGCCCTCGTCCTCCCGCGGACCACGGACGTGGGCGCGTCCGGGAGCGGACTCCTGAGCTCGACCCCCGAGACCACGACGACGCTGCTGGTCGCGGTCTCTCCCTCCGAGGCCCCGGCACTCGCGACCGCGTCGCGGCTCGCGGCCGTCTTTGTCCCCTGAGCCGGGGATCGCGCAGCGCGTGCACCATCCCCGCGTTCGGGAGACGATCGGCCGAGCATCAGCTCACCGAAGGGAATCGGACCGTGATCAACGGATTCAAGGAATTCATCCTCCGCGGCAACGCGGTCGACCTCGCCGTCGGCGTCGTCATCGGCGCTGCGTTCGGGGCCGTCGTGACCGCGATCGTCGACTATCTCGTCAACCCGCTGATCGCCGCGATCTTCGGCAAGCCCGACCTCTCCGACCTGTGGGACATCACCCTGCGCGAGGGTGCCACCATCCAGGTCGGGATGATCCTGAACGCGTTCCTGCAGTTCTTCCTGGTCGCGCTCGCCGTCTACTTCGTCATCGTGGCGCCGATGAACGCCCTCGCCGCCCGACGGGCCGCGCTCAAGGACCCGGTGCCCGAGGAGATCTCGGACGAGGTGTCGACGCTGCGGGAGATCCGCGACATCCTCTCCGACGCGCGAGGCACGGAGCCCCGACACCGCGAGGACCCCGCGGCGACCGACTAGCCCCAGTGCGGCGGGACGTCCCGGCGCAGGCGTACGTCGTTGGCGTCGTCCGGTCGTTCACTCGGCTCGGGCACGTCGTCCGACGTGGACCCGCCCCCGCCGGACGTCTCCGTCCCGGGCCGGACCACGCGGCGGCGCCTCCTCCTCGGGGGTGTGCCGCCGTCGGACGCGCCCGTCGCACCGTCGGACGAATCAGTCATTCGACGGGACCTCGAAGTCCAAGGTCTCCTCGACGATCGTGTCGTCCACGACCACGGGCACCGGCGCGCTCGTCGGCGCCGCCGTCACAGCAGGTGCGGGCACGCGCGCGTCCCGCGCCCGCTCCACGACGCGACGGATGCGCTCGGCCTCCTTGCCCGGGTCGAGGAAGGCCGCGGCCGACCAGACCTGGACGACGGACCATCCGAGGGACTCGAGCCGCTCCCCCACGAGGCGGTCGCGCGCACGGACGCTCGACTCCGCGACGTAGGCGGCGTCGTCGGTCAGGACGGCGACCAGCAGCTCGCCGGGCAGGTCCGGGTGCCCGACGACCAGCGGGATGCTGCGCCCGCCGTCGATGCCGTAGTCGGTCTCGACGATCAGCCCCTCGCGCCACAGCCGGTCGGCGAGGTCGACGACGAGACGGTCGGGGCCGCTCGACGGTCCGCCCGTCCCGAGGGTCACCTGGTCCTGCGCGCCGTTGCGGCGCTCCATGAGCACGAGGACCTCCCGCAGCAGACGCGGCCCGGCGCTGCGCAGGCGCTCGGGCTCGAGGTCTGACGACTCGAGACAGGTCACCAGGTGCAGGTGCGAGCGGGCCGCGACCAGCGACCCGAGGAGCATCGCGTCACCACCGGGCTCCGCGATCTGCCCGAAGCGGTGCAGGACGCGACCGTGCGGCGTTCGGCCGAGGCCGAGGCTCAGCACGATCCGGTCCCGCTCAAGTGAGGCGACGTCCGGGAGCCCTGCCACGACGACCGGCCCGGGCCGTGAGCCGGCGAAGAACGGCGCGAGAGCCGGGTTCGCACGTACTTCGGAGAGCAACGACTCCCGGATGCGGTCGGCGTGCAGCGCCGTCCCCGCGATGATGCCGAACGTCTCGTCCGGCCGCGTCAGGGCGTGGTCGATCGCGATCTCGACGACCCGCTCGACCTCGGCCTGCGTGGTCTCGACGATGCCGGACCGCTGGTCCGGCATTCCGCGACCGTCCACGAGATCGCGGACGAGCAGCGTGTCGGGGCGAGGCAGCGGGGCGACCTGGAGCACGCCGTCGTATCCGTGGTCGGTCAGGAACTGCGTCAGCCCGGGGTCGCGCCGCGACGGACGCGGCTCGAGCCGCACCACGGGCAGGACGTCGCTGAGCTCGGCGACCGCGCTGCCGGAGGCGGTGCGCGGGTCCCCCACGACGACGATCTGGCGGCCGCGCGCCAGGGCGGAGACGACGAGCTCGACCGGCGTGTGCTGGACCGAGTCGAGGATGACCACGTCGACGGTCCGGCTCGCCGGGGCGATGTGCGGCACGAGCGTCGGGGTCGCGACGATGCACGGCCGCAGCCGACGCATCACGTGCGGGTAGGTCTCCGTGGAGATCCGGACGCTGGTGAGCCGGCCCTCGATCAGCTCGGTGAACAGGGCCTCGGCCTCGTCGCGGTACTCCCGCATCGCCTCGCCCAGGTACTCGCGGGCCGCCGCGCGGACGGGCCCCGAGAGCGACTCGACGTGCCGGCGGTCGAGCGTGCGGAACCTCTCGGCGAGCGCGTCGAGCCCTGTCGAGTCCTGACCCGCGAGCGCCGGGTCCTGGTCGAGGATCTGCTCGAACACAGAGCTCCACCACGCGAGCTCGAGCTCGTTGCCGACGACGTCGGTCGAGACCTCGCGCGCGGCCAGGTCGGCCAGCAGGTCACCCAGGCCCGAGTCGCCGACGCCGCGCAGGATCGCGGTGCGCTGCGGCAGGTGGTCGAGCGCGGCACGGTCGGCGAGCAGTGCGTTCAGGCGGGTGGCGAGCTCGTCCAGCCGCATGCCGGTCAGGTCGGACCCACCACGCGTGCCGGCCAGCACCGGTGCCAGCTCGTCGAGGTCGATCCGGACGGCCTCGGCGGTGTCCTCGATCGAGGCGAGTCCCGCGGGCAGGACGGGCCAGCCGCCGCGGGGGCAGTGCTGCTGCCAGACGGCACGCTGGGCCGCGACCTGGGTCAGGGCAGTGTGCATGTCGGGCACCCGGACGCCTGGTCGCACCATGTCGCGGGCCTGCTTGCGCAGCCGGCGGCGGTGCGTCCAGCTCATCTCGATCCCGGCGTCGGCGCGCTGCCTGCGCGATGCGGTGGCGTGCACCATGTCGGCGGCGGCCCGCTCGAAGATCTCGGGCAGGAAGATGTCGAGGGTCCCTCGCATGCCGCCGAGCATCGTGAGCTGGGCGGACCAGTCGTCGAGCGTGACGGCGGGCTCGAGCCCCGTCGAGGCGGCCACCTGGGCCACCTGGGCGCGCAGCTGCGGCACGGTCTGGTTCACGAGCCGCTCGAGGCGTTGGACCGCCGAGCGTGCGGCCTCGTCGGTGGTGAGCTCGGCACCGGCCCAGGGCGTGTCCCGGGCCTCGGCCGTGAACGCCCCGAGGGACGCGGCGCGCTCGAGCTGACGGGTGATCTCTTCGCGGCGCTCCCGTCCGACGGCGAGGGTCACCGCAGGCTTGAGGCGCACCTGCGTGGACGGTGCAGGGCGTGCCGACGTGACGGCCGCGAGACCCTGGAGCGCGTCGTAGGCCGAGACCTGCCACGGTTCGCGGACGACGTGCAGCGCCTCGATGTACTGCGCGAGCCTGCTGCGCGCGCCGAGCAGTGCGTCCTGGGCCTGCTCCGTCTCCTCCGTGACGGGAGGCTCCGCCTCGGTCGCCATCGCGGAGAGCAGGCGCTGCGAGACGACGGCGCGCCAGTCCGGCGACGCGGGGACGTCGAGCACGAGGTTGTCGAGGCCGAGCTCGGCGAGCCGGGCGTCGAGCAGGTCGGCGGACCTGCGGTGCCCGGGCACGTAGAGCACGCTGCGCCCGGAGGCCGCGGCCTCGGCGACGATCGCGGCCACGGTCCCCGCGACGTCGGAGCCCGCCGGGGCGTCGACGAAGAGGTGTGATCCCGTGCCGAGGGTGTCGAGGACGTGACGCTGGCTCGGGTCGAGGTCACCGGCACCGCGCTCCTGCGCGGGAGTGACGTCCCCGTCCCGTCGGGGCGGGACCGACGCGAGCGTCGTGCGGGTGGCCTCGGCCGAGCCCGCGATGGCTCCGACCACCTCGTGCCGCTCGAGACCGGAGACGAGCTCGTCGAGGTCGTCGACGAGCATCTGTCCCGGGTGCACGAACGCACCGACGAGGACGCGGGGGGTGAGCTCGAAGTCGCCGAGCACGGCCTCGCCGAGCGCTGCCAGGCGTTCGAGGGCGTCGTCGGGCTCGAACCCGGAGGGGGTGAAGGTGCTGCGGGCGAGGGCACCCGGGTCGAGGAGCGCCCCGTGCGACCGCAGGGTGCGGGCGAGCAGCGGGTTGATCTCGGCGGTCGGTTCGAGGACGAGCTCGAAGTCCCGCTCGTCGGCTCCGAGCGGGCGCACCGTGATGGGCCGCAGCAGCACGGGGGCCCGCACGACGTTTGCCTCCGGCCCGGGCCCGTCCTCGTCGAGCTCCTCGCCCGCGGAGTCCGCCGGACCGGACGGCACGGCGACCTCTGCCGCACCGGACGGGACCCTCGAATCGTCCGTGGCGACGTCGGACGCGGTCTCCGGCGCGGAGCCGTCGACGCCGTCCGTCGTGGGTGCGCCGTCGTCGGGCTGCGCCGGGGAGGCCTCCCCCGTCCGGTGCGTGACCTGCGCCAGCGCGATGACGTCGTCCGTCTGCGAGGTCGGGTCCTGCGCCTCCCAGGTGGCCACTCCCATCGCGAGATAGGTGGCCGGGACCCCGTAGCGCTGCCCGTACTCGCCGGAGCGTGCGACGACGGCGCGTGCTCGACGTCGTGCGACCGGGAGCAGCCCCCCGGCCTCGCGGAAGATGTTCGACAGTCGTGTGGGGCGTCCGGCAAAGAGCTGGGCGACGCCCGAGGGGTGCGCACCCGTCAGATCCATGACGGCGTCGCCGAGGACCTCGACGTCGGCGAGCGACGATCCGCCCGCGTGCTCCACGAGGGACGAGCGCCAGGTCGCGACGACGGAGCGCACGAGCTCGGCGTCCGTGGGGTCGTCGACGATCTGCGGGCGCGAATCCTCGCCGCTCGGCCCGTCACGCCCGTCGGCGCGGGAGAGCTCGGCCAGTGTTCTGGGTCCGGAGGACGACCACGCTGCATTCACCCACAGAACGCTAACGGGCGGGGGTGCCCGGCGGGACACGGCACGCCGTACGGGGTGGGGTCCAGGCCTACGTCACCGACGTGCGATGGAAAAGCGTCCGGACATGAAAAGACGGTACGAACCGCGCAGGGGGCAGGCGGTCCGTACCGTCGAGATAAATAGTGCACTGTCGAGGACCCCTGCGTCAAACTCGACCACTATCCGGCGAGATTCCGTTGAGATGTCGCGGCCCAGCGGGTGCACAAGCAACACGGACAGCCGTCCAACTCAGGAATGCCCAAACGCCGGAGCGCGGATCCTCCAGGAGAAATTCACCCGCTCTGCCGAAACACTCCGCGTCCGGGCGCGCGCACGCCGGCGCCCCGGACCCTCGCGCGGAGGGTCCGGGGCGCCGGCGCGTGCCAGGCTGCGCCCGGTCAGTCCGTCGCCGAGGTGCTGAGCACGGCGTACAGCGCGGTGTGGACGCGGTCACGCAGGCCCTCGCCCACCCCGACCGGGTCCTCGTCGTAGGCCTCCTCGGTCGCGTCGATCGTGGTGTGCGCGAACGGTGCCAGCATCAGGTCGTTGCCGTACCGGACCGCGAGCGCCGGGTCCATCCAGCCACCGAGGACGGCGTCGGTCGATACCACCCCGTCGAAGCCCCACTCGCCGCGGAGCACCTCCTGGAGCAGCTGCTCGTTGCCACCGGCCCAGCTGCCGCCGATGTTGATGAAGGAGCTCATCGCACCCGTGGGGTCGCTGTCCTTCACCGCGATCTCGAAGGGCTGGAGGTAGACCTCGCGGAACGCCTGCTCGTCGACGAACACGTTCAGGCCGGTGCGCGCGTTGACCTCCTGGTCGTTGAGCGCGAAGTGCTTGATGAACGTCAGCACGCCCTGGTCCTGCGCGCCGTTGACCATCCCGGCCGCCATCTGCCCGGAGATCACGGGGTCCTCCGAGTAGTACTCGAAGTCGCGACCGCCGAACGCGGAGCGGTGCAGGTTCATCCCCGGGGCGTACCAGCCCTGGACGTCGTAGGCGTTGGCCTCGGTGCCGACCGACTCACCGACCGCGTAAGCGAGGTCGTCGTTCCACGTCGAGGCGATGACGATCTCGGTCGGGTACGACGCCGCCTCGATCGAGCTGAACAGGGAGTTCAGGCCGGCGGGGCTGTCGAGGAGCACGGCCGACGTCACGCCGAGGCGCTCGACCTCGGCCGTCAGGTACGCACCCTGGGAGAAGATCTGGATCTGCTCGTCGAGCGTGAGCTGGTCGAGGAACAGGTCCCAGGCCGGATCGTCGTAGTCGAGACCCTCGAGGTCGGCGAACATGAGGCCGTTGTCGGCGCCCGTCGTCGGAGCCTCGCCCTCGGCGGGCTCGATCGTCGGGTCCATCCGCTCGAGGACCTCGTCCGAGGCGGTGAAGTCCATGTCGTCGGCGTCGGGGTACGTGCCCTCCCAGTCGTCGCGCGACAGGTAGGTCAGGTCGCCCTCGGCGTACTCGAAGCGGTTCTCGAGGCTCTCCCCGGTGTCGGCGTCGGTGTCGTAGCGGACGTCCTCGCCGACCTCGGTGGTGAACTCGGCGACGGCGTCGTGCACGTCGTTCGAGACGCTGATGACGTAGTCACCGGCCTCGAGCAGGTAGCCGCCGCCGTTCTCGGAGTCCCACGAGGCCATGTCCCGCGTGTCGAACGTGACGGTGACCGTCTCGGAGTCGCCCGGCTCGAGCATCGAGGTCTTGGCGTAGCCCGCGAGCTCGATCGCCGACTTCTCGATCCCGCCCGGCGTGTAGGGGGCGGAGAAGTAGACCTGCACGACGTCCTTGCCCGCGACGTCGCCGTCGTTGGTCACGTCGACGTCGACGCTGATCTCCTCGTCGGTGACGACCGGGTCGGCCGCGTCCCACGTGAAGTCGGTGTAGCTCAGCCCGTGGCCGAAGGGGTACTGGACGGCCGCGTCGTAGCCCGCCTCGTCGTCGACGTACCGGGTCTCGTAGTAGCGGTACCCGACGTAGATGCCCTCGTTGTAGTTGAGGAACCCGCGGTCGGCGTTGTCGTACGTGAAGTCCCCGAACGTCTCGGTCGACGGCGCGGAGGTCACGTCGTAGGCGTAGGTGTCGGTCAGGTGCCCGGACGGGTTGACGTCGCCGTTGAGCACCTTGGCGAGCGAGACCGCACCCTGCGGCCCGGGGGTCCCGATCCAGAGAGCGGACTTGATCTGCGGGTACTCGTCGAGGAAGCCGAGCTCCATCTGGTTGCCCGAGTTCACGACGACGACCACGTCGTCGAAGTGCTCCGTCACCACGTCCAGGAGCGCGATCTGGTTGTCCACCAGCCGCAGCTGCTCGGCGGTCATGTCCGAGCCCTCCACGCCGTCGTTGCCGACCACGATCATCGCGGTGTCCGAGAACTCCTGGGCCTGTGCCAGGACGTCGTCGGTGAGGTAGTCGGGCTCGGGCTCGGCCGACTCGTCGCCACCGACGAGGCTCCCGACGATCTGCACGAACCCGTTCGACGAGCCCGTGGCGGACTCGGCGCCGGCGTCCTCCATCGTCGCGTGGAGCTCGGTGTTGTACTCGACACCGACCTGGTCCATCGCCTCGTAGAGGGTGGGCGCCGTCGACAGGTTGCTGCCGCCGCTGCCGCCGCCGCCGAGACGCAGGTTGAACGACTCGAAGCTGAAGACGTTGATGCGGGGCTCGGCCAGCGGGAGCACCGCGTCCTCGTTCTTGAGCAGGACGATGCCCTCGTCGGCGACGTTCTCGGAGACGACGGCCGCGTTCTCGCGGGCGGCGACACCCTCGGCCGTCTCGGTGTCGAACTCCATCGAGGTCAGTCGTGTCAGGTCGCTGACCCACGGCGCCGCGAGCGCACCGATCGCGACGACGGCCACACCCGTCACGCCCCACCCGACCGCGCGGCGCGGGCGGTGGCTCACCTTGCGGTGCACGCGCTCGCGGCGCTTGTCCTCGCGCCGCTCGCTGCGCGTCATGGTGCTGCGGCGCTCCTTGCGTTCGGCCTTGGCCGCCGTCTCGGCGTCCTTCGCCTTCTGCTTGTCCTCCGCCTTCGCGACCTTGCGGTCCTCGGGCGTCATCGCCTCGAGCTCGGCCTTGCGCTCACGCCGCGCGGCGCGCTCGGCGTCGACGCGGGCGACCGCCTCGCTCTTGATCTCTCGTCGTGTTGCCATGTCGCGATCAGCCCTCCTGCGGTGCTGTCGTTGTCTCCGTTGATCGTGCACGTGCGGCCCGTCGACGGGCCCTCCATGCGGTGGCAAGGAGCCGGAGCCCGTGCCAGAAGCGCCCGTTGACCATGACCAGCAGGCCGTCGAGCATCGCGTCGTCCACCTTTCCGGCGCTCATCCGAGAGACGGAGCGGAACGGCAGGTCGAGTGCGAAGTGTGTGTTGTTGGCGGCGTGGGGCCGCCCGATCGCCATGAGGAGCTTCCCCGCGACGACGATCGTCCCGTGCAGCAGACCCGCGAACCCGCCGCGTCCCTCGGCCTGCGCGACGATGTCCTGACGCCCCAGCGGACGTCCGGCCGGCCAGCGCGGAGACGGGACGGCGCGTCCGAGCAGCCGCTCGAACTCCGCGGTGCCCACGGACTCGACGTGCCCGTCGACGTAGTGGTCGAGGCCCTCGGGCGCGTCGAGCGAGGATCCGCGGACTACCAGCGGCGCGCTCGCGCGCACGTCCCGCGACGACGACGCCGCGAGCACCGTGTAGTCGCCCCCGACCGTCCGCCACGCGGAGGTCTCGGGGTCGAAGACGTCGAACGCGTGCTCGGCGAAGGGGATCTCGAGGCGCACGCTCTCGCCCGGGGCGAGCTCCGCCGTCGTGAAGCCCGCAAGCTCGCGCGGCGCGCGGAACCGGCCGTCCGCCGCCCCCGGCGCCTCGACGTAGACCTGCACGACCTCTGTGCCCGCGGCGTCTCCGGCGTTGGTCACCGTCAGACGTGCGTGCGAGGCGTCGACCTCGAGGTCGGAGTAGACGAAGGAGGTGTAGCTCAGCCCGTGCCCGAAGGGGTACCGGACCGGCATGCCGACCTTGTCGTAGTAGCGGTACCCGACGTAGATGCTCTCGCGGTGCTCGGCAGTCGCCTCGGTCTGCCCGAAGTCGGCGGACGACGGGACGTCGGTGTACGTCAGCGGGTACGTCTCGGCGAGCTTGCCCGCGGGGTTCGCCCGGCCCGTCAGCAGGTCGGCGACCGCCTGACCACCGCCCTGGCCCGCCAGGTAGGTGTGCAGGATCGCGTCCACGTGGGGCGCGAACGGCATCTCGACCGGCGCTCCCCCGGCGAGCACGACGACGACGCGCCGGCCCAGGTCGACGATCTTGCGGGCGAGCAGCATCTGGTTGTGCGCGAGGCGCATGTGCGCGCGGTCGACGCCCTCGGCCTCGGCCGACTCGTCGAGCCCGAGGAAGAGCACGACGGTGTCGGCGTCCGCGGCCAGGCGCAGTGCACGGCGCAGACGGACCGGCGACGGCGCGTCCCGCCGGGTGAACCCCGGCTCGTAGCCGACGACGTCAAGGTCGGAGCGTCGGAGCGCGTCGAGCGCGGTGTCGACGCGGGTCGGGTTGACGAGCGAGCTGCCGGCGCCCTGATATCGCGGGACGGCGGCGAACTCGCCGATCACGGCGACCCGCCCGGCGTCCTGCCCGAGGGGCAGTGCCTCCCGCTCGTTGCGCAGCAGGACGGCGGAGCGCCGCGCTGCCTCGACCGCGAGCGCGTGGTGACCCTCATGGTTGCCCCCGGCTGCGTCGTCGTGCGCCGCTCGCACCGCCGCGGTCCGCTCGACGAGCGTCAGCACCTCGGCGACGCGACGGTCCAGCACGGCCTCGGCCAGGGTGCCTGCCTCGACGGCTCGGACGATCTCGGCGTCGGTGACGCCGTCGGTGGACGGCATCTCGAGCGCGTTGCCCGCCACCAGTCCGGCTACGCGGTCGTTGTTGCCGCCCCAGTCCGTGACGACGAGCCCGTCGAAGCCCCAGCGGTCACGGAGCACGTCGTGCAGCAGCGCGCGGTTTTCGTTGGCGTACGTGCCGTTGACCCGGTTGTACGAGCTCATCACGGTCCACGGCTCGGCGTCCGTGACGGCGATACGGAAGCCCTCGAGGTAGATCTCGTGCAGGGCTCGCTCGTCGACCACCTCGTCGATGCTCATGCGGTGGGTCTCCTGGGAGTTGACCGCGAAGTGCTTGACGCTGGCGCCGACGCCCCGCGACTGGATCCCCGCGACCATGGCCGCCGCGAGGCGACCGGTGAGGAGCGGGTCCTCGGAGAAGTACTCGAAGTTGCGGCCGCCCAGCGGGTTGCGCTTGATGTTCATCCCCGGCCCGAGCAGCACGCTGACCCGCTCCGCGGCGGCCTCGGTGCCGAGTGCTCGGCCGACCCGGTCGAGGAGGGTGACGTCCCAGCTGCCGGCGAGCGTGGCCGCCGTCGGGAAGCACGTGGCCGGAATGCTGGCGTTGAGGCCGAGATGGTCGGCGGCTCCGCCCTGCTTGCGCAGCCCGTGCGGTCCGTCCGTGAGCATGATCGACGGAACCCCGAGGCGGTCGAGCGACTTCGTGTTCCAGAAGTTCGCGCCCGACATCAGGGAGGCCTTCTCGGCGAGCGTCATCTCGGCGACGATTCGCTCGTGATTGTCTGCGGTCTGCATCGATCGCTACCCTTGATCAAGTTCCACCGGGTGGTGGAAGTTAATGCCAGCGTAACAAACATCCACCATGTGGTGGAACTTGGTGGGCACGGTTCCACCCAGAGAGGGGATTGTCCGTGGGGGACAACGAGGGAACCGACGCACGCACCGAGGGCTACGCCACCGGTCGCGCGACCAAGCAGTCGATCGTCGAGCGCGCCGCGGAGGCGTTCGGGGAACGCGGCTTCTACGGCACGTCGCTGCGCAGCATCGCGCGCGAGGCCGGCGTCGACCACTCGACGCTGCTCCATCACTTCGGGAACAAGACGGCCCTGCTGCTCGCCGTCATCGAGTGGCACGACACGCGCAGCCTGCCGGCCTTCGACACAGCGGACATCACGCCGGAGTTCATCACGGACGCGATCGTCAGCACCGCCGAGCGCAACCGCAGCGTCCCGGGGCTGACCCAGCTGCTCTCGATCCTCACGGCCGAGGCCGCGTCACCCGAGCACCCCGCGCGCGAGCCGCTCCAGCACCGCCACGAGCTGCTGACCGTGCTCATCGCCTGGACTATCGGCCGCCAGCGCACGGCGCTCGACATCACCGACGACCTGATGACACCCGAAGAGCGCGCCGCGTTCATCGTCGCGACCTGGGACGGCCTGCACCTCTACGACGGCCTGCACCCCGGCGTGCTCGACGTCCCGGGGCTGCTGCGGGGCATGCTGACCGAGGCGTTCGGTCTCGACCGCGGAGCGCCGGGCGGATCCTGAGAGCCGACGGATCGGGCGAACTCGTCCGGCCGTTCCGGGTACGGATCTACCGGGTCAACTCTGCACACGCGGTGTGTACGGAGTGCTTAGAGCACCTCGACGGAGACGGGCTCAAGCAAGAGCAGGTCAGCCGAGTCATCGAACGACTCGACTCTCGCAACGACACGCACGTTGTCCCGAACACCAATGTATTCAACATCTTCGGAATCAACCAAGTGCAGGTCCGCGATACCGACGTCTTCAAACTGGAACGACGGGCCGGCTGCCGAATCTTCACTAAACTGCCCCGCGGTGATCAGCATGTCGTATCGCGATGTATAGCCCCCGTGATAATCCATCGAATCGATGCTTGCTTCAAACATAATGTTTCGCCCGGCGTACTCACTCGCGAATACTGCGACGCTCGGGTCGCCCGGGTCTCGCAGCACGAGCAGCGCCGCTAGATCCTCGTTGTTCTCCGCGGTCAACACCTGCTCGGACTCTGGCTCTGGCTCTGGCTCCACCTCCGCATCATCGACGACCGCAGCGCTAGCATCTCCACCGTCGACGGCGTCGCCCGAATCCTCGGTCGCCGTCGGCTCAGCACCCGAGCCATCCACGACCGAACCCTCCTCGTCCACGAGCGCCGACGATTCCTGCTCCGCCTGGACGGAATCACCCGAATCGGATCGTCCTGCCGCAACAGCGAGAATCACAATGAGCAGAACGACAGTCGCACAGAGGATCGCCCATCCCAGAATCTGCTTCTTCATCTCGAGCCGGCGGAAGGATGCCCACCGGTCGGCCGCAAGACCTGCGACGACGGAACCAAACGTACGCTTCTTGACACGTCGAAAGGTGAGCTACGTCCGCAGTTTCCCCTTGGACTCCGACTCGAGTTCCCAACCCTCGTCGAGCCACTTCTTGATCGTGGACGCCTCCCGGCCGCGGATCGCACGGACGGTCTCGACGTCGTACACCACCTCGTCGTCGACGAGAGTCTCGGTCGATCCGCCACTTTTCGGGAGATTGTTTGACATACCGAAAGGATAGGGACCCGCGGGCGAGCGGTTGTACGTATCCCAGTGGCTGGGCATCCGACCGCGTCACGCGGGCCGGACTTGATGGTGCGCCTGGGCAGATTCGAACTGCCGACACCCGCTTTAGGAGAGCGGTGCTCTATCCCCTGAGCTACAGGCGCGGGAGTGACACCGTGGTGTCGCCCTCGTGAGGCCCGCAGGGTCGGGCCGCGGACAGCCTATCGGGTGTCGGCTCGGATTCCCCAGCCCGCGTTCCCCCGGAACGCAGTTCGGCCCTTCATCGTGGTGCATCGTTGCAGCGAATGCATGATCGCGCTCGACTCGCATGCCCAGAAACTTCGTCCGAATCCGTTGACGGGCCCACGATCTGGTGCCATCGTCTTGCCATGATCCAATGGCGAATCGTTGCACCACCCGGGTCCATCTCCGCGCTCACCGCCCTCCTCCTCGGGATGGCAGGCGGCACAGCCGCCGCCGAGCCGGCATCCCTCGAGAGCTCGCTCACCGGCACCGTCGCCGCTGTCGGTGCCGCAGACCTCGAGCACTGGCCGATCGACTCCGTCCGCGCCCTGAGCAGCGACGGCAACCTGCCCGAGTACGCGGCGGACGACGACCCCACCACCCGCTGGTCCGCGCTCACCAGCAGCCCGGACGAGCCGCAGTGGCTCCTCTTCGACCTCGGCGAGGTCCGGTCGGTCGGCTACCTCGGCATCGCGTGGCACAAGGGCGACGAGCGGCAGTCGCTCTTCGACGTCGAGGTCTCCACCGACGGCCAGACCTGGCACCCGGCAGCCACGGACCAGGCCGGCAGCGGGACGTCGTCGAACCTCGAACCCGTGATCCTCGACGGCGACGCGAGCACGGGCACCGATGCCCGGTACGTCCGCTACCTCGGCCGGGGCAACAGCGTGTCCGGCTGGAACAGCGTCACCGAGGTCCGGGCGTACCCGCCGAACCCGGACGGCGCCCTCGTCGACGACCTCTCCGACCTCCTGCCCGAGCCCGACCCCGAGGCTCGGCCGTGGACCGCGCCGGGCCTCGTCACCGCGACGGGCGCGGCGTTTGACCCCGCCGAACCGGGCAAGGTCACCGGCCGCACCATCGACGTCCGCGACTTCGGCGCGGACCCCGCCCCGCAGACCGGCGACGACGCCGCCGCCATCCGCGCCGCCCTCGACACGGCCGAGGCCGGCGACGAGGTCTACCTGCCCGCCGGGACGTACGACCTGGAGACGACGGAGCCCGTCGACCCGACGACGAACGTCGCCCTCCGCAGCGGTGTCGACCTGCGGGGCGACGGCGACTCGACGGTGCTGCTGTCGTCGCTGACACCCGAGACGCAGTCCGGCAAGGTGCTGCGCGGGTACGGGGTGCAGGACGTCCGCATCAGCGACCTGACGGTCTCCTCCACCTACGACGGCCCCCTCTCGACGGACCACCAGGACACGACGTCCGCCGGCGGGCCCGCGTACGGGATCGTCGTCGCAAACCTCGGCTCGCGCCCGAGCCAGAAGGTGCTCGTCGACGACGTCACGGTCGAGCTCTTTCAGAAGATGGGCGTGCGGATCGAGAAGAGCCGGGAGGTCACCGTGCGCGACAGCACGTTCCGCGACGCGACGAGCGTCGGCGGGGGCGGCAACGGGTACGCGATCTCGATCCAGGGCATCCCCGGCGAGGACAGGTACGCGTACGAGGACGACTCGCGGCACAACGTCGTCGAGCGCAACCGGTTCGACGGCACCCACCTGCGGCACGCGATCCTGCTGCAGTACTGGACGCACAACAACCTCGTCAGCGGCAACGTGATCGACGGGGGCGTGCTCGACGCCATCGACCTGCACGGCGAGGACGAGTACCTCAACGAGATCCGCCGCAACAGCGTCAAGAACGTCGGCGCGGCGGGCATCGCCCTCGGGAACACCGGGGGCACCTCGACCCAGCACGACGCCGCGGGTCACGGCAACTGGATCCACCAGAACATCCTGCGCAACAACCGCGAGGGGATCCTGCTCATCCTCGGCACCCCGGACACCGTCGTCGAGAGCAACGTGATCTCGAGCGGTTCCGGCGACCACGTCCGGTCGGGCATCGAGGTGCGGAACGCCCCGGGCACCGTGGTGCGGAAGAACTCGATCGTCGGCAACGGCGCGGACGGCTTCTGGGGCATCCACCTGACGGACGACCCGGGCGACGACGGCCACGCGGCCGGGATCCCGACGGACGTGACGGTCTCGAAGAACGTCGTCGTCAAGAACGACGGCGGTATCCGGGTGGACGCCGGTGAGGACGTCCGCCTCACCAAGAACGTCGTGGTCCGCAACGGCGAGAACCTTCGGGTGGCCGACGGCGCGGACGTCACCGACTAGCCCCGACCGCTCGCCCCCGGACACAGGAACGGGTGGTCGTTCGACGTCACCGACGCCGCACGACCACCCGTTCTTCCGTCCGTCGAGGGTTCTAGTTGCTGACGACGGCGGAGAGGAACTCCCGCGTCCGCTCCTCGCGCGGGTCGGTGAAGATCTCCTCGGGTGGCGCCTCCTCGATGATCCGACCGTGGTCGAACATCAGGACCCGGTTGGAGACCTCACGGGCGAACTGCATCTCGTGGGTGACCAGCAGCATCGTGATGTCGGTGTTCTTCGCGATGTCGCGCAGCACCTCGAGCACGTCCGCGACGATCTCGGGGTCGAGCGCGGAGGTCACCTCGTCGAGCAGCAGGATCTCGGGGTCCATCGCGAGCGCCCGCGCGATCGCGACGCGCTGCTGCTGCCCGCCGGAGAGCTCGGTGGTCCGGAAGTCACGCTTCTCCGTCATCCCGACCTGCTCGAGCAGCTCCTCGGCCCGGGCGATCGCGTCCTTCCTGGACCTGCCGAGCACGTGCATCGGCGCCTCGATGATGTTCTCGAGCACCGTCATGTTGGGGAAGAGGTTGAACTGCTGGAACACCATCCCCACGCGCCGGCGCACCTGCCGGCGACGCTTCTCCGGGATCTCGACCCACTTCTTTCCCTTGTACTCGTGGGTGTAGGGGTCGCCGTCGATGAGGATGAGGCCGCCGTTCGACTCCTCGAGCGTCATCAGCAGGCGCAGGATCGTCGTCTTGCCCGATCCGGACGGCCCGATGAGTGTCACGCGGTCGCCCTGGGCGACCGAGAAGTTCAGGCCGTCGAGCACCACGTTGTCGCCGAACCGCTTGACGACGTCGCGGAACTCGATGGCGGGCACGTCACCCGGGGCGCTGGTCATGGTGTGGCTCCCTGCAGAGGTGTTGGTGTCAGGCAAGGCGGATCTCCATCCGTCGGACGAGCAGCGACGTCGGGTAGCTCACCAGGAGGAAGAGCACACCCACCATCGTGATCGGCTCGATGTAGGAGAAGGTGTTGGCGCCGAACCGTTGCGCGGCGGAGAACATCTCCACCACGGAGATGGCGAACAGGAACGGCGTCTCCTTGAACATCGAGATCGCGTAGTTGCCGAGGCCGGGCAGCGTGTTGCGGATCGCCTGCGGCAGGATCACGGCACGCCAGGTCCGTGACTTCGGGAGGTTCAGCGCGGTCGCCGCCTCCCACTGGCCCGGCGGCACCGCGTCGATGCCGGCGCGGTAGACCTCGGACATGTAGGTGGCGTAGTGGATCCCGAGCACGACGCAGCCGATCGCCAGTGCGGGGATCTCCGGCGGCGAGAGCAGGTAGACGAACACGAGCTGGACGAGCAGCGGCGTCATCCGCACGAAGTCCACGACAAACTTCAGGAGCTTCGTGAGCACCGGCACGTGCTTGCGCAGGACGAGCGCGAAGACCAGCCCGAGGATCGAGGCGATCACCATGCCGACGACGGTGGCGAAGACCGTGATCTTGAGCCCCTCGAGCAGGTCCGGCAGCACCTCCCAGGCGCGGTCCCAGTCCCAGATGTCACTCATGCCGAGACCTCCTTGCTCCGTGAGGGCCCGCCCGGGGCCACGGCACCGGCGAGCTGCTCCGTCTGGTCCTTGGGCTTGAGGCGCAGCGCCTCCGAGACGGTCGGCAGCGAGCCGCCGCGCGGGGGCAGCTGACCCAGCCGGCGCTTGGCACGACGCTCGAGCCAGTTCATCAGCATCGTCAGCACGTACGAGATGGCGAAGTAGACGAGCAGGCCGACCGTGTACGCGAAGATCGTCTCGTTGGTGGCGCGGCGCAGCTCCGTCGTCCAGTAGTTCAGGTCGTGGAGCGTGATGTAGTACGCGAGCGCCGACCCCTTGATCAGCTGGATCAGGAGGTTCGTCAGCATGGGGATCATCAGCACCCACGCCTGCGGGAAGATCACGCGGCGCACGCGGTGGAACCAGCCGAGGTTCAGCGCGGTGGCCGCCTCCCACTGGCCCGCGGGGACGGACTCGATGGAGCCACGCACCACCTCAGCGGCGTACGCGCCGTAGTTGAGGCCGAGCGCGACGATGCCGACGGCGAGCGCCTCCATCTTGAAGCCGAACTCCGGCAGCACGTAGAAGATCCAGAAGAGCTGGACCACCAGCGACGTGCCGCGGAAGAACTCGACGATCACCCGGGACGGCCCGCGCACCCACAGCGTGCGGGTGCGCGAGCCGAATCCGAGCACCAGGGCGACGACCATGGCGAGGATCGCGCCACCGATCGTCAGCTCCAGCGTGACGAGGACACTCTCACCGAGGCGCGGAAGCCTGTCGAAGACTGTCGAGAGGTCGTCTGACATGAGGTCAGGCGCCCAGCCCCAGCTCGTCGGCGATGGCCTCGAGGTCACCCTCGCAGAGCATCTCGGCCGTCAGGCCCTCCGGGGGACGCTCGGCGTCGGTGAACCCGAACTCGCCGAGGATCTCCTCGTACTTGTCCTTGTCGGCCACGATGGGCGCGAGCTGCTCGTTGTAGGCCTCGAGGAGCTCGGTGTCCTCCTGGCGGAAGACGGTCGATCCGGCGCCGATCTGCGGGACGCCGTCGATCTCGGCGACGAACGCGTCGGTCGCCTCGACGGCGGCGTCGGTGCTCTCGGCGAGCGAGCGCAGCGAGATCCCGGTCAGGGCGAACGCGTCGGCACGGCCGGTGGTGACGGCGTCGAGGCCGTCCTGCGGGCTGCCGACCTCGGTGGCCTCGATGCCGGTGTCCGCGGCGTAGCCTGCCTCGATCGCCCCGGACATGGTGGCGAGCGTGATGTCGGCGTCGACGGCGGACTGCCAGTCGCTGAGTCCGTCCGGGTTGCCCTCGGGGACCAGGAACGCCGTCGTGTACATGATGGTCGGCTCGGCGAAGGCGGCGCTCTCGCAGCGCTCGGGCAGGATCGACATGCCCGCGCTGATCGAGTCGACGCGGTCGGCGGTCAGGTTCGGGATGAGCGAGCCCCACTCGGTGAGCGTGCCCTCCACCGTGTCAACGCCGAGCTCGGAGTAGATCTCCTTGTCGAGCGCTACGGTCGCCCCGGTGAGCTCGCCCGCGTCGTCCTGGTAGCTGTACGGCGCCTCGCCCGCGAAGCCGACGGTGATGGAGCCGGCGTCCTGGATGGCGGAGAGCGTGCTGCCGTCGCCCGAGCCGGAGTCCGACCCGGTGTCGGTCGAGGAGCAGCCGGCGACGGCACCGAGCGCGAGCACGGCACCGGTGGCGAACACTGCGCGGGAGGTCTTGGAGAGAGTCATGGGTTCCTTCCGGACGTCCGGGTCTGGTGGTTCCGGCGCGCTGATGCACCGGTTCCAGCCCCGGCGGGGTGGTTGGACGCGGTCACGCTAGCGAATGTCTGACGTACCGACAATATGGCAATCAGACCGTAGGATTGTCTACAGTGATGCACGAACCGCGTGGTTCCGCGGAGTTCAGTGCACGGATTGGGCGTCGACCAGGGGATGATGAGCGCGAGATCGTGACCGTATCGAGAGGAAAACCGATGGCTCCGTCCTCCCGCGCCCCGTTGGGCCCGACCCCCGTCATGGCCCCGGTCACGCGACCCTCCACGGTCGACCTGATCACCCGCGAGCTCCGCGACGCCATCTACTCCGGCGTCCTGCGCGTCGGCTCACCGCTGCGCGAGATCGAGGTCGCCGGGCAGCTCGGCGTCAGCCGCGGTCCGCTCCGCGAGGCCGCCCAGCGACTGGTGCAGGAGGGGCTGCTCGTCGCCACGCCCGGGCGCGGGCTCAGCGTCGTGCGCATCGGGCCCGACGACCTCGTCGACCTCTACGACGCGCGCAAGGGCGTGGAGACGGCGGCGGCCCGCCTCGCCGTCGAGAAGGCGGGCGACGCCGACATCGCCACCGTGCGTGCGGCGTACGACACGCTCGTGCGCGCCGGCGAGAGCGAGGACCCGCGCGCCATCGGCGACGCCGACCTCTCGTTCCACTGGGAGCTCGTCTCGGCGTCGGGCAACGCGCATCTGCGCCGGTACATGTCGACGCTGATCGTCGAGGTGCGGATCGGCAGCTACTCCGTGCCGAGCGACTACGCCGTGCGCCGCGACTCCCCCGCCTCGCACGCCCCGCTGATCGAGCGGCTCGAGGCCCGGGACGCCGACGGGCTGGTTGCCGCGATCGTCGAGAACCTGGACGCCGCCGTCGCGCGCCTGCTGGAACCCGCCGAGGCCGTCGAGACCCTCGAGCACACCGGCCCCGTCGTCACCAGGCTCGACCCGCTCGGGCTCTGAGCACCGTCGGGGCGGCCGCGTCGGCCGACCGACGCCAGGAGCGGTGGATCAGGAGCGGCGCGTCGCCGTGCGGAACCGGTAGCGCACGCCCGTCGACGACGTGGCCCACTCCCCCGGCTCGTCGAGCTCCCACTCCCGCTGGTCGAGCCCGTCGAGACGCTGGTCGAGCCCGTCGAGACCATCGCGTCTCGACAGGCTCGACGACCGACCATCCCCGTCGAGACGCTGGTCGAGCTTGTCGAGACCATCACGTCTCGACAGGCTCGACGAACGACCATCCCCGTCGAGACCATCACGTCTCGACAGGCTCGACGAACGACCGTCCCCGTCGAGACCCAGGTCCGGCGCGAACGCGTCCCCCGCGACCTCGACGTCGATCTCGGTGATCTCGCACCGCGTCGCGGACGGCAGCACCGCCCGGTAGATCTGCTCACCGCCGATCACCGCGACGTCCCCGCCCCCACCGACGGAGGCGCGCGCGAGGCCGAGCGCCTGCGCGACGTCGTGCGCGACGTCGGCCGCGCCCGCCCCCTCATCCGGCACCCAGTCGGGCTGCCGGGTCACGACGACGTTGCGCCGGCCAGGCAGGGGCCGGAACCGGGGCGGCAGGGAGTCCCAGGTCAGCCGTCCCATGACGACGGGCAGCCCGAGCGTGACCTCCCGGAAGTGCCGGCGGTCCTCGGGCACGTCCCAGGGGATCGTGTTGGCGACGCCGATGACCGGGCGGCCCACGGCGTCGTGCGCCTGGGCCCAGACGAGGACGACCTCGCCGCTCATACGGCGATCGGCGCCTTGATGCCGGGGTGGTGCTCGTACCCGACGATCTCGACGTCGTCGACGGTGTAGTCGAAGATCGAGTCCCGGTGCGCGAGGCGGAGCGTCGGGTACTCGAAGGGCTCGCGGGCGAGCTGCCGCTCGACCTGCTCGACGTGGTTGTCGTAGACGTGCACGTCCCCCCCGGTCCAGACGAAGTCGCCGACCTCGAGCCCGGTCTGCGCGGCCACCATGTGCGTCAGCAGCGCGTAGCTCGCGATGTTGAACGGCACCCCGAGGAACATGTCGGCGCTGCGCTGGTACAGCTGGCAGCTCAGGCGACCGTCGGCGACGTAGAACTGGAAGAACGCGTGGCACGGCGGCAGTGCCATGTTCTCGATCTCGGCGACGTTCCACGCGGAGACGACGTGCCGCCGCGAGTCGGGGTTGCTCCGGATCTGCTCGATCACCTGACTGATCTGGTCGACGTGCCGGCCGTCGGGCGTGGGCCACGAGCGCCACTGGACGCCGTAGACCGGACCGAGCTCTCCGTCGTCGGACGCCCACTCGTCCCAGATCGTCACGCCCTGCTCGCGGAGCCAGGCCGTGTTCGAGTCGCCACGCAGGAACCACAGGAGCTCGGCGACCACGGACCGCACGTGCACGCGCTTGGTGGTGATCAGCGGAAAGCCCGCGGACAGGTCGTACCGGATCTGGCGGCCGAAGACGCTGCGGGTCCCGGTCCCGGTGCGGTCCCCCTTGGGGGTGCCGGTCGCCATGACGTCGCGCAACAGGTCTTCGTAGGGCGTCGGGATAGTCACGGGCACAGTCTGCCAGCCCGCTGCCGGACCGACCTGACGTGGCGCGGCAGTGGGATGATTGGCCCCATGAGCATCGACGACGACATCACCCCGTCCTCCCAGGCCCCGACCGACGCCCTGTGGGTCGAGCGCACCGGGTCGCGCACGTACCGCGGCCGCTCCGAGCGTGGCGGCAGCATCGAGATCGGCCCCGCCTCCGAGGGCGCGGTCTTCACCCCGGGCGAGCTGATGAAGCTGGCGCTCGGCGCGTGCGCCGCGATGTCCTCGGACGTCTCCTTCGCCCGCCGCCTCGGCGACGACTACGCCGTCACCGTCCACCTCGACGGGATCAAGGACCTCGACGACGACCGGTACCCGGTGCTCTCGGAGCGCTTCGAGCTCGACCTGTCGAGCCTGGACGACGCCGCCCGCGAGCGCCTGCTGACCGTCGCCGAGCGAGCGATCGACAAGACGTGCACGGTAGGGAACACGCTCAAGGCGGGCGCGACGGTCGACCTGACCTTCGAGTCCGTCCCGACCGACACCCAGCAGTAGCGTCCGCGGCTGACCGCCGCGGCGCCGCCTCCGCCCTGCAGGAAGGACCGCCCATGCCAGACCGCGAGATCGAGCGCGAGGCCTCCCCCACCAAGTTCCGTCCGACACCGGTGCTGGACGCCGTGCTCGGCCGCGCCGTGACGATCCCGTCGACGGCGGTCCGAGCGCACGTCGACTCGGTGCGCCGCCGCAACCCGGGTGCCTCGCCCGCGCAGATCCTGGACCTGCTGGAGCGGGAGTATCTCGCGGTGGTGTCGACGACGGGCGGTGCCGTGGGCGCGGCGGCGGCGATCCCGGCGGTCGGCACGGGGGCGGCGCTGCTGCTGACCGGCAGCGACGTCGCGACGTTCTTCGGTGCGTCGGCGGCGTTCTCCCTGGCGGTGGCGGACGTGCACGGGATCGCGGTGGACGACGTCGAGCGGCGGCGGGCGCTGCTGCTCGCCTCGGTCCTCGGCGAGAAGGCGGCGCGCGACGTCGAGAAGGCGGCGGGCGGTTCGACGATCGCGTGGGGCAAGCTGCTGGTGACCAAGATGCCGCAGGGCACGCTCAAGCAGGTCAACCGGGCGCTCTCGAGCCGGTTCCTGCGCACGCAACTGGTCAAGCAGGGCGGGCTCGCGATGGGCCGGATCGTCCCGTTCGGCGTCGGCGCGGTGGTCGGTGTGGCGGGCGGACGAGCGCTGGGGCACGGCGTGATCGCGCAGAGCCGGACGGCGTTCGGCGCTCCGCCGGAGCGGTTCCCCCGGATCCTCGAGGTGGTCGAGGGCGGTGGCGCCGACGACGTGCCCACGCTCGAGGCGCTCGTCGTCGAGCCGGAGGACACCAAGAAGCCGCGTCGTCGTCTGCTCGGGCGCAAGCGGTGACCCGGCGCGTCCAGGTCACCCGCGACCTCGCGATCCCGGTCGAGGAGGCCTACGCCCGCGTCCTCGACTGGCGCAGCCACCCCGACTGGATCCCGATGACGCGCGCGGAGTCGAACGGCGGCGAGTCGTTCACGATGGTCTCCGGGCCGTTCGTCCACCGCGGCGTGCCGGGATTCCCGGACCGGATGGTCACCACTCACACGCGACCGCCGTCGGGCGACGGCACCGGGCCCGACGGCGCGGGCCTCGTCGAGGTGCGCAAGCTCGGCCCCGGCCTGCTCGGGGACGCGGGCTTCGAGGTCCGGGCCCTGCGCGACGGCGGCTCCCGGGTGCTGTGGTGGGAGTCGGTCTATCTGGCCGGGCCGTTGCCCGCCGGGGTGACCCGCCCCGCCGTCGGGCTCTTCCTCGAGGTCTTCATGCGGGTGTCGCTCGCACGGCTGGACGCTCTGACCCGGGCCCGCTCCAGGTCTGGCTCTGACGACGGAGATCGATAGACTCCGGGGTGTGACCTCACTCGCGCTCTCCCCCGACGTCGCCGCATCCGTCCTCGCCGAGCAGCAGGAGGCGTACGCCGCCCTGCAGGCCCGCGACCTCTCGCTCGACGTGACGCGAGGCAAGCCGTCGCCCGAGCAGCTCGACCTCTCGAACGCGCTGCTCGCCCTCCCGGGCGAGGGGAACGTCCGCGACGGCGGCACGGACACGCGCAACTACGGCGGCCTCATGGGGTCGGCGGCGCTGCGCGAGATCTTCGCCGAGCTGCTGAACGTCCCCGTCGGGCAGCTGCTCGCCGGTGGCAACGGGTCCCTGACCCTGATGCACAACGCCCTGACGTTCGCGACCCTCTTCGGCGTCCCCGGTGGCGAGCGGCCGTGGGCCAAGGAGGAGACGGTCAGGTTCGTCTGCCCGGTCCCCGGCTACGACCGCCACTTCGTGCTCTGCGAGGAGCTCGGGATCGAGATGATCACCGTCCCGATGACGCCGGAGGGCCCGGACGCGGAGGCCGTCGCGGAGCTCGTCGCGTCCGACCCCACGATCAAGGGCATGTGGGTGGTCCCCACCCACTCGAACCCGGACGGCGCCACCGTGAGCGACGACGTCGCGCGCCGCCTCGTCTCCATGCCCACCGCCGCCCCGGACTTCCGGATCATGTGGGACAACGCCTACGCCGTGCACCACCTCACGGACGTCGAGACACCGAGCGCCGACGCACTGGGCCTCGCCGCCGAGGCCGGCAACCCGGACCGCGTGCTGCTGTTCGCCTCGACCTCCAAGATCACCTTCGCCGGCGCGGGCGTCTCGTTCCTCGGTGCCTCCCCCACGAACCTCGAGTGGTTCACGAAGCACCTGGGAGTCCAGTCGATCGGACCGGACAAGGTCAACCACCTGCGGCACGCCCTCTTCTTCCGCGACGCCGACGGCGTCCGCACCCACATGCGCAAGCACGCCGAGATCATCGCGCCGAAGTTCGAGGCCGTGGAGCAGATCCTCACCGAGCGCCTCGGCGGCACCGGCGTGGCCGAGTGGACCACACCGACCGGCGGATACTTCGTCAGCCTCGACGTCGTGCCCGGCACGGCCGCGCGCGTCATCGCGCTGGCCAAGGAGGCAGGCATCGCGCTGACCCCGGCCGGATCCACCTACCCCTACGGCAAGGACCCGCTCGACGGGAACATCCGCCTCGCGCCCACGATGCCGCCGCTCGAGGACGTCAAGGTCGCGATGGACGGCGTGGCGACGTGCGTGCTGCTCGCCGCCGCGGAGGCCGCGCTCGCGTAGGTCGAGACCACCGCCGGTCGAGCCTGTCGAGACCTGGTTTCGACGAGCTCAACCAGCGTCGGTCGAGCCTGTCGAGACCTGGTTTCGCCGAGCTCAACCAGCGTCGGTCGAGCCTGTCGAGACCTGGTTTCGACGAGCTCAACCAGCGGCGGTCGAGCCTGTCGAGACCACCGCCGGTCGAGCCTGTCGAGACCTGGTTTCGACGAGCTCAACCATCGGGGTCAACCTCAACCAGCGGGGTCAAGCTCAACCAGCGAGCCCTCGACCGATCGCCGCCAGCGCCCGGTCGAGGGCTTCGTCGTCCACGCCGCCGAACCCGAGCACCACGCCGGTCATCTCGGCGCTGCGGCAGTAGTCCGCGAGGAGCGGAAGGTCGAACCCCGCCGCGGCCGCGCCGTCGCGCGCCGCCCGGGCCCGCTCGGCGAGCATCAGCCACGTGGAGTACATGCCCGCCGTCGTCGCGGCGGGCACCCCGTACAGGCCCAGCGCGGCTTCGACCCGCAGCGCCCGCTCGCCGTACACCCGCCGCGCCGCACGGACGGTGGTGTCGAGCCACCCGTCGCGCAGGAGCGCGAGCATCGCCTGCTGGGCCGGCCACGCACCGACGTCGTGCAGCACGTGCTGAAGGCGCACGACGTCGTCGTGCAGGTCCGGCGGGACCACCATCCACCCGAGGCGCAGGCCGGGGACCACCGACTTCGACGCCGTCCCGAGGTAGGCGACCTGGTCCCGGTCGAGCGTGGCGAGCGCGGGGACGGGCGCGACGTCGTACCGCAGCTCGGAGTCGTAGTCGTCCTCCACGACGAGCGTCCCGTGCACGCGGGCGGCGTCGAGAAGCCGGAGCCGGTGTGCGGCAGACATCACGTGCCCGAGGGGGTGCTGGTGCGCGGGGGTGACGTAGCACGCGGCGAGGCCGGGCCGCAGGCCACGCGCCGGGTCGAGCGCCGGCAGGTCGACGACGTCGCGCCCGCCCGCCCGGACCGTCGCCACCGCGGCCCGGTACCCGGGGTCCTCGACGCCCACCGGACCGGCAGGCAGCGCGGCGAGCAGGAGCCGCAGCGCCCCGGTGGTCCCGGCGGTGACGATCACCTCGGACGGGTCGACGGCGAGGCCGCGGGTCCGGGCGAGGCGCTCGGCCACCGCCGCCCGGAGCGCGGGGAGCCCCTGCGGGTGGTCGTACCCCCGGGGCGGGCGCGCTGCGGACACCTCGCGCCACGCACGCCGCCACCCGGCGCGGGCCCCGGCGTCGAACCAGACGTCGCCGGCGCCGAGTCGCTGCACCGTCGGAGCCTCGTCGTCTGGTGGTGAGGTCCGGGTCCGGGGCACCGGCGCGGCGTCGGCGGCCACGAACGTCCCAGCCCCGTGCCGTCCATCGAGCCACCCCTCGGCGAC
Organism: Paraoerskovia marina DSM 21750; assembly: GCF_000701465.1. Classification (GTDB taxonomy): domain Bacteria; phylum Actinomycetota; class Actinomycetes; order Actinomycetales; family Cellulomonadaceae; genus Paraoerskovia; species Paraoerskovia marina. The sequence goes on along the minus strand of NZ_JNIY01000004.1, from coordinate 311,846 downwards.
CAGCTGGGCGTAGGCCTGCTCGACGACGGACCGCGCCACCCCGAGCTCGGCCGCGAGCGCCCGGCTGCTCGGCATGCGGTGACCGCGCGCGAGGGTGCCGTCCGTGACGAGCGCCCGCACCTGGCCGGCGAGCTGCGTGCCGAGCGAGGTGGCGTCGTCGCGCCGGAGGACGATCGGCAAGGTCGGGTGCACGGATCCTCCGGTGGCCTGGACAAAGTGACGAGGATTGGCCCATGACACCAGGCCACTCGGCGTCCAGGCTACCGCTATGGACAATCTCGAACCCACCGATCGCTCGACCGTCCGCCGCAACCGCAAGCGCGCCGTCACCGACCGCGCGGCGCTGCACGCCCTGCTGGCCGACGCGCTGCTCGTGCACGTCGGCGTCGCGTCGCCGCACGGGCCACTGGTGCTCCCCTCCGCGTTCGGCGTGGACCTCGACGGGCCCGACGACGGCGGCTCGCTCTACCTGCACGGCTCCGTCGCCTCCCCCTGGCTCCGCGCGGCGGGTCAGCCGGTCTGCGTCACCGTCACCGAGCTCGACGGGCTCGTCGCCGGGCGCTCAGGCTTCCACCACTCGATGAACTACCGCTGCGCCGTCGTGCTCGGCACCGCCCGCGACGTCACCGACGCCAAAGAACGGGACCGCGCGCTCGACGCGATCGTCGACCAGATGATCCCCGGCCGGTCCGCGACTCTGCGGCCGTCCACCCGCAAGGAGCTCGCGGCGACCGCCGTCCTCGCGGTCCCGCTGCGCGAGGCGTCGGTCAAGGTCCGGTCCGGGGGTCCGAACGACGAGCCGGAGGACGTCGCAGGCGGCATCTGGGGCGGACACGTCCCCGTGCGACGAGTCCTCGGCGATCCGGTGCCGGACGGCGACGCGCACGGTGACGTCCCGGCCGAGGTCCGGGCGCTCGTTCAGGCGCTGGTTCAGGCCCGGTAGGTCCAGCGGCCGCCGACCATCGTCGCCCACACCGGCATGTCACGGAGCGGCTCCCCGGGTGCGAACGGGTCGCGGTCGATCACCACGAGGTCGGCGACATCCCCGGCACGTACCTCGTCCCGGCCGCGAGCGTGCGCGGCGAGGGCCGTCCGCGCGTCGACGGTCTCCTCGGGGTGCCAGGGGTCGCGGTCGTCGCGGGTGCGGTGGACGGCCGCGGCCATCGTCGCCCACGGGTCGAGCGCCGCGACCGGGGCGTCGGAGCCGAACCGCACGGTCGCACCCGCGTCGACCAGCGAGCGGACCGGGAACGGGATGCCGCTCGTTCCCTCCCAGTACGCGTCGACGACGTCGCGGTCGTCCATCGCGTGTTCCGGCTGGATGCTGGCAGTCACCCCGAGGGCCGCGAAGCGCGGGAGGTCGGCGGGGTCGACGAGCTGGGCGTGCTCCATCCGGCCGCCGCGCCCGATCTCCTCGAACGTGTCGAGGACGAGGTGCACCGCCGCGTCGCCGATCGCGTGCACCGTGACGTCGAGGCCGGCATCGAACGCGCGGACGATCTGCTGCTTCATCACGTCCGGGTCGACGTCGAGGGCGCCGTGGTGGGGGTCGGCGGTCGTGCCCCCGCCGGTCGTGCCCGTCGAGACCCCGGTTTCGACAAGCTCAACCCCCGCGTCGTCGGTCGAGCCCGTCGAGACCACGGTTTCGACAAGCTCGACCTCCGCACGCCCGGTTTCGACAAGCTCAACCTCCGTATCGACAGGCTCAACCTCCGTAGCGACTGGCGCAAGCGGCGCGACCACGTACGGGGTACGGCAGAACGCGGTGCGCGTGTTCAGGGACCCGTCGGACATGATCTTCAGCGGCCCGATCCGCACCAGGTCGCCCGTGTCCGGGACGACGTCGCCCGCGCGGTAGCCCGCCGCGATCACCTCGTCGAGGCGGTCGGCGTAGAACCCGGCCTCGACCCGCAGGGAGGTGGCACCGGCGGCGACGCGCCGTTGCCAGGCGTGGGTGTTGTCGGCCATCTCGAGGTCGACGACCCCGACGATCCCCCGCGCGGCCGCGTAGGTTCCGGCCACGACGACGAGTCCGTCGAGGTCGCTCTCGCCCTGCCGGTCAAGCCGGCGCGAGACGTCGAACCAGTCGTCCTCGCGCAGGATCCCGGACGCGTCGACGTCCGCACCGAGCAGTTCCGCGGCGGCGGTCGAGACCCACCCGCAGTGCCCGTCCCCGGACGCGATCACGACGGGCGTGGGCCCCGCCACCTCGTCGAGCAGCGCGCGTGTCGGCCGGTCCGGCCACATCGCGTCGCGGAATCCGAAGCCCACGACGACGTCGCGCACGTGCTCGGCGCCGTCGTAGGACTCGGGGAGGACGCCCAGGTGCCACCCGATCGCCTGCGCCACCTCGGCGGCGCTCTGCGCGGCCGAGACGTCGACGCGTGCCTGCGCGAGGGACCACTGCAGCATGTGCGTGTGCTCGTCCCAGAGGCCGGGAATCACCCACCGGCCCTCGACGTCCACGACGATCGGCGCGGGGCCGGTGACCACCGACGTCGTCGTCGGGACCAGCGCGACGACGGAGCTCTCGTCGAGGACGACGTCGACCAGGCCGTCACGGCCCGGGATCCGGGCGTTGCGCAGAACGGTGACGGTCGTGGGCATGCAGGGCCTCCCGGGACGGTGGTCAGGTCCGGGAAGCCTACGACCTGCACCGAGGCCGAGCGGGGTGACGCGCGGACGGCGTCACCCCGCTCGGGTCATGCGGAGTGCGGCAGCGTGCCGATCATGCCGGCGGCGACCGTCTTGTTGGTGCTCTCGTCGACGAGGATGAACGACCCCGTCTGCGGGTTCTGCTGGTACGAGTCGACGAAGAGCGGCTTGGTGACACGCAGCTGCACGCGGCCGATCTCGTTGAGCCCGATCTGGGTGGCGTCCTCGTCCCGGTGCAACGTGTTGACGTCCACGCGGTAGTTGATGCCCTTGACCACGGCACGCGCCCAGTTGGTGGTGTGCTTGATGGCGTACTTCTTGCCCGGCACGAGGGCCGCGCTCTCGTCCATCCAGCAGATCATCGCGTCGACGTCCTGCACGGCTGCCGGCGTGTTGTTGGGACGCGCCAGCATGTCGCCGCGGGAGATGTCGATCTCGTCGGCCAGCCGGATCGTGACCGCCATCGGGGGGAACGCCTCGTCGACGGGACCGTCGGCGGTGTCGATCGACGCGATCGTCGTCTCGAGGCCGGACGGCAGCGCGACGACGGGGTCACCCGGCTTCATGACGCCCGAGGCGACTGTCCCGGCGTACCCGCGGTAGTCGCGGTGCTCGTGCTGGTGCGGGCGCACCACGTACTGCACGGGGAAGCGAACGTCGACGAGGTTGCGGTCGCTCGCCACGTGGATGCGCTCGAGCTTGCTGAGCAGCGGGGCGCCGTCGAACCAGTCCATGTTCTCGGAGCGGTTCACCACGTTGTCCCCGGCAAGGGCCGAGATCGGGACGAACGACAGGTCGTTGACCCGAAGGCGTGCGGCGAACTCGGTGAACTCGGCCCGGATGTCCTCGAAGACCTGCTCCGAGTAGTCGACCAGGTCCATCTTGTTCACGCACACGACGATGTGCGGGACGCCGAGCAGGCTCGCGAGGAACGCGTGCCGACGGGACTGCTCGAGCACGCCCTTGCGCGCGTCGATGAGGATCAGCGCGACGTCGGCCGTCGAGGCACCCGTGACCATGTTGCGGGTGTACTGGGTGTGCCCCGGGGTGTCCGCGATGATGAACTTGCGCTTCGGCGTCGCGAAGTAGCGGTAGGCGACGTCGATGGTGATGCCCTGCTCCCGCTCGGACCGCAGTCCGTCGGTCAGCAGCGCCAGGTCGGTGTAGTCCGAGCCGCGAGCCTTCGAGACCTTCTCGACGGACTCGAGCTGGTCCTCGAAGATCGTCTTGGAGTCGAAGAGCAGTCGCCCGATCAGCGTGGACTTTCCGTCGTCGACGGAACCCGCTGTCGCGAAACGAAGCAGATCAGTAGCCATGATTTAGAAGTAGCCCTCTCGCTTGCGATCTTCCATTGCCGCCTCGCTGACCTTGTCGTCACCGCGGGTCGCGCCACGCTCGGTCATCCGCACGGCGGCGGTCTCCTCGACGATGGCCTCAAGCGTCGACGCCGTCGACGGCACCGCGGCCGTCAGGTTGGCGTCGCCGATCGTGCGGTACCGCACGGAGCGGATCTCGGACGTCTCGCCCTCACCGACGGGGGTGAACTCGTTGACGGCGAACAGCATGCCGCCGCGCTCGACGACCTCACGCTCGGCCGCCAGGTAGAGCTCGGGCAGCTCGATGTTCTCGGCCGCGATGTAGGACCAGATGTCGAGCTCGGTCCAGTTGGAGAGCGGGAACACGCGGATCGACTCGCCCTGGTGGACCCGGCCGTTGTACAGGTTCCAGATCTCCGGGCGCTGGTTCTTGGGGTCCCACTGGCCGAAGTCGTCACGGAACGAGAACACCCGCTCCTTCGCGCGGGCCTTCTCCTCGTCGCGTCGACCGCCGCCGAAGAGCGCGGTGAACCCGTTCTTCTCGACGGCGTCGAGCAGCACCGGTGTCTGGATCCGGTTGCGCGAGCCGTTCGGCTCCTGCTGGACGAACCCGCGCTCGATCGCGTCGGGCACGGAGGCGACGACCATCTGGATCCCGAGGCGTTCCACCCAGCGGTCGCGACACGCGAGGACCTCGGGAAAGTTCAGCCCTGTGTCGACGTGCATGATCGGGAACGGGATCCGCGCCGGGGCGAACGCCTTGGCCGCCAGGTGCAGCATGACGATCGAGTCCTTGCCGCCCGAGAAGAGCAGACAGGGGCTCTCCATCTCGGCGACGACCTCGCGGAAGATGTGGATGCTCTCCGCCTCGAGAGAGCGCAGCTGGCTCAACACGCGGTTGTTCACTAGACAGAACCTTTCTGGTCAACGCCGACGGCAGTCAACGCCGCCCGCAGTTGCGGTGCAAGCACCGGGTGGATCACGAACAAGTCTGGCAGCCACGGGTTCTCGCGGTTGTACTCGAGCGGAGCGCCGTCGAGCCGGGTGCACTCGAGCCCCGCGGCCCGTGCGACGGCCACGGGCGCGGCGGAGTCCCACTCGTACTGCCCGCCCCCGTGGACGTAGGCGTCGACGGTACCGTCGACGACGGCCATTACCTTGACGCCAGCCGATCCCATCGGGACCAGCTCGACGTCGCCCCGTGCGGCGAGGTCGGTCACGAACTCAGGCGGACGGGACCGGCTCGCGGCGATCCGGAGCGGCCGTCGACCGGCGGCGACGTCGGCCAGGCGCTCGGCGTCGACCGGCTGCGCGTCCTTCGTGGACCGCACAAGCCCGCGCGCCGGCAGGGCCACCGCACCGGCACACAGCCCGGAACCACGACACCACAGCGCCACGTGGACCGCGAAGTCGTCCCGCCACTCGCCCGACTCCGCGCGCTCGGCGAACTCGCGCGTCCCGTCAAGCGGGTCGATGATCCAGACGCGGTCGGCGTCGAGGCGCGCGGCCCCGTCGACAGCCTCCTCGGAGAGCACCGCGTCGTCGCCCGCCGTGGCAGCGAGCTCCGTCGCCAACCACGCCTGTGCGCGGCGGTCGCCCTCGTCCTTGAGCGCTCGAGGATCGAAGACCCCTCCGGAGGCGTCGACCTCGGCGCGCAGGGCGAGCAGGACTGCTCCTGCGCCTTCCGCGAGATGAACGGCGAGCTCGTGGTCGTCGAGTTCTGACCGGACAGGTGTCATCGTTACAAGAGTCCTCGGAATGGGCGTCAAGGGGGCGACGGGCGATTCAACGTACCATTCCGCGTGGGCCGAAGAACTTTCCGTTTCAGCGTAGGAACAACTGAAACGAAAGTCTCAGACAACGGTGGGGAGAACCGTGGATATCGACATCGCCCTGGTGGTCGGTGGGTTGCTCGTGGGCTTTGTCGTGGGCCTGACGGGCATGGGCGGCGGAGCACTCATGACGCCGATGCTGATCTTCGTGTTCAAGATCGATCCACTGGTCGCGGTGTCGTCCGACGTCGTTGCAAGCCTTTTCATGAAGCCTGCCGGCGCAATCGTGCACCTTCGCCGCAAGACGGTGAATCTCCAGCTCGTCCTCTGGTTGTGCATCGGCTCGGTACCGGCCGCGTTCTGCGGTGCGCTGCTGATCCAGAAGCTCCCCTTCGGCGACAGCCTCGACGACGCGCTCAAGATCGTCATCGGCTGCGCACTGCTCCTGGCCGCCGCCGGTCTGGTCGTCCGCGCCGTGCTGCAGATGACCCGCGGCCGCACACCCACCGGTGAGGGACCCGCGGTGCCGACCGCTCCCGACGTCGTCGTCCGCCGCGCCGCGACCGTGATCCTGGGCGCCGTCGCGGGCCTGCTCGTCGGCATGACGTCGGTGGGCGCCGGCTCGATCATCATCGTCATCCTGCTCCTGATGTACCCCGCGCTGAAGGCCTCGCAGGTTGTCGGCACGGACCTGGTGCAGGCGATCCCGCTGGTCGCGGCCGCCTCGGTCGGGCACCTCCTCTACGGCGACTTCTCGCTCGGCCTCACCGTCTCACTGCTCATCGGCGCGATCCCCGGCGCCTGGGCGGGAGCCCAGGTCTCCTCCCGGGCACCGGGCGGCATCATCCGCCGCGCGCTCGCAATCCTCCTCCTGGCCTCCGGCCTCAAGCTGATCGGCGCACCCACCTGGTTCGTCTTCGCAGCGGCCCTCGCCGCTCTGGTCCTGGGGAACGTCATCTGGTTCTACGTCCGCCGGAGCCTGGCCGCCGCGGCCGCCGACAAGACCTCCGCCCCCGACCCGAACGGACCGAGCACGCCATGACCGCCACGCCCTCCACGCTCGTCCTCGACGACCATGCCCTGGACCTCCTGGAGCTCGCCCTCGGCGGAGCGGTCGCGCACGCCGACCTCGTCCGCGCGCTCGACGCCGACATCTCCCCCGGGACGGTCCTCACCGACGCGGAGAACACGCCCCTCGCCACGTGGGACGGCGGCACCCTGACGCCGGACCGCCCGTTCGCCGCCGAGCCCACGCCGGTCTGGGACCCGCGACTCCGGCGCCCGGCCCGCGAGGTGAGGGCGCAGTACGCCCAGAGGCCGCAAACCGCCGTCGTGCTGGACGGCCCACCCACCTGGGACGAGCAGCGAGTCGTCACGGGGCTGGCGGCCGAGCGCGCCATAGTTCTGGTCGTTCCGGTCACGCGCGGCGCAGGGCAGGCCCAGGCGAACGCGACGTGTCGGGCCGCGACGGCGCTCGCCGCCGACGTCGACGGGCCGGTCGACGTTCTCGTCCTCCCCTTCCCCACGGAGCACCAGGACGGCGGCCAGAGCCGGGAAGGCCTCCTCGCCGGGTACGGCCTGACTCGAGTCGTCGACGCCCAGGAGGCCCGGAGCGCCGAGACCCGCGAGGCTCTCACCACGCTGTCCGCACGCCGCGACACGCTCGTCGCCGACCTGTATCCACCGGCCTCCGCGCAGGAGGTCCTCGCGACGACGACGCCGTCGGCGTCCGCCGGCACGGTCGTCCTGTTCACGGGCCTGTCGGGCTCGGGGAAGTCGACCATCGCCCGGGCGCTCGCCGCACAACTGGAGTCGGGCGGGCGCACGGTCACCCTGCTCGACGGTGACGTCGTCCGCCAGCATCTGTCCGCGGGCCTGGGGTTCAGCCGGCACGACCGTGCCCTCAACCTCGAGCGCATCGGATACGTCGCGTCCCTGGTGGCGACGCACGGCGGCACGGCGATCGCGGCGCCGATCGCGCCCTTCGCCGCGAGCAGGGCGTCGATCCGCAACATGGCCGTCGAGGCCGGAGCGCGGTTCGTCCTCGTCCACGTCGACACGTCGCTCGAGGTCTGCGAGGCACGCGACCGCAAGGGCCTCTACGCCAAGGCACGCGCGGGCGAGATCCCGGACTTCACGGGAATCTCGTCCCCGTACGAGACGCCGACCGACGCCGACCTGACGATCGACGCAGGGACCACGGACGTCGCCGACGCGGTCGAGCTCGTCCGGGACGCGCTCTCCCGCCCGTAGCGAGGCGCACGACGGCGCGATTTCCGGGTGCGATGTCACCGGCTCGGACGATGATGGATGGGTAGAGAGTCGACGTCGGAGGGGACATCGTGACCGAGCTCGCCGTCGAGGCCGAGGGCCTCGTCAAGCACTTCACCACGCGCAAGAGCGTGACCCGCGCCGTGGACGGGATCGACCTGGCGGTTCCGCAGGGGTCGGTCTACGGCGTCCTCGGACCGAACGGTGCGGGCAAGACGACCGCGGTCCGGATGCTGGCCACTCTCCTGCGCCCGGACGCTGGCACCGCCCGGGTGCTGGGGCACGACGTCGTGGAGGACGCCGACGCGGTGCGCTCCGCCGTCGGGCTCACCGGGCAGTACGCCTCGGTCGACGAGGACCTGACCGGCACCGAGAACCTGGTGATGATCGCCCGGCTCTACGGGTTCTCGGCGGCCGGCGCGCGTGCCCGCTCGGCCGAGCTGCTCGACGCCTTCGGCCTCTCCGACGCGGGGGCGCGGCCGGTCAAGACCTACTCGGGCGGCATGCACCGCCGGATCGACCTGGCGGCCAGCCTCGTGATGAGTCCGTCCGTCCTCTTCCTCGACGAGCCGACGACGGGGCTCGACCCCCGGAGCCGCAACCAGGTCTGGGACATCGTGCGCGTCCTCGTCGACGACGGGGCGACAGTCCTGCTGACGACGCAGTATCTCGAGGAGGCCGACGCGCTCGCCGACCGGATCGCCGTGATCGACCGCGGCAAGGTCATCGCGGAGGGCACGGCTCCCGAGCTGAAGAGCTCGGTCGGCGAGGGAGCGCTCTCGCTGCACGTGGCCGACCCGGCCCGCCGCGCCGAGGCGGCCGAGATCGTCGAGCGCGCGCTCGGGACGCCGGTGGTGCTCGACAACGACTCGACCGGTCTCTCGGCACGGGTGCCCCAGGAGGGTGCCGACGCCGTGGCCGGGGTGCTCCCGGCGCTCGTCGACGCCGGCATCGCCGTTCCCGAGATGTCGCTCGGTCAGCCGAGCCTCGACGAGGTCTTTCTCGCGTTGACGGGTCAGCCCGTCGACGATGCCGACGCATCGACGGAGGAGGTGGCCTGATGGCCGAGCCGAGCGCCGCGACGAGCGGCATGACCACACCGGAGGCGACGACGCTGCGCGAGGCCGTCGCGCTCGACGAGCGTCCGACCCGCCCGTCCGCCGTCTCGAGCACGCTGACGTTCGCGCACCGTGCCCTGCTCAAGATCAAGCACGTTCCCGAGCAGCTCTTCGACGTCACCGTCTCGCCGATCATCTTCACGCTGATGTTCGTCTACCTCTTCGGCGGCGCGATCGCTGGGAGCACCGAGCAGTACCTGCAATACCTCCTGCCCGGGATCCTGGTGCAGTCGGTCCTGTTCACCACGGTCTACACCGGGTACACGATGAACACGGACATCACGAAGGGGGTGTTCGACCGGTTCCGGTCCCTGCCCATCTGGCGACCCGCCCCGATCGTGGGCGCTCTGCTCGGCGACACCGTCCGGTACACGATCGCCTCGGCCGTGACCCTCACGCTCGGGCTGATCCTCGGGTTCCGTCCCACGGGCGGCGTCGTCGGTGTGCTCCTCGCCGTGCTGCTGCTGCTCATCTTCGCGTTCGCGCTCAGCTGGGTGTTCACGATCCTCGGCCTGGTTCTGCGGTCGCCGAACGCCGTGATGGGCGTGTCGATGATGGTGCTCATGCCGCTGACCTTCGCGTCGAACGTCTTCGTCGACCCGGAGACGATGCCGGACTTCCTGCAGGGGTTCGTCAACGTCAACCCCGTCTCTCACCTGGTCACGGCGTCCCGGGAGCTGATGGGCGGGTCGGCCAGCTTCAGCAGCGTGGCGTGGGTGCTCGTCGCGTCCGTGGTGATGACCGCGATCCTCGCGCCCGTCACCATGCGGCTGTACCGGAACCGGTCCTAACCGGCCTCTGCCGCGTCAGGCTCGTCCGCGCACCGCTTGGTCACCACCATGACCGGGCAGCGTGCGTGGTGCAGCACCGCCTGGCTCGTCGAGCCGAGCAGCAGCCCCGCGAAGCCGCCGCGACCCCGGGATCCGACGACCAGGAGGTCCGAGGCCTGCGAGAACTCGGTCAGCAGCTCTGCGCCCGTGCCGTCGAGGACGATCCGCCGCACCTTCAGACCGGGGCGCTCCGCCTCGAAGCGGTCGACGATGACGTTGAGGCCCTCGGCCACGTCGGCGAGCACCTGCTCGTGGTCGATCGATGCGGGCAGCCACGCCAGCAGTCCGGCCCCGGCGCCGACCGGGACCCCTGCGACCGCGACGACCTCGGCGTTCCATGCGGCGGCTGCGTCGATAGCCTCCTGCAGCGCGAGCTCCGCCGACGGGGAACCGTCGACACCCACGACGATGCGCTGGAGCGGCTGCACCGGCGGCATCGAGTCGACGTCGGACGGGATCTCGCCCGCCTCGTCGCGGAACGGGACCACGATCGTCGGGCAGTAGGCGTGGGCGGGCAGCGCGGACGACGTCGTCCCGAGCAGCCGCTCCGTGAAGCCCCCGCGCCCACGGGTGCCGACGATCGCCAGCCCGTGCTCCCTACTCAGCTCGACGAGGACGCCCGCGGCGTCACCGGTGGTGAGGGTGGCCGTCACCTCGACCCCGGAGTCCTTCACACGGGCGATGGCCTCGTCGAGAACGGCACGGGCGCCGTCCTGGATCGTCGCGTCGTCGAGAGCCGCGTACCCACCGTCGAGCGAGGCCGCCGTGAACGACGGGAGCGCGTAGGAGCAGACCACGTGCACGGACCAGCCGATGCGCCGCGCGTGGGCGATCGCCCAGTCGAGTGCGTGGAGGCTCGGCGCGGAGCCGTCGACCCCCACGAGGATGGTCGTCGGCCGGCTCATGAGCAGCTCTTCCTGTTCATGGGTCCAACCTACCCACACCCCTGCCCCGCGCCCAACGCACCGGGCCCCGGAACGACGAGAGCCCCGAACCGTCAGACGGTTCGGGGCTTTCGCTCACAGCATCGATCAGATGCGGATGAACTGGGGGTTCGACATCCAGATCTGGCGGAACTGGACCGTCTTGCCCGGGCGGGGCGCGTCGATCATCGTGTTGCCGCCGGCGTAGATGGCGATGTGTCCGGGCGAGTAGATCAGGTCACCGGGCTGCGCGTTGGCGCGGGACACCGTGGTACCCGCTGCGGCCTGGGCACCCGACGTACGCGGCAGGGTGATCCCGGCCTGTGCGTAGACGTAGCTGGTGAAGCCGGAGCAGTCGAAGCCTGCCGGCGTCGTGCCGCCGTAGACGTACGGCGTGCCGACGTAGCGGCCCGCGATCGAGATGATCGAGCTACCTGCCGAGGAGGCGGGGGCCTCGGAGGCCGTCGACTCCTCTGCCGGTGCAGCGGTCTCGGTGGTGGTGGCGCTCGTCGTCGTCGCAGCGGCCGTCGAGGTGGACTCGGTCCGCTCCTCGGTGCGGCTGGCCGCAGCCTCGACGCGGACGGGCTCCGGCTCGGGCTCCGGCGCAGCGGTGACCTGGACCTTGGCGGTCTCGAGGTCCCACTTGAGGTCCTTGTCGACCGTCACGGCAGGGGCAGCCTCGAGCGCCTGGCGAGCCTCAGCCGTGAGGTTCGAGGTGTCGACGGCGTTGAGCTTGCCGGAGTCCTGGTCGACGGGTGCAGCGTTCGCCGGGCCGGCGACACCGAGCATCGAGACCAGCAGGCCTCCGGATGCGGCGACCACGGCGGTACGGCGGTTGAACGATGAGACGTTGCCGGCTACAGCGCTGCTGAGCGATGCAACTGGTCGGCGCGCGGCGCGGTGGCGGGCGCGGGTCTGGCTAGCGGTCACAGCGTGGCCTCTCCTTGGTCGCCTACGGGGTCAGCTGTCGGGTTCGGATGGGAGTCACATCCGGCCGTCCGGGCCGAGGCCCTTCTGGCTTCACCCCAAGGACATCCGAAGATGCCCAGAAGTGGGTCCCCCGCCTCTGTCATGCGGGTCGTCGTGTACCTCGGGCAGCGACAGAGTTGAGCATCTGTCCAAGGGCTTCATCAGAGGGTTGTCCGACGAAGCAGGTTGAACCTACATCACCCAACCCCTCAATGTCACGTTCCGGTCACGCACATGACACCGAGGAGGAGGATTCTGCGGAAAACTCGTTCAGCGTGTGGTCACGAAGACGTGCCGGGCGAGGTCCTCGGGCAGCACGAGGCCGTCGCCGTCGGTGGCGTTCACGTCGCTCACGGCGTAGTCCTCCCCGACGCGTTCGACGGCGATGTGCGCCCCCGGAACGATCCCCGCACCGGCGAACCGGGCAAGGAGCTCGACGTCGGTCTGCAGCGGCTCGGCGAGACGCTCGACGGTCAGCTCGACGGGGTCAGCACCCTCGGCCAGGCCGTTCGCCCGCGTGGTGAGCGCGGTGACGCCCTCGAGGAACTTCACGTCCTCGAACTGCTCCCCCAGTTCCGCGAGCCCCGGGATCGGGTTGCCATATGGGTCGTGGTGCGGGTGGTCGAGCAGCTCCGTCAGCCGACGCTCGACCAGCTCGCTCATCACGTGCTCCCAGCGGCACGCCTCGACGTGCACGAACTCCCAGTCCAGCTTGATCACGTCGGTGAGCAGCCGCTCCGCGAGGCGGTGCTTGCGCATGACGCGACGCGCCTTGGTCCAGCCGGTCTCGGTCAGCTCCAGGTGGCGGTCGCCCGTGACCACGACCAGGTCGTCCCGCTCCATCCGTGCCACGGTCTGCGAGACCGTGGGGCCGGAGTGCCCCAGGCGCTCGGCGATGCGCGCGCGCAGGGGGGTAATGCCCTCTTCATCAAGTTCGTAGATCGTCTTGAGATACATCTCGGTGGTGTCGATCAGGTCCGTCACGTCGCGCTCCTGTCGCATCGTCGCCGTCGTGCCCCAGCGGGCCAGCGTCCAGTCTATCGACCGGACGGCCGTGCCCGGAGCCTGATACGGCTCCGACCGTTCGCATCAGGCGCAGTAGCCTGAGGACGTGCTCTACACCGTGTCCACCATCAGCGCCCCGCTCGCCGCGGTCCGCGACTTCGTCGAGGGCAATCTCTCCTCGGGCGCCGACCACATGTTCGTCTTTCTCGACGCCCCGTCGCCCGAGGTCGAGGAGTTCCTCGACCAGCGGCCGTGCGTCACGCTCGTGCGCTGCTTCGACGGGTACTGGCAGGGAAGCCGCCCGGGCAAGCTCGCTGTCCGGCAGAACGCGAACGCGAACGTGGTCCGCGTGCTCCTCTCCCCGCTGCCGTGGTCCTCCTGGCTCGCGCATCTCGCAGTCGACGAGTGCCTCGCCGTGGACCGCGAGGCCCTGGAGCAGGTGGACGACGACGTCGAGGCGGTCCAGCTGCAGCCCATGGAGGCGGTGAGCGCGGAGGGCGCGCACTGGCGGCAGTGGTTCAAGACCCGGCTCGGGTCCGACGACCTCGCCCTTCTCCACCTGCTCGGGCACGTCGACGAGCCGAAGAACTCGGCGTACTTCTACGGGAGCACGAGCGGCCGCCCGTGCATCCGGCCTGGACTCAGCATTCGTCTTCGCGTGGCAGACGCAGTCGACCCTGACGGAAAAGCAGAGCCCGGTCTCTCCGACGAGCGATTCCGCATGCTCCACAACGGCACCGTGACGCTGCCCGACTTCATCGACGCGGCCGAGCGGTCCGGCGATGCAGAGCTCCCCGGGGGTGCAGACATGCGTGCGGCGATGAACGCTCTCCATGCGAACGGCTCGATCACGGCGGAGCATCGGCAGGCGGCCGTCCACCAGCTCTACGAGCGAAACGTCGCCGACCCCGCGCAGGCTCTCCAGGACCTTGGTCTCCTCCAGCAGATCGACCCGGCTCGGCACCGGTACCAGCCTCGGGCGCACAGCGCGGTGCAGGTCGAGGGGTTCGAAACCCTGCTGTCCGCGCTGACGGCGGAGCCGGTCGACGACTTTCGGCCCGCACGTGGCGTGACCCCGGCGATCGAGGCACTGCAGCGGGCCGCCGAGTCGATCCGCGAGATCCGTCCGGACGTGAGCAGCCTCGTCGACGCCTACCTCGCTCGGGCTATCGTGACGGGGTGACCACGCCCCTCGTCATCCCCGCCCGTCTCCTTCCCGCCGACGGCCGGTTCGGCTCCGGCCCGAGCAAGATCCGCCGCGCGCAGATCGACGCGCTGGTCGAGGCCGGCGCCACGGTCATGGGCACGTCCCACCGCCAGGCTCCCGTGAAGTCGCTCGTCCGGCGCGTGCGCGAGGGCCTGGCCGAGCTGTTCAGCCTGCCCGACGGGTACGAGGTGGTCCTCGGCAACGGCGGGTCGACGGCGTTCTGGGACGTCGCCACGCTCTGCCTGGTCCGCGAGAAGGCCCAGCACGCGGTCTTCGGGGAGTTCGGCGGCAAGTTCGCCGCGGCCACGAGCAATGCGCCGTTCCTGACGGACTCGCAGATCATCTCGGCCGCGCCCGGCACCATCGCGCTCCCGCAGCCGGCCGACGACGTCGACGTGTACGCGTGGCCGCAGAACGAGACCTCGACCGGCGCCATGGCCCCGGTCCGCCGCGTCCCGGGCGACGGTGCCCTGACCGTCATCGACGCGACGTCGGGCGCGGGCGGGCTGCCGGTCGACGTGAGCGAGACCGACGCCTACTACTTCGCGCCGCAGAAGTCCTTCGCGTCCGACGGCGGGCTGTGGCTCTCAGTCCTTTCGCCCGCCGCGATCGAGCGTGCCGCCCAGATCGAGTCGAGCGGCCGGTGGATCCCGGAGTTCCTGTCCCTGACGACGGCGGTCACCAACTCGCGCGCGGACCAGACCATCAACACCCCGGCGGTCGCGACGCTGATCATGCTCGCCGACCAGGTGGAGTGGATGCTCGACCAGGGCGGCCTCGGGTGGACGACGGCGCGGTCCGCCGAGTCCTCGTCCCACCTCTACGCGTGGGCCGAGTCGCGAGACTGGGCGACACCGTTCGTCACGACGCCGGAGGAGCGGTCTGCCGTCGTCGGCACCATCGACCTCGACGCGGTGATCGACGCCACCGAGGTCGTCCGGGTGCTGCGGGAGAACGGCATCGTCGACGTCTTCCCCTACCGCAAGCTCGGCCGCAACCAGCTGCGCATCGCCATGTTCCCGGCCATCGACCCCGACGACGTGCGCGCGCTCACGGACTGCATCGACTACGTGGTCGACGCCCCGGCGTGAGCGCGGCGCGCGTCAGCGCCCGGTGAGGAGCTTCTCGATCGCGTCGAGGATCCGCGGCGTGGCGTGACCGTCGCCGTACGGGTTGGTCGCGTTGGCCATCTCGGCGTACGCGACGTCGTCGGCGAGAAGTCGGCTGACCTCGTCGACGATCCGCTGCTCGTCGGTCCCGATGAGCCGAACGGTGCCGGCCTCCATCGCCTCGGGCCGCTCGGTGTTCTCGCGCAGCACGAGCACGGGCTTGGCGAGCGACGGCGCCTCCTCCTGCACGCCCCCGGAGTCGGTGAGGATCACGGACGACATGGCGAGCATCCGGGTGAACTCGCCGTAGGCCAGCGGCTCGACGACGGTGACGTTGTCGAGCCCGGCCAGCGGCGGCAGCATCGCCTCGCGGACGATGGGGTTGCGGTGCGCGGGGAGCACCACCTGGACGTCTGGGAACTGACGGGCCAGACGCGCGACGGCGCGACCGATCGCGCCCATGTGGTCCCAGTTCTCGCGCCGGTGGGCGGTGACGAGGAGGATCTGGGCGCCCGAGTCAGCGAGCGCCTCGAGCTGCGGGTCGGTGAACGGCACGTGCTTGTCCACGGTGGTGAGCAGGGCGTCGATCACGGTGTTGCCGGTGACGAGCACGCGGGCGGGGTCGACGTTCTCGACGAGCAGGTTGTCGCGGCTCGTCGTGGTCGGCGCCAGGTGCAGCGCGGCCAGCCGCGTGGTGACCTGGCGGTTCGCCTCCTCCGGGAACGGTGAGTCGATATCCCCGGAGCGCAGGCCCGCCTCGAGGTGCATCACCGGGATCTGCCGGTGGAAGGCCGCGAGCGCCGCAGCGGTCGACGTCGAGGTGTCGCCCTGGACGATCACCGCGTCGGGGGCCTCGCTGACCAGGATCGGGTCGAGGCGCTCGAGCACGCGCGCCGCGATCGTCGAGAGGCTCGAGCCGTGCTCGAACACGTCGAGGTCAAAGTCAGGCGTGATGCCGAAGAGCTCGTTGACCTGGTCGAGCATCTCGCGGTGCTGGCCGGTCACGACGGCGACCGACTCGAACCGGTCGTCCGCCTCGAGGCCCAGGACGACGGGGGCGACCTTGATCGCCTCCGGCCGGGTCCCGTAGACGGTCATGACCTTCAGCGCACGGGACTCTTCAACCATGACCTGACCGTACCTCTCGGCCCGACCATCGGCTCAGGCGGTCGAGGACTTCTGCGACGCGTCCTGCGTCTCGAGCCGGGCCGCCGCCTCGGCCCGCTGCTCCTCGGGGTGGACCACCACCAGGTGCGGGCGGCTGTGCCGCCGGACGTGCACCTCGAACTGCCAGGACCGCTTGGCCCAGAGCGCGGCGGCCAGCGCGACGAGCATCGAGGCGACACCGCCGATGCCGACGGCCCACCGCGGCCCCCACGCCTCGGCGATCCATCCGACGATCGGCGACCCGATGGGCGTCGCTCCGAGCAGCACCACCATGTACAGGGCCATGACGCGCCCGCGCACCGCTGGGTCGGTCGAGGTCTGCACGGTGGCGTTCGCCGCCGTCAGCATGGTGAGGGAGGAGAACCCGACCGGGATGCACAGCAGTGCGTAGGTGAGGTAGTTCGGCGAGAACGCCTGGATCGTCATGCACAGGCCGAACACGAACGCCGCCCCGATGACGAGCCGCACGCGTGGTCTCTCCCGCCGGGCTGCGAGTAGCGCCCCGGTCAGCGAGCCGATCGCGAGGATCGAGCCGAGAACCCCGTACTCCCCCGCACCCTTGCCGAACTCGACGCGCGCCATCATGGCCGAGGTGAGCTGGAAGTTGAGGCCGAGCATCGAGACGACGCCCATCACCACCATGATCACCATGATGTCCGTGCGGTTGCGCACGTACGCGATGCCTTCGCGAATCTGCCCCTTGCCTCGCGGAGACCGTGGCATGGTCCGTAGCGTCGAGGTGTTCATCGCGAGCAGGGCGATGATCGTGGCGCCGAACGAGACGGCGTTGATCATGAACACCCACCCGGTGCCGACGGCGGCGATCAGCAGGCCGGCGATCCCGGGGCCGATCAGGCGTGCGGCGTTGAACGACGCGCTGTTCAGGCCGACGGCGTTCGGCAGCTTCTCGTGGGGCACCAGCTCGGCGACGAACGTCTGACGGGCCGGGCCGTCGAAGGCGGAGACCACACCGAGGGCGAGAGCAAAGAGATAGACGTGCCACAGCTCGGCGCCACCGGAGAGCACAAGCACACCGAGCCCGGCCGCGAGCACGCCCTGCGCCGTCTGCGTGGCGATCAGGAGTCCACGCTTGGGCAGACGGTCGGCAAGGACGCCGGCCCACGCGGAGAGCAGCAGGACCGGGAGGAACTGCAACGCGGTCGTGATGCCGACGGCGGTCCCGGAGTTGTCGGTGAGGACCGTCAGCACCAGCCAGTCCTGCGCGACGCGCTGCATCCACGTGCCGATGTTGGCCACCAGCGCGGCACCGAACCACAGCCGGTAGTTCGGGTACTTCAGGGAGGCGAAGGTGGCGCTCATCGGCCACCCGCCATGCGTTGCATGACGTGGGCTGCCTGCTCGAGGACCTGCCGGTCGGCGTCGTCGAGCGTCTCAAGCTGCGCCGCCAGCCACTCGTCCCGGCGCCGGCGCAGCTCTACGAGCTCGTCGCGCCCGGCGTCGGTGATTTCCACGACGACCTGCCGGCCGTCGCTCGGGTGCGGCATTTTGGCGACGTACCCGGACTCGACCAGGGCGTTGACGGACCGTGTCATCTGCGGCGGGCGCACGCACTCGTGCTCGGCCAGGGCGCCGGGTGTCAGGGCTCCGGCCCGGTTCAGCAGGCCGAGGACGGCGACCAGGTGGTCGGGCAGGTCGACGGTCCCCCGCTGGTGACGAAGACGCCGGTGCAGCCGTCCGACGCCGACGCGCAGTTCTGCCGCGAGGTCGGGAAGATCGGTGGAAGCGTGCGTCGTCATGGCAATGACTCTAGGTCATTACCTTGCGTAAAGAAAGAGTGAGTGGGCTAGTTCACGGTGGGCGAAAGCACGCTCAGCTCTTCTTCGTTCTCCTGGACGTACGCATGCGCCGTGTCGTCGGCGACGGCATCCATCAGCGGAATCATCTTCGCCTCGTCGAGCACGACGATCGACTGGCCGTCGGCGCTCCGCCCGGTGCCCTCGTACGGCATCGTGATGAAGTCGACGTCGCTCGAACCGATGTTCCGCGAGCTCACGAGGATGTCCCGCATCTCACCGATGTCGAGCCCCTCGTCCACCGCGACCGACTCGCTCACCGCGGTGAGGAACTTCGTCATCGTCACCAGGTCGTCCCGGCTGTTGTTCACCTCGGCCATGATGGCGCGCATCCAGGCCTGCTGGCGCTGCACACGACCGAAGTCACCGTTGGCCAGGTCGTGCCGCTCGCGGGTGTACGCGAGCGCCTCCTCGCCGTCCATGTGCTGAATGCCGCCCTCGTACGTGCCACCCTGTCCGTCCGGGGCACCGTCGGCCACCCGGATGTCCACGCCGCCGAGAGCGTCGGTGAGCTCGACGAAGGACTCGAAGTCGGCGACGGCGAAGTGGTCGATCCGCACGCCCGTCAGGTCCTCGACGGTCTGGATCATCAGCGTCGGCCCGCCGAACGAGAACGCCGCGTTGATCTTGCTGTACCCGTAGCCGGGGATCTCGACCCAGGAGTCACGAGGGATCGAGATGACCTCGGCACTCTCACGGTCTCCCGCAAGGTGCACGAGCATGATCGAGTCGGTGCGCTGCGCGCCGGCCTCCCACTGCGACGGATCGCCCGCCGAGATCCGGCTGTCGGAGCCCAGCACGAGGAAGTTCAGCGGAGCTTCTTCGCCCGACTCCTCGTCGACAGGAGCAGCCTCCGGGCGGTCGGTCACCCCGGCAAAGGGATCGGGAATCGTCTCGACGTTGCTCGCGAGCGAGTTCTGGAACCAGAAGTACGCGGCGGCGCCGCCCGCGACCAGAACGCCCAGCAGTACGGCCAGCCCGATGAGCGCCTTGGTCGCCCCGGACTTCCCGTCGCTCTTCGCGTGACGAAGAGCGGCGTCGGTGGTGGCGTCAGGGCGCGGCTCTGCGCCGCCAGTCTGTGACATGTGGCGTAGTCTAGGGCCGATCCGTTAGGACGCTTGACGCGAAACACAACGTCCACCAACTCTTCACGAGGTTTCTCTTGAGCACCGTCGCCACCCGCCGGGGTCACGTGGTCCTCGTGACTCACCACTACGCCCCCGAGCGTGGCGCGCCACAGTCGCGGTGGAACGAGCTGGCACGGCACTTCGCAGCGGCGGGCGTGACGCTCTCCGTCCTGACCCCGCCCCCGCACTACCCCACCGGACACCTGCAGACGGACAACCCGCTCCAGCAGCCCGGCATGTCTCATCGCGGCGAGCACGGCGAACGCGTCGTCCGTGTCGCGTACCGCCCGCACTCGCCCCGGCTCGTGTCGCGGACGATCGACCAGATGATCGCGGCCTGGTCCAGCGTCCGCCGGGCGCGCGACATCTCCTGGCCTCCGCCCAGCGTCGTCATCGCCACCGTTCCCGGCATCCCGAGCATGTTCGCTGGAGCCGCCATCGCCCGCCGCTTCAAGGTGCCGTTCGTCGTCGAGATGCGCGACGCGTGGCCCGACCTGATTCAACCGAGCAAGATTCTCGAGAGCCGGCGCCCGAGCAGGGTCAAGGCCTACATCACGGCGCTCGCGCACCGCTCGATCTCGCGCCTGCAGTCACGCGCCGACCTCGTCGTCACGACGACCGAGAGCTTCGCGGAGATCCTTCACGAGAGGGGCGTCCGCAAGGTCGCGGTTGTCCGCAACGGCACCACCTGGACGCAAGTCTCTCCGCCTCCCACCGCAGGTCGTCCCGGCGTCGATCGTCCGCTTCGAGCCGTCTACGCCGGGACGATCGGCCGGGCACAAGGCCTCGGGACCGTCGTCGAGGCAGCCGCCCTCGCCGCTGAGCGCGGGCTGCTGCTTGAGGTCCGGATCGTCGGTGCCGGCGCCGACGTCCCCGCCCTGCGCCGTCAGATCCAGTCCCTCGACGCGCCGGTCACGCTGCACGAGCGGGTCTCCCGCGAGGAGATGGTCGATCTCTATGCGTGGGCCGACACGTCGATCGTCTCGCTGCGCGACTGGGAGCCTCTGAAGTGGACGGTCCCGTCCAAGTTGTACGAGGTGATCGCCTCCGGAAACCCCGTCACCGCGGCGGCCGCCGGCGAGGCTGCCGAGATCGTCGAGTCTCTCGACGCCGGGGTCGTGGTCCCTCCAGAGGACTCGGAGGCTCTTGCCGAGGCCTGGCTCGCGTGGGCCGACGCGGGCGTCCTGCCCACGCCGTCGACGCGCGCGCTCGCATGGGTGGAAGCGAACGCCAAGCCCGACCAGCTCGCGCAGCAGTACCTCACGGCGCTCGACGAGATCGGTGGGCTGTGACCGGGCGTCTACGGTCACTCAGCCTGGCTCTCAGCTTCGCTGCCCGCACCGTCCTCGACGACCCGGCGTGGCTGATGCTCAACGCCGTCCAACGCGCGCCGTCGCGACTTCGTCCGGTACTGGGCCGACCTGCTCGATGGCTGGAGCGCAGGGTCTCCCAGGAGAAGAACCCCGCCGGTGCCGCGTCCCTGCGGGCCGCCTGGGCTCGAGGAGACGCACACACCGTCGTAGACGCGGTGCCGACAAGCCGCGCCGCGACTCGCGTCCAGGCCCGGGTCACAGAACAGGTGGAGCTTCTCCGTGCCCGGCCTGCGCCCGTCCATCCCCGGTCGAGGGCGAGCGCACCCCGCGAACCGCTCCGCGTCCATCACCACCTGACCAACTCGCTCCCGCACACGCTGAGCGGCTACACGCAGCGGACACACGCCGCTCTCACCGCGCAGCGCCGAGCGGGGATCGAGCTCAGCGTGTCGACGCGTCTCGGGTATCCCGCGACCATCGGAGTACCACTGGCGCCCGGTTCAGACACGGTCGACGCGATCCGCTACGAGCGCCTGGTCCCCTGGACCTTTCAACCCGATCACCGGAAGCGCCTCGCCTGCGAGGTAGACCTCCTCTGCACTCGCATCACCGCGGCAGGCAGCCAGATCGTCCATACGACGACGCCCTGGACCACCGGTGAGGCCGGCAGGCTCGCCGCAGCACGCCTCGGGCTCCCCTGGGTGCACGAGGTCCGCGGGCTGCCCGAGGAGACCTGGGCTGCCTCCCACGGAACCGTTGAACGACGTGAAGCAGCCATGCAATCGACCCGGTACCGCCTCATCCGGGACAAGGAGACCGAACTGGCAACCG
Organism: Paraoerskovia marina DSM 21750; assembly: GCF_000701465.1. Lineage (GTDB taxonomy): Bacteria > Actinomycetota > Actinomycetes > Actinomycetales > Cellulomonadaceae > Paraoerskovia > Paraoerskovia marina. The sequence continues at coordinate 290,419 of NZ_JNIY01000004.1, read as the reverse complement.
CCGCAGATGCGGTGATCACGCTCAGCGCGACGATGCGGGAAGAGCTCATCGCACGCGGCGTCGACGCCGATCGCATCGCGGTCATCCCCAACAGTGTCGACGTCGACGCTCTCGCCGGTCTCCCCGACCCGTCCGTTGCGCGGCGCTCTCTCGGGCTGCCACCCGACCGCCCCCTCGTCGGCAGCGTCGGGAGCCTCGTCGGCTACGAGGGCCTCGACACCACCCTCCGAGCCGTGGCGATGCTGCGATCTCGCGGCATCGACGTCGGCGCGCTGATCGTCGGGGACGGAGTCGCTCGACCCGATCTCCTTCAGCTCGTGAGCTCGCTCGGACTCCAAGACGTCGCACACCTACCCGGTCGCGTGGATCGCGCCACAGCCGCGAGATACGTTGCGGCGCTCGACGTGGTCGCAATTCCTCGTCGCGCGGATCGCGTGACGCGGCTCGTCACCCCGCTCAAACCCGTCGAGGCGATGGCTGTCGGTCGACCGGTCGTCGTGAGCGACCTTCCGGCGTTGCGCGAGGTGACGACTACCTCGGAGGACTCCCATGCGGCTCTCGTGGCTTCTGCTGGCGATCCTCACGAGTGGGCCGATCGCATCGGTGAGATTCTTGGCGACCCGGACCTTCGAGATCGGCTCGTTTCCGCAGGTCATCTGATCGCGAACGACCGGACGTGGGTCCGCGCTGCGAGCACATACCGCACGGTCTACGAGAACTGCTTAGTATCGGCCCGATCTTTATGAGAACTCCGATTCGCACCTTCATCTACGGCAGCTGCGTCAGCCGCGACACGTTCGAGTACTTGGGCGACGACTTCACACTCGTCGACTACGTCGCTCGCCAGTCCTTGATCTCGGCCATGACGCCCCCCTGGGCAGGGGACGCACCCCACGCGGGCTTCGACTCGAAGTTTCAACAGCGCATGTTGAACGGCGACAAGAACTCGAACCTGATGCGGCGGATCGCCAAAGCGAAACCGACCGATATCGACCTGCTCCTCTGGGACATCACCGACGAGCGTCTGGGTACCTGGTGCGGGCCAGACGGAAGCCACCTGACCCGGACGGTGGAACTCCTACGCACAGAGGCGCCAGAGCGGCTGTCCGCGAAGTATCCACTTCGGCGATTTGGTACCTCGGAGCACTTCACCGAGTGGCTCAGAGCCGTCGAGCAATTCGTCACACGCCTCAGGTCAACCGGACTCTTGACTCGCGTCGTACCGATTGCCGTGCCGTGGGCGACGCACAACGAGCTAGGTCAGGCAACGCCGACAAGCTTCGGTATGGACGCGGCTGAGTTCAACATGCTTGCGCAGCCGTACCTCGCAGCAATCGCACACCTCGTTCCGATACCGGTGATGACCGTCGTCACCCCTCGCGCCAGCTCGACACACCAATGGAGCGAGGCTCCATTCCACTACACAGACGCCGGCTACGCGAATCTCGCTGAACTGATCAGCGAAACCTGTGAACGAACCATAGGATTCGACTGATGCCCGCTCCGCTACTCCCCCGAGACGCCTCCCCCGCCGCGTCGGGCGACCTCTTTAACGTTCTGTTCGACGGTCCCGACGTTCGCACCGAAGTCGTGTCCACCGGGAGACTCCGCCCCGTCGGTGAACGCCCGTCCCTGAGCGAGTACACCCGCCAACTGTGGCAACGGCGCCACTTTCTCGTCGCCGAAGCTCGGGCAAAGGTCACGGCTGGCACGCGAGAGACGCTCCTCGGCACCGCATGGCTCATCCTGAAGCCAGTGCTCGATGGCCTGACCTATTACTTGGTGTTTGGCCTGTTGCTTCAGACTGATCGTGGAGTCCGGAACTTTCTCGGATACCTCGTAATCGGCGTGTTCATGTTTTCCTTTACTTCGCGCTGCGTGACGGGCGGGGCGCAGTCCATTGCGAACGGTCGAAACATGATCCGAGCCTTCGCGTTCCCTCGAGCATCCTTGCCTATCGCCGTGATCCTGCGGGAGCTGCTCAACATGGTGTGGGTCTTCCTCGCTATGGTCGTCCTGATCTACTCGCTCCCGGAACCTGAAATCACCACGTGGCGAGTCACTCTGGTACCTCTCGTCTTCGCCCTGCAGGTCATCTTCTGCACGGGGCTCGCGCTACTTCTTGCCCGGTGGACCGCCGCGGTCCCCGACGTCAAGGTCATCGTGCAGTTCGCAATGCGGCTCTGGCTCTACGGATCCGCCGTCTTCTTCTCGTACGACCGATTTCTCTCGCATCCGACAGTCCTCAACTTGATGGAAGCCAACCCGATGTTTCGGGTCCTCGACATGACGCGGGACTGCCTGCTCTACGGCGTGACACCAGACACAACGAGCTGGATAGTCCTTTGCTCCTGGGCATTCGGGATGCTTGCTATCGGTTACGTCGTCTTCTGGCGAGCAGAGGAGTCATATGGCCGCGCTTGATGTCCTGGACGAGTCCACCGTCGCCGTACAGAACGTGACCGTGAGATACAAGACTCCAGCCGATGACGATGGCGCTCGGAACTCCGGTCGAATCGCACGAGTCGCGCGCGCAGCCTTGGGTCAGCAACCACAGGTCGTCGTTCGAGCGCTATCGGGCATCTCGTTCGTCGCACGAGCAGGCGAGCAAATCGGTCTCGTTGGTCAGAACGGATCCGGAAAGAGCACACTACTACGGGTAATCGCCGGCCTCGAGAAGCCGGCCAAGGGGCAAGTACTCGCCGAAAGCACACCTGTGCTCATTGGCGTCAACGCAGCACTCCAACCGGACCTCTCGGGCGCTCAGAACGTCCGACTCGGATGCCTCGCGATGGGGCTCACACCGGAGGAGACGGCTACAGCGATGCCCGAGGTCATTGACCTGGCACAACTCGGCAAGGCCATTCACCGGCCGATGAGAACCTACTCCTCTGGGATGGGGTCTCGACTCAGGTTTGCCATCGCGACAGCAGCCAACCCCCATATCCTTCTCATTGATGAGGCCCTCTCCACAGGCGATGCAGCGTTCAGAGAACGCAGCGAGATCCGCATGGAGCGTCTCCGGAGGAATGCCGGCACCGTGTTCCTCGTGTCGCACGCCGCTCAGACGATCGAAGAGACGTGCACGCGAGCGCTTTGGCTCAACCATGGTCGTCTCGTACTAGACGGTGCCGCCGGAGACGTCGCCCTCAGATATAGGAAATATGCGTGGGCACTGGCCAAGGGAAATAATGCAGACGCCAAGCAGATCATCGAAACGGCCGTATCTGAAAGGCGCGAAACAGCCGTTCAGATCCACAATCCGTCGCCAGAGAATGCCCGAAGACCCCGGCATGCGCGCCCCTAAGACTATATGTTCATAATCTGATGCGCTCATAGGTGTTCTCACAGGGGAACCAACTAGGTGCCGCATGGCGGGTGGAGCAGCGTGAGGGCTTCGGCCCTGGTCTCGGCGAGGCGGTTCCGGTGGAGGGTAGTCAGCCCGAGGGCTCGCCGGGCGTGAGCTATAGGGGCGTTGGGGTGTGCTGCGCGCGAGCCATCGGGGTGGGCATCTAGTCTTGGGCGAGCGTCTCCGAGTAGCTTCGTCGTCAGTCGCTGCGGGCGCCAGATACCGATGCCAGCGCCTCTGAAGCCCGAGTCCGTCTGCACAGTGAGCCGAGCCGCTGCGGCGGTGCAGAGCGCGGGAAGCACAAGCCTTCAGGCAGCGACGATTCGGTGCGCCAAGCCAAGCCTGATAGGCGAGACCCGCACGGGCTATCCGCATATATGACACGGAACATGTACGTATCCGCCATGGCTCTAGCGCTTACCCAAGAACTAAGACTCGACACCAATCGGGCCTTGTCTCCATGCAGCATGATGATCGGTGTCAGCGTTGCGAACAGGAGCCGTTCGGCCAGCTACCCTATGCGACTGATGACAGGAATGCGTGAACGTCCGGGGCTTTACAGGCGTCGCCGTCGGTCACCTCGTGGATCCACCGGTGCGCATTCGCGATAGAGATAGGCGTATCGCGGGCGACGTGCGAGATGACCAACGACCTAAACCGTCGCGTTGTTGACGTGCGCGATGGGCCGAGCACCGTCGGTCGCACGGTGCGGTCGATTCATGTTGCATCTATCGAGCGATCGAGGCAAAAATGCGGCGCGTCCGCTATACCAAGACCAGATGGGCATTAGTACCGATTGGATGACGGAATCCCGGTTGCGTCGTTCAATCGTGCCGCTGGTACGGGGCAGTGTGGGCAGGAGAACTTCTGGTGGCTTCCGTGGCGCGCGCGATCATCGCGTACCCATCGTCGACCAGCAGGCGATGGTGACTCAGTCATGAAGTATCCGATCTGGATGATGCCGCAACGGCTAGAAGAAAGATCGTGCGGCCGAGGCAGTCCGCGCAGCTAGCGCCTCTCTCGTTGGCAACCATTTCAGACGAGTCCAAGCGTGAGTGGACCTCCACGGGCGAGTCGACGTCGTTCTAACCGCTGTCTTTGTTCCGGTTCGAGTCGTCGATGGGCGTCGGCCGAAGACACGCCCGCCGCCGACGTCTGAGATACAGCCGCGCTTCTTGACATCCACGCTCACCAGCTCGCCTGGCTGGGCGCACACTTAGCAGGTCTCGTCCAGTTTCGAAGTCCATACAGCTCAGCTGTCGTCAGTTCAGCGAAGCCAGGCTCGGACTTCCATGGCGAGCCGGTGTTCTTGACACGGTCCAGGTCAGCAGGCCGGACTCCGCTCCAATCCAGTCCCCCGCGTCGCTACGCGCGGCCCAGATAGACAACCTCAACCTCGACTCCTGACAAAGCCTTCGTCGGGCACCGGTGCGAGTCCGTGGGCCCGTCCGCAAACAGGGCTTCGCCCTCAGTGGCGAACCAGAGCAACGAGTACCGGACCCGCCTGCGCGAGACAACCATCGCCGCAGCGATTCGAGCCCACTACCGTCTGCCATTGCGCCGATCGACGAACAAAAACGCTCGCGTGTCCGGCGGCCGGGGATCGGCGTAGGACTAGGACCTCCGGATGGGTGGAGACGTCATACAATTCCACCAAGCTCACTGCCAGTCCCTTCGACAACTAGGGACACGTACCGATACCGAAACCAGGTCCATCTAATTTCGAAAACTCGACGCCGAAGACGATCGGGATCTTCAGCCCCGTGCGCACAACGAATCAAATGTCCTCCGTTTCGAGGAGTAGGTCCCGATCGGCTAGGTATCGCTCTACCTCGTTGCGATTAGCCACGTAGTCCATTGCCGTCCCGCCACGCTGTCTGTCCAAAGGCATTTCCACAGAAATCCGACCTACGCCCAAGAAGTCGAAACAACCGTTGAGTTCTTCGCCATACGAACTGACAAGCCTCGAATACGTCACTTGCCGGATTCTATCCTTAGGCACCAATGCATTCATGCCTTCAATGTGCGCCGAAAGCTCGTCTGAGTATTTTTCGAACTCATCCAAGTCGACCGTTACAGATCTCCCGTAGTCGGTTTCCTGAAACTTGCCCGCAGGTCGGACCCAGACCCCGGAAGCCTCAGCAAGCTTTAGCGAAAGAAACGCGTCGAAATGACTCTCCCGGTATAGATGGATGATCGATATATCGGAATTGTCTGCAATTTCGGTCCAGATTGTCGGCCCGAGATGGCGGCCGTGATAGTAGAACAACTTGAAACCCGCTGCGCTAACACCGGAGAAGCCGGACCAGAACGTATCGCCAAACTCCCTCGAACGCGACACTCGAGTGCGCTCCAAGTCAGCAATCCGCTCGGCGCTAAAATCCAGAGCTCGTAGGGGATCCAGCGGCTCAGTCCGCTTTAAGAGTTCGCCACGCGAGACGACCTTCGGGTGCGCATCGAGAGAACGGACCAACAGATTTGAACCACTTCGCGCATGTGAAACAACCAGGAACTTTCTCAAACGAACTCACCTCGAACTTGTTAGTTGGATCGAACGGCAGTGCTCCAGCACCTCAGACCAGGATCCAAATCTGGCTCAGCTGCGGGTTTCAGGGGCAGCTCGCGGAATGACTCACGCCACCCTCTGACTAGTTTGCTCGAATCGAAGCGTCAAAGCAAGGACCTGCAAGCAAAACGTAGCCAGAGAACCAGGCTAATGAAGTCTGCGACGGACTGACGAACGGAACCTGGAATAAGGGTCACCACGACCAGCCAATCGGACAATCACCGAAAGTCACGATTGGCGACCTTCCCAACAATGGAGGAATAGCGATCCAACACGACTACCGGGACTTGAGGAAACGTTCGCAGCCATTGATCAAGAGAATGACCACGTCGCCGCCGGCGAATCTCATTACTGGCCCCGAGTCTCACGTCCCGTCGTCTCGGCTACTACACAATCCGGCAGCGGACTATGCGTAGCTGCCGAACAAACCCAACCTCACCGCGGAGAGGAGATTCGCTGCGCGTGCAGTGGATTCGTCAAACTTGTCACCGTTGCTTGGTATGAAGATCGACCCGATCCCAAGGTCTTCAGACAAGAGCACAGCGACCGCAAGGTGGGGATGAAGACCCAACGAAATCGCATCGAGATCGGGCGCAAAGGCAATTGCGTTAGAACCAACAATTGATGAATGCATTGACAGGATCGAACCACTGATTTCGGCCGAGCTTTCTGAGAGTAGGGTCGAAACGCCCGCTGCGTAATCGGGCGGATAATGTACTACGCTCCGCGACTCACGAAAGCCCAGCGCAAGTCGTCGGCTACCACCAGGAATCGCACGCGGCTCTAGATCGATCGGAGACGACGTAATTGTACTTAACGGTAGATAGTTAGCGATCGACGCTGCTACCAATGGAGAAATTGGGTCATCGAACTCAAGCGACGAACCAACCCACCGGCCAAAGAGTAGTGCCGATGCGACCGCCGCACGATCAGGCGACAGGTTCTTGATCGAACACTCCAAATGAAACCGACTTGGCGACGGATAGCCGTCGTACTGGTTCGGCGTCGACGAAATTGTCATTCGGCCGTCTTGCGTACGATCAATGTCAATCTTCATTCAGAATCTCCTCGACGAAACTGGAGGTCTTCCTTGGCCCGCCTAGCGCAATATGCCAACGATCGACTCCGGACTTGCTCAAAAGGAGGGACGCTCTCTCCTGGTTCGCAAGAGCCGCTACAACGAACGAGACTACCTGTCCCCCTGTATGGATCGAGCACGCGTCGTAGATGTCATCATCATAGAGTTCGCTGACAATGTGGTCTCGAAGAATGGCACCTGGCTCATTCTGCCCCTTAGGTTCGATGGCTCGAAAGGCCTGCACTGCGAGACGGCCCCCGAGATCAATACGCTCCAATAGTAGCGTAAGTGCAACGCGGTCCAATGCAAGGGATACCGGCTCGCTTGAATTCTCGGAGAGATCACTGACGATCATGCCCAACTTGCTCAGTGATAAGAATTCTCTCCAGTCAACTCCACGTCGGACTTCAAGACGGTCGCCATCTCTGAACTCAATCCAATCGTCACCGCTCAATTGTGAACTAGAACTGACGGAAGAAGAGACCAATACCGTCCGCCGCACCAAATCACCTGGCAGAAGTCCCCCGAGCTCCGCTAGCAACTTCCGCGGAGATGTCTCAAGTTGCACATCAACAATGCGCGCTGCACGCTTACGCAACTTCGCGACCTCATTCGGCCCCAACTGTGCTTCGAGGACCGCAACTGTTGACGTGGCAGATGACTTCTGTACGGCCGAGTCGACCGACGTCACCTGCTCTCCGTGGAGCCGACGCAGAATCGCGTAGCTCCCTGTGTGGACAAGATGTAGACCCAACCGGGCGATGCGTACGAAGAGGTTAAAATCCGACCCCGACCGAAGACTCTCGTCGTATCCAACCGACCGAATGATCTCAGTTCGAATCATTGTAGTTCCGTGAGCCAGCGCCCTCCCGCGATAGACGATCGAGGCAAGTGAAAATTCTGACCCAGGTTGGGCGACTAGCGCCCCATTCGAATCATCGAAGTCAATCCAACCACTAAAGGAGCCCACGGCTAGCTCCGGCTCTATTGAAATCGCTCGCAAATGATTCTCGATACGATTCGGAATCATAATGTCGTCATCGTCATGAATCACGGTAAAGATGCCTCGAGAAACTGTCGCGGCAAAGTTTCGTGACGCCGCGACACCGCTAGCCTCACGGCGGAAATAGCGCAAACGCGAATCCTTGAACTCTGCGACAACATCATCGGTAGAGCTTGTGCAACCATCGGCCACAACAAGGACTTCAATGTCCTCGAAGGTCTGATTCAGTGCCGACTCGATCGACTCCCGCAGGTACTCAGGGCGATCCTTCGTTGCGATCACAACTGAGACAATTGGGTCGACCGAACGAAGTGCGAACTGCCATGTAGGGAGGTTGCGAATGATGCTCTTGTCATTAAGCATCACATCTCGATTGAATGCAATCGCAGCTTTCCCATCCTCTGAAACCTCGACGACACCCCGCGTCGGCTCATGCCACATGTGGTACATTCTGGCTCTCGGATCGTCAAGCCAATTCAACGGGAGACCCGCCCGGCGGACCCGGTTGGCGAAATCTATGTCCTCACCACCGTAAATCTGAAGCCGCTCGTCGAACCCTCTAAGTAGAGCGTAGGTTTCGCGATCGACGGCCATCAGACCGCCCATTCCCCACCGCGGACGAATCAGGGAAACTCGCTCAAGCTGATCCCAGTCAATCGCGGTCTCTTGAAGTTCGATGGGGCCGTATCCTTGGGGCAGATCACGACACTGTAGGGCAAGGGCGCACCTCCCTCGAATCTCAAAATGCTCGCGCACGGCCGCGAAGGTGGCTGGCGAGAATAGCATATCGGCATCCGTCGAGATCAGGATGCTACCGGATGCTATTGCAAAACCTGCATTCAATGCTCGAGATCTCGACCAAGTACCGTCAGTCTCGGTGTAGACGTAAACGCCGCCCAATTCCTCGACGACCTCACGCAGTACTGGACCATCTTCCGAACCATAGTCTGAGACTATGACTTCTCCATCAATTTCGGCCATACACGCAGCGAGAGCACGAAGTGCTACGGAGAGTCTGTCGACGCCCCAGTCCTTGAACCCGATGACAACTGAAATCTTGCCGCTCATCGATGTTCCCCTCCCACTGGGTCTACAAACTGCCAGATTGTCGCTTCCCCGCAATCACCTGACGAAGACGAGTCATAAGCTAGCGCACCGAAGATCTCAGAAACTGCTGGCGCAGATGGAGACCAACGTCGGACCTCGAGAATTATCTGACACGCCGGTGTGTCAAACGTCAACTTCGGAAGATGTAGAACCGTCGCAGACATCGACCTGCGGACATATACGAATGGCAAGCCGGCCGATCGTCCAAGGGGCCAAGAAAGGGCGTCAGTAGCCAAAGCTTTGCCTTCAACTCCCCAGGCTCGTACCACGGCAATGTATCTGCGATCATCCTTTGTGAATGAAATATCAGTGACGGATACTCGAGGTCGGATTGTGTGGACAGACCCGATTGGCGTAATCTCGTAGGCCATAGAATCACCGTGCGTGTCGCGCAGTGCTCTTGAGGCAATTCGACTCATCTTACTCATCAGAGCCACCCAACATTCTCGCCCACTAATTTGCCACGCGTGTCCAAGATTGTCGTACTCGAATTCTCGAGCACGCTTATATTGAACGCATTGTGGTCCTGGACCAAGACACAGATATCCGCCCAATCGAGCGCGAACGTTTCGGTATTGAGGTTTGCGCATTCTTCGCCATCGACGAACCACCGTTCGACATGGGGATCCAAATACTTGACGCTTGCTCCGTGCCGACGAAGTATGCGTGCGAGTGGCACGGCCGGGCTTTCTCTCTCGTCGGCAATATCACGCTTGTAGGTGATACCCAGCAGCGCGACTTTCGCGCCGTTCAAAGGAAGCTTTGACCGGTTTAGTTGGTCTTGCACCCGACGAACAACGTATTCTGGCATGGTCCCATTGATCTCCTGAGCCAGTTCGACAAACCGGAACGCATAGCCTAGTTCCTTGCGCACCTGGTGGCCCAAGTAGTTTGGATCGATCGGAATGCAGTGACCGCCGACGCCTGGTCCTGGCCAGAATGTTTGGAAGCCAAAGGGCTTAGTCGAAGCACCGCGTATGACATCCCAGATGTCAATGTTCCACTCGTGGCAAAAGCGCGCCATCTCGTTAACCAAGGCGATATTTACGTGCCTGTAGGTGTTTTCTAGGAGCTTGGCCATTTCGGCCTCACGCGCGCCCTTCATAGGGACTACTGAATCCACGAAGTGTTCATAGAACTCCACGGCGCGGCGGGTAGCTGTTTCACTGATACCCCCAACAAGCTTTGGGGTGTTTCGGATCCCCCAGACACTATTCCCAGGATCGACGCGTTCTGGCGAGAAGGCAATATCGAAATCTACGGATGCGGTTAAACCACTCATCTCGAGGATCGGGCGCACGACGTCGTCAGTGGTGCCAGGATACGTTGTCGACTCAAGGACCACTAGTTGACCTGCCCTGATGTGCTCCGCGATCGCTGCGGCCGACGCTTTCACAGCCGAGAGATCGGGCCCCCCGTCTTCGCTCAACGGAGTCGGTACACAAATGACGATTGTGTCTGCTGATGCGATTACGTGCGCATCACTCGTCACCCGGTACCCCCGCGCGAGCATTTCTCTCACCTGATCGTCGCTGATGTCGTCCACGTGCGAGTTGCCCGAGCTTAAGTTTGCGACAGTCTCTTGGTTTTGCTCCAGCCCGACGACATGGAGATTTGCCTCGCACGCGCGCTGCGCGAGGGGCAAGCCCACGTATCCCTGACCGATGATTACCACATGTTGTTGATTCATGAAGGCTCCCCGATTGAATCCACGTTACGTACAAAGCTCACGACGTTGCCTGCACGCTTATAGGTCTCGTCTGGAACAGACTGGTGATTTACAAGTTCGAATGCAAGGTCGGTTGTCATCGGTATGCTCGCACAAAGTGTTGTGTTCGGGAGACGCGCAAGTGAGGGTGGCAACTCGTCAAGATGTGGCTCCACAAGATAGAACTGAACATGGTCACATTGCGTTGCCACCTCTTCGGCGATTCGCATCGACGGAGATTCACGCGTGTCTTCGACGTCGCTCTTGAAAGTAAGTCCAATGAGAGCAACGCTTTGTGGGGCATATTTCCGAACACTCTCAATGATGCTGTTTACGACAATCCGTGGTTTCGCGTCGTTTGTTTGCCGTGCGGCGCGGATGAGATTCGCACTTTCCGGATTGGCATCAATCAAGAACCATGGATCAACAGCAATGCAATGCCCACCGACCCCTGGCCCCGGCCGAAGGATTTGCACCCGCGGGTGATTGTTCGCAAGTGCAATCAACTCCCAGACATCGACGCCTGTTCTATCGCAGATAGATGCGAGTTCGTTTGCGAACGCGATATTGATGTCCCGGAAGGTGTTCTCAGCTAGTTTGGTCATTTCTGCTGTCGTCGCATCCGTGAGTAGGATGTCTCCTTGACAAAATACACGATAAAGTTCTCGTGCGCGTTCGCCGGCCTCACGAGTAAGTCCGCCAATCACGCGACTGTTCATGACGAGCTCGATCATGATTCGACCTGGGAGTACACGCTCGGGGCAGTGAGCGAAGTGAACTATGGTCCCATCGTCGCCGTCAATACTGAGGTCTGGGCGTGCGTCGAGAATCCATTTCGCCATTTGGGCTGTTGCCGTCGGCGGCGACGTAGATTCGAGAACCACAAGCTCGCCGCCTCTCAAGCAAGGCGCCAGTGCCTTTGCGGCCTCCTCGATATAGGAGAGGTCTGGTTTCATTCCCGCCTTGAATGGCGTTGGTACGGCGACGATGAATGCATCTGCAGGCTCGGGCTTGCTCGTCGCGCGTAGGGTTCCGTGTGTGACCGCACCCGCAACATATGCAGCCAGATCGGGCTCAATGAACGGAACGTCGCCTCGGTTCACTGCGTCAACGGTGTGCGTGTTCACGTCGATGCCGATCACTTTAATATCTTTGGACGCAAGAATCGCGGCGGTCGGAAGGCCTATATATCCAAGACCGACGACAGCGACCGTATTGATTGACATACTTTCCCCTCAGACGTAAACGTGGGCATCTGCTCGCCCGAAGAACTGAACGACGCCGGTACCAAGGACTTCGACGTCACTGACCGTCCAGGTATGTGCGCCGTCGCGGGAGCGCTGTTGAACGAAGTTGAACCGGTCGGCGGAGTAGATTTTTCCCCCTGCCTCCGAAACACGGCGTAGGAACCCGGTGTCTTCCCCTGAGCGAGCCTCGAAGAATCTGCAATGAGTTGCAACGTCACGTCGCGCCACGATCGTTGGGCCCATGACGAAGTCCGTGTACCGGTGCTCGCGATCCGCGAACCGAAGGATGGTGGCGTCGGGGCCTTCGAGATGCATGTAGTGGGCCTGCTTGCCAACCACATCGGCACCCGAGTACATCAGCGCATCGAGCTGGTCTGCGAGGTAGTGCGGCCCGTAGAAGTCGTCGTCGTCCATCTTGGCGACGACGTCCCCGTCGGCCACGTCGACGAGCTGGTTCAGGCATGCGCCCAGGGGCACATCGGCGTCTGCATGCAGAAGGATCACGCCGTCCAGGCCGGCAGCCTTCGCGCGTAGGCGCACCTCATCGACGTCGATCTCGAATCCGTGCGTGAGCAGCGCCAGTTGCACCCGGACGTCCACCTGCGACGCGACGGTTTCGATCACGTCGGCCAACCGATGCGGCCGGTTCGTCGAGACGATAGCCGTCACGGTTGGGCGCTCGAACTCAGCCGAGCCCGCCATGCCCACGTCGTGGAGAACCCCTTGGACGCGCGAACCGTAGGTGTGCTCGCGCCAGATCCGCCGCTGGGCGCGATGCGTGGCGCGGTCACGGAGCTCGGCCGAGTTCACCAGCGCACGTACGGTGTGGCCCGCCGTCTCGCGGGAGTCCACGACGAAGACCTCGTCCGGCGGGAAGAACTCACCGATCGCGGCGCTCGGCGTGGTGACGACCGGTGTGCCGCAAGCGCTGATCTCGAAGACGCGGCGTGCGCACATGCTGGGCGACCCGACCACGGAGTTCACGTTGAGAAAGACCTTGTACTCGCGGTAGGCCGTGAGCATCTGCTCGTAGTTCAGCGACCCGACGACGCGCTCGTCGAGAGGCGACGGGAACTGGTACTTCTCGTCGCCGCCCGCAAAGCGGGAGAAGATCTCGAGACCGTGTTGCATCTTCGGCGACACGTCGAGGGCGCCGCCCAGCAACAAATCCATCTGCTCGCGACGCTCCGGGTACTTGTGTGCGAAGTACATGCCGCCGAACGCGACGTCGCGCGACGGACCGCCACCGTGCGAACGGATCGGGTTGTGGATCGCCGGCTGCGCGGCGAACGCCAAGACCCCTACCCTGTCGTGCCCGAGTGCTTCGACATACGCGGGGAGCCGGTTCACGTCGGTCGTGTAGACCCGGTCGAACAGTCGTGCCGTGTCCAAGAAGTCGTCGAAGTGCACCGGGTCTTCCTTGTTCCAGAAGACCGTGGGGATTCCGAGGCTCTGGCACGTCTCGACAAGCTCGACGAGCGCCGGACGCGGTGCCGACGGTCCGGTGAGGTGGTACTGCCATGCTCCCCCGTTGCCGTTCCACGCAGACTCGACGAAGAGCAGGTCAATCGGCTCGTCGCGGAGCACCTGGGCGAAGGACGACGGCTTGAGCAGCACCTGGTCCCACTCGTACCCGAACGCAAGCCGCGAGAAGTCGTCAAGAATGACGCCGACTCGCAGAGAGCGTGTCGGTGTTCGACCGACTACTTTCCACGGGTCGAAGGTCGGTATTCCCTCGTCGACGCGCATCCGAGCGTTCGGACCGCCGGTCTTCATACGCCGGGCGAAAGTGCGCAATTGGGACACGCCACCGGTCCGCAGATGCCATGCAGCGCGTCGCAGCGTTGCAACCTTGCTTTCCACGGTGTCCCCAAGCGTCTTCGCGAGCCACGTCGGCCTCATGGCCGTCAGTGCGGCCCTCGTATCTTAGCGCTACGCACAGCACTTCTTACACTTGTCCACTACGTGAAAAGTCACGGAACGTAGGACAGTGCTAGCAAACCACCACCTCGCACGGTCAGCGACCCAGCCGAATGCGGCACGACGACTGATTCGCCCGACGTAAACGTCTGAACCCCGCCCGACGTCGTCACCTCGACCTCGCCGTCAACGACCACGAGGACCCTCGGCCCCTGTGTTGGCAGCGTCGTCGCGTCGGCCCCGGGCCTACCGACGACCAGCCCGAACTCGCGCGTCTTGGCCCGATAGCTGACCAGATCACCCCCGAGCGGCACCATGCGCGGGCGCGCCGCCGGGCCGGGCTGGAAGACGGCGCAGTCGAGCAGGGCGTCGACATCCACACGCTTGTGGGTCAGCCCCGCGCGCAGCACGTTGTCGGAGCTCGCCATCACCTCCACCGCGCACCCGGAGAGGTAGGCGTGCACGTGCCCAGACGGTACGAACATCGCCTCCCCCGGGCGCAGGGTCAGCCGGTTGAGCATCAACGAGACGACGGCGCCGGGGTCGCCCGGGTGCTGCTCCGCCAGAGCCACGACGGTCTCGTCGGCCCGCGGTGAGTCGCTGCCTGCCTCGAGCCGGTCGGCGACCGCGGCGACGGTCAACGCAAGGTCCGCCGCGCCGTCGGACGACTGCCCGGCGCGGACGGCGAGCGCGAACGCCCGGCTGATCCCGGCCGCCGTCGGACGGGACTGCAGGGCGGCCCGGATGCCGGCGACGAGGTCACCCGGCAGCCCGTCGAGGAGGGTGAGGATTCGCTGCGGGCGGCGGAACCCGCTCAGCACCTCGAATCGGCTGAGCGCGACGACCATCTCGGGCTTGGCCTGGTCGTCGCGGTAGGTCCGCTGCGGGTCGTCGAGCGCGATGCCACGGCGGTTCTCGGCGTTGAACCCGGCACGGGCCCGGTGCGGTTGCGGGTGGACCTGCAGGGAGAGCGCGCGGTCGGCCGCGAGCAGCTTGAGCAGATACGGCAGGCGCGGACCGTACGCGTCGACGACGCCCGCACCCATCACGCCGTACGGGTCGGCGCGGATCAGCTCCGCCAGACCGACGTCGCGCCCACCGGGCAGGTGAACGACGGACGGACCCTGCGGGTGCGCCCCGAGCCACAGCTCGGCGGCCGGCCGACCGTCGACCGGAAGCCCGAGAACGCCCTGCAGCGCCGAGGTAGACCCCCAGTCGTAGCGCTGCAGCGCGTTCTCGAGCCGATACACGGTCATAGGGTCAGAGGTTAACCCCGAGCAGGTCGCCGATCGGGCCGATCGTGAAGTAGACGACGAACAGAGCGGCCGCCAGCCACATCAGTGGGTGCACCACCTTCGCCTTGCCGACGGCAATCTTGATCAACACAAACGCCAGGAAGCCGGCGCCGATGCCTGCGGTGATCGAGTAGGTGAACGGCATCAGGACGATCGTGAGGAAGGCCGGGATGGCGATCTCCCAGTCGTTCCACCGGACCCCGGTCACCTGCGTCATCATCAGGAACCCGACGAAGACGAGGGCCGGCGTCGCAGCCTCGTACGGGACGAGCGCGACCAGCGGCGACAGGAACGTCGTCAGAAGGAAGAGCACACCCGTCACGACGGAGGCGAGGCCCGTGCGCGCACCCTCGCCGACACCCGTCGCGGACTCGACGTAGCTCGTGTTCGAGGAGACGGAGGCGGCGCCACCGGCCGCGGCGGCGATCGAGTCGACCACCAGGATGCGGCGGGTGTTGGGCGGGTTGCCCTCCTCGTCGAGCAGGTCCGCCTCGCCACCGACGGCCACCATGGTGCCCATCGTGTCGAAGAAGTCGGCGAGCAGCAGCGAGAACACCAGCAGGATCGCGGAGACCGCACCGATGTTCTGGATCGAGCCGAGCAGGGAGAACTGGCCGATCAGGGAGAAGTCCGGGATCGCGACCCACTGGTCGGGCAGGTCGGGGCTGTTGAGATTCCACCCGCCCGGGTTGACGGTGCCGTCCGCGCCGACCTTCGGGCCGATCTTGGTGACGGCCTCGATGACGACGGCGAGGATCGTCGCGGCGACAATCGCGATCAGGAGCGCGCCGCGGACCTTGCGGACGGACAGGACGATGGCGAGCGCCAGGCCGATCACGAAGACGAAGACCGGCCACCCGGCCAGAGAGCCGTTGGTGCCGAGCTGCAGCGGCGTGCCGCTCCCGGCCGAGACGAATCCGCCGTTGACGAAACCCACGAGCGCGATGAAGAGTCCAATGCCGACGCTGATCGCCGTCTTGAGCTCGACGGGCACGGCCCTGAAGACCGCCTCGCGGAACCCGGTCAGGACGAGCACGAGGATGATGACACCCTCGATCACCACCAGCCCCATCGCGTCGGCCCACGTCACGCCCTCGATCGAGGCGATCGAGAAGGCGACCACCGCGTTGAGGCCGAGCCCGGCCGCGAGCGCCAGCGGGAAGTTCGCGACGACACCCATGAGGATCGTGAGCAGGCCGGCGACGAGCGCTGTGGCCGCGGCGATCTTGGCCAGGCCGTCGTCGCCCCCGAGGAACGCACCGGTGCCGTCCGGCGTCGTACCGAGGATCAGTGGGTTGAGGACGACGATGTACGCCATCGCGAAGAAGGTGACCATGCCGCCGCGAATCTCGCGGCCGACGGTCGATCCACGGGCCGATATCTTGAAGAACCGGTCGATCGTGGAGGAACCCTGGGTGGGTTGTGGATGTTGTGTGCTCGTCGCCATGCGCGACATCGTGCCAGAAGTTGCGCGCGGGGTAACTATCCGTCCCTGCCGAGCGAACGCTCCGTGCCTACCCGAGCTCCGGGTTGAAGTAGTCGATCTCGGCCGACACCCAGGGGAAGACCCACCCGAAGAGCAGCACGACGACGCCCGCCGCCGCGGCGAGCATGATGAACACCCGCAGCGCGGCGGGTCCGGGCAGGTGTCGATAGATCCAGCCGTACATCACAGGACTCCCGGGTCGTCGACGATTTGCTCGGGCATGCCGTCCGCGCGGTCCATCCATCCGACGAACTCGGCGTGCGTGATCCAGCGGGTGGAGTTGCCGTACGCCCCGAGGACGGGGTCGTCGCACGTGGTCAGGGTGAGCAACCGGTCCACGGGCTCGGCCGTCGGGTCGCCAGGGACGGGCGCGACGACGTCGACCTGGCTCGGTGCCACGACCTCGTGCGTCGTGACCTCGTACACGTACCAGGTGTCGGCGGTCTCGACGATCACCTGGTCGCCCTCGACGAGGTCGGGCACGTACAGGAACGAGTTGCCGTGGGTGCGGCGGTGCCCCGCGAGGGAGAAGTTGCCGACGTCGCCGACCTGCGCGGTCTCGGTGTAGTGCCCGGCGTTGGCGCCGTCGAGGACGTCCAGCCCGGTGCCCTCGAGGATCGGCATCGTGTTGTTGGTCTTGCCATACCAGGTGGGCACGATCAGCACGCCCATCATCTCGCCGTACCCGACGGGTTCCGGCACGGGCGGCGGGTCGGTGGTGTTGAGCTCCGCCGCCTCGCGGACCACCGGCGTCATGAGGTCCTGCTCGTAGTACTCCTCGAGCTGGGTCGCGGCGGCGGCGTCCGCCTCCACCGACGTCCACCACAGCTGCCAGACGACGAACAGACCGAGGATCACGCCCGCGGTGATCATCAGCTCACCCAGGACCCCGACGAACGTCACGCGGGGCGCGGGCCTGCCTCGCGACGGCGCCGCGTGCGCGGGGCGCTGCTGGGTGAACGACATGATCCATGTATACCTGGTGCGCGGCCGATCTACTGCCTCGGTTCAGGCCCGACCCACGCGTCCAGGGCGGCGTCGAGCTCGGCCCTTTCGGGCTCGGCGAGCAGCAGCTCGATCCGGTGCCGGTCGGCCCACAGACCTGCCGCCGCCGCGAGACCGGCCGCAAGGCCCGCCGTCGTCGCCGCGTGCACCCGCCCGTCCACGATCCACCAGTCGACGTCCACGCCGTCGACCGTCAGCTCGTCGTGCGCCCACCACGTCGTCGGGAGTCCAGAAATCACCCGCACGACGGCCGGGTCGACCTCCTCGGGCTCCCCCGCGCCGTCGGGCTCACGGTCCCCGACGACGTCGAGCCCCAGCGGGCCGGCGAGCCGCGCCGGGATCACGGGGCCCAGCGCCGCCCAACAGACGTGGTTCGCCGGCACGACGGCGGACAGCGCAGCCATGCGGAGCAGGTCGCCGTCCTGGGCGGGCAGGCGGTCGATCACGACGCCGTCCCCCATCTCCGCGAGACCGTCCCAGATCTCCGCGGCGACGTCGGGCGGCACCGACCGGCCGACGGGCGGGAGATCCTCGAGGACGGCCCGCCAGTCGGCGTCGTCGAGGTCCGCGAGGGACGAGACTCCCCCGCACGCCACGAGAACGTCCTCGTCGAGACCCGCCAGGAACTCCGGCGCGGGGCCAAGGAGGGGGACGCTCTGCCCCGGCAGCGCGAACCGCCGGCCGAGATGGTCCCGCACCCACCAAGCGGTGTACGACGGCGCGCGGACTCCGGTCGAGGGAGCCCGCACGGTCGTCAAGAGCGCGGCCCGTGCGCGCTCGTCCTCGCTGATCCGGGCCATCATCGGGCCGCGCTCCGCGACATCGAGATCCGCCACGGCCTCGAGCGTGTCGAGCGAGACACTATCTCCCAGCGTCTCGGCCAGCATCTCCAGGTACTCGGCCCAGTGGTCGAGCCAGTCGGCCGGGCCGTTCGCCGCGTCGTCGAGACCCGCGAGGTCGGGACCGCTGTCCGGGGTCAGGACGTCAGGCACGCGCAGCACCGCGACGTCGGACGCGACACCGAGCATCCGCAGCAGGTCGGGACCGTGACGGTCGACCTCCTCGGCGGCCACCGGCTCGAGGTCGAGGACACCGTCCGCCCACGACCCCGGCAGGAGGCAGTCGCGGGCCGGCAGCGGGCCGTCCTCGGACTCCACCTCGAGCTCGCCCCACCAGAACGGGGCGTCGGCCGGGTCCAGGTCGGGGCGGTCGGCGAGCGCGGCGGCGACGAGGTCGAGCGGCGTTCGTCGGTCGAGCGGCGTTCGTCGGTCGAGCTTGTCGAGACCAGACCGCCGGTCGAGCTTGTCGAGACCATCGAACCCGTCGAGACCAGAACCGGCTTCGACAGGCTCAGCCAACGCCCGTCGGTCAAGCTCGTCGAGACCAGAACCGGCTTCGACAGGCTCAGCCAACGCCCGTCGGTCGAGCTCGTCGAGACCATCGAGTTCGTCGAGACCCTCGAGACCCAGCTCGTTCAGCGCATCGAACGCGTCCGCCGGCCGCGCCCCGAGCCGCTCGAGCAGCGGGTGCGCAGCATCGGGGTGCACCAGCCGGACCCCCGGAATCTCGGCCGCACGACCCTGCGGCACCAGCACCCCGCGCGGCCCGTGGATCGTCCGACCGTCGCGCAGCGGCACCCCCAGCGTCGCCATCGCCTCCGGTGCGCCGGGCTCGTGCACCCAGCGAGCCAGCACCTCGTACGCCGCACGCCATGCGACGGGGTCTCGGTCCGGGAGCGCGCCGACCGCGTCCGCCAGGTCCGTCACGGTCACACCGCAGGTCCGCGCCGCGGCGAGGCAGCGTGGAGGGACAGCGACGAGGTCGGGTGTCCCGGAGGCGAGCAGCGCCAGCGCGTCCGGGTCTTCGCCGATGCCGCCGAGCACGCAGCGGGCGTCCTGCGGCGCGACGCGGACTCCGGCGGAGACCAGCACCGGCTCCGTCCGCACCGCCGCCACGATCGCCGCGTGCAGGTGTGCGTCCAGCTCCGAGCCGGGGAGCCCGACGGGGACGAGGTCCAGCGGATGCCGCCCGGCCTCTCCGGCGCGCGCGACGAGCCGGGGGTACGACGCCGCGGCGCGAGCGACGAGCGCATCGGTCACCGGCCCCGGGGTGGTACGACGGCGACCCGGGTCGACCGGGAACGTCGCCACCAGCAGCGCGGGCAGCGTGGAGGCGTCGTCGGTCGGCGTCGGGGCATAGATGACGCCGGGCGCGGCACCCTCGCGCGGCAGCGCCCAGGTGACCGACCAGCGGGTGCCGCGCTGCTCGATCGGGCGGTCCGCCACCAGGGCCTCGGGCAGATCCCCGCCGTCGCGCACGACGATCCAGCGGTCCTCGACGTCGGCAAACCGCCGCACGACGCCGTCCTCCACCACGGTCACGGAGTCGAGCCCGGGCAGGGCCAGCAGCAGGGTGTCGTCGATCGCCTCGACCGCCGCGCGGACGGCGGGCACCGAGCCCGGGCGCAGCCGGAGCACGACGCCGGTCTCGCCCGGTGCCGGGACGTCGTCGCCGAGGTCCTCGGGCGCGGCGGCGAACGGGAGGCGAAGTGCCGGCAGGTCGCCGTCGCGCTCGTCGACCGCCGAGGCCAACCGGGCGCCGCCGGGGCCACCGGTGGCTGCGACGTCGTGCAGGAGCTGACGGGACCGGGCGAGGGAGAAGGTCAGACCGACAAAGGGGGCGGTGGTTTCGACAGGCTCAGCCACCGCCCGCCGGTCGAGCTCGTCGAGACCCGCTCCAACCACCGTGCGTCGGTCGAGCTCGTCGAGACCCGTATCGACAGGCTCAACCACCGCCCGCCGGTCGAGCTCGTCGAGACCCGTTTCGACAGGCTCGACCACCGTGCGTCGGTCGAGCTCGTCGAGACCCGTTTCGACAGGCTCAACGTCCGGGGCTTCGACAGGCTCAGCCGCCGGGGCGCCCGAGGCGATCGTGACTTCGTCGGCCACCGCGCGCACCGCGCTGAACCCAACCCCGAACCGGCCGACGGACTCGCCGTCGCGCTTGGCCGACGCCCGCATCCCCGCGAGGGCCGCCGCAGCAGCGCGGTCGAGCGGAACCCCCGGCCCGCGGACGACCAGGACGGCGTCGTCGGGCCGGAACTCGACCGTGACGTCACCGCGGACTCCGGCTGCGGCCGCGGCGTCGGCGGCGTTCTGCGCCAGCTCGACGACGACCCGGTCGCGGTAGTGCCCGCGCGCGTGGTCCTCCTCGAGGTTCGCGTCCTCACGGAAGCGTGTCGGGGAGGCGAGCCACGCGTCGAGCACCGACTGCCGGAGCTCGGTGGCGCCCAGCAGGTCGGTGGTCACGGGGTCGGCGGTGCCTCGGTGGTGTCGGCGGGCTTGGTCTCGACAGGCTCGACCGACGACTTCGACTCGACCGACGAACGCTGGTTGAGCTTGTCGAAACCGGTCTCGGCAGGCTTGGTCTCGACAGGCTCGACCGACGAACGCTGGTTGAGCTTGTCGAAACCGGTCTCGACAGGCTCGACCGGCGTCGGCTCGACCGGCGTGGTGCGCACGACCTCGATCGCGCCCTCATCGATGATCGCGGACGGCTCGGGCCAGTCCGTCGGGCGTTCGGGGGCGTCCGTCTCGGAGTGCGCGCCGCAGCCGTGGTTCATGCTGACGACGGTGCCGTCGTCGGGCGACCACGCGTTGGTGCAGACGCCGAAGACCTGCCCGAGCGAACCCTGGAGCAGCTCGAGGAACCCGCACGACCCGCAGGCCTGCGCGCTGGCGCGGGAGCCGCGGGACGTCGGCCCGTGGTCGCCGTTGTACCAGCGCTGCGCGGCGGCGTCCCGGCCGGCGGGCGAGAGCACGCGGGCACGGGCGAGGGCGAGCTCGCCGATCGCGACGTCGTCGATCTCGGGGTCGCCGGTCTTCTCGAACCCGGGCTCGAGGCGCGGGTCGTCGGCGCGGAACGGCAGCACGTCGCCGGGCCCGATGTCGCCGGGCTCCAGGCGCTGGTCCCAGGGCAGCCACTCGGGCGCGAGCACGGACTCGTCGCTCGGGAGCAGGTCCACCTCGCACACGGTGGCGACCTTGCCGCGCGGCACGCGGGCGAGGGTCACGATCCAGTGCCACCCGCGGTACCCGCGCATGGTGCAGGCGAAGTGGTGGGAGATGAGGCGGTCCGCCTGTGCGGAGGTGCCCAGGTGCTCGCCGACGTCGGTCGGGACGTCGGCGACCTCCACCGCCGCGGCGCGTGCCTCGTCGACGGCCGCGGTGAGCACGGCGTCGCGTGCGGCGCGGGCCGAGACCCCGGTGGCGCGCTCGTCCGGCGCGAGGCGTTCGATCACGGCGGCTGGCACGTCAGGCCTCGAGACCGTCGGCGACCGCACGCAGGATCGCGGCGGTCTTGGCGGTGCGGGCGTCGTCGGGGTAGCGGCCACGGCGCAGGCCGTTGCCGAGGGTCTCGAGCTGCTTCATCAGGTCCTCCACGATCAGGGCCATCTCCTCGGGGGAACGGCGCTTGGCCTTCGCGACGGACTTGACGGGCTCGAGCAGCCGGACGTCGAGCGCGGACGGGCCGCGACGACCGTCGGCGACACCGAACTCGACGCGGGTGCCCTGACGGGGCTCCTGCGCGTTCGCGGGCAGCGCGGAGGCATGCAGAAAGACCTCGCCGCCTGCGTCGTCGGCGATGAATCCGAAACCGCGTTCAGTGTCGAACCACTTAACCTTGCCGGTGGGCACGTGAACCTCTATCTCGTCCGAGCGGATACCTGGCATCAGGCTACCGGTCGTGCGGCGTGGTCGTCGCATTCTGCCCGCGCGTACGCGCAGGTCTCCTGCCATGGACCCCGCACGCGCGTAGCCTGGAGCGGATGTCCACCTTCCCGACGTACGGCCGCGCGGTTGCCGCTCTCGACGCCGACGCGCTCGCCACGCTCCTGGCCGCGCGTCCCGACCTGGCCGCGCCCGCGCCGTCGTCCCTGCGCTCGCTCGGCGCCCGCGCCACGGGCAGGCCGTCTCTGGAGGTCGCGCTCGGCGGGCTCACGACGGCGCAGCTCGCCACGCTCGAGACGGTCGTCGCCCTGGACCCGGGGTCGGAGCCGGACGTCGGAGCCGGGCTGGACGCGCGCGACCACGTCGGGCCGGGACTGGTCGCGGAGCTCGCCGACCGGATGCTCGTCTGGCACGACGACGCCGGTCTGCTGCGCCCCGCCCCCGGCCTCGCGGACGTGCTCGGCCCGTACCCCGCCGGCCTGGGGCCGCACGCCCACGGGTCCGCGAGCGCCGTCGCGAACCTGGACGACCTGCTGTCTGCCGCGCCCGCGGGCGCGCGGGAGATCCTCGACGCGCTGACGTGGGGGCCGCCGATCGGGGTGCGTCCGGCGACGGGGCCGGGTGCGGAGGCCACGCGGTGGCTGGTCGAGCGGGATCTGCTGGTCGACGCCGAGGAGCACGTGGTGCTGCCGCGCGCGGTGGGCCTGGCGCTGCGTGGCGGGCACGTGCACCGCGAGGTGCTGCTGGCCCCGCCGGCGCCGCCCGAGACGGCGGCCCCGACGGTCGACGAACGGTCCGTGGAGGCCGAGTCCGGCCGGGCGGCGACCGAGGCCGTGCGCTGGGTCTCGACCGCGATCGACGTGTGGTCGACGGAGCCCCCGGAGCTGCTGCGCTCGGGCGGCCTCGGGGTGCGCGAGCTGCGCCGGGTCGCGCGCACGCTGGAGATCGACGAGACGGACGCGGCCCTGGTCCTGGAGGTGGCGCTCGCGGCGGGCCTGATCGCGGCCGACGAGGACGTGCTGGCGCCGACGACGCTCGTCGAGGACTGGCTGGACCTGGAGACCCCCGAGCGGTGGGCCGCGCTGGTCTCGGCGTGGCGGTCGAGCCCGCGCACCGGGTGGCTGGTGGGCACCCGGGACGCCCGCGGGGCGCTGCGCTCCGTCCTCGACCCGGACCTGCAGCGCACGTGGGTGCCCGCGCTGCGCGCACGGGTGCTCTCCGCGCTGCACGAGATGCCCGGGCGCCGTCCGACGCCCGAGGCGGTGCTCGACGTCCTGCGCTGGTACCGCCCGCGCACGGTCCCGCCCGACCAGGCCGTGCGCGGGATCCTGCGCGAGGCGGCTCTGCTCGGCGTGACCGGCGCCGGGGCCTTCTCGCCGGCCGCCCTCCCGCTCCTGGACGACGAGACCTCTCCCGAGGGCCTGCCCGCCCCGCTCGCCCAGGCGCTCCGCGCCGTACTGCCCGAGCCGGTGGACGAGGTCCTCCTGCAGGGAGACCTCACCGGGATCGTGCCGGGGACGCCGACGTCGACGCTCGCGGCGCTCCTGGACGCGACCTCCGACGTCGAGTCGCGCGGATCGGCCACGACGGTCCGCTTCTCCGGGTCGTCGATCGCGCGGGCGCTGGACGACCGCTCGGCCGACGAGCTGCTGGCCGCGCTCGCGGCGCACTCCCCCGTCCCCGTGCCACAGCCGCTCGAGTACCTCGTGCGGGACGAGGCGCGCCGCCACGGCAGCATGCGGGTCGGCAGCGCGTCGTCGTACGTCCGGTCCGACGACGTCGGTGCGCTCGCCGCTCTCGCCGAGGACCCGACGCTGGGACACCTGGGCCTACGGCTGCTCGCACCGACCGTGCTGGTCGCCTCCGCCCCCGGGCCCGAGGTCCACGCCGCCCTGCGGGCCGCGGGGCGCTCGCCGGTGGTCGAGTCCGCGGACGGCTCGATCGTGCACCTCGCCGAGAGCAAGCGGCGGACGCGGACGAGCGTGCGGCCCGCGTGGTTGCCGCCCGGACGGCGGCCCCGGCCCGTCCGCCCCGACCCGCGCCTGAACGAGACCGGGGACGAGACCCCGGCGCAGCGTGCGGAACGCGCACGCCGGGTGGCGGCGCGGCTGCTGGCGCGGGCGCAGGCCCAGCCGGACGACGCCGCGGCCACCACCCCCGGCGCCGAGCACGCGGTTGTGCACACCAACGGCGGCGTTGATGTCCACAACGGCGTGGTCGCCGGGAGTCAGCCGCCCGGGGACGTCGTCGCCCTCCTGCACGAGGCCATCGCGGACCGCGCCGAGGTGGACGTCGAGCTGATCGGCAACCGCGGCGTCCCGGAGACGCGACGGCTCAAGCCCCAGCGTCTCGACGGCGGGCGCCTGCGCGCGATCGACCTGGCCCGCGAGGCAGAGATCACCGTGGCCGTCCACCGGGTGGCGTCGGTGCGCTCGGTCTAGCCAGAGCCCCGGCCGGCTGTCACCGCCGGTCGATGTAGTAACGTAGTGACGACCGAGACCGGAGGTGCACGGTGGTGACCTATTCCGCACGCTCGTTCAACCACGACCTCTCGCGCGCCAAGCGCGACGCCGAGGGCGAGGTCGTGATCGTCACCGACCGCGGCGTGCCCTCGCACGCCCTGCTGAGCTACGCCGAGTACCGGCGTCTGACCTCGCCCACCCCGGGCCTTGCCACGCTGCTCAGCGCGGACGACGACGTCGAGCTCGAGCCAGCCCCGTCAGACCTCCGTCTCGGCGCCGCCGACCTATGACGTTCCTGCTCGACACCAACGTCCTGTCTGAACTCCGCAAGCGACCTGGTCGCCGCGACGAGAACGTCGCCACCTGGGCCGACTCCCAGCCTCTGTCCCTGCTGTACACGTCCGTGATCTGCCTGATGGAGATCGAGCGCGGCGTACTGCAGCGGGAGCGGTCCGACGCCCGGCAGGGCGCGGTGCTGCGGCGATGGCTCGAGGAGACCCTGCTCCCGGCGTTCGACGGGCGGGTCCTGCCGCTGGACCTCCCGGCGAGCCGCCTGGCCGCGGCCCGGCACGTCCCTGACCCCCGCCCGGAGCGCGACTGCCTGATCGCGGCGACAGCGCGCGTCCGCGGGTTCACCGTCGTGACGCGCAACGTCCTGGACTTCGCTTCCACCGGCGTCGCCCTCGTCAACCCGTGGACCACCACGTAGCCGAGAGCGTCCGGCCTGCCGGGGACCGACCGCCCGGCGCGGAATAGCAGCACCGCAGATCCGTTGAGACACTAGAAGGTCGGCACCGGCACCCCGGGCCGACCGCGCACGCGAATCGAAAGGTGCCCATGCCTGACGGCCCCCTCATCGTCCAGTCCGACAAGACAGTCCTCCTCGAGGTCGACCACGAGCTCGCGGGCGAGGCCCGCCGCGCGATCGCGCCGTTCGCGGAGCTGGAACGCGCCCCCGAGCACGTCCACACGTACCGGCTGACGCCGCTCGGCCTGTGGAACGCGCGCGCCGCGGGGCACGACGCCGAGCAGGTCATCGACGCCCTCGAGCGGTACAGCCGCTACCCGGTGCCGCACGCCCTGCTGATCGACGTCGCGGAGACGATGTCGCGCTACGGCCGGCTGCAGATGCTCACCGACCCGGCCCACGGCCTCGTGCTGCACGCCCTCGACAAGGCGGTGCTGACGGAGGTGCTGCGGTCCAAGAAGACCGCCGGTCTGGTGGGCGAGAAGCTCGATGACACGACCGTCGTCGTGCACGCCTCGGAGCGCGGGAACCTCAAGCAGGTGCTGGTCAAGCTCGGCTGGCCGTGCGAGGACCTCGCCGGGTACGTCGACGGCGAGAAGCACGCGATCGCGCTCAGCACGGAGATTACGACGACGGAGCCCGACGGCTCGCAGACGACGTCCCCCTGGCAGATGCGCCCGTACCAGGCCCAGGCCGTGGACGGGTTCTTCCACGGCGGCTCGGGCGTCGTCGTGCTCCCCTGCGGTGCGGGCAAGACGATCGTCGGCGCCGGCGCGATGGCGAAGTCGGGGACGACGACGCTGATCCTGGTGACCAACACCGTCAGCGCGCGCCAGTGGCGCGACGAGCTGCTGCGCCGCACCGACCTGACCGAGGACGAGATCGGCGAGTACTCGGGCGCTCGCAAGGAGGTCAAGCCGGTCACGATCGCGACCTACCAGGTGCTCACGACCCGCCGCAAGGGCGTCTACACGCACCTGGAGCTCCTGGACGCCCGCGACTGGGGCCTCGTGATCTACGACGAGGTGCACCTGCTGCCCGCCCCGATCTTCCGCATGACGGCGAACCTGCAGGCCCGCCGCAGGCTCGGCCTGACGGCCACCCTGGTGCGCGAGGACGGCCGCGAGGACGAGGTGTTCTCGCTGATCGGCCCCAAGCGGTACGACGCACCCTGGAAGGACATCGAGGCCCAGGGGTACATCGCCCCGGCCGACTGCGTGGAGGTGCGGCTCACGCTGCCCGACTCCGACCGGATGGCGTACGCGATCGCGGAGCCGGAGGAGCGCTACCGGCTCGCGGCGTGCGCGTCCGGCAAGAACCGCGTCGTGGAGCAGATCGTCGCCCGCCACCCCGACGACCAGGTGCTGGTGATCGGCCAGTACATCGAGCAGCTCGAGGAGCTGTCCGGGCACCTGGACGCCGACCTCATCACCGGGCAGACCCCCGTCGCCGAGCGCCAGAGGCTGTTCCAGGCGTTCCGGACCGGTGAGATCAACCGGCTCGTGGTCTCGAAGGTCGCGAACTTCTCGATCGACCTGCCCGAGGCGTCGGTCGCGATCCAGGTCTCCGGGTCGTTCGGGTCCCGGCAGGAGGAGGCGCAGCGCCTCGGACGCATCATGCGCCCGAAGGCCGACGGCCGCACCGCGCACTTCTACACCGTCGTCGCGCGGGACACCGTCGACCAGGACTTCGCGGCGCACCGCCAGCGGTTCCTCGCCGAGCAGGGCTACGCCTACCGGATCGTGGACGCGGAGGATCTCGGCGCTGCCACCGACCGCTCGCTCTAGGCGTCGACGAGCCCTCGGTTCAGTTCGACACAACCGAAGTGTTGCGCCAACAGACCGTTTGGCGTTGCCAAAATGTTAGTGCATCGATGCAGAAGTAACCTGGCAGAACACCCGAACAGCTCGGGAGTGCGCCCCACCGGCGAAGCAGTGCCGAATCGTTGATGTTCATCAAAACGTTGACGTTGCAACGATTCTCGCCGAACTGACCTCTTGACATCCCTTCGGAGACAGGCTTAACGTCACGATTGCATCACGGTGTATCGATGCACCGAGAAGCACCAGACCGTCCTGACCGTCATCGACAGCCGTAGGGAGCGGCGACCTGAACGAACCGGCGGGCGCACCGACGCACCCGCCGTGGAGCTCCGAACGATCCACCGCCGTCAGGACGGCCGACATCACGCGTGGCGCGACCCACGCAGGCAGGGGGCCGATCGCTCTCTTCCTGCCGCCCGCGCACCGCCGGTCAGCACCGCCACCCACCCCGACGCGGCCACGTCGGGGCCAGGCCTCGGGGCGGCTGACCACCAGCAACGCACGCGGACCGAGCAACGATGCCGGCCCGCGCCAGGCAACTCGAAGGGAAGAACGATGACATCCATCCGAGCACGGAAGCTCTCGGCCGCACTCCTCGCCGCTACGTTCCTCGTCGGCGGCAGCATCGCCACCTCCGGTGCGGCGACCGCCGCCGCACCCTGCGACTACCCCGCGCAGCAGATCGACCTCACCGACTGGAAGGTCACGCTGCCCACCGGCTCCGGGACCTCCCCGACCGAGATCGAGCAGCCCGACCTCTCCGACTTCTCGGTGGCCCCCTGGTTCCAGGTCAACTCCAAGTGCACGGGCATCCAGTTCCGTGCCGCCGTCAACGGCGTCACGACGTCCGGCTCCGGCTACCCCCGCTCCGAGCTGCGCGAGATGACCGAGGACGGCACGGAGAAGGCGTCGTGGTCCGCGACCTCCGGCACCCACACCATGGTGTTCCGCGAGGCGTTCAACCACCTGCCCGAGGACAAGCCGCACCTGGTCGGGGCCCAGATCCACGACGGCGACGACGACGTCACGGTCTTCCGCCTCGAGGGCACGAGCCTCTACATCACCAAGGGCAACGACACCCACCACAAGCTCGTGACCAGCAACTACAAGCTGAACACGGTCTTCGAGGGCAAGTTCGTCGTCAAGAACGGCCAGATCAAGGTGTACTACAACGGGGTGCTGCAGACGACGATCGCGCACACCTCCTCCGGCAACTACTTCAAGGCCGGCGCCTACACCCAGGCCAACTGCGGCAACTCCTCGCCGTGCAGCACGTCCAACTACGGGCAGACGTCCCTCTACAAGCTCGACGTCACCCACTCCTGACGGCCCGCGTGCCCGGTCCCGGTACCCCGGGGCCGGGCACGCCCGTGTCCGTCGACCCGCAGCGGCGAGCCGCGATGGCGCACGCGCGCCCACTGCGCGAGGATTCGGGGGTGATCACCCGCAGGGCCGCAGTGCCATCCGTCCTCGCACGTCTGATCGTCACAGCACTCGCGGCGCTCGCCCTCGTCGCCACGGCAGGCCCAGCCCTCGCGGAGGACCCCAGCAACCTCGAGTCGCCCGTCACCGACAGCGCCGACGTGCTGGGCGACGACGCAGACGCGATCGAGGAGCGCTTCGACGCGGTGTACGACGACACGGGCCTGCAGCTCTGGATCACCTACGTCTCCACGTTCGACGGGATGGACGGCGAGCAGTGGGCCGACTCGACCGCCACGGAATCCGGCCTCGGGGCCGCCGACGTGCTGATCGCGGTCGCGGTCGACGACCGGCGGTACGGGGTCTCGGTGGACTCCGCCTCAGGCCTGAGCAGCAGCGACGTCGAGGACCTCGACACCGCGGTCCGCACCGAGCTGCGCGACGACGACTGGGCCGGCGCGGCATACGCGGCGGCCGACACCGTCGACGGCAGTGCAGGCGACTCGGACGACAGCTTCTCCACCTGGCTCTTCGCCCTCCTGATCGGCGGGTTCGCCGTCATCTTCGTCGTCACGCTCGGACGATCCCTCTACCGGTCCCTGCGCGGCGCCAAGAAGTCCGACGCACCCGGGCGCAAGAACCCGAAGCAGGTCGACCCGTTCGAGGGGCTGGACGACGCCGAGCTCGCGCAGCGCGCCGCGGCAGCTCTCGTCACCCTGGACGACGCCGTCACGAGCTCCGCGCAGGAGGTCGGGTTCGCCGAGGCAGAGTTCGGCGAGGCAGCCGCGCTCGAGTTCCGCGCGGCCGTCGAGGCGGCGCGAGGGCAGCTCACGCAGGCGTTCGACGCCCAGCGCACCACCCCGGAGCGCGGCCGCGCGGCATCGGTCGAGGTGCTGGACCTGTGCGCGGCGGCCGGTGCCTCCCTCGCCACCTACACCCGCAAGTTCGACGAGCTGCGGGACCTGCGCCGTCGTGCGCCCGAGCTGCTCGACGCCGTCGAGGTCCGCGCCGGCGGGCTGGAGGCCCGGATCGCCGACGCGCGCGCGACGCTCGCCCAGCTCGGCCAGACCTACCCGGCCGAGGCCCTGACCTCCGTGGCGGACAACCCCGACCAGGCAGCGTCCCTCGTCACCGCGGCCCGGCAGTCCGTGGCGAGCGCCCGCACCGCCTCGCGCGCCAAGACCGTGCCGCACCTGCGCGCCGCCGAGGCCGCCGTGGACCAGGCCCGCACCCTGCTCGACGCCGTCGACGGCGCCGGCGAGGCCCTCGCCTCCGCGCAGCGCAACCTCACCCGCGCGGTCGGCTCCCTGACCGCCGACGTCGCGGACGCCGACCGGCTCGCCCCGGACGACCCCACCGTGCAGCGCCCGGCCGCGACCGCCCGCGAGGCCCTCAAGGCCTCCGCCGACACCCGCGACCCCCTGACCACCCTCGCCGAGCTCACCGCGGCCGAGGCCGCCCTCGACGACGCCCTCGCCCCGCACCGCGCCCAGGCCGAGCGCGACGTCCGCGCCCGCGCCCTGCTCACCGACACCTTCGGACGCCTGGACTCCCGGATCCGCGCGACGGGCGACTACATCGCGACCCGCCGCGGCGCCGTCGGCCCCGAGGCCCGCACGCACCTCGCCGAGGCGCAGCGCCTGCTCGCGGAGGCCCGCGCCCTCGCCGCCGCACAGCCCGCCGAGGCGCTGGCGGTCGCCCAGCGCGCCGAGACCGAGGTGCAGCGTGCCGAGGAGATCTCCCGCGCGCAGACCACGGACTGGCAGCAGCAGCACAGCGGGCCCTCGCGCCGCAACGACCCCTCGCTCGGCGGCATGGTGCTGGGCGGCATCCTCATCGACCAGGTGCTGCGCGGTGGAGGGCGCGGCCGACGCGGCGGACCCCCCGGCGGGTTCGGCGGAGGATTCGGCGGCGGCTTCGGTGGTGGCCGCGGCGGATCTGGCGGAGGCTTCTCAGGAGGCGGCGGTCGCAGCGGCCGCGGCGGACGGTTCTAAGACGGAGGACACGATGGCACGCAAGCAGAGCATCTTCGGGCGCATCGCCCAGCTGACCAAGGCAAACATCAACGCGCTCATCGACAGCGCCGAGGACCCCGAGAAGATGCTGGACCAGATGGTCCGGGACTACACCAACAGCATCGCGGAGGCCGAGGAGGCGGTGGCCCAGACCATCGGCAACCTCCGCCTCGCCGAGCGGGACCTCGAGGAGGACCAGACCGCGGCCACCGAGTGGGGCGCCAAGGCGCTCGCGGCGTCGCAACGGGCCGAGCGCCACCGCACGGAGGGCGACACCGCCAACGCCGACAAGTTCGACCGCCTCGCGCGCGTCGCCCTGGAGCGCCAGATCGCGGCCGAGGGCGACGTGAAGGCCGCAGAGCCGATGATCGCGTCGCAGCGCGAGACGGTGGCCAAGCTCAAGACCGGGCTAGAGACGATGCGCCAGAAGCTCGGCGAGCTCAAGTCCAAGCGCGACCAGCTGATCGCGCGTCAGCGCACCGCCGAGGCGCAGCAGCAGGTCCAGGGCGCGATCTCCTCGATCGACGTGCTCGACCCCACGAGCGAGCTCGGCCGGTTCGAGGAGAAGGTGCGCCGCACCGAGGCGCAGGCCATGGGCCAGGCAGAGATCGCGGCGTCGTCCCTCGACGCCCAGTTCGAGGAGCTCGAGGTCTCAGCGACCGACCTGGAGGTCGAGGCACGGCTCGCCGCGCTCAAGAACAACGGCTGACCCTCCCGCAGACGACGACGCCTGCCGCACCCGAGAGGTGCGGCAGGCGTCGTGGTGTCGGCGCGTCCGTCAGGCGGGCATGGTGTCGCGCGCGACGGACTCGACGAACGCGGTCAGGATCGCGACGCCGTGCTGCTCGATCCCCTCACGGGACTCGGCGAACGCCGCACGCTGGGCCTCGCGCTCGTCCTCGTCGAGGTCGGCCGTCCAGCGCTCGACCAGCTCGGCGGTCGCCTCCGGCTGGAACTGGAGCCCGAGGCCCGAGCCGATCCGGAACGCCTGGAACGGGTAGAGCTCGGAGGAGGCGAGCCACTGTGCCGTCGGCGGGAGCTCGGCCACGGCGTCGCGGTGGCAGGCGACGGCAAGCATCGTGCGCTCGGTCTCGCTGACGACGGCGGCAAGCACCGGGTCCTCGAGCGCGCCACGACGCCAGAACAGCTGCACCGGGCCGCACTCGAGCCCCGGAGGGGCGTCCACCTGGACATGGCCGCCGCCGGCCTGCGCCAGCAGCTGCGCGCCGAGGCCGATCGCCAGCACGGGAGTCTCGGCGGCGAGCGCGCCGGCCATCAGGTCGCGCACGGGGGCCAGCCACGCGGCGGCGTCCTGCTCGTGCACACCGACCCCGCCGCCGAGGACCACGAGGCCGCCGGCGACGTCGTCGACCGACGGAACCGGGTCGCCGTCGTACACGCGCACGAGCCGCGCGCCGACAAGAAGATCAGACGCGGCGCCCGGCCCGAAGGCGGCGTCCTGCTGAATGACTGTGATGGAAGTGTTCACGACCGTCACGGTACTCCCAGCCCGCGGCCACCAGAAGTCGCGTCCGCCGATAGGCTGACGGTATGTCCGAGCCTCGCACGATCCTGACCCCGAATCCGCAGGACCCCACGATCCGGCGCACGTATCTCCTCGTGGACGGGGAGAACATCGACGCCACGCTGGGGATGAGCGTGCTCAACCGGCGCCCCGCACCGGAGGAGCGCCCCCGCTGGGACCGCATCGCGCAGTTCGCCGCGCAGCTGTGGGACCAGCCCGTTACGCCGCTCTTCTACCTCAACGCCACGTCCGGGCAGATGCCGATGCCGTTCGTGCAGGCCCTGCTGGCCATGGGCTACAAGCCGATCCCCGTCGCCGCCGAGGGCAACGAGAAGGTCGTCGACGTCGCCATCCAGCGCACGCTCGACGCGATCGTGCCCCGCGACGCCGACGTGCTGCTCGCCAGCCACGACGGCGACTTCCTCCCCCAGGTCGAGAGCCTCGTCGCCGGTGACCGCCGCGTGGGCGTGGTGTGCTTCCGCGAGTTCGTGAACTCCCAGTTCGCGGCGCTGGCCGACCGCGGCCTGGAGTTCTTCGACCTCGAGGGCGACATCGGCGCGTTCCAGGTTCCGCTGCCGCGCGTGCGGATCATCCCCATCGGAGAGTTCGACCCGACGTTCTACCTGTAGACCGACCTCGGGCGGGTGCTCGCGGCCGTCCGCGGCCCAGCACCTGCTCAGGCGGCTCCCAGACTTTTCGACGACGATGGGGGCATGTCATTCGAGGCACGCCTCGTCGTCGTCGACGACGAACCGAACATTCGCGAGCTCCTGGCCACGTCGCTGAGGTTCGCCGGCTTCGAGGTGTTCGCCGCCGAGAACGGCGCCGGGGCGCTCGAGCTGATCCGTGACACCCAGCCCGACCTGGTGGTCCTCGACGTCATGCTCCCCGACATGGACGGGTTCACCGTCACCCGCCGCATGCGCGAGAAGGGCCAGCACACACCCGTGCTGTTCCTCACGGCCCGCGACGAGACCCAGGACAAGATCGCCGGGCTCACGGTCGGCGGCGACGACTACGTCACCAAGCCGTTCAGCCTCGAGGAGGTCGTGGCCCGCATCCGTGCCGTGCTGCGCCGCACCCAGGCCGAACCCGCCGAGGACGCCGTCCTGCGCGTCGGCGACCTCGAGCTCGACGAGGACTCCTACGAGGTCCGCCGTGCCGGCCAGCCCGTCGACCTCTCCCCCACCGAGTTCAAGCTGCTGCGCTACCTGATGATGAACGCCGGCCGCGTCCTGTCCAAGGCCCAGATCCTCGACCACGTCTGGCAGTACGACTGGGGCGGCGACGCCAACATCGTCGAGTCCTACATCTCCTACCTGCGGCGCAAGATCGACGCCGTCACGGTCGAGGGCCCCGACGGGTCGGGCGAGCCCGTCACCGTCGAGCCGCTGATCCAGACCAAGCGCGGCGTCGGGTACCTGCTGCGCAAACCCGCGCGCTGACGTGACCCTCCCACCACCGCCACCGCCGTCCCCCGGCACGGCGGACGACGTCGTCCCTCCCGTCCTCGGGAAGCCTGTCCCCACGCGCTGGTCGTGGTGGCAGCGCATCACGCTGCGCGCACGCCTGGTGACGGTCACCATCCTGCTGCTGGCCGCCGGGCTCGGGATCGCGGCCCTGACGACGTCGACCGTGGTCAGCCAGTACCTCGTCAACGAGATCGACGAGTCGCTGCAGGAGACCGGCGAACGGTTCGACGGCCTCACGTCCGACCAGCTCGTCCAGGCCACGGGCGTCCTGCCGTCCGACTACTACGTGCTGCGCCGCACCGGCTCGGTCGACTCCGCGCCGCTGGTGCAGACCGCCACCGCCATCGAGTACGGCGTGCCCGACATCCCCGAGATGTCCACGCAGGAGATCGACGACGCCGCGCTCGAGCCCTTCACCGTCGACTCGCGGGCCGCCGGCCCCATCGCCCCCACCGTCGGCACCGAGTGGCGGGTCATCACCCTCCCCCTCGTGGACTCCACCGGCGCCACCGTCGGCGGGGCGTTCATCGGACTCCCCCTCGCGGAGATCGACCAGACCGTGACGTTCCTGGTCCGCACCCTGACCGTCAGCGCCGTCGTCATCGCCGCCATCGGCGGCCTCATCGCCGCCATCGCCGTGCGCCGCTCCATGCGGCCGCTGCGCGAGATCGAGGAGACGGCCGCCGGGATCGCCGCCGGCGACCTCAGCCGCCGCGTGCGCCCCGCCCCCGAGAACACCGAGGTCGGCTCGCTCGCCAACTCCCTCAACGTGATGCTCACCCACGTCGAGGTCGCGTTCGCCGAGCGAGAGGCGTCCGAGCAGCGGATGCGGCAGTTCGTCTCCGACGCCTCGCACGAGCTCCGCACCCCCGTCGCCGCCATCCGCGGGTACGCCGAGCTCTACGGCATGGGTGCCCTCACCGAGCCCGAGCAGATCGACGACACCATCGCCCGGATCGAGGACTCCGCCACCCGCATGGGCGCGCTCGTCGCCGACCTGCTCGCCCTCGCCCGCCTCGACGAGGGTCGCGCCCTGCGCCAGGACCCGGTCGACGTCGTCCGGCTCGCCCAGGACGCCGCGCAGGACCTCCACGCCCTCAACCCCGACCGTGCCGTGACCGTCTGCGCGCTCGACGGCTCCGCACGGCCGTCGGACCTGGTCGTGACCGGGGACGAGGACCGCCTCCGCCAGGTCGTCATCAACCTCATCGGCAACGTCGCCCGCCACACCCCCGCGACGGCACCCTGCGAGATCGCCCTCGGGCGGTCCGACGACGGCCGGGCCGTCCTCGAGGTCCGTGACCACGGCCCCGGGGTCGACCCCGCGCAGGCCGACCGGATCTTCGAACGCTTCTACCGCGCCGACGCCTCACGAACCCGAGAATCCGGCGGCTCCGGGCTCGGGATGGCGATCGTCGCCGCCATCGTCGCGGCGCACCGCGGAACCGTCCGCGTCGGCTCCACCCCGGGCGGCGGACTCACGGTCGTCGTCACACTGCCCTGACGGGGCTACGATGGCGCACCGTGGCTCTTCCGCGCCACGGACCTGACACCCCGTCGAAGAAGGCAGATATGGGCGCCGACACCACGGACGCACCGCAGTGGTTGCTCACCAGCTGGACCCGCAGCGCACAGGCCGCCGGGGCGACGGCCTCCCGTGAGGAGATCCGGGCCGTCGGCGACGAGCTCCTCTCCCGCTGGCTCGACCCCGCCCGGCACTTCCACAACCAGCGCCACCTCGGCGACGTCCTCAGCCGCGTCGACGAGCTCTCCCAGGAGACCCACGACCCCGACCTGGTGCGCCTCGCCGCCTGGTACCACGGGGCCGTCTTCAACGCCGCCGACAAGGTCGCCTACGCCCAGAAGGGCGGCGAGGACGAGTCCGCCAGCGCCCTCATGGCCATCGAACAGCTCACCGCGCTCGGCGTCCCCGAGGCCAGCACCCGGCGCGTGGCCCACCTCGTCAACGCGCTCGTGCGGCACGCCCCCGACGCGACCGACTTCGACTGCGCCGTGCTCTGCGACGCCGACCTCGCGGTCCTCGCGTCCGAGCCGCAGCGGTACAAGGAGTACCTGCAGTGCGTGCGCGACGAGTACGCGCACATCCCCCGGATCGACTACGTCCGCGCCCGCATCGCGATCCTCGGCAAGCTGCTCGGACGGCGCTCGCTGTTCTGCTCGCCGCTCGGCGCCGCGTGGGAGGAGCCGGCGCGGCAGAACGTCTCCGCCGAGCTGCAGCGGTTGCAGAAGGAGGAGCGCAGGCTCGTCGCCGCCGGGGTCGAAGCGGGCACTGGCGACGCGACCGATTCCCCCGAGGCCCCGAACTAGTCAGGAGCGGCGCAACAGCTCCCCGCCGCGCTCGATCGCCTCTGCGCGCGTCGTCACGCCCAGCTTGCGGTACAGGCTCGCGACCTGCGTCTTCACCGTGTTGCGCGAGACGAAGAGCCGCCGGGCGATCTGCTCCAGCGTGAACCCCTGGACCAGCTCGCACAGCACCGCCGTCTCGCGGCGACTCAGGCTGCCGACCCGCTCCGGGCGCGGCAGCTCCGTGGCCTGTCGCGTCTCGTCGATCGTCATCGTCATCGTCATCCCCTCCACTCGCGGCAACCGCCTCGGTACGGTCGCCGTTGTGGATGAGACGAGGCAGTCTGCGGACTATGACGCGAAACGTGCGAAGTATTCTGGGCAGATGTCCGTGCTGATCGACTCCCCGCGCTGGCCGGCCCACGGGCGCCTGTGGGGACACCTGGTCAGCGACACCTCCGTCGACGAGCTCCACGACTTCGCCGTGCGCGCCGGGCTGCCGCCGCGCGCGTTCGACCTGGACCACTACGACTACCCCGCAGAGCGCTACGACCACTACGTCGGTCTCGGCGCCGTGCCCGTGGGTCGGCGCGAGATGGTGCGTCGGCTGGCCGCGTCGGGGCTGCGCGTGCGCGGGGCGGACCGGCCGGGCCCGTAGAAGGTCCTCGCCGAGCGGCACCTTCTGGCTCCCACACCGCCACACGCTGCGCCGAGCGGTACCTTCTGGCTCCCACACCGCCGTCGTGAGGACCACAACGTGCCGCTCGGCGAACCGGCATCCGCGGCATCCGACCCGCGACGACCCCACACCCCCCGGAACGTTCTGCCTCCCGCCCCGCCGCATGCTGCGCCGAGCGGTACCTTCTGGCTCCCACACCGCCGTCGTGAGGAGCACAACGTGCCGCTCGGCGAACCGGCATCCGCAGCACTCGACCCGCGACGACCCCGCACCGGCCCAGGCGTCCCCACACCGACGCAGGAGACCCGCACCGACCCAGGCGGCCGCCGCGAGGGTCCGGGAGGGCCCGCGGGGGGCCGGGAACGACGACAGGCCGCCGACCGGGATGTCCCGGCCGACGGCCTGTCGTGCGAGGTGGTTCCGGTCGACCCCGGAGGGCCGCCCGTCACCGGGTCAGGCGTGGATCAGAAGTCCATGCCGCCCATGCCCGGGTCGCCTGCAGGAGCGGCACCGGCCGGCTCCGGCTTGTCGGCGACGACAGCCTCGGTGGTGAGGAAGAGCGCCGCGATGGAGGCGGCGTTCTGCAGCGCGGAGCGCGTGACCTTGACCGGGTCGTTGACGCCGGCAGCCAGGAGGTCCTCGTACTCGCCGGTCGCGGCGTTGAGGCCGTGACCCGGGGTGAGGTTGCGGACCTTCTCCGCGACGACGCCACCCTCGAGGCCGGCGTTCTCGGCGATCTGCTTCAGCGGAGCGTCGATCGAGCGGCGCACGATCTGCGCACCGGTCGACTCGTCACCCTCGAGCGAGAGGGTCGCGAACGCGGCCTCGCCGGCCTGGATGAGGGCGACGCCACCACCGGCGACGATGCCCTCCTCGACGGCAGCCTTGGCGTTGCGCACGGCGTCCTCGATGCGGTGCTTGCGCTCCTTGAGCTCGACCTCGGTCGCGGCACCGGCCTTGATGACGGCGACGCCGCCGGCCAGCTTGGCGAGGCGCTCCTGCAGCTTCTCGCGGTCGTAGTCGGAGTCCGACTTCTCGATCTCGGAGCGGATCTGGTTCACGCGGCCGCCGATGAGGTCGGCGTCGCCGGAGCCCTCGACGATCGTGGTCTCGTCCTTGGTGACGACGACCTTGCGTGCCTGGCCGAGCAGGTCGAGCGTGGCGGTCTCGAGCTTGAGGCCGACCGTCTCGGAGATGACCTGGCCACCGGTGAGGATCGCGATGTCCTGCAGCATGGCCTTGCGGCGGTCACCGAAGCCCGGAGCCTTGACGGCGACGGACTTGAAGGTGCCGCGGATCTTGTTGAGCACGAGGGTCGCAAGAGCCTCGCCCTCGACGTCCTCGGCGATGATGAGCAGCGAGCGACCGGCCTTCATGACCTGGTCGAGCAGCGGCAGCAGGTCCTTGACGTTGGCGATCTTGGACTCGACGATCAGGACGTACGGGTCCTCGAGCACGGCTTCCTGGCGCTCGGCGTCGGTCTCGAAGTAGCGGGCGAGGAAGCCCTTGTCGAAGCGCATGCCCTCGGTGAGCTCGAGCTCGAGCCCGAAGGAGTTGGACTCCTCGACGGTGATGACGCCTTCCTTGCCGACCTTGTCGATCGCCTGCGCGATGAGCGCGCCGATCTCGGGGTCGCCGGCGGAGATGGCGGCGGTGGCGGCGATCTCCTCGGTCGTCTCGATGTCCTTGGCGGCGTTCAGCAGCTCGGCGGTGACGGCCTCGACGGCCTTCTCGATGCCGCGCTTGAGCGCGATCGGGTTCGACCCGGCGGCGACGTTGCGCAGGCCCTCGCGCACGAGTGCCTGGGCGAGGACGGTCGCGGTGGTGGTTCCGTCACCGGCGACGTCGTCCGTCTTCTTGGCGACCTCCTTGACGAGCTCGGCGCCGATGCGCTCGTACGGGTCCTCGAGCTCGATCTCCTTGGCGATGCTGACACCGTCGTTGGTGATCGTGGGGGCGCCCCACTTCTTGTCCAGGACGACGTTGCGACCCTTGGGGCCGAGCGTGACCTTGACCGTGTCCGCGAGCTGGTTGAGCCCGCGCTCCATGCTTCGACGAGCAACCTCGTCGAACGCGATGATCTTTGCCATGAGAGTTGTGTTCCTCCGCTGGTACGTGGAGGTCGGCCGGCGCCCGCGACGGACGGCCACGCTCGACGACGTTCCCTTCACGTCGTCGCACGGACCTCGCCTGTCGACCCGAGACTGTCACTCTCCTGCAGAGAGTGCTAACCACATTATTGGCACTCGTGAGGCGCGAGTGCAAGACGGTGGACGTGTGTTGCGCCGACGGCGTACCCGGCCCTGTGGATCGCGCCCCGACGTAGCGACGCCCTGCCCGTAGGATCGGCGCGTGAGACCCCGCAGCGCCCGAGGACGGGCCACCGTCGCCGCGATCGTCGTCGTGCTGCTCGCCCTCGCCGCCACCGGCACGTATGCCCTGACACGGGAGACGATCGCCCACGTCGACCTCTACGAGGACGGCGTCGCGCTCGGGCCGGACGGCACGGTCTACCGCCTGCCCGCGGGATTCGACGCGACCTACCTCGAGGGCAGTCGCGTCCTGGACCCCGCCACGCTGGACGACGACGACCTCGACCCGGACGGCGACGTCACCACCGCGATCAAGCCCGTCGGCGGCGGGTCGCCGGCATCGGCACTGGCGGACGCCGCGGGTGCCGAGCAGACGGCCGAGGAGTCGCGCGCCTGGCTCGCCGCGGGGACGATCCCCGGCGCGTCGGCAGACCTCGAGGACCTGGGCACGGACGCGCTCCTGGACCTGCACGCGCTCGTGCTCGACAACGGGGCGTCCGTCGCCGCGCCGTCGCCGCCGTGGTGGTACACCTGGCCACGCGACGGCGCGTTCGTCGCCGTGGCCCTCGCGCGCACCGGCCACGTCGACGACGCCGCGGACGTCCTCGCGTTTCTTCAGGGGGTCCAGGAGGACGACGGGTCGTTCCAGGCACGCTATCTCCCCGACGGCTCCGGACCGCCCGACGACCGGGGCGAGCAGTCGGACGGCCCCGGATGGATGCTCTGGGCCACCGACGAGGTCCTCGCGGCCGCCCCCGTCGACGACCGCGCTGCCCTGCGGAGCCGTTTGGACCCGCTCGTCGACGCGTCGTCGACCTACCTCCTCAGCCTGGTCGACGTCCCGTCGTCCCTCCCGCCGGCGTCGAGCGACTACTGGGAGGTCGAGGCCGACGAGCTCACGCTCGGGACGGCGGGCCCCGTGCTCGCCGGTCTCGAGGCGGCCGCCGCGATCTACGCGGACGACGGCGACGGCGAGCGCTCGCGCATCCTGCGCACGGCGGCCGACGAGACCCGGAGCTCGATCGAGCAGACGTTCGGCGCCGCAGGCTACCCGCGCGAGATCACGGGCGGGGCGCGGGACGCCGCGACGGCGTTCGTCCTGCCGCCGTTCCAGCCCACGCCGCTCGAGGGCGCCACCGAGGCCTGGGTCGCGTCGGTGGACGAGATGCGGCGCCCCGCCGGCGGCCTGGCACCCGGCGGCGGGTGGAAGAACGACGGCATCTCCTGGACGCCGCAGACCTCCCTGTACGCGATGACGGCGGCCACGATGGACGACCGGCACGTCGCGCTCAGCTGGCTCGACTGGATCGACAGCCACCGCACGGACTCCGGGGCGATCCCGGAGAAGGTCCTCGCCGACGGCTCGCCCGCGGCCGTCGCGCCGCTGGCGTGGAGCGCGGCCAACGTGCTGATCGCCCTCGATACCCTGGACCGGAGCGCACCCGCACCACCGGAGGTGTCGGACACCGACGCGCCCGTCGACGAGACCGAGGTATCCCCGTGAACCGCATGTCGAGCGCCGCCGCGACCTGCGCGGTCGCCGCCCTGATCCTGACCG
This sequence comes from Paraoerskovia marina DSM 21750, assembly GCF_000701465.1. Taxonomy (GTDB): domain Bacteria; phylum Actinomycetota; class Actinomycetes; order Actinomycetales; family Cellulomonadaceae; genus Paraoerskovia; species Paraoerskovia marina. The sequence goes on along the minus strand of NZ_JNIY01000004.1, from coordinate 249,605 downwards.
GCTGCACGAGCGGAGCCTCGCAGGAGTCCGCCCCGTCGCCGACGTCCTCCCCGACGCCCACGGCCACGGCGAGCCCGGAGCCGACCGAGACCCCGACCCCGACGCCGACGCCGACCGGCCCCGAGGACCCGCTGCCCGACGGCGACGTCGACATCCTGCTGATCGGCAACGACTCCCGCGACCCCGAGAGTCTCGGCGGCAACGCCGACACGATCATGCTCGCCCACGTCCCCGAGGACCGCGAGAACCTCTACCTGATCTCGTTCACCCGGGACATGTGGGTGCCGATCCCCGGTCTCGGCGAGGGGAAGATCAACTCGGCGTTCTCGCGCGGCGGCACACCGACGCTCACGGAGACGGTCTCCGAGCTGCTCGGCGGCGTCGACGTCGACTACACGATGCAGACCAACTTCGCGGGATTCATCGCGCTGACGCGGGCGCTCGACGGCTTCGAGGTGGACAACAAGTACGCCACCTCGGTGACCGTCAACAGCACGGGGCGGGAGGTCGTGTTCGACGAGGGCATGATCGAGCTCGAGAACACCGACGGCCTGATCTACACCCGCGAGCGCAAGCGCCTGCCCCTGGGGGACCTGGACCGCACCGAGCGCCAGCGTGCCGCGGTGACGGGGATGCTGGCCGAGATCGCCGGGCAGGCCCAGGACCCGGAGGTCCTTGCCGAGCTGATGCCCGTCCTGCTCGGGAACGTCAAGGTCACGGGCGACCTCGACCTGGCGGACTTCACGGCCCTCGCGGAGCTCTCGGAAGCGCTCGGCCGCGACGACGTGGTCGGTCTGATGGTGCCGATCACCGGGTTCGGCACCAAGAACGGGGCGTCGGTGAACCTCGTCGACGAGGCGCAGACCGCCGACCTGGGCGCCGCAATCCGCAGCGACTCCCTCGATGCCTACGTGGAGCGGTACGGCACCGACTACGCCCCGTAGCCGGGCGCGGTCAGGGGGCGAGCGACGGCGTCGAGAGCCCCAGACCGCGGAGCAGGCGCCGTGCGGCGAACCAGCCACCCATGCCATGGACACCCGGGCCCGGCGGTGTCGACGCCGAGCCGAGAACCGCGTCGGCGTGCCCCGTGTCCCAGGGCGACCTCCGCACACGGGGGCCGAGCAGCACCCGTGGCACGGTCACGGGACCGCCGGAGATGTTGCCGCCGACCAGGTTGGCGTCGTGCTCCGCCATCCGTGCCGCGGGCGTGCACCGGGTGTCGACGACCAGGTCGCGGACGCCGGGTGCGAAGCGTTCGAGCTGGGCGAGGACGTCGTCGGTGACGTCGCGGTCCGAGCCGAGCGGGACGTGCGCGTAGGTCCAGAGGGGACGCAGCCCGGCGACCTCGCGGGTCGGGTCGACCACGGCAGGGTCGCTCACGAGGACGACGGGCCGGACGGCATGTCCGCCGGCGGCGACCTCGGCCTCCGCGCGCACGATCTCGGCGCGATGCCCACCGAGGTGCACGGTGCCCGCACGCCCGACGTCGGGCTCCTCCCACGGGACGGGGCCGTCCAGCACGAGGTCCACGCGGGCGGCCGCGGACATTCGTGCGCCTACGCCCCACCCTCGGACCAGACCCCGCCCTCGGGCCCTGGCACCGGCACCGGCACCGGCACCGGCACCGGCCACCGATACCCCATTAGCCCGCTCTCCGGGATCGGCCACGTCACGAGTGCCGCCGAGGATCTCCCGCGCCGCCTCGGGCGAGGTGTCGAGGACGTACCCCCGCGCCGGGGGCAGGTCACGACGCGACCGCACCGGCCGGTCCACCTCGACCCGCCCGCCGTGCGCGGTGAGGTCCGCGACGAGCGCGTCGACGATCGCCTGACTGCCGCCGCGCGGCACGGGCCAGCCTCCGGGGGCGTGCGCGAGGGCCCCGAGCAGCGCGCCCGTGCCACCGGCGGCCAACCCGGGCAGCGGCGTGGAGGTGTGCGCCGCGACCCCGGCGAAGAGCGCCTGGGCCGCTGGCGTCCGGAACGGGTCCGTCGGCCCGGAACGCACGCCCCGCGCCCCGACCGGACCGAGCGCGTACCGCGCCGCGAGCGCCGCACCCCGGAGTGCGGCGGGGGTCGGCCGGACCGAGCGTCCCAGCAGTGCGCCGACGAGCGCCTCCCAGTCCCGGGCGAGGGGACCGAACGTCGCGGCCCACCGGTCGCCGTCCTGCCCCAACGACGCCGCGGTCGTGGCGAGGTCCCGGTACGCGAGTGCTGCCGCGCCGTCGGGAAGCGGGTGGGCGTACGAGACCTCGGGGACGAGCAGCTCGACGCCCCGGGCTGCGAGGTCGAACTCGCGGAAGAACGGCGAGGCCCAGGCGAGCGGGTGCACGGCCGAGCAGACGTCGTGCAGGAGCCCGTGGTCGTCGCGCAGGGTCCGGGCGCCGCCACCGACGGTGGGCTGCGCCTCGAGGACGAGGACGTCGAGCCCGGCACGGGCGGTCGTCACCGCTGCGGCGAGCCCGTTGGGCCCGGACCCGACGACGACGACGTCGTGCATGTCAGCCGGCGTTCGGCAGGTCTTCCTCGACCACGACGATGACCTCACCGTCACGGAGCGCGACCTCGGAGGCCTGCTCGGCCGGGATACCCAGCACCGCGGCGACGGCCTGGGCGGTCTCCGCACGGCCCTCGATGTACCAGACGGTGTTGGCGGTCAGGCCCGTCCCGGGGTCGGGGTAGTTGGCGGCGGCGACGTCGGTGAACCCTGCGGCGGTCAGCGCGGCCTGTCCGGCGGCGGCCTCCCCGGCGGGCCCGTTCTCGTTGAGGACACGCACGTAGGCCGACAGGTCGGCCGCGGCGAGCAGGGAGTCGACGTCGTCTGTCTCCTCCGTGGGCTCCTCGGTCGGTTCCTCGGTCTCGGTGGGCTCCTCGGTCGGCTCCTCCGTCGCGGCGTCCGTCGCCTCGTCGGACGGCGTCTCGCTCGCCTCGGCACCCTCGTCGGTGCCGGCGGCGGAGTCCTCCGACGACGCGACCGGTGCGGGGTCGTCGTCCATCGAGACGTACGCGACCGCGCCCACGCCGAGCGCTCCGGCCAGGACGATGACCGTCAGGAACGGCCACGTCCGCGACCATGCGGACCGGGGTGCCCTGTGTACGCCGACGGGAGCGCCGGCCGGTGCCGGCGCGTCGAACTCGTCAGGCTCGTACGGGTATCGAGAAGAGGTCACGAGGGGAAGGGTAGCCGGAACCGGCCGGGAGAATAAACGGCCTGGTCACGATCCGGTCCCGAGGCGCCGTGCCTCGCGGGCCCGGTGTCGGGTCGATCGCATCCGCCGCAGACGCTTGACGAGCATCGGATCGTGCTCGAGCGCCTCGGGCGTGTCGATGATCGCGTTGAGGACCTGGTAGTAGCGCGTCGCGGTCATGTCGAAGAGGTCGCGGACGGCCTGCTCCTTGACCCCGGCGTACTTCCACCACTGACGCTCGAAGTCGAGGATCTCGCGGCTGCGGGTGTCCAGGCCACCCGTCGCCTCGTCCGTCGTCCCGCTGTCCTGCTGCTCGCAGATCTGCTCGCTCATGGCACCTCCTGCGGCCAGCCTAGGCGACGAATCACACGCTTGTCGTTTCCCTCGCCGACGTACCGTCATCTGGTCCGGGTACGGTCGTCGACGTGCCGCTCTTCGACCTTCCCCCCACGAGCCCGCCGCACGCGGACCTGCCCGCGGTGCGCGACGTCGTCGCCCCGGACTGGGCCGAGGCCCTCGCCCCGGTGGAGCCCGCGCTGCACGCCGTGGGCGAGCGCCTGCGCGCCGAGGTCGCCGACGGGCACACCTACCTCCCCGCACCCGAGAACATCCTGCGGGCGTTCGCCCGGCCGATGGCCGACGTGCGCGTGCTCGTCGTCGGGCAGGACCCGTACCCGACCCCCGGGCACGCGACAGGCCTGTCGTTCTCCGTGGCGCGCGGCGTCCGCCCGGTCCCCCGCTCCCTGCAGAACCTCTTCACCGAGCTGCACGACGACGTCGGGGCGCCCGTCCGGGGGCACGGCGACCTGACGTCGTGGGCCGACCAGGGCGTGCTGCTGCTCAACCGGGTCCTGACCGTCCGACCGGGCGACGCCGCCTCCCATCGCGGGATCGGGTGGGAAGAGGTGACCGACCAGGCGATCCGTGCACTCGTCGCCCGCGACGCCCCGCTGGTGGCGGTGCTCTGGGGCCGGCAGGCCCAGGCGCTGCGACCTCTGCTCGGCGAGACCCCCGTCGTGGAGAGCGCACACCCGAGCCCGCTGTCCGCGCGCCGCGGGTTCTTCGGGTCCCGCCCCTTCTCGCGCGTCAACGAGCTGCTGGCCGCGCAGGGCGCGGACCCGGTCGACTGGACACTGCCCCTCTAGCCCCCGCACCCGGAAGGGGGTCGACAGCGGGTGCACAATGGGCTGCGTGAATACGCACGACGACGTCACCCGCTGGTCCTCGTACGTCGCCATCGGCGACTCGTTCTCCGAGGGGCTGTGGGACCCGTACCCGACGGACCCGGACCACCAGCGCGGGTGGGCCGACCGACTCGCCCTCGTCCTCAACGACCGCCGCGTCGCCGCCGGCGCCGAGCCGCTGCAGTACGCCAACACCGCGATCCGCGGCAAGCTCCTGCGCTCGATCCTCGTCGACCAGGTGCCGCGCGCGATCGAGATGCGGCCCGACCTCGTCAGCATGGTCGGGGGCGGCAACGACATCCTGCGCCCCCGCGCCGACATCGACCGGCTGGCCCGCGACCTGGAGCACGGCGTGGTGCGGTTGCGCGAGGCCGGGATCGACGTGCTCCTGGCCACCGGGTTCGACGCGAAGGCCGGCATGGTGGCCGTGACCCGCTCCCGTGTCGGCGTGTACAACTCGATGATCTGGTCGATCGCGCAGCGCCACGGCTGCCACGTCCTCGACCTGTGGGGGATGCGGTCGCTGCAGGACTGGCGCATGTGGTCGGAGGACCGCCTCCACCTGACCCCCGAGGGTCACACCCGCGTGCGCGACGCCGCCCTCGTCGGCCTCGGCCTCGCCCCCGAGGCGTCCGACTGGGACACCCCGCTCGAGGCGCAGGCCCCGACGCCCGCCGTCCGGCGCGCCCGCGAGAACGCCGAGTGGGCCCGCACGCACCTGGTGCCGTGGATCCAGCGCCGCGTCCGCCGGGTCTCCTCGGGCGACGCCCGCACCGCCAAGCAGCCGGAGCTGTCCGCCGTGCTGCGCGGCGGGGAGATCAACGCCGAGGACCGCGACTGACACAGGTCGGCAACCGCACGACGACGGCCTCGCACCCGGGTGGGTGCGAGGCCGTCGTGGTGGAGCCGCCTGTCGGGTTCGAACCGACGACCTTTCGCTTACAAGGCGAGCGCTCTACCAGCTGAGCTAAGGCGGCGTGGCGCCCGGCAGGCCGGACGACGGTCCCCTGCGGGACGCCGGACAGCCTACCGGGCGATGCGTCACTCGGTGGAATCGCCCTCGGCAGGTTCCTCGGCGTCACTCTCGCCCGAGGTGCCGGCCGCCGCGTCGACGGCCTTCTCGAGCTCGCCGTCGGTGCTCCAGGCACCGTCCCAGCGCTCGCCGTCGATCGCGATCGTCGGGGTGCCGAAGCCGCCGTTCTCGTTCGCGAGCTCGTCGTCGCCGGCCGCCGTCTCGGTCACCGCGGTGACGTAGTCGCCGTACGTGTCCATCGCCTCGCCGCGCTCGATGTCCTGCGCGACGTCCGCCGGCACGCCGGCCTGCTCGGCGATCTGGGCGATCTGCGCGTCGGTCAGACCGGAGGAGTTCTCCTCGGGCTGGTTGGCGAACATGGTGTCGAAGAACGCCGACATCTGCTCCGGCGCCTGGTCGGCGACGTAGTACGCCGCCGCGGCCGCACGGGTGGAGAACTGGCTGCCCGAGGACATGCGGTCCAGGATCGAGACGGGGTACATGACCTCGGTGACCTCGCCGGACTCACGGAGCTCGTCCAGCGTCGGGCCGTTGAGCGACTCGAACTGGCCGCAGATGGGGCACATGAAGTCGAGGTAGACGGCGACCTCGACGGCACCGTCGTTGGTGGTCCCGGCGGAGCCGTCGGCGCCGATCGGGATGCCGCCGTCCTCGGTCGCCGCGGCCGGGCCGTCGGTTCGCTCGAGCGCGGGCTTGCTGCCCTGCGCCAGGATGAACCAGATGACGAGACCGAGCGCGATCACGCCGACGGCGAGCAGGGTCAGGGTGATGATGCGGGTGCGGCGGTCCTTCGCGGCCTGGGCGGCGCGCGCCTTCTCGGCGTCGGCGACGGCTTGCTTGCGGCGTTCTGCCTTGGACAGGTTCTGCTGAGACATGGGGCTCCTCGAAAGATGCGGATGCTGGGGGGTCGCTACGGCACGGACAGGGCCGGCGGGCCGCGCCACGTGACGGCGGCGCCGTGCACGGCGCGTGCGACCGCGGCGCTCCGGCGTCCGAGCACCGGGACGTCCGCTCGGTCGTCGGCCGGCACGGCTCCCGCCGTGCGGACCAGCGCGACGAGGCGACGCCGGGCAGCGGTACGGAACCGCGTGACCGCGCGGGCCACGGCAGCACCGGCACCGACGGCCACGCACAGCGCGGCCACGTGGGCGACGAGCACAGAGACGGCGAGCGCCCCGACGACGTGGACCGCGGCGTCGGTGGTCCCGCCCACGGCCACCTCCCCCGCGGGGCACGCGGCGGAGTCCCGGACGAGCGCGAGGCGCATCCCCCAGGCGGCACCCGTGGCGCCGATGTCAACGCACCGGTGCACGACGGCGTAGCCGTGGACCGAGGCGAGCGTCGCCAGGCCCGTGACCACCCCGAGGACGGCCAGCACCACACCGGTCAGCAGCCCGCCGCCGTACGGCGTCGGGCGCGTCGCTCCGCGGTGTCCAGGGTGCACGCGCCCAGCGTAGCGGCCAACGACGTCGAGGACAGCGTCGGTACTACGAGAGGGTCGGTGCCTCGGACAGCGGCCACCACTCGACGGGCGACCCCGAGGCGAGCAGGACCGCGGCTGCCACGGCGGCGGCCAGTACGACCACCAGGACGATCACGGTGCCCACGGTCCCGGACGCGACGGCGGCCATCACCGTGCGCGAACCCACCCGGGTCAGCCGTGACGCCGGCCCGAACCACGCGAAGAGGACCGCGACGGTCATCGCGAGGCAGAGGACGACGACGTACACCCAGTCCTCGTTGCGGCCCCCGACGGAAAGCGACTCGGTGGACTGGTCGATGGAGACCTGCAGCCGACCCGGCTCCAGCAGCCACCACGACGCGGCGACGATCAGCACGGCGGCACAGCCACCGACGAGCAGCCCGCCGAGCGCGCCGACCACGGTGCGCAGCAGCAGGTACGGGCTCGCGAGCGCCACCATCGCGCCGTCGCTCCGCGAGACCCCGCGCCGCTCTCGACGCGAGTGCAGCGCGTCGCCGAACACTCCGAACAGCCGCAGCACGACGACGAGCACCGCCAGCACCACGAAGGCGACCCCGGGGGCGCTGCCCGCGTACAGGACCAGGGCGACCCCGGCGATGCCGGCGGCCCACGGCCGACGCCGGTGCTGCGGGCGCACGTAGCCGGGCACCTCGGGCTCGCTCTGCACGACGCCCACCGGGTCGACCCCGACGGCGCGGGTCCGGCCGTCGTTCGCGTCCACCGCCCCGAGGGGGACGACCCCGCCCACCACCTGGGTGGCGGACTCCGCGGGGGTCCGGTCGCCGTCGTCGGCCGCACGGGACAGGGCTGTGATCACCTGGTCGGGGCGCATCCGCTGCGAGGGCTCGGGCCGCAGGGCCGCGTGCAGGGCGCCGTAGGTGTGGGCACCGAGCCCCTCGAGATCGGCGTCCCCGGTCCGGGCGCGGGCGAGGACGGCCTCGACGGGTCGTACGCCGAAGGGCGCCCGCCCGGTGGCCGCGTAGGCGAGCAGCGCCGCCCAGCCCCACCAGTCCGACTCCGTCCCCGGCTCGGACCCGGACAGGAGCTCCGGTGCAAGGTATCCCGGCGTCCCCATGACGAGCCCCGACGAGGTCATCCGTGCGTCGTCGAGCCCGTGGGCGATCCCGAAGTCGATCAGCACGGGGCCCTCGTCCGTGACGAGGACGTTCGACGGCTTCAGGTCGCGGTGCACGACGCCCGCGGCGTGCACGGCACGCAGGGCCTCGGCCAGCTCCTCGGCGAGCGCCAGGAGGTCGTCCGGTCCCAGCGGACCGCCGTCGCGGATCTCGTCCTCGAGGCTGATTCCCTCGACGAGCTCGGTGACGATGAACGCGTCCGCGCCCTCGAGCTCGACGTCGAGGATGGCGGCCACCGCCGGGTGGTCGAGGCGGCGCAGCGCCGCCGCCTCCCGCCGCAGACGCTCACGTCCCTGCGCGCTCGTGTCGGCGTCGACGTGGGAGTGCAGGACCTTCAGCGCGACGCTCCGGCCACCGCCGTCGGTCGCGCGGTACACGCTGCCCATCGCGCCCGCACCGAGGCGCGACTCCACCCGGTAGCCACCGAGCTCCGTGCCGGCGGCGATCCCGCCCGTGCTGTCCATGGCGTCACCGTACCGAGGCTGACGCGCACCGCACGCGCACCGACACGTCCGTCCCGCGAGAACGAGCCGGGAACTGGCTCGCGCGGTACCCTGCCCTTGCCTCCACATCGGCGGCGCTGCGGAAACCCTCGGGAGTATTTCTTGGCACAGGACGGCGGATTCGACCTCGTAGTGGTGGCCAACAGGCTCCCCGTGGACATCGAGCTCACGGACGACGGATCGATCAACTGGAAGCGGTCACCCGGTGGCCTCGTCACGGCCCTCGAGCCCGTCATGCAGGCGGCCGACGGCGCATGGGTCGGCTGGTCCGGAGGACCGGACTTCGAGGTCCCGCCGTTCGAGGGCGACGGGATGCACCTGGTGCCCGTCACCCTCTCGGCCGAGGAGATCGAGAAGTACTACGAGGGCTTCTCCAACGACACGCTGTGGCCGCTCTACCACGACGTGATCGCACCCCCGGCGTACCACCGGCAGTGGTGGGACGCCTACCGCCGCGTGAACCAGCGCTTCGCCGACGCCGCGGCCGCCCAGGCCGCGCAGGGCGCCGTCGTGTGGGTCCACGACTACCAGCTCCAGCTGGTCCCCAAGATGCTCCGTGAGCAGCGGCCGGACCTGCGGATCGGGTTCTTCGACCACATCCCCTTCCCCCCGCTCGAGCTGTTCCAGCAGCTCCCGTGGCGCGCGCAGGTGCTCGAGGGTCTGCTCGGCGCCGACCTGATCGGGTTCCAGCGGGCCGGTGACGCCTCGAACTTCATCCGCGCCGTCCGGCGGCTGACCGACCGGCCGACCCGTGGGCCGATCATCACCATGCCCGACGCCGACGGCCGGCCCGGCCGCCACGTCCGCGCCGCGTCGTTCCCGATCTCGATCGACTCCGCCCACTTCGACGAGCTCGCGCGGACCCCGGAGGTCCAGGCGCGCGCCAAGGAGATCCGTGCCGACCTCGGCGACCCCGAGGTCGTCATGCTCGGCGTCGACCGCCTCGACTACACCAAGGGCATCCGGCACCGGATCAAGGCCTACGGCGAGATCCTGCAGGACGGCCGGATCGACGTGCAGGGTGCCACCCTCATCCAGGTCGCGAGCCCCAGCCGCGAGAACGTCGGCGCTTACCAGGAGCTGCGCGAGCACGTCGAGGGGCTCGTCGGCCGCATCAACGGCGAGTACGGCGAGATCGGCCACTCGGCGATCCACTACCTGCACCACTCCTACCCGCCCGAGGAGATGGCGGCGCTCTACCTCGCCGCCGACGTCATGCTCGTGACCTCGCTGCGCGACGGGATGAACCTCGTCGCCAAGGAGTACGTGGCGGCGCGCTCCGACGACCGCGGCGTCCTCGTCCTCTCGGAGTTCACCGGGGCCGCGGACGAGCTCGCGCCCGGTGCGCTGCTCGTCAACCCGCACAACATCGACGGCATGAAGGACACGATCGTCGCCGCCGCGAACATGGACGAGCGCGAGCAGCGTCGTCGGATGCGCAAGCTGCGCAAGCGGGTGCTGGCGGACGACGTCACCAAGTGGTCGGACTCGTTCCTCGGCGTGCTCACCGCCATGCCCTCGCGACAGGACCACGTGTGACGGAGACCGACCCCGCGGCGCTCGAGGGAGCGCTCGCGGACCTTGCCGCGCACCGACCCGTCCTGGTGGCCCTCGACTTCGACGGCTGCCTCGCCCCCCTCGTCGACGACCCGAGCGCGTCGCGGATGCTGCCCGGTGCCCGCGACGCCCTGACCCGGATGGCGCCGCTCGCCCCGCACGTGCAGCTCGCGCTCGTCTCGGGGCGGCACCTGGCCGACCTGGCCGCGCTCGCCGACCCGCCGCTCGGCACGTGGCTCGTGGGCAGTCACGGGGCCGAGACCGGGGAGGTCGGCCCCGACGGGCTCGTCACCGTCCCGTTCGACCTCGCGCCGGACGACGCCGAGACCCGCCGCTCCCTGATCGCCGGGTTCGAGGAGATCGCCGCGGAGTACGACGGCGCCCACGTCGAGACCAAGCCCACGGCTGCGGTCCTGCACACGCGCCGGGCGACGCGCGGCGACGCCGAGGACGCGGACCGCCGGGCCGACGCCGTCGCCGAGTCGCTGGGGCTCTCCCCGATGCACGGCAAGGACGTCGTGGAGACCTCGGTCGTCGAGACCTCCAAGGGCGAGGGGCTCGAGGCGCTGCGCGCGCGGCTGGCCGAGGCGTGCGACGTCGGACCCGCCGACGTCCGGGTGCTGTACGCCGGGGACGACACCACCGACGAGCGAGCGTTCTCCCGCCCCGGCGCCGTGGACCTCGCGATCAAGGTCGGCGACGGTGAGACGGCGGCGTCGTTCCGCGTCTCCTCACCACAGGCGGTCGCCGACCTGCTCGGCCGGCTCGCGACGCACCTGAGCGTGTGAGCATCCCCACCCGATCGACCGGAGTCGTGTGACCCAGCACACCGCGGGGGCAGGTAGGCTGTCTTCACGTCGCGTCCACGACGGCCGCGACCGTGTCACCGCTGACGCACTGCGACGCAACGGCACACCACCACAACGGATCGTCCGGCACGTACCTGCCGGTGGAGGGATGTACCAGCCATGGCTACCGTAACTTTCGACCACGCGACCCGGGTCTACCCCGGCACGGAGCGCCCCGCTGTCGACCAGCTCAACCTGCACATCGAGGACGGCGAGTTCCTCGTCCTCGTCGGCCCGTCGGGTTGTGGAAAGTCCACGTCGCTGCGCATGCTCGCCGGCCTCGAGGACGTCAACGCGGGCAACATCTACATCGGCGACCGCGACGTCACGGACGTCCAGCCGAAGGACCGCGACATCGCGATGGTGTTCCAGAACTACGCGCTGTACCCGCACATGTCGGTCGCCGACAACATGGGCTTCGCGCTGAAGATCGCGGGCACGCCCAAGCAGGAGATCCGCAAGCGCGTCGAAGAGGCCGCCGAGATCCTCGACCTCACCGAGTACCTGGACCGCAAGCCCAAGGCCCTCTCCGGTGGTCAGCGTCAGCGTGTCGCCATGGGCCGTGCGATCGTCCGTCAGCCGCAGGTCTTCCTCATGGACGAGCCGCTGTCGAACCTCGACGCCAAGCTTCGCGTCTCGACCCGTACGCAGATCGCGTCGCTGCAGCGTCGCCTCGGCGTCACGACCGTCTACGTCACGCACGACCAGACCGAGGCCCTCACCATGGGTGACCGCATCGCGGTCCTCAAGGACGGTCTCCTGCAGCAGGTCGGCACGCCGCGCGAGATGTACGACACGCCCGCGAACATCTTCGTGGCCGGCTTCATCGGCTCGCCCGCGATGAACCTCGCCACGTTCGACGTCGCGGACGGCTACGCCCAGGTCGGCGAGGCTCGCGTCCCGATCGCCGCCGAGGCCGTCTCGAAGCTCACCGACGCCGACAAGGGCAAGGTCACGATCGGCTTCCGCCCCGAGGCGCTCTCGGTGGTCGACCAGGCCGGCCCCGGGTCGTTCCCCGTCGAGGTCGACCTCGTCGAGGAGCTCGGCTCGGACGCGTTCGTCTACGGCCGCCTCGTCGGCCCGAAGGCGCTCGACGCCCAGGTCACCTCGGGTGCCGGCACCGGACAGGTCATCGTCCGCGTCGACCCGCGCAAGGTCCCCATGAAGGGCGACCGTCTGTACGTCTCGATCCGCGAGGGCGAGCAGCACGTCTTCTCGCCGTCGACGGGCGAGCGTCTCTGACACCGACGCACGACTGACACACGCACGGGGCGGGACCGCGACGGTCCCGCCCCGTGCTGCGTCCGGGCCGCCCATCGGGGCCCGCAGGGTGGGTGAGTAGGCTGCAGGGGTGCAGAACCTGCAGATCACCGCGACCGCCCCCGACCCCGCGATCCTCGACCTCCCGTGGCACCTGCCGCTGGTCGACTGGCCCGACGAGGTTCTGGCGGCGTTCCCGCGCGGCATCTCGCGGCACGTCGTCCGGTTCGTCAAGCTCTCGGGCCGCGTGATCGCGATCAAGGAGATCGGCGAGAGCGTCGCCTACCGGGAGTACGAGCTGCTGCGGCAGCTGCGCCGGCTCGACGTGCCGAGCGTCGTGCCCGTCGGGGTCATCACCGGCCGCCAGGACGAGAACGGCGAACGGCTGGAGGCCGTGCTCGTCACCGAGCACCTGCAGTTCTCCCTGCCGTACCGGGCCCTCTTCTCCCGCGCCCTGCGCCCGGACACCGCCGACCGCCTCATCGACGCGCTCGCGGTGCTCCTCGTCCGGCTTCACCTCATCGGCTTCTACTGGGGCGACGTCTCGCTGTCGAACACCCTGTTCCGGCGTGACGCCGAGGCCTACGCCGCCTACCTCGTGGACGCGGAGACCGGCGACCTGCACCGGGCGCTGAGCCCGGGCCAGCGCGCCTACGACCTCGACCTCGCCCGCACCAACATCATCGGCGAGCTCATGGACCTCGCAGCCGGCGAGCTGATCGACGAGGACGTCGACCTGGTCGCGATCGGCAACACGCTCGTCGAGCGCTACGAGGGACTCTGGGAGACCCTCACGGGCGCCGAGAGCTTCGGCATGGACGAGCGGTGGCGGGTGGCCGCCCGCATCGAGAAGCTGAACGAGCTGGGCTTCGACGTCGGGGAGCTGGAGATCACCACGGACATCGACGGCGTGAGCGTCCGTATCCAGCCGAAGGTGGTCGACGCGGGGCACCACGCCCGCCGCCTGATGCGCCTGACCGGTCTCGACGTCCAGGAGGGCCAGGCGCGCCGCCTGCTCAACGACCTGGACAGCTTCACCGCGGCGCACGAGCGCCAGAACGACAGCGAGGAGTTCGTGGCGCACGACTGGCTGCGCACCGCCTTCGAGCCGACCGTCGAGGCGGTCCCGCGCGAGCTCCGCGGCAAGCTGGAGCCGGCCCAGCTCTTCCACGAGATCCTCGACCACCGCTGGTTCGTGGCGGAGCAGCGCGGCGCGGACGTCCCGCTGGCGGAGGCGACCCGGTCGTACGTCGAGAACGTCCTGCGCGACCGCCCGGACGAGCAGGCGCTGCTCGGGGTGACGCCCGACGAGCGCGCGGCGGGCGTCCCCGACCCGGACGACCTGTAGGGCTCAGCCCTCGCTGCGGCGGCGCGCCACCTCGTAGAGGGCGATCCCGGTGGCCGTCGCGGCGTTGAGCGACTCGGTGTCGGCGCTGATCGGGATCGACGCCACGACGTCGCAGGTCGACCGCACGAGACGCGAGAGTCCCTTGCCCTCGGAGCCCGCGACGAGGACCACCGGGTCGGTCGCGAACGCCATGTCGCCGATGGTGACCTCGCCGCCGCCGTCGAGCCCGACGATGAAGCAGCCTGCCTTCTTCAGCTCCTCCAGGGCACGGACGAGGTTGGTCGCGCGGGCCACGGGCACGCGGGCGGCCGCCCCGGCCGAGACCTTCCAGGCCGACGCGGTCACGCCGGCGGCGCGGCGCTCGGGCACGAGGATGCCGTGGGCGCCGAACGCTCCGGCCGACCGCAGCGTCGCACCGACGTTGCGCGGGTCCGTGACGCCGTCGAGCGCGACGATCAACGGACGCTCGCCCTGGGCGGCGGCGATGTCGAGCAGGTCGTCGACGTCCTTGTAGTCGTACGGCGGCACCTGCAGGGCCACGCCCTGGTGGATGGCCCCGTCGGTGATGCGGTCGAGGTCCGTCTTGCTGGCCTCGCGGATCTCGTGGCCGCGACCCATCGCGATGTCGAGGATCTCCTTGGTGCGGTCGTCGTTCTCCAGGCGGTGGAAGACGAACAGCACCTCGACGGGGACGTCCGCGCGCAGCGCCTCGAGCACGGAGTTACGCCCGGCGATGACCTCCTCGGCGGAGCCGCTGCGCCGCGTGCGGGACGCGTGCGACTTGGGCTGCGCGGCCTCGGCCTTCTCGGCGGCCACCTTGCGCTTGTACGCCGGGTGGTAGGTGCGCTCCTCGGCCTTCGGCGTCGGGCCCTTGCCCTGCAGCGCCTTGCGCCCGTACCCGCCGGTGCCCGGGGTCGACTGCTTCTTGGAGTTCTTGCGAGTAGCGCCGCGACGCTGGGAGTTGCCTGCCATGATGATCGACCGTTCGGTGGTGGGGGAAGGAGTACGCGGGGTCAGCCGCGACGTTCAAGGGTCCAGCGCGCGCCCTCGGCGGAGTCCTGGACGACGACGCCGGCCGCGGCCAGGCGGTCGCGGATCGCGTCCGAGGTGGCGAAGTCGCGGTCGGCGCGGGCCGCCGCGCGGGCGTCGAGCTCGGCGGTGACGAGCGCGTCGAGCACCTGTGCGTAGGAGGAGTCTCCCGCCTCGGCCCACTGCGGGTCGTGCGGGTCGAGCCCGAGCGCGTCCAGCATCGCACGGACGGCGACCAGGAGGCGACGCACGGTCTCGGCCGGGGCGTTCTCCGCCAGCGCCGAGTTCCCGCCGCGCAGGTGCTCGTGGACCACGGCGAGGGCGGCCGGGACGTTGAGGTCGTCGTCCATCGCGTCGACGAACCCCGTCGGGAGCTCCGCGGCGACGATCTCGTCCCTCGGCACGTCGCCGACGCGCTCGGTGGCGCGCTCGACGAAGCCGACGAGCCGGTCCCACGTCGTCTCGGCCTCGGCGATGGTGTCCGGGGACCACTCGAGCATGGAGCGGTACTGGACGGCCACGATGGCGTAGCGGAGCACGACGGGCCGGGTCTCGGCGAGCACCTGGGCGGCGAGCAGGCCGTTGCCCAGCGACTTGCTCATCTTGACGCCGGACTGCGTGATCCAGGCGCTGTGGAGCCAGTAGCGCGCGAAGGGGTCGCCGACGGCGAGGGACTGCGCGCGCTCGTTCTCGTGGTGCGGGAACCGCAGGTCCAGCCCGCCGCCGTGGATGTCGAACTCCGGACCGAGGTAGCGGGTGGCCATCGCGGAGCACTCGAGGTGCCACCCCGGCCGTCCGCGCCCGAAGGGTGCGGGCCACGAGGCTGTCGCGGGCTCACCCGGCTTGGCGGCCTTCCACAGGGCGAAGTCGCGGGGGTCGCGCTTGGCGGCCTCGGCGTCGTCCTCGGGCTCGGGCGTGACGTCCTCCAGGCGCTGGTTCGTCAGCGCGCCGTAGTCGTCGAACGAGCGCACGTCGAACCAGACGTCGCCCTCGCCGGTGGTGTACGCGTGCCCGGTGGCGAGGAGCTGGTCGATCAGCGCGGTCATGTCGGTGATGTGCGCCGTCGCGTGCGGCTCGTACGTGGGGCGTGCGACGCCGAGGGCGTCGTAGGCCTCGGTGAACTGCTGCTCGTGCCGGGCGGCCCAGGCCCACCAGGGGACCCCGGCGTCGTCGGCCTTGGCGAAGATCTTGTCGTTGATGTCCGTGACGTTCCGGATCATCGTGACCGCGTACCCGCTGCGCTCGAGCCAGCGACGGAGCACGTCGAACGCGACGGCGGGTCGCAGATGTCCGATGTGCGGGGATGCCTGGACGGTGGCACCGCAGTAGTAGATGCCGGCTTCGCCCTGCACTCGGGGGACGAAGTCGCGCAGCTGCCGCGCGGCGGTGTCGTACAGGCGAAGACTCACACGACTCAGGTTACCGTTCGGGGCGCCCGCAGGCCGAACGCGCCCCGGTCCGGGCCGCGCCGGGCCTCGGACTCACCCGCCGAGGCGACTACCCGAAGACCTGTCCCTCGCCCCGGTACGTGGGGACCGTCTCGACGGTCTCGTCCCCCCGCACGAGGTGGACCTCGGTGAACCGCTCCAGGGGCTCACCCGCCTTCGCGTTGCGGAACCAGACCCGGTCGCCGATCTCGAGGAGGCGCCCGCTCCCCCGCGCGCGCAGTGGCGTCTGCACCTCGCCCGCGCCCTCGGCGGAGGTCAGCCGCCACCCCGGTTCGACGGGCCGGGGCAGCCGGGACGGGCCCGCGGCGCCCGACGCCGCGTAGCCGCCGCCGAACACCGTCGCCCAGCCGGGTGCGGACGTCCGTACGACGTCGTGGCCGAAGAACGCGGCCGGGCGTGGGTCGAAGGCACGGTAGTCGTCGAAGAGCGTCGGGACGAAGAGCCCGGACCCGGCCGTGACCTCGGTGACGACCGGGTCGGCCGACGACGTCTCGAGCGACCCCGTGCCCCCCGCGTTGACAAGGGCGAGCGGGTGCCCGACCGCCGCAGCCACGGCGTCGACGATCCGGCGCCGGCGCCGTACGAGGTCGCTGACCGACGCCCGCTTGACCAGCCGGACGGCGGCGCTCGAGTCCGGCAGTCCGGCCACCTGGGCCTCGTAGAACATCACCCCCCGGACGTCGAGCCCGGCGCCGTGCGCGTCTGCGGCGAGTCCCGCGACCTGGTCGGCGGTCCGGAGCGGGGAACGGCGCGTCCCGAGATGCACGACGGCGCGCCCCCTCCCGATCCGCAGCGACGCGTCCACGTCCAGGCAGACCCGGACCGGCGCCCCGAGCGCACGCAGCAGGTCGACGTGGGCCGCGTCGTCGACCATCACCGTGACGGCCGCGAGCGCCGCGTGCGACGCCGCCACCTCCGCGAGCGCGGCACGGTCGACGCTCGGGTACGCGACAAGCACGTCGTCAGCACCGTGCTCGACGAGCCAGAGGGCCTCCCGGACCGAGTAGGCCATCACGCCCGCGAACCCGTCGTGCGCGAGGGCGCGGGCGATCAGTGCACGGACCCGCACCGACTTGGACGCGACGCGCACGGGCACACCGGCAGAGCGCGCGACGAGCTGGCGGGCGTTCGCGTCGAACCGGTCGAGATCCACGACGGCGAGGGGTGCGGGCAGATGTGCGGTGGCGGCGTCCAGGCGGTCGCCGAGGCGACGTGCAGCATCCATAGCCCTGAACCCTACGCGGTCGGAGTGACCCGAATCACGTGGCAGGATCTGGGCATGAGGAGTTCATGGGAGAACTGGGCGCGCACCGAGTCGGCCTCCCCGGCCCGTCGCGCGACGCCGCGCGACGAGGCGGAGCTCGCCGAGCTGGTGGCGTCGGCCGCGGCCGACGGTCTGCGCGTCCGGGCGGTCGGTGCAGGGCACTCGTTCACGGGGGCTGCGGTCACCGACGGCCTGATGCTGAGTCTCGACGAGATGCAACAGGTCCGCGGCGTAACTCCCGGGCCCGACGGCACCACCCGCGTCACCGTGGACGCCGGCATCCGCCTGCACCGGCTCAACGCCGCGCTGGACGTGCTCGGGCTCGCGATGCCGAACCTCGGCGACATCGCCGAGCAGTCGGTGGCCGGCGCCATCTCCACCGGGACCCACGGCACCGGCGCACGGCTCGGCGGCATGGCGACGCTCGTCTCGGGCGTCCGCGTCGTCGGCACCGACGGCTCCGTGACCGACGCCGACGCGGATCACGAGACCGAGCTCTTCGAGGCCAGCCGGCTCGGGCTCGGCCAGACGGGCGTCCTCTCCCAGGTCACGCTCGACGTCGTCCCCGCCTTCCAGCTGTGCGCTCACGAGGCGCCCGCCGCGCTCGCCGACCAGCTCGCGGACCTCGACGCCGGGGGCGCCCAGGTGGACGCCCACGACCACCTCGAGTTCTTCTGGTTCCCCGGGACGACGACCGCGCTAGTTAAGCGCAACGACCGCCTCGAGACGCCGCAGCCGGACCGCAGCCGCACCCTGCGGGCCCGGGCGAGCCGGTGGGTCGAGCGCGAGCTCCTGGAGAACGCGGCACTCGGCACGCTGAACCGGATCGCCGCCGCGGTGCCCTCCTCCACCGGAACCGTGAACTCGATCATCACCCGGGCGATGTCCGCGTCGACGACCGTCGCGCCGTCGCACCGTGTCTTCGTCTCTCCTCGCCGCGTCCACTTCCGCGAGATGGAGTACGCGATGCCGCGTGCCGCCGTCGCGGACGTGCTGCGCGAGATCGACGCCTGGCTGCGCCGGACGGGCGAGCCCGTGCCGTTTCCCGTCGAGGTGCGGTTCACGGCGCCCGACGACGTGTGGCTGTCGACCGCGTACGGGCGCGACACCGCCTACGTCGCCGTGCACCAGTACGCGCGTATGCCCCACGAGCGATACTTCCGGGCCGTCGAGGAGATCTTCACCGCCGTCGACGACGCCCGGCCGCACTGGGGCAAGATGCACACCCGCGACGCCGCGGACCTCGCTCGGGTGTACCCGCGGTTCGACGACTTCCGTGCAGTACGGGCCCGGCGCGACCCTGACGGCGTCTTCGCCAACCCGTACACCGACCGGGTCTTCGGTCCGCGGTACGTGGTCTCGACAGGCTCGACCGACGGCGGCTGAGCTCGTCATCCGGTGGCTGAGCTCGTCGAAGCCCGGTCTCGACAGGCTCGACCGACGTGGGTTGAGCCCGGCCGACGATGGCTACTTCTTGACGGCGAGCGAGACCACGTAGTCCGCGATGTCGTGGAAGGCGGCCCGGGCGGCGTCGTCGTCCTGCTCGACCAGCCAGGACAGCTCGACGCCGTCGATCCAGGCGGCGACGTTGCGCGCCAGCCGGTCGAGCGGGATGTCGTAGGTGACACCGGCGATCTCGCGGATGCGGTCGAGGATGTCGTACGTCATCGTCCACGTCTGGTCGAGGTGGGTCTGCGCCACGGGACGCAGCGCACGGTTGCGGGCCCCCGTCGTCGCGAACTCGAAGGTCAGCAGGCGCATGTGGCGGCGGGCCAGGAGACCCTCGAGAAGGCCGTCCGCGCCCGCGTGGGCCAGCGCGTAGATGTCCGGGGCGGCGAGCAGCGCGTCCCGCACCGGGTCCGAGGACACGAGGGCCATGCTCAGCCCCATCGCGACGAGCAGGTCGTCCTTGTCCGCGAAGCAGTAGTGCACCACTCCGAGCGAGGCCCCCGCCTCGGCGGCGACCCCACGGATGGTGACGGCCTCGACGCCGTCACGCGCGGCGATCCGCAGACCGGCGTCGATCAACTGCGCGCGGCGCTCCTCGACGGGCATCCTGCTCATCCGTACTCCATTCCTCGGCCCAGCGATTCAAGCATGCCGCCGCCCTCCGGGCGACCGTGCACAATGGTTCTGCGGAACTCGCCGCGCCTCGGGAGGGACCAACCATGCGCCACGTGCCCCGTGCACTCGTCACCGCGAGCGTGGCTGCGACCGTCCTGGCGGGTTGCTCCGCCCCGGTCGAGACGCCGGGCACTCGAACCTACGACGTCCCCGGCTCGGACGGGCTGACCGTCTCAGCGCCGTCGTCGTGGACGAGCTCGAGCGTCGACGGCGTCTACTACCTCTCGTCCCCCGCCGAGGTGGACGGGGTGCGGCCGACGGTCGTGATCGTGCCCGGCCCGCTGGAGGGGCAGAGTCTCGACGAGGCGGCCGGCCAGACGTCCCTGTACGGCACCGAGCACCTGCGGGAGTGGCGGGTGGTCGACGAGGGCGCCGACACCCTCGGGGGGTTCGACGCCTACCGTGTCTCCGGTGAGCACGAGACCCGCGGCGTCGACGTCGTCGAGGACGTCGTCGTGGCGGCGATCGGCGAGGACGAGGCCGCGTGGGTGACCATCACGACCGCTGCCGGCGACTCCGAGGGTGCGGCCGAGGCACGAGCCGTGGCCGAGCAGATCAGCCTGCGCTGACCAGCGCGCAGGCGATCGCCGCGACTCCCTCGCCGCGTCCCGTCAGGCCGAGGCCGTCCGACGTGGTGGCCGACACCGTCACGGGCGCCCCCACGGCGTCGGAGAGCACCTGCTGGGCCTCGTCGCGCCGCGTGCCGATCTTGGGCCGGTTGCCGATCACCTGCACCGAGACGTTGCCGATCTCGAAACCGGCGGCGCGGACGCGCGCGGTCGCCTCGCCGAGAAGCCGGACGCCGCTCGCCCCCGACCAGGCCGGGTCGCTCGTCCCGAAGTTCGAGCCCAGGTCACCCATACCTGCGGCGTTGAAGAGGGCGTCCGCCGCCGCGTGGGCGACGACGTCCGCGTCGGAATGACCGGCGAGTCCGGTCTCTCCCGGCCAGTGCAGGCCCGCGAGCCACATCTCACGGTCCTCCCAGGCCGGGGCGTACGCGTGGATGTCGGTTGCGACGCCGATGCGCGGGATGCCGCTCACTCGTCCTCCGCCAGCAGAAGGTCGGCGATCTCGAGGTCGCGCGCCGTCGTGATCTTCATCGCTCGCTCGTCGCCGCGCACCACGACGACGGCCTCGCCCAGGGACTCGACGAGCCCCGCGTCGTCGCTCGCGGCCATGTCCTGGTCCTCGGCCCTGGCGGCTCCGTGCGCGTGTGCTCGGGTCAGCAGGTCATGGGAAAAGCCCTGCGGCGTCTGCACGGCCCGCAGGCCACTGCGCTCGACGGTGTCCTGCACCGACTCGGCGCGGGGGCCGGAGCCCGGCAGCGGCGGCGCCGCCACCCGCTTGACGGTGTCCACCAGCGGCATGCCGGGGACGACCGCACCGTGCCCGGCCTGCACCGCGTCCACGACCCGGCGGACCAGCCGTGCCGGTGCCAGAGGACGGGCCGCGTCGTGCACGAGGACGACGGACGCCTCCCCCGCGGCCGCGAGCCCTGCCGCCACCGACGCCTGACGGGTGCTGCCACCCGCGACGACGGTCACCGGGACGTCGACCTGCGGGTCGCCGTCGAGCAGCCGGCTGATCTGCTCGGTGTAGTCCGCCGGAGCCGTCACGACGATCGCGTCGACCGCCCCCGAGCGGTCGAGGCTGCGGGCGGCGTGCACGACGAGCGGGGTGCCGCCCAGGTGGACGAGGGCTTTGGGGATGCTGCGGCCGAGCCGGCTCCCCGAGCCGGCTGCCGTGAGGATCGCGAGGGTGGTCACGGATGAAACGGTATCCGACGCAGCCACCACGCACGACGGCGACCCGTCAGCCGGAGCCGAGGGGTCGCCGTCGTGCGTACGTCGACGTACAGAGATTCAACCGGTCAGGAAGCAAGAACCTCGTCGAGGATCGCCTCTGCCTTGTCTTCCTCGGTCTTCTCCGCGAGCGCGAGCTCCGAGACGAGGATCTGCCGAGCCTTGGCCAGCATGCGCTTCTCGCCGGCCGACAGGCCGCGGTCCGCGTCACGACGCGAGAGGTCGCGCACGACCTCTGCCACCTTGATCACGTCCCCCGAGGCAAGCTTCTCGAGGTTCGCCTTGTACCGGCGCGACCAGTTGGTCGGCTCTTCGGTGTACGGGGCACGTAGCACCTCGAACACCTCGTCCAGGCCTTCCCGGTCCACGACGTCCCGAACACCGACCAGGTCGACGTTCTCAGCAGGGACCTCGATGGTCAGGTCGCCCTGGGCGACACGTAGCTTGAGATAGATTTTTGACTCTCCGCGGATGGTGCGCTCCTTGACCTCTTCGATCAGAGCAGCTCCGTGGTGCGGGTAGACAACGGTCTCGCCTACTTCGAACGTCATCAGTTAGTGTCCCCTTTCGCGGCATTCAAGTCTACCACGCAGGAATCTCGCGATCTGGAGCCGAAACTGCGTGAAATCGCAGGCAGGCGGCTTGCCCGGATATCTCACGTTCCCGGCGGAGGTGTCGCCCGCGCGCGGCTACGGCTAGGCTTCCCCTGAATACGGTCACGCCACCACCTCAGAATGTGCACCGTCTTCGCACGACCCGACATCGCACAACCAGGAGATCTCGTGACCCGCACCCCGCAGCGCCGCTCCCCCCGTGGCCTGGCCCTGGCCCTGCCTCTCGTGGCCGGAGCCGTCGTCCTCGGCGGCTGCGCACCCGTCACCACCAACCTCGACTACCAGCCGTCCGACGGCTTCGCGGTCGACGTCTCCGAGGACGTGCACGGGGTCAACCTGATGGTGCTCAGCCACGGCGAGGGCGCACCGGGAAGCGTGCACGGCGCGTTTACCAACGACGGCACGACCGACGCGAGCGTCGAGCTCGACGCCGTCGGCGCGAGCGCCACGGTCGAGGTCCCCGCCGGCCAGACCGTCTACCTCGGCACCGAGGACGGCGAGACCGTCGAGCTCGACGCCGTGAGCACCGAGCCGGGCGGACTGCTGCCGGTCACCTTCTCGGACGGGTCGAACGAGACCGAGGTCTCGATCCCCGTCCTCGACGACACGTTCGAGGAGTACGCGGACGACGTCCCCGCCTCCTGATCGACGACGGCGCCCGCCGGTGCCCCCGTCCTCACCTCGTCACAGGGCTGCTCCGCGCGTCGTCGCGGGGCGGCCCTGTCCGTGTCCTGGAGCGACCGCGCTCGCTCCCCCTGCCCGCCTGCACGACGTCGCACGCCGCCGAAACCCTCGCGCTCCTTCGCGAGGTCGACCCGTGCACGCGACGTCGACCCTGCCGAGGTCGACCTCGCGCGTGCGGGTCGACCTCGGCAGGGTCGTGAGGAGAGGTCGTCGCGCCGGGACCGCGGAGTGCCCGGCTGGCGGGCCGGCTCCGATCAGCCGAAGCGGCCCGAGATGTAGTCCTCGGTGGCCTTCTCGGTCGGGGAGGAGAACATCGTGGACGTGTCGTCCATCTCGATCAGCTTGCCCGGCTTGCCCGTGCCCGCGATGTTGAAGAACGCCGTCCGGTCGCTCACACGCGCCGCCTGCTGCATGTTGTGCGTGACGATCACGATCGTGTAGTCCTGCTTGAGCTCGGCGATCAGGTCCTCGATGGCGAGCGTCGAGATCGGGTCGAGCGCGGAGCACGGCTCGTCCATCAGGAGCACCTGCGGCTTGATGGCGATCGCACGGGCGATGCACAGCCGCTGCTGCTGACCGCCCGAGAGTCCTGCACCGGGCTTGTCGAGGCGGTCCTTGACCTCCTCCCAGAGGTTCGAGCCGCGCAGCGAGCTCTCGACCAGGTCCGCGGCGTCCGACTTCGAGATCCGCTTGTTCACGAGCTTGACGCCCGCGAGCACGTTCTCCTCGATCGACATCGTCGGGAACGGGTTCGGGCGCTGGAACACCATCCCGATCTGACGACGTACGGCCACCGGGTCGACCCCGGGCCCGTAGAGATCCACGCCCTCCATCTCGACCGAGCCCTCCACACGGGTCCCGGGGATGACCTCGTGCATGCGGTTGAGCGTCCGCAGGAACGTCGACTTTCCGCAGCCCGAGGGACCGATGAACGCGGTCACGGACCGCGGCTCGATCGTCATGGTGACACCTTCGACGGCGAGAAAGTCGCCGTAGTAGATGTCGAGGTCCTTCACGTCGATGCGCTGTGCCATCGTCAGTTGATCCTTTGGTTGCGTACGGTCAGCCGCGCAGCTTGGGCGCGAAGTAACGGGAGATCAGGCGGGCGAGCAGGTTCAGGATCATCACGATCAGGATCAGCGCCAGGGCTGCGGCCCAGGCACGCTGGAAGTTGATGTCCTCGATGCAGACCGCCGACGGGTCGTTGCAGGGTACGTAGCCCTGGGAGTACTGCCGGTAGACGTAGACCGGCAGGGTCATCATCCGACCCTCGAACAGGTTGTAGTTGATCGAGTCGATGACACCGACCGTGAGGAGCAGCGGGGCGGTCTCGCCGATCACGCGGGCGATGGCGAGCATCACGCCGGTCACGATGCCCGCCACCGAGGTGCGGAGCACCACCTTGACGATCGTCAGCCACTTCGGCACGCCCAGCGCGTACGAGGCCTCGCGCAGCTCGTTGGGGACGAGCTTGAGCATCTCCTCGGTCGACCGGACCACGACGGGGATCATCAGGACGGCGAGGGCCACGGAGCCCATGATGCCGAGCCGGATGCCCGGCCCGAAGAAGAAGGCGAAGAGCGAGAGCGCGAAGAGCCCCGCCACGATCGACGGGATGCCCGTCATCACGTCGACGAAGAAGGTCACCCACTTCGCCAGCATCCCACCCCCGTACTCGACGAGGTAGATCGCCGTCAGGATCCCGATCGGCACCGAGATCAGGGTGGCGCCGAGGGTGATCTCGACCGTCCCGATGATCGCGTGGTAGATGCCGCCGGCGTCCATCCCGCCGAACACCCCGCGCATCGAGACGGTGAGGAAGTACCAGTCGAAGCGCTCGAGGCCGTTGGCGAGCACCGTCCAGATCAGCGAGACGAGCGGGATCATCGCGAGGACGAACGCGCCGTAGATGATCACGGTCATCACGCGGTCCTTGCGGTGCCGCCCGGGGTCGGCCTGGGCGAGCGCCGTGCGCACCGCGTCGGTGCGCTGCTCGGCGGTCAGGTCAGGAGTCGTCGTCATGTCAGTTGGCTCCCGAGAAGTCCTTGCGCCGTGCGACGACGGCGCGGGCGGCCATGTTCACGGCCATGGTGATCACGAAGAGGGCAAGACCCGTGGCGATCAGGGCACTGACGCCGAGCGGCGGTGCCTCTGGCTGCTGGGCCGCGATGTTGGCGGCGATCGTCTGCTGCTGACCGGCCTGGAAGATCGCGAACGAGTAGAGGAACCCGGGCGAGAGGATCATCAGGACGGCCATCGTCTCGCCGAGCGCTCGACCGAGGCCGAGCATCGCGCCGGAGATGATGCCGGAGCGGGCGAACGGCAGGACCGCGGTCTTGACGAGCTCCCAGCGCGTGGCACCCAGGGCCAGGGCGGCCTCCTCGTGCAGCTTGGGCGTCTGGAGGAAGACCTCGCGGCAGACCGCGGTGATGATCGGCAGGATCATCACCGCCAGCACGACGGCGACTGTCGCCATGACCCGGGGCGGGTCCGCGGCCGGGCCCTCGAACAGCGGGAACCAGCCGAGCGTCTCGGCGATGCCGTTCCAGACGGGGTACACGATCGGCGCGAACGCGAGGATGCCCCAGAGCCCGTAGACGACCGACGGGATCGCGGCGAGCAGGTCCACGAGGTATCCGAGGGCCTGGGCGAGCCGGCGCGGCGCGTAGTGGGAGATGAACAGGGCGACCCCGACGGCGAGCGGCGTCGCGAGAATCAGCGCCAGGAACGCGGCGAGCAACGTCCCGAAGATCAGGGGCCCGACGAACGTGATAATGCTCGTGTCCTCGGGGAACCAGCTGATCTGCTCGCCCAGCTCCTCGCCCCCGAGACTGATGGCGGGCCACGCCTCCAGCACGAGGAAGATCGCGACGGCCGCGAGCGTGGCGAGGATCAAGGCCCCCGACCACGTCGAGACGAGGCGGAAGATCCGGTTCATGCCCCGGTCACCGGCGCGGCCCGAGGCGCTGCGGCTCCGGGCCTTGCCGGTCGGCGGTGCGGTGGTACTCACGTGTGCTCCCATGCGGTGGGGTCGGGCGGTCGTCCGTCGTGCACTGCTCTGATCATGCCGCTGCCGGTGGGAGGACCGCGACTGCAGTCCTGCCACCGGCGGCGGTCGCGACCCCTGCCCGGGGCCGCGCGGGGGTCAGCCCTGGGCGCTGATCGCGTCGATCGCCTCGGTGGCGTCGGCGCGCAGGCTGTCCGAGATCGGCGCGGATCCGGCGGCCGAGGACGAGATCTCCTGGCCCTCCTCGCTCGCGACGTAGCCGAGGAACGCCTTGACGAGGTCGGCCGTCTCCTGGTCCTCGTACGTGGCGCACGCCAGGTGGTAGGAGACGAGGACGATCGGGTAGGCACCCGACTCGGTCGTGTCGCGCGCCAGCTCGAGCGCGTGGTCGTACGGACCGCGCCCCTCGATCTGCTCCGAGGCGTCGACGATCTTGGCCGCGGCCTCGGGCGAGTACGGCACGTACTCCTCGCCGACCTTGACCTCGGCGGTGCCGAGGCTGCCGGCCTGGGACGCGTCGGCGTAGCCGATCGTCCCGGACCCGCCCTGGACCGTCTGCACGACGCCCGAGGTGCCCTGCGCCGACTGGCCACCCTCGGTGGGCCAGTCGCCGGACGCCTCGTGCGGCCAGGCGTCGCCGCCCGCGGCCTCGAGGTACTCGGTGAAGTTCTCGGTGGTGCCCGACTCGTCGGAGCGGTGGACCGGGGTGATCGCCTCGGACGGCAGCTCGACGTCCGGGTTCTGGTCGACGATCGCGGGGTCGTCCCACGAGGTGATCTCGTCGTTGAAGATCCCGGCGATGGTGGCCGGGTCCAGCTTGAGCTGGTCGACGCCCTCGACGTTGAAGATCACGGCGATCGGGCTGATGTACATCGGCAGCTCGATCACCTCGCCGTCGAGGCAGCGCGCCTGTGCGTCGACGAGCTCCTCGTCGTCGAGCGCGGCGTCGGAGCCGGCGAAGGCAGTGCCGCCCTCGATGAAGTTGGTGCGTCCACCACCGGACCCGATCGGGTCGTAGTTGACGGTGACGTCGGGGTTCTCACCCTGGAAGCCGGCTCGCCACGCGTTCATCGCGGCTTCCTGCGAGCTGGCCCCGGCCCCGTTGAGCTGGCCGGAGAGATCGGACAT
Source organism: Paraoerskovia marina DSM 21750 (assembly GCF_000701465.1). GTDB lineage: Bacteria > Actinomycetota > Actinomycetes > Actinomycetales > Cellulomonadaceae > Paraoerskovia > Paraoerskovia marina. The sequence continues at coordinate 222,969 of NZ_JNIY01000004.1, read as the reverse complement.
CTCGGTGGTCGCAGAGTCCCCGTCGGCGGCCTGCGCCTCACCCACGGGGTCGTCGGATCCACATGCGGTGAGCGTGACGGCGAGCGCGCCAGCGGCCAGAGTGGCTGCACCTGCGCGGGAGAATCGGCTGAGCTTCACGTCCTGGTTCCATCCTTGTCCACGTCGTGGCCACCGACGAGATCGCCGGTGTCGAGGACGACGTTAAGGAGCCCGGGTGAAGGCGATGGACTTCTGCGGTGAACACGGGGTGAACGCTCACGGACCGTTTGCCACCGTGTCGTCCACCCCGTCGCACGTCACCCTCCGGGATCACGCACCGTCGTCGGAGATCTTGTACCCCAGGCCACGCACCGTCAGGAGGAAGCACGGTGAGGAAGGATCCTCCTCGATCTTCGCCCGGACCCGCTTGACGTGCACGTCAAGCGTCTTGGTGTCCCCCACGTAGTCCGACCCCCAGACGCGGTCGATCAGCTGCCCCCGGGTCAGCACCCGGCCGGCGTGGCGCAGCAGGTACTCGAGCAGGTCGAACTCCTTCAGGGGGAACGGGACGAGCTCGCCGTTCACGGTCACGGTGTGCCGGTCGACGTCCATCTGGACGCGCCCGACGGAGAGCAGCTCGTTCTCGGACTCCTCCGCCACCGGAGCATCCCCCGCCCCACGGCGACGCAGGACGGCGCGGACGCGGGCGAGCAGCTCGCGGAACGAGTACGGCTTGGTGACGTAGTCGTCGGCGCCGAGCTCGAGGCCGACCACCTTGTCGATCTCGGAGTCCTTGGCCGTCAGCATGATGACGGGGACGTCACCGCGCTGACGGAGCTCGCGGCAGACCTCCATCCCGCTGAGGCCGGGCAGCATCAGGTCGAGCAGGACGATGTCCGCCCCGCCCGCGTCGTACGCGGCGAGGCCCTCGTTCCCGTCGGCCGCGGCGACGACGTCGTACCCCTCCCGGGTGAGCTGGTACGTCAGCGGGTCGCGATACGACTCCTCGTCCTCAACTACCAGGATGCGCGTCACGCATCCACCTCCTCGTTGTCGGTCGAACCGTCGCTGTCCGCGACGGACGTGCGTGCCACGGGGATCCGCAGCGTGAAGGTCGAGCCCCGGCCCGGCTCGGACCACATGGTGACCTCGCCGCCGTGGTCGGCCGCGATGTGCTTGACGATGCTCAGCCCGAGGCCCGTGCCCCCGGTGTCGCGCGACCGCGCGGGGTCCACCCGGTAGAAGCGCTCGAACACCCGGTCCTGGGCGTCCGGGGCGATCCCGATGCCCTGGTCGACGACCGCGATCTCCACCAGGCCTGCCCCCTCCGCGATGCTCACGCCGACCCCCACCCGCGTCCCGCCGGGCGAGTACGAGACGGCGTTGTCGACGAGGTTGCGCAGCGCGGTCACGAGCAGGTTGTGGTCGCCGTAGACGGTCGCGTCCTGCGTCCCACCGGCGGTGATCGTGATCCCCTTCGCCGCCGCCGTGGTGCGGGCGCGGTCGATCGCCTCGCCGACGACGTCGCCGACCGGGACCACCCGGACCTCCTGGAGCGCCCCGGCCACCTGGAGGCGGGAGAGCTCGATGATCTCGTGGACGAGCGCGGACAGGCGCGTGGCCTCCGACTGCATGCGTCCGGCGAAGCGTCGGACGGCCACCGGGTCGTCCGCGGCGTCCTGCACGGTCTCGGCCAGCAGGGACAGCGCCCCGACAGGGGTCTTGAGCTCGTGGGAGACGTTGACGACGAAGTCGCGACGGATCGCCTCGACGCGTGCGGACTCGGTGCGGTCCTCGGCGAGGACGAGCAGGTGGTCGGGGCCGATCGCAGCCACCCGCACCTGGAGCAGAACCGTCCCGCGCCCGACCGGCCCGCGGGCGACCTCGAGCTCCTCGTCCCGGATCACCCCGTCCCGCCGGACCGCGTCGACGAGCTCGCGGATGGCCGGGTGCGCGATCACGTCGTCGCGCACCACGCCGAGCGCGTACGCCGGCGGACTCGCCCGCAGCACGTCGCCGTCGGTGTCGAGGACGACCGCCGCAGAGCGCAGCACCGCGAGCACGCGGACCAGCCCGTCCTGCAGCTCGGGCGGCTGCTCCGGCGGCGCATGGCGGTGCTCACGCTCGCTCCATCGGAACGCGAGAGCGGCGACCACACCGACCACGACGCCGATGACGCCCGCCACGAGCACTGTCGCCCCGTCGATTGCTCCGTCCACGACGCCAGCGTACGGGGCAGGGGTGCGCCGGGAGCGGCAACGGCGCACCCGGGCCGCCAGGACGTCGACTATTCACGCGGCCGTCGAGGGTTGTTCACCCTATCGACTGGTCTGGTGCGAGTGCCCGTGGAATGGTGAAGACTCACGAACCACACGTGTGCGCCCTTCGGCGCACCGAACGACGGGCCCCAGTGTGCCCGAGGAGAGGGCAGCCATGCGGGAGATCTTTGAGGCGGAGCTGCAGCAGGTCGGGGACGACCTGCAGGAGATGAGCGCGCTGGTCGCCGAGGCGATCGACCGCGCCGGCCGCGCCCTGATCGACGCCGACCACCAGCTCGCGCAGGAAGTGATCGTCGACGACCTGGCGATCGACACGATCGAGCGCGCGCTCGACGAGCGCTGCCTCTACATCCTGGCCCAGCAGGCACCGGTCGCCACGGACCTCCGGATCGTCGTCACCGCGCTGCGGATGAGCTCGACACTGGAGCGGATGGGCGACCTCGCCCGGCACATCGCGCAGATCGCCCGAGGCCGCTACCCCGACCGGGCCGTCCCCGTGCTCGAGCCGACCCTGCGCGAGATGCACGAGGCCGCCACGCGTGCGGCTCGGCGTGTCCAGGGCCTCCTCGAGAACCGCGACCTCGAGCTCGCCGCGCAGGTCAAGGCCGACGACGCGATCCTCGACCAGCTCCACCGCCAGACGTTCACCACGATGCTGGACGAGGGGTGGACCGAGGACGCGCAGCAGACCATCGACGCGACGCTCCTGAGCCGCTTCTACGAGCGGTTCGGCGACCACGCGGTGTCGATCGCGCGCCGCATCGAGTTCCTCGTGACCGGCGAGCTGGAAAGCGCGGCCCACAGCCACCACGACAACTGACGCACGCCGGGTCCGCCCGGACCGACGACGACGGCGCCGCACCCTGCGAGGGTGCGGCGCCGTCGTCGTACGGCTTGGGAGGTCAGCGACCCTGGTTCGCCACGGCCGCGATCGCGTCCTTGGCCGCCTCGGGGTCGAGGTAGGTCCCGCCCGGCGTGACAGGCTTGAAGTCCTCGTCCAGCTCGTAGAGGAGCGGGATGCCCGTCGGGACGTTCAGACCCGCGATGTCCTCGTCCGAGATGCCGTCGAGGTGCTTGATGATGGCGCGCAGGGAGTTGCCGTGCGCGGCAACGAGGACCGTCTTGCCGGCCTTGAGGTCGGGGATAATCTCACCCTCCCAGTACGGGAGTGCGCGCTCGAGGACGTCCTTGAGGCACTCGGTCCGCACCACCGGGGCGTCCGCGTAGCGCGGGTCCTGGTCCTGGGAGAACTCCGAGCCCAGCTCGATCTCCGGCGGCGGGGTGTCGTACGAGCGGCGCCACAGCATGAACTGCTCGTTGCCGTACTCGTCGAGCGTCTCCTTCTTGTTCTTGCCCTGCAGCGCGCCGTAGTGGCGCTCGTTCAGGCGCCAGTTGCGCTTGACCGGGATCCAGTGCCGGTCCGCCGCGTCCAGCGCGAGGTTCGCGGTCATGATCGCGCGGCGCAGGAGCGAGGTGTGCAGCACGTCGGGCGTGACGCCGGCGTCGGTCAGCAGCTGACCGCCGCGCCGAGCCTCCTCCACGCCCTTCTCCGACAGCGGGACGTCGACCCAGCCCGTGAAGAGGTTCTTGGCGTTCCATTCGCTCTCGCCGTGGCGAAGAAGCACGAGTGTGTAAGTCATGGGTCTATCGTGCCCTACGGTCACGTCGATGACACGATCGTCCCGTCTGGCGGTCCGTCGAGGGTCAACTCTTGGCCTCGACACGGCCGGAGCAGGCATGGCTGGCGTTCTGGAGCGCGGGAGCGTTGACTGGAGCCATGCCTCTGGACGCACCGTACTCCCCCAGTCCCGACGAGTTCGTCCGCAACCAGGTGGAGCTCTTCGAGTCTTCCGGCGGGACCCAGGGCAACACGATGCGCGACGTGCCGATCATCGTGCTCTGGACCCTGGGCGCCCGCTCGGGAGCACTCCGCAAGACGCCGCTGATGCGGGTCGAGCACGACGGCAGCTACGCCGTCGTCGCCTCCCAGGGCGGCGGGCCGAAGCACCCGGTCTGGTACCGGAACATCTGCGCCCACGACCTCGTCGAGCTGCAAGACGGCGCCGAGCGGCGCGACTACCGCGCCCGCGAGGTCACGGGCGAGGAGAAGGCCCTGTGGTGGGAGCGCGCCGTCGCGGTCTGGCCCGACTACGCCGAATACCAGACGCGCACCGAGCGCGAGATCCCCGTGATCGTGCTCGAGGCCGTGTAGCCCGACACGCCCGGTCTCGACAGGCTCGACCGACGGGGTGCCGCTCGACCGGTGGAGGCAGCGCTCGTCGAGCCCGTCGAGACGACATACCCGGTCTCGACAAGCTCGACCGACAGGGACGCTCGACCGACGGGTCAGCCCCGGACGAGCTCGAGCGAGGCGCGCGCGTCGAGGGCCGCGGAATAGGCGTCGAGCACGCCCTGCGCGGTCCGGTCCCACCCGAACTGCTGGGCGATCTGCACGGCTCCGGCCCCGAGACGGGCCCGCCGCTCGGGGTCACCGAGCAGCGCGCCGATCTCGGCCGCCCACGTGACGGGTTCGTGGTCGGGGACGAGGACACCGGAGACGTCGTCGACGACGATCGTCCGCAGCCCGCCGACGGACGCCGCGACCACGGGGGTGCCGCAGGCCGACGCCTCGGCGGCGACGAGGCCGAACGACTCGTTGTGCGACGGCACGGCGACGATGTCGGCCGCACGGAACCACGTGGCGAGCTCGGCCCGGTCCACGGGCGGCAGCACCACGACGCGGTCGGCCACCCCCTCGACCGCGGCCAGCGCCTCGAGCTCTCGCACCGCCGTCGGACGTCCCGACGCCCCGCCGAGAATGGCGAGGACGGGGACCGGCTCCCCCGCCGCCCGCATGACGCCGAGCGCGCGGACGAGGACGTCGGGTGCCTTGAGCGCCTGGACGCGACCGGCGAAGACCACGAGCCCCGCGTCGTCCACCTCGGCACCGCACGCGCCGAGGTGAGCCCGGACAGCCTCGCGGCCCGGCCCGACCGGGGCGAAGTTCTGCAGGTCCACGCCCGGGGGCACCACGTGCACCTGGGCCGGGTCGGCGTCGTACTCCCGCACGAGGTCGTCGGCCTCGGCGGCCGTCGAGGCGATCAGGGCGTCGGCCTCGGCGGTCACCTGCTCCTCGCCGATGATCCGGCCGGCCGGCTCCGGCACGTCGCCGGGAGCGAGGGCGGCGTTCTTGACCCGGGCCATCGTGTGCATGGTGTGCACCAGCGGGACGTCCCACCGGTCCGCGACGAGCCACCCGACCTCCCCGGACAGCCAGTAGTGGCTGTGCACGACGTCGTACCACCCGCGTTCGCGCCCCGCCTCGGCGCGCAGGAGCCCGGCTGCGAAGGCGCAGAGCTGGCCGGGCAGGTCGTTCTTGTCGAGTCCCTCGAACGGGCCGGCCGGGACGTGGCGCACGACGACGCCGGGCTCGACCTCGACGCACGGCGGCTGGCTCGACGAGGTGGCCCGGGTGAAGATCTCGACGGCGGCCCCGCGCGCGGCCAGCGCGCGGGCGAGCTCGAGCACGTAGACGTTCATGCCGCCCGCGTCCCCGCTCCCGGGCCGGTCCAGGGGGGACGTGTGCACGCAGATCATCGCGACGCGCACGGGGCGCCCGGGTGCGGCAAGGTCCATGCGACCAGTATCAGCCCTCGACGGAGTCGACGAGTACGCATCCGGGGGCGGGAAGGCTCACACTGCCGAGGACGCGTGCCCGGCCGGTGACGCGGTCGACGCGCAGGCTGGTCAGCTCGTCGCCGTTCTGCTGCGCGACGACGACGAGGTCGCCGTCGTCGTCCGCCGTCGGCCCGGCGACGACGGCGAAGTGGCGCGGCCAGGCCCCGCCGATCGGGCTCTCGGCGAGCGCACGCAGCGAGACCTCGGTGCCGGACGTCTCGACCGCGTAGGCCACGATCGTGTCGGCGCCGCGCACCGCGACGTACAGGCGCGAGCCGTCCTGAGACAGTGCGACGTGCGAGGGGTACGGGCGGGGCTCCGAGGTGGCCGACCCCAAAGGGTAGGTGTGCGTGACGGTGGGCTCGGCGGACTCCTCGTCACCCAGGGAGACCACGAACACGGCCGGGTCGAGCTCGCCGACGACGAGGACCGCTCCGGGGACGTGGACGAAGTGACGCGGCCCCGTCCCGGCGGGCATCTGCACAGCACCGATCACGGCACCGTCGGGCGTGTAGCGCACGAGCTGGTCCGTGCCGAGGTCCGCGGACCACACCTCGTCCCCGACCGGGGCCACGAAGTGCGCATGTGGGCCCCCCTGACGGTCGGCGTCCGGGCCGCTGCCCTCGTGCTGGTCGACCGACGACGTCGCGAGCGGGAGCCCGTCCTCGTCCACCGGGAATCGTGCGACCGAGCCGCCGCCGTAGTTGGCCAGCCAGACCGTGTCGGGCGTCGCCGAGACGTGGCACGGCGAGGGGCCGCCGGTCGGGACGGAGGTGACGGGCTCGAGCGACTCCCGCGCGGCGTCGACGGCGAGGACGACCGCGACTCCCGTGTCGGTCTCGGACGCGGCATAGAGCGTCCGGCCGGAGGGGTGCAGCGCGAGGAACGAGGGCGACGGTGCCGTGACCACCTGGACGGGAGCGGTGAACGCACCCGTGGCGGCGTCGACGTCGACACGCCAGACACCCTCGCCCCGATCGGGCTCGGTGCCCAGCCCTGCGGCCGGGAACGTGCCGATCCACAGCGGGACGGTGCCGACCCACAACGGGACGGACGGGGTGCGAGGGGTCGTCTCAGAGGTCATCTGCCGACCCTACCGAGGCGGGCCGCCCTCGTGCGCCCGCACGCCACAGGCCCCGCACCCCTGACGGGTGCGGGGCCTGTGGTCGGTGCGATCAGTGCGCGGCGTCGTACGCCTCCTGCAGCTCGGCCGAGATGCGCCCACGGTCGCTGACCGTGTGGCCGTTCTCGCGAGCCCACTCACGGACCTGCGTCGCGTTGGACGAGCGTCCAGCCGGGCGTGAAGAACGACGCCCCTGCTTTGCCGTACGGCCCCCGACCTTTCGGCCGTTGGCGATCCACTGCGCGAAGGAGTCACGAAGCTCGGCCGCATGCTCCGTGCTGAGGTCGATCTCGTACGAGACGCCGTCAAGCGCGAACGTGACGGTCTCGTCTGCATTACCGGAATCGATGTCGTCGATCAAAATGACTTGGACCTTCTGGGCCACGGGTGCCTACCTCACGTCAGGATTGAAGTGCAATTTCAACCTGAGAATCGCACGGATCGGCTTTCCCGTCAATATGGAAAGGGGAATTCAGCTCGCATCTTTCGAGCCGGCTGCGTCACGCGCGTCCTCTTCTGCTTCCATTCGCGCGACCGCGAGCCGCTCATTGCGGTCCGCGCGAATAACGGCACGCATTGCGAACCAGAAGAGGAGCCCGACGCCGATCGACGGGACGAGTGCGGCGAGTGCCGGCCAGAGGGAATCCACGACGCAATCCTACGCGCTCAGGCGATCGGCTTGACGAGCGGGAAGAGGATGGTCTCCCGGACGCCGTAGCCGGTCAGCGCCATCAGCAGGCGGTCGATCCCCATCCCCATGCCCCCCGACGGCGGCATGGCGTACTCCATCGCCGTGAGGAAGTCCTCGTCCAGCCGCATCGCCTCGGCGTCGCCCGCGGCGGCGAGCAGCGCCTGCGCCTCGAAGCGCTCGCGCTGCACGACAGGGTCGACCAGCTCCGAGTACGCCGTGCCGAGCTCGAAGCCGCGGACGTAGAGGTCCCACTTCTCGACGACGCCGTCGCGGCTGCGGTGCGCGCGGGTGAGCGGGGAGGTCTCCACCGGGAAGTCCCGGACGAACGTCGGCGCGTAGAGGTTGTCGCCGACCAGGTGCTCCCAGAGCTCTTCGACCAGCTTTCCGTGATTCGCCGACTTCGGGTCGACCGAGAGCTCGAAACGGTCGATCTTCTGCATGAGGTGGTCCACCGAGGTCTCGGGCGTAATTTCTTCGCCCAAGGCTTCGGATAGGGAGTGGTAGAGCGAAAGGTCGGCCCAGTCACCACCGAGGTCGTATTCCTCACCACCGGGAAGCGTGACCTTTGTGGTCCCGAACACATCTTCGGCGGACTTCTGCACGAGGTTCTTCGTCAGCTCGGCCATGGTGTTGTAGTCACCATAGGCCTCATACGCCTCGACCATCGCAAACTCCGGCGAATGCGTGGAATCCGCACCCTCGTTGCGGAAGTTGCGGTTGATCTCGAAGACCCGCTCGACACCGCCGACGACGGCGCGCTTGAGGAAGAGCTCCGGGGCGATGCGCAGATACAGGTCGATGTCGTAGGCGTTCATGTGCGTCATGAAGGGCCGCGCCGCCGCACCGCCGTGGATCGTCTGCAGCATCGGGGTCTCGACCTCGATGAACTCGCGCCCGTGGAAGTTGTCGCGCAGCGAGCGCATCACGCCGGAACGGACGCGCACCATGTCGCGGGCCGCCGGACGGGCGATCAGGTCGACGTACCGCTGACGGACACGCGCCTCCTCGGAGAGCTCGACGGCGGTGCCGTCCTCGCGCTCGTAGAGGTTGGGCAGCGGACGCAGCGCCTTGGCCGCGATCTTCCACTCGTCCGCGAAGACGCTGAGCTCCCCGCGCCGCGAGCTGATGACCCGGCCGTGGGCGAAGAGGTGGTCGCCGAGGTCGACGTCCGCCTTGAAGGCCGCGAGCGACTCCGGCCCGACCACGGCCTGGCTCAGCATCACCTGCAGGCGGGCACCCTCGCCGTCCTGCAGCGTGACGAAGCAGAGCTTGCCGGTGTTCCGCAGGAACACCACACGCCCGGCGACGCCGACCTCGTCCTCGGTCTCCTCGCCGGTCTCGAGGTGGCTCCACCCGGACCGGACCTGCGCGATCGTGTGCGTGCGCGGGACCCCCACGGGGTACGCCTCGCCACCCTCGGCGAGGATGCGCTCGCGCTTGTCGCGCCGCACGCGCACCTGCTCCGGGGTCTCGTCGGTCGCGTCGGGCACAGCGGGGATGTCAGAGGAAGTCACCCGGCAATCCTACCGACCGTGGTCCGGTCCCTGGTCGGCCCGGACGTACTCGGGGCCCGGTGTGATCAGGACCGCAGGTCGAGGGCGAGGTCGAGGATCGGCGCCGAGTGCGTCAGCGCCCCGACGGAGAGGTAGTCGACCCCGGTCTGCGCGACCTCGCGCGCCCGGTCGAGCGTCAGGTTGCCGGTGGCCTCGAGCTCGATCCGGCCGACCGTGGCCTCGCGGGCACGGACCGCGGCGACGGTCGCCTCCAGGACGGGCGTCGGCATGTTGTCGAGGAGCAGGAAGTCGGCACCGGCGTCGAGCGCCTCGTCGGCCTGCTCGGCCGTGTCGGCCTCGACCTGGATCAGCACGTCCGGGAAGCGTGAACGGACGGCCTCGATCGCGGCGCGCACCGAGCCGGCCGCGACCACGTGGTTGTCCTTGACCATCGCGACGTCGTGCAGACCCATGCGCTTGTTGGTGCCGCCACCCGCGCGGACGGCGTACTTCTCCAGCGCGCGGAGCCCGGGCGTCGTCTTGCGCGTGTCGAGCACCTGCGCACCGGTCCCGGCCAGGGCGTCGGCCCACGCACGGGTCGCCGTCGCCACGCCGGACGCGCGGCTCGCGAGGTTGAGCAGCGTCCGCTCGGCCGTCAGGAGCACCTGCGTGGGGCCGCTCAGGGTGGCCAGGACCTGTCCGCGCACGACGGCGTCCCCGTCCCGGGCGGAGAACGTCACCTCCGGTTCGGGCAGGCCGAAGCGCTGCGCGACCTGGCGGAGCGTCTCGGTGACGACGACGAGGCCGGCGACGACGCCCTCGGCGCGCGCGACGAGGTCGGCCACCCCGGTGTCCGACGGGTCGACCGTCGCCTGGGTCGTGACGTCCCGACCGGGCGCCGCGCCGAGGTCCTCGTCAAGCGCGGTCTCGACGGCGCGGGCGATCCACGCCGGTGCGAGCGGCGGGTCGACCAGGGACGGGACGGCGGACGGGACGGCGTCAGGCAGGGAGGTCACGGGAGAACGGTAGCGTCGGCGGCCCGGTCCGCACCGGCCGTGACCACGAGCTCCCCGTCGTCGGCCAGCGCCACGGTGACCCGTCGGGCCCATGCAGGGTCGAGGTCCGGGTGGTCGGCACGGTAGTGACCGCCGCGGCTCTCGGTCCGGGCGAGGGCCGCGGCCGTGAGCGCCGCGGCGATCTGGCGCAGGTTGGTGGTCTCCCACTCGGCCGTCTGGGGTGCGGCGAGGACGCTCGTCCCCGCGTGCCGCAGGTGCGCGTCCGTCGGCACGCCGGCCAGACGGGCGGCGGCGCGGCGCAGCCCGTCGTCGGTGCGGATCACCCCGGGGCCGGCAGCCGCCGTCGCCTGGATCTTGGCGCGCGCAGCGGCGGGGACCAGGGCCGAGGGACCGGGACGTCGGGCGGGGGTGCCGGGCCGGAGCTCACCGCGCGCGACCCGGTCGGCGATCGCGTGCGCGGCACGGTGGGCGAAGACGAGCCCCTCGAGCAGGGAGTTGGACGCGAGCCGGTTGGCTCCGTGCACGCCCGTGCACGCGACCTCGCCGACGGCGTAGAGGCCGTCGATCGTCGACCGGCCGTCGAGGTCCGTGACGACGCCGCCCGAGTGGTAGTGCTGCGCCGGGGCCACGGGGACGGGAACCTCGGTCCAGTCGATGCCCTGGTCCGCGAGCCGCGCGGTGATGGTGGGGAACCGCCGTCGGAGGAAGTCCGCGCCCAGGTGCCGGGCGTCGAGCAGGACGTGGTCCGTGCCGGTGGCGGCCATCCGGCGGACGATCGCGTGGGCGACGACGTCGCGCGGGGCGAGGTCGGCCATCGGGTGGACCCCCTGCATGAAGGGGACGCCGTCGACGTCGAGGAGCACCGCGCCCTCCCCGCGGACCGCCTCGGAGATCAGCGGCAGCTGCCCCTGGGCCGCGGACCCGAGCCAGAGCACCGTCGGGTGGAACTGGACGAACTCGAGATCACCGAGCTCGGCACCGGCACGCAGTGCGGCCGCGAGGCCGTCCGCCGTGGCCTGGGGCGGGTTGGTCGAGGAGCGGAAGACCTGCCCGATCCCGCCCGTGGCGAGCACGACGGCCCCCGCGAGCGCCTGTCCGACGCCGTCGCGCGACCCCTCGCCCCGCACGTGCAGGGTGACACCGCAGGCCCGGGAAGCACCGTCGTCGTGCGGGTCCGTGGTCAGGACGTCAAGGACGAGGGCGTTCTCGATCACCTCGATACCAGGGTCGTTGCGCACGGCCTCCAGCTGCGCGACGAGAGCGCGGGAGATCTCGGCCCCCGTCGCGTCGCCACCGGCGTGCGCGATCCGGTCGGCGCCGTGCCCACCCTCGCGGGTCAGGGCGATCTGGCCGCCGTCGTCGAGGTCGAACGTCGCGCCGCGGGCCACGAGCTCGCGCAGACGGTCGGGGCCCTCCGTGACCAGCACCTCGACGGCGGCCGGGTCGCAGACTCCCCCGCCGGCGGCCAGCGTGTCGGCCAGGTGCGCGGCCGGCGAGTCCGTCGGCGCGAGGGCCGCGGCGATGCCGCCCTGCGCCCAGACGGTCGATCCGGACCACAGCTGACCCTTGGTCACCAGCAGCACGCGCGGCACCCGCGTGCGCAGCTCGAGCGCGGCGGTGAGGCCGGCGATGCCGGAACCGACGACGATCACGTCGGCGCGGGTGGTCCACCCGGGGTCGGGGGCCGCGAGGGTCCGTGCCAGGTGCACCGGACCCAGGGGGCCGTCGGTCACGCCTGGAACTCGTGGATCGGGACGCCGGACGGCTCGAGGTCGTAGCCGTCGGGCACCTGGCCGGGCTCGTCGGAGATCTCGACGATCTTGTTCTTCTCGTCGACGAACACGACGTTCGGCAGGTGGTGCCGCGCGTCGGCGGAGCTCATCATCCCGTAGGCGATGAGGATCACGACGTCGCCCGGGCGTACGTGGTGGGCCGCGGCGCCGTTGATGCAGATCTCGCCGGCCCCGCGCTCGCCCGGGATGACGTAGGTCGTCAGGCGCGAGCCGTTGGTGACGTCGACGACGTCGACGCGCTGGCCCGGGTACAGGTCCGCCGCCTCGAGCAGGTCGACGTCCACGGTGATCGAGCCGACGTAGTGCAGGTCGGCCTGCGTCACGGTGGCACGGTGAATCTTGCCGATCATCATCGGACGCTGCAGGGACGCGGGCGCGGGGTTGCTCACGACGATCCTTCCTCGGGGAGAGCGGTCACTTCTACCGCAACGTTGTCGAGCAGCCGGGTAGTCCCGACTCGTCCTGCCACGAGCAGGAGCGCGCGTCCGCTGAAGGACGGGTCGACCTCCTCTACGGTAACCGGGTCGACGAGCGCGAGGTAGTCCACCCGGACCCCGGGGACGTCCGCGAGCACCGTGGAGGCGCTCGCGAGGACGGCTGACGCGCCCCGGGGACCGGCGGCACGGCCGGCGGCGAGCGCCCGCGAGAGAGCCAGTCCGTCGGTCCGCTGCCCCGCGCTCAGGTAGGCGTTGCGCGAGGACAGGGCGAGCCCGTCGTCGTCGCGTGCCGTGGGGACGCCGAGGATCTCGACGTCGTGCTCGAGGTCGAGGACGAGCCGCCGGACCGCGAGCAGCTGCTGCGCGTCCTTCTCGCCGAAGACCGCGACGTCGGGCCGCGTGAGCCGCAGCAGCTTGTGGACGACGGTGAGCACGCCGTCGAAGTGCCCGGGACGCTGCGCACCCTCGAGTATGGTGCCGAGGTGCCCGGCGCTGACGGTCACGCGCGGGTCGCCGCCCGGGTAGACGGTCTCCCGCTCGGGCGCGAAGACGACGTCGACGCCACGGCCGTGCAGCTTCTCGACGTCGCCCGGCAGGTCCCGCGGGTAGGCGTCCAGGTCCTCGTGGGGGCCGAACTGCAGGGGGTTGACGAAGATCGTCACGACCACCTGCCCCTGGGAGCCGACGGCGTCGCGCGCGGCGTCGACGAGCAGGAGGTGCCCCGAGTGCAGCGCTCCCATGGTCATCACGACGGCGCGACGGCCCGTGCCCGGATGCGCGTCGAGCGCGGCGGCGAGGTCCGTGCGCGTGTGCACGACGGCGGTCATTCGTCTTCCTCCAGTGCGTCCAGCAGGCCCTGGGCCTGGTGGCGGTCGATACGGGCCGTGGCGAGGGTACGCCTCGTCGCGGCCCGGGCGAGCTCCCGGTAGGACGCCGGGACGTCTGTCGCGCCCTGCGTGGTGGCCAGCTCCTCGAGCACGCGCAGGTGCTCGACGACGGTGCCGACGTCTCCCCGGGCCACCGGTCCGGTCAGCGCGGCGATCGCCCCCGGGGACCCCTCGCGCGCCGCCGGGAGATCGTCGGCGAGGTCGACCTCGCCGTCGGTCAGGGGCTCCAGGGGCTCCAGCGGCGCGGTCGTGCCCGAGTCCGCCGCGCGCAGCGCGCCGTCCAGCGCGGCCCCGAGCAGCGGCTCCAGCACCCGGCCGGGACGCTCCACCCCGGCGGCCGCGAGCGCCTGGGCGGCCTGGGCGACGAGCACCACCAGATGGTTCGCCCCGTGGGCGAGGCCCGCGTGATAGAGCCCCCGGGCGGCCTCGTCGACCACGACCGGCTCGCCGCCGATCTCGACGACCAGCGCCTGCCCGATCGGCAGCACCGGCCCGGGGGCGGTGACGGCGAACGTCGTCCCCTCGAGACGGGCCAGGTCGAGGGACGTCCCGGTGAACGTCATGGCCGGGTGCACCGCCAGCGGAATCGCACCGCGCTGCCGCGCGGGGTCGAGCACGCTCGCGCCGTACCGGCCCGAGGTGTGCAGGACGATCTGCCCGGGCTGCCAGGCCCCGGTCGTGGCGAGGCCCTCGACCACTGAGGCGAGTGCGTCGTCGGGAACGGCCAGGACCACCAGCTCCGCGCGTTCGACGACGTCCGGGACCTCGAGCACGGGGACCCCGGGCAGCAGCGTGTCGATGCGCTCGCGCGACGCCTCGGACACCCCGCTCGCCCCGACCACCACGTGGCCGGCGGCACGGAGAGCACTGCCGAGCACGGCGCCGACCCGACCGGCGCCGACGACCCCGACACCCAGGCGACCGGGGCGCGCACCGACCCCGGCGCTCACAGCACTCCCTCGCTGACCGTGCGCATCCACTGCTCAGGCGTCGCGTGCTCGCGCGCCTCGTGTGCCCGAGCCGCCTGCGCGACCGTCAGGGCCACGGCGTCCGACTCGTCGAGGTGCGGGCAGCCCGGCGAGACCGGCCCGGGCGTCGAGTGCACGGCGAACGTGACGACGCCCAGCCGCCGCTGCAACGGGCCCTGCTGCAGACCCAGCGACTGGGTGCGCTCGTGCGGGACGACGTCGAGCGTGCGGTGGAAGTACCCCGAGCGCAGGAGCAGCGCGCGGTCCGTGACCGACCAGCCGTTGCGGCGCCACGACCAGGGGTCCACCCAGCGGGCACGCCGCGGCGAGACGGTGGTCCGCTCGCTCGGTCCGACGCCGACGAGCCCCTCCGTCAGGACGGCCACGGGGTCGTCCGTGCCGAAGTCGGGCAGCACGAGCCAGACCGCGAGCAGCGCGTCCGCCCGGGTCCCCACGGGCAGCAGGACGCTCTCGGCGGCCGACTCCTTCGAGCCCCCGTACCCGGCGACGTTCACCTCGACGCGCCACCAGTCCCGCCGGCGCCAGAGCAGCGGCTGGTGCACGACCACGGCCTGCACCCGGCCCGGCGGGATGGTCTGACGGCGCGTCTCGAGCAGACCGCTGCGCAACCGGATCCCGTCGGGCGAGATCCCGGCCGCGAACCCGAACTCCCGGGTGAACCGCGAGACCGCGAACGCCCCGAACCCCAGCAGGCCCGGGAGCACGACGAACAGCAGGAACGGCTCACGCGTCCCGGCGACGACCCCGGCGAGCGCGAGGACCGCCACGACGAACGCGAGCAGCTCCCACGAGAGCAGGATCGACCCGACGAGGCGCCCCGCCGGGACGTCGAAGACCGGCCGCTCCGGTGCGGCGGTCGCCTCCAGGACGACGTCGGCGTCCGCGGGAGCTCCGGCGGAGGCACGGACTGGCACGCCGGGCACACCGGCCTCGTCGACCTCGACGGTGCCGAGCCCTTCGCCGTGCCCTTCGCCGTCCTCGGTCGCGGCCGTGCCCGTCGTCCCGGTCGGCAGGGCGTCCGACGCTCCGGGCTCCTGCCCCGCGGTCTCGGCCCGCTTGGCCTGCCGCACCCCGGCCGCACGCTCGAGCAGCTCGTTGCGCAGAGCCTCGGTCTCGGACAACGAGAGCATCCCGAGCTTGATCCCGGAGTCCGCGCCACCGGCGACCTCGAGCTTGAGCTCCGCCAGGCCGAAGATCCGGCCCAGCAGCGGCTGGACGACGTCGACTGCCTGCAGCCGGTCGAGCCGTGCGCGCCGCTGCTGCCGGAAGAGGATCCCGGAGTTGACCTGGACGGTGTCCTCGCCGATCGCGTACTTCATGTACCGCCACGACAGCGCGGCGAACCCGATCCCGAGGACCAGGACGACCACCAGGCCGACGATCGACCAGAGCAGGTCCCCGAATCCCGGGATGCCCCCGCCTGCGCCGATGTTGTCGATCTGGGTGTTGGCGACCACGACGAGCGCCGCCAGGAAGATCCCCCACCCGCGCACCAGCGGTGTCACCGGGTGGACGCGCCGCCAGCGGAGGTTCTCCTCGCTCACAGGCCGGCCAGCCGGGACTCGCCCCGCGCGGCCAGCTGGTCCCGCAGCCGGTCAGCCTCGTGCGGAGGCAGGCCCGGGATCGTCGCGTCGGTGCTCGTGCTCGCGGTGTGCAGCTGGAGGGTGGCGATCTTGAGCCGGTGGTCCAACGGGCCGGCCTGCACGTCGACGTACTGCATCCGGCCGTACGGCACCACGACAAGGGTGCGGAAGAGGATGCCCCGGCGGATCAGCAGGTCGTCGTCGCGCTCGGCGTACCCGATGGCCGCGACCTGGCGGGGAATGACCACGATCGACTCCAGGAGCACCACCGCGGCACCGCCACCGAGGAACCACCACCACGGCGAGAGCGTCAGCGCGAGGACGACTCCCACCACCAGGGGTACGGCGAGCGTCAGGCCCGCGGTGATCAGCCGGGCGTGCACCAGGCGCGTCGAGACACGCGTCCACGTGATGCCGTCAGGGTCGAACGGTCCGCTCGAAGTCATGGATGCATTGTGGCACCGTCAGGCGTGCGCGCCCGCTTCTCCGGACTCCTCCTCCGGCCCGCGTGTGCTCTGCTCGTCGTCCTGGTCGGACGGCGGCACGCGGCACCAGTGCTCGGCGACGAGGCCGGCCCCGACGAGACCCACCGCGCACAGCGTCGCGACCCCGGCAGCCACGGCCTTGTCGGCCCGCGCCTCGATCCCGAACTGGCCGGCGACGAGCAGGACCTGTGAGCCGTACCAGCCCGTGAGCAGCGACCCGGCCAACGAGGCCGCCTTCGCGAGGATCAGGGTCCGCCCGGCCCGGACACCGCTCAACGAGGGACGGTCGCCCGCGATGTACTGGCGCACCGTCCACCCGGCCCAGAGCACGCCCAGGGCGAGCACGACGAGCGCCGCGTCCACGATCCACGGGACCGGCGAGACGTACGCACCGGTGCTCTCGACCACCCGCAGCACCGTCCACGCCACGGCGGCCGTGACGAGCACGACGAGGACGAGCGTGCGCAGTGACGTCCGCTGCACGATCCGGCTCAGCTCGTGGTGTCGTCAGGCGGACCGAGGACGCGACGGCGCTGCGGCGCGGACGGCGTCCAGGACTCCGGGGTCGAGGGCACGTTCGGCTGCTGCCCCGTCACCTGGGCGGGCAGGCCCTGCGAGTCGACGGGCCGTGGGCCCACGGGCTGCGGACGCGCCGGGAAGTCGGGGCGCTCGACGTCACGCTCGGCGGGACGGCCGTACCCCACGGGCTGGAAGCTCTCGGGGGGTGCCCACGGGGCCGGGGTGGGCGGCGCGGTCGACGCCGCCGCGACCGGCACCGGCTGCTGGGCGGGTGCGGGACGCTCGTCGTGCACCGGGGCCGGATCCGCTGGAGGCGCGACCGCCGGTGCGGGCGCGGGTGCCTGTGCGGGCGCGGGTGCCTCCTGCACCTCCGCCGGTGCGACGGTCTCCTGGGGTCCCGACATCGGCGCGTCGGTCAACCAGTCGAGCGCCATCCATCGGATCCCGCCGGCGTCCGGCGCCGTACCCGCGAGGGCCGCCACCGGGCCGCCACCGAGGCCGAGCAGCACTGCGTCGGGGTCGATCTGGGCCCACGGCTCCAGGACAAACGCCCTCTCCCGAGCCCGAGGGTGCGGGAGCGTCAGGTCACGGGTCTCGTCGACGATCGACCCGTAGCTCACGATGTCGACGTCCAGCGTGCGCGGACCCCAGCGCTCGGCCCGTTCGCGTCCGTGCGCGGTCTCGACCGCCTGGCACTCGTGCAGCAGCGACCGCGGCGAGAGCGTCGTGCGGGCGATGACGACGGTGTTCAGGTAGTCGTCCTGGTCGGGGCCACCGACCGCCTCCGTCCGCGCGAGCGGCGCGACCTCACGCAGCTCGAGCCCCTGGATCCGGTCCAGGTCGGTGACGGCGTCGCGCAGCGACTGCTTCGAGTCCCCGACGTTCGACCCGAGAGCGAGCACCACGTCGACGAACTTCTCGGGGACCATGTCCATGACGTCGCCGGCCGCGGCCGCCGGTACCGCAGGCTCAGGCTCGGGCTCGGGCTCGGGTTCCGTCGGGGCGATGATCTCGTCGACGGCGACCGGGCCCGTCCCCGCGTCGTCGGGCTCGACGGGCGCCTCACCCTCGCCGACGGTGTGCACGTCGCTCTCGTCGACCGCGAGCGGGGCAGCGGCGGCCGTCGGCTCGAAGGACGGCGCGTCGATGACGTACGCCGGCTCGGCGGGCGCGGGCTCGGCGGCCGCGGGCTCGGCGGCCATCGCTTCCGCGGGCACAGCGTCGGCGGGAATGGCGCCGGCGGGAACAGCTGCCGCGGGTGCCTCCGCCGGCGGCGGGGGAACAGGTGCGGCTGCCGGGACGGTCGCGGCCGCGCCGTCGTCAGGCAGTCGCACGTGGCCGACGACGACCGGGGCGGGCGGGAGGTTCTCGAGCGCGGACTCCTCCGCGGATCCGCCGATCGGCACGGGCGCGACGGCGGGTCGGCGCACCACCCGGTCGCGACGGATCGAGACGGCGGCGTCGTCGAACGGGACCGGGATGGGGGCCTCGGGCTTGTGCACGGTGACGTCGACGCCGTGGACGCCCGGGTTGGTCAGGACGGTCGCGGCGATGCGCTCGGCGACCGTCTCGATCAGGTCCGCGGACGGCCCCGTGACGATGTCGACGACGTCGGCCGCGACGTCGGCGTAACTCGTGGTCGCGGAGAGCTCGTCCCCCGCGGCGGCCGCGCGCGTGTCCACGTGCAGCGTGACGTCGACGCCGAACTCCTGGCCGTCGCGCTTCTCGTGGTCGAGCACCCCGTGATACCCGGTCGCGCGGATCCCCACCAGACGAATGGTGTCCAAGGGAAATCCATCGGGCCCCAGAAGCCCTCCGGGAAACTGGCTCACGTCGTCCTCCTGCATCGTTCGTTCACGGTCCGTGGCGCTCTGTGAAGACCGCCCTGAACCTTCTCACACCTTCCCTGCAGACTCCGCCTCTCCCCAGGCGGCAGCAACTCGGACGGCGTCGGCGCTGGGACGGACGTCGTGGACGCGGACGCACCACGCCCCGGAGGCGGCCGCCAGAGCGCTGAGCGCGGCCGTGGCGTGATCCCGCCGCTCCGGGGGCGCGGGGGTGCCGTCGTCGTCGGCGAGCAGGTGCCCGAGGAACCTCTTGCGGGAGGCGCCGACGAGGACGGGGAGGCCCAGGTCGAGCTCGGGCAGGCGGGCGAGCAGAGGCCAGTTGGCCGCTCCTGCCTTGGAGAACCCGAGGCCGGGGTCGACGACGAGGTCCGACCGGTCGACGCCCGCGGCACAGGCGGCCTCGACCCGTCGGGCGAGCTCTTCGCGCACGTCGAGCACGACGTCGTCGTACGCCTCGAGGTCGTCCATGACGTCCGAGGGGCCGCGCCAGTGCATCAGGACGTAGACGACGCCGAGGCGCGCGACCGTCTCGTACATCCGGGCGTCGGCGAGGCCGCCGGAGACGTCGTTGACGATTAGCGCCCCCGCCTCGACGGCCTTCTCGGCCACGACCGCGCGGGTGGTGTCGACGCTGACGACGGCGCCGAGCCCCGTGAGGGCCTCGACGACGGGCAGCACACGGGCGAGCTCGTCGTCGACGCTCACGCGCCCGGCTCCCGGTCGGGTCGACTCACCGCCGACGTCGAGGATGTCCGCGCCCTCGGCCAGGAGTGCCCGGCCGTGCGCGACGGCGGCGTCGGGGGTGAACCAGCGGCCGCCGTCCGAGAAGGAGTCGGGTGTGACGTTGACGACGCCCATGACGAGCGTGCGGTCGACGGCAAGGCGGTCGGGCAGCACGGCCGGCTACCGCCCGAGGACGAGACTCATGGCCTCGGCGCGGGTCGTGCCGTCGCGCATCTGCCCGCGCACCGCGGACGTGACGGTCCGCGCGCCCGGCTTCCGGACTCCGCGCATCGCCATGCACAGGTGCTCGCACTCGATCACGACGATGACCCCGCGGGGGTCTAGGTGCTCGACGAGGGCGTCGGCGATCTGCGTGGTGAGCCGCTCCTGGACCTGCGGGCGACGGGCGTAGACCTCCACCAGACGCGCGAGCTTCGACAGGCCCGTGATGCGGCCGTCGGCGCTGGGGATGTACCCCACGTGCGCGACGCCGTGGAACGGGACGAGGTGGTGCTCGCAGGTCGAGTACACCTCGATGTCCTTGACGAGCACCATCTCCTGGTGGCCGATGTCGAACGTGGTGGTCAGGACGTCCGCGGGCTCCTGACGCAGCCCCGCGAAGATCTCGCGGTACGCGCGGGCCACCCGGTCCGGGGTCTCGACCAGACCCTCGCGGTCGGGGTCCTCCCCGACCGCGAGCAACAGTTCGCGCACCGCGGCGCGCGCCCGAGCCTCGTCATAGGGCGGGACGACGTCGGGGCCGGGCAGGTCTGCTCCGACGTCCGGGGTCTCGCCCACGTCAGTCGCGATCCGGGGTCGACTCGCCGTCGGCCTGACGCTCCACGGGGCTGTCGACCGCACTGCTCGGAGGCACCTCGCCGATGTGCTCGGCGGGCAGCTCGTCCGCGGCGGCCGCCGCCTCGTCCTGCGGGACGACCTCGCCCTTCTGCTCGGCCTGCTCGGCCGGCGTCAGGACGGGTCCGCGGGTCTGCACGGTCCGCTGCTCCGAGGAGAGCCAGACGTCGCGCGGCTCGCGCTTGACCACCGGGGCGAAGACCTCGGCGAGCTCCGCCTGGTTGAGCGTCTCCTTCTCAAGGAGCGCGAGGACGAGCGCGTCGAGCACGTCGCGGTACTCGGTGAGCACCGACCACGCCTCGTCGTGCGCCGCCTCGACGAGCTTGCGCACCTCGTGGTCCACGGTGCCGGCGACCGACTCGGAGTAGTCGCGCTGATGGCCCATGTCGCGTCCCATGAAGGGCTCGCCGCCGGACGTGCCGAGGCGGATCGCGCCGACCCGGTCGCTCATGCCGTACTCGGTGACCATCTTGCGCGCGATCGACGACGCCTTCTCGATGTCGTTGCTCGCGCCCGTGGTCGGGTCGTGGAAGACGATCTCCTCGGCGACGCGGCCGCCCATCGCGTACGCGAGCTGGTCGAGCAGCTCGTTGCGCGTCGTGGAGTACTTGTCCTCCATCGGCATGACCATGGTGTAGCCGAGGGCCCGGCCGCGCGGCAGGATCGTCACCTTGGTGACGGGGTCCGTGTAGCGCATCGCGGCGGCGACGAGCGCGTGGCCACCCTCGTGGTACGCGGTGACCTTCTGCTCCTTGACGTTCATCACGCGGGTCCGCTTCTGCGGTCCGGCGATGACACGGTCGATGGCCTCGTCGAGCGCCCGGTCGTCGATCAGCTGGGCTCCCGAGCGGGCGGTGAGCAGCGCGGCCTCGTTGAGGACGTTCGCGAGGTCGGCACCGGTGAACCCGGGGGTCCGGCGGGCGACGGCGTTCAGGTCGATGTCCGGGACGATCGGCTTGCCCGCGGCGTGCACGCGCAGGATCGCCTCGCGGCCCTTGAGGTCGGGGGCCTCGACGGCGATCTGGCGGTCGAAGCGTCCCGGGCGCAGGAGCGCCGGGTCGAGGATGTCGGGACGGTTGGTCGCCGCGATGAGGATGACGTTCGTCTTGACGTCGAACCCGTCCATCTCGACGAGCAGCTGGTTGAGGGTCTGCTCCCGCTCGTCGTGGCCGCCGCCCATGCCGGCACCGCGGTGTCGCCCGACGGCGTCGATCTCGTCGACGAAGATGATCGCCGGAGAGTTCTCCTTGGCCTGCGTGAACAGGTCACGCACACGGCTGGCGCCCACACCGACGAACATCTCGACGAAGTCGGAGCCGGAGATCGAGTAGAACGGGACGCCCGCCTCCCCCGCGACGGCGCGGGCGAGCAGGGTCTTGCCGGTTCCGGGAGGTCCGTAGAGCAGGACGCCCTTGGGGATCTTGGCGCCGACGGCCTGGAACTTCTCGGGCTCGGAGAGGAACTCCTTGATCTCGTAGAGCTCCTCGACGGCCTCCTCCGCACCCGCGACGTCGGAGAACGTCACCTGCGGGGTGTCCTTCGAGGCCAGCTTGGCCTTGGACTTGCCGAAGCCCATGACCTTGGAACCGCCGCCCTGCATCCGCGAGAGCAGGAACCAGAAGACGACGCCGATGATCAGGAACGGGATGATGAACGACAGCATCGACCCGAGGAACGACGGCTGCGGGACCTCGGAGTCGTACCCGTCCGCCAGGTCCGCGGACTCGATCGCGGCGACGACCGAGTCGCCCTGCGGCTGGACGTAGTAGAACTGGACCGTCGTGCCCTTGTTCTGCTCCTCGCCGTCCTCGTCCTCGTACGTGAAGTCCTCGGAGAGCTCCAGCTGGACGCGCTGGTCGCCGTCGACGATCAGCGCGCTCTCGACGGTGTCACCGGCGAGGAGCTCGAGTCCCTGCGAAGTCTCGACGGGCTGCGTGCTCGGTGTGCGAAGGGTCGCGAACGCGATCCACAGCAGCAGCAATCCGAGGACGATCCATACGTACGGACCACTGAAGATTTTCTTGGCGTTCATCGGCGGCGGGGCACTACCCCCGGATCCCTCCAGTCGCACAACGGTTGGCCTGCGAAACTACACGGAAACTCTGAGCGTTCGCTGGGCTGTTCGCCCAGAGCGTGGCTCAGCTCGAGTAGACGTGCGGGGCGAGCGTGCCGACGAACGGCAGATTCCGGTACTTCTCGGCGAAGTCGAGTCCGTAGCCCACGACGAACTCGTTCGGGATGTCGTACCCGGTGTACCGGACGTCGACCTCGACCTTCGCGGCGTCGGGCTTGCGCAGCATCGTCGCGATCTCGACGGAGGCCGGGCCACGGCTGCGCAGGTTGGAGACGAGCCACGAGAGCGTCAGGCCGGAGTCGATGATGTCCTCGACGATCAGCACGTGGCGGCCGGTGAGGTCGGCGTCCAGGTCCTTGAGGATCCGCACCACGCCGGAGGACTTGGTCCCCGAGCCGTACGAGGAGACGGCCATCCAGTCCATGTGCACGGGGTGGTGCAGGCGGCGCGAGAGGTCCGCCATCACCATGACCGCGCCCTTGAGCACGCCCACGAGCAGCAGGTCCTTGCCCGCGTAGTCCTCGTCGATCTTCTGCGCCATCTCGTCGAGACGTGATTCGAGCTGTTCCTGGGTGAGCAGAACTCGTGCCAGGTCGGTTCCGAGGTCGGACGGTTCCACGTGTGCTCCCAAGGGCGAGAAGTCAACGGTCAGGCCCGAGGCGGGCCAAGCACAAGCGTGCCACACCTGCGGGCGACGGCCACGCCTCCGGGGAGGTCGAGCGGCTTCTGCCCGTGCCAGTCCACGACCAGGTCGTCCATGGCCTCGACGTGCCGCAGGGAGAGCGAACCTGCAGGGCATCCGGCACGACGAGCCGCCGCGCGCAGGACGCGACGCCGCAGCGGGCGGGGCGCCTCCGCGAGCGCGGCCGTGTCGAGCGCCACACCACCGGGGAGGTCGGTGGGCCGCTCGGCCCGGCTGCCGAGCGCGTCCGCGAGCGTGTCCAGGAGGTCGGCGTCGTCGCGCAGGAGGTCGGCGCTGCGCGCGAGTGCGTCGACGGCACCGGGGCCGAGGACGTCCTCGAGCACCGGCACGACGACGTGGCGCACCTGGGTCCGGCGCGGCACCCCGGCGCGCGGCCCGGCGGGCAGGAGGTTGGTCGGGTCGGTCCACGGGTCCAGACCGCGTGCGGCACAGACGGCCTCGGTGTCACGCCGGCGCAGGCCCAGGATCGGACGGCGCCACGGTCCACGACGGGGCGCCATGCCCGCGAGCGACCGCGCGCCCGAGCCACGGCCGAGCCCCAGCAGGACGGTCTCGGCCTGGTCGTCGCGCGTGTGGCCCAGCAGCACCGCCTGCGCCCCGAGGTCGCGTGCCGCGCGCTCGAGCGCGTCGTAGCGGGCGGTCCGGGCCGCCGCCTCCGGGCCACCGGCGGTGCCGACCCGGACGCGCTCGACGACGACGGGGTCGAGCCCGAGGTCCTGGCACTGTCTCGCTGCGCGCCCCGCGACGTCGTCCGACCCGGCCTGGAGGGCGTGGTCGACCACGACGGCACCGGCCCGCAGCCCGCGCCGTGGTGCGACGAACGCCAGCCCCGCGGCGAGCGCCAACGAGTCGGCCCCGCCGGAGCAGGCGACGAGGACGAGCGCGTCGTCGTCGAGGTCGGCGAGCGAGTCCCGGACGGCGCGGCGGAGCGCGGCCTCCGCGGGGTGCGGGCCAACCATCTCAGGGACGGACCCGGCGGACCCACGCGTCGGGGTCGCGGATCTCGGCTGCCGTCGGGAGCGTCTCGACGCTGGTCCAGACCGTGTTGAGCCGGTCGCGCCCGACCACCGCCTCGACGCCTCGGACGAACCGGGCACCGTCGCGGTACTGCGCGAGCTTGGCGTCCATCCCCAGCACCCTGCGCAGGATGCTGTCGACGGGACTCTGCCCGGCGCCGTCGCGGCGTTGCTCGAAGCGGCGGCGGATGGCTGCGACCGTGGGGACGATGCTCGGGCCGACGGCGTCCATCATCACGTCGGCATGCCCCTCGAGCAGCGCCATCACGGCGGTGATCTCGGACAGCTCGTCCTGCTGCTCCGGTGTCATGATCCCGCCGGTGACTCCCTGCCCGCGCGCGACCCCGACCACGGCCCGGCCCGCGGTCCGCAGCCTCTGCGACACGGGAGCGCCGGCGCCGGTGCGCGCGCCCTCGGTCACGGAGCCGAGCAACGAGTGCGTCCGTGCGCGCAGGTGCTCGGCCAGCCAGGGCGCCGCCGCGAACTGCAGCGCGTGCGTCTGCTCGTGCAGGCACACCCAGAGCCGGAAGTCGCGGGCCCGGACGCGCAGGGCCCGCTCGACGGAGAGCACGTTGGGGGCGACGAGCAGGAGCCGTCCCAGGCCGGCCTGGCCGTAGGGGTCGAACTGCCCGAGCACACGGCTCGACAGTGCTGCGAGGACTCCCCCGACCTCGACGGCTCCCATGACGGCGACGGCGGGCCGGGCGAGACCCGCCCGCTCCGCCTCGGTCAGCCCGTCGCCGAGCCCCTGGGTCATCGCGCTCATGACGCGGGCGTTCGCGCGCGCCCACCCCGGGCGGTCCACGACGAGGACCTCCGAGAGCCGGTCGCTCGTCGCCTCGGACTCGGGGGCTGGGCGCATCCCCGTGACGTCGAGGACGGCGGGAACGGCACGGCGCGCCGCGGCGCGGAGCCCGTCGACGAGCGCCTCGCGCTGCGGCCGCGTGGCGTCGGGGCCGGGGCGGGCGAGCCGACCGGCGATCGTCGCCGCGCTCGGCCAGTCGATGACCTCGACACTCACCCCGTGCACCCGCAGGACGCGAGCTCGTCGACGAAGTCGTCGATGATGAACGGCGCACCCCAGGCGTTCTCGTCCGGGATCTTGTCCGCGAGGACCGCGAACGCGAGCATCCGGCCGTCGTCGGTGACGGTGGTGCCGGACAGCGAGCGGACGTTCGACAGGCTGCCAGTCTTCGCCCGGGTGACCCCGGCGCCCGGGTCACCGACGAACCGGTCGTCGAGCGTGCCCGTGAGACCGGCGATCGGCATCTGCACCGCGGCGGGCCGCAGGCGGGGCTGCTCCGGGTCCGTGATCAGCTCGACGACGTCGGTCAGCTGCGTCGGGCTCAGGTCGGAGCCCTCGCCGAGGCCCGAGCAGTCGACGAGCTCCGCTCCTGTGAGGTCGACGCCGAGCCGCTCGACCGCGGTGGTGACCGCGCTCGTCGCCCCGTCGAACGAGCCCTCGCGTCCTGCCTGGAGGGCCACGAGACGTCCGACCGCCTCGGTGACGGAGTTGTCGGAGTGCTCGAGGAAGTAGCCCACGATGTCCTCGACGGGCGCCGACTGCACCGCACCGACCAGCGGCGACGCCTCGACCGTGGCGCGCTTCACGTCGCCGTCCACCGTGATCCCCCGGTCGGCGAGGGCCTCCGCGAAGATCTCCCCGGCGGCCAGGCTCGGGTCGTCGGCGCGCGGGGCGTACTCGTCGTCCTCCAGGCGTGCGCCGTCGACCGCGAGCGCCGTCACGGCCGACGCGTACCCGTCGGTGACGAAGCCCGGGTCCCACGTGGGGCTGACGGAGGGTCCGGTGAACAGCGAGTCGTCGACGCGCAGCGTGACGCTGGTGTCCCCGGTCAACGTGAGCTCGCCCGCCACCTGGTCCGCGAGGTCACCGAGTCCGGCGTGCCCGTTGACGGCGTCGGGGTCGCCCGCGCCGGCCGCGAGCAGGGTGTCCCCGCCGCCGCGCAGGACGAGGAGGCCGTCACCGGCATGCTCGACGGTGGTCGGGAACCGGGTCCCCGGCGTGATCGTGCTGAGGGCCGCGACGGCGGTGAGAAGCTTCTGCGTGGAGGCGGGCACGAAGCTCGCGTCGGGTGCGTGCGTGCCGAGGGTCTCCCCCGACGCCGCGTCGACGACGGAGACGCCCACGCGGGTGCCGAGCCGGTCGTCGTCCGCGAGATCGTCCACGAGCGACTGGACGCTGGCGGCGGCGGGCACGGGTGCGTCCTCGCCGAGCATGACGGTCACGAGCTCGGGGGGCTCACCGGCGACAGCCCCCGGCGAGTCGGGGAACGGGGCGGCGGGCGCGGGTGCCGGTTCCGTGGTGAGCAGGCCGGGGACGACGTCGTACGCGTCGAGCGTGAGGTAGACGCCCGTCAGCAGCAGCACCGCAGCGACCGTGCTGCCTGCCTTGGCTCCCCAGCCCATCGCCGTCCCTCGTCGTCGTCGCACGCCTGTCGGACAATCATGACGGGTTCCGGCGCACCGTGGCGCCCGTTCTCGCATGATGGTGCAGTACGCGTGTCACACTAGTCCAGCACACACCGACGTGGTCCGGGGACGAATCCTCCGCACCACGCACATGACCTGCACGGGGCCTGGAGCGCACCGGTGGGACCGACTGGAGGAACAGTGGAGTTCGACGTCACGATCGAGATCCCGAAGGGTCAGCGCAACAAGTACGAGGTTGATCACGAGACCGGTCGGATTCGTCTTGACCGGATGCTCTTCACCTCGACGCGCTACCCCGACGACTACGGCTTCATCGAGGGCACCCTCGGCGAGGACGGCGACCCGCTGGACGCCCTGGTGCTGCTCGAGGAGCCGACGTTCCCCGGCTGCCTGATCAAGTGCCGCGCGCTCGGCATGTTCCGCATGCGCGACGAGGCCGGCGGCGACGACAAGGTGCTCTGCGTGCCGACCGCCGACCAGCGGGCCGCGTGGCGTCAGGACATCGACGACGTGTCCGACTTCCACCGTCTCGAGATCCAGCACTTCTTCGAGGTCTACAAGGACCTGGAGCCCGGCAAGAGCGTCGAGGGCGCGCACTGGGTCGGCCGCGACGAGGCCCAGGTCGAGATCGAGCGCTCGTTCCAGCGCGCGAAGGACTCCGGCTACCACCACTGATCTGCCTGCCCGACGCCGTCGGGCCCCGACGACCCCCGCCCTGCACCGAGCAGGACGGGGGTCGTCGTCGTTGTGGAGACCCGCTGTCCACATCGTGAAATCAGCCTTTCGCACTGCGAGACGTTGACCTAGCGTCGACCCCATGACCCGCCGAATGTGC
Source organism: Paraoerskovia marina DSM 21750 (assembly GCF_000701465.1). GTDB lineage: Bacteria > Actinomycetota > Actinomycetes > Actinomycetales > Cellulomonadaceae > Paraoerskovia > Paraoerskovia marina. The sequence goes on along the minus strand of NZ_JNIY01000004.1, from coordinate 195,513 downwards.
TGCCGCTAGCCCCAGCGCACGTTCGCCTGCCCGCGTCCGGCACCTCTGAGCCGACGCCGGTCCCGGCCGTAGGGGCACGTGCGCTCCGGCAGGACCCGCCCGGCACGCCGCCCCCACTCGCAGGAGAAGCTCATGACCGCACACTTCGAGACCCGCCAGATCCACGCGGGCCAGACCCCTGACCCCACGACGGGCGCCCGCGCCCTGCCGATCTTCCAGACGACGTCGTTCGTCTTCCCGGACGCCCAGGCCGCCGCGGACCGGTTCGCGCTCAAGGACCTGAACCCGATCTACACCCGCATCGGCAACCCGACCACCGACGTCGTCGAGGCCAGGATCGCCGACCTCGAGGGCGGCGTCGGAGCCCTCCTCGTCTCGGCCGGCCAGGCGGCCACGACGCTCGCGATCCTCAACCTCGCCGAGGCGGGCGACCACGTGGTCGCCTCCGGATCCCTCTACGGCGGCACCTACAACCTGCTGCGCCACACGCTCAGCAAGCTCGGGATCACCACGACGTTCGTCGAGGACGCCTCGAACGCCCAGGAGTGGCGCGACGCCGTCCGGCCCGAGACCAAGGCGTTCTTCGCCGAGTCCATCCCCAACCCCAAGGCGGACGTCCTCGACATCGAGCTCGTCGCGGGCGTCGCGCACGAGAACGGCGTGCCCCTGCTCGTGGACAACACCGTCGCGACCCCGTACCTCGTCCGGCCGTTCGAGCACGGTGCCGACATCGTCATCCACTCCGCCACCAAGTTCCTCGGCGGCCACGGCACCGCGATCGGCGGCGTGATCGTCGACTCCGGGAACTTCGACTTCGGCGCGAGCCCCGAGCGGTTCGTCGGGTTCAACACGCCGGACCCGTCGTACAACGGCATCGTCTACGCACGCGACCTGGGCGTGGACGGGATCCTCGGCGCCAACCTGGCCTACGTCCTCAAGGCCCGCGTGCAGCTGCTGCGCGACCTCGGCACGGCGATCTCGCCGTTCAACGCGTTCCTCATCGCCCAGGGCATCGAGACCCTGTCGCTGCGCATGGAGCGCCACGTCGCCAATGCGCAGAAGGTCGCCGAGTGGCTCGACGCCCGCGACGACGTCAACCTGGTGCGCTACGCCGGGCTCCCCTCCAGCCCCGCGTACGCGACGGCGCAGAAGTACCTCCCCCGCGGAGCGGGCGCGGTCCTGGCGTTCGACCTGGCGGGCGGCAGCGAGGCCGGGCAGGCGTTCGTCTCGGCGCTCGAGCTGCACTCGAACGTCGCGAACATCGGCGACGTGCGCTCGCTCGTCATCCACCCCGCGTCGACGACGCACAGCCAGCTGAACGAGGACGAGCGCGCCGTCTCGGGCATCACTCCGGGGCTGGTGCGCCTGTCCGTGGGGATCGAGAACGTCGAGGACATCCTCGCGGACCTCGAGCTCGGGTTCGCCGCCGCCCGGGCCGTGACGGCGGCCACCGCCTGACGGACCGCTCGCCCCGCGCCGGGACCCGGCGCGGGGCGGGTCCGACCTCGGACCGATGACGAGCCCCGCCGACATGCCCGCGACCCTCCCCGTACGATGGGACCCAGTGAACGACGCAGAGAACCGACGCAACCCGACGGCCCGGCAGGCCGCCGGACGTCGCGCTGCGCGCGGGCCGGCCCCCGTCACCGCCGCCTGGCGCGAGAACGATCCCGTCGGCGACCGCAGGTTCGCCGACGTCGGCACGTTCGACCTCGAGTCCGGCGCCCGGCTCCCCGGTGTCCGGGTCGCGTACGAGACCTGGGGCGAGCTGAACGAGGACGGCTCCAACGCCGTCCTGCTCCTGCACGCCCTGACCGGGGACTCGCACGTCACCGGTGACGCCGGTCCCGGCCACCTCACCCCCGGCTGGTGGGAGGCGATGGTCGGCCCCGGCGCCCCGGTCGACACCGACCGCTACTTCGTGGTCGCGCCCAACGTGCTCGGCGGCTGTCAGGGCACCACCGGCCCGGCCTCGCTCGCCCCCGACGGCAAGCCCTGGGGCAGCCGGTTCCCCCGCGTCACGCCCCGTGACCAGGTCGCCGTCGAGATCGAGCTCGCCCGGACGCTCGGGATCACCTCCTGGCACGCCGTCGTCGGGGCCTCGATGGGAGGGCACCGCGTCCTGGAGTGGGCGGTGCTCGGCCCCGAGGCCGGGATCTCCGTCGACTCGATCGTCCCGATCGTCACCTGTGCCCAGACCACCGGCGACCAGATCGCCTGGGCGCACTCCCAGCTCGCCGCGATCCGCGCCGACCCGGCGTTCCGCGGCGGCGACTACTACGACGCACCCGACGGCGCCGGTCCACACGTGGGTCTCTCGATCGCCCGGTCGATCGCGCACACCACGTACCGCACGGCGCTCGAGCTCGACACGCGGTTCGGCCGCATCCCCCAGGGCGGGGAGGACCCGCTGACCGACGGGCGCTTCGCGGTGCAGTCCTACCTGGAGCACCACGGCGAGAAGATCGCCCATCGGTTCGACGCCAACAGCTACGTCCGGCTCACCGAGTCCATGCTGACCCACGACCTCGGCCGTGACCGCGGCGGCGTCGAGCAGGCGCTGAGCACGATCACCGCCGAGGCGCTCGTCATCACGGTCGACTCCGACCGGCTCTTCCCTCCCGCGCACTCCGAGCGGATCGTCGCCGGGATCCCCGGCGCGCTCCCGCTGCACGTCATCCACTCCGACTTCGGCCACGACGGCTTCCTCGTCGAGTCCGACGAGGTCGGTGCCGCCGTCTCCGCGTTCCTCGCGGACCGCGCCACGCTGAGGGAGGACCGATGACCGACCTCGCCACGGCCGAGGGCATCCTGCGCACCCAGTGGGACAGCCTCGTGGAATGGCTCGAGGACGCCGACCTCGACGACGACGCCTACGCGACCGCGAGCCAGGTCGACGGGTGGACCATCGGCGAGCTCGTCAGCCACCTCGGTCGCGCGATGGACGCGCTCGCCGTCGCGGACACCGTCCCGGCGGGCACCGTGCCGCTCAGCCTCGCCGAGTACCTGGGCACCTACCCCGGCCGCGCCGACGAGATCACCGCGGTGACCCGCGAGCTCGACGGCGAGATCCGGGCCGACCGCCTCGCCGGCATCCGCGCCAAGGGCGACCGCGCGCTCGCCCAGGTCGACGCGCTCGCCGGGAACGAGATCGTCCAGGCCCGCCGCGGACCCATCAGCCTGCGCGACATGGTGATCTCCCGGCTCCTCGAGCTCGTCGTCCACGGAGACGACCTCGCCCGCTCCCTGCCGTACATCGCCGGGGACCCCCTGAACCGCGAAGCCGTCGACCTCGCGGCGGACGAGCTGCTGAAGATCGTCGTGGCGCGCGGCGGCTGGCACATCGAGGTCGAGGACCCCCGCCTGTGGATCCGGCTCGCCGCCGGGCGACGGCCGTACGACGTCGACGACCTCGCCCGAGCACTGCGCCCCACCTTCACCGCGGGCGGCGTCCCTGACCTCGGACGTCTGCTCCCGCTGCTCTGACACGCCACGAGGGCGCCGACGCGTCTACCGTGGAGGCATGCTCGCCGCCTACGCCGCACGCCTCGACCCGAACGACCCCGCCTCAGCCCTGGACGTGGGTGAGCGCCCCGACCCCGTCGACCGGGAGAACTGGTCCACGGTGGAGGTCCGGGCCGCCAGCATCAACCACCACGACGTCTGGGCGCTGCGCGGTGTCGGACTCCCAGAGAAGGCTCTGCCCATGGTGCTCGGCACCGACGCCGCGGGCGTCGCGCCGGACGGTACCGACGTCGTCGTGCACGGCGTCGTCGGCCAGGACGGCCACGGCGTCGGTCCTCGTGAACCGCGGACCCTGCTGAGCGAGAAGTACCCCGGGACGCTCGCGGAGCGCGTCTCCGTGCCGACGGCCAACCTGATCCCCAAGCCGCCCGAGCTCAGCTTTGAGGAAGCCGCCTGCCTGCCCACGGCGTGGCTCACCGCCTACCGGATGCTCTTCGGTGCCGGCGAGCTCTCGCCCGGTGACCGGGTGCTCGTCCAGGGGGCGGGCGGCGGCCTGACCAGTGCCGCGATCATCCTCGGTGCGGCCGCTGGGCTCGAGGTCTACGCGACCTCCCGCAGCGCCGAGAAGCGCGAGCGAGCACTCTCCCTGGGCGCGTTCGCGGCGCTCGAGCCCGGGGAACGCCTCCCGACCCGCGTCGACGCCGTCGTCGAGTCCGTCGGCCGCGCGACGTGGAAGCACTCGGTGTCCTCGGTGCGCGCGGGCGGCGTCATCACGGTCGCCGGGCTCACCTCGGGCGACCCGGAGCCGGCCGAGCTGACGCGGGTGTTCTTCCAGGACCTGCGCATCCACGGCGTCACGATGGGCACGCGGGACGACCTCGCGGCGCTCCTGCGCTTCCTCGTGCGTACCGGCGTCCGCCCGACCATCGACTCGACCGTCCCCCTCGACCGCGCACGCGACGGCGTCGCGCGCGTCGTCTCCGGCGACCACTTCGGCAAGGTCGTCGTGACACCGGCGACGCCATGAGCGACAACGTCGTCGTCGGCACCGGGGTGGCGGGAAGCACCGACGAGGTCTTCCCCACCTCCGACGAGGGGTGGGTGACCGACCTCCTCGGCCCCGACTACCAGCGCCTCACGTTGGACCTGGGCACCGACGACGAGGGGGACGTCGTCGCGACCCTGGTGCGGTACCGGCCCAAGACCGACGAGCCCGTCCGACCGGCACGTGCCGTGCTGTACCTGCACGGGTGGTCGGACTACTTCTTCCAGACCGGCCTTGCGGAGTACTGGCACGGCCAGGGCGTCGCGTTCTACGCCCTGGACCTGCGCAAGTACGGCCGCAGCCTCCGGCCGGGGAACACCCCGGGGTACGTCGAGAACCTCGAGACGTACGACGACGACCTCGACGCCGCGTTCGCGGTGATCCGGGCAGAGCTCGGGCGGCACGCCTCCGTGATGCTCGTCGCCCACTCCACCGGCGGGCTCACCGGCGTCCTCTGGGCGGAGCGACGCCCGGGCGTGGTGAGCGGCATCGTCCTGAACTCCCCTTGGATCGAGATGCAGGGCTCGTCCGTGGTCCGCACCGTCTCGACCCCGGCGATTCGCCAGATCGCACGCTTCCAGCCACGAGCCCCGCTCCCGAACATCGACCCCGGGTACTTCGGCCGGACCATGCACGTCAGCACCGGCGGGTCCTGGGACTACGACCTGCGCTGGCGCCCGACTCCGACGTTCCCCGTGCGCGGTGGGTGGCTCAACGCGATCATCGACGGCCAGGCCCGGGTCGCCCGCGGCCTCCACATCGACGTCCCGATCGTCGTGCTGATCGCCGGGCAGAGCCTGATCAGCCCGCGCTGGAGCGAGGACATGCGGTCGGCGGACATCGTCCTCGACGTCGACGCGCTCGCGCACCGCGCGCCCAACCTCGGCCGGGTGGTCACGCTGGTCCGGGTTCCGGGCGGGGTCCACGACCTCGCGCTCTCGATGCCGGCCGCCCGAGCGACGTTCTACGAGGAGATCACGCGCTGGAGCGCGGCGTACGGCTGGCGCTAGCTGAAGCGGAGGCGGAACTCGTCCATGAGCGACGGCCCACCGTCGCCGAAGCGCCAGACGCTCCAACCGTCCGCGGTCGAGGCACCCGAGGCGGCCATCGCTGCGGCGTCCGGGTTCGAGTAGCAGGAGCCGTCCATCAACTCGATCTGGCCGTCGACGTGGAGCACCGCCTCGAAGCGCTGACCGCGGCGGGGACGTACCCAGATCAGGCCAGCCGAGAAGCCGATGTTCTGGGCGAGCGCGATCAGGTCCGGGTCGACCTCGTCGACGTCCGGGTCGAGCGTCGGCGTGACCGACGGCGCCGGCGCCGGGTCCGGGTCCGGGCGAGCGTACGACGGCGTCGCGGGGGCCTCGTAGGAGGGGGCCGACGGCGGCTCGTACGCCGGCACCGTCGGTGCGTCGTATGAGCGGCTCGTCGGGGTGTCGTAGGTCGACGGCACCGTCCTCGAGGTCAGCGGGTCGGCGAGCGCGTCGGCGCGGTAGAAGTCGTAGTCCGCCGGCGGCTCGTACGGGACGTACTCCTCGCGCGGCAGCGGCTGAGGCTCGGGCTCGGGCGTGCGGGTGCGCTGGCTCCGACGGGTGGGGGGCGAGTCGGGCACGCGGCGGGAGACGACCGACGGGGAGGCCGTCGGCTCGGGCGGCGCGGGTCGCGCGGGCGGCTCGGGTTGCTCGGACCGGGACGGGGTCTGGGACCGCGTCTCGGTGCGCGTGCGGGTGGGCTCGGGATCCGGCGTGCTCGCCGATGCCTCGGCGGCAGCCCGTGCCCGACGCTCGGCACGGGTCAACGGTCGGCTCGTGGGCGGTGCGACCGGCGCAGCCTGCGCAACCGGCTCGGGCGACGGCTCGGGCGAAGGCGCGGGGGCGGGGGCAGGGGCTGCTGGCTCTGCTGCACGCGTCGGGGATGCACCGGACCGACGCGTCCCCGTCGGACGGCTCGACGTGACCGGTCGCGGGGCCTCCGGCTCGGGGGTGACGACCTGGAGGGGAGCCTCGGGCTCCTCGATCGTGCGCTGCACCGGCTCGGCCGCGCGCAGGTGCTCGGTCACCAGGGGCGAGACGTCGACGAACCGGCGACCGTCGTCGGAGGTCACGACCGACGCGCGGAGCACGGACGCCCGTGCGCCGGGCTTGCGGAGGAAGTCGACGGCGTCGAGGACATCCTCGCGGGCGGCCGAGCAGATGACGACGAGCCGGGCACCGGCCCCCGGGGTCGGGTCGGCGACGGCACCGAAGGGGAGGTCGTCGCGGAACCGCTGGAGATCCCGCTCGAAGGCCTCGGGGCCGCGGCTGTAGCGGTTGGCGAGCTGGGCGCGGGTGAGCCGGCCGGCGGCACCGGCGAACCGCATGGCCCGGGTCAGGACGTGCTCGTCGAGGCTCGCGACGACCTCGATGACCACCGGGGAGCCGGCGGCGTCGATGGCCAGCATGTACGGCTCGTGCTCGGTACGCCGCTCCGAGACGGGGAAGATCTGCTCGCCGAGGAGGGAGTCGATCTGCCCGTCCACCACACGCTGCGCGGTGGTGGCGAGGTTGGCCCCGTCCTGCTGCTGCGCGACCAGCACAGCACGGTCCGGATCGACCTCGAACAGCGGCATCCCATCTCCTCCACGGTGGTGGCGGACCCCTCGTCACGGGCTCTGCGCGCCTACTCTACGTGGCACTTCTGTGAAGACCGAATACCCGTAGTAGCACATACCGCGCAGACGCCGTGAAACTCTCGCAATCGGCCCGTGACGCCCCGATGCCGCGCGCTCGACGTGGGTCACGGGCCGGGCACGGGGCCGTCAGGACTCGTCGGCGAGCCGTCGCTCGACGCGCTCGACCTTGCCGTCGAGCTCGCCCGTACGGCCCGGACGGATGTCGGCCTTGATCACGAGCGAGACCCGGTGGCCCTCCGCGCCGGCGGCCTCGGTCGCCCGCTGGATCACGGGCATCACCTCGTCCCACGACCCCTCGATCTCGGTGAACATCGAGGTGGTGCGGTTGGGCAGGCCCGACTCGCGGACGATGCGGACGGCCTCGCTCACGGGGCCGGTGACGGACTCGCCCGCGCCGAGCGGGGCGACGGAGAACGCGAAGATAGCCATGCGGCGGATGCTACGCGCCGCCGTCCGCGCCGTCTTCCGTCCTGCCACCCCAGCGCCCGCGGTGCACGACGTCGTCCCACGGCTTCCGCGAGCGCCGCGCCACCGATCCGCGCGCCGTCCCGGTGGGGTCCGGGTGTCCGACGGTGACGGCACCGGTGGGTGCGTACGTCTCGGGCACGCCGAAGGCCTCGCGGAACGCGGGGACCTGCGCGGGCGGGACGCCGAAGAAGCAGGCGCCGAGGCCTTCGTCGACGGCGGTCTGCAGGATCAGCAGGGCGGCCATCCCGGCGTCGACGTGCCAGTAGGGGGCGCTCCACCGCTGCTCGGCGCGGTCGTCCCAGCCCTTGTCGGGCTCGGCGTACCGGTCCAGGTAGGCGTCCTTGGAGGCGAGGACCACGATCACCACCGGTGCGGTCCGCATGCCACGCGCCCACGACGACGGCTCGCCCGTCCCGGGTGAGGTCACGTCCCAGAAGCGCGCGACGTCGTCGGCGGTGTCCAGGACGAGGAACGACCAGCCCTGCGTGAAGCCGGCGCTCGGGGCCCGGACGGCGTGACGCAGCATCCGGTCGACGGCAGCCGGGTCGACGCGCTCGTCGGTGTAGCGCCGCACCATCCGGCGCCGGCGCACGACCTCCTCGAACTCCACGGCGTCAGCCTGTCACGGACGCGTCAGAGCCGGTCGGCGAGCAGCTGCGCGAGGCTCGTTCCCTGCACGCCGGCGAGGTCGTCGGCCTGGGTGCGGCAGCTGAACCCGTCCGCGAGGTAGACCGACCCCGCGGGGGCGTCGCGCAGCGCGGGCAGGAGCGAGTTCTCCGCGACGGCCACCGAGACCTCGTAGTGGCCCTTCTGCATGCCGAAGTTCCCGGCCAGGCCGCAGCAGCCGGACAACGTCTGGATGGTGGCCCCGGCGTCGCGCAGCAGCGCCTCCTCGGCGCGGAAGCCCATCACCGCGTGCTGGTGGCAGTGCGGCTGCACGACGGCGGTCACGTCCGAGAGGTCGGGGATCGTCCAGCCGGCCTCGGGGCGCGGCGCGGTCGCCGGGCCGGTCAGCAGCTGGGCGAGCGTGTGCGTGGCCTCGCCGACGGCGTGCGCCCGCGGGTCGTCCGGGAAGAGGTCCTGCAGGTCCGAGCGCAGGACGGCGGTGCAGGACGGCTCGAGCCCGACGATCGGGATGCCGTTGACGGCGTACGGGCCGAGCACCGACAGGAGCGTCGAGAGGCGCTTGCGCGCGCCGTCGAGCTGGCCGGTGCTGATCCACGTCAGCCCGCAGCAGACGTCCTGGTCGGGAACGATCACGTCGTACCCGGCGGCACGGAGCACCTCGAGCGCGGCCTGCGGCACGCCGGGGTCGAACGAGTCCGAGAACGAGTCGGTCCAGAGCACCACCCGGGGGCGCTCCTCCGCGGCGGCAGGACGCCCGGGGACCTGTCCGGGCGCGAGCCCCGGCACACCGCTCGACGCACCACCGCGACGCCACCACGTGCGGAACGGCGTCTCGGCGAACCGCGGGATGCTGCGGCGCGTGTCCATGCCTCCGGCCCACAGGACGGTCTTGGCGAGGGGACGGATCGACAACATTCTGTTGGCGAACCGCGACATCCCGCCGGCCAGGCGCGCCCAGCGTGGGAGCCAGCCGAGCGTGTAGTGGTCGACAGGACGCAGCCGGCCCTTGTAGGTGCGGTGCAGCGACTCGGACTTGTACTGGGCGATGTCGACGCCGGCCGGGCAGTCCGAGGAGCACGCCTTGCAGCTCAGGCAGAGGTCGAGCGAGTCCTTGACCTCGGGCGCGGCGAGCCCGCCGACGAGCGTGCCGTTCATCGCCTCCTGCAGGACGCGCGCACGGCCCCGGGTGACGTCCTTCTCGTCCTTCGTGGCCTGGTAGCTCGGGCACATGAACCCGCCGGACGCGGCGTTGTCCGCGCGGCACTTGCCGACGCCGACGCAGCGGTGGACCGCCGTCGACATGTCGTGGTGGTCGTGCGCGAACGAGAAGCCCGTGTACCCGGCGGTCTGCGCGATGCCCTTGACGTCACGGGTGACGGGCGACGGCAGCGGGGACGCCATCGGGCGTCGCAGGTCCTCGTCCATCCCGCGCGGGTCGACGATCACGCCCGGGTTGAGCAGGTTCTGGGGGTCGAACAGCGCCTTGACCTCGGCCATCAGCGCCAGGGCCTCCGCGGAGTACATCAGCGGGAGCAGCTCGGACCGGGCGCGTCCGTCGCCGTGCTCGCCCGACAGCGACCCGCCGTACTTCGCGACGAGCATCGCGGCGTCGGTGATGAAGGTCCGCAGGACGGAGCCGTTCTCCTCGAGCGGGATGTCGATGCGCAGGTGGATGCAGCCGTCGCCGAAGTGCCCGTACGGCAGGCCGTCGACGCCGTAGCGCTCCATCAGCGCGTCGAGGTCCCGCAGGTAGTCGCCCAGCTTCTCCGGGGGGACCGCCGAGTCCTCCCAGCCGGGCCACGCCTGCTCGCCCGCGGGCGTGCGGCCGGCCAGGCCCGCACCGTCCGCCCGGATCTGCCACATCGACGTCGCCTCGGGCCCGGCCGGGTAGATCGCGGTCGCCGGGCTCGCCGAGGCGGCCACGACGGCCTCGGCGTTGGCCAGGGCCTCCTCCGGCGTCTCGCCGCCCACCTCGACCATCAGCCACCCGGCGCCCGGGGGCAGCGGCGGCACGGCGGCGTCGCCCTTGTGGTGCCGGACGACGTCGACGAGCCGGGCGTCGAGCCCCTCGATCGCGAGCGGCCCGAGCGGCAGCAGCGCGGGGACGTCGTCGGCGGCCGCCGGCATGTCCTCGTACGCCAGGACGACGAGCGTCGGCTTGCTCGGCATCGGCACGAGCTCGACCGTGGCCTCGAGCAGGGTCACGAGCGTGCCCTCGGTGCCGACGAGGAACCGTGCGAGGTCCGAGCCGTTCTCCGGCAGCAGGTGCTCCAGGGAGTAGCCCGAGACCTGGCGCCCGAACCGACCGAACTCGGTGCGGATCAGGGCGAGGTTGTCCCGGACGAGGTCGGCGAGGCCCGGCACCGCGGCGAAGGTGGCGTCCCCGCGTCCTGCGACGAACCTGCGCCCGCGCCCGTCGACGACGTCGAGCTCGCGGACGTTGTCCGCCGTCCGCCCGTACGCCACCGCGTGGGGGCCGCAGGCGTTGTTGCCGATCATCCCGCCGAGCGTCGCGCGGTTCTGCGTCGAGGGGTCCGGACCGAACCGCAGACCGTGCGGTGCCGCCGCCTTCTGGAGCGTGGACATCACCACACCCGGCTCGACGCGTGCGACCCGCTCCTCGGCGTCGATCGAGAGCACGGCGTTCATGTGCCGGGACGTGTCGAGGACGAGGCCCTCGCCGATCGAGTTCCCGGCGATGGAGGTCCCGCCGCCGCGCAGGGTCAGCGGCACCCTGACCTCGCGGGCCATGTCCGCGAGCGCCACGACGTCGTCGACCCCGCGGGGGAACGCGACCGCGTCGGGCACCACGCGGTAGTTGGAGGCGTCGGTCGAGTACTCGGCACGACGTCGCACGGTGATGTCGACGTCGGCGGTGGTCACCGCGCGCAGGGCGACGGCGAGCGCCTCGCGGGCCTCGTCCGCGGCCTTCTCGGCCTCGCGTCTCGCCTCCTCGACGCGCTGCTCGGGCGACTCCGCAGGCTGCGGGGTCGCGGCGGTCGCGGTGGCGGCTCGACTGTCAGGCACGCCTGGATTGTCGCACCACCCGACGGCGAGGTCACCCCCTGTCCGGGAGGTGGCTCGCCGTCGGGCGGCGCGCCGTCAGAGGACGAGCTCGGGCTCGAGCCGCGTGATCGTCCACATCCGCTGGCGCACGGCCGCATAGGTCGTCGCGGCGAGGGCGACCACCAGGAACCCGGCGAGGACCGCGACGTCGCGCGCGACGGTGGAGGCGCTCCCGCCGTACATGAGCTGGCGCAGCCCCTCGACGGCGTAGGTCATGGGCAGCAGCTGGTGCAGGGAGCGCAGCGGCTCGGGGATCGTCTGCCAGGGGAACGTCCCGCCGGCGGTCACCAGCTGGACGAGCATCAGCACGAGCCCGAGGAACTGCCCGGCCGCCCCGAGGTAGACGTTGAGCGTCTGGACGATCGCGACGTACGTCGCCGAGACCAGGATCATGAACAGCACGGTCCCCAGACCGTGGGCGATGTCGATGTGCAGGGCGAAGAACGTCACGGCGAGCATCGCGACCACCTGGACGACGCCGAGCAGGAACGGCGTGAGCCACCCGCCGAGCGCGGCCCCGAGCGCCGAGCGGCCCGAGGCGAGCGCCCGGGTCGAGAGCGGGCGGACGAGCAGGAACAGCACGTAGGCGCCGATCCAGGTCGCCAGGCTAAGGAAGAACGGTGCGAGCCCCGCGCCGTACGTCCCGGCGCTCGAGAGCGAGTCCGCGTCCACCGCGACCGGGTCGCCGATGGTCTCGGCCGTCTCCGTGCGGGTCTCGTCGTCGAGGTCGGGGACGTCGTCGAGGCCGTCGGCGAGCCCGTCGTGCAGGTCCCCCGTGCCGGTGAGCAGATCTCCGGCACCCGCAGCGAGGGAGCCGGTACCGGCGGCGAGGGTCTGCGCCCCGGCATCGAGGTCGGCGGTGCCGTCGGCAAGGTCCGAGGCACCGACGGCGAGCGCCCCGGCCGCGGAGTCGAGCTGCTGCGCGCCGTCGTCGAGGTCTCCGGCACCGTCGGCGGCGGTCGCGGCACCGTCGGCCAGGTCCGCGGCGCCGTCGGCGAGGTCGGCGCCACCGTCCGCGGCGGTCGCCACCCCGGCCCGGAGGTCGTCGGCGCCCGCGGCGAGCGACGTCGCACCGTCCGAGACCTGTGCGGCCCCGTCGGCGAGGTCGTCGAGCTGCCCGGCCGCGCCCTGAACCTTCTCGGCCGCGTCCTCGACGGGCGCCCGGCCCTCGTCGAGCGTCGCGAGGATCGTGTCGATCTCGTCCTGCGGCACGCCCTGGTCGACGAGCGTCTGCTCGACGTCGTCCCGCCAGGCGTCGAGGCTGTCGACGACGTCGGTGGCAGCCGCGGCGGCCTGGTCGCCATAGCCTGCGACCTCGGCGTTGCCGTCCGCGACCTGCTGTGCACCGTCGGCGAGCGCCTGCGCCTGGTCGGGCAGGTCCGCCGTCGCGCCGCGCAGGTCCTCGAGGCCGGCCGACAGGTCCGATGCGCCGGACGAGAGCGACTGCGCCCCGGTGGCGAGCGTGCCCGTGCCCGCGGCGAGGTCGTCCGCTCCCGCGACGAGGTCACCCGTCCCGGCGGAGAGCTGCTGCGCGCCGTCGGCGAGGGTGGCCGCGCCGTCGGCGGCCGTCCCCGCACCGGCACTGAGGTCCGTGGCGCCGTCCGCGAGGTCGTGGGCGCCGTCGTCCAGGTCGGCCGCGCCGTCCTGCAGGTCACCGGCGCCGTCGACGGCGTCGGCCAGGTTGGTGTGGATCTCGTCGAAGCCGTCGAGGAACTCGGTGGCGGCCTCGGTCCCGACCTCCGCGGCGATCGCGTCGCGCACCTCTCCCACGATCGTCTCCGCGATCGTGGTGGCGAGATAGTTGTTGGCGTCGTTGGTGACCAGGCGCAGGCTCGCCTGGTGCGGCTCGAACTCCCCGCTCGAGACGAGGTCGGCCGAGAACTCCGGCCCGACGACGAGCGCGGCGTCGTAGCGGCCCGTCCGCACGCCCGACTCGGCGTCCGCCTCGTCGGTCTCGACCCACGTGAAGCCGCCGTCCTCCACGAGCTGGTCGGCGACGTCGTCGCCGTAGTTCGCGGTCGTGGTCTCCCCGGTGCTCGCATCCGTCGTGGTCGCGCCCTCGTCCTGGACGACGAGCGCTGCCGGGATCTCGTCCAGCCGGTCGTACGGGTCGTGGTTCGCCCACAGGTACAGCCCGGCGTACAGGGTCGGGATCAGCGCCATCGCGAGGATCGCGAGACGTGGCATGCGCCCGGAGGTGAGTCGGCGCAGCTCGGAGACGGACAGTCGGAACGCGCTCACGCGAGGTCCTCCGCAGGGGTGTTCGAGACGGACGGGGTCGGAGTCTCGGTCGCGACGACGACGGGCGGGGCGTGCCAGGCGTCGTCGTCGCGCGCGGACTCGAGGTGGTGGCCGAGGAGGCGCACCGACGAGCGGGCGGCCGTCACGAGCACGCCGTACCCGGCCTCGGCGTACCTGACGGCGAGGTCCCACCAGCCGGCCGGGTTGCCGCCGTGCCGGTCCGGGGCGACCACCACGAGGACGCGGACACGCGGGTCGGTCACCGCGAGCGCCGTCATCAGGGCGGTCCGGTCGGTGCCGAGCAGTGCGTCGACCCGCGAGCGGCGGTCGAGACCGGGCATGGTCTCGGCGAGCCACCGGGTGACGTCCACGGGCCAGGACCTGCGCCCGGCCAGCGACAGCCCCTCGGCGACGACGTCCGCGACGGTCAGCGCGTCGTCGGGCTCGCTGATCCCGCTCGCGTCGACGACGGCGGAGGCGTCGCGCAGGTCGGCCGGGTCGGCGGAGACGAGGTCCTCGGACTGGAACGTGACCGTGCCCTCGTCGGGGCGCAGTCGCCCGGTCGCGACGAGGGCGAGCGCGGTGTGGCCGTGCCCGGGCTCGGCGGCCACGAGGACGACGCTGCCTGTCGCGAGGGTCAGGTCGATCGTCTCGAGCATGGGCTCGCGTCGACCGTCGACCCGCACGTGGTCGAGCGTGATCTGCATCCGTCCTCCTGTGTTGACCTTGAGTCAACAACGGTACGACCACTATTGACCTCGGGTCAACACGTCTGGTAGACCAGTCGCATGACCCAGGCCACGCCCGCCCGCCGCGGACCGGACGACCGCCGTCGCGAGCTCCTTGCCGCCGCCGTCGCCGACGCCGACGAGAACGGTCTCCGGGCGGTCACCGCGGCGACCGTCGCCCAGCGCGCGGGCCGCTCCAAGGCCCTCGTCTTCCACTACTTCGGCTCGGCGCACGGACTGCACGGCGCCGTGGCGCGCATCGCGATCGAGGAGCTCGACGCGGCGCTGCGCGCACCGGAGTCCGTGCCCCCTGCCGAGCGCCCCACGCGGATCGCCCACGCCTACCTCGACGCCGTGGCCGAGCACGAGGCGATCTGGCGGGACCTGTGGGGCGGCGCCCTCGTCGACGTCGACACCGACGAGATGCTCACCGCCGTGCGCGAGTCGCTCGTGGGGCGCATGAGCCTCTCGGCCACCTCCATCGGCTTCACCCCCACGCCCCGTCTCGCCGCCCTCGCGCGCGGATGGGTGGCGCTCGCCGAGAACCTCACCGCGACGTGGCTCACCCACGACGGCGGGAGCGCAGCAGGCCGTCTGACGCGCGACGACGTCGAGTCGCTGCTCGTCGCGAGCATGTCCGTGCTGCTCCCCGAGCTCCCCGACCCGCCGAGGTCGACCCTGGCAGGCATCACCGGCGCCGTTGGACGAGCAGAGGACGGCTCCGCGGGCTAGCGTCGAGACACCTACGGAGAAGGAGTCGGCCGTGCACGTCGTCGTCGTCGGAGCCAGTGGAAACGTCGGAACCGCGGTGCTCGCCGCCCTCGCGAACGAGCCAGTGGTGACCCAGCTCGTCGGGATCGCACGCCGGGTCCCGCGCACGGAGGGCGCGAGCACCGTCGAGTTCCCGCACGACGCGGCGCAGTGGGTGCGCCTCGACCTCGCCGCCCGGGACCCCCGCCCGGGCCACGGCCCGACGGTCACGGACCGGCTCGCCGACGTCCTCGCCGGCGCCGACACCGTGATTCATGTCGCCCGCACGCCCCGCGCCGACGTCGGCAGCCGGGTCCGCCGGGACACAGACCTCCTCGTCGCCCAGCGGGTCTTCGACGCCGCCGCCCAGGCGCACGTGCGGCACGTGGTCGCGGCCTCCTGCACGGGCGCGTACTCCCCGAGCGACGACGACTCCCCACGGACCGAGTCCTGGCCCGTCCGCGGCGGGGACGAGACCGCGAGCGCCCCGTGGGCACGGATCAACACGACGACGGGCGCGGCCGCGGCGGCCGACCGCCCCATGACGACGACCGCGCGGGTCGAGCGGCTGCTCGTCGCCCTCTCCCAGAACAGCGACACCATCGTGACGTCGATGCGCACGCCCATCGTCCTGCACCGCCGGGTCGCCGGGCAGCTGGTCCGCGACGTCGTCGGGAGCCTTCCGTCGCGCCCCCTCCGCAAGGACGGCACCGTCCCGACCGTGCTGTGGCCCGACGGCCTGCGCATCCAGGTGATCCACGCCGACGACCTCGGCGAGGCCTACCGCAAGGTCGTGATCCAGCGGCAGCCGGGGGCGTTCAACCTCGCGGCGGCGGACGTGCTCTCCGGGCAGGACTTCGCCGACGTCGTCTCCAACGGGCAGATGCGCACCATCACCGACACGCAGGCCCGCCAGGCGCTCGGTGCGGCGTCACGCCTGGGCGTGGCCCCCGTCGACCCGCGGTGGCTCGCGACGCTGTTCGACTCCCCCGTCCTCGACACGACCCTCGCGCGCGAGCTGCTGCGCTGGGCTCCCGAGCACGACGCACGCTCGACGCTCCGGGAGGCCGTGGAGGGGATCCGCGACGGTGCCGGTGCTCAGACGCCGCCGCTGCTGCCCGCGTAGTCCGCCGGACCGGCAGGGCTCCCCCGACGCAGCAGGACCCGCACCCTCCGGGGTGCGGGTCCTGCTGCGAGCCTGCCTCGTGCGTCAGACGCCGTAGGTGATCTCCAGCGTGATCTCCGGGCCGGCGAGCGCCTTGGAGACCGGGCACGTCGCCTTCGCCTCGTCGGCGATCGAGCGGAACTGGTCGGAGTCGATGCCGCTCGCCTCACCACGGACGCGCAGCGCGATCGAGGGGATCCGGAACCCGCCCGCCGGGTCCGGGCCGAGCGAGACGTCCGCGGCGACGTCCAGCGAGATGCCGGTGGCCCCCGCCGCGCCCAGAAGTGCGGAGAACTGCATCGCGAAGCACGTCGAGTGCGCCGCGGCGATCAGCTCCTCCGGGCTCGTCACGCCCTCGGCGTCGTCGGCCGAGCGACGCGGGAACGACACGTCGTACGTGCCGAGCTGGGAGCTGGTCAGCGCGACGGTGCCGGAACCCTCCTCGAGGGTTCCCTTCCACGAGGTCTGTGCGGAGCGTACGGGCATGATGCTCTCCTTCATGATCGGGGTTCGTTCGACGGGACTACGGTCGACCGGGCGGGCACGGACCCTTCATCCGGCCGCCCATGCCACGTCACCAGGTCCGGCGTCCACCGGCAACTCGACGGTGACGAACTCGTCCGAACCGGATGCCGTGGCGACGTGGAACGTGAGGGCCGCCTCGGGGTCCACCCCGGACGGGAGCGCGACGACGCTCGTGAACGGCCGGAAGTCCATCGTGCACGGGGTCGCGGGCGGGATCTCGACCTTCGCGACGAACAAGGACCCGTCGTCCTCGGCCACCGCCGTCGACTCGACGACCGGCGGGCAGGAGCTCGAGCCGGCCGTGAAGACGTGGACGAGTCCGGGCTCCGAGGTCCGCGCCACGCCCGTGCCGCCCGCCGCCCGCATCTCCTGGCCGGCCTCGACCCCCGCCGGATAGCCGGTGCCGTAGACCCCCGGCAGCAGAGGGATGTCCGTCGCCTCCGCGTCGACCACCGGCACCTGCGGGGTCGACGTCTCGCCCGAGGGGGTCGTCGACGGATCGGGCGTGGACGTGTCCGCGCCGGAGGTCGCCGGGTCGGACCCGGCGGGCGTGTCCGTCGCGCACGACGTCAGGACGGCGACGCTCAGCACGGCGACGGTGATCGACAGGAGCGGGTGCCTCATCACTCCAGCATGCCAACGGCGGGCCCGGAGCGAAAGCCCCGGACCCGCCGTCGTCGTACCGTCCGGACTACGCCTTCGACGCGACCGTCGCAGACGCCAGGCGCTCGTCGAGCCCCTCGAACGCCCAGCGGTCGACGACGAGAACCTTGGGGGCCTCCTCCGTGAACCACTGGCGCTGCTCGGCCGTGCGGACCTCGTCCCCCGCGTCGTCGACGCAGGAGAGCTGCACGACCATCAGCGTCGCCGAGGACCCCGCCACCGTGGCGTCCGAGGACTCCACGGAGTCCGTGGCCGTCGCCGACAGGCCCTCCGACCCCGGGCAGGTCGCACCCTCCGGGACGTAGGGCTGCGAGACGTCGACCTCCTCGATCGCATCACGCTCGAGAATCTGGAACTCCGGGCACGCGTCCTCGTCCGGGCAACCGCCCACACGGACCGTCGTCACCCCGGGGTCACCCGGGGTGACCGACCAGTACTCGGCGGGCTCGATGTTGAAAGACCCCACCTGCACCTGGCCGTCGGCCTCGACGCTCTCGGACTCGGCGGCCGGAGCAGGCCCGTCCCCGGAGCAGCCGGCGGCGAGAGCCACCACTGCGAGAACCGGGAGCGCCCTGCGCACGAACTTCGTCAGCAAGCGCCGAGCTCCTTCCACGGACCCCAGGTGCTGGCACCCGGCTTGTCGTTCGTGTTCCACCACTTGGCCTCGTACTGGACGCCGTTGACGGTGACCTTCTGTCCACCGGTGTAGACCTTCGACGCGTCCCACGCAGCGGCACACGTGGTCGGGGTCGTCGTCGGGGTCGTCGTCGGAGTCGTCGTCGGCGTGGCCGTCGGGGTCGTGGTGGGGGTGGTCGTCGGAGTCGACGTCCCGCACGAGCCGGCCTCGGCCCACGGGGCTCCGGCGGATCCGGGAACGTCGCCCTGGGTCCACCACTTGGCCGTGTACTTCTTGCCGTTGTACGAGACCGCGGCACCACCCGAGTAGGCCTTCGAGGAGTCCCAGGCCGCCACGGTGCAGTCACCGGGCGTGGTCGGGGTCGTCGTCGGGTCCGTCGTGGGATCCGTGGTCGGGTCCGTCGTGGGATCCGTGGTCGGGTCCGGGTCGGGAACGGTGCCGCCGCCGACGACCGGGCCGGCCGCGCCGGTCCCGAGCTTCGAGAACAGCGTGTCGATCAGCGAGCCGTCGCGGTTGCCCGAGAGGTCCCACCACATGCCGCCACCGAGGCCCTTGGAACGGATGTAGTCGGCCTTCGCGGTGATCGACTTGGTGTCGTCGAACGACCACCACTGGTTGCCGTCGTAGCGCCACGAGGAGATCGTCTCGGGGTCGTAGTAGCCCTGGCCGAGGTTCTTCAGCTTGTCGTAGTCCTCGTTGCCAGGCTCCCAGGTGCCCGGTCCGGCACCCGTCGCGGTGCCCCACGGCTCCGCCTGGTCGGCGCCCTTCCAGCCGCGGCCGAACATCGCGAGGCCGAGACCGATCTGCGCCGGGTCGATGCCCGCGTCGAGGTACAGCGAGAGCGACTCGTCGATGTTGAACTGACGGCTCGGCTCACGCGGGTCGTTCGGGTCCTTGTAGACGTTGCCCTGGTGGCCCGTCAGGTCCGGGTCCCAGGCACCGTGCAGGTCGTAGCCCTGCAGGTTCCCGTAGTCGAGGTAGTTCCAGATGCGCGGGTCGTTCCAGCCACCGGCCTCGATGTCCTCCTGGTTCGCCGGGAGGTAGGCCGACAGGAGGTAGTCCTTGCCGGTCTCGGCCCCGTAGGCGTCGAGCTGCTCGCGGAACTCCTTGAGAAGGAGACGGTAGTTCTCCTTGTCGTTGGCCTCGTCGACGATGTTGCCCTCGAGACCGTTGTTGGTCCCGGGCCACTCCCAGTCGATGTCGATGCCGTCGAAGATCCCGGCTGCGGCCCCCGGGCCCCCACGACCGTCGATGACGGGCAGGTTGCCCTTGAGGTAGACGTCGATGCAGGAGGAGACGAGCGTCTTGCGACCCTGGTCGGTCGCGGCCACCTTCGAGAAGTACTTCGAGAAGGTCCAGCCACCGATCGAGATCATCGGGCGGATCTGCGGGTGCTTCTCCTTCAGCTGCTTGAGCTGGTTGAAGGAGCCTGCGAGCGGCTGGTCCCACGTGTCGGCGACACCGGAGACCGAGTTGGCCGCCGTGTACGTCATCCCGTAGTCGGCCCAGGCGTCGCCCGCGCCGTCGGCGCCGTTCGGGCCCTCGGTGACGGCCTTGTTCGCGATGAAGCACTTACCCGTCGTCGGGTGGATGTTCGCGAACGAGTAGTTGATGTGCGTGAGCTTGTCGGCCGAGCCGGAGGTGTGCAGGTCCGGGATCTGGAAGTCGCGGCCGTACACCCCCCACTGGGCGAAGTAGCCGACGCTGCGGTAGCCGTTGATCGCGGAGTCACCCGTCTCGACGGTGGCCGCGGTCTGCACGGCCTGCTCCGTCGATGCGGAAGCGACGGACGTGACGGCCGCCGTTCCTGCGAGCGCCAACGACGTCGCCAGCGCGCCGACACGGGCCCACCGGGCCGTGCCGCGTGTGGTGGTCGTTCTCATCAGAGTGTTTCCTCTCTGGTCACGGTGCCGCATCGATGCAGCACCTCGGCCGTCGGTGACGGCCTGGTCTGGTGTCCACCGGTCGCCCGGTGGACGGTCGGGTGGAGGGTGCCCTCCACCCGACCCGGTCACGGCGCTCTCGCGCCGCCGTCTCAGCAGGCGCCGGCGTCGGCCCACGGCCCGTAGGCCGTCGCCGTGCTCGGCGTGTTGCCCTGCGTCCAGTAGCGGGCGGTCCACTCACGACCGTCGCTGCTCACCGTGGCGCCACCCGTGTAGGCGGTGCTCGCGTTCCAGGCGGGAGCTGAGCAGACGCCGTCTCCGCCGCCCGTCGTCCCGCCGGATCCGCCGGTTCCGCCGGTTCCGCCCGTGCCGCCACCGGCAGCGACGTCCACGACCGTGGCGCCTCGCGGCCAGTCGTAGGTGGTCGCGTAGTCGACCCCCTCGATCGTCACGACCACGTTCGAGAACTGCGCGATCGGGAGCGTCCACTTCATGTTGTTGGTGATCGAGCCACCCGCCGGGATCCCACCCGTCGGGACCGTGAACTCGGCGTCGTGGAAGTCGCCCGTGATACCGCCGACGTTGGCGCCGGTGTGCCCCTGCTTCGTGGTCGTCGTCTTGTAGCCCGACCAGTCGCTCATCTCGCCGAGGTCGCTCGTGCCGTACTGGAAGGACACGGTCGAGCCGGCCGGGATGTCGGTCGCGCCGTTGTTCGTGAACACGACCTTCGGGGCGATCGGGTAGTTGTTGTCGCCGAGCGCGAACTCGGTGTAGTCGATGCTCAGGTCGAGCGCCTTGCTCGGCATCGTGCGGTCCGCGTTCGCCTTCGACGCGCCGTACGGCGTCGCCGCGCTGAACTTCGAGTGCATGAGGTCGACCATGTCCTGGCCGATCTCGTACTGCCCCTTGGCCGCGTCGTACCCGTAGTCACCGGCGAACTCCCAGATCATGATGCCGCCCAGGCCCTGGTCGACGACGTAGTCGGCCTTGTCGCCGATCGCCTGCGTCGTGTCGCCGGACAGGAACGTCTTGGTCTGCGCGTTCCACCACCACTCGTTCTTGGTGACGGGGTCGAAGTGACGCTCGTAGCTGCCCTCGATCGTCGTCGGGACGCCGTAGGCCTCCGCGTAGTCGCCGACCACGCCGTTCTCGAGGTTCAGCACGTGCCAGATCGGGTTGGCGCCGGCCGGGATGGCGATCCCCTGCGGGTCGGTGTCGAACCACAGGTTGTCGATGCCGTCGGCCCCGTAGCCGCACTTGCCGCTCGTGCCCGCCGGGCAGTTGAAGCCCGCCGGTGCCGGAGCCCGGCCGCCCATGCCGTTGGTGCCGCCCTGGACGTTCTGGAACCCACGGGTGTAGAAGCCGACGCCGAGGTTGATGCGCCCCTCCTGCATCGCGCCGCGGAAGTAGTGCGCGGCCCAGTCACCGTTGAGGTAGCCCATGCCGTCGTACGCCGTGTAGACGCCGGCCGCCGCGAGCTCGGGGTCGTTCCCGCCGTCGAAGAGCGGCGAGTTGCCGCCGACGTACTCGTTCCACGCACCGTGCAGGTCGTAGGACATCAGGTTGACGTAGTCGAGGTACTGGACGACCTGGTGGACCTCCATGCCGCGCAGGAGCCATCCGGACGACGGCGAGGCGGTGGTGAGCATG
Organism: Paraoerskovia marina DSM 21750; assembly: GCF_000701465.1. Taxonomy (GTDB): domain Bacteria; phylum Actinomycetota; class Actinomycetes; order Actinomycetales; family Cellulomonadaceae; genus Paraoerskovia; species Paraoerskovia marina. The sequence goes on along the minus strand of NZ_JNIY01000004.1, from coordinate 173,932 downwards.
TAGTACTCGCCGTCCTCGGCGCCCGCGACGTCGAGCTTTTCGCGGAGAGTCTTCATCAGGTCGACGTAGCCGGCGAAGAGGTCGCCACGACGTGCGTCGGAGAACGCGAAGTCGTCCGGGTTGCCGGCGTTCGCGTTCGACGTGGGGTACTCGTAGTCGATGTCGATGCCGTCGACGCCGTAGGTCCGGATGAAGTCGACCACCGAGTCGGCGAACGTGTCGATCTTCGCCTGCGACTCGGTCATCGTGTAGAAGCCACCGGAGGCGACACGGTTGCCCTCGCCGTCGAAGTACCCGCCGGTCTCGGCCCAGCCGCCGACCGCCGGGATCACCTTGACGCCCGGGTTCTCCTTCTTGTACTTGGCGAGCAGGTTGAAGTGCCCGGTGAACGGGAGCGACGGGTCCATCTCGGCCCCGGCGACGCCCGGCCACGTCATGTCGGTCGCGGAGTTGCCCGGCACGTCGGCGTTCACCGAGACCTTGTTGTCCGAGCCCACGTGCGCGAAGGCGTAGTTGACGTGCGAGACCTTGTCCCACGGGATGTCGCTGGCCAGGTACTGCGGCTGGTCGGCGACGCCGGTGCGCCAGTTCGTGAAGTAGCCGATCACGCGGCGGTCGAGGTTGTTGGGCAGGATCTCCCGCCCGTTCTCGTCGTAGACGTCGCAGTACTGGGTGTCCACCCCGGGCGTCGGGATCATGCCGTCAGGCCGGCAGACGTCGTCCGGATTCGAGGAGATCGGCGTCCCGGTCGACGGGTCCGTCGTCGGGTCCGTCGTGGGATCGGTGGTCGGATCGGTCGTCGGGTCCGTGGTCGGATCCGTCGTCGGGTCCGTCGTCGGATCGGTCGTCGGGTCCGTCGTCGGCTCGGTCGTCGGGTCCGTCGTCGGGTCCGTCGTCGGGTCCGTCGTCGGGTCCGTCGTCGGGTCTGCACCACAGGCGCCGAGGTTCTCCCACGGTCCCCACGGTGTGGCTCCGGGCTTATCGCCCTGGCTCCACCACTTGGCCCGGTAGTTGGTCGCGTCGACGGAGACGAGCGCGCCTCCGACGTACGTGGACGACGAGCTCCACGCGGGTTCGCACTCCGCGACGGTGGCCGTCGAGACCGCAGCGGGCGCCTGTGCCCACGCTCCGGCCGACGAGACCATGGATGCGCCGACGAGGGCCGCAGCTGCGGCGAGTGCCGCACCTCTGCGTGATCGCCTCGAGATGGGGAGCATGGTTCCTGCCTCTCCTGGATATGGCGCCCGTCGCATCGACATCGAATGCGCCGGGCGGGACTACCAGAGAACGCTACGAACCACCAGTGGAAAGTTGAATCAGCGTTTCCCACACCGTTCAGCGCTCAACCACTCGTACGGGTAGGGGTAACTACGTACAGCGGTGCGGAGATCTGACAGACCTGCGCACAGAGGTGGCGCCCGGGACCGTTCGTCGCGTCCCGGGCACCGCCTCACCTCACCGAGTCAGCACGCGCCGGCGTCCAGCCACGGACCCCACTGACCGGCCCCGCCCGGGGCTTCTCCCTGGGTCCAGTAGCGGGCGGTCCAGTAGTGCCCGTCGTGCGAGACGCGAGCTCCGCCGTTGTACGCCGTCTGCGGCGACCAGGCCGCACCCGAGCACGCTCCCGGCGGCCCCGTCGTCGGATCCGTCCCGGGGTCGGTACCCGGCCCCGGGCTGACGACCGTGACCCCGCGCGGGTGGTCGTAGGTCGTCGCGTAGGTCTTTCCGCCGAACGACACCGTCACGTTCGAGAACTGCGCGGCGGGAAGCCGCCACGAGACCTTGGACGCGGACGACGCCCCGGGGGCGATGCCGGAGGACGGCACCGTCATCTCGACCGTGTGGAAACGCCCGTCGAGACCGCCGATGTTGTCACCGGTGTGCCCGCGGGCGACGACCCTGGTGCCCCATCTACCCTGTCCGCTCATGTCCCCGGGGGCGGACGTCCCGTACTGGAAGGAGATCTTCGCCCCGCCCGGGATCGCCGTCGGACCGTTGTTCGTGAAACGCACGGACGGGTTGATCGGATAGTTGTTGTCCCCGAGCGCAAAGCCCTCGTACGAGATGTCGACGTCGAGCGCCTCCGTCGGCGCCGCGCCGGTTGCCTTCGTCGCCCCGTAGGGAGAGGTACCCGAGAACCGCTGGTGGAGCAGGTCGATCATCGTGTGCCCCTGCTCGTACTGACCGGCCGCCTCGTCCCACGCGTAGTCGCCGGCCAGCTCCCAGATCATGATCCCGCCGAGCTCCTGGTCGATCACGTAGTCGGCCTTCTCGCCGACGGCCTGCTCGCTGTCGCCGGTGATCAGGGTCTTGGTGGTGCTGTTCCACCACCACTCGTTCTTCGTCACGGGATCGAAGTGGTGGCTGAACGAGCCGGTGATCGTCGTCGGGATGCCGAACGACTCGGCGTAGTCGCCCACGACCCCGTTCTCGAGGTTCAACGCGTGCCAGATCGGGTTGAAGCCCGCCGGTTCCGGCGTCCCGTCCTCCCCGAGGTCGTACCAGAGGTTCGCGACGCCGGCGGCGCCGGAACCACAGCTGCCCTCGGTCCCCGGTGGGCAGTCGTAGCCCCAGGGGGCGCGGGCCGAGCCGCCCATCCCGTTGGTCCCGCCCGTCACACCGTCCCATCCGCGGGTGTAGAACGGGACACCGATGTTGATGCGGCCTACCTGCATCGCACCGCCGAAGTAGTGCGCCGCCCAGTCCGTGTTGAGATAGCCGATGTTGTCGTACGCGCCGTAGACGTTCGCGGCCGCGAGCTCGGGGTCCTTGCCGTCGTCGTACAACGGGGCGAGCCCACCCACGTACTCGTTCCACGCCCCGTGCAGGTCGTAGGACATGATGTTGACGAAGTCGAGGTGCTCGACGACCTGCGAGACCTCCATGCCACGCAGCAGCCAGCCCGAACCCGGGAGCGCTGCCGTCAGCTGGTAGTACTCGCCGTCCTCGGCACCGGCCTCGTCCAGCGTGACCCGCAGCGTCTTCATCAGCTTCTCGTAGTTCGCCCAGAGCTGCCCCCGCTGGGCGTTGGCGATCGCGAAGTCGTCAGGGTTCCCGGCATCCGCGTTCGACGTCGGGTACTCGTAGTCGATGTCGATGCCGTCGAAGTCGTACTCGCGGATGAAGTCGACCACCGAGTCGGCGAACGTGTCGATCCCCGCCTGCGTCTTCGTCATCTCGTAGAAGCCGCCGGAGGCCACCCTGGTGCCGTCAGCGTCGAAGTAGCCGCCCGTCTCGGCCCAACCGCCGACCGAGGGCAGGATCTTCACCCCCGGGTTCTGCTCCTTGTACTGGTGCAGCAGGTTGAAGTGCCCGGTGTAGGGCAGGGACGGATCCATCTCCGCGCCGGGGACCCCCGGCCACGTCATGTCCGTCGCCTCGTTGTCCGGGACGTCCGCGTTCACCGAGACCTTGTTGTCCGGTCCGATGTGCGCGAAGGCGTAGTGGATCGTCGAGAGCTTGTCCCAGGGGATGTCGTTCGCCAGGTACGCGGGCTGCCGCTTCTCCCCCGTGCGCCAGCTCGTGAAGTAGCCGATCACGCGCCTGTCCAGCCCGTTCGGCAGGATCTCCCGGCCGTTCTCGTCGTACACGTCGCAGTAGGGCGTGTCGACACCCGCGGTCGGCTCCATCCCGTCCGGTCGGCAGACCTCGTCGGGGTTGCCCGACGGCGGTGTCGTGGGATCGGTGGTCGGGTCCGTCGTGGGATCCGTCGTCGGATCGGTGGTCGGGTCCGTCGTCGGGTCGGTCGTGGGGTCCGTCGTCGGGTCGGTCGTGGGGTCCGTCGTCGGGTCGGTCGTGGGATCCGTCGTCGGGTCCGGGTCCGGCTCGCCACAGTCGGCGACCACGGCCCACGGGCCCCACGGGCTGGCACCCGGCTTCTCGCCGAGGGTCCACCACTTCGCCCGGTAGTTCACCCCGCCCGACGACGTGACGTCGCCGCCCGTATAGGTTGTCGTCGCGCTCCACGCGGGTGCGCACTCGACGACGACCGCGGCCGGCGTCTGCGCCCAGGCCGCGGTGCTCAAGGATGTTCCGACGAGGGCCGTCGCCGTCGTGAGGGCCGCGACCAGGCGGGCCCGCTTCGAGACATGCATGTGCATCCTCCCCTGCTCCACAGGTCCGCCCCGTTGCGGACCCGTTCACGCCGTGACGCTAGCGACGCGGGGGCGTCGTCAAATCAGGGAAACCCACAGGATCGTGACCTATATCACGGCGGGAGGTACGGGCGATCCCGTACCTCGCACTACCCGCCGTGAGCGAGGACCGTCAGCTCCACGCGACTGCGGACGTCGAGCTTGCGGAACACCCGCCCCAGGTGGACCTCGACGGTGCGCACGGAGAGGAAGAGCCTCTCCGCGACCTCGCGGTTCGAGAGCCCGCGGACCACGAGCCGGGCCACGTCCCTCTCTCGCTCGGTCAGGGGCTCCATCCACTCCTCGGTCGACACCGCCGTCGCCTCGGGCGCGGAGACCCCGACCGGCAGAGGGTCACCGGCGCCGTCGGACTCCTGCGCGGGCGCACGGCTCGCGGTCAGCCCCGCCAGCGCGTGTGCGGCAACCTCGACGCAGGCCGGCGCGCCGGCCTCCTCGAAGAGCTCCTGGGCCGCGCGCAGATGGCCGTGCGCCTCGGCCGTCCGGCCGTCACGGATCGCCACCCGACCCACGGTCATCTCTGTCCGGGCACGCTCGAACGCGGAGTCCAGCGCCCAGGACGACGCGACGGCACGCTCGCACGCCGCGGGAGACTCCTCCGGGAGGGCCACCGCCGCCGCGGAACGGTCCCGGACTGCCTGACGCAGCTCCGGGGGCAGGCACCGGGTGGTCGTCTCCAGCCGCTCGTACGCAGCGACCGCCGCCTCGCGTCGACCGACAAGTGCCCACGTCTCGGCCTCGTCGAGCCCTGCGAGCGGGAGCGCGCGCACCTCGTCCCGCCGTTCCCTCTCGGCCGCAAGCTGGAGCAGCGTCGCCGCCTCGCCGTACCGCCCCAGGAACGCGGCCGAGAGCGCGCGGTCGACGAGCCCGCCGATCCGCATCGGCGGGGCGCTCGTCCCCGCGCTGGTCGACTCGAGGGACTCGGCCAGGACACCGACGGCGCCGCTGCGCAGCAGGTCGAGCCGCCGCGCAAGCGCGGACGCCGTCCCCGCCCAGACCAGCCCGACGGGCAGCCGAAAGGCCGCGTTCGCCAAGATCGTGGCGGCGCGCCGCAGGTCGCCCGACCAGAACTCGACGAGCGCCTGGGCGATGCGCAGGTGCGCCTCCACGATCGGCGTCACGGACCTCTGCGGCCCGTCGAGCCACCGCTCGTCGGAACGCACGGGTGCGAGCTCGGCGATGAACGACGCCAGCATGCGGGACGCCGCGCCGCAGTCACCCGTCCTGGCCACCGCGACCGCGCGCGCGGCGCACAGGAGTCCCTCGTGATCCGGCGGGCCGCCGCTCGACCGGGGCAGGTCCGCGTCGTCCACCTGGTAGGCAGCCATCCACGTCTGCGCCAGCTGCAGGCCCGAGTCCCACCCCTCACCGGGGCAGAGGCGCTCCGCCTCGCCCATGAGCTCGCGGGCGGTCGTCGCACTGCCCCGCTCGACGTGCAGGGCCGCGGCCATGGTCAGGCCGCGGGCGATCGCGAACCTGTCGCCGTCGGTCACCCGGCCGTCCTGGGCCTCGGCGAGCCCTCGGGTGACGACGTCGTCCGGGACCTGGTCGTCGGCGAGGGTCAGAGCGGACGTCAGCGGCATCAGCGTGCGGGAGCGGACCTGGACGTCGCCGGTGCGTGCGGCACGCCGCAGCCACGACACGGCGTCGACGACGTGCCCGGCACAGTGCGCCGCAGCACCGGCGAGCTCGTAGGCGTGGGGCCGCTCCGCGTCGGAGGCGTGGTTGATCGCCTCACGCGCGACCTCGTGCGCCCACGTCGCCTCACCCTGCCGCAGGTGCTGGACCGCCAGGTCCAGGAGCGGCCTGACGACGGTGGGGTCGCCCTCGAGGGACGAGAGCGCCCGGTGCCACGCCGACAGAAGGTCGTCCCCGGCCGCGGCGTGCGCAGCAGCGAGGGCGGCGTGCGCCGCAGTCCGGGCCTGCAGCGGGGCAAGGCTGTGCGCGAGCGAGCGCATGCGTGGGTCGACGAACCGGAACCGTCCCGAGACGAGCCCGAGGCATTCGGCCAGACGCCCGTCCGTGATCACCTCGACGGGACAGTCGGCCGCCGCCACGAGGACGTCCGTGCGGTTGACCACGCTGACCGACGCGATCAGGAGCGCACGGCGCTCGGTCTCGTCCAGCGCGAGGATCGCCGGCTCCAGCGCGGCGTGGACGGCAGCGCCCGCGGGCAGCGGGTCGGGGAGCAGGCGCGCCCCGGCGAGCTGGTCCGCGTCGAGGTGCTCGGCCGCCTCGAGGATGCACACGAGGTTGCCGTGCAGCTCACGGGCCAGGTGCGCGGCGACCGACGGGGCGACCGGGCCCGCGTCGTTGGCGCGCAGCAGCCTCAGCACGTCCGTGCCGTCGACACGGGGCAGCGGACGCGTCCGCACGTCGTAGGGCAGCCGCCCGAAGTCGTCCGACGACGTGGCCGTCCCCAGGAGCACGATGCGTGCCTGACGCTGGGATATCGCGGCGACGGCGACGGCTCGGCTGAGGGCGTCGATCCGGTCGATGTCGTCGGCGACGACGATCAGCGTCCGGTCCGCCAGCGCAACCTTGAGGTACTCGCCGAGTGCAGCGGCCGCCACCTCCGGCAGGTAGGGGTACGTCGGCGCGGCAATGTCGAGGGCCTCGACGAGACGGTCCGCCACCGCGACACCGGTGGCGGCGACCACCTGGGCGACCAGACTCTCGACAGCTCGGCCCGGGCCACGGTCCGTCGGCGCGACCTGCGCGCTCGACCGGACGACGACGTGACCGAGGTCCTCGACGGCGTCGACGGCCTGGTCGAGCAATGTGCTCTTGCCGGAGCCGGTCTCGGCGGTCCACACGATCGCACCGTGACCGGCGTCGACCAGGTCCCGCGCGTTCTCGATCTCCATCGTCCTGGAATCGAGCACCACGCCGCTGCGACCGCTGCGTCGGGCCTGTGGCTCAGCGCGGCTGTCGGTAGTTCGTGTCGTAGACGTCATCGTCGATCCTCCCGTCCGGCGTGGACGACGATGGAAATGTTAACAACCTTGAGAAAGCCTGGATACACCCGTCCACGACTTTTGTCCTGTTGACCGAGCCTGGGAGCGCTTTCACGCCTCGAGGAGGATCGTCACCGGTCCGTCGTTGACGATCTCGACCTGCATGTGAGCGCCGAACTGCCCGGTCGCGACGCGAATACCGCGCTCCACCAGGCCCGCGACCACCTGCTCGACCAGAGGTTCGGCGACCTCCCGCGGGGCAGCCGCGTTCCACGACGGGCGTCGGCCCTTGCGTGTGTCCGCGTAGAGCGTGAACTGGCTGACGACCAGCACCGGTGCGTCCGCATCCTGGACACTGACCTCGCCGTCGAGGAGGCGGAGCTCCGCGATCTTGCGCACGATCAGCGCGACCTGCTCCGGGCCGTCGTCGTGCGTCGCGCCGACGAGCACGCAGAGCCCGGGCTCGGCGATCTGCCCGACGACCTCGTCGTCCACGCGCACCGCCGCGCGGGTCACCCGCTGCACGACCGCCTTCACGAGAGCACCGCCACGATCTCGCCCACGGGCAGCCCGCCGCCGAGGATCGGGCTCTCGCCGATCGTGTCCAGGCCCGGGGTGTCGACGCCGACCGCACGCAGGGCCGCGACGGCGATCGCCGCCCGCGGTCGGTCCGCGCCGTCGAGCACCTTGAACGCCACACCGGTCCCGTCAGGCAGCCCCAGCGCGAAGACGCCGTCGGCACCGTCCTTGGCCACGACACCCGGGATCTCGCGCATCAGGCGCGTGTTGGTCCTTTCGGGACCGCCGACCATCTCGGGCACCGCGGACATCGCCCGGGCGACGCGTGCCTCGGCGCTGCCCGGTGCCGTGCCGGGGGCGGCCGCCACACGGCCGAGCGCACGCGCCAGGCCCGCGAGCGTCGTCGCGAACAGCGGTGCCCCGCACCCGTCGCGAGTCACCGGGAGGCCTGCCTCGTCGCCCGTGAACTCCGTGATCGTCGCGGCGATCGACCGCTGCAGCGGGTGGTCCAGGTCCAGGTAGGTGGCCGTGTCCCACCCGTTGGCGACGCACGTGGCCAGCATCGCCGCGTGCTTGCCGGAGCAGTTCTGCACCACGCGCGCCGGACCGTGACCCCCACCGCGCCAGATCGCGGCCTGCACCGCGTCGTACGGAAGGTCGGGCGTGTTGAGGAGGTCGGACTCGTGCAGCCTGGTCCCCGCGAGGATCTCGCGGGTGCCCGCGACGTGCACCACCGCGCCGTCGTGCGAGGCCGCCGCGAGCGCGAGCAGGCGGTCGGGGAGGTCCAGACCGTCCCGCACCATCGCGACCGCCTGCATGGGCTTCACCGAGGACCGCGGCCAGAACACGACGTTCCCGTCCCCGCGGGCGGTACGCACGGAGCCGTCCGGGGCGGTCACCACCAGATGGCCGAGGTGGACCGACTCCACCAGGTCACCGCGGACGACGAGCGCGAGCTCGACGGCGTCGCGCGCGATCGGGGCCGTCACCATCCGCCCGACCCCTTCCGCGGGCCACGACGCCGGTACGGCGCGAGGCGGGGACGCACGTCCACGAGATAGACGATCGCGGCCACGGCGGCGATGAGGTTCAGGAACCCGAGGTTCATCCGGAGCGGCGGGACCGCGATGAACGCGAGAGCCGCGACGACGGCCAGGATGCCCGTCCAGATCGGCTTGGTCAGCTTGCGCTCCGACGTGAACGCCTCGGCAGGGCGGCGCAGACAGTCGACGAGGGCGAAGACGGCGATGGCGAGGATGGCGACCGAGAGCAGGTCCATCACGAGAAGCTGGGCGGAGTAGAGCACCTCCCGAGCCTACGGGACGACGGTGAGGCCTTCGCGCCGGGCAGCCCCGGCCACCGACTCGTCCCAGGCTGCGACCAGGAGCTCCTCGTGGGCCACCGTCAACGCGCTCGCCACGTGCAGCGCGTCGTCCGTCCGGACGGGTGTCACCGCGTTCTCGACGACCTGGACCGCACGCCGCGACACCTCCGGGGTTAGCTCGACCAGATGAAGACCACCACGGAGCCCTTGCCACGCCGTCAACGCCGTCACGTACGCCGCGTCGTCGAGCGCACCCGCATGGTGGCCTGCACGCAGCACCGCCGGGATCTCCACGACGGCGGCCCGGCTGGTCACCACGAGGTCCGCGCGGTTCCACAGGGTCGCCGCCAGCTCCGAGCCCGTGCCCGGCGTGCAGAGGTGCACGAGGGCGCTCGCGTCCATGTAGACGAGCACGTCAGCGTCGGATCCGTCGGACGAAGCTGGTCACGCCCGAGGTGCGGGCCGTGCGCTCCGGCGCACGGACCTCGGCCCGTGGCGCGTCCGGGGCCGTCAGGACCCCGTCCCGGATCAGCTGGGCGACGAGGTCCGCGGAACCGATCCCGGACAGGCGGGCGACAGGCACGCCACGGTCGGTGATGACCACGTCCTCACCGTCCCGAGCGCGCTCGATCCACTGTTTGAGCTCGGCGCGCAGTGCGCTGACGGCAACGTCCATGCGGGACAAACTACCGGTCGCCCCGCTCGGTGCACCAGGAATCCGCAAGAGATTCTCCGGCGGCTCCTACAGCTCCGGGAGCAGGGCCCGCGCCCGGGCAGGGTCCTCGCCGGCGGCCTCGAGCATGTCGACCACGGGCGACCGGAGGAGCAGCACCAACGACTGGACGTGCCAGTCCCCCTGCCCGAGCTCGTGGGGATCGAGCTCGGTCGCGACCTCCTCGAGGATCTCGCGCGCGACGAACGGGTCGATCCCCCCGGACAGGGCCGACGCGAGCACCCGGCAGCCCGACCCGAACCGCTCGACGACGTCGGCGATCGCCGAGACGTCGTGCTCGGCCAACGGGGTGCCGAGCGCACGCCGGGTCAGCACCCGCACCGACCGCACCGCGCGGTCGGTACGGACCGAGGCGTCCTGGAGCCGCCGGATCTCCGGCAGGTGACGTCGCTGCACCGCGTTGACCCGGGCGACGTCGGCCGAGTTGGTCGCGACCGACTGCCACTCCTGCAACGACGGCTCGGAGGCCCGCAGGCGCACGAGTGCCGTCTCCAGGTCGTCGGCATCGGCGTCGCGCAGTGCGTCAGCCAGGCGCGAGAGTCCGGACGCGAACTCGAAGACCGCGTCCGACGCCGCACGGCGGGGGCGGGCGCGCGGGTCACCGGGGAGCATCACGGCCACGGCGAGCGCGACGGCGGCCCCGACGAGGGCGTCGGTCCACCGGTCGAACGGGGTGACGCCGGTCCCTGGCTGGATGCTGCTGATGACGATCGCCTGCGTCCCCGCCTGCATGGTGAGCATCGGCCCGCGGTCGATGAATCGCGCCAGAAGAGTCGCGACGGCGAGGACGAGCCCCACCTGCCACCACCCGCCACCGATGCCGAGCACGACGAGCTCGCCGAAGAGGACGCCGATCGCGACGCCGACCCCCAGCTCCACGACCTTGCGGACCTCCCGGTCTGCGCTGAAGCCGAGGCAGACCCATGCCGCGACGGGCGCGAAGAAGGGGAACTCGTGACCCACGACGAAGTGTGCGAACGCCCAGGCCCCGGACGCCGCCGCCGAGGCGAGCATGATCGGCCAGAACGCCGCCCGCACGCGGTTGAGGCCCTGGCGGACGCGCGCGTGCACGACGACGCGGGGGCGATCCGTCCGCGCAGAGTCCGACACGTCCCCGCTCATGAGGACAGCGTGCCGTCTCGTGTCAGGCTCGGCACCTTCAGATCATGCTGGCGGGACCGTCGCGGCGGGGAGTGACGCCCCGGGCGACGGGCCGGCGGGCGGCCGGACGGTCGACGGACACGCCGTCGCCGGGGACCACCTGTTCCTGGGCGGCGCTGACGGCACCGCCGTCGCAGTCGACCAGCAGCTCGGCGTCCGACGGCGCGGACCGCTTCAGGACGGCGAGCGCGACGGGTCCCAGCTCGTGGTGGCGGGCGACGGACGTGACCGCACCGAGGGCACGGCCGCCCTCGTCGGCGCGGATCTCCGCGCCGGGCTCCGGCAGCAGGTGCCCGGACCCGTCCAGGTGCAGCATCGTGAGCCGACGGGGCGGGCGTCCGAGGTTGTGGACGCGCGCCACGCTCTCCTGCCCGCGGTAGCAGCCCTTCTGCAGGTGCACGGCGGTCCGCAGCCAGTCAAGCTCGTGCGGGATCGTGCGGTCGTCGACGTCGACCCCGAGGCGTGGCCGCCAGGCGACCACGCGCTCGGCCTCCGACGCCCACGTGCCCGCGAGCTGCCACCCGGCGGCCTCACGGGCGGCGACGGCGTCGACGAGCTCGGCGCGCGGGACCAGGACGAGGCGCCAGGCGCGCTCCGCTCCCGGGTGCTCGTCGGCGGGAGGCCCGTAGCGCGTGCCGCCTGCGGCGACGGCGGGCCAGGGGTCACGCCACGTCACCGGTTCGCCGTCGATCCCCTCGGCGTCGACGGGCTCGCCGATCACGGCGAGCTCTGCCGAGAGGTCCGTGATCTCGACGCGCATCATGAACTTCATCCGGTCGAGCCACGCCGCAAGGTCCGCGGCGTGCGAACCCTCGGTGACCAACCAGGTCGCCTCGCCGTCGTCGACGACGCCTGCGGCGTGCTCGACACGGCCCTGCGGGCTCAGTACAAGAAGCTCCGTCGAGGTCCGCGGGGCGAGGTCCTGCAGGTGCTGCGAGGTGATCGAGTGCAGCCACGACAGCCGGTCCGGACCGGCCACGCGCACGACGCCGAGGTGGGACTGATCGACGACGGCCCCGCCGCGCTCGAGCGCACGCTGCTCGGCGGTCGGGTCGCCGTAGTGCCAGGCGACCCCTGTGTCGGGGCCGGCCGCGGGGACGGCGCCCGGCCGGTCGAGCAGGGGGCTGGCGAGGCCCGTCACTTCTGTGCCAGACGCGCGGACGCGTACGGCTGGAGCTCGTTGCCGAAGGCCGCGAGCTCCTCGTGCCACAGCAGGTCACCCTCGACGAACCCGTACATCCGCTGCGAGGCGGTGACCTCCGTGGCGGTCGTCGTCCGTGCGACGAAGTCGGTCGCCAGCTCGATGCGGCCCTGGCCCACCGTCCCGAGGAACAGGCTGGCCCGCCCGGCGGCGTCCGCGACGATCACCTCGACCGGGAAGCGGTTCTCGGGCAGCCCCTCGGGCCGCTCGCTCGACACCCGCCAGTAGCCGGTCTCCGTCGACCAGACCGTGGACGGGACGTCGTCGTCCACGCTCGCCTCGGCGTCGGGCCACAGACCGACGGCCGGGTCCGCCGGCGTGGGCTGCTCGTCGAGGATCCGGATCGTCGACTCGTAGCGCAGGTACGGGCCGCCGTCGTGGTCGAACGTCACGTCGTTGACGAAGACCGCCTCGTCGACGCCGGGGTAGTTGACGACACCCTGGCCGCGCCAGCTCCCGACCAACCACGCGAGCGGGTAGACCTCCGGGGAGAGGTCGTCGGAAATCTCGAACGGCATGAAAACCTCAGTTCTGACCCTTGTAGAGCTTGTACACGACGTAGAACGCGAACCAGGTGATCGTGACGGTCGCCGCGATCAGCAGGCCGAGGAAGATGAGTTCGAGGGCATGTGTCGACATGCGAGCGATCCTACCCGCCGCGCCGGAGCCTGGGGAGTCGGCACCGGCGGCGTCTACGCTGGCGGCTGTGAACGCACCTATGCCGCGCAGGCTCGTCCTCAAGGCCACGAGCGGCGCCGACCGGCCAGAGACGATCAACCAGGTCTTCACCGTCGCCACCGCCGCACTCGCCGCCGGCACGGAGGTCGGTGTGTGGCTCACCGGCGAGGCGGCGTGGATGGCCGTGCCGGGCCGCGCCGACGACGTCGCGCTGGAGCACGCGGCTCCGTTGGCCGACCTCGTCGCCGCGGTGCTCGAGGCGGGGACGCTGACGGTGTGCACGCAGTGCGCCGCACGGCGCGGGATCACCGAGGCCTCGGTGCTGCCCGGCACGAGGATCGCCGGGTCGTCGCTGTTCGTCGAGGAGATCCTCGACCCGACGGTGCAGGCTCTCGTCTACTGACCCGCGGACGGGTCTACCGGCCGCCGGACGTGCTCTGCCGCGCCCGGAGCCGCTGCCCGAACATGTACAGCTCGCAGCCCAGGCACAGCCCGAACGCCGCGTTGAGCAGCGCCGCCATGAGCGCGATCGCGGCCGCCACGGGAACCGCGCCGGCCGACCAGGTGAGGCCGAGCACCACGCCGATCAGGCAGATCACGAAGCCCACCTGCTGCGCGAAGCGCGGCGGTCGCGGGTCCTCGCGCTCCGTCGGCGGGTCGAGCCGCGGGGCGATCCATCGTCGGTACAGCCGCCCCTGCCACGTCGCGCCCGGCCCCCAGACCGCGCCGATGCCGAACCCGACGGTGACCAGCACGAGCAGGCCCCACGCCTCGGGGGTCGCCCCGAGGAGGACGACGATCGCGAGGAGGAAGGCCGTGATCCCGGCGCCGACGCGGGGTCCGCGCGGGTCGATTCCCTGAGTTGTCATCGTTCTGCTCCGGTGTTCTGCGCGGGGGTCGAGATCTCGGCGCGGGCGCGGGCGACCGCCTCGCGTGCCTGTGTGGGCGTCATCGCACCCGACGCGCGCACGACCTCGGTGCCGTCGGTGCCGACGACCACGACGGTCGGTGTGCGCAGGACGCGCAGCGCCGCGGCCAGGTCCCGGTGCTCGGCGACGTCGAGCTCGACGTGGACGACGCCCTCGTCCGCGGCGGCGACCTCGGACAGCACGCGGGCCGTCTGCCGGCAGGCGCTGCAGATCTCGGCGGACATCTGCATCAGCACGATCCGGTCGTGCGGGAGCCCGAGGTCGGCCCACGGTGCGGCACCTGCCCGCTGCGCGGGCCCCGTGTCGCTCGTACGGACCACACCCTGACGCGAGCGCCACCACACGCCGACGACGACGCTCAGGGCGAGGACGGCCAGGAGCATCCAGAGGTTGTCGGTCATCCGGCCAGCACCCGCCCCACGACGTAGACGATCGCCCCCGTCACCGCGACAGGCACGCAGATGGCGGCGACGCCGGCCGCCCGGCTGTCGCGGACCACGGGCACCCGGTCGAAGAGAAGGTGGTTGGACGCCACGACCACACCGGCGACGACCCCGGCCCAGAGTCCGCGCGTCAGTCCGAGGTCGGGCATGAGCCAGCCGACCAGCCCGGCGGCGGCGACGGCGACGCCGACGGTCGCGACCTCGCTCCACCAGCCGCGGAGCGGGAGCGCCGCGAACGCGGCGGCGATCGCCAGACCGACGGCGCAGGCCACGACGAGCGGCACGCCGGAGTCCCCCCGTGCCGAGGCGAGCCAGCCGGCCGCGGCGACCGCCACGACCACCCCGGAGACAGTTCCCGTCACCGAGTCGACCAGGCGTTCGCGCCCGTCACGTCGGAGGAACTCGTTGACGAACGCGAGCAGGAGGGCCATCGCGAGGACCAGCGGAAGGTTGCGCAGAGCCTGCTCGCCCTCGGTCAGGTAGACGGTCGCGACGGCACCGAGCCCGGCCAGCGCGATGACGAATCGCGTGCCTCCGGCGGCAGGGAGATCCAGGAGCGCGGGCCACCCGATCACGACGAGCAGGACCAGCAGCGTGGCCGCGCCGGCAAGCACCGTGGGGCCGAAGTACGCGGCGACGGCGACGAGGGCGGCGAGGCAGGCGGTCGCGACCGAGCGGTTCTCGGTGCGCATCAGCGGGTCTCGGGTCGGGTGGACACGCGTCAGATTCTCGCAGACGACGCGCCCGAGAGGCGACGTCGGCCGCGAACCGCGCGGCCACGGGCTCCGGGCACGGTAACCTGGGCCACCGTTCGAGTGGTCTGCACTGTAGGAGGTATGCCGGTGGCCGTCCTCTTAATTCTCACGCCGTCCAACGGCGGGTCCGCGGACGTGCTGCCCTCGTTGGGCCTGATGAACCACCGGATCCGCGTCCTTCCGATGGAACCGTCGGCGCTCGTGGACGCCCCCGACGCAGACGTGGTCCTGCTCGACGCGCGCCGCGACCTGGTCGCCGCGCGCACCACGTCCCGCATGCTCCGCGCGACAGGGATGGACGTCCCGCTCGTCCTCGTGATGACCGAGGGAGGGTTCACCGTCGTCAACGCGGAGTGGGGGGCCGACGAGATCATCCTGGACTCCGCCGGGCCCGCGGAGGTCGAGGCGCGGCTCCGACTCGTGCGCGAGGCGTCGCCGAGCCGCGCGACCGACGAGCACGAGGAGATCGCCGCCGGGGAGCTGGCGATCGACATCAGCGGCTACTCGGCACGGCTCCGCGGGCAGCCCCTCGACCTCACGTACAAGGAGTTCGAGCTCCTCAAGCACCTCGTGCAGCACCCGGGGCGCGTCTTCACCCGCGCACAGCTTCTCCAGGAGGTCTGGGGCTACGACTACTACGGGGGCACGCGCACGGTCGACGTCCACATCCGACGACTGCGGGCCAAGCTCGGCGCCGAGCACGACCAGCTGATCGGCACGGTCCGCAACGTCGGCTACCTGTTCAACGCGCCGAAGGAGAACGGCCCCGAGGTGACCGTGGTCGACGACGGCAGCCTCTCGTGATCGCGGACTACACGGTCGCGCTCCAGCCGGGCCCGTGGCGGCACGAGATGGTCCCGGCCAACGGGTCGCGGTTCCACGTCGCCCTCGCCGACCCGCCGTGCCCGGCGGGCGTCACCCGGACGCGGAACGACTCCCCGCTGGTGCTCCTGCTGCACGGGTTCGCCCAGACGTGGTGGGCGTGGCGCCACCAGATCCCCGCGCTCTGCGACGCCGGGTACCGGGTCGCCGCGATGGACCTGCGCGGTACCGGCGGATCGGACAAGCCTCCGCTGGGCTACGACGCGCCCGCACGGACCCGCGACGTCGCCGGGGTGGTCCGCGCGCTCGGCGCCGACCGCGCCGTCGTGATCGGTCACGGCTCCGGCGGTGCGCTCGCGTGGGGCACGGCCGCGCTCCAGCCCGCCGTCGTGGCCGGCGTCGGGTGCGTGGCCAGCCCGCACCCCGCCCGGCTCAACGTCCCGCTGCGCAAGGCCCTGACACCCGTCGCTCTGCGCCGTCTGGCCTTCGCCCAGGTGCCGACGCTGCCCGAGCGGGGGCTGGTGAGCGGCGAGCTCGTCGACGAGTACCTCGCCGAGGCCTCCGTCGTCCCGCCGGCACACGACGTCGTCACGGCCTACCAGGCCGCGCTGCGCATCCCGTTCACCGCCCACAGCACGATGGAGGCCGTGCGGTGGACCGTGCGCTCCGCGGGACGTCCGAGCGGTCGCCGGTACCTCGCCGCGCTGCGTCGTCCGGTGACGGTCCCTGCTCTGCAGGTGCACGGCGAGCGCGACCCGTACCTGCGGCGGTCGACCGTCGACACTGACGCCGCGGCGATCGCGCGCCATCTCCGGTTCGAGTCGCTCGACGGCGTCGGCCACCTCGTGCCCGAGGAGGCACCGGAGCGCGTGAGCTCGCTGCTCGTCGACTGGCTCGACGAGACCCAGGAGCGCCGGTCTACGACGTCTTGACGAGCCGTTCGGCTCGGACCGGGTCCTGCTCCCCGACCCCCGAGGACGGGCACAGGTGCGCGAGGGCGCACGCCCCGCACGCCGGCGTGCGGGCGTGGCAAACCCGACGCCCGTGGAAGATCGTGCGGTGCGAGAAGATCGTCCACTCGCGCTTCTCGATCAGCCCCGCGACGGCGGACTCGACCTTGACCGGATCCTCCTCGGCGGTCCACCCCCACCGGCGCACGAGCCGCCCGACGTGCGTGTCCACGGTCAGCCCGGGCACGCCGAACGCGTCACTCAGCACGACGTTCGCTGTCTTGCGGCCGACGCCCGGCAGAGAGACGAGCGCGTCCAGGTCGGCCGGGACCTCGCCGTCGTACCGCTCGACCAACGCCTGACCGATCCCGACGACGGACCGCGCCTTGGCCCGGAAGAACCCGGTGGGCCGCAGGATCTCCTCGAGCTCCTCGCGGTCTGCCCCGGCGAGCGCCGCCGCGTCGGGGAACCGGGCGAAGAGCTCCGGCGTGGTCGCGTTGACGCGCTTGTCCGTCGTCTGGGCGGAGAGCACCGTGGCGACCAGCAGCTCCAGCGGTGAACGGAAGTCGAGCTCGCAGTGCGCGTCCGGGTGGACCACGGCAAGCTCGCGGTTGGTGCGTCGCGCCCGGCGGACCAGTGCGAGTCGGCTCTCGGTCGTCACGCCCGCAGCCTACCGACCGCCCGCAGGACCCGCCCTGACCTCCGCGGTCTTCACAAAGTCGGCGCATTTGCACCGATGGTGCAAACTTGGTGGTGACGGATCCCGACGGGATCGACGTCCGCGGGTGATCCCGTACGGACGGTCGGACGGACGACGAAGGACATTACGCGTGGACGACGACGTTGTGCTCTCGGCCCCTCTCTTCGCCACCATGGAACGCGAAGAGACCCGGCGACTCTTTGAGTCGATGACCGAGATCGACCTTTCTCGCGGCGAGGTGCTGTTCCGCGAGGGCGAGCCCGGCGACCGGCTCTATGTGATCGGCAGCGGCAAGATCAAGCTCGGCCGCCGCTCCACGGACGGCCGCGAGAACCTGCTGTCCATCCTCGGCCCCGGCGAGATGTTCGGCGAGCTCTCCCTGTTCGACCCGGGCCCCCGCACCGCGACGGCCTCCGCCGTCTCCGAGGCCACGGTCCACGAGCTGGCCCACCAGTCGCTCGTGTCCTGGATCGAGGCGCACCCGGGCGTCGCGACGCACCTGCTGCACGCGCTCGCGCGTCGTCTGCGCCGCACCAACGAGACGCTGGCGGACCTCGTGTTCTCCGACGTGCCCGGCCGCGTCGCCAAGGCGCTCCTCGACCTGTCGAACCGGTTCGGCGAGCAGACCGACGAGGGTCTGCGCGTCGCCCACGACCTCACGCAGGAGGAGCTCGCGCAGCTCGTCGGTGCCTCGCGCGAGACGGTGAACAAGGCTCTGGCCGACTTCGCCGCCCGCAACTGGGTCCGCCGCGAGGGACGTGCCATCGTCCTCCTGGACGTCGACCGCCTGGAGCGCCGCGCGCGCTGACACGCCCCGCACGCACGAAGGCCGCCCGATCGTCGATCGGGCGGCCTTCGTCGTCGGGCCCCGCGGACTCGCACGGGACACCGCAGCCCTACTCCTCGAGCTCGACGACGAGCTCGACCTCGACGGGGGCGTCGAGCGGGAGCACGGCGACCCCCACCGCGGAGCGCGCGTGCACGCCCGCGTCCCCGAAGAGCTCGCCGATCAGCGTGCTCGCCCCGTTCACGACGGCGGGCTGTGCGGTGAACGAGGGGTCGCTCGCCACGTAGCCGACCACCTTGACGACGCGCGCCACCCGGTCGAGCGAGCCCGCGACGTCGTGGATCGCGGCCAGGGCGTTGAGCACGCACACCCGTGCCTGCTCGGCGGCGGCCTCGGGCGTCACGTCGGCACCGACCTTGCCCGTCACGGGCAGCGTCCCGTCGACCAGCGGCAGCTGCCCGGCGGTGTAGACGTACCGACCCGACCGCACGGCGGGCACGTACGAGGCGAGCGGTGCCGCGACCGGGGGAAGCTCGAGGCCGAGCTCGGCGAGGCGCCGCGCGATCGTGCCGGGTGCGGAGGCCGTCACGCCTCGCCCGTCGGACGCTTGAGGTAGGCGACGAGCCCGTTGCCGTCAGGTCCGGGGACGACCTGGACGAGCTCCCAGCCGTCGGAGCCCCACGTGTCGAGCACAGCCTTGGTGTTGTGAATGATGAGCGGAATGGTCGCGTATTCCCAGGTGGTAGCCATGTGCCGAGCCTAGCCGGACGACGGGGCCTCACATCTCGTCGACGCGTCCGTCGCGATCCCCACACGATCATCACACCTTGGCCACGCCCGTCCCCCGCTCCGGCAGGCCCCTCCCGTAGGCTAGGGCCATGGTCAATCGGTCTCACGGACGCCACGTCAACGTGGTGCAGCTGCTCGCGCTGATCCTTGCCCTGGTCCTCCTCGCCGGCGTCGGCGGGATCCTCGCCGGCGGCCTGCTGGTGCCGCTGGCCGCCGGGGCGAAGACCGTGACCGACACCGCCGTGCAGGTCTTCGACGACCTGCCCGACGAGCTGGAGCCCGGGCCTCTGTCGGAGCAGTCGGTGATCGTGGCCAACGACGGCAAGACCGTCATCGCCCGCTACTGGACCGAGAACCGCATCGTCGTCCCGCAGGACGAGGTCTCGGACAACATGCAGAACGCCGTAGTCGCGACCGAGGACAAGCGGTTCTACGAGCACGGGGGCGTCGACGTCGAGGGCACCGCCCGTGCCGCCGTCAACAACTTCGCGGGCGGCGACCAGCAGGGTGCGTCGACGCTGACCCAGCAGTACGTCAAGAACGTGCTGATCGAGAAGGCCGTCCGCGACGACGACCCGCTCGCGATCGAGGCGGCGCAGGAGAGCACGCTGGAGCGCAAGGCCAAGGAGGCCAAGCTCGCGATCTCCCTCGAGAAGCAGATGACCAAGGACGAGATCCTCGAGGCCTACCTCAACATCGCGCAGTTCGGTGTGGGCATCTACGGCGTCGAGACGGCCGCCCGCTACTACTTCGGCAAGAACGCCGCCGACCTCAACGTCACCGAGTCGGCCACGATCGCCGGGATCACCAAGTCCCCGACGGCGTACGACCCGACCCGCAACCCCGAGGACACCGAGAGCCGCCGCAACATCGTCCTCAAGCTGATGTACGAGCAGGGGTACATCACCAAGGACGAGTACGACACCGCGCGCTCGAGCAGCATCGAGGACACCCTCGACGTGCACCCCACCGAGGCGGGCTGCCAGGCCAACCAGACGTACGCGTGGTTCTGCGACTACGTGACCAAGGAGATCGTCGACAACGAGCTCTACGGCGAGACCGCCGAGGAGCGTCAGGAGCTGCTCTACCGCGGCGGGCTGACCATCACGACGACGATCGACCCGGACATGCAGAAGGAGGCCCAGAAGTCCGTCGCCGCCGGCGTGCCGGCCGACGACGACTCCGGTCTCGAGAGCGCGCTCGCCTCGATCGAGCCCGGCACGGGCAAGATCCTCGCGATGGCGCAGAACCGTCCGTACGACGCGACCACGGAACCCGAGCCGTTCACGACGGCGATCAACTACTCCGCGGACCCCGCCCACGGCAACTCCGGCGGGTTCCAGGTGGGCTCGACGTTCAAGCCGTTCGTGCTCGCCGAGTGGCTGCGCTCCGGCCACACGCTGTACGACGAGGTCCCAGCGGCGAAGCAGACGTACGTCGTCAACCAGTTCGACACCTCGCCCTGCGCGCGCCTCTCGAGCGAGACGTGGAGCCCGGCCAACGCCGAGGGTGTCGCGTCCGGCAACATCTCCGCGCTCGAAGCCACCAAGAAGTCCGTGAACTCGGCGTACGTGGCCATGGGCAAGCAGCTCAACCTCTGCGACCTCGCCGACACCGCGTGGGACATCGGCTACCGCCCCACCACCACCGCGATCGCCACGGACACCCACGCCAAGGGCGACAAGCTCAATGCACCGACCGAGGAGGACGTCAACGTCTTCGCACCGATGATCATCGGTACCCAGGCCTCCGCGCCGCTGCTCCAGGCCTCCGCGTACGGCACCTTCGCCTCCGGCGGTACCTACTGCGAGCCGCTGGCGATCACGAAGGTCACCGACACGGACGGCAACACGATCGTCGAGCCGGAGTCGACCTGCACCGAGGAGGCGATCGACCCCGACATCGCCAACACCGTCGCGTACGCGATGACGCAGGCGTTCACCCCCGGCGGCACGGCCTCGAACGACGGCCTTGCCGACGGTCGACCCGCCGCCGCGAAGACGGGAACGACGAACCTCAGCAGCCAGACGTGGTTCAACGGCTACACCCCGCAGATCTCGACGAGCGTCTGGGTGGGCAACGCCGAGTCCGAGGACGACCACCTCCAGTTCGAGGTGAACGGCGTCTGGTACACCCCGCTCTACGGTGGCGACGTCGCCGGGCCGATCTGGACGGACTTCATGGACGACGCCGTCGCCGGGATGCCCGTCGAGGACTTCGGGACACCGAGCGCCAGCATGATCGGCACTCCTGCCCCGCCGCCCGCGCCCGCGCCCGCGCCGACGTCCGACGACTCGGACGACTCCGACTCCGACTCCGGCGACTCGGACGGCGGCGACGGTGGTGACGGTGGTGACGCCGACGGCGGCGGCAACGGCAACAGCGGTGGGAACGGCAACGGCAACGGCAACGGCGGAGACGACTCCGGGAGCGAGGACTGAGCGCGCGACGCACGGCAGCGCGGACGGTCGCCTGGACGGCCGGGCTCGGCCTCGCGGGCATCGCCTACGCGCACGTGGAGACCAAGCTCTTCACGGTCCGTGAGGCCACGCTGCCGGTCCTCCCGGCGGGGATGGCCGACCTCCGTGTCCTGCACATCTCCGACCTGCACCTGACGCCCACGCAGCAGCGCAAGATCGACTGGGTCCGCTCGCTCGCCGAGCTGCGACCGGACGTCGTCGTCGACACCGGCGACAACATGGCGCACCGTCAGGCGCTCGCACCGCTGCTGCACGCCTTGGAGCCGCTCCTGGCGTCCTCCGCGGGGACGTTCGTGATGGGCTCGAACGACTACTACGCCCCGCACGCCAAGAACCCCGCCCGGTACCTGCTCCCCGACGCACGGGTCCCGCGCCGCAACCCGGAGCGCGATCTCCCGGCCGAGGAGCTCGCGCGCGAGCTCCGGTCCGCGGGGTGGAAGGACCTCACCAACCGGCGCGACGTGCTCGAGGTGGGAGGTCGTCGCATCGAGCTCGCCGGGGTCGACGACCCGCATCTCGACCTGGACGTGTTCCCGACGCCGGCGCCGCGCTCCCCCGGGGCGTTCCGGCTCGGTGTCGCGCACGCCCC
Source organism: Paraoerskovia marina DSM 21750 (assembly GCF_000701465.1). GTDB lineage: Bacteria > Actinomycetota > Actinomycetes > Actinomycetales > Cellulomonadaceae > Paraoerskovia > Paraoerskovia marina. Next base: position 151,964 of record NZ_JNIY01000004.1, on the reverse strand, counting down.
GTACCGGCGCGTGCTGAACGCGATGCACGACGACGACTCCGACCTGATCCTGGCCGGCCACACCCACGGCGGGCAGCTCTGCGTGCCGTTCTACGGCGCTCTTGTCACCAACTGCGACCTGGACCGCCGCCGTGTCTCCGGCGTCCACGGGTGGCCCGGCGAACGCCCGGACAGGCCGGGTGGTGAGGGCTCCACGATGATGCACGTCTCGGCCGGGGCCGGGACGTCGCCGTACGCGCCGGTGCGATTCGCGTGCCGCCCGGAGGCCACGTTGCTGACCCTGACAGCCGCTCCGTAGCGCCGGTTTCGTCGAACGGGCATGTGTCGGCTATTCTGAGCAGGCTTCGCTACGCAGTGGAGCACCGGGGTGTGGCGCAGCTTGGTAGCGCGCGTCGTTCGGGACGACGAGGTCGCAGGTTCAAATCCTGTCACCCCGACCAGCACGAAGGCCTGAGATCCAGTGGATCTCAGGCCTTCGTCGTTCTCGGGCCTTCCGGCGTGCCTTCACCCGGCCCGCGCCCGTCGCGCTCCGCTACTCCTCGGTCTCGCAGAGCACCTGCGGGTCGCCGGAGACGACCGTCGGCGAGAGGCGGACGGTCTGCACGGTGTCGACGCCGAGGGTCGAGACGGCGAGCGCAAGATGCTGCACCCGCGTCCCCGTCCGCGCGTCGCCCTCGGGTGGGTCGGGCACCACCCATGCCGTGACGCTCTCCCCGGGGCCCACACGGCTGCTGCTCTCCCCCGGGCTCCCGTCGCTCTCGAAGACGACCAGGACGCCGTCGTGCGCCCCGGAGAGTGTCGCTGCGACGCTGCCGTCGTTGACGAGCTCGACCCGTGCCGCGGGTCCGTCGACGGCGACGACGGCCCGCGTCCCGCCCGCCGTCTCGCAGTGGGGCGCCGAGTCGGGCGTCGTCCCGGCCGCCACCTCGGTGGTGCCGGTGGCGACGGTCGTGGCTGCTGCTGCGGGCGTCTGGACGAACCGTGGGCCCTGCCGGGCCGCGACCTGCCAGATCACGACGACGACGATCGCCACGATCAGCGTGACGGCGACCAGCATGTGCAGGTGGTGCCGGTGGGCGAGCTCGTGACGCGCGGCGTCAGGTGAGGGTGTCGGCGCCGGAGCGCCCGGGGGCGGCGTCGATGTCGACATCGACGGCGGTGGACGGCTCGGCTGCTCCCCCATGTCCTGACCCTAGTGAGCCGTCCGGGGCACCGCCCGTCGAGGCGGGGGTGATTCTCCCGGCGACGACGACGTAGCCGAGCCCGACGACGACGGCACCGCCCACGAGGTTGCCGAGCCCGACCCAGACGACGTTCTCGCCGAACGTCGCCCACGTCGTCATGTCTCCGGTGAACAGACCGAGGCTGAAGGTCGTCATGTTGGCGACGACGTGCTCGAACCCGGAGGCGATGAACGCGAAGACGGCCCAGAAGATCACGATCGCCCTGCCGACCTCGGTCTTCAGCCGACCGCAGGCCCAGATGGCCGCGCAGACGAGGATGTTGCAGAGGACCCCGCGGAAGAACATCTCCCCGGCGGTCTCGTGGGCCTTGTGGTCGAGCATCGACGCCAGCATCTCGTGCGCCGCGGGGTTCGACTCGAGCACCTTGGACTGCACGACCATCCACGCGAACGCCATGGAACCCAGGAGATTGCCCACCAGGCACAGGGCGAGGGTCCCGACCGCCGTCGTGAACCGCACTGCGCGGGTCGCCACGCCCTGGCTGAGGATCATCATCGCGGAGGTGGCGAGCTCGGACCCGGCGAAGACGACGAGGGTCAGGGCCGCCGCGAAGACGACGCCCGAGACGAGCTGGCACGCCGGGTCCCCGGCGGCGAGGAACGGGCCCGCCGTCGCCAGCATGAGCACGACGCCGACACCGATGTACATCCCGGCGAGCATCGCGGAGACGGCGTAGCGGAACGGGTGCTGCCGCGCCGTCGACACCTTGACCTTGGCGGCGTGGCTCTGCTCGGTCACGGTCTCGGGGAGGGTCAGCACGTCCATACTTTGTGCCTATTTTCACAAGCCTGCACCGGTGCCCGCGGAGCGGACGAGCCACGTCCACCTACCGGTCGACGCGAAGCCACTCCCCCGCACCGAAATACACCGAGTACACCGTGCAGTGCACGACGACGTGCCGCAGGTCCGCCACGTCGACGCCGTCGGGCACGGGGAAGGACAGCTCGGGAGTCCGGTCGGGCACCCGGCCCAGCTGGACCGCCGAGCGGTCCACGCGCCCGTCCTCGCGGGCCGTCACGTAGAGCCGGACGTCGGGGGCGCCCGGGGCGACCCAGAAGTCCGTCAGCCGCACGACGGCGGAGCCGTCGGCCTCGCGCTCCAGGACCGCCCTGCCGCGGGCCTCGTGCCCGGTGATCGTCGCGGTGGCGTCGGTCGTCATCGGTCCGTCCTTCCGTCGTCGTCGGCGTGCTCGGTCGCGAGCGGGCGGGCCAGGCGCGTGACCTGCGCGGACAGCGCGTGCAGGTCGTCCTCCGTCCGCGCCGCCACGAGATAGGTCTCTCGGTCCCGTGCACGGTCGCGCATCGCGGCACGACGCTGCGTGAGCAGGATCAGCGGGCCGTAGAACGCCGAGATCACGCCGAGCCCGCCCGCAAGCCCCGCGACCATGATCATCGGGTAGGGCTCGAACGGCCGCCAGACGACGTTCACCGCGATCCAGACGACCATCGCCGTCGCGAGCGCCAGCGAGAACCACCAGGACGCCACGACGGCGGCGACCCTCGAGGCGGCCCGCTCTGCGGCCCCCATCGGAGCCTCGGCGAACATGCTCAGCGCGTGCCCGCATTGCGGGCAGGACGGCGGGGTGTCGGCGTGGTCCACCCCGCCATCGTGACCCGTCCGGCGCACGCGCGCCCCCTGGGGGCGCAAGCGGTCAGGCGCGCCGGGCGCGCACCGCCGCCGCGAGCTCGCGCAGGAGGTCGGCGGTCGTGTCCCAGTCCATGCACTTGTCCGTCACGGACTTGCCGTACTCCAGGCCGCTGGGCGCCGGTGCCTGCGCGCCCGCCACGAGGAACGACTCCATCATCAGGCCCGTGATGCCTGCCTCGCCGGACGCCAGACGCTCGGCGATCTCGCGCACGACCTCCGCCTGACGCACGTGGTCCTTGCCCGAGTTGCCGTGCGAGGCGTCGACGACGAGACCGTGCTCGACGGCGCCACCCAGGCCCGAGGTGCGCGCGACGTCGAGGGCTGCGGCGACGTCGTCGGGCGAGTAGTTGGGCCCGCCCCGGCCGCCCCGGAGGATCACGTGGCAGTCCGGGTTGCCGGCAGTCTCGACGGCCGCGGCACGCCCCACGGAGTCCATGCCGAAGAAGGTGTGCTCGCTCGCGGCGGTGATGCAGCCGTCGACGGCGATGCGGATGTCGCCGTCCGTGGCGTTCTTGAAGCCCACCGGCATCGACAGGCCGCTGGCGAGCTGGCGGTGCACCTGCGACTCGGCGTTGCGGGCGCCGATCGCGCCCCAGCTCACGGCGTCCGCGATGTACTGCGGGCTGGTCGGCTCGAGGAACTCGCACGCCGCCGGGACCCCTGCGTCGAGGACGCCGAGGAGCACCTCCCGGGCCAGGCGCAGGCCACGGTTGACGTCGTGGGTGCCGTCGAGATCGGGGTCGTTGATCAGGCCCTTCCACCCGACGGTGGTCCGGGGCTTCTCGAAGTACACGCGCATGACGACGACCAGGTCCTGCTCCGTCTCCCGCGCGACGGCGGCCAGGCGCCGCGCGTAGTCGAGCGCAGCCTCCGGGTCGTGGACCGAGCACGGCCCGACGATGACGACGAGCCGGTCGTCCGTCCCGTCGAGCACGTCGCGCACGGCACGGCGCGACGACGTCACGAGGTCCGATCGTGCGTCACCCAGCGGGAGGTCCGCGAGCATCTCCGCCGGAGCGGGCAACGGGTCGAGGGCGCGGACGCGGAGATCGCTCGTGCCGGTGCGCGGGGCGTAGTCGGGTGTCGTGGTCACGTCGTCCATCGTGACACCTGCGGCACCCTCCGGCGCGGAGGTGTCCACCGTTCGTGCTGCCGGGACGAGCGTGGGATCGAGGTCGAGCGAGGTCGAGGTCATGCGAGGGGCTCCTGGTTTCTGATCTGCTCAGGCGGAGCCGGCTCACCGCATCCTGTGTCCGGAGCGGCCCGTCTGAATGACGAAGGGCCCGGACGCGGGTTGCGTCCTGGCCCTGTTCTGGCTCCGGTGGGTGTGGTTGGTCAGGCGTGCGCCCGCTCGGCCCCACCAGGAGCCAGCGTAAAGCGCCAATACCAACGGATGTCCACGAGCAGAACGTAGCACGCGCCGTCGAGCGGACGCCGACAGGTGTCCACGATGCGGTCCGTCACGGCGAGAGGAAATCTGCGGGCGGTGCGTCTAGCGTCGGCCCATGGCCATTCCCGAGCACGTCGCCCACCTCCGCTCCCGCGTCGGCACCGATCTCCTGTGGATGCCTGGTGTCACCGGCGTCGTCCTGCGCGACGACGGGCGTCTCCTGCTGGGCCGGCGCGCCGACTCAGGACGCTGGGCCCTCCTGAGCGGGATCCTCGACCCGGGTGAGGAGCCGGCCCGCGGGTTCGCACGGGAGGTGCTCGAGGAGTCGGCGGTCGTCGTCGAGGTCGTCGGCCTGGTCTCGCTCACGACGACGCCCGTCATCGTCTACCCGAACGGGGACCGCACCCAGTACCTCGACGCGTTCTTCCTGGCCCGGGCGGTCTCCGACGAGGCCGCCGAGCGCGCGCAGGTCAACGACGACGAGTCGCTGGCGATCGGGTGGTTCTCGGTCGACGACCTTCCCGACGTCCCACCGTCCGTCTCGTCGAGGATCGCCGAGGCCCTCGACTTCGCGCGGGAGCCGGGGCCGACCCGGTTCGTCTGAACCACCTCAGTCGCGGGCGTAGCGCACCCTCAGTCGCGGGCGTACCGCTCGACGAACGCCCGCATGATCCGGCCCGGCGCACGGACGTCGCGTGACCGGGCGCGGTCCGCCACCGCCTGCGCCTCGTCCGCCGGGAAGTACCCGTACTCGCGGTAGACGCCGATCCGCTCGACGATCCCGTCGACGTCCAGCTCGGGGTGGAACTGGGTGGCGTAGGCGTTGGGGCCCACCCGGAACATCTGCACCGGGCAGTTCGCCGACCGGGCGAGCAGCACGGCGCCCCGCGGCAGCACACGGCACGCCTCCTTGTGCCCGACGTAGGCGGCGAACTCGTCCGGCAGGTCGGCGCACAGCGGGTCGGCGCGGCCCTCGGGCGTGAGCTGGACGGTCACGGGCCCGACCTCCTCGCCGTACGTGGTGTCGACGACGCCGCCGCCGTGGAGCCCGAGGGTCCCGACGCCGTAGCAGGCCCCGAGGAACGGGAACCGGCGGTCCAGGATCTCGTCCAGCAGCGGGGCGAGCTCGGCCTCAACCCTGCGCTGGGTGGGGCTCTTGGTCGCGGCGTCGTCGGAGGAGTTGAACGGCCCGCCGCCGAGGACGACACCCGAGTAGTCGTCCAGGTCGACCGCGGGCATCGGCCCCTGCTCCATCCGCACGCGGTGCAGCTGATGCTCCTCGAGCCCGCCGAACCGGCGGAACGCCGCGTACTCCCCGTCGGCGGCGACGTCCTCGGCGCGCGTCGCCAGGAGCAGGAACGGCTTCATGTCCGGGAGCCTAGGTGCGCTGCGGCCCGCACGCCCGTCCAGGGCCGCGGGCCGCAGACCGTGCACCGTCAGCCGACGCGCGGGCGCACCTGGAGATCGCGGAACATGAACCACAGCGCGGTCGCGGACGCCGCGAGCGCGACAGCGCACCCGACGACCACCACGGCCGGCGACGGCAGCGGCAGTCCGGTGACGAGTCCCACCGTCGTCGCGTACTCCGCGAGCGCCGGCGGCAGGAGGAGCAGGAGGAGGACCGCCGTCCCGACCCACCCGCCGAACCGGTAGTAGCTGATCGCGATCGCGTTGCCGGTGAAGACGTAGACGATGCACAGCGCGACCTGCGTGCCGAGGTACGTGAGGATCGGGAACGGGTCGCCGACGACGGGCACGTCGAGCCACCCGAGCACCACCGGCTGGACGACGACAAGCAGCGTCGAGACCGCCGCGAACATGAGGCCGACGGCCGCCCCGCCACGCAGGAACCCGCGCGTCAGGGTCCTGCGCGTGCCTCCCGCGGCGAGATGCACCGGAGTGATCATCAGGGGCAGCAAGATCGCCATCACGAAGAGGAAGAAGCGCGCGGAACCGGCCGGCCCTGCTGCCGGGTTGATGCCGACGCCTCCGTTGCGGACCTCGATCGTGATGACGACGACCGCTGCGACGACAGAGACCACGAAGTACCAGATCCCGATGTACCAGGTCCCGCCGACGGCGTACTGGGTGACCGCGCGCGTGGCACGGCGTTCGTGGTCGGCGACGGCCTCGCGGCGTGCCTCGAGGGTGGTGGTCATCGCTCCTCCTGCGGCTGTGCGACGGGGGCGCCGGAGCCCGGCTGGGCCGGGGCGACGTCCGTGGCGGTGAGGTGGACGAAGAGGTCCTGCAGCGTGACTCCGTCGAGCTCGAGACCGTCGGAGACGGCGGCGGCTCGCTGTGCTGCGTCGAAGGACCCGAGGACGGCGACCTGGGCCGTGCGCCCGAGCCGCTGCTCGGACAGGACCCGCCGGTCCCCGACGTGCCGCGCCACGACGTCGGCGGGGCCGGTGAGGCTCGTGCCGCGCCCCCGGAGGTCCTCGGCGGGCTCGCTGAGCAGCGTGCGTCCGTGGTCGAGGATCGCGACGTGCTCGAAGAGCCGCTCGATCTCCTCGATCAGGTGGCTGGACAGGACGATCGTGCGGGGATGCTCGGCGTAGTCGGCGAGGAGCAGGTCGTAGAACGCGTACCGGCTGGGTGCGTCCATGCCGAGGTAGACCTCGTCGAAGATCGTCAGCGGTGCGCGGGAGGCCAGGCCCACGGCCGCCGCGACGGCGGACTTCTTGCCCCGGGACAGCGCCTCGTACTTGGTGCACCGGTCGACCTCGAGGGTGTCGAGCACCAGACCGGCGAGATCGGCGTCCCAGGCGGGACGCAGCAGCTCGTAGTGCGAGAGCGACTCCGAGACGCGCTCGTCGCCCCAGACGTCGCCGGACTCGCGGACGAGCTGGACGTTCATGCTCGCCCAGGGGTTCTCGTACGCGGCCTCGAGGCTTCCCGGCTCGCCGACCAGCACCTCGCCCGAGGTCGGGCGACGGAACCCTGCGAGGAGGGAGAGCAGCGTCGACTTGCCGGCTCCGTTGCGGCCGAGCAGCCCCGTGATGGTCCCGGCGGGGATGGTCAGGTCGGTGCGGTCGAGGGCGGGCTCGCCGTCGCGGTCGTAGCGCACGACGACGTCCCGCAGCTCGGCAGCGAAGGGCGCCACGGTCTCGGCGGACTCGGGCTTCGCGGTCATGAGGTCACCTCGTCGGGCCGGGGATCCTGTGCGGGGGCGGAGGTCTGCGCGGCGGCAGGCCGAGCGGCCGAGGCGCGTCGCCGGACGTGGTCGAGCACCGTGCTCAGCGGGATGCCGAGCACCTCTGCGCGGTCGAGCGCCGGGTCGAGCACCTCGGCGACGTACGCCGCACGGTTGGCGGCGAGCAGCGTCTCGTGGGCGCCCGGGGCGACGAACATGCCGACACCGCGGCGCTTGTAGAGCACCCCCTCGTCCACCAGGCCGTTGAAGGCCTTGGCTGCGGTCGCCGGATTGATGCGGAACGTCGTCGCGAACTGTGTGGTGGACATGACCTGCTCCTCCTCCCGGAGCTCGCCGGAGAGCACCTGTGCGCGGAGATGGTCGGCGATCTGCACGTAGATCGGCTCTGGCCCGTCGAACATGCCCTCTCCTTTCATCCTCGTTGGTTCGTTACTTGACCAATGAACCACAGAACGCGTGAGTGGCGCAAGAGGAGACTCACCGAGGGTCTGCGTGCGCAGAGCCACACTGGGTACGCTCGTCCGATGCTTCCCTCCGGCCGAGCACCCGCAAGATGCGCCCGATGACGAGGCGCCTGATCGTCCCCGGCCTCGTCGTCCTGATGATCGGCTCGTACTTCGCGGCGTTCGAGGTCACCGGCGCGGCCTCGACGGTGCTGCGCATCGCGTCCGCCGTCTTCTTCGTCGCGTCGGTCGTCGCGTTCAATCTCCTCGTCACCCGACGGCGCAGACCTCGGGGGCCCGCGCGTCCGCGGTGAGGACGGACCTTCGGACAGACGAACGACGGGAGGCGGCGGGGCATCCGCCCCACCGCATCCCGTCCGGGCTCTCGAACGTCAGTCGCCGAGGGCGGCGGCGTCCACGGCGTCGAGGGTCTGCAGCTCGGCGAGGTCGGCAGCGACGAGCTCGGCGATCTGCACGGCGTTCAGCGCGGCGCCCTTGCGCAGGTTGTCGTTCGCGACGAACAGGACCAGGCCACGACCGCCGGGCACGCTCTGGTCCTGCCGGATGCGCCCGACGAACGACGGGTCGGCCCCGGCGGCGAGCAGCGGCGTCGGGACGTCGGCCAGGGCGACACCCGGGGCGTCGGCCAGCAGCTCACGCGCACGCTCCGGCGTGATCGGCTCGGCGAACTCGGCGTGGATCGCGAGCGCGTGCCCGGAGAACACCGGCACCCGCACGCACGTCCCCGCGACGGCGAGCTCCGGCAGCGCGAGGATCTTGCGCGACTCGTTGCGGAGCTTCTGCTCCTCGTCGGTCTCTCCCGACCCGTCATCCACCACGGACCCGGCCATCGGCAGCACGTTGAACGCGATAGGCGCCACGTACTTGACCGGGTCCGGGAAGGCGACCGACGCGCCGTCGTGCACCAGCCCGAGCGTGTCCTGCCCGACGGCGGAGCGCACCTGGGTGTCGAGCTCTTCCGCCCCGGCGAGGCCGGACCCCGAGACGGCCTGGTACGTGGCGACGACCAGGCGCTCCAGGCCCGCGACGTCGGCGAGCGGCTTGAGCACCGGCATCGCCGCCATCGTCGTGCAGTTCGGGTTGGCGACGATGCCCTTGGACGCCTCGGAGATCGCGTCCGGGTTGACCTCGGAGACGACGAGCGGGACGTCGGGGTCCAGGCGCCAGGCCGACGAGTTGTCGATCACCAGCGCGCCGGCCTCCGCGAACCGGGGGGCGTGCTCGCGCGAGGTGCCACCGCCGGCGGAGAACAGCGCGACGTCGATGCCGGCGAGGTCGTCCGTCGCGGTGGCCGCGACGTCCTCGACGACGACGTCGTACCCGCGGAACGGGAGCGTCGTCCCGGCCGACCGGGCCGACGCGAAGAACCGGATCGTCGAGACCGGGTAGTCGCGCTCCTCGAGCAGACGACGCATCACGGCACCGACCTGCCCGGTGGCACCGACGACGGCGACGGCGACGCCCTCGGGGGCGATCTCAGCGGGGATCGTGGTCATCTCTGCCACCCCTCTCAGCGGCCGGTGCCGGCGTAGACGACGGCCTCGGCCTCGGTGTCGAGGTCGAACGCCGTGTGCACGGCGCGGACCGCGTCGTCGAGCGAGTCGGCGCGGGTCACCACCGAGATCCGGATCTCCGAGGTGGAGATCATCTCGATGTTGACGTTGGCGTCGCTCAGCGCCGCGAAGAACTTCGCAGAGACGCCGGGGTGCGACTTCATGCCCGCACCGATCAGCGACAGCTTGCCGATCTGGTCGTCGATCTGCAGCGACTCGAAGGTCACGTCGTCACGCAGCGCGTCGAGCGCCGTCGTGGCCTCGACGACCTGGTCGGCCGGGAGGGTGAACGAGATGTCCGTCTTCCCGGTCGCGGCGGCCGAGACGTTCTGGACGATCATGTCGATGTTCACGCCCGCGGACGCGACGTTCTCGAAGATGCGGGCGGCCGTGCCGGGGACGTCGGGGACACCGACGACGGTGATCTTGGCTTCGCTGCGGTCGTGGGCGACGCCGGAGATGATCGGGGCTTCCATGCTCGACTCCTGCTCGGACTCGTGGGATCGGGGCTGCGAGAGGCTCGCGAAGAGTGCGTCCGAGAGTCCGGGCGCGTCAGGCACGTCGGCATCGGGGTTGATGACGAGCGTGCCGGGATGGGCCGCGTACGACGAGCGGACGTGGATGGGGACGTTGTACCGCCGCGCGTACTCGACGCAGCGCAGGACGAGGACCTTGGCGCCCGACGCCGCCATCTCCAGCATCTCTTCGAAGGAGATGCGGTCGATCTTGCGCGCGGAGGGGACGATGCGGGGGTCCGCGGTGAACACGCCGTCGACGTCCGTGTAGATCTCACAGACGTCGGCGCCGAGCCCGGCGGCCAGCGCGACCGCCGTCGTGTCCGACCCGCCGCGCCCGAGCGTCGTCACGTCGCCCGCCTCCGGGTTGACGCCCTGGAAGCCCGCGACGATCGCGACGTGGCCCTTCTCGACCGTCTCGCGGATGCGACTCGGGACGACGTCGACGATCCGCGCGCGGCCGTGGACGGCGTCCGTGATGAGGCCGGCCTGCTGACCGGTGAAGGACTTGGCGCGGATCCCGAGGTTCGTGATCGCCATCGCGAGCAGCGACATCGAGATGCGCTCGCCCGCCGTGAGGAGGATGTCCATCTCTCGCTGCGGGGGCAGCGGGGTGATCTCCCGGGCCAGGTCGATCAGCTCGTCCGTCGTGTCCCCCATCGCGGAGACCACGACGACGACGTCGTTCCCTGCCCGTTTCGCCTCGGCGATGCGCTTCGCCACGCGCTTGATGCTCTCGGCGTCACCGACCGATGACCCGCCGAACTTCTGCACAATCAGTGCCATGGTGTGCTCCGTCTGTCGCCGGCCTCCGTCTCTCTCAACGGCCCGCCGGGTGCTTGATGGTTCACGACATCGTAGGCGCGTCCCGGTCGGCGGACCGCGATTCGTCCGTATACCGGGACTTCCCCGACCGGACGGCTCGAGCGGTCAGCCCGCGACGACGTCGTACCCGAGCGTGCAGATCAACGCACCCACCACGACGACGAACACGACCCGGACGAACCCGCTCCCCCGGGCGACGGCCATCCGGGCCCCCACGTACCCGCCGCAGAGGTTCGCGACACCGACGACGAGACCCAGCGCCCAGAGCACCGCGCCGTACGGGATGAAGAAGATCAGCGCACCGAGGTTGGTCGCGAAGTTGACGATCTTCGCGAGCGCGGACGCCGGCAGGAACGCGTACCCGAGCACGCTGACGAGCGAGATGACGAGGAACGTCCCGGTTCCCGGGCCGAGCAGCCCGTCGTAGAAGCCGATGACGAGGCCGAGGCCTGCGGCGATCCAGCGGTGGCCGTTGCCCTCCCAGCGCAGGTCGCTCGTGCGCCCGAGCTGCGGCTTGGCGATCGTGTAGACGGCGACCGCGACCAGCACGACCAGGATGATCGGTGTGAAGAGCTCCTCCGGGATGCGGGAGGCGAGCGCCGCGCCGCCGATCGCCCCGACCAGAGCAAACGCCGCCATCGGCATGGCCGTCCGCATGTCGGGGCCGACGCGCCGGTAGTACGTCGTCGCCGAGACCGAGGTGCCCATGATCGAGGCGAGCTTGTTGGTCGCCAGCGCCTGGACGGGGCTGATGCCCGGGACGAGGAGCAGCGCGGGCAGCTGGACGAGCCCGCCACCGCCCACCACGGCGTCGATCCAGCCTGCGACGAAGCCCGCGACGATCAGCAGGACGATCGTCAGCAGGTCGATCTCGAGCCCGCCCGACTCGAGGACCGTCACGCCTGCAGGGCGTCGTACTCGGCTTCCGCCGCGACGTCGTCATCCACGTCGAGGCGCAGGTGCGCGAGTACCATCACGAGCACGCGAGCCACGCCCGACGCCCGCTCCCCCCAGGACGACAGGTAGGAGAACTGCCACCACCACAGCGCCTCGGCGCGCCGGCCCGCGTCATAGTGCTGCAGACCCTTGGCGAGCGCCTCCGCGACCGTCGCGACGTCGTCGGACACCGCCGCACGCCCCACCTCGGCGCCCAGCACGGGGTCGACGACCTCCGCGTACTCGTCGAGCGAGTCGAACTGCAGGGCCAGGGACTCCCGCAGCGGGCCGAGGTCGGCCTCGTCGCCCGCGTCCGGCTCGAAGCGCTCCGGCGGCACGACGTCGACCATCGCCCCGAGGCGCGCACCGGCGGCGACCACGTCGGACACGGCGAGCAGCAGCACCGGGATCACCGCCCCGGACGTCGCACCGGAGCCGACCTCGACCGCCGTCGTCAGGAACGTGCGTGCCTGCTCGGCGAAGGCGTCGGCGACCTCGCCGAGATTCGTCCGGGACTCACCCACCGACCAACCGCCTTCCCTCGAACGCCCGACCGAGAGTCACCTCGTCGGCGTACTCCAAGTCTCCACCGACGGGCAGCCCGGACGCGAGTCGAGTCACGCGCAGACCCATCGGGGCGAGCAGTCGCGACAGGTACGTCGCCGTGGCCTCCCCCTCGACGTTCGGGTCGGTCGCGATGATGATCTCCTCGACCACGCCGTCGGCCAACCGCGTCATGAGCTGGCTCATGCGCAGGTCGTCCGGCCCGACGTTCTCGATCGGGTTGATGGCGCCGCCGAGCACATGGTACTTGCCGCGGTACTCACGCGTCCGCTCGACGGCAACGACGTCCTTGGCCTCCTCGACGACGCAGATGGTCGCCGGGGAACGACGCGGATCCGCACAGATCCGGCAGGTCGCGGACTCGGCGACGTTGCCGCACGTCTCGCAGAACTGCACGCGCGCCTTCACCTCGGTGAGTGCGTCGGCGAGCCGGCGCACGTCGGAGGTGTCGGCCGCCAGCAGATGGAAAGCGATCCGCTGCGCACTCTTGGGCCCGACGCCGGGTAGCCGGCCGAGCTCGTCGATCAGGTCTTGGACCGCGCCTTCATACACCCCGTCAGCCTACGGCGTACCGGCGACAGTCCGGCGCCGCACACCCGTGCGGGCCGCACCGACTACTGGCCCTCGGTGATCTCCTCGATCACGACGCCGCCCAGCATCGACTTCACGAGCGGGACACCGACCAGGCCGGTGGACGCGAGGTCCGGGTCGTCGGCAGACGTGTCCTCCTCGCCGGAGTCGTAGGAGGGCTTCACGGTCTGGCGTGGGGCCGGACGCGCTGCTCCGGCGTTCAGCCGGGCGTTGGCGATCGCGCGCTCCGCCGCCGTCGGGGCGGCGGGTGGTCGCGGTGCGCTCGTCGGGGCGGGTGCCGAGGATTCCGGGGCAGCGGGTTCCGGGTCCGGGTCCGGGTCCGGGTCGTCCGCGGTCTCGTCGCTCACGACCGATGGCGCCGAGACCCGGTTGCGGGGCGTACCGGCCAGCCAGGCGGCGTCGGCGGCGTCGTCCGTCGCCGACGAGGGCTGCTGGGCGACCGGTGCCGGCGAAGCCTGCGCGTCCGACCCCGAGGCCGGCTGCGTCGACGAGCTCGTGACCGACGACGACGCGGCAGGCCCGTCCCCGGACCCCGGGTCAGGGGTCCGCGACCCGCCGCCGCCGTCTCCACCCGACGCGTCGTCGACGGCGAACTCGACCCGGACGGGCGAACCGGCGACGGTCGAGACCGCCGGCGGCACGGCGTCCGGCCCGCCGAGGTCGCGGAACCGAGCGAACGAGCCCTGGTCGCGGAAACGGAGGGTCAGCAGGTCGTCGCCGAACTCGTACTGCGCGTTGCCGCGCATGATGGCGGGCAGCAGACCGTTGGCCTCACCGACCGCCTCCATGAGCCGGGACCAGCCCTGTCGCAGCACAGACTTCAGCGCGTCAGCTGCCAGGACAGGACCGTCCGACGTCGCGGGCTCCGGGCCGGACGGCTCGCTCGCCTCGGGCTCGGGCTCGCCCTCCGGCGCGGGCTCGGCTTCCGGTTCGACGTCAGCCCCCGGTCCCGCTTCCGGCTCGGGTGTCGACTCCAGCTCAGGGGTCGGTTCGGGTGCAGGGGTCGGTTCGGGTGCAGGCGTCGGCTCCGGCTCAGGCGTCGGCTCCGGCTCAGGCGTCGGCTCCGGCTCAGGCGTCGGCTCCGGTTCGGGCTTCGGTGCGACCGGCACCACCGGGGCGGCCTCGGCCGCCGGCTTCGACTTCCCCAGCGCCGCGCGGACCGCGTCGGCCCCGCGCGCCGTGGAGGCCGGGTTCGGCCGGGAGGACGTCGAGCCGGCTCCCGCGCGACTCTCCTCCGCACGACCGACCGTGGCCGGTGCAGCACCGACGCCTCCCCCGACGCCGCGCTCCAACCGCTCGACGCGTGCCGCGAGCGCCTGCGCCGCACCGTCGCCGGCGGGCACGAGCAGACGTGCACAGAGGAGTTCGAGGTGCAGGCGCGGTGACGTCGCACCGGTCATCTCGGTCAGCGTCGCGTTGACAAGGTCCGCGGCCCGGGAGAGCTCGGCCAGGCCGAGCCGCTCCGCCTGGTTCTGCATGCGGACCATCTGGTCGGCCGGGACGTCGCGCAGGACGGCCGCGGCGGCGTCGCCCGAGACGGCGATGATCACGAGGTCACGCAGGCGTTCGAGGAGGTCCTCGACGAACCGTCGCGGGTCGTGCCCGCTGGCGATCACGGTGTCGACCACGCGGAACATCGCGGCCCCGTCGGCGTTCGCCATCGCGTCGACGACGTCGTCGAGCAGCGTGGCGTGCGTGAACCCGAGGAGCGCGACGGCTCGCTCGTAGTCGACCTCGCCGTCCTCGGCACCGGCGAGCAGCTGGTCCATCACCGAGAGCGAGTCGCGGGCCGAGCCGCCGCCGGCGCGCACGACGAGCGGGATGACGCCGGCGCCGATCCGCATGCCCTCGAGGTCGCAGAGGTGCTCGATGTAGGGGCCGAGGACGTCCGGCGGGATCAGGCGGAACGGGTAGTGGTGCGTGCGCGAACGGATCGTGCCGATGACCTTGTCGGGCTCCGTCGTCGCGAAGATGAACTTCACGTGCGCGGGCGGCTCCTCGACGATCTTGAGGAGGGCGTTGAACCCGGCCGGCGAGACCATGTGCGCCTCGTCGATGATGAAGATCTTGAACCGGTCCCGGGTGGGGGCGAACGAGGCGCGTTCACGCAGGTCGCGCGCGTCGTCGACACCACCGTGCGAGGCCGCGTCGATCTCGACGACGTCCAGGCTCCCCGACCCGCCGTGGCCGAGCTCACGGCACGAGTCGCACTCCCCGCACGGGGTCGGGGTGGGGCCCTGCGCGCAGTTGAGGCACCGTGCCAGGATCCGGGCCGACGTCGTCTTGCCGCAGCCGCGTGGGCCGGAGAACAGGTAGGCGTGCGTGATGCGGTCGGACCGGAGCGCCTGCCCGATCGGCCCGGTCACATGGTCCTGCCCGATCACGTCCGCGAACGTGTCGGGGCGGTAGCGGCGGTACAGGGCGGTGCTCACCCCGGTCACTCTAGACGTCGAGACCGACACGAACATCCTGCAGGGATCGCGCCGTCGTCCCCGGTCAGTGCGTCGTGATCGGTGCCAGGTACAGGCCGGGGTCGCAGCCGCCCTCGCCCGGCTCGAGCTGGATGCGGTCGAAGCCGGAGAACCGCCACGCGGACTCGCCGACGTGTCGCACCCCGACGATGCAGTCGCGGGCCCGCAGCACCCCGACGGTGGCGACCAGCACGTCGGAGCCCTGGTCGGCCCGCACGTCCACGAACTCCGGGAACGCCTCGCGCAGTGCGGCCTCCGCCGTGGCGGGTGTCGCGTCGTCGGGGAGCGCGTCGAGTGCCGCCAGGACGGTCGCCTCGGCGTTTGGGTCCAGGGACGGCAGCGGCGTCGGCTCGGGGGCGGGCGCCCCGCCCAGGTCGTCGGGGCAGTCGATCTCGTCGCGGGTCGCCTCGGCGTCGTGCTCGTAGGCGTGCACGGTGAACCGCCAGCAGGTCAGCGACGTTCCCGCCGAGACCCCGGGGTCGAAGAACTCTCCGGACGATCCCCGGACCTCCGCCCGGATCGCCACCTCCACCGCGGCGCCCTCGTCGCTCCCGGAGTCTCCGTCCCAGCCGAGCACGGTGACGCCGTCCGGGCCGTCGGCGACGACCTGCGCCGCCAGGTTCTCCGCGCCGAGGGGGTCGGCGTACCGGGGCTCGAGATCCTCGGCGATCTGCTCAGCCGTCGCCTCGGCCTGCTGCTCGGCCACGCGGTCCCCGTCGTCCGGGACGGAGACCTCGTAGAACAGCCAGCCGACCAGGACCACGGCGAGGACGAGGAGCGCCCCCAGACCGATTCCGACGACCCTCAGTACGCTGCCCCCTGCAGACCTCGACGACGACATGCGCCGATCCTTCCACTAGAACCGGACGCCCGCGACGACGTCCCCGGCCATCTCACGCGGAGCGCGGGAAGGGAGCCACGGCGGAGCCTCGAGGTGTCCCGTGACGGTCCGGCGCAGCGGGCGGCCCCATCGACGGTCGACGAGGTGCAGGACGACCACCGAGATCACGACGGAGACCAGCAGAGCGCCGGCGAGCGCCACCCAGCGGCCGGCCCGGACGTCGAGGACCTCGATCACGGCCCACCCGAAGTACTCGTGCAGCAGGTAGAGCGGGTACGTCAGTGCGCCGAGCGTGCCCAGGAATCCCCAGTTCACCCGCTGCACCGGCCGCACAAGGACGGCCAGGCCCACCAGCCCGATCGCGACGACGACGAGCCCGGCCATCGCCCAGGCGTTCACCCCGCCCCCGGAGACGATCGCGTCGACGGAGCCCGTCTGGTGCGCGCCGGCGAGCCACGCCGCGAGCACGACGTTGAGGGTGAGCGCCCCGACCCGGGCCCGGCTGAACCCGAACCGGTGCAGCAGAAAGAGCATCATCCCGGCCGCGAACAGCGGCATCCAGCCGACGATCGTGAACGTCGCACCGAGACTCGGGTCGACGAGGTACGCCACCGTGAACCCGGTCGAGGCCAGCGTGGAGCCGACGACGAGCCGCCGCTCGGTGATCCCGGCGGCGAGCAGGAGCCCGACGAGGACGTAGAACTGCAGCTCGACCCAGAGCGTCCAGTAGACGCCGTCGACGGCGGGTACCCCGAGGGGTTCGCTCAGCATCGTCAGGTTCACCACGACGTCGGACGCGGAGCGCGGGGTGAACGTCGGCCACCACAGCCGCAGCGCCGCCGTCATGAGCACCGCGGTCCAGAACACGGGGAACAGCCGGCCCGCGCGGGAGCCGATGAAGTCCGGGATCGACCGGCCCCACGCCGACATCAGGATCACGAACCCGCTGATGAC
This sequence comes from Paraoerskovia marina DSM 21750, assembly GCF_000701465.1. Lineage (GTDB taxonomy): Bacteria > Actinomycetota > Actinomycetes > Actinomycetales > Cellulomonadaceae > Paraoerskovia > Paraoerskovia marina. The sequence continues at coordinate 134,815 of NZ_JNIY01000004.1, read as the reverse complement.
GAAGAACAGGTGGACGCCGACGTACCCGTAGCGCGTGAGCTCGGAGAGCACCGGGAAGACCTCCACCGGAAGCCCCTCGGCCCACCGCGAGTGGTCACGGGCCGTGAAGTGGAACAGGACGACGGCGAACGCCGCGACGAACCGGAGCCCGTCAAGCACGTGAAGACGCATATCCACCCAAGGTTGTCCGACAGCAGGACACTCGAGAGCAGGCTCTCGAGTGCAGCCACGGACTCTGCCAACCTTCGGGCAACTCGCATCTCGGGCCCGGGCGGAGACGCAAAGGACCCCCCGTACACCCGCCAGAGCCCACCTGCCCTTGCTGCCTTCCGGCCCTGGGGGAGTTCAGTGAGGTAACGCCGTACGAGGGGTCTGCCCCTAGCCTAGCGGCTGATGCGCCCGGATCGAAAACCGGCCCGGCCCCGCCTCGTGACCAACTGCACGACGACGCGGATTCGGTTCCCACGGCATCTGTCCGGTACCCTCGGATGGCTGCCGTACGTCCGTCGGGACGTGGGTCAGTACCAGGAGGATTCGCCTAGCGGCCTATGGCGCACGCTTGGAAAGCGTGTTGGGTGTGAAAGCCCTCGGGGGTTCGAATCCCCCATCCTCCGCAGAGACAGCGGCCCGTTGCACGCACGTGCAGCGGGCCGCTGTCGTTGACGGACTCGATGCCCTGATTTCCGCGGGCCCCCGGGTCGTCTCCACGTCAGCGACCCGTCTGGCCGAGACCGCTCGACAACCAGCGCACGCCCTCGAGTTCACTCCCTGGCCCTCCCCTCTCCGCCGACACCGTCTGTGGAAAGATCCGGGGCTGAACGACCGACGACACGATGCTGTGCCGTCGAGCGACAGAGAACCGGGGGGCTACTCAACACATGTACGGAATTCGCGGTACGACCTGGCGCCAGCCCGGTTGTTTCGCCACAGTCCTCATCGTTCTGGCGGCGATCTCCCTCGCACCCATCGCCTCAGGATTGCTCGGCAGCCTGATCCTCTGGGTGTGGAAGCTGACGACCACTCCCGAGACGGTCGACGTGGCCATGATGTACCTGAGCATCTTCGCGATCTTCGCAGGCGGACTCGTCTGGGCGGGGTTCCGGATTCATCGCCATCTCACGGCGCGCACGGTGTTCTGGTGCCCACGGTGCGGCGTGACGACGGACCCTCGTTTCGAGATCTGCCGCGCGTGCGGACGAGTGAAGTCGCACCGGTGAGCGCGACGGCTCGGGGGCCGAACCTCACGCGTCGTCGCGTCACCCTCGTCTGGCTCCTCATGGCCGCCGTCGGGCTCGTCTGGGCGAACGAGGAGACCGTGGTCGCCGTCCAGGTTCTCGGCCTCGCCGTGGTGGTGGTGCAGACGGTCCGGCTCATGGTCCACGGGCTCCGCGGGGACGCCGGTCGGGCTCGCGGCGCTCTGCTCGGGCTCGCGGCCGGCGCCGTCCTCACGGTCGTCGCGACCGTCGTCCCCGTCTGGACGTAGGGCCGGGCCTGTCTCAGAGCATCCCTCGTTCGCGCGCGACGGCGACCGCCCCGGTGCGTGACTGCGTGCCCAGCTTGGTGTTGATGTGGGCCAGGTGCGACTTCACGGTCGCGACGGACAGGAAGAGCTCGCGGGCGATCGCGTCGTTCGAGCGTCCGGCCGCGACGAGGCCGAGCACCTCGAGCTCCCGGGCGCTGAGGTTCTGCTCGGGGGCGCGCATCCGGCCGAAGATCCGCTGCTGCACCGCCGCTCCGAACGACATCTCTCCCGCGGCGGCCGAGCGGATGGCGCGGGCCAGCTCCTCCGTCGGCGCGTCCTTCAGGACGTACCCGGTGGCTCCGGACTCGATGGCGGCGAGGATGTCGGCGTCCGACCCGTACATGGTCACGACGAGCACGGGCACGGCGTAGGTCTCGACGATGGCGCCGGTCGCCTCGACACCGCCCATCGCGGTCGTCCCGAAGCGCAGGTCCATCAGGATGACGTCCGCGGTATCGCCGTCGCGCAGCCAGTCGAGCAGCGCCTCGGCGGTCGCCGACTCGTGCACCACCTGCATGTCGTCATGGGAGTCGACGACGGCGCGCAGGCCGGCGCGGACGACGGGGTGGTCGTCGGCCAGGACGACGTCGATCATGCGGTCACCTCCGGGTCGGGCACGGTCGCCCCGGGCGGCGGCCCAGCCTCGTGGACGGGGAAAGTGACCGCGAGCGCCGTCCCTCGCCCGGGTGCCGACTCGAGGACGACGGTCCCGGCGAGCTCGTGGACGCGCGAGCGGATCGCGGGAAGGCCGAAGCCGCCGCTCCCGGAACCTCGCGTCGGGGAGACGGCGGGGTCGAACCCGTGCCCGTCGTCGACGACGTCGAGGGTCACCCGCTCGGGCTCGTAGGTGAGGGTGAGGCGCGCGTGGGCGGCGTCGGCGTGCCGGCTGACGTTCGCGAGCGCGGACTGCGCGATCCGCAGGACGGCCGTCTCCACCGGGACGGGCAGCGCGCGCGGCTCCCCGCAGGTCTCGACGTCGACGGTCAGGGGCGTCGCGTCGTCGGAGGACGCGGTGGCGGTCCGTCCGGCGACGCGGCGGAGCGCTCCGACGAGCGTCGTGCGGTGCAGATCGGCCGGCGTGAGGTCCTCGACGAGCCGGCGCGCGTCCGCGAGGCTGTCCTGGGCCGCGGTGCGGGCCTGGTCGACGAGGCGACGGGCTCGGGCGTCGTCGGCGCCGATCGCGGGTTCGGCGGTGCGCAGCAGCAGCTCGATCGCGGTGAGCGACTGCGCGACGGTGTCGTGGATGTCGCGGGCGACCCGTTCCCGCTCGGCGGCGACGGCGTTCTCACGGTCGGCGGCCGCGAGGTGCAGGCGCGCGGCGGTGAGCTCCTCGACCGTGCGCTGACGGGCCTCCGACTCCCGGACGAGAGCCTCGAGCCCCAGCACCACCCCGATCGCCACGGCTGCCCCGAAGAGCGGGCCGAGGACGAACCCGGTCCAGGAGTCGCCCGGGCTCACCTGCACGAGCAGCCCCTCGGCGATCGCCAGGGCGGCGGTCGCGAGGACCATCAACGGCCCCCGGTGCGGGCCGAGGACGTGCATCTGCAGGAACATCAGCGGGAAGGCGATCCAGAGCGCCCCGGGCGTCAACCAGAGCAGGACGGCCCACGGGAGGAGCAGCGCGAGGATCCACGTCGTGTCGGGCCACCAGGCACCGCGGGGTGCGGAGATGGGACGCTGCTGGACGCGGACGGTGAGCCGTCCCCACACGTAGACCCCGAGGAGCACGACGGCCGCGAGCGCCGCGGGTGCCCTCGACCCGGCGGGGGCCGCGACGACCGCGACGACGACGAGCGCGCCCGTCAGCACGTCGAGCCCCACGAAGAGGCCGCGCGCCACGGGTGGCCTTGGGTGCCGGTTCACCCGATCCACGGTAGTCGCGTGCTGGAACCGCGCATCGTCCGAAAGGTTGACCGCGGCGTCGACCTTCGGCGCGGGAGAGTCACTCCCGCGCCCGATGACCCGGGGGTGTGCGCGACGGAGGCTGGAACCAGTCCCACCACCCGGAGGTTTCCGTGTTCGTCGCCCTACGTGACCTGAAGAACGCCCGCGGTCGATTCGTCCTGATGTCCGTCGTGATCATCCTGATCACGTTCCTCGTCACCTTCCTCTCCTCGTTGACCGCCGGGCTCGCCCGGGAGTCGACGTCGGCCGTCACGGACCTGCCGTCCGACCATCTGGCGTTCTCGATGCCGAGCGCCGACGACAGCCCCGAGTTCACGGCCTCCCGCGTGACCGCGGACCAGTGGACCGGCTGGGAGGACGTCGACGGCGTCGAGTCGGCCGATCCCCTGGGCGTGGCGACGACGCGGGCCGAGTCCGCGAGCACCACCGCGGGGGTCACCGCGCTCGGCGTGGAGCCCGGGTCGGGCCTGGTCCCGGGCGGCGACGTCGCGTCCGGGGAGGTCGTGCTCACCCCGGGTGCGGCCGCCGACCTCGACGCCGAGGTCGGCGACGCCGTCACGATGGGGGGCAGCGACCTCACGGTGGCGGCCGTCGTCGACGCGGACGAGTCGTTCTCGCACTCCCCCGTCGTGTGGACGACGCTCGACGACTGGCAGGCGATCGGCGCCCGCGGCGCGACGGGCGAGAGCGACGGCCCGGTCGCCTCGGTGGTCGCCCTGTCGAGCTCTGGCACCGACGCGTTCGCGACGGCGGACGCCGATCTCGGCACCACGACGGTCACGACGTCCGACGCCCGCTCGGCGGTCCCGTCGTTCGCCGGCGAGAACCTCTCCCTGACGACGATGCAGCTGTTCCTGCTCGTGATCTCCGCGCTCGTCGTGGGTGCGTTCTTCACCGTCTGGACGATCAGCCGGTCCGCGGACATCGCGGTCCTCAAGGCGCTCGGGGCCTCGACCCCGTATCTGCTCAAGGACGCACTCGGCCAGGCGGCGCTCGTCCTGACCGGCGGTGTCGCCGTGGGCACGGGCCTGACCGTCCCGGGGGCCGCCGTGCTTCCCGCCGCAGTCCCGGTCTCGGTGTCCTGGTCCACGACCCTCGTCCCGGCGGTCGCGCTCGTCGTCCTCGGGCTCGTGGGCGCGGCGGTCTCCGTCGCCCGGATCACCCGGGTCGACCCGCACGCCGCCCTCGCCGCGCACTGACCTGCTCGGAACCCGCCCCACCACGTACCGACCGAAGGAGAACCCGGTGGATCTGCACCTGGAGCACGTCACCCTCGTCTACCCCGACGGGGAGAGCACCCTCACCGCCGTCGACGACGTCAGTCTCACCGTCCCGGCCGGGACCACGACGGCGCTGCTCGGGCCGTCGGGCGCCGGCAAGTCGAGCCTTCTGGCCGTCGCGGCGGGGCTGACGGCCCCGTCCTGGGGGCAGGTCCGGATCGGCGAGAGCGTCGTCTTCGAGCCGACGACGTCGGTCGCGGACGCCACGCGCGTGCGCCGGGACCGCATCGGGATGGTGTTCCAGGCGCCGCAGCTCCTCGGGTCGCTGACCGCGCTGGAGCAGCTGGAGCTCCACGCCCACCTGCGCGGCGAGAAGCCGGCGAGCCTGCGCGACCGCTCGCTCGAGCTCCTCGACGCGGTGGGCGTCGTCGACCACGCGGCGAAGCGGCCCGCCCAGCTCTCGGGCGGTCAGCGACAGCGGATCGCGATCGCTCGGGCACTGGTGGGTGAGCCCGACGTGCTGCTCGTCGACGAGCCGACCTCCGCCCTGGACCACGAGCGCGGCGTCCAGGTGGTCGAGCTGATCACCGGCCTGGCCCGGTCCACCGGGGCTGCCACCGTGCTGGTCTCGCACGACTCCTCGACGCTGGCATCCGTGGACGCGACCGTGCAGATGGTCGACGCGCGCCTCGACAGCGTCTGAACAGGCGTATAGCCTGTTGAACATGCGTTCAGCAGGCAGCTCGACCCCCCCGCCCGAGGACCTCACCGCCCGGGCGAGGATCCGCGACGCCGCGATCGTGCGCTGGGGCACCGACGGGTTCGGCACGGGTCTGCGCGCGGTCGCCGCCGACGCCGGTGTCAGCGCCGGGCTCGTCATCCACCACTTCGGGTCCAAGGACGGGCTGCGAGCCGCGTGCGACGAGCACGTCTTCGAAATCGTCCGGACCAGCAAGACCGAGTCGGTCGGCGGCACGGGCGACCCCCTCGCCCAGCTCGCGTCGATGGACGAGTACGCCCCGCTCCTCGCCTACGTCGTGCGCACGCTCCAGGCCGGCGGCCCGGCCGCCCGCGCGTTCGTCGAGCGGATGATCGACGACGCCGCGGGGTACGTGCGGGCCGGGGTCGCCGCCGGCACCATCAGGCCCTCCCGGGACGAGCACGCCCGCGCCCGGTTCATGACACTGGCCTCGCTCGGGGCGCTCCTGCTGCACGTCGCGCTCGACGAGCCCGACATCGCCGCACGGCCCGCCGCGACCATGCGCGCGTGGAGCGACAGCATCGCGCTCCCCGCCCTCGAGCTCTACACGGACGGGTTCTTCACCTCGGGCGAGATCCTCGACGGGTACCTCGCCTACAGCAGCGACCCGCCGCCGTCGGACGCGCCCCCACACCCCTGAGCCACTCCCCCACCCTGGAGAAGCATGTCCACCACCGACACCCCCGTCGAGATCCACGACCTCGTCAAGACGTTCGGCACGGTCCGGGCCCTCGACGGATTCAGCATGACCGTCCGCCGCGGCGAGGTCGCCGGGTTCCTCGGCCCCAACGGCGCCGGCAAGTCCACCACGATCCGCGTCCTGCTCGGCCTGATCAAGGCCGACGGCGGGAGCGCCCGCCTGCTCGGCGGCGACCCGTGGGCCGACGCCGTCGACCTGCACCGGCGCCTCGCCTACGTGCCCGGCGACGTCAACCTCTGGCCCAATCTCTCGGGCGGCGAGGCCATCGACCTGCTGACCCGGCTGCGCGGCCCCGTCGACCCGGGCCGCCGCGCCGACCTCCTCGAACGCTTCGAGCTCGACCCGTCGAAGAAGGCCCGCACCTACTCCAAGGGCAACCGGCAGAAGGTCGCGCTCGTCGCGGCGCTCGCCGCCGACACCGAGCTCCTGATCCTCGACGAGCCGACCTCAGGGCTGGACCCGCTGATGGAGTCCGTCTTCACCGACTGCGTCCGCGAGGCCACCGACCGGGGCGCGTCGGTGCTGCTGTCGAGCCACATCCTCGGCGAGGTGGAGAAGCTCTGCGACACGGTCACGATCATCCGCGCCGGCAAGGACGTCCAGTCCGGCACGCTCGACGACCTGCGGCACCTGACCCGCTCGACGTACACCGCCGACGTCACCGGCGACCCCGGGGACCTCACAGCGATCGACGCGGTCCACGACCTCACGGTGAGCCCGGTCGGCGACGGCGGAGTCGTCACCGTCTCGTTCTCGGCGGACAACGACCGCACCGACGAGGTGGTCGCCGCGCTCTCCGGCCTGGGCCTGCGCCGTCTGGTCACCGCACCGCCGTCGCTCGAGGAGATGTTCCTGCGCCACTACGGCGACGACGTCACCGGCTCCCGGACGGTCCAGGGATGACCGGCACCTGGACCCTCGTCCGGCACGGCCTGCGCCGGGACCGGCTCCGGATCGCGATCTGGGCGGTCGCGGCCTCGCTGATGTTCCCGTACGGGATCCTCGCGCTCGACGCGATCTACCCGACCGCCGCCGACCGGCAGGTGCGAGCCGACCTCGTCTCGACCCCGGCCGCCACGATCATGACCGGCCCGGGCTACGGCATGGAGGACTACACGCTCGGCGCGATGACGGCCAACGAGTTCACGCCGTTCGTCGTCGTCGCGATCTGCATCATGTCGATCCTGCTGGCCGTCCGGCACACCCGCGCGGAGGAGGAGACGGGGCGCACCGAGCTCGTCCGGGCCGGCGTCGTCGGGCGCAGCGCGCAGGGGGTCTCCGCGTTCGTCGTCGTCACCGTGGCGAACCTGGCGGTCGCGACACTGAGCACCGTGCTGATCCTCGCCTCCGGTGCCGGAATCGACGGGTCGGCGATCACCGTCGTCGACACCCTCGCACTGACCTCCGGCATGGCCCTGACCGGGATGGCCTTCGGCGCCGTGGCCCTGGTGACCGCGCAGGTCACCGAGCACGCGCGCACCGCCAGCGGCCTCGCCATGGCCGCCCTCGGCGCGGCCTTCGTCGTGCGCGCCGCGGGCGACATCCAGGAGACCCACGGCTCGACGCTCTCCTGGTTCTCCCCGCTGGCGTGGGCGCAGCAGATGCGCCCGTTCGTCGACCTGCGGTGGTGGCCGCTCGCGCTCACCCTGGCACTCGTCGTCGTTCTCCTGGCGGTCGCCTCGACGCTCAGCGCGAGGCGCGACCTCGGGGCCGGGCTCGTCGCGCCGCGGAGCGGGCGGGCGACGGCACGGCCCGGGCTGCGGTCCCCGTTCGCTCTCGCCTGGCGACTTCAGCGCGCCTCGGTCGTCGCGTGGGGTGCCGGGATCGGGCTGCTCGCACTCCTGTCCGGGACGTTCGCCAGCTCGATGGACGACATGCTCGAGATGGTCGAGGGCAACGAGGCCGCCGCGGCGATCTTCGGCGACGCCGACCAGATCCTCGACGGCTTCAACTCCGTGATGATCCTCTACCTCGGCCTGATGGTGACGGCGTTCGCGATCTCGTCGATCTCGCGTGCGCGCGCCGAGGAGCAGTCCGGCCGTGCCGAGCCGCTGTTCGCCGGCCCCGTCGCCCGCACGCGCTGGCTCGGTGCCCAGCTCGCGGTCACCGCCGTCGGCACGGTCCTGGTCCTCGTCGTGGCGGCCGTCGGGCTCGCCGCGGGCGAGCTGGTCGCGGGGGTCGGGAACGACGTCGCGCTGGACGTCGCGGTGGGGACGCTCGCGTACCTGCCGGCGGTCGCCGTCGTGGTCGGGGCAGTCCTGGCGCTCTACGGCCTGGTCGGGCGCGACCTCGGCGTCGGGTGGCTCCTCCTGGTCTACGGGTTCGTGGCCGGGCTGTTCGGCCCGCTGTTCGAGCTCCCCGAGTGGGCGATGCGCCTCTCGCCGTTCTACTCCGTGCCCGACGTCGCCGACACGGATCCCACGGCAGGGCCGCTCATCATCCTCACGGCCGTTGCGGCAGCGCTGATCCTCGCGGCATTTGTCGGGTTCCGACGACGCGACCTCACCACTGGATGAGAAGTTCCCAGTGTCAGGGCGCCCCTCACCTAGACTGGCCCGCATGATCTTCAGGTCCGTCGGCGAGGGGCGCCCGTACCCCGAGCACGGTCGAGAGAACCCGAGCGACTGGTCGGACGTCCCGCCACGCCAGGTGCGGCTCGACGAGCTCGTCACGACCAAGCGCATCCTCCACCTCGACGGTCTGCTGGCCGAGGACTCCACGTTCTACGGCGACCTCTTCGCTCACGTCGTCGAGTTCCGCGGCGTCCTGTACCTTGAGGACGGCTTGCACCGGGCGATGCGGGCGGCGCTTCAGCAGCGGCCGGTGCTCCACGCGCGGGTCTTGACGATCGACGACGAGCAGGTGGGCACCCCGTGACAACTCCGCAGCAGCCGACGGCACGTGACCGTCGACGGCGACGCGAGCACGAGCGCCAGGCCCTCGTGTTCGGGATCCTGATCGCGATCCTCGCCGTGATTGGCGTCGGGTCTCTCGCCGTCTACACCGGGGCGGTCGAGTCGCCCTTCAACCGCGGGTTCACCACCATCGGCGAGAGCAAGGACACGCTCCAGCAGCCCTGTGTCCCCGACGAGACGATGCCGGTCTCGTACAAGTCCGTCTCGGTCACCGTGCTGAACGCGAGCGGCCGCACCGGCATCGCGACCATCACCGGCGACATGCTCGCCGACCGCGGGTTCCAGGTCGCCGAGGTGGGCAACGCGCTGGACGAGAACGGCAACGCCGAGGAGCTCCCGTACACGTTGGTCAGCTCCAACGCCGCCGGCCTCGCCGCCGCGTACACGGTGGCGGCCCAGCTGACGAACTCCGCCGTCGTGCTCGACGACCGGCCGGAGCCCACCGTCGACGTCCGGGTCGGCGCGAACTTCGACGGACTCATCCCCGAGGACGAGGTCACGCTCGAGGCCGACGTCCCGCTCACGAGCCCGGACCAGTGCACCGACGTCGAGGACATCACGCCCCGCCACTCCCCGGAGCCGGAACCCGAGGCGACAGAGGAAGGCGCGGACAGCACGGAGGCCTCGAGCTGATGACGATCCGCCCGGCGCGCGCCTCGGACCCCTCCGAGGTCGACGCGCTCTACGACATCTGCCTGCGCACCGGCGCCGACGGCCAGGACGCCTCGGGCCGCTTCGAGGACCCCCGCCTGCTCGGCGAGGTCTATCTCGGCGCGTATCTGGCGCTGGAGCCGTCGCTCGCCTTCGTCGTGACGTCCGAGGACGACCGACCCCTCGGCTACGTGCTCGGCGTGCCGGACACCACGTCGTTCGAGGAGCGCCTCGAGTCCGAGTGGTGGCCCGCGCTGCGCGAGCGCTACCCGCTCGACGGCGTCTCGCCCGACTCCCCCGACGCCGGCCTCGTACGTCAGATCCACGCGCCGCACCGCACCGAGGCGCCCTGGCTCGCGGACTACCCCGCACACCTGCACGTCGACCTGCTCCCCGAGGCGCAGGGCGGCGGCAACGGGCGCCGGCTCCTCGAGGAGCTCTTCGACGCCCTCCGTGACCACGGGATCCCCGGCGTCCACCTCGGGGTCTCGGACACCAACACGTCGGCGATCGGGTTCTACCGACACCTCGGGTTCGAGCCCCTGCCGGCCGGCAGCACCGTGCTCGGCCTCACCCTCGACTGAGCCTCAGCCGACGTGCGGCGCGACCTCGCGGGCGACGAGGTCGAGGTGGTCGAGGTCGGCCAGGTCGAGGACCTGGAGGTAGACCCGCTCTGCGCCGTCGGCGACGACGCGGTTGAGCGTCTCGACGGCCTCGGGCACGGTCCCCGCGATCCCGTTCTGACGCAGCTCGGCGGGCTCTCGACCGATCGCGGCCGCGCGGCGCGTGAACTCCGCCTCGTCCTTCCCGACGCACAGCACGAGCGCGACGGACCGTGTCAGCGGCGTCGTCCGCCCGGACTCGTCCGCGACGGACTGCACCTCACGGAAGCGGTCGGCGATCGAGTCGAGCGCGGGGAACGCCTGGTTGTACTCGGCGGCGAACCGGGCGGCGAGCTGCGGCGTCCGACGCTTCCCCCCACCACCGACGATCACGGGGATCGTGGGCTGCGTCGGCTTGGGCAGTGCGGGTGACTCGGTGAGGTCGTATTGCGCGCCGTGGAAGTCGAAGGTCTCGCCGAGCGCCGTCCCCCACAGCCCGGTCAGAACCTCGAGCTGCTCCTCCAGCATCCCGAAGCGCTTGTCGGGGAACGGGATGCCGTACGCCTCGTGCTCGCGCTGGAACCAGCCCGTGCCGAGCCCGAGCTCCACGCGGCCGCCCGACATCTGGTCGACCTGCGCCGCCTGGATCGCGAGGATTCCCGGGTGCCGGTACGTGACCGAGGAGACGAGCGTGCCGAGGCGGATCGTGCTGGTCTCGCGCGCGAGCCCCGCGAGCGTCGTCCAGGCGTCCGTCGGCCCCGGCAGTCCGTCGCCGCCCATCGCGAGGTAGTGGTCCGAGCGGAAGAAGGCGTCGAACCCGAGCTCCTCGGTCGCCTTCGCGACGGCAAGCAGGTCGTCGTAGGTCGCGCCCTGCTGAGGCTCGGTGAAGATTCGCAGATCAGTCATGCTCCCAGCCTGCCACGCGACGACAGGCGCCGGCACGCCTACGGTGAGCAGATGCGACTGTCCACCTGCATCCTGCCGATCTACCCCTGGGCCGAGGGCGCGGGTATCTGGCGCCGCGCGGAGGAGCTCGGTCTCGACACGGCGTACACCTACGACCACCTGTCGTGGCGGTCGTTCCGCGACGGCCCCTGGTTCGGTGCGGTGCCGACGCTGGCGGCGGCCGCGGCGACGACGTCGCGGATCCGGCTGGGCACGCTCGTCACCTCCCCGAACTTCCGCGAGCCGGTGACGCTCGCGAAGGACCTGATGACGCTGGACGACGTCTCGTCCGGCCGGATGACGCTCGGGATCGGTGCGGGGACGTCGTCGGGCTTCGACGCGACCGTGTTCGGCGACGATCCGTGGCCGATGCGGGAGCGCACGGAGCGGTTCGAGGAGTTCGTCGGGCTGTTGGACCGGCTGCTGACCGAGCCAGCCGTCACGTACGACGGCACGTATTACTCGGCGCACGAGGCGCGCACCATCCCCGGGTGCGTGCAGGACCCGCGGGTTCCGTTCGTCGTCGCGGGCGGCGGCCCACGCGGGATGAGGCTCGCCGCGCGGTACGGACAGGGTTGGGTGACGACCGGCGCGAGCCTGCCCGACGACGCGACCCCCGCGGACTCGTCGGCGGCGGTCGCGTCGCAGGTCTCGACCGTCCGCGCGGCGTGCGAGGCCGAGGGGCGCGACCCCGCCACGCTGCACACCGTCCTGCTCGCCGGCTTCACCCCGGACCGGCTGTTCGACTCGGTCGAGGCGTTCGACGACGTCGTCGGGCGCTACGCGGAGGCGGGGATCGACGAGATCGTGCTGCACCACCCGATCCCGGACTCCCCGTTTGCCGCAGACCTGGACGCGTACGAGGCGGTCGTCGCGCACCACACGGGCGCGTAGGCGCCGGGGCGCGCCTCGGTCTGTCACCACCCGTGGGCGCGAGTAGGGTCCGAGTATGGGCCGCTCTCCACATCACGAGGCCGTCGAGGCCGCCATCGACCTCTTTACCCGCCAGGGGTACGAGAACACGACCGTCGACGAGATCGCGGACGCCGCCGGGATCTCCCGGGCGACGTTCTTCCGACGCTTCGGCTCGAAGGAGGACGTGGTGTTCGCCGACCACGAGGTCCTGCTGGAGCAGGTGGTCGGCCAGCTCGCCGAGTCCCGTCAGAGCCCGCGCAGCACGGACCCTCTGGTCGAGGTCTGTCGGGCCGCGCGGCTCGTGTTCGACCACCACATCAGCCAGCCCGACACGTCGCTCGCGCGTCACGCCCTGCTGCAGCAGGTCCCCGGCCTGCGAGACCGTGAGCTCATCACCACCCACCGCTACGAGCGGGCCTTCACGCGCTATCTGCGCGCCACGCTCCCGACCGAGCGACAGACCACCACGACGACGATCGCCTTCTCGGCCTCCGTCGTCGCGGTCCACAACGCGTACCTGCGCGCGTGGCTGCGTGACCCCGACGGCGACCCGCGCCCCGGCCTGGAGGAGGGCTTCGCAGACCTTCGGCGCGCGGCGCGCGCGTCCTCGGCCCGGGCGCCGCTGACGGAGACGACGGCGGGGTCGGCCTCGGGCGACGCCGTCGCCGCTCCCGCGCACCATGCTGAGACGGCCGACGGCGGGGCGTCCGACCGTGTGGTGGTCACGGTGCTGGAGGTCCCCGCCGGGCGGACGGCCGACGACGTCGCGCGCGCGGTGCGTGAGGCGCTCGCCTAGGTGCCGGGGTAGCCCTCGGTCGCGTGCTGCCGACCTCAATCCTGATACTGCGTATCTTGACGTGAGACGCAATCGCGCGCACGATGAGAGGTGCGGGCGATGACTCGTCGCCGCACCACGCGACCGGGAGATCCCATGGCTACGTCCACCGACACCCAGCACACCGCCACCACCCCCGGCGGAACGCCCGCAGAGCGGCTCGTCGAGCCCGACTACGGTCTCCTCGAGCCGCTCGACGTCGACTACGCCGGTGCGTTCGCCGGTGCCACCGAGGCCGACCGTGAGCACTGGGCGACCGTCCGGACCTTCGTCCAGGACGACGTCCTGCCCGTGATCGACGGGTACTGGGAGCGCGCGGAGGTCCCCCGCGAGCTGATCGCGCGCCTCGGCGAGCTCGACCTGCTCCGGGAGAGCGTCGACGTCCCCGGCCACCCGAAGCACAGCCCGCTCGCCGACGGCCTCGCCTCGATGGAGATGTCGCGCGGCGACGGCTCGGTCGCCACGATCTGCGGCGTCCAGGGCGGCCTCGCCCTGCGCTCAATCATGCTGCTCGGCTCCGAGGAGCAGAAGGCCGAGTGGGGCGAGCCCATCGCACGCGGCGAGAAGCTGGCCGCGTTCGCGCTGACCGAGCCCACCCACGGCTCCGACTCCGTCTCGTTGGAGACCACCGCCACCACCGTCGAGGGCGGGTACGTCATCAACGGTGCCAAGAAGTGGATCGGCAACGGGGCCAACTGCGACGTCTCCGTCGTCTGGGCCCGCGGCGACGACGGCCAGGTCCACGGCTACATCGTCCCCCAGGACTCCCCCGGGTACGAGGCCAAGGTCATCGAGGGCAAGGTCTCGCTGCGCGCGATCCACCAGGCTCACATCACCCTGACCGGCGTGTTCGTCCCGTCGGAGAACCTGCTGCCCGAGGCCCGCTCGTTCAAGGACACCTCGCGCGTCCTCGGCGCGACCCGCCTGTCCGTGGCGTGGTCCGCCGTCGGGCACGCCACCGCCTGCTACGAGACCGCGGTCGCGTACGCCAAGAGCCGCGTCCAGTTCGGCCGCCCCCTCGCCAAGAGCCAGATGGTCCAGGAGCGCCTGACCTCGATGCTCAGCACCCTCACCCAGATGCAGCTGCTGGTGGTCGCGATGACGGAGCAGGACGCCGCCGGGACCCTCACGGGCCCCCAGGCGTCGCTGACCAAGTACACGTGCACCCGCGGCGCCCGCGAGATCGCGTCGGTCGCACGCGACATGCTGGGCGGCAACGGAATCCTGCTGCAGAACCGCGTCGCCCGGCACTTCGCCGACATCGAGGCGCTGCACACCTACGAGGGCACCGAGTCCGTCCAGGCCCTGATCGTGGGCCGCGACATCACCGGCATGTCCGCGTTCGCCTGATCCCCCCACCACTGATACGGAGACTCTTGTGAGCGACGACGCCACCACCCCCGTCCTGATCCACGGGGCACGCACCCCCTTCACCAAGTTCCGCGGGGCCCTCGCCTCGTTGAGCGTGACCGACCTCGGCGCGCACGCGATCCGCGGCGCGATGGCCGCCTCGAAGATCGACCCCGCCGACGTCGACGCCGTCATCATGGGCCACGTCGTCCAGGCCGGTGCCGGGCAGGGTCCCGCCCGCCAGGCCGCCGTCGGCGCCGGGATCGGCTGGGACGTCCCCGCGACGACGATCAACAAGCTCTGCCTGTCCGGCCTCACGGCGATCATCGACGCCGCGCGGCTCGTCCGCACCGGCGAGGCGTCCGTCGTCGTCGCCGGCGGCATGGAGTCGATGACCAACGCCCCGCACCTGGTGCAGCACTCCCGCGCCGGCTTCGCGTTCGGCGACGTGACGATGGCCGACTCGCTGACGCACGACGGCCTGCGCGACCCGTTCGACGGCATGATCATGGGCGAGGCCACGGACCGCGGGTGCACCACCCGCGGCATCGGGCGCGAGGAGCAGGACGCGTTCGCGGCCCGCTCGCACCAGCGCGCGGCCGCCGCGTCGCAGGCCGGACGCCTGGCCGACGAGATCGTCCCGGTCGAGATCCCGCAGCGTCGTGGTGAGCCCGTCGTCGTCTCCCAGGACGAGGGGATCCGCGCCGGAACCACCCCCGAGACGCTCGCCGGGCTCCGTCCCGCGTTCGTCCCGGACGGGACCATCACGGCCGGCTCCTCCTCGCCGCTGTCCGACGGCGCCGCCGCGGTCGTCGTGGCGTCGAAGGCATTCGCGATCGAGCACGGCCTGACCTGGCTCGCCGAGATCGGCAGCGCCGGGCAGACCGCCGGCCCTGACAACTCGCTGCACTCCCAGCCCGCGCGGGCGCTGGCCGCCGCCCTCGACCGTGAGGGCGCCAAGGCCGACGAGCTCGACCTCGTCGAGATCAACGAGGCCTTCGCGGCCGTCGCGATCCAGTCGGTGCAGGACCTCGGGGTCTCCGAAGACGTCGTCAACACCGACGGCGGAGCCATCGCCCTCGGGCACCCGGTCGGGGCCTCCGGCGCCCGGCTCGCGCTGCACGTGGCCCTCGGCCTCGCGGCTCGCGGTGGCGGCCTCGGTGCCGCGTCGCTCTGCGGCGGCGGCGGACAGGGTGACGCACTGATCTTCCGCGCGTAGCTCGCACACCGCACCTCGCCGAGGTATACCCCTGCCCGGGTATACCTCGGCGTCGTCGTGTGGAGGGGCTACAGGTGCCTGTGGATAACTTCTCGGGTCGGGCCCACCGGTCACGTAGCGTCCTCGATACGTGACGAAAGGGACGCACACCGATGCTCGAGGCGCACGCACTTCAACTGAAGTACCCGGGGGCCGAGCGAGCCGCCGTCGCAGGGGTGGACCTCGTCGTCGAGCCCGAGGAGGTCGTCGCCGTCACCGGGCCGTCGGGGTGCGGAAAGTCGACGCTGCTGCACCTGCTCGCCGGGGTTCTCGTCCCCGACGCCGGGACGGTTCACCTCCGCGGAAGGTCCTTGTCCGGCTCGTCGTCCGACGGCCGCGCGCTCGCACGACGCCGCGAGATCGGCATGGTCTTTCAGGACGGCCGGCTGGTGCCTGAGCTCCCCGCCGTCGAGGACGTCATGCTGCCGCTCCTGGTCGACGGGATACGACGAGGCGAGGCACGACGGCGCGCGACGGCGGCCCTGGAGTCCGTGGGACTGGGCGAGCTGACGGGTCGGCGGCCGACAAAGATGTCGGGCGGCCAGGCGCAACGCGTCGCGATCGCCCGGGCCCTGGTCCACGAGCCGTCCGTCGTGCTCGCGGACGAGCCGACCGGTGCGCTCGACCGCGCCACCGGGACCGCCGTGATGGATCTGCTGGTCTCGTCGGTCCGTGCCCGTGGAGGCGCACTCGTGGTCGTCACGCACGACGAGCAGGTCGCGGCCGTCGCCGACCGGCGCGTGGCGATGCTCGACGGCGTCGTCTCGCCGGCGGGTGCGCAGGGCAGCGCCTCGGGTGCGCCGCGCGCGGCGAGTGTTCGATGAGACGGCTCGGGCTTCGCCTCGCTCTCGCGGGCGAGGGAGCTGCCCGGTGGGGCTCGGCAATGACGGTGCTCGCCGCCGTCCTCGGCACGACGGGTCTCCTCCTGCTGCTCTCCGTGGGACCAGCGCTCGAGACGCGCGCCGACCGCTTCGCATGGACGACCGCTGACTTCGGGTCCTGGGCCGACCCCGCGGCCGACGCCGACGGATGGGTCACGATCACCGACGACAACCGGTTCCCCGACCGCGTCGAAGCCCCTGACGGAACCGTTGCACAGGGCGGCTTCACGTCCTACGTCGGCGACGACGCCGTCACGGTCGTCGAGCTCGGGCACGCGGGCCTCGACGCCCCCGTGCCACCCGGCGTCGACGCGATACCCGCCCCCGGGGAGGCGTACTACAGCCCGGCACTGGTCGAGCGGCTCGCCGAGGTCGGGCAGGCCGAACGGTACGGAGCGGACGTCGGACGAGTCGATGCCGGTGCGCTGCGGTACTCCGACGACCTGGTCGCCGTCCGCGGGGTGACGCCCACGGACGCCCATCTGGCGTGGAGCACACGGGTCACCGGGTACGACGAGCGCGCCATGGCCCGGCCGTTGGTGCCGCTCGAGCTCCTGGTCTTCGCCACCGGCGTCGGTGCCGTCCTGGCGGTCGTCGTCGTTCTCGTGCTGACCGCGATCCGCCTGACCGAGACGACCCGCCGTCGTCGTACCGCCACGCTCGTCCTCCTCGGCGCCGACACCCGCGCCGTCGCGAGGATCGCGGAGGGAGAGGCACTCCTCCCGGGCGTCGCGGGCGCTCTGGGCGGGCTGGGTGCATTTCTCGCCGTCCGTCCACTGGTGGCGCGGATCGGGTACGAGGATGCGCAGTTCTACGCCTCGGACCTCTGGCCCGGATGGGTCGGTGTGATCACCTCGCTGGGTCTCATCCTGGGAGCCTGTCTCGTCGGTGCCCGCGGAAGCGTGCGTGACCTGGACGTCGACCCGCTCGGGCTGACCCGTTCCCCGGAGCGTCGCCCCCGCCCGTGGCGATGGGGCGGACTACTGCTCATCACAACCCCGGCTCTTGCCCTGCTCGGGGTGCCGGACGAGATGCCGGTTGTCGCAGCGTCGATGGGAGCGGCCGTTCTCGGGCTCCTCGTCGTCGCACCGGTCGTCGTTCAAGTGCTCGGGCGCCTGGCCGCGCGCGGGCGCAGCGCAGCCTCGATCCTCGGCGGACGCCGGTTGGCTGCTCACGCGCGCACGCACGCCGGGCCCCTTGCCCCGTTGATCATCGCAACACTGCTTGCTCCCTTCTTTGCGGCGCTCGTCCCCGCGGCCGCGACCTCGATCGACGACGAGGTGGTCATCGGCCAGAACGAGCTCACGGCAGTCGCGGACGTCGTCAACGCCACGAAGTCAGAATCCGCCGCGCTCGCCGACCATCTGCGCGAAGTGGACGGAGTGGAACGCGTCGCCCGGGTCGCCGAGGCCACCCTGGTCGGACCGGTGCAGACGGAGCTCTGGGTCGGGGACTGCTCCGAGATCACCGCCGCCGGACACCTCGACGTCCCGTGCGTGACGGGCTCGATGACGCTCGACCCGAGCGTCCAGCTCCCCGACGACGACCGGCCGATGATCGAGCCGAGAGCTGCTCTCGACGTGACGACAGACATCTCGGGCACGACCGCCGAGGAAACCTGGTTCGAGGCTCCCTCCGGGGTGGCCCGCGCGGACTTCCCCGCGGGCGTAGACATGAGGTCCGGCATCGTCGCGCGCGACCTCGACGCTGCTGACGCCCCGGTCCGGGCAACCCAGCTCTTCGTCGCCCACCGACCCGGCGCGGACGTCGAGCAGATGCGCACGCTGGTCGAGCAGTCCTCCCCCGGGGCCCACCTGTCCACCCGGACGACCTCGTTCAACGGGCTGTCCGAGCTGCTGCGCCACTACTACTCGGCCGTGAAGCTGCTCGCTCTCGCTCTCGCCCTCGCCGTCGCCGCGGTGCTCGCAGCTGCCATCGGCTTCGCGTCCGCACAGGCACATCGCGGGCCGGCAGACGCCATGCTGCACGCCACCGGAATCCCCACCCGGACCCTGGCGCGCGCTTCGGCGATCGAGACGGCACTGCCGGCCGCCGTCCTCGCCTGTGCGAGCGGGATCGTCGGATCCGCGACCGCAGTCTTCGCGCTGCACCTCGCGAACCGGCCCGTCCCCTGGGTCGACCTCGGACTGTGGACGTTCGGCGCTCCGGTCGCGGCCGCGACGACCCTCGGGGCCGTGGCGCTGATGACGGCATCGCGCGCCCCGGCCGGGCGTCGTCACGACTAGCCACGACTCCGGCTAGAGCAACCGGAGGAACGCTCGTGCCGCCGGGCTGAGATTGAATTCGCTCCATGCGAGGTACTCGACCCGCGAGGGCCCGTCGACGACGGGTACCGCGACGAGGCCGTCGACGGCGCGCACGTATCTCGACGGCAGCAGCGTCACCGCAAGGTTCTCCCGGGCGAGGTCGAGCAGGATCTCGGTGGACATCGCCTCGAACGGAACGTCGCGCGAGATCCCGGCCGCGCTGAACGCGAGGTCGCTCTGCGCGCGCCCCGGGCTCCCGACCGGAAAGTCTGCGAAAGCCTCCTGTGCAAGATCGTCGATCCCGATCGACTCGTGGTCGGCAAGGCGGTGCTGGCGGGCGAGCACGGCGACGAGCCGATCGGTCCCGATCTCCCGCCAGTCGACTCCGCGGGGCTCACGCCCTGCGGGGAGTCCCAGGAGACCGACGTCGGTCTCCCCCGCGGCGATCTCCGCCGCGATCGTGTCGCTGCCACCCACCTGGAGCGCGACCCGTACGTGGGGGTGGGCGTCGCGGAACTCCTTGAGCACGGCTGGGACGCTGACCGCGGTCACCGTCGGGATCATCCCGACGGTCAGCCTGCCCCGGACCTCCCCGGCGGCGGCGGCCGCCTCGTCTCCGGCCCGCTCTGCCGCGTCGAGACTCGCACGGGCACCGGGGAGGAAGGCGCGGCCCGCGGCGGTGAGCTCCACGCGTCGGCTGGTGCGGGCGAACAGCGCGACGCCGAGCTCCTTCTCCAGCGCCTTGATCTGGTGGCTCAGCGCCGACTGCACGACGAAGCAGCGCGCCGCGGCCTTGGTGAAGCTGGAGAGCTCGGCGACGGCGACGACGTACCTCAGCTGCTGGAGTTCCATCTATCTATCTTCACCAGCGATGGATGGGATGACAAGCATGTGTTGGACTCATTGATCGACCGACCGCAGGATCAAGACATGACCGCCACCGCCCCGCCCCCGACGGCGACCCCAGCATCCGTGCACGGGCGACAGCTCGCCCGTCGCACCGCGCTCACCGCGCTCGCCCCGGCCGTCTGGGGCACCACCTACGTCGTCACGACCGAGCTCCTGCCCGCCGGACACCCGCTCTTCGCCGCCCTGATGCGCGCACTGCCCGCGGGAATCCTCGCGATCCTGATCACGCGCACTCTGCCCCGCGGTGACTGGTGGTGGAAGGCAGCCGTGCTCGGGACCCTCAACATCGGGATCTTCTTCGCCCTGCTGTTCGTCACGGCAGAGCGCCTCCCCGGCGGAGTCGCCGCCACCCTCGGTGCGACACAGCCGATCCTCGTCGCGTTCCTCGTCGTGGCCGTGCTCCACGAGCGGCTTTCACGATGGCGACTCGCCTGGGGCGTCGTCGGCGTGATCGGCGTCGGCCTGGTGGTGCTCGGACCGGGTGCAGGGCTCGACGTCGTCGGCGTGCTCGCGGGGGTGGGCGGCGCACTCTCGATGGGGCTCGGGATTGTCCTCACGAAGCGATGGGGGCGGCCCGCGGGGGTCAGCGCCCTGGGTCTCGCCGGCTGGCAACTCACCGCCGGCGGGCTCGTCCTCCTCCTCCCGACGCTCGTCGTCGAGGGGGTGCCGACCGACATCGATGCCGCCGCAGTCGCCGGATACCTCTGGCTCGGGCTCGTCGGCGGGCTGCTCGCCTACAGCGTGTGGTTCGCGGGGATTCGAGTCCTGCCCGTGACCGCGACCGCCCTGCTCGGCCTGCTCTCCCCGCTCGTCGCGACCGGGCTGGGCGCCGTCGTGCTCGGCGAGCGCTTCACGGCTGTCCAGACCCTCGGCCTGCTGCTCGCCCTCGCGGCGATGCTCGCCGGGCAGCTCGCGCCACAGCGGCGAAGGACAAGCACCCCGCCACGAGGGCCAAGGTCGGCGAAGTAGACGACAGGTTCACCGGCGGATCAGTGTCCGCTCGGCGTCAGTATCGCCGCGCGCGACACGACCGGGCACACCCTGGTGTACCCGGTCGCGTTTGACGACGGACTGCCGGCGGCCGTCCCGGTCGACATCTCCGGGGCGTTCCACGAGAGACTCCTCGCGCCGCGCTGAGACCGTGGCTAGTGGTCGTGGTCCTCGTGGTCGTGGTCCGCGTGCTCGTCCTCGTCGTGGTTCGTCTCGTACTCCTCGACCCCGTCACCGGTGACGCCCGTGAGCTCGTTGGGGACGACGTCGAGCGTGGCCGTGTTCCAGACCTCGCCGGACAGGATGTCGACGGCGTGGATGCTGCTGGTAGCCGGGTCGCTGACGAAGGCGGTGCCGTCGTTCACCCAGATCGCCGGGCGCGGTTCCTGCCAGTCCTCAGGCACGGTCCAGGCGTCGACGACGGGCCAGGAGTTCGTGAGCTCGCCGGTGGTCGGGTCGATCACGTGCAGCGCGCCGTCGGTGCCGAGCACCAGCGCCTCACCGTCGTCGCCGCGTGCGAGTGAGCGGAACGTGTACGAGGCGGGAAGCTCGACGAGCTGGATCGTGCCCGCCTCGGCGTCGATCAGCGAGACCTGGGTGGGGTCCTGGTCCTCGCCCTCCTTGTAGTCGCCGAGGACCACCGACGACGAGTGCGAGCCCGCCAGCGTGCCGAATCCTCCCGGGCTGGTGGGCGAGTCGACCTTGGTGACGGCTCCGTCCTTCACGATCACGACGCCGTCCTCGCAGCCGAGCACGACGGCCTCGCCCTGGGCGGTCGCCTCGCCGTGGACGCTCGGGCACTCGTCGGTCGCCGCGATCTCGGCGTCGTCGGCGTCGAGCACGCGGACGCCGGAGCGCTCGTCCTCGGTCCCGTCGGTCAGCACCAGGGTGCCGTCGGTGAGCTCGACCGCGACACCGTGGTGGGCTGCGGGCGTCGTGTAGGTCCGCGCGTCCTGTCCGGGGCCGTCAGCTACGTGCTCGGCGTCGACGATCGTGATCTCGCCGGTGCCGTCGTCCCAGAAGTTGGTCCGTCCGGCGTGCACGACGGCGTGGCCGGGCGTCTCGGCCTCGTAGGTCACGTCGGTGAGCACGGGGTCCGCGGTGAAGTAGTGCGCGTGGTCGCCGTGAGCCTGGGCCCAGGTGCCGGTGTCGAGGAGCTGGAAGCCCTCGCTCGTGGAGAGTGCGGCGTGCCGGCCGTCACCGGCGGGGTTGGCGCGGAGGAAGCCGTCGAGCGCCACGTCCCCCACGACGTCGAGGGTGTTGGCATCGAGAACCTGCACCCCGCCGTCGTAGGTCACGACGAGTCGCGGTGTCAGGGCGGCGGCCTCGGTGACGTCCGACGTCGCCTCGTCGGTCGAGCCCGACGCTGCGGACTCGTCCTCGGACTCGGTCGTGGCGCACCCGGCGAGGAGGCCGAGCGAGAGGAGGGCGGCCGCCGTCGTGCGGGCGGCGGGAGCAAGAGTGCGTGTCATGGCGGAAAGGCGCGCGGGCAGGGCCGTGCGCCGCTCCTTCCTGGTCGTGGGGACGGGAGGTGCGCGCAGCATGACGATAACAGTAATGACACCCGTTCTCACTAATCCGTTCACGAACGCTCCCCACGACACACCGGTGGGGTGCGAGGAATCGCTCCCTCGCACCCCACCGGTGGCACGTCCGACGGCAACGCCGTCCGACGGCGTCAGCTCGCCACGTCGTCCTTCTCAGGGTCGCGCGGGCCCGGGACGGAGGCCGGGCTCGCGGGCTCCGCGCTCGTGCCGCGCCAGCGGGCGATCGCGGTCTGTCCGTGGAAGATCAGGAGCGCGGCGCCGGTGCCGAGCGCGATGCCCTCGAACGTCAGGTCCCCGGCGGCAAACGTGAAGTTCGCGATCCCGATCACCAGCGGAACGGCCGCCGTCGCGAGGTTCACCGGGTTGCCGAAGTCGACGCGGTTCTGCACCCAGATCCGTGCACCGAGGACGCCGATCATCCCGTACAGCATCGTCGCCGCACCGCCGAGCACCCCCGGCGGGACCGTGGCGACGAGCGCACCGAACTTCGGCGACATCGAGAGCGCCAGCGCCGTGAACGCCGCCACCCAGTAGGCGGCCGTGGAGTAGACCCGCGTCGCCGCCATCACGCCGATGTTCTCGGCGTACGTCGTCGTGCCCGAGCCGCCGCCGGTCCCGGCGAGCGTCGTCGCGACGCCGTCCGCGAAGATCGCACGCCCCATGTACGAGTCGAGGTCCCGTCCGGTCATCGCCGCCACGGACTTCACGTGACCGACGTTCTCGGCCACGAGGACCAGCACGACCGGGACGAAGAGCCCGAGCACGGCGACGTCGAACGTCGGCGTGACGAAGTCGGGGAACCCGATCCAGGCCGCCTGCTCGGCGGCAGAGAAGTCGACCTCGCCGCGGATCACCGCGACGACATACCCGACGACCACGCCGACGAGGATCGACAACCGGCCGAGGATCCCGCGGAAGAGCACCGTCGCGACGAGGATCGTCGCGAGCGTGACGGTCGCGGTCACGGGGAACTGCTCGAAGTTGTCCCACGCGGCCGGGGCCAGGTTGAGCCCGATCAGCGCGACGATGGTGCCCGTGACGATCGGGGGCATCAGCGTGTCGATCCACCCTGCGCCGACGAAGTGGACGACGGCGCCGACGGCAGCCAGGACGAGGCCGGTCACGAGGATGCCGCCGACCGCGACGCTCTGTCCTCCCGCGGCCGCCGCAGCGCCGATCGGGGCGATGAACGCGAAGCTGGACCCGAGGTAGCTCGGGAGCCTGTTGCGGGTGATCAGCAGGAACGCGATCGTCCCCAGGCCGGAGAAGAACAGCGTCGTCGCCGGGGAGAAGCCGGTGATCAGCGGGACGAGGAACGTCGCCCCGAACATCGCGACGACGTGCTGCATGCCGATCCCGACGGTCCGGGGCCAGGACAGGCGCTCGTCAGGGGCGACGACGTCGGTCGGCCCGAGCGTCTTCCCGTCGCCGTGGAGGGTCCAACCGAGTGCCATCAATGCTCCGTCCGTCGCCCGACCGGGATCGGGTGGTTCGTGCTGAACGCGCAGGGTTGCGCGGAAGCAGCGTAGCGAGTGTCGGGGGCCGTGCCTACAGTCGGTGGATGGACATCATCCTGGTTCCCGGGTTCTGGTTGGACGGTTCTGCGTGGGACGACGTCGTCCCGCACCTCGCGGAGGCCGGCCACACGCCGCACCCGCTCACGCTCCCGGGGATGGAGTCGCGCGACGCCGACCGCTCGCAGGTCACGCTCGCCGACCACGTCGCGGCCGTCGTCGCGGCGATCGACGCGCTGCCCGACGACGCGGAGGTCGCCCTCGCCGGGCACTCGGCGTCGGGCGGTCTCGTCTACGCGGCGTCGGACGCCCGGCCGGGCCGCGTCGCGCACGTGATCTACGTCGACTCGGGGCCGCTGGCCTCCGGTGACGCCCTGAACCCCGACCTCCCCGCCGAGCTCGACGAGTACCCGCTGCCGCCGTGGGAGGGCATGGACGACGCCTCGTTGCGCGACCTGACCGAGAGCCAGCTCCAGGCCTTCCGCGAGCGCGCGGTCCCGCAGCCGGCCGGCACCGTACGGGAGCCGCACGCGCTGAGCGACGACCGGAGCCGCTACACGGTGCCCTCGACCGTGATCGCCTCCGAGATGTCGGCCGAGACGCTGCGCGGCCTGATGGCGGAGAACCACTCGTTCGTCGCGGAGCTCGCCCGGCTCGACGACTACGAGATCGTCGACCTGCCCACGGGCCACTGGCCGATGTTCACGCGACCCGCCGACCTGGCGTCCGCGATGGTTCGCGCGCTCGAGCGGTAGGTCCCGGCCCGATGCGCGGCCCTCTCACCCGGCGAACGTGAGCCAGAGCAGCACGAGGTTGAGGGCGACGATCACGGTCGCCACCGCCCAGCCGGCCACCTGGGTCACCGTGCCGTTGCGCTGCTCCCCCATCAGCGCACGGTCGCGCGTCAGACGGACCAGCGGGATCATCGCGAACGGGATGCCGAAGCTGAGCACCACCTGGCTCATCACCAGCAACCACGTGGGCGAGATGCCCGTCGCGAGCAGGACGATCGCCGGGATCAGGGTGACGGCACGCCGCCACAGCAGGGAGATCCGCACCTTGAGCAGACCCTGCATGATCTCGGCACCGGCGTAGGCGCCGACCGAGGTCGACGCGAGCCCCGAGGCGAGCAGTCCGACGGCGAAGAGCACGCCGACCACCGGCCCGAGCACGTCGACGATCGCGGCGTGCGCACCCTCGATGGAGTCGGTGCCGGCACGGCCCGGCAGGTTGGCCGCCGCGAGCAGGAGCATCGCGATGTTCACCGAGCCCGCGACGATCAGCGCCAGCACGACGTCGAGCCGCGTCCCGCGGAGCAGCCGCCGGGTCTCGGCCTGCTCGCCGGAGTACGCAGCACTGCCGGGGACTGCGGGGCGGGTGGCGCGGTGCCGGTCGCGGGCGAGAGAGGAGTGCAGGTAGATCGCGTGCGGCATCACGGTGGCACCGAGCATGGAGGCCGCGAGCAGGACGGAGTCGGCACCCTCGAAGCGCGGGACGAGGCCGCCGAGCACGCCCTCGAGCGACGGCGGCGCAAAGAAGAGGCCGGCGCAGAACCCGACGGTCAGGATCGCGAGCATCGACGTGATCACGGCCTCGAAGGCCCGCTGACCGCGCCTCTGCTGGATCGAGAGCACCAGCATGGAGATGACGCCCGTGATGATGCCGCCCACCACGAGCGGGACCCCGAAGAGCAGGTTGAGCGCGATGGCGCCGCCGATCACCTCCGCGAGGTCGGTCGCCGCGGCGACGACCTCGGCCTGCCCCCAGTAGGCCAGACGGGTCCGGCGTGACATGCGCTCGCCGAGGACCTCGGGCAGCGACCGGCCGGTGACGATGCCGAGCTTCGCGGAGAGGTACTGCACGAGGACCGCCATCACGTTGGCCGCCACCAGCACCCAGACCAACAGGTACCCGTACCGGGCTCCGGCGGTGAGGTTGGCCGCGACGTTGCCGGGGTCGACGTAGGCCACGGCGGCGACGAACGCGGGGCCGAGCAGTCTCCAGAGCCCCCGCTCGGGACGCCGGGGGCGGGCGGGCCGCGCCGGGCTGACGGCGACGTCGTCGGGCATCAACACGCTCCTGAGGGAAGAGTTCGGGTGTCCGAACTCTGAGTGTGCACCACCCGGAGGGACGGGGCAACCACCGTCCGCGATCTCCGACATCACACCCAAAAGCCATGCAGGGTTCACCGCCCGCATCCCGCCCGTGCACGTCGGCTGCCTAGCGTGCGGAGCGTTCGTCCCGCCGTCGCGAAACTCCTGGAGGACCTGTGCCCGTGCCCACTCCCCGACTCCTCACGCTGCCACGGTGGTCCGCGGTCGCCGCCGTCGGCCTCGCACTCGGCGGACTCGTCGCCGCGAGCGCCGCTCCCGCCGCCCGGGCCGCCGTGATCGACGACCCGGTGGGGGTCACGACCTCCGACGCCGCGATCGAGCTGCGCGCTCTCGGCAGCTACGAGACCGGGCTGTTCGACGAGTCGGCGGCCGAGATCGTCGCGCACCACCCCGCGACGCAGCGACTCTTCTCGGTCAACGCCCATGCGGGGCAGGTCACGGTCCTCGACGTCGAGGATCCCGCGGCTCCGCGGCGCCTGTTCGCGCTCGAGACCGCGAACGTGACGGCCGCGGACGGGTCGAGCGTGCCGGCGTCGGCGGTCGCCAACTCGGTGGCCGTGCGCGAGGACGGGCTCGTGGCGGTGGCTGTGGAGTCGAACCCGAAGACCGAGGCGGGGTGGCTGGTCTTCTTCGACGCCGCCGCCGACGGCACGGCACTCGGTGCCGTTCGCGTCGGAGCCCTGCCGGACATGGTGACGTTCACGCCGGACGGGGCGCGCGCCGTCGTCGCCGACGAGGGAGAGCCCGACGACGACTACGCCGTGGACCCCGAGGGTGACGTCGCCGTCGTCGACCTGCCCGGGTCGGTGACGGCACCCGGTCAGGACGCGGTCCGGATCGCCGACTTCCACGCCTTCGAGGCGGAGGGTGCGCTGCCCGAGGGGGTCCGCGTGTTCGCGGGGATCGAGGGCTCCGACCACCCGGTCTCGCGCAATCTGGAGCCCGAGTACGTGACGGTCTCCGACGACGGCAACACCGCCTGGGTGACCCTGCAGGAGGCCAACTCCGTCGCCGTCGTGGATCTCGACGCCGCGGAGGTCACCGAGATCCGGTCGCTCGGGTCCAAGGACTTCTCGGTCGAGGGCCAGGGCATCGACCCGTCTGACAAGGATGCCGGGATCGACATCCGCACCGTGCCCGTGCGCGGCCTCTACATGCCCGACGGCATCACGAGCTACACGGCGGGCGACGAGACCTACCTGCTGACCGCCAACGAGGGCGACGCCCGCGAGTGGGGCGACTACGAGGAGCCGGTGCGGGTCAAGGACCTCGGCGAGGACGGGGTCGCTCCCCTGTGCGACGACGCCCCCGCAGCCGGGCGCACGGCCGACGACGACCTCGGCCGCCTCGACGTCTCGCGCGCCTCGGGCCTCGCCGCGGACGGCAGCTGCTACGAGGAGCTGTTCGCGTTCGGTGCCCGCTCGTTCTCGATCTGGACCGCCGACGGCGAGCAGGTCTTCGACTCCGGCGACGACTTCGAGCAGATCACGGCCGACGTCGCGCCGGACACCTTCAACTCCGACCACGGCGAGTCCTCGTTCGAGTCGCGCTCGGACGCCAAGGGGCCGGAGCCGGAGAGCGTCGTCGTCGGCACGGTCGGCGACCGCACGTACGCGTTCGTCGGGCTCGAGCGTGTCGGCGGCATCATGGCGTACGACATCACCGACCCGACCGACGCGACGTTCGTGCAGTACCTCAACAACCGGGACTTCTCGGTCTCGGCGGAGGACGCGATCGACGACGGCGCCGCTCCCGCGGAAGCCGTGCGCGCGGCCGGGGACCTCGGCCCCGAGGGGCTCGCCTTCATCTCCGCGACGGACTCGCCGACCGGCGAGGCGATGCTCGCCGTCGGCAACGAGGTCTCCGGCTCGACCACGCTCTACGCGATCGACGGACCCGCGGCGGTCGAGGCACCCGCCCGTGCCGCGATCAGCGACGACAACGCGCGCGACGGCGTCCGTGGCGGCGACTACACGGTGTCCGTCGACCTGTGGTGGGGCCAGAACGCCACCCAGGTGCGACTGACCGAGAACGGGGACGTCGTCGCGACGCGCAACCTCGTGGACGCGACCCCCGCCGCCCAGCACGTCGAGTTCGACGTCGCCGACCGCGCCGACGGGACGTACGAGTACGGCTGCGAGCTCGTAAACGCCGCAGGCACCACCGCCTGCCGCACCCACACCGTGCGGGTCACGGAGGCGGCGCCGGCCACCCCGCGCCTGAGCCACGACAACCACGACCAGGACGGCGAGTACACCCTCCGTGCCGACCTGTGGTGGGGCACCAACGCCACCGCGTGGACCCTCCTCGAGGACGGCGAACCCGTCTCCTCCGGGGACCTCACGGACGCCACCCCGTCCGCCCAGCACGTCGAGGTGCCGCTCACCGGCCGCACCGCCGGCAAGCACACCTACCAGATCGTGTTCAGCAACCACCTCGGCGACACCGAGAGCAAGGAGCTGACTGTCCGGGTGCGCTGAACCACCGAACGGCAGGGGCCGCCGTCGTCCACCCGGACGACGGCGGCCCGTCTCGTTCGCCCGGCTCGACGTCTGTAGCGGGCCTGGCTGGACACCGTTTCCAGGTGCATCGGCGATACTGTCGCCCGCCATCGCCCCACCCGGAAGGACCCCCATGTCTGACTCGTCGCCCGCCCCGCTCTCGCCCGTCGGCCGCGTCTACGCGATCGTCGCCTTCGTCGAGGCCTTCACCTGGGCCGGTCTGCTCGTCGGCATGTTCCTCAAGTACGTCACCGAGACCACCGAGGCCGGGGTCTGGCTGTTCGGGCGCCTGCACGGCGCCGCGTTCGTCGTCTACGGCCTCGTCACGATCTACGCCGCCGTGAAGCTGCGCTGGGGCTGGGGCCGCGCGTTCGTCGCCCTGGCCGCCGCCGTGCCGCCGTTCACCACCCTGCTGGTCGAGTGGTGGCTGCGCCGCACCGGCCACCTCTCCGCTCCGACCGAGTCGGCCACTCCGGCAGAGGCAGATTCGACGACGGATCGCGCGGCCCAGCGAACACCCTGATGATAGGCACCATGCTCCTCGCGACGAACGCCACCCACCGGCACGACGGAACCGTGCGATGAAGCAGCCCGCGACCTGGGCGGGGTACCGGCAGTCGATCGGAGACCGGTCGTCGCTGTTCGCGGCCGTCCACGCCGCGACCGGAGCCGAGCGGGCGCTCTACCCCGGCAGCTACCTGGACCTCGCGCCGTCGACCGCGCTCCCGTCCGTCACGTATCTCGACATGGACCGTCGGGCCGCGAAGTACTTCGCCGACCCGGACGCCGTCGCCGCCGACCTCGACGGCCGGACCCAGCCGGGGGCCGGGGCCGACGTGCAGTTCGTCGCCGGCGACTACACCGTGCCGCTCCCGCTGCCGGACGCCGCGTTCGACCTGCTGATCTCCCTGTACGCGGGGCCGATCTGGGATCACTGCCAGCACTACGTCGCTCCGGGCGGATACCTGCTCTCCAACGCCAGCCATGGCGACGCGAGCATCGCCGCCCTCGACCCCCGCCTGACCCTGGTCGGCGTCGTTGAGCACGCCAGCGACACCGCCCACACCGGCGGGACGTACACCCTCACGGCCGACGAGCTCGACACCTACCTCGTGCCGAAGAAGCCTGCCGACGCCGACGCCGAACTGATCAGGGCCTCCGGAAAGGGCATCGCCTACACGCGCGAGGCATTCGCGTACCTCTTCCAGCTGGACGCGCGCGACTGACCGCGAGCCCGCTACTCCGAGAGCGTCGCCGCCGTCGCGGTCACCCGAAGCTCGTCGCCGGGACACACCGGCCCGTCGACCTCCACCTCGGAGCCCGAGGCATACGTGACGACCACCGGCCCGTCGACGCACTCTCCGAACTCGAGGAGCGTCACTGCTCCGTCGCTCGGGATTTCCCTACCCGGCTCAGACCCAAGCTCGACCGTCACCACCTCGGCAGAGTCGTTGACGAGGCTCACCTGGCCGTCCGCGGAGCAACCCGCCAGCGCCATGGCGCAGATTGCGACAGCGCCGCCCAGCCCCACTACGCGGCGCACCGACGACGACCGGTCCAGGTTCCCTCGCGCAGGCACTTCGAGTGCAATGTCCATTTCAGAAGAGTACCTGTCGCTTTCCATGGTCATCGTCGGCGGCGCGCTGGACGTGGCGTAGCGAGAGTCGCTCACGGCCCGCGGCGCGGGTCCATGCGAACGACGAAGGGCCCCGAGCCATCCGGTTCGGGGCCCATCGTGTCGGCGGTAGCGGTGGGCTTGACCGTGCCGCGTTGGTCGAGCCTGCTCGCCTGGGCAGTTTTGGCGCCTGACCTGGACCTTCGCCAGGCCGCCGGTTGGACCGCGTTCCTCTTACAGGCACGAATCCGACGACCAATGTGGAGGCAATCCTGCGACCTTTCGGCAGCGCGGCCGGTTGGGACGCTCGGAGGCGCCGTGCCGGCCGCCGAGCTCTGGAGGTCGGTGGTGGAAGTCCGGGTCAACGGTGACCGCAGGCAATCGCACAGCGACGCTGCAGGCGCCCTCAACGCGGGCCGGAGCCGGCCGGATGCTCGGCGATCGGTGCGGCGCCGGCAACGTTCGCCGGGCGCACCGGCCCAGGAGCCGAGCAAATTCTCGCAAACACCCGACGACCTGAGAGGATTCCGGCCATGACCGCGACTGTAGTTGGTGCCATCCTCATGGGAATCGGCCTCGTCTGGGGCGTCGGCGAACCAGGCGCCGGACAGGCCTTGCTCTTCCTCGTCCCGGGCCTCGTCCTGGTCGTCGTGGGGCTGATCCTGCAGTCAAACGCGAAGACGCGCCGAGAGCTCATGGGCTTTCGGATCGAGCTCGAGGCGATGGGGCGAACGCGTCGGCAGCCGGATGAGTAGGCGCCGACCGACAGGCGAAAGAATGCATGGTGGCCCCGAGGAGACTCGGGGCCGCCTTCGTCTTGCCGTGGACAGCCTGGCGGGTGGGGTGCGCGAAGCGAGTTTGCGAGCGGAGCGCGGGGCCTCACCCGGGTCGCTAGCCCCGCGGCGGATCCGGGCCTTGAGACAGTAGAGAAAGCCCTCACGACACGTTCCACCCGGCCTCACATAGTCTGCGCTACCTGTCACCCTCACGTCGACCCGCATTCGCTCGCACCTCTAGCCCGCGATGATACATCCGGTGCACATAGAAGTATTTCGACGCGTCAACATCGCTGGACCGATCGATCAGATGCGGATCCTGATTGAAGAAGACCGGCCTATCGCCAGATCGGGTGGATAGTCCAATCAGGCCGAGCCTATACAGAATCTTGATGAGTGGTGAGTAGAGGTACGCCCACTCAACATCGGCCCCGGCGCTCCAGATGTGCGCCGAGGCATCCGTCATCCACTTTGCGCCTTCGAACCGCTCGTCGCTAAGCAAGAGGATTGCATTGTCCAAACGCTCTTGGAACTCATCTCGCTCCATACGCATCGAGGCGTGCCTAAACTGCTGGACCACCTCCGCGATCCCCGGGTACGTGCCCTTCCACTCATCGCGCAGCGCTAACAGCCTACCAACCGAGTAGGTTTCCTCAGCCGATTTAATATCAGCCCACGCAAGCCGATCCTTCCCAGCGCCGACGGAAAAGCATTCGTTTGCGAACGCTAGCGCGTCTCTCGGGCGCAACAACGTCCGGTCGAGAATATACTCGACAGGCTTACCCATTGTTGAGTTGCTAGATGGCAAGAACTCGCCGAATGAATTTACATCGGAACCCAGGCGTCGACCGGAAACTTGAGCACGTTCGTCCAGCACGCGCATTAGACTGTGCGGCGCCCAGCGAATCTCTTGCACTAGGGCCCGAAATTTCTCTTCTTGCCCGCCGCCTCTGCGACCAAAATCCAGCTCCTGGAAAATGTTCGTCCGCAAGGCCACGATCACCTTCAGATTTCTGACATTATGCAGGCTGTACACCGTGGAGAACAGGCAGCGAATCAAATCGTTGGCGATACGCTCGTCAACCCATTCCTTGTCAAGGTCGTCGATCAGGACATAAGTGAAGTGATTCGAATCGAGCACATCTTCATCGAGCACATTAATCATCTTATTGAGTCGGGCCAACTGCGTATCGTTGACGATCCGCTGAAATCTGAGAACCTGCTCGGTGTGAGCTTCCTGGCTAGACTCAGTCGCCACGTTTCCGGAGGCGCTGAGGCTCGCGCCCGCTCCTCCAAGCTTTCCACCGCCTTCTGCCCCTATTCGCTCTGCGAATCTATCCGTGATTTGCCGAACCCGCTCGTCGCTCTCACACCAAAAGTTTCCTTCGAAGTCATCCAAGTAGGCGAGTGCAGCTTGCTTGGTTTTATCATTGCGTATCCGTTCACGCAAGTTCTGCAGGAAGTTGCTCTTTGCGGCGGGAGAGTCGACCTTGTAGCGATGGCGGAGAATCTCTACGAGCAGGACATGTCGCCAAAGCGTCTGCCAAAAGTTGTCTAGATTGACCCCCAAAGTGTCGAGGTAACGGATCGCCTGGAGATTTGTAATGTAGGGCAGTGAGAGATTCTCCGGGTTGATGCGTATAACGTGATCAGGATGTATGGACTCGATGTGCTTGAGCACAGCAGACTTACCCGCCCCGGTTCGCCCAACAAGAAGGCACCTGTGCTCGTCTTTGGACTCCATCGCCCGATAGTCGCCCGATTCGAAGAATGCATCCTCAAGCAATCCATCGAGTTCGGCAGCTTCACCACCAAGGTTGAAACCTGCCCTCATCTTTGAGTTTCGCGCCACCATTTTCCCTTCGCCGAGCCGTTCCACGATCCTGCCACAGTCCCGCGACCTCCGTGGGGTGAAGTTTCGACTGGCCTGGCGCGGCACGAGGAGAATCCGACGGTGCACACTGCTGCAGGGCTGCGGTCCTCAGTCGGGGCGGTCGTAGCACCGGTTCTTTGATTTGCGCGAATCCTCAGTAGCTCGGCTTGTGAAGCGCTCACAGACCAGTCGTTTGTAGGCGCCGCGGACGGCCGACGGCACGTCTTGGGCTTGTGCGTACCCTCTTGCCGCGTATAGCCATGTGCTTTGCGCATCTCCTACGAGAATGTCAACCACGCGGTCGCGGTCGTCCATCGACTCTGTGTGAGTCTCCAGGGTTTAGTGGCGAGCGAAACAGACGAAGGCGCGTTCAGGCCAGAGTTTTCGAGCGATTGCGTAGGCGCGAGCCTGCTGATATAAGCGGCTGATGATGGTCGCCGACGCCGGATGCATGCCGAGCCCATATAGCAGCTCGCGGGTGAAGGTGAAGTTCTCGCCGCTGTTGGTGGCCCGAGTCTAGGTGAGGATCGCGTCGGCGGGGACGCCGAGCTCGTGGGCACGCTCGGCGTAGTGGATTGCCTCGTCCCGAGGGACGACGTCTGCGGTCATCGGCGCGTTGGCGCCCGTGAAGACGATCAGCGGGAATCAGCCCGCGTGCCAGAGTTCGGCGGGATGCTCGGCGACACCGATGTCGTGGCTGCCGAGACCGATGCCGATGTCCGTGTTGCCGGGCTCGCGGCGCAACTGGTGGTACCCCCAGAGGAGCGGGGCATTGTCCATCACGCTCATGATGCTCCGTTCGTCAGTCGGGCAAGTCGAAGCTGTAGGTCCAGGCGAAGCGGGACACCGCGTGCACACCCTCGGCGTACTCGACCACGCGGCCCTCCTTAGTGCGCGTCAGGCGGTGCAGCACCATCACGGGCGCTCCGTCCTCACCGCATCGCCGCCGGGTATCCCGCTCTCAGGCGCTGGTGGTCTGCAGGAACGGCAGAGCAATCACGACCAGGCTCGCGACGACCGTGTCGAGCAGCCAACCGAAGCTCAGTCCCCGAGCCTCGGCCACAGTGATTCTGGTCATCGCGTGAGTCTAGGGAATCCGGTGGGTTTCCGGTGCCCTAGAAACGACGAGGGGCCCCGAACCATCCGGTTCGGGGCCCTTCGTGTCGGCGGTAGCGGTGGGATTTGAACCCACGGTGGCTATGAACCACACAGCATTTCGAGTGCTGCACCTTCGGCCGCTCGGACACGCTACCTCGCTGGAATCACCAGCGACACAAGGATAGCGGGTCGGTGCCCCGGATCCGAAATCGGGTCCGGGGCACCGCCTTCGCTCACCTCAGATCGTGCGGTGTGCGGTCAGGCGCAGGGAACGCCTGCGTCCCACGAGCTCCATGCCGAGCCGCCCGGCAGGTCACCCTTGGTCCACCACTGGGCCGTGTAGTTCACGCCGGCGCGGGTGACGACGTCGCCCTTGCGGTACGTGGCTGCGGAGTCCCAGGCGTCGCCGCACTGCTCGACCTCGACGGCAGGTGCGGTGCCGCAGCCGCCGATCTCGGTCCAGGCGCTCGAGGAGCCGGGCTCCTGATTGCGCGTCCAGTACTTGGCCTCGTACTCGATACCGTCGTGGGAGACGGTAGCGCCCTCGGTGTAGACACCAGCCGCGTACCACGGGGCGGCGCACTGCTCGCCGACCTGCGGCCCGGGTGTGGCTGCGCGGAACGTGTCGGCAGCCTGCCCGACGAGGTCGTTCTTCTTGTCGCCGGAGATGTCCCACCACATGGCGCCGCCGAAGTCGTTCTCGGCGAGCCACTCGGACTTCGCGTTGACCGACTTCTTGTCGTCGTACGAGTACCAGCGGTCCCCGTCGTAGCGCCACGACGCACCGGCCTCGGGGTCGAAGTAGGCCTTGCCGAGGTTCTTGAGCTCGTCGTACGTTGGCGTGCCGATCGAGGCGGTGGCGGCGGTCCCGGCGATCTCGCCGTCGGTCACGCCCTCCCAGCCCTGGCCGTAGACGGCCATGCCGAGGTTGAGCTGCTCGCCGTCGTAGCCCGCGGCCTTGTAGGCGTTGAGCAGGCCGTCCGCGGCGAGACCCCAGTTGGCGGAGGTCTGCTCACCGTCGGGCTGCGTGGGGTCGACGGGCCAGTCGTAGGCGTGCAGGTTGCCCTGGTGCCCGGTGCGGTTGCCCACCCAGCCACCGTGGTAGTCGTAGCCCTGGATGTTGATGTAGTCGAACGAGTCGATGGCGATCGGGTCGACCCAGCCGCCGTTGGTGCGCGGGGCCCAGCCGGCCGGTGCGAACCCGGTCAGCAGGTACTCCGTGTCGTTGGCCTCGGCGCGCTCGTCGAGCTCGGTGCGGAACTCCTGGAGCATCGCGAGGAAGTTCGCCTTCTCCTCGTCACCGTAGACCGGGCCGTGCTCGCCGTTGGCGGCGGGCCACTCCCAGTCGATGTCGATGCCGTCGAAGATGCCGGCTGCGACACCCTCGCCGCCCTGGTCGCCGTAGACCGGGAGGTCGCCGTCGATGTACAGGTCGAGGCAGGACTCGACGAGCTTCTCCCGGGCCTCCGGGGTCGCCGTCGCGGCCGGGAAGTTGTCCGACCAGGTCCAGCCGCCGAGGGAGACGAGGATCTTGATCCCCGGGTACTCCTCCTTGAGCTTGCGGAGCTGGTTGAAGTTCCCGGCGAGCGCCTGGTCCGGGCTGTCGGCGACGCCGTCGACCGAGTCCTTGGCCGAGACGAGGCGCAGGTAGTCGTTCTCCGGGTCGCCCTCGACCTCCCCGGGGTCCACACCGTGGTCCGGGACGACGCCGTCGCTGATGTCGCAGACGAGGTCGGTCGTGACGTTCCCGAAGGAGTAGTTGAGGTGCGTCAGGTCGTCGATCGCACCGGAGTTGATGATGTCCTCGACCTGGTAGTCGCGGCCACCGTCCTCCTTGCTGGGTGCGTGGGCCTGGAAGTAGCCCACGGACCGGAACCCGTTGATGCCGTCGGGGTCTCCGCCGTCGGCGGGAGCGGCACCGGCTGCCGGGGCGGTGAGAACGCTCGCACCCAGGGCCGTGGCGGCCGCGAGCGCCACGGCGGCCCCGCGGCGTGTTGGACGTCGTGTCATGGAAAAGGCCTCATTGCTCTCGTCCGTGCCGGAGCTGCCGCCCGGCAGATTTGTTCGGTCCCCTGCACACTAGCCAACTGTGGGCCATTTCACTAGACACTTAACGTAAGTGTTACGAACCCGGGCACAGCGCCGTCCGACGTCGCGGCCCGGCCGGGGTACGACGTCGTCGGCGGGCGTAGGCTCGACGGGTGGAACTGATCGACGACAGCACGGCGACGTACGGCGACGTCGTGAGGCTTCTGCGAGGACGCCGCCTCGCTCTCCTGACCGGAGCGGGGATCTCCACCGACTCCGGGATCCCCGACTACCGCGGGCCCGACTCGCCGCCGCGCACGCCGATGACGTACGAGCAGTTCGTCAACGACGCCGACTTCCGACGCCACTACTGGGCGCGCAACCACGTCGGCTGGCGGCACGTGAATCGCACGCACCCGAACGCCGGCCACCGGGCGGCGGCCCGGTTGGAGGAGCGAGGGCTGCTGACGGGGATCATCACGCAGAACGTGGACCTGCTGCACGAGGAGGCGGGCGCACGGAACGTGATCGACCTGCACGGGCGCTACGACCGGGTGATCTGCCTGCAGTGCTCGCGGGTGATCTCCCGCGAGCACCTCGCCGAGCGGCTCGACCTCCTCAACCCGGGGTTCGTCGAGTCCGTCTCGGGCGCCGTCGCCGACATCGAGATCGCGCCCGACGCCGACGCCGTGATCGAGCAGACGTCGCACTTCGTCCCCGCACCCTGCGAGTTCTGCGGCGGGGTGCTGAAGCCGGAGATTGTCTACTTCGGCGAAAACGTGCCCCGCGAGCGCGTCGACCGGGCGTTCGCGATGGTGGACGAGGCCGACGCCGTGCTCGTCGCCGGGTCGTCGCTCGCGGTGATGAGCGGGCTCCGGTTCGTCAAGCGCGCGGTCAAGGACGACAAGCCGGTGGTGATCGTCAACCGCGGGTGGACCCGCGGCGACGACCTCGCCACCCTCAAGCTCCAGGCCGGGGTCTCGGAGACCCTGACCGCGCTGGCCGACGAGCTGTAGCCGCCCGCTACGGCAGCTCGAACGGCAGCGTCAACCCGTCGACGGCGTGCCGGCACGTGCAGTCGGTGTCCGGCAGCGCGGACACGACGTCCGCGAGCAGCGTGCCGAGGTGCTCGACGTTCTGCGCGAACGCCTCGAGCACGCCGGCGTGCGAGACCGCCGTCGTCGCGTCGACGCCCGCGTCCGAGTCCGTGACCAGCGCCAACGTGGTGAAGCACATGGCCAGCTCCCGGGCGATCCCCGCCTCCGGCGCCCCGGTCATCCCCACGACCGTGCCGCCCTCGCGCGCGTTGCGGCGCGACTCCGCCCGGGTGGAGAACCGCGGCCCCTGGATCACGACCATGGTGCCGCCGTCGACCATCGTCAACGGCTCCGGCACCGGTGCCGCGACCGCCGTCGCGCGGCCCGTCGGGCAGTACGGGTCCGCGAAACCGACGTGCACGACCGGGCCCACGCCGTCGTACACCGT
Source organism: Paraoerskovia marina DSM 21750 (assembly GCF_000701465.1). Classification (GTDB taxonomy): domain Bacteria; phylum Actinomycetota; class Actinomycetes; order Actinomycetales; family Cellulomonadaceae; genus Paraoerskovia; species Paraoerskovia marina. Next base: position 97,639 of record NZ_JNIY01000004.1, on the reverse strand, counting down.
GTGCGCGCGCCCCCACGTGTGATCGATCAGCTGGTCCGGGACGACGACGCTGCCCGGCCCGAGCTCCGGCGTCAGCCCACCGACGGCGGCCGGGGCGAGCACACGCCGGATGCCCAGCGCCCGCAGCGCCCAGAGGTTGGCCCGGTAGTTGATCCGTGCCGGCGGGAACCGGTGGTCGGCACCGTGGCGGGGGATGAAGACGACGTCCTTGCCCCCGAAGGTCCCGCGCTGGGGGTGCTCGGACGGGAACCCGAAGGGCGTCTCGACCTCCACCTCCTGCGGGTCGTCCAGCAGCGAGTAGAGGCCGGAGCCGCCGATGATGCCGATCGGGGACTCGGCGGCCGGGGTGGGATGCGATGCGCTCATGGCCGGGAGTCTCGCACCGGAGCAGGGCTCAGGCACGAGATACGGCGTGGATCCGCCGACTCGTCAGGCGATCGTTCGACGCCTCCGCGCGCCGGCGCGGCGGAGGTCAGAGGGAGTCGAGGATGCGCTCGCGCGCCTTCTCCCGCTCGCGCGCGCTGATGGTGCCGCTCTCCACAAGAGCGTCCAGCTCGGCGAGGCGCTCCTCGACGCTGCGGTGAGCCCCCTCGGTCCCGATACGGGTGGAGCGCACCAGCAGCACGATGGCCGCGACCACGACGGCGAGCGCGCCGAGCACCAGCACGAGGACCATCCCGAACCCAACGACGTTGCTCATGCACGCAGCGTAGTCGTCAGCCGATCGTTCGTCCCGGAATGGCGGGTCGGCCCTGCGGGTGGCGGCGTGGACAGCCATGCTGCAGGCATGCGAATTCTCCTCACCGGCGGCGCCGGATTCATCGGGTCCGCCTCGGTCCGGGCGTTCGTCCGGGCCGGGCACGACGTGACCGTCCTCGACAGCCTGCGCGTCGACGTCCACGACCACCGGAGTCCAGACCTGCCCGACGGCGTCCGGCTGATCACCGCCGACATCCAGGACCTGGCCACGGTGACGAAGGCCGTCGAGGCGAGCGACGTCGTCGTGCACCTCGCGGCAAAGGTCGGGCTCGGAGTGAACATCGACGACATCGACGACTACGTCGCGTCCAACGACCTCGGCACCGCCATGATCCTCAAGGCGGCCGCACGCGCCGGGACGCGGCACCTCGTCTTCGCGAGCTCGATGGTGGTGTACGGCGAAGGGCGGTACGAGTGCGCTGGCGACGGGACGGGCGAGCACGGCGTCGTCTCCCCCGCACCCCGCGAGGTCACCGACCTCGACGCCGGCACCTTCGACCCACGCTGCCCGCAGTGCGGCAGCGTCCTCGTCCCCGGGCTGGTCGGCGAGGACGCTCCGCTCGACCCGCGCAACGTCTACGCCGCGACCAAGGTGCACGGCGAGCACCTGCTGCGCGCCTGGACCCGCGAGACCGGCGCGAGCGCCACCGCGCTCCGCTTCCACAACGTCTACGGACCCGGGATGCCCCGCGACACCCCGTACGCGGGCGTCGCGTCGATCTTCCGGTCCGAGCTCGCGCACGGGCGCCCGCCCCGCGTGTTCGAGGACGGCGGGCAACGCCGCGACTTCGTCCACGTCGACGACGTCGCGGCCGCCGTCGTGCGCGCGGCCGAGCACCCCGTCGGGCCGGGCGTGACCCCGCTCAACGTCGGCTCAGGGACCGTGACCACGGTCGGGGAGATGGCACAGGTGCTCGCCGAGGTGATGGACGGGCCGGCGCCCGTCGTCACCGGTCAGTACCGGGCGGGCGACGTCCGGCACGTCACCGCGTCGAGCGACCGGGCCGACGAGCTGCTGGGATGGTCGGCCCAGATCCCGCTGCGCGACGGACTGGCGGCGATGGTGGCGGACGGGACGTAGCCTTCGCCCCGTCGCTGACCGCTAGCGGGCCGCCGAGTCCACCAGAAGCGACTGCGCGTGCGCACGGAGAGCCGGGACACGCGGGATGAACGCCCAGAACTGCTCCGGCTTCGTCACGTCCGGGTCTCCGGCAATCCGGAAGGCGTCGGCGGGCATCGAGTCCAGGAGCGGAACGAGCAGATCGGCCTTCGCGGGCGACAGGTAGCCGATCTTGCGCTCGCCGTTGAACACGGCGAGCGTGCTCACGGCGTCGACGTCTGCCGGCTCGCGCACCAGGAGGTACTCCGTGCGGTCGACGCCCTCCCGCTCCTCTTCGCCCAGAAGCACGTCGGTCGCGACGATCCGCACCCGCACGGAGTCCACACCGGACAGGTCCAGTACGGTGCGCTCGGCGGCAGCGACCGGCTCGACGCCCGGGACGGGCTGAGGCGCGGATTCTGCGACCGGTTCGGGTGCGGGCTGGGGCTCAGGCTCGACATCTGGCGCCGGTTCAGCCTCGGGCGCGACGTCAGAGACCGGTGCGGACGACGGCTCGGCGGGACCGTCGGCGACGACAGGTGACTCCACCTCCGCCGGCGCCGGGGCGACGTCCTGCGTGGCCGATGCGGAGAACTTACGTCGAATCTTCGTGAACCAACCCATGCCGGGCACCTTATCGTCCGGCCCGACGGCGGAATGCCACTGTCCGAGCGAATTCCGCCGGAGGGGCCGATAGTTCCGGCTCACGAGGGTGTAGCGATGAAACGAAGAACTCGCTACCGCTTGCCCGGCATTCGTCCGGCGTCGAACAGTCGTCGGCTGCGCTCGCGTCGCTCCTGCCGGATCTCTGCCTCGAGTTTCCTCAGTCTCTCCGCGGGCGACTCGGTCTGACCCTGCTCATCCGCGTCGGCACTGAACTCCAACGGAACCTTGCCCATGTCAGTCATCCTCTCGCGATTCGCTTCCATCGTATCCGGGCGCGTGTCGGCCGCGCGCTGTCTCCGCGAAGAGAACTGCAAGAGCTGCTGCGAAGAGGGCGACAGTCGACGCATGGCTTCGGTCTAGCGTGCCTGGAATCTCAGCGTCCACCGTCAGTAGGCCAAATCCCTCGGATCCAGACCGAATCGGTGCACTGATGAAAGTCCCGTACCCATCGCCGGACCCTGCCCATTCGTTGGGATCTGCGTCTGTCAGGTTCGCCACCGTGACTTGTCGTCGACGCTCCCGCAAGAGTACGTCGAACGCCTTGTCGCCTCGTTCGGTCCCACGGACAAAGTCACCCGGGCGCTGCGACCTCCCCGCCGACTGCGCCGTCGTCATGCGCGTCCCGTCATCGCTGACCAAGAAGACGATCGCGCGAACTCCGGGGACGTCGTCGAATGCTCCGCACAGCGACGCAACAGCTCGCGCCGCGGCAGCGTGCGCTTCACGTATTCGATCTTGACGAGCGAGACCGGTTGTCGAGGCAGCAGCATCGAGCAACGGCGCCAGTTCTTGCTCGAGGAGCCGGTCTCGTGCTTCGGTGCGAACCTCGAGAGTGTCATCCTGACGCTCCCAAGAGAGAGCCGCGACACCGACGAGCACTCCGACGATCACCGCAGTTGCGCCCCACCAGGGGGCGTTCAACGTGACGTCGAGCCCGGCAACGCGTATACGAATCGACGTGCCAAGCATGTGTCCACCGAACGCGAGAAGGACGCCGGCGGCGAACGTCGAACCAACCTTCCGCGTTGCGGCGTGGTACCCGATGAAGCGCCACAACGCGACGAGCGGGTTGCCAGGCTGCTCCATGTTCGTCCCCCAACGATCCACCTCGCCCGCACCGATAGGTGCTCCATCCACCCAACCAGACGCTCGGCGCGTGAAGGGCCTCATCCACAGGCAGATCTACGCGCCCTGCGGAATCCGGACCTCGACGCTGCACCCCTCGCCCGTCGACCCGACGGCCACCTTGCCGCCGTGAGCCTCGACGACACTGTCGACGATCGCGAGCCCGAGCCCGCTCGCGCCCACGGCGCCGTCGCCCTGGAAGCCGGGTTCGAGGACGCGGCGTCGGTCGTGCTCGGCAATTCCCCCGCACGTGTCCTCGACGACGAGCCGCACTCCCCCGTCGGCGTTCTGTGCGGCGACGAGAACCCGGCCGCCCGATCCGCTCGAGCGGACGGCGTTGGCGACGAGGTTGTCGAGCAGGCGTGCCAGGTCGTCCGCGTCACCGGTGACGACGACGCCGTCCTCGATCTGCGAGTCCAGGACCACTCCGGCGTCGGTGGCGACGGGCAGGACGTGCGCGACGACGTCGCGCACCACCGCGGCGAGGTCCACCCGGGCGTGGTCGGGCTCGCTGGCGGGCGCGTCGTCGGACCCGGGCCGGGAGAGCTCGGCGAGGTCGTCGATCATCCGCGCCATGCGCTGGACGGCCGACTCGATGCCGTCGAGCGCGGTCGACGGGTCGTCGAACACCCCGTCGCGCAATCCTTGCGAAGCGGCCTGGATCCCGGCGAGCGGGCTGCGCAGGTCGTGGCTCACGAACGCGACGACCTGACGGCGTGCTCCGTCGGCGGCGCGCTCGCGCTCGCGTGCGACGGCCAGGCGCTCGCGGGTATCGGCGAGCTCGGCACTGAGGTGGGCGAGCTCCGCGGTGACGGGCGCGACGGACGCAGCTCCGTCCGACCCGGCCGCGTCAGGTCCTTCCTCCGCGAGCCGCCGCGCCTCGTCGCCGACGCGCTTCAACTCCCGGCCGAGGGAGCGTCCCAGGATGACGGCGAGCGCCACCGCGAGCACGGAGGTGACGGCGAGGACGAACCAGATCACGTCGGCGTCGTGCGAGGAGAGGAACATCGCGTTGACGTTCACGGCCACGGCCGCGACGACGGCGCCGAACGGCACGAGGGCGGCGACGACGAGCGCGGCGACCAGGGACTGGCGGCGTGCCCACATCACGAGGCACAGACCGATCGCCCCGATCAGGACGGCCGAGGTCAGGGTGATGGCCCCCATGAGCTGAAGGTCGGTCATGCGCTGTGCTCCTCGCTCGGTGCGGGTGCTGCGACGCAGTAGCCTGCGCCGCGGACGTTGATGAGGATCTGCGGGTCGGCCGGGTCGGCCTCGAGCTTGGCACGCAGGCGGCGGACGTGGACCATCACGGTCGAGTCGTCGCCGAAGTCCCACCCCCAGACGCGACGCAGCAGCTCTCGCCGGCTGAACGACCGGCCGGGGTGCAGTGCCAGGAACTGCAGGAGCGCGAACTCGCGCGGTGCGAGCTCGGCGCGCCGTGGAGCGTCGTCCCCGTCGACGACGGCGGTGCGGTCGGAGGCGTCGACGGTGAGCTTCCCCACGGTGATCCGTGAGGGTGTCGGCTCGACGGCGACCGCGCCCCGGCGCAGCAGGGCCTCGACGCGCAGGACGAGCTCCCGCGCGTCGAACGGCTTGGCCAGGTAGTCGTCGGCCCCGACCTCGAGCCCGACGATCCGGTCGTCCACCGTGCCGAGCCCGGAGAGCAGCACGACGGGGGTCCCGTCGCCGTCCTCGCGGTGCCGGCGCAGCAGATCGAGGCCCGACCGGCCCGGAAGCCTGACGTCCAGGACGACGACGTCCGGTCGCCACGTGCGCCACTCGTGCTCCGCCGTGGCGGCGTCGGCGGACTGGCGTGCGTCGTGACCGGCGGCGCGGACGTGCGCGACGACGGACGCGGCGATGAGGTCATCGTCGTCGACGACGAGGATCTTGGCAGGCATGCCCTCAGGTTAGGCGTTGCGGCGCCGAGTCGGCGCAGAACTTCGCGACGGCGTCCACCGTCTCCTGCGCGACGAGGACGCGGTTGTGCCCGTGGCCGTAGGTCACGAGCAGGTGCGCACCCTCGCCCGCGGCTGCCGCGTGCTCCTCGGCCTCGACCAGCGGAACCTCGGGGTCTGCGTCGTCGTGGACGATCAAGAGCGGGACGCTCGTGGGCCGCAGCACGTGGAACCTCTCGGCTGCCTCCGTCCCGGTCGTTCCGGGCAGCACTCGCTGCATCGCACGGTCGATCATCGGCGGCAGGAGCCGGGGCGGGAGTCCTGCCCGCACGGCGGCGGTGTCGGCGAGGAAGTCGAAGGTGTTGGGACCGGCGATCGCGACGACCCGCCTGGCAGGGACGCCCTCCTCGACGGCGATCCTCGCCGCAAGGGCCCCGAAGGAGTGCCCGATGATCGCGTCGAGCTCCCCGTGCTTCTTTGCGAGAAGCGAGATGAGGTCCAGGTGATCGAGGAGGGACGACGTCGTCCCGTCCGTCTCCCCGTTGCCGGGAGCGTCGAAGCCCACGACCGTCGCGCCGTCGTCGACGAGCCGGGTGATGATCGCCCCGAAGCGGGACGTGCGGGACTGCCACCCGTGCGCGAGGAGCACCGTGCGGGGGCCGTCGCCCCAGGTGTACGTGACGACGTCGGTGGTCCCGCCGGGGCGGGCGTTCAGCACGACGGTCTCGCGGCGGGCAGCCGCCATGACGGGCACGTCCTGCGGCCAGACCCGGACGCGCTGCCCGACGGTGAAGAACTTCTCGGCCATGACCCGGGCTGTCGTGTCGGGGGCGACGCGGGCGCCGACGCGCAGGCCGGTCCGGACGAGCGTCTCGCTGAGTGTCACGGTGCTCCAGGTGAACGTGGGCCGACCTCGGCCTGGTGGAAAAAGAATACGCACGACCGTACGCTTATCCGGTGGTGACCACAAGCAGCGGACCCCCAACCGCCGACGGGCGACGGCTGCGCGGCGAGCGTTCACGCCGAACCGTCCTCGACGAGGCCGTCCAGGTCGCGTCGGTCGAAGGCCTGGACGCGCTCTCGCTCGCGCGCCTCGCCGACGCCGTCGGAGCCTCCAAGAGCGGCGTCGCCGGGCTCTTCGCCAGCCGAGAGAGCCTACAGCTCGCGACCGTCGCGCGCGCTCGCGACGTCTTCGTCGTCGACGTGCTCCAGCGCGGCATCGACGCGCCCCGCGGCCTGCCGCGACTCTGGTCGACCTACTGCGCATGGGTGGACCACTCACGACGACGCGTGTTCCGCGGCGGGTGCTTCTTCCGCACCGTGGCGAGCGAGTACGACGCCCGGCCCGGGACGCTGCGCGACACGATCCGTGACGCCCTGGACTCCTGGTCCGAGCACATCCAGACACTGACGACGGACGCCGTCGAGCGCGGCGACCTTGACGCCGGCGCCGATGCGGAGCTCCTCGCGTTCCAGCTCTCGGCCGCCTACGCGTACGCAAACGACACGGCACTGCTGCACGACGACGACGCGGCGTACGACCGGGCGCTCGAGGCTGCGCGCGCGACGTTGCGCGGCGCAGGCGCCGACCCCGCAGCGTTGACTACCGGCTGACCTCGCCGCCCGCGTAGCGCGCCTCGGGCGGATCGGCCTCGAGCTTCTCCCGCATCACGTCCATCACCTGCTCGGCCGAGACCTCAGGCTCGACCGACGAGACCACATGGACGCCGACGTAGGTGTCACCCACCATCGCGTAGTACCCCTCGGCGTACCGATCCTCCATGCCGTCGATGATGAGCAGATCAGGGTTCTTGAACGGTCCCTCAGCGTGCTCCGACCATCCGAGCGGCTCGCTAGAACTCGACGGGTCTCCGTCGGCGGATATCGCCACTTCTGAAGCATCACCCACCATGTCAAAACCAACGATCTCGGAACGACTTTCGTAGTCAGAACGTTCCATCGCTGCCGCGCAATAGCTCATCGCAGTTCTCGGACTTCTCAGGGCACTTCCGGGTGCGACGACAGCCTCCCGAGTCTGAGCGTGATCCGCGTTGTAAGGCACGACGAAAATCTGAATGGCAATCTGCTGGCCACGGTACTGGGACACCTCCGCTTCGGTTGACCACCGCACTTTTGCCTCGCTCCAGGACTCGTCCCCGATTCCGCAAGTCAGATCGTCGAGCAGATTGTCGTCTTGGTCGTCAAAAGGAACCGTGTCCACTTCGACGCCCAGGTCCTGGGCATCCAACTGCCAGCGCGGTTCACCAGCGCCACAGCCGGACAGCGCGACAGTCACGACTGTTGCCATGAGCAGTGCGCGCGCGGTCAGTATGTCTGCCATATATCCGCCCCTTCCGAGGCACCCTTGTAGAAGGCGTCAGCCATGACTTCGATCTGTGGACCGCGGTCAAGCTCGTCTGCGTCGAAACTCGCCCGAGCAATATGCATGTATGCCTCTTGTGACCTCTCGACCTCGGTTCTGGCTTCTCGAATCGCCTGACCCTCGTTGTCGACAAGACCAGTTCCGACCGATAGCCCGACTCCACCGGCCGTCGCGACCGCCCCTGCCGCAAGACCCGCTGGCAGAGTAGCGATAGAGATTCCGGCAGCGACGGCAGTCACCACGAACGCGGCGGCCTCATCATCAGACCTTCCTTGGGCGATGAATCCCCCCTGGATCGCACCAACGACAAGACCGGAACTCTTCATCGCATGAGCCGCAGAAGCACGGCGTTGAGATTCACTCCAGCTTTCGCTTCCTGAGCCGTGATCGGCGATCGCCGTGGCATTCAGCGCGGTCCAGGCCGCCGCCGATTCCGGCGTCTTCGAGGTCGCCGCGACGAGCCGACTCACGTCGACCATCTCAAGGTCCGCGAGTTCGTTTCCGTCGAGCGAGTCCCGCACGTTGTCCTCGGCGCCGATCGCGAGGAAGTCGCGGCGGTATGCGCGGGTCAGCTGCGCCACCGCTTCGTCGCTGCCCGTGAAGCCCGTGTCGGCGAGGACCGGTGTGGCCAGGGTGACGAGGCGTGTCGCAGCGTCATACTCGGCTGGCCTCTGCGCGGTGGTGACGGCTTCGGCGTAGGCCGTGGCAAACGCGAGATCGCCATGCGGGAGCGTGGACCACGTGGCGATGCGCTCCTGCGCTTCCGCGTCGCTCTCCGGCGTGAGGAAGGACCGAAGAGACTCGGGATGCTCGGTAAGCCCGACGAGCGTCGCGACGGCGAACGCGTGCACGCCCTCAGCAGTCGGAATGGCATCCGTGGGTGCGTACTCCGAGTCGTGATGAGCCCGGGCCGCCCCGAGAAGCACGTCGGCAGGAAGGGTCGGCGAGCCGATCAGTGCGATGAGCTCTGATGCCGGCGCGCGCGAGGTCGACTGACGCGCCCACATCGCGTGCCCGAGTTCCTCCTGGTCAGACCGGGCCAGTCCCTGTGCCCACGTCCCGAAGGCAAGGCGCAGGGTCGCTCCTGCCGCCGAGACTCCCACCGGCGAGACCACCGCGAACAGGCTCGCGGTCTCCTCCAGGTCGGTGCGGGCGAAGAACGCATCGGCGAAGCCGTCCCTCTGGCCCTGGTCGGCCAGCAACACCTCGAGCTGCGCGACAGCAGCCGCACGCTCCTCCACGCCCAACGTCCCGGACACGATCCGCTCGGTCAGCGCCGCGGCGGCCTCCCCGGCGTCGAGCGCCGCCGCGAGGTCCGCCGCTCGGCGCCCGGCCTGAGCAAGTTCGCTGCCCCACCCGCCACCGAGAGCCCGGACCGTGGGCGGGTCCGCGACCGCGCCCAACCGGGAGACGACGTCGTGGTCCCAGTCCTCGCGCTCCGTACACAGTGCTGCCCAGTCGGCGTGCACCTGCTCGAGGGTGTCGATCGCCGCGAGCCAGGTGTAGAACGAGGCGGGCGGGTCGAGCGGGTAGGACCACGGCCGCTGCCACCAGTCCCCCGGCAGCACCGCCGGCGGGTTGCACCACGTCGCCTCGTCCACCGCACGCCCATGGGCATGGACGGCCTCGGACCGCGCACTCGCCTCCGCCTCGACCAGAAGACCGGCCCGGCGCGCGTACTCCTCGACCGCATCGGCATGAACGTCCACGAGATCGGCACCGTCGGCAAGAGCCTGCACCAACGGATCGATCAGCCCCTGGACCGTCAGCGTCTCCTCTGCCACGGCGTCCACCGCCTGCCCGCGCATCGTGGCCAGCCGGCCTCCGGCCAGTGCGAGATCGTCCTGGCGGTCCAGCAGCCGCCGACGCTGCTCGCGCCACCGCAACGCCGCCGCACGGATACCGAGCACGTCACCCGCCCCCGGATCACCGTCCAGACCACCGGCCACGCTCACCCCGCAGCCTGTCCCAACAGGCGGTCCTCCTCGGCGAACCGGGCCTGGATCCCCGACATCGCGGTCGCGAGCCCGGCCACGACCTCCGCCACCTCGATCCCCGCGCCCCGCAACAACTCATCCAGATCCTCGAATGCCGCCGCCACGCTCGGCGTGCCGAGAGCACCGGATGGCGTCGCATCCCCGAGCACCGTCGCCTCCGCAGCAGCCCGCAGGTGCCGGTATGCGCCGTCCAGCCCTTCGTCGTGCACGTCGAGATCCGCCACGATTCCCTCTGCCCCCACTGTCCGATTCGTCAGGCAGGCTAGCGGAGAACCGGACGTCAACCTTTGCGTTGTCCACAGCCCGGCCTCGGGCCGTCAGCCGATCGTCAGCCCCGAACAGCGAGCGAACACGCCTGCGGCCGCCTACCGTCGAGATCGTGACCGAGACCTCCGTGCCCGAGCATCACGCGCAGCCCGCCCCGACCGCGGTGCGGGCCGACGTCGTCCTGCCCTGTCTTGACGAGGCCGAGGGGCTCGCGTGGCTGCTGCCGCGGCTGCCGGAGGGAATGCACGCGATCGTCGTCGACAACGGGTCGACCGACGGGTCGCAGGACGTCGCCCGCGCCCACGGCGCCACGGTCGTGACGGCCGATGTCAAGGGTTTCGGCTCTGCCGCGCACACCGGCCTCGAGGCGGCGTCTGCCGACATCGTCGCGTTCATGGACGCCGACGCGAGCCTCGACCCCGCTGATCTTCCGAAGGTCGTCGGTCCGGTCGAGGACGGCACAGCGGACCTCGTCCTGGGCCGACGCGACGCCGCCCGTGGCGCGTGGCCGTGGCACCTGCGGTTCGCCAACCGCGAGCTGGCGCGACGCACCCGCCGCCGCACCGGCGTCGTGCTCCACGATCTCGGTCCGATGCGCGCGGCACGCCGCGAGGCGCTGCTGGCTCTCGACCTGACCGACCGCCGCTCGGGCTATCCGCTAGAAATGGTCGTGTCGGCGTCCGACGCCGGATGGACCGTGACCGAGGTCGACGTTCCATACGTACAACGCAAGGGAAGGTCGAAGGTGACGGGTACTCCGTTGGGAGCGTGGCGAGCCGTGCAGGACATGTCGAAGGTGCTGGCCCGATGAGCGCGGTCGAGCCCGTGCGGACGATCGTCGTCCTCGCGAAGGCCCCGGAGCCGGGGCGGGTCAAGACGCGTCTGCACGGCGAGTTCACCCCGGAGCAGGCGGCCGATCTGGCCCGCGCCGCGCTCGAGGACACCCTGGACGCCGTGGCTGCGGTGCCCGACGTCGCGCGCGTCCTGGTGCTGGACGGCGAGGCGGGCCCGTGGGTTCCCGAGGGCTTCCACGTGATCCCGCAGGTCGAGGGGGGTCTGGACCGCCGCCTGGCGGGTGCGTTCGCGGAGACGGCCTACGAGTTCGAGGGTCCGATCCTGCTCGTCGGGATGGACACCCCGCAACTCGCCCCGTACCTCGACGTCGACATGGCCCGGCACGACGCCGCGCTGGGCCTGGCCGAGGACGGCGGCTTCTGGGCGATCGTTCTCCCGAAGGGCCTGAAGGACTTCTACACCAGCCTCTTCCACGGCGTGCCGATGTCGGAGCCGACGACGGGTGCCGCCCAGCTCGAGCGGATGCGGGAGTTCGGGCTGCGCGTCCAGATCCTGCCGACGCTGCGGGACGTCGACGACCCGGACGACGCGAGCTCCGTCGCCCGGTCCGCGCCGGGGTCGCTCTTCGCGGCCGCGTGGGCCGAGGCGAGCGGCGCCGACTCGCCGTCGGGCCTGCGCGAGCGCGCACTGACGACGCCTCCCGGAGAGATGCTTCCCTGATGACGACGACGGATGCCGCGATGCCGGCGGGCACGGCGGAGACCGCGCGCCGTGCCTCGGCGCGCGTGCATCCGCTGGCCCTGTACGAGCAGGCGCTCTCGGGGGTGCCGGTCCTCGCGGTCGGTGCCGCCGAGACGCGCCTGCTCGACGTGGCGACGTGGGCGGCCCCGACGAGCGCTGTCGACGAGATGATCCTGGCGCGGTGCGAGGGGCCGGTGCTCGACGTCGGGTGCGGGCCGGGCCGGATGGCGGCAGCACTCGGTCGACGCGGGGTGCCGTGCCTCGGCATCGACGTCTCTCCGCGCGCCGTGACCGAGGCGCGGTCGCGCGGCGCGCTGGCCCTGCGGCGCGCCGTCGAACGTCCTCTGCCCGGCGAGGGCCGCTGGGGGACGGTGCTGCTCGCCGACGGCAACGTCGGCATCGGGGGCGACCCGACGGCGCTCCTGCGGCGCTGCGCCGAGCTCGTCGAGCCGGGTGGCCTCGTCCTGGTCGACACCGACCCGGACCCCGACGTCTGGGACACCACGCCCGTGGTGCTGCGCGGCCCGGACGGCCGGGAGAGCCACCCGATGCCGTGGGCTCGCGTCGGTGCACGTGCCCTGCTCCGCATCGCGGCCGACGTCGGACTCCGGCTGAGCGAGGAGTGGGACCTGGACGGGCGGACGGTCGTCGCGCTCCGTCGCCCGGTGCGGACGACGCTCCACCAGCGCTGAGCCGAGCCGAGGTCCGCGGGTCAGGCGGTGCCGACCGCCCGCGCGCGACGACGCGTGGTCACGAGTCCGCCGATCACCACGCCGACGACGACCACGGCGACGGCGACGAGTACCGCGGCGAGCGGGTCCTGGGGCACGACGGACGGGTTGCGCCGACCCTCCGCGCCCATGAAGACACCGACGCCCAGCAGAGCGAGGACGCCCAGCGCCAGGAGGCCACCACGCAGGGCGGGCCGCCACGTCTCGGGCACCCGGGGCAGCATGACGAGTCCCAGCAGGATCGCCACCGGCGCCAGGACGGCGTCGTGCACCACGATCCCGCCGGCGAGCCACAGCAGCACCGAGACCCACTGGTCGGGCGGGACGCGGACCCAGGCGGTCCACAGGCCCCACGCGATCATCGCGGCCCCTGCGGCCCACAGCGCCCACCGTGTCGCGATCATGCGATCACCGGTTCGACCACGGCGAGGCGGTTGACCCACTTGGTCTGCAGCACGCCCGGACGGTTGGGGGCGATGATGCGCGCCGGGTACCCGTGGTCCAGGTTGAGGTCCTGGCCGTTGAGCCGCAGCGCGAGGAGCGTGTCGTCCGACGCGACGTAGGACGCCTGCAGGACCGACCGGCTGTACGCGCCACCGACCTGCAGGCTCGCGACGGAGACGTCGTGCCCGCCGTCCCCGACCCGGCCACCGGCCCGCTCGACGAGGTCGCGCACGCGCACCCCCTGCCAGGTCGCCATGGCGCTCCACCCCTCGACGCACGCGATCGGGAGGTCGGCCGTGTGCTGGTCCATCGCCAGGAGGTCGTCCCGCGAGAGCTGGACGACGCCGTCGGGTCCCTCGAGCTCGAGCCTCCACGCCGGTCCGACGACGTCGCTCGTGACCTGCGCGGAGGCGGCGGTCTTGTTGACGGGCACGCCCTGGCTCCCGACGCGCGGGTCGCGGGGGGCGAGGACGGAGAGCGGTGCGAGGGGGCGGACGGTCTGTCCGACGGTCAGGGCGACGGCGCCGAGCGTCGTCACCGCGACGGCCGTGAGGAACCCGCGCCGCGTCGCCGTCGCCTCGGTGGTCGAGCGGTCCTCGGCCGGGTGGAGGTCGCCGTCCGGGATCGACATCAGGTCGCCGTCGGAGATGTGGGTGCGTGGCAGCGGGCTCTCGTCGGCGATCTCCGGGTCGACGATCTCGCCGTCCTTGATGCGTGCGCGAAGCGCGGGCACGATCACCGGAAGCTTGACGCCCACGTGGATCAGCAGCGACCCGATCACCACCCACGACGTCGCGTAGTGCACCCCGACGAACCCGAAGCTCCACGGGTACCACTGGAAGGTGTTGAGCACACCCGTGACGAGCTGGAACGTCGCCGTCGCGACGAGCACCGCGACCGAGAGCCGCTCGAGCGCGTGCAGCGGTCCGCGGACCGGGGGCTGCTCGAAGAGGGCCGGGTAGGCGGCGTACAGCTTGGCCAGCAGCAGCGGGACACACGCGATCCCGGCCCCGACGTGGATCCCCTGGGTGACCCGGTACAGCCAGGCGGGGTCAGGGCCGAGCGGAAACCATGCCACGGGGTTCTGGTGGACGTGGGAGTAGAGGCCCGTGAGGAAGACGAGCAGGAACGCCGACCCAAGGAGGACGCCCACCCGGGCGACGACTCGGGGATCGTGGATCGCGGAGGCGAAGTCCTCCGTCCGCGGCAGGCGCGGCAAGCGGCTCCGACGCGTCTCGTCCTCGACCTTGGCCATACCGCGATCGTAGGGAGCGCTCGGAGGAGCTGCGCGGTCAAACCTCCGCTGCCGCCCTGACAGTCACCTGACGAACGAGCGGGCCGTACGCCCGCGGCTCACCACGGAGTCACCACCAGCGTCTCGATCGCGATCGCCGTCGCCGCCTGCGCCCCGAGCCACCAGCGCCACGTGCGGCCGTCGCCCGGCCTCTCGCCGGTGCCCGTGCCGAGCGCGAGCGCCCCGGCGACGGGGACGATCCAGCACGCGAGCGGCAGCCAGACGCGCTCGACCTCACCGCGCTCGAACCCGCCGAACGCGCCGGCGGCCGCCGCGACGATCGCGAGCGCCGCGAGCCACGCCGTCGCAGGGTCGAGCCGTCGCCAGCGAGCCGTCCCGCCGACACCGGCGGGACCGATCAACGCGCCGAGCAGGACGATGTCCGCGACGAGGAAGTACCCGTACGGTCGCGCGGACGCCTTCCCGTTCGACCACGCCTCGTGCGTCGCGGCGATGCCGTCCCAGAGCCAGAAACCGGCAAGCCCCCAGGCGACCAGGGTGGCCACCACGAGCAGACCCGCGACGACGGTGGGCCACCACCGTCGCGTGACGATCGGGACGGCCAGCACGACGAGTCCCATGTGCAGCAGGCCGTAGCTGAGGAACGGTGCCCACCCGAGGAGCAGCCCGGCCCCGACGACGGCGGCCCAGCGCGCTCGTCCGCGCGACGTCGTGCCGACGGCGAGCAGCGCGGTGCCCCAGGCGAGGACGCCCGCGTAGAAGGCGTCGGCGGACGTCGCGACCCAGATCGCGGACGGCGCGAGGACGACGGCCGGCATCGCCGCGCGCGCGGTGCGCTCCCCCGCGGCACCGCCGAGCAACCGGATGGTGAGCGCGACGGCGACGACGGCGGAGGTCCCGGCGAGGATCACGAGCGCCGCGGCCCAGCCGGCGCCGCCGAGGCCCACCCGGTCCATCCCGGCGAGCAGCAGGGTGAAGCCCGGCGGGTGCCCGCGGACGTGCACGGGGTAGCTCATCGGGTCCGACTGCAGGGTCGCGAGGAACCCGCTCGGATCGGCGGAGGCACCGGGCACGGCCGGCAGGTAGTCGTTCTCGTTCGTCAGCGGCTCGGTCAGGTCCGACCACCGCACGGAGGCGCCCAGCGCCAGTGTCCACGCGAGAGCGGTCGCCCACCCGACGGCGAGCAGGACGCCCCACCGCAGCGTCCGTGCCAGTCGTGGCCCGCGCCAGACCACGAGGGCCGCGACGCCGACGGCGGCGAGGGTTCCCCACCCGGCCTCGGTGATCCGCAGACCGGCGAAGGGCGGTGCTCCGCCGAGCAGCAGCACCTCGTCCTGGTCCTGGAGCCACCGCCCCCACCACCACACCAGCGGGACCGAGACGGTCCATACGACGGCGGCCAGGAGCGGCGCGTACCGCCTCACCGGCGTTCCTCGAAGAATCCGCGCAGGAGGTCGCCGCACTCCTGCTCACGCACCCCGCCGATCACCTCGACGGTGTGCAGGACGGCGCGGTCGCGCACCAGGTCCCACACGGATCCGGTCGCTCCCGCCTTGGGGTCCCAGGCCCCGAGCACGACCCGGGGGATCCGGGCGAGCGTGATCGCACCCGCGCACATCGCACAGGGCTCGAGCGTCACGATCAACGTGCACCCCTCGAGGCGCCAGCTCCCCAGCGTGGCGGCCGCCTGGCGGATCGCGAGCACCTCGGCGTGCGCGGTCGGGTCCCCGCCCTCCTCGCGCCGGTTGTGCCCCACCCCCAGCAGCGTGCCCCGCGGTCCGACGACGAGCGCACCGACCGGGACGTCGTCGGACGCCAGGGCGTGGGTCGCCTCGTGCAGCGCCAGGCCCATCAGGGCGTCCCAGACCTGGCGGCGCGCGGCGAGCGTCACCGGGGGAAACGTGTCGGCGGCCCAGGGCAGGGAGAGGCCCGGCGCGTCGGGCTCGTTCTCGCTCACCGCCCCAGAGTCTCAGACTCTGGTGCCCCAGGCGCTCTCCCGCGAGACAGGACGACCGAACGAGTCCCTGACGGGTGCCCGACACGGCTCCGAGGGCGTCGGCCGAGTAGGCTCGTCGGTATGCGCGTCCACGTCGTCGACCACCCCCTCGTCGCCCACAAGCTAACCGTCCTGCGAGACATCAACACCCCGTCACCGAACTTCCGCCAGCTGGTGGACGAGCTCGTGACGCTCCTCGCCTACGAGGCGACCCGGGACGTGAAGACGGAGCCGCACGAGATCGAGACACCCGTCGCCCCGACCGTGGGCGTCCGGATCGCCGAGCCGATGCCGCTCGTCGTCCCGATCCTGCGCGCAGGCCTCGGGATGCTCGACGGCCTGACCCGGCTGCTCCCGACCGCCGAGGTCGGGTTCCTGGGCATGCAGCGCGACGAGGAGACGCTCGAGGCCGTCACGTACGCCAATCGGCTCCCGGACGACCTCACGGACCGTCACTGCTTCCTCGTCGACCCGATGCTCGCCACGGGCGGGACGCTCGTCGCCGCGATCGACTACCTCCTGGAGCGCGGCGCGCGGCACGTCACCGCCGTCTGCCTCCTGGCCGCCCCCGAGGGCATCGAGGTGCTGAGCACCGCCGTCGGCGACCGTGCCGACGTCGAGCTCGTCGTCGCCGCCGTGGACGAGAAGCTCGACGAGAACGCGTACATCGTCCCGGGCCTCGGTGACGCCGGGGACCGCCTCTACGGCATCGTCTGACCCGCCCGCCCTTTCGGGCATTCCGAAGCATTCGAGCGGGAAGTTTCGAATCTCGGACGAGTTCGCGTTCACCCCTTGGCAGATGCCGTCTCGTGGTGGCATGCTGCCCTCATGACCACACATCGGAGCACAGCGCGCCCCGTCGCGCTGCCCTCGATGTGTATGTGTCTCTGTTGTCAGGCCTGACCCAGCCCTGACCCCGCCGACGCCAGCCGTCGGCACCGCCGAGCCCACCGTGCGCTCGCGACCCCCCAACGGAGACATCATGACCACGCTTGCCCCTGTCACCCCGCGCATCAGCCACCAGGACTTCCTCGACCGCCTCGCGTCGATCGGCATCCCCCTCGTCCGCATCGCCGTGGACGAGCGGATCGCGACCGTCGACGGCGTCGAGCACCCCCTCACGCAGCGCGAGGTCGACCTGCTCAACTTCCTGTCCGCGGCCCCCGGCCGTGTCGCCAGCCGCGACGACCTGCTCGCGACCGTCTGGCGCGGCGAGCGGCTCCGCGCCGGCACCCGGACGGTCGACGTCCACGTCGGCCGACTCCGCACCAAGCTCGGCCTCGACGCCGTCCGCACGGTCCGCGGCGTCGGCTACGGGCTCGGGCCCGACGTCCAGGTCGTTCGAGGGACCGGACGTGCCGCTCACCACGGCGGCATCCCTCACCGCGCGGGGACACGCCTGCGCGGATAGTTTCTGCACATGCGCATCGTCATCGCCGGAGGCCACGGGCAGATCGGCCTCCGCCTCACACAAGCACTGATCGAACGCGGCGACGCCGTCGTCAGCCTCGTCCGCTCCGCCTCACAGATCCTCGACGTCACCGACCTCGGCGCCACCGTCGCCATGCTCGACCTCGAGCAGGACGACGCCGCCGAGATCGCCCACGCGCTGAAGGACGCCGACGCCGTCGTCTTTGCCGCCGGTGCCGGGCCGGGCAGCACGATCGCCCGCAAGGACACCGTGGACCGGGCCGGTGCCGTGCTGCTGGCCGACGCCTGCGAGATCGCCGGAGTCCGTCGCTACCTGCTCGTCTCCTCGATGGGGGTCGACTCCGTCCGCGGGGGCAAGACTCCCGACGGCGCCGACGAGACCTTCGTCGCGTACCTGCGCGCCAAGGCGGCGGCCGAGTCCGACCTCGTCGCGCGCGACACCCTCGACCTCACGATCCTCCGCCCGGGTCGACTCACCGACGAGACCGGGACCGGAAAGGTCACGCTCGCCGAGAGCGTCGAGCGCGGTGACGTGACGCGCGACGACGTCGCGGTGACCATCGGCGAGATCCTGCACGTCCCCGGGACCGAGGGCAAGACCCTGGAGCTCACCGGCGGCGACGTGCGGATCGACGACGCGGTCTACCGGATCGCCAACCCGAGCTGACGCGCGGCCGTCGCGCCCGGCGCTCCTCCCCCGCGTCGTGCGCCGGCTCTGGCGAACGCCGCGACGACCGTCAGGAGCACGTCTCGATCTTCTCCCACACCCAGGGCAACCAGGGACTCGGGGAGAGGAAGCCCAGTCCCGACGTGAGGAGTTCGTAGTTGGCTCCCCGATGAGACACCAGGTCTCCTTCCTCGTACCCGAACTCGTCCCAAAAGCGGAACGTCCACGCGTCGGCGCACTGCGGGGTCCACGGTTCGAGGACGAGGTCCCCAGACTCCCAGGTCTCCGACCCGTCGGTCCCGGTGACGGTCACGACGGTTCCCTCGGTTCCGACCTTCCCGACCGAGAAGGCCCCGATCTCGCCGGCGGCGACCGTGACGTCCATCGGGCGCGCGGACCCGCCACTGATCGTGAACTGTCCGGCCTCCCCGACAGAGGCTGAGTTGTCGATCGTCACCGAGACATCGACGAGGCGGACACCGACCGGTTCGGGGGCGGGTCGGTCGCCGACCGTCAGTTCGGCCGTCGGGGAGAACGTGCGGCACTCGATCGCCGGGGCCTCGGCGGACGCCGTGCTCCCGCCGCCTCCGAGGGCAGTGCGGTTCAGGCGGAACGACACCCAACGTTCCTCCGACGCGCGCAGCGGCGTCTCGATGGTGAACGTGCCCGACTCGCCGGGTCGAAGCGTCTCGGCGTTCGCCGACTGCACGTAGTCGGCCCCCGGGTAGTGCATGGTCATGCGCGTCGCCATCGTCCGCGTCGAGTCGTTGCGGAGCTCCCCGACGTAGATGACGCCCTCGCGCCCGCACTGAGCGGTCACGCTCGCGGTCGTCGACCAGTCCGAGAGTCCCAGATCGCCGGTCACATACTCCGCGTCCGTCGGCTCGCCGGTGTCGCCCTGTGCGTCCACCCACCAGGTCGAGAGCGTCAGCGCGCCGGGTGCGGCGGAGCTTCCCGTCGCACGGACGACGTCGCGCGACTCCCCCGGCTCGAGCACGAACCCGTCGAGGGTCACGTCGCCCAGGCGCGGCTCGACGCCGACCTGGAACCCGCTGACGTTCGTCACCACCGTCGAGAGCGTCAGGTTCCCGGTGGCGGGGTCCTCGGACGCCAGCACGTCCCCGACCTCCACGAGCGCGCCCGTGGCGCAGTCGGCCGCCTCGACGGACCCGACCGGCGAGGTCAGGGTGAACACCTGGTCCGCAACCTCGATCTCGGTCCGGACGGCGACGTCCCCGGCCGGGTGCCCGGCCCCTTCGTTGAGCGTCAGGCGGACGGCCTCCTCCGAGCCCGCGCCTGCCGTGCCGCTGAACGCGACGGTGTCGCCGTCGCGCGAGGCGCGATCCGCGGGAGTGAAGGCGAGAGTGGCCGTGCCGTCGACGTCCGTCGTGGACACGAGATCCGTGATCAGGGACGCCGTTCCGTCGGTGCACCGGGCCTCGACCGCACCGAGACCAAGTCCGCTCCAGGGCTCGGCGATCGCCAGATCGGTCGAGTCGTCGTCCGTCGCGGCTCCCTCGAGCGCGGATGCGGTGACGCCGATCTGCACGACCCCCGCGCCGAGCACGGGCGCCCCCGACGGGTCGGCGACAGAGGCGACGGTGAACGTCCCCTCGACCGAGTCGCCCGGCCCCAGGTCACCCCGGGTCTGGCACGTCACCGCATCTCCGCGCGCGATGCAGTCCCAGGCACGCGAACCTCCGACGAGTCGCAGCCCGGCCGGCAGGGTGACGTCGACGGCCGCACCGTCGAGAGCGACCTCGCCGACGTTGGCCAGGCTGAGGTCGACGGCTGCCGACCCGGGGTTCGCCATCTCCGACGGCGCGGCCACCAGGACCTCGAGCGCCGCGTCGGTGGTGGGATCCGTCGTCGGGTCCGTCGTCGGATCGGTCGTGGGATCCGTGGTCGGGTCCGTGGTCGGATCGGTCGTGGGATCCGTGGTCGGATCGGTCGTGGGGTCCGTGGTCGGATCGGTCGTGGGATCCGTGGTCGGATCGGTCGTGGGATCCGTGGTCGGATCGGTCGTGGGATCCGTGGTCGGGTCCGTGGTCGGATCCGTCGTGGGATCAGTCGTCGGGTCCGTCGTCGGGTCCGTGGTCGGATCCGTCGTGGGATCAGTCGTCGGGTCCGTCGTCGGGTCCGTGGTCGGATCGGTCGTCGGGTCCGTGGTCGGATCGGTCGTCGGGTCCGTGGTCGGATCGGTCGTCGGGTCCGTCGTCGGATCGGTCGTGGGGTCCGTCGTGGGATCCGTCGTCGGATCGGTCGTCGGGTCGGTCGTGGGATCCGTCGTGGGATCCGTCGTGGGCTCGGGGCTCGGGCACGCCGCGACGGAGTGCTCGGCGAGCGTGTGCTCGACGGAGCTCCCCGCGATCTCGGCCACGACCACCGCGGTGACTGCTCCGCCGTCGTAGACACCGTCCGGCTGGAACGTCAGCTCGGCCGACGATCCTCCCTCGACCGTGACTGGGCGACTCGTCCGGGCGTCGCTCCCCTCGAGGTCGTACTGCAGATGCGCGGCGAGGTCTGCGGACAGTGTCGACCGGACCGTCGCTCCCAGGCTGACACCCGCGTCGGTGCACGCGGTCGCGTACTCGACGTCGACGCGACTCCAGGGCTCCTCGACCGCCACGTACGCGCCGTCGGCCGCATCGGTGACGACGGCCCCGCTGCGCGACCCGTCGGCCTGCTCGGCGGTCACGGACCCGGCGATCCGGGTGAACCCGGCGGGCGCCGTCGCTCCGCCCGCGACGCTCGCGAGCAGGACGTCACCGCGCTGGCTCTCGCCCGGTTCGACGGTGCCGTCCGCGGTGCAGGTGACGGCCTCCGTGCCCGACTCGCAGTCCCAGGCGCCGTCACCGCCGACGACGCGCAGGCCGTCCGGCACGTCGACGTCCACCGCGACGTTCTCGACCGGCCGGTCGCCCGTGCTCTCCACCGACAGCGGAACCCCGACGGTGCCCGGGTTCTGCAGGGCCACGGTCGGCGACGAGAACGCGCCGGAAACGTCGGCCCCCCAGTATCCCGCCGAGATCGGGTCGAAGTGGTGGTCGCGACGGTCGAGGCCGTCGCCCCAGTACGCGGCGCGGAACTCGTACGTCCCGGCACGCGTGGCCTGGATCCGGAGTGCCACCGACACCGACGTGTGGGCGTCCACCGTGCCGATGCGGCAGGTGACGGTACGTCCGTCGTCCCCGCCGGGCTCGCCGCAGCGCAGGTCGGCGTCGGTGAGGACCGGGACACCGAGAGCGGTCCCGGCACTCGAGGTGGCGCCCAGCAGGTCGACCCCGTCCGGGAGCCCGACCTCGAGCATCACCGCGCTCGCCGCGGTGCCCCCGGAGTTCACGGTGTCGATCACGATGTCGGTGGGAGTGCGGGCCGTGAGCTGGGTCGGCGGCGTGAACGACACCGCGAGGCTCGCCGGTGCGACGGGATCGGTCGTCGGGTCCGTCGTGGGTTCTGTTGTCGGGTCCGTCGTAGGTTCTGTCGTCGGGTCCGTCGTGGGTTCGACCGCCGGATCCGGCGCCGGGGCCGGATCGACGTCGGGTTCGCCGTCGGTGTCGGGCGTCGTCCCGGATCCGGTGCCGCCGGCAGGAGTCGCTGCGTCGGACGACCCCGACGGACCCTCAGGGTCCAAGGCGCCCGAACCGTCCGAGTCGAGCGGCTCCGCTGACCCGTCGACCACGGGAACGTTCGAGGGCGACGTCGCGTCGGGCTCCGTGGCGTCCGTCGCCGCGTCGTCGGGATCGGTCGCCGCGTCGTCCGACGTCGCGGGGTCGTCCGAGTCAGTCGCAGCACCGGTGCCGGAGTCCGCGTCGGCCGTGCTCTCGTCGCTCTGCGCGACGAACGTGTCGTCCCCACCCCCGAAGAGGTTGCCCGTGGCTGCCGCGATAGCGAGTCCCGCGACCGCGAGGATCCCGACGCCGATCGCGGCAGCCACCAGGGGCGCCCCGCTGATCGCCGCCGCGAGACCCGCGAAGGTACCGGCGCCGGCAGCTGCTCCGCCCGCAGCACCGCCGCCCGCCGCAGCGCCACCGGCACCCGTGGCACTGCCCGTGCCGCCCGCGGAACCGCTCCCGGTGGACCCTGCAGCACCAGCCGTACCGGCGGCAGCACCTGCCGCGACGGCTCCTGCGACCGCACCGCCGACCGGGAGCGGCGCCCCGACCAGGCCGAGCGCTCCGAGCCCGAGGACCAGGGGTGCAACGATCCCGCGCATGCCGTGCGCGACGTCGCCGAGCTCGACGACCAGGTCCTGACAGCCGCCGCACGTCTCCAGGTGCGCGTCGACCTTGGCGGTCTCCCGCGCCGACAGACCTCCACGCGCGTACGCACCGAGCAGGTCCCCGGTCGCCGCGCAGGCATCGCCGGGGGGCTCGCTCAGGTGCTGCTGGAGGTAGGCCTGACGCAGCCCCTCACGAGCGCGATACGTCAGCGCCGCGGCCCCGTTGGCGCTGAGGCCGAGCATCGGGGCGAACTGCGCCGGGCTCATCGCCTCGACCTCGGAGTACCAGAGCGCGGCCCGCCACCGCTCGGGCAGTCCCTCGAACGCGCGTGCCACGGTCGTCCGCTCGAACCCCTCGAGCATCGGCTCCTCGGTGGAGGCGAGCGGACCCATCGCGGACTCGAACGTCTCGATCTCGTCCGTGGGCCGCGTCCGCGCACGCCCCTTGCTGGCGTCGAAGGCAAGACGGCGGACAACAGTAAAGAGGTAGGCCCTGAACGCCGTGTCCGGGCCTTCACCCTTCTGCAGGACGAGCATCACCTTGGTGAACGCCTCGGAGACGACGTCCTCGGCATCGGCGGAGTTCGGCACGTACTGGCGCGCGACCCCCAGCGCGGCGGCGCTGTGGCGGGCATAGAGTTCGCCGAAGGCAGCCTGGTCGCCACCTCGGGTGCTGGCGATCAGCTCTGCGTCGGCGGGCGCCGTCGTGTCGAGCTGCGTCATCTGCCTACCTGTCGTCTTGGTCGCGCCAGAGCAGGCGCTCCCCTACCATACTCAGTCGCGAAACTGACAGGAACACCCTTCCACCCCACGACGGAGCGGAAAACCGCGCGTACCGCGCAGATCGCGTCGCGTTCTTGCGTCATAGTCGGCACTCTCGTGCGTCTCATCAGTATGGAGAACCCGATGGGGCACCGAATCAGCGACGCCGAGCGCGTGCGGGAGCACTGGCGCAGGCAGTCGCTCTCGACCGTCTGGTTGCGCCCCGGGGACTGGCACCACCCTGCCGTCGACGCACTCGCCGAGGCGCTCGCCGACGGCCGCGACACCAGTGCGGCGGCCGAACGCCTCGGCACCGCACGCGGCGTCGCGGGCGTGAGCATCGGCGAGGCGATCGACGACCTGCTGTGCCTGTACCGCGCCGTCGGCGCCGAGACGGACGTCCTCACCCTCCGCGCCCTGGGCACGGGATGGGCCGAGGGCGCCATCGAGCCGGGTGCGTCCGACGCCGTCCGGGACCCTGCGTCGGGACTCGTCAGTGCGGAGTACCTCCGTGTCCGGCTCGGAGAGGCGTACGCCCACGCCACCGCTCTCGGCCTGGCCGCCGGGACGACGTCGTCCCTCGTCCACGTGGACGTCGCCGTCGGTCACGTCGCGCTCTGGCAGCGTGCCAGCCGCGAGGCGGGGGTCGGGGAGGCGCTGCGCGCGGCGTCGGCCGTCGGCCCGGCCGCGTCCATCGGTGACGGGGTCTACGCGATCCTCGTCCCGGCGTCGGAGGCGGCGGCGATCGCCGAGGCGGCGCGCCGCGAGATCGAGTCGGCCACCGAGCGGCTGCACCTCAGTGCCGTCCTGCGTCGTCCGCCGCGGATCAGCATCATCACCCTCCCGGCGACGCTCGCCGAGGCCGAGACGCTCCTGGACGAGCTTCGACGCTAACGGAGGCTCGCCGTCGTGCGTCGGTGGCGCCCTACTCCTGCGGAGGCCGCCAGAGCACGAGCGAGCGCGACGACACCTCGCGCCGACCGCGCCGACCGCGCGGCACGGCGACGGCCTCCCCGCTCGACCCCGTCGCGAAGACGCGGGTGCCCGTCTCGACACGGGCGTGCAGGGCCTCGACCCGCGCGGCCAGGATCTCGACGCGGCGCTCGAGCTCGAGGATCCGCTTGATGCCGGCGAGGTTGATCCCCTCGTCCTGGCTCAGCCGCTGCACCTCGAGCAGACGCTCGACGTCGCGGTAGGAGTACCGGCGTCCGCGCCCCACCGTCCGGCGGGGCGAGACGAGGCCGAGGCGGTCGTACTGCCGCAGGGTCTGGGCGTGCATGCCCGCCAGCTCTGCCGCCTGCGAGATCGCCAGCAACGGCGCGTCCGGGTCGATCCTCACGACGTCGCTCCCTCCTCGGGCCTCCGCCCGCCTCTGTCCTGCCTCCGTGTGGCTAGCTGCCGGCCCTCTCGGCCAGACCCTCACGGACGTCCTCGTCGCCGGTCGCCTGCGCGAGCGCCTCGACCGCCTTCTTGGCGTCCTTCGACAGCTTCTGCGGAACCGCGACCTGCACGGTCACGAGCATGTCACCCGTGCCCTTCGGCGTCACGACGCCACGGCCCTTGACGCGCAGCACCTTGCCGGACGAGGTGCCGTGCGGGATCTTCAGCTTGACGGAGCCGCCGTCGAACGTCGGGACCTGCACGGTGGCGCCGAGCGCCGCCTCGACGAAGGAGATCGGCAGCGTCATCCGCAGGTTCCGGCCCTCCATCGTGAAGACCGGGTGCGGAGTCACCGAGACGGTGATGTCGAGGTCTCCGGCGGGGCCCCCGCCCGTGCCGGGCTGGCCCTTGCCGCGCAGGCGGATCTTCTGCCCGTCCTTGACCCCGGCGGGGAACTTCGCGTTGACCTTGCGGCCGTTGACGTTCAGCGAGAGCGTCGTGCCCTCGACCGCCTGGCGGAAGTCGATCGTCGTCGACGCCTGGACGTCACGGCCCTTCTGCGCCGGGTTCGGCCGGAAGCCGGCCTGGCCTCCGCCGCCGTAGCCGCCGCCGAACATCGAGCCGAGGATGTCCTCGAACCCGCCGGCGCCCGCGCCGCCACCCGACGTCGAGTAGCGCTGACGCGTCCCGCCGCCGCCGAACATCGAGCCGAACATGTCCTCGAACCCGGCCGAGGAGCCGCCCGGGCCGCCTGCTGCGAAGCGAGGGCCGCCACCGGCCATCGCGCGCAGGCCGTCGTACTGCTGGCGCTGCTCCTTGTCGGAGAGGACGGCGTAGGCCTCGCCGATCTCCTTGAACTTCTGCTCCGCCTTGTCGTCACCCGGGTTGTGGTCCGGGTGATACGTGCGGGCAAGCTTGCGGTAGGCCTTCTTGATCGCGGCGTCGTCGGCGTCCTTCGGGACACCGAGCGCTGCGTAGAAGTCTTTCTCGATCCAGTCCTGACCGGTCACGGCGCCTCCTTTCCTCGGTCATGCTCTCTACGTTCGTCCGTGGGCCCGACCGGGCCCACCACCTGCTCGGCCGAGCAGGCGGCCCGCCCTCAGGACCGGGGTCGAGGGGCGGACCGCATGCTCGGCACGGTGAAGCGGGTGCTACTCGGGCCCGACGACGGACACGCGGGCCGCGCGGACCACACGCTCCCCGATCCGGTACCCGGGCTCGATCACGATGTTGACCGTCGAGGACGTCGCCTCGGGGTCGGTCGAGTGCATGAGTGCCTCGTGGAGGTTGGGGTCGAACTCGTCCCCGACCGCGCCGAACCGCTCGATCTCGAACTTGGCGAGCGCGCCGTCCAGCTTGTCGCTGATCGCGACGAACGGGCCGGTGAGCTCGCCGTGCTGGCGCGCCCGCTCGATGTCGTCGAGCACCGGGAGCAGCCCGGCCAGGACGTCCTGGACGCCCTGGGTCCGTGCCGCCGCGTTGTCACGCACCGCACGATTGCGGTAGTTCGTGAAGCTCGCACGCTCGCGCTGGAGGGCGTCGAGGTGCTCCGCGGCCTCAGCCTTCGCGGCCAGCACGGCGGCGTCCTCGGACGCCTCCTCGCTGGGCTCGAAGTCGAGTGCCTCCAAGGGGTCGCCCTCGGGGGCGTCCCCCGCGGACGCCGCCTGCTCGGCGGCGTCCGCGGGCTGTGCCGACTCGTCCTCGGGACGCTCGTTCTCGGGGGTGGTGTCGTCAGCGGACGTCACTTGCGGTCACCCTCGGTGTCGTCGTCCACGACCTCGGCGTCGACGATGTCCTCGTCGTTCTCCGGGGTCTCGGTGCCCTGGTCGCCCGCGGCAGCCTGCTCACCGGCAGCCTGCTCCTGGGCGTAGAGCGCCTCGCCGATCTTCTGCGACGACGTCATGAGCTTCTCGTTCGCCGACTTCACGGCCTCGAAGTCCTCGCCCTCGAGCGCGGTCTTCACGGCGGCGATGTCTGCCTCGACCTCGGTCACGACCTCGTCGGAGAGCTTCTCCTTGTTGTCGTTGACCAGCTTCTCGGTCGAGTACGCGAAGGACTCGGCCTGGTTGCGGGTCTCCGCCTCCTCACGACGCGCCTTGTCCTCGGCGGCGTGCTCCTCGGCCTCCTTCACCATGCGGTCGATGTCCTCCTTGGGGAGGGCCGACCCGCCGGTGATCGTCATCGACTGCTCCTGGCCGGTGCCACGGTCCTTGGCGGACACGTGCACGATGCCGTTCGCGTCGATGTCGAAGGTGACCTCGATCTGCGGCAGACCGCGCGGCGCCGGCGCGATGCCGGTGAGCTCGAACGTGCCGAGCGGCTTGTTGTCGCGGGCGAACTCGCGCTCACCCTGGAAGACCTGGATGAGGACCGACGGCTGGTTGTCCTCGGCGGTCGAGAAGACCTCGCTGCGCTTGGTCGGGATCGCCGTGTTGCGCTCGATGAGCTTGGTCATCACGCCACCCTTGGTCTCGATGCCGAGGGAGAGCGGGGTGACGTCGATGAGCAGGACGTCCTTGCGGTCACCGGAGATGACACCGGCCTGCAGGGCGGCGCCGACAGCGACGACCTCGTCCGGGTTGACGCCCTTGTTGGGCTCCTTGCCACCGGTGAGCTCCTTGACGACGTCGGTCACGGCCGGCATACGCGTCGAACCACCGACGAGCACGATGTGGTCGATGTCGTTGACCGAGATGCCGGCGTCACGGATGACGGCGTGGAACGGCGACTTGGTCCGGTCGATCAGGTCCTGCGTCATCTGCTGGAACTGCGCACGCGTGAGCTTCTCGTCCAGGTGGATCGGGCCGTTCTCCGACATGGAGAGGTACTGCATCGAGATGTTGGTGCTGGTCGCGGACGACAGCTCCTTCTTGGCCTGCTCGGCCGCCTCGCGCAGACGCTGCAGCGCGATCTTGTCCTTGGACAGGTCGACGCCCGAGTTGTTCTTCACCTGCTTGATGAGGTGCTCCACGATGCGCTGGTCCCAGTCGTCACCACCGAGGCGGTTGTCACCGGAGGTCGCGCGGACCTGGATGGTCGAGAACTCGTCCTCGTCCTTGCCCACCTCGAGGAGGGAGACGTCGAACGTTCCGCCACCGAGGTCGAAGACGAGGATGAGCTCGTCCTCCTTGCCGCGCTCGAGGCCGTAGGCCAGAGCAGCCGCGGTCGGCTCGTTGACGATACGCGTGACGTTGAGGCCCGCGATCTGTCCGGCGTCCTTGGTGGCCTGACGCTCGGCGTCGTTGAAGTAGGCCGGGACGGTGATGACGGCGTCGGTGACGGCCTCGCCCAGGTACTCCTCGGCGTCGCGCTTCAGCTTGCCGAGGATGCGGGCGGAGATCTCCTGCGCCGAGTACTGCTTGTCGTCGATCTCGACCGACCAGTCGGTGCCCATGTGGCGCTTGACCGACGAGATGGTGCGGTCGACGTTGGTGACGGCCTGACGCTTGGCCACCTCACCGACGAGCACCTCGCCCGACTTGGAGAACGCCACGACGGACGGGGTGGTGCGGGCGCCTTCGGCGTTCGCGATGACGGTGGGCTCGCCACCCTCGAGGGTGGAGACCACCGAGTTGGTGGTTCCGAGGTCGATTCCTACTGCACGTGCCATGGTCAATCCTCCGTTTGCTTCGGGTGCAGGGCCCGCGGGCGGTCGTGCACGGAGAACCGTGCGACACCCCGAACGGGCTGGTTGAGTCTGCTGCACTCAAGGTAAGCCTGCCTCGCTCGGCATTGCAAGCGCTGGAGTCCAATCTTGAGTCTATCTGGCTCAACTCTGCACGCGACCTACATATTCCCGGGCCGAACGCGCGATCCAGAGCCTGATGATCATCGCGACCGCGTCGGGCGGCTGCGGCCACAACGGCGCGGGCCAGTACTGCAGGCAGTGTTTAGGAGCGCACAAGCAAGAACCGTGCGCGCAGCCGCCGCCCGTCACTCAAGCGCGCCCGCGGGCTCGCTGACGCGCGGTTTGTCACGGCATGGCGACCCTGCTCATATGTCGCGACCCTCGCGTCGACGGTTGGACGCTCCTCCGTACAGCAGGGTGAGGACCTCAGGCGGGAGGTGCTGTTTCGATCCGCACGAGGTTGATCGAAGCCTTCCTCGCTTCGCCAGGCGGCTCTCGTCTGGACCAGTCGGGCTCGCGTTCTTTACGAACCGTTGTCGCTCACCAGGGCACCGGCGATTCCCGCCGGGACAGGCTGGCTAGGGTGAGGCTGGTCGCCCACCGCTTCCTGAGCCGTCCACATCGCGACCTCCATCCGGGCACGCACCTCCGCGTACCCAGGATCCTCGGCGACGTTGCGGAGCTCCTCGGGATCGTCCAGCAGGTCGTACATCTCCCACTCGCCGGAGTACGTGAACGGCCCGGTGCCGGCGAGACCCAGCCCGTCGTTGTAGAAGTAGATGATCTTGTAGCGGTCGTCGCGGTACCCGTAGTGCGCGGGCGCCTTGTGGAACTCGTCGTCGTGCTCCCAGTACCGGTAGTAGAAGCCCTCGGGGCGAGGGCCGCCGTCCTGCACCCCCGTGAGGTCGCCCCAGAAGCTCCGGCCCTGCATGCGCGGGTGCGGCTCCACCCCGGCCGCGTCGAGGATCGTCCTCGCGAGGTCGACGTTGGTGACGATCCCGTCGTGGGCCTGATCCTCGCGGTCCTCCCCGGCCGGCAGCGCCCGCGGGTAGGACAGCAGGAACGGCATGCGGATCGACTCCTCGTACATGAACCGCTTGTCGAACCACCCGTGATCGCCCAGGAAGAATCCCTGGTCGGACGAGTACATGAGCAGCGTGTCGTCGAAGTCCCCACGGTCGCGCAGCCAGTCGACGACGCGGCCCACGTTGTCGTCCACCGAGGCGACGCAGCGCAGGTAGTCCTCCATATAGCGCTGGTACTTCCACAGTGCCAGCGCGTCCTGGTCGAGACCCGGCGGCGGGTCGACCTTGAGGTCCTCGGCGTTCAGGTGCTCGGCGATCCGCATCGCCGCCCGCCGCGACGACGACGTGCGCGTCGCGTAGTCGTCCGTGAACGTCTCCGGCACCGGGATCGGGGCGGTGTAGAGGTCCGCGTGCGCCGCGTCCGGCTGCCACGGCCGGTGCGGCGCCTTGTGCCACAGCAGCAGGCACCACGGCTCGTCGCCGTCGAGCGACTCCGCCCAGCGCAGCCCGAGGTCCGTCACGACGTCCGTCGCATAGCCCGGCTCGGTGCGCAGCCCGTCCTCGGACAGGAACGTCGGGTCGTGGTACTCGCCCTGCTCGATGAGCACGTCCCAGTAGTCGAAACCCTGCGGGTCGTGCCCCTCCCCGTCACCCATGTGCCACTTGCCGACGACGGCGGTGCGGTACCCGGCCGCGCGCAGCTGCAACACGAACGTGGGCTGGCTCGCGTCGACCGGGGTCGAGAGGGTCGTGACGCCGTTGACGTGGCTGTACGTCCCCGTGAGGATCGAGGCCCGGCTCGGCGAGCACAGCGAGTTCGTCGCATAGCAGCGGTCGAGCCGCCGGCCCGCCGCGCCGACCTCGTCGATGCGGGGCGTCTCGTTCACCACGGACCCGTAGGCGCCGATGGCGTGCGCGGCGTGGTCGTCCGTGAGGATCAGGACGACGTTGGGGCGCCTCACAGAGCCAGCCTCTCCCCCGGATCCGCCTGGTAGGTGGTTTCGTCCAGGCCCGACTGGGTCGGGTCGTAGTCCACCTCGCCGACGTCGTACATGGTGGTCATCCAGTGGTAGAAGTTGTCACCCCGCTCGCGCAGGACCCGGTAGAGCCGGCCCATCATCCGGCGCCTGACCTCGTCCATCTCGGGACTGGCGTAGACGTTGGTCATCTCGTCCGGGTCCTCGAAGAGGTCGTAGAGCTCGTTCGTCGAGTCCGGGTTCACCACCAGCTTGTACCGGTCCTCGCG
Organism: Paraoerskovia marina DSM 21750; assembly: GCF_000701465.1. GTDB lineage: Bacteria > Actinomycetota > Actinomycetes > Actinomycetales > Cellulomonadaceae > Paraoerskovia > Paraoerskovia marina. The sequence continues at coordinate 67,119 of NZ_JNIY01000004.1, read as the reverse complement.
CAGCATGCGCTGCGGGTACGGGAAGTGGTGCCCGTGGAACTCGCAGACGATGTCCTCGTCCCAGGGCACGTCCTGCCCCTCGGCCATCGGCAGGAGACTCCGCGAGTCCACGGCCGGTGTCGGGTCGATCCCGGCGAGGTCGAGGATCGTCGCGGTGCAGTCGAGGAGGCTGACGAACTCCGTCCGCACCTGGCCCTCGGGACCACCGGGCACCCGCAGGAGCCCCGGCGTCCGGTAGATGTCCTCGTACATCGCGGGGCCCTTGTCGTGGAGCCGGTGCGACCCCGTGAACTCGCCGTGGTCGCACGTGAAGAACACCGCGGTCTCGTCGACGAGGCCAAGCCGCTCGAGAGCGTCCATGACCCGGCCGATCTGCTGGTCGATGAGGGCTACGTACCCCCAGTAGACCGCGATGAGCTTGCGCGTCACTTCGATCGGCATGGTGTCGAACGTCCAGTGCGCGCTGTAGTTGGCCTGCACCGGAGGCTTGCCCTCGAAGGTCTCGGCGATCGACGCCGGGAGCTCCACGTCGGCCGGGTCCACCATGTCGAAGTACTCGTCCGGGACGATGTACGGCAGGTGCGGGCCGAAGAAGTTGAGCTCCAGGAAGAACGGCCGCGCCCCGCTGCGGAACTCGTCCGCGTAGCGCTCCAGCAGCTCGATGGTCCGCGTCGCCAGGTAGTGCTCGAACGTGGCCTCCACCGGCTGGTGGAGACGCGCGGCCAGCAGGTTCCCCGGCCCGCCGTTCGGCAGCGTCCCTCGGATCCGATCGCTGATCTCGTAGGGCGGAAGGTCGTTCTCCGCGAGGTACGCGAGGTAGTCGGCGTTGTCGACCGGGTTGTGCCACCCGGGCAGGTCCGGACCGTCGAACCCGAAGTCCGCAGCGGCCCGCTCGGTGCCCGCGTGCCACTTGCCGACGAGGCCGGTGTTGTAGCCGGCGCCACGGAGCGCCTCCACGAAGGTGAACGTCCCGGGTGCGAGGTCCTCCAGGTAGCCCACGTTGCGCTCGTGGTTCGCGAGGACCCGGTGGCGGAACGGCGCCTGGCCGGTCAGGAGGCTGGCGCGCGCCGGCGTGCAGATCGCCGTCGGCGTGTACCAGCGGTCGAACCGGGTGCCGGTCCGGGCCAGCTCGTCGAGCACCGGGGTCGACGCGTGCGCGTTCCCGTAGGCGCCCAGCGTGTCGACCCGGTGCTGGTCGGTCATGAGGAACAGGACGTTCCGCGCCGGGCGGGGCGCCGACGTGTTCGACCCCCCGCCCGACGTGGCGCCGCCCGGGTGGTTCGAGCTCACTTGCCCGCCTCGAGGAACATGTCACCGAGGTAGTACTCGGACGGCTCGACCTGGGCGTCCAGCTTGCCCGCGCCGACGAAGTAGTCGCCCATGCCGGTGAGCCAGCCGTCGACAGTGCCGTCCTCGGTCATCGTGTCGATCTCGTCGAGGCCCAGCACCTGCACGTTCGCCGCATCGCCAGCGACGTCCTCAACCGCGAGGTCGTTGAACGCCGCGGTGAGCTCGATGGCACTCTCCATGTTTTCCGCGCGGTAGTCGATCGCCTCGCGCAGCACCGCGAGCACTCGCTCGACCTTTTCCGGGTCGTTCGCCACCAGGTCGTTGCCCGCCACGAACGCCGTCGGGAACGAGACCGAGTCCTCGAAGTCCTTGTTCGAGGCAATCTCCACAAGGTCGGGCACCTGCTCCTTGACCGTTGCGAGCGCCGGGTACCAGAAGCCGGCACCGTCGACCTGGCCCGACGACAGCGCTGCGACGATCGCCGCGGGCTCCATCGGCACGACCTCGATGTCGTCCTTCGTCATCCCCGCGTCCTGGAGGGCGAGGGTGAGGATCATGTCGCCCGAGGTGCCCTCCGGGACGGCGACCTTCTTGCCGCGCAGGTCGTCCATGGACTCGATGCCCGGCTGGCCGACGACGCGGTCCGCCTGACCGAGCGTGTTCATCGCGACGATCTTCGCCTGCCCCGACGCCGGTAGCCAGAACGCGCCCGGGCCGATGTAGCCGAAGTCGAGGTCCCCGGTACCCAGAGCCTGGATCTGGAGCGGACCGTTCGTGAATGACGGGGTGTTGATCTCGATGTTGTGTTCGTCCCACATACCCTGATCGTCGGCGATGGCCAGCAGGCTCGTGCCGTTGAAGTCCGGGATGTAGCCAAAGCTGACGTCAATCGTCTCTTCCGAGCTGCCGCCGTCTGACGCGCTGGGGTCATCGCCGGACGAGCACGCCGCGGCGCTGAGAGCGAGGGTCGCGGCGACCAACGAGGCGCCGAAGATTTTCTTGGTGATGCGCATGACAGTCCTCTTCCTTGGGGGGGGTCAGGCAGGTGAACGGGGCAGAACAGGTCGGACAGGCCGGTCTGGCGGGTGGATCAGGCCCGCGCGGTGGCCGACGCGTCGGCAGCGGTGCCGGGCGTCTGGTGGTAGACGGAGGTCCAGATCCGGTTGCGCAGCTCCGCGAACTCTGGGCTGAGGCGGACCTCCTCGGTGCGGGGGTACGGCAGGTCGATGTCGATGACGTCGTAGATCCGCCCCGGGCGCGCGGCCATGACCACGACACGGTTGGCGAGGAACACGGCCTCGTCGACGTCGTGCGTGATGAACACGACGGTGCGCTTCTCGCGGCTCCAGGTCTCCAGGAGCTGCTCCTGGAGACGGACCCGGGTCAGCGCGTCGAGCGCCCCGAACGGCTCGTCCATGAGCAGGATCGACGGGTCGACCGCGTAGGCGCGGGCGATCGCGCAGCGCTGCTTCATGCCGCCCGACAGCATCTTCGGGAGCGCGTCCGCGAACTGATCCAGCCCGACGAGCTTGATGAAGTGCTCGGCACGCTCTCGGCGTTCCGCCTTGGCGTATCCGGCGACCTTCAGGCCGAACTCCACGTTCTTGCGGACCGTGAGCCACGGGAAGAGCGCGTACTGCTGGAAGATCACGCCGCGCTCGGGTCCGGGTCCCGACACCTCCGCGCCGTCCACCAGGGCGTGCCCGGCGGTCGTCTCGTCGAGGCCCGCGAGGATGTTCATCAGGGTCGACTTGCCGCAGCCGGACGGCCCGACGACCGTCACGAACTCGTTGTCGGAGATGTCGAGGTTGACGCGCTCGAGCGCGACGAACTCCTCGTTCTTGAGGTCGAAGGTCTTGCGGACGTCCTGGACGGAGATCTTGGCCTCGGTCCGCTGTCCGGGGGTCGTGGTCGTCATCGTCGTTCCTGCCATCCGGTGAGCTTGGTCTCGGCGAGGAGAAGGAGCCGGTCCATCACGAGACCGAGGATCCCGATCGCGATGATGTCGACGAAGATCGTCGCCAGGTCGTAGTAGAGCTGTGCCTGCTGCATCCGGTAGCCGAGGCCGGCCTGCGCGGCGAGGAGCTCCGCGGCGACGAGCGTCGCCCAGGCGGAACCGAGGCCGACGCGCATGCCCACGAGGATGAACGGCGTGGATGCCGGGACCACGACGCGGGCGAAGATGCGGCCGTCCTTCGCACCGAGGACGCGTGCCGCGTTGATGAGCGTCTTGTCGACCCCGACGACGCCCTGGTACGTCGAGATGACGCACGCGAGGAAGGCCGCGAGGAAGATCACGAAGACCTTGGGGAGCTCGCCGATCCCCATCAGCACGAGGACGAGCGGGAGCAGCGCGAGCGGCGGGATCGTGCGGAAGAACTGGATCCACGGCTCGAACAGTCCTCGGGCGACGGTGTACCAGCCCATGAGGAACCCGACGGGGATCGCGAGCGCCGAACCGATGAGGAATCCTGTGAGCACGCGACCGAGACTGGCGAGGATGTCCTCCTGCAGAATCCCGCTCGACCACATCTCACCCGCCTTCGCCACGACCTCGGGCGGTGTCGGGAACTGGAACCCGGCCAGCGACATGACCCACCAGGTGGCGATGCCCATGACGATCGAGAAGGCGTTGAGCAGGCGGAGCCTGGACTTCTTGTCCATGGTGCGCCGACGCGTCGTCGGCCGGGGGGACGGCGGTCCGTCGGTTCCCCCGGACGTCCCGTCCGTGCTGACCGGGACGGCTGCGGCCGTCCCGGCGGCGACGGCGTCGCCGCCGGGCTCCGGCCCGTTGCGCGCCACGCTGTAGGTCGAGGTGGTCACTGTGCGCTCCTTTGCGTCTCGCTCGCGCCGAACGACCCGGGTTCCGGGTAGCCCGCGAGCAGTGGGGATTGATGGAAGGTCGCGGCGAGGGCGCCCTGGGCGCCGTCGCTGTCGCGGAGCCGACCGGCGCGCACGGTGCACGTGTCAGAGGTCGGGATCGAGTGGAGCTCGTACCGGAGGGTCGAGGCGGCTTGTTCGACGATCACCGGGGCGACGTGCACGATCTCGCCGCCGATGACCACCTCGGTGGGGTCCAGGGTCATGGCGGCCGCCCCGAGCACGCGGCCGACCGCGGCACCGACCTCGCGCAGGACGGCGTCGACCACCGGGTCGGCGCGATCGACCGCGACGGCGAGGTCGTCGAGGTCCTGGACGTCCGCCCCACGACTCCGGCACGCCGCCAGGATCGCGGGGACGGAGGCGACCGTCTCGAGACACCCCCGTTTGCCGCAACGGCAGAGGACGCCGCCCGGGTCGGAGGTCACGTGACCGAGCTCGCCGGCGAATCCCCGTGATCCGCGGACCAGGCGTCCGGCGACCACGAAGCCACCACCAACTCCGTCGGACAGCCTGACATAGGTGAGGTCGCTGAGGCCGTCTGGCCCGGACATCGCCTCGGCGAGAGCCGCAAGGCGGGTGTTGTTGTCGACCACCACCGGGGAGTCGTACCGCTCGGCGAAGGCCCTGTCGACGCCCACCGGCGTGGCATTGCGATTCCAGGCAACTGGAGCTGCCTCGCCTGATCGGGTCCCCGTGTACGGACCCGGGACGCCGATGCCGACGCCCTGCAGCGCGCTGAGGTGCAGGCTGTGCTCGACGGAGAGCGCTTCGACGGCGTCGAACGCGAGGTCTAGCCGATCGTCCCACGGCGTCGAGTCGTCGTAGCGGACGAGACCGGAGGCGACAATTTCATGCGACGCGTTGGCGATAGCCACATGCACGCGTCGATGCCCGAAGTCCACGCCGAGGTACTGACCGGCGGCCGGGTCCAGAGCCAGACGCTCGGCCGGGCGACCGCTCCCGCGACGAACGTCGGCGTCCGTGTCGACCTTGGTGATCGCGCCGCGCCCGAGGAGGTCCGCCGTGATCTCCGACAGCGTGGTCCGGGACAGTCTCACCCGCCTCGCGAGCGCAGCCCGGCTGAGAGCTCCCTCGACTCGGAGCGCGGCGAGCACACGCTGCTCGTTCGCTCGGCGCACCTCTGCGTTGATCCCCGTCGTCGTCGACATGTGAGGAACCGTACGGACACCACTTGGTTCTGTCAATGGCTAGTCAGAAAGAACGACTCATTCAGCCTGATAGCACTCAGAATCCCAGGAGACCGCCTTGCGACACCCGAACGGCCGGACAGCGGACATGGAGGCCAACCACGAATCGAGCGCGGCGCTGTCCCGTCGAGGCGTCGGGCCCCTCTAGCGCCGCAGATCATCGAGCCGACGTGACACCCTTGGCTGGTGCACAGGGTCGTGCGAGCCCGGTTCCGCCACGAGATGGGAGCTGTGCTGACCGCTATGCGGAGCCCGGCGGCCCGGTACGGGACCTCGAAGCCAGCCCACTGCGGACAAGCCCTGGTATGCGCACCCGCCGCCATACGGACTTCCCCTTGGGTTCGTCGTCACAGGCGGAGCACTGCGAGCACAGATGTCGCGGTCGTGTGGAAACAGGATGGTTCGAGACCGACACGACGAGGGTGTGCTCGACGGCGATATCGCAGACGGAGTCGGGTTCGGCGGATAGATCCAGACCGGGTACCTGGTCAGGTCCGAAACACCTGGACGTCGTCACCGGAGTCCAGGTCAGAAGGGACAGAAGTCGAGCGGATTGAGAGCTTCAAGCAGGTAGTCGGCACACGGTCGGCATCGAGATCCGGGAATCACATGCCACAACTCGTGCCGCCGGCGCTTCGGAAGTTCATACTCGCGTGAGCGCACGAGATCCGAACGTCACGGCATATCGCCACGGTCGCTGATCTGCGCGGCGAGTCGCGGTGAGTCAACGACGCACCCGGTCGAGGAACTCTCCGGGCGCGTCGAGGCTCGCACGATCGAAAATCACGCGAATCTCTGGGCCAACACTGGCCCTCCTTTTCGATACCGACACGGCGCCGCAGGACCCGACGCGCTGGCGACGCCACGGCCTCATCGCAGCACCGCGGCCAGCAGCTCTGGCAAGTGGACCTCATTGACCACCGCCGCAGATGTGCAGGTTCAGATAGGCCGTTGCTCGGAACTGTCCGAACGATCTTCCGCACCGTTGTCATCGACGTAGCGGCTCAACACCTTGAGAACCACCCCTGCCCCGATGAGCGAAGAGCCGAGCGCGATGAACGATGATCGAACGATTGTCACGACGACATTGAGAATCTCTGCGCCCCGATAGTTCGCCACGGCGTCTCCGACTTCGACCACCCCGCCGGCATTGCGCCTGGTCACCAGGCCGTAGATATCAGGAACATAGATGACGGACAACGCCCCGATGACAACAAGCACAGTGCCGACCGCCAGAGTTCGTGCACCAACGGTTCCCATGACTATCGCCCCTTCAATGTGTTTCCTGTGATCAGCACCTCTTGCGATCGAGTGTCGCTTTCAGTGATTCCACCGTCGGCCGGGCCCTTGGAACGATCGCATCTTGCCCACGATGCAAGGTTTCCGAGGATGCCGCTCGACACGTCCAGCCGACTCAATTCCACGTCGACTGGACACGGAGTTTCTCACAGCCGTGCCCGAAGCAATCGCCGGGACGCGAGCCAGGCACGTCCTGGCCGAATGCTCCGGCCACGCTGAGGAATCTCGCCACGTTGAGGAACAGCGACGAGAGCACCGTCGCCGGTCGAGATCGAGTGTGACGCAACGACGGCAGCGCGGGTCTCCGCCCACGTCGCCCCGTCAGGCGAGCCTCAGCGGCAGCCTGGTCCACAGCACACCGCCCCTGCGCGACCTCTCTCGCGACTACCCGCAGGATCCTTCTGTGGCAGTGGAGAAGGCGCCCGGTTCGCAACGCATCGTGCGTGATTCGTGCCGGACGACGCCCGGTCAGATCAGCTCGACACCGTCGGCCTGCGGCCCGCGGTCGCTCTGGCGGGTCTTGAACCGGACCCGGTCTCCCTGCTCGAGGACCTCGTCGCCGCGGACGACGGAGACGTGCACGAACAGGTCGTCGCCACCGCTGTCGGGGGTGATGAAGCCGAAGCCGCGGTCCGCGTCGTAGCGCGAGACCGTGCCCTCGCCGCCGCGCACGGGACCTCCGGCGGAGGACCGACCGGTGGACCGGCCGCGGTCGGGCGCCGCGTGCGAGCGACGGGAACCACCGACGAGCTGCACGTTGCGGGCGTTGGGACCCTTGTCGCCCTCGACGACGTCGTAGGTCACGCGCGCACCCTCGTCGAGCTCGGTCAGCCCGCCGCCGAGCGCCTTCACGTGCACGAAGATGTCTGCGCCGCCGCCGTCGGGCGCGATGAACCCGAAGCCCTTGGTGTCGTCGAACCACGTCACGGTGCCGTCGGCGCCGTCGGTGGCCGGGCGCGCCGCCTCGGCGCCGAGCGGGAGAAGATGGTCCGCCTGCGGCCCCTTCTCGCCCGGGACCACGAGGAACGCCACCCGCTGACCCTCCGTGATCACGCCGCCCCCGACGATGGCGGAACTGTGCGCGAAGATCTCGCCGCGACCGTCGTCGGGCGTGATGAAGCCGTACCCCTTGGCCGGCTCGTACCAGGACACGGTGCCGAGCACGCCGAGCGGCGCGTCGGCGGCCCGCTCGCCGGTCACGACGACGTGGCGCGCCTGCGGACCACGGTCGCCCTGACGCACCTCGAACTCGACGGCCTGCCCCTCCCGGAGCTGCTTCGGACCGTCGTCGCCGACGATCTCGGAGGCGTGGACGAACAGGTCGTCGGCCTCGGTCCCGAGGTCGATGAAGCCGAACCCACGGTCGGCGTCGAACCAGCGGACAGTTCCTTGTGGCACGGAGGACTCCTCAGTCTCGTCAAGCAGTGTTTCTCCTAGTGTCCCCGACACCGGCGCCGCCGCCCTGCCAGATCGTCTGGCGCGCGACGGAGAGGCCCCTCTTGCACGACGGCGGAGGCACGCCAGAATCGAGAGATCAGCGCCTCGTACGGGCGCAGACCTGCGCACCCGCGCGCCGCGGCCGTCGACACGGCCGGTCGGCCGCACCGGAAGGACGTGACCGATGCCTCGCAACCGGAGCCCCGTCGAGCACGGGTCGGCCCCGACGATTCTCCTGATCCCCGGCGCCGGGGGCGACGCGTCCGTCTTCAGCGAGCTCGCGCCCGAGCTCGAGCGGCGGGGCTACCGCGCGATCCCCCTCGACCTCCCGGCGCAGGACGAGAGCCTCGGCTGGACCGACCAGTGCGACCTGGCCGTGGAGGCTCTCGACCCCGCCGACGACGTCGTCGTCCTCGCGCTGTCGATGGGGGCGTACGTCGGTGCGCTGGTGTGCGAGCGCCGTCCGGTGCACGTACTCGTGCTGCTCAACCCGATGATCCCGCTCCCCGGCGAGTCGGCGGGTGAGTGGTGGGACGCCGTCGGGCACGAGCGCGCACGAGAGGCCGCGGGGCTGGGGCCGTTCGACCCGGTCGAGGGCTTCTTCCACGACGTCCCCGACGCGGTACGACGACGCGCGCTCGCCGCCGCACCGAGAGAGCCCTCGGCCCGGTCCTTCGCCGAGCCCTGGCCGGCGACGCGCTGGCCCGGGACGCGGACCGTCGTCGTGCAGGGCCGGGACGACCGACTCTTCCCGCCCGAGCTCCAGCGACGCGTCGCCCGCGAGCGCCTCGGCCTCGACGTGGTCGAGATGCCGGGCGGGCACCTCCTGCCGCTGAGCCGCCCCGGCCTCCTGGCGGACGTCCTCGAGCGTGAGATCTGACGCGCCGTCGGGCGCGAATGCTGCCACTATCCGTCTATGCAACGGCGAACCGTCCCCGTGTGGGTGCCCGTCCTCGTCGTTGTGCTCACCGTCGGGCAGCTCGCGGTCGCCGAGTGGTGGCCCGGGATCGAGCGGTTCGCGGACAAGGCGTTCGGGGCGCGGCTCGTCGCCTATCCGGTGATGATGCTGCTCGCCCCGGCGCTGTGGTGGCTCGTCGTCCGACGTCGTGACAGCTCCGCCCGGCCGCCGTGGGGCGCGTTCACGCTGATCATGCTCCCGTTCCTGATCGACGTGACCGGCAACAGCTTCAATCTCTACGACACGATCGTCTGGTGGGACGACGCCAACCACTTCTTCAACTGGCTCCTGCTGCTCTCGGGGATCGGCCTGCTGATCGGACAGCGGATCCGCCCGCACTGGGCGCAGCTGCTGATGATCACGGGTGCCGGTGCGATCCTCGCGATCTGCTGGGAGCTTGGTGAGTGGTACACCTTCATCCGCCACGGCACCGAGCTCGACGTGGCGTACCAGGACACGCTCGGCGACCTCACGCTCGGCACCCTGGGGGCGCTGTGCGCGGGCCTGATCGTCATGGCACTGTCGCGGCGCAATGAGGTGGCGCCGGACGACCGCCGGACGGCAGCATCGACGGATGCACCTCGACGCGGACTCTGAGCACGAGCAGCCCCTGAGCGGCGGGAACGTCAACGAGGTCATGCGCTCCGGCGACACCGTGCGCCGGTCCGCAGGGCCCTGGACCCCCACGGTCCACGCCTGGCTCGCGTGGGTCCGCGCCCACGGTGTCCTGACCGTCCCGGCGCCGCTCGGGGTCGACGGCCGCGGGCGGGAGATCCTGAGCTGGACCCCGGGCGAGACAGCCGGCTGGCCGCACGCGGCCTGGGTGTGGGCACGACGGTCCCGCCTCGAGGTGGGACCGATGCTGCGTGCGGTCCACGACGTCTCCGCGGGATTCTCGACAGCCGGCGCGACGTGGAGGTCTGCCGTCCACGAGCCCGCGGAGGTCGTCTGCCTCAACGACGTCGCGCCGTACAACCTGGTCCACGACGGCGAGCGCGTCGTCGGGTTCATCGACGTGGACATGGCCTCGCCCGGCCCCCGCGCCTGGGACCTCGCGTACCTTGCCTACCGGATCTGCGGCTGGTGCGAGGACTCACCCGCGCCCGACGACGTCACCCCGGCCGCGCGCCTCGCCGACCTTCTGGAGGGGTACGGGCCGGGCGGCCCGTCGCCCGAGTCGGTGCTCTCGACCATGGTGGAGCGTCTGCACGACCTGGCGGACTGGACCGACGCGCACGCGGCCGCCACCGACAACCCTGAGCTCCGCGGGCATGCCGCGATGTACCGGCGCGACGCGGATCGACTCTCCTGATCATGCACGGGGGGCTCGCGCTCCGGCCGCCACGACGTCGCTGCTATCCCTCGCGGTCGTCGAGCCGCTCGACGAGCTCCGGCAGGTCGAGGAGGTCGCCGAGCACGGCGTACGACTCGGGCAGGCCGTCCTTGTCCTCCCCCTCGGGATCGACGACGTCGTGCCCGAGCCCCAGGTCCTCGGGGAACACGTAGATCGTCTCCGCGTCCGCGACCTGCACGAGGGCGGAGGCAAGAATCCCCACGGCGGCGTTGCTCACCGCGCCGTCGTTCTCGTTCGTCACGACCACCAGGCGATCCAAGGGTTCGTCGCGGCCGATGTCCCCGTGGGCCGCGCGCCCGACGGCGAGCACCGCGCCGAGCGAGCGCAACGAGTACCGGGGGTAGGCGTACGGCGGTGTCGCCAGATCCCCCTTCAGGTCGCTGTCCCACCACAGGTGCACGTCGGGCCCCAGCCGCGCGAGCCGGGCGAACGGCTCGACGACGGGGACGGGCAGCACCTTGGGCGCGACCAGCGGCGCGATGAGTACGGCCTCGCCGACGTCGTCGCGGTTGGCCGCGGCCCACGCGGCAAGGGAGCCACCGGCGGAGAGCCCCACGACGGTGACCTCGTCCCCGAGACCGGCCGCGATGTCGACGGCGTCCCCCGTCAGCTCGACGAGCTCCCCCGGCGTCAGCTCAGAGAGGTCGTCGGTGAGGCGGTCGCTCAGCCCGTGGTGCGGCAACCGCGGGACGACGACGCTCACGCCCTGGTCGGCGTACGCCTCGGCGATCACCTCGAACTGCGCCGGGCAGTTGGTGAACCCGTGGAGCAGGACGACGGCCTTCGCGGTCCGCTCACCCTGGTCGACCACCCTCGAGCGACACTCGGGTGCGACGTCGTCCCCGTCTCGTGCCTCGAGCGCCCTCGCCGCCGTCACCGCCTCGTCGTAGGTCAGCATCGCCTCCGGCTCGCCCGAGAGGTCGTCGTCGAAGAGCGGCGTGAACGCGACGACGAGCAGAGCGGCGAGGACAACCACGACGCCTCCGAGGGCCACCTTCTTCCACGGCGAGGCCGCGGGTGCGGCGTCGGACGGGGCCTCGGCGTCGGTCATCGGATCATCGTCGCGGGTGCTGCCGCGTCGCGCACCCGGACGCCGTCCCTAGACTGGCGTGGCCCGGACCGTACGACGAGGAGCACCCATGCCGCACGACGAGACCGACCACTCGACCGCGGCGCGCCCCAGCTGCTGCGCCCCGTCCGCGGACCGGGAGCACGCGACGTCGGGCGGACCGCAGCCCGTCACCCTCGGGGCACCGCCCACCGCCCGTCGGTCGCCGACCGGGGACACCCCGATGCCGACCCTCGTCCCGATCGAGGGAGGCACGTTCCTGATGGGGACCGACGACCCGCGCGGGTACGCCTCGGACGGAGAGGGGCCGCCCCACGAGGTCGAGGTGCCGTCGTTCGCGATCGCGGCCCACACGGTGACCGTCGAGCAGTTCGCCGCCTTCGTCGAGGCCACGGGGTACGTCACGACGGCCGAGCAGTTCAACTCGTCCTTCGTCTTCGCGGCCTACCTGCCGCCCGACCACCCGCCGACGCGCGCCGTCGCCGCCGTGCCGTGGTGGCGCGAGGTGATCGGCGCGAGCTGGCGTCACCCGTACGGCCCGGGCAACGACGTCGTCGGCCAGGAGGACCACCCCGCGGTGCACGTCAGCCACGACGACGCGCTGGCCTACTGCGCCTGGAGCGGCACCCGCCTGCCCACCGAGGCGGAGTGGGAGTTCGCGGCACGTGCCGGCGAGCGCGGCCACTACCCGTGGGGCGACGAGCGCGAGCCCGGCGGCGAGCACCGGATGAACGTCTTCCAAGGAGTCTTCCCCCGCGAGGACACCGGCGAGGACGGGTGGCGCGGCACCTGTCCGGTCGGCACGTTCCCGCCCAACGGAAACGGCCTCTACGAGGTCACCGGCAACGTGTGGGAGTGGTGCGCCGACTGGTTCGACCCCACCTGGTACGCGCGCTCGCCACGCCACGCCCCCACGGGGCCCGAGCACGGGCAGGCACGCGTCACCCGCGGCGGCTCGCACCTGTGCCACGACTCCTACTGCTGGCGGTATCGCGTGGACTCGCGAAGCTCGAACACCCCCGACTCCAGCACCGGCAACATGGGGTTCCGCGTCGCGGCCGACGTCGCCCCGTAGGCCGCGCGGTCGGGCAGCAGGTCCGCGGGTTGGCCCCGGGACCGGGTCAGGAGGCGGGATCGGTAGGTTGGCCCCCATCCACCCGACCTGATCACCAGGAGAACCCATGTCCCAGACGCCTCCCCTGCCCCCGCCCGCCTCGGCGCCGCAGCCCCTGTCCGACTCCGACACGCGGCAGTGGGCCGGCCTCTCCCACCTGCTCGGCGGGATCCTCGGGTTCCTCGCACCGCTCGTGATCTGGCTCGTCTTCCGCGAGCGCAGCGCCTACGTCGCCGAGGAGAGCAAGAAGGCGCTGAACTTCCAGCTCCTCGCCCTGATCGTCTACGTCGTCGCCGCGGTCCTGCCCCTCGGGTTCCTGGGAACGCTCGTCACGTTCGGGGTCTGGGTCGTCTCCGTCGTCTTCGGGATCATCAACTTCCAGAAGGTCCAGCGCGCCGAGGCCACGGAGTACCCGGTCACGGTTTCCTGGGTCAGGTAGCGCTCCGGCGGGAGCCGGGTAGCGTCAGGATCCAGACGTTGACCCGGCGGCCCGCCGCCTCCCCTACCCGCTGAGGAGGTCGAGCGATGAGCGTTGCACTCCTCGCTCCCCTGGCCCTGCTGATCCTCGGCTGGTCCGCACTGTCCGGGGCGCTCGCCCGGCGGGACATCACCGGCCCGCTGATCTTCGTGGCCGCGGGCGCCCTGCTCGCCAACGACGCGTGGGGCATCCTGCCCGTCAGCGTGGAGACCGGCTCGGTGCACACCCTCGCCGAGCTCTCCCTGGCGCTCGTCCTCTTCTCCGACGCCGTCCGGATCGACCTCAAGAGCCTGCGCCGCTCCGCCGGGCTGCCCGCGCGCATGCTGCTGATCGGCATGCCGCTGACCCTCGTGCTCGGCACCGGGCTCGCCGTCCTGATTCTCACCGACCTGCCGTGGGAGCTCGCGTTCTTCGTCGCCGCGGCGCTCGCCCCCACCGACGCCGCGCTGAGCGCCCAGGTGATCAGCGACCGGCGGGTCCCCGCCAAGCTCCGCACGGCGCTCAACGTCGAGAGCGGGCTCAACGACGGGCTCGCGACCCCGGTCGTGGCGCTCGCGATCGCGCTGGCTGCCGAGTCCCTCGACGGAGCCGACGCGCAGGAGCTCGGGATCCCGGAGGCGCTGCTCGAGCTCGGGCTCGGGGTCGGGATCGGGCTCGCGATCGGCGCGCTCGGCGCCTGGGCGCTCACCGCCTCCTCGCGGCGCGGGTGGGCCGAGGTCGGCACACTGCGGATCGGCACCTTCGCCACCGCGATCGCCGCATTCTCGGCCGCGGTCGCCGTGGACGGCAACGGGTTCGTGGCCGCGTTCGCGGGTGGTCTGATCTTCGGCATCGTGGCCGACCGGGAGGAGTGCGAGCAGGAGCAGTTCGCCGAGCTGAGCGAGCTCGGCGGCGAGCTGCTCACGCTCGTGGTCTGGTTCCTGTTCGGTGCAGCCCTGGTGCCGATAGCGGTCACGCACCTGTCCGTCGCGACGGTCGGGTACTCGCTGCTGAGCCTGACCCTGATCCGCGCGGTGCCCGTCGCGATCTCCCTGATGGGCACGCACCTGAGCTGGCAGGACGTCGCGTTCCTCGGCTGGTTCGGCCCGCGCGGGCTCGCGTCCGTGGTGTTCGCCCTGCTCGCCCTCGAGGAGCTGACCGAGCGGCCCGAGGTCGAGTTCGCCGTCGGGACGATCGCCACGACGGTCCTGCTCTCCGTGATCCTGCACGGCGCGACCGCCGGCCCCGCCGCCGCACGGTACGGAACCACGAGCGGGATGGACCGACCCGGAGACCGGCGGTCGGCCGACGTCGTGACGATGCGCCCGCGGGACAGCAAGATGGGCTGACGCGGCCTCGGCCGCCGAGCGGCACGTTGCTGCTGCCACCCGGGTCGCGTGACGACACCAACGTGCCGCTCGGCACGCACGACGACCGTGCGCCACGACCCCGAGTACCGTGAGCACATGATCCGCCGCAGACTCGCAAGCGCCTACTGGCGGTTCAGCCGCTGGACGTTCGTCCCCGAGGACCCGCCCGTCACCGAGCCGCGCCTGCTCATCGGCGCACCCCACACCTCCAACTGGGACTTCGTGCTCATGCTCGCGATCACCTGGCAGGAGGAGATCCCGATGCGGTGGCTCGGCAAGCACACCCTGTTCACCGGGTGGCGCGGGCCGATCATGCGCAGGCTCGGCGGCATCCCCGTGGACCGCCGGGACCCGAGCAGGGTGGTCGACGAGGTGCTCGAACGCCTCCGTGCGGGTGAGAAGTTCTCGCTCGTGGTCACCCCCGAGGGCACCCGCAGCGCCGGCGAGTACTGGAAGTCCGGCTTCTACCGGATCGCCCAGGACTCCGGGCTGCCGATCACCCTCGGGTACGTCGACCGCACGACCATGACGACGGGTCTCGGCATCACGCTGCGTGCCACCGGCGACGTGCGCGCCGACATGGACGCGATCCGCGCGTTCTACGCGGACAAGGCCGGGCTCAACCCGGCCAACCGCACCGAGCCGAGGCTGCGCTCCGAGCCGACGTAGCGCCCCGGAGCGCCCCGGAGCACCCCCACCGGCTCGTCGCCCGTTTGTGGGCAGGCCAGCGACCGTGTTCGGTGGGGCGATGGACGACACCACCGACACCGACCGGACCCGCAGCGAAGAGCTGCAGCTCACCCGGATCGTGCTCCGCCCGACCGGCAACCCTCTCCCCCTCGGATTCATGGCGCTCGCGCTCGGGACCGTCGGCTTCAGCACCCTCCAGCTCGGGATCGTCGGCGAGGGCGAGGCGTCGACGATGGCGCTCGCCGTCCTGGTGCTCACGGTGCCGCTCCAGCTGTTGTCCGCGATCATCGGCTTCGGTGCGCGCGACCCGATCGCCGGCACCGGCATGGCGATGGTGTCGGGGGTCTGGGCGATGCTCGCGGTCACGACGCTGACGTCGCCGCCCGGGTCCACGAGCCCGGCGCTGGGCGTCCTGCTGCTCACGGCGGGCGTGGCGATGCTCGTGCCCGCCTCCGCCGGACGGGGCAAGCCGCTGGCCGCGGCGATCATGATCGGCTCCGCGGTCCGGTTCGCGCTGACCGGCGTCGCCCAGGTCACGGCGGTGAGCGCGTGGGACGTCGCGGCCGGCGCCCTCGGGCTGGCGCTCGCCGCCCTCGCGCTCTACGCGGCCTTCGGGTTCGTCCTCGAGGAGGGCGGGTCGCGCACCCAGCTGCCCGTGATGCGGCGCGGCGACGGCCGCAAGCCGCTGCGCGACGACATGGAGGAGCAGGTCGAGGGCATCGCCCGGGAGGCGGGTGTGCGCCAGCAGCTCTGAGCGGGCTACGGCTCCTCGGGCCCCGGACCGAGGTGCATCTGCATGATGGCGGTGTCGAGCCACTGGCCGTGCTTGTACCCGACGTCGGTCAGCCGGCCGATCTCGTGGAACCCCAGCTTCTCGTGGAGCTTGCGCGAGGCGGGCGAGGCCCCGGAGCTGATGATCGCCACGGCCTCACGGGCACCGGCGGCCCGGGACCCGTCGAGGACGCGCTGCAGGAGCGCGCTCCCGAGGCCCTTGCCCGCCTGTCCGGGCAGCAGGTAGATGCTCGTCTCGACCGTGTACCGGTAGGCGGGGCGGGGACGCCACCAGCCGACGTAGGCCCAGCCGAGGATGGTTCCGTCCGGCCCCTCGGCGACCACGAACGGCCACCCCTCGGACTGTGTGGAGTGCATCCGTTCGCGCCAGAACTCGACGTCCGGAGGGTCGGTCTCGAACGTCGCGGTGGACTCACGGACGTAGTACTCGTAGACGGCTCCGATGCCGGCCGCGTCGTCGTCGGTCGCGTCGCGCACGGCGTGGTCGACCGTCCCGAGTGCGGCCCGTGCCGCCTCGGCGTCCGTGTGATGGGCTGTATCTTCGCCGTCGTTCACACCCCTAGTGTGCCAAAACACCCGTCCGGTGCGGGGGATTGCCCACCGGAGCACGTCAGACGCCGAGGATCTCCTGGGGTGTGCGGCGCAGCATCAGGTCGATCTGCTCGTCCGTCACGCCGTGCGCGCGGAGCAGGTCGCAGAACGGCCCCGCGAGGTAGCGGTAGCCCCAGCGCCCGTGCGTCTGCGGGTTGAGGTAGACCTCCTCGCCCGTGAGGTCGTGGGCCAGGACGATCCGCTCGGCCCAGCCGTCCGCGACGAGCGCGGCGATCCGTGCGGCCCGGGTGGCGTCGGCCCGGTGATAGGCGTCCTTGACCATCGGGCCGTCGGGGAGCCGGTCGGGCAGAGGCTCGACGCGGAAGTCCCAGAGCTGCTTGCCGACCGTGTCGAACGCGACGCGCACCCCGGTGTCGAGCACGCGGCGGACGTAGTCGGTCTCCGGGTGGGTGTCCATGTGCCCGACGACGACACGGTCGAGGTCGGCACCCTCCGAGCGGAGGATCCGCACCTGCTCGAGCGCCATCGTCCCGTGCGTGGTGTGGGTCATCAGGGCAAGTCCGGTCTCGGCGTGCGCGCGTGCCGCCGCACGCAGGCACTTCTCCTCGTGCGGCGTGACGACGCCGAGACCGGTGGCCTGCTCCCCCAGCACTCCGGCGCGGACCCCAGTGCCCGCGACGCCCCCAGTGGCATCGCGGACGAACCGCGCCGTCATGTCGTCGAGACTAGCCTCGACGGCCCACCGCGGGCTGAACGCCTCGAGGTACACCGCTGTCCCCGTCACGACGTGCAGCCCGGTGCGGCGGGAGATCTCCTGCAGCCATACGACGTTCTTCCCCTCCTCGTCGCGTCCGACGACGCCGTAGGGGCTGAGGTCGACGACCGTCCCGAACCCGTCCTCCCGCACCCCGGCGAGGGCTGCGACCGCGCGCTCGACCTGGTCGGCGGCGTGCGCGGCGTCGTCGTCCCCGCGGGCCCCGGCGAGCCACGGCCCGGGGGTCAGGGCGAGCAGGTGCTCGTGGACGAGGACGCGCCCGAGCTCGGCCGTCGGGACCGGGCCGAGGACGGTCTGGGCGGTCCTCACGCCGGCCACGCGACCGCGCTGCCGTCGGACGCCCAGATGCCGGCGACCTGCGGGTCGCCCGTCGAGACCCCGGTGACCCCGGCCGTGCAGGCACGGGTGACGAACGCCTGCCCGCGGAAGCCGAGCACCACGGTGTCGCCCGCGGCCGCGCTGCCGCGCTCCCGGTCGAGCTGACCGTAGTAGTCGATCGCCTCGCGCGGCGGGAGCTCTGCCCGCACGCGGGTCAGCCCGTCCGGGTCGGACCCGACGAGGCCGTGGACGGGGCTGCGCCCGAGCACGGGGTCGACGTAGAGGCCGCCGCCGAAGAAGTACGCGCGCCCGCCGTGGTGGTGGCTGACCTCGCTGACGTGCACGGCCGCGGGGATCTCGGGCAGGTCGTCGTCGCCGTCGGTGACGGCGTGCCACGGCGTGGTCCCCGTCAGCGCGTGCCCGGGCTCGACGTGGGTGACGCCCAGCTCGGCCAGTGTCGCGAGGGTGCGGGTCGACGTCGTCCCGGGCCCGTTGACGACGACGTCGCGGCCGGAGTCCCGCAGTCGCGCGGCGGCCCTGGCCAGGGTTGCGGCGTTGCGCGTGGGCCGGACGGTGCGGACCTCGGCGTCGAAGAGCAGGGCGGGGAACGTGGTGACACCGGCCAGCCGGGCACCGTCGAGGGCGTCGACGCGGTCGGCGACGGCGAGGACGTCGTCGGCGGCGAACCCTCCCTCGTGGCCGGCGTAGAACTCGTCGCCGTCGGCGTGGATGCGTGCGAGGAGGTCCTGCTCGCGGCCGATCTCCCGTGCGGCGCGTGCGGCCTCGGCCGCCTTCTCGTGGGAGAAGACGGTCCACTGGGCCGGCTGCATCGCCGCGACGGCCGCCGCCTCGTGCCGGGGAACCTGGACGAGGTGCCCGACGTGCCCGAGCGGCATCCCGGCGGAGGTCGTGGCCCGTGCGCAGGCGGTGTCGACCGCGACCGAGGCGCCGATCCCCGCGGCCCGGACGGTGCGGGTGAGGTCGGGGTTGCGGCCGACCTGCTTGAGCATCGCGTACGGCGTCAACCCCAGCCGCGCGGCCTCCGCCGCCAGCGTCCGGGCGTTGTGCCCGACGGCGTCGAGGTCGTAGACGTACGTCCCGGCGGGGATCTTGCCCGCCTGGTGCAGGGCGACGGCGGCGGCGATCAGGCCGGGGTTGCGACGCCGGACGGTCTCGAGGAACACGGTCTCTCCTTTGAGCGGTGGGTGTGCCGGCGCTACGACGCGGCCGGGATACGGTCGACGGCACCGAGCGCCAGGGCGACCGCCCCGTGCAGCGCCGCGTCGGTGCGGTAGGACGCCAGGACGACGGCGGGCGGGAACGGGACGCGACGGCGCACCTCGGCCTCGACGACGGGCAGGATCAGGCCGGCCGCGGCGGTCATCCCCCCGCCGATCGCGACCACGGCGGGGTCCAGCGTGACCGCGATGTTCGCGATCTCGCGGGCGAGGGTGAGGACGGCCTGGTGGACGAGCCCCTGGACGACGGGGTCGGTGCTCGCGAGCACGTCGGCCGACGTGAAGGCACGCCCGGTGAGCGCCCCGATCCGCGGGCCGAGGAGCCCGCCCCCGACGATCTCCTCGAGCGGCGCCGTCCCGACGGGCGTCAGCGCGGACTCGTGCGGCGTGAGGTACCCGATCTCGCCCGCGGCACGGTGCGCGCCGCGCAGGACGGTGCCACCGACGACGATCGCGGCGGAGACGCCGGTGCCGAGGTTCACGTAGAGCCCCGGGTCGGCGTCGACGAGGGCCCCGCTCCGTGCCTCGGCGAGGCCGGCGGCGTGCACGTCGTTCCAGACAGGGACGTCCGAGAATCCGAGCTCGGTGCCGACCTCCTGCGCGAGGGGGTAGTCGTCCCACCCGGGCATCGTCGGCACCAGCTGCAGGCCGCCGTCGTGCACCACCCCCGGGCTGACGGCGGCTGCCCCCGTGACCGTGAGGCCGAACCGGCTCGCGTCGGCGCCGAGATCCCGCGCCGTCGACCCGATGCGGGCGATAGCCTGGCGGGGACCGTCGCCCGCGCGGGTGGGCAGGCGCTGGCGGTCGTGCACGGCACCGTCCGGGCCTGCCAGGGCGACGTCGATCTTCGTCCCACCGATGTCGATGGCTATCACGCCGTGCGCGAGACCTGTCATGATGAAGAGTCTTTAATAAAGTCTCCTACCTGTCAATGAGGAAGCAATGACCGCGACTCCCCCGGGCGGCCCGACGGACCGCCTGCGCGCCCGACCGACCGCAGCGCTCGCCGCCGCCGTCGAGCCCGCCGGAATGCGCACCGTCAACCGCCAGGTGCTCCTCGGGCACCTGTACGAGGCCAGCCCTCTCAGCAGGCCGCAGCTCGCCCGACGCGCCGGCCTGTCGCAGCCCACGGTGCTCGCCGCCCTCAGCGACCTCGAGCGTGGCGGCCTCGTCCGCGCCGCCGGCCGGCCCGAGACGACGACCGGCCGACCGGCCGTCGTGTACGAGCCGGACCCCACCGCCGGCTCGGTGACCGCCGTCGACATCGGCCGCCGATGGATCCGGCTCGCCGTGGCCGACCTGGCGGGTGACCGGCTCGCGCGCCTCGACATCCCCAACACCGCCGCCCCGGACGACCTCGTCGACGCCGTCGGCGCAGCCGCCGAGCAGGTACGGGCCCAGGCGGGGATCACCGGCCCGTCCACCCACACGCTGATCGCCGCGCCCGGCGTCTTCCAGGCCGAGGAGCAGGCGCTGATGTTCGCGGCCCAGCTCCCGGCGTGGCAGCGGCCGGGGCTCGCGGGCGCGCTCGCCGCACGGATCGGCGGGTCGTTCGCCATCGAGAACGACGCGAACCTGGCGGCCGTCGCCGAGCACGCGACCGGCGCCGGCGTCGGGACCCGCCACATGGCCTACCTCCACGTCGGCACCGGGATCGGGCTCGGCATCATCGTCGACGGCGAGACCTACCAGGGTGCGACCGGGGCCGCCGGAGAGATCGCCTTCATGCCCGTGGGCGAGCGCATCGACGACCACGCCGCCGAGGGCAGGCGTGGCGTGCTCGAGTGGAGGTCGGCCGCCGACTCGGTGGTGCGGTACGCCGTCGACGAGGGGCTCGACGACGACGTCACCGCCGCCGAGGTGTTCCGGCTCGCGGCCGCCGGGGACCCGCGCGCGGTCGCGGCGGTCGAGACCGAGGCACGCCAGCTCGCCGACGTCGTCACGGGCGTCGCCGCGCTCCTGGACCCCGAGATGATCGTCGTGGGCGGCGGCGTCGGGCAGAACCTCGACGCACTGCTGCCCGCCCTGACCGCACGCATGGAGCAGATCACCCCGATGCGGCCGAACCTCGTGACGGCCTCGCTCGGCGAGGAGTCGGTGCTGCAGGGGGCGCTGATCAGCGGCCTGCGCGTGGCCCGCGACATCGCGTTCCTCGAGGCGACCGAGCGGCTCAGCGCCGCGACCTGAGCAGCGCTACGGGCCGGGCCGCGACCGGCGCGACGGCTGCGCCCGCCGTCAGTGCCCGTCCTCAGCGCCCGCGGTCAGTGCCCGGCGCCGAGGTTCCCCGCGAGCCGCTCGTGGCGTGCCGCGGAGTCCTCGTTCAGACCGCGGATCGTGACGGTCTTGCCCTTCGAGGCGTACTTCTGGGTGATCGCGTCGAGCGTGGCGACGGTCGAGGCGTCCCACACGTGCGCGCCCGACAGGTCGATGACGACATCTGCGGGGTCGCCGACGTAGTCGAACTGGTAGACCAGGTCGTTCGACGAGGCGAAGAACAGCTCGCCGGTGACGGCGTAGACGCGCTGGCCGTCGTCGTCCGAGGCGTCCAGGCGGGTGACGGTCGTGAAGTGCGCGACGCGCTGCGCGAAGAGCACGGACGCCACAACGACGCCCACGACCACGCCGATCGCGAGGTTGTCCGTGGCGACGGTGACGACGACCGTGGTCACCATGACCGCCGTCTCCGACTTCGGCATGCGGCGCAGCGTGCCCGGCCGGATCGAGTGCCAGTCGAACGTGCCGACCGAGACCATGATCATCACGGCGACCAGCGCGGCCATCGGGATCATCGCGACGACGTCGCCCAGCCCGACGACGAGGATCAGCAGGAACACACCCGCGAGGAACGTCGAGATCCGGGTGCGCGCGCCCGACACCTTGGTGTTGATCATCGTCTGCCCGATCATCGCGCAGCCACCCATGCCGCCGAAGAAGCCGGTGATGATGTTGGCGGCGCCCTGGCCCCAGGCCTCACGGGTCTTGTTCGAGTGCGTGTCGGTCACGTCGTCGACGAGCTTCGCCGTCATCAGCGACTCCATCAGGCCCACGAGGGCCATCCCGACGGCGTACGGCAGGATGATCTGGAGCGTCTCGAGGTTCATCGGCACGTCGGGGAAGAACAGCGCCGGCAGCGACTCCGGCAGCGCGCCCTCGTCGCCGACGGTCGGGACGGCGAGCGCTCCGACGACGGTGACGACGGTGAGCAGCACGATCGCGATCAGCGGGGCGGGGATCACGGTGGTGACGCGCGGCAGGTAGACCATGATCGCGATGCCGACGGCGACCATCGGGTACACCAGCCACGGCACCCCGAGCAGGTGCGGGACCTGGGAGGAGAAGATCAGGATCGCGAGCGCGTTGACGAAGCCGACCATCACCGAGCGGGGGATGAACCGCATCAGCTTGGCGACGCCGAGCACGCCCAGGAGCACCTGGATCAGCCCGCCGAGGAGCACGGTCGCGATCAGGTAGTCGTACCCGTACTCGGCCATCACCGGGGCGATGACGAGGGCGATCGCACCCGTGGCCGCCGAGATCATCGCCGGGCGACCGCCCAGGAACGCGATCGAGACGGCCATGGTGAACGAGGCGAAGAGCCCGATGCGCGGGTCGACGCCCGCGATGATCGAGAAGCTGATCGCCTCGGGGATCAGGGCGAGCGCGACGACGAGCCCGGCGAGCACCTCGGTGCGCAGCCGCCGGGGCGACCTGAGCGCGGCCAGGACGGAGTTCGCCTCGTCCGCCTCGGGGACGGCAGGGCTCACGGGAGCGGCAGACACGATGTGGATCCGTTCGTTCGGGCGGGACGCCCGCGCACGGGTATCCCTCGATCAGGGCAAGAGGTGGGGCGCGTCGACGCGCACGCCTCCGGGTGCGCACGGACGACGGCGCACGCGACGGAGACGACCAGAGCCTACCCTGACGTAGCGGGAGGGTTCTACCCCCCGCCGCCCTCCAACCGTCGACCGAGGTCCTCGGTCAGCGCCTCGGCGCTCGCGAGCTTGCGCCGCAGCGACGTGCACCGGTCGACCGCCCGGGCGTGGAACTCGGCGAGCGTCGCCTCGCTCGACCGCCCGTCCGCGCCCCCGTGTCCGTCGAGGACGTCGACGAGCTCGCGCATCTCGTCGAGGGAGAAGCCGAGCGGCTTCATGCCCTTCAGCACCTCGAGCCGGGCGACGTCGTCGTCCGTGAAGAGGCGGAACCCGCCGTCCGTCCGGGCCGTCGGCCGGACCAGGCCGACCTCCTCGTAGTAGCGGATCGTGCGGAGG
Organism: Paraoerskovia marina DSM 21750; assembly: GCF_000701465.1. Lineage (GTDB taxonomy): Bacteria > Actinomycetota > Actinomycetes > Actinomycetales > Cellulomonadaceae > Paraoerskovia > Paraoerskovia marina. The sequence continues at coordinate 44,047 of NZ_JNIY01000004.1, read as the reverse complement.
GAGAGCCCTGTCCGCTCGGCGACCTCGCCGATCTTGTGCCGGTTGCTCACGTGGCTCCTTCCGCCGGTGGTCGATTCTATCGATCAGGTCACGACCCGGTGACGATCGGGTGCTGCGGTGGCGACCCGCGCCGATCCGACGTGTCATGGAACAGGTAACCAGGAACGACCACCACACCAAGCACCTCAGGAGCCACGATGATGCGCACGACTCTCGCAGCGGGCGTCACCGCCCTGCTGGGTGGCGTGGGCGCCGGATTCGCCTGGGCGCACGGGAACGGATTCCTCGTGATCCTGGCTGCCGTCGTGACACTTGCAGCCGCACTCGTCGCCATCTGGCCGGTCGGCACCACGGACCACACCGACGCAGCACCGGGCCACCCCCGCGCCCGGACCACGGCGCGCGAACGGCAGAATGCCCGGAATGCCGCGCTCCCGGAGCGCTCCGGCGCACGCGCCGAACGTCCCGCCGGGGCCTGACTACGCACTCCTGCGTACGCATTTCGCACAATTGTGCCCACCTGCAGCCATCCATAGCGTTCCCCGGGTGGTGAGCGCCGGCGCCGACGTCGGCCCCTGAGGGACTCCTCCCTGCCGCCACTTCACCCGACCAGGGAGTGTTGATGACGAGCACGACCATGACCAGTAGCGCCGCACGGCGCGTACGCACCGCGGTGGTGACGCTGGCGCTTGCGATCGGAGGCGCGATCGTCGCCCCGGTGGCGCTCGCACCGTCTGCCGAGGCGCACGGCTGGATCACCTCGCCACCGAGCCGCCAGGACAACTGCTCGACCGGCGCGACGCCGTTCGACTGCGGTGGCATCAAGTACGAGCCCCAGTCCGTCGAGGCCGTCAAGGGCTCGATGAAGTGCTCCGGGGACAGCGGATACGACATCCTCGACGACGAGTCGCTCGCGTGGCCGAGCACCGTCACCGGCCGCGACGTGACGTTCCAGTGGAAGCTCACCGCGAACCACTCGACGAGCACGTGGGAGTACTTCGTCGACGGAGAGCTCTTCGACACCCGCAGCCAGGGTGGCGCGCAGCCGCCGAAGGACATCAGCCACACGCTGACCGGTCTGCCCGAGGGCGACCACACGATCTTCGCGCGCTGGAACATCGCCGACACGCCGATGGCGTTCTACAACTGCGTCGACATCACCGTGACCGCGGACGGGACGGACCCGGGCACGGACCCGACGACCGACCCGACCACGGACCCCACGACGGACCCCACCACGGACCCGACCACGGACCCCACCACGGATCCCACGACCGACCCCACCACGGACCCGACCACGGACCCCACCACCGACCCGACGACGGATCCCACGACGGATCCCACGACCGACCCGGGCCAGTGCTCCGGTGAGCCGTGGTCCGACTCGGCGGTCTACGTCGGCGGTGACGTCGTGATCCACGACGGCCACTTCTGGCAGGCCAAGTGGTGGACCACCAACTCGGCCCCGGTCGCGAGCGACTGGGGTGTGTGGCGGGACCTCGGCGCCTGCTGAGCCGATCCACCGATAGACCCGGCATGACGTGAACTCCCCCTCACGTCGCGCCGGCGGCGGGGTTGTCGACACGGTCGGCAACCCCGCTGTCGTGTCTCTGCCCCTGTCGCCTCTCGGCGGCCGCGAGCGCCTACGTGGTTCCCGCAGATTGCCCTACGCCCCACCCGAATCGATTCGACGAGGCCGCGCCCCGAACTGCACGCTCACCTGCGCAAAGGCCTGTGTACGCACCCTGCGGGGCGGCCCGTGCGGGTGTCCCCGTACGGAACCTCCACGATTGCCGGGCGCACCCGGCCTCCCTAGCGTCGACAACGGTTGCGGCACCGACGCCGCCCACGTCTCGGACGAGGAGGTCCGAGATCCCGTCGACCCGAGGAGCGCCCTTCATGTCCTTGAGATCAACAGTCCGTTCCACGCCGATCGGCCGCGTCCGTGCCGCCGTCGTCGTCCTCGCTCTGGCCTTCGCGGGCGCCGTCGTGGCCCCTGCGTTCGTCGCGCCGTCCGCCGAGGCGCACGGCTGGATCACCTCGCCGCCCAGCCGCCAGGACAACTGCGCCAACGGCGCGACGTCGTTCGACTGCGGCGCCATCAAGTACGAGCCCCAGTCCGTCGAGGCCCCGAAGGGGTCGATGCAGTGCTCCGGCGGCAGCGGGTTCGACATCCTGGACGACAGCTCGAAGCCGTGGCCCCGCACGACCACGGGGTCGTCGGTGACGTTCAAGTGGAAGCTCACCGCCGCGCACAACACGAGCACGTGGGAGTACTTCGTCGACGGCAAGCTGTTCAAGACGTTCAACCAGAACGGCCAGCAGCCGCCGAGCAACATCTCGCACACGCTGACGGGCCTGCCGAGCGGCAACCACACGGTCCTCGCCCGCTGGAACGTCTCGAACACCGCGATGGCGTTCTACAACTGCGTCGACCTCAACGTGAACGGAACCGGGCCGACCGACCCGACGCCGGACCCGACCACGGATCCGACGACCGACCCGACGACCGACCCGACGACGACCCCGCCGGACTGCTCCGCAGCGGCCTGGTCCGGCTCGACCGTCTACACCGGTGGCAACCAGGTCAGCCACGACGGGCACCTCTGGCGAGCCAAATGGTGGACGCTCGGCGACACCCCGGCTCCGAGCCAATGGGGAGTCTGGCAGGACCTCGGGGCCTGCTGACCGAGAACCGCTGAGCCCGCACCCGGCCCCGGGGTGCACGGCGTCCGCCCTCACGGATGCCGTGCACCCCGGGGCCGTCCGCGTGAGCGAGCCGTGCGCAGTCAGTCCTCCCGCACGTTCCAGCCGGCGATCACGTGGCGCTCCCGCTCGAACGCGAGCGTGCTGACGGTGGCCGTCTCGAGCACGAACCGCGACCCGTCGACCGGCGCGAGCTCCAGCCACATCGCGGTCAGGACCCGGAGCAGGTGCCCGTGCGCGACGATCAGCACGTCCTGCCCGTCGCGGAGGTGCGGCTCGATCCGCCGCACGACGGCGCTGGCCCGCCGCGCGACGTCGTCGACGGTCTCCCCGGGGCTGGGCGGGTCCACGACCTGGGCGCTCTCCGGCAGGTCGATGTGCACGCCGTCGGACCACAGCTCCCAGTCGTACCCGACGATCTCGCGGATCTGCAGCGTCGAGATCCCCTCGGTGACCCCGTAGTCCCACTCGACGAGGTTGTCGTCGACCTGCACGTCGCTGAACCCGGCCAGCTCGGCCGTGCGCCGTGCACGCTGCAGGGGGCTGACGAAGACGTGGCTGATGTCGCGGTCGGCGAGCATCGGCCCCGCGGCCCGGGCCTGCCGCTCACCCCGCTCGGTCAGGGGAAGGTCGGTCAGGCCCGTGTGCCGGCCGTCGCGGCTCCACTCGGTCTCACCGTGGCGCAGCAGATAGGCCCGTCCGTACTGGTTGCTCATGCCGCCACTGTGACACCGGGTGCACGACGACGCGCGCTCAGTCGCGTCCCCGGAGCCGGTCGATCTCCCGGCGTTCCCGCTTGGTGGGCCGTCCGGCGCCCCGGTCACGGACGCCGGCGGGAGCGACGGCCTCGGGCGGCGGAGGCGGCGGCGAGTGGTCGACGTACGCCGCGACGGCGACCGACGCACCGACCCGCTTGGCGAGCAGCTGCACCACCTCGACGTCCCGGAACCGGTGGTCGGCCCCGCGGAACGAGACACGGCTGCCGATCACGACCTTGGCCGACGGCTTGACCCGTACCCCGTCGATCCGGACGTGACCGGCCCGGCACGCCGCCGTCGCGATCGACCGGCTCTTGGTCAACCGCACGGCCCACAACCAGCTGTCCACGCGCATGGTCCGAGTCTGGCACGCCTCAGGCGCGCTCCACCCTGACTCCCACGACCCGCGGGTCGTCGACCGTGACCGCGTGGGCGGGGCTGTCGACGACGATCGAGGCCTCGGACTCCCGGGTCGCGCAGTCGGGGCCGACCCAGAGCTCGACCTCTCCCGGCTCGACCACCCGCACCATCGAGCGATCCGTGAAGGCCAACCTCGTCGTGGGGACCTCGAGGTGCACGACGGCGGACTCCCCCGCGGCGAGGTCGACGCGCGCGTACCCGAGGAGCAGCGCGACGGGGCGCGGGATCGAGCCCACGACGTCGTGCGCGTAGAGCTGGACGACGTCGGTCCCGGCGCGGTCGCCGGTGTTGGTCACGCGCACCGAGGCCGCGAACGTCCCACCGCTCGCCACCCGGGCGTCGGCGACAAGACCGGTGCGCTCGAACCTGGTGTACGAGAGCCCGAAGCCGAACGGCCGGGCGGGGGTCGAGTCCGTGCTCGTGACCTCGCTGGGGCCGCCGAGCGTCGGGTGCAGGTACGAGTACGGCTGGGCGCCGCCAGAGCGCGGGAGGGAGACCGGCAGGCGGCCCGACGGGCAGACCCGCCCGGTGATGATGCCCGCGAGCGCCGTCCCGCCCTCCTCCCCGGGGAAGAAGGCCTGCAGCACCGCCCCGTCCTCCAGCATGGGGCCGACGGCGTACGGTCGTCCGGTCAGGAGCACGACGACGGTCGGGGTACCGGTCGCGCGGACGGCCTCGACGAGGTCGGCCTGCACGCCAGGGAGCTCCAGGCTCTCGGCATCGTTGCCCTCGCCGACGGTGCCGCGCCCGAAGAGGCCCGCCTGGTCCCCGAGGACGAGCACCGCGACGTCGGCCGCGGCGGCGTCCTCGACCGCGGCCGCGAACCCCGAGCGGTCGTCCCCGTCCACGTCGCAGCCCGCGGACACGGTGATCTCGGCGTCTGGGAGCTCGGAGCGCAACGCCTCGGCGACGGTCGGGATCTCGAACCCGAGCTCGGTGCCGGGGTGGTGGGCCAGGACGTGGTTGGCGAACGAGTAGCACCCCATGAGCGCCTCGGCGCGGTCCGCGTTGGGCCCGACGACGGCGACACGAGCGGGCGCCGGACGCCCCGGTGCGACAAGGGGCAGGACGCCGTCGTTCGCGAGCAGCACCACGGACTCCTCGGCGAGCCGGCGCGCGATGGCCCGGTGGCCCGGCGGGTCGAGGTCGACGACTGCCGGGGGCTCGTCGTCGAACGTCTCGTCGAGCAGGCCGAGCTCCTCCTTCTGACGCAGGGCCCGGAGCACGGCACGGTCGACCAGGTCCTCGTCCACGAGCCCGTCCCGGACACGCGCCGCCAGCGGTTCCAGGTACGCGTCGCCCGTGGGGAGCTCGATGTCGACGCCGGCGGCGAGCGCGAGGCCCGCGGCCTCGCCGAGATCGGCGGCGACCTTGTGCATGACGTGGAGGAAGGCGACCCCGAAGTAGTCGGCGACGACGGTCCCGTCGAACCCCCAGCGGTCGCGCAAGATGCCGGTGAGGTACTCCTCGCTGGACGCCATCGGGACGCCGTCGACGTCGACGTACGCCTGCATCACCGACCGCACCCCGCCGTCGAGCACGGCCATCTCGAACGGCGGCAGCAGCACGTCGGCCATCTCCCGGGGGCCCGCGGACACCGGGGCGTGGTTGCGCCCCGCGCGGGAGGCCGAGTACCCCGCAAAGTGCTTGAGGGTGGCGTGGACGCCGGCGCCCTGCAGTCCGCGGACGTAGGCGGTGCCGAGCGTGCCCACGACGTACGGGTCCTCGGCGATGCACTCGTCGACGCGACCCCAGCGGGGGTCCCGGACGACGTCCAGCACCGGGGCGAGCCCCTGGTGGATGCCGAGCTCCCGCATGGATCCGCCGATCGCCGACCCCATCTCCTCGACCAGCCCCGGGTCGAACGAGGCGCCCCAGGCGAGCGGGGTCGGGAACGTGGCGGCACGCCACGCGGCCAGCCCGGTCAGGCACTCCTCGTGCACGAGCGCCGGGATCCCGGTCTCCGCCACCAGCCTCCGCTGCTCCGTCCAGAGCCACCGGGCGCGTTCGGCCGCGTCGACCGGGCGGGTCCCGTACACGCGGGTGAAGTGCCCGATGCCGTGCCGGGTGATGTCGGCAAGGTCCTCGGGCACGCCGGACATCTCCCCCTGCATCGGGGCCACGACCTCACCACCCTGGTCGAGCCAGTACCCGACGATCTGGGCGAGCTTCTGCTCGAGCGTCATCCGGGCGACCATCGCCCGGACACGGTCAGATGCGGCGGCCGAGGCCGTCCGGTCCGTCATCGGAGTACTCCTTCGTGGGTCGGGTGCACGGTGCACCTCTACAGTCTGATAGCTCATCCCTTGACCGCTCCCTGGAGCCCGTTGACGATCCGCTTCTGCATGGCGAGGAAGAAGATCAGGGCCGGGATCATCGCCAGGGTCGTGAATGCGAAGACACCTGCCGTGTCGGCCGAGTGTTCGCTCGAGAAGTCGGCGACGCCGAGCGGGAGCGTCTTGGTCTCGTCCTGGAGCAGCAGCAGCGGGAGCAGGTACGAGTTCCAGGACCCGACGAACGCGAGCACCCCGACCGTCACCATGCCCGGGCCGGAGAGCGGCAGCAGGATTCGCCAGAAGAAGCCGACGCGCGTCGCACCGTCAAGGAGTGCAGCCTCCTCGATCTCGTCGGGCAGCGCCATGAGGAACGGGCGCAGGATTACCACCGTCATCGGCAGCCCGAACGCCGCCTGGGGCAGTGCGACACCCCACCACGTGTTGCCGAGGCCGAGGTCTCGCGACACGAGGATGAAGAGCGGGATGATGGCAACGGTCGCGGGGAACAGCAGGCCGGTCACGAAGACCATGAACAGCTTCTCGCGACCGCGGAACCGGTAGCGCGCGAGCGGGTAGGCCGCCATGACGCCGAAGAGCACGACGAGCGCGGTCGTGATCACCGCGATGGCCGTCGAGTTGAGCGTATAGCGCCAGAAGTCCGGGTTCGAGAGCACACCGACGTAGTTCGTGAGCACCCAGGGGTCCGGCATCGCGGCAGGTGCCTCCGCGAGCTGCGCGTTGGTCCGGAAGCCCCCGAGCACCCCGTAGACGACGGGCCCGAGCGTGACGGCCACGACGACGAGAGCGATCCCGTACACGAGCGGACCGGCGTCGTGGCGGGGCCGACGGCGCCGGGAGCTGGTCTCGGCCCGGTGGGCGGGCCCGGTGGTCACCGGGCCGGGTCGGGTCGTGGTGCTCATCGCTTCACCTTCTTCTCAGGACGGTCCGCGGCCGTGTCGCGGCGCAGAACGAGTCGCTGGTAGAGCAACGCCATCACGAGTGCGACGACGAAGAGGATCACGGACGCAGCCGCAGCAGTGCCGTAGTTCTGCCTCTTGGTCCCCTCGGTGATGAGGAACGTCGCCATCGTCATGGTCGAGTTCGCCGGCCCTCCCTTGGTCAGGATCCAGACCATGTCGAAGAGCTGAAGCGAGCCGATCATCGACAGGAACGCCCACGTCCGGATGGTCGGGCCCAGGAGCGGGATCGTGATGCTCCGCTGGGACTGCCACCAGCTCGCGCCGTCGATCTGTGCGGCTTCGTGGAGCTCCGGCGGGACGCCCTGCAGCCCGGCGAGGAAGAGGATCACGGCGAGACCGAGGTACTTCCAGGTCAGGACGACGATGACTGTCGCCAGCGCGTAGCGCGGGTCACCGAGCCAGCCTTGCTCGGGGCCCTGGAGCCCGACCGCCGCGAGCAGCGTGTCCACGACGCCGTAGCGCGGCTGGAGGAGTTGGAACCAGATGACCCCGGCAATTACCTCGGCCAGCACGTACGGCACGAAGATGATGGTTCGCAGTGCTCCCTGCCCCCACATCGTGCGGTTGAGCAAGAGCGCGATCGCGAGGCCGAGCGGCAGCTGCAGCGCGATCGACGCGACCACGATGATCAGGTTGTGCACGAGCGCGTCGGTGAAGACCTCGTTCTGCAGCACGGCAACGTAGTTTTGGAGCCCGACGAAGTCGACGAGCGGCCCAAAGCCCTTCCAGCGGTAGAGCGAGAACTGGATGGCCTTGGCGATCGGCCAGACGACGAAGAACCCGAACAGGCACAGTGCGGGCGCGACGAAGAAGAGGATCTCAAGCCGCATCCGCAGGGACGTACCGCCACCGCTGCGGAACTGCCGCGGCGCGGCCGCCGGTCGTGCCGCAGCACGATCGGCGACCGCGGTCGAACCGTCGAGGGACACCGGACTCACTTCTCCGCGTCGGCCGCGGCCTGCGTGGCGTCCACGACGTCCTGCGGGCCGGCCTGGCCGGCGAACATCAGCGCGATCTCGTCGTTCATCGCCCCGCCGACCGAGGGGCCGAACGCGGTGTCGAAGTAGAGCTGGACGTAGGGTGCTGCGTCGCGCACCTCGAGAAGCTGGGCGAGCGCGGGGTCGGCGACGAACTCTGATGCGCTGCTGTTCGTCGGCAGTCCCATGTCTAGCTCGGCAAATCGCTTCTGCACGTCATCCGACAGCAGGTACTCCGCGAGCTCGACGGCCTCGTCAGGTGCGTCCTGTGAGACAGCCCACGCATCGCCGCCGCCGAGCGCCGCGTCCGGAGCGCCCTCTCCCCCGTCGACCGATGGGAAGGCGAACCATCCGGTGTCGTCACCAAGACCCTGCTCGTCCTCGGTGAGACCCTGCATGACGCCAGGCTCCCAGTGCCCGGCGAGCTCCATCGCGACCTTGTCGGTGGCCAGGAGACCCGAGGCGCTCGTCGGGCCCGACTGCGCCGGGGTCGAGAGGAATCCGGCGTTGAAGGGTTCAGTGCCGACCAGTTGCTCCAGGTCGCCGCCTGCGCGGACAAAGCAGTCGTCAGAGAAGTCGAGCGTGCCGACCGCGTCAGAGAGCACCTGCTCGGAGCACTCGCGCATCGCGAAGTAGTACCAGTAGTGCGCTGCTGGCCACTTGTCACCCGCGCCCACCGAGACCGGCGTGATTCCGGCGTCCTTGAGCTGAGCAACGGCGTCGTCGAACTCGTCGACAGTCGTCGGGGGCGTGTCGATGCCGGCGTCCGCGAACAGCGCCTTGTTGTACCAGAATCCGACGACTCCGACGGAGAAGGGCAGGCCGTACGTGCGGTCGTCGACCTGCCACCCGGCGATCGAGCCGCCGATGCTGTCGATCGTCTCGGGGACTAGGTCGGTCAGGTCCTTGGTGAGGCCCGCCTCCACGTGGTCCTGCAGCTCACCGCCACCACGTTCCATGTAGAGCGACGGCGCCTCGCCGCTCTGGAAGGCAGCGTCGAGCTTGGTGAGCATGTCCTCGTGCTGCATCGCGCTGACCTCGACGACGACGCCGGGGTGCTCCGCCTCGAACTCCGCGGCCACGTCGTCGTAGAACGTCTTGCCCTCGCCGGTGTTGGCGTTGTGCCACCAGGTGATGACGACATCGCCGTCGGCGTTCGTCGTGGAGCCGTCGTCACCGCCGCAGGCGGTCAGCAGCCCGATGCTCGCCGTCAGCGCGACGGCGGTTGCGAATCGTGCGGTCCTCATGGGATTCCCCTCGGTCGTCATTGACTGAACGGTCGAAGTCTCACCCCGGGTCATGGTGCGTGTCAATCGTTATCGATAACGTTTTCGACACGTGGCGTTCTCGTCCCCGAATCAGGTCGAGGCGGCACGGGTGCGCGGGTAGGGTCACCCTCGTGCAGCCAACGGGAAGAGTGACCATCGGAGACGTCGCACGCGACGCCGGCGTCTCGGTCGCGACGGTCTCCAAGGTGATCAACGGTCGCTACGGAGTCGCGGTCGCCACGTCGGCGCGCGTCCACGAGGTCATCGAGAGGCTGGGGTACGAGTCGTCGCTCGTCGCACGAAGCCTGCGGTCGACCCGCACCAACGTCATCGGAATTCTCGTCGCCGAGTTCGAGCCGTTCAGCACCGAGCTCCTCAAGGGAATCTCCGACGCCGTCGCCGACACCGGGTACGAGTTGCTCGCCTACTCCGCCGGCGGCCGCCCCGGGGCGGACGTCGGATGGGAGCAGCGATACCTCTCCCGGCTGAGCGGAACGCTCATCGACGGTGCCATCCTCGTCACCCCCACGGTGGTCGACCCGCACCCGGGAATCCCCGTCGTCGCCGTCGACCCGCACCTCGGCCCCGAGGGGCCCCCGACGGTCGACTCGGACAACCTGGGCGGGGCGCGCCTCGCGACCTCACACCTCGTCGGGCTCGGCCACCGACGCATCGGGTTCCTCGGTGGACGCGAGGACCTGGAGAGCTCGCGACTGCGCGAGGAGGGGTACCGGGCCGCGCTCGCCGAGGCCGGGATCGCCGTCGACCCCGACCTGCTGCGTGTCGGCGGCTATCGCTCCGACACGGCCGACCTGCCCGCCCACGAGCTGCTCACGCTGCCCGACGCACCGACCGCCGTCTTCGCCGCCAACGACCTCACCGCGATCCGGACCGTCGAGGTGGCCCGGTCGCTCGGGCTGGACGTCCCGGGCGACGTCAGCGTCGTCGGGTTCGACAACGTCCCCGAGTCCGCGCTCTGCACCCCGCCCCTGACGACCGTCGAGCAACCCCTGCGGCGGATGGGCGCCGAGGCGCTGCGACTTCTGCTCGACCTCCTCGCCGGAGGCGACCGTCCGCACCACGTACGCCTCGAGACCACGCTCGTCGAGCGCGCGTCGACCGCACCGCCCCGCCGGTAGCCCGACCGTCTCGGGAGCACCCCTGCCTTCTGCTCGCACTGCGGCTACGGCGGCGCGCGCACCGCGCACGTCATACGGTGGTGGGTGGCGGTCGACGACGACGCCTCCCCCGAGACACAGCGACCGAAGGCAGGCACCTGGCGTGAGCACGGCACCCATCGATGCGACGACGACCACGGCCTGGGCGGACCTGACCGCCCACCACTCCGACCTCACGAGCGACCTGCGCGGATGGTTCGCCGCGGACCCGCAGCGCGCCGAGCGCTTCACGCACCGGGCGGGCGACCTCTACGTCGACCTGTCGAAGAACCTGATCACCGAGGAGACCGTCGCCCTGCTGACGCGTCTCGCGGACGAGGTCGGTCTCGCCGGCCGCCTGGACGCCATGTTCACCGGCGAGCACATCAACGTCACCGAGGACCGCGCCGTCCTGCACACCGCCCTGCGACGCCCGCTGCCCGAGGACGGCGACGCGCACCTCGTCGTGGACGGCCAGGACGTGGACGAGGACGTGCACGAGGTCCGCGCGGCGCTCGCCGAGTTCGCCGACAAGGTCCGCTCCGGCGAGTGGACCGGCGTCACGGGCAAGCGTGTCGAGACGGTCGTGAACATCGGCATCGGGGGCTCCGACCTGGGCCCCGTCATGGCGTACGAGGCGCTCGAGCCCTACGTCCAGGACGGCCTCGAGGTGCGGTTCGTCTCCAACATCGACCCGACCGACGTCGCGCAGAAGACCGCGGACCTCGACCCCGAGACCACGCTGTTCATCGTCGCGTCCAAGACGTTCGGCACGCTCGAGACCCTGACCAACGCGCGCCTGGCCCGTGAGTGGCTGTGGACGTCGCTGGCCGGGGCCGGGGCGCTGGCCGACACCGACGACGCCCGTCGTGACGCCGTCGCCAAGCACTTCGTCGCCGTCTCGACGGCGCTCGACAAGGTCGCGGACTTCGGGATCGACCCGGCCAACGCGTTCGGGTTCTGGGACTGGGTGGGCGGTCGCTACTCCGTCGACTCCGCGATCGGCCTGTCGCTGGCCATCGCGATCGGCCCGGACGGGTTCGAGGAGTTCCTCGGCGGCTTCCACACGATGGACGAGCACTTCCGGACCGCACCGATCAGCGAGAACGTCCCCGCGCTCATGGGCCTGCTGAACATCTGGAACGTGAACTTCCTCGGTGCCGAGACGCACGCCGTGCTCCCCTACGCGCAGCAGCTCAACCGCTTCCCGGCGTACCTGCAGCAGCTCACCATGGAGTCCAACGGCAAGTCCGTGCGATGGGACGGCTCACCCGTCACGTCGCAGACGGGCGAGGTCTTCTGGGGCGAGCCCGGCACCAACGGGCAGCACGCGTTCTACCAGCTGATCCACCAGGGCACCCGCCTGATCCCCGCCGACTTCATCGCGTTCGCGCAGCCGGCGTACCCGCTCGCGGACGGGGACACGGACGTCCACGGCCTCTTCCTCGCCAACTTCTTCGCCCAGACGAAGGCGCTGGCGTTCGGCAAGACGGCGGACGAGGTGCGGGCCGAGGGCACCGACGAGTCGATCGTGCCCGCCCGCGTGTTCTCGGGGAACCGGCCGACGACGTCGATCCTCGCCCCGGCCCTCACCCCGGCGGTCCTGGGTCAGCTCGTCGCGCTGTACGAGCACATCACGTTCGTCCAGGGCGTCGTGTGGGGCATCGACTCGTTCGACCAGTGGGGCGTCGAGCTGGGCAAGAAGCTCGCGCTCGAGGTCGCCCCGGCCGTCGCCGGCGACGCCGAGGCGCTCGCCGCCCAGGACTCGTCGACCAAGGCCCTGATCGAGACGTACCAGGCGCTGCGCGGCTGATCCCGCGCGTCGTCGGCCCGCCCGCTGCCGACCACGCGGTTTTGTCCACTTCCCGCCCCCGGAAGTACACGGAACCACGTGGTCGGCGGTGACGCGGACGGTAATTGTGTGGACGACGCCGACCCACCGGGTGACGATTGACGGGTGACCTCCGGCCCGCGCGTCGTCCGCGCCCCGCATCCCCCGCACCTGGACCACCCCGACGCGTGGGCGTACAAGGGGCGTGCCGACGTCGAGGTCGAGGCCGAGCTCGCGACGTTCGGCCACGACGACCTCGTCTTCCCGGCCGACCAGATCCTGGTCATCCAGGGGAACCAGCGGTACGCCCGGCGCGCCGTGCTCGTCGCGGTCGACCCCGCGGCCACCGCCGACCCTCCGCGACCGCGCGACGTCGTCGGGTTCGCGTCCTACGCGATGCCGCTGACGGACAACACGCACCTGCTCGACGCCACGCTCACGGTCCGTCCGGGGCACGAGGACGGCGTGGTGCACGACGCGCTTCTCGCCGCGGTGGAGCGCGACGCGGCGGAGGCCGGGCGCCGGACGGTCGGCCTCGCGACGGACCACGCACCCGAGCCGCCTCCGGGACCCGGTGCGATCGAGGCACCGACCGGCAGCGGCCGCGTTCCGGCCGACGACCCGACCGTCCGTGCCGCGCTCCGCGCCGGGTTCACCCTGCGCCAGGTGGAGCGGTACTCGGTGCTGACGCTGCCGGTGGACACCGGCCTGCTCGGGCGCCTGCACGCGGAGGCCGCGGAGCACGCCGGTGACGACTACCGCACGCACGTGTGGGACGACGTCGTGCCGGACGAGTGGATCGACCAGGTCGCCCACCTGCAGCAGCGGATGAGCACCGACATCCCGCACGGCGACCTCGAGGTCTCCGAGGAGGCGTGGGACGCCGAGCGCTACCGGTCGCTGATCGACGAGCAGCACGCGCGCGGCAACGTCTTCCGCATGGCGGTGGCCGAGCACGTCCCGTCGGGCACGCTCGCCGGGTTCACGATCGTCGTCGGCCCGGCGACCGACCAGTTCGCGTTCCAGGAGGACACGCTCGTGCTGTCCGAGCACCGGGGGCGCCGTCTCGGCATGCTGATGAAGGCGGCGAACCTGCTCGCGCTGCAGGCCGACCGCCCGGGGATGACGCGCATCCACACGTGGAACGCCGAGGAGAACGGCCCGATGCTGGACATCAACGTCGCGCTCGGGTTCCGCGGAGCGGGCGTCTGCGCGCTGTGGGAGAAGCCGCTCGCGTCGAGCGGGGGCTGACCGAGCTCTGGCCGCGCGCGGTCACGGGGCCGGGAGGGGCGCGCACCCGTCGGCGCGCAGGCGCAGGCCGACCGAGGTGTCGCTGCCGTCGGTGAGCTCGGCGCCCGGCACCGCCGTGTAGCGTCCGACGCCGCCTCCCAGGTCCACGTCGACCGTCACCTCGGTGCGGCCGCGCCGCCGGACCGACCGGACGACGTCGCCCACCCACCGGCCGACGTCGGGCACCGTCGTCTCGAGCCCCGTCGGGCCGACGGCGACCCGCTCGTGGTCGACGTCGGCGACCGCCTGGTACCCGAGGAAGTCTGCGACCCGCCACGACACCGGTGCGGCCCAGAGCTCCTCCGGCGGGGCGACCTGCAGGATCGTGCCGGCGTCCATCACGGCGACGCGGTCCGCGACGGCGAACGCCTCGTCGTGGTCGTGCGTGACGAAGATCCCGGTGGTGCCCGTGGCCGTGAGGATCTCCCGGAGCTCGGCCGCGAGTCGCTCCCGCAGCGCACGGTCGAGCGCGGAGAGCGGCTCGTCGAGCAGCAGCAGGCGGGGCCGGGGCGCGAGGGCACGTGCGAGCGCGACGCGCTGCCTCTCCCCTCCCGACAGCGCCGTGACCGCCCGGGACCCGTACCCGGAGAGCCCGACGAGCCCGAGCAGCTCGTCCACCCGGGCCTCGCGGTCCGTACGGCGTACGCCGGCGACGCGCAGCCCGTACCCGACGTTGCTCGCGACGTCGGCGTGCGCGAACAGCTGTCCGTCCTGGAAGAGCAGCCCGAACGCCCGGCGGTGCACCGGCACGGCCGCCAGGTCCCGCCCGTGCCACGCGACGGACCCATCCGCCAGCGGCTCGAGGCCGGCGACCGCGCGCAGCAGCGACGACTTGCCGCAGCCGCTCGGACCGAGCAGGGCGAGCACCTCGCCCTCGGCGACGTCGAGGCTCACCCCGTCGACCGCCGTCGTCGTCCCGTACCGCACGACGGCGTCGCGCACCTCGAGCCCGCGGCTCATAGCTCTCCTGCACTTTCTCCGCGCAGCCGCTCCGCGAGGAGCATGACCGTCGCGGTGACGAGGGCGAGGACGACGCTCGCGGCGAGCGCCATCCCGTAGTTCTCGGCCCCGGGCTTGCCGATGAGCCGGAAGATCACGACCGGGAGGGTCGCGGTGTCGGGGCGGGCGAGGAACGACGTGGCGCCGAACTCCCCGAGGGAGGTCGCGAACGCGAACCCCACGGCCAGTCCGACAGGGCGGAGCACGACGGGCAGGTCCACGGTGGCAAGAACCCGGCCCGGCCCGGCGCCGAGCGTCGCGGCGGCCTCGCGCAGGCGCGGGTCGATCGCCCGCAGCACGGGCAGCACCACACGGACCACCAGCGGGATCGCGACGACGGCCTGCGCGATCGGGACGAGGAGCCCGGAGGTGCGCAGGTCGACGTCGAGCCCCAGCGGCCGGTCGAGCGTGATCAGGAACCCGAAGCCGACGGTGACGGCGGAGACGCCGAGCGGGAGCATGAAGACGGAGTCGAGGGCTCGCAGGGCACGCCTGCCGACGCGTGCCCGTGGTCGGCGCGAGACCACGAGGGCCACCAGACCGCCGACGACGACCGCGATCAGCGCTGCGAGCGCAGCGGCCCGCAACGAGTTGCCCGCGGCCTCCCACACCGTGACGGACAGCGCGTTGGGGCCACCGGTCGTCGCGAGGTTGCGGTAGTTGTCCAGCGTCCAGGTGCCGTCGGCGGCATGCAGGGAGCGGGTGACCAGGGTGGCGACCGGCAGGGCCAGGAGCAGGATCACGACGGCGGCCGTCACGGCGGTCGGCACGGCGTCGGCGCGCAGGCTCAGCCGCCGCCCGCCGTGCGCCTCGGGGAGCAGGCCCAGGGCGTTCTCGCGGCGCGCCCGGGTGCGGTCAGCGGTGACGAGCGCCCCGGCCACGACGACGAGCTGGACCACGGACAGGACGGCCGCCGAGCGCAGGTCGAGGAACTGCGTCGTCTGGACGTAGATCTCCGTCTCGATGGTGCCGTACCCGGGCGGGCCGAGGACGAGGACGGTGCCGAACGCCGTCGCGCAGTAGAGGAAGACGAGCGATGCGGCGGAGGTGATCGCGGGGGTCAGGGCGGGCAGGGTGACCGTCCGGAACGCCCGGGCCGGGGAGGCTCCGAGCGCCCGCGCGGCCTGCTCGGCCCGGGGGTCGAGCCGTTCCCAGAGGCCGCCGACAGTCCGGACGACGACGGCGTAGTTGAAGAAGACGAGCGCGAGCACGATCGCGGTGAAGGTCTGGTCGATGCCGAGGAACGCGAGCGGTCCGCCGGGGGCGAGGAGCGCGCGGAACGCGACGCCGACGACGACGGTGGGCAGGACGAAAGGCACCGTCACCAGACCGCGGAGGAACGTACGACCGCGGAACTGGCATCTGTACAGGACGTAGGCGCCGGGGACTCCGAGCACCAGCGAGGCGACGGTCCCGGCCACCGCCTGGCCCAGCGTGATCCCGAGCAGACGCCAGGTGCGCGACTCGCCGAACACCTCGGCGACCCCGCTCAGGTCCAGGGATCCGTCGGTCACGAAGCCTCGTCCGACGAGGGCGAGGACGGGCCACGCGAAGAAGATCGCGAGGAAGGCGAGCGGCACGCCTGCCGCCAGCCCCCAGAGCACGACGCGTGCCACCGGGGGCCGGCTGCGGCGCGCGCGAGCCGGGCGCATGGTCAGCCGAGGACCGTGGCGGTCCAGGTCTCGATCCAGTCGCCGCGGTGCGCGGAGATCTCGGCCGGGTCGACGTCGAACGGGTCGTCGGCGAGCGGGGCGAACTGGGCCCACTCGTCGGGCAGCGCGGCGTCGCCGTCGACGGGGTACATGTACATCTGGCCGGGGATGTCCTCCTGGACCGTGCGGCTCACGAGGAAGTCCACGAGCTCCCGGGCGCCGTCGGGGTTCTCCGCACCGGCGAGCACGCCCGCGTACTCGACCTGGCGGAAGCAGGTGTCCAGCAACGCCGTGGTGGTGGTCTCCGAGCCGTCCTCGGTCACGGTGAACGCCGGTGAGGTGGCGTAGGAGAGCACGAGCGGACGGTCACCGGCTCCGCCGGCACCCGTGAAGTCCACGTAGTACGCGTCCTCCCAGCCGTCGGCGATCTTGACGCCGTTCTCCGAGAGCGCCGTCCAGTAGTCGGTCCACCCGTGCTCGCCCTTGGCCCCGACGGTCGCGAGCAGGAAGGCCAGTCCGGGCGACGACGTCGCGGGGTTCGTGACGACGAGGAGGTCCTGGTAGGCGGGGTCTGCCAGGTCGTCGAGCGTGGTCGGGGCGTCGAGGTCGTTCTCCTCGAACCAGGCGAGGTCGGCGTTGATGCAGACGTCCCCCCGGTCGACCGGGGTCAGGCTCTCGCCCGCGGGCACCTCGGCGGCCGCCGACTCGGGGAGCGCGGAGGAGAGGTACGGGTCGAAGACGCCCTCGTCGACGGCGCGGCTCGCGTAGGTGTTGTCGACCCCGAAGACGGCGTCGCCGAGGGGCGAGTCCTTCGTGAGGATCAGCTGGTTGACCAGGGTGCCGCCGTCCCCGGGGGCGACCAGTTCGACGTCGTACCCCGACTCCGCGGTGAACTCGTCGAGCAGGCCGTCGCTGAGGGCGAACGAGTCGTGGGTGACCAGGGTGACGGAGCTGCTCCCCGTCTCGGCCGACGAGCCCTCGGCGTCGCCGGTGTCGCTGCTCGCGCAGCCCGTCAGGGCGAGCGCGAGGACCGCGCCGGACGCGGCGACGGAACGGGTGGTGATGGTGGTGCGCAAGAGTCCTCCTCGGACGTCGACTTCCTCCGCCGGTGCTGACCGGATCAGGTTCAAGGGTCTGCGGCGTGCCGCACTCTCAGCGCTCTGGGGCGCTCCCCTGTCGTACAGCCGCAGTCTACGACGCCGCGCAATGCCCGTGGGTCCGTGGTCCGGCGGAGTCGCCCCGGTCGCACTACGGTGGGAATCGTCCAACGGAGCGGCTGAGGAGACGACGTGTCGAAGAAGAAGCAGAAGAAGAACGACGACCAGGACATGGCGACCAAGGTCGCGACCCTGGCCCTGACCTTCGCGGCCGGGTGGATCGCCACCAAGGTGGTCTCGACGATCTGGAAGAAGGCCTCGGGGCACGACGCCCCGACCGACACCGACGATCCCGACATCTCCCTCCCCGAGGCGATGGCCTTCGCCGCGATCACGGGTGGCGTCGGCGTGCTGGCGCGCCGTCTCGCGGCCGGGCAGGCGACGAGGGTGAGCGCGCGGCTGACCGGCGGCAACCCCCACGCGGTTCCTGACGTCGAGCCGTAAACACCCTTTTTTACGAGATTTTCAAGATCAATAGACGGAGAGACACCAGAACGCTACGTTGAAGCCACGCATCCAGCCGAGGAGAGCACGATGACCACAGGTTCGACGGCACCCCCGCAGGCCATCCCCGACGAGGGGTACGGCAGCCGGGCCACGGTCCAGCTGGTCCTCTCCACCGTCGGCTTCGCGCTGAACTTCTGGGCCTGGGCCCTGCTCAGCCCGCTGGGCGGGACGTTCCAGGAGGCGCTGGGCCTGTCCGACGTCGAGACCTCCGTGGTCGTGGCGGTCCCGGTGATCGTCGGCTCGCTCGGGCGGATCCCGGTCGGCGCACTGACCGACCGCTTCGGCGCCCGCATCATGTTCCCGCTGGTCAGCGCGCTGACGATCCTGCCGGTGCTCTACCTCGGGTTCCTCGCCGACAGCCTGCCGGGCCTGATCGTCGGCGGGTTCTTCCTGGGACTCGGCGGCACGACGTTCGCGATCGGGATTCCGTTCAACAACGCCTGGTTCCCGCCGTCACGGCGCGGGACGGCGCTCGGGCTCTTCGGCGCCGGCATGGGTGGTACCGCGATCGCGGCGTTCACCACGGTGCCGATCCGCGACGCGTGGGGCGAGGAGGCCCCGTTCGTCCTCGTCGCCACCGTGCTCGCGATCTTCGCGGTCGTCTCGTGGATCTGGCTGCGCGACTCGCCCAGCCGCCCCGCGCCGGCCTCGGGCGGATTCTGGTCCCGGACGTGGAGCACGTTCAAGCTCCCTGCGACGCTGCAGCTCTCGTGGCTCTACGCGATCGGGTTCGGCGGGTTCGTCGCGTTCTCCGTCTACCTGCCGACGTTCCTGACGAACGCCTACGGGCTCGAGGCGGCCGACGCCGCCAACCGCACGGCCGGGTTCGTCGTCCTCGCCGTCATCATGCGCCCGATCGGAGGGACGCTCTCCGACCGGTTCGGTGGTGTCGCGGTCAACGTCGTCTGCTTCGCCCTGGTGACCCTCGGCGCCGCCGTGATCGCGTTCCAGCCCTCCCTCTTTCCGGTGGGCACGATCGCGTTCCTCACCATGGCGGCGGCGCTCGGCGCATCCTCCGGCGCGACGTTCGCCCTGGTCTCCGACCTCGCACCGCCCGACAAGGTCGGCGGTGTCACCGGCCTCGTCGGCGCGGCCGGCGGCCTCGGCGGCTTCATCCCGCCGCTGATCATGGGGGCCGTCTACGGCGCCCAGGGCGACTACGACATCGGCTTCATCCTGCTCGCCGTCACCGCGCTGGCGACGCTGCTCTTCACGCTCGGCCCGGTCAGGCGCCGTGCCGCACGCGGCCGGGCATCCTGACCGCCCGATCGAGCATGATCACCCCATGACATTCACGCACCTGGACGACGCCGGCCACGCCCGCATGGTCGACGTCACCGAGAAGACGCCCACCGTCCGGTCCGCGACGGCCGCCGGCACCGTCCTCGCACCGCCCCCCGTGGTCGCCGCACTGCGCGACGGGACCGTCCCCAAGGGCGACGTCCTGGCCGTCGCGCGGATCGCCGGCATCGCCGGGGCCAAGCGCACCGCCGAGCTCCTGCCGCTGGCCCACGTCATCGGGGTGCACGGCGCGACCGTCGACCTCACCGTCACGGACGACGGCGTCGAGATCACGGCGACCGTCCGGACCGCCGACCGGACGGGCGTCGAGATGGAGGCACTCACCGCGGTGAGCGTCGCCGGCCTCGCGACGGTCGACATGCTCAAGGGCCTGGACAAGTCGATCGTGCTCACGGACATCCGGCTCCTCGCCAAGAGCGGCGGGAAGTCGGGCGACTGGTACCGCGACCCCGCGTCCGCCGGAGGGTCTCGATGATCACCGTGCGCTACTTCGCCGGGGCCCGTGACGCGGCCGGGACCGAGACCGAGACGGTCGACACGGGAACTCTCGGGACGCTCACCGAGCAGATCGTCGCGACGCACCCGACGCTCGCCGACGTCCTGCCCCGATGCTCGGTGCTCGCCGACGGGATCCGGGTCCACGACCCTGCGACGCCGCTCTCGCCGGGCAGCACCGTCGACGTCCTCCCGCCGTTCGCCGGGGGGTAGCCCGAGCATCTGACCCGAGAGGTCGCTGTCGCGACCGATCGACGACATAGTGAGTTACGCAGGTCACACCGCAATTCGGAGGGCAGCATGGCGCAGTCGACGATCGATTCCGAGAGCACGGGAGGGTTCGAGGACTCCCTCGTCCGGCTCGGCAGCCATCTGCGGAAGGGCGAGGTCTCGTCCGACCTGCGGCAGCTCTTCCTCCAGGGCGGCCGCGAGGGCGACGCGTTCTACCGCGACCGCTGGTCGCACGACAAGGTGGTGCGCTCGACCCACGGCGTGAACTGCACCGGGTCCTGTTCGTGGAAGGTCTACGTCAAGGACGGGATCATCACGTGGGAGACCCAGCAGACGGACTACCCGTCCGTCGGCCCGGACTCCCCCGAGTACGAGCCCCGCGGATGTCCCCGGGGTGCCGCATTCAGCTGGTACACCTACTCCCCCACCCGGGTCCGGTACCCCTACGTGCGGGCTGTCCTTCTCGAGGCCTATCGCGCCGCCAAGAAGCAGGTCGGCGGCGACCCCGTGCTCGCGTGGGCCGCGGTGACGGGCGACCCGGAGGTCTCACGCCGCTACAAGTCGGCTCGCGGCAAGGGCGGTCTCGTCCGGGCGTCGTGGGACGAGGCCGCGGAGATCGTCGCCGCCGCCCACGTCCACTCGGTCAAGGAGTACGGCCCCGACCGCATCGCCGGGTTCTCGCCGATCCCCGCGATGTCGATGGTCTCGCACGGTGTGGGCTCGCGGTTCATCACCATGCTCGGCGGGACGATGCTCTCGTTCTACGACTGGTACGCCGACCTCCCCATCGCCTCCCCGCAGGTGTTCGGCGACCAGACCGACGTCCCCGAGTCCGCCGACTGGTGGAACTCGACCTACTGCATCATGTGGGGCTCCAACATCCCCGTGACGCGGACCCCGGACGCGCACTTCATGACCGAGGCCCGCTACCGCGGCCAGAAGGTCGTCACCGTCTCCCCCGACTACGCCGACAACACCAAGTTCGCGGACGAGTGGCTCGCCGTCCATCCCGGGACGGACGGGGCGCTCGCGATCAGCATGGGGCACGTGATCCTGCGGGAGTTCCTCGTCGGACGCCGCACCGAGCGGTTCGTCGACTACATGAAGCGGTTCACGGACTCGCCGTACCTGGTCCGCCTCCTGCCCCGTACCGAGGGCGAGGCGAGCACGTACACGGCGGGCAAGTTCCTCACCGCGGCCGACCTGCCGTCGCAGGCGGAGACCCCCAACGCGCAGTTCAAGACCGCGCTCCTCGACGCCGACGGCTCGCTCGTCGTCCCGAACGGCTCTCTCGGTCACCGCTACGGCGACGCCGACGCAGGCTCCTGGAACCTCGACCTCGGCGACGTCACCCCCGCACTGTCGGTGGCCGACGTCGACGGCGCACCGCGCACGGTGGCGATCGACCTGCCGCGCTTCGACATCTCACCGACCGTGGACGACGACACCGGCGCCCACACCGGCCGCGCCGGCACCGTCACCCGCGGTGTCCCCGTCCACGAGGTCGAGGGCCACCTCGTCACGACCGTCTACGACCTCCTCCTCGCCCAGTACGGCGTCGAGCGCGAGGAGCTGAACCTTCCCGGCGAGTGGCCCACCGGCTACGACGACGCGGACTCGCCGGGCACCCCCGCCTGGCAGGAGCAGTTCACCGGCGTCGACGCCGGCCAGGCGGCGCGGATCGGTCGCGAGTTCGCGCAGAACGCCGAGGACTCGGGCGGGCGCTCGATGATCATCATGGGGGCCGGGACCAACCACTGGTTCCACTCCGACACCATCTACCGCGCCTTCCTCGCGCTGACGACGATGACCGGCTGCCAGGGGGTCAACGGAGGCGGCTGGGCCCACTACGTCGGGCAGGAGAAGGTCCGACCCATCACGGGCTACACCCAGTACGCCAACGGCCTGGACTGGGTCCGTCCGCCCCGGCACATGATCGGCACGGCGTTCTGGTACATCGCCACCGACCAGTGGCGCTACGACGGGCTGCCGGCCGACACCCTGTCGGCGACGACCGGCACGGGGATGTTCAAGGACCGCACCACCGCCGACATCCTGGTCGAGTCGGCCCAGCGCGGCTGGATGCCGAGCTACCCGACGTTCGACCGCAACCCCCTCGACCTCGTGGACGAGGCCCGGGCGGCGGGTAAGGAGCCGGCGGACCACGTCGTCGACGAGCTGAGGTCCGGGGGCCTGCGCTTTGCCGTCGAGGCACCGGACGACCCCAAGAACTTTCCCCGCTGCGTCACGGTGTGGCGCGCGAACATCCTCGGGTCCTCGGGCAAGGGCAACGAGTACTTCCTCAAGCACCTGCTGGGTGCGGACTCGGCGATCCTCGCCGAGGAGTCCGGCCCCGGACGTCGCCCGGCGTCGATGGAGTGGAGCGAGGAGGCCCCGCAGGGCAAGCTCGACCTGCTGACGACGCTCGACTTCCGGATGACGAGCACGACGCTCTACTCCGACGTCGTCCTCCCTGCCGCCACGTGGTACGAGAAGTACGACCTGAGCTCGACGGACATGCACCCGTTCGTCCACTCGTTCAACCCGGCGATCAACCCGCCGTGGCAGACGAAGACGGACTTCGCGACGTTCCAGGCCATCGCCGACCGGTTCTCCGAGATGGCGGTCGAGCACCTCGGCGTCCGTGAGGACGTCGTCGCGGCGCCGCTGCAGCACGACACGCCCGACGCGATGGCCGTGCCGCACGGCACGATCGAGAACTCGGGGGCGGGAGTGAAGGACCGCCCGTTGATCCCGGGCGTCACGATGCCCAAGCTGATCACGGTGACCCGCGACTACCCGGCGCTCGCCGCGCAGATGAAGGCGCTCGGCCCGCTCACGGAGAAGGCGGGGATGACGACGAAGGGCGTCACGTTCCGGCCCGACGTCGAGGTCAAGCGGCTCGGCGAGGTGAACGGTCTCGTCAAGGACGGACCGACCGCCGGGCGACCCCGTCTCGACAAGGACATCCACGCCTGCGAGATGATCCTGGCGCTCTCCGGCACCACGAACGGCCGGCTCGCGACGCAGGGGTTCGAGACGCTCGAGAAGCGCACCGGCACCGAGCTCGCGGACCTCTCGCGCGACGAGGCCGGCAAACGGGTGACCTTCCCGGACGTGCAGTCGCGCCCGACGACGGTGATCACGTCTCCCGAGTGGTCCGGCTCCGAGCACGGCGGGCGCCGGTACACGGCGTTCGCGGTCAACGTCGAGCGCCTGAAGCCGTGGCACACCCTCACGGGGCGCCAGCACTTCTTCCTCGACCACGACTGGATGACCGAGCTCGGCGAGCAGATGCCGGTGTTCCGCCCGCCGCTGGACATGCACCGCATGTTCACGGGCGACCGGGAGCCAGGAGACACGTCGCCGACGGGTCGTCCCGGGGCCGACGGGCACGCCGAGGTCTCGGTGCGCTACCTGACGCCGCACTCGAAGTGGTCGATCCACTCGGAGTACCAGGACAACCTCTTCATGCTCTCGCTGTCCCGTGGCGGCCCCAACATCTGGATGTCGCCGCAGGACGCCGCGAAGGTGGGGGTCCGGGACAACGAGTGGATCGAGGCGTACAACCGCAACGGCGTCGTGGTCGCCCGCGCCGTCGTCAGCCACCGGATGCCCGAGGGCACGGTCTACATGCACCACGCCACGGACCGCACGATCGACGTCCCGCTCGCCGAGACCTCGGGTCTGCGCGGCGGCATCCACAACTCGCTGACCCGGATCCTGCTCAAGCCCAGCCACCTCGCGGGCGGGTACGCGCAGCTGTCGTTCGCGTTCAACTACATGGGCCCCACGGGGAACCAGCGCGACGAGGTCACGACCATCCGCCGTCGCAGCCAGGAGGTGCGTTACCAGTGAAGGTCATGGCGCAGATGTCGATGGTGATGAACCTCGACAAGTGCATCGGGTGTCACACGTGCTCGGTCACGTGCAAGCAGGCGTGGACCAACCGGACGGGCACGGAGTACGTCTGGTTCAACAACGTCGAGACGCGCCCCGGGCTCGGCTACCCCCGCACCTATCAGGACCAGGAGAAGTGGGGCGGTGGGTGGGTCCGCACCAAGCGCGGCAAGCTCAAGCTGCGCTCGGGCGGAAAGTTCAAG
The DNA here is from genome assembly GCF_000701465.1 of Paraoerskovia marina DSM 21750. Classification (GTDB taxonomy): domain Bacteria; phylum Actinomycetota; class Actinomycetes; order Actinomycetales; family Cellulomonadaceae; genus Paraoerskovia; species Paraoerskovia marina. The sequence goes on along the minus strand of NZ_JNIY01000004.1, from coordinate 19,938 downwards.
AAGCTCGCGACGATCTTCTCCAACCCCAAGCTCCCGTCCATGAAGGACTACTACGAGCCGTGGACGTACGAGTACGACATGCTGCTCTCGTCCCCGCAGACGGACTACACGCCCGTCGCGAAGCCGAAGTCGCTCATCACCGGTGAGGACATGGCGATCGAGTGGTCGGCGAACTGGGACGACGACCTCGGCGGGTCGACGGAGACCATGCAGGACGACCCGGTCCTCATGCACATGAGCGAGCACGTCACCGAAGAGCTCGAGCAGACGTTCATGTTTTACCTGCCGCGCATCTGCGAGCACTGCCTGAACCCCGCGTGCGTGGCGTCGTGCCCCTCGGGGGCGATGTACAAGCGCGTGGAGGACGGCATCGTCCTCGTGGACCAGGACCAGTGCCGCGGCTGGCGGATGTGCGTCTCGGGGTGCCCGTACAAGAAGGTCTACTTCAACCACAAGACCGGCAAGGCCGAGAAGTGCACGATGTGCTACCCGCGCATCGAGGTGGGCCTGCCCACCGTCTGCTCGGAGACGTGCGTCGGTCGGCTGCGGTACCTCGGCCTGGTTCTGTACGACGCCGACAAGGTCACCGAGGCGGCGTCGGTCGAGAACGAGCACGACCTCCTCGAGGCCCAGCGCAGCGTCTTTCTCGACCCGAACGACCCTGCCGTCGTCGAGGCCGCGCGGGCCGAGGGCATCCCGGAGGACTGGATCGAGGCCGCCCAGGCGTCCCCGATCTGGTCGCTGATCCAGAAGTACAAGGTCGCCCTGCCCCTGCACCCCGAGTACCGCACGATGCCGATGGTCTGGTACATCCCGCCGCTGTCCCCCGTCGTCGACATCGTCGGCACGTCGGGCAACGACGCGGAGGACCCCAAGACCCTCTTCGCGGCGATCTCCAAGCTCCGGATCCCGCTGGAGTACCTCGCGGGCCTGTTCACCGCGGGCGACACCGTCCCCGTCGAGCGGACGCTGCGCCGACTGGCGGCCATGCGCTCGTACATGCGCGAGATCAACCTCGGCAACGAGCCGGACGAGCAGACCGCCGCCGCCGTGGGCATGACCGGCCGGGAGGTCGAGGAGATGTACCGCCTCCTCGCCATCGCCAAGTACGAGGACCGCTACGTCATCCCCACCGCTCACCAGGAGATCGCGCGCGAGCTCGAGGAGCTCAGCTGCTCGCTCGACTACGAGGGCGGGCCCGGGATGGGCGGCGCAGGACCCTTCGGCAGCTCGAGCGGGACACCGACACCGGTGGCCGTGGAGAACTTCCACGCGCTGAAGAACCGGCAGAACGCGGACGACCCGGCCGGCCCGTCGACCCCCGGGCGCGTGAACCTCCTCAACTGGGACGGCAACGGCAGCACCGACGGGCTCTTCCCGCCCGGCTCGCCGGAGCAGCAGAAGGAGGAGCGGTGAAGACCACGTTCCTGCCGAAGCCGACGCGGCGCACGCCGCAGCTGGCCCCGCTGAGCCCGGTCCCTGCCACCGCCTCCCAGCGTCGCACCACCCACATGGCGGCGTCGCTGCTGCTCGGCTACCCGAGCCCGCGCACGCCGCAGATCGTCGCCGAGGTGCGCCGCGCCGTCGTCGGCCTGCCCGACCCGGTGGCCGCGCGGTTCACGGCGTTCTGCGACTACACGGAGACCCGGGACCCCGCCGACCTCGAGGCCGAGTACGTCAGGACCTTCGACCTCAAGCGCAAGTGCTCGATGTACCTGACGTACTTCGCCACCGGAGACACCCGCAAGCGCGGGACGGCGCTCGTCCGCTTCGTCGAGGCCTACAAGGCGGCGGGCTGGGAGATCGCCGACGACGAGCTCCCCGACTACCTGCCCGCCGTCCTCGAGCTCTCCGCGAAGGCGGGCGACGACTCCCCCGAGGCGGCGCAGATCGCCGCGGGTCTGCTCGGGTCGCACCGCGAGGGTGTCGAGGTGCTGCGGTCCGCGCTGGCGTCCATGACGAGCCCGTGGACGGGCGTCGTCGAGGCCGTCTGCCTGACCCTGCCCGCCCTCGACCGGGCCACCGAGAAGCGATTCGTCGAGCTGGTCACGTCCGGCCCGCCGACGGAGATGGTCGGACTCTCTGCCATGGGTCCGCACGAATCCGGTCCCTCCGGGACCCTCGCGCCGTTCGCCCTGGGCGGCGCCTCTGCCGAGGAGGCTCGCCGATGACCAGCACCCTGGACGCCCTGCTCTGGGGCGTTCTGCCCTACGTGACGATCGCGGCCTTCGTGATCGGCCTGTTCTGGCGCTACCGCTACGACAAGTTCGGGTGGACCACGCGCTCGAGCCAGCTCTACGAGAACCGGCTGCTGCGCTGGGGCTCGCCGATGTTCCACTTCGGCCTGATCCTCGTGATCCTCGGCCACCTGGTGGGCCTGCTGATCCCGAAGTCCTGGACGGAGGCCGTGGGCATCCCCGAGGCCGCCTACCACTTCGTCGCGACGTGGATGGGTTCGTTCGGCGCGCTCCTGGTGGTCGCCGGCCTCATCATCCTCATCGTCCGACGACGCACCACGGGTCCGGTCTTCAGCGCGACCACCCGCATGGACAAGACGATGTACGTCTTCCTCGCCGCATCGATCCTCATCGGCTCGTGGGCCACCGTCGAGACGCAGATCCTGGCCGGCGACCACGGGTACGACTACCGCGAGACGATCTCGCCGTGGTTCCGGAGCATCTTCGTCCTGCAGCCCGAACCCGCGCTGATGGCCGGTGTCCCCCTGGCATTCAAGTTGCACATCATCGCCGCCGAGCTCCTCTTCATCCTGTGGCCCTTCACGCGGCTCGTGCACGCGTTCTCGGCCCCCGTGCCGTACGTCTTCCGCCCGTACGTGGTCTACCGCTCGCGCGACGCCGCCGTGCAGTCGCGCGAGTCGCGTCCTGGCTGGGACCCCTCCGGGCGGCCCAAGAACTAGCGCACCCCGCAGGCCGTGACGCACGACGGCGCGGGTCACCCGGGGCGGACGCCCTCCCGGTGGCCCGCGCTCGCTATGGTCGGACCATGATCGCCACCGAAGGAGCGACGCACGCATGACGAGGGTTCTCGCATGAGGGTTCTTGCCCACATGGGGATGGTGATGCACCTCGACCGGTGCATCGGGTGCCACACGTGCTCGGTGGCGTGCAAGCAGGTGCAGTCCGCTGCCGAGGGCCTGGAGTACGCCTGGTTCAACGACGTCGAGACGCGGCCCGGACGCCCGTACCCGTCGGGCCCGCGAGCGCCGGGCGGCCCCGACTCGGTCGCGGGCTGGGTGCGTACCTCCGCCGGCGAGCTGCGGCTGCGCGACGGAGGCCGCCTCCGACACCTGTTCCGGCTCTTCGCGGTGCCGGGGATGCCGACGATCGACGAGTACGTCGCCCCCGCGGAGGACGCCCTGCGTCCCCGCGTGGGCGGACCCGCACCGGAGCGGATGGGTGGCGCCCGTGGCCCTGAGCCCGAGTGGCGTCCGGCGCCCCCCGCCGACCGGGCGGCCGACCCCGTGCTCCGCCACCTCGGGGAGCACGCCACCGCGGAGATCGCCCAGACGTTCTCGTTCTACCTTCCACGCATCTGCGAGCACTGCATCAACCCGGCCTGTGTGGCGGCGTGCCCCTCGGGGGCGCTGAGCAAGCGCGTCGAGGACGGGATCGTCCTGGTCGACCAGGACCGGTGCCGCGGCTGGCGCTCCTGCGTCCCGGCGTGCCCCTACGGGAAGATGTACATCAACCCGGTGACGGGCAAGGCCGCGAAGTGCACGCTCTGCGTCGAGCGGATCGAGGTCGGAGAGCCGACGCTGTGCTCGGAGACCTGCGTGGGCAGGCTCCGGTACACCGGGATCGTGCTGTACGACGGCGACCGGGTCGAGGAGGCGGCGTCGGTCGAGGACCCGCAGGACCTCCTGCAGGCCCAGCGCGACATCATCCTGGACCCGCACGACCCCGAGGTCGTCGCCGCTGCGGAAGCGGCGGGGTTCGACGAGGACTGGATCATGGCGGCGCAGTACTCGCCGATATACCAGCTGGTCTCGCGCTTCCAGGTGGCTCTGCCCCTGCACCCGGAGTACCGGACACTGCCGATGATCTGGTACGTCCCGCCGCTGTCGCCCGTCGTCGACGTCGTCGCGTCCACCGGGGCCGACGGCGAGGACTTCGACACCCTCGTCGCCGCCTTCGAGCAGCTCGACCTTCCCGTCGACTACCTGGCCGAGACGTTCAGCGCCGGGGACCGCGACGTCGTGGCGGGGGTCCTGCGGCGGCTCGCGGCCGTACGCTCCCTGACCGCTGGCTCCGGGGCCAAGGGACCCACCGGCCGGGCGCCGCGGGCCCGGCGCCCCGACCCGAAGGTGGCCCGCGCCGTCGACCTGTCCCCCGCCGACCTCGGCGAGCTGCACCAGCTCCTCACGAACGCCGACTACGCGGACCGCAACATCATCCCGCCGGCCCCCGAGCCTGGGTCCGCGCCGCCGGGCGGGTGCTCGCTCGACGACCTCGGGGGCCCCGGCGGCACGGGCCCGGGTGCGGGTGCGGAGAACGGGCCGACCGCGGCGGAGAAGACCCGCGGCAGTCGGTTCAACCTCCTGGGGTGGAGCGGCAAGGACCGCCCGCACCAGCTCTTCCCGGACCGCGTCTGACCCGCCGGTCGAGCCCCGTCGGTCGAGCCCCGTCGGTCGAGCCCTGTCGGTCGAGCCCCGTCGAGACCCGGTTTAGACACGCTCAACCCTCGTCGGTCGAGCCCCGTCGAGACCAGGTTTCGACAAACTCAACCCCCGCAGGTCGAGCCCTGTCGGTCGAGCCCCGTCGAGACCCGGTTTCGACACGCTCAACCCTCGTCGGTCGAGCCCCGTCGAGACCCGGTTTAGACACGCTCAACCCCCGCCGGCTCAACCCGCGTGGTCTCCCCCCGCGAGCTGATCGACGAGGTGCCCGAGCAGCGGCCCGACGACGGCCAGCCCGTCCCGCACCCCGCCCACGGACCCGGGCAGCGCGACGACGACGGTCCCGCCACCCTGCGTCCACGTCCCGTCCGGAGCCGCGGAGCCGCGCCGCGCGATCCCGGCGACGCCCCGTGAGAGCACCGCGGTGGGGACGACGGAGGCCCCCGCCCGACGGACGGCGTCGGCGACCCCGGGCAGCTCCTGGGCGAGGAGCGGCGCCAGCGCCTCGGGCGTGGCGTCCCGCGGTCCGACGCCGGTGCCCCCGGTGGTGAGGACGACGTCGGTCCCCGCACCGATCGCCTCGGCGACGGCCGAGCGCACGGTGGGGACGCCGTCGGGCACCAGGACCAGCGTGGTCGTGAAGCCCAGCGCCTCGAGACCGTCGACCAGCGTGGGCCCGGAGCGGTCCTCGGCCTCGCCGCGGGCGCAGCGGTCGGAGACGGTGACGACGACGGCGGTGCGCGGGGTGGTCATCCGCCCACGGTAGCGGGCGGGCTCACGCCGTGCCGTCGAGCCACGTGGTCCCACAACACCTCGCTCAACCGCAGGTGCGGCACTATCGTGACCTTCATGCCGCACTATCGGATAAGCGAGGCCGCCGACCTGCTCGGCGTCAGCGACGACACCGTCCGCCGGTGGGTCGACCAGGGGATGCTCCCCTCGCGCCGGGACGACGTCGGTCGCATGGTCGTCGACGGAGCGGCTCTCGCCGAGCACTCGGCGACGCTGACGGCCCAGGCGCCCGACCCGTCGGGGGTGGCACGCTCTGCCCGGAACCGGTTCGTCGGGCTCGTCACTCGGGTGCAGTCCGACACCGTGATGTCCCAGGTGGAGATGACGTGCCGGGGTCAGCGCGTGGTCTCCCTGATGTCGACGGAGGCGGTGCGCGAGCTCGGCCTGGAGCCGGGAAGCCTCGCCGTCGCCGTCGTCAAGGCGACCACCGTCGTCGTCGAGACGCCCGGAGGCCCGGCATGAGCGGCATGAGCGGCACGGCCGGACGAGCGACCGCGGCGAGCGCCACGGTCCTCGCGCTCGGAGTGCTGAGCGCGTGCTCGACCCCGGGTACACAACCGGACGACGTCGCCCGGACGTCAGAGATCACGGTGCTGGCCGCCGCCTCCCTCGCCGCCCCCTTCGACGAGATCACCGCACGGTTCGAGGCCGACCACCCCGACGTCGACGTCCGGGTCTCGTACGCGGGCTCCGACACGCTCGTCGACCAGCTCGTCGCCGGAGCACCCGCGGACGTCCTGGCCACCGCCGACCAGGCGACGATGCAGCGGGCTGTCGACGCCGACGTCGCGTACGACCCGGTGCTGTTCGCGTCGAACGCCCCGACGGTCGTCGTGCCGTCCGACAACCCGGCCGACGTGGGGGCGCTCGCCGACCTCGCCGATCCCGACGTCGACGCCGTGGTCTGCGCGCCCGAGGTCCCGTGCGGGGCCGCGACCCGCGCGCTCGAGGAACGGGCGGGCGTCACGATCCACCGGGTCTCCGAGGAACGCTCGGTGACGGACGTGCTCGCGAAGGTCGCGGCCGGCCAGGCGGACGCGGGTGTCGTGTACGCGACCGACGCGCGGGCTGCGGGCGACGACGTGCTCGTGATCGACACGCCCGAGGCCGAGGGCGTCGTCAACCGCTACCCGATCGCCGAGACCGCGGACGCGCAAGACCACGGGCTCGCAGGCGAGTTCGTCGCCGCGGTGACCAGCTCTCACGGCCGCCAGTCACTCCGCGACGCCGGGTTCGGCCCACCATGACCGCGGACGCGGATGCGGGAGCCGGCATGACGTGGCGGGGTCGGGGCGGCGCCGTCCTGCCACGGTGGGTTCTGGTGCCCGCCGCAGTCGGGCTCGCACTCGTCGTCGTGCCCGTGGTCGCACTTGTTCTCGCAACGCCGTGGCCGGACCTGCCCGACCTCCTGACGTCCCGGTCCGCGGTGGAAGCGCTGTGGCTCTCCCTGCGGACGTCGGTGCTCGCGACGGTGATCTGCGCGGCCCTCGGGGTGCCGCTCGCACTCGTCCTGGCACGCGCGTCGTTCCCGGGGCAACGCGTGGTCAGGGCCCTCGTGCTTCTGCCGCTCGCACTCCCCCCGGTCGTCGGGGGCGTCGCCCTGCTGGAGGCGTTCGGCCGACGCGGGCTCGTCGGTGAGCCGCTGGCGGTGCTCGGCCTCGAGATCGGCTTCACGACGGCGGCCGTGGTGCTCGCGCAGACGTTCGTCGCCCTGCCGTTCTTGGTGCTGTCCCTCGAGGGCGCTCTCCGGGGCCGTCGCGAGGGCGCCGAGGACGTCGCGGCCACCCTCGGGGCCGCGCCGAGCCGGGTGCTCACGCGGGTGACGCTGCCCGCGGTCGCCCCGGGGCTCGTCTCCGGGCTGGTCCTCGCGTGGGCGCGCGCGCTGGGCGAGTTCGGGGCCACGATCACGTTCGCCGGCTCCCTCCCGGGCGTGACGCAGACCCTCCCGCTGCACGTCTACGTGACGCGGTCCTCGGACCCCGAGGGCGCGATCGCGATGTCCCTCCTGCTCGTCGTCGTCGCGCTCGTCGTCACGACCGCGGTCTACCGCCCGCCGCAGCGACCCCGCGCGGCTCGGGCCCCCGACCCGGCGGCGGCGTCGTCGGGCCCACCTCCGACCACCACCGCACCGACCACCACCGCGCCGGCCGACCCAGGACCGTCGGGACCTGCGGTCGACGTCGCACGCCCCGCGCCCGCCGCGGCGACCGTCACCGCCCGGGTCCCGGACCGGGACGTGGACGCCACGATCTCGGTGGCCGCCGGCGAGGTCGTCGCCGTGGTCGGCCCGAACGGCGCCGGGAAGTCGACCCTGCTCGCGGCTGCCGCGGGCCTCGTCCCGGGAACCCTCGCCGTCGACGACGGGCCGGTCGAGGCCGCCCCGGTCCACCGGCGGCGCGTCGGGTGGGTGCCGCAGCAGCCGACCGCGGTGGCCCGCCGGACTCTCGACGACGTCGCGTTCGGCCCCCGCGCGGCAGGCCTTCGCCCGGACGCGGCCCACGGCCGGGCGCACGCTGAGCTCAGACTGCTGGATGCCGATCACCTCGCGGAGGTCCCCAGCACGGCGCTGTCCGGAGGCCAGGCCCGGCGGGTCGCGATCGCCCGCGCACTCGCCGCCGACCCGCGCCTCCTGCTTCTCGACGAACCGTTCGCGTCGCTCGACACCGCCGTCGCGCACGAGGTCCGGACAGCCCTCCGGGACCGCCTGGCCGCCAGTCCCTGTTCGACCCTGCTCGTCACCCACGACCCGCTGGACCTCCTGCTGCTGGCCGACCGCGTCGTCGTGATGGAGGACGGGCGCGTGGTCGACGACCGGCCCGTCGCCGACGTCCTCGGCGCACCCCGGACCACGTTCACGGCGCGCCTGGCGGGCATCAACCTTCTCCGTGGAACCGCCGTCGCCGACGGGCTCGACACCCCGACCGGCCGGATCAGCGGGGTCCCCGGCGACGGCGGGCCACCGGAGGTGGGAGCGGGCGGCGTCGCGGTCTTCGACCCCGCGGCGGTGGCGGTGCACCGCACGCCTCCCGGCGGCAGCCCGCGCAACACGATTCCCGTGAGGGTCACCGGCGTCCGGCCGCACGGTGCGCTCGTCCGCGTGCACGCCACGTCCGACGACGGGACGCACCTGGCCGCCGACCTCACCCCGGCCGCCCTGGCCGACCTCGACGTGCGGGCCGGCGAGCGGCTGCTGTTCGTCGTGAAAGCCGCCGAGGTGCGCGTGGTCGGGCTCTAGCGCGTCGCCGTCGGTCCCGTCGCCCGCAACCCCTGGCGCACGGCCCCGCCGAACGACGCACCCACCGGGAGGTCTGGCGCGAGCAGCGCCTGGACGGCGACGTGAACGTCCTGCGGCCCGCTGCACCACGGGTCCGGGTCGGCGGGCCACCAGTCCTCCGCCCGGCGGGCGTACCGTTCGTCCCCGGTCACCCGGGCCAGCTGGTAGGCCGTGGTGATCGCGGCACAGCGCGCCGCGACCGGCGTTCGGGTGTCGAGCGCGTTGCCCTGCCAGTCGACGGTCGCGACGAACCCGTCGCCCGTCCACGCGTCGGCGAGCGCCCGTTCGAACAGGGAGATCGCGGCGTCGGTCCGTCGCCCGGTCGACCCGTGCGCCGCCTCGAGCGAGAGCAGCAGACGCGCCCAGACGAACCCGTGCCCAGGGACCGATCCGTAGGGCCGCTCGGCGTCCCGCGGGTCGTGGACGTTGTAGTCGCGGTCGGGGATCCAGTCGGGGGTGAAGTGCTCGGGCAGCCGCCAGCGGTTGGCCGAGGCCCAACCGACGACACGGTCGACGACGGCACCGGAGCTCTCGAGCCACTGCAGGTCGGCGGTGGCGTCGTAGGCGGCCAGCATCGCCTCCACCCCGTACATGTTGGCGGCGAGTCCGCGGTACGGCCCGGGTGCGTTCCAGGCACGGTCCCACTCCGTGCGCAGCATCGACGCCTCGGGGTCCCAGAACCGCTGGCCGAGCACCACCAGCGCCTCGTCGAGCATCACGCGCGCCCCCGGCCTGTCCGCGAGCGCCGCCGTGGCGGCCGCGAGGACGACGGCAGTGTGGGTCCCGGCGTCCTTGGCCCCGTCGACGCCGTCGCCTGGGCCCCGACCGGCGAACCAGCCGCCGTGGTCCGGGTCGGCGAGCATCGTCCGGAGGCTGGCCAGGGCGGCGTCGGCGCGCTCCGCGCTGTTCTCGGCACCGACGAGGTGCCCGAGGGAGTGGACGTGCGCGAGTCGCGCTGCGACGTCCGTCCTCACCCCGATGCGCTCGACGTCGACGGCGGCACACCCGTCCAGGAGCGCTCGCAGCCTGGCCGCGCGCCGCACCGCCGCACGGCCCGGATCGCTGACGGGCTCGAGCTGTGCGTCTGCCGAGGGACTCACCCCTGCGTGGTCTGCCACATCCAGAACGCTACCCCGGACTGCGACCCGGGTCACACACGGGTGACCGACCGCTGCTGACGCTGTCGCAGGAGCGTGTCGATCGAGACGGCGAAGGCGAGGACGAGCCCGGTCACGATGTTCCGGGTCGCGGCGTCGAGGTCGAGCAGGGTGAGCCCGTTCGCGATCGACTGGATGACGAGCACCCCGAGCAGGGCCGACCAGGCACTGCCACGCCCGCCGAAGAGACTGGTCCCCCCGATGACGGCGGCCGCGATCGCGGTCAGGAAGAGACCTCCTCCCCCGGTGCCCTGGTTCGCCGCGGCGAGGCGTCCGGCCGCCAGCACTCCCCCGAGGGCGGCCAGCGTCGAGCAGGCGACGAACGCGGAGACGAGGGTGCGCCGGACCGGTACGCCGGCGAGCAGAGACGCACGGTGGTCGCCCCCGACCGCGCGCACGTGCCGCCCCCACCGGGTCCGGCGCAGCAGGACGTCGGTGACGGCGACCAGGACGACGAAGAGCACGACGCTGTACCCGATGCCTCGCGCCTGGCCCAGATAGCCGACGACCACGGCCAGGAGGACGGCAAGGACCGCCGGCCTGATCAGGACGCCGAGCACGGTGGGTGCCGGGAGCTCGGCGAGCACGCGCCGTCGTCGTTCGACGATCCCGATCGTGGCGACCCCGGCGACGACGACCGCCGCCCCGACCCAGGCCACGCCGTCGGGCACGAACCACGCCTGGTTGAACTTCACGAGCCACGAGTCGAACGGCAGGTTGACCGAGCCGTCGGCGCCGAGCACCCGCCACTGGACACCTGCGACGACGAGCAGACCGGCGAGCGTGATCACGAACCCCGGGAGGCCGAACCGGGCGACGAGCACACCATAGAGGAGCCCGATCAGCGCGCCCGCGACGAGCGCGACGACGACCCCGAGCGCGACGGGCCAGTCGCCCGCGACCGCCCCGACCGCCACGATCGCGGCCGCGAGACCGCTCACGGACCCCACCGAGAGGTCGATCTGGCCGGCCAGCAGCACGATGACGATCCCGAGCGCGATGACACCGGTCGAGACGGACTGCAACGAGAGGTTGACCAGGTTCTCGGGCGTCCAGAACGTGGGGTTGGCGATGCCGAACGCCACCCAGATCACGACCAGCGCCCCGGCGATCGGCGCGAGCCGGTGGTCGCCGTCGGTCCACGTCTGCCACGCCGACGAGATCCGCCCGCCGTCCGTGCGCGGGGCTGTGCGTGCCGTCGTCATGATGCCCTCCCGCCCGCACGCGGGGCGACCGCACCGGTGATCGCCCCGAGCAGGTCTTCAGTGGTGGTCGTCTCGGCGTCGAACTCCCCGATCAGGTGGCCCAGCCGCAGCACGGCGATCCGGTCCGCGACGGCCTGCACGTCGGTGATCGAGTGGCTGATCAGCACGACGGCGTGCCCTCGCTCGCGCAGACGTTCCACCAGGGTGAGCACCTGGGCCGTCTGGCGGATGCCCAGGGCAGTGGTCGGTTCGTCGAGCACGATCACCCGCGGGTCGCCGAGGAGCGCCCGCGCGATCGCGATCGTGCGGCGCTGACCGCCGGAGAGCGCCGCGACCGGGACGCGGACGCTGGGGACGCGCGCGGCGAGCTGGTCGAGGAGCTCCCACGCCTGACGTTCCATCGACACCTCGTCGAGGAAGATCCCGGCCGCGGCCTCGTGCCCGAGGAAGAGGTTCTCGACCACGTCGAGGTTGTCGCAGAGCGCGAGCTCCTGGAACACCGCGGCGATCCCTTCGCGCCGTGCCGCGGCCGGGGAGGTGAGGTGCACGGGCTCGCCGTCGATCCGCACCTGCCCGCGGTCGGGGGTGTGCACGCCGGACAGCAGGCCGGCGAGCGTGGACTTGCCGGCCCCGTTGTCGCCGACGACCGCGAGGACCTCGTGCGTGTTGACCTCGAGATCGACGTCGACGAGGGCCTGGGCTGCACCGAAGCTCTTGGAGACTCCGGCGAGGGTGATCGCTGCGGTCACGACGCTCCTTCATCGGTCAGGCCGAGCCGCGCGCACGCGTCGGCATACGGGTCGGTGCAGATCTCGTCGACCGCGTGGATCCGGCCCTGGACCACCACGCGCTCGACGTCGTCCGCCCAGATACTGGTGGGGGCGAGCAGGAAGCTCGGGACGCCGCCGATCGTGGTGGAGGCGACCGGGTCCTCGCCGCGCAGCACCCGGACGGCGACCTCGGCGGCGGTCCGGGCCTGCTGGTCGGTGGCCTTCGCCACGGTCATGAGCTGGTCGCCGTCGACGATCCGCTGGACCGCGGAGAGCTCGGCGTCCTGACCGGTCACCGGCGGGATCGGCTCATAGCCCGCGGCCTTCATCGCGGCGATCGACCCACCGGCGATTCCGTCGTTGGCCGCGTAGACGGCGTCCACCCGACCGGCGTACTGCGTGAGCTGGGCAGTGACCCACTCCTGCGCCCGGGTGGGGCTCCAGTCCGGGGTGTCGTACTCGGCCAGGATCGTCACGTCCGCGCCGTCGAGCGCCTGATGGACGCCGGCCTTCAGCGCCGCCGAGTTCGGGTCGGTGGGCGAGCCGTGGACGAGGAGTGCGCCGGGCGGCTCCTCCCCCGGCTCGGCGTCGGCGAGCGCCCTCACGATCGCCTTGCCCTGCTCGTAGCCGATCATCCGGGAGTCGAACGAGACGTAGTAGTCGACGCGGGGGTCGTCGATGAAGCGGTCGTAGGCGATGACCGCGACGTCGTTGCGCTCGGCCGCGGCGACGATGCTCGTGGCCGCGGTCGTGTCCACCGCGTCGATGACGAGCACGTCGGTGCCGCGCGCGATCATCGCCTCGGCCTGCTCCTGCTGCGCCGCCGCGTCCTGCTCCGCATTCGCGTACAGCAGCTGGCAGTCGGGACAGCGTTGACGCGCAACCTCCTCGAACGTCGGCCGGTCGCTGGTCTCGTACCGCGCAGCCTGTGCCTCGGGCAGGAGCAGCGCGATCGTCCCGGCACGCTCCTGCTCGGCGTCCGTCTGCCCGGTGCAGGCGCCGAGGCCCAGCGCGGCGACGGCGGCCAGGGCGACCCCGGCGAGTGCCCGCCTCATGCGCTCACCCCCAGCGCGCCGTCGGACCGCGCCCGGTCGAGCGCCACGGCGAGCGCACCACGCGCCTCGGCCCACTCGCCGAACTCGGAGGGGACGACGACGGGCGGGCCCTCCGCGCTGGGGACGGTCCGCTGCTCGACGGCGGAGCGGAGCGGAGCGAGGATGATGTCGCCCGCCGCGGCGAGCTGGCCACCGACGACCACCACCTCGGGGTCGACGAGGTTGCAGAGGTTGGCGACGGCCGCGCCCAGGTGGGCCCCGGCGTCGGACAGGACCCGACGGCAGCCGGCGTCCCCGTCCTGGGCGCGGGTGACGACGTCGCCGAGCGTCAGGTGCCCGTGGCTGGCGGCGAGCATGCCGAGCAGGACAGGCGACCCGACGAACGTCTCGAGGCACCCGCGGTTCCCGCACCGGCAGATCGGCCCGTTCTCGTCGATGGTGACGTGGCCGATCTCGCCCGCGGACCCGGCCCGGCCGTGGAGCAGGCGCCCCCCGAGGACTATCCCGCCGCCGATCCCGTGCGACGCACGGACGTAGACGACCGGGTCGTACCCGACGGCGGCGCCGTACCGTGCCTCCGCGAGTGCTCCGAGGTTGGCGTCGTTGTCGACGCTGACCGGCACGCCCAGCTGCGCGGAGAGGTTCGCGGCGACGTCGGCACCGTCCCAGCCGCGCAGCAGACCGGCGCTCGAGACGACGCCCCGGGCCGTGTCGACGGGCGCGGGGACGCCGATCCCGACCGCGAGGAGCTCTCCCACGCCCGCCTCGACGGAGTCGGTCATCTCCTGGATCAGCATCGAGGCGCGCTGCATGCCCATGTCGGCGCGGTGGTCGGGCGCGAGCGGCATCTGCTCGGACGCGAGCAGGCGCATCGACGCGTCGGCGAGGACGACCCGCATGGTACGAGAACCGAAGTCGACGCCGGCCACGAGGCCGAGGCTGCGTGCCAGGGTGACGAGCTGGGCGCGTCGCCCGGAGCGCGTCGACGGCGCCGTGCTCAGCACCCCGGTGCCGGTGAGCTCCTTGACGATGTTCGAGATCGTCGCGGGCGAGAGCCCCGTGATCCCCGAGAGCTCGACCTGGGTCAGCGACCCGTGCTGTTGCACGGCAGCGACGATCCTGGCCCTGTTGGCCTCACGCAGTGAAGTCTGCGATCCGGGCGTCTCCCGCGTCGTCCGCACCGAGTCAGGATACATCGGGCAGAGCGAGCACTCCTTGAGTTGACGTTATAACGCGATGGTCACGGTTGGGTGATTCTTGTCTTCACTTCTTGACACCAAGGATTCGGAGCCCTTTGATGGGGAGCGAGCCACCACGGACGTGATGATGCGTCCGGTCGCACCACGGTGCGATCCCCACGGCAACGAAGGCGACGGGATCACGATGCGCGTCAACACACGATTTGCTGCAGCGGCAGCAGGTGCCGCAGTTCTGGCACTAGGCCTCACCGCATGCGGCGGCGACGACTCCAGCGACACCTCCTCCGGAGACGGCGGGTCCTCCGGCGACAGCGCCGGCGAGGTCGAGGTCTTCACCTGGTGGGCCGCCGGGTCCGAGAAGGCGGGACTCGACGCCCTCGTCGGCGTCTTCAACGAGCAGCACCCGGACACCGAGTTCATCAACGGCGCCGTCGCCGGTGGCGCCGGCTCGGCGGCCAAGGACCTCCTGCAGTCGCGTCTGCAGACCAACGACCCGCCGGACACGTTCCAGGCGCACGCCGGTGCCGAGCTCCAGGACTACATCAGCGCCGGGCAGATCGAGGACGTCAGCGACCTCTACGACGAGTTCGGGCTGACCGAGGCCTTCCCGGCCGACCTCGTCGACCGCCTGACGGTGGACGGCAAGATCTACTCGATCCCGTCCAACATCCACCGTGCGAACGTCGTCTGGGCCAACCCGACGGTGCTCGAGGACGCGGGCCTCGACCCGGCCGCGACCTACGACAGCATGGACGACTGGTTCACTGCGCTCGACGCGGTCGAGGAGTCCGGCGTGACCGCCCTGTCGGTCGCCACCACGTGGACGCAGGTCAACCTGCTCGAGACCGTGCTCCTCGCGGATCTCGGTGCCGAGGGCTACAACGGCCTCTGGGACGGCTCGACCGACTGGGAGGGTGCCGAGGTCACCGGCGCTCTCGAGGACTTCGAGAAGCTCATGGGCTACACCAACACCGACCGTGACGGCCTCGACTGGCCTGACGCGACCCAGCAGGTCATCGACGGCCAGGCCGGCTTCAACGTCATGGGCGACTGGGCCGAGGCCGCGTTCGCCGAGGCCGGCAAGTCGTCGCCCGCCGATTACACCTACTTCCCGGTCCCCGGGACGGACGGCGTCTTCGACTTCCTCGCCGACTCGTTCACGCTGCCCGTCGGTGCACCGCACCCGGACGGCGCCAAGAACTGGCTCGAGACCGTCGGCTCCGCCGAGGGCCAGGCCGCGTTCAACAAGGCCAAGGGCTCGATCCCGGCCAACACCGACGCCGACACGTCGGACTTCAGCGAGTACCAGAAGACGGCCATCGAGTCGTTCGGGCAGGACACGATCGTCTCGTCCCTCGCCCACGGTGCCGCCGTCCCCGTCGCCACGCTGAACGACATCAGCGACGCGACCAGCAAGTTCACGACCGGTGCCAGCGACCTCGCCGGCTACCAGTCCGAGCTCGCCGCGGCCGTCAACGGCTGACCCGGTAGACGGGGCCCGTCCGGCACTGCCCGGGCGGGCCCCGTCGTCCGCCGCCCACCCTCACGTCGCGCCGCGACGCGCACCCCGGATCCCGGGAGGAACATCCCCATGAACCATCGCTTCAGGCGGTACGGGCCGCCCATCCTGCTGCTCGCCCCGTCCCTCATCCTCATGGCCGTGTTCGTCTACGGGCTCATCGGGGCGAACTTCTCCACGTCGATCACCGACAACCACTCCGCAGCGACGGCAACGGGCGTGGAACCGACCAGCACCGTCTGGTTCGAGAACTACACGCGGCTGCTCGGGTCCGAGGACTTCCAGCACTCGTTGATCAACCTCTTCCTCTACACCGTCGTCTTCCTGCTCGGCACGCTCGCGATCGGGTTCGTCTGGGCGTGGCTCCTCGACAAGCCCATCAAGGGCGAGGGGTTCTTCCGCTCGATCTATCTGTTCCCGATGGCCGTCTCGTTCATCGCCTCGGGCGTGGTGTGGCGCTGGCTCCTGAACTCGAACCAGGGCGAGAACGCGAGCGGCCTCAACCGGCTGTTCCAGATGATCGGCCTCGACTTCCTGCAGAACAACTGGTGGAACAACGTCACCTTCGGGATCCTGGCGATCACCATCCCCGCCATCTGGCAGCTCTCCGGCTACGTCATGGCGCTCTTCCTCGCGGGCTTCCGCGGGATCCCCGACGAGCTGCGTGAGGCCGGCCGGATGGACGGCGCGAGCGAGTGGCAGGTCTACCGCCACGTGCTCTTCCCGCAGCTGACGCCGATCATGCTCTCCGCCCTGATCATCATCGGCCACATGTCGCTTAAGTCCTTCGACCTCATCATGTCGATCTCGAAGCCGGCCAACTACCAGACGAAGGTCCCCGCCGTCGACATGTATCTCGCCAAGGCGAGCTTCGACTACGCGGACGCCGCCGCCATCGGCACGATCCTCCTCGTGCTCGTCGCGATCGTCGTCGTCCCGTATCTGATCAAGACGAACCGTCAGGAGAAGTGATGTCGGCGACCCTCAGCACCCCGGTCCCGCCGCCCGACGTGGCAGGCGAACCCCTCGAGCTCCGACGCGACAAGGGAACCCCACGGTTCGGCGTCGGGCGCACCCTCCGCTACGCCGCGCTCATCTTCGGGATCGTCATCGTCCTGATCCCCGTCTACGTGCTGCTCGTGACGAGCTTCAAGGGCCCGGGCGACGCCTCGCCGGTGCGCGCCTGGAACCTGCCCCAGATCTGGACCCTCGAGAACTGGAAGGAGGCGTGGACGGCCCTGTCGCCGTCGTTGTGGCGAACCTTCCAGATGGTCATCCCGGCGTCGATCATCGCGGCGTTCCTGGGCTCGATGAACGGGTTCGTCCTCTCACGGTGGAGCTTCCGTGGGGCGAACACCGTGTTCGCCCTCATCCTGTTCGGGATGTTCATCCCCTACCAGGCCGTGATGATCCCGCTGCTGCAGATCTTCCTCGACGCCGGCATCCCCAGCGGTGTGCCGTCCCTGATCCTGCTGCACGTCATCTACGGGATCCCGATCACGACGCTGATCTTCCGCAACTACTACCAGACCATCCCGCACGAGCTCGTCGAGGCCGGTCGCGTCGACGGGGCGGGCATGCTGCGGACGTACTGGTCGATCATCCTGCCGATCTCGATCCCGAGCTTCGTGGTCGTCCTCATCTGGCAGTTCACCAACGCGTGGAACGACTTCCTGTTCGCCGTGTTCTTCTCCAACAACCAGAACGGGCCCGTCACCCTCGCTCTGAACAACCTCGCCAACGGCGCCCTGCTGCAGGACTACGGCGTCTCGATGGCGGGGGCACTGCTGGCGTCCCTGCCGACGCTGATCGTCTACATCATCCTCGGCAAGTACTTCGTCGGCGGTCTGATGTCAGGATCCGTGAAGGGCTGAACCGCTCGCGGACGACGAAGGGCCCTGGACACCGCGGTGTCCAGGGCCCTTCGGGGCTTCGGGGGCCGGCGCGCGGCCTGCCCGGCGCGACGAGCTACTCGACGGGCTCGCCACTCTGACCCGCGCTCTCGCTGAAGATCGAGAGGGGATTCGTGAAGATCTCGTCGTTCGTCGTGTCGCCGGCCTTCGCGCCGAGCATCATCCCGAACGTCATCAGCGCGAGGCACACGACGCCGATGAAGATCCACCAGCCGAGGTAGCCGCGCTTCTTGTTGTGTACCGATGCTGCTGCCATGCGAGTTCCTTTGAGAGTTGCCGTCCGAGTGCGTGGACTACGGCGTCCCTACGCTCTATTCAACGACAGAGACGGCCCCGCTGCCCGGTCTATGACGGCAACCCCGGTGTGACCTTCGCCTCCACGAACCGCAGGATCACAGGAAGAACGGGGCAGACCCACCAAGATCAGGCATCATGCCGACCAGAAACGACGGCGCCCGCGACCCCTCCCTGCTCCGCGCCCGCCGACCCCTCGACCAGGGGCGACCCCACGCGCCGGGTGCGCAGGTGCGCACGGACGGAGTACGCGACCGCGCCGGCCCACACCGCAACCACCAGCGCGTAGACACCCCAACGCACCGCACCACCCGCATCGACCACGTCGAGCGTCAGAAGCGTCCGCACGTTCGTGAGGACGATCAGCCCGCCGACGGCGGAACCCAGGACGCGCGGGGGCAGGATCCGTACCAGCCACGCCGCGACGGGCGCAGCCACGAGGCCGCCCGCGAGAAGCGCCAGCGCCCAGGCACCGTTGATCCCCGCAGAGCCGAGCCCGAGCAAGAACCCGGCACTGGCCGCGATCGCCACGAGGAACTCGCTGGTGTCGATCGACCCGATCACCTTGCGGGGTTCGAGCCGACCGCTCGCGAGGATCGCCGGGGTGCCGACCGGCCCCCACCCACCGCCGCCCGTCGCGTCCACGAATCCGCCCACCAGCCCGAGCGGCGCCAGGAACCGCTTCCGCAGGGGCTTGCCCAGATTCTCGGAACTGATCCCGGTGAAGGTGAACCGCGCCAGGACGTAGAGCCCGAGGGTCAGGAGCACGAGAGCCATGACGGGAGCCGCGACGTCGGTCGCCAACCAGGACAGGAACGTCGCCCCGACGAAGGCACCGACCGCCCCAGGGACCCCGATCCGGAGGACGACCCGCCAGTCGACGTTGCCGAACCGCCAGTGCGAGACACCGGAGGCGAGCGTCGTGCCGATCTCTGCCAGGTGGACGGTCGCCGACGCCGCTGCCGGATTGGTCCCGACCGCCAGAAGGAGCGTCGTCGACGTGACGCCATACGCCATCCCGAGACTTCCGTCGACGAGCTGGGCGCCGAGACCGATCAGGGCAAGAAGAACGAGGGTGCGCATGGGATTCCTTCGGACGTGATCGACGAGGGGACGGGGACACCGCAGGTGCCGAGGCTGCTTCGCTCAAAAAGACTACCGATCTCCCTACTATGTTGCTAGGGAATGACCATCGGGCAAGACCTTGTCACAACGAACAGAGACCTTCGGGGCCACCGATCCCATCGGTGCACCGCGTGCGCCTTGAGCGCACACGCCGACCGTCAGGGGCTCAGGGGTTCTCCCACGCCGTCTCGTCGGCGACGAGGTCTCGCACCTCGGCAGGCAGGCCGCCGCTGGCGAGCTGCTGGAGCGTCACCGCCTCGAGCACTGCTCGCACGTTCGCACGGAGCGCCACCCACACGTCGAGAAGCCCGGAGGCTGCCCCGCTGTACCGCTCGAGGTCGGAGGGTCGCTCTCCCCGGACGAAGACGAGCGGTCCGTCGACGGCCCTGAAGACGTCAGCCAACGTGACCTCGTCGGCGCGGCGGGCCAGTCTGTAGCCGCCGCCCGCACCGCGTTGGCTGAGCACGAGGCCGTCTCGGCGCAGGTCGGTGAGAATTCCCTCGAGGAACTTGTGCGGGATGCTCTGCGCACTGGCGAGCTCCGCTGCCGTGACGGCGCGCGCGTCGTCCGCGGCGGCCAGTTCCGCGACCGCACGGATTGCGTAGTCTGCCCGTGCTGAGATCCTCATGCACGCAGTATCTCAGCCGGCGACGACGAAGATCACGGGGTATGCCAAAGGCCCACCCCGGTTGGGGTGGGCCTTTGGTGAATGGTTGTCCGGCGGTGTCCTACTCTCCCACCCCGTTCCCAGGGCAGTACCATCGGCGCTGAAGGGCTTAGCTTCCGGGTTCGGAATGGGACCGGGCGTTTCCCCTTCGCTGTGACCGCCGTAACTCTATGGAGATGTTGGGTTTCCTTCCCCCGGGTGGCCGCGTGGTGCGGGTGGGGGTTGGTGGTGCCCGTGTCTCGGGAACCGCATAGTGGACGCAAGCATTGAAGTGTTGGGTTGTGAAGTTGTTGGCTGATTAGTACCGGTCAGCTGCGGCAGTCTTTAGTCCT
>NZ_JNIY01000003.1 GCF_000701465.1 Paraoerskovia marina DSM 21750 | reverse complement strand
GTAAATGATCAACGTCAACCAACCAACCCACAAGGAGCCAGCCAGCAAACAACCATACGAAGCACCACACACCAAACGATGCGCGGCCTCATTAATCTGGCAATCAGATTCGAAAACTAACGTTTTCAAAAACTGTTGTCCAAAGACCCCCAACCACCAACCGAAACCACCCGAACGGGCAGCCACAGTCACCAGCCAGGAGATAAAACTTTGGCATTGACTATCAAGCACACTGTTGAGTTCTCAAACAACCAGCACGCACCGTCCCGACCCGCCGAACCTCAGCGACCCGAACCCGGGGCAACCTCTCCAACCTACCAGACCCGATCTCCCGCGTCCAACTCTGCGAAACGATCGAACTCTTTCGGGGTCGAAACATTGCTTCGACCGAAGAGGATTGTCGGCCTCGGGCCGGCCATCTGCCCGAGGGCTTCTGTCTGTCTCCCCTGTCGGGCTGACTCAGAGAACATTACACGTGCCCCGCGCCGCCGCCAAGTCCGTGCGCGGTGACGCGGGGCACACCTTGTCTAGGCCTGCGACTCGGCGACGGCGAGCGTTCGCTTCCCGCGCCGTAGGACCGCGAACCTGCCGTGCAGGAACGCCGCGGCGTCGAGCTCGGCCTCGCTGCTCGAGACCTTCGCGTTGTTGACGTACACGCCGCCCTCACCGATGGCTCGACGTGCCGCACCCTTGGAGGCGACGAGGCCGGCCGCGACGATGGCGTCGACGACACCATCTCCTGCGGTGACGGTGACGCTGGGGAGCTCGTGGACCGCTGCCGCGAGCGTCGCCTCGTCGAGTGCATCGAGATCACCGCGCCCGAAGAGCGCCTTGCTCGCCGTGATCACAGCCTCGGTAGCCTCGGCTCCGTGGACGAGGGTGGTCACGTCGGTCGCGAGGACCCGTTGTGCCTCCCGGGCGGCCGGCCGCTCCTGCACGGCCTTCTCGAGCTCGGCGATCTCGTCCCGGGAACGGAACGTGAAGATCTTCAGGAAGCGCACGACGTCGGCGTCCTCGGCATTCACCCAGAACTGGTAGAAGGCGTACGGACTCATCATCTCGGCGTCGAGCCATACTGCTCCGCCCTCGGTCTTGCCGAACTTGGTCCCGTCGGACTTGGTGATCAGCGGCGTCGTCATGACGTGCACGGACGACTGCTCGGTCTTGCGGATGAGCTCGACGCCGGAGAGCAGGTTGCCCCACTGGTCGTTGCCACCGGTCTGCAGCGTGCAGCCATAGCGCAGGAACAGCTCACGGAAGTCGATCCCCTGGAGGATCTGGTAGCTGAACTCGGTGAAGCTGATCCCCTGTTCGCTGTTCAGGCGGCGCGCGACCGTGTCCTTGGCGAGCATCGTCCCGAGGCGGTAGTGCTTGCCGATCTCGCGAAGGAAGTCGATCGCGGTGAGGTCACCGGTCCAGTCGAGGTTGTTCACCACACGCGCAGGGTTCTCGCCGTCGAGGTCGAGGAATCGCGAGACCTGGGAGCGCAACCGGTCCGTCCATTCGGCGACCGTGTCCTTCGTGTTGAGCACGCGCTCGCCCGACTCGCGCGGGTCTCCGATCATCCCAGTCGCGCCCCCGACGAGAGCGATCGGGCGGTGGCCCGCGAGCTGCAGGTGCCGAAGGAGCAGCAGCTGGACCAGATGCCCGTGGTGCAGGCTCGGAGCCGTCGGGTCGAACCCGCAGTAATAGGTGACGGGGCCCTCGGCCAGTGCGTCGCGCAGCGCGGTCTCGTCGGTGGACTGGGCCACCAGACCTCGCCATTGCAGCTCGTCGAGGATGTCGGTCACTACAGCTCCTTCGTCGTCGGCCCTGAGATCGGGCCGAGGTTGCTCCGGGGCGTTCGCCCGGCTCATCGCTCATTGTGCCGCGAATCGCTCCCGACGCGCACGAAGGTTCGACGGGGCGGCTGGACTACCGGGCCCGCCGGTACGCGGAGACGGTGGGCTCGCCCTCGATCCAGAACCGCCAGGGGAAGAGGGCCGGGTCGCCGCCCTCGCCCGAGACACCCACCCGGGGGCCCGACAGGATCGTCGCGCCGAGGGGTCTGTCGCGCGGTACGAGGACCAGCTCGCCGCCGGTCAGGCGCGCGCCGTCGTGCCCGAGGTCGATGCCGAGAGCGACCGTGAAGTTCCCGGGGCCACGCGCGAGGTCTCGATCGGTGCGTGCCACGCCCACGGCCGTCCGGCGAGCACGCGCGAGATCATGCCCCTCGACGATCTCCGCCGCACGCAGCAGCACGGCCGACGCCTCCCCCTCCGGCCCGCAGACGACGTTCATGCAGTGGTGGATGCCGAGATGGCGGTAGACGTAGAGGTGCGCCGCAGGACCGAACATCGCGGCGTTGCGCACCGATCTGCCGCGGTACGCGTGAGACCCCGGGTCGTGGGCGCCTCGGTAGGCCTCGACCTCGGTGATCCGTGCCGTCACGCGTCCTGCCCCGAGACGCGTCGTGAGCAGCGCGCCGAGGAGCTCTCGGCCGACGTCGAGAGCGTCCCGCTCGAGCCACGCACCCGACGAGGCGGACGCCGTCACGGAAGCAACCGTCCCCAGCCGTCGAGACGGACGTGGGCACGACGACGCGTGTCGTGCTCCGCGAAGAACTCGCGTTCGGCGGACATCCAGCGGATCCACTCGGCCCTCATCGCCGCTCCGTCGCGTCGCAGTCCGCGTCGGAGCCGTTCGTCGTCCGGCGCCTCGACCCAGATGACGCACGCCGCGAACGCGTCGACAGAACGGGGCGCCGCTCCGCACCCCTCGACGATCAGGACCGGTGCCCTCTCCACGTGGTGCGACTCGGCGAACGTCCCCCGGTCCCAGTCGTACCGGTCGTACTTGCCCGGTCGCCCCTCGGACAGCGGTCCGAGCACCCACTGGGCGCACCGTGTCGCGCCGCCACCGGGCCCGGCCTCCCAACCCTCGTAGAGATCGTCCATGTGCACGACCTGGGCATCGAGTGCGACCGCCATCTGGCCGGCCAGCGTCGTCTTGCCCGACCCGGCCGGCCCGTCGATGCAGACCAGCCGCGTACGGACCGGGTCCGCGAGCTCGCGCGGCAGGAGCGCCACGCTGTCGCGGACCCGGTCGACGAGCGTGTCCAGCACGGGCGTGCTGACGCTCATGAGGTCAGCCCTCGGTCCAGAACCGGAACTCGACAGCCTTGGCCTTGGCTTCGGTCAGCTGCTCCGCGACCCGTGCCGGCGCGGTCCCGCCGACGGCGTCCCGCGAGGCGAGCGAGCCGCTCACGCTGAGCACCTCGCGCACGCCAGGTGTCAGATGATCCGAGATGTCTGCCAGGTCCTCGTCCGACAAGTCCCAGAGCTCGATGCCACGGTCCTCGCAGACGCGGACGCACGAACCCGCGACCTCGTGGGCGACGCGGAAGGGAACGCCCTGTCGCACCAGCCACTCCGCGATGTCGGTCGCGAGAGAGAAGCCCTGCGGTGCGAGCTCCGCCATACGGTCGGTGTCGAACTCGAGCGTGGCAACCATCCCGGCGAATGCCGGCAGCAGGACCTCGAGGGTGTCGACCTGGTCGAAGACCGGCTCCTTGTCCTCTTGCAGATCACGGTTGTACGCGAGCGGGAGGCCCTTCAGCGTGGCAAGAAGACCCGTCAGGTCGCCGATGATGCGCCCCGCCTTGCCGCGCGCGAGCTCGGCCACGTCGGGGTTCTTCTTCTGCGGCATGATGCTCGACCCGGTGGAGTAGGAGTCGTGCAGCCTGACGAAGCCGAACTCCTTGGTCGCCCAGGCGATGACCTCCTCGGCCAGTCGCGAGAGGTCCACCGCGAGCATCGCGGAGACGAACGCGAACTCCGCGACCACGTCGCGCGCCGCGGTGCCGTCGATCGAGTTCTCGACCGGGCCGTCGAACCCGAGCTCCGCTGCCACGGCAGCCGGGTCGAGGCCGAGGGACGAGCCCGCGAGCGCCCCCGAGCCGTAGGGCGAACGTGCTGCGCGGACGTCCCAGTCGACGAACCGGTCGACGTCGCGCAGGAGCGGCCAGGCGTGGGCGAGGAGGTGGTGCGCGAGCAGCACCGGCTGCGCATGCTGCAGATGTGTACGCCCGGGCATCGCTGCCTCCCCCGCGGCGGTGGCCTGCTCGGTCAGCGCGTCGACCACGTCGAGCACGAGACCGACGATGACGCGGGACTCGTCGCGGAGATACATCCGGACGAGGGTCGCGATCTGGTCGTTGCGGGAGCGTCCTGCCCGGAGCTTTCCACCGAGCTCGAGCCCGGCACGCTCGATGAGCCCTCGTTCAAGCGCGGTGTGGACGTCCTCGTCGCCCTCGGCTGGGACGAACGCCCCCGACGCGACGTCCTCGCGCAGCCGGTCGAGCGCAGCGTGCATTCCTTCGAGCTCGGTGTCGTCGAGCAGACCCGCTGCGTGCAGGACCTTCGCGTGCGCCTTGGAGCCGGCGATGTCCTGACCGGCGAGCCGCCAGTCGAAGTGCGTGGACTTGCTCAGCGCTGCCAGCGCGTCGGCAGGACCACCGGCGAACCGGCCACCCCAGAGGCTCACGCGCTGGGAGTCGGAGGCGTTCGTCTCAGTCATGGCTCAGAGCTCTCCGTCGCCCAGGTCCACGCCGTTGCCGAACTTGACGTCGCGCGCGGCGGCGAGCTTGGAGGTCAGGCCGTAGATGTCGATGAATCCGACGGCGCTCGACTGGTCGAAGCTGTCGCCCTCGTCGTACGTGGCGAGGTTGAAGTCGTAGAGGCTCTGCTCGGAGCGACGTCCGCTGACCGTCGCGCGCCCGCCGTGCAGGACGAGACGGATGTCGCCGGACACGTACTTCTGGGTGTCGGCGATGAACGTGTCGAGGTTCTTCTTCAGCGGGCTGAACCACTGTCCGTCGTAGACGAGCTCGCTCCAGCGCTGCTCGACGTTCCGCTTGAAGCGGGCCTGCTCGCGCTCGAGGGTGACGTTCTCGAGCTCGCGGTGGGCTGCGATGAGTGCCATCGCGCCCGGGGCCTCGTAGATCTCGCGGGACTTGATGCCCACGAGACGGTCCTCGACGATGTCGATCCGGCCCACGCCCTGCGCGCCGGCTCGGCGGTTGAGCTCCTGGATGGCCTGCAGGGGCGTCACCTTCTCGCCGTCGAGGGCGACGGGGACGCCCTGGTCGAAGGTGATGATGACCTCGTCCGCGACCGGGGGGAAGGTCGGGTCGTCGGTGTAGTTGTAGACGTCCTTGGTCGGTGCGTTCCAGATGTCCTCGAGGAAGCCCGTCTCGATCGCACGGCCCCAGACGTTCTGGTCGATCGAGAACGGGTTCTTCTTGGTCGTCTCGATGGGCAGCTTGTGCTTCTCGGCGTAGGCGATCGCCTTTTCCCGGGTGAGCGCGAGGTCGCGGACCGGCGCGAGGCACTTCAGGTCGGGCGCGAGGGAGGTGATCGACACCTCGAACCGCACCTGGTCGTTGCCCTTGCCCGTGCATCCGTGCGCGACGGTCGTGGCGCCGAACTGGCGCGCGGCACGCACGAGGTGCTTGACGATGACGGGCCGCGAGATCCCCGAGACGAGCGGGTACGCGTCCTGGTAGAGCCCGTTCGCCGCGAGCGCCGGCATGCAGTACTCGGTCGCGAACTCGTCGCGTGCGTCGGCCACGTAGGCCTCGACGGCGCCGCAGTCGAGCGCACGCTGGCGGATCGCCTCGAGGTCCTCGCCGCCCTGGCCGACGTCGACGGCCACGGCTACGACCTCGGCCCCGGTCGCCTCCGCGATCCAACCGATGGCGACGGAGGTGTCGAGCCCTCCCGAGTAGGCGAGGACGACGCGTTCAGTCATGGTGATACTTCCTTCGGGTCTGGGGTGTGCTGCGGGTCTGGTCAGTTGTGTCCGGCCGCACCGGCGGCCATGGACAGGAATCGTGCGGCGATGTCCTCGCCGCCGTCGATCTCGCGTCCGATCACGAGGACGGTGTCGTCACCGGCGATGGTCCCGAGAATGCCCGCGAGGACCGAGTGGTCGATCGCCGACGCGAGGTACTGGGCTCCGCCCGGCGGCGTCCGCAGGACCACCTGGTTGCCGGAGGCCTCGGCGGAGACCAGGAGCTCGCCGCACAGCCGGGCTAGCCGGGCGGCCACGTACTCCGCGTCGGTCCCCGCGCGGACGGACCGGTCTCCCCCCTCGCCGGGAACTGCGTAGGCGAGCGCCCCGGAGGGCAGGCGGACCTTCTCCGCCTGCAGGTCGACCAGGTCGCGCGAGAGCGTGGCCTGCGTGACCGAGACTCCCTCGGCCGCAAGGCTCCGGGCCAGCTCTGCCTGGGAGTGGATCTCGCCGCGTCGGACGAGCTCGACGATCCGCGCGTGACGCGCGGCACGGGTCGTCGGCACGCCGGCCGGTGTGGTCCGCACACTCACGCCGACTCCTCGAGGAGCCACGTGAGCAGGGCCTTCTGGGCGTGCAGCCTGTTCTCCGCCTCGTCCCAGACGGCGCTGCGGGGCCCGTCGATCACCTCGGCGGTGATCTCCTTGCCCCGGTAGGCGGGGAGGCAGTGCAGGACGATGGCGTCGTCGGCGGCGTGCGCGACCAGCGCGTCGTCGACCTGGAACGGGACGAAGGGCCTCGCGCGCTCCTCCGCGCTCGCCTCGTCCCCCATCGAGATCCACGTGTCGGTGACGACGACGTCGGCCCCCGAGACCGCGTCGGCCGCGTCGGTGACGACGGTGACGGATCCCCCCGTCTCCGCCGCGATCTCCTGGGCACGGGCGACGACGTCGGCGGCCGGGAGGTAGCCCTGAGGCCCTCCGACCCGGACGTGCATGCCCGCGGTCGCACCGCCGACCATGTACGACGCCGCCATGTTGTTGGCGGCGTCGCCGACGTAGGCCAGGGTCTGCCCGGCGATCGCGTCGACGCCGCCGCGCAGCTGCGCGACGGTCAACAGGTCCGCGAGGATCTGGCACGGGTGGAACGCGTCGGTCAGTGCGTTCACGACCGGAACGGACGAGTAGGCGGCCATCTCCTCAAGACGGTCCTGCCCGAACGTCCGCCAGACGATCGCCGAGCACTGCCGGTCGAGCACGCGTGCGGTGTCCGCCACCGACTCACCCCGCCCGAGCTGGCTGCTCTGCGCGTCGATGACCAGCGGGTATCCGCCGAGCTCGGCGATCCCGGCGGAGAACGAGACCCGTGTGCGTGTCGAGGGCTTGTCGAAGATCACGGCCACGGCCTGCGGGCCGCGCAGCGGTGACCGGACGTACCGGTCCTCACGGAACGCCAGACCGAGCTCGAGGACGGCGCGCTGCTCGGCCGGCGAGAGGTCGTCGTCACGCAGGAAGTGACGGACAGCGGTCGTGCTCATGAGTCCTCCCCAGGAGGTCGAAGGTCGGGCAGGTTCGAGAACAGGTCGACGACGGACCGGGCCTGGTCGCTCGTCAGGATCAGCGGCGGGGCGAGCCGGACGGTGTCGGGGGCGACGGCGTTCACGATGAACCCCTCCTCCAGCGCGTACGCGGCCACCTGTGCCGCCACCGGCCGGGTGAGCCGCACGCCGAGCAGAAGCCCCGC
Source organism: Paraoerskovia marina DSM 21750 (assembly GCF_000701465.1). GTDB lineage: Bacteria > Actinomycetota > Actinomycetes > Actinomycetales > Cellulomonadaceae > Paraoerskovia > Paraoerskovia marina. The sequence continues at coordinate 1,266,895 of NZ_JNIY01000003.1, read as the reverse complement.
CCCGCGGACGTCGGCGACGAGCGGGTTGCCACAGCCCGAGATGCCGTCCCTGAGCACGCCACCGACGACGCGGACGTTGTCCAGCAGACCGTCGCGCTCGATCACGGCGATCGTCGCGAGAGCGGCCGCGGCCGCGACAGGGTTCCCGCCGAAGGTCGTCCCGTGCTGCCCCGGACCGAGCAGCGTCGCGACACGTTCTCCATAGGCGATGACCGCACCGACGGGGAATCCGCCGCCGAGCCCCTTGGCGACGGTGACGACGTCGGGCACGACACCCTCACCGAGCGCGCTCTGGTGGTGCGCGAACCACGACCCGGTCCGGCCGATCCCCGTCTGCACCTCGTCGATGATCAGCAGGGCGCCGCAGGCGGCGGTGAGCTCACGGGCCCGGGCGAGGAAGCCGGCGGGCAGCGGTCGCACGCCCGCCTCGCCCTGGATCGGCTCGGCGACCAGTGCCGCGACCGGACCCCTGTCGTCGTCCGCGAACGCACGCTCGAGCGAGGCGGGGTCGGAGGGGTCGACGAACTCGACGCCCCCCGGCATCGGCTCGAAAGGCTCGCGGTACGCCGCCCTGGACGTCATGGCGAGCGCACCCATCGTGCGACCGTGAAAGCCGCCGTCGAGCGCGATGATGCGCGCCGGCCGCCCGGCGGTCCCACCCAGCTGGCTCCCAGCACGGCGGGCGAGCTTGAAGGCCGCCTCGTTCGCCTCGGAGCCCGAGTTGGTGAAGAAGACCCGCGACCCGTCCGGGGCCGAGGCCAGGTCGAGCAACCGCTCCGCCAGCGCAACCTGGGTCGGCGTCGCAAAGAAGTTCGAGACGTGCCCGAGGGTGCCGAGCTGGGCGCCGACCGCAGCCGTCAGCGTCGCGTGCCCGTGCCCCAGCGCGTTGACGGCGATCCCTGCCAGCATGTCGAGGTACCGGTTGCCGTCGGCGTCCCAGACGTAGGCTCCCTCACCCCGGACCAGCACCCGCTGCGGGGTGCCGAACGTGTTCATCAGCGCTCCCGAGTACCGCTCGGTCCACCGGGCCGCCGAGCTCTCGTCTCCGCCGACCAGCGCCATCTGCGTCGTCACGTCCACGTCGTCGCTCATGCCGTCACCTCCGGAACCACCATCGTGCCGATGCCCCGCGTGGTGAAGACCTCCTGCAGGACCGAGTGGGCCACCCGACCGTCGATGACGTGCGCCCGAGGAACGCCGCCTCGGACCGCGCGCAGGCAGGCCTCCATCTTCGGGACCATGCCCGACTGCAGCGACGGCAGCAGGGACGCGAGATCGCCCTCGGTGATCTCGCTGACGAGCGAGCCACGGTCGGGCCAGCTCGTGTACAGCCCCTCGACGTCGGTCAGCACGATCAGCTTGGTGGCACCGAGCGCGACGGCGAGCGCCGCGGCCGCCGTGTCGGCGTTGACGTTGAGCACCTGCGTGGGGTCGTCGACGTCGGGCGCGACGGTCGAGACCACGGGGATCCGGTGCGCGTCGAGGAGGTCCCGCACGGCGCGCGGGTCCACCGAGACGACGTCCCCGACCTGTCCGACGTCCACCTTCACCCCGTCGACCACCGCATGTCGGCGCTGGGCTGCGAACAGTGCACCGTCCTCGCCGGAGAGGCCGACGGCGTACGGCCCGTGCGAGTTGATGAGTCCCACGAGTTCGCGCGAGACGGACCCGGTCAGCACCATCCGGACGACGTCCATCGCCTCGGGCGTCGTGACGCGCAGTCCCCCACGGAACTCCGAGTCGATCCCGAGGCGGTTGAGCATGGAGGAGATCTGCGGGCCCCCGCCGTGCACGACGACGGGGAGGAGCCCGACCTGACGCAGGAAGACCATGTCCTGGGCGAACGCCTGCTTGAGCTCGTCGTCGACCATGGCGTTGCCGCCGTACTTCACGACGACGAGGGCACCGTGCAGCTCCTGGAGCCACGGCAGTGCCTCGACGAGCACCTCGGCCTTCTGGCTCGGCTGCAGGTCGGCGACGGCGTCGAACCCGTCCTCGTGCGGGTAGTGCGCGTTCTCCGGCACGTTCTGGTCCTTTGTCGTCATGAGGAGTACGCGCTGTTCTCGTGGACGTAGTCGTGCGTGAGGTCGTTGGTCCACACCGTGACCGTCGCGTCGCCGGCGTGCAGGTCGATCTCGACGACGACGTCCCGGCTACCGGCCAGGTCGACGCCCTCGCGCGGCTCACCCACGCCTCCCGCCCGGCACACCTGAACCCCGTTCACGGCGACGTCCAGCGTCAGCGGGTCGAACGGTGCGACGGACTCCGGGACGGTCCCGACGGCGGAGAGGATCCGCCCCCAGTTCGGGTCGTTGCCGAAGATCGCCGTCTTGAAGAGGTTGGACCGGGTCACGGCTCGCGCGACGGCGACTCCGGCGTCCTCGGTCGTCGCGTTGCGGACGGTCACCGCGATCTCGTGGCTCGCCCCCTCGGCGTCGGCGACGAGCTGGCGGGAGAGCTCGGCGCACACCTCGGTGAGCGCCTCGACGAGCTCTGCCTCGCTCACGGACTGTCCAGAGGCACCGGAGGACAGCAGCACCACGGAGTCGTTCGTCGACATGCAGCCGTCGGAGTCGACCCGGTCGAACGTGGTCCGGGTCGCCTCGCGCAGAGCGCGATCGAGCGTCTCGGCGTCGGCGAGGGCGTCGGTCGTGACGACGCACAGCATCGTCGCCAGGCCCGGCGCGAGCATGCCGGCCCCCTTGGCCATCCCGCCCACCGTCCACGTCCCGCCCGCACCGGACCGCCGTGCGACGGCGGTCTTGGGGGTGGTGTCGGTGGTCATGATCGCGAGGGCGGCGTCGTGGCCGCCGTCGGCCACGAGCCCGGACGCCGCGGCGTCGACCCCCGCAAGGAGCTTGTCCATCGGCAGAGGAAGACCGATCAGACCGGTGGAGCACACGACGACGTCTCCCGCGGAGGCCTCGAGGACGTCGGCGACGTGCTCGGCCGTGCGGTGGGTGTCGGCGAACCCGTCGGGCCCGGTGCAGGCGTTGGCGCCGCCCGAGTTGAGCACGACCGCCTGGGCCCGACCGTCGGCGAGCACCTGCCGGGACCAGACCACCGGGGCCGCGACGACGCGGTTGGACGTGAAGACCCCTGCGGCAGCGAGCTCCGGGCCGTCGTTGACGACGAGCGCGACGTCGCGTTCCCCCGTCGACTTCAGTCCGGCGACGACTCCCGTCGCCCGAAATCCTTGTGCTGCGGTGACGCTCATGGTGCGACCCCTTCGGTGGTCAGGCCTCGGGTCTGGTCGAGGCCGAGGGCGATGTTCATGGACTGCACCGCGGCTCCGGCCGTCCCCTTCACCAGGTTGTCGATCGCGGTGACCGTGACGACCCGCCCGACCGCACGGTCGACGGCCACCTGCACGAGAGCGGTGTTCGCTCCGAGGGTCATCGCCGTCGTCGGCCACTGCCCCTCGGGGAGGAGCTGGACGAACGGCTCGCCGGCGTAGGCCTGTTCCCAGGCCCGACGCACCTCGGCGTCCGACGCCTCGGCGTGCGCCGAGGAGAGGCGCGCCGTCGTCGTCGCGAGAATTCCGCGGGACATCGGGACAAGGGTCGGGGTGAACGAGATCGAGACCGTCGCGGCCCCCGCGGCCCGGAGGTTCTGCCGGATCTCCGGGATGTGGCGGTGGGTGCCCCCGACGGCGTAGGCCTGCGCCGAACCGAGCCCCTCGCTCGCCAGCAGGTGCGCCTTCAGGGACTTGCCGGCACCCGAGTACCCGTTGGCGAGGACGGCGACGACGTCGACAGGATCGACGACGCCGGCGGCGACACCGGGCTGAAGCCCCAGGGTGACCGCGGTGACGTTGCACCCGGGGACCGCGATGCGCCGCACCCCGGCGAGCTGCTCGCGCTGCTTGGTGAGGGCGCCGTCGTGACCCGTGAGCAGAAGCTCCGGCATGCCGTAGGGCCACGTCCCGGCATGCTCCGAGCCGTAGAACGCAGCCCAGTCGTCCGCGGAGACGAGACGGTGGTCCGCCCCGAGGTCGATCGCCAGCACGCTCTCGTCGAGCTGCGCGGCGATCTCGCCCGACGCGCCGTGCGGCAGCGCGAGCACGACGACGTCGTGGCCGGCGAGGTTCTCGGCCGTCGTCGCGACGAGCTCGCGGTCCGCCAGAGCGCGCAGGTGGGGCTGGATCGCACCGAGGCGCTGCCCTGCGTTGGAGTGGGCGGTCAGCGCCCCGATCTCCACGTCGGGATGACTCGCCAGGAGGCGCAGGACCTCTCCCCCGGCGTACCCTGACGCTCCTGCTACTGCGACCCGAACTGTCATATTCATAGTGTGGCATATCTATGCAGTGAGACGCGAACCGGTGCCGCGATGACACTCCGGGTGCGGACACGGCATTCATCACTAGCCTTGCTGGATGCATGCGATCGTGGCTCGCGAAGCGGGCGGCCCTGAGGTACTCGACTACGTCACCCTGCCGGACCCCGGCCCCACGCCCGGACGACTCCTGGTCCGGGTCGCCGCGATCGGCGTCAACTACATCGACACGTACCGACGCAGCGGCGCCTACCCCTCCATGTACCCCCATCTCGTGGGTTCCGAGGGCTCCGGGTGGGTCGTCGACGCCGGAGACGTCCCCGGCTTCGCCCCGGGCGACCACGTCGCGTGGGCGGACGGACCTGCCTCGTACGCCGAGATGGTGAGCGTCGACCCCGCCCGCGCGCTGCGCGTCCCTCCGGACATGTCGTTCGAGACCGCGGCCGCGCTGCCGATCCAGTCCCTGACCGCGCACTACCTCTCGCGGTCGACGTACCCCGCCACGGCCGCCGACACGGTGCTCGTGCACGCGGGTGCCGGCGGCGTCGGCCTCCTGCTGACCCAGATGCTGACCCTCAACGGCGCCCGGGTCCTGACGACCGTGTCGTCCGACGCCAAGGCGGCTCTGTCGCTCGAGGCCGGCGCCGACGCGGCCATCCGCTATGACGAGTTCACGAACATGGCGACCGACCTGCCGAAGAAGCTGCGCGCCGTGACCGGCGACAAGGGCGTCGACGCCGTCTTCGACTCCGTCGGCAAGGTGACCTTCGACGCCTCGCTGGCCTCCCTCGCCCCGCGCGGCATGCTCGTCCTGTTCGGCGCCTCGTCCGGCATGGTTCCCGCGGTCGACCCGCAGCGCCTCAAGAACGCGGGTTCGGTCTTCCTCACCCGCCCCCAGCTCTCCGACCACGTCGCCACGCGCAGCGAGCTCGTCTGGCGGGCGCAGGAGATCCTGCGCGCCGTCAACGACGGGACCCTGCAGGTCCGTATCGGTGCGACCTACCCACTGTCCGACGCCGCGCAGGCGCACCGGGACCTCGAAGGGCGGAACTCGACCGGAAAGCTGGTCCTGATCCCCGACCACGGCGCATGAGCTGGAGCTGGGTGCCGCCCCGCGAGGGCGAGGGTGGCCCGTCCCCCGCGCTGCGCCGGGCCGTCACGGTGCTCGGTGTCCTGTTCACCGCGGTCATCGCGCTGTCCTACGTCGTCTCGGCACAGGACCGCGCCACCCGGGCGTGCGCCATCGACGCCCCCGCGGGTGCAGAGGTGAGCGCGGAGTGGCAGTGGTGGCCTCCCGGTCACGCGTGCGTGTACGACCAGGAGACGACGCAGGTCTGACCCCGCCCTACACCGGCACCTGCGCATGCAGATGGTCGATCGGGCCGTTCCCCGAACCGACGGCGAGTGCGTCCGCCGCCTCGAGCGCTCCCGAGATCCAGGTCTTCGCCTCGCGCACCGCCGACTCCCAGTCGTCGCACCGCGGTCGCAGGGCCGCGAGCGCCGACGACAGCGAACAGCCGGTCCCGTGGACGTTGGACGTCTGCACCCGGGGAGCACTGACCTCGGTCACCACACCCTCGGGCGTGACCAGGGCGTCGGGAGACCCCGGCCCGAGCAGATGCCCACCCTTGGCGAGGACGACCACCGATGCACGTCGTGCGAGCTCGACCGCCTGTTCGAGGACGGCCGACCAGGTCGTGGCGGTCTCCTGCCCGACGAGAACCGCGAGCTCGGCCATGTTCGGCGTGACGAGGTCGACGCGAGGCAGCAGGTCGACCACCGCGCGCTCGGCTCCCGGGTCGAGAAGATGGTGACCGCTCGTGGCGACCATCACCGGGTCGAGCACCACCCATCGTGGCTGCACGCGGTCGAGCCAGAGCCCGATCTCCTGCGCGTACTCCTCGCTCGCGACCATCCCGATCTTGACCGCGTCGACCGCCACGTCGTCGCTCACCGCCTCGAGCTGGCCCACCAGCACGTCGACCGGCGGGAGGTGCACCGCACGGACCCCGTGCGTGTTCTGCGCGACGACCGCCGTCACCACGGCCATGCCGTAGGCACCGTGGGCCGCGAACGACTTCAGGTCGGCCTGGATCCCGGCGCCGCCAGTGGGGTCCGTGCCGGCGATGCTGAGGACCCGGGGCCTGCTCCCGGGCGGGTGTTCGCGCGTCTGCTGCGGCGAACGGTCGGAGGCGTGCGTCATGAGGGACATCCCTTCGCGAGTTCGAGCTCGATCAGGTTCGACGGGTGTGCTCTCAGTCCGCGCGTCGCGGACACCCCGTGTCACGGCGGCCACACTAGCGCGACCACGGCGCCGGGTCCGCCGTCGTCCGGGTGCTAGCGGGGAGGCAGTCCGGCGGGCATCGGGTCGTCGTCGCCCCACGGGCGGACCCGGAGTCGTCGCGCGTCGCCCACGGCGCGGCCCGCGGCGGCCGCGGCGCCCAGCGTCCGCGGGTCGTCGTGCGTGACCCGGAGGTAGGCGCCGGACCAGTCGTCGAGCTCGCCCCGTGCGATAGCCCGCACCATCTCGACCAGGTCCTCGACCGGCGTCCATTCCGTGCGGTTCGCGTGCAGCGGCATCGTGGCCGTCATGTCGGTGCGGACGCTTCCGGGCGACACCTCGAAGACACGCAGCCCGTGCGGCGCCCCCGCGGCGTGCAGGTGCGCACCCATCCGGACCAGCGCCGTCTTGCTTGCGTTGTACGCACTCGATCCGACCATCTCGTGGGTGCTGGCACCGGACGCCAGGTCGACCACGCGTCCTCCCCCGCGGGCGATCATGCCCGGGACGACGGCACGGCTCATCTCGAACGCGCCGCGCAGGTTGGTCTCGACGACGTGCCACCACTCGTCGGGGTCTGCCTCCCACAGGGGCACCTCGGCGTCGATCACCCCCGCGTTGTTCACGAGCAGGTCGACGCCTCCCCACGCCTCCTCGACCCTGGCCACCGCGGCGGCGACGGCCGCGCGGTCCAGGACGTCGGCGACGACACCGATGACGGAAGCACCCGTCGTCTCCCGGACCGACCCGACCGTCTCGTGCACGCGCTGCGCGTCACGACCGAGCAGCGCGACGGCGCGCGTGTCGCTCGACTCGTCGGGCACCGCGAGCCCTTCGGCGACCGCGCGCCCGATTCCCCGGGTCGCCCCGGTCACCAGCACCGTCCGAGCGGGCGGAACGGCTCCCGGGTCCGTCCACGCCGGAACGTCCCCGGGAACGGGCCGCGCCGTCATGCGCGCAGGGTCGCGCCGGTCTGCTCCTGCGCGGCCGCGACGGCCGCCCGGCGAACCTCCACGACCTCGTCCGCCGAGAGCGTCCGGTCCGCGGCACGGAGGCGCAGTGCGAACGCGAGCGACTTGCGGCCCTCGCCGAGCTGCTCGCCACGGAACACGTCGAAGAGCTCGACGTGCTCGAGCAGGTCGCCTGCGCCGTCGACCAGTGCCTGACGCACCTGGTCGGCAGGAACGGACTCCTCGACGACGAGCGCGAGGTCCTCCTTCGCGGCCGGGAACGTCGACACCGGCCGGGCCGCGAACGGCTCTGCCTCGACGGCGTCGAGGAGGACGTCGAGGTCGACCTCGAACGCGACCGTGCGTGCGGGAAGGCCCAGGTTCTCGAGCGCCTTCGGGTGCAGCTCGCCCGCATGGCCGACCACCGTGCCGTCGACCAGGCTGAGGCGTGCGCACCGTCCCGGGTGCCACGGTGCATGGTCGGTGTCGGACGAGACGATCACGTCGACGCCGACCCGGTCGGCGACGAGCCGCGCGCCCGCCAGGGCGTCGGTCCAGTCACCGGCCCGGCCTGGTCCCCACCACCCGCGAGGATCGGCGTTCCCGGCCACGACGCCGGCGACCCGACGTGGCTGCGCCGGGACCGCCGCGGCGAGCACCGCGAGCTGATCCTCCGTCGGTCGAACCCCGCCCGGCAGCTGTGGCGCCACGGGTGCTCCGGCCTCCGGGCACGTCACCCGTCCGATCTCGTAGAGCGCGACGTCGTCGTTCCCCCGACCGAGATTGCGGCGGAGCGTCTCCAGCAACGTACCGAGGAGCGACGTCCGCATCTCGGGACGGTCGCCGGCCAGCGGGTTGGCGAGGCGCAGCGCGCGACGGCGCGGATCATCGGCCGCAAGACGCAGTGCGTCGTGCTGCGCGGGGTCGACGAACGGGTACGACAGCGTCTCGACGTACCCGGCCTCGGCGAGGCTCCGCGCGACGGAGCGCCGAAGCTGCTGCGTCCTGGTCAGACCACGACCTGCGGGCGCGGGCGGTAGGACCGACGGGATCTCGTCGTACCCCACGAGCCGGGCCACCTCCTCGACGAGGTGCGCCGGGCCGACCAGGTCCGGACGCCACGTCGGCACCGTCACGCGGACGACACCGATCCCCGGAGTGTCTCCGACCGTGCACCCGATCTCCTCCAGGATCGACCGGACCCGCGCCTCGTCGACGTCCAGGCTCGTGAGCCGCTCGACCTCCGAGACCCGGAACTCGATCGGCTCGACCCCGGGAACCGTGTCGACGTCGCTGACGGCGGCGTCGGCCGTGCCACCGCCGAGCTCGACGAGGAGGTCGACGACCCGCTGGGCCGCGACACCGGCGAGACGAGGGTCGACCCCGCGCTCGAACCGCTTCGCCGCCTCCGACGGCAGCTTGTGCCGTCGCGCCGTGCGCGCGACGGAGACCGGGTCGAAGTGAGCCGCCTCGACGAGCACGTCCGTCGTCCGGTCGGTCACCTCGGTCGAGGCCCCACCCATCACGCCGGCGAGGCCGAGCACCCGGCTCGCATCCTCGTCCGGCGAGTCGGTGATGAGGAGATCCTGGGGGTCGAGGGCACGGTCGACGTCGTCGAGCGTCGTCAGACGCTCCCCCGCGCGTGCGCGGCGGACGACGATCGGTGCGGCAAGACCGGCGAGGTCGTAGGCGTGCAGCGGCTGACCGAGGTCGAGCATCACGTAGTTGGTGACGTCCACGGTCAGCGAGATCGGGCGCATTCCAGAGCCGGTCAGCCGACGCTGCATCCACGCGGGACTCGGAGCAGTGGGGTCGATCCCCCGGACGACGCGTGTGACGAACCGGTCGCAACCGACCAGCCCGTGGATCGGGGCACGGTCGTCGATCACGACGGGAAACCCGTCGGGTGTCGAGCTCGGCGGCGCGGTGCCGGGCATTCCCGGGTCCGTGAAGGACACGCCCGTCGAGTGCGCGAACTCGCGTGCGACGCCCCGGTAGGAGAAGCAGTAGCCACGGTCCGGTGTCACGTTGATCTCGAGGACCTCGTCACCGAGACCGAGCAGCTCGACCGCGTCCTGACCCGGTTCGAGGTCGGTGCGCCCGTGCAGGAGGTCGCGGCCCAGCACGATGATGCCGTCCGAGTCGTCGCCGAGCCCCAGCTCGGTCGTCGAGCAGATCATCCCGTCGGACACGTGGCCGTAGGTCTTGCGGCTCGCGATCGCGAACGGGCCGGGCAGCACGGTGCCGGGCAGCGCGACGACGACGAGGTCCCCGACGCCGAAGTTGTGCGCCCCGCAGACGATGCCCCGGGGAGTCGCCGGAGCCCCGTCGACTCCCTCGACGTTGTGCGTCCCGACGTCGACCTGGCACCAGTTGATGGTCTTGCCGTTCTTCTGCGGCTCCGCGACCAGCTCGAGCACACGGCCCACGACGAGCGGACCCGTCACCGCCGCGGCGTGGATCTCCTCCTCCTCCAGCCCGACCCGGACGAGGTCGGCGGCAAGCTGCTCCGCACCGAGGCCTTCGGGCAGGTCGACGTGCTCGGCGAGCCAGTCGAGAACGATGTACGGCATCAGATCCCCATTCCGAACTGGGCCGAGAAGCGGACGTCGCCCTCGACCATGTCGTGCATGTCAGCTATTGCGTGGCGCAGCATCAGGGTGCGCTCGATCCCCATCCCGAAGGCGAAGCCCGAGTACTCGGCGGGGTCGATGCCCGCGGCGAGCAGGACGTTGGGGTTGACCATGCCGCAGCCGCCCCACTCGATCCATCCGGCTCCACCCTTCTTCTGGGGGAACCAGAGATCCATCTCGGCGCTCGGCTCGGTGAAGGGGAAGAAGCTGGGTCGCAGTCGCGTCCTGGCCTCCGGCCCGAACATCGCGCGGGCGAAGTGGTCGAGCGTGCCCTTGAGGTGCGCCATGGTCAGGCCCTTGTCGATCGCCAGACCCTCGACCTGGTGGAACACCGGGGTGTGCGTCGCGTCGAGCTCGTCCGTCCGGAAGACCTTCCCGGGGCACGCGATGTAGACGGGCAGATCGCGCTCGAGGAGCGTGCGGGCCTGGACCGGCGAGGTGTGCGTCCGTAGCACGAGACCGGCGAGTGCGTCGGCCGCTCCCTCGACCTCCGACGAACCCTCGACGAAGAAGGTGTCCTGCATCTGGCGTGCCGGGTGGTCCGGTCCGAAGTTCAGCGCGTCGAAGTTGAACCACTCCGCCTCGACCTCGGGGCCCTCGGCGATCTCCCACCCCATGGCGACGAAGAAGTCGGCGACCTGCTCCTGGAGCGTCTCGAGCGGGTGTCGCGCGCCGACGGCACGGCGCGCGACCGGAAGCGTGACGTCAACCGCCTCCTCGACCAGCACCCGCTCGTCGCGCTCGGCCTCCAGCTCGACCTGGCGGGACGCGAGCGCCTTGGCCACGCGGCCGCGTCGTGGACCGACGAGCTTTCCGGCCACCGCCTTGTCCTTCGGCTCGAGGCCGCCGATCTGCCGGTTCGCGAGGGCGAGCGGGCTCTTGTCACCCGTGTGGGCGACCTTGACGGACTTGAGCGCGTCGAGCGAGTCGGCGGCGGCGATCTCGTCGAGCGCCGTGGCGACCGCCGCGTCGAGCGCGGACTCGTCGGTCGGCGACGGGACGCCGGGAGTGGTGTCGGTGGACATGAAGACCTTCCGGAGGGGTTTCAGACGTCGGTCCCGTCGCGCCGCGGTGTGCGGCGTGCCGGGCCGGAGTCGAGTCTAGAACGAGTTACCGCGACCGGGTTCGGATTCTCACCGTCCCGTCGGCTCGTGACCGACGGAAGTCCGCGAGTCCCGACGGACGGCTGTGACCACGATCGTCGCGACGAGCTCGTTCCCCAGGTACGTGCCGAACGCGTGCGGGTCGTCGCGCTCGCCGTGGATCTCGACGTCGACGACCCCGTGTCCCCAGTCGTCCCGCAGCGGTGAACCGACCGTGACCGGGTCGTCGGCGGACCACACGTTCGTCCATCGGACCCGGTCGAGCTCCTGGACCGCGGGACCGATCCGTCGCTGGACGGCGTCGAGGCCGAGCGGGCTGCCGCAGGTGATCAGCTCGGACACCTGCGGCACCCGGCGATCGCAGAGGAGCTCGACGGCGGCCACCGAGCCGAGGCTGTGCGCCACCAGGACCGTCTCGCCGTGCGGGGGAAGACCGTCGAGGATCGCGCGCTGGACGGCCTCGCGCGCGCCCTCGTCAGAGAGGTACAGGGCGACGTCGCGGAACGCCAGCGCAAGGAGAGCCTCGTCCAGGGGACTGTTGTCGGCGACCCACTCGAGCACGTCCCGGACGCGGTCCGTGATCTCGTCGCGCAGGTCGCGCGGAGGGGCTCCGCTCCCGGGAGACCGCGCCAGCGCCTCCACGATCGCCCGCTCGGCCGCCACGATCTCCGGGTCCTGTGCCGTCACGACCGAACGGTCGGACGCGTCGACGGCCCGGGCGAGCGCGTCCCCGTAGGACGGCAGCCACGCCGCACCGACCTCCGGCGGGACGAGCCCGGCGCTCCGAGCACCGTGGGAGAGGTCCTCCATCCACTCACGTCGAGCGGTTCGCAGGTCGACGGCGCCACGACCGTGCAGGAGCACCAGGTGCCGGTCTCCCGCCGGGGTGTCTCCCCGAAGATGCTCCGGACGAACGCCGGCCGCCTCACGCACGCGTCTCTCCTTCCGCCACGAGATCGACGGTACGGGAGCCGCGGTGGATCAGCGCGCCCGGTGCGCGCGAGAGGACGCGTAGAGACAGACGGTCGCGGCCGTCGCGAGGTTCAACGACTCGGCACGGCCCCGGAGCGGGACACGGACCGACGCGTCGGCCAGTGCGAGCTCCGAATCGCTCAGGCCCTGGGCCTCGTTCCCGAAGAGCCAGACCGTGGGCGCCGCGAGGTCCGGCACGCCGTGCGGGGCGCCACCGGCCACGTCCAGGAGGTCGTCGAGGTCGTGGTCACCACCGCCGTCGGCCGCGAGGATCGTGCATCCGGCGCCGCGCAACGCCGAGGTGGCGTCACTCACCGAGACACCAGAGACGACGGGCAGGTGGAACAAGGAACCCGCCGTCGACCGGATCACCTTCGGGTTGTGGACGTCGACGGACTCGCCCGCGAGCACCGCTCCGTCGGCGCCGGCCGCGTCCGCGGCTCGGATCACGGTCCCAGCGTTCCCCGGGTCGCGAACCGTGGCGAGAAGCGCCACGAGCGAGGGTGCCGCCGGGAGGTCGGCAAGTCCGGAGGTGTGCTCGCGCAGGACGGCGAGGACGCCCTGGGCGTCGGCGCTCATCGCGGAGACGACGTCCTCGCCGGCGCCGCGGAGCACCAGCCGTCGCTCACGCGCGGCGTCGACGATCTCCGGGTAGCGCGCGGCGGCCCGCTCGGTCAGAAAGATCTCGAGCACGTGCTCCGCGGCGGACAGGACCGCCTCGCGGACGGCCTGGGGCCCCTCGGCGAGGAACCTGCCGTGCCGTGCACGCGCAGAACGCCCGGACAACGACCGGACCGCGCGCACCCTGTCGCTGCGAGGATTCGTCAGCGACAGGGAGAGCGGACCGCTCATTGTCCGGGCGTCCGGACGGTCGTGCGCATGCAGCGCAGACTCACGCAGCCTTCGGCGCGTTGACGTCTGCGGGCAGAGCGTCCTTCGCGACCTGGACGAGGGCGTTGAACGCCACCACGTCGTTCACCGCGAGGTCGGCGAGGACACGACGGTCCACGGCGACCTCAGCAGCCTTGAGGCCCTGGATAAAACGGTTGTAGGTCATTCCCTGGGCGCGGGCCGCAGCGTTGATGCGCTGGATCCACAGCTTGCGGAAGTCACCCTTGCGAGCCTTGCGGTCGCGGTAGGAGTAGACGAGGGAGTGAGTGACCTGCTCCTTCGCCTTGCGGTAGAGACGCGAACGCTGGCCGCGGTAGCCGCTGGCGCGCTCGAGAGTTGTACGACGCTTCTTGTGGGCGTTGACCGCCCGCTTCACGCGTGCCACGTGATGCTCCTTGCAGTTCGGGTCCGGTAGTCATCGACGGCGGGCGGGGCCCACCGGTCAGATCACTTACCGAGCAGCTTCTTGATCTTCTTGACGTCGGCGGGCGCAACCTGCTGGTCCTGCGACAGGCGGCGCGTCTGCTTGCTCGGCTTGTGCTCGAGCAGGTGGCGCTTTCCGGCCTGCTCGCGCATCACCTTGCCGGTGCCGGTCACGCGGAAGCGCTTCTTCGCTCCGGAGTGGGTCTTGTTCTTCGGCATGGCTGCCAAATCTCCTTGTGTCTGGCCGAGCATCGCGAACGACGTCCGACGGATCGGGCCACGGCCAGAGGGCCGCGACTCGCTGTGTTCAGTTGGTCAGTCGGCCTTCCCGCGCGGGGTCGGCTTGGCTGCAGGACGTGCCGCTGGCTTCGGCACTGCTGCGGGCTTGGGTGCGGCAGCGGGCTTCGCTGCCGGCTTCGGTGCCGCCTTGGCAGCAGGCTTGGGGGCCGCCGCCGGCTTCGGCGCGGCAGCGGGCTTGGGCGAGGTCTTCGGCGCGGACTGCGCCGCAGGCTTCGCCGGTGCCTTGCTCGGCGCCTTCGCCGGCTGCTCGGGTTCCCGTGCAGCCGGGACAGCCGTGTTGACCTCGGCCGCCGCGACAGCGGCCTGGAAGTCCTCGGCCGGCGCTGCCTCTGCCGGCGCGGGCGCAGGCTCGGGCCGCTCGTCGACCCGTGCCGCGGCCGCCTGGTCGCGACGCGTGGTCTTGGTCGGCGCCGCGGGAGCCTCGTCCTTCTTCCGGCGCTGCTCGCTCTTCGCGTCGGCCTTCTTCTTCACCGGGCCGAGGACCATCGTCATGTTGCGACCGTCCTGCTTCGGCATGCTCTCGACGAATCCGAGGTCGGCGACATCCTCTGCGAGGCGCTGCAGCAGGCGCACACCCATCTCGGGGCGAGACTGCTCGCGTCCGCGGAACATGATCATGACCTTGACCTTGTCGCCGGCCTTGAGGAACCGCTCGACGTGGCCCTTCTTGGTGCCGTAGTCGTGCGGGTCGATCTTCAGGCGGAAACGGATCTCCTTGAGAATCGTGTTCGCCTGGTTACGACGCGCCTCACGGGCCTTCATGTCCGACTCGTACTTGAACTTGCCGAAGTCCATGAGCTTGCAGACCGGAGGGCGGGCGTCGGGTGCAACCTCGACGAGGTCGAGATCTGCATCCTGGGCAAGGCTCAGGGCAACCTCCGTGCGGACGACGCCGACCTGCTCCCCGCCGGGACCGATGAGCCGGACCTCGGGGACACGGATCCGGTCGTTGATACGAGGCTCGCTGATGTGATGCTCCTAGGATTCGTCGGTTTCCGCCCGGCATGGAAAAAGCCTCCATCCCGAGATGCAGATGGAGGCCCGACGACACCGCTCGGCATCTGCTCAGCGATGCCCAACTAGACGCTCTGACGAGCGCTGTGACGTACCCGAACTCTGTCGCAGTCGATCGCGGTCGAGAACCAGGTGGGACGGGGTCCACTTGCATACCCGAGACGAACCTCGGGTCGGTCAATCATCCAGTGTAGCAGGGATCGCTCGCCGCACCGCCACCGCCCTGGGATGGATTCGTTCTAAGAGTGGAACTACTCCAGATTACGTGCTTTGATGGTTCCCATGACCACGACCACCGCGGACGAGCTGCGCAGCCGAGGCCTTCGTGTCACCGCTCCACGGCTGGCCGTGCTGGCTGCCCTGGACGGAAACCCTCACGCAGACACCGACTTCCTGGTCCGGGCCGTGCGCGAACGACTGGGCACCGTGTCGACCCAGGCTGTCTACGACGTGCTCCGCGTCCTTACCGCGGCCTCCCTGATCCAACGCATTGAGCCGGCCGGACACCCGGCCCGGTACGAGCTGCGGGTCGGGGACAACCACCACCACGCCGTCTGCCGGCTCTGCGGAGCCGTGGTCGACGTCGACTGCTCGGTGGGTCACGCTCCCTGCCTGATCCCCCAGACGGACCACGGGTTCACCATCGAGTCGGCCGAGGTCACCTACTGGGGAACCTGCCCCGACTGCACCCCGTGACCTCAATCCCCCACGTCCCGCGACCCGGGACACCACCACGAAGGAGCACCATGACCACCCCCTTCACCACCACCACCTCCGGCGCCCCCGTCGCCTCAGACGCCCACTCGCAGTCCGTCGGCGCCGACGGTCCGGTCGTCCTGCACGACCACTACCTCGTCGAGAAGCTCGCCCAGTTCAACCGCGAGCGCGTGCCCGAGCGTGTCGTCCACGCCAAGGGCGGCGGTGCCTTCGGCACGTTCACCGTCACCGGTGACGTCTCCGCCTACACGCGTGCCGCCGTCTTCCAGCCGGGAACCGAGACGCAGATGCTCGCGCGCTTCTCGACGGTCGCCGGCGAGCAGGGCTCGCCCGACACGTGGCGCGACCCCCGCGGCTTCGCGCTGAAGTTCTACACCTCCGAGGGCAACTACGACCTGGTGGGCAACAACACGCCGGTGTTCTTCATCCGCGACGGCATCAAGTTCCCCGACTTCATCCACTCGCAGAAGCGTCTGCCGGGGTCGAACCTGCGGGACAACGACATGCAGTGGGACTTCTGGTCGCTCTCACCGGAGTCCGCGCACCAGGTCACGTGGCTGATGGGCGACCGCGGTCTGCCGCGTTCGTGGCGGGAGATGAACGGCTACGGGTCGCACACCTACCAGTGGATCAACTCCGAGGGTGAGCGCTTCTGGGTGAAGTACCACTTCATCAGCGAGCAGGGAGTCCACCACCTCAGCGGGGACGAGGCTGCTCAGCTCGCGGGTTCGGACGCCGACCACCACATCCGCGACCTCTACGACCACATCGAGGCGGGCGACCACCCCCGCTGGAAGCTGTCGGTCCAGATCATGCCGTACGAGGACGCCAAGTCCTACCGCTTCAACCCGTTCGACCTCACGAAGGTCTGGCCGCACGCCGACTACCCGCTCGTCGAGGTCGGGACGATGGAGCTGAACCGCAACCCGGAGAACTACTTCGCCGAGATCGAGCAGGCGACGTTCGCGCCGTCGAACTTCGTCCCGGGTGTCGCCGCAAGCCCGGACAAGATGCTGTTGGCGCGCATCTTCTCCTACGCCGACGCGCACCGCTACCGTGTCGGGACCAACCACGCCCAGCTCCCGGTGAACGCTCCGAAGACCGAGGACGAGGGTCACTCCTACGCCAAGGACGGGGCGATGCGGTACTCGTTCGCGTCGTCGGACACCCCCGTCCACGCCCCGAACTCCCGGGGCGGCGCGCACGCGGACCCGGCACGCGCGGCCGAGTCCCGCGGCTGGGAGGCGGACGGCGAGCTCACCCGCTCCGCCGCCACCCTGCACCGCGACGACGACGACTTCGGCCAGGCCGGCACGCTCTACCGCGACGTCTACGACGACGCGGAGAAGGCCCGGTTCCTGGACACGATCACGGGACACGTCGGCGGCGTTCGTAGCGCCGACATCCGCGAGCGTGCCATCGGGTACTGGACCTCGGTGGACGCGGACCTCGGCGCCAAGCTCCGCGTCGCGCTGGACGAGGTCGCTCCGCTGGAGACCGGAGAGCCCGGCACCGCGTCCACGCCCGTCGACGCCTGACGGCAGCTGACGGCAGCTGACGCCGTCGTCTGACGACACCGAACCGATGCCTTCGCACCCGGTGCAACGCGCCCAGGCGCACCGCACCGGGTGCGAAGATGTCTTCATGAACGAGAACACCGACCACGTCCACACACCCGATGACGCGACGCGCGACATCGCAGACGTCGCCGCCGTCGAGGTCATCACGACCGCAGCGGTCCACCTCATGAGCGCCGCCGCCGTCAAGTGCGGTCTGGCAGACGACGCCGGGGACGCCGGGCATCTGGACCTGGACGAGGCCCGCAAGCTCATTACCGCGCTCGCCGCGCTGGTGACGGCCTCGGCGCCGGACATCGGCAACCAGCACGCACGGTCGCTCCGCGACGGGCTCAGGTCGCTGCAGCTCGCCTTCCGCGAGGCCTCGGTCGTCCCGGACGCGCCGGGCGAGGGACCCGGCGAGAAGTGGACCGGCGCCGTCTCGTGAGCCTTCCGCCCTCGCTCCCGCCGAACGAGTCGCTGAGCACCTCGTCGGTGTCTGCCCCGGCCACCGGACGGGGCGGTGCCCGGCGTGGCTGGGTCGTCGCCACCTGGCTGCTTCTCGCCACGCTGCTCCTCGTCAGCGCCCTGGCTGCCTATCTTTGGGTCACCACGGCCCGCTGGCAGGAGTCGAGCGCCGGCTGGGAGGCCGACGCGCGCGAGCTCGGCCAACAGGTGGCCCAGCTGGACGAGTCCCTCACGGGCGCGACGGCGGAGCTCGAGCAGGCCCGCGGCCAGCTCACCACCGCACAGGACCGGATCACCGAGCTGGCCGACGAGAAGGCGCAGCTCGGGGACGAGAACGTGGTCTCGCAGCAGTACCTCGACTACCAGGAGCGTGTCTCCGACGCTGCCGGCACCGTCGCGACCGCCCTCGACCGGTGCATCGATGCGCAGGCTCAGCTCATCGGGTATCTCGAGGACCGCGACTCGTACGACCCGGACGACCTCGACCGGTTCGCCGACGACGTCGACGACCTCTGCCAGTCGGCCACGGACGCGAACGCCCAGCTCCAGACGGAGCTGACGGAATGACACGACGCCGAACCCTGGTCGCGAGCACCATGATGCTCGGTCTGCTCGCCGGGTGCTCGGGCACGCTCCCGCCGCTGCCGGACCCGGTGCCTGCGGCGACGGACCTTGTCCCGGACGACCCGTCCCCCCAGGTTCCCGACGGCGTCGACGATCTCACCACGGACGGCTCGGCCGCCGTGCGCAGCATGGCGGTCCGCATCCGCAACGTCCAGTGCGACGGGTTGTCGACCGGGTCGGGATTCGCGCTCGACGAGCACACGCTCCTGACGAACAAGCACGTCGTCGCAGACTCCTCCGAGATCCAGCTCAGCACGTACGACGGCAGGGACGTCGCCGTCGAAGGTGCCTCGAGCGCCCGCATCGCCGACCTCGCCGTCATCCGCACGACGGAGGCACTTCCCTCGTACCCGAAGCTCGCACTCTCCGACCCTGCCCCCGGCGACACGGTCACCGTCGTCGGATACCCGGAGGGCGGACGTCTGACCATCACCCAGGGCGAGGTCGTCGGCACCACGAAGGACCCGCTGAACTCGACCCTGGGCGAGGTCCTCGTCACCGACGCCGAGGTCGAGCCGGGCAGCTCCGGTTCGGCGGCGCTCGACGACGACGGCAACGTCATCGGCGTCGTCTACGCCAAGACCGCCTCCGACCAGAGCCTCCTGGTGCCGGTGAGCACCGTGCAGGCGCTGCTCGAGGACGACGGTGCGTTCGCGCCGGTGGCGTCGTGCTCCTAGTTTTGGGTCATGACGGACGACACACGCGCATGGACCCCTGACCTGTCCCAGTTCACCTCGGCGGTCGACGACACGATGACGACGGGCCGGGTCTTCGGCACGCCGTACGAGCACGAGGGCACCCTCGTGATCCCTGTCGCGAAGATCGCCGGCGGAACCGGGACCGGTGGTGGCGGCGGAACCGGGTCGGGGGCCGGGAACGGGTCCGGCACCGGCTCGGGCCGCGGAACCGGGAGCGGTGCCGGGAAAGGAGCGGGCCGCGGACCTGCCGCCGCACCGACCGACGGACTCGGCGCGGACGGCCAGGCGGAGGCGCAGGGCGAGGCCCAGGGCGAAGCCGGCGCCGAGCTCCACGGCGAAGGCAGCGGCGAGGGCGGGGCCGGCGGCGGTGGCTTCGGCCTCCGGGTCAAGCCGATCGGCGTCTACGTCGTCCAGGACGGCCGCACCCGGTGGATCCCGGCCGTCGACGTGAACCGAGCGGTCCTCGGTGGACAGGTCGCCGCCGCCGTCGGAGCACTCGCCCTCGGGTGGGCCCTCGGCCGACGTCGCAGCTAGCCCCGGACTGCGTCGGGCTCAGGCAGCCTTGCCGACCCGGAGCTCGAGCGAGTCGACCCGTTCGGCGATGACGCTCTTGCGCGCCAGGGCGGCGTTCACCTGTCCGAGGACGCGGTCGAGCCCCTGGCGGTCGAGACCCGCGTGGATCGCCAGCACGACGGCGACCTCGGCCGACCGTCCCGGTTCGGCCCGAACCCCGGCGACATGCTCGATCCCCCCGACGGCGGCGACGATCGCCTCGGCGACCTCGGCCTGGACGACTCCGTCGACCACAGCTGGCTCCCACGCCTTGCCCTGCCCGATCGCCCAGACCGCGGGACGCGGCAGGAGTGCCGTGTGCGGGCCCGCGGGATCGACGACGAGGACCGACCAGCCCTCGGAGACGGCGGACTGTGCGGCGCGCGCGGACTCCACCGGCACGGGACGCGCGTCCTTGCGCCACCGAGCCATCGACTCGACCGACGAGAAGACGGGGAGCGCACGACGCCCGTCCGGTGTCTCGAGTGCCACGACCCCCGAGGACGCCTCTCGGTCGACGGTCCCGTGCTCCCCCTCTTCGGTGACCTCGGCCTCGGCGAGAACCGGGACGAGGAGACGGGCGTCGGCCAGTGCGGAGACGACGTCGGACAGTGACCCGTCCGCCGCGGCGTGAGCCGACAGCGCCGCCGCGAGCGCGGGGTCGGCCGACCCGTCGTCGCCGGCGAACCCGGACGACGGCGGCATCTGCCGGCCGGTCACGGACGCCCCGCCACGTCGAGCGCCTCCGGGAGCGTGAACGCACCGGCGTAGAGGGCCTTGCCGACGATCGCCGAGTCGACCCCTTCACCGACGACGGCGCGCAGGGCCGCCAGGTCGTCGAGGCTCGAGATCCCACCCGACGCGACGACCGGAGCCTGCGCACGGGCCGCGACCTCCCGCAACAGCTCGATGTTCGGACCACGCAGCGTGCCGTCCTTCGTCACGTCGGTGACGACGTAGCGCGAACAGCCGGCCGCCTCAAGACGGTCGAGGACCTCCCAGAGGTCTCCCCCGTCCTGGGTCCAGCCGCGCGCGGCGAGCGTCGTGCCCCGGACGTCGAGCCCCACGGCGATCTTCTCGCCGTGCTCCGCGATGACCTTCGCGGTCCACTCGGGGTTCTCGAGGGCGGCGGTCCCCAGGTTGACCCGTGCGCAACCCGTCGAGAGGGCTCGAGCGAGCGACTCGTCGTCACGGATCCCGCCGGAGAGCTCCACGGCCACGTCGAGCTTGCCGACGACCTCCGCGAGGAGCTCGGCGTTGCTCCCCCGACCGAATGCCGCGTCGAGGTCGACCAGATGAATCCACTCGGCACCTCCGGACTGCCAGTCGAGCGCCGCCGACAGGGGATCGCCGTACGAGGTCTCCGACCCGGCCTCCCCCTGGACGAGTCGGACGGCCTGGCCGTCGGCGACGTCGACGGCGGGCAGCAGAACGAGGCGATCAGTCATCGTGTTCCCTTCACAGATGGGTGTGGTGCGCCTCAGAGGGCGGCACACCAGTTTTCCAGGAGCGTGGCACCGGCGTCGCCGGACTTTTCGGGGTGGAACTGCGTCGCGGAGAGCGGACCGTTCTCGACGGCGGCGACGAACCGGCCGCCGTGCTCGGACCAGGTCACCATCGGCGGCCGGAGCGACTCGGCGACGACCTCTCCGGTCAGCGTGAACGACCGCGCGGCGTACGAGTGGACGAAGTAGAACCGTTGGTCCTCGACCCCGGCGAAGAGCCGGGTGCCCTCCGGGGTCTGTACCGGTGACCACCCCATGTGCGGCACGACCGGCGCCTGCAGCCGGTCGACGACGCCGGGCCACTGGGCAAGTCCCTCGGTGCTCTCCCCGCCCTCGATGCCTGCGTCGAACAGCACCTGCAGGCCGACGCAGATTCCGAGGACGGGACGCCCTCCGGCGAGGCGCCGCTCGATGATCTGGTCGCCGCGTGCCGCCCGAAGACCGGCCATGACCGCCGAGAACGCCCCGACCCCGGGCACGAGGAGTCCCTCCGCCGACATCGCGGCGTCCCGGTCGGACGTCAGCTCGACGTCGGCGCCCACGCGTTCGAGCGCCCGGACGGCCGAGCGCACGTTGCCGAACCCGTAGTCGAAGACGACGACCCGTGGTGCCGTCACTTCTTGCGGGCCTTGCGGGCCGCGGCCGTCAGCTGGCGCATCGCCTTCCACCGGGAGACGGAGCCGCTCGCGACGACGCCGTCGATCTCCGACAGGTCGCCGTCCCCGACGAGGAGGTCCTCGAGCACCTCGGGAGCTCCGCCGAGGACCAGCCCCGGGGCCAGCTCCTCCTCGACGGCCCCGTCCTGCCAGCGGAAGGCCGTGAGCTGCTCACCGGACTTCACGACGAGGACGAAGGGCACGCCGCGCACGAGCTGCGACAACGCCGACACCGCCTTCTGGGGCGCGTCGCCCTTCGTGTCAGCGAGCACCGCGACCGCCCCCACCTCGGTGGGGACGGCGTCGGCCGAGATCTCGGCGATCGAGCAGGCGGCGGCGAGCGGCTGCGCGCCGGCGATCTGGGTGACGATGACAGCGAGCGACGGATCGGCCGAACCCGTCAGGGACGACAGGTCGTCCGGGATCTCGATCCCCTCGAGGCCGTCTCCGGTCGGCTTGTCGGTACTCACAATGCTCCCTTGGTAGACGGAATGCCATCGACGCGCGGATCGAGCGCGACGGCAGCGCGCAGCGCGCGGGCCAGAGCCTTGAACTGGGCCTCCACGACGTGGTGCGGGTCGCGGCCCGAGATCACACGGACGTGCAGGCAGATCGCGGCGTGGTGGGCGATCGACTCGAACACGTGCCGCGTGAGCGAGCCGGTGAAGTGCCCGCCGATCAGGTGCAGCTCCTGGCCCGCGGGTTCCCCCGAGTGGACGAGGTACGGCCGGCCCGAGACGTCGACGACAGCGTGTGCCAGTGCCTCGTCCAGCGGGACGAAGGCGTCGCCGAACCGCGAGATGCCTGACTTGTCGCCGAGTGCCTCGCGGATCGCCTGGCCGAGCACGATCGCCGTGTCCTCGACGGTGTGGTGCGCGTCGATGTGCGTGTCGCCCGTCGAGCGCACCGTGAGGTCGAAGAGCGAGTGCTTCCCGAGCGCGGTCAGCATGTGGTCGAAGAACGGCACCGTCGTCGAGATGTCGGTCCGTCCGGTCCCGTCGAGGTCGAGCTCGACGAGGACGGACGACTCGGACGTCGAGCGTTCGATGCGTGCGGTACGGGTCATAGTCCTGCTACCTCCACGAGGGCACTACGGAACACGGTCATTTCTTCGGCGGTACCGATCGAGACGCGGAGGTACCCGTCAGGTCCCACGACGCGGATCAGGACGCCCCGGTCGAGCAGACCCTGCCAGATCTCGGCGCGGTCATCGAACCGCCCGAAGAGCACGAAGTTGGCATCGGACTCCACCACGTCGAGGGGCACGCCGGCGCGCGTCTGCCGACGAAGCCACGCGACGGTCTCGTCGCGACGCGCACGGAGCTCGTCCACCTGGGCGAGGAGCACGTCCGCGTGCCGCAGCGCGGCCCGTGCGACGGCCTGGGTCACCCCGGAGAGGTGGTACGGCAGCCGGACCACCCGCAGGGCGTCGACGAGCTCGACGGACGCCGCCAGATAGCCCACCCGCGCCCCCGCGAGGGCGAAAGCCTTGGACATCGTGCGGCTCACGGCCAGGTTCGGGTGCGAGCCCAGCAGCTCGAGCGCCGACGGGGTCCCGGTGCGGCGGAACTCGCCGTACGCCTCGTCCACCACGACGACCCCGCAGCCGGCCGCGGTCCCGTCCGGGTCGCGGACCGTGACACGGCCAGCCGCCTCGGCGATCCGCGCGATCCCCTCGAGCGTCATCGCGGTACCCGTCGGGTTGTTCGGGCTGGCGATCAGGACGACGGCCGGCGCACTCGTCTCGATCGCCTCGACCGCGGCGTCGACGTCGAGCGAGAAGTCGTCACGGCGCGGGATCGTGAGCCACCGCGTCGCCGTGTCCCTCGCGTACTCCGGATACATCGAGTACGTCGGCGCGAACGACAGCGCAGTGCGCCCCGGTCCCCCGAACGCCTGCATGACGTGCAGCATGATCTCGTTCGAACCGTTCGCGGCCCAGAGCTGCTCCGGCACGAGCCGGACTCCGGACTCCCGTGCGAGAAAGTCGGCCAGGTCGCTCCGGAGCGGAAGAAAGTCCCGGTCCGGGTAGCGGTTCAGCCCACGGACCGCCTCGGCGACGTCCGCCGCGACGGACCCGACAACGTCGTCGTCCGGCGGGTAGGGGTTCTCGTTGACGTTCAGCAGGATCGGCACGTCGAGCTGAGGTGCCCCGTACGGCGCGAAGCCCGCGTGCTCGGGCCGGACCGGCAGCCGAACGTGCGGGGTCGAGGAATCGTCGAGGAGGGCCACGGGAGCAAGTCTACGGAACGCGCGGACGGGCGCCGTCGTCGTCCGCCTGACGGGCCGTCCGAGCGACGGACTACCCGAGGTAGACGTCCCCCGACTCGACGACGACCGGGATCGACGCCAGCGCCTCCGGCGCCGGCCCCGACAGGACGGCGGCGTCCTCGAGGGCGAACGTCGACGCGTGGCAGGGGCACCGCAGCTCGCCGTCGTCGGGCAGCACGGTGCATCCCTGGTGCGTGCAGGTGGCACTGAAGGCACGGAACTCGCCCTCGACGGGCTGTGTGAGCAGCAGGTCCAGCCCGTCGACGGTCGTCACCGCGAGAGCTCCCCCGACCGGGACGTCCGCCACCGGCGCCAGCGGGGCGTCCGCCGACTCCTGGACGGCGGCAGGCTCCGAGCCCGTGGAACCACAGGCAGCGAGCCCCAGCGCGCAGGCTCCGATCCCGGTACCGACGATGACAGAACGGCGGGAAGGCCCCGATGCGATAGCGGTCATGAGACAAATCATCCCATTCGCCGGCAGGCTCGGCTCGACCTTTTGTGAAAGTCTTCACGAAGAGTACGATGGAAGGCATCAGACCAACACCAGGAGGATTCTGTGAGTACCATGCGCGCAGCCGTCGTCGACTCGTTCACCGCCCCGCTGACGGTCAAGGACGTCGAGATCCCCACCCCGGGGCCCAACGAGGCCCTCGTCAAGGTGGACTACACGGGTGTCTGTCACACGGATCTCCACGCCGCCCACGGTGACTGGCCCGCCAAGCCCCAGCCGGCTTTCATCCCCGGTCACGAGGGCGTCGGCACCGTCGTCGCCGTCGGCGACCAGGTGACCCGCGTCAGCGTCGGAGACGTCGTCGGCAACGCCTGGCTGTGGAGCGCCTGCGGCGAGTGCGAGTACTGCGAGACGGGCTGGGAGACCCTCTGCCTCAAGCAGGAGAACGGCGGATACTCCGTCGACGGTTCCTTCGGCCAGTACATGCTCGTGGACGCCCGCTACTGCCCGATCGTCCCCGACGGCGTCGACATCAGCGCCGTCGGCCCGATCCTCTGCGCCGGCGTGACCGTCTACAAGGGCCTCAAGATGACCGACACGAAGCCTGGCGACTGGGTCCTCGTCTCGGGCATCGGCGGACTCGGGCACATCGCCGTCCAGTACGCCGTCGCGATGGGCCGTCGGGTCGCCGCGGTCGACGTGGACGACGCGAAGCTCGAGCTGGCTCGCAAGCACGGCGCCGAGGTCACCGTGAACGCGGCCACCTCCGACGACGCGGCCGCCGAGATCCAGGCCCAGACCGGAGGAGGCGTCCACGGTGCTCTCGTGACGGCGGTCAACTCCCACGCCTTCCCCCAGGCCGTCGGCGCGCTACGACGCGGAGGGACCGTCTCGCTCGTCGGACTCCCGCCCGAGCAGTTCCCGCTCGACATCTTCACGACGGTGCTGTCGGGCCTGACCGTCCGCGGCTCGATCGTGGGCTCCCGCAAGGACATGGCCGAGGCCATCGACTTCTTCGCCCGCGGCAAGGTCAGCCCGACCTACACCGTCCGCCCGCTCGACGACATCAACGAGATCTTCGGCGAGATGGAGAAGGGTGCGATCGACGGCCGCGTCGTGATGGACATGCGCTCGTAGCCCTCCGGCACGAGTCGTCGTGGGCCCGCCTCCGTGTCAGGGGGCGGGCCTACGATCGTCTCGATGACAACCACGAGCGCACCCGACCCGCAGCCCACACTCCGCACCGAGGCGGAGGACGCTCTGCGCAGACTCGTCGGACGCGACGACGCTGCTCTTCGAGACGACCAGTGGACCGCCGTCGAGGCGCTCGTCGACCGGCACGCGCGCGCCCTGGTCGTCCAGCGGACCGGCTGGGGAAAGTCGGCGGTGTACTTCGTCGCCACGTCCCTGCTCCGGGCACGGGGCGCAGGGCCCACGGTCATCGTCTCGCCGCTCCTCGCGCTCATGCGCGACCAGATCGCCGCGGCGGACCGGGCCGGCATCCGCGCCGTGACGATCAACTCGTCCAACATGACGGAGTGGGACACGGTCCACGCCGAGATCGCCGCCGGGACGATCGACGTGCTCCTGTGCTCCCCCGAGCGCCTCAACAACCCGGACTTCCGGGACGAGGTGCTCCCCCGGCTCGCCGCCGACGCGGGTCTGGTCGTCATCGACGAGGCGCACTGCATCTCCGACTGGGGCCATGACTTCCGGCCCGACTATCGCCGGATCCGTACGCTCCTGGGCGACCTTCCCGCGGGAATCCCCGTACTGGCCACGACCGCGACGGCGAACGAACGGGTCACGGCCGACGTCGCCGAGCAGCTCGGGGTCTCGCGCACCTCGGCCGCCGGCGGCCTCGGCGAGGAGGTGCTCGTGCTCCGCGGCGGGCTGGACCGCGCCTCGCTCCATCTCGCCGTCCTGTCCCTGCCGGACCAGCCCAGCCGCGTCGCGTGGCTCGCCGACACGCTGCAGGACGTCGACGGGTCGGGCATCGTCTACTGCCTCACGGTCTCCGCGGCCGAGCAGGTGGCCACACAGCTGCGAGCCGCCGGCCTGGCCGTGCAGTCGTACACGGGGCAGACCGACCCGGCCGAGCGCGAGCAGCTCGAGGCCGACCTGAAGGACAACCGCGTCAAGGCGCTGATCGCGACGTCGGCGCTCGGGATGGGCTTCGACAAGCCCGACCTCGCGTTCGTCGTCCACCTCGGAGCACCTTCCTCGCCGATCGCCTACTACCAGCAGGTCGGGCGCGCCGGCCGCGGCGTCGATCAGGCCGTCGTGGTCCTTCTGCCCGGACAGGAGGACCGAGCCGTCTGGGAGTGGTTCGGAGCGCAGGCGTTCCCCGCGGAGGAGCAGGTGCGCGCCGCTCTCGAGGCGCTGAGCACCACGGAGACGACGTCGATCGCCGCGCTCGAGACCCGGGTCGACCTCAAGCGGTCACGACTCGAGTCCATGCTCAAGGTGCTCGACGTGGACGGCGCGGTCCGCCGCGTCAAGGGAGGATGGCTCGCCACGGGACAGGAGTGGGCCTACGACGCCGACCGCTACGCGCGCGTCGCGCAGACACGCCGCGACGAGCAGCAGTCGATGCTCGACTACGTCGCGACGCCCGGGTGCCGCATGGCCTATCTCCGCGCGGTCCTGGACGACCCCGAGCTCGAGGCCGGGTGGGCCTGCGGCCGGTGCGACCGGTGCGGAGGGGTCGGGCTGCCCGACGCGCCCGACGCCGACGCCGTGGCCGCGACACGGGCGGAGATGGACCGGGTCGGTGTCGACGTGACGGCGCGCCGCCAATGGCCAAGCGGCATGGAGAGTCTCGGCGTCGACCTGCGGGGCCGAATCCCCGCGGCCGAGCAGGCCGGTGCGGGCCGGGCCGTCGCACGTCTCGACGGACTCGGGTGGTCCGGCGCGCTCCGCGACCTCTTCGCCGCCGTCGACGCGGAGGGCCGACCTGCGGACGGCGAGACTCCCGTCCCGCTCCGCAAGGCGGCGGTACGTGTGCTCGACGAGTGGGACGCGCTGTGGACCGCCGGGCCGTCGTCGTCCGACGACGGCGACCCGAGCACGGGAGACGACGACGGGCCCCGCGCGGAGGACCGTGCACTGACGATCGAGGGGGTCGTGGCGGTGCGGTCGACCACCCGACCCCTGCTCGTCCAGCACCTGGCGACCGGGCTCGCGGGATACCTGAGGGTGCCGTTCGTCGGTTCCGTCGGCCCGGCACCCGACCACGCCGCGCCGGCGCGGCACGACGTGAACTCCGCGATGCGACTGGCCGGTGTCTCGCGCCGTCTCCACCTCGAGCTGTCGGACGCGGCGCGGTCGGGCCTTGCGGGCCGTGCTGTCCTGCTGGTCGACGACTACACCGACTCGGGGTGGACGCTCACCGTCGCCTCTCGCCTCCTGCGCGAGGCAGGGGCGAGCGCCGTGCACCCGTTCGTGCTCGGCGTCCGGTAGCCCGGCCGGCGCGCCCGCTCAGAACCGCGCGCGGACGGCGTCACCGTGAGCAGGCAGGTCCTCGTCGTTCGCCACGGCGACGATGCGGTCCGCGACGACGGCGAGCGCGTCCCGGTCGTACTCGATGACCTGTACCGCCTTGACGAAGCTGTGCACACCGAGGCCGGAGGCGAAACGCGCGCAGCCTCCCGTCGGCAGCACGTGGTTGGACCCTGCCATGTAGTCGCCGAGGGAGACCGGCGACCAGGGCCCCACGAAGATCGCGCCGGCGTTCCTCACCTTCTCGGCGAGCTCGGCGGCGTCGCGTGTCTGGATCTCGAGGTGCTCGGCACCGTACGCGTCGACCACGCCGAGCCCCTGCACCATGTCGTCGACGACCACGATCGCCGACTGCGGGCCGTCCAGTGCCTGCGCGACCCGTTCACGGTGGTGGGTCTCGGCAGCCACGTCCGCCACCCGCGCCTCCACGGCGGAGGCGAGCTCCACCGAGTCGGTGACCAGCACCGCGGCGGCGAGCGGGTCGTGCTCAGCCTGGCTGACGAGATCGGCCGCGACGTGCCCGGCGTCGGCCGAGTCGTCCGCGAGGACGGCGATCTCGGTCGGCCCCGCCTCGGCGTCGATCCCGACCACACCCCGGACGAGGCGCTTCGCCGCAGCGACATAGACGTTCCCGGGCCCGGTGATCACGTCGACCGGCTCGCAGAGCACGTCGCCGTCGACCGGGTCAGAACCGTCGGCGCCGTAGGCGAACATCGCGACGGCCTGCGCACCGCCCACCGCGTAGACCTCCTCGACACCGAGCAGGGCGCACGCCGCGAGGATCGTCGGGTGCGGGAGTCCTCCGTTGTCGGCCTGGGGCGGCGAGGCCACCGCGAGCCCGGGAACCCCGGCCTCCTGGGCCGCCACGACATTCATGATGACGGAAGACGGATACACCGCGAGCCCGCCCGGCGCGTACAGCCCGACCCGCTCGACCGGTACCCAGCGCTGGCGCACCTGCGCCCCGGGAGCGATCTGCACGGTGAAGTCCTGAGGCTTCTGTGCCGCGTGCCCGCTGCGCACCCGGACGATCGACTCCTCGAGGCCCGCGCGCACGGTGCCCGGAAGCGTCTCGAGCGCGCTCGTCAGCTCAGCGGGAGGGACACGCAGATACTGCGGCCGCACGTGGTCGAAGCGCTCGGCGAGGTCACGCAGGGCAGCGGCCCCGCGGCGTCGGACGTCGGCGACGACGGGTGCGACCTGCGCCGCGGCGTCCTCGACCCCGAGCTCGGCTCGCGGAAGGACGTCGACGAGCTCGCGACGGGTGAGCTTTCGGCCACGGAGGTCCAGTCGGGATATCACGTGCCCATCCTAGGACGGCCCTGCGTGCTGCACCGAGACCATTTCAGAACGGGCACAATGAACCCATGAACTCCTCCGAACCCGTCACGATCGACGGCGAGAGCATTCGCCTCGGTCAGTTCCTCAAGCTGGCCGACCTCGCCGAGTCGGGCGCCGACGCACGCGAGCTCATCACTGACGGAGAGGTGTCCGTCAACGGCGAGGTCGAGACGCGTCGTGGACGGCAGCTCGTCCGCGGCGACGTGGTGGCGGTCGCCATGCCGCAGGGAGAGATCTCCGCGACGGTGGCGTGACGACCCGTCACTCGGCCATGTAGGCGGAGCACATGACGCGGTCGGGGGTGAGCCGAAGGACGATCCGGTCCGGGTTCTCGCTGAGCTGACGGTACCTGCGCGCGTATCGCTCGACCGCGTCCGCGATCTCGTCGACGTCGGTGACGACCTCGACCGGACCCTCGAGAGTCATCCACCGCCCGCCGTCGACCTGGCACAGGGCCGCCCGTGGCGGCACTCCCTCGGCGTCGCGGGCGGCGTTCCGCGCCTTCGTCGAACGGCGGTTCGTCGTGATGCGCGCGACCCCGGCCTCGGGGTCCCAGGTGAACGCGACCGGGACGACATGTGGCGTCCCGTCGGACCGAAGCGTCGTCAGGGTGGCCAGGTGGCGTTCGGTCACGAAGACGCGCTGCTCCGGGTTCAGATGAATCATCGCGTCGAGTCTAGACGCCTGCGCCGACGCCGACAGGCGACGATGCGAGGCACGACGGTCCGAGCAACGCCTTGAGATCACCGAAGAGCGCGGGCGAACGTTCGACCCGCAGTGTCGCCTCGAGGCGCATCACGGTGGTCCGGCCAGGACTCTGGAGGCGCAGGTGCACCTCGGCGGTCCCAGGATGGGTCGCCAGGATCTCGCGCACGCGCTCCACGAGCGGCGGCGTGCAGCGCGACTCCGGAAGGCTGACCAGCACCGGAGCGTCCGCGACGTTGGAGACGTCGGGGAGGCTCACCTCCATCGCCTGGAGCTGCATCGTGTCGTCACGACGCCGCACCCGGCCCTTGAGCACCACCACCTGGTCCTCGGCGAGGATCGTCGAGTAGGCCAGGTAGGTCTCGCCGAAGAACATCACCTCGACGCCGCCGTCGAGATCCTCGATGGTCACCGCTGCCCAGGGATTGCCGTTCTTGCTCATCTTGCGCTGGAGCGACGTCACGAGCCCGGCGATCGTGACGGTCGAGCCGTCCGTCCGCCCCTCGTCCGTCAGCAGGGCAGCGATCCCGGTGTCCGCGTGCCGGGCGAGCACGTGCTCGAGCCCGGAGAGCGGGTGGTCGGAGACGTAGAGTCCGAGCATCTCGCGCTCGAAGGCCAAGAGCTGCTTCTTGTCCCAGTCGGGCAGGTCCGGGACGTCGACCTGGAACCCCATCGCGTCGTCCTCGGAGCCGCCGAGGTCGGCGAAGAGGTCAAACTGCCCCTTGGCCTCCTCCCGCTTGACCGAGATCACCGCGTCCACGGCCTGCTCGTGGACGACGACGAGTGCCCGCCGTGGGTGTCCGAGCGAGTCGAACGCTCCTGCCTTGACGAGCGACTCGATCGTGCGCTTGTTGCAGACGACCGCCGGGACCTTGTCGAGGAAGTCGGTGAAGGAGGTGAAGTCACCCTTCTCCTCGCGGGTCGCGACGATCGCGTCCACCACGTTGCGCCCCACGTTGCGCACGGCCGTCAGACCGAACCGGATGTCGTCCCCCACCGCCGTGAAGTTCGCCGCCGAGGAGTTGACGTCAGGGGGGAGCACCGTGATGTGCATGCGACGGCACTCGTTGAGATAGAGCGCGGACTTGTCCTTGTCGTCCCGGACGCTCGTGAGCAGGCCCGCCATGTACTCGGTCGGGTAGTTCGCCTTGAGATACCCGGTCCAGTACGAGACGAGTCCGTAGCCCGCCGAGTGGGCCTTGTTGAACGCGTAGCCCGCGAACGGCACGAGGACGTCCCACACGGCCTTGATCGCGGCGTCGGAGTACCCGCGCTCGCGCATCCCCGCCTGGAACGGGATGTACTCCCTGTCCAGGACCTCCTTCTTCTTCTTGCCCATGGCACGACGAAGCAGGTCGGCCTGTCCGAGGGAGTAGCCGGCGAGGATCTGCGCGGCGCGCTGGACCTGCTCCTGATAGACGATCAGCCCGTGGGTCTCCCCGAGGATCTCCGCGAGCGGCTCCTCGAGCTCCGGGTGGATCGGGGTGACCTCCTGGAGCCCGTTCTTGCGCAGGGCGTAGTTGGTGTGCGAGTTCATCCCCATCGGCCCCGGTCGGTACAGGGCGATGACGGCCGAGACGTCCTCGAAGTTGTCCGGGCGCAGCTGGCGGAGGAGCGCGCGCATCGCCCCGCCGTCGAGCTGGAACACCCCGAGCGTCTCGCCCCGGGCGAGCAGGTCGTACGTCGCCTGGTCGTCGAGGCCGATGTGCTCGATGTCGACCGGCTCCTTGCCGTTCATCACGATGTTCTCGAGCGCGTCGTCGAGGATCGTCAGGTTGCGCAGCCCGAGGAAGTCCATCTTGATGAGCCCGAGGCCCTCGCAGGTCGGGTAGTCGAACTGCGTGATGATCGCGCCGTCCTGCGGCCGCCGCATCAGCGGGATCACGTCGATCAGGGGCGCGCTCGACATGATGAGTGCGCACGCGTGGACGCCCCACTGCCTCTTCAGCCCCTCGATCCCCTGAGCCAGGTCGACGACGCGCTGCGCCTCCGGGTCCTGCTCGTGCATCTTCCGGAACTCCTCGGCCTCCTGGTAGCGAGGGTCCTTCGGGTTGAAGATGCCGGAGACCGTGATGTCCTTGCCCATCACCGCGGGCGGCATCGCCTTCGTCAGCTTCTCCCCCATCGCGAACGGAAAGCCGAGGAGCCGCGAGGAGTCCTTCAGGGCCTGCTTGGCCTTGATGGTGCCGTACGTGACCACCTGGGCCACACGGTCGTCGCCGTACTTGTCCGTCACGTACCGGATGACCTCGCCGCGCCGGCGCTCGTCGAAGTCGACGTCGACGTCGGGCATCGAGACGCGCTCCGGGTTGAGGAAGCGCTCGAAGATGAGTCCGTGCTCCAACGGGTCCAGCTCGGTGATCCCCATCAGGTAGGACGCCATCGACCCGGCGGCCGAACCTCGGCCGGGCCCGACACGGATGCCCTGCTCCTTCGCCCAGTTGATGAAGTCGGCGACGACGAGGAAGTAGCCCGGGAACCCCATCTGGACGATGATCTCGGTCTCGTACCTCGCCTGCTCTCGCGACGCGTCCGGGATCCCGTCCGGGTACCGGCGGTGCAGGCCGTTCTCGACCTCCTTGACGAACCAGCTGACCTCGTCCTCGCCCTCGGGCACCGGGAAGTGGGGCATGTAGTTGGCACTCGTGTCGAACGAGACCTCGCACTGCTCGGCGATCCGCAGCGTGTTGTCGCACGCCTCGGGCAGCTCACGGAAGAGCTCACGCATCTCGCGGGCCGACTTCACGTAGTAGCCGTCTCCGTCGAACTTGAACCGGTCCGGGTCGTCGAGCGTCGAGCCCGAGTTGATGCAGAGCAGGGCCTCCTGAGACTTCGAGTCCTCGCGTCGCACGTAGTGCAGGTCGTTCGTGGCCACCAGGGGCGCGCCGATCGTCTCCGACAGCCGGATCAGGTCCTTCGTGACGCGCGTCTCGATGTCGAGCCCGTGATCCATCAGCTCGACGTAGAAGTTCTCCTTGCCGTAGATGTCCTGCAGCTCGCCGGCCGCGCGCACCGCCTCGTCCCACTGGCCCAGACGCAGTCGCACCTGGATCTCGCCCGAGGGGCATCCGGTCGACGCGATCATGCCCTCGGAGTACGTCGAGAGCAGGTCGCGGTCCATGCGCGGCCACTTGCCCATCTGACCCTCGAGCGAGGCGAGAGAGCTGGCACGGAACAGGTTGTGCAGACCCGTGTTGTTCTTGGCCCACATCGTCATGTGCGTGTAGGCGCCGCGGGCCGAGACGTCGTCGGACTCCTGGCCCTTCTCGCCGTACCGGACGCGCGTCTGGTCGAACCGGCTCGTCCCGGGGGTGACGTACGCCTCGACGCCGATGATCGGCTTGATCCCCGCCGCCGTCGCCTTCGACCAGAACTCGAACGCCCCGAAGACGTACCCGTGGTCGGTGGTCCCGATCGCCTTCTGACCGAGTCGCGAGGTCTCCTCGAAGAGGTCGCCCAGCCGCGCGGCTCCGTCAAGCATGGAGTACTCGGTGTGCACGTGCAGGTGGACGAAGTCGTCCTCGGTCGTGGAGCTGGCAGACGGCATGCGACGAGTCTAGATCCCGCCGGGGACAGTCCGGGGGACGGCACGACCTCTCGTCCCGTCCTACGCTGTGAGGACCTTCACGCCGTCGCGATGGTCGATCCCGGCGTCGAGGTAGACAGGCCCCTCGACCTCGTACCCGCACCGCCGGTAGAAGCCCTCGGCCTGCGTCTGCGCGCTGAGACGGACGACGACGCGTGAGCCAGTCGGCGCCGTCGCGGCGTTCTCGGCGAGCGCCCACTGCTCGAGCGTGTCCATCACCAGTGCGCCGACGCGGGTCCCCCGCGCACGCGCGGCGACCGCGACGCGCCCGATGTGCACGTCGCCGGGCGTGTCGTCGACCAGCAGCCGACCGGTCCCGACCACGGTCCCGTCGACTGCCCGCACGAGCACGTGCGACGTCGACGGGTCCGTGTCTAGCGCATCGATCTCCTCGGCCCGTGGCACGCCCTGCTCGTCGCAGAAGACGGCGAACCGCAGCGCCCAGGCTTCCTCGAGGCCCGCCGCGTCCGCGACGCGTTCGACCGTGTACGACCCGGTCATGCGTACGCGCCCCGGACCACCTCGAGGGCCTGCGCCAGGTCGTCCGGGTACTCGCTGGTCACCTCGACCCGCCGTCCGGTGACAGGGTGGTCGAAGGCGAGTCGCATCGCGTGGAGCCACTGCCGGGTCAGGCCCGTACGCTCCGCCAGCCGGGGATCCGCCCCGTAGGTCAGATCGCCCACGAGCGGGTGCCGGACCGCCTGGAAGTGGACGCGGATCTGATGGGTGCGGCCTGTCTCCAGGTGAACCTCGACGAGCGACGCGGCCGGAAGCATCTCGAGCACCTCGTAGTGCGTGACCGAGTGCTTGCCGTCGGCGGTGACGGCGAACTTCCAGTCGTTGCCCGGATGACGCCCGATCGGTGCGTCGATCGTCCCGCGGGTCGGCTCGGGGTGGCCCTGCGCCAACGCGTGGTAGACCTTCTCGACCGTGCGCTCCTTGAACGCCCGCTTCAGCCCCGTGTACGCGACCTCGCTCTTCGCGACCGCCATCAGTCCGGACGTACCGACGTCGAGGCGGTGAACGATCCCCTGACGCTCGGCCGGGCCCGACGTCGAGATCCGGTAGCCGGCCGCGACGAGCGCTCCGACCACGGTCGGTCCGGTCCATCCCGGGGACGGGTGGGCGGCCACGCCGACGGGCTTGTTCACCACGACCACGTCGTCGTCCTCGTAGGCGATCGTCATCCCCGGGACCGGCTCCGCCACGACGGCCGCTGCGACGGGCGCCGGGTCCTGGAGGTCGACCTCGAGCCAGCCGCCCTCGGTCAGCCTGTCCGACTTGCGGACGGCCGTCCCGTCGAGAAGGACGTTGCCGTCGGCGGCGAGCTCGGCGGCACGGGTCCGCGAGACGCCCAGCATCCGGGCCATCGCGGCGTCGACGCGCTCACCGACGAGACCGTCCGGGACGGGAAGCTCCTTGCGGCTCACGCCGGTCCGTTCCCGGGCCGGTTCTCCGGGTCCGTGGGGTCGACCGCGGCGGGCTCGGCCCGCGCCGGGTCGTCCGACGACGGCGACTCGTCCCCCTCGTCGTCCACCAGCGGCTCTCCGTCGATGCCGACCCCACGCAGCGCGAGTATCGCGATCAGGACGGCGGCGGCGACGATGGCGATGTCGGCCACGTTCCCCACGAAGACCCCGTAGTCGATGAAGTCGACCACGTGCCCGCGCGCGAATCCGGGCTCGTTGGTGAGCCGGTCCACGAGGTTGCCGACCGCGCCGCCGAGGAGCAGGCCGAGAGCGATCGCCCAGCCGAGCGAACCGAGCCTGCGCAAGGACCGGATGATCACCGCGACCACGACGACCACCAGGACCGTGAGCACCCACGTCATGCCCGTGCCGATCGAGAGCGCCGCACCGGGGTTGTACACCAGGACGAGGCCCAGGAGATCGCCGACGAGCGGAATCCGCCCCTCGCCGGCAAGGGCATTCTCGGCCCAGATCTTGGTGACCTGGTCGACGACGAGGACGAGGACGGCCAGCGAGACCGTCCACGCGACGAGGGAGCGGCGCACCGGGCGCGCGGGCTGTGTGGACATCGGGGTCAAGTCTGCCACGACGCGACCACGCCGGGTCACACCCGGCAGGCTCAACGCCGCTCTTCGCGGGCCTTTGCCTCGACGCTCAGGGTCGCCCGCGGGAAGGCCTGAAGCCGCGCCTTGCCGATGGCGGCGCCCGTGGCCTCGCACGTGGCGTAGGTGCCGCGCGCGACCCGCTCGAGAGCACGGTTGGTCTGCGCCAGCAGGTCGCGCATGTTGTTCACGATCGTGAGCTCCTGCTCACGCTCCAGAGCGTTGGCGCCCGAGTCCGCCTGGTCGTCACCGGCGCCCTCACCGGAGTTGCGCAAGAAGTCGGATAGCTCGACGTCCGCCTCCGTCAGCTCTCGCTGCAGGCGCTCACGCTCCGCCATCAGACCGACGACGAGGGTCTCCGCCTCGTTCAGCGTCCACGCCGACTCTCCGTCGCGCACGGGGTACTTCTTCACCTGTCGGCCGAGTTCTGGGAACTCTTCCTTGACTGCGGCACGTTCCGCAGCGCTGAGCTTCGTCATGACGGCCTCCTGGGTCGAGTGACGGCGAGACTAAACGCGACAGCCGGTGCGCACAACACACCACGCCGTGGTGTGTCGCGCGCACCGGCTGCGAAGAAACCGGACCGACGCGTGATCAGATGCTCGGTGGGAGATCTCCCGAGCGGTTGCCTGCTGCGGCGTTGCTGCGCGGCGGGAGTGCGCTGCCGCGGTTGTCGAGGTCCCCCAGCAGGTTCTGCAGGTAGCTCTTGAGACGGGTGCGGTAGTCACGCTCGAACAGGCGCAGCTCGTCGATCTTCCGCTCGAGGAGCGAACGCTCCTGCTCCAGCTGCGTGAGGGTGCGGTGAGACGTCTCCTCCGCCTCCTGCACGAGTCGGTTGCCCTCCTCCTTCGCCTCGCTGATGAGACGGTCGCTCTCCTCCTGACCGGAGCGCACGTAGTCGTCGTGCAGCTTCTGGGCCATCTGGAGCATGCCCGTGGCGGACTCGGGCTCGGCCCCGGAGACCGCAGGGCTCGCAGCCGCGGCCGCGACGACGGCTGGCTCCGGCTCCGGCTCGGGCGCCGGCTCGGGCTGCGCCTCGACGTGCGGCTCGGCGGCCGCTCCTGCGGCGCCCGCACGGCTGAGCTCCGCCACGCGTCGCTCGGCGGCGGCCAGCTTGGAGGTCAGGTCCTCGTTCTCCTCTTGGACGGAGTTCAGCGTCCGGACGACCTCGTCGAGGAAGTCGTCGACCTCCTCGATGTCATAGCCCTCACGGAACTTCGTCGCGGAGAACTTCTTGTTCAGTATGTCCTCGGCAGTCAGCAGTGCCATCGTGTCACCTCGTTGCGGTTGCGCTGTCGGTCCGGGATCTGGCGATCACCTGGAACCAAAGTATCGGAGTTTGCTCGGCCGGGCCGGTCGGCGTCGCGGAGCTGTGAAGCACGGCACGCCGGTTCGTCCCGGAGTTCGGTTTCGTGCGCCCTGGATCACACGCGGGCGGACCTACGTCGCGAGGATGCTGGCCCAGGTGCGGGCGATCGAGACCGCGATGAAGAGGATGATGAAACCCAGGTCAAGGCTCACCTGCCCGATGCGTAGCGGAGGGATGACCTTGCGCAGCGCACGCAGCGGCGGGTCGGTCGTCGTGTACACCGTCTCGGCGACCAGGAGCATGAATCCTTGCGGACGCCAGTCGCGGGCGAACACCTGGACCCAGTCGAGAACGAGCCGACCGATCAGCAGGATCAGGTAGAGGAAGAGCAGGAACGCGATGATTCCCCAGAATATTTGCACGGAACTACTGTGCCAGACGTCGGGTCAGCTCTGGTTGTAGAACGCGCCCGCGCTCGGCTTCTTCTGCCCCTTCGGCTCGCTCGAGACCATCACGTTCTCGGGCGACAGGAGGAACACCTTGTTCGTGACTCGCTCGATGTTGCCGTGCAGTCCGAAGATCAACCCAGCCGAGAAGTCGACCAGGCGCTTGGCGTCGGCGTCGTCCATGTCCGAGAGGTTGATGATCACGGGCGTCCCGCCACGGAACGCCTCCCCGATGATCCGGGCGTCGTTGTAGGAACGCGGGTGGATCGTCGCGATGCGGCCGGACTCGGCCGTGACCGCGGTGCCGGTCTCGCGCGACGAGACCGACCGGTGGATCGGCGTGACCTCAGCGGGGAAGTCCTGCGGCATGTCTGCCTCCGTCTCCTCGAACTCCTCGTCGAACTCGTCTCGTCGCTCACCCTGGTCGTCAGCGAGACCCAGGTACAACATGGTCTTGTGCAGCGCTCCGGCCATCACCTGACTCCATCCTTGTCGGCACCGTCAATCCGGTGTATAGACGCTAACTCGACGTCACCGAGGATCGAAGGCACGACACGCCAGGCCTTGCGTGTTTGCCCGAGGGTGTGCCTGGGGTCGTCAGCGTGTGCCTGTCTCGGTCAGATCCGGAGGACCCCGGCGAAACGACCGGTGACGCCGCCCGCCCACGTCGCTTCCCGGTGGGAGTACCACTCGTCCTCCTCGGCGGTGCACCCGCCGACGCGGGTCGTGTCGGCGACCCCGAGGGCACGAAGCTGCGCGACGGCGCCACGCGCCAGGTCCAGGGCCGGCGCGCCGTCCCGGGTGCGTGCAACCGCCGACGGCACCGACGCCACGACCTCGTCGCGCATCTCGGCCGGCACCTCGTAGCAGGCCCCGCACACGGACGGGCCGACGACGGCCCGGAGCGAGTCAGGACGCGCGCCCCGTGCCACCAGGGCGTCGACGGCCACGGCGACGACTCCGGCGGTCAGTCCCCGGCGACCGGCGTGGACGGCGGCGCCGACGCGACGCGAGGCGTCCGCCAGGAGCACCGGAACGCAGTCGGCGACCATCACCGCGCCCGCGTGCCCCTTCCTGACGATCAGCCCGTCGGCCGCGGTCTCGTCGCTCGTGCTGTCGACGACGGTCGTGCCGTGGACCTGGTCGACGTAGCGCACCGGAACCCCGGCCCACGCGTCGACGAGCGCGCGGTTGCGACGGACGTCGGCCGCGTCGTCGCCGACGTGGAGTCCGAGATTCAGGCCCGCGTACGAACCGGAGGAGCGACCGGGGTGTCGCCGTGTGAACCCGGCCCGGACTCCCGGGCCGAGGTCCACCTCGAGGACAGAGAGATCGTCGCCCACGGCCTACTTCAAGAAGTCGGGGACGTCGAGCTCGTCCCGGCGGTGCACGGGCGCCTCGTCGTTGACCCGAGGCACCTCGACGGCGGGACGCGGTCCGGGCTCGGGCGACGACGTCGGGCCCGACGCGTCACTCTGAGACTGCGCGACCGGCGCCGGCGCCTCAAGGGAGGCCGGGACGTCGTCCGGCTCCGAGGCGATCGGAGCGAGGGTGCGGGGCATCTGGTGAGCACCCGTCTGCGGCGCGGTCGCGGGCGGCGTCGGAGTGCTCTCGGAGGTCGGGCGCGGCTGGTTGACCTGGCCCAGAGCACGCGTGTCGGTCCTGGTCTGCGGGGCACCGCCGTCGAACCCGGCGGCGATGACCGTGACACGGACCTCGTCGCCGAGCGCGTCGTCGATGACCGCGCCGAAGATGATGTTGGCCTCCGGGTGCGCGGCCTCGTGAACCAGGCGTGCCGACTCGTTGATCTCGAAGAGCCCGAGGTCGCTCCCGCCCTGGATCGAGAGGAGCACCCCGTGGGCGCCGTCGATCGAGGCCTCGAGCAGCGGCGACGAGATCGCCAGCTCGGCGGCCTGGACGGAGCGGTCGTCGCCCCGTGCCGAGCCGATCCCCATCAGCGCGCTGCCCGCACCCTGCATCACGGACTTCACGTCCGCAAAGTCAAGGTTGATCAGTCCCGGCGTCGTGATGAGGTCCGTGATCCCCTGCACGCCGGAGAGCAGGACCTGGTCGGCGGAGTGGAACGCGTCGAGCGCCGAGACGGACTTGTCAGACATCGAGAGGAGACGGTCGTTCGGGATGACGATCAGGGTGTCGACCTCGTCCCTGAGCGCCTCGATGCCCTGGTCCGCCTGCACCGAGCGGCGGCGACCCTCGAACGTGAAGGGGCGCGTCACGACGCCGACCGTCAGCGCGCCGAGCGAGCGCGCGATCCGGGCGACCACGGGGGCACCGCCCGTACCGGTGCCGCCACCCTCGCCGGCGGTGACGAACACCATGTCGGCTCCGCGGAGCACGTCCTCGATCTCCTCGGCGTGGTCCTCGGCCGCCTTCTTGCCGACCTCGGGGTCGGCACCCGCGCCCAGCCCACGCGTCAGCTCACGACCGACGTCGAGCTTGACGTCGGCGTCAGACATGAGGAGTGCCTGCGCGTCGGTGTTCACGGCGATGAACTCGACTCCCTTGAGGCCGACCTCGATCATGCGGTTGACGGCGTTCACGCCACCGCCACCGATACCGACCACCTTGATGACTGCCAGGTAGTTCTGCGGAGCTGCCACGTCGTTGCCTCTCGATCTGCTCGACCCTGAACCCTCACCCTCAAGTGGAGGGTTATCGTTATGTCAGGTTCTTCCGAGTTCGACGGTAAAGGTCACCCGGAGCTGGTTCAATCACCGGACCCGCGTGTCGCGCCGGGGATCCACCGTCACACCCCCGCGGTCGACTACCGCGTGATGGGTCGGGTGGGCGACGAGACGTCGAAGACGGTGGCGTCGGCGGACTCGTCGAGGCCCTGCAGCTCCTCGAGCACGGCGATCTTCAGCTCGACACGCTCGGCGTTGCCCCACTCGACCTCGGTGCCGTTCCTCATCACCGTCATGACGTCGTCCTGGGTGTCCGCCGACACCTCGGCCACCTCGGCCCGGGTCTCCGACGGCAGGGTGTTGAGCACCACCAGCGCCGCCCGCATCGCCCGTGCACGTGCGGCCGCGTCGTCCGTCTCGATCTCGATCAGCGGCAGGCCCTTCGGCACAGACGTCACCGTCGCGACAGCCACGCCGTCGGCGTCGAGCAGCTCCGTGCCGTCGTCCGACGGGACGGCGGCCACCGGGGTCCGCGGACTCACGGTGACGTCCAGCCCCGCCGGCCAGGCGCGCAGCACCCGGGCGTCGTCGACGCCCGGCAGCTCGAGGAGCCGGTCACGCATCCCGACCGTGTCAAGGCGCGGCAACGGCGTGCCGGCCGCGTCCGCGACGACCGCGTCCACGGCGTCCGCGTCGATGTAGGCGTCGACGCCCGCGACGGAGA
Source organism: Paraoerskovia marina DSM 21750 (assembly GCF_000701465.1). Classification (GTDB taxonomy): domain Bacteria; phylum Actinomycetota; class Actinomycetes; order Actinomycetales; family Cellulomonadaceae; genus Paraoerskovia; species Paraoerskovia marina. The sequence goes on along the minus strand of NZ_JNIY01000003.1, from coordinate 1,226,227 downwards.
CGTCCTCCGCGTCGACCGCGAGCACCGGCGAGAAGAAGAGCATCCACACGATCGCTCCCGCCGCGAGGACGGCGGCGGACCAGATCGACACGATCCTCACCCGGTGGCGTCGACCCATCGCCCTGCGCTCGGCAAGACGCGCGGCATGGCCGTGCGTGACGACAGGTCCGGCGCTGTCGCGCCCGACCTGCTCGGTCGCGGGCCGGGCCTTCTCGCTCGTCGCCGCACGGCGGGACCGCGCCTGGTCGAGCGAGACCGGGGCGGACGCCGGCTTCTCCGCAGCAGACTTGGCGGAGGCCGACTTCGTGGCCGCGGTCGTCGACGGCGCAGGCGTCGTCGACTTCTGGCGCACAGGCGTGCGAGGAGCCGGTGGCCGCGGGCGCGAGGGCGTCACGACGTGCCCTCCTCCAGCAGGTCGAGGAGCACCGGTGCAAGCTCGGTGACGTCCCCGGCACCTACCGTGAGCACCAGGTCGCCCGGCCGTGAGGCCGCGGCGACCGCCGCGACCGCCGCGGCCTTGTCCTCGACAGCACGCGCGGATCCGGACGGCATGTGCCGGACGATCGTCGACGCGTCGACCTGGGGGTCGGGGTCCTCCCGCGCCGCGTAGACACCCGTGACCACGACCTCGTCGGCGAGCGCCAGCGCACGGGCGAACTCGGGCGCAAATGCCTTGGTACGGGAGAAGAGGTGCGGCTGGAAGAGGACGACGACACGGCCGTCTCCGGCCACCCCGCGCGCCGCACGCAGGAGTGCCTCGACCTCGGTCGGGTGGTGGGCGTAGTCGTCGACGACCCGGACTCCCCCGGCCTCGCCGCGCAGGTCGAACCGACGGCCGGTCCCCCGGAACGCGGAGACGCCGCGTACGGCGTCCTCGAGCGCAACACCCAGGACGAGCGCGGCGCCGACCGCGGCAGCCGCGTTGAGGATGTTGTGGACGCCGGGCACGGAGAGCCGCAGATCCGCGGAGGCGCCCGCGGCACGGATCCTCGCCCGACCGCCGACCGCTCCGGCACCGATCTCGACGGACACGTCAGCCCCGAGAGCCTGCCCGTACGTCAGGACGCGCCCGCCGACCGAACCGTGCTGGGCGGCCAGGCGCGCGGAGCCGTCGTCGTCGAGGCACGCGACGAGAGTCCCGGTCCGGCCGAGTCTCGCGGCGAAGTCGACGAAGACCTGCTCGAAGGCCTCGCGGCTCCCATAGTGGTCGAGGTGGTCCGGTTCGACGTTGGTCACGATCGAGACTGTCGGCGAGTAGGCAAGGAACGATCCGTCGGACTCGTCCGCCTCGGCCACCAGGATGTCGCCGGTCCCGAGGTGACCCCCGGCGACAGGACCACCCACGGTCGTGACGGTCCCGCCGACGGCGAACGACGGGTCGAGTCCGAGGGTCGCGAGCATCGTCGCCAGCATCGCGGTCGTCGTCGTCTTTCCGTGGGCCCCGGCGACGGCGACCGCACGACGGTCGACCATGAGCGCGGCGAGCGCTTCGGAGCGATGAACGACCCGGATGCCACGAGCACGTGCCGCGGCCAGCTCGACGTTGTCCTCACGGACGGCGCTTGAGACGACGACGGTGTCCACGTCCTGGAGGTTCATAGGGTCGTGGCCGACGACGGCACGGATCCCGTCGGCCTGGAGGCCTCGCAGAGCGTCGCCGTCGCGAGCGTCGGAGCCCGAGACCGCGACGCCCGCGGCGTCCAGAAGCCGGGCGACGACGGACATTCCCGCTCCCCCGACACCGATGAGATGGGTGTTCCCGAGATCGGCGAGCGCCGTGGTCGTCACGAGACCACCTCGGCCACCAGGTCCGCGACGCGTGCTGCGCCGTCACGGACACCGACCTCCCCCGCGGCTCGCGCCATCGTGTCCAGCCGTTCGCGGTCCGTGAGCAACGGGACGAGCTGCTTCTCGACGTACGCAACGCGCAGCTCCTCGTCCTCGACGAGGATCCCTCCCCCGGCCTCGACGACGGGGCGTGCGTTCAGGCGCTGCTCGCCGTTCCCGACCGGGAGCGGGACGTACACGCCCGGGATCGACAGCGCCGCGAGCTCGCTGACAGTCCCCGCCCCGGAGCGGCAGACCACGAGGTCCGCTACCGCGTACGCCAGGTGCATGCGGTCGAGGTACTCCCGGACGTGGTAGTTCGGTCCCGGCGCCTGCCCGAGCGTGCTGAGCACCTCGGCGGACTTGTCACGCCCAGTCAGGTGCAGGACCTGGATCCCGGCCTCGGCGAGCGCCGGAGCCGCCCCGGAGACAGCGCGGTTGAGGCTGACCGCCCCGAGCGATCCGCCGGTCACCAGGAGGGTAGGGAGCGCCGGGTCGAGACCGAGCTCCTTCGCCGCGTCGCGGCGCACCGCGTCGACGTCGGCCTCGCGAGCCGCGACGAGCCCGGCAACCTCGGCACGGAGCGGCAGACCCGTCACGACGCCGCCGGGCAGGGGCGTCCCCTCGAACGTCACTCCCACGCGAGCCGCCCACCGTGCTCCGAGTCGGTTGGCGAGGCCGGGACGGGCGTTCTGCTCGTGGATGACGACGGGGACCCCGCGACGTCGCGCGGCGACGTAGGCCGGTGTCGACACGTACCCGCCGAAGCCCACCACGGCCTGGGCTCCCGAGTCGTCGATGGCCTGGCCCGCCGCACGGACGGCGTCCGAGAACCGTCCCGGGAACTGGAACCAGTCCATCCCGGGTCGACGCGGGAACGGGACCCGGGACAGCGGCGTCAGGGTGTAGCCGCGGGCGGGGACGAGATCGGCCTCGAGCCCCTCCGTCGTCCCCAGGATCGCCAGGGCCACGTCGGGGTCACGCCGTCGCAGCTCGTCGGCGACGGCGAGCAGCGGGTTCACGTGTCCGGCGGTCCCACCACCGGCGAGAAGAACGGCGGAGGCGGAGCGGGAAGGATGGGGCACGACGGTTCAGATCTCCTTGGTCGGTCGCCGCCCAGAACGGCAGCGAGGCGTCATGCGGGTTCGCCTGACGGTCGGTCGGGCGACAGTCTTCTCATTTTGCACTGCCGCCGCGCCGCAACGGTACCCGCCGCGTCGCGCCCGCCACGACGCTGAACGTCCGGCGGATCACGTGAGGGCGCGCGGCGAGCGCCTCCCGCGCGCCCGGCTCGTCGCGCGCGAACGCGAGGACCACACCGATCGCGAGCAACGTCGCGATGAGCGCAGAGCCGCCCGCGGACATCAGCGGCAGCGGAACCCCGATCACCGGGAGCAGCCCCACGACCACGCAGATGTTGATGATCGCCTGCCCGACGATCCACGCCGAGATCCCGGCCGTGGCCACCTTGACGAACGGGTCCGGGTGCCGCATGACGACCCGGGCCATCGCGAAGCCCAGGACACCGAAGAGCGCCAGGACGACCAGCGTCCCGAACAACCCGAACTCCTCGCCGAGCACCGAGTAGATGAAGTCGTTGACCGCCGCGGGCAGATAGCTCCACTTCTCCCGGCTCGAGCCGAGTCCGACGCCGAGAAGGCCCCCCGTGGCCAGTCCCCACATCCCGTGCACGGACTGGTAGCACGCGTCCGCCGCGTCCGCGCTCGAGACCTGGCCGCGGACGGCGTCCGCACAGGCGCCGTAGACCGCACTGATGCGGTCGGTGCGGTTGGAGTTGCCGACGACGAACAGACCGACCATCCCGACGGCGGCCAGCACCCCGCCCATCGTCAAGAGCTTCCACTCCGCGCCCGAGACGATGAACGCGGCCGCGACGACGAGGCAGAGCACGATCGTGGTCCCCAGGTCGTTGCCACCGAGCACCAGTCCGAGGGCGATCACCACGACGGGGGCCGCCGGGACCAGGACGTGCCGCCACTGGCCGAGCAGCGCGCGCTTGCGTCCGAGGACGGCGCCGAGCCAGAGCGCCAGCGCGAGCTTCAGGATCTCGGCCGGCTGGACCGTCACCCCCCCGAGGTTCAACCACCCCGAGTTGCCGTTCACCGAGTGTCCGAACCCGGTCAGGGTCAGCGCCTGGAGAAACAGGGCCGCGAGCAGCAGCACCGGTGCCGAGCGACGGTAGAACGCGACCGGCAGACGGCTCGCTACCACCAGCCCGACGAGGCCGATCGCCGCGTAGGCCGACTGTCGGAAGAAGAGTCCGTAGGGGCTCGCCGACGCCGCGACCTGCGTCGGTGCGGACGCCGAGAGCACCATGATCAGGCCGAGGAGCAGCAGCAGACCCGTCGAACCGATGATCAGGTAGTAGCTGGTCGTGACCGTGTCCCACCGCCCCTGAGAGACCGGGCGCGGCGCAGAACGGGCTGTCGCAGCAGGTGCCATCCGATCACTCCTGAGGTGCGGCGCTCCCTGGAGCGGAGATGAGGGCGCGCACCTGGGCGGCGAACGCGTCACCCCGCTCGGCGTACGAGCGGAACTGGTCCATCGATGCGCACGCCGGGGCCAGCAGAACGGTGTCACCCGCACGGGCGAGCTCCCGGGCAGCGACCACGGCGCTGCGCATCACGTCAGTCTCTCCCGGGGCGATCCGCACGACGGGGATCTCCGGCGCGTGTCGCGCGAGCGCCTCCGTGACGGGCGTCGCATCGACACCGATGACGACGACGGCACGGAGACGGTCGCGTCGGGCCGCCACGAGGTCGTCGAACGTCGCGCCCTTCGCCAGGCCGCCCGCGATCCAGACGACGCTCGCCGGGCCGAACGCACGCAGGGCGGCGTCGGCCGCGTGGGCGTTGGTCGCCTTCGAGTCGTCGACGAAGTGCACTCCGTCGAGCGTGCCCGCCGGGGCGAGACGATGCGCACCCGGCCGGTAGGCGCGCAGGCCCTCCGCGACCGCACCCGCGGGGACGCCGGCGGCCCGAGCCAGTGCCGCGGCCGCGAGGGCGTTCTGCACGATGTGCGGCGGAATGGCCTGCGGGGCGAGGTGCGCAAGATCGGCGAGGGTCGCGAGCTCGTCGGCCGACCCGTGCCGTCGCGGGTCGTCCACCGGGAGGTGGAACGCGCGGTCGACGAGGACGTCCTCCACGAGACCGAGCTCGCCAGGACCCGGCGCACCGAGTGTGAAGCCGACGGCGTGGGCCCCCTCGCCGACGTCCGCGTCCTCGACCATCCGCCGGGTGCGGCCGTCCGCCACGGAGTAGACACAGGCACGCTCCGCGCCGCGAAAGATCCTCGCCTTGTCGGCGACGTAGTTGTCCATTCCACCGTGCCAGTCGAGGTGGTCGGGGGCGACGTTCAGCACGGCACCTGCGAGGACCTTCATCGACCGGGTGAAGTGGAGCTGAAAGCTCGAGAGCTCGACGGCGAGCACGTCCAGGTGCGGATCGAGGACGGCCTCGACCACCGGGGTGCCGACGTTCCCGACGGCGAGCGTGCGGAGCCCGGCGGCCGCGAGGATCGACTCGAGCATCTGCACGGTCGTCGTCTTCCCGTTCGTTCCCGTCACGGCGACCCACGGCGCAGGGCCCGTGCCGTCCGCACGATCGACGCGGAGGTGCCACGCGAGCTCGACCTCGCTCCACACGGGGACGCCGGCACGACGAGCACGTTCGAGGAGCGGTGATGTCGGGGCCCACCCCGGGCTGGCGACGACCACGTCGACGTCTGCGAGATCGACGAGGTCTGCGACGTCCGCGTCGTCGGCGTCGCGGTCGACCGTCGTCACGGAGGCCGCCCGAGGAACGAGCGCTGCCCGGGCCGCGCGACCGCTCACCCCGAGGCCCGCGACGACGACCCGGCTTCGTTCGAGCGCAAGCACTAGCCGACGACCCACTCGGCGTAGAAGATCCCGGTGCCGAGGGCGGCGAAGAGCCCGGCGATCAGCCAGAACCGGATCACGATGGTGACCTCGCCCCACCCGGAGAGCTCGAAGTGGTGGTGCAGCGGCGCCATCTTGAAGACGCGCCGGCCGGTCATCTTGAAGAAGCCGATCTGGATGACGTCGGAGAGGACGATGATGACGAAGAGGCCACCGATGATCACGGCCAGGATCTCGGTGCGGGTGAAGATCGAGAGGCCCGCGAGCGCGCCACCGAGGGCCAACGAGCCCGTGTCCCCCATGAAGATCTTGGCGGGGCTGGCGTTCCACCACAGGAAGCCGATGCACGCGCCCATGATCGACGCCGACACGATGGCCAGCCCCTGCGGGTCACGAACCTCGTAGCAGCTCGGCCCGGCCGTGTCGATGCGCTGGCACCACTGGCTCATCTGCCACAGGCTCACCAGCACGTAGGCACCGAACACGACCAGGGACGCCCCGGTCGCGAGCCCGTCGAGGCCGTCGGTCAGGTTCACCGCGTTCGACCAGGCGGTGATCAGGAAGTTCGCCCAGATGACGAAGAGGATCAGGCCGAGGGTCGCCCCGGCGAACGCCAGGTCGATGTTGGTGTCTCGCAGGAACGAGATCCGGGTGGAGGCGGGGGTCCGGAAGTTCTCGTTCGGGAACTGCAGGGCAAGGACCGCGAAGGTGATGCCCACGACCCCCTGCCCGATGATCTTTCCCTTGGCGGAGAGTCCGAGGCTGCGCTGCTTGCGGATCTTCGTGAAGTCGTCCAGGAACCCCACGACCCCGAGACCCGTCATGAGGAACATGACAAGGACCGCGGAGACGCTGGGGATCGACCCCGTGAGGATCGCCGAGACGATCCAGCCGATCAGGGTGGCGGCGATGATGACGACGCCGCCCATCGTCGGCGTCCCGCGCTTGGTGAAGTGCGCCGTCGGCCCGTCCTGGCGGACGAACTGCCCGTACTGACGGCGGACGAGGAACCGGATGAAGAGCGGCGTCCCGAAGAGCGCCACCAGGAGCGAGACCGTCGCCGCGACGAGGATCGCGATCATGCGTCGGTGCCCCCCACCAGCTCGTCGCCGAGACGCCAGAGGCCCGAGCCGTTCGACGCCTTGACGAGAACGACGTCACCCGGGCGGAGCTCGGTGCGAAGGAGTTCCGAGGCGGCCTCGACGTCGTCGACGAGCACGGTCTCCTCGCCCCAGGATCCCTCCTGGACGGCACCGTCGTGCAGGCCCTGGGCACCGAGGCCCACCACGATCAGGAGCTTGATGTTCAAGCGGACGGCGAGCCGGCCGATCTCGTCGTGGATGGCCCGCGACTCGGGTCCGAGCTCACGCATCTCGCCGAGCACGGCCACCGAGCGACGCTCACGACCGGACATGACGGCGAGCGTCCGCAGCGCGGCACGCATCGAGTCGGGGTTCGCGTTGTACGAGTCGTCGACGATCGTGACCCCGTCGGCACGGTCCACCACGTGCATGCGGTGCGGGCTGGCAGCGACCGTCCCCGTGAGCCGCTGGGCGACGTCCTCGAGCCCGACACCGAGGCACAACGCCGCCGCAGCCGCGGCCACCGCGTTCGTCACGTGGTGCTCGCCGACCAGTCCGAGCCGGACCGGGGCACGTCGCTCGTCACCGTGCTCGTCGCGAAGCCGCAGCGTGAAGGACGCACGGCCACCGGCGTCGACGCGGATCGACTCCGCGCGCACGTCCGCGCTGGGGATCGTCCCGCACCGGACGACCTTCCCGGGTGCCTTCTCCGACATCGCGGCGACGCGGAAGTCGTCGGCGTTCAGCACGGCGACGCCGTCGGGTGCCAGCCCCGTCACGATCTCGCTCTTGGCCTCGGCCACCGCCTCGATCCCCCCGAACTCGCCGAGGTGCGCCGCACCGACCCGGAGGACGACGGCGACGTCCGGCGGCGCGATACGGGTCAGGTAGGTCAGGTGGCCGATCCCCGACGCACCCATCTCGAGAACCAGCGTGCGGGTCGCCTCGTCGGCGCGCAGGACGGTGAGGGGAAGGCCGATCTCGTTGTTGAACGACCCGACCGGAACGACGGCGGGCCCCTCCGGACGCAGAAGAGCGCCGAGCAGATCCTTCGTCGTCGTCTTACCGACCGACCCGGTGACGCCGACGACGCGGAGCGGGCCGCGGCGGCGCAGCTCCGCGAGGACGTATCGCGCCAGCTCGCCGAGCGCAGCCTGGACGTCGTCGACGACGACGCACGGGCCCTCGACCTCCCGCGCCGCGAGGACAAGAGTCGCTCCGGCCTCGATCGCCGCCGGCACGAAGTCGTGGCCGTCGACGTGCTCACCGGGGAGCGCGACGAAGAGCGACCCGTCCTGGACCTCGCGGGAGTCGACGACGACGGCCCCGGAGACCGCCGCGTCGGGGTCCGCCACGAGGCGCCCGCTGGTGGCTGCGGCCACCTGTGCCGCAGTCAGCTCGATCATGGGTGCTGCTCCTTCATGTCGTTGTCCAGGGGCTTCCGTGCTGCCACAGCCGCCCGCGCCTCCACGCGGTCGTCGAGCAGGTGGTCCACCCCGGCGATCTCCTGGACCGTCTCGTGTCCTCGTCCGGCCACGAGCACCGTGTCGTGCTCCCCCGCCTCGCGGATCGCCGTCGCGATCGCCTCGGCGCGCGGAGCGACCTCGTCCACCGCGACGCCGCGCCGCGGTTCCCCGAGGTCGACGCGTTCCGCCGCGGACCTGGCCCCGGCCAGGACCTGGGCCCGGATCGGGCCGGGGGCCTCCGCATGGGGGTCGTCGTCCGTGACGACGACCCGGTCAGCATATTCGACGGCGATGGCCCCCATCGTCGGCCGCTTTCCGACGTCGCGCTCCCCCGTGGCTCCGAAGACGACTGTCAGACGCCCGCGGGTGGTGGGCCGCAGCGCTTGGAGCGCGAGCCGGAGGGCGTCCGGGTTGTGCGCGAAGTCGACCACGACGCGTGGCTCGTCCGAGACCTGCTCCATCCGCCCGGGGACGGCCGGCGAGACCCCGCCAGCCGCGCCGAGCGCGTCGGCGACGTCCCGGACGTCAGAACCCGCCTCGAGCACCATCGCGAGGGCCAACGCCGCGTTCGTCACGTTGAAGCCGCCGGGCAACGACGTCCCCGTCTCGAGCGCGCGGCCGTCGCGATGCCGCAGCGTGAAGGCCGTACGCGCCGGCTCCGGGTGGACGTCGTCCACCCACCAGTCCGCGGTCGACCCTGTGCCCTGGCCGGCGGTCGTCCGCAACGTCGCCACGGGGATCTGGGCGCTCTCGACCATGCGCTCACCCCACGCGTCGTCGACGACGACGACCCCGCGGCGAGCGTGGGCGGGGGTGAAGAGCCGGGCCTTCGTGGCGAAGTACCCCTGGAGGTCGCCGTGGAAGTCGAGATGGTCCTGGCTCAGGTTCGTGAACCCTGCGACGTCGAACACGATGCCGTCGACCCGGTGCAGCGCCAAGGCGTGCGAGGAGACCTCCATCGCGAGCGTGCGGACGTCGTCCTCCCGCATCGCGGCGAGCAGCGCCTGCAGGTCGGCCGCCTCGGGAGTGGTGAGCCTGCTCGGCAGGACCCGGTCCCCGGAACGCGTCTCGACCGTTCCGACCAGTCCTCCGCGAAAACCCATCGCGCCGAGGACGTGGTCGATCATGTAGGTGGTGGTCGTCTTGCCGTTCGTCCCCGTGACGGCGAACGTGCCGAGGTCCTGCGCGGGTGCTCCGTAGACCACGCTGGCGACCGGTCCGAGCACCGTGCGCGGCTCGTCGCACACGACGACCGGCACGGAGATCTCGCGAAGGAGCTCACGACCGGCGGGGTCGGTCAGGACGGCGACCGCGCCTCGTGACACGGCGTCCTCGGCGTAGGTCGCCCCGTGGACGTGGGCCCCGGGCAGCGCCACGAAGAGGGCTTGAGGCTGGACGGTGCGGTTGTCCGAGGAGACCGACGTCACCGGGACGTCGAGGCGCGCGGAGGAATCCGGCTCCAGGTCGAGCAACGCCACGACGTCGCGGAGCGGACGTCCGGCGGAGACAGCTGGCCGGAGCCTGTCGATGGGTGAACTCACGTCGCACAACCTACCTTGTGCAGCGCCCCGGCGACCGCGCGCTGCACGTCGTCACCAGGTCTCGGGAAGAGGCTCGTACGGGGTCTCGCTCGGAGGCACGTCGGCCTGCTCGAGCGCGAAGGCCATGATGTCGCGGAACGCCGGTGCGGCGACGTCGCCCCCGAAGATCGAGCTGGACGGGTCCTTGAGGAAGACCGAGACCGCGTAGCGCGGATCGTCGGCAGGCGCGACCCCGACGAACGACGCCATGATTCCCGTCAGCTCACCGTTCGGGCCCGGGACCTGGGCTGTTCCCGTCTTTCCGGCGACCCGGTATCCGGGGATCGTCGCCTTCTTGCCCGTGCCTTCCTCTCCGCTGGTCACCCCCTCCATCATGTGCAGGACCGTGTCGGCCGTCTCCTCGTCGATCACACGAGTGCCCTCGCCCCGGTCGGTCGCGAGGAAGACGTCGTCGGCGTCGACCGTGCCCTCGACGAGGTTCGGCTCCATCCGGACACCGCCGTTCGCGATGGTGGAGAAGACACTCGTGATCTGCATCGCGTTGACCGCGAGCCCCTGGCCGAAGAGAACGGCGTACTCCGTCGAGCCGTCCCAGTCGTCGGGGTCCCGGAGGATCCCGGCCGACTCGCCCGGGAGGCCCAGACCCGTCGAGCTGCCGAACCCGAACTTGCTCAGGTAGTCGTAGCGGACCTGCTTGGGGATCTCCTGCCCGACGATGACCGTCCCGGTGTTGGACGAGGTCGTCAGGATCCCGGCGAGCGTGAGCTTCTGGACCGGGTGCTCGTGCGAGTCGCTGAACGTCTGGCCGTTCGACGTCGTGTAGGAGTACGGCACCTCGTACTCGCTCGTCGGCGTCGCGATCCCGAGGTCGAGGATGGCCGCCATCGTGATGACCTTCCCGGTCGACCCGGGGTCGAAGATGTTGGAGACGACCCGGCTCGAGTTCGCGACCGCCGCGGACGAGCGGTCGTTCGGGTCAGGGGTTCCCGAGTCGGCCAGCGCGACGACGTCTCCGGTGCGAACGTCCTGGACCACCGCCATGCCGTACTCGGCTCCCGAGTCCTGCACGGCCTTCTCGAGCTCGTCCTGGGCCTTCCACTGGACGTCGAGGTCGAGCGTCGTACGTACGTCGTCACCCGGGACCGGCTCGACGCGCTCCTCGGACGCACCCGGAATCTGCTGCCCACCGCGGGCCGAGTCGTAGGTGACGTAGCCCGACGTGCCGCTGAGGACGTCGTCGAACATCAGCTCGGCTCCCCCGCGCCCGACCTGCGCCCCGTCCTCGTCGCCGAGGAATCCCAGGATGTTGCCCGCCGTCGTCTTCGCCGGGTAGACCCGCTCGCTCTCGAGCGTCGTGCTGATGTAGGCCGAAAGGCTGAGGTCGAGGATCGCCCGCTGCACCTCCGGGACGACGTCCTTGGCCAGCACGTGGTTGCGGTCCGGGTCTGTGCCGACCGCAGGCACGAGCTCCGCCGCCAGCTCGGGCGCGTCGCGTCCGAGCACCGGGGCGAGCAGCCGCGCGACCGCCACGGCGCCCTTGCCCTCGACGACCTCGCCGTCGATCTCGTGCCTCGAGTCGGGGACGAAGTTCTCGATCGCGAGCTGGTCAGCGGCGATGGTGTAGCGGTCCACGGAGGTCGCGAGCACCACGTCACCGCTCGCGTCCGTGATGTCGCCGCGGTGCGCGGCCTGGACCTCCGTCCGCATGCGCTCGTCGAGCGCCCTCTCGGCGAGCGCGGGTCCCGCGACTCCCTGGACGTAGATGAGCCGAGCGGCGATCAGCACCATGGCGACCGCGGCCACGACGACGAGGAGGCGCTGCCGTCTCGCGGGGTCGCCGGGCGAACGCGGGACCCGCCGGGCGGAGACGGGCACGGGCCGACGCGTACCCGCACGTGCCGGCGTCCGTGACGCGGCCGTTGCCCGCGTCCTTCCCGCCGCCGGGCGCGAGGCTGCGACGCGTGCACGGGTCGTCGACGCCTTCGCGCCACGGCCCGACGGCGTCGACGACCCCGAAGAACGCGGGCTCACGGCGACTCGGACGCGCCTTCGAGGTCCTGCGCCGCAGGAGCGGAACCCGAAAGAGTGACCATCACCGGGTCCTCCGCCGGGACCATGCCCAGCGCCGTCGCCCGCTCGTGCAGGGACGCCGACGCGCTGTCGACGTCCATCTGCAGGTCCTGCGTGTCCTGGGCCACCGCTCCCAACTCCCTCTGCAAGGTCCGCATCTCGAACGACCCGCTCACCATGGTCGTGCTCAACAGCAGACCACACAGAAGCGCTCCGCCGAGGATCGACATGCACAGAACGATGAACGGGCCACGGGACCGGGCCTGGTCGGGAGTTCGGACGAGCTGGAGTCGGGGCCGGGGCGCCGCGACCGGCGCGGCGGAGGTCAGGGGTGCCGTGGCACGGCTCATGCTCATCGTGACTCCTGGTGGCTCATGTGGTCAGGGGTGGTGCGCAGGCGCTCGGCACCACGAAGTCGGACGGACGCCGACCGAGGGTTCTGCTCGACCTCGGCGGCATCTGCCTCCTCCGCGCCGCGCGTCAGAAGCTTCAGATAGGGACGGTGCGTCTCCGGCTCGACGGGAAGGCCCGCCGGCGCGCTCGAGGTCGCGCCGCGGGCGAGCACCTGCTTGACGATCCGGTCCTCCAGGGAGTGATATGACTCGACGACGATGCGCCCACCCACGTCCAGGGCCTCGACGGCGGCCGGCACCGCGCGCCGGAGTGCGTCGAGCTCGCCGTTCACCTCGATACGCAGCGCCTGGAAGGTCCGCTTGGCGGGGTTGCCGCCGGTCCGTCGCGTCGCCGCCGGGACACTGGCGCGCACGACGTCGGCGAGCTCGTGGGTCCGGGACCACGGCTCGATCTCGCGGCGACGGACGATCGCACGGGCAATACGCCCGGCGAACCGTTCCTCGCCGTACTCACGGAGCACACGGGTCAGCTCCCCCACGTCGTAGGTGTTAAGGACCTCCGCCGCAGTGATGCCCGCACTCTGGTCCATCCGCATGTCCAGGGGCGCGTCGTGCGCGTAGGAGAAGCCTCGCTCGGTCTCGTCCAGCTGGAGCGAGGAGACTCCGAGATCCATGAGGACGCCCTGGACGCCGGGCAGGTCGTGCGACGACACGACGTCGGCGATCTCGTCGTAGACCGCTCTCGCGGGAAGGAACCGGCCGCCGAACCGAGCGAGACGCTCCGACGCCAGGTCGAGCGCCTGCGGGTCACGGTCGATGCCGATGACACGAACGCCGGGGACCTGCTCGAGCACGGCCTCGGTGTGACCGCCCATCCCGAGCGTGCAGTCGACGAGCACGGCGTCGGGCGTGCGGAGCGCCGGCGCGAGCAGGTCGACGCACCGCTGGCGCAGGACCGGAACATGGCGCCCCTCGGCGCCCTCGGGTCGACCCGTGCTCTCACGGTTCGTGCTCATCGGTTCTCCTCCAGATCGAGAGCCACCCGACCAGGTCTCCCTCCGCGAACCTTCTGACGCCGGGGAAGTGCGTCAGACTGAGCGGGAGGAGGCCTCGTCGTGCGGCATGTCATGCAGCGCGTCGCGTCCGTTCCACAGCTAGAAGGTGAGAGGCGGGAGCACCTCCTCCGACGTCTCGGAGTACGCAGCCTCCTGCTCCTCGAGATATGTGTCCCAGGCCCGGGCGTCCCAGACCTCGACGCGCGTCCCGGTACCGATCACCGCGACGTCCCGACCGAGACCGGCGTACTCCCGCAGCTTCGCCGGGATCGAGACCCGACCCTGCTTGTCCGGCATCTCGTCGCTCGCCCCCGAGAGGAACACCCGGAGGTAGTCACGCGCCTGCTTGCTCGCGATCGGCGCCTGGCGAATCTGCTCATACATGCGCCGGAACTCCTCCATCGGCAGGAGATACAGGCATCGTTCCTGGCCGCGCGTCATGACCAGGCCGGGAGCGAACTGCGTCCGGAACTTCGCCGGAAGGATCAACCGACCCTTCTCGTCGAGCCGGGGCGTGTACGTGCCGAGGAGCGGGCTGAGCGATCCCGCGAACGCCTCGTTCATACGACCACCACCCTTCCGCTCCCATGTCCTCCACGATACTCCACTTCGCTCCACAAAGCGCGTCAGAAGTTGTGCAGGACGGGTGAAAAACATGCATCGCCGCAGGTCAAGTGCTGTGGATACCCGGGGAGGCCCTGGCGTGGGATTGAGGTCCTCGAGAACTCTAAATGTCCGGTATACCTACTCTGCCCTTGTTCATCCTGTCCCGGCGCTCCCCGGCCGGCGATCCCCGCACCGACCCACGGCGCCCCGTGGAGCGATGTGGAGCGGTCTCGGGGGGCAGACTCGAACCGCCGGGCTCCGCCGCATCGACTAGTCTCGAAGTCCCCTCAACGTCGAGCCGAAGGGCCCCCGTGCTGCACGAGAACGCGCCGCTCTCCACGACGGCGACACTGTCACCCGGACCGGTCGACCTGGCCGGCGTGGTCGACCGGATCCATGCCGAGGTCTCCGCCGTCGTCGTCGGTCAGTCCGACGTCGTCACGACAGCTCTCGCGGTGCTGCTCGCCCGCGGCCACCTCCTCGTCGAGGACGTCCCCGGCGTCGGGAAGACGACCCTCGCGAAGGCGATCGCGCGCACCGTCTCGGCGGACGTCGGACGGGTGCAGTTCACGCCCGACCTGCTGCCGAGCGACCTGACGGGCGTGAGCGTCTACCGCGCCGAGAGGCACGAGTTCGAGTTCCGCCCCGGCCCGGTCTTCGCGCACATCGTGATCGCCGACGAGATCAACCGCGCCTCCCCGAAGACCCAGTCGGCGCTGCTGGAGTGCATGGCCGAGCAGCAGGTGACCGTCGACGGGACCACCTACCCGCTCCCGAGGCCTTTCTTCGTCGTCGCCACGCAGAACCCCGTCGAGATGGAGGGCACGTACGCCCTCCCCGAGGCCCAGCGCGACCGGTTCATGGCCCGGGTGGCCGTCGGCTACCCGGACTCGGCGACCGAGGTCTCCATGCTCGACGACCGCGACTCGGGCGACCCGCTCGAACGGATCACGCCGGTGACGGACGCACACGGCATCGAGGCGCTCCGCGACCGCGTCGCCGCGCTGTACGCGTCGGCGGCCGTCAAGCAGTACGTCGTCGATCTCGTCTCCGGTACGCGGACACGGGACGATCTCCGACTCGGCGCCTCTCCCCGTGCGTCGCTCCAGCTCCTCGCGGCGGCGCGCGCCCACGCCGCGATCAGCGGGCGCGACCACGTCCTGCCCGACGACGTACAGAAGATGACGTCGCACGTCCTTGCGCATCGCGTCGTCCTGCGCACCGAGGCGCGCCTCGACGGTCGCTCGACCGACGACGTGATCCTCGACGTCCTACGCACCACGCCCGTTCCGGCCCACCGGAGGTAGGGCACCGTGGGACGTCACTCACGTCGTGTCCGTCTCACGTCGCGCGGCGTCGGGCTGGTGATCGGTGGACTGCTCCTCGTCGCGACGGGAGTCGTCCTGGACCTCTCCGACCTCGTGGCGCTGGGGAGCAGCGCGGTGCTCGCATGCCTCGTCGCCATCGTCGTCGCGTCGGTGAGTCGCCTCGACCGCGGCTCCGCGGCCGTCCACGTGCATCGCCGTGTCGAGCCCGCGCCGACCACCCGCGACCGGCCGACGATCGCGCACCTCCGTGTCTCTGCGGGCACGTCAGCGCTCTCCCGTGCCAGGCTCGCGCGACTGCGGCTCACCGAACAGGCGGCCACCGAGCTCACCCGTGGTCGTGCTCTCGACGCGCGAGTGAGGACCTCCCCCCAGCACCTCGACGTCTCCTACCCGCTCCGTCCCCCGCTCCGCGGACGGTGGCCGCTCGGGCCGCTCAGGGTCACCCAGACAGACGTGTTCGGACTTGTCCGCACCCGCCAGTCGCTCGGCGCGACGCTGACCGTCGTGGTCCGCCCCCGCGTCCACGAGCTGCCGGTGCAGCCGGACCGCGCGTTCGAGAACTCCCGGACCTCGTCCGTCGGTGTCCGCGCGCCGTCCCCCGACGACACGATGGTCCGCGACTACGTCGTCGGCGACGACCCGCGCCGGGTCCACTGGTCGAGCGCGGCGCGGCGCGGTCGACTCATCGTCCGGGCGGACGAGTCGTCGGCGACCTCTCCGGCCACCGTCCTCTTCGACCGGGGGCTCCTCGTGCCCGGCGACGCCGGGGCGAGGACCGCGAGCGGCGAGTGGTCGCTCGAGCTCGCGGTCTCCGTAGCGGTCGCGACGCTCGCCGGGGGCCAACGCACACGGTTCGTCGTCACGGCGCCGCGGCCTCGACGAACGGACGAGTACGTCATGGCGCGCTCCTCGGAGGGCCGGGACCGTATCGTCGACTCGACCGTCGACCTCGTCGGGCACTCCGGGGCCGCCGACCGTGCCGAGTCGATCGCGGCGACGGTGGCGAGGCTTCGCGCGTCGCACGACCCGGGCGAGCTTGTCTTCGCGGTGCTCGCGCCGCTGTCGGGCCAGGCACGGCGAGCGGTGGCGGGGCTGGCCACCCCCGGGACCCACCACGCCGTCGTCGTCGCGCCCGACCGGAACCCGGACGATCTCCTCGACGCAGAGAGCACCGCGGACGCGCTCCGGCGCGCCGGCTGGATCGCGATCGCCGCACCACGCCACGCCACGGTGACCCAGACGTGGGACCAGATCATGGAGGCAGCGCGATGAGGGGCCCCGCCGGTCAGGTCGTCGCGACCGTCCTGGTCGTGATCGCGACACTCGCCTCGGTGCACGCACTGGGTTCGATCATCGAGCCTGGAGCGTGGACGGGATCCGCCACCCGCATCACCTTGCTGTCTGCCGCGGCCGTGGTTCTGACTCGCGCGCTCCTCTCCCGACAGGCGCCACGACAGGCACTCCGCTGGCCCCTCCTGCCCAGCGTCGTCGGCGGGCTCGTCGCGCTGTGGCTGGTCCTGGGTACCTACGGCGGCCGGACGCAGGGATTCGACCCGGTCGTGGGCCTCGGGAACTTCGGCCGGCTGGCCGACCTGCTCCGCGCCGCCGCGGAGACGGTCAACAGCGAGGTGGCGCCGGTCGTACCGACGACGCCCGTCGAGCTGGTGGCCGTTCTCGGTGCGGTGGCCTGCTTCCTCGTCGCCGACCTGCTCGCGGTCGGACTCCGGCTCCCGGCCATGACGGTGCTGCCGCTCCTCGCCCTCTGGATTCCCGCGCTCGTGATCGACGGAGACATCGGCGCGGCCCCCGTGGCGCTCACGATCGCCCCGTTGCTCGCTCTCCTGGCGATCGACCCGCACGCGACGCCTCAGGACGGCGCTGCCCAGACGGTGCAGTCGACCACGACGTTGGCGACGACGGCCGCTGTGACGGCCGGCGCGCTCGTGCTCGGCGGGATCGCAAGCGGCGTAGGTCCGCTCGCTCCACGCTCCTGGTCGGACGCGTTCGCCTCCCAGGGCAGCGCCGTCCGCCTCTCGGACGACCTCGACATGCGCCGGAACCTCGACGAGCGCTCCGACCAGGTCGTGCTCACCTACTCCGGCGAGAACGCACGCAGTCTCGGTCCGCTCCGCGTGTACACCGCGTCGGCCTTCGACGGCGTGCGCTGGCTACGCAGCGACTCGTCCTCGGGCGACCTGTTCACGGCGCAGGAGCAGCTGTGGCCCGAGCGTGTGGGCGCGACCGAAGAACCGACGAGCGTCTCGATCACCCTCGACAGCTATCGAGACTCCCTGCTCCCGATTCCCGTGGAGCCTCGTTCCGTCGACGTCGACGGCGAGTGGCGCTACGCCGCCACGCAGGACGAGATCCGCGCCACGACGTCGTCCCGCGAGGGGATGTCGTACGAGGTCGCGACCGATCCACGCGCACTGAGCGCCGACACGCTGCGCGGCTCGAGCGGCCCCCTGGCCGTGGACGACAGGTACCTGGACGTACCGGAGAGCGCCCACCAGGCCGACATCGCCGAGCTCGCGCGGAGCGTGACGGGGTCGGCCGACGACCCCTACGACCAGGCGATGGCACTGCAGACCTGGTTCCGGGACTCGGAGAACTTCACCTACACGACGGACGTGGCCGACGCCGTCACGGGGGACGCGGTATGGGACTTCCTGCAGGACAGGAACGGCTACTGCGTCCAGTTCGCCACGTCCATGACGGTGATGGCTCGAACCTTGGGCATCCCCGCGCGCCTGGGTGTCGGATTCCTGGCCGGTGACCGAACGAGCGGGAACACCTATGTGGTGACGGGCGAGAAGTCACACGCCTGGCCCGAGCTGTACTTCCCCGGGACGGGCTGGGTGCGCTTCGAGCCGACACCCGCCACCCAGACCGGACCCACCCCTGGTTACGCTGATCCCCTGCTCGACCGCACCGGATCGGCGCCGGTGGTCGAGACCGAGTCCGAACCGACCCCGACGACCTCCGACGAGTCCACCTCGGCGCCGCGAACCGACGACCGAGAGGTCACGACCACCACCACCGTGGCGACCACGACCACGTCGACCATGCCGCGTCTCGTCGGTGCCGGGTTCCTCCTCGTCGCCGCCGGGTTCGCCCTTCTCCTGTTTCTCGCCCGTGGACGACAAGGAACTGACGAGAAGGTACAGACGCTCGACTCGGAGTGGGAGCGGCTGCGCCAGCAGCTCGAGCTACGGGGATTCGTGTGGTCGCCGTCGACGACCCCCCACGGTCTTCCGGGCGCGGTCGACGCCTACCTCGACCAGCTCGGGGTGGGCGCCGATTCACGTGCAGCGGTCGCGGACGACCTCACCGTCGTCTCGACCGTCGTCGAGCAAGAACGCTACGCACCGCGGGACGACGCGTCGGCCGGAAACCCGGCCACCGTGGCAGAAGTGTCGGAGCGGGTCGACCGCCTGACCGCCGCGGTGGATCGTGGAATCAGCGACCCTCGCCGCGCCGACGATCCCAACGGTCTTCGAGTCGGCTGAAAAAGCTGCGCTTCTCCGTCGTCACGTTCGCGGTCTGCGGTCGAGACGCGACCTTGCCGTCCTCGTCCACAACTCCCGCGGGGCCAGCCTCGGACTTGCGTGGGGCGGTGAACGCGTAGAGCACACCGGCGAACATGATGGCAAAGCCCAGGATGCCGATGAGCGGCTCGCTCGAGACTCCTACGACCAGGAGGAGGAGGCCGACGACCACTGCGACGCCGGCGATCACCCACCGCAGGCCAGACCGCGGACCGCTCGACCTCATCGTCGTCGCGAGTCGGGGGTCGTCGGAAGTCAGCGCACGCTCCATTTGATCCAGCACCCGCTGCTCATACTCAGAAAGGGGCATCGGAACCTCCGGTTACACGACGTCGACGATAGGTACCCAGGATAGTTCGAGTTCCCCCCAGGGGGTAGTCGAACTCGAGAGCAGTTCGGAAGTGCATACCGACGTCGGACCCGGCGCAGGGATCTCGTGCACCTCCGAGCAGTTCTCGGACATATCCCTCGGCTCAGGCGCCGGGCACCACCAGGTGCAGCGGATATCGGACGAACTCTGCTCGAGGATCGAGGAGAAGCGCCACCTCGTCGCGAAAGTCCTCGGCACAGACCACCAGCTCGTCCGCGCGAGCACGGTCGACGACGTCGAAGCGACCCGCGTCGAGCGCGGCCCGGATCTTCGCTCCTGACGCGAAGTAGATCGACCAGCGGCCGAGATCCGGTGCTACACGTGCCAACATCTCCCACACGGTCCGTGCGCCCGTCCGCGGCGACGGCCGACCACGAGCCTCCAGCACCGCCGACGCGGCACGGATCGCCGCGAGATGCGCGTGCAGGAACTTCTCGGCCGGATCCGTGGCTCGGCGCGCGCAGACCAGCTCCGCGTCCGCGCGGACCAGCCCGCGAGACCCGAGGTCCGCGGGCCGAGCTGACCGCGACGTCGGCTGACTCATCATCGTGCACCCTTCCCGCCTGGGGTTCGTCGGTCAGAGACCGTGAACCGGCAACCGATACGGTGTGCAGGTGGCCCACCGCTCTCGCACCAACGGCTCTTCCCGTCGACGAAGTCAAGCATCCACCGAGGCACCGACATTCCCCGAGGGAGACGTCCCGACGACGACGGGAACGGCCCGTCTCGAGCGGGACCCCGACCGCCCCCGTGCCTTCACCGTCGTCGTCAACGACGTGCCCAGCTCGTACGTCGACCTCGACGATCCGGGCTTCCTCGCCTTCGAGTACATGCAGCAGATGGCAGCGCTCGTCGACCTGCTCGACGGCCCCCTCGAGGCGGTTCACCTGGGCGCGGCGGGTTGCGCCCTGCCCCGCTACATCGACCACACCCGCCGAGGGTCCCGTCAGCTCGGCGTCGACGTCGATGCCGTCCTGATGGAGCGGGTACGGGAATGGTTCGACCTGCCCCGGTCCCCACGGCTTCGGCTCCGGGCCGGCGATGCGCGTGCGGCCGTGGCCACGCTGCGCGACGGAAGCGCGGATCTCGTCGTCCGCGACGTCTTCGACGGGGCGACGACTCCCCCGCACCTGACGACCGTGGAGGCGACCGACGACGTCCTCCGGGTGCTCAGGGACGACGGCATCTATCTGGTCAACTGCGCAGATCGCCCTCCGCTCGCCGGACTCGCGTCCGAACTCGCGACGCTCCGGGCCGCGGGCCTGTCCGACGAGCACGTCGCCGTCGTCGCGGAGCCCGCCCTGTTCAAGCGACGCCGCTACGGGAACTTCGTCGTCGCGGCGTCGCGGGTGCACACGTTCGACGACGCGGCGCTCGGGCGTGCACTCCGCACCCAGCCGGTCCCCGCACACCTCGTGACCGGCCCGGGACTCGAGGCCCTGCGCGGGACCGCCGCGCCTCGACACGACGACCCCGGCCCGTGACACGACGACGGGCCGCCCTCGTCAGAGGACGGCCCGTCGTGGAGAGTGAGATCAGAGCGGGCGAACCTGCTCTGCCTGCGGACCCTTGGGGCCCTGCGTCACCTCGAACTCGACCCGCTGGGCCTCTTCGAGGGTGCGGTAACCCTGCGTCTCGATTGCGGAGTAGTGAACGAACACGTCGTCACCGCCGCCGTCCTGGGCGATGAAGCCGAAGCCCTTTTCGCCGTTGAACCACTTCACGGAACCCTGCACCATGCTGATCCTCAGTCCTTCTTCCCCGAAGGGAATTTGTTAGTCGGCCCTACGCCGATCCGGTGGAACGGCGTCCTTCGTCAGAAGCGTGCCGCCGACCCCAGTCTGGCACGAGAATTGCACACCGCGCCATGCCTAGGGAAAAAACACCGGGACGACGGGGGTCAGTCGTCCCGCTGCTGGGCAAGAAACCGCTCGAACTCGTCGCCGATCTCGTCAGCAGTCGGCAAAGGCGCGTCCTGCGCCAGAAGGCTCGACTCGCCCACAGAGCGCGAGAACGCGTCGTACTGCTCCTCGAGGGCCCGCACGACCGCAGCCACCTCGTCCGACTCCGCGACCTGCCGCTCGACCTCGTCGGCGGTCTCGAGCACCGCGCTGTCGAGGCTCGACACGCGCAGGTCGAGACCGGTCACCCGCTCGACGTGGTCGATGGCCGCGACCGCGGCCGGCGGGTAGGGCGACTGCGACAGATAGTGCGGGACGTGAACGGCAAAGCCGACCGCGTCGTGGCCCGCCTCCCCGAGCCGCAGCTCGAGCAGCGCCGCCGCACTGGCGGGTACGTCGACCCGCCCGAACCAGCTACGGGCCTCGCCGAGCAGCTCGCGTCGCGTCGCGTGCGTCGTCGTCGTGAGGGGTCGCGTGTGCGGGATCCCCATCGGGATGCCGTGCACCGTGACTGCGGGGGGGGTGGCGAGCCGGTCGACGAGCTGGGTCGTCGCGGCGACGAACCGCTCCCACTGGAGGTCGGGTTCGGGCCCGCGCATCACCAGGAACCCGGTCCCCTCCGCGTCACGCAGGTGCTCGAGCCGGATCACAGGCTCGACGTAGTCGGACCAGTGGTCGGTGTCGAAGGTGATCGAGGTCCGCTTGGACCGGTAGTCGATCAGCTGGTCGGCGTCGAACGTGGCGATCGTCGTCGACTCGAACTCGTCGAGCAGGTGGTCGAGCACCAACGTGCCGGTGCTTCCTGCGTCGACGTAGCCGCGGAGCGCGTAGACGAGGACGGGGCCCGCACCGGGACCGGGGGAACCCGCGGCGCCGTCGAACAGCCGGTCGACGGCTTCCTCGTCGACCGTATAGATGTCGCGTGGATCAAGCACCGGGTCACCTCAAGATCAGATCTGGCCCGTCAGGGCACGGCCATGTCCTACCAGGAACACGCAGATCGCCTGTTTTCTTCCAGGCGGGGCGGTCAGTGCCCGGGGAGGCGGACCACCGTGACGAAGAAGTCGTCGATCTGACGCACGACGTCGATGAACCGGTCGAAGTCGACCGGCTTGGTGACGTAGGCGTTGGCGTGGAGCGAGTAGGACCGCAGGACGTCCTCCTCGGCCTCGGAGGTCGTCAGCACGACGACGGGGATGTGACGCAGGCGGTCGTCGGCCTTGAGCTCGGCGAGGACCTCGCGGCCGTCCATCCGTGGCAGGTTGAGGTCCAGCAGGACGAGATCGGGCGTGGGCGCGTCGGCGAACTCTCCCTCCTTGCGGAGGAAGCTCATCGCGCTGACACCGTCGGAGACGACGGACAGGCGGTTGGTGAGCTTGTGGTCCTCGAACGCCTCTCGCGTCATGAGGACGTCACCGGGATCGTCCTCGACCAGAAGGACGTCGATACCGCGGTTCTCCGTCATACACACCCTTTCCTCGCCTGAGCCGCCCGCCACGGGCGACCGACCGGGGCTGAGCCTATCCGACGGTCGCCGCTCTCCCGTCGTCGTCGACGTCCGCCGTGTGGGGCACCGGTTCGGGCTCAGGCTCGTGGGCGAGGGTCCACCGGACCGTCGTCCCTCCCGTCCCGGCCGGTTCGACACTGATGTCGCCGCCGTGGAACTCGACGATCCTCTTGCACATCGCCAGTCCGATGCCGGTCCCCTCGTAGACCTCTTTGGCGTGCAGACGCTGGAAGATCACGAACACCCGGTCCGCGTACTGCGGGTCGATCCCGATGCCGTTGTCCGTGCAGGTGATCTCCCACGCAGAACCAAGGTCCTGTGCGGCGAGCGTGATCTCGGGCGCCCGGTCGGGATCACGGAACTTGATCGCGTTGCCCACCACGTTGACGAGGAGCTGGCGGAGCAGGACCTCCTGCCCACGGACCGTCGGAAGCGCGTCGGCCGAGACCGTCGCACCGGACTCCTCGATCCGCTCCGACATCTCGCTCGTGACCTGGTCGAGAAGGTGCGCGAGGTCGACGTCGGTCCGCGGGGCCGGGGTCCGTCCCACCCGGGAGAACCCGAGCAGGTCCTGGATCAGGCGCTGCATCCGCTTGGCACCGTCGACCGCGAAGTCGATGTACTGGTCGGCACGTTCGTCGAGCTGACCGCCGTACCGCTTCTTCAAGAGCTGCGTAAAGCTCGCGACCTTCCGCAGCGGCTCCTGCAGGTCGTGGGACGCGACGTAGGCGAACTGCTCGAGGTCTCGGTTGGACCGTTCCAGCGCTGCCGCCTGCTGCTCGAGCAGGGTGTGCGACGCGGCCACCTCGGCGTGCGAGACCTCGACCTCGGCCGTCCGCGAGACGAGGGTGCGTCGCATCAGCTCGACGTCACGGGCAAGCCCCACGACCTCGCCCGAACCTTCCATCTGGATCGGAGTCTCGGGCGAGTCCGTCGCGGCGTGCCTGACCTGGGCCGCGAGGTCCGCGACGGGTCTGGTGACACGACGCTCGACCATGCTCCACAACCATGCCGAGACGAGGATCGCGCAGAGGGCGAGAAGGACGACCGCGCCGAAGAGCGTGGCCGTCCACCGGTCCAGGACGGCGAGGTTCGCGGCCCGCTCGGACTCCAGGACCTCGATCAGGTCGTCGGTCGCCGTCCGAGCGTCTCGGTACAGTCCGTCCGAGACGGTGTCGACGGGCATTCCGGCCTGCTCCGACGCGACGGCCGGCTCGACGTAGCCGACGAACCAGACGTCGACGGCGGCCGCGGCACGCGCCCACGCGGCCTCGATCGCCGGCTCGTCCTCCGCCAGCGCGGCGATCGCCCCGCTCTCGAGGTCGGGGGCACCCCCGGCGAGCACGCCGTTCTCGAGGGTCTCCAAGGACACGGTGTTTCCGGTCCGCTCGAAGCTGCGCACCGCGACCTCCGTGTCGACGAGCGCGAGGTTGAGGTTCTCCGCCTCGTGCAGCGCGTCGTAGTAGCCCTCCGTCACGAGGTCCTGCCTGTCGACGACCTCGGCGAGCGCGTAGCCGGCCACCGAGACGACGATCGCGAGCAGCACGCCCGCGACGACGAAGATCCGTCGCAACCACCGCCGCAACGTCCGCCTCGAGCTCATCTCCCCCACCCCGCGTCCTCGGCCGTCGTCGACGCACGCTCGCCGGCCTCGCCCGGGCCGGCCCATCCGACCAGGAGGGCCGCGGCGTCGTCGTCGAGCGGACCGCCGTGGACGTCACGAACGGCCCGGAGGGTTCGTTCGACGACGTTCGACTGTCCGTCGGCAAGCACGCGCTCGACCGTCGACGCCAGGCCGTCCAGACCCAGCCGCGCCCGGCGCGGGCGTGGGCCGTCCAGGCCCTGGACCTCCACTCCCGCGAGGGTCGCCTCGACCAGCCCGTCCGTGTACAGGAGCAGGCTCCACGGTGCCGCCAGAGGGATCGTCAGCGCCTGCCAGCCACCTGTTGACGGCACCCCCATCGCCCGTCCGCGTGCCGTCGACGGCACGGGAGCAATCCTGCCCTCGGCGATGAGCAGAGGTGCGAGGTGCCCGGCGAGGTAGAGATCGGCCGAGCGCCTGTCGGGTGCGACGACCACCTGGCACAGCGTGGAGAAGATCTCGGGACGATCGCGCTCGAGCGTCAGGATGTGCTCGACGTGACCGATCACGTCGGCCGGCGCCGTACCGCTGACGACCAGCGTGCGCCAGGCCGTCCGCAGGGTCGCACCGAGCGCGGCCTCGTCCGGTCCGTGGCCCGCCACGTCGCCGATCAGGCAGACGACCCGCCCGTCCACCAGCTCGACCGCGTCGTAGAAGTCGCCGCCGAGGAGTCCGTTGCCCCCGGGGATGTATCCCACGAGCACCGCGAGGTCGTCGTCGTCGACCAGCGGCGTCGGCAGCAGCGCACGCTCGAGCCGCATCGTCTCCGCCTCACGGATCTGGCTGCGGTAGATCGCACGCTGCTGGGCCTCGGACCGACGGCGCTGCACGGCATACCGGACGGAGCGCCCGAGGAGGTCGGGCTCGACCTCCCCCTTGACGAGATAGTCGTCGGCGCCGGCCGCGACGGCGCGGACCCCCTCGTCCGTCCCGGACAGGCCCGTCAGGACGACGAGTGCCGGCGCGCACGGGAGTGCCCGGAGCCGCGTGACGGCGTCCAGCCCGACCGCGTCCGGAAGTCCGAGGTCGAGCAGGACGCAGTCGACGGAGCGGTCGCCGAGTGTCGAGATCGCGTCGTCGAGCGTCGTCGCGCGCCTGACGACGACCGTCAGCGCAGCGTCCGCGAGGTGCTCGGTGACGAGGAACGCATCGCCGTCGTCGTCCTCGACGAGCAGGACGACGAGCTCGTCGTCGGCCCCGACAAGCGCACTCCCGCCGGATCCTTCGCCCGTTGTGTCGATGACCACGTGTGCCTCTCGTGCCGTTCTGGATTCCCGGCCACGATCCTAGCGGCGGGAAGCCCCGGTGCGGGTCGCGTCAGGCATAATGGACGGCTGCCAGGAGACGGGAGATCACGTGGCCACGCGGCAAGACGAACTCAGACGTGAACAGCGGGTCGTCGACGACAGGTATGCGCGCCTCGACGCCCTCCGGGCACAGGCTCGCGCACGCCTCGCCGACGTCCGCCGTGCCGGCCCGTCGGGTTCTCCGCAGAACCGGAGCGAGCGCGACTCGTTCGCGACGCTCTACGAGGACCGGCTCGCCCAGCTCGAGGCGGTCGAGGACCGGCTCGTGTTCGGCCGGCTCGACCTGCAGACGGACAGCACGATCTACGTCGGCAGGTTGGGCCTGACCGACGACCAGCACGCCTCCGTCCTGACGGACTGGCGGGCTCCGGCCGCGCAGGCGTTCTACCGCGCGACCTCCGCACATCCGGACGGCGTCGCCCGCAGGCGCCACCTGGTCACACGGCGACGGACCGTGACCGGGGTCGAGGACGAGCTCCTCGACCTCGACGCCCCGGCGGACGAGTCGACCCTCTCGGGCGAGGGCGCGCTCCTCGCCGCCCTGTCCACGGGCAGGACGAGCCAGATGGGCGACATCGTCGCGACGATCCAGGCCGAGCAGGACGCGATCATCCGGTCCGGGCTCGACGGAATCCTCGTCGTCCAGGGCGGCCCAGGGACCGGGAAGACCGCCGTGGCGCTCCACCGCGCCGCCTACCTGCTCTACGCGCATCGGCGGACGCTCGAGCGCTCGGGCGTGCTCCTGGTCGGTCCGAGCTCGTCGTTCCTGCGGTACATCGACCAGGTGCTGCCGTCGCTCGGCGAGACGGGCGTCGTCTCGACCACCGTCGGCGACCTCCTGCCCGGTGTCCGGGCGACGGGGTCGGACTCCGCCGAGGCCACGCGCGTCAAAGGCCTGGCGATCATGGCGCGGGTCGTCCGCCGCGCCGTCCGCCGGCGCGAACGCGTACCGGCGCACGACCAGGCCGTCCGTGTGGAGGGGCACGACGTCGTCGTAAGGCGTAGGGACGTCCGCGACGCGATCGCCCGCGCACGGCGCACCCAGAAGCCTCACAACGAGGCGCGTCGGACCTTCGTCCGCGAGATGCTCCAGCGCCTCGCCGACCAGGTCTCGGACCAGCTCGGCGAAAGGATCGAGGGCGACGACCGGTCGATCCTCCTCGACGACCTGCGGCACTCGCACGACATCCGGGTGGCGCTGAACCTGGCATGGCTCCCCATGAGCCCGGAGTGGCTCCTCGAGGACCTCTACGCGAAGCCCGAACGCCTCGAAGAGCTCGCGCCCGAGCTGCGTGAGCCGGAGCGTCGAGCGCTGCTGCGGCCCCGCGGCAGCGCGTGGAGCGACGCCGACGTCCCGCTGCTCGACGAGGCGGCCGAGCTCCTCGGAGTCGACGACCAGGTCGCTCGCGACGCCCGCCGCGCCGAGGACGCCGAACGCGCAGCGCGGGTCGAGTACGCCCGCGAGATGCTGCGCTCGACCGGCGCCGGCGACGGCATCGTCGACGCGGAGACGGTCGCCGACCGGTTCAGCGCCGGCGGATCACGCCTGACGACCGCCGAACGGGCGGCCCAGGACCGGTCGTGGACATACGGGCATGTCGTCGTGGACGAGGCGCAAGAGCTCTCCGCGATGGCCTGGCGCATGCTCGCCCGACGCTGCCCGACACGCTCGTTCACGGTGGTCGGGGACGTCGCCCAGACGTCGTCGCCCGCCGGGACCCGGGACTGGCGAGCGGCGCTCGAGCCTCCCCTCGGCCGCTCGGTCCGGGTCAAGGAGCTCACGGTCAACTACCGGACCCCGCGGGCCGTCGCGGACGCCGCCCAGCGGGTGGCCCGGACCGCCGGGCTCCCGGTCTCCGCCCTGACCTCGGCACGAGACGTCGACGGCGCGCTCGAGACCGTGCACGTCGGGACGCCGGACGAGACCGTGCCCGTCACCGTCCGGCGGCTCGAGGACGCCGCGCACACGTTCCTCGAGGACGACGGCACCGGCCGCGTCGCGGTCATCGCGACGGCCGAGAACCTCACCCGGATCGAGGTGGCCCTCGACGACCTGGACCCTTCCGCGGCCGTGACGGCGGCGCGCGCGGGCACCGACCCGCAGATCGTCCTGCTGACCCCCGAGGCGGCCAAGGGGCTCGAGTTCGACGCCGTCCTGGTCGTGGAGCCGGCGACGATCACGGCACGTCGCAGCGGTGACTCCGACCTCTACGTCGCGCTGACGCGGCCGACGCAACGCCTCGTGGTGATCCACGCCGACGCGCTGCCGCCAGGCATAGAACCCTCGTCCTGATACATCTGTCCCGAGTGTCAAGACGACTCGGCATATCCATCGGGTCGCGGCGCACCATGGGCAGGTGCTGCGAGCCCTCCTTCTTGAGAACCTTCACCCCGACGCCACCGAGATCCTGACCGCTGCGGGCATCGAGGTGATCAACCACGGCGGCGCGATGGACGAGGACGAGCTCATCGAGGCCCTCCAGGGGGTTCAGATCCTCGGGATCCGGTCGAAGACGCACGTGACGGCCCGGGTCGTGGCGAACGCCCCGGACCTGATCGCCGTCGGTGCCTTCTGCATCGGGACCAACCAGATCGACCTTGAGGCCGCCGCCGACCGCGGAGTCGCCGTCTTCAACGCGCCGTTCTCGAACACGCGCTCCGTCGTCGAGATCGCGATCGCGGACATCATCTCGCTGACCCGGCGCCAGAGCGAGTTCGACAAGTCGATGCACGACGGGGTCTGGAACAAGTCTGCGGTCGGCGCGCACGAGGTCCGCGGCCGGACGCTCGGCATCATCGGGTACGGGAACATCGGCACGCAGCTCTCCGTCCTCGCCGAGAGCCTCGGCATGTCCGTCGTGTTCTACGACACCGCCGAGAAGCTCGCCCTCGGCAACGCCCGCCGCATGTCGTCGCTGGACGAGCTCCTCCAGACCGCCGACGTCGTCACGCTCCACGTCGACGGCCGCCCGGGAAACGCGGGCTTCTTCGGCACCCGTGAGCTCGACCGGATGAAGCGCGGCGCGATCCTGCTCAATCTGTCCCGCGGCTTCGTCGTCGACGTCGAGGGACTGCGCGACCGCATCCAGTCCGGCCACATCTCCGGCGCGGCGATCGACGTGTTCCCGACGGAACCGAAGAAGCGCGGCGACACGTTCGAGTCCCCGCTCCGCGGTCTGAGCAACGTCATCCTCACGCCGCACACCGGCGGGTCGACAGAAGAGGCGCAGGAGGCGATCGGGAACTTCGTCGCCAACAAGCTGCGCGACTACCTCAGCACCGGCTCGACGACGCTCAGCGTCAACCTTCCGAACCTCGCGCTGGAGAAGACCACGGGAGTCCGGCGCGTGGCGCACCTGCACCGGAACACCCCGGGTGTGCTCGCCGCGGTCAACTCCACACTCTCGGCCCACGACACGAACATCGAGGGGCAGCTGCTCGCCACGCGCGGCGGCCTGGGCTACGTGGTGACCGACATCGGTGCCGACGTCTCCCCCGTCATGGTGGACGCTCTGCGCGCGATGGACCAGACCGTCCGTCTCCGCGTGATGGACTGACCCGCCCCCTGACGCGCCGATGGCCGCAGACTCTCGAGAGTCTGCGGCCATCGGCGTGTGCGCGGATGCTCGGCGTCCTAACCGGACTTACGCCGGAAGGTCCGCTGCTGCATCGGCCCGGCGGTCTCGGAGCCATGGACCGCTCCGGTGTTCCGGTCACCCTCGGCCGTCCGGTGACGGGATGCCTGCTTCCGCTCGAGTGCCTCGCGGAACTTGGCTCGTGCTTCGTCCGACGGCGCCCCGGGGGCGCCCTCCTTCGAGTCTGAAGTCATCGTCGATCCTCCTTCGTCGCGGGTCGGTACCCGACGATGCCCCTAGCCTGCACCGCCACGACGGCAAACGCGAGACTATTGCGTCGACGAGTCCGCGTCAGCCTGCTCGGCATGATCCTCACGCAGTGAACGGATGGCCGCCTCGAAGTCGTCGAGGGACTCGAACCCGCGGTAGACGCTCGCGAAGCGGAGATACGCCACCTCGTCGAGATCGCGCAGCGGACCAAGGATCGCGAGGCCGACGTCTCCCGCGTCGATCTCCGCGGTGCCGGCGCTCCGGATCGCCTCCTCGACCTGCTGAGCGAGCAGGGCAAGATCGTCCTCGTCGACCGGGCGCCCCTGGCAGGCCTTGCGCACGCCGCCGACGATCTTGTCCCGACTGAAGGTCTCGGTCACCCCCGACCTCTTCACCACGGACAGGCTGGCGGTCTCGGACGTCGAGAATCGCCGCTGGCAGGCCGGGCACTGACGACGGCGACGGATCGACGACCCGTCCTCCGACGTTCGCGAATCCACGACACGCGAGTCGGGATTGCGGCAGAACGGGCAGTGCATAGGGCTCCTTGCACGAAACGTACCGAAGCGAAACAGCTCCGGCGCCCGAAAATACGGCGAAAGGCACCAGCACCGCAAGAAGCCACACCGCGCACGCCTCGGGTCGGCCCGCGTGACCCCAGGCGCCCGGGGCGTCTACTCGGAGGCGACGGGGAGCAGCACCGTCTGACCGACCTCGAGCGTCGAGGTCTGCAGACCGTTGAGCTCGACGATGTCCGCCAGGACGTCCCTGACGTCGGCGCCGACGACGGTCATCTCGCTCGCGTACGACCAGAGCGTGTCGCCCGGCTCGACGACGACCTCGCGCACCTCGACAGGCGCCGCCGGCGCATCGGCGACGACCGCCCGCGCGCCCATGAGGCTGACGACGAAACCGACCGTCGCCGCAAGCGCTGCGAGAACGACCCGCCCGCGGCGGGTCAGGCGGAGCGAGGACAGCGATCCTTCGGTGTGCCTGTGCCCCGCGGGGGCCAGAGTGAGCGTGGTCATCGATTCTCCTCTCACGGAGCTCGAGCAGCTTCCCCGGCTGATCGAACACCTGTTCGTCGAACATCTGTACGATGTATAGCACACCGGGGCGCGCCGCACACGGCAGGATCGAACACGTGTTTGAAAGAAGTGGCGTTCTGACCTACTCTGAGGCATCGCCTTTCGGCGGCGACCTCGACGGAGCGGAGAGAACAGTGGAGCGAGTGCCCGGTTCAGACGTCCCCCTCGCCGAGGTGCATCCTCTGACGGCGCGGCAACCGCTGTCAGAGCGCCAGAGACTCGTCCTCGAGACCGTCCAGGCGTCGGTCGACTCGCGGGGCTACCCACCGAGCATGCGCGAGATCGGCGAGGCCGTGGGCCTGACGAGTCCCTCCAGCGTGAAGCACCAGCTGATGACGTTGGAGCGCAAGGGATACCTCCGACGTGACCCGAACCGTCCGCGCGCGATGGAGGTCGTCCGGATGCCGCAGCAGGCCGGTGCCGCCCTCGAGCCGGCACCGACGACGCCGATCACACTTCTCGACCGGGCCGAGAGTTCCGGGCCCGAGTCGACAGACGCGACCCCCCGGCCCTCCTACGTCCCCGTCGTGGGGCGGATCGCGGCCGGCGGCCCGATCCTCGCGGACCAGGTTGTCGAAGACGTGTTCCCGCTCCCGCGGCAGATCACCGGCGACGGCGAGCTGTTCCTGCTGAAGGTCGTCGGAGACTCGATGGTCGACGCGGCGATCTGCGACGGCGACTGGGTCGTGGTCCGCCGCCAGCCGGTGGCGGAGAACGGCGAGATCGTCGCCGCGATGATCGACGGTGAGGCGACCGTCAAGACGTTCCGGCGGACAGACGGGCACGTCTGGCTCGTGCCGCGGAATGACGCGTACGAGCCGATCCCCGGTGACGACGCTCAGGTTCTCGGACGGATCGTCTCCGTCCTCCGCAGCCTCTGAGCCGTGCTCTGCGCCACACCGTCCGAGCGCTTCAGGCGGGGTTGCGCAGGCCGACCTTCTGCAGAGTCTCGCGCATCGCCTCCGCCGAACGCCGAAGCCCTGCACGCTCTTCGTCGTTGAGGGGGACGTCGATCCGTACGTCGCAGCCGCGTCGGTCGACGAGTGCCGGGACAGAGAGGCAGATGCCGTCGAGGTCCTCGTTGCCCTGGATGAGGGTCGAGACCGGGAGCACGCGGTGCTCGTCCCCGAGGATGGCCTCGACGATGCGGGAACCCGCGAGCCCGATCGCGTAGTTCGTCGCACCCTTGCCCGCGATCACGCGATAGGCAGACTGCACGACGTCGCGCGCGATCGCCTCGCGGTCGGCGGCCGTCAGAGACCCTCGGCCCGGCAGACCCTGCCAGTCCAGCAGCGGCACGCCACCGATGGTGGCGCTCGACCAGAGCGGGATCTCCGAGTCGCCGTGCTCACCGGCGATGTACGCGTGCACGTTCTGCACGGCCACCCCGCAGTGCTGGGCCACGGACTGCCGAAGCCGGGAGGAGTCGAGCACGGTGCCTGACCCGAAGACCTGACGCGGGGGCAGTCCGGAGGTCTGCAGCGCGGCGTAGGTCACGACGTCGACGGGGTTCGTCACGAGAAGGTAGATCGCGTCGGGAGCGACCTCCAGGAGCGGCGGGAGGACAGCACGCACGACGCCGATGGTCGCGTCGGCGAGGTCGAGCCGCGACTGACCGGGCCGCTGCTTGGCCCCCGCGGTGATCACGACCACGTCGGCGCCGGCGCAGACCGAGATGTCGTCCGACCCCTGGACGGTCGCCTGGGGCATGAACTCGAGCCCGTGCTGCAGGTCGAGCACCTCGGCCTCGACCTTTGCGGCATTCAGGTCGTAGAGGGCCACCGTCCGTGCTGCGCCGCGCATCAGCGCCGCATACGCCATCGTGGAACCGACGGCTCCCGCGCCGACGATCGCCAGCTTCGTCGTCCGTGACTGCACTGCGCCCTCCCAGGGATCGGATCCGAAGTGTCTAGCCTAGGGCGTCGAGGCGTTCGAGGGCACCGATGACCGTGGAGCGGTCGTGGGTGCGCCAGAAGGGCGGCATGGATCGCAGGAGGAACTGTCCGTAGCGGGCCGTCGCGAGCCGGGGGTCGAGGACCGCGACGACGCCGCGGTCGTCGATCGAGCGGACCAGCCGACCGGAGCCCTGTGCCAGGAGGAGCGCCGCATGCGCTGCCGAGACCTGCATGAACCCGTTCCCGCCGGCCTCCTCCACCGCGCGGGCGCGGGCCGACCGCACCGGGTCGTCCGGACGGGGGAACGGAATGCGGTCGATGAGCACTAGCCTGCACGCGGGCCCTGGGACGTCGACTCCCTGCCAGAGCGAGAGAGTTCCGAAGAGCGACGTCGCGTCGTCGTCGGCGAACTGGCGGACCAGCGTCGGGAGCTGATCGTCGCCCTGGCACAGGATCGGGATGTCGAGACGCTCGCGCATCGCGTCGGCGGCGACGGTCGCGGCCCGGCGCGAGGAGAAGAGTCCCAGGGTTCGTCCCCCGGCGGCCGTCATGAGGTCCGCGATCTCGTCGAGCTGGTGCTCCGTCGACGCGTCCCGCCCGGGCGCGGGCAGGTTGCGGGCGATGTACAGGATGCCCTGGCGCCCGTAGTCGAACGGACTGCCGACGTCCTCACCGGTCCACGGCGTCTCCTCGGGGTCGAGCCCGAGGGAGCGGGCGACAGGCTCGAAGCTCCCGCCGAGCGCCAGTGTCGCGGAGGTGAGCACCCCGGTCCGCTCGGCGAGGAGGTGCTCGCGGATCAGACCGTTCACCGCGAGCGGGGCTGCGTGCAGACGCGGGGACGACGGGCCGCCGTACGACGCGTCCGGCTGGGTGCACCAGAGCACGTCGTGCCCGGTCGGGTCGGCGGCCATCCGCTCGGCGACGTCGTGCAGCGCGAGGACCGACGCCTGGGCCAGCTTGAGACCGGGGTCGGGCGTCGACCCGGACTCGGGCTTCAGGGCCGACACGAGCCCGCGTGCCGCGTCCCGGACCGCACCGACCACCACGCGGACCTCGTCCGGGAGGCCGGCCGGAAAGCGTTCGGGCGGGAGCTCCTCGAGCATCGTCCCGAGCAGCGCCGCGGCGGAGTCGAGGTCGTCGGTCGTGACCCCACCGTGGCGACGGGCGAGCCGTGCGGCGTGCTCGGCGGACGGGGCGGACAGCTCGACGGTCGCCGCGGCGGTCACGCGCTCCGTCAGCTCGTGCGCCTCGTCGACCACGAGAACGTCGTGCGGAGGGAGGATCTGGGTGAGTCCCGATGCCTCGATGCCCAGCATCGCGTGATTCGTCACGACGACGTCGGCCTCCCTCGCGCGTTGCCGCGCGGCCTCGGGGAAGCAGTCGTCGATCAGGGGGCACTTGGCGCCCAGGCACTCCATCGTCGAGACGGAGACCTGGCGCCATGCCTTGTCCGAGACACCGGGCACGAGGTCGTCGCGGTCCCCCGTGGTCGTCGCCGCCGCCCACTCTCGGGCCCGCAGCACCTGCGCGCCCAGGCTCGCGTCCGCGCCGTCGGCGGGAGCAGGGTGCTCCGCGCCGCCCGCCCTCTCGGCCCCGGGCAGGTCGAAGAGCGCCGGCTCGTCCTCGGGGTACCCACCGCCCACCTTGTGGGCACAGACGTAGTTGTTCCACCCCTTGAGCAGGGCGATGTCCGGGCGCCGCGGCAGCTCGCCCGCGAGAGCGTCGGCGACGAGCGGGAGGTCACGGGTGACGACCTGACGCTGCAGCGCGAGCGTCGCGGTCGAGACGACGACCTTCTCGTCGTCGACGACGGCATGTCGAACCGCGGGCACGAGGTACCCGAGCGACTTACCCGTGCCGGTCCCCGCCTGTACGAGAAGGTGCGTTCCCGAGTCGATCGCACCGCCGACCGCCTCGGCCATGCGGGTCTGCCCGGCGCGTTCGGTCCCGCCGAGCGCTGCGACGGCCGTCGCGAGAAGGTCACGCACGGGCGCGACCGTGGTCCCGGCGGCCGTCCGGTCGGCCTCGTCCACTCCCGCGCTGGTCATCCGACGATCCTAGGGGTAGCGAGCCTTCCGAGGATCCCCGGGAGGGCCATCTGTGGGGAACTCGTCAGCGCACGGCCACGGACGCGATCTGCGCGGCGAGGTCTGCGTCGACACGGCCGCGGATGCGTGTTCCCGTACCGAGGTGTTCCTCCTCGTCGATCTCGCCCTCCTCGTGGATGCGGTGAACGAGGTCGCCGCGGTCGTACGGGACGACGGCGTCGATCTCGACGGCCGGGCGCGGCAGCTCTCGGGCGATCAGCTCGAGCAGGTTGTCGATCCCCTCACCGCCGTGGGCCGAGACGACGATCGTCCGACGCTCGTGCAGCCTGACCCGGGCCACGGTCTCCGGGTCGGCGACGTCGGCCTTGTTGAGCACGACGACCTCCGGCACCCGGTCGGCGCCTGGGACGTCGGCAAGCACGGTGCGCACCGCCGCGATCTGCCCCTCGGGGTCGGGGTGGGACGCGTCGACCACGTGCAGCATGAGGTCCGCCTCCCCCGCCTCCTCGAGCGTCGACCGGAAGGCCTCGACGAGCTGGTGCGGCAGGTTCCTGACGAAGCCGACCGTGTCGGCGAGCGTGTAAACGCGCCCGTCCTCGGTCTGCGCCCGACGAATCGTCGGGTCGAGCGTCGCGAAGAGCGCGTTCTCCACCAGCACCCCCGCACCGGTCAGGGCGTTGAGCAAGGAGGACTTCCCGGCGTTCGTGTAGCCGACGATCGCGACCGACGGGATGTGTCCTCGACGTCTGGACCCGCGTTTGGTGGCCCGCGAGGGCGCCATCGCGGCGATCTCCCGACGCAGCTTGGCCATCCGGGTGCGGATGCGTCGCCGGTCGAGCTCGATCTTCGTCTCCCCGGGACCGCGCGAACCCATCCCGGCGCCCGCGCCACCGACCTGTCCGCCCGCCTGGCGGGACATCGACTCACCCCAGCCACGCAGGCGCGGCAGCATGTACTCCATCTGAGCGAGCTCGACCTGCGCCTTGCCCTCCCTGGACTTGGCGTGCTGGGCGAAGATGTCGAGGATCAGCGCGGTCCGGTCGATGACCTTGACCTTGACGACGTCCTCCAGCGACCGCCGCTGCGACGGTGCGAGCTCCGCGTCGACGACGACGGTGTCGGCCCCGCAGGCGGCGACGATCCCGGCCAGTTCCGCGGCCTTCCCGGACCCGAGATACGTCCCGGGGTCGGGCTTCTGCCGTCGCTGCAGCAGGCCGTCGAGAACCTCCGAGCCAGCCGTCTCCGCGAGCGCCGAGAGCTCACGCAGGGAGACCTCGGCGTCGTCCGCGGTCACGCCGTCGGATCCCCACAGCCCGACGAGGACGACCTTCTCCAGACGAAGCTGGCGGTACTCGACCTCGGTGACGTCCTGAAGCTCTGTGGAGAGCCCCGCGACCCGTCGGAGCGCGGCGCGCTCCGCGAGGTCCAGCTGGTCGCCGTCGTGGGCAGAGTGGACGGTGCCGCCCTCGGCCCTCGCGGTTCCCGCCCGGGCCAGCACGCGTGCCACGACCTCGTCGGCGACGTCACGCTCCGGGAGCCCGACGACGGCGTCGTGGTCGTCGAGGTCGTTCGGGGTGTTGTCGGACGGTGTCTGGGGCATGTGCGCCTTTCTGGAGGGGCCGGCGACCGCGGTCGCCCGGTCGAGGGAGAACAAGCGTGACACGTCCGCGATTCCCCGCGCGAGCGGATTTTCGTCAGCACGTAGGATCGACGACCGTGGACGACCCTGCTGAGCATTATTTCACCGCCCGCCCCGCGTCGGACGCGGAGCGTCGGACGATCGACGTGCGTCTCGCGGGCGAGGACGTCACCGTCGAGGTTGCGTCGGGCATCTTCTCCCCCGGGCGTCTCGACCTCGGCACGCAGGTGCTGCTGCGGTCGGTTCCCGGGCTCGACGCGTCGCCGCGGCCCGACGGCTCCGCGCGGCAGTACCTCGACGTGGGGTGCGGCTGGGGCCCCGTCGCCCTGACGATGGCCACCCAGGCTCCCGAGTCGGTGGTCTGGGCCGTGGACGTCAACGAGCGGTCGTTGGACCTGACGCGGCGCAACGCTCAGCGCCTGGGTCTGGGCAACGTCCGGGCCGTCGCGCCCGAGGAGGTGCCGGACGACGTCGTCTTCGACGGCATCTGGTCGAACCCGCCGATCCGGGTGGGCAAGGCGGAGCTCCACGCGCTGCTCACGCTCTGGCTCGGCCGGCTCGCCCCCGACGGCGACGCGCACCTGGTCGTGCAGCGCAACCTCGGCGCGGACTCGCTGATGCGGTGGATGAACGACTCGCTGCCCGGGCTGACGACGTCGAAGCTCGCGAGCGCCAAGGGCTTTCGGGTCCTGCACGTGACACGCGCGTCGTAGCGTCAGGGGCGGCCGGAGAGCTCGATCGTCCCGGCGAACACGAGGTCGGCCGGCCCGGCCAGCTCCACGTGGCCCGAGGCCAGGACCCGCACGCGAACGGTCCCGCCCGGCACGTCGACGAACCACACGTCGGGCGCCCCGGCGCCCGCCCACGCCCGGACGGCGAGCGCCGCGGCACAGGCTCCCGTCCCGCAGGACTGCGTCTCGCCGGCACCGCGCTCGTGCACCCGCATGCGGACGCGTCCGGCGACCGCTCCGTCGTCGCGCCGGTGCTCACCGAGGGGCACCACGAGCTCGACGTTCGTCCCGGTCTCCGGGACGGGGACGACGAGCGGTGCGGCCGAGAGGTCGAGTCCCGTGAGCTCGGACTCGTCGGAGATCGCGACGACGGTGTGCGGGTTGCCCAGGTCGACGGAGAGGGCGGGCCTCCCCGTCGTCCAGCCCGCGGCCTGGACGCGAGCGTCGAACCCGTCCGTCACCGCACCCTGCCCACCAGGGAAGCGCCACGCCCCCATGTCCACGCAGTACCAGCCGTCGCTGTCGCGCGTCACCCGCTTCACGCCGTCGCGGGTCGCGACGACGAACGGCGCGCGTGCACAGTCGGCGAGGCCGAGCGACTCCGCGAAGGCGGCGAACACCCGCACGCCGTTGCCGCACATCTCGGCGATCGTGCCGTCTCCGTTCCGGTAGTCCATGAACCACTCGGCGGACGGCTCGGCCACGAGCACCTCGCGCCCCTCGGGCAGCGTGGAGCTCGGTGCCAGTCGGATGACGCCGTCGGCCCCGACCCCGGAACGACGGTCCGTGAGACGTCGCACGTCCTGGGCGTCGAGGTCCAGCGTGCCCGCACGGTCGTCGACGAGGACGAAGTCGTTGCGGGTGCCGTGCCCCTTGACGAAGGGAATCAGCGTGGGGCGCGGCGCGGTGCTCATGCACCCAGGCTACGGCGTACCGGTGCGGGCCCGGGATCCGGTCCGGGCCCGCGGCGGGCGGACTCGACGACCGCCAGCGCTTCCGCGAGCAGGGTCGGTGACTGCGCGTCGAGCCAGTTCACCCGCGGGTCTCGCCCGAACCATCCCATCTGCTTGCGCGCAAGACGCCGCGTGTTCGCCGCGATCGCCGCACGGGCCTCGTCAGGGGTGAGCTCTCCGGCGTCCATCGCCAGCACCTCCGCATAGCCGACCGCACGAGCCGCCGTCCGACCGAGCGCAGGGGCGATCCGACGGACCTCGTCGACCAGACCCCGACCCCACATCGCCTCGACGCGGGCGTCCACGCGCGCGTCGAGCACGGTGCGGTCGCAGTCCAGTCCGATCTGGACGGCGGGCGACACGTACTCCTGCCGCGGGAGAAAGGCCGTGAACCTCTCACCCGTGACCTCGACGACCTCGAGCGCCCGGACGACCCGTCGCGCGTTGCGCGGGTCGATGCGTTCCGCGGCCTCCGGGTCGCGGAGCGCGAGCTCGGCGTGCAGCACGCCCGGGCCCTCAGCCACCGCCCGGGCCTCGAGGTGAGCGCGGACGACCGGGTCGGTGCCCGGGAACTCCATGTGGTCGAGAAGTGCCCGGACGTAGAGCCCGGAGCCCCCGACGACGACCGGTTGCGCGCCCCGTGCGGCGATGTCCGCGAGCGCCGCGCGCGCGTCCCGCTGATACTCGGCGACCGTGGACTCCTGATCGGGATCCAGGACGTCGACGAGATGGTGGGGGACGCCGCGCCGCTCCTCCGGCGGCACCTTGGCCGTGCCGATGTCCATGCGTCGATACGTCTGGTACGCATCCGCGTTGACGATCTCCGCGGGCGCGAGGGACTCGGCGATGTCCAGCGCGAGGTCGGACTTGCCCGTCGCGGTCGGTCCGACGACGGCGATGATCATGGCGTCCCCCAGACCTTGACGGTCAGCTCCTCGTCGGCCACGCGGACCGACGCGACCCTGCGGCCCGGTCCGAGGGCCCGGCCGGCGCACGCCCGGACCGCGCCGCGACCGGCGTCGTCCCCCACGAGGACGACGTCGCCGCGTACCAGGACGGCGGACAGCTCGTCGCCCGTGGCGTCGTCGGCGATCTCGAGCACGCGTCGAGGCAGGACGGGGGCCACGGTGTCGAGCAGGGTGAGCAGCACGGACGCCTGCAGTCCTGCCCGGGCGTCCGAGGTCGGCACGGCCTTCGTCTCTGCCGACCGGGCGGTCGAGACGTCGACCCAGGGGCCACCTGCCTGCCCGAGGTCCGGGAGAAGGTCGGCAAATCGCGTCGCGCTCCCTCGTGCGACGACCAGGCAGCGACCGGCCCGTCCCACGGCGTCGATCAGCGCGGCGACCGCGGTGGCGCGCAGGTGCGCGAGGGGATCCGCGCGCCCGGCCGCCCCGGGCAGCATCAGGGCGGAGGCGGGCAGACTCACGGCGGTCACGGGCACGTGCGCAACGGTACCCGGACGCAATCCGCCGGTGCGGCGTACGCTGACCACGTGAGGCTATTCGGCGGCCGTCGCCGCACCCCGGACGACGCAGGTCTTCGATCCGCGGTCGAGGACGTCCTCGTGCGAGAGCTCGGTCGTCTCCCGGACGCCGGGAACGACCGTCTCCGCCCGCTCGACGTCGACCGTCTGCACGCGCGCCTGCTCCACCTGGGGATCAACGCGGCGCGGGACGTCGAGGACGACCTGGTGTGGTCGTGGCGAGGTCGAGAGTTCACGGTCCGTGCGATCGGCGCGGACACGGAGATCCTCGACCTGCGGGCCGACTGGCCGCGGACACCGACGATCGACCGCCTGACCGAGTTCTGGCGGCTGTGCAACGCGTGGAACGCGGAGCGCGTCTGGCCGACCGCCTCGGTCCGGGTCGACGACGACGGCGAGGTCCTGCTCGGCGGCCGCGTGAGCATCGACGTCGAGACCGGAGTGAGCGAGGCGCAGCTGGACCACCTGCTGCGCACGGCGATCGGGAGCACCGTGGCGTTCTTCGACGCCGTCGACGGGACCTATCCGGACCCGATCGCGGAGGCGCCGTGAGGCTGTGGGGGCGGCGACGACGTCCGGGCGTGGCCACCGAGGCACCGGCCCCTGTCACGCCCCGTCGGGTCGCGGACGAGCTGACCCGCCAGGGCTATGCGTTCAGGGTGGGTG
Source organism: Paraoerskovia marina DSM 21750 (assembly GCF_000701465.1). Lineage (GTDB taxonomy): Bacteria > Actinomycetota > Actinomycetes > Actinomycetales > Cellulomonadaceae > Paraoerskovia > Paraoerskovia marina. Next base: position 1,186,378 of record NZ_JNIY01000003.1, on the reverse strand, counting down.
GCGACGGCGTGCTGACCGGGACCTGGGACGGGCACCGGCTCTGGTTCCTCCTCCTCGGGGACGAACGTGGGCTGCTGCAGGTGCGGGGTCGAGCCGCGCGGACCACGCCCGTGGAGCACCACGACGCGCTCGTCCAGGTGCTGAACGACTGGAACCGCGACGGCCTGTGGCCTGCGGCCCACGCTCGCGAGGAGCAGGGGGTTCTCCTGGTCTACGGCGAGGTGTCGACGCCCTTCGAGCTCGGAGCGACCGACGCCCAGCTCGCGCACGCGATTCGCACCGGGGTGGCCGGCTGCCTGGCGCTCTTCGAGGCGCTCGACTCGCTCGTGCGCGTCGAGTAGCCCGCCGCGGGACTACGGCCGCAGCGTCGGGAGGCCGAGCACGACCGGACCGGGCGCCGCCGGAGCGCCGTGCCCGTGGTCGTCCTCGCCACGCAGACGCGCACGCTCGCGGGCGACCCAGGCATCACCCGAGGCAGTCCGTCGGACGTCGAAGGTGCCGCCGGCGACGGCGGAGTCGGCGATCAGGTGGTACGGCGCGGACCGGGTCACCTCGACCGTCACGACGTCGCCCGGACGCGGCAGCCGGGGGTCGACGACGTCAGCCAGGCGCGGGTCGTCGGCGCCGCCGAACCCCTCGGCGAGGTCCTGCGCCGCGGCCGGCAGGGCGAGGTGGACGAGCCGGTTGTCCGCCGCCCGCCCGGTCACGCGGTGGGACGTCCCGTCCTTGCGGCCGGAGCCCTCCGTGACGAGCACCTCGAGCGTCCGTCCGACCTGCCGCTCCGACTCTCGGCCGGAGATCGTCTCCTGAAGGGCGAGAAGACGGTCGAACCGCTCCTGGACGACCTCTTTGGGAACCTGCTCGCCGAGGTCCGCCGCCGGGGTCCCCGGACGTGGGGAGTACTGGAACGTGAACGCCGACGTGAACCGCGACGCCTCCACCACGCGCAGGGTCTCCTCGAAGTCCTCGTCCGTCTCTCCCGGGAACCCGACGATGATGTCCGTGGTGATCGAGGCGTCCGGCATCACCGCGCGGACCCGGTCCAGGATGCCGAGGAACTTCGCGCTGCGGTACGACCGGCGCATCGCCCGCAGGATCCGGTCCGAGCCGGACTGCAGGGGCATGTGGAGCTGCGGCATGACGTTGGGCGTCTCGGCCATCGCCTCGATGACGTCGTCGGTGAACGCTGCCGGGTGCGGGGACGTGAAGCGCACGCGCTCGAGTCCGTCGATCTGACCGCAGGCGCGCAACAGCTTGGCGAACGCGCCACGGTCCCCGAACTCGACCCCGTAGCTGTTCACGTTCTGGCCGAGCAGCGTGACCTCGATGGCGCCCTGGGCGACGAGTGCCTGGACCTCGGCCAGCACCTCGCCCGGACGGCGGTCCCTCTCCTTGCCGCGCAGGTGCGGGACGATGCAGAACGTGCAGGTGTTGTTGCACCCGACGCTGATCGACACCCACCCGGCGTAGACGGACTCTCTCCGGGTCGGCAGCGTCGACGGAAAGACCTGCAGCGACTCGGCGATCTCGACCTGGGCGGCGTCGTTGTGGCGAGCCCGTTCGAGCAGCACCGGCAGGGCGTCGAGGTTGTGGGTGCCGAAGACGACGTCCACCCACGGCGCCTTCTCCACGATCGTCCCGCGGTCCTTCTGCGCGAGGCAGCCGCCCACGGCGATCTGCATGCCGGGACGGGCCGCCTTCACCGACGCCAGCATCCCGAGGTTGCCGTACAGCTTGTTCGCGGCGTTCTCGCGAACGGCGCACGTGTTGATCACGACGACGTCCGCCTTGTTCGCCGCCTCGTCCTCCGGGCTCGCGCGCCGATAGCCCGCGTTCTCGAGCATCCCGGCCATGTGCTCGGAGTCGTGGACGTTCATCTGGCACCCCAGGGTGCGCACGGCGTAGGTGCGGGGCGGCGTGGCGGTCGTCGGCTGGGGGGCGGCGGCGTGCGGCAGAGCGGTGGTGGACATCCCCACCAGGATACGGCGCGCGGCCGCGGGCAATCGTTCCCGGACCGTTACCGGCGGAAGTAGCGCACAACACACCGATCCTCTACGTTCGGGAAATGACCGACGAATCAACCAGCGACGTTCTTGTCGAGCTCCACGACGTGAACAAGCACTTCGGCGAGCTCCACGTCCTGCAGGACATCAACCTGGAGGTGGCGCACGGGGAGGTGCTCGTCGTCATCGGCCCGTCGGGCTCCGGGAAGTCGACCCTCTGCCGGGCGATCAACCGTCTGGAGACCGTCGACTCCGGCACGATCCGGATCGACGGCGTCGACCTGCCCGCCGAGGGCCGCGCGCTCGCCCAGCTGCGATCCGACGTCGGGATGGTCTTCCAGTCGTTCAACCTCTTCGCGCACAAGACGGTCCTGCAGAACGTGACTCTCGGCCCGATCAAGGTGCGCGGACTCAAGGTCGCCGACGCCAACGAGGAGGCGATGGCGCTCCTCGACCGCGTCGGTGTCGCGAACCAGGCCGACAAGCTGCCCGCACAGCTCTCGGGCGGCCAGCAGCAACGCGTCGCGATCGCCCGCGCCCTCGCGATGCACCCCAAGGTCATGCTCTTCGACGAGCCGACCTCTGCGCTCGACCCCGAGATGATCACCGAGGTGCTCGACGTCATGGTCCAGCTCGCGAAGGAGGGCATGACCATGGTCGTCGTGACCCACGAAATGGGCTTCGCGCGCAAGGCGGCCGACCGCGTCGTCTTCATGGCCGACGGCCAGATCGTCGAGGAGGCGACACCCGAGGAGTTCTTCACGAACCCTCGCAGCGAGCGAGCGCAGGACTTCCTCTCGAAGATCCTTACCCACTGACCACCCCAACAAAAACCACGACACGAGGAGAACTGCAATGCGTACACGGACTGCAGGCTGGGTGGCGATCGCCGCGGCCACCACACTCATGCTCGGAGCATGTTCCGACGACTCGTCCGACGGGGACTCGTCCGAGCCGGCTGACGTCTCCGCGGGAGACTTCGCCGAGGGCAGCACCATGGCCGAGCTCGCCGAGGCGGGGTCGATCACGATCGGGACCAAGTTCGACCAGCCGCTCTTCGGCCTCCAGGGCCCCGACGGCGTCCCCGTCGGGTTCGACGTCGAGATCGCCACGATGATCGCCGCAGAGCTCGGCATCTCGGAGGACGGCATCGAGTGGGTCGAGACCGTCTCCCAAAACCGTGAGCCGTTCATCCAGGACGGCCGCGTGGACATGGTCGTCGCGACGTACACGATCAACGACGAGCGCAAAGAGGTCATCGACTTCGCCGGACCGTACTACTCGGCCGGTCAGGCCTTGATGGTGCGGGCCGACGACGACTCGATCACCACGCCCGAGGACCTCGCCGGCAAGATTGCCTGCTCGGTGGACGGGTCGACGCCCGCCAAGAACATCGAGGACAACTACCCCGACGTCGAGCTCAAGACGTTCGCGGCGTACACCGACTGCCTCGACCCCCTGCGCAACGGACAGGTCGACGCGGTCACGACCGACAACGTGATCCTGGCCGGCTACGTCGACGAGAGCCCCGACGACTTCAAGATCGCCGGCGACCAGTTCACCGAGGAGCCCTACGGGATCGGTATCGCGAAGGGCGACGACGAGTTCCGCTCCTGGATCAACGACGTGCTCGAGGCCTCCTATGACGACGGCCGCTGGCAGGCGGCCTGGGACGAGACGGCCGGCACCGTCCTGCCGACGGCCGAGCCGCCCGCGGTCGACCGGTACTGAGCCGCCCGGCACCGACACACGACGAGCACACCCCGACGAGGTAGCGGGCCGGTCGACGACGACGTCGACCGGCCCGCTGACCGGAAGCAGGAACCATGGACTCAGTAATTGAGGCCCTCCCCCGGTACTGGGACGGCTTCACGATGACCCTCTATCTCGCCGTCGTCTCCGGCATCCTCTCTCTCGTGCTCGGCACGCTCCTCGCGGCCTTCCGCGTCTCGCCGTTGCGGTCCCTGCGGTTCATGGGCACCGTCTTCGTCGAGGCAGGGCGCAACACCCCGCTGACGCTCGTCTTCATCTTCTTCGTCTTTATCCTTCCCGCGGCAGGGGTCATCCTGCCGCTGGGCACGACGCCCGCGATCATCGCCCTGACCGTGTACACGTCGGCGTTCGTCTGCGAGGCCGTGCGGTCCGGGATCAACAGCGTCGGCGTCGGCCAGGCAGAGGCGGCCCGGGCCATCGGGCTCGGCAGCGTCCAGACCCTCACCCTCGTCGTCCTGCCCCAGGCCCTGCGGTCGGTCGTCCCACCGCTGATCAACGTCCTGATCGCACTGACCAAGAACACCTCCGTCGCCGCAGGGTTCGCCGTCGTCGAGCTCACCGCGACCGGCCGAGGGCTCTCGCGCGACTATCCGGCGGACGTCATCTGGATGCTCCTGGGCGTCGCGTTCTTCTATCTCGTGATCACCATCCCGTCCGGCGTCCTCGCCGGGTTCATCGAGCGCAAGGTGGTGTTCAGCCGATGAGCACGTCCGTCCTCTACGACGCGCCAGGACCGCGGACCCGACGTCTGGAGCGGATCGCGTCGATCTCCGTCGCGGTCGTCGCTCTCGGCGCTCTCGTCTGGCTCGCGACCAAGATGGCTGCCGACGGGCTCTTCGACGACCGCTGGCTCGTGTTCGTCGACCCACCCAAGGGCCAGACCGCGTCCGACGTGTGGACCTCACTCTTCAAGGCCCTGGGCAAGACGATGTCCGCCGCCGCCGTCGCCGCGCCCCTCGCCCTCGTCCTGGCCCTCACCCTGGCGGGCCTCCGCACCGCACGGACCCGCTGGATCAGTGGACCGGCGACCGCCGTCATCGAGTTCCTGCGCGGCATGCCCGTGCTGCTCATGATGTTCTTCGGACTGCTCGCGTTCGGGCTCTCCGCCTACTGGGCGGTCGTCTTCGGGCTCGCGCTGTACAACGCCGCGATCGTCGCGGAGATCCTCCGGGCGGGTCAGGCGGCGCTTCCCCGCGGCCAGGTCGAGGCAGGGACGGCGATCGGCCTGACGCGCGGTCAGACGCTGCGCCTGATCCAGCTGCCACAGGTGGTCAGGTTGATGCTGCCGTCGCTGATCAGCCAGTTCGTCGTCCTGCTGAAGGACACGTCGCTCGGCTTCATCGTCGGGTATCGCGAGCTCCTGCGGACCATGCAGCTGAACTACAGCTTCTTCGGCGACGAGTACCGCCTGCCGCTCTTCGTCGCGGTTCTGGCCATCTACCTGACGGTGAACATCACGCTCTCGCGGACGGCGGTCGTCGTCGAACGCCGACTGGGCGCGGGTGGCAAGACGAAGAAGAAGGCCCGGAACACACCCTCCGGGGGCGGTTCACCGACGCCGGCCAGCAAGCAACCCGGCGTCATGCTCGACGAGTAGCAGACTCTCGGGGCAAGTAGCAGACTCTCGGCCAGGGCGACAGGGGCGCGCGGTCAGTTGCCCGCGTCGTCGACGCCCTGGCCGTCGAGCTCGTCCGCCTCGGTCTCGAGCTCGGAACGTACGAGCTCGAACGCGAGACCGGGGCCGTAGCCCTTGCGGCCGAGCGCGGCCACGGTGCGACGCACACGCACGTCCCGGTCAAGACCCCGTGTCCGGGCGAGTCGTCGACGCACGAGATCCGCGGCGGCGGCTCGTTCGTCGTCGTCGTCGACCTGACCGAGCGCGTCGGCGGCGAGATCGTCGTCGATCCCCTTGCGGCGCAGCTCTTCGGCCAGCGCGCGCCGCGACAGGCCGCGTTCGGCGTACCGTGTCCGGACGAGCGAGTCCGCGTAGGCGGCGTCGTCGACGAGGCCGACCTCCTCCATCCGGTCGAGCAGAGGCTCGACGAGCTCCTCGGGGTACCCGCGCCGCCCGAGAGCCTGGGTCAGCTGGGCTCGGCTGCGCGGTGCCCCTGTCAGCGACCTCAGCACGTACTCACGAGCCTGCTCGGTCGCCTCCTCACGACTCAGGTCCCCGGTCTCGAGGCGCTCGGCGATCGACGGGCGCGGCGTCTTGCCACGCCCGTCGGGCCGTCGTCCAGGACTCAGAAGTCCACCTTCGCGGCCTTGGCCCGGCCCTTGGCAGGCGCGACCGGCGGAGCGACGTCGGCCTCAGGCTTTGCCTCGCCGGCATCCGCCGCCACCTCCGCCGGGATGATGCCGAGCTTCTCCTTGATCCGCCGTTCGATCTCGGCCGCCAGATCCGGGTTGTCACGGAGGAAGGCACGCGCCTTCTCCTTGCCCTGGCCCAGCTGGTCGCCGTCGTAGGTGAACCACGACCCGGACTTGCGGACGAACCCGTGCTCGACCCCCATGTCGATGAGGCTGCCCTCGCGGGAGATCCCCACCCCGTAGAGGATGTCGAACTCGGCCTGCTTGAAGGGCGGGGCCATCTTGTTCTTGACGACCTTGACCCGCGTCCGGTTGCCGACCGAGTCGGTCCCCTCCTTCAGCGTCTCGATCCGCCGGATGTCCATCCGCACCGACGCGTAGAACTTCAGCGCCTTGCCACCGGTCGTCGTCTCGGGCGACCCGAAGAACACACCGATCTTCTCGCGGAGCTGGTTGATGAAGATCGCCGTGGTGCCGGAGGCGCTGAGCGCACCGGTGATCTTTCGTAGCGCCTGCGACATCAGCCGGGCCTGGAGACCGACGTGGCTGTCGCCCATCTCGCCCTCGATCTCGGCCTTGGGCACGAGCGCCGCCACCGAGTCGATGACGATGATGTCGAGCGCACCCGAGCGGATCAGCATGTCCATGATCTCGAGCGCCTGCTCACCGGTGTCCGGCTGCGAGACGAGGAGGTTGTCGGTGTCGACCCCGAGCTTCTTCGCATACTCCGGGTCGAGCGCGTGCTCGGCGTCGATGAACGCGGCGACCCCGCCGGCGCGCTGTGCCGAGGCGACGGCATGCAGCGCCACGGTCGTCTTACCGCTCGACTCCGGTCCGTAGATCTCGACGACGCGCCCCCGGGGCAGTCCGCCGATGCCGAGAGCCACGTCCAGCGCGATGGATCCGGTGGGGATCACCGCGACACGCGGGCGGGTGTCGTCACCCAGCCGCATCACAGAACCCTTGCCGAAGTTGCGGTCGATCTGGGCGAGGGCTGCCTCGAGCGCCTTCTCGCGGTCTGCCGGTGCTGGCATCGTGGTTCACCTTCACTTCAGGGCACCAGGGGTGCCGACGGGTTGTGCTGTGCGTCGGGAACGACCGTACGCGGCGCCACCGACAGAGCCGGTGACGGTCGCCGCGTCGTGTGGACGGACCAGCGTCTTGGGTGCTGTGCACAACTGTAACCGAACAGGTGTTCGACCGCAGGGACCGGCTCACCCGCCGTGTCGCCAGGTCTGCCCCGGCGTCAGCACCACCGGCTCACAGCCCGGCGCGTGCTCCGCGAGCGCCACGCCGAAGGCGACACCCGGCAGGTCCATCCACCCGCGCGGGAACTGCCCCACGAACGGCGCGTGCAACGTCCCCCAGTGGACCGGGACGGCCACCCGCGCCCCGACCTGCGCACAGGCCCGCGCGGCGTCGACCGGTCCCATGTGCCCGCCCGAGAGCCGCGGACCCCAGCCCGAGACGGGGACGAGCGCGACGTCCACCGCTCCCCCGGCGAGGTCGGCGACCCGGTCCAGCTCGGGGCACAGCTCGGTGTCCCCCGCGGCCCAGATCGTCCGCACGGACGACTCGGCAGGACTCGACAACCTCACCAGGTGACCGTTGGCGGCGTTCGGCCGGTGGGGCATGGGCCGGTCCCCGTGGACCGCGGGCACGAGGCAGACCTGGACGCCGGGTCCGACGTCGTACCACTGCCCGACGTCGAGGCCCCGGGGGTCGAGCCCCTTCTTCCTCAACCACGGCGCGTTGAGCCGGTCGACGACGACCGGGGCGGGATGCAGGGCCCGGAGGGACGCGACCTCGGCGTGATCGTGGTGCAGGTGCGACAGCAGCACCACGTCGGCACCCGCCGTCGCGGTGGCGGCCGGCGGCCGGGCGCGGCGGCGGAGAACCCCGGCGTGGCGGCCGAGCAGCGGGTCGGTCACCAGCCGGACGCCGGCGACGTCGATCACGACCGTCGAGTGGCCGAGCCACGTCACGTCCAGGGTCATCGTGGTCGCAGCCCGAGCTCGACCTGCCAGGCGACGAGCCTCTCGTGCACGCTCTCCGCCCCGACGAGCATCCGACGACCGTCCACCGCCTCGAGGAGCGTGTCGGGGACCTCCAGGCCGACCGGACGGATCAGCAGGGCGTCGTTCTGGGCTCCGCCGAGCCCGCCGTGGGAGCCGACGAGCCCTTCGAACGCGTGGACGAGTCCGGCGGCGTCGACGGACGAGACGAGAAGCAGGTCGGGTGCGTCGCCCAGGGTGACGGCGCGGTCCAGGTCGGCGGCGGCACGGGTGCTCCACCCGGCGAGGGGGTCGGTGCCGTGGACGACGCCCGAGTGCAGCTCTCGCCGGCCTCCCACCCCGTGCACGACGACCTCCGCGGGCTCGTCGCCCGTCAGGACCTCGCGGGGTGCCTCGCGGGTGACCACGAGCCCGATCCCGGCCTGGTCGACAAGTCCGTCGACGAGGCGCGGCCATCGTGCCCGGACGTCCTCTCCGCGCAGCGGAGTCGCGGACCCCGGGAACCAGACCAGGCCGAGATTTCCCGAGCCCACGACGACCACCTCGTCGGCGTGCGCGTCCGGCGACGGCCGCTCGCGCCGGGTCCGGTCCGGGCCCACGACCGTCCGTCCGTCGGGCGCGCGGGAGAACGAGCTGAGCGCCGTGTTCACCGGACCCCAGGACTCGTCCGTGCTCCGCGCCGCCGAGGTCGCGGCCGGCAGGTCCGCGTCGACGGCCATCAGGCGCCGCACGACGTCGACGAGCGGCGCACCGGCCACCGCCTCGAACGTCTCGCCCAGCGCCTGACCGTGGTCCGAGAGCACGACGACCCGGTAGTCGCGCGGCGCGGACTCCACCACGGCCTCCAGCGTGCCGACGACTCCGTCGATCCCCTCGAGCGCCCGCAACGACTCGGGCCGGAGCGGGCCCGCGTGATGGGCGATCTCGTCGTAGTCGACCAGGTCGACGAAGATCGTCGGCGTCCCGCGGGCCATCTGCTCCGCGACCATCGAGACGATCAGGTCGCGCAGCACGACGTTCGTCACCCCCCGGAGCCACGGGTACCACCCCAGCCGCGAGACCCGGGGGCGTACGCCTCGCGCAGCCTGGACCCACCCCTGGTAGAGCTCCTTGAGCGTCTCGGCCACCGTCCCGACGAGCGCTCGGGCGAGCAGGAACGGGCTCGAGAAGAAGTGGACGAAGAGCTGACCGGGACCCAGCCCTCCTCGCCGTCCGGCGCGACTCATGACGAGCAACGCCGTCTGCGCGTCGCCGCTGAACATCGTCGCGACGGCGGCGCCCCCGTGGGCGAGCAGGCCGTCGCCCGTCGACAGCCGTGCCTCGACGAACGCGGCGTCCGGCGGCCGGTTGGTCACGACGAGACGGCCACGGGCACGGTCCCACCAGCGAAACGCCGGGATCTGCCGCGACGAGCCGTGCAGCAGACCGGCCTGGCTCGCGGGCGTCGTGGACGGGACCCGGGCCCACCACGAGTCGACGGTGTGCGACCCGCGCTCCTGCCACTGCGCGAGACGCGGGACGAGCCCCGCCTGGACCGCGTAGTCGAAGGTCGACCGGGAGACGCCGTCGAGCTGGATCACCAGGAGGCCCGGATCACGGGCGGCGTGGGCCTCAACACCCCGGCGCCGAGCCTGCCGGTCGGCCCGACGGACCACGTCCGCCACCACATAGCTCTGGTCGTTGGCACCGATGACCCACCGTGCCAGCGCCATGACCACCGACGCGACGACCAGCACCAGGAGCAGCGGCCCGACCCCGCCGACATCCACACCGGGGAGAGCGACCAGAGCTGCGAGGACCACGACGACCTGGGCGAGGCTTCCCAGGACGATCGCACCGACCGCGCCGGTCCGCGGCGCGACGAGCCGCAGAAACGGCCGGAGCAGCGCGTCACCCACGGCGACGACGGCGGCGGCGACGAGCACGGCCGCGATGCTCGCCTCCCCGGCGCCCGGGACGACGGCCAGGCCGATCCAGAGCCCGAGGGCCGTGGTCGCCAACGACCACGCGGCCGCGCGCACGTCGCGCACGGTGACCGCCACCCTCGACCTCATGGCGTCATGATGCCGCAGACCCCGGCTGCGGGGGCGCCTGACGGAACTCGTCGACCCCCCAGCGGTCGGACTCCGGAACCTGCAGGGCGTTGCAGAGGGCGTGCCAGACGACCCGGGGCTCCTCACCGTCGTCGAGCGCTGCGACGGCCGTCCTGCTCCCCAGGTCGTTCAACGAGTGGTCGGACGCCAGGACGCGACCGTAGTCGGCGCCGAAGACCTCGTCGACCAGTTGCCAGAACTCCCGATATCGCACGGTCCCACTCTGCCACGCCGGCACAGCACGGGGAGGTCGACCGACCGGGACGGGCGGATGTGGGACCCCGCTGCCACGATGGTCCCGTGCCGACCGATCCGCTCCGACGATTCACCCGCCCCACGCAGGAGTGGTTCCGTGGCGCCTTCGAGGCCCCGACGGCGGCCCAGGTCGGCGCCTGGGACGCGATCCGGTCCGACGACCACGCACTCGTCGTCGCTCCCACCGGCTCGGGCAAGACCCTGGCCGCCTTCCTCTCCGCCATCGACTCGCTGGTCGGCGCCTCCGAGCCGCCCGAGCCGTCCCGTCGCTGCCGCGTGCTGTACGTCTCGCCGCTGAAGGCGCTCGCGGCCGACGTCGAGCGCAACCTCAGGTCCCCGTTGACCGGGATCGGCCACGCCGCCCGTCGCGCCGGCACCACGATCCCGGAGGTCACCGTCTCGATGCGCACGGGCGACACGCCCGCCGCCGAACGACGCGCGTTCGCGACGCGACCGACCGACATCCTGATCACCACCCCGGAGTCGCTCTTCCTCGTCCTCACGTCCGCGGCACGCGAGGGCCTGGCAGGAGTCGAGACGGTCATCCTCGACGAGATCCACGCCATCGCGGGCTCCAAGCGCGGGGCGCACCTCGCCCTGTCCCTCGAACGACTCGACGCCCTGCTCGACCGCCCCGCGCAACGGGTCGGGCTCTCCGCGACGGTCCGGCCCGTCGACCCGGTCGCGCGGTTCCTCGCCGGGGTCCGCCCGCCGCAGGACGGGGGCCGACGCGTCACCGTCGTCCAGCCCGGCGGCGGACGACGGCCCGAGGTCGAGGTCGTCGTCCCCGTGCCCGATCTCCGCGACCTGCCCGCACCACCCGGTGACGACGCGAAGACCGGCGAGACCGAGCCCGGAACCGCCGAGCACCGTCCCGCCACGCGTTCGGTGTGGCCGCACGTCGAGGAACGCATCGTCGACCTCATCATGAGCAACCGGTCGACGATCGTCTTCACGAACGCGCGACGTGGCGCCGAACGACTCACCGCCCGGATCAACGAGATCGCCGCCCGGCGCGCAGGAACGCCCCTGCCGGACCCCGGAGCGGTCGCCCCGGCGGCCGTGCCCGGGCAGTCCGGCTCGGGGGTGGGTGCACCGCCCGTCGTCGCCCGGGCCCACCACGGCTCGATGAGCAGGGCCGAGCGTACCCAGACAGAGACCGACCTCAAGGCCGGCCGCCTCCCGGCCGTCGTGGCCACCTCGTCCCTCGAGCTCGGGATCGACATGGGCGCCGTGGACCTCGTGATCCAGGTCGGTGCACCTCCCTCGGTCGCCTCCGGGCTGCAGCGGATCGGGCGCGCCGGGCACCACGTCGGGGCCGTCTCGCACGGCGTCGTCCTCCCGACGTTCCGCGGCGAGCTCGTCTCGTCCGCGGTGATCGCCGAACGCATGCGGACCGGCGACGTCGAGGCGATCCACCTCACCCAGAACCCTCTCGACGTCCTCGCGCAGCAGGTGGTGGCGGCCGTGGCGCTCGAACCCTGGACGGTCGACGACCTCGCACAGCTCGTGCGACGTGCCGCCCCGTTCGCCGACCTGGGCGACGCCACGTGGGCCGGCGTCCTCGACATGCTCGCGGGACGCTACCCGAGCGAGGACTTCGGCGAGCTGCGCCCTCGCATCGTCTGGGACCGTTCCAGCGACATCCTCACCGCGAGGCCCGGCGCGCAACGCCTGGCCGTCACGAGCGGGGGGACGATCCCGGACCGCGGGCAGTACGGCGTCTTCCTGGCCGGGTCGGACGGGCCGCGCGGCGGGCGACGCGTCGGAGAGCTCGACGAGGAGATGGTCTACGAGTCGCGCGTGGGAGACACCTTCACGCTCGGCTCGAGCACGTGGCGGATCGACGACATCACCCCCGACCGCGTGCTCGTGACCCCCGCGCCGGGACAGCCCGGCCGGCTCCCGTTCTGGAAGGGTGACAGCCCCGGCCGGCCCGCCGAGCTCGGCGGCGCGCTCGGAGCGTGGGTGCGCAGGTCGGGGTCGGACCCGGCCAGGCGCCGCGACGAGCTGCTCGCGACGGGTCTCGACGCCTGGGCGGCCGACAACCTGCTCGCCTACCTCCAGGACCAGGTCAGGGCGACGGGAGTCCTTCCGGACGACCGGACGATCGTCGTCGAACGGTTCCGCGACGAGCTCGGCGACTGGCGCGTGGTGCTCCACTCCCCCTGGGGTGCCCGCGTCCACACCCCGTGGGCGCTCGCGCTCGGGGCGCGGCTCAAGGAACGGCTCGGGGTCGACGTGGCGGCGATCCCGGCCGACGACGGAATCGTGCTGCGTGTCCCGGACACGGCCGAGACGTGGGAGGCGGGCACGCTCGGCTCCCACGAAGGCCTCCGTCTCGGTGCGGAGGACCTCGTGATCGACCCCGCGGCGGTGCGCGACGAGGTGCGCGACGCTCTCGGCGGATCCGTCATGTTCGCCGCGCGCTTCCGCGAGGCGGCGGCCCGCGCGCTGCTGCTGCCCCGGCGTAGCCCCGACCGGCGCACGCCGCTGTGGCAGCAGCGCCGCCGGGCCTCACAGTTGCTGGAGGTCGCCTCGCAGTACCCGGAGTTCCCCCTCGTGCTCGAATCCGTCCGCGAGTGCCTCCAGGACGACTTCGACGTCCCGGCCCTGACCGAGGTGCTCCAGGGCCTGACGGACGGTCGGATCCGGCTCGTCGAACTGACCACCAGCACGCCGTCCCCCTTCGCCTCGACGCTCCTCGTCGGGTACACGGCCCAGTTTCTCTACGACGGCGACGCCCCGCTCGCCGAGCGACGAGCGGCGGCGCTCACCCTCGACCCGACGGTGCTCGCCGAGCTCCTCGGTCCCGACGCGACCTACCAGATCTCCGACCTCCTCGACGTCGAGGCGCTCGAACGCACCGAGGCGGAGGTGTCCGGACGCGCGGAGTCGCGCCGGGGCAGAGACGTCGAAGGGCTCGCCGACGTGCTGCGGCGGTTCGGCCCGCTCCCCCTCGACGAGGTCGTCGACCGGATGCAGCCGGAGACCCACGAGGCAGTACCGGGCTGGCTCGACGATCTTCGCGCGGCCGGCCGCGCGCTGAGCGTCCGGGTCGCGGGCACCGACGGCGCCGAGCGGTGGGCCGTCGTCGAGGACGCGGCACGTCTGCGCGACGGGCTCGGTGTCGCCCTGCCTCCCGGCCTCCCGGAGGCACACACCTCGCCGGTCGCCGACCCCCTCGGGGACCTGATCCGTCGCCATGCCCGGACGCACGGACCCTTCCCGGCATCGGACGTCGCACGGCGGTTCGGCCTCGCGCCCGCCGTCGTGGCAGAGGTGCTCCGCCGCCTGGAGACCGAGCACCACCTCGTCTCCGGTGCGCTCCGGCCCCCCGAGCTCGGCGGGACGGGTCAGGAATGGTGCGACGTGCAGGTCCTTCGGTCGATCAAGCGGCGCTCGCTCGCCGCGCTGCGTGCCGACGTCGAACCTGTCGAGGAACGCACGCTCGGCGTCTTCGCGCCGCGATGGCACCGGATCGGCGGGCTCCGCGGCACGGACGGGGTGCTCGACGTCGTCGAACAGCTCGCTGGGCTGCCCCTGCCTGCGTCGGCCTGGGAACGACAGATCCTGCCCGCACGTGTCGTGGACTATCGACCCGGGATGCTCGACGAGCTGACGACCTCGGGCGAGGTCCTCTGGGCAGGCCACGCGGCACTGCCCGGACGTAGTGACGGCCTCGTGAGTCTCCACATCGCCGACGCGGCGGCGCTCACGCTCCCTGCTCCCCCGCCGCGCACCGACGCCGACGGCCTCGACGCCACCGTGCTCGACCTGCTCAGCTCGACGGGCGGGTACTTCCTCGGGCAGCTCGTCGACCTGGCGGACGCCGGTACCACCGACGTGCTCGACGCGCTCTGGAACCTGGTCTGGGCCGGCCACGTCACGAACGACGGATTCGCGGCGGTCCGGGAACGCCTCGGTCGACGATCGTCACGGTCGCGTGCCCGCACCCGGTCACGCCCCACCCGCCGCTTCGGCTCGATGCGGCCCGACGGCCCTCGCGAGGCTCCGCCGGGCGGTCGCGGACGGTGGTCCGCGCTCCCGACGCCGGAGACGGACAGCACGCGACGCACCGCGGCTCTCACCCGTGTGCTCCTCGACCGGCACGGCGTCCTGACTCGTGGCTCCGCCCACGCGGAGGGGGTCACCGACTACTTCCGCGGGGTCTATCGGGCCTTGAGCGAGCTCGAGCAGCACGGAGCGGTGCGACGGGGGTACTTCGTCGAGCACCTGGGCGCCGCGCAGTTCGCACTCCCCGGAGCGGTCGACCGGCTGCGTGCCGACCGGGACGAGACGGACAGAGGCGCAGGTGCGGTCGAGCCGCTCGTGCTCGCCGCCTGCGACCCGGCCAACCCGTACGGCGCAGCGCTGGCCTGGCCCCCGACACGTGGTGCGGGCGGGCACCGGCCGCACCGCGGCGCCGGCGCGTCCCTCGTGCTCGCGGACGGCGCTCCCGGGCTGTTCGTCGAACGCGGCGGACGGTCGCTGCTCACGTTCCACGACGCAGAAAGCCCCGACGACGGCTCGGCGCGAGCTGGATCTCTCGCGCGGGCCCTCGTCGAGGCTGTTCGTGCAGGACGCCTGGACTCGCTGACCGTGACGCACGTCGACGGCGACCCCGTCCTTGACGCCACCGGACCCGCCGGCAGGTCGTCGGCGACGAGCGCGCTTCTCGACGCAGGCTTCACCCTCACCCCGCGCGGACTCCGACTACGGAGTCCGTAGGGGGCGGCGCCCGCAGGCGGCGGCAGTACTAGCCGACGGGCTGCAGGTCTTCCGGTGCGCGACGGTCGGACGAGCCGAGCTCGTCGAAGCCGTCGCTGAGGTGCGCCGGGACGGTGTCGGGGATGTCGAACCCCTCGGCCACGGCGATCCGGTCGCTGACGTCGCGCAGCACCACGGACATCGGCACGTTCAGCGCCTCGCAGATCGAGGCGAGCAGCTCGGAGGAGGCCTCCTTCTGCCCGCGCTCCACCTCACTGAGGTATCCGAGCGACACACGCGCTCCGGACGAAACCTCGCGCAGGGTCCGGCCCTGTCGCTGACGGGAGTCACGCAACACGTCACCGAGCTCTCGGCGAAGAACAATCATCTCGCGCCCCCTCTCCCTGTCGTTCGCGGGCGCCGGACGGGTGCGCTCCACGGTCTTTGACGTCGTCCCCCGGACGGGGGTGCTCGTACCGTACCGTGCAACCGGGTGGCTGCGGCGGATGGAACGGCCTTGTGGTCGGGTTGGTATCACGTCGTTGCTAACCCGGTTCATCCGTCGATTGTTCCCCATCCCGTCCGTGGTCACCGCCGTTCGCGCAGAATCTCCACACACAGACCGAGAACTTCGCCCACGGTCGACGATCGGACGGCGCTCCGGTCACCAGGAAGTGCCAATGTTCGCGTCCGCGCGATTTCACCCACCTGGGCGGCGACCACCACCGTGCCCGCCGCGACACCGCCGTGCGCACCCGGGCCGGCCACCCCGGTCGTCGCGAGCGCGACGTCGACAGAGAGTGCCGACCGCGCCCCCGCGGACATCGCCGTCGCGACCGCCGCAGACACGACGCCGGATCGGTCGATCTCGTGCCGGTCGACGCCGAGAAGGGTGACCTTGAGATCCGTGGCATAGCTGACGACGCTCCCCCGGAACACCGCCGAGGCGCCCGGGACGTCGACGAGCGTCGCCGCGACCAGGCCCCCGGTCAGCGACTCGGCCGTGCCGACCGTCAGGCCGTGCTCGGCGCACAGCTCGACAACCTGCCGGGCACGAGGGTCGATCACCGCGACCGCTTCGCCTCGCGACTGATCCGCCGCCCCTGGGCCGCGTAGTCGAGCCCCGTGGCGACGGTGACAACGAGGGCGGCGCCCATGAACGCCGCAGCAGCCCAACCGATCCAGTCCGGCAGGACGAACAGGGGCAGCAGGTAGAGCGTGATCGCGACGGTCTGAAGAACGGTCTTGATCTTTCCGCCGCGCGACGCCGGCATGACCTCGTACCGGATGAGGACGAACCGCATGAGAGTCACGCCGAGCTCACGGGCGAGGATGAGGATCGTCACCCACCACCAGACCTCCCCGATCCACGAGAGGAGCACGAGCGCTGTTCCGACGAGCAGCTTGTCGGCGATCGGGTCGAGCAGCTTGCCCA
Organism: Paraoerskovia marina DSM 21750; assembly: GCF_000701465.1. Lineage (GTDB taxonomy): Bacteria > Actinomycetota > Actinomycetes > Actinomycetales > Cellulomonadaceae > Paraoerskovia > Paraoerskovia marina. The sequence continues at coordinate 1,169,787 of NZ_JNIY01000003.1, read as the reverse complement.
GGTCGGTGACCTGACCGGAGCGGCGGGCGAGCCATCCGTCGAGCTTGTCGGTCGAGGCCGCGAGCGCGAAGATCCCGGCCGCCACCCAGCGCCACGTCTCGTCCTGACCTCCGTCGACGACGAGCGACCAGGCGAAGAACGGCACCATGAGGATCCGGATCGCGGTGACCACGTTGGCGGCGTTCCAGGACTTCATGAAGGGAGGATTCACGGCTCCACCCTAGAGGCCCGGCGGCCGCCCGTGCGACGGGGCACCTCGCGGGGTGACCTCACTCCGCGCTCTGACCGGTGGGGACGCTCTCCTGGTCGTACGCCGCCGGCGCGGGATCGCCGCGCAGCAGGGCAAGGGTGCCTGCCAGGTCGTCGGGACCGACGAGCACGTCCCGGGCCTTCGAACCCTCCGACGGCCCGACGATCTCCCGCGACTCGAGGAGGTCCATGAGGCGCCCCGCCTTCGCGAAGCCGACCCGGAGCTTGCGCTGGAGCATCGAGGTCGACCCGAACTGCGTGGTCACCACCAGCTCCGTCGCCTGCAGCAGCAGGTCCAGGTCGTCGCCGATGTCCTCGTCGACCTGCTTCTTGGGTGCGACCTGCTGCACGTCCTCGCGGTAGACGGGCTTGAGCTGGCCCTTGACGTGCTCGACGACTGCGTGGATCTCGCTCTCGTTGACCCAGGCCCCCTGCACACGCATCGGCTTGGCGGCACCCATCGGCAGGAAGAGCGCGTCGCCCTGCCCGATCAGCTTCTCCGCCCCGGGCTGGTCGAGCACGACGCGGGAGTCGGCCAGCGACGACGTCGCGAAGGCGAGTCGCGAGGGCACGTTGGCCTTGATCAGACCGGTCACGACGTCGACCGAGGGTCGCTGGGTCGCGAGCACGAGGTGGATCCCGGCGGCGCGGGCCAGCTGGGTGATGCGCTGGATGGACGCCTCGACGTCGCGCGGCGCCACCATCATCAGGTCGGCCAGCTCGTCGACGACGACCAGGAGGTACGGATACGGGGCGATCTTCCGCTCGGAACCCGGCAGGGGCTGGACCTTGCCCGCCCGCACCGCGGCGTTGAAGTCGTCGATGTGCTTGAAGCCGAACAGGGCGAGGTCGTCGTACCGGGCGTCCATCTCGCGCACGACCCACTCGAGCGCCTCGGCAGCCTTCTTGGGATTCGTGATGATGGGCGTGATCAGGTGCGGGATTCCCTCGTAGATCGTGAGCTCGACGCGCTTCGGGTCGACGAGGACGAGGCGCACCTGCTCCGGCGTGGACCGCATCAGGATCGACGTGATCATCGAGTTGATGAAGCTCGACTTCCCGGCGCCGGTCGCACCCGCGACGAGGATGTGCGGCATCTTGGCGAGGTTGGCGACGACGTACCCGCCCTCGACATCCTTGCCCACACCCATGACGAGCGGGTGCTCGGTTCGGCGGGCGGCCGAGGACCGCAGCACGTCGCCGAGCGAGACGTTCTCCCGGTCCGCGTTGGGGATCTCGATCCCGATCGCAGACTTTCCGGGAATCGGCGAGAGGATACGGACGTCCGCGCTCGCCACGGCGTAGGCGATGTTCTTCGAGAGGTTGGTGATGCGCTCGACCTTGACCGCCGGACCGACCTCGACCTCGTACCGCGTCACCGTCGGACCGCGGGTGAAGCCCGTGACGCTGGCGTCGATCGAGAACTGGTCGAACACCTTCGTCAGCGACTCGACGACGCGGTCGTTGACCGCCGACCGTGTCTTGTGGGGCGGCCCCTTGGCGAGCGCGTCCTCGCTCGGGAGGAGGTAGACCGTGTCGCCGTCGAGCATGCCCTGCACTCCCGCACCCACGGATCGGTGCTCCGGCGGAACCTCGTCCTCCACGTGCAGGTCGGGGACGAGCGCAGGGGACTCCTCGCCGGTCGACGGCAGCACCTGCGTCGCGTCCGTCGGCCCACTCGCCGACTCCGGGACGTCGTCGTCCGGCAGGGGGTCCCGGTCGATCGTCGCGGCCGTCTCGAAGGCCTCGTCGCCGGAGTACCCGCCGGGGAGGTCCACGCTCGGTACGTCGGTCGCACGCGTCGGAGCCTTCTTGCGGCGCCGCTTCTTGCGAGGCGCCTCCTCCTCGCCGTCGTGCCGCGAGACGCCCTCGGCGAGCTGGAGCCCGTCGGGATCGTCGTCCGGTGCGGTGTGGGCGCCGGTCAGTCGGGCGTAGAGCGCGCCGAGGCGCTCGGGGATCCGGTTCACGGGCGTCGCCGTGACCACGAGGATCCCGAAGAAGCCGAGCAGGAGGAAGATCGGCACCGCGAACCACTCGGTGAGTCCGGCCACCAGGGGCGTGGCGACGAGGTAGCCGATGATGCCGCCCGCGTCCTGCACCCCGGCGAAGCCGTCGCGCGGGGAGGGCAGCCCCTCGGCGACGTGGATCAGACCGCACGCCGCCACGGTGATGAAGCCGAGCCCGATCGCGACACGGGAGTTCGCCTGCGCACGCTCGGGATGCCGCATGATGCGGAGCGCCATCCAGATCAGGAGCACCGGGACGGCGATCCCCACCAGACCGAACGTTCCCGCGACCACCGCATGGACGGCGCGCCCGAAGGCACCCGGGATCCCCCACCACTCTCGCGCGGCGACGATCACGGCCAGGCCGATCAGCAGGAAGGCGATCCCGTCCCGCCGGTGTTCCGGGTCCAGCTCTCTCGCTCCCTTTCCGATCGCGCGGGTGAGACCACCCACGGCATGTGCTCCGCCCAGCCAGACGCCCCGCACCATGCGGAAGGGCCACGGCGCGGGTCGCGTCGCGCTCTTGCTCTTCGGCCCGCCCCGCGCAGCAGGCTTTGACCGCGTGGCCGTCGACTTCTTGGACGTGCCGGCCTTGCCCCCCGACGCGCCGGTCCGGCGGGTCGAGGTGCCCGTCGAACGGGTCGCGATGCGTGCTCCACCGCGCCCTGAGCCGGCAGGACGTTTCCCTGAGGTCGATTGACGCGTGGCCATAGTGCCCTCACCGTACCCGTGCGCACGGCCAGGTCCACGGATTGGCGAGGCCGTGTCCGCATTGACTCCCGGCCCGTCGGCGCTGAGGATCGACGGCATGACGAGCACCGTGCACGAGATCACACCGGGCGTGCTCGTCAGTCGCGCACGCCTGTGGTCCAGTCTGACCACCGTGGTGGTCGCGGACTCCCGGTGCCTGGTCGTCGACCCCGGGATCACGCCGTCCGAGATCGGCCGTGTCGCCGACGAGCTCCGCGCCCGCGGTCTGCGGGTCGACGCCGGGTTCTCGACGCATCCGCACTGGGACCACGTGCTCTGGAGCCCACGATGGCCGGACGCACCACGGTGGGCCACCACCGCCTGCGTCCGTCGGGCCGACGAGTCACGCGCGCACAACCTCGCCGAGGCCGACGCGCTCGCCCCCGGCCACGACCACGACCTCGTCGGACGCCTCGTGCCGATCCCCCGCACGCACGGCGGTGCGCTCCGGCTCCCCTGGACGGGCGTGGACTCGCTCGTGGTGGAGCACGACGCGCACGCCCCGGGCCACGCGGCTCTCGTGCTCCCCGGACGTCGGGTGCTGGTCGCGGGCGACATGCTGTCCGACCGCGAGGTGCCGCTGCTCGACACCGACGCGGTCGATCCCGTCACGGACTATCGTCGGGCGCTCGACCTCCTCGAGGCCCAGGTCGTCGAGCACCGGGTCACGGCACTGGTCCCCGGGCACGGAAGCCCCGCCCTCGGGTCGAGGGACGTCGGTGAGAGGTTCACGGCCGACCGCCGCTACCTCGACGCGATCGAGCACGAGGCGCGCCACGGATGCGGGGACGAACCCCGCTCAGCATGCTCGACCCGGGACCCCCGGCTCACCGACCCCTGGGTCGCCGGGGAGCACCGAGCCCAGGTCGCCGCTCTCGGACGATCCCGTGGGTAGCCGAGACCTCCGACGGGGGCCGCCACCGTCGTGAACCTCCGACCCACGGATCAGCAGGTCACCCGGCCCGACTGTTCGGGAACCACGCCGGGAACGGCTCGGGACGACGCACGGGTCCGCCCCCTCGCGACGAGGGAGCGGACCCGCGGTGGTGCAGGGTGTTGGGTCGGGACTACGCCTCGACGACGACCGGCACGATCATCGGCCGACGGCGCAGCCTGTTCGAGACCCAGCGGCCGACGACGCGTCGCATGATCTGCTGCAGCTGGTGGGCGTCGGTCGCGCCCTTGGCGATCGCCTCCTCCAGCGCCTCGACCACCTTGGGCTGGATCTCGTCGAAGACCGACTCGTCCTCGGCGAACCCGCGCGCCAGGATCTGCGGGCCGGCGATGACCTTCCCGGTCGCCGTGTCGACGACGGCGAAGATCGAGACGAAGCCCTCCTCGCTGAGGATCCGACGGTCCTTGAGCTCCGAGTCGCTCACCTCGCCGACGCTCGTGCCGTCCACGTAGACGTATCCGCACGGAACGGCCCCGACGACCGAGGCCTTCCCGTCGACCAGGTCGACGACCACGCCGTCCTCCGCGAGGACCACGCGCTCCGGGGGCACACCGGTCTTGACAGCGAGCGCCCCGTTGGCGATCAGGTGGCGCACCTCGCCGTGGACGGGCATGACGTTGCGCGGCCGCAGGATGTTGTAGCAGTAGATGAGCTCGCCGGCACTTGCGTGCCCGGACACGTGCACCTTGGCGTTGCCGCCGTGGACCACGCGTGCCCCCAGTCGCATCAGTCCGTTGATGATCCGGAAGACGGCGTTCTCGTTCCCGGGGATCAGCGACGACGCGAGGATGACCGTGTCACCGTAGTTGACCTGGATCTTGTGGTCGCCGTTGGCCATCCGGCTGAGCGCGGCCATCGGCTCGCCCTGCGAGCCGGTGCACATCAGCACGACCTGGTCGTCGCGCAGCGAGTCGATCTTCTTGAGGTCGATCAGGACGCCGTCGGGCACGTCGAGGTAGCCGAGCTCGGCGGCGATGCCCATGTTGCGGATCATCGACCGACCGACGAGGGCCACTCGCCGTCCGTGCGCGTGCGCCGTGTTGAGCACCTGCTGGACGCGGTGCACGTGCGAGGAGAACGACGCGACGATGATGCGCTGGTCCGACTGGTGGAAGACGTCGTCGAGCACGGGGCCGATCTCGGCCTCCGGCGTGACGAAGCCCGGGACCTCGGCGTTGGTGGAGTCGACCATGAACAGGTCGATCCCCTTCTCCCCGAGGCGTGCGAACCCGCGCAGGTCCGTGATCCGCCCGTCGAGCGGGAGCTGGTCCATCTTGAAGTCACCCGTGTGCAGGACGGTGCCCGCCCCCGTGGTGATCGCGACCGCGAGCGCGTCCGGGATGGAGTGGTTCACGGCGACGAACTCGAGGTCGAAGACACCGACCTTGCGGGTCTCGCCCTCCTTGACCACCTGCGTCACCGGTGTGATCCGGTGCTCCTTGAGCTTCGCCGTCACGAACGCGAGCGTGAGCTGCGAGCCGAGGATCGGGATGTCACGGCGCAGCCGCAGCAGGTAGGGCACGCCACCGATGTGGTCCTCGTGGCCGTGCGTGAGGACGATCGCCTCGACGTCGTCCATCCGGTCCGCGATGTACTCGAAGTCCGGGAGGATCAGGTCGACCCCGGGCTGGGTGTCCTCGGGGAACAGCACGCCGCAGTCGACGATGAGAAGTCGGCCGTCGTACTCGAGGACGGCCATGTTGCGGCCGACCTCGCCGAGACCGCCGAGGGCGACGATCCGCAGGCCGCCCTCCGGCAGCTCGGGGGGTGGTGAGAGTTCGGGGTGGGGGTGACTCATGGTGGCCTCCTGGCCTGTTCTTCAGCGCGCCGAGCGCGCAAGGTCGAGCGCGCCGGCGGCCCGCAGCACGTCGCGCACGGCCTCGCTCTCGGCGTCGCTCGCGGGGACGTTGGGGAGCCGCATCGCGCGGTTGGTGACGACGCCGAGGGCCTGCATCGCGGCCTTGGCCATCACGGCTTGGGCCCCGGCGCCGTTGAGCGCGTCGACGACGGGAAGCGCCGACCGGAGCAGGTCGAGGGCACGACCGTGGTCGCCGGCGTCCCACGCGACGGTGAGGTCGGCGAACTGGCGCGAGACGACGTGCGTCGCGACGCCGACGTGGCCGACCGCGCCCTGGGCGAGCATCGCGAGGTAGAGACTGTCGTCACCGCAGTACCAGGCCAGGCCGGTCCGCTGCGTGTGGGCCGCGACCGCGGCGACGTCGCCCGTCGCGTCCTTCGTCGCGACGATCCTGTCGTGGTCGGCGAGACGGTCGAACGTCTCCGCCGCGATGCGCAGCCCGGTACGGCCGGGTACGTCGTAGAGCATGACGGGCAGCTCGGTCGCGTCCGCGACCGCGGTCATGTGCTGGTAGAGGCCCTCCTGCGAGGGGCGCGAGTAGTAGGGGGTGACCACGAGCAGACCGTGGGCCCCGGCGTCCGCGGCCTGCTCGGCCATCCGCACGGCGTGCACCGTGTCGTTGGAGCCTGCACCGGCGACGACGTGGGCGCGGTCTCCGACGGCGTCGACGACCGCGGCCACCAGCTCGGCCTTCTCGGGCGCGTGCGTGACGGCCGACTCACCGGTCGTCCCGTTGACGACGAGTCCGTCGTTGCCCTGGTCGACCAGGTGCTCGGCGAGGCGTGCCGCGGCGACCAGGTCGATCGCGCCGTCGTCCGTCATCGGGGTGATCATCGCCGTCAGGACGGCTCCGAACGGCCGCACCGGGCTCTGTCCGGCAAGTACAGGGGAAACCATGGGTCAAACGTACCGTGCCCACGGGCCTCGCCGTGGCCTGTACCGTCATACGGTGCACGACGAGCAACCCGACACGTCCGCGGGCGACCGGCGCCCGAGCGCCGAAGAACGCCGAGCCGTCGTCCGTCAGGCGCTCTCGGTGTCCGTGGCGACCGGCCTGTACGGCGTCTCCTTCGGGGCGCTCGCCACCGTGGCCGGCCTGAGCCTCGCCCAGTCGATGGTGCTCAGTCTGCTGATGTTCTCCGGCGGGTCGCAGTTCGCCCTGGTCGGAGTGGTGGGCTCCGGCGGCGCGCCTCTGGCCGCCGTGCTCTCCGCCTCGTTCCTCGGCGTCCGCAACGCGCTCTACGGCGTCCAGCTGGGCCCGCTCCTGGCACTGCACGGGTGGCGTCGCGCGCTAGCCGCCCACCTGACGATCGACGAGTCCACGGCGGTCGCCACCGCGCAGCCGACCCGTGCGTTGGTACGTCTCGGCTTCTGGTGGACGGGCGCGGGCGTCTTCGTGCTGTGGAACCTCCTGGTCCTCGTCGGCGCGGTCGCCGGCGACGCGCTCGGCGACCCGCAGCGGTGGGGCCTGGACGCCGCTGCCGGTGCCGCCTTCCTCGGGCTTCTCTGGCCGCGCCTCGCCTCCCGCGCCGTCGCGCTGACGGTCGCGATCGCCGCAGTCGTGGCCGTGCTGCTCGTCCCGGTCACACCGGCCGGCGTCCCCGTCCTCGCGGCCGCCGCCGTGGCGATCGTGCTCGGGCAGGTCCTCCCTCGCCCGCGCGAGCCGCACCTGGCGTCGCCGGCCTCACCGAAGGAGGAGTCATGACCGACCTCGAGCTCTGGATCACCGTCCTCGTGGCGTCGGTCGTCTGCCTCGGGTTCAAGCTCGCGGGGCACTACCTCCCCGAGCACTGGCTCGGCGACCCCCGCGTCGCCCGGACCGCGAACCTCACGACCGCCGCGCTCCTCGCCGCGCTCGTCGTGGTCCAGACGGTCGCGAACGGTCAGGAGGTCGTCGTCGACGCGCGACTGCCCGCCCTGGGGGCGGCCGCGGTGGCGCTCGCGCTGCGGGCACCGTTCATCGTGGTCGTCGTCCTCGCAGCCGGAGTCGCCGCGGGGCTCCGGGCTCTGGGCGGGTAGGGTCGCCGCCATGGCGTTGTTCTCCGAGTCCGCAGACGTGTCCGTCCGCCCCGCCGTCGCCGGCGACGACGTCGCCGTGACCCGCGCACAGATCGCGGCGTGGCGCGGTGCCCACGACGACGCGCTGGGCGCGGAGGTCCTGGACCGGCTCGACGTGGCCCGGATGCAGGAGCAGTGGGCGGCAGCCATCACGGCACCACCCGGGCCGGGGTTCGCGGTCCTCGTCGCGTGCGTCAGGGCCGACGTCGTGGGGTTCGCCGCCGTCACCCCCGGGGCCGTGATGTCGCTCGAGGTGCTGCCCGAGCACCAGCGCGCGGGCCACGGGTCGCGACTCCTGACCGCCGCGGTCGACCGGCTTCGTCAGGACGGGGCCGACACGGTCACCGCCTGGGTCCTCGACGGGGACGACGCGCGCGAGCAGTTCCTGTCGGGCGCGGGTCTCGGCCCCGACGGCATGGAACGCACCCTGACGACCGGGCCTCGCGAGGTGGTCGAGCGTCGCTGGTCCGCCTCGATCTGAGACGGACCACGCGGACCGAGGGAGGCTACGGGGCGGAGGTACCGGCGGTGCCTGATCGCCGTGACCGGTAGATCCCTGCAGCGGTCCGCAAGGACGACCGGGCCCGCCGGCGGTCACCCGCGGCGTCGTAGGCGAACCCGAGACGGAACCAGTTGGCCCAGTCCTCCGGATCCTGCTCCACGGCCTCACGGCGCGGGCCGAACTGCGCGTCGGCGGCGGCGCGGTCCACACGCCCGCCCGGAGACCGGGGCAGGTCGTCCACGTCGAGCTCGCCCCGAGCGTCGAGCTCGTTGGACATCCGCTGCACGGTCACGGCAAGGCGGTACTCCTGGACGAGCACCCAGATCGCCACGAGCGGGATGAGAACGACCGACGCACCGATCGCGACCGCCACAGGGTCGCCGGTCCGCACCAGCGCCACCGCGCGCCCCCCGACCGCCCACGTGTACAGGACGAGCAGGGCCGTGACGAGGATCGCACCGAGCATGCCCTTCTTCATCAGCGGCGTCCCGTCACAGGTCCATGACGTTCTCGAGCCCGACGGTCAGACCAGGGCGGCCGACGACCTCCCGGATCCCGAGCAGCACGCCGGGCATGAACGACACGCGGTCGAACGAGTCCTGACGAATCGTGAGCTGCTCCCCCTCGTTGCCGAGCAGGATCTCCTCGTGGGCGACCAGACCGCGCAGCCGGACCGCGTGCACACGCACCCCGTCGACGTCCGCGCCGCGAGCCTCCCAGCCGCTCTCGGTCGCGTCCGGGCTCGGCGCGACGCCGGCCTCGGAACGCGCCGCAGCCATCGCCTGAGCAGTGTGCGTCGCGGTACCGCTCGGCGCGTCGACCTTGTTCGGGTGGTGCAGCTCGACGACCTCGGCGGACTCGAAGTACCGGGCGGCACGGGCTGCGAAGGTCATGGCCAGCACGGCCGACAGACCGAAGTTCGGGGCGATCAGCACGCCGACGGCCGTACCCTCCTCGGCCGACGTGGCGAGGTGGTCCGCGACGCGGGCACGGGACTCGTCGGTCCACCCGGTCGTCCCGACGACGGCGTGCACACCCTGGTCGACCAGCGCGTGCACGTTCGCCTCGGTGACGGCGGGGACGGTGAAGTCGACCGCGACCGACGCCCCGGACGCCGCGACCTGCGCGAGATCGTCGCCCGCATCCAGAGCAGCCACCAGCTCGAGGTCCTCGGCCGCCTCGACCGCCGCACAGACCGTCCTGCCCATGCGGCCGTTCGCGCCGAGCACTGCCACCTTGATCGTGTTCGCCGTGTTCACGGGGCCACCCTATCGACCCTCGAACGGCGCGACGCGCACGGTGCTCCGGGGCCGCGACGCCAGGTCCGCCGCCAGGTCCGCGACGTCGTCGACCGTCACGGAGCGGATGTTCGCGATCGCCTCGTCGACGTCCGCGACACGGCCGTGCACCAGCTCGAACCTCCCGAGACGGTTCATCCGCGAACCCGAGTCCTCCAGCCCGAGTGCCAGACCACCCACGTGCTGCCCGACGCTGCGGTCGAGCTCGGCCTGGGTGATGCCGTCCGCGGCCAACCGGTCGAGCTCGGCACCGAGCAGCTCGGTCAGCTCGTCCACACGCCCCGGTGCGCAACCGGCGTACAGGCCGAACGTGCCGGTCTCGGCGAACCCGGACGCGAACGAGTACGTCGAGTACGCCAGGCCGCGCTTCTCACGGATCTCCTGGAAGAGCCGCGAGCTCATCCCCCCGCCGAGGACCGCGTTGAGGATCGACAGGGCGAACCTGCGGTCGTCCGTCGCGGACAGACCGGTGGTCCCCACGATCACGTTCGCCTGCTCGACTCCGCGGTGCAGGTCGAGGGAGACCGGTCCCCCCGGGACGAGGGGCGCGGAGTCGCTGCGTCGGGCACGGGGTGCGCGGTCGGGGTCGAGATCCCACCCGCCACGGCCCAGGGCTGCGGTGACCTGTGCGCAGAGCGCGTCGTGGTCGACCCCGCCCGCCGCGGCGACGACGAGCGTCTCGGGCGCGTAGTGCGCACGGTAGTGCTCGTACACCGCGTCTCTCGGCACGTCCTGGATGCTCTGCGGGGTGCCGCCGATGGGCCGGCCCAGCTCGTGGTCCCCCAGGACGGCGCGCGCGAACTCCTCGTGGGCGACGTCCGTCGGGTCGTCGTTGTCCATCGCGAGCTCTTCGAGGATGACCCCGCGCTCGACCTCGAGCTCGGCCGGGTCGATCGTGGCCGAGGTCACCATGTCCGCCACGACGTCGACCGCCATCGGCAGGTCGGCGTCGAGCACGCGCGCGTAGTAGCAGGTGTGCTCCTTGCCGGTGGCGGCGTTCGCCTCACCGCCGACGGCGTCGAACGACTCGGCGATGTCCATCGCCGACCGCGTCGGTGTTCCCTTGAACAGCAGGTGCTCGAGGAAGTGGGTCGAACCCAGGTGCCCGCTCGTCTCGTCGCGCGACCCGACCCCGACCCAGGCACCCATGGTGACCGAACGAAGGCCGGGCATCGTCTCGCTCAGCACACGAACGCCGCCGGGCAGGACGGTGCGACGAATGGTCGCGCCGTCCTGCCCGGCGGTCAGATCGCTGCCGGGCTCACCGGCAGTGACGAGCGGGAGGTCCCAGGGCACCTCAGGCGTCGGTGGAGGCGTCTGCCTCCGCCGATGCGTCGTCGTCCTCGGTCACGGCGACGAGCGAGAGCTTGCCGCGCGGGTCGATCTCGCCGATCTCCACCTGGACCTTCTGGCCGATGGAGAGGACGTCCTCGACCGACTCGACGCGCTTGCCGCCCACGAGCTTGCGGATCTGGCTGATGTGCAGCAGACCGTCCTTGCCCGGGGAGAGCGAGATGAACGCGCCGAAGGAGGTCGTCTTGACGACCGTCCCGACGAAGCGCTCGCCGATCTCCGGCACGTGCGGGTTCGCGATCGCGTTGATCGCGGCACGAGCGGCCTCGGCCGACGGGCCGTCGGTCGCGCCGATGAAGACGGTGCCGTCGTCCTCGATCGAGATGTCCGCGCCGGTCTCCTCCTGGATCTGGTTGATCATCTTGCCCTTCGGGCCGATGACCTCGCCGATCTTGTCGGTGGGGACCTGCACCGTGATGACGCGCGGGGCGGTGGCGCTCATCTCGTCCGGGGTGTCGATGGCCTCGTTGAGGACGTCGAGGATCGTGATGCGGGCGTCGTGCGCCTGCGTCAGTGCGCCGGCCAGGACCGAGGCGGGGATGCCGTCCAGCTTGGTGTCGAGCTGGATGGCGGTGACGAACTCACGCGTTCCGGCAACCTTGAAGTCCATGTCGCCGAAGGCGTCCTCGGCCCCGAGGATGTCGGTGAGTGCCGCGTAGCGGGTCTCACCGTCCACCGTGTCCGAGACCAGGCCCATCGCGATGCCCGCGACCGGGGCGCGCAGCGGCACACCGGCGTTGAGGAGCGAGAGCGTCGAGGCGCAGACCGAGCCCATCGACGTCGAGCCGTTGGAGCCGAGAGCCTCGGAGACCTGACGGATCGCGTAGGGGAACTCCTCGCGCGACGGCAGGACCGGCACCAGGGCGCGCTCGGCGAGCGCACCGTGGCCGATCTCGCGGCGCTTGGGGCTGCCCACACGGCCGGTCTCGCCGGTCGAGTAGGGCGGGAAGTTGTAGTTGTGCATGTAGCGCTTGCGCGTGACGGGACCGAGGGAGTCGATCTGCTGCTCCATGCGGAGCATGTTGAGCGTCGTGACGCCGAGGATCTGCGTCTCGCCACGCTCGAACAGTGCCGAGCCGTGCACGCGGGGCAGGACCTCGACCTCGGCACCCAGGGTGCGGATGTCGGCGAGCCCGCGACCGTCGATGCGGAAGCCGTCGGAGAGGATGCGCTGGCGGATGAGCTTCTTCTGCACGGCGCGGTACGCGGCGGACAGCTCCTTCTCGCGACCCTCGAAGTCTGCGGAGAGCGCTCCGACGACCTCGGCCTTGATCTCGTCGAGACGGCTCTCGCGGTCCTGCTTGTCGGCGATGGACAGTGCCTCACCCAGGGGCGCCGTCGCAGCGGACTCGACCGCGGCGTAGGAGTCGTCCTGGTAGTCGGGGAAGAGCGGAAGCTCCTTCGCCGTGTTGGTGGCCTGTGCGGCGAGCTCGGACTGAGCCTCGCAGAGCGCACGGATGAACGGCTTGGACGCCTCGATGCCCTCGGCGACGACCGCCTCGGTCGGTGCCTGGACGCCCTCGTTCTTGATGAGGTTCCAGGAGTCGTCCGTCGCCTCGGCCTCGATCATGGCGATCGCGACGTCGTCACCGACGACACGACCGGAGACGACCATCTCGAAGACGGCGCGCTCCTTGTCCGAGTACTTCGGGAACGCGACCCACTGGCCGTCGATCAGAGCGATGCGCACCGCACCGGCAGGGCCGGAGAACGGCAGGCCGGAGAGCTGCGTCGAGAGCGACGCGGCGTTGATGGCGAGCGTGTCGTACGCGTCGTCGGGGTGGCTCGCGAGGACGGTCACGACGACCTGGACCTCGTTGCGCACGCCCTTGACGAACAGCGGGCGCAGCGGGCGGTCGATCAGACGGCAGGCGAGGATCGCCTCCGTCGACGGGCGGCCCTCACGGCGGAAGAACGAACCGGGGATGCGGCCTGCGGCGTACATCCGCTCCTCGACGTCCACCGTCAGGGGGAAGAAGTCGAAGTGGTCCTTGGGGTGCTTGCCGACCGTCGTGGCCGACAGCAGCATCGTCTCGCCGTCGAGGTAGGCGACGGCGCTGCCGGCGGCCTGCTTGGCCAGGCGGCCCGTCTCGAAACGGACGGTGCGGGTGCCGAAGCGGCCATTGTCGATGGTGACTTCGGTGAACTTGATCTCGGGACCCTCCATGGGTGCCCTCCTCACTGTTCTGTGCGCCCGGCGACCGTCGACGGTCTTCGATCGAGGCTCACGGCTTCCCCTCGCGGGGTTCCGGGGGCCACTACCGAGGACCAGACGGATCGGGTCGGTGGGCGCGGAGTGGTTGTGTGGTGTGGATCTGACGTGTCACACCGAACCAGCCCGACCCCTGGAGGGGTCGGGCCGGGAGGCGGACGTCAGCGACGCAGGCCGAGGCGCTCGATCAGGCTGCGGTAGCGGCTGATGTCGGTCTTCTGCAGGTACTTGAGAAGACGACGACGCTGGCCCACGAGGAGCAGCAGACCACGACGGCTGTGGTGGTCGTGCTTGTGCTCCTTGAGGTGCTCGGTGAGGTCCGTGATGCGCTGCGTGAGCATCGCGATCTGGACCTCGGGCGAACCGGTGTCGCCCTCGCTGGTGGCGTACTCGGACATGATGCGCTGCTTGGTGGCAGAATCGAGCGGCACGGCTCTCCTTCAAATGGTCGTTGCGCGGCGCACCAGGGCTTGATCCCTGGGCTCTTCGATGCGATCGGCGAGCTGTCCCCGATCTCCGCGGCCGTTCAGACGGCCCTGCCAGTGTATCAGCCGGTCAGGACGGCCCGCCGGACAGGATCGCCCGGGCCCGCGCGACGTCCTCGTGCATCTGCTCGACGAGCGGCTCGATCCCGTCGAAGCGGACGGTCGGGCGCAGATGCTCGACGAGCTCGACGACGACCTCCTCGTCGTAGAGGTCGAGGTCGTCCCGGTCGAGCACATAGGCCTCCACCCGACGCTCGACGCCGTCGAACGTCGGGTTCGTCCCGACCGAGATCGCCGCGGGCAGGCGGATGTCCGCGTGGTCGGGCGCCGCGTGGGCGAGATCGGGGCGGGAGAGCCAACCGGCGTAGACACCGTCAGCCGGCACCATCCCCACGACGTCACCGAGGTTCGCCGTCGGGAATCCGAGCTCGCGACCCCGCGCGTCACCGTGCACCACCGTGCCACGCACGCGGTGCGAACGCCCGAGCACGTCCGCGGCGTCCTGTACGCGACCCGCCTGCAGAAGCTCGCGGACATAGGTCGACGACCACCGGTCGCGGCCCGGGGTCGAGCCCTCTTCTGCGTGGTCGGCCGCACCGACGTCGTCCACCGTCACGACGTCGAACCCGTAGTGCCGTCCGAGCTCGACCATCGTCCGGAGGTCGCCGGAGTTGTCCCGACCGAACCGGACGTCACGCCCGACCACGACCGTCGTCGCACCCAGCGGTCCGGCGAGGTACCGCGCCACGAACTCCTCCGGCGTCTGCCGGGCGAAGTCCAGGGTGTACTCCTGGACGAGGACGGCGTCGAGACCGGTCGCCTCGAGCAGCTCGGCCCGGTCGACCAGACCGGTCAGAAGCTCCGGCGCCTGCCCGGGACGGTGCACCTGGGCGGGGTGCGGATGGAAGGTCACGGCGACCGACCGTGCGGCGTCCTGGCGCGCAAGGTCCACGATGCGGCCGAGAACCTCGGCGTGCCCGCGATGTACGCCGTCGAAGTTGCCGATCGTCACGACCGACGGGCCGAATCCCGCGGGAACCTGACTCAGGTCGGTCCACAGGTGCACGCACATCTCCTTCTCGAGGGGGGTGCCGCTGAGACAGCGGCAAGGACTAGCGTGCCACGACTCGCGCACCAGGCAGACCTTCGCACCTGCAGACCGACCGCGGCCGGTCGTCTACGCCGGCGCGAAGACCAGGACGGGGCGCGAGCCGTCGACGCCACGTCGTCGCCGGTTCTCCAGGAGAGCCACGAGCGTGCCGTCCGGCGCGAGCCCCGCCGTCGTGCACGGCTCAGGGCTCGGGGAGATCGACTGCCCGTACGACAACGCCCGCACCTCGGCGTCGTCGAGCTCGCGCACCGGGAACACCGCGCGCGCAGCGTCGGCCATCGGACGCGTCGAGAGGACTCCGTTCTCGTCCACCTCGGCACCGAGCTCGTCGAGCGAGCGCGCGACGTCGAGGCCGAACCCACCGACCCGCGTGCGCCGCAGGGACGTCAGGTGACCGCCGGTGCCGAGCATCTCCCCCAGGTCGCGCGCGAGTGCCCGCACATAGGTGCCGGAGGACACGGTGACCCGGACCTGCACGTCGATCGCGGGGCACGTGCCCGCAGGCACGTCGGCGAGGACGGCACGGACGTCGAGCACCTCGAACCGGGAGACCGTCACGTCGCGCGCCGCGAGCTCGACCTGCTCACCGTCGCGCACCCGCGAGTACGCGCGACGCCCGTCGACCTTGATGGCGCTGACTGCGCTGGGGACCTGAGAGATCCGCCCCGTGAGGCGCTGCACCCCCGCCTCGACGGCGACGCGGTCGACGTCCCGCGCGCCGACCGCTGCCGCGACCTCGCCCTCGGCGTCGTCCGTGACCGTCGAGACACCGAGACGGATCGTCGCGTCGTAGTCCTTGTCCGCACCGACGATGTACGTCAGCAGGCGGGTCGCACGACCGACCCCGAGAACCAGGACGCCCGTCGCCATCGGGTCCAGCGTTCCTGCATGCCCGACCTTGCGGGTGCCGGCGAGGCGCCGCATCCGTCCGACGACGTCGTGGCTCGTCCACCCAGCCGGCTTGTCGACGACGACGAGTCCGTCGGCCGCGGCCGGGTTGCGTGGTGTGGTCGTCCGGTTCATCGGGGGTCCTCGGGGTGGTGGGGGTCGGTGAGGAGGATCGAGCTGTCGAGGACGCGGGCGACCAGGTCGGCCATTCCCGGCTCGTCGCGGTGCTCGGGTGCGTCCACCGCGAGAAACACGTTGATCAGCAGGCCCTCCGCGACGAAGGCCTGCGCCCGCTCCGCGGAACCCTCCCAGTGCCGTTGCGAGATCTCGAAGGCACGGGCGATCACAGCCCGGGCCCGGGCACCGATCTCCGGGTCGTCACCCGCGATCAGACCGTGCATCAGCACACGGGGCAGATCACGGTGCACCAGCAGGCCGAGGTACGCGTCGCCGAGCGCCGACCCGCTGCCCGGAGCGAGCGGAACGCTCTCGAAGGTCGCGATCACCTCGTCGCAGACGTCGTCGAAGACCGCCCGAAAGAGCTCCCTCTTACCGCCGAACATCCGCACGACGTACGGCTGGGAGACCCCCGCCGCCCGCGCCACCTGCTCCGTGCTGGTCCCGGCATAGCCCCCGCGCGCGAACGCGGAGCGGGCCGCCCGCAGCACCTGCGCGCGGCGCGCCACCCGCGTCATCCGCTGCGGGGCGGGGCCCGTCGTCGGCGTCATCGTCCCGAGCACACGACTACTCGGTCGTGTCCTCGTCGTCGGACCGCGGGCCGCGCTCACCGGGCTCACGGTACGGGTCCTGCTCCCCCGCGTAGGTCGCGGTCTTCCGCAGAGCTTCGATCTCCGCGTCCCGGCGGTGCGCCTCGACGATCGCCGCGTCGAGATGAGCCGCGGTCTCGGGCACGGAGTCGAGGTGGAACTCGAGCGTCGGGGTCAACCGGATCCCGGTCTGCTTGCCGACCTCGGACCGGATCATGCCCTTCGCGCTCTCGAGCGCCGCGGCCGTTCCGTCACGTTCCTCGTCGGACCCGTAGACCGTGTAGAAGACGCTGGCGTTCTGCAGGTCGCCGGTGACCCGGACGTCGGTGATGGTGACGAAGCCGAGTCGCGGGTCCTTGATCCTGCTGTCGATCATCGAAGCGACGATCACCTTGATGCGGTCGGCGAGCTTGCGCGACCTCGGGCTGTCGCCCATGTTCGGTCCTTTCTGAGGCCCGGGCCGTACCGGGGCCGGGCGGGCGAAAACCCGCCGCCCCTCGGGACGAGGGGCGGCGGGTCCTGGATCACATCACTTTCGAGGCTTCTCGCGCATCTCGAACGTCTCGATCGTGTCGCCGATCTGGACGTTGTTGAACGAGCCGAGGCCGATACCGCACTCGAAGCCCTCGCGGACCTCGGTCGCATCGTCCTTGAACCGCTTGAGGGAGTCGATCGTCAGGTTGTCGCCGACGACGGCCCCGTCACGCAGCACCCGCGCCTTGGAGTTACGCGTGATCGTCCCGGATCGGACGATCGAACCCGCGATGTTCCCGGCCTTCGAGGAGCGGAAGATCTCACGGATCTCGGCGGTGCCGAGCTGAGCCTCCTCGTACTCCGGCTTGAGCATGCCCTTGAGCGCTGCCTCGACGTCGTCGATCGCCTGGTAGATGACCGAGTACGAGCGGATGTCGACGCCCTCGCGCTCGGCGAGTGCCTCGACACGGCCGTCCGACTTGACGTTGAACGCCAGGATGATCGCGTTGTCCACCGTGGCGAGGTTGACGTCGTTCTGCGTGACGTCACCGACCCCGCGGTGGATGACCCGCAGGTCGACGTCGTCGCCGACGTCGATCTGCAGCAGCGCGTCCTCCAGCGCCTCGACGGCACCGGAGACGTCACCCTTGAGGACCAGGTTGAGCGTCTCGACCTTGCCCTGCTCCAGCTGCTGCTGGAAGTCCTCGAGGCTGATGCGCTTGCGACGCTTCGCCAGCATCGCCGCACGCTGAGCAGCTTCACGCTTCTCGGCGATCTGGCGAGCCGTCCGGTCGTCAGGAGCGACGATGAACGTGTCACCGGCGCCGGGGACCGAGGTCAGACCGAGGACGAGGACCGGGCGGGCCGGGCCCGCCGCCGTGACGCTCTCGCCGTGCTCGTCGAACATGGCGCGCACGCGGCCGTAGGCCGTGCCCGCGACGATCGAGTCGCCGACGTTGAGCGTGCCGGACTGCACCAGCACGGTCGCGACCGCACCGCGCCCCTTGTCGAGGTTCGCCTCGATGGCGACACCGCGGGCGTCCTTCTCGGGGTTGGCACGCAGGTCCAGGGCGGCGTCGGCCGTGAGGAGGACAGCCTCGAGCACGCTGTCGATCCCCCGGTTCTCCTTCGCGGAGACGTCGACGAACATCGTGTCGCCGCCGTACTCCTCGGCCACGAGGTTGTACTCGGTGAGCTGCTGGCGGATCTTGGAGGGGTTCGCGCCCTCCTTGTCCACCTTGTTGACCGCGACCACGATCGGCACGTCGGCCGCCTGGGCGTGGTTCAGCGCCTCGATCGTCTGCGGCATCACGCCGTCGTCCGCCGCGACCACGAGGATCGCGATGTCCGTGACCTTCGCACCACGCGCACGCATGGCGGTGAACGCCTCGTGACCCGGGGTATCGATGAAGGTGATGGCGCGGTCGACGCCCTCGTGCTCGTGACGAACCTGGTAGGCACCGATGTGCTGGGTGATGCCACCGGCCTCGCCCGAGATGACGTCCGTCGACCGGATGGCGTCCAGAAGACGAGTCTTTCCGTGGTCGACGTGACCCATGACCGTGACGACGGGAGGACGAGGAATCAGGAGATCGTCGTCCTCGTCCGCCTCCTCGGCGTCGAGGTCGATGTCGAAGGCGCCGAGCAGCTCTCGGTCCTCGTCCTCGGCCGACACCATCTCGATCTGGTAGCCGAGCTCGGCCCCCAGCGTCTCGAAGGTGTCCTCGTCGAGCGACTGCGTCGCCGTCGCCATCTCACCGAGGTGGAAGAGGACGGTGACGAGGCTCGCCGGGTTGGCGTCGATCTTGTCCGCGAAGTCGCTCAGCGACGCTCCGCGGCGCAGGCGCACGACCGTCTCGCCGTCGCCCCGGGGAACCTGCACGCCACCGATTGACGGGGCCTGCATCTGCTCGAACTCTTGACGCTTCGCGCGCTTCGACTTGCGCCCACGGACGGGACGCCCTCCGGCACGACCGAACGCGCCCTGCGTCGAACCACGTCCGGCGCCACCACGACCGCGGAAACCGCCGCCGCCGCCCGGACGACCGGCGAAACCACCGGGACCGCCCGTGCCACCACCGGGGCCACCACGGCCACCGCCGGCGCCACCACGGCCACCGCCGGCACCGCCACGACCACCGGCTGCCGGCCGGTCACCGGGGCGCCCGATGCTCGACTTGCCCGGCATCATGTTCGGGTTGGGGCGTGAGCCGCCACCCGGACGAGGCGACGCCGGACGGGGCGCACCAGGACGCGGTCCGCCGGAGCGCTCCGGGGCGTCGCTGCGGTCCGTGCGCTCTGCGCGCTCCGGACGCTGACCAGGCCGGGGCATGCCCTGGCTGGACGCGAACGGGTTGTTGCCCGGACGCGGCGGCTGACCGCCCGAACCGGACCGGCCGCCGCGCTGACCCGGCCGGGGCATGCCCTGGCTGGACGCGAACGGGTTGTTGCCCGGGCGTGCGTCGCCCGAGGACGAGCGCGGGGGCTTGGGAGCGCCGGGCTTGGGAGCGGCGGACCGTGCAGGCGCGTCGGCCGCGGGCTTCTGGGCCGCCGGTGCCTCGGGGACCTCGGCCGCGGGAGCGGCCGTCGTCGCCGCGGGTTCGGGGGCCGGGGCAGGAGTCTTCTTCGGGGCGGGCTTCTGGGCCGCCGGCGCCTCGGGGACCTCGGCCGCAGGGGCCGGGGTCTTTGCCGCAGGCTTCGGCCCGGGCGTGGGGGCGCCCGAGCTCTTGGTCTGTGCCGCCGCCTTCGCAGGCGGGGTCGATGTCTTGTCCGCTGCGGGGAACTTGTCCCGCATGGAACGGACGATGGGGGGCTCGAGCGTCGACGACGCTGAGCGGACGTACTCGCCTGCTGACTTCAACTCGGCGAGCAAGACCTTGCTCTCCACACCGAGCTCCTTGGCGAGCTCGTATACGCGGACCTTTGCCACAACTCTCCTGTCTCGGCCCGTCCCGGACAGGGAGGACCGTCGTTAGTGCTGGGTTCTCATCGCTGAGTACTCATCGGGTGCCCATGAACTTCTGACCCGCTTCCTTGTCGACGTGTCGTGCGGTGCGGACCGGCACCTTCCCGGTTCGCGACTGGCCGCCGAGGCGACCTCAAAGGTTCTGCTCCAGATGTGCGCGCAGGCCGCTCACGTCGACCGGGATCGTGACGCGCAGTGCGCGGGCGAACGAGCGCCGCTTCTCTGCACGGTCGAGGCATGCGAGATCCGCGTGGATCCACGCACCCCGGCCCGGAAGAGACCGGCGCACGTCGGGAACCAGCTCAGCGGTTCCTGACGACCCCGTGCGAGCGACCACACGAAGAAGAGCAGAACAGGACGTCCGCTCCCGGCAACCGACACACGTGCGCACAGGCCCGAGGGACAGTGGCGCCGTCGACGGCGTGCGGGAACTTCGCCCGTTCTCCTCCATGGTAACGCCTCGCCCCGGCGGAGTCAGCGGCCGTCGGGCACCGCGACGTCGTCGCCCGCACCCGCATCCTGGCCACCCTGGTCCGACTGGATGTCGATGCGCCACCCGGTGAGCTTCGCCGCAAGACGGGCGTTCTGCCCCTCCTTGCCGATGGCGAGCGAGAGCTGGTAGTCCGGGACGACGACACGCGCAGCCCGGGCCGCCGCGTCGACCACCGTGACAGACGTCACCCGCGCAGGCGACAGTGCCTGGGCGACGAACCGCGCGGGGTCGTCGCTGAAGTCGACGATGTCGATCTTCTCGCCGTGCAGCTCCGCCATCACGGCACGGACGCGCGAGCCGAGCGGGCCGATGCACGCACCCTTGGCGTTCAGCCCCTGCACGGTCGAGCGCACGGCCAGCTTGGTGCGGTGGCCCGCCTCGCGCGCGACGGCGACGATCTCGACGCTGCCGTCGGCGATCTCCGGCACCTCGAGCTCGAAGAGCTTGCGCACGAGCCCCGGGTGCGAGCGGCTCAGCATCACCTGGGCGCCCTTCGGCCCCCGGGCGACGTTGATCACCAGCGCGCGCAGACGTTCTCCGTGGACGTAGCGCTCCGTCGGGACCTGCTCGTGCGACGGGAGCACGGCCTCGGTGTCCCCGACGTCGACGAGCACCGTCCGCGGGTCGTTGCCCTGCTGGATGATTCCCGCGACGATCTCGCCCTCCTTGTCTCGGAACTGGCCGAGCACCTGGTCGTCCTCGGCGTCACGCAGACGCTGGATGATGACCTGACGCGCGGTCGCCGTGGCGATGCGGCCGAAGTTCGCGGGCGTGTCGTCGAACTCGGGCCCGGGCTCGGGCATCGGCGGGTAGACGCCGTCCTCGTCGGGCTCGGGGCGCTCGACCCGTTCCCGCGCCCAGACCGTGACGTGCCCGGAGCTGTCCAGCTCCACACGAGCGTCGGCGTAGGCGTCGGGCGTGCGGTGGTACGCGGACAGCAGCGCCGACTCGATCGCGGAGATCAGGACGCCGAGGCTGATGTCCCGTTCACGCTCGAGCATCCGGAGCGTGCTCATGTCGATGTCCATCAGGCCTCCTCATCCGCGCCGAATGCCTCGGCCGCGCGCTTGAGCTCTACCTCGACGTGCCCCACGGCGACGTCGGTGAGCGGAATCTGCGTCGACTCGTCGGAGCCGTCCGCCACACAGTGCAGCACGTCGTCGACGACGTCGACGAGGCGGGTCGTCGTGCTCGTACCGTCACGACGGTCGAGGCGCACCAGCCGGCCTCGTGCGCGCCGGAAGTGCCGCGGCGTCGTCAACGGTCGGGACGTGCCCGGGGTGCCGACCTCGAGAGTGTAGGCCCCGGGGAGGACGTCGGTCTCGTCGAGCGCGTCGGAGATCGCCCGCGACACGTCGGCGACGCCGTCGAGGTCGAGACTCCCGAGCTCGTCCTCCGGGAGGTCGACGACCACGCGCACGACAGACTTGCTCCCCGCCCTGCTCGTCCGCACCTCTTCGAGGAAGAGTCCTGCGTCGACGACGACCGGCGCTAGCAGGTCGTAAACCTCGCCGTCGGTGTGCCTGGCCATCTACATGCTCCTGGTCGGTCGCGCCCACCGGGCTCGATCCGACCGGTGTGCTGTTGTGGGCCCAGCCTATCTACTCCAGAGCGACGTCGCGGACGGAACCGGTCCGTGGGTCCGTGAGCATCGCCACCGTCCTGCGTGGCATGATCAGCATCGATGGACGCCGAACCCCTCTCCCCCACGGTGCCGACCCGACGCAGACGACTGGTGCGCGCCGTGCTCGGCGCCGCCGCCGTCGTCGCCCTGGCGGCCTGCGGAGTACGGATCGACACGCCGCCTCCCAGCGAGCCGTCCCCCGACACGCACGAGATCCTGCGGTCGACGGTCGTCGCCGACGCCCTGGACGTCGAACGGCTCGCCACCAGCGCCGCGGAGGGGACCGACGACGCGGACGTGAGCGCCGCACTGCTGCAGGCGGCCGCGTTCGCCCAGGCCCACGCCCAACAGCTCGGCGGCACCTACGAGTCCGGTCTCGCCGACGCGGCGGTCACACCGGAGGCGACCACCTCCCCCGACGACGAGGCCGCACGCGTGACGGACGTCGTCGAGGCTCTCGCCGGCGCCTCCGTGCGGGCCAGGGGCGCGGCGGACACCACGAACGACGGACCACTCGCTCGACTGCTCGCCTCGATCTCCACGTCCGACATCCTCGCGGCAGAGCAGCTCGGCGACCTCACGGGCGCCGAGCTGCCCGAGACCGTCGTCCCCACGACCGCCGTCGTTCCCGAGACACTCCCGAGCGGCGTCTCTGCAGCCGACCTCACGACGCTCGTGGAGGCCGAGGACGCCGCCGGCTACGTGTACGAGGTGCAGGCGGCGCGAACCGCGGACGCCGGTCGGGAACGTTCCGCCGACCGCGCCCCGATCCATCGTGACCGTGCCGACGACTGGGCCCGGCTGCTCGAGATCGACTCCACGGCGCAGGACCCTCGGAGCACGGCGTACGTGATGCCCGAGGCCGAGAGCGTCGCCGCCCGGGGCCAGCTCCTCGAGAACAACCTCGCGGCGTCCTACGCCAGTCTCGTCGGCACATCAGGCCCGAGCGGGCGGACCGAGCTGGTCGACCTCCTGGCCGACAGCAGCCGCAGCGCGGTCTCGTGGGGGGCACCGCTGACGGCGTTCCCCGGGCTCCCCGAGCAGGAGTAGGAGGGGGACGACGACGGGGCGGGTCCGACCACCGGTGGTCGGACCCGCCCCGTCGTGGTCTCGCCCTAGGCGAGCAGCTCGACGACCTGGCCGGTGACGTGCTCGACGACCTCGTCGACCGCGACCTTCTCGGGGTCGCCCCCGGCGCGCGGACGGACCTCGACGATCCCCTCGGCCAGCCCCCGGCCGACGACGACGATGAGCGGGACACCGAGCAGCTCGGCGTCCTTGAACTTCACACCCGGCGAGACCTTCGGTCGGTCGTCGTAGAGCACCTCGACGCCCTGGCCCGCGAGCCCGGCGACGATCCGCTCGGCCTCCTCGAAGACAGCCGCGTCCTTGCCGGTCGCGACCACGTGGACATGCGCGGGGGCGACCTGTGCCGGCCATGCCAGGCCGACGTCGTCGTGGTTCGCCTCGGCGAGGGCTGCCATGACCCGCGAGACACCGATCCCGTACGAGCCCATCGTCACGGTGACCTGCTTGCCGTTGACGTCGAGGACCTGCAGTCCGAGCGCACGCGCGTACTTGCGCCCAAGCTGGAAGATGTGTCCGATCTCGATGCCCCGTGCAAGCTCCAGAGGCCCCGAGCCGTCGGGCGCCGGGTCGCCGGCACGCACCTCGGCGGCCTCGATCGTCCCGTCGACGGCGAAGTCGCGTCCGACGGTCAGGTCGAAGACGTGCTGGCCGGACGAGTTGGCTCCCGTGATCCACCGGGTCCCCTCGACCACACGGGGGTCGACGAGGTAGCGGATCGCGGTGTCCTCGGGCGAGCCCACCTCGACACCGGCGGGCCGGACGTTGGGTCCGAGCACCTGGGGGCCGATGTATCCCTTGACGAGCAGCGGACGGGCGGCAAGGTCCTCCTCGGTGGCCGGTTCGACCTCGGCCGGCTCGAAGACTGCCGCGACACGCTTGAGGTCGACGTCCCGGTCTCCCGGCAGGCCCACGACGACGAGCTCGCGCTCACCGTCCGGGTGGGTCAGGGCCAGGACGACGTTCTTCAGTGTGTCGGCGGCCTCCCACGGCCGGTCCGGGCGCGGGTGCATCTCGTTCGCGACCTGCACGAGGCGCGCGATGGTCGGCGTCTCCGGCGTGTACTCGACGTGAGCCGCCGGGGCGTCGTCGTACGGCACCGGCTCGGGCGCCGGGGTCACCACGGCCTCGACGTTCGCCGTGTAGCCGCCGGGCGACCGGACGAAGGTGTCCTCGCCGATCGGCGTGGGGGTCAGGAACTCCTCGCTGCGCGAGCCGCCCATCGCGCCCGACGTCGCCGCGACAATGACGTAGTCGAGCCCGAGCCGCTCGAAGATGCGCTGGTAGGCGTCCCGCTGCAGCTGGTACGACGTGTCCAGACCCTCGTCGTCGACGTTGAACGAGTACGCGTCCTTCATGACGAACTCGCGGCCGCGGATCAGCCCGGCGCGCGGGCGCGCCTCGTCGCGGTACTTGGTCTGGATCTGGAACAGCGTGACCGGCAGGTCCTTGTACGAGGAGTACAGGTCCTTGACGAGGAGGGTGAACATCTCCTCGTGGGTGGGCGCGAGCAGGTAGTCCCCACCCCGGCGGTCGGCCAGGCGGAAGAGGTTCGACCCGTACTCCGCCCACCGGCCGGTCGCCTCGTAGGGGTCACGGGGCAGGAGCGCCGGGAAGTGCACCTCCTGCGCCCCCGCCGCGACCATCTCCTCCCGAACGACGGCCTCGACCTTCGCCAGAACGCGCAGCCCGAGCGGCAGCCAGGTGTAGATCCCCGGGGCTGCGCGACGCACGTAGCCCGCGCGCATCAGGAGACGATGACTCGCCACTTCCGCGTCGGCCGGATCTTCGCGCAGCGTGCGGACGAAGAGCGTGGACATGCGCAAGGGCTGGGGCAGCGTGGCTGCGACCGGACGAGCAGATGACATGTCGCAAGCGTACCTGCGCGCAGGCCCCGTTCGATGCCGCGACCGGGGGTGCGGTCGTCGTGATCTGCGACGCACCGCACCGCCCGCCACGGCGGTTGCCGACGCGCTACCCGAGGACCTCGTCGCGCGCCGCCACGAACGCCTCGACACACGCCTCGATCTGGTCGGACGTGTGCGCCGCCGACAGCTGGACGCGGATCCTCGCGCGACCGCGGGGCACGACCGGAAAGCTGAACGCGGTGACGTAGACGCCGCGGCGGTGCATCGCGTCGGCGACCCGGGCGGTGGCGGCCGCGTCCCCGAACATCACCGGGACGATGGGGTGGTCGCCCGGCAGCAGGTCGAATCCCTCCTCCGTCATCCGTCGACGGAAGTGAGCCGCGTTCTCACGCAGCGTCGCCCGCAGCTCACCCGAGCCCTCGACCAGCCGCAGCGCCTCGAGCGTGCCCGCGACGATCGTCGGGGCGAGGGCGTTGGAGAACAGGTACGGGCGCGCGCGCTGGCGCAGGAGGTCGACCACGGCACGGCTCGCCGCGACATACCCCCCGGACGCCCCGCCGAGCGCCTTGCCGAACGTCCCCGTGACGATGTCGACGCGATCCGCGACGCCGCAGGCCTCGGGCGTCCCGCTGCCTCGGTCGCCGAGCACCCCCACCGCGTGGGAGTCGTCGACGAGCACGAGGGCGTCGTACCGGTCGGCCAGGTCACAGATCTCTCGCAGCGGTGCCACGTAGCCGTCCATCGAGAAGACGCCGTCGGTGACGATCACCCGGAACCTCGCGTCCTGCGCCTCCACGAGCCTCGCCTCGAGATCGGCGACGTCGCGGTTCGCGTACCGGAGTCGCCGCGCCTTCGACAGCCGGATCCCGTCGATGATCGACGCGTGGTTGAGCTCGTCCGAGATGATCGCGTCGTCGGCGGTGAAGAGCGTCTCGAAGACACCGCCGTTCGCGTCGTAGCAGGAGGAGAAGAGGATCGTCGCCTCCGTCCCGAGATAGGAGGACAGCGCCTCCTCGAGGGCCGTGTGCTGGTCCTGGGTGCCGCAGATGAACCGCACGCTCGCGAGACCGTAGCCCCACTCGTCCAGCGCGCGGTGCGCCGCGTCGACGAGCCGGGGGTCGTCGGCCAGACCGAGGTAGTTGTTGGCGCAGAAGTTCAGGACCTCGTTGCCGCCCGTCGTGATCCGCGCGCCCTGAGGCCCGGTGATCCCGCGCTCGTGCTTCGTCAGCCCGGCCTTCTCGATCTCCGCCAGCTCTCCGGCCAGGTGATCGGTGAATCGTGTCCCCATCAGAGCTCCTCCCAGTTCAGCACGACCTTGCCGCCCCCACCTGAGGCTGCGGCGTCGAACCCCTCGCGCCATCGCGTCGCGGGGAAGCGGTCCGAGACGACCGCGGCGACCGACTCGCGCAGACGTGCGCTGGTCTCGAGCATCGCGCTCATCGCGTTCCACGTCTCGAACATCTCGCGACCGTAGATCCCCTTGATCGTCAGCATGTGCGTGACGACCGTGCCCCAGTCCACGGCGATGTCTCCGGTGGGCAGACCGAGCATGGCGATCCGACCCCCGTGGTTGAGGTTCGCGATCATCGCCGGGAGTGCCGACGGTGCACCGCTCATCTCGAAGCCGACGTCGAACCCCTCGCGCATCCGGAGGGCCTTCTGCACCCCGTCGATCGACTCGGTGCGGACGTCGATCGCCGCGTCGGCGCCCATCGCCAGAGCCAGCCGCAGCCGCTCGGGACTGATGTCGGTGCCGACGACGTGCCGGGCACCGACGTGACGGGCGACCGCGATCGACATGAGCCCGATGGGGCCGCACCCCGAGACGAGCACGTCCTCCCCCACGACGGGAAAGGCGAGCGCGGTGTGGACCGCGTTGCCCAACGGGTCGAACAGCGCTCCGACGTCGGGGGCGACGTCTGCCTGGTGCACCCACACGTTCGTCGCCGGCAGGGCGAGGTACTCGGCGAAGGCCCCGTCGCGCTGCACCCCGACGCTCTCGGTCCGGATGCACATCTGCTTGCGCCCGGCACGGCAGTTGCGGCACGTCCCGCACACCACGTGCCCCTCCCCGGAGACCCGGTCCCCCACGGTGACGTCGCGGACGCCGGAGCCGACCTCGACGACCTCGCCGTAGAACTCGTGCCCCGGGACGAGCGGCGCGGTGACGGTCGACGCGGCCCAGTCGTCCCACCTGTCGATGTGCAGGTCCGTGCCGCAGATTCCGGTACGCAGGACGCGGATGATCACGTCGTCCGGGCCGCCGTGCGGGTCTGGACGATCGGTCATCTCCAGGCCCGGCCCGGGTCCGGGCTTGTACAGTGCCTTCATCTTGTCCTCTCTCTGGTGCGCGCGGAGATCGTCCGCAGGTCTGACGCTACGCGGCGCCGTCTGCAGAAGCACACCTGGTCAGAAGAGGATCGTCGCGTAGGTCCCCACCCGCTCGAACCCCACCCGGTGGTATGCACGCAGCGCCGGTTCGTTCCAGGCGTTGACGTACAGCGAGACGACCGGTGCGAGAGCCGCCCGCACGTGGTGCACGACGGCCGCCATCCCCGGAACGGACAGCCCCTGCCCTCGCACCCGGGGCTCGACCCAGACGCCCTGGATCTGCGCGACCTGGGAGGTGAGGGCACCGACCTCCGCCTTGAACCCGATCCCGGCCGACGGGCCGTCGTGCAGCGGACGCACGAACGACCGCTCGTCACGAACGAGCGAGCGGACGCGCTGCTCGTACGCCCCACCGCTCGCGACCATCGGCGAGTAGCCGACCTCCTCCGTGAACATCCGGACGCACGCCGGGAGCAGCACGGGCATGTCGCGCAGGACTGCGCGCCGGACCCGTGGGTCCGGCGCGACCGCGGGCGGCCCGTCGATCGCGAGCGACGGCTGCTCGTCCCGGACCTCCCGCGCGGCGGGCCATGCATGGGCGAGCCGCTCCCAGAGACCCAGCGCGGCCGCGCGCTCGCCGACGATCGACGAGCTTCGTCTCCCGTGGCGGAGCGCGCGTCGGGCGAAGGCGTCCAGCGCGGCTCGGGACCCGTCCGGCACGACGGGTACGAGGTTCGCCCCGGCCCAGCAGATCGCCGTGAGCGCCCCGGCCGCTGGATAGCCCCACACCTCGCCCCCGGCTGCCGTCAGGCCGGACCGTCGGGCGACCTCGAGCCGGGCGGCGGCGAGCACCGAGGCGACGGGGTCGACCGCGCACACCGCGAGCGCCTCCGCGAGGTCTCCCGCTCGGAGCACGCGCGCCTCGTCGCGCACCGGAGGCCGGATCATGGACAGATTCTCCCCCGGCCCGGTCGGACGCGCCGCACGAGCCGTGTCAGCCGACGGTGACCGTGGGGGCACCCGCCTGCGCGTCGTTCTCGGGCGCCATGTCCTCGGCGATCCGCATCGCCTCCTCGATGAGCGTCTCGACGATCATCGCCTCGGGCACGGTCTTGATGACCTCGCCCTTGACGAAGATCTGGCCCTTGCCGTTGCCCGACGCGACGCCGAGATCGGCCTCACGGGCCTCGCCTGGCCCGTTGACGACGCAGCCCATCACGGCGACGCGCAGCGGCACCTCCATACCCTCGAGACCTGCGGTGACCTTCTCGGCGAGCGAGTACACGTCCACCTGGGCACGACCGCACGACGGGCACGAGACGATCTCGAGCTTGCGCGGGCGCAGGTTCAGCGACTGCAGGATCTGGATCCCGACCTTGACCTCCTCGACCGGAGGTGCGGAGAGCGAGACGCGGATGGTGTCGCCGATGCCCTGACTGAGCAGGGCTCCGAAGGCGGTCGCCGACTTGATGGTCCCCTGGAAGGCGGGGCCCGCCTCGGTGACGCCCAGGTGCAGCGGCCAGTCGCCACGCTGCGAGAGCAGCTCGTACGCGCGGACCATGATCACGGGGTCGTTGTGCTTCACGGAGATCTTGAAGTCGTGGAAGTCGTGCTCCTCGAAGAGGGACGCCTCCCAGACGGCGGACTCGACGAGCGCCTCCGGCGTCGCCTTGCCGTACTTGGCGAGCAGTCGCTTGTCGAGGGAGCCCGCGTTCACACCGATCCGCAGCGATGTGCCGTGGTCCTTGGCCGCCTGCGCGATCTCCTTGACCTGGTCGTCGAACTTCTTAATGTTACCGGGGTTCACGCGGACCGCGGCGCACCCTGCCTCGATCGCCGAGAACACGTACTTCGGCTGGAAGTGGATGTCGGCGATGACGGGGATCTGCGACTTGCGCGCGATGATCGGCAACGCGTCGGCATCGTCCTGCGTGGGGCAGGCCACCCGCACGATGTCGCAGCCCGAGGCGGTGAGCTCGGCGATCTGCTGCAACGTGGCGTTGACGTCGGTCGTCTTGGTCGTGGTCATCGACTGCACGCTGACCGGAGCGTCACCGCCGACGTCGACCTTCCCGACCTTGATCTTGCGCGTCGGCCGCCGCGGGGCGAGAACCGGCGGCGGTGCTTCGGGCATTCCCAGGTTGATCGAGTTCACCCGTCCATTATCCACCCCTGCGCCGGTCCTGGGGGCATTCACCCCAGGGTCACCGGGTCGACGACGTCCGCGTAGACGAGAAGCAGCCCCATCCCGACGAGGGCGACGAACATCACGTAGGCGACGGGCATCATGCGGGCGACGTCCGCGGGGCCCGGGCGGGGCAGCCCCCGCAACCGCGCGAGCTGCCGCTTGGCCCCCTCGTAGAGCGCGTTGACCACGTGCCCACCGTCGAGCGGGAGCAACGGGATCAGGTTGAAGACGAACAGGGCGATGTTGAGGGACGACAGGAGCAGGAGCATGGTGGCGACGCGGTCCATCACCGAGGCGTCGGCGGTCGCGACGTCGACGGCGATCCGCCCCGCCCCGACCGGCCCCATGATCGACGTCGTCGCCCGCTCCTGCTCGCCGAACGCGGACCTCGCGACGTCGACGACCTGGGCTGGCAGGGTGACGACCACGGCCGCCGTCGCGCTGATCTGGTCGCCCAGGGCCGTACCGACCTCGGACACCGGGACGGGCTGCCGCTCGACGGCGGACGAGATCCCGACGTAGCCGCCGGGATCCGTCACGGGCTCCCCGTCCGCGTCGAGGACGACGCTCCCGTCCTCGTCGTACCGGGGACGCTCGATCTCGCTCGGCGTGAGCGTCAGCTCGAGCTGAGCGCCGTCCCGTTGGACCACCACCTGCGTGGGTTCCCCCGCCGCGTCGTCGATGAGCCCGACGAGCTGGTCCCAGGACTCGACGTCGGTCCCACCGAAGGAGACGACGGTGTCCCCCGACCGAAGCCCCGCGGCTGCGGCCGGAGACTCGGGGTCTGACGCAGTGCACTCCGCGGTGCCGGACGTCGCGTCCCCCGACGCCACGCAGGGCACGACGGTGGCGACCGACGTGGTCGCCGTCGGCACGCCGATCCCGACCAGGACGACGAGCAGGAGGACGGCGGCGATCACGAGGTTCATCACGGGCCCGCCGAGCATGACGACCAGCTTCTTCGGGGTCGACAGGTTGTAGAACGCTCGACGCTCCTCGCCCGGACGGATCTCCTCGGTGCTGGCGTCGCGGGCATCGGCGACGATCTGACCGAAGAACGAGCTCGACGTCTTCGCCCCCTCGGGAGCCGGCGGGAACATGCCGACCATCCGGACGTATCCGCCGAGCGGGATCGCCTTCAGCCCGTACTCGGTCTCACCCCGCCGGCGCGACCAGAGCGTCGGCCCGAATCCGACCATGTACTGGCTGACGCGGACGCCGAACCGTTTGGCGGGGACCATGTGCCCCACCTCGTGGAGCGCGATGGACAGCAGCAGTCCCACCACCACCACGAGGATCCCGACGACCGTCGCAAGCATGAGTCCTCCTCTGTCCGCGCGTCAGCGACGCGCGAGAATCTCCCGCGCGGCGACACGCGCGCGCTGCTCCGCCTCGACGACCGCCTCGAGCGTGACGTCGGCCACCGAGGTGCCACGGTGCTCGGCCAGCACCCGCTCGACGGTCGTGACGATGTCGCCGAAACTCGCCCGGCCCCCGAGAAAGGCGTCGACGCACTCCTCGTTGGCCGCGTTGTACACGGCAGGATGCGTGGCGGACGCACTCGCGGCCTCGCGCGCCAGCCGGACGGCGGGGAAAGTCTCCTCGTCGAGCGGCTCGAACGTCCAGGACGTCGCCGCCGTCCAGTCGCACGGCGGCGCGACGGGGTCGAGCCGCTCGGGCCAGGACAGGCCCAGCGCGATCGGCAGCCGCATGTCCGGCGGAGAGGCTTGCGCGACGGTCGACCCGTCGACGAACTCGACCATCGAGTGCACCACCGACTGCGGATGGACCACGACGGTGATGTCGTCGGTCGGGACGTCGAAGAGCAGGTGCGCCTCGATCAGCTCCAGCCCCTTGTTCATCAAGCTGGCCGAGTTGATCGTCACCACGGGTCCCATCGACCAGGTCGGGTGCGTGAGCGCCTGCTCCGGGGTGACCTTCTTGACGTCCTCGGACGTCCAACCACGGAAAGGGCCGCCGGAGGCCGTCAGGATGATGCGGCGCACCTCAGCGGACGTCCCCGACCGCAGGCTCTGGGCGATCGCCGAGTGCTCGGAGTCGACCGGGACGATCTGGCCCGGCCGGCGCTGCGCGGCGTGCACGAGCGCTCCACCGACCACCAGGGACTCCTTGTTCGCGAGCGCGAGGGTCGACCCGGCCGTGAGCGCGGCGAGGGTGGGACGCAGGCCGACGGAGCCCGTGATGCCGTTGAGCACCACGTCGCTCCCCGACCCTGCCACGACAGTCGCTGCGTCGGGCCCGGCGAGGACCTCGACGTTCGGGACACCACGGTCGGCCAGTGCCTGCCGGAGCGCGTCCGCCCGCGTCGCGTCGGCGACCGCGACACGCTCGACACGGAGGTGCGCCGCCTGCGCGGCCAGGGTCTCGACGTCGGAACCGCCCGCGGAGATCGCCTCCACCCGGAACCTGTCCGGGTGCGCGTCGACGACGTCGATCGCCTGCGTGCCGATCGACCCCGTCGATCCGAGCAGCGTGACGGTGCGGGTCGCACCGGAGTCGGGGACGAGAACGTTGTCGGTCACGTCACTCGACGCCGAGCAGGACCTCGACGGCCCGTGAGCAGAAGGCGTCGACCGGACCCTCCGCATAGCCCTTCGGGCCCTTGCGACGGCGGAACACCGTGTCGCGCACCTCGGCGGCCGTCAACGGCACCTGGCGGTCGAAGTAGTCGACGAGCCGGTCGCACAGGTCGTCGACGTCGTCCATGTCGTAGGCGGGCTCCCCGCGGTCCGCCGGGACGAACCTCTTGCCGTCCGGGCGGCCGAGACGGTCGTAGAGCGTCCGCGCACGCCCCGCGAGCGCGTCCATCCAGGCCTGCTGACCGTGGACGGAGACGTAGGCGGCCCGTTGCCGCGCGATGAAGGCCGACTCGAGCCGGTCCAGAGCCGCGTCGACCTCGTGCGTCGAGTACCCGCCCCGCACCAGCTCGAAGGTCGCGGTCTGGATCTCCCCGGACGTCAGCGTCCGGTTCTCCCGCCCCTCGTACAACGCGCGCGCCTCGTCGAAGAAGTCGTCGACCTCGTCCTTCTCGTACCCCTTCTTGGTACGTGGCACAGTGCTGAACAGCGAACTCACTCGTCCTCCTCGGCTGCAAGCTGCCCACAGGCACCGTCGATGTCGCTGCCGCGGGTGTCACGGATCGTCGTCGGGATACCGTGCGCGCGCAATCGTGCCACGAACTCGTCCTCGACGTCACGGTCGCTCGCGGTCCAGATGGACCCCGGTGTCGGGTTCAGCGGGATGGGGTTCACGTGCACCCAGCCCCGACCCCGCTTGTTGAGCTTCTCCCCGAGCAGGTCGGCCCGCCACGCGTGGTCGTTCATGTCCTTGATCAGCGCGTACTCGATGCTGACCCGACGGCCCGTGACCTCGTAGTAGTGGTACGCGGCGTCGATGGCCTCGTCGACCGACCAGCGCGTGTTGATCGGCACGAGCTCGCTGCGGAGCTCGTCGTCCGGCGCGTGCAGCGACAGCGCGAGCGTGACGGGAATGCCCTCGTCGGCCAGCTTGCGCATCGCCGGCACGAGCCCGACCGTCGACACCGTGATGTTGCGGGCCGACATGCCGAACCCCTCGGGCGTCGGGGCCACGAGGCGCCGCACGGTCCCGATGACCGCACGATAGTTGGCCAACGGCTCTCCCATGCCCATGAAGACGAGGTTGTTGAGCCGCGTCGGTCCGCCGGGGATCTCGCCGTCGGCAAGGGACCGTGCCGCCGAGCGGACCTGCTCGACGATCTCGGCGACCGAGAGGTTGCGGGTCAGGCCGAGCTGACCGGTGGCGCAGAACGGGCAGGCCATCCCGCAACCCGCCTGGCTCGAGACGCACAGCGTCGACCGACTCGTGTAGCGCATGAGGACCGACTCGACCTTGACGTCGTCGAACAGGTGCCACAGCGTCTTGACCGTCGTGCCGCCGTCGGCCTGCATGGTGCGCTTGGCGGTCAGCAGTTCCGGGAACAGGTGTTCCGTCAACGTGTCGCGCGACGCCTTCGGCAGGTCCGTCATCGACTCGGGGTCACGCGTCAGGTGCGCGTAATAGTGGGTCGCGAGCTGCTTGGCACGGAACGGCTTCTCGCCGAGGCTCGTGACGACCTCGCGGACCTCGTCCGGGGTCAGGTCCGCGAAGTGGCGCGGCGGCTTCCCACGACGCTTCGCGGTGAAGGACAGCGGCAGCGGTGCCGTCTCGTCGGACGGCCGAACGGTGGGCCGCTCGAGCGCGACGGGCTCGCGCTGTGTCGGAGTGGTCGAGTGGCCGGCCATACAAGGCTCCCAGGGTCGGGTGCGGTGAGCGGACGAGGCGGTTCCTCAGAGCGCTACGGACAACATCAGGTACACGAACGGAGCCGTGATCATCATGGAGTCGAGCCGGTCCAGGAGACCTCCGTGCCCCGGCAGCAACGAACCCATGTCCTTCAATTCTAGATCGCGCTTGATCAACGACTCGGCGAGGTCGCCGACCGTCGCGGTCAGCGGGGTCACCAGACCGAGCGCGACGCCGATCCACGGGCTGATGCCGAAGCCCCACACGGCCGCACTCACTCCGACGAGGATCGCGAGGACGAACGAGCCGCCGAGGCCCTCCCACGACTTCTTCGGACTCACCGTCGGGGCGAGCGGATGGCGCCCGTAGAGGACCCCGGCGATGTACCCGCCCACGTCGTTCGACACGGCCAGCAGGATGAAGACGAGGACCTGGAGCCGCCCCTGGGGCTCCGAGAGCATCAGCATGACGAAGCCGGCCATGAAAGGCAGGTAGGTCGCCGCGAACGCGGCGGCAGCGACGTCGCGCAGCGCACCCGGTCCGGGCCCGTCGATGAGCCGCCAGACGACGGAGCCCGCGACCGTCAGCAGGTACGAGACCATCAGCGCCTCGGACCCCGACGTATACGTCGAGACGATGATCCCCGTCGATCCGACGATCAGCGGCACCATCGGCAGATGGATGCCGCGGCGCGTGAACGCCCGGCCCAGCTCCCAGAGGGCGCCGCCGACCGCGACGACGGCGAGCCCGACGAACAGCTCGGGCCGGTACCCGAGGCTGACCGCGACGACCAGGAGGAGACCGACCCCGACCGCGATCGCGACGGGCAGGTTGCGGCCCGCGCGTGGTTGGCGGCCCGCCGGGGTGGAGAGCGGCTCGGCAGTCATCAGACCTCGAGCAGTTCGCTCTCCTTGGCGGCAAGAATCACGTCGACCTCGTCGACATGACGCTTGGTGAGCGCCTCGAGCTCCTTCTCGGCGCGCGAACCCTCGTCCTCGCCGGCGTCGCCGTCCTTGACGAGGCGGTCCAGCTGATCCTTGGCCTTGCGACGGACGGAGCGGATCGAGACCTTGGCGTCCTCGGCCTTCGTCTTCGCCAGCTTCACGAAGTCACGGCGCCGCTCCTCGGTCAGGGCGGGCAGGGCGATGCGGATGACGTTGCCGTCGTTCGACGGGTTCACCCCGAGGTCGGAGTCGCGCAGAGCCTTCTCGATGGCGGTCATCGCCGACTTGTCGAACGGTGCGATGACGACGGTCCGGGCCTCGGGGATCTGGAACGACGCGAGCTGCTGCAGCGGCGTCGGAGCCCCGTAGTAGTCCACGGTGATCTTCGCGAACATGCCCGAGCTCGCGCGTCCACTGCGAATGCCGGCGAAGTCTTCCTTCGCGACCTCGACAGCCTTGTCCATCTTTTCCTCGGCCTCGAGGAGGGTCTCGTCGATCACGTGCGCTCCTTCAGCGGTACAGCTCGTCGTCGCCCGCGCGGCGCACGGACGGGGGTGGATGCCGTCAGGCAGCCGTTACCAGTGTCCCAATGTTCTCACCCTGCAGCGCCCGCGTGACGTTGCCGGGCTCGCCCATACCGAACACGCGCATGCGCACGTCGTTGTCCCGGCACAGGCTCATCGCGGTCGCGTCCATCACGCCGAGGTCGTCGACGAGTGCACGCGTGTACGTCAGGTGGTCCAGCTTCTCGGCAGCGGGGTCCGTCCGGGGGTCCGAGGTGTAGACACCGTCGACACCGTTCTTTCCCATCAGGACCTCGTCACACCGCACCTCGAGCGCGCGCTGCGCCGAGACGGTGTCCGTCGAGAAGTAGGGCATCCCCGCGCCCGCGCCGAAGATGACGACACGGCCCTTCTCCAGGTGCCGGATCGCGCGAAGCGGGATGTAGGGCTCGGCGACCTGCCCCATGGTGATCGCGGTCTGGACGCGTGTCGTCGTGCCGGCCTGCTCCAGAAAGTCCTGGAGCGCGAGGCAGTTCATGACCGTTCCGAGCATGCCCATGTAGTCGGCGCGTGCCCGGTCCATCCCCGCCTTGGAGAGGTCGGCCCCGCGGAAGAAGTTCCCGCCGCCGACGACGATGGCGACCTGGATCCCGTCGGCGACAGCGACGGAGATCTCCCGTGCGACGCGCTGGACGACGTCGGCGTCAAGCCCGACGGCGCCTCCTCCGAAGGTCTCGCCCGACAGCTTGAGCAAGACCCGTCGTGCCTGCGTCCTTGAGTCGGTCACCGCATCCACCGTCCTTCGTCCGTTCAGCAAAACGTGTCGGATCCTCGCAGGTGCGAGGTCCGTGGGTGCACGTCGGCCCGGCCAATCGAAATTAGCCGGGCCGACGTGGCGTGGTCAGTTGCCGACGCGGAAACGGACGAACGAGGTGAGCGAACCCCCGGCGCCCTCGAGCGTCTGCTTCACCGTCTGCTTCGGGTCCTTCGCCAGCGGCTGCTCGAGGAGCACCGCCTGCTTGAAGTACCCGTTGAGGCGGCCCTCGATGATCTTCGGGAGCGCTGCCTCGGGCTTGCCCTCGTTGCGCGAGGTCTCCTCGGCGATACGGCGCTCGTTGGCGACCGTGTCGGCCGGGACGTCGTCGCGCGAGAGGAACTCGGGCGACATCGCGGCGATGTGCTGCGCGATGTCCTTGGCAACGGCCTCGCCTGCTGCGTCCGTCGCCACGACGGCGGCGATCGACGGCGGCAGGTCCTTGGCGGTGCGGTGCAGGTAGGCGGTGACCTTCTCACCCTCGACGCGCGCGACGCGACGCAGGACGATCTTCTCGCCCATGGTGGCGGCGGCGCCGTTGATGACGTCACCCACGGTCCCGTCGGCCGTCGGCGCGGCAAGTGCGGCGTCGAGGTCCTGGGCGCCGGCTGCCGCGACGGCCGCGAGGACCGTGTTCGCGAGCTCGATGAACTTCTCGTTCTTGGCGACGAAGTCGGTCTCGGAGTTGATCTCGACGATCGTGGCGACCTGGCCGCCGTCGACGTCGTCGACCTGGACGGCGACAAGACCCTCGGAGGTCGTGTTGCCCTCGCGCTTGGCCACGCCCTTCAGGCCCTTGACGCGGATGATCTCGAGGGCCTTCTCGGCGTTGCCGTCAGCCTCGTCGAGCGCCTTCTTGACGTCGAGCATGCCGGCGCCGGTGCGCTCACGGAGCGCCTTGATGTCAGCAGCGGTGTAGTTCGCCATGTCTGCTTCCTTACGTTAGTCGACGGATCGTGCCGGGCGAGGCCCCGGGCGCGCGACGCGCTCCGGGGCCTCGTCGGATCACTTCTCGGTGGGCTCTGCAGCCTCGGCGGCCGGGGCGGCGTCAGCGGCAGGCGCTTCCTCCGCGGCCGGGGTCTCCTCGGCGGCGGCCTCGGCCGGTGCCTCCGGGGCGGACGGCTCGGCAGCAGCGTCGGCGGCGGGAGCCTCGGCGGCGGCCTCGGCCGGCGCAGCGGTCTCCTCGGAGCCGGTGAGCAGCTCTTGCTCCCACTCGGCGAGCGGCTCGGCGTCGGCAGACTCCTCGCCCTTCGAACCCTGGTGGCGCTTGATGGTGCCCTCGGCGACGGCGTCGGCGATCACACGCGTCAGCAGCGTGACGGAACGGATCGCGTCGTCGTTGCCCGGGATCTTGTAGTCGACGACGTCAGGGTCGCAGTTCGTGTCGAGGATCGCGACGATCGGGATGCGCAGCTTGCGCGCCTCGTCGACGGCGAGGTGCTCCTTGTTCGTGTCGACGATCCAGACGGCGGAGGGGACCTTCGCCATGTCGCGGATACCACCGAGGGTACGGACGAGCTTGTCCTTCTCGCGGCGGAGGACGAGGAGCTCCTTCTTGGTCAGACCCGACGCGGCGACGTCGTCGAAGTCGATCTCCTCGAGCTCCTTCATGCGCTGCAGGCGCTTGTGCACCGTGCCGAAGTTGGTCAGCATGCCACCGAGCCAGCGGTGGTTGACGTAGGGCATCCCGACGCGAGCGGCCTGCTCGGCGATGGGCTCCTGGGCCTGGCGCTTGGTGCCGACGAAGAGGATCGTCCCGCCGTGGGCGACGGTCTCCTTCACGAACTCGTAGGCACGGTCGATGTACGACAGCGACTGCTGCAGGTCGACGATGTAGATGCCGTTGCGCTCGGTGAAGATGAAGCGCTTCATCTTCGGGTTCCAACGGCGGGTCTGGTGTCCGAAGTGGACACCGCTCTCGAGGAGCTGGCGCATGGTCACGACGGCCATGGCACGTCCTTTCACGCGCGGCCGGGGGCCGCGCACCAAATCTGCGCGGTCGCGCACGGCGCGACCGCTGTTGCGGTTGTCAGCACGGGCCGGCGGCCCGTCCTCCTGGTGTCGTGGCTCGCCGACGCCGAGGAGACCTCGGACCGATGTCTGGCTCGCCCTCCCTCGTGGGAGCGGACGACACGCGATGTCGACCGGTCAGACGCACCGGTCGCATCGAAGAGTCTACCGGACGCGGCGTGTGTTCTCAGCCGCCAGCCATGTCCACAGGGTCACAGCGACGCGCAGCGTCCACAGCGCCGAGTCCACGCGACCCTGCGGGCGCCCGGCCGGACCACGATACGAGGATGAGACGTCGAACGGTGCACGCCGTCACGGGTGTCGTGCTCGCGA
Source organism: Paraoerskovia marina DSM 21750 (assembly GCF_000701465.1). Taxonomy (GTDB): domain Bacteria; phylum Actinomycetota; class Actinomycetes; order Actinomycetales; family Cellulomonadaceae; genus Paraoerskovia; species Paraoerskovia marina. Next base: position 1,131,378 of record NZ_JNIY01000003.1, on the reverse strand, counting down.
CTGCTGTCGTCGTGGCCGGGCTCTCGCGCCCGGCCACCTCAGGCCCACCGGCGGCCGCACCGTGGCCGGCGCCCGGCGAGTGGTGCGCGCCTGCGTCGTGCACCGCGGTGGCCGACGTGGTGCGAGGCTTCGACCCGCCGCTCCAGGACTGGCTCCCTGGCCATCGCGGTGTCGACGTCGTCGCACCGCCGGGGACGTCGGTCGCCGCGCCGGCTGCCGGGACAGTGACGTTCGCGGGTGCCGTCGGCGGCCGGCCGGTCCTCGTCCTGGAGCACGACGACGGCCGACGCAGCACCCTGGAACCGGTCGAGTCCGACCTGGTGCAGGGCGAGACCGTGGCCCGCGGGCAGGTCGTCGGAGTCGCGGGGACGACGGGTATGCACTGCTCGTCCTGCCTGCACTGGGGCGTGAGGGAGGACGAGGTCTACGTCGACCCGCTCCTCCTCCTTGACGGAGGACCGATCGTCCTGCTGTCGACTAGGCCCGAGGGAACGCCTGCTCGAACGAGGCCCTGAGCCGGTCGGCGCTCACGTGCGTGTACCGCTCCGTCGTCGCCAGGCTGGAGTGGCCGAGCACCTCCTGGACGCTGCGCAGGTCGGACCCGCCCTCGAGGAGGTGTGTCGCGGCACTGTGCCGCAGGTCGTGCGGACCGATGTCGTCCACGCCGGCCCGGGCTGCGCACGCATGCACGCACTCGCGGAGCCGACGCTGCGACCACCGGCCCCCTCGGTCACCGAGCAGCAGGGCTGCTCCGGAGTCCGGCCGTACCAGCGTGGGCCGGACACCTAACCATGCCCGGACCGCACGCGCCGCCGGGACACCGAACGGCACGACCCGTTCCTTCGCCCCCTTGCCCATCACGCGGAGGGTCCTCTCGTCGAGGTCGACGTCGTCGACGTCGACCCCCACCAGCTCGCCGACACGCGCACCGGTGGCGTAGAGGAGCTCGACCGCTGCCCAGGCCCGGACGTCGGCCGGTTCGCCCGACTCCGCCGACGCCTTGACGTTCTCCATGAGGTGCGCGGCAGGGTCCACCCCGAGGACGGTCGGCAGCGCCTTCGGCACGCGTGGCGTCGCCAGTCGAACCGCCGGGTCCACGTCGGACCGCCCGGTGCGGCGCATCCACGCGAAGAACGCCCGCAACGCCGCTCCACGACGCGCGAGCGAGGACCGTGCCGCGCCTCCGTCCGCCATCGCCCCGAGCCAGCCGCGGACGACGGTCAGCGTGACCTGATCCGGCTCGCCATGACCCTGGTCACGGCACCAGAGGGCGAAGGCCTCCACGTCTCCGAGGTACGCCCGCACGGTGTGGTCCGAGAGTCCCCGCTCGACGGCGAGGTGGTCGCCGAAGGCGAGGATGTCGCGCTCTGTCGGCACCGGCGATGAGGTCATACCGGACAGCGTGCGCGACGGGTCCCCGTCGGCCAAGGAGGCGCACCGACGTCCAGCTCATCGTCCGCGCCGCCACCCGCCGTCGTGCCGCTCGGCCAGCCCCGCGAGCTCGAGACGCCCGAGCGCCGCGCGCGTCTCCGTGGTCGAGAGACCCGCGGCGCGTGCCAGACCGTCGACCGTGGCTCCGGAGCGGAGGGGCAGCGCCTCCCAGGTCGCACGATCCTCTGGCTCGAGCCCGTCCCCGGGCCGCGCGTCGCCCGGCGGCTCCGCACCGTACGACTCGCCGATCGATCCCACGAGCTCGAGAACCTCGTCCCCACCCGTGACACAGACCGCACCGTCACGCAGGAGCCGATGGCATCCCGTCGAGGCCGGAGACGTCACCGGCCCGGGCACCGCACCGACGGGTCGACCGAGCTCGACGGCCCGCGCCGCCGTGCTCAGCGATCCCGACCTCCACGCCGCCTCGACGACGACCGTCGCCCGGGAGGCCGCGGCGATCAGCCGGTTGCGATGCAGGAATCGGACACGGTTCGGCACAGAGCCCGGAGGGACCTCGCTCACGACGGCGCCGCCGCTCTCCATCAGCTCGCGCAGGATCTCAGAGTTCCCGGCGGGGTACAGCCGGTCGACGCCTCCGGCGAGGAAGGCGACCGTCGGTCCGCCGGCGACCAGCGCCGCACGGTGGGCCGCGGCGTCGATGCCGTAGGCACCCCCGGACACCGTCGTCGTCCGCCGGGCCGCGAGCGTGCCGGCGATCTCGTCGGTCACTCGTCGTCCGTACTCGGTGCAGGCTCGTGCTCCGACAAGTGCGACCGACCCCTGCATGAGAGATCGTAGGTCGTGCGCGCCCCGGACCCAGAGCGCGAAGGGTGCCGTCCGACCGAGATCGTCGATCGACTCCGGCCACATCTCGTCCCCGGGCACGAGCAGACGTCCTCCCAGCCGTTCGAGGACATGCACCTCCCGGAGGGGATCCGCGCACTCCAGACGCGGAGCCCACCGAGCGACCGCCCTCTGCAGTCGTGCCCGCGCAGGCAGGATCGCGGACTCCGGCCCCGAGGTCGACGAGGTGTTCGGCAGGTCGGCGCGACCTCCGACGAGGTCGTCCACCCACCGCAGCGCCGCCACCGCCCCCATCGACGCGACGAGGGCCGTGGCGACGAGGTCCCCGGGTTCCGCCAGTCGTGACCACGCGGCGGCGGCAAGCCGGGGGTCGTCGACGTCGCGAGGACTACGCACCGCTCCCCCTCGTCCGGAGCGCCAGGGCCTCGCCGATCTCGTCGCGTCCGGGCGCCTCGCGTCCGGCGAGATCGGCGAGCGTCCAGGCGATGCGCGTCGCGCGGTCCGCACCGCGAAGGCTGAGCGTCCCGCGCTCGACCGCGCGGTCCACGGCCGCCGCGCGGGAACCGAGGGGCCACCGGGAGCGCAGCGCCGGCCCTGGGACCTCCACGTTCGTCCGCCAGGGTGTCCCGGCGAGTCGCGCCCGCGCGACCGCCCGCGCCTCCTGGACACGGGCGCGGACGACCGCGGTGCTCTCGCCGGGGCTCGCCGTCGCCCGGCGCACCGGGAGCACGTCGACCTGGAGGTCGACGCGGTCCAGGAGCGGGCCCGAGAGCCGCCCGATGTAGCGCTGGACGTCGAGCGGTCGACACGTGCAGTCGAGCCCGCGGCCCACCCGCCGCCCGCACGGGCACGGGTTCGCGGCGAGCACCAGCTGGAACCTCGCCGGGAATCGCGACGCTCCCCGTGCGCGGTGTATCACCAGCTCGCCCTGCTCGAGCGGTTGCCGCAACGTCTGGAGCACGCGCGGGCTGAACTCCGGAGCCTCGTCCATGAAGAGCACGCCACGGTGGGCTCGCGACGCAGCACCGGGCCGCGGCACACCGGCACCTCCTCCGACCACCGACGCCGGCGTCGCGGTGTGGTGCGGGTCCTCGAACGGAGGGCGACGGAGGAGGCCGTGACCGGGATCGAACGTCCCGGCCATCGAGTGCACGGACGTGACCTCGACGGCAGCCTCGTCGTCGAGGTCGGGCAGGACTCCGGGAAGCCGCGACGCCAGCATCGTCTTGCCCGCACCGGGCGGGCCCACCATGAGCAGGTGATGCCCACCGGCCGCGGCGACCTCGATCGCACGCCGCGCCTCGGGCTGACCGACGACGTCCGCCAGGTCCCCGCTCGGCTGGTGGCGGACGGACACGGCCGGCCGGCGGAACGGGTCGGTCGGTTCGTCCTCGACGTCGACGCCGTGCAGCCGGAGTGTTCCCGCAAGGGTCGCGGCGCCGCGCACGCGCGCGCCGGGAACCAGGCTCGCCTCCTCGACGTCCGCCGACGCGACGACGACGTCGGGGAGTCCGGCGCGCACCGCCGCAGCGACCGCCGGCAGCACACCCCGCACCGGGTGCAGCCGCCCGTCCAGCCCGACCTCGGCGAGGTGCACGACCTCACGGACCTCCGCCCGGACGACGCCGGCACCGGCGAGGATCGCGACGGCGATCGCGAGGTCGAACCCCGTGCCCGTCTTGGGAAGCGAGGCCGGCGAGAGGTTCACGGTGATCTTCCGCTGGGGCCAGGGCACTCCGCTCGAGGCGACCGCGGCGCGCACACGGTCGCGGGACTCGTGCAGGGAGGTATCGGGGAGCCCGACCAGGACGAAGCCGGGGACCGAGGCGGCGACGTGCGCCTGGACCTCGACGACGTGCCCGGTCATCCCGAGGAGTGCGACCGCCCGGGTGGTTCCGAGGCCGCTCACCAGACGCCTCGCAGGTGCTCGATCTGCGCGGCACCCGCCCGCGCCACGACGACGGCGACCACGTCGATGCGCACGGATGCCGGGTGCGACCGGTCGAGGGATAGCCACTCCCCCGTGAGGCGACGGATGCGCGCCAGCTTCGCGGGCGTGACCGCCTCGGCCGGATGCCCCGACAAGACTCCTCGTCGTGTCTTGACCTCCACCGCGACCAGCACGTCCCCGTCCAGGGCGACGACGTCCAGCTCACCTCGCGCTGTCCGCCAGTTCCTTGCGACGATCTGCCAGCCCAACGACTCCAGATGCCGGACCGCGACACTCTCTCCGTACCGACCCACGGCGTCCTTCGCTCGCATGTCTCACCTCCACGACCGATGCTGCCGGTCGGACGGAGGGAGCGGGCGTGGGCCGACGAGGCCGTGGAGACGACGCGCCGTCGCGGGTGTCTGTGGACGAGTCTGGCGCGGTGCGGGGCGTCAGAGCTGAAGATCCGCCTTGGCGAGCTCCTCGACGTTGACGTCCTTGAACGTCACGACCCGGACGGACTTGACGAACCGTGCCGACCGGTAGACGTCCCAGACCCATGCGTCCGCCAGCGTGAGCTCGAAATACACCTCGCCCGCCGCCGACCGGACCTGGAGATCGACCTGGTTGGCGAGGTAGAAACGTCGCTCGGTCTCCACGACGTACGAGAAGAGCGAGACCACGTCTCGGTACTCGCGGTAGAGCGCGAGCTCCATGTCGGTCTCATAGTTCTCGAGGTCTTCTGCGCTCACTCGTCCATCATGAACCATCACACCAAATGGGGCGACCTACACGCTAACAATCCTCGGCACGCCCAATATTCGCCGTCGCCACGGACGAACTCATGGCGAGCACGACGGCGTGCAGCCATTCAGGGCAGTGGTGACTCTCCGCAAATCGCAGTTGGCACACGAAGCGATCCGGCTACCCCTCCCCACGCCACCACCGAGTCACCGCAGGCCTGGAGTCTCGTCACCCCGGCACCCGCGCGGCGAATGGAGTTACCCTTCGAGCGCGGCGTACGGTCCGCGCTTAGGTGGTCGCGGCTTCCCGTCCGGTTCCCGCACGAGGCCGAGGTCCACCCCAGTCCGTGCGGGGACGAGGTGGAACCCTGTCTTGCGTCGCGGGTTGTAGTCAATCACCTGCCCCGTTTCCTTTAGCCGAGCTTCGACCGCGTACAGGTTCCGCCATGACTCGTCACCCAACGGTTCGTCGTGCTCACGACGCCAGTACGAGTACACGGCGTTGCGGTACACGGAACCCTTGTGTTCCGGCTTGACCTTCCACGGCATGCGACGCCCACCGGCCTTGATCCCGCCTGCTGGTGGGATATCGGTGTGACGCTTCCTGAACATGCTTATTGCTGATGGGGTTACCTCGATGCCGAGGTGTTCCCGTAACCATGCTGAGATTTCAGCTGGTCCCATCCCGTCTTCCAACATCCTTGCTACACGGTCGTGTGGCAGTCGTGGTGCTGGCATTCCAGTTCTCCATCCACTAGGTGTTTCTTATGTTTTCAACCACCATAACAGGCGGTCTCGTGGGGCGCGAGGTGGGGGATGGCGTATGTCTTTTGTGATGGGTGGGGGTGTTGTTGCTGGTGGTGGTCGATACGTTCATAATGAACCATCAAGGGTCGACTGTGCCGCCTCGACAGGCGTGGGCAACGTCTCGGCTCCTGGAATCTTCCAGCTCCGGCGGTGCTGCGGCGTCGTGCCGAGCCGACGGATCGCGTCGACGTGCGCGGCCGATGCGTATCCCTTGTTGCTGTCCCACCGGTAGGCGGGGTACTGGCGAGCGAGCCCGGCGACCAGGGCGTCACGTTCCGTCTTGGCCAGCACGCTGGCGGCAGCCACGGACGCGCAGGTCATGTCTGCCTTGACGAGAGTGCGTACGGCGGGATCCGGGGGCCCGTCGTCGATGTCCAGCTCGGCGGACGCGAAGAGGTCGAACCCCGCGGGACGGGAGAGCCAGTCGTGCGAACCGTCGAGCAGGACGACGTCGACCGGGCCGACCTGTCGACGAACCTGGGCCAGCGCCCTCAGCCCGGCGATGCGCAGAGCCGTGACGATCCCGTGCGCGTCGATCTCGGCGGGTCCCGCGTGGCCGACCGCCCAGCCCACGGCCCAGGCGCGTGTCGGCTCGACCAGTCGCGCCCGCGCCCGCGGCGTCAGGAGCTTCGAGTCCGTCAGCCCCGTCGGGCAAGGACCGGTGGACGCGTCGACGACCGCCACACCCACGCTGACGGGCCCCGCGAGGGCGCCACGCCCGACCTCGTCCATGCCGGCGACGACGCGCGCGCCGGCGCCGAGCAGCGCGCGCTCGTGCCGAAGATCGGGAGGATCGGTGGTCACGGCTCGGGGACGTCGGCGAAGACGTCACCGGGATTGTGGAGCACCGCGAACCGGTCGAACGGCCAGACACGGATGAAGGCGGACCCGGTCACGTCGTCGAGCGGCACGAATCCGCCTCCAGGGTCGCCGAGGTGATAGCGGGAGTCGCCCGAGTGCTGTCGGTTGTCGCCCATGACGAACAGCGAGTCCGCGGGCACCGTGACGTCGAACTCGACCTCGCTGGGGATCGACCCCGGCTTCAGGTACGGCTCGTCGAGGGGCTCGCCGTTGACGCTGACGCGACCCTCGGCGTCACAGCACTCGACATGGTCGCCGGCGACCCCGATCGTCCGCTTGATCAGATGGTCTCCCGTGTCCTGGGGCCGCAGCCCGATCCAGGTCAGGACGCTGCCGATCGGGGTCTGCGGGTCCGAGCGTTGCGCCGGCAGCCACCCGCCGGGGTCGGTGAACACGACGATGTCCCCGCGGTGGACGTCGAAGACGCCGGGGACGAGGCGGGAGACCATGACGCGGTCGTCGACCTGCAGCGTGTCCTCCATCGACTCGCTGGGGATGAAGAACGCCTGGATGAGGAAGGTCTTGATGAGCCAGGAGAGCACGAGCGCGCTGACGAGGATGATCGCGATCTCCCGCAGCAGGGCGCCTCCGCCCCGGGCCCCGTCCTCGTGATGCCGCCCCGATTCGGTGGCGAGGCCGTTGTCGTCGATGTCGTCACGGGTCACGAGCACACTCTCCCACGCCGGACGCGACCGGAGAAACGTCCGCGCCCCGGGTACGCGAACGGGCGGCCACCCCGAAGGGTGACCGCCCGAAGCGAGAGATCAGGAGTTGGTGCGCTTCTCCTTGATCTTGGCCTTCTTGCCGCGCAGCGAGCGCAGGTAGTACAGCTTGGCGCGACGGACGTCACCGCGGGTGACGACCTCGACCGTGTCGATCGTCGGGGAGTGCACGGGGAACGTGCGCTCGACGCCGACGCCGAAGCTGACCTTGCGGACGGTGAACGTCTCGCGGACGCCGTGGCCCGAGCGAGAGATGACCGCGCCCTGGAACGCCTGGACGCGCGAGCGGTTGCCCTCGACGACCTTGACGTTGACCTTCAGCGTGTCGCCGGCGCGGAACTCCGGGATGTCGTCGCGCAGGCTCGCTGCGTCGACCGAATCAAGGGTGTGCATGTTCTTCTCCCCGCCCGCCACAGGTCGGACGCGTCTCGAGGCTCTCGACGAGAGCCGGTGTCGGTACGAAAGGTGGCGACGTCGCGACCGGGCACAGGCCCGGTCCTCAGGTCAGCAGAGAAGTCTCTGCACGCCGTCCCCCGTGGCAGAAGACGTGGACCGACGCACACCAAAGGACGATTATGCCACAGGAGCCGGCGGTGTCGGCACCAGGCGTCCGGCCTCGACCACCCATCCGAGCTCCTCCAGGACGGCACGGTCGTGCTTGTCGAGCGCCGCGGCGTCGAGATCCTGGATCATGTCCGGCCGGCGCGCGGCGGTCCTGCGGAGCGCCTCGTCCCTCCGCCACCGGGCGATACGTGCATGATGGCCAGAGAGAAGCACCTCGGGGGCGTCGTAGCCGTCCCAGGACGGCGGACGGGTGTAGACCGGGTACTCGAGCAGACCTGCCGCACCGTGCGACTCCTCGACGAGCGACTCCGGGTTCCCGATCACACCGGGCAGGAGGCGCGCGACGGCCTCGACCATCACCATCGTGGCGACCTCTCCCCCGTTGAGCACGTAGTCGCCGATCGACAGCTCGCTCACACGACCGCCGGCCGCGCGATGGCGTTCCGCGACCCGTGCGTCGATCCCCTCGTACCGGCCGCACGCGAAGACGAGCTGCTCCTCGCCGCTGAGAGCCTCGGCGGTCCGCTGCGTGAAGGTGCGTCCCGAGGGGGTCGGGACCACCAGGTGCGCCCCGGGCTGCGCACAGGCGTCGAGGGCCTGGCCCCAGACGTCCGGCCGCATGACCATCCCGGCGCCCCCGCCGAGCGGGGAGTCGTCGACGGTCCGGTGCCGGTCCGTCGTCCAGTCCCGCAGGTCGTGGACCCGCAGGTCCAGTAGCCCCGAGGTCCTCGCCTTGCCGACCAGGGAGAGGTCGAGCGCCCGGAGGTAGTCGGGGAAGATCGTGACGACGTCGATCCGCATCAGGACCCGCTCGTCTCGTCGGAGATCTCCAGGTTCGCGGCGTCTCGCGCCAGGAGTCCGCCGGGCGGGTCGAGGACGACGCGGCCTCCGTCCACGTCGACGACGGGGACGAAGACCGTCACGAACGGTACGAGGGTCCGCTCGCCGCCGAGCTCGCGGACCACGAGCAGGTCGTGCGCCGCGCCGGGCTCGAGGCCGGCGACCTCTCCCACGTGCGTGCCGTCGACGAGCTCGACGCGCAGCCCGGTCAGCTCGTGCGGGTACCAGGCGTCGGGCTCGTCCGACGCCTCGACGTCGACGACGAGCTCCGTCCCGCGCAGCGCCTCGGCGGCGTTGCGGTCCTGCGCCTCGGCGAACGTGACGAACCAGCGGCCGTCGAGCGACCGGTGCCGGGCGACCGTCAGCGGGCCGACGTCAGCCGGACGCGTCCGGAGGGCCTGCCCGACGGCGAACCTCGCCTCGGGCGTGTCGGTACGCACCTCGAGCCCCACCTCGCCGCGCAACCCGTGCGCGCGGCCGATCTTTGCAACGGTGAGCTCCATCGGTCCTCCTCCTGGCCGCGGCGTCAGGCTCGCGGCGCGTCAACGACGACGAGGCCCGGCCCCCTGGGGGACCGGGCCTCGTCATCACTACTCAGCGACGATCGACGTCGACGACGTCCACGCGCACAGGGCCCGTGGCGATCGCTCCGACGACGGTGCGCAGCGCTCGTGCTGTCCGGCCGCCTCGGCCGATGACCCGGCCGAGATCTTCCGGGTGGACCCGGACCTCGAGGAGGTCACCGCGTCGCAGCGTCCGGTTCGAGACCTGGACGTCGTCCGGGTGATCGACGATCCCCCGGACGAGGTGCTCGAGCGCGTCGGCAAGCATCAGGCCTGCTCGTCTGCCGTCTCAGCGGCAGCCTTGGCGGCCTCCGCCGACTTCTTCTCGGCAGCCTTGGCCTTGGCCTTCTCGGCCTCGGCGTGGACGGCCTCGACCGCAGCAGCGGTGTCGCCGGCGTCGCCCTTGGTGCGCAGGGTGCCCTCGGCGCCCGGCAGACCCTTGTGCTTCTGCCAGTCACCGGTGATCTTGAGCAGTGCAGCGACCTGCTCGGTCGGCTGAGCGCCGACGCCGAGCCAGTACTGCGCACGCTCGGAGTTGATCTCGATGAACGAGGGCTCCTCGGTGGGGTGGTACTTGCCGATCTCCTCGATCACACGACCGTCGCGCTTGGTGCGCGAGTCGGCGACGACGACACGGTAGTAGGGCGCACGGATCTTACCGAGGCGCTTGAGACGAATCTTGGTGGCCACTAGGTGGTCTCTCCTGTTTCACGTGGTGGTGACTGATCCGCGTCCTCGTGGGGCGAGGAGGCTGACCGTGTCGGGACACGGCGTCGCGCGGTGAGAGGGGCCGGGCACGCCGAGTACCTGCCCATTGTGCCAGACGGATCACCGGCCGGTCCACACGCCGCCCGTGACGTCGACGACGGCTATCGAGCGGTCGCGAGCGAACCGCCGACGATCTCTCCGCGCAGGACGATCGCCGCGGGGTGCTTGAGGACACCGACGTCGAGCCGCGGGTCCTCCGGGTAGACGACGAAGTCCGCCGACGCCCCCTCGACGAGCGACCCGTAGCCGAGGAACGCGCGGCCCTCCCAGCTCGCGGCGGCGACGACGTCGCGCGCGGGCAGTCCTGCCTCGACGAGCTCGGCGCACTCCGCCGCCAGACGACCGTGGTCGATCGTCCCGCCCGCGTCGGTGCCGACGAGCAGCTGGATCCCCGCGTCGTACATCTCCCGCACCTGCTCGTAGCGTCGCTCGTGCATGCCGCGGAGCCGGCGTGCGAAGACGTCGTACTTGCCGGCGGCCTGGTCGGCGATCTGCTCGAACCGCGAGACCTGCAGCAACGTCGGAGTCACGGCGATCCCCCGCTCGGAGATCTCGTACATGATCTCCGGTGCGATCCCCGTGCCGTGCTCGATACAGTCGACCCCTGCCTCGACGAGGTCCGGGATGACCTCCGCGGAGAACGCGTGGACGGTGACGCGTGCCGCCTCGGCATGGGCCGCCTCGACTGCCCCGACGAGCTGTTCGCGGGTCCACAACGGGCGAAGGTCGGCCCCGGGGCCCATGTCCCGGTCGATCCAGTCACCGACGAGCTTGACCCAGCCGTCGCCGGTGCGCGCCTCGGCCCGGACGACGTCGGCCAGCTGTGACGGGTCCTCGAGCTCGAGGCCGTAGTTGCGCAGGTAGCGCCGCGGGCGGGCGATGTGCCGCCCCGCGCGGACGAGCCGCGGCAGGTCCGGGCGCTGCTGGACCCACCGCGTGTCGGCGGGCGATCCCGCGTCGCGGATCAGAAGGACTCCGGCGTCCCTGTCCGCCCGCGCCTGCGCCTCGGCGACGTCCTCGTCGACGGGACCGTCGGCCCCGAGGCCGACGTGGCAGTGCACGTCGACGAGCCCCGGGACGACCCACCCTGACAGCTCTGTCATGTTGGTGCCCTGGGCGGACGGCCGCGTCAGACTGAGCGCACCGTCCTTCACCCATGCGTCGCCGACCTCTTGGTCTGCGCCCAGGATGACGTGGCCTGAGACGTGGATCGTCGGGCCCTCAAGTGCAGACAATGCGACCTCCGTGTCGTGTGTCGAACGGGCCTAGCGGCCCAGATACTTCTGCAGCTCCGCCAGGTCGACGTCCTCGGGGGGCGTCGTCGGCCCGCCGCCGAAGGCCGAGCCGGGCGCCTGCGCCTTGCTGGTCGTCTCGCCCCGCTCCTGCGCGGCACGCTTGGCCGGGTTGCCCGACTTCCCCTTGCGCTTCTTCGCGGGGGCCTGCATGCGACCCTTCGCCTTCTTGCCGCTGCCACCCATGGCCGGCATCCCCGGCATCCCCGGCATGCCGCCGCCCTTGCCCATCTGACGCATCATCTTCTGGGCCTGGGTGAAGCGTTCGAGCAGCTGGTTGACGTCGCTCGTGCGGACGCCCGAGCCCTTGGCGATCCGTGCGCGTCGCGACCCGTTGATCACGCGCGGGTTCTCGCGCTCGCCGGGGGTCATCGAGTTGATGATCGCCTCGATGCGGTCGACCTCGCGCTCGTCGAAGTTCTCGATGGCGTCCCGCATCTGGCCCATGCCCGGCAGCATGCCGAGCATCTTCTTCATCGAGCCCATCTTCTTCATCTGCTGCATCTGCACCAGGAAGTCGGCGAGCGTGAAGTCCTCTCCCGACGCGACCTTGGCCGCCATCTTCTCGGCCTCTTGGGCGTCGAAGGTCCGCTCGGCCTGCTCGATCAGCGTCAGGACGTCGCCCATGTCCAGGATGCGCGACGCCATCCGGTCGGGGTGGAACGCCTCAAACTCGGTGAGCTTCTCACCGGTGGACGCGAACAGGATCGGGCGGCCGGTGACCTTCGCGACCGACAGGGCGGCACCACCGCGTGCGTCGCCGTCGAGCTTGGAGAGCACGACACCGGTGAAGTCGACACCCTCGAGGAAGGCCTGGGCCGTGGTGACGGCGTCCTGGCCGATCATCGCGTCGATGACGAACAGCACCTCGTCCGGTGAGATCGCCTCGCGGATGTCGGCCGCCTGCTGCATCAGCAGCTCGTCGACGCCGAGACGGCCGGCCGTGTCGACGATCACGACGTCGTGCTCGCGCGCCCGGGCCGTCGCCACACCGTCGCGGGCGACGCCGACCGGGTCGCCGACGACCTCGTCGGTCTCGGCGCCCTGGTTCCCGGGGTGCGGCGCGTGCACGGGGACGCCCGCGCGCTCACCGACCACCTGCAGCTGGGTGACGGCGTTGGGGCGCTGCAGGTCGGCGGCCACGAGGATCGGGGTGTGGCCGCGACCCTTCAGGTCGAGGGCCAGCTTCCCGGCCAGGGTCGTCTTTCCCGCACCCTGGAGCCCCGCGAGCATGATCACCGTCGGCGGTGTCTTCGCCAGGTTCAGCGACCGGGACTCCCCGCCGAGGATCCCGACGAGCTCGTCGTTGACGATCTTGACGACCTGCTGGGCAGGGTTCAGCGCACCGGAGACCTCCGCGGAGAGCGCTCGCTCGCGCACCGACGCGGTGAACTCACGCACCACCGGGACGGCGACGTCGGCATCGAGGAGCGCGCGACGGATCTCGCGCACGGTGGCATCGATGTCCGCCTCGGAGAGCCGGCCCTTGGTGCGCAGGTTCTTGAAGGTGGACGTCAGACGGTCCGACAGGGTGGAGAACACCGCATGGATCCTTTGGGGTCGTGGAGCAGAGCCGTCCCAGCCTACCGTCCGGCGGCCGGATCCCGACCCTCGGGCGGCAGGGAGGGCTCGAGTGCGTGCCGGGCCGCACCCACCAGCCGGTCGACGAGGCGCGCGCGCCAGGTCGTCCACGCCCCCGGACCGAGAGATGCGCCGTCTGCCTCCGTGAGCACCCGCAGGACCTCGAGGAGGTCCGTCCGACCGTCCACGGCGTCGACGAGCTCACGCACCGTCGCCGGGTCGTCGGGGTCCGCGGTCACGGCGAGCCGGGAGAGCGTGAGGTGGTGCCGCACGAGCCGGGCGACGTCGTCCGCCGCCCCGTCACCGAAGCCCATGCGCGCGACGGCTGCGCGGGCCAGCGGCTCGCCGGCGACGGAGTGGTCCTCGACGCCCGCGCGCTTGCCGATGTCGTGCAGGAGGCACGACAGCAGGAGCAGGTCGATCCGTTCCACGGAGCGCCGTCCCGACGAGGCGAGCGCGACCACCTCGATCATGTGCCGGTCGACCGTGTGGCGGTGGACGGCGGCCCGCTGGGGCCGGTTGCGCACCCCCTCCCACTCCGGGATCCAGCTGGTCACGACCCCCGCGAGGTCCAGCGCCTCCCACACGGGGACCTGGGCGTGCCCCGAGCCGAGCAGGTGCAGCAGCTCCGTCCTGGCCGCGGTCGGCCACGGGACCGGCAGCGACGGGCAGGCCGACAGGCTGGCGACCGTCACCGGCGAGAGCGCGAGCCCGGTCCGGGCGGCCACGGCCCCGGCGCGCAGAGCCAGCATGGGGTCGGTCTCCGGCGTCGCGCCGACGGCAAGGACGAGCTCGCCGTCGTGCTCGACCAGGCCGGGACCCGCAGACCGGAGCCGCGGCGCAGCACGTCGTCCGCGGACGAGCAGCGGGCGCCGGGCGGGTGGTCGCTGCAACGCGCGGCGCGCTCGGCGGATGGTCCCGTCGAGGGCGTACGAGACCTCCCGGCCCGAGGCGGCCAGGCTGCCGAGCAGGTCGTCCGGGTCGTCGTAGCCCGCGAGCGCCGCGACGTCGTCCAGGTCGCCGAGACTCAGACGGTGCGAGTGTCGACCCGTGACGACCTGCAGCGCGTCGCGGACGTCGAGCAGGTGCGCGTGCGCCCGGTCGACGGCACCGTGGGGCCGGTCGGTGAGCCACGTCGCGGCCAGGGCCGAGAGCACGACGGCGTCGCGGATCCCTCCCCGGGCCTCCTTGAGGTCCGGCTCGATCAGGTAGGCGAGCTCACCGAACTTCTCGGCGCGTTCGCGGACCGACGTCAGGAGGTCCGGAAGGCGCCGACGCGAGGCGTCCCGCCAGTCGGCGAGGACGGCGCTCGCGGCACGGTGCACGACGACGGCGTCGCCGGCGATCGCCCGGACGTCGAGCCAACCCACCGCCGCCGGCACGTCCGTGGACGCGACCTGTCGGCACTGGCTCAGCGATCGAACGGCGTGGTCGACGTCGACGCCCGAGTCCCAGAGCGGGTACCAGATCCGGTCGGCCACCACGCCGACCTCGGCGGCGGAGCGGACTCGCCCGTCGTAGACGAGGACGAGGTCCAGGTCGCTGGCCGGTCCGAACTCCCCGCGGCCGAGACTCCCGACCGCGGCGAGCGCCATCCCGTGACTCTCCTCCCCCTGCAGCGCGTGCGACCACAGTGCGGCGAGGCGCTCGACGACGAGCTCGCCGAGCGCCTCTCGCCGTGCGACACCGCTGCGGCCGGGCCCGGTCAACGACCGGGCGAGGGTGGTGATCTCAGCGCGGAGGCCCCGCACCCCTGTGGGGTCCGGGGCCTCCGTGTCAGCGTCGGACATGAGCCGTCACAGTGCGCCTGCGCCGTGCTCGCCGGTGCGGACCCGGACGACGTCCTCGACGGGGACCGTCCAGACCTTGCCGTCACCGATCCGGCCGGTCTGCGCGGCCTGGACGACGACGTCGGTCACCGTCGGGGCGGTCTCGTCGTCGACGAGCACCTCGATCCGGACCTTGGGGACCAGGTCCACCGTGTACTCGGCGCCGCGGTACACCTCGGTGTGCCCCTTCTGCCGGCCGTACCCGCTGGCCTCCGAGACCGTCATGCCGCGGATCCCTGCTGCCTCCAGCGACGTCTTCACGTCGTCGAGACGGTGCGGCTGGATGATTCCTGTGACGAGCTTCATGCTCGAACCTCCTTGATGGTGCCGCCCTGTGCGGCGATCTCGTACGCGGACTCCCCGTGGACGGCGAGGTCGATACCGCCGACCTCGTCCTCCTCGCTGATGCGCCAGCCGATGGTCGACTTCAGGATCAACCCGATCACGAGCGTCACGATCCCGGCGAACGCCACGGCGACGAGTGCGATGAGGATCTGGACGACGAGCTGCTCGACGCCCCCACCGTAGAAGAGACCGGTCTCGGTCGCGAGGAAGCCGATCGCCACGGTGCCCCAGAGGCCGGAGACCAGGTGCACGCCGACCACGTCGAGCGAGTCGTCGTAGCCGAACTTGAACTTCAGGCCGACCGCCAGGGCGGACAGGACACCGGCGACGGCGCCGACGGCGAGCGAACCGACCGGGCTGACGGAACCGGCGGCCGGCGTGATGGCGACCAGACCTGCGACGACGCCGGACGCGGCACCGAGGGAGGTGGCCGAGCCGTCGCGCAGCTTCTCGGTCACGAGCCATCCGATCACGGCGGCCGCGGTCGCGGTGGTGGTGTTGACCCAGGCGAGGCCGGCGAAGCCGTCGGCCGTGAAGGCCGAGCCACCGTTGAATCCGAACCAGCCGAACCACAGGAGCGCAGCACCCAGCATGACGAGCGTGAGGTTGTGCGGACGCATCGGCTCCTTGCCGAAGCCCTTGCGCTTGCCGATGATGATGGCGAGCACGAGCGCCGCGATACCGGCGTTGATGTGCACCACGGTGCCACCGGCGAAGTCGATCGGAGCGACGCTCGCGACCTCGTCGGCCCCCGTGCCGGTGGTGCCGAAGACCATCGCCGCCAGGCCGTCGGCCGAGCCGGAGAGGAAGCCGCCGCCCCACACCATGTGGGCGAGCGGGAAGTAGCAGACGGTGACCCAGATGGCCGTGAAGATCATCCAGGTACCGAACTTGACGCGGTCGGCCAGCGCACCGGAGATCAGCGCGACGGTGATGATGGCGAACGTCGCCTGGAACCCGACACCGACGATGTTCGGCACACCGAACCCGTCGATGAGGAACTCACCCGACTCGTCGTAGATCGCGCCCTGCAGCCCGAACTGGTCGAACGGGTTTCCGAAGATGCCGCCGACGTCCGCCCCGTAGGACATCGACCACCCCCAGAGCACGTAGACCACGGCGACGACCGCGATCGACCCGAACGACATCATCATCATGTTCAGGACGGACTTGGTCCGTACCATCCCGCCGTAAAAGAACGCCAGTCCCGGCGTCATCAGGAGCACGAGGGATGCCGACATCAGCATCCACGCGGTCGCTCCGGTGTCCAGCTCCACCATGGTCAGTCTCCCCTCGTCGGCCCGGGCGGCCGATCTGGGTCAACCTTCGAAGACGCGGGTTTCCGCCGATAGGTCGTCGTGTTACGAGCGTGTGACAGGCGTCATCGGCGGGTAACCATCATGTTTCGCGTCTCGGCGTCCGAGACGACGGCTACGCCGGGTCGCCGAGGAGTGCGTCGACGAACTCGGCCGGGTCGAAGGGTGCGAGGTCGTCGGGGCCCTCACCGAGACCGACCAGCTTGACCGGCACCCCGAGCTCGCGCTGCACGGCGACGACGATCCCGCCCTTGGCCGTGCCGTCCAGCTTGGTGAGCACGATGCCCGTGACGCCTGCGACCTCCCCGAAGACCCGGGCCTGGGTCATGCCGTTCTGCCCCGTCGTCGCGTCGAGGACGAGAAGCACCTCCGCGAGCGGTGCCTCCTTCGTGATCACCCGACGGATCTTGCCGAGCTCGTCCATCAGCCCGGCCTTGTTCTGCAGACGGCCGGCCGTGTCCACGAGCACGACGTCGGTCCCGTCCTCGCGACCGCGACGCACCGCGTCGAACGCGACGGACGCCGGGTCGCCACCCTCGCGCTCGGAACGGACGGTGGGTACGCCGACACGGGCACCCCAGGTCTCGAGCTGGTCGGCCGCGGCGGCACGGAACGTGTCCGCGGCTCCGAGGACGACCGAGCTCCCGTCCGCGACGAGCACCCGTGCCAGCTTTCCGACGGTCGTGGTCTTCCCGGTCCCGTTGACACCGACGACGAGAGTGACCGCGGGGACGGTGACGCCGTCCTCCCTCGTGACCCGCTGCGTCGCCAGGCTCCGGTCGAGCTCCGGGTCGATGATCTCGAGCAGGGCGGAGCGCAGCATGGCGCGGACCGCTGCCGGGTCACGCACGCCCTCGACGCGGACCCGCGTCCGCAGGCCGTCGACGATCTCCCCCGTGGCCCCCGCACCGACGTCGGCGAGCAGGAGGATCTCCTCGATCTCGTCCCAGTCGTCCTCGGTGAGGCTGTCACGCGACAGGACGGCGAGCAGCGCCGATCCGAGCGGCGAGCCGGACCGGGCGAGCCGGTCCCGCAGCCGCGTGAGCCGACCAGCGGTGGGTGCGGGCGTCTCCGTCGACGGCGCGGCAGCCTTCGCCGGCAGGCTCTCGGCCTCGCCCTCGGCCTCGGGCACCTCCGCCTGGTCCGGTCCGCGCTCGTCCAGGGTCGGTGGCTTCTTGGCCCCTCGTCCCCGCGGCGCGAGGAGGACGTAGAGCAGTCCTGCCACGACGAGAACTGCGAGAAGGATCCAGAGCCAGGTGAGATCGGTCGCGTTTGTCACGCGCTGATTCTCTCAGACCTCCGTGGGCTCCTCAGGCTGGGCGTGCTCGCGGGGCCTGACCGTCCCGATCCGGACGTGGCCCCGGGCGGTGCGGGCGGCGTCGACGGCCCGTGCGCCCGTCCGGGCCCACGACTCGGTGACGTCGGTGGCGTCCATGTACGGGTTCCCGTCCTCCTGCGTCGCCGCGAAGAAGTCCCCCATGCGCGTCTCGACCGGCTGCTCCGGGTCCTGCCGGCCGGTCGCCGTGCCCGCACGACGCTGCCGGCGACGCTCACGCATCGCGTCCGTGGCACTCCGCAGGTCGTCGACAAAACCGCGGACGCCGCGACCCTTCTGGCCCGACTCCATGCCCGCGACGGTTCCCGCGTACACGAAGACCACGCACGCGACGAGAAGGGCTATACCCCACCACAGGAACATTCCAAGCATGTAGACAGTGTGCAGGAGCGTGCGGCACCCGACACGCCGACATCACCGTTGTCATCGAACTGTCACACGATCTCCACGGGCGCGGTCAGACGACGGGAGCAGGGTCCATCCGTTGACTGATGACCGTCGTCACACCGTCGCCGCGCATCGTGACGCCGTAGAGCGCGTCGGCGATCTCCATGGTCCGCTTCTGGTGCGTGATGACGATGAGCTGGGAGTCCTCCTGCAGCTCGCGAAAGATCTCCAGGAGCCTGCCGAGATTCACGTCGTCGAGCGCCGCCTCGACCTCGTCCATCACGTAGAACGGGCTCGGCCGCGCCTTGAAGATCGACACGAGGATCGCCACCGCGGTCAACGACCGTTCTCCCCCCGAGAGCAACGAGAGGCGCTTGACCTTCTTGCCGGCGGGGCGGGCCTCGACCTCGATCCCCGTCGTGAGCATGTTCGTCGGGTCCGTCAGGACGAGCCTGCCCTCACCCCCGGGGAACATCCGGGCGAACACGCCCTCGAACTGGCGGGCGGTGTCGGCGAACGCCGAGGTGAACACCTCCTCCACGCGGCGGTCGATGTCGCTCACGATGTCGAGGAGGTCCGACCGGGACTTCTTCAGGTCCGCGAGCTGGGTGGTGAGGAACGTGTGCCGCTCCTCGAGCGCGGCGAACTCCTCGAGCGCGAGCGGGTTGACCTTCCCCAGGGCTCGCAACGCGCGCTCCGCCGACCGGAGACGCTTCTCCTGCTCGGCCCGGACGTACGGGACCTCACGGGGCTCACCGTCCTCGTCGAGGGCGTCGTCGCCGGTGCACGGCACCGGGCGGTGCGGTCCGAACTCCTCGACCAGCACCGCCGGGTCCAGTCCGAGCTCGTCGACGGCGCGCTGCTCGAGCTGCTCGACGCGCAGGCGCTGCTCCGCCCGGGCGACCTCGTCACGGTGCGCCACGTCGGTGAGCTCGCGCAGGCGCTGCTCGAGCCCGGAGACGGCCGCGCGCACCACCCCGAGCGTCTCGTCCCGCACGGCGCGTGTCTGCTCGAGCTCAGCCTTCCCGTCGGCCGCCCGCTGGACGGAGTGCTCCACCACGCGCACCGCCTGCTCCGCGATGTCGGAGACCTCGCGCGCGCGGCGGGCACGACGCACCCGGACCTCCTCGCGCCGAGCGGCGCGCTCCCGCGCCTGGCGCTCGTTCGCGACGGCGCGGTCGAGCGCCTCGGCGCGCCCGGACAGTGCTCGCTCCCGTTCCTCCTGCGTGCGGAGCGCGAGACGAGCCTCCGTCTCGGTCGCCCGTGCCGCCTGCGCCGCCTGCGCCGCCTCGTCACGCTCGCCCTGGGCGGCCACCACCGACGCCTCGGAGGCCTCGGGCTCGGCCGCCGCCACGTCGTGCCGCTCGACGAGCGCCGCGAGGAGCTCGCGCTCCTCGCCGAGGGAACGCTCGGCCCGTTCGAGGTTCACGCGCGCACGGTCGGCCTCCGCCGTCGCACCGCGCGTGGTCGCGCCCAGGTTCCCGAGACGTTCCGCCACCGCCGCGAGCGCCGCGTCGTTCTCGTCGAGACGCCCGAGGGTCTCCTCGTAGCGCTGGTCGGCCGCGGCCAGCGCGAGCTCGGCGTCGGCCAGTTCTCGAGAGATCTCTGCGACGAGGGCGTCGACGGCATCACGCCGTTCGCGCGCGTCGTCCACGGCGGCCTGCAGGTGCAGCACGCCCGGCGCGGACGCCGATCCGCCCCAGGCCTGCCGGGCGCCGAGCACGTCCCCGCCGCGGGTCACCGCGACGAGCCGCGGCTCGCTCTCCACCAGGATCCGTGCGGCGGTCAGGTCCTCGACGACCACCACGTCGCGCAGCAGCGCCGCGACGACGTCGCGAGCCGCGTGCGCCGGTGTGACGACGTCGGTCGCCCACGACGCCGCGGGCGGCAGGTCGATCTCCGGCCGTGCCGGAGCGTCGGCGGCGTCCAGGACGACCAGCCCGGCCCGCCCCGCGTCCTCGGTCCGCAGGTGCCGCAGGGCGTCCACGGCGGCACCGACGTCCTGGACGGCGACGGCGTCGGCAGCGGGGCCGAGCGCGGCGGCGACGGCGTCCTCGTACCCCGGCGCGATGCCGACGAGCGCGGCGACCGACCCCTCGGTCCGTACTCCGTCGGCGCCGAGCAGCTCGCCGACACCGTCCTTTCGGGTCAGGCTCAGCTCGAGCGTCTCGATGCGTGCGGCGAGGGTCGCCCGCTCCTGCTCGGCGGCGCGACGGCGCTCGACCAGTGCGTCGACGGCGTTGCGGGCCTCGGTCCGCGCCCCGGCCGCCTGCTCGTGGGCGGCGTCCAGCCCGACCTCCCCCTCCTCCGCGCCCGCGGCCTCCGCCTCGAGCGACGAGAACTCCGCGCGCGCCTGCTCGGCCCGTCGGCCCGCCTCCGCGACGACCTCGGTCAGCCGTCCGATCTCCGCCTCGACGGCCTCGACCCGGCTGCGCCGGGCGGCGACCTTCCCGGCGAGCGTCGCGAGCCCCTCCCGGCGGTCGGCCTCGCCGCGCACGAGCGTCGCGAGCGCCCGGTCGGCCGCCGCCGAGGACTCTTCCGCGGTCTGCCGTGCGGCCTGGGCCGCGGTCAGCCCGTCGCGCGCGGCCTCGACCTCGGCGGCCAGCTCCCGCTCTGCGGCACGGACACGCTCGGCCTGCCGGGCGAGCTCGTCGGGATCCTGCCCCTGGTGGGCCGGCTCGGGCGTGCCGAGCATCCGGAGCCGCTCGCCGGCGAGCTGCCGGGTGCCGACGAGCCGTTCGCGCGCGGAGGACAGCCGGAACCAGACGTCGGTGGCGGCGGCCAGCTCCGGGGCGGCCCGCGCGGCCTCCTCCTCGAGCGAGGCCAGCTCGGTGCGTCGCGACGCGAGGTCGGCCTCGACGGTCGCCTGCTGCGCCCGGACGGCGGCCTCGTCCGCCGACTCCTGCTCGAGCCGCGCGGTCGCCTGGGCGACGTCGTCGGCGAGCAGTCTGGCGCGAGCGTCGCGGACGTCCACCTGCACGGTGCCCGCCCGGCGCGCGACCTCGGCCTGCTTGCCGAGCGGACCGAGCCGCTTGCGGATCTCGGTCGTGAGGTCGGCGAGCCGCGTGAGGTTGCCCTGCATCGCGTCGAGCTTGCGGAGGGCCTTCTCCTTGCGCTTGCGGTGCTTGAGAACGCCCGCGGCCTCCTCGATGAACCCGCGCCGCTCCTCCGGGGTGGCACGGAGCACGGCGTCGAGCTGCCCCTGCCCGACGACGACGTGCATCTCCCTCCCGATCCCGGAGTCCGAGAGCAGGTCCTGGATGTCGAGGAGACGGCACGCGGAGCCGTTGATCGCGTACTCCGACCCCCCCGACCGGAACAGGGTGCGCGAGATGGTGACCTCGCTGTAGTCGATCGGGAGCGCCCCGTCGGCGTTGTCGATCGTCAGCGACACCTCGGCGCGGCCGAGCGGCGGACGGCCGGCGGTGCCCGCGAAGATGACGTCCTCCATCTTGCCGCCACGCAGGGACTTCGCGCCCTGCTCGCCCATGACCCAGGCGAGCGCGTCGACCACGTTCGACTTGCCCGAGCCGTTGGGGCCGACGACGCACGTCACTCCCGGCTCGAACCCGAGCGTCGTCGCCGACGCGAACGACTTGAAGCCGCGGAGCGTCAGGGTCTTGAGGTGCACGGGTCACACACTAGCGACGCACGGCCCCGGACACACGGACGCCGCCCCGGCCGAGCGGCGCGGGGCGGCGGAGACTCGTGGTGTCAGCCGAGCTCGGGGAACCAGAGCCCGATCTCGCGGGTCGCCGACTCGGCGGAGTCGGAACCGTGCACGAGGTTCTGCTGGACCTTGAGCCCCCAGTCACGCCCGAGGTCACCACGAATGGTCCCCGGGGCGGCGGCGGTGGGATCGGTCGCACCCGCGAGCGATCGGAAACCGGGGATGACGCCCTGCCCCTCGGCGACGACCGCCAGGACCTTGCCGGAGAGCATGAACTCGACGAGCGGCTGGTAGAAGGGCTTTCCCTCGTGCTCCGCGTAGTGCTGGGCGAGGACGGCGGGGTCGGCGTCGACGAGCTTGACGGCCGCGAGCACGTAGCCCTTGGCCTCGACGCGGCGAAGAACCTCGCCCGACAGCCCCCGGCGGACGCCGTCGGGCTTGACGAGGATCAGTGTGCGTTCGATCGGTGCATCAGTCATGGCACGAGCCTACCGCCGCGTGATCAGGCGACGTTCGGGGCCGTCTCGGGGTGCGCGGCGTCGTACTCCGCACGCTCCCGATCGATCCGCGAGCCGAGGACGAGCGAGGCGATCCACATCACGACGAAGATCGCGCCGACGAGGAGCATGAGCGGGATCGCGATCCCCGTGGCGAGCACCGGGACCTGGACGAGGCTCCCGGCCACGTACCCGCCCGTGGAGTCGAGCGTCCGGGAGAGCACGAGCAGAGCCACCATGAGCGTGCCCCCGATCACCCAGACGGTCGTCGCCGAGGGCACGTCCATCCACTCGGGCCACCCCGCCTCGTTGCGCCGCAGGGCGTGGGCGGCCATGGTCGCGAACAGCACCAGGCACGCCTCGAGCACCAGCGTCGCCGAGGCGAACTGCTGCTTCGCCGACTTCTTCGGGCGGATGCGCGGCGCGTCCTCCCCCGACCGGACGATCGGGTCGGGGGACGCGGGCTGGGTCGAGTCGCTCACGCGGTCAGGATACCGATCTCGGGGGCTCGCCGCTGCGACCCTCGTCGTCGCCGTCCGCGACGCCCGGGTCGGCACCGGGCGCGGCGCCCACGGGGGCACTCACCGGCGACGGTTCGACCGGCTCCTCTCCCGTGCCTGCACCGGTCGTGGGCTTCGGGGCGGCGAGCGCCTCACCGCGTGCCACCATCCCCGCGGTGTCCGAGAGCTTGACCACCGGCAGGAACAGCGCGAGGACGAACCCGAGGGCCAGCAGCGGCACGAGGTACCAGAACGACGGCGCCAGCGCGTCGGCGTAGGCATCGACGACTCCGGAGTGGAGCGGCTCCGGGAGCTGCTCGACGGCAGCCGGCGTGATCGAGTCCGCGCCGCCGGGATCGCCCGCGCCCGGGACACCGGTGAAGACCTCGGTGAGGTTCTCCGTGAGCCGCGAGGTGAAGATCGTCCCGAACAGCGCGGTGCCGACGGCGGCACCGATCTCGCGGAAGAAGTTGTTGGCGCTCGTGGCGGTCCCGATCTCCTGCGGATCCACGGAGTTCTGGACGGCGAGCACGATCGTCTGCATCACGAGTCCGATGCCCGCGCCGAGCACGAAGATCATCGCGCCGAAGAGGACCATCGACATGTCGCCGGTCATGGTGGTCATCCAGACCAGGCCGAGCGTCGCGATCGCCATCCCCGCGATCGGGTACGGGCGGTAGCGGCCCGACTTGACGATCGCGAACCCGGAGATGATCGAGGTCGCCATGAGCCCGACCATCATCGGGATCATGAGCAGGCCCGACTCGGTGATCCCGGCGCCGGTGGACATCTGCAGGAACGTCGGCAGGAACGCGAGGGCGGCGAACATGCCCATGCCGATGGTGAACCCGATCGAGGTCGCGATCGTGAAGGTGCGGTTCTTGAAGAGGCGCAACGGGAGGATCGGGTCCTGGGCCCGGAGCTCGACCACCACGAAGAGAGCGACCGACACCAGCGTCCCCGCGGCCAGCGCGAGGAGCGCGGGGCTGCTCCAGTCGTAGCCTCCGTCGGCCACCGACTCCCAGCTCGTCAGGAGGATGATGCCGGAGGTCGCGAGCACGAGGAAGAAGATCCCGGCGACGTCGACCCGACGTCGGGCGGAGTGGCTGGGGAGCTTCAGCGCGACGAACGAGATGATGAAGGCCGCGATGCCGACGGGGATGTTGATCCAGAAGCACCAGCGCCAGTCGGCGTGCTCGGTGAAGAACCCGCCCAGCAGGGGGCCCGCCACGGCGGAGATCCCGAACAGGGCACCCATCGGCCCCATGTACTTCCCGCGCTCCCGCGCCGGGACGATGTCCGCGATGATCGCCTGGGACAGGATCATCAGACCGCCGCCGCCGGCTCCCTGGACGAAGCGCCAGAACACCATCTGCCCCATCGTGTCGGCCATGCCCGCGCCGGCCGAGGCGACGGTGAACAGGGCGATCGCGCCGAGGAAGAGCCAGCGACGCCCGAAGACGTCGCCGAACTTCCCGTACAGCGGCATCACGATGGCGACGGCCATGATGTAGGCGGTCACCATCCAGGCCTGGTGCTCGACGCCCCCGAGGTCGCCCACGATCGTCGGCATCGCGGTGCCGATGATCGACTGGTCGAGGGAGGCCATGAACATGCCGGCCATGAGGGAGCCGAAGATCAGCCAGATCGTCTTGGGGGTCAGGACGATCAGGGGTTCGTCCTGGGTGGTCGTGGTGCTCATCGACGAGCCTTTCCGGTACAGGGTGGGATTGCGGGCCGGCGGACGCGAGTGGTCAGGCCAGCAGGGTGCGGATCTCCGCGAGGATTGGTTCGACATGGTCGGCCGGCGTGCCGTCCGCGCCGTGCCGCTCCCAGCGCATGAAGGCGCCGCGCACGGCGGACATCATGACGACGCCGACCAGCTCGGAGGCGACGTCCTCCCCCGTCGTCGCGCGACGCCGGGCGAGCAGCTCGTCAAAGCTCGAGCGCTGGTCCTCCATCCAGGCGACGTGCCGGACGAGCAGCCGGGGCTCGGCCCGCGCGAGCTCCATCGCGGCAGCAAGTCGGTGGCCGGAGAGCGCGGGTGCGGAGAGCAGGTCCCGGAGCACCACGACGGTGTCGTCCACGAAGCGTCCCGTCGGCCCGCCGGCCACGAACGTGGCGGCGACGGTGTCGTCGACCGAGACCTCCGTGAGGCCGAGGATCGCGTGCTCCTTGGACTCGAAGTAGTTGAAGAAGGTCCGCGACGAGACTCCGACCGCGTCGCAGATCATCTCGACCGTGACGCCGTCGCTCCCGTGCTCGCGCACGAGGGCGTGGGTCGCGTCGATCAGCGCCTCGTGGCGCTCGCGCTTCTTGCGCTCGCGCAGTCCAGACTTCTCCATGGAGAATATTCTTGCACGGCCTGCACTATTTCAGTGACTGAAATAATGTGGCCCCGGACACGCTAGAGCTCGCCGAATCCCGCCTCGACCGCCTCGACGACGGCCTGGCGGGCCTCGGCCGCCTGCGGGCCCTCGGCGACGATCGTGAGCTCTCTTCCCTGTGTCGCACCGAGCTTCATCAGCTCGAGGACGCTGGCGCCGTCCACCCCGTCGACGCGGACCTGGGCGTCGAACCCGGCGATCATCCGGGCAAGGACGGCCGCGGGCCGGGCGTGCAGGCCCAGGGGGTTGCGGAGCACGACCACGATCTCCCCGTCGGCCGCTGCAGCACCGTCCGTCGTCGCGTCCATGACCGCATACTCCGACCCGACCGGCGCCCCGCGCAAGCTCACCGCGGCATTCTCCGCGGCGGCGACGACGTCGGACGCGGCCAGGCCGCCGTGCGCGGCCACCGCGGCAGCGACGGCACCCTCGACGAACGGACCACCGGCCAGTCGGACGTCCAGCCCGTCCTCGAGGTCGAGGACGGACTCGACCGTCAGCACCGCAGACCCGAGGTCCGCGAGCACGACCGCGGACCCACCGTCGGACGTCACGTCCGTCAGCGCCTCGAGAATCCGGTCGAAGCTCGTCCCGAGCCGCCGGTCGTCGGCTCCCCCGACCGGGACGATACGGACCCCGGGCGCCATCTGGCCGGCGAGCTCGGCGAGCCCGTCCGCCAGGGCGGCCGAATGAGAGACGAGGACCAGCGAGACGCGGCTCATCGGCCCTCGCCCACGGCCCGCACGGCGGCGTCGAGGATCAGCGCCGTGGAGGTCGCGCCGGGATCCGCGCTCCCCGCGCTCCGGTCCCCGAGATAACTGGCGCGACCCTTGGTCGCGACCATCGACGTCGTCGACGCCGCACCCGCGGTCGCCGCGGTGGACGCCCGGCGCAGGACCTCCTCGGCAGATGCGCCCTCGTGCGCGGCGGCCGCAGCGGCGTCGGCGGCCGCCTGCCACGCGTCGACCATCGTCTTCTCCCCGGGCACGGCCTTGCCCCGGGCCGTCACACCGTCGAGCGCACCCTCGACGAGAGCCACGACGGCGCTCGCGTCGAGAGAGGGGACTGCTGTCGCCTTGGCGGCACGCAGGTAGGCGGTGCCGTAGAGCGGCCCGGAGGCTCCGCCGACCTTCGACATCAGCGTCGTCGCGATGAGCTTGAGCACGTCTCCGACGTTCTCGGGCTCGGGGTCGAGCGCGTCCAGGCGTTCGACGACCGCGCGGTACCCCCGGTCAAGGTTCTCGCCGTGGTCGCCGTCCCCGATCCGTCGGTCCAGCTCGGTCAGCTCCGCCTTGGCCAACCCCACCGCCTCGGCGGTCAGTCGTACCCAGCGCACAGCCCACGAAACGTCCAGCATCCGTCACCCTCACTTCTGACATCGTCGGCATCGGCGGTCCGGGCCTTGCCCGCGGCCGTCGCTACCAGTGCAGCGCCGCGGTGCGCACGGGTGCGTCCCACAGCTGCGTCGTCTCGTCGTCGAGCCGCAGGACAGAGACCGACGCGCCCTGCATCTCCAACGACGTCACGTAGTTGCCGACGAGCGAGCGCGATACCGAGACGCCCAGCCCCTCGAGCCGTGACCGCGCACGACGATAGACGACGTAGAGCTCGGAGAGCGGGGTGCCGCCCATTCCGTTAACGAACAGCAACACGCTCTCCCCGTCGGTCAGCCCCAGGTCCTCGACGACGGGGTCGAGGAGCTGGTCCGTGATCTCGTCCGCCGTGGCCACCGGTGCCCGCCGCCGACCGGGCTCGCCGTGGATGCCGATGCCGATCTCGATCTCGTCGTCGCCGAGCTCGAACCCGGGTCGTCCCACGTGGGGCACCGTGCACGGGGCGAGTGCCACGCCCATCGTCCGGACGTTGTCTGCGACGCGCTGCGCGACGGCGGTGACGGTCTCGAGGTCGTCGCCGCGGGCGGCCGCCGCACCGGCGATCTTCTCGACGGCGACCGTCCCCGCCACACCACGACGTCCCGCCGTGTAGAGCGAGTCCTCCACCGCGACGTCGTCGTTCACGAGCACCGTCGTGACGCGGTGGTCGTCGTCCCCGGCGAGCTCGACGGCCATCTCGAAGTTCAGGACGTCGCCCGTGTAGTTCTTCACGATCGCGAGAACACCGGCCCCCGAGTCGGCCGCCTCGAGCGCAGGCTGGATCTGGTCCGGCGTCGGCGACGTGAACATCTCGCCCGGGACCGCGGCGTCGAGCATGCCGTCGCCGACGAATCCTGCGTGGAGCGGTTCGTGGCCGCTCCCCCCGCCGCTGACCAGGCCCACCTTGTTCGGCACGGGGCCACCCGCACGGGTCACGTACGTCGGGTCCAGGGAGAGCTCGACGAGATCGGCATGAACCGCCGTGAATCCCTCGAGACTCTCCGTGACCGCGTTCTGCGGGTCGTTCAGCAACTTCTTCATCGCACGAACCTCCGTTGGTCGGCGGTCCGCGCGCAGGACGACGGACCCGTACCCCCATCCAACACCTCCCCGGCCGGGTCGGCGAGGGCGGGCCCCGCCGACCCGGCCGGGCGAAGGTCTCGCTCCTATCGTCGGCGCAGCAGTGCCCGCGCGTCGGCGGCCGTGATGACCGACCCGGTCACCAGAACTCCCGTCCCGGTGCCGACGCCCACCGTGTCCTCGGCCTCCGCCAGGTCCGCGGCCCGCGCCACGGCGTCGCCCAGCTGCTCGACGACGTGCACGCGGTCCTCGCCGAAGACCTCGCGCGCGGTGTCGGCAAGGTCCAGCGGGTCGGCGGACCGGTCGGCACTGTTGCTCGTGACGACGATCTCAGCCAGGTGCGGCTCGAGCACGGCCAGCAGGGCCTCCGCGTCCTTGTCCGCCATGACCGCGACGACGCCGACGAGGTGCGTGAACGCGAACGACTCCTCGAGGGCGGCGACGAGCGCCTCGGCACCCGCCGGGTTGTGGGCGGCGTCGACGAGGACCGTCGGGCTTGAGCGGAGGACCTCGAGGCGCCCTGGAGACGTCACGTCGGCGAACGCGGCCTCGACGACCTCCCCGCCGAGCGCGCGACCGCCGAGGAACGCCTCGACCGAGGCGAGCGCCAGGAGCGCGTTGTGCGCCTGGTGCGCGCCGAGCACGGGAAGGAAGATCTCCGTGTAGAGGCCCGCCGGTGTCCGCAGGTTCAGCAGCTGCCCGCCGACGGCCGGGGTGCGGCCGGCGACCTCGAGGTCGACGCCGTCGCGCAGCACACGCGCGTTGCGCTCGGCCGCGGTCTCGAGGATGACGAGCTCGGCCACCTGCTCCTGCTCCCCCACGATCACCGTCGCGCCGTCGACGATGATGCCCGCCTTGTTCTCGGCGATCTCGGGCAGCGTGTGACCCAGCCACCGCTCGTGGTCGAAGGCGACAGGGGTGATGACCGCGACCTCGCCGTCGACGACGTTGGTCGAGTCCCAGGTCCCGCCCATGCCGACCTCCACGACGGCGACGTCGACCGGGGCGTCGGCGAAGGCGGCGAAGGCCATGACGGTCAGCACCTCGAAGAAGCTCAGGCGTGGGCCCCCGGACTCCTCCGACTCGCGGTCCACGACCCCGACGTAGGGCGCGACGTCCTCCCAGACCGCGACGAACTCGCCCGCCGTGAGCGACTCGCCGTCGACCGCGATCCGCTCGGTGACGCTGGTCAGGTGCGGGCTGGTGAAGCGCCCGGTCCGCAGGCCGTGCTCGCGCACGAGCCGCTCGACCATGCGCGCCGTCGACGTCTTGCCGTTGGTCCCGGCGACGTGGATGGTCCGGTAGGCCTTCTGCGGGTCCCCGAGCAGCTCGAGCACGCGGGCGACCCGGTCGAGCGTCGGGTCGATGTCGTGCTCGGGCGCACGATCCATGATGTGCGCGTAGACCGTGGCCAGCGCCTCCTGGCTCGCGGCGTCCTCGGTCGCCTCCCGCTCCTTGCGCCGACGGTCTCGTGCATCGCGCTCGTTCTTGGACGGACTCATGCGCGCGCCACCTCCACGGTGATCGTGTCGGCCGTCCCCACCTGGACGGTGACGGCCAGCGTCTCGCGAGCGATCAGCTCACGGTGCTCCTCGACCGCGGCCACGTTCGCCTGCGGAACGCCGAGCGTCAGGACGATGCGGTCCGAGACGTCGAGGTCGGCGGACTTGCGTGCCTCCTGAACCTCGCGCACGACGTCGCGGGCGAAGCCCTCGGCGACGAGCCCCTCGTCGAGGGTCAGGTCCAGGACGACGAACCCGCCTCCGGGCAGGACGGCGGCCGCGACCTGCCCGTCGTCCCCGCCCCCGACCACGGTCGAGAGCTCGTACTCCGACGCGAGCAGCGGCACGTCGCCGGTCTCGGTGGTGACCACGACCTCGTCGCCGTCCGTGCGCCAGGAGCCGGACTTGGCGGCCTTGATCGCCGCCTGCACCCCGCGCCCGAGCCGCGGTCCGGCGGCACGGGCGTTGACGGCGAGCCGCTGGGTGATGCCGAACCGCTCGGACACGGTGTCCGTGAGCTCGACGACGTCGACCTCCTTGAGGTTCAGCTCCGCGGCGAGCAGGTCGACGTAGGGCGACAGTGCGCCCGGCTCGGCGACGGCAACGGTCAGACGGCGCAGGGGCTGACGCACCCGCTGCCGGTTCGCCTTGCGCAGCGAGAGGGTGTGGGAGACCACCGCGCGCACCTCGTCCATCGCCGCGACGAGCGCCTCGTCCGGGACGAGCGCCGCGTCGGTCGGGCCGGTTGCGCCGGTCGAGCCGGTCGAGCCGGTCGCGCCGGTCGCGCCGGTCGCGCCGGTCGAGCCTGTCGAGACCACGGGCCAGTCGGTCAGGTGGACCGAACGCCCACCGGTCACGCCCCTCCAGACCTCCTCGGCGGTCAGGGGCGCCAGCGGCGCCATGACGCGCGTGAGCACCTCGAGCGAGGTCGCGAGCGTGTCGAAGGCGTCGTGGTCCTCGGACCAGAAACGGTCCCGCTGCGTCCGGACGTACCAGTTCGTCAGGACGTCCAGGTGGACGCGGACGCTCTCGCACGCCCCGGCGATGTCGTAGGAGTCGAGCTGCTCGGTGACGCGGACGACCAGCTCGGACGTCTTGGCGAGGAGGTAGCGGTCGAGCGCCGGGAGCCCGGCCACGCGGTCCGCCGTCACGGGCTGCGCCACGTAGCCCGCGCCGTCGTGCGCCTTGTTGGCGTAGAGGGTGTGGAAGTAGTACGTGCTCCACAGGGGCAGGAGGACCTGCCGCACCGAGTCGCGGATCCCCTCCTCGGTCACGACGAGGTTGCCGCCGCGCAGGATCGGCGAGCTCATCAGGAACCAGCGCATCGCGTCGGCCCCGTCCCGGTCGAGCACCTCGGTGACGTCCGGGTAGTTG
The DNA here is from genome assembly GCF_000701465.1 of Paraoerskovia marina DSM 21750. GTDB lineage: Bacteria > Actinomycetota > Actinomycetes > Actinomycetales > Cellulomonadaceae > Paraoerskovia > Paraoerskovia marina. Next base: position 1,100,873 of record NZ_JNIY01000003.1, on the reverse strand, counting down.
CGCAGCGACTTGCTCATCTTGCGCCCGTCAGAGCCGAGCACGATCCCGTGCGAGACGGCCGAGCTGAACGCGGGACGGTCGAAGAGCGCCGTCGACAGGACGTGCAGCAGGTAGAACCAGCCACGCGTCTGGCCGATGTACTCGACGATGAAGTCGCCCGGGAAGTGGTGCTCGAACCAGTCGGCGTTCTCGAACGGGTAGTGCACCTGGGCGAACGGCATCGACCCGGAGTCGAACCAGACGTCGAGGACGTCGGGGATCCGGCGCATCGTGGACCGCCCGGTCGGGTCGTCCGGGTTCGGGCGGGTGAGGTCGTCGATGTACGGACGGTGCAGGTCGGGCTCACCGTCGGCGTTCAGCGGGAGCCGGCCGAAGTCCGCCTCGAGCTCCGCGAGAGACCCGTAGACGTCCGTGCGCGGATAGTTGTCGTCGTCGCTGACCCAGACCGGGATCGGGGTGCCCCAGTAGCGGTTGCGGCTGATCGACCAGTCGCGCGCGCCCTCGAGCCACTTGCCGAACTGGCCGTCCTTGATGTGCTCGGGCGTCCAGTCGATCTGCTGGTTGAGCTCGACCATGCGGTCCCGGAACTCGGTGACCCTCACGAACCAGCTGGAGACGGCCTTGTAGATCAGCGGGTTCCGGCACCGCCAGCAGTGCGGGTAGGAGTGCTCGTAGGTCTCGTGCCGCAGGACGACGGCACGCCGTGCCTCGTCCACGCGTGCGAGCGGACCCGTCCTTGCCTTGAGGTCCTTGATGATCGTGGGGTTCGCGTCGAAGACCTGCTCGCCCGCGTAGTCCGCGACGGCGTTCGTGAACCGACCCCGCCCGTCGACGGTGAGGACCGCCTCGATGCCGGCGACCGAGCACACGGCCATGTCGTCCTCGCCGAAGGCCGGGGCGAGGTGCACCAGCCCGGTGCCGTCCTCGGTCGAGACGAAGTCCGCGACCAGGACACGGTGCGCGTTCTCGTGGCCCGCGAAGTAGTCGAACGGCGGGGTGTAGGACGCCCCGGCGAAGTCGCTTCCGGTCATGATCGAGAGCACCGTGGGGTCCTCCCCCAGCTCCTTCGCGTACGCCGCGAGTCGCGAGACGCCGACGACGACGCGCTCCCCCTCGAGGGAGGAGCCCTCGCCCGGCTGGACGACGACGTACTCGATGTCCGGCCCGACGGCGATCGCCAGGTTGGACGGCAGCGTCCACGGCGTGGTGGTCCAGATCAGGGCGAGGGCGCCCGAGGCCGGGCCCGCGTCGTCGGACAGCCGCACGCCGACCGTGAGCGCCGGGTCCTGCCGCGACTGGTAGACGTCGTCGTCCATCCGCAGCTCGTGGTTGGACAGCGGGGTCTCGTCGCGCCAGCAGTACGGCAGCACGCGGTAGCCCTCGTACGCGAGGCCCTTGGTGTGCAGGGTCTTGAACGCCCACAGCACAGACTCCATGAACGTCACGTCGAGCGTCTTGTAGTCGTTCTCGAAGTCGACCCAGCGCGCCTGGCGGGTGACGTACTGCTCCCACTCGGCGGTGTAGGTCAGGACCGAGCTGCGGCACGCCTCGTTGAACGCGCCGATCCCCATCGCCTCGATCTGCGACTTGTCGGTGATCCCGAGGATCCGCTCGGCCTCCAGCTCGGCCGGGAGACCGTGGGTGTCCCACCCGAAACGTCGCTCGACGCGCTTGCCACGCATCGTCTTGAACCGCGGGACGACGTCCTTGGCGTAGCCGGTGAGCAGGTGTCCGTAGTGCGGCAGCCCGTTGGCGAACGGGGGCCCGTCGTAGAAGACGAACTCGTTGTCACCGTTCGTCCCGGCGTCCCGAGCCTCGACCGACGCACGGAACGTGTCGTCGTCCTTCCAGAACGCGAGGACGTCGCGCTCGATCCCGGGAAGGTCCGGGGAGGCGGGGACGTCCGACGACGGGCGGTGCAGCGGGTAGGCCATGGCTCAGGCTCCAAGTTCGAGTGGTCCGGGTCTCGCATCGAGGACGACTCGCCCGTCCGGGCGCTCCGCGGTACCACCTCGCTTGCCGACGCCACCCCAAAGGGGCACCACCGACCGCTCGAACGGCTGTGACGGGCCGACCCGTCCGGTTCTACTGGGGAGGGCTCGCGCCCTCCTGTTCTTCCGGAGGCTCACCGGTGATCGCCGGGTCGACGCCTATGCACCCATCGTAGCGCGGGCGCGCGCCCGCTGTCGTACGGATTCGCGGCGGGAGTAGGCCTCGATGTCGAGCGAGACGAGGTGCTCGATCGTGACGGCCCGGGCCACCGGGGCCGAGAGACGGACAGGACGGGGCCTGCGGGTCGGGGCCGCCGTGTCGCGGACGGAGACGTCGACGGGCGGGGCGAGCAGCGACATGTGAGATTCCTGGTGATGCGCAGTGACGGCGGACTGCAGACCGGGGACGCTGTGGGTCCTCGGCGATCACGGGCGCGCGTGTGCGCGTCTGCTCACCGACCGTGGATCCGAGCTGCGTCGGGCCGGCGAGCCGTCAACAACAGGTCGCGGCGACGGACGCGCGCACGACGAGGACCGCGGCAGCGCGGTGCGTCGGGGCGTCCAGAGGTGTCACGAGAAGAATTGTGCCGGGATCCGGGACCGATGGCAAGAGGTCACCGGACGTCGACCTCCACGGAGTGCCACCCCGTGGACCCGTCCGGGGCGGGAGGTGCGTACTGCTCCGTCTGGGTGTCCCCGTCCACGTTGGTCGCCCGCACCGTGAGGGTGTGCCCCCCGGGGGTGGCGTCCCACCGGTAGACCCACTGCCGCCAGGTGTCGGCCGAGGCCGTCTCGGCGAGCTCTGCCTCCACCCACGCACCGTCGTCGACGCGCACCTCGACCTTCTCGATCCCCGTGTGCTGGTCCCAGGCCATCCCGGCGACCGCGACGGTTCCCGCGTCGACGGTGGTGTTGCTGCGCGGGGTGTCGATCCGGCTCGACATCTTGATCGGCCCCCGGGCGGTCCACCCCCGGGTGGTCCAGTACGCGACGTCCTCGGCGAACGTCGTCACCTTGAGCTCGGTGACCCACTTGGTCGCGGAGACGTAGCCGTAGAGCCCGGGCACGACGAGTCGCGCGGGAAAGCCGTGCTCCAGCGGTAGCGGCTCTCCGTTCATGCCGACGGCGAGCAGGCTCGCGCGGTTCTCGTCCTGGAGCACGTCCAGCGGGGTGCTGGCCGTCCACCCGTCCTCGGACCGCGACAGGACCATGTCCGCGCCGGCCTGGGGCTTCGCGCGTGCGAGCAGCTCCCGGAGCGGGTAGCCGAGCCAGAGCGCGTTGCCGATGAGGTCACCGCCGACGTCGTTGGAGACGCACGCGAGCGTCGCGTGGTGCTCCTCGAGCGGGAGGGCGAGGAGGTCCGCCATCGTGAGCTCGAACGGCTCGTCGACCATGCCGACGACGCGCAACGACCAGTTGTCGGGGTCGACCTGCGGCACGCGAAGCGCAGTGTCGATGCGGTAGTACTCCTCGTTCGGCGTGATGTACGGTTCGAGGCCGTCGATACCGAGCTCGGCACCCGTCGGCACGGGGTCGGCCGGGACGGCGGGGATCGGGAGGCGCAGGGTGGTCCTGGCCTGCTCGACCACCCGGGTGGTCGCCGACAACGCGCGGGCCCCCACGGCGAGCAGCACGGCGGACGCCCCCGCGACCCCGGTGTAGGTCAGGAACCGTCGGCGGTCGAGCTCCGCACGCCGACGCGCAGCGGTCAGCGGCGTCTCGACCTCCGGGGACTCGACGTGCTCCCACTCCGCCAGGCGGCGGATCGACGCACGGAGCACGCCGGCCCCGGCCAGTCCGCCGATGACCGACGGCGCGGCCCAGAAGATCGTGGACCCGGGGCGGAGCACGGCCACGACCGCCGCCACGGCGGCGACGAGGAGGACGAGCGCCGCACCCCACGTGTCGCGGCGGCGTTCGAGCACGCCCGCGAGGGCGGCGCCGACCAGCATGAAGACGCCCATGAAGACGAAGAGCGCCACCTTGTCCGCGGTGCCGAACGTCTCGATGGCCCAGTCCTTGAGCCATGCCGGCGTCGCGTCGACGACGGCCGCTCCGGCCGCCGCCACCGGGCTCGACCGCGGCGAGACCAGCACGGCAAGAACCTCGGCGACGGCGAGACCGGCGCCGGCGCCGACGACGCCGGCCAGCGCTGCCCACCACCGGGCACCCCGGACCTGCCCGGAAGGCTCGTCAGGACGCGGTGCAGCGGGGCGCGGGGCGCTGGTGGCCGTGGTCATGCACCTAGCGTCGCACCCCGTCCTGTGCCGCGAGGGCCTCGAGGCGGCAGGACCGGGAACCGTCATCCGTTTGTCAGGTCCCCGTCCGGCCGAGGATGCGGCCGACAGATATGGTTGAACAATGAACGATTCTGTCGCAGGGAACGACCGTCCGGAGCACTCCCAGGGCGGCACGTACACGGTCGAGGGCCAGGAGTTCGTCCGCGACCAGCGGTACATCCCCACCCGGATCACGCGCGACGCCGTCGACGGCTTCCCCGTCGAGCCCGGCCGGTACCGACTGGTCGCGGCCCGGGCGTGCCCCTGGGCCAACCGCTCGATCATCGTCCGCCGCCTGCTCGGACTCGAGGACGTCATCAGTCTGGGCACGCCCGGCCCGACGCACGACGAGCGCAGCTGGACGTTCGACCTCGACCCCGACGGCCGTGATCCCGTTCTCGGCATCGAGCGCCTCCAGGAGGCCTACTTCGCGCGCGACCCCGAGTACCCGCGCGGCATCACGGTCCCCGCCCTCGTCGACACGAAGGACGGCGCGGTCGTGACCAACGACTTCGCGCAGATGACGCTGGACCTGTCGACCGAGTGGGCCGACTTCCACCGGCCCGGCGCGCCGCAGCTGATCCCGCAGGATCCGACGGAGCGCGCCGAGATGGAGGCCGTCATGCAGGAGGTCTACACCGAGGTCAACAACGGGGTGTACCGCTGCGGGTTCGCCGGCTCCCAGGAGGCCTACGACGAGGCCTATGCCCGGCTGTTCGCGGCGCTCGACCGCCTCGAGGACCGGCTCTCCGGGCGCAGGTTCCTCATGGGCGAGAGAATCACGGAGGCGGACGTGCGCCTGTTCACGACGCTCGTCCGGTTCGACGCCGTCTACCACGGCCACTTCAAGTGCAACCGGAACAAGCTCACCGAGATGCCCGCTCTCTGGGGCTACGCTCGCGACCTCTTCCAGACCCCCGGGTTCGGCGACACCGTCGACTTCGGCCAGATCAAGGAGCACTACTACCGGGTGCACACGGACATCAACCCGACCGGGATCGTGCCCGCCGGTCCCGACCTCGCGGGCTGGACGACGGCGCACGGCCGGGAGTCGTTCGGCGGCGACCCCTGGGGCGGAGGCACCCCGCCGGAGCCCGCGTCCGCACGCTAGGGTGGGACACGGATCCCGGGCACCGTTCTCGCCCGGAACGGCGGACGCACCCCTTTGCGCCGCAGGTCCTCGGCACCGGATGGCGTGCCACGCTCCCTGATCGCTGACCCCGCACGCCCGCGGGCCACCACTCTGGAGACGCCACCGTGCGCCATGTCCGTCCTCGTACCCCTGCCCGTCCTCGACGCGCCCCCCGTGCCGTCGCCGCACTGACGACTGCCACCGCGCTGCTCGGGCTCGGCGCGTGCGCCGACCCCGACCCCGGAGCCGGAACAGACCCGACCGACGGCAGCACCGCCGCGGTCACGGACGGGTTCCCCGTCGACGTCGACAACTGCGGGTTCGACGTCACGATCGCCGCCGAGCCGCAACGGGTCGTGACGATCAAGTCGTCGATGACCGAGCTCGCGCTCGCGCTCGGGGCCGGTGACCGGATCGTGGGGAGCGCCTTCCTGGACGGTCCGCTTCCCGACGACCTTGCCGCGGGCGCTCCCGAGACCGTGACCTCGCCGATGGCCGACCAGGCGCCCGGCGCCGAGGCGCTGCTCGCCCTCGAGCCGGACCTCGTCCTGGCCGGGTGGGAGTCGACGCTGACCGCCGAGGAGTCCGGCGACCGGTCCACTCTGACGAGCCTCGACGTCGCGACGTACGTGGCACCGTCGGCCTGCAAGGAGAAGGAGTACCAGCCCGACCCCATGACCTTCGACCTGCTGTTCGACCAGATCGCCGAGGCCGGTGACGTGCTCGGCACCCCCGACGAGGCGGCCGCACTGGTCGACGAGCAGAGCGCGGAGCTCGACGCCGTCGTGCCGGACGAGCGCGGGCTGACCGCGGTCTGGTACTCCTCCGGCTCCGACGTGCCCTACGTCGGCGCGGGCATCGGCACGCCGCAGATGATCATGTCGGCCGCCGGGCTGACCAACATCGCCGCGGACGTCCACGACACGTGGACCTCGATGGGCTGGGAGTCGATCGTCGAGCAGGACCCGGACGTCATCGTCCTCGTGGACGCCGCCTGGAACACCGCCGAGAGCAAGATCGAGGCGCTGGAGGCCAACCCCGCCACCGCCGAGCTCTCCGCCGTGCGCGAGGGTCGCTACGTGACGCTTCCGTTCGCGTCGACCGAGGCCGGGGTGCGGTCCGTCGACGCCGTCGCCTCGCTCGTCGAACAGCTCGGCTCCGTGACCGACTGAGGGCGGCTCCATGACCACGACGACACCCCGGACCCGGACGACGACGCGCGTGCCGGGCGAGGCCCGGCCCGCGGTCGCGCCGCGCCGCGGGCCGCGTGGAGTCGTCTGGATCCCTCTCGCCGCCGTGCTGCTCCTGGTGACCGTCGTCGTGGCCGTGACGATCGGACCCGCCGACGTCTCGGTCGGCGACGCCGCCGCGAGCGTCGCCGGGCACCTCGGGATGGGCGGGCTCGTCGAGGCCCCGTCGCGTCTGGTCGACGCGATGGTGTGGGAGCTGCGGATGCCGCGGGTCCTGACCGCCGCGTGTGTCGGCGCCGGTCTGGCGCTCTGCGGTGTCGTCATGCAGTCCCTGACGCGCAACCCGCTCGCCGACCCGTACCTGCTCGGCCTCTCGTCCGGCGCGTCGCTCGGGGCGGTGCTCGTCCTGCTCGTCGGCGTGAGCGTGCTCCTGCCCGTCGCGGCGTTCGTCGGTTCGACGGCCGCGCTCGTCGCCACCCTCCTCCTGGCCGGGGCGTCCGGCGGCGTCACGCCCGCCCGGACCGTTCTCGCCGGGCTCGCCGTCGGCCAGGCCGCGGCCGCCGCGACGTCGTTCGTGATCTTCACCTCCGCCCAGGGCGACTCCTACCGGGAGGTGCTCACCTGGCTGATGGGCTCGGTGGCCGGCTCCACGTGGACGGAGGTCGCGATCGCCGGGGGTGCCGTGCTGGTGCTCGGCGGGCTCCTCGTGAGCACCGGGAGCGTGCTCGACGCCTTCACCTACGGGGACACCGCCGCGGCGGCGCTCGGGGTGCACGTCGCCCGCACCCGCTGGACGATGCTGATCGGAGTTGCCGTCCTCACCGGCGCCCTCGTCGCGGTCTCCGGCGCGATCGGCTTCGTCGGGCTGATCCTCCCGCACGCCGTCCGGTTCCTCACCGGCGCCCGCCACCGGCTCCTCCTCCCGCTCTCCGCGCTCTTCGGTGCCAGCTTCCTCGTCTGGTCGGACACCGCAGCACGGACGGTGGTCGCGCCGAGCGAGCTCCCCGTCGGAATCGTGACGGCCGCCATCGGGGCCCCGGTCTTCACCCTCCTCCTCTGGCGCCGCAGGGCAGCATGAGCGGTCTCCGGATCGACCACGTCAGCTGGGGCGTGGGTCGACGACTCATCGTCGACGGCGTCGACTGCACCGCCCCCGCCGGCGCGGTCACCGGCCTGTGTGGACCGAACGGTTCGGGCAAGTCGAGCCTGCTGCGTCTCGTCGCGGCGATCCGCACGCCCGCCGCGGGCGTCGTCCGGTTCGGCGAGGACGACCTGACGACGATGCGTCGTCGCGACCGGGCCCGCGCCCTCGCCCTCGTCGAGCAGGACGCGCACACCGACCTCCCCCTGCTCGTCGGCGACGCGGTCCTCCTGGGACGCACTCCCCACCGGGCACCGTTGGCGGGTCCGACGGACGCCGACCACGCGGTCGCCGCAGCCGCACTGGCCCGGGCTGGCGCGGCCGGGCTGGCTGACCGCGACGTCTCGACACTCTCCGGCGGAGAACGCCAGCGCGTCCACATGGCCCGCGCCCTCGCCCAGTCGCCCGACCTGCTCCTGCTCGACGAGCCGACCAACCACCTCGACGTCGCCGCGCGGCTCGAGACGATGCGCCTGGTGCGGTCCCTGGCGGCAGGTGGGATCACGGTGCTCGCCGCCCTGCACGACCTCGACCTCGCGGCGTCAGCGTGCGATCACGTCGTGATGCTCGCCGAGGGCCGCGTCGTCACGGCCGGCCCTGTCGACGAGGTACTGGTCCCCGACGTCGTCGAGAAGGTCTACGGCGTCCGCTGCGCGGTCCTGCGTCACCCGAGGACGGGCCGCCCGGTCCTCGCCTTCGACCTGGAGTAGCGGTCAGGCGACGAGCGAGACCACGAGCAGCACGGCTCCGGCTCCCGCCGCGGCGGCACGCAGGTCGTTCCAGGCCGTCCACCGCTGGGCATACTCGGGCCAGAACTCCGCGGCCTCGGCCGACTCCATCGAGCCGAGCCGTCGGTCGAGCGGAATCGTCTTCACCACCGACAGGACGAACACCGAGAGCGTGAGGACGGACCCCGCGAGCACCCACCACGGACTCGGCCCCCCGGCGTCGAGCGCGAGAACGAGCACGGGAGCGACGAGCGCGGCCACGGCTGTCGCTCCGAGGACGACAAGCAGCGGCCAGCGCGCCGACGTCCGGTTGACCGAACGCATCGCGATCGCCCCGCTCGCCGGCTTGAGTCGCAGAAAGGCGGGAATGACCACCGCCGACAGCGACACGTAGATCCCGGCGACCACCGCCGCTCCCACGGCGGCAAGGACGACGACGAACACGCTGAGGAACAGGTCCATGTGCTGAGGGTGGCAGGAACTTCTCCGCGATGCCGGGCGGCGCGCCAGCCCGGCGCCACGTGGATACGCTGGCGTCGTGACCGCGCCGACGCCGTACCCCCACCTGCCCGGGACCGCCCGCCGGGCACTGACCTTCTGGGCGGAGGTCTTCGGGTGCAGCACCGAGACGCACACGCTCACCGGTTTCGAGAACTCGCGCCCGTGACGACCGTCCGCGGGGCCCATGTGCGGGACGCCGAGGGAATGGGTGCCGTCCACCACGCTTCCTGGCTCGAGACCTACGGCCCGCTCCTCCCCGACGACTTCTGGGCGACCCGCTCCGTCGCCGACCGGGTCGAGCTCTGGACCAGGCTGCTCTCGACACCAGATCCCGACCACCGGATCGCCGTCGCCGTCGACGGCGATCAGGTCGTCGGCATCGCCCTGTCGGCGGCGCCGCGGGTCGGGGCGCACGGCGCCGCACCGGCGGTCCGCGACCGGGAGCTCTCGACGCTCTACCTGCTCGCCGCCCACCACGGCACGGGGGTCGGGCGCTCCCTCCTGGAGTCCGTGCTCGACCCGTCGGAACCGGCACAGCTCTGGGTGGCCGAGCAGAACCCTCGCGCCGTCGCGTTCTACCGACGCAACGGCTTCGTCCCCGACGGCGCCCGCAGCACGAACGAGCGGTTCGCGGGGCTCGCCGAGATCCGCCTCGTCCGATGACGCGTCGCGGGCCCCGACACGCGGCTCCTGCGAAGATGGATCCATGACCCTCTGGATGACCGGCGACCCCGACGCCGACGAGCTGCTCGACACCAACCCGTTCGCCCTCCTGGTCGGCATGCTGCTCGACCAGCAGTTCCCGATGGAGCAGGCGTTCGCCGGCCCGCAGAAGATCCGCGAACGCCTCGGAACGTTCGACGTCGCTTCTGTCGCGACGGCCGACCCCGAGGAGTTCGCGGCACTGTGCGCCACTCCTCCGGCTGTCCATCGCTACCCCGGGTCGATGGCGGCGCGGATCCAGTCGGTGGCCACGGTGATCCTCGACATGTACGGCGGCGACGTCACGCTCCTGTGGTCGGCCGCCGAGGGCGAGGACGCGCCGTCGGGCAAGGACGTGCTCCGGCGGCTCAAGGCGCTCCCGGGCTTCGGCGAGCAGAAGGCGAAGATCTTCCTCGCTCTGCTCGCGAAGCAGCGGGGCGTGACGCCCGCGGGTTGGCACGAGGCGGCGGGCTCCTACGGCGACGAGGGGTCGCGCCGGTCGATCGCCGACGTCACCGACCCCGGGTCGTTGCATGAGGTCCGGGACTTCAAGAAGCAGCAGAAGGCGGCCGCCAAGGCGGCGAAGGGCTGATCGGTGCGCATCACGCTGCTCGCGGGCGGGGTCGGGGGCGCACGCTTCACGCGTGGTCTCCGTGACCATCTCGCCCGGCACGGCACACCCGACGGCACCTCCGCGGAGATCACGGTGGTCGTCAACACCGGCGACGACATGTGGCTGCACGGCCTGCGGGTCTGTCCCGATCTCGACACGGTGATGTACACCCTCGGCGGCGGCATCCACGAGGGCCAGGGCTGGGGCCGGCCGGACGAGAGCCGGCGGGTGACGGACGAGCTCCACGCCTACGGCCTCGGATGGGACTGGTTCACGCTCGGCGACCTCGATCTCGGAACCCATGTCGCGCGGACGGCGATGCTCCGGGAGGGCCTGCCGCTCAGCACCGTCACCGAACGTCTCGCCGCGCGGTGGCAGCCAGGGGTTCACCTCCTCCCGATGTCCGACCAGCCCTGCGAGACGCATGTCGAGGTCGACGACGCGTCGTCCCCCTCGGGGACGCGGCTCATCCACTTCGAGGAGTGGTGGGTCCGGCACCGCGCGGCGCTGCCCGCGCGGCGGTTCGTCCAGGTCGGCCTCGACGACGCCCGCCCCGCGCCAGGCGTCCTCGACGCGATCACCCGGGCGGACCTGGTCCTCCTGCCGCCGTCCAACCCCGTCGTGTCGGTCGGCACGATCCTTGGCGTCCCCGGCATCCACGAGGCCATGACGAGGACGTCGGCGTCCGTCGTCGGCGTCTCACCGATCCTCGGGGGTGCACCGGTACGCGGGATGGCCGACGCCTGTCTGACGACGATCGGCGTCGAGACGTCGGCCGAGGCGGTCGCCCGCCACTACGGCTCACGTCGTGAACCTTCCCCGACGCGCTCCGAGACCACAGGTGTTCTCGACGGGTGGCTCGTGGACGACACCGACGAGTCTGCCGTCGAGCGGCTGGAAGACGTCGGTATCACCGCTCGTGCGTTGCCGCTCCTCATGGGCGACGAGCCGGGAGCAGACGGTCGCACGGCGACGGGCCGGATGGTCGACGCCGCGTTCGGCGTCGCGGCCGCACGGCTGACGACCTAGCGGACGTCGTCGGTCGCCAGCCCGGCGAGCACGTGCGCGGTGTGGGTGCCGACGCCGAGCCGGACCACGTCCTCGAGATCGCCGGGCGCGTCGACGTCGCGGCGCAACCGTCGTGGCGCGTCGTCCAACGACACGTGCCCGACCCGCTCGTGGGCTCGGGCCGAGCCGGACCCGAACCTCGGTGCCAGCTCCTCACCGACGACCGCTGCCAGGAGCGTCGTCCCGGTTCCCTCGGCATCGGGCACGAACGCACGTCGAACACTGCCGGCCTGACGCAGACCCACCGAGAGATCCCCGGCCCGCAGTCCCGGGAGATCGCCCAGAAGTACGCCACGGTGGACCGGCCGGTCGATCACCCCGAGCCCTGCACCGATCGCCGCGCGCAGGCCCGCGCCGGGGTCGGGGACGACGCGGACCCGCGAGTCACCGGCGAGGCGGTCGACGACAGTCGGCTCGCTGCTGACCAGGACGACACGTTCGACCTCCGGGGTGGCGAGCACGGCCGTGAGCGTGTCGAGCGCGAACGCGCGCGCGAGCTCACGGCGCAGATCGCCTGCGAGCGCCGGGTGGAGCCGCGACTTGGCGTGCTCGAGACGCTTGACCGGAACGACGAGCCACCAGGCGGAGTCGTCAGGCGTTGTCGTCAACGTTCGGCTCGACGTCGACCTCGCGGTCGGCGTCGGCGGCCTCGGTCGCGCCGTCCTCGAATCCCGAGGCGTACCCCTCCTCGTACGCCTCCTCGCTGCCCAGCCGGAAGAGGTCCTCCTCCGCGGGCCGCACGAGCGAGGCCGCCCCGGGACCGTCCTCGTCGGTCACGTGGACCGCGAGCCCGCGGAGCACCGCGACGGGCCGTGCCGCAGCTTTTCCGCGCACGAGCTCGCTCGCCGCGGCGATCTCGTCGACGACCGCGGTGCGGGTGACGACGATCTCCCGGCCGTGGGTGTCGCGCGTCCCCCGCAGGTCGGTGAGCGGCCGCACACCGGCGGAGCCGATCGCGAAGTCGGTCTGCCCCTCCCGCCACGGCCGCCCGGCCGTGTCCGAGACGACGACTCCGACCCGCACGCCGAGCCGGGCCCGCAGGCCGGCACGGAGCGCGCGAGCGGAGGCGTCCGGATCCTCGGGCAGAAGCAGGATCGTCCCCTCCGGCGTGTTGCTCGCGTCCACGCCGGCCGCGGCCATGACGAGACCGAGCCTGTTCTCGACGATGCGGAGCACTCCCGTCGGCGAGGTCCGGGACGCGACCTCGCGGACCGTCTCCTCCGCGATCGCCTCCTCACGGCCCTCCGCCGCGCGAACCCGCCCCTCGGCCTTCGAGACGACCTTGCTCGTGACGACGACGACGTCGCCGTCCGTCACACCGCCGCTCGACTCGAGCAGGTCGGCCACGAGCGTCGCGAGGTCGTCGCCAGGCACCACCTCGCCCATCCCGTCGGGTGCCCACGCCTCGAACCGGGCGGGTACGGATCCCGTCATCGTCGTCCCCCTCTATCGACTCAGGTTCGGCAGGACGTCTGCGCCGAACGTCTCGATCCACTCGCGCTGGTTGCGACCCACGTTGTGCAGGTAGATCCGGTCGAAACCGAGGTCGACGTACTGCTGGATGTACGCACGGTGGGCGTCCGGGTCCTCGGAGATCAGGAGCCGGCCCTCGAAGTCCTCGGGACGGACGAGCTTCGCCATCTGCTCGAGGTCGTGCGGTGAACGGATGTCTCCCTTGGGGAACTTCATGCCGCCGTTGGGCCACTGGTCGAGGGCGTTCGCCAGCGCCTCCTCGTACGTGGGTGCCCAGGACATGTGGAGCTGCAGGACCCGCGGCATCTCGTCGGCGTCGCGCCCCGACTCCTTGGCCCCCGTCGCGAAGCGGTCGAAGAGCATGCCGATCTTGTCCAGCGGCGCACCCACGGTGATGAGGCCGTCGGCGTGCTTGCCGGCACGCTTGGCCGTGATCGGCCCGGCGGTCGCGACCAGGATCTCGGGCGGCACCTCGGGCATCGTCCACAGGCGCGCCGACTCGTGCTTGTAGAACTGCCCGGCGTGCTTGACGTCCTTGCCGGCGAGCGACCCAGCGAAGAGCCGCTTGATGATGTCGATCGCCTCGAACATCCGGTTGATGCGCTCGGGCGCCTCCGGCCAGTAGCCGGCCATGACGCGCTCGTTGAGCGCCTCTCCGGAACCGAGGCCGAGCCAGTGCCGTCCCGGGTACATGGCGGCGAGCGTGGCGGAGGCCTGGGCCACCATGGCGGGATGCCACCGGAACGTCGGCGCCGTCACGCCGGGGCCGAGGTCACCGGTCGTCCGCTCACCGAGCGCGGTGAGCACGTTCCAGACGAAGGACGACTCGCCCTGTGCGGGGACCCACGGTTGGAAGTGATCTGCCGCCATCGTGCCGGAGAAGCCGTGCTCCTCGGCGTAGGCGGAGTAGTTCACCACGTCGGTGGGGTGGAACTGTTCGAGTGCGGCGGCGTAGCCGACCGTGAGCCCTGATGCGGGGGTGTTCGCAGACATGCTCCGACACTAGCCCTGCTGGCGGCGGGCGACCATCACTCGACGAGAAGTCGGCCCGTCGAGCTCCGTGCCTCGGCCGTCACAGTGCCTTCTCGTAGAAGAGGCCGGCGTCGGGGTTGTCGTTGTAGCGCTCGACCGGCCGGTACCCGGCACGCTCGTACAGCGCGACGGCCTCGGAGAGCTCCCCGCGGGTGTCGAGGCGGACGACCGAGTCCCCGAGCCTCGCCGCCTCCTCCTCCAGACGACGGAGCATCCTCGACCCGAGCCCGGCACCCCGCCAGGTCGCGTCGACCCACATGCGCTTGATCTCGGCGACCCCGGGCCCGATGGTGCGCACGGCCCCGCACGCGACCGGGTCGCCGTCGCTGACGGCGACCAGGAACACCCCCCGGGGCGGCCGCAGACTGACCGCGTCCTCGCGGGTCGCCCGGGCGGCGTCGAACCCCTCCGAGAATCGCCGGTTCAGCTCGTCGACGTACGCACCGACGGCGACGACGGCGCGCGGGTCCTCGGGATCGACGGGACGGAGGTCGACGGTGGCAGCCCGCACGAGCAGGTCTGCCTCGCGGAGCGCGGCGGTCAGCCGCTCCCGCTGCCGCGGCGAGAGCGGCTCCATCAGGCCGGCCGCCCGCCGCCCGCTGGACGCCTCGATCGCGTCCCAGCGCTCCTGCCCTCCCGACGTCAGCGCGACCGTCCTCCGACGCCGGTCGGCCGGGTCCTGCGCGACGACCACCAGGTCGTCGGACTCCAGTCGACGCAGCATCCGGCTGACGTAGCCGGAGTCGAGGTCGAGACGCGCGCGCAGGGCCGCGACCATGTCGACGCCGGTGCCGATCTCGTACAGCACCCGAGCGGTCCCGAGCGGCATGCCGCTGCCGAGGAAGGAGTCGTCCAGGGCACCGATCCGCTGGGTGTAGCTCCGGTTGAAACGGCGTAGGACGGCGGTCTGGTCGTCGTCGATCTCGTGCATAACCTCTGACTCTAGTCAGAGATTGGCCCGGCGGGCGAACGCGTCCTGTCGCCGCGCGCCCATCTGGAACAATGAGGACCATGAGCACACCTTCGTCCGCCGACGCCCCCGAGACCACGACCACCCCGCCGTCCGCCGTCGTGCGCGCCGTCGTCCGTGGCGTACCGGACAAGGTCAGCACGGACGGGCTCGAGGACAAGTACGACGCCCGCTGGGACGCCGAGCAGACCTACGCCTTCGACCGCACGCGACCGCGCTCCGAGGTCTACTCGATCGACACACCGCCCCCCACGGTCTCCGGGTCGCTGCACGTCGGCCACGTGTTCTCCTACACGCACACGGACGTCGTCGCGCGCTACCAGCGCATGCGCGGCAAGGAGGTCTTCTACCCGATGGGGTGGGACGACAACGGCCTGCCCACCGAGCGCCGCGTCCAGAACTACTACGGCGTCCGCTGCGACCCCACCCTCCCCTACACCGACGGCTACGAGCCCCCGCACGAGGGCGGCGACGGCAAGTCGATCAAGGCGGCCGACCAGCAGCCGATCTCGCGGCGCAACTTCGTCGAGCTCTGCGAGCGCCTGACCGTCGAGGACGAGAAGCAGTTCGAGGCGCTCTGGCGCCGTCTGGGGCTGTCGGTGGACTGGAACCACCACTACCAGACCATCTCCGCGGACTCGCGGACCGTCGCCCAGAAGGCGTTTCTGCGCAACCTCCAGCGGGGCGAGGCCTACCAGGCCGAGGCTCCCGGACTCTGGGACGTCACGTTCCAGACCGCCGTCGCGCAGGCCGAGCTGGAGGCGCGCGACTACCCCGGGCACCTCCACCGCGTGGCGTTCCACCCGGTCTCGACAGGCTCGACCGACAAGACGACAGGCTCGACCGACGAGACGACAGGCTCGGCCGACAAGACGACAGGCTCGGCCGACAAGACGACAGGCTCGACCGACGAGACCACGGGCTCGACCGCCGCACCGATCTACATCGAGACCACGCGTCCCGAGCTCCTGCCGGCCTGTGTCGCGCTCATCGCGCACCCCGACGACGAGCGCTACCAGGGCCTGTTCGGCACCACCGTCCGCTCCCCGCTGTTCGACGTCGAGGTCCCGGTGCTCGCCCACCCCGCCGCCCAGGCCGACAAGGGTGCTGGCATCGCGATGTGCTGCACGTTCGGCGACCTCACCGACGTCCAGTGGTGGCGAGAGCTCGACCTGCCCATGCGCTCCGTCGTGCGACGCGACGGGCGTCTGAACGCCGAGCCCGCCCCCTGGATCACGAGCCCCGAGGGCGCCGCGCTCTTCGCGGAGCTCGGTGGCAAGACGACCTTCAGCGCCCGGGCGCTCGTCGTCGACGCGTTGCGTGAGTCGGGCGACCTCGACGGCGAACCCGTGGCCACGCAGCGCAAGGCGAACTTCTTCGAGAAGGGCGACAAGCCGCTGGAGATCGTGACGTCGCGCCAGTGGTACATCCGCAACGGTGGCAAGGACCTGACGCTGCGCAAGGACCTTCTGGCGCGCGGCGAGGAGATCCGGTTCCACCCGGACTTCATGAAGGTGCGGTACGAAAACTGGGTCGGCGGCCTCAACGGCGACTGGCTCGTCTCGCGCCAGCGCTTCTTCGGCGTCTCGATCCCGCTCTGGTACCCGGTCACGGACGGTGGCGACGTCAACCACGACGCCCCGATCGTGCCCGACGAGGCGTCGCTCCCCGTCGACCCGGCCTCCGACGTCCCACCGGGCTACACCGAGGACCAGCGTGGCGAGCCGGGCGGGTTCGTGGGCGAGGCCGACGTGATGGACACCTGGGCCACGTCGTCCCTGACACCCCAGATCGCGGGCGGCTGGGAGCGCGACGAGGACCTCTTCTCGCGCGTCTTCCCGATGGACCTGCGCCCGCAGGGCCAGGACATCATCCGGACGTGGCTCTTCTCGACGGTCGTGCGCTCGCACCTCGAGCACGGCAGCCTGCCCTGGGCGAACGCCGCGATCTCCGGCTGGATCCTCGACCCCGACCGCAAGAAGATGTCCAAGTCCAAGGGCAACGTGGTCACCCCCATGGGGCTGCTCGAGGAGCACGGGTCCGACGCCGTGCGCTACTGGGCCGCGTCGGCCCGCCTCGGGACGGACGCCGCGTTCGAGGTCGGTCAGATGAAGATCGGGCGCCGCCTGGCGATCAAGATCCTCAACGCCTCGAAGTTCGCCCTCGCGTTCGGCGGCGACGGCGAGATCGTCCTCGACCCGGCCCTCGTGACCGAGACGATCGACCGAGCGATGCTCGCCGGCCTGGCCGACGTCGTCGACAGGGCGACGGAGTCGCTCGAGACGTACGACCACACGCGCGCGCTCGAGACCGTCGAGACGTTCTTCTGGGCGTTCTGCGACGACTACCTCGAGCTGGTCAAGGACCGTGCCTACGGTGCGGGCGCCGAGGAGGAGGACCTGACGCAGGAGACCCGGTCCGCACGCGTCGCCCTGGCGCTCGGGCTGGACACCATGCTCCGGCTCTTCGCCCCCTACGTGCCGTTCGCGACCGAAGAGGTCTGGTCGTGGTGGCGCGAGGGTTCGGTCCACCGCGCTCCGTGGCCTTCGGCCGCGCCCCTGCGTGCCGCGGCCGAGGGCGCCGACCCCGAGGTCCTGGCCTACGCCGGCTACGCCCTCGCCGCCCTGCGTCGCCTCAAGTCCGAGGCGAAGGTCTCGATGAAGACCCCGATCCTCGCCGTGGAGCTCGCCGTGCCGGCAGCCGGCGTGAGCGGTGTCGAGGCATCCGCGGTCGACGTGCGCAACGGCGGCCGCGTGACCGGGGACCTCGTGATCGTCGAGACGACCGAGGGTCAGGGCGACGCTGCGGTCCAGGGCGGTCTCGTCGTCGTCTCGCACGAGCTCGGCGAGCCCGTCGTCCGCAAGAAGGGCTGACCGTGGCCGCATCGCCGGCTCTCCCCGCGGGTGCGGCCGGCGATGCACCCGAGCAGCGGCGGACGCTCGTCGTGCTCGTCTGCGCGCAGATCCTGTCGGGCGCCGGGCTGGCTGCCGGGATCACCGTCGGTGCGCTTCTCGCGCAGGAGATGCTCGGGTCGACGTCGCTCGCGGGGGTGCCGAGCACGCTGTTCACGCTCGGCTCGGCGCTTGCAGCCGTGTTCATCGGGGTCGCCTCGGGACGCTCTGGCCGTCGCGTGGGGCTCGCCGCGGGGTACGCCGTCGGGGCTCTCGGCAGCCTGGGGGTGATCGTCGCGGCGGTGACCGACTCGTCCCTGCTCCTCTTCGCGTCGCTCTTCGTCTACGGTGCCGGCAGCGCCGCGAACCTGCAGGCGCGCTATGCGGGGGCGGACCTCGCGGCCCCGTCACGGCGTGCCCGCGCGCTCTCGACCGTGCTCGTGGCGACGACGGTCGGCGCGGTCGTCGGTCCGACCCTGACCGGGCTGACCGGAGACATGGCCGTCGACTGGGGGCTGCCCCGGTTGGCCGGTCCCTTCGTGCTCGCGACGGTCGCGTACTCGTGCGCCGCGCTGGTTCTCTGGATCTTCCTGCGCCCCGACCCGCTCCTGCGAGCGCTCGAGATCTCGCGAGACGCCGACACGGGCACCGCCGGTGACCCGGGACCGTCCTCGATGCCCGTCGCCGCACCCGACACGGCCACGGCACCCCCCACCGTCACGGCGCGCAACCGCGGTGTGGCCCTCGGCGCGACCGTCATGGTCGTCACGCAGATCGTGATGGTCGCGATCATGACGATGACGCCGGTCCACATGGCCCACCATGGGCATGTCGGTGCGGTGGGACTGGTGATCGCGATCCACGTGGGTGCGATGTACCTCCCGTCCCCGCTATCCGGCCGACTGGTCGACCGCCACGGACCGCGGACGGTCGCGGTGCTGGCTGCCGTCACGCTGCTCGGCGCGGGCCTCGTCGCCGCCGTCTCCGGCAGCTCGGTGGTGCTCGTGGCGATCGGGCTGGCGCTGCTCGGCCTCGGATGGAGCCTCGGGCTCGTCGCGGGCACCACGCTCGTCACCGACGCCGCACCCCTCGCCACGCGCGCCCGGACCCAGGGCCGCGTAGACGTGCTCGTCGCGCTGGCGGGGGCGGCGGGCGGTGCGCTGTCCGGGGTCGTCGTCGCGGGCGCGTCGTACACGGGCCTGGCCCTGGCGGGCGGGGTGCTCGCGCTCGTCCTCGTCCCTGTCGTGGCACGCGCCGGCCGGCCACGCCCGTAAGCGCGACCGGCCGGCACGGCACAGGACTACGAGGCGGGACGCAACCGCTCCGCGTCGCCCGACATGCTCGGCGACGCGTCGTGCGGCGTGTCCTCGTCAGCCCATCGCAGCAGCGCGCCGACGCCGCCCGGCAGGTCGTGGCCGACCACGGTGACGCCCGCATCCTGCCCGAGGGCCGCACGCATCACCGCGACCGTCGCCGGCAGCTCCCGCACGTCGTCGGCGGCGATCCCGAGCGCCTCCACCTCCTCCTTCGACGAGGCCAGGTGCAACAGGTCAGGCCCCACCCAGAGGGAGTGCGTGTCGCCGTCGAGCGCCGAGGCCGTGATCACCAGCTCGCGCACCTGACCGCGCTGGAGGACGGTGACGGCGTCCGCGAGCGACGTCACGCCCCCGGCGTCGCGCGCCACCGCAGCCTGCAGCTCCTCGAACACGGACGTCCGACGGCTCTCCCGGACCTGCGCCAGCGCCTCGGCGATGTGCGCGTCGAACGACGCCTGGTTCACCCCGCTGTCCCGGGCACCGCCCTGGACGTCGACCAGAAGGTCGCCCGTCTTGCGGGTCGCCGCCCCCCGGACCAGGGCGCACGCCCGGACGTCGCCGCTGAGCAGCACGACCTCGGGACCGTGCTCCGCGACGATCCGGTCGACACGTGCGGCGATCGCCTCGGCGTTCCGCTCCCAGGAGTCCTCCGCCCGTCCTTCGACCCGCTTCTCCTCGTAGCGACCGACCTTGGCCTTGGTGACGGCGTCGTGGTCGCCCTCGACGCTGCTCCGCTCGACCTCGATCCCACCCGTTCCGGGCGTGCTGCGGTAGAGGTCCGCGCCGGTACGGTCGGCGACGACGAGCAGGTAGTTGACGGACTCGTCAGCGGCGCGCGCCGCGGGCCCGAGCTCGGGCGCCGCACCCCAGTGGCCCCGGGAGGCGGTCGGTGGAGCGGCGAGGATCCGGTCGACCAGGACGCCGTCCTCCGCCGTCGCGATGATGACGCGGCCGTGCGGGCCGTGCACGTGGGTGGGCCGCAGGGCACGATCCTCCAGGTCGGCGACCACCGCCGCCGGAGCTCCGGCCTTGTCGAGGTCGCGCACCACCGAGCGCCATCGCGCCCGGAGCTCCCGCTCCCCCGACTCACCGCCCCGGGAGACGTCGAGCGTGGCCGTCGCGAACGGTCCCGTGCTGCCGAGCAGGGGCTTGAGCCAATCGATCTTCATGCAGATCCCTCCGTCGCTGGCTGACCGTGCGGCGACGAGCCCGCACGGCCGAGGATCACTCCAGGGTGCGACACCTCGGTCGTCCATGCCAACGCTGGCGGCCGTCGCCCCACCGAGGTCAGGCGAAGAGGTCAGGACCGTCCGTGGACGAACCGTCCCGCTCGTCCGCGATCGAGCGGTGCTGACGCTTGACCTCTCCGACGATGAACTCGCGGAACTGCTCAGCGAACGCCGGGTCGAGGCCCGAGGCCTGGGCGATCGACCCGAGCCGCTCGATCTGCGCACGCTCGCGGCGCATGTCGGCCGGAGGCAGGCCCGCCTCCGCCTTCAGCTCACCGACCCGGCGGGTGCACTTGAAGCGCTCCGCGAGCAGGTGGACGATCGCCGCGTCGATGTTGTCGATGCTCCCGCGCAGCCGCAGGATCTCGGCAGGGATCTCGACGGCGGTGGTCGTGCGGACGGTGTCGGAGGTCGGTCGCTCATCCATGCCTCGATCGTAGAGGTGAGGCGCGTCCGTCCGACGCCAGACGGTAAGGTCGGACATCGTGCAACCACCCATCGCGCCCCAGCCGCAGAGCGTCTCGCCCAGCCTCGTCGAGGTCGGGCCACGGACCACCATCTCCGACCTCCTCGCCGACCGGGTGCGCACCCGGGGCGACGAGACACTCGTGGAGGTCCGTGCGGAGTCCGGCGCGTGGGAGCCCACGACGGCAACGGAGTTCGCCGAGCAGGTCCGCGCGGTCTCCCACGGCTTCCTGGGACTCGGCCTGCAGAAAGGCGACCGGGTCGCGATCATGTCGCGGACCCGCTACGAGTGGATGCTGCTCGACTTCGCCGCCTGGGACGCCGGTCTGGTCCCGGTCCCCGTCTACGAGACGTCCTCCCCGGAACAGGTTCGTTGGATCCTCGAGGACTCCGGAGCCCGCGTCGTCGTCACCGAGACGACCGCGCACGCCGCGGCGATCGCCGAGGTCCGCGACCGGCTCCCCTCCGTCGAGCGGGTCCTGGTCCTTGAGGACGGGGCGATCGACACGCTCGTCGCCGCCGGCGCGGACGTCGACCCCGAGCGGGCCGTCCGCCGTCGGAACGCCGCCCAGCGGGACGACATCGCCACGATCATCTACACGTCGGGTTCGACCGGGCGCCCGAAGGGCGTCGAGCTGAGCCACGGCAACTTCGTCTATCTCGCGCTGAACGGTGTCCAGGGCCTCAGCGAGATCGTCTCGCCCCCAGGCTCGCGCACGCTCCTCTTCCTGCCGCTCGCGCACGTCTTCGCGCGCTACATCCAGGTGATGGCGGTGGCGTCGCCCGGTGTCGTCGGCCACTCCCCCGACACCAAGCAGCTGCTGTCAGACCTGACGACGTTCAGGCCGACCTATCTGCTCGCGGTCCCCCGGATCTTCGAGAAGGTCTACGCGGGTGCCGAGCAGAAGGCGGGGACCGGGCTCAAGGGGAAGGTCTTCCGCTGGGCTGCACGGGCGTCACGGGACTTCTCGCACGCGCTGGACGAAGGCTCGGTGAGCGTCGGCGTCCGCGCCCGGCACGCGGTCGCGGGCAAGCTCGTCCTCGGCACGCTCCGCGAGGCTCTCGGCGGACAGGCCCGCTTCGCGATCTCGGGAGGTGCACCGCTCGGCGACGACCTCGCCCACTTCTTCCGTGGTGCAGGCCTGACGATCCTCGAGGGCTACGGACTGACGGAGACGACGGCTCCGACAGCGGTCGCCCGCCCGGGTCACACCCGGGTCGGAACCGTCGGGCAGGCGTTCCCCGGCGCCTCGCTGCGTGTGGCGGACAGCGGCGAGCTGCAGGTCTCCGGCGGCCACGTCTTCCAGGGGTACCGCAACCAGCCCGAGCTCACCGCCGAGGTGTTCGACGGCGAGTGGTTCCGCACGGGAGACCTGGGCAGGATCGACGAGGACGGCTACGTCAGCATCGTCGGCCGTCTCAAGGAGATCATCGTGACCGCGGGCGGGAAGAACGTCGCACCGGCACCCCTCGAGGACCGTCTCCGTCACCATGCCCTCGTCGGCCAGGCGGTCGTCGTCGGCGACCAGCGCCCGTTCGTGGGAGCACTCGTGACGATCGACCCCGACGGCATCGCCCACTGGTGCGCGACGCAGGGAATCCCGGCGATGGACGTCGAGACGGCGCGGACGCATCCGGCGGTTCTCGCCGAGCTCGACGCCGCGATGGCACACGCCAACGAGCTGGTCTCCCGCGCGGAGTCGGTCCGGAAGATCCGCGTCCTCGACACGGACCTCACCGAGGAGAACGGGTACCTCACCCCGTCGCTGAAGGTGAAGCGCCACCTCGTGCTCGACGACTTCGCGGACGAGATCGAGGCACTCTACGCACCTCGCTAGGGCGAGTGGCGGGTCCGGCCGCGGTGTGTCGACCGCGCCGGACCGGTCAGGCGGACTTCTCGCGGGGCTCCCGCTTGGCGTCACGCGGGACGATGGTGGGGTTGACGTTCTCGAGGACGACGTCGCGGGTGATCACGACCCGCTCCACGTCGTCCCGGCTCGGCATGTCGAACATGATCTGCTGCAGGACCTCTTCGAGGATCGCGCGCAGGCCACGCGCCCCGGTGCCGCGCAGCAACGCCTGGTCGGCGATCGCCTCGATCGCGCCGGTCTCGAACTCGAGCTCCGCCCCGTCGATCTCGAACATGCGCTGGTACTGCTTGACCAGGGCGTTCTTCGGCTCCGTGAGGATCTTGACGAGCGCTTCCTGGTCCAGCGGCGAGACGGCGGCGATCACCGGGAGTCGCCCGATGAACTCGGGGATCAGCCCGTACTTCTGCAGGTCCTCGGGACGGACCTCGGAGAACAGGTCCGCGCTGTCGTCGGTCTCCATCGGCGCACCGAAGCCGATACCGCGCTTGCGGACCCGCTGGCCCACGATGTCGTCCAGGCCGGCGAACGCCCCGGCGACGATGAACAGGACGTTGGTCGTGTCGATCTGGATGAAGTCCTGGTGGGGGTGCTTGCGTCCACCCTGGGGCGGGACGGAGGCCGTCGTGCCCTCGATGATCTTGAGCAGCGCCTGCTGCACTCCCTCGCCGGAGACGTCGCGCGTGATCGACGGGTTCTCGGCCTTGCGTGCGACCTTGTCGACCTCGTCGATGTAGATGATCCCGGTCTCCGCCTTCTTCGTGTCGAAGTCGGCGGCCTGGATCAGCTTCAGCAGGATGTTCTCGACGTCCTCGCCGACGTACCCCGCCTCCGTGAGCGCGGTCGCGTCGGCGATCGCGAACGGCACGTTCAGCATCTTCGCCAAGGTCTGGGCGAGGTAGGTCTTGCCGGTCCCGGTGGGACCGATCAGGAGGATGTTGGACTTCGCGATCTCGACGGCGGAGTCGTCGTGCACGGTCCCCGGCGCCTGCGCTGCCTGGATCCGCTTGTAGTGGTTGTAGACGGCGACCGCGAGGGCCTTCTTCGCCTGGTCCTGGCCGATGATGTAGTCCTCGAGGAACGAGAAGATCTCCCGAGGCTTCGGCAGGTCGACCAGCCCGAGCTCGGCGGCCTCGGTGAGCTCCTCGGTGAGGATCTCGTTGCACAGCTCGATGCACTCGTCGCAGATGTACACGCCGGGGCCGGCGATCAGCTTCTTGACCTGCTTTTGCGACTTCCCGCAGAACGAGCACTTCAACAGTTCTGCGCCGTCCGAGATCCGAGCCACGCTATATCTCCTCGCCTGGTCGACCGCTTGTCGTCGATCGTCTTCCCATTGCACACCACCGGGCGCCCGTTGTCACAAGGCGCACCGGTGGTGGCTGGGGTTTTGCCCGGATCTGTCGGTCAGGGCTTGTTGATCTTGACCGGCTTGCGGCTCTCGAGGACCTGGTCGACCAGGCCGTAGTCCTTGGCCTGCGCGGCCGTGAGGATCTTGTCGCGCTCGATGTCCTCCTGGACCTGCTCGAGCGTGCGGCCGGAGTGCAGCGAGAGCGTGCCCTCGAGCCACTCGCGCATGCGGATCAGCTCGTTCGCGTGGATCTCGATGTCGGAGGCCTGCGCGTACCCGCCGCCCTCCATCGCCGGCTGGTGGATCAGGACGCGGGCGTTCGGGAGCGCGAGACGCTTGCCCGGGTGTCCGGCGGCGAGCAGCACGGCGGCGGCGGACGCGGCCTGCCCGAGGCAGACCGTCTGGATCTCCGGCTTGATGTACTGCATCGTGTCGTACAGCGCCGTCATCGCGGTGAAGGAACCACCGGGCGAGTTGATGTAGAGGATGATGTCGCGGTCGGGGTCGGAGCTCTCGAGGACGAGGAGCTGTGCCATGACGTCGTCCGCCGAGGCGTCGTCGACCTGGACGCCCAGGAAGATGATGCGGTCCTCGAACAGCTTGGTGTAGGGGTCCTGGCGCTTGTACCCGTACGCCGTGCGCTCCTCGTACTGGGGCAGGACGTAGCGGTTGGACGGCGCGCCGTAGGGCATGGCGCGGCCGCCGCTCGGCAGGCCGGCAGGCCCGGCGAGGCGCTGCGCGGTGTTGATGTACTGGGACTCGATGCTCACGGGTTCTCCTCAGCAGGTGTGGTGGGTGTGCGGCGGGGGCGTCGGGCCGTCAGGCTCCGGTGCCGCCTCCACCTGCGACCGAGTCCGCGTGCTCGACGACGTGGTCGACGAACCCGTACTCCAGTGCCTCGGACGCCGTGAACCAGTTGTCCCGGTCGTTGTCCTTGTTGATCTGCTCGACCGTCTTGCCGGTCTGCTCGGCGGTGAGCTCCGAGAGCACCCGCTTCATGTGCATGATCAGCTGGGCGTTGATGCGAACGTCCGTCGCCGTGCCGCCGATGCCGCCCGACGGCTGGTGCATCATCACTCGTGCGTGCGGCGTCGCGTAGCGCTTGCCCTTGGCCCCCGAGGAGAGCAGGAACTGCCCCATCGACGCGGCCATGCCCATCGCCACGGTCGCGACGTCCGGCTGGATGAACTGCATCGTGTCGTAGATCGCCATGCCGGCGGTGATCGAACCACCGGGCGAGTTGATGTACAGGAAGATGTCCTTCTCGGGATCTTCCGCTGCAAGAAGCATCATCTGCGCGCAGATCGCGTTCGCGTTCTCGTCGCGCACCTCCGACCCGAGCCAGATGATGCGCTCCTTGAGAAGCCGGTTGTAGATCGAGTCGTTGAGCCCGAGTCCTGAGCCCTCGGCCCGTGCCATCGGCAGCTGGTCGTTCACGTCCGTCTCCCTCGTCATCGTCTCGTCACGGGCACCCCGTGGCGGCGTGACGGTGCGATCGGGACTCCCCGGTACGCACCGTGTGCAGTGACCCTAACGCGCGGGGCCCGCGGTTATCGTCCTGATCCGCGCCCGTTTCGCTGTCGGCGCACGCCGCACGCCGATCCGGACGCACCAGGACGACGGACGGCCCCCGCCCCCGTGGGGGCGAGAGCCGTCCGGCTGGTCGTCGTGCTCAGGCCTTGGCGTCCTCGGCCGACTCCTCGGTGGCGTCCGCGGCCTCGGCAGCGTCGTCCTCGTCCGACCCGATGAACTCGGAGAGGTCGACGACCTCGCCGGCCTCGTCCTTGACGACGACGTCGCGCAGGGCGACGGCGAGAGCCTTGGACCGGGCGACCTCGCCGACCATCGCGGGGATCTGGCCGTTCTGGTCGAGCGTCTGGATGAACTGGTTCGGGTCCATGCCGTACTGACGCGACGCGCTCACGAGGTACTCGAGCAGCTCGTTCTGAGCGACCTGGATCTCGAGCTTCTCGGCGAGCGTGTCCAGCAGGATCTGGTTGCGCAGGGCCTCGGTCGCCTGCTCGGTGACCTCGGCGCGGTGCTCCTCGTCCTCGAGGCGGTTCTCGCCCTCGAGGTGACGGTGGACCTCGGCCTCGACCGCACCGGACGGCACGGGGATCTCGGTCTTCTCGACGAGGTGCTCGAGCAGTGCGTCACGCGCGGCGACGGCCTGGTTCGAGGTCTTGGCGTCGGCGACCTGCTTGCGCAGGTCGTCCTTCAGCTCGTCGATCGTGTCGAACTCGGAGGCGAGCTGGGCGAAGGCGTCGTCCGACTCCGGGAGCTCACGCTGCTTGACGGCGGTGGCCGTGACGGTGACGTCGGCCTCCTTGCCCTCGTGGTCGCCACCGGCGAGCGGCGCCTTGAAGGTGGTGGTCTCCTCGGCCGAGAGGCCCGTGAGCGCCTCGTCGAGGCCCTCGAGCATGTTGCCCGAGCCGATCTCGTAGCTGACGCCCGAGACCGAGTCCACCTCTTCGTCGTCGATGACGGCCTTGAGGTCGAGGACGACGAAGTCGCCCTCGGCGGCGGGACGGTCGACACCGACGAGGGTGCCGAAACGCTCGCGGAGCGACTCGAGACGCTCGTCGACGTCCTCGTCTCTGACCTCGCCGGCCTCGACGGTGAGCTCCAGGCCCTCGAGCTCCGGCAGCTCGAGCTCCGGGCGGACCTCGACCTCGGCCGTGAACTTCAGCGGGCCCTCGGCCTCGATCGGCACCTCGGTGACCTCGACGTCCGGCTGGCCCAGCGGGCGCAGCGACGTCTCGGAGATGGCCTGACGGTAGAAGTTGGGCAGACCCTCGTTGACGGCGTGCTCCAGCACGGCCGGGCGACCGACGCGCTGGTCGATGATCCGCGCCGGCACCTTCCCCTTGCGGAAGCCAGGAATGTTGACCTGCTCCGCGATGTGCTCGTAGGCGTGGTCGATGCTGGGCTTCAGCTCGGCGTACTCCACCTCGACGGTCAGCTTGACCTTGGTGGGCTCCAGGGTCTCGACGGCGCTCTTCACTTCGATGATCTCCAACTGATCGGGGCCGGCCGGGTACGGCTCGGTAGGTCGTTCGACATGCACGCCCGGGCGGTTCGTCGACTGCCACGACGTGGCGGACTGAATAGGTGCACGGGCAACCGTTACATCCTACGGCATCAGGAACGCGGTGTCCCGAACGCCTGGGTGGCCAGCAGCTTGCTCTCCAGCTCGCCCGTGAGCAGGCCCGTCGTCGTCCAGGTCAGGTGGCTCGCGTCCCGGTACATCAGGACTCCCCCGAGCACCGCCTGGCAGGTCTCGCTCGGGCAGAGGCTCGCGCTCATGTCGACACCCTCGACGCCCGGCTCGTCGCCGAGGACCGCACGCAGGAGCAGCGGGTCCGGGGCCAGCGACGCCGAGCGGGAGAACTCGCACCGCGACCAGTCCTCGACGTGCTCCGAGATGCAGCCCGGCACGTCGAAGTCGGGCACCGGGACGTCGCGGACGTACACCACAGGGATGTCCGCCGACCGGAAGGCGTCCAGCGTCCGGTCCCACGCGTCGTCGCGCAGGATCTCGGCCTGCGGCTTGAAGAAGTAGGACGTGGACGTCGAGACGACGACGACGTCGGCCTCCTCGCCGATGCGGGGCAGCTGGGCGGCACGCCACCGTTCGCAGTCGACCGACTCGGCGGTGAACCGCTGCGGGATGTCCGCGGCCGAGCAGCCGCCCTTGGTGACGATCGTCAGCCTCCACCCGTGGTCCTCGGCGATGGTGCGCATCGCCCCGCTCCACTGGAAGGCCTTGGAGTCGCCGAAGAGGACGACGTCGAGACCGTCGTCGGGTCCGGTGGTGCACTCCTCGTGCCAGGTCAGGTCCAGCTCGCTCATCGGCGACAGACAGGGGTACTCGAGCGGGGGCGCGTCGGCGGCCGCTTCCCCGGGACCGGGGGTCGTCGGACCACCCGTCAGAGCCGCGGCCTCCGGGGTCAGGACGTCGGAGAGGGACGTCCCCTCGAGCGTGCCCGAGGCCTGGGCAAGGTCCTCGTAGACGTCCGAACCCAGTCCGAGGCCGGCGCCGAGGGCCACGAGGACGCCCGAGACCCCGACGGCGTAGGAGTGAGCGGGGCGCAGAAGGACGACGCGGGATCTGCGGACCCGGTTCTCGACGGTCTCCATCAGACCGTAGGCGAGCACGCCGGCCACCAGGGTGAGGACCACGAGCGTCGGCCAACGGAGGTCACCCAGGACCGCCTCGGCAAGTACGACGACGGGCCAGTGCGTGAGGTACCAGGAGAACGACAGTCGGCCGACCCACCGCACCGGCGGCGCCGCGAGGAGGATGCCCGCTCCGACCAGTCCGCCGGCGCCCGCGGCGAGGATCGCGACCGTCCCGAGCGTCGGCAGCAGCGCGGCCGTTCCCGGGAACGGCGTCTCCTCGTCGAGGACGACGGCAGCGACGACGACGGCCGCGACACCGACCCACACGAGCACCGAACGCACGCGCGGCACACCGCTGCCCCGGCGGCCGTGGAGCGCGAGCGCGGCGATCCCGCCCGCCCCGAGCTGCCACGCCCGCGTGAGAGGCGACATGTACGCCGAGCCGGGGTCCGCCGTCGTGAGGACCAGGGAGTAGAGGAACGACGCGACCGACACGCCCACGACGACCGTCCCTGCCACCGCGACGGGCGACCACCCGGCACGACGGGCGACGAACGCGGCGCCGAGGAGAAGCAGGGGGAAGACCAGGTAGAACTGCTCCTCGACCGCCAGGGACCAGTAGTGCAGCACCGGGCTCGGGGCTGCGTCGGCCGTCATGTAGTCGGTCTCCTGGGAGATGAACCGCAGGTTGGCCACCTGGAGCGCCGCGGCGACGACGTCGATCATGGTCTCGCGCACGCGGAGCGGGGGAAGCAGGAGCCAGGCAGCCACCGCGGTGGCCACGAGAACGGCCGAGGCCGCCGGGAGGATGCGGCGCGCACGGGCCGCCAGGAACGAGCCGAGGGCGATCGTCCCGGTGGTCGAGAGCTCGCGCAGGAGCATGCCCGTGATGAGGAAGCCCGAGATGACGAAGAAGACGTCCACGCCGACGTAGCCCCCGCCGATCCCGGGCACACCGGCGTGGAAGAGCAGGACCAGCACGACCGCGAGCCCGCGAAGACCCTCGACGTCGGCGCGGAACCGCGAGTCCCGGGTCACAGCGAACCGAGCAGCGGGTCGAAGGCACCGAGGGCGAGAAGCGCGCCGAAAGCCATGGCCACGGTCACGAAGATCGCGACCGGCCAGGGCAGCCCGCCGCTCCGACGACGCTCGACGGGCCGGAGCACGTCGTCGGGCACGGCTGAGTCGACGAACGGGACGTGGGGGCGGTCTGGCGATCTCATCGGGTGCTCCGTGCGTGGTGGCAGGTGTGTCGGGCGGCGCAGGACGTGCGTGACGGGCGGGGTGTTCGAGGTCTAGGGCGCGAGGCCGGCGCGCGCGTGCCGCGGCACCGTCGTGCCGCTCCTGACCTGCGCCGACGCGCGCGGCGAGAACCCGCGAGGTCGCACGATGCGCAGACCGTCGACGATCAGCGGGACCGCGAGCCACGTGTATCCGGCCGCCAACGCCGCCATGCCCCAGAACTGGGCGAGCCCGTACGTCGCGACTCCGACGACGACTCCTCCGAGCCACGCGACCACCCCGACGGTCAACGTCGTGACCATCACCCGGGCGATCGAGCGGGCGAGCGCGCTCGACCCGCCACCCGAGCCGGTCGGCACCCATCCGGCGTAGTTCCCGCGGATCGCGTGCGCGAGGACGAGCAGGTGCGCAAAGCTCTGGGCGAGCTGGACGCGCAGGACCTCGATGCGCCAGTGCGAGCGGTGCACCACCGGGAACAGGACGGTCATCACCCAGAGGCTCGGGAGCAGGAGCAGCAGGTGCGCGGGGAGGACGTCCTGCGGGTAGATCCAGCACATCACCACGGAGGGCACGAAGATGTTCAGCGCGAGCGCCGAGGTCTCTGTGTAGTAGCAGAGCCCGGCCCAGAGGGCGGCTCGCTGGATCCGGCGGAGTCCTCGCAGGTCGTTCTCACGGTCCGTGACCATGGCCACGGTGCCGTTCGCCCAGCGGTACTGCTGGGTGAGGAACGGACCGAGCTCGTCGGGGCACAGCCCCTTGGCGAGTCGCAGCGGGACGAATCTGGTCTCGAACCCGGCGCGCATGAGCCAGATGCCGGTGTAGAGGTCCTCGCTGTGGTCGATCTCCGGGAATCCGCCGATCAGCTCCAGCGCGCTGCGCCGGTACAGGGCGTTCGTCCCGCAGCACACGGTCGCGCCGATCCGGTCCCTGGAGGGTTGCACCCAGCGGTAGAAGATCTCCTGGGTCGCTCCTGCGGTGCGTTGGAGCCAGCCCATCGACGGGTCCGTGTCGAAGTCCTGCGGACTCTGGACGATCCCGACCTCGGGGTCGTCCAGGTACGGCACGAGCTGCCGGAGGAAGTCGGGCCGCGGACAGAAGTCTGCGTCGAAGATCGCGATGACGTCGGCCTCGCTGACGGCGAAGGCCGAGCGAAGGTTCCCCGCCTTCTTGAGGCGCCCCCGGTCCGGCCGGACGCGGTACCGGAACCCGTAGCGCTCTGCGAGCCGCGCGACGTGCGGGTCGGCCCCGTCGTCGAGGACCCAGACGGTCAGGCCACCGGTCCAGTAGAGCTGCTCCACGTGGGCGAACGTGTTCTCGAGCACCTCGAGGTCCTCGCCGCAGACGGGGACGAAGACATCGACCGACGGCACCTTCTCCCGCGCCCATCGCCGCACGAGACGCAGGTGCGACTCGGCCGAGACACGTGGCCTGCGGATGCCCGTGACCACCCAGAGGAGGAGGCTGACGGCCGTCAGGGCGAGAGTGAGGTAGAGCGGCCAGAGCCAGGGTGCCCGGCCGGCGAAGAGTGCGAGGCTCACGAGCACGGGCAGGCTGGCCGCCGCGGCGACGGGCTGCACCCACGGCCGCACGGGCCCGAGGTCGCGGAACGCCTCGACGTCGGTGGGCGGACTCGGCAGAGCACGGCGCCCGCCGGCTCTCATCTCGTCTCGTGTCATCTCGGTCCCTCGGTCCAGGCCCCGCGTCGCGCGGGGCGGCACCGCGACGTCGTCGGCCCGGCTCGTTGTGTATGAGAGGGACGCTAACGAACATCTCGAGCGTGGGAGCGCTCCTTCAGCAATACCGCTTAGTGGCTTTCACGTAGTGAGACTACTTATGCGCAGTTTCAACCATCTATCCACTCCTCCATGTCGACCACGCACCGGATTCCGGCCCCGACCCCGGGCACGAAAAAGGCCGGACCGACGATGTCGTCGATCCGGCCTCGCGGCGCTCTCGCACCGAGCCGTCGGGGTGACAGGATTTGAACCTGCGACCTTCCGCTCCCAAAGCGGACGCGCTACCAACCTGCGCCACACCCCGGCTCGCCCTCGGAGAACCGCGGGCGGCCCGAGTCTAACCGCTCGCCCCTCGAGTCAGGACCACCGCCCGGATGCTGGCATCGGCCGCGGCGTTTGCTAAGGTGTCCACGTTCCTGGCGCTCCGGCGCCGGTTCGCGGGTGTAGCTCAATGGTAGAGCCTCAGTCTTCCAAACTGATCACGCGAGTTCGATTCTCGTCACCCGCTCCCCTCCCTCTCCGCGCGGCCACGGCCGCGCATGAACCGGCCCGCCGAGGTCAGGCGCCGCAGGTGCGGCCCACCGGCGTCCCGGCGTCCGGGAATGAGACGCCGTTGCGGACGGTTACAGCCCTCGCTAGTGTCGGCCGCGAGTTCCGCCCTCGAGTCACCGCTCGGTCGGCGCGAGCCGCGCACGACCACCGCCGCACGATCGGAGGGATCGAGGATGTACGAGCACTCAGCCGTCTCACCTCTCCCCGTCATGCCCGCGGCCCCCCTGCACACGCGCGCCGTGCGTTCGTGTGCCTGCTGTCCCTGCTGTCGCTAGAGCGTCGGCGCGGCCCTGCGCCCGTCCCCCGACGCTCCGCGACCCCGAGGCCCGCCCTCGGCCCGATCGCACCCCGGGGGCACGCCCCCTCCCCCTGACAGCCGGAACCCTCCGGCCTGACATCCGCACACCGGCACCCGCCGGCCAAGGAGATTGAGGTTGACATGGCACGCATCTACGACGACGTGACGACACTGGTTGGCAACACCCCGCTGGTCCGTCTCAACCGGGTGACCGACGGCGCCGAGGCCACGGTCGTCGGCAAGCTCGAGTTCTACAACCCGGCCAGCTCGGTCAAGGACCGGATCGGTGTCGCGATCATCGACGCGGCAGAGAAGTCGGGCGACCTCAAGCCCGGCGGGACGATCGTCGAGGGCACCTCGGGGAACACCGGCATCGCCCTGGCCATGGTCGGTGCGGCGCGCGGCTACAACGTCGTCCTCGCGATGCCCGAGAGCATGTCAAAGGAGCGCCGCGCGCTGCTGCGTGCGTTCGGCGCCGAGCTCATCCTCACCCCGCCGGCCGAGGGCATGAAGGGCGCGGTCTCCCGCGCCGAGCAGATCGTCGCCGAGCGTGAGGGTGCAGTGCTCGCCAGCCAGTTCGCGAACGCCGCGAACCCCGCGATCCACCGGGCGACGACGGCCGAGGAGATCTGGGCCGACACGGACGGCAAGGTGGACATCGTCGTCTCCGGCATCGGCACCGGCGGCACCATCACCGGCGTGGGTCAGGCGCTCAAGGAGCGGAACCCCGACATCAAGATCGTGGCTGTCGAGCCCGAGGAGTCGGCGATCCTCAACGGCGGCGCCCCCGGCCCGCACAAGATCCAGGGCATCGGCGCGAACTTCGTCCCGGAGATCCTCGACACGGAGATCTACGACGAGGTCATCGACGTCAACGCGGACACCGCGGTCGAGGTCGCTCGTCGCGCCGCCAAGGAGGAGGGCCTGCTGGTCGGCATCTCCTCCGGTGCCGCCATCGCCGCCGCCACGCAGGTCGCCCAGCGTCCGGAGAACAAGGGCAAGCTGATCGTCGTGATCATCCCGTCCTTCGGCGAGCGCTACCTGACTTCGGTCCTCTACTCGGACCTCATGGACTGACGTGCGCCGTCTGCGGAGGTTCGTGACGGTCCTCGGTGAGGACCTCGACGCGGCGCGCCACGGAGACCCCGCGGCACGCTCGCGCGTCGAGGTGGCTCTGAGCTACCCGGGGTTGCACGCCGTGTGGGCCTACCGCGTCGCGCACCGGATGTGGCGGGAGCCCGGGCTCCGGTTCCCTGCCCGCCTGCTGTCACAGATCACCCGTGCGGCGACCGGGATCGAGATCCACCCGGGTGCCATGCTCGGTCGGCGACTGTTCATCGACCACGGCATGGGGGTCGTCGTGGGCGAGACGGCCGTCGTCGGCGACGACGTGCTGCTCTTCCACGGCTCCACGCTCGGTGGACGCTCGATGACCAAGGGCAAGCGTCACCCCACCCTCGGCGACCGGGTGACGGTGGGCGCCGGCGCGAAGATCCTCGGCCCCGTGTGGATCGGCGACGACGCACAGGTCGGCGCGAACGCCGTCGTCGTCAAGGACGTCCCCGACGGGGGCGTGGCCGTCGGCGTACCGGCGAGGGTGCGGGTCCCCGAGCGTCGGGTCGAACCACGGTCGGTGGCCGACCCGTCGGAGCTCATCGAGTACATGATCTGAGTCGCGACCGCGAAGGGGCCCGCACCGTCCGGTGCGGGCCCTTTCACGCATCTTGCATGATCTATTTCAACTAGAACAATGTAGACTAAGCGACATGCTGTTCACCCTGAACCCCGGGACCGACGAGGCGCTCTTCGAGCAGCTCGCCGCACAGGTCCGTCGGGCCGCGGTCCGGGGAGAGCTGACCCCCGGAGACCGACTCCCCTCGGCCCGGGACGCCGCCGCCGCGCTCGACGTCAACGTGCACACCGTCCTGCGCGCGTACCAAGAGCTTCGCGACGAGGGCGTCGTCGACCTGCGGCGCGGCCGCGGCGCGGTCGTCGTCGCCGTCCCGCCACCGAGCGATCCGGCGCTCGACGCCGCGATCGCCGACGTCGTCCGCGCGTCCCGGCGCCTCGGCATCTCCGGCCCGACCACCGTCGCCCTGCTCGAGGAGGCACTTCGATGACCCACCGCACGACGTCCACCTTCCGTCGCCCCGTCCCCGTGGCCGTCGCGACCGGCGTTCTCGGCCTTCTCGCACTCGGGATCTGCGCGGCCGTCGCGTTCACCTGGATCGACGACCTGCCGAAGCAGGTGGCCGTGCACTGGGGGCCGGAGGGTGCCGACAGGTTCGCCTCGCCGACGAGCGCGATCCTCGGCCCGCTCGCCCTGGGCGCGGTGCTGACGCTCGGGTTCGCCGTGATGACCGCACTGGTCGGCCAGTCGTCATCGACCCGCCGGATCTCCGGCGGCCTGACCGTCGGCATGCCGGTGTTCATGGGTGTGCTCACCGTGAGCACGATCTGGGCGCAGCAGGCCGTCGGCGAACCGTCGACGAGCGACATCTCTCAACTTGCCATGGGGGCCGTGGGCGCGGGCCTCCTGACCGGCGTGCTGGTCGCCGTCGCCCTCCCCGGGGACGAGGCTCGTCCGGCCACCGCCGAGGTGGCCGCCGACGCGCCGCGACTGACTCTCCCCGACGACACGCGCGCAGTGTGGGTGCAGCACGCGCAGGGCGGCCCGGGTCTGACGGTCGGGCTGGTCGCCGCCGCGTCGATCATCGTCCTCGCGATCCTGACCGACCTCTGGTTCATGCTGCTTCTTGCTCTCGTCCTCGGACTCGCGCTGGTCGCGATGATGGCCTGGGTCGTCCGCGTCGACGCCTCGGGTCTGCACGTCCGGTCCGTCGCGGGATTTCCGCGCACGCACGTGCCCGCCGACGAGGTGGAACGGGCCGGCGTGGTGGAGGTCGCACCGATGCGGGAGTTCGGCGGCTGGGGCTGGCGGGTCGGGCGTGGCGGTCGCGTGGGTGTCGTCGTCCGCAACGGCGAGGGGCTCCTCGTCGAACGGTCCGGGGGCCGGTCCATCGTCGTGACGGTCGACGACGCCGCGACCGGCGCGGCGTTGCTCAACACGATGTCCGACAGGGCTCGCGGCACGCGATAGCCTGGGCGCTACCCGATACCTCGGGTACCAGACACCCGCCCCTCAGAGCCGAGGAGAACACATGCGCATCGGAATCCACACGGGCTACTGGTCCGCCGGCCCGCCCGCAGGCATCGGTGAGGCGATCGCCGCTGCCGACCGGATGGGGGTCGACTCGATCTGGACCGCGGAGGCCTACGGCTCCGATGCCTTCACCCCCTTGGCCTGGTGGGGTGCGAGCACCCGCAACGTCCGGCTCGGGACCGCCGTCGCGCAGATGTCCGCACGCACCCCCACGGCGACGGCGATGGCGGCGCTGACGCTCGACCACCTCTCCGGCGGACGGGCGATCCTCGGGCTCGGCGCGTCGGGGCCGCAGGTGGTCGAGGGCTGGTACGGGCAGCCGTACCCCCGCCCGCTCGCACGCACCCGCGAGTACGTCGACATCGTCCGCAAGGTCCTGGAGCGTGGCGCCCCGGTGGAGTACGACGGCGCGTTCTACCAGCTTCCGCTGCGGGGCGAGGGGACGACGGGGCTCGGCAAGGCCCTGCGGTCGACCGTGCACCCGCACCGCGCCGACCTGCCGATCCACCTCGCGGCCGAGGGGCCGAAGAACATCGCCCTCGCGGCGGAGATCGCCGACGGCTGGCTTCCCCTGTTCTACACGCCACGACTCGACCACGAGTTCCGCGAGCGCCTGGCCGAGGGGTTCGCCCTGCGGTCCCCGGAGCGCTCCGCCGCGGCGGACTTCGAGATCAGTGCGACGGTGCCCGTCGTCGTCGACGACGACGTCGAGAAGGCCGCGGACGCGGTGCGTCCGTTCCTCGCGCTCTACATCGGTGGGATGGGGGCGAAGTCGGCGAACTTCCACCGCAACGCGATCGACCGACTCGGGTACGCGGACGCGGCGGACGAGGTCCAGAGCCTCTACGCCGAGGGCAGGCGGGCCGAGGCGGTCGCGGCGGTGCCGACGGCACTGGTGGAGGACATCGCGCTGGTCGGCCCTCGCGAGAAGATCGCCGCCGAGCTGCAGAGGTGGGAGCAGACCGCGATCACGACGCTCCTCGTCCAGGGCGACGCGACGGCGGTCCGCACCCTCGCCGAGATCATGCGATAGTCGGCGCCAGCGGCGGGAGCCACACGGCCCGTCGCAGGTCCACGCGGTCCCCGCGCAGCGGACAGTCGTCCGCCCGCAGGCGGGCGAGCGCCTCGTCGAGGCATCGTGCGGGGGGACACCCCGAGGCGTTGACGACGCGCCACCACGGGACCCCGCCCCCGGCGTGCGCCATCACGGCACCGACCTGGCGGGGTCCTCCCCGCCCGAGGCCGTGGCCCACGGCCTCGGCGAGGATTCCATACGTCGTCGCGCGTCCCGCCGGGACCTGCTCGACGAGCTCGAGGACGGCGTCGAGGTACTCGAGATCCACCACGGGACCGACGGTACCCGGCGCCGTCGGCTCGCGGGGAGGATCGCCGGGTGTCAGGATCACGGCGTGAACCTGCCTGCGAACCACCGTCTCGTCCAGCTCACCCCGGAGCGGCTGCGGGAGGTGCTCGACCTTGACGCCTGGTCCTTCCCGACGGCGGCGAGTCTCGACCAGCTCGAGTCGGTCCCGTTCCCGCTGACGTGGGACCGCACGGTGGGCATCGACGCGGAGCTCCCCGACGAGTCCGTCCCGCCGGCGGACGGGGCGGTCCCGCGGCGTCGTGAGCTCGTCGCTCTCCACTCCTCCTACCCGTACGGGCAGTTCCCCGTCCCGGGCGCTCGACTCGCGGCGGCCGGACTCACCTGGGTGGGCGTGCACCCCGGCCATCGGCGCCGCGGGCTGCTCCGCGCGATGATGGAGCATCACTTCGCACGCTGCAGGGCGGACGACGAGGCGATCTCGGTCCTCTTCGCGGCCGATCCGGGCATCTACGCGCGCTTCGGCTACGGCGCCGCGGCGTCGGAGGTGCACCTCCTCATCCCCCGTGCGGCGCCGATTCACGCGGTGCCCGACGCGGACCAGCACACCCTGCGGGTCGAGCACGCGACCCGCGCCGCGCACGGTGCGCTCGTCGCCGACGTCCACCGACGGGCCGGCGAGGCGTCAGGCCGTCCAGGGTGGGTCGGCCGAGAGACGCCGGAGCAGGAGGCGACGTTCTGGGCCGACCCCGAGTTCGAGCGCGGGGGCGCGGAGGACCTGCGGATCGTCGTCGTGGAGCGCGACGGCGACCCGCGTGGCTACGCACTGCTGCGGCGGGAGTTCGCCTGGCCCGGCACCGGGCCCGACGGTACGGTCGCCCTGCGCGAGGTCGCCGCGGTCGACATCGCCGCCGCTCATGCGCTCTGGGGGTCGCTGACGACGATGGACCTCATGGAACGCGTCCGCACTCCTCGCCTGGCGACGGACGACTTCGTGACGCGCCTCCTGGTCAACCCCCGCAAGGCCGACCCGCACGTGGTGGACAACCTCTGGGTCCGGCTCGTCGACGTCCCCGCGGCGCTGTCCCGCCGCCGCTACGCGACCGACCTGGACATCGTCCTGGCGGTCACCGACCACCACCTGCCGCAGAACGCCGGGCACTGGAGGCTCCGTGCCCGCGCCTTCGGCGAGGCGACCTGCACGCGCACGGACGACCCGGCCGACGTCGGCGTGGACGTGGCGAACCTCGGCGCGGCCTACCTCGGCTCCGCGAGCCTGGCCACGACCGGTGCCCAGGAGCACACCCCGAACAGCCTCGCCAGGACCGCCACCGCCTTCCGGTGGCCCGTCGAGGCGTTCTGCTCGTGGCTGTGGTGACGACCTAGCGCTGGCAGCCCGGGCAGCGGTAGAGCTTGCGGGCCGCCATGTCCTCGACGACGACGGGCGTGCCGCACCGTCGGCAGCCCTGGCCGGCGCGCTGGTAGACGTAGAAGGCCTCCTCGCGCGGTACCGCGCCCGGTGTCCCGTCGGTGTTCTGCCGGACGGGGCGTGCCGGTGGCACGTCGGCCCCGAACGCAGCCCGGTCCTCAGGACGGGTGGTGACGATCGCGCCGACGCGCACGCCGTCGTGCATGAGGTCGACGAGATCCGTCCAGAGCGTCCGGAGCGTCTCGGCCGGCACGTCGCGCCCCGGCGTCCAGGGGTCGAGCTCCGCCCGGAACAGCGCCTCGGCCCGGTAGATGTTGCCGACACCGGCGATCACCGACTGGTCCATGAGCTGGGCTCCGACGCTGGTCCGGGAACGGCGGACGCGCGCGACGAACGCCTCCGGGTCGGCGTCGGCCCGGATCGGGTCGGGGCCGAGTCGCGCGATCGCGCGGTCGCGCTCGGCGGCGGTGACGACCTCGCAGCGGGTCGGGCCGGTGAGATCCGCCACGGCATGCTCGCCGAGCAGCCGCACCCTGACCTGGCCGCGAGGCTCCGGAGGGTTCCACGGCCCGGGACCGCCTGCGCCGACGGCGCGCGGGGCCGAGACCGACTCGCGCTCACCGACCCGACGGCGTGGCGCCCCGATCGCGTGCGCGACGTCGTCCGTCCCGTCGCCGGCGAACGTCCACGACCCGTACAGGCCCAGGTGGACGTGCAGCCAGAGCAGGTGGTCGTCCAAAGGGTCCGATCCACCGCCGTCCTCGCGGGAGAGCCCGAGGAAGAGGTGCTTGCCCCAGGCCTGGGCGCTCTGCAGACGCGAGCCGTCGAGGAGACGCGCCCCGGCGTCGAACCGACCCTGCGGGCTGGTGACCTCGAGGACCTGCCCGCCGAACAGCTCGGCGAACGTTCGGGCGAGCCGGTGGACGGTGTGCCCCTCCGGCACCGCTCAGGCCGTCGGC
Organism: Paraoerskovia marina DSM 21750; assembly: GCF_000701465.1. GTDB lineage: Bacteria > Actinomycetota > Actinomycetes > Actinomycetales > Cellulomonadaceae > Paraoerskovia > Paraoerskovia marina. The sequence continues at coordinate 1,062,111 of NZ_JNIY01000003.1, read as the reverse complement.
TCGGCGGCAGCGCCCCGGTCGGCCTCGTACTGCGCCATCTGGTCGATCCGACGCTGGTGGCGCTCGTCCCCGCTGAAGGGCTCTGCGAGGAACGCGTCGACGATCGCGACGGACTCGTCGACCGAGTGCTGACGCGCGCCCACCGCGACGACGTTGGCGTCGTTGTGCTGGCGGCCCAGACGCGCGATCTCCTCGTTCCAGGCGAGCGCGGCCCGCACGCCGTCGACCTTGTTCGCGGCGATCTGCTCGCCGTTGCCCGACCCGCCGATCACGATGCCGAGGCTCCCGGCGTCCGCGACGACCGCTTCGCCGGCCGCGAGGCAGAACGCGGGATAGTCGTCGAGGGCGTCGTACTCGTGCGCCCCGTGGTCGACGACGTCGTGCCCGGCGGCACCGAGGTGCTCGACGAGGTGGGTCTTGAGTTCGTAGCCCGCATGGTCGGCGGCAATGTGAACGCGCATGGCACCATCATGCCGCACCCAGCACCCGTGCGTCGCCGGTCGGACGGGCCGTCGGGGTCCTGGCATACGCTGGCGCCATGACGAGTGACACACGCCCCTCAGGCATCGACCTCGACGCCCTGGACCCCACCACCCGCCCGCAGGACGACCTCTACCGCCACGTCAACGGCCGGTGGATCGACTCGCACGAGATCCCGGCCGACCGCTCGATGGACGGATCCTTCCGCGCGCTCCACGACGCCGCGGAGGAGCAGGTGCGCGACATCATCACCTCGGCGGCCGAGAGCGCGACGGGCGGTGTGGAGGCCAAGATCGGCGCGCTCTACCAGAGCTTCATGGCCACCGAGGCGATCGAGACGCTGGGCAACGCGCCGCTCGCCGCCGACCTCGACCCGGTCCTGGCGGCGTCGACACCTGCAGAGCTCACGGCAGCCCTCGGAGCGCTGCAGCGGACGGGAGCCGGCGGAGCGGTCGGCCTCTGGGTCGACAACGACGCCAAGGACCCGGAGACGTACGTGGTCTACCTCGCGCAGGCCGGTCTCGGACTGCCGGACGAGGCGTACTACCGGGACGAGCAGTACGCGCCCGTGCTCGCCGCCTACTCCCCGCACGTCGCCCGCATGCTGACGCTGGCGGGCATCGTGACGCCGGAGGCGGCCGAGGGCGCCGCCGCCCGCGTCGTCGCCCTGGAGACCCGCCTGGCCGCCCACCACTGGGACGTCGTGCGTGACCGAGACGCCGACCTCACCTACAACCCCACGACGCTCGCCGCTCTCTCGACGAGTGCGCCCGGGTTCGACTGGGCGGCCTGGGCGTTCGCCCTCGGTGCGCCGGCCGGGGCGATGGACCACCTCGTCGTGCGCGAGCCGTCGTTCGCGACGGGCTTCGCCTCGCTCTGGGCCTCCGAGGCCCTCGACGACTGGAAGCTCTGGGCCGCGTACCACGCCGTGACGGCGCGCGCGCCGTACCTGACGGACGAGCTCGTCGAGGCGAACTTCGACTTCTACGGCCGGACCCTGTCGGGCGCCCAGGAGGTCCGAGACCGCTGGAAGCGGGGCGTCACCCTCGTGCAGGGAGCCCTCGGCGAGGCCGTCGGCGAGGTCTACGTCGCCCGGCACTTCCCGCCGTCGCACAAGGAGCGGATGCTCGGACTGGTCGACCACCTGGTGGCCGCCTACCGCGAGTCCATCGAGACCCTCGACTGGATGACCGCGGAGACCAAGGCGCGAGCGCTGGTCAAGCTCGAGAAGTTCACGCCGAAGATCGGGTACCCCGTGCGGTGGCGCGACTACTCCGACCTCGCCGTCGACGCCCAGGACCTGCTCGGCAACGTCCGGCGCGCCCACGCGTTCGAGCAGGACCGCGAGCTCGCGAAGATCGGGAGTCCCCTGGACCGCGACGAGTGGTTCATGACGCCGCAGACGGTCAACGCCTACTACAACCCCGGAATGAACGAGATCGTCTTTCCGGCCGCGATCCTGCAGCCGCCGTTCTTCGACCCCGAGGCCGAGGACGCCGTCAACTACGGCGGAATCGGAGCGGTGATCGGGCACGAGATCGGGCACGGGTTCGACGACCAGGGGTCGAAGTACGACGGGGACGGTCGGCTCGAGGACTGGTGGACGGAGCAGGACCGCGCCGAGTTCGACGAGCGCACCCGTGCCCTCGTCGCCCAGTACGACGAGTTCGTCCCCGCCCAGCTCGGTGAGGACGGTCAGCACGTCAACGGGTCGCTGACCATCGGCGAGAACATCGGCGACCTCGGCGGCCTGTCGATCGCGCTCAAGGCGTACCGGATCGCCCTGGGCGGGTCGCTCGACGACGCTCCCGTGATCGACGGGCTGACCGGGGTCGAGCGGGTGCTGCTCGGCTGGGGCCAGGTCTGGCAGTCCAAGGGCCACGACGCCGAGGTCGTCCGCCGTCTCGCCACGGACCCGCACTCCCCCAACGAGTTCCGCTGCAACGGGGTCGTGCGCAACCTCGACGTCTTCCACGAGGCGTACGGGCTCACGCCCGAGGACGCGCTGTATCTCGCACCCGAGGAGCGCGTCCGTATCTGGTAGCCGCCCACCGCACCGGGGCCGGGGCCACGATCAGAAGGTCGTGACCCCGGCCCTGGCGACGTTGAAGCCGGCGCCGGTCGAGGCGTCGGTGCAGCTGACACCGGACTCGCTCGAGACGCACTCGACGTCACCGGCCTCGCGGGAGTCGCCGTAGTCGAGCGCGGGGACTCCGTCCGGTGCCGCGCCCGGCTGCTCGTCCGCGGGGACGCACGGCTCCGCGACGCCGTCGGACGTCAGCTGGACGACGTACCCGACCGTCCCGTCGCACCCGTCGACCGTGGCGGGTTCCGAGTTCAGCTGCGCGATGTCGCACCGAGCGCCCGCCTCGGAGATCTCACAGAGGATGTTGCTGCTCGGCGAGCGGAACGCGTCGCCGTCCAGGTCGACCGGGACGGCCAGGCCCGGCTCCTCCGGCTCCTCGCTCTCGGTCGCCACGGCCTCCTCGGCCGCGGCGGCCTGCGCGTCGGTCCCGCCGGAGAACGCCCGCACCCCGAGGACGACCGCAACCACGACGAGGATCACGTCGAGAAGGATGAACAGCCACCAGCCGATGCCGAGCCGGTCACGCGACGTCTTCGGGTCGGACGTGCCGTAGCCCCCGGCGGGGGCACCCGGCGCGGGGGGCGACGCGGGGACGGTCCGGGGCGCGACGATTGCCGGGGAGTCGCTTCCCGTGCTCGAGGACGTGTCGGCGGCCGGCGCCGTCCGTGTCGCGGCACGGTCCGTCCGGACGGGCGGCGCGGGGCGTGCCCACGGCGCCGCCCCGCCCGCGGCCTGCCCGTCGACGGCCGTCATGGGCGCGGTCCCCGGACCGCCATCGGTCACAGGGGCGATCTGCTCGGTGCCGTCGGCCGTGTCGGCCGACGTCGCACGAGTCTGCTCGGTCGACCGTGCGCGTTGGGCGCGGAAGTACCCGCCCGGTGGTGGCGGCGGGGGCGGCGGGGTGTGGGTGTTGCCCGACATCGGACCTCCTTGTGGGTCGTCCCTCCGGACGTGTCAGCACGGGTCAGCATCCCACGGCCCGCGCGCCCCCGACGAACCGGGTCAGTCGAAGACCGGACCCTGGGTGCGAGTGCGCTTGATCTCGAAGAAGCCCGGCGTCCCCGCGACAAGCAGAGTGCCGTCCCAGAGGCGACCGGCGGCCTCTCCCCGGGGCGCCGGAGTGACGACCGGGCCGAAGAAGGCCGTTCCGTCGAACGCCACCACGGGCGTCCCCACGTCCTCGCCCACCAGGCCGATCCCCTCGGCGTGCGACGCACGGAGCTGCTCGTCGTACGCGTCCGACGTCGCGGCGTCGGCAAGGGACGCCGGCAGCCCGACCTCGGCGAGCGCCTCGGAGATCACGGCGGGGAGGTCGTCACCCCGGCCCTGCGGGTGGATCCGGGTGCCGAGCGCGTCGTAGAGCGGCTTGACGACGTCGTCCCCGTGCTCCGCCTGGGCCGCGACGACGACGCGCACCGGACCCCAGGCCGCGTCCATCATCGCCCGGTACTCGTCGGGCAGGTCGCGGCCCTCGTTGAGGACGGCGAGGCTCATCACGTGCCAGCGCACGGAGACGTCGCGCACCTGCTGGACCTCGTCCATCCAGCGGCTGGTCATCCAGGCCCAGGGGCAGACGGGGTCGAACCAGAAGTCTGCGACTCCCGCGGTGGTGGCGGACGTGGCCGGGGACGTGCTCGTCATCTTTTCCTCCTCGTGGTCGGAACGACCTGTTCCGTCGGGGCAACCACGGTCCTGCGCGGAACATTCCTGACGTGACATGATCATTGACGGATATTCGCGGCGTGGCCCCACCCGGGAGCGCCGTCCCGCACTGACGAAGGAGCCATCCGTGCCCGGAGAGAACCTCACCCGTACCGAGGCCGCCCAGCGCGCCGAGTCGATCGCGACGCAGTCCTACGCCGTCGACCTCGACCTCACGACGGGTGCCTCGACGTTCACGTCGACGAGCGTCGTCCGCTTCGCGGCGACGCCGGGCACGTCGACCTTCATCGACCTCGTCGCCCCCTCGGTCCGCGAGGTCGTCCTGAACGGCCGTTCCCTCGACCCCGCGACCGTGTTCGCCGACTCGCGGATCGCCCTGGACGAGCTCGCCGCCGAGAACGAGCTCCGCGTCGTCGCGGACTGCGCGTACACGAACACTGGCGAGGGGCTCCACCGCTTCGTCGACCCGGCCGACGACGAGGTCTACCTCTACTCGCAGTTCGAGGTGCCCGACAGCCGCCGCATGTTCGCGGTCTTCGAGCAGCCCGACCTCAAGGCGACGTTCGCGTTCACGATCACGGCACCGACGTCCTGGCACGTCGTGAGCAACCAGCCGACGCCGCAGCCCGCCGCGCACCGGACCGTCACGGACCCGACGGGGACCGGGGCGGGCGACGTCGAGGTCGCCACCTGGGCGTTCGAGCCGACGCCGCGCATCTCCTCCTACATCACCGCCCTCGTCGCTGGTCCGTACGTCGTCGAGCGCAGCGAGCTGACCAGTGCCGACGGCCGGACGATCCCGCTCGGGGTCTTCGCCCGCGCGTCGCTGGCCGAGCACCTCGACGCCGACTACGTCTTCGAGAAGACCCGTCAGGGCTTCGAGTTCTACGAGAATGCGTTCGAGCAGCCGTACCCGTTCGACAAGTACGACCAGCTCTTCGTCCCCGAGTTCAACATGGGGGCGATGGAGAACGCCGGGTGCGTCACCTTCACCGAGACCTACGTCTTCCGGTCCAAGGTCACCGACGCCATCAAGGAACGCCGCGTCGTCACGATCCTCCACGAGCTCGCGCACATGTGGTTCGGCGACCTCGTCACCATGAAGTGGTGGAACGACCTGTGGCTGAACGAGTCGTTCGCCGAGTACGCCTCGACCCTCGCCACGGCCGAGGCGACGGAGTGGACGGAGGCCTGGACGACCTTCGCCGCGATGGAGAAGTCCTGGGCCTACCGCCAGGACCAGCTGCCGTCGACGCACCCGATCGTCGCGACGATCAACGACCTCGAGGACGTCCAGGTCAACTTCGACGGCATCACCTACGCCAAGGGCGGGTCGGTCCTCAAGCAGCTCGTCGCCTGGGTCGGTCAGGAGGAGTTCCTGGCCGGCGTCGCCGCCTACTTCCGCAAGCACGCCTGGGGCAACACCGAGCTGTCCGACCTCCTCGTCGAGCTCGAGGCGACCTCGGGGCGCGACCTCGGCGACTGGAGCCGGCTCTGGCTGGAGACCGCGGGTGTCAACACCCTGCGACCCGAGCTCGAGGTCGACGACCACGGCCGCATCACGTCGTTCCGGATCACGCAGACGGCACCGGCCGAGCACCCGACGCTGCGCCCGCACCGCCTGGCGATCGGGTTCTACGACTGGCAGGGTGACCGGCTCGTCCGCAGCCGCCGGTTCGAGATCGACATCGACGGTCCGAGCACGAACGTGCCGGACGTCCTCTCGCTCGACCGGCCCGCACTGATCCTGGTGAACGACGACGACCTCGCCTACGCCAAGGTCCGGCTCGACGAGCGGTCCTGGGCCGCGGCCCTCGAGAACCTGGACGCGATCGCCGACCCGCTGGCCCGCTCCCTCGTCTGGGGTGCGGCCTGGGACGCCACCCGCGACGGCGAGGCCCCGGCGAGCGACTACGTCCGCCTCGTCCTCGGCAACATCGGGCGCGAGTCCGAGTCCACGACCATCCGGACGACCCTGGCCCAGCTGCTCCTCGCCGCGCGCAACTACGTCGCACCCGCGCGCCGAACCGAGACGCTTGAGCTCGTGGGCGACGAGCTCTGGACCCTGGCGCAGGAAGCCACCGCCGGCTCCGACTCCCAGCTGCAGCTCGTCAAGTACTTCGCGAACGCCGCGTGCACGGCAGCGCACGGTGACGAACTCGGGTCGCTGCTCGACGGCACGACGACCCTGCCCGGTCTCGAGATCGACGCCGACCTGCGCTGGGAGATCCTGGAGGGCCTCGTCCTCCTCGGACGAGCAGGCACCGCGGAGATCGACGAGGCGCTGGCCGCCGACCGCACGGCGAACGGGCAGCAGGCAGCCGCTCGTGCCCGGGCCGCCGTCCCGACCGCCGACGCGAAGGCACGGGCGTTCGACTCCGTCGTCGCCGTCGACGACGCCCCGAACGCGATCGTCCGCGCGACGACCGTGGGGTACACCCACGTGGTGGACCCGTCCGTCCTCGAGTCCGGCATGGACACGTACTTCGCCTCGCTGGACACGATCTGGGCCGAGCGGAGCTACCACATCGCCGAGACCCTGATCGAGGGACTGTACCCGTCTCCGCTCGCGTCGGAGGCGCTCGCCCAGGCGACCCGTGCGTGGCTCGCGAGCCACCCCGATGCCGCACCCGCGATGCGTCGCATGCTGGTCGAGAGCCTCGCGGGCGTCGAGCGTGCGCTCGCCGCCCAGGCGGCCGACGTCTAGTCCGTCGGGATGCCGTCCGGCCCGTCCCGCGTCTCGCGGGGCGGGCCGGACCGCTCTCTGAGAGTCGTCCGCCGTCGCTCAGGCGTCGGGACGCACGTGGTCGAAGAGCGCCCTCAGCCGCGCACTCTGCGGAAGGTCCTCGACCCGCACCAGAGCGCCGTTCGCGTCGACGAGCGGGAGTCGGCCCGACGGGTAGTCCGACCCGGCCGCGCGGACCGCCGGCACCCGACGGTCCCCGACGGCATCGGCGAGCCGGATGACGACCATCGCGGCACCCGACCGGGTGGCCCAGGCGTAGAGCCCCTCGACCTGCTCGCGCTCCGCGGCGTCAGGGGTCGTGGTCCCTGCTCGCAGGGCTCGCGCGAGCACCTGGTCGCGCTCGGAGCGCCGCACCCGACGTGCGCTGTCGGCGTCGTCCAGGATCCCGAGCGAGTCCTGCAGGTCGATGTCCTCACCGGCGAGCCATGCCGCCAGCGGCGCGTCGAGGCGGCTCGTCACCCGCGCGACGACACCGGGCCGCACCCCTTGGAACGGCGGTCGGCGCAGGTCGTCGAGCCCGACGAATCCGCGATCGGCGAGACCCTGCTGCTCCGTGGCGTCCGCGAGGCGTGAGTCGTCTACGACGACATAGACGCCGGCACGGTGGGCCTCGAGCGCCAGGATCCCCGTCAGTGCTTCCGAGTCCTGTGCGACGTAGGTGCCGGCCGAGGCACGGGCACCGCCCGGGACCCACCACGACCGGAACAGCGCTCCGGCGTCGTCGACGACGATCATGCTGGCGTGACGAGCCGCGGCGCGCACGGCGTCGCGGAACGGCGCGAAACCGGCTCGGGCGAGCTCCCGCGGGTTCCAGGCGATCTCGTGCCGGACCGAGCCGGCCGCGTCCTCGGCGCCGGGCGCGGACCCGACGGCGGCACCGCGGGCGACCAGCGCGCTCGACGCCCAGGCGTCGGGCCCGTCGAGTGCGGAACCTGCGACGACGGTCTGGCCGACACCGAGCAGGGCGCCCGCCTCCTGCGCACGGCGGTGCGTGTCGGCACGCTGCTCGTCCGCGACCCACTGGATCCAGCGGTGCAGCTCGACCCGGTCCGCGAGGCGCGCGCGGGCAGCGTGGACGCCAGGACTGCGCGAGCTCATGACCGCCTGCGGGAGGTCGGGCCCGCCGTGATGGTCGACGAGCGCGGACCAGGTGGCGAAGTTCTCGAGCGCCTGTCCACCGCTCTCGACGAACTCTTCGTAGCGGGCCTGGCGTGCGGGAGACCGCGGCATCTGGTGGACGACGTCGAGAGCGGAACGCTTGGCGGTACGCACCGCGTCGAGGTCGACGGGGCCCGCATCGGCGCCGGCGTCGCGCGCCTCCTCCGCGGACCACTCGACGAGAGACCGGTCCGCGGAGGACAGATACCCCGTCTCGCGGATGTCCTCGACGCGCAGATAGACAGGATCGACCCACCGGTTGGTCAGCAGGCTTCCCGGGACCTGCGGGTTGGCCTGCTGAAGCGGGTCGACGAGGACGACGTCGGCCCCGTCGTCACGGGCAGCGGTCCAGGCGACGTCGACCAGGTCGCCCAGGTCTCCGACGCCCCACGACGACTGCGAGCGCAGGCTCGCCACGGCGACGGCGAGCGCGCGGACGATCACGTCGTCCGGTGGGACGTCGAGTCGGTCCGGGACGACGATCAGCGGAGCCTCGACCTCGACCCCGCCGCTGCGTGCGACCGCGACGTGGTAGCCGAGCGGCAGCCCGTCCGGCACGGTGAACGTGGCACGCCCGACGCGGCGCGACCCGACCTGGCGCGGCTCGACCCAGACGTCGGACTGCTCGAGCTCGACGACCCCCTCGTCGCCCTCGAGCTCGACGTGGACCTCGACCTCGTCGCCGTCGGTGACGTGGACGGGAACCTGGGCACCGACAGAGCTCCGCACCACGGTGCACGGCGGAAGCATCGAGCGCCAGGGCTCGGCCTCGGCCTCGGCGAGGCTGAACGCGATCTGGTCGGCGGTGGTCGCGGGCACGCCCAGGGCGCCGAGCACGGCGATCAGCGTCCCCTCCGAGACGTCGACGAGCTCGCCGTCCGCACCCGGGACAGTCGTCGCCACACCGTGCGCGGCAGCGAGGCGCTCCAACGGCGTCGTCCGGTCCATGTCGTCGTCCACCCCTTGATCTTGCCAGAGGCCCCGGCACCCTACTGCACCGGGCACGGCGCGCCGGTCTGCTACCGCCGTCCGTCCGGTGGTGGATAGCCTCGGGGCCATGCTGCACATCACCACCTCATCCATCGACACCGCTGCCCTGCCGACCGCCACGGACGACGTGAAGTCCGGGTGGGAGGCAGCCTGGGAGTGGTTCCTCGGGGCTCCTCTCCAGATCGCGATCATCGTCGTCGCGAGCCTCGTCGTCCTCGGCGTCATCCGCAGTCTGATCAAGCGGGTGACCGAAGCCATAGCGAACGGGAGCCCGGAGGTCGGCAAGGACCGGCGCGGTGCCGACTCGACGCCCCGGGGAGTCCTTGCACGGGCGGTGCCGATGGCCAACCCGCTGGCGGGCGTCCGACGTGCGCAGCGGGCGCGCACCATCGGATCCGTGCTGCGCTCGACGGCGAACGTGATCGTCCTGGCGATCATGATCCTGCTGGTCCTCGACACGCTCGGCGTCAACATCGCGCCGTTCATCGCGTCGGCGGGGATCGTCGGCGTCGCCCTGGGCTTCGGGGCGCAGAGCCTCGTGCAGGACTACCTGTCGGGCATCTTCATGCTGCTCGAGGACCAGTACGGCGTCGGCGACACGGTCGACTTCGGCGAGGTGACCGGGACCGTCGAGGACGTCCAGCTCCGCGTGACGAAGGTCCGCGACCTCGAGGGCACCCTCTGGTTCGTCCGCAACGGCGAGATCCTGCGGACGGGAAACATGTCGCAGGAGTGGAGCCGCACGCTCGTGGAGTTCCCCGTCTCGATGACGGCGGACGTCCCGCGGGTCCGCGAGGTCCTGGAGGCGGCCGCCGCCCGGATCGCCGAGGACGAGGAGCTGGGCGCCTACGTCCTCGAGGCTCCCGAGGTCACGGGCGTGGAGTCCATCGCCCGCGGACGGCTGCTGTTCCGCATCAGGATCAAGACGCAGCCGGCGATGCAGTGGGAGGTCGCCCGCGCCCTGCGCGTCGCCGTCCGCGACGACCTCAGCGGTGCGGGGATTCCGCTGTCGTCCTGGTAGACGGGAGCGACCAGGTCACGATCGGCTCGCCGACCGTGACCGAGGAACCCAGGGGGATCGCCGCGCCGACGTGTGCGGGGTCCCCCTGGAGCGCGACCACCGGGCAGACGGTCGCTAGGCCCTCGGCCCGGGTGACCGCGGCGTCCCAGACGATCAGGGGAGCCCCTGCCTCGACCACGTCCCCCACGGCGACCTGAAGGTCGAACCCGTGCCCGTCGAGCCGGACGGTGTCGATCCCGAGATGGACCAGGACGGTCTGCCCCTCCGGGATCTGGATGGCGAAGGCGTGCGGAAACAGGGACGCGACCCGACCGGAGACGGGCGCGCACACCACGACCGGGTCCGAGCCCTCGGGCTCGACTGCGACTCCCGGGCCCACGATCTCCTGGGCGAAGACGGGGTCCGGAACCGTTGCGAGCGGCACGACGACGCCCGCCAGCGGGGATCCGATCGTCACCTGCATGCGAGCGTCACTCAGCGCTTGCTGTCGAGCTCCGCGGCCAGGTCGTCGGCCTCCGGGCCGACGATGACCTGCACGACGCGACCCGAGCGGACGACGCCGAAGGCGCCCGTGGCCTTCAGGGCCGCCTCGTCGACGAGTTCCGGGTCCGTGACCTCGACGCGGAGCCGGGTGATGCACGGCTCCAGCTCGACGACGTTCGCCGAGCCGCCGAGCGCTTCGAGGATCTGCAGTGCCTTGCTCATGGGGTGTTGCTCCTGAAAGGTGTGACGACGGGGGTCGCTCACGCGTGAGCGCACCTCCTAGCCTAGTCCGCTCCGAGGACGATTGCTCCCGTGTCCGGCACGCCTGGTGGCAGACGCGCGCGTGGTCGGCCAGACTCGTCGGACATCCGCCGAGGAGGACCCTGTGAACGAGCCACAACCCGCCGTCCGCGGCATCGGAGTCTCAGCTGGAACCGCTGTCGGCCCCGTCGTCGTCATGCCCGAGCCCATCGAGGAGCCGCCACCGGGCCGGAGGCTCGCCCCACGCGACGACCAGCAGGCCGAGGCCGTCAGGCTCCGCTCCGCCGCGAGCGCCGTGGCCGACGACCTCATGCGCGCGGCCGACGCCGCCGACGGCACGACCCAGGACGTCCTCGGTGCCACCGCTGCGATCGCCGCCGACCCCACGCTCCTCGCGGACGCGGAGCGGAGGGTCCTCGACGACCACCTCGTCCCCGAGCGGGCGATCTGGGAGGCGGCGGACGCCGTCGTGCGGCAGTTCACGGAGCTCGGCGGGTACTTCGCCGAGCGCACCCAGGACATCGCCGACGTCCGGGACCGGATCATCGCGAACCTGACGGGTCTGCCGGCCCCGGGTGTGCCCGACCATCCCGAGCCCTTCGTCCTGGTGGCCCGGGACCTGGCACCGTCGGCGACCGCTGCCCTCGACCCGGAGCGCGTCCTCGCGATCGTGACCGAGCTGGCCGGCCCCACCTCGCACACCGCGATCGTGGCGAACGCCAAGGGCATACCTGCCGTCGTCGCCGCCACGGGTGCGGTCGGGGCGCTCGCCTCGGCGACGCTGGTCCTCGTCGACGGGTCGAGCGGCGTCGTGACTCTCGACCCGTCTGCCGACCAGGTCGCCCGTGCCCGGGAGCTCGCGAGTCGCACACGCACGTTCGACGGCACCGGCCGGACCGCGGACGGCCATCGTGTCGCGCTGCTGGCGAACGTCGGGGACCCGACGGGCGCGGCGGCCGCGGCGGCCGCGGGCGCCGAGGGCGTGGGTCTGTTCCGTTCGGAGTTCTGCTTCCTGGGCCGCGAGGACCCGCCGGGCGTGGAGGAGCAGGTCGTCGAGTACCGGCGGGTGCTCACGGAGTTCCCGGGACGCAAGGTCGTCGTGCGCACGCTCGACTCCGGCGCGGACAAGCCGTTGGAGTTCCTGAGCTCCCCGGACGAGGAGAACCCCGCCCTGGGCGTCCGTGGGCTGCGGACCGCAGAACGCTGGCCCCAGCTGCTCGAGGACCAGCTCGAGGCGATCGCGCTCGCCGCCCGGGCCGAGTCCGCCGACGTCTGGGTGATGGCGCCGATGGTCGCGACCGTCGACGAGGCGCAGTGGTTCGTGGAACGCTGCGCGGCCCACGGGCTGTCGCAGGCCGGGGTCATGGTCGAGGTCCCGGGCGCGGCGCTCCTGTCCGGCCAGATCCTCGCCTCGGCCCACTTCGCGTCGATCGGCACCAACGACCTCGCGCAGTACACGATGGCCGCCGACCGCCTCCTCGGCTCCCTGGCGGAGCTCAACGACCCGTGGCAGCCGGCGGTGCTCCGGCTCGTCGAGGCGACGTGCCGCGGCGGCGCCCAGCAGGACCGGCCCGTGGGCGTGTGCGGCGAGGCGGCGAGCAACCCGGTCCTCGCGGCCGTTCTCGTCGGCCTGGGTGTCAGCAGCCTCTCGATGACGGCGCGCGCTCTCCCCGACGTCGCCGCCCTGCTCGCGGCGGTCACGCACGACGAGTGCCGGACGCTCGCACAGGTCGCTCTGACGGCGCCGTCGGCCCGCAGTGCCCGCGACGCGGTCCGTGAGCGTCTGCCCGTCCTCGCCGAGCTGGGGCTCTGACCCGGACCTCGCGGTCGATGCGATGATGGGGCACGTGGAACCAGAACCCGCGCGTGCATCCCTGCCCCTGACCGCCGCACAGCCACCTCGGGCCGCGGCCGAACGCAGCTCCGACGGCTTCTACGCCGCTGTCGGGGGCCACGAGACCTTCGCGCTCCTCGTCGACGTCTTCTACGAGGAGGTCGCGAAGGACGACTACCTGCGGGCCATGTACCCCGAGCAGGACCTGGGCCCGGCCAAGGAGCGACTGACCATGTTCCTGGAGCAGTACTGGGGCGGTCCCACGACATACTCGGAGCGCCGCGGGCACCCACGCCTGCGGATGCGGCACGCGGCGTTCAAGGTCACCCCTCGGGCGCGGGACGCCTGGCTCGCGCACATGCGGGTCGCGGTCACCGCCCTGAACCTCGCCCCGCTCTACGAGGCGCAGCTCTGGGACTACCTGGAGCGCGCCGCACACTCGCTGCTCAACACCTTCGAGGAGGACGCGTGACGCACGTGCCCACGGAAGCCATGATCTCCGCGGACGACCTGGCCACGGACCCGCTCGGCCATCTGCTCTCGGCGCTGCGGCTCGAGGAGGAGCCCCTCGACGAGGCCACCGGGCGCGGGGCGGACGACCGCTTCGGCGGGTACAACCTGCACCAGCCGAACGCTCGGATCTACGGCGGTCAGGTGCTTGCCCAGGCGCTCGTCGCCGCAGGCCGCACCGTCCCCGACGGGCGGCTCCCCCACTCGATGCACGGCTACTTCCTGCGCGCCGGGGACCTGTCCACGCGGATCGAGTTCGACGTCGAGCGACTGCGCGACGGCCGGTCGTTCAGCGCACGGCGCAGCCACGCGATCCAGCACGGCCAGCCGATCCTGTCGATGATCGCGTCGTTCCAGGAGCGCCAGGACGGGTTCGAGCACACGAGTCCGATGCCCGACGCCCCCGATCCCGAGACCCTGCCGTCGGCGATGGACGAGCTCGGCGAGATCCCCCATCCCGCGGCCCGTTCGCGGTCGCACGAGTCTCCGTTCGACCTGCGCCACGTCGAAGGATCGCTGTACCTCGGCGGCGGCGAGACCCGCACGGACCACCAGAAGGTCTGGATGCGCGCGCGGGGTCCCGTCCCGCAGGACCAGCTCCTGCACCGTGCGCTGCTCGCGTACGCCTGCGACCAGGTGATGCTCGAGCCGGTCCTGCGTCAGTCGGACACCTCCTGGGCGACACCCGGGATCTCGATCGCCAGCCTCGACCACGCCATGTGGTGGCACCGCGACGTCCGGGTCGACGAGTGGCTGCTCTACGTGCAGTCCTCGCCGTCGGCCCAGGGGGGCCGCGGGCTCGGCGCAGCGCGGGTCTACGCCCAGGACGGCACCCTCGTCGCAAGCATCGCCCAGGAGGGAATGCTCCGACTCCCCTAGCGACGAGCTGCATCCGGCCGCGGGTGCGAGTCCGAACCTGCTCCCGGAGGATGAGTCAACCGAGAGCGGGGAGCGATGATGGCGGACAAGCCGTTGGCAGTGGTCACCGGGGTGACCGGATACGTGGGCGGACGGCTCGTGCCAGAGCTCCTCGAGGCCGGGTTCGCCGTGCGTGCGGTCGCGCGGCATCCGGACCGCCTCTCGGGGCGTCCGTGGGTCGACGACGTCGAGCGGGTCGAGGCGGACGCGAGCGAGCTGGATCAGATCCGCGACGCGCTGCACGGAGCCGACGTCGCGTACTACCTGATCCACTCGCTCGGCACCGGACCGACGTTCGAGGCCCGCGACCGTCGCACAGCGCTGACGTTCTCGCAGGCCGCGCGTGAGGCCGGCGTGGGTCGCATCGTCTACCTCGGCGGGCTGTCCCCCGACGACGAGGACCTGTCCCCGCACCTGGCGTCCCGGAAGGAGGTGGGCGAGATCCTGCTCGCCTCGGGCGTCCCGACGACGGTGCTCCAGGCCGCGGTGATCCTCGGCTCCGGCTCGGCCTCGTTCGAGATGATGCGATACCTGACCGAGCGGCTCCCGGCGATGACCACCCCGCGGTGGGTGGACAACCGGGTCCAGCCGATCGCGATCCGCGACGTCCTGCGCTACCTCGTCGGCAGCGCACGGATGCCCGCCGACGTCTCGCGGACCTTCGACGTCGGCGGGCCGGACGTCCTGACCTACCGCGACATGATGCAACGGTACGCACAGGTCGCGGGCCTGCCCCGACGTCGGATCGTCAGCGTCCCCGTCCTGACGCCCCGCCTGTCGTCACACTGGGTCGGCCTCGTCACCCCGGTCCCGTCCGGGATCGCACGCCCGCTCGTGGAGTCGTTGCAGCACGAGGTCGTGTGCAAGGAGGACGACATCCGCGAGTACGTCCCCGACCCGGAGGACGGCCTGGTGCACTTCGAGACGGCCGTGAGCCTCGCCCTGCAGCGGATCCACGAGGGCGAGGTCTCCACCCGGTGGTCCTCGGCCGCGGTGCCGGGCGCGCCGTCCGACCCGTTGCCGAGCGACCCCGACTGGGCCGGTGGCTCTCTCTACGTCGACGAGCGCCGCACGTTCGTCGACGCACCACCGGCAGCCCTCTGGGAGGTCATCCGCGGCATCGGCGGCGAGGGCGGCTGGTACTCGTGGTCGCTCGCCTGGCAGGTCCGGGGCGTGCTCGACCGGCTCTCGGGCGGCCCCGGGCTGCGCCGTGGCCGGCGCGACGCCGTCGACCTGCGGGTCGACGACGCCGTCGACTTCTGGCGCGTCGAGGCCGTCGACCCCGGCCACCGGCTGCTGCTGCGCGCGGAGATGCGGCTGCCCGGACTCGCGTGGCTCGAGCTCCGCGTCGACGACACGTCCGACCCGGGCAGGACGCACTTCGTCCAGCGTGCGCTCTTCTCGCCGCAGGGCCTGACAGGTCAGGCGTACTGGTTTTCCGTCAAGCCGTTCCACGGGATCGTCTTCGGCGGGATGCAGCGCAACATCCGCGAGGCCGCCGAGACGCTCGCTACCGACGCCTGAACGCGATCGGCTCCTCCACGAACGGCTCCCACGCTGCCCGCTCGACCGGGGTGAGCCGGCGCGGCGCGCCGGACCCCGCGTCGACGACGACCACGGTCGTCGACGCCCGGGCGTACGGGGCACTCCCACCGCCCGGTCCCGTCCGGGGGAACGTCGCCGCGCCGTCGTGCACCTCGTAGCAGATCTCGAGACTGGCGCCCCCGAGCCGTCCGAACCACATCTCGACGCGGACGGGCGTCCGGGTGAAACCCAGCGGGCGCAGGTACTCCACCTCCTGACGTGCGACGAGGGTGTGCGAGGACGCGTCGGGCCCGGTGTCCAGGACCGCCGTCGGCCACGTCTCGGCCGAGTCGTCGTGCCGCCACAGCGCGGTGATCCGCGCATCCTCCATCAGGCGGAGCATCTCGACGTTGTTGACGTGCTGGTACGCGTCGAGGTCGGACCATCGCAGGGGTACGGGAACGTGCAGTCTCATCTCACTCCTTCCTGCCCGCCGGGCAGGGTCGTCCTGGTCAGCCGGCCGCGATGACCGCGGACGTCCGGCATCGTGCCAGCTCTGCCTGCTCCTCCGCCACGGGCAGTCGGACGAGCTCGTCGGCCACCTCGCCGATCGAGCGGCGCAGCTGCTTGCGCACCCGGGCCGCCCGGCGCCGCGCCCCGAGCGCGGCCGCGAAGCGGCTCAGGAGGGCGAGGAGCAGGCCGACGACCACAGCCCCGAGGAGCATGATCGTCGGGACGGGGACGTCGTTCCACGTCGGGACGGGCAGCTCGGGCAGGCGGAAATAGTCGACGACGCCGAGCGCGGCGAGCCAGAATCCCCCGATCACGCCGACGACCAGGACGGCCCACTGGAGGGCGTTGACCACCGACCACCAGGCCGGCCGCCGTGCGACGTCGAGACGCGTCCCGGCGATCGCGCCGTCGAGCGAGTTCGGCAGGTCGTCCGTGTTGCGGTCGACCCGGTCGCGCAGCGCGTCGCCCCAGCGCTCGGGCATGAGGTCCGCCGCGGAGCGCGCGTACTCACGGACGGCCATGTGCGCCTCCGCGACCGTGGTGACCGACGCGACCGGCAACGACGTCCGGGCGAGGTCGGGGCGTTCGCGGCCGCGGCGCAGCCCCAGCCGCCGGAGCGGATCGGCCCGCAGACGACCCAACCACCGGGTCGGCGGCCACCCGGTGGCGGCCTGTGCGTCGCGACGCGCCGAGACCCGCACCGCCGAGACCACCGTCTCGACCCCGGCAGCAGCCTCGAGCCCATCGATCAACCGCTGCCGCGCAGCCTTGGTGTCCCGCGCACGCGACGGGTCTCCGCACTCGTCGACGATCCGCTCAGCAACCACGCGCACGTCCGCAGCCACCCGGGCCAGGGCGGCCTCGCGCCGTCGTGCGGCATCGCCGAGACGCTCCGAGAGATCGACGATCCCCACGCCCGTCCGGGCCGAGGCCGCGAGCACGGTCGCGCGCGGGAGACCGTCCGCGGTGACCAGCCGCTCGAGGTCGTCGCGGACGGCGCGCGCGTCCGCGGCGGTGAGCCGGTCCACCTGGTTCAGGACCACGACGACGACGTCGTCGTGGTCGGCGAGCGGGCGCAGGTAGTCGTCGTGCAAGGACGCGTCGGCGTACTTCTGCGGATCGACGACCCAGACGAGCAGGTCCGCCCGCGCGACGACCCGCTCGGCACGACGCCGGTGCTCCCGCACCACCGAGTCGTGGTCGGGCAGGTCCAGCAGGATCAGCCCGGGCGTCGCGACACCGGACTCGCTGCCCACGTCGACCCGGTCGCGCACCTCGAGCCACCGCAGCAGGTCGTCGCCGCCCGTGCCCCAGACCGCCGCACGGGGGTGGGACGTCGTCGGGCGCCGGGTCCCGGGGACGGCCACCTCCGTCCCGGCGAGGGCGTTGACCACGGACGACTTTCCCGACCCGGTCGACCCCGCCACCGCGACCACCGTGTGCTCGCCGGAGAGCGAGGATCGCTCCCGCGCCCGCTCCGCCACCTCCCGAGCGTCGGCGAGGAGCAGTCCGTCGAGGCGACCGTCGGCCGCCGCGACCGCGCTCTCGAGCGCGCGGACCCGCGACTCGAGGTCGATCCCCCGGGGCGTCACCGGGTGCCCCGTCCGAAGAGTCGGCGCCACCCGCTCGAACGCGGCGTCGAAGCAGGATCCGCGTGCGACTCCGGCGTGACGACGGGCACCGGTTCGACCGGCTCCGGCCGTCCTTCGCGCTCCGCCAGCGCCGCGCTCCGGACCGCGTCGGCCGCGTCGCGCAACGCCTGCCCGCCGGGCTCGCCGGCGCCGAGCGCGTCGAGCTGGGTCGTGTAGCGCCGCGCCTGCGGGTCGAGGACGGCATCGACACGGTCGTCCAGACGATCCTGGGCGTCCCGGGCCAGCCGCCGCACGGCGTCGTCCCCGAAGACCGCCTCGAGGAGCTTCTGGGCGACCACGGCGGTCCCGCCCGCGATGCCGACCTCGGCACCGGTGAGTCCTCCTGTCGACGCGAAGACGACCACCATGAGGCTGACCGCCACGCCGTTCAGCCCGAAGGAGAGGGCCCGGGCCAGCCCGCGCTTGTTCGCCCCCTGCTCGCGCACGAGGTCGAGCACATCCCCCTGCCAGCCTCGGATCTCGGCACCGACCTGCTCGTGCAGACCGGCCGAGGCACGAGACAGCGAGGCGTCGTCCGTCAGAGCGCGACCCGCGGGGTCCGAGCGCCACGACTGCCACGTCCGCTCGGCCGCGGCCTCGGCGGCGTCGAGCAGGAGCGCCTCGAGCCCGTGGGCGATCGCCTCCTGAACCTGCGGTGCTCTCGCAGGGCGGCCGCGGAAGAACCCGACGACGGAGTCGCGCGCGCGTCCGACCTTCTTCTCGACCGACCGGAAGAACTCGCTCGTGCCGACGAAGTCCTGCCAGCGGGCGAGCACCTCACCGCGCAGCATCGTCCCGTCGCGCGTCGCCGCCCGGACGCGGGACCGCGCCTCGGCGTACGCCGTGCGGACCGACGCGCGCAGGCGTTCCGTCGCCTCGACCTGCTCGTCCGCCGCCGCGGCGAGGTCGAGCGTGCGGTCGACGACGTCGTCGACCGCACCGTCGCGGGTCGCGACGGCGACGCGCTCGCGCGCCGGCCCG
This sequence comes from Paraoerskovia marina DSM 21750, assembly GCF_000701465.1. Taxonomy (GTDB): domain Bacteria; phylum Actinomycetota; class Actinomycetes; order Actinomycetales; family Cellulomonadaceae; genus Paraoerskovia; species Paraoerskovia marina. Next base: position 1,043,313 of record NZ_JNIY01000003.1, on the reverse strand, counting down.
TCACCCCCGAGCGCGGTGAGCCACGCGGACAGCTCTCGGACCTCCGAGGAGGGAAGCAGCCCGTCGACGAGGTCGGCCTCGGGGACGGTGAAGAGGCTGGCCTGCGACAGACCACGCTCGTCCATCATGGTGCGCAGGTCGGCCGGGACGTCGTGGGTCTGCTGGTCGAGCCGGTCGAGCACGAGCGCCACCTGGGCGTGCCGCGCCACCGCCGACTGCAGGATGTCCCAGGGCACCGCGTCGGCATAGCGGGCGGGCGTCGTCACGAAGAGCCAGAGGTCTGCCGCCGCCAGCAGCTGAGCGGCGAGGTCCCGGTTCTCCTCGGCCACCGAGTCGACGTCGGGCGCGTCGAGGAGCGCAAGACCGGCCGGGAGCGCGTCGCTGGGGACGAGGCGCAGCGAACGGCCCGCCTGACCACCGCGGGTCAGGCCCGGAAACACCCGGTCGCCGGTGAACCACCGGACGTCGTCGGGGTGATGGGCGAGCACCGGCGAGCGCGTGGTCGGGCGCAGGACACCGGGGGCCGAGACCGTGCGTCCGAGCAACGAGTTGACGAGCGTCGACTTCCCGGCACCGGTCGAGCCCCCGACGACGACGAGCAGCGGGGCGCCCGACGCGCGCAGTCGCGGCAGCATGTAGTCGTCCAGCTGGTCGATGCTCCGGCGCCGGGTCCGGCGCTGCGCGTCCACGTCAGGCAGCTCGTGCGTGAGACGCAGGGCGTCGAGCCGGCCGCGGAGCACCTCGAGAGCACCGATGAGGTCCGCCGTGCTGCCGCCGGCGAGGGGTGAGGGTTCGGCGGCGGGAGACATGTCGCCATGATGCCCGACGTTCGCGGACGCCGCTGCGGGCGACGCGCCCGGACGCACGCCGCCCGCAGCAGGGCGTGCCCCGTGGGGCTCTGCTGCGGGCGACGTGGGCGGCACGCGCGCGGGTCAGTCGCGCGTCAGGCGGCGGTACGTCACGCGGTGCGGACGTGCCGCGTCGGCGCCGAGACGCTCCACCTTGTTCTCCTCGTAGGACGCGAAGTTCCCCTCGAACCAGTACCAGTTCGCCGGGTTCTCCTCGGTGCCCTCGTAGGCCAGGATGTGCGTGGCCACGCGGTCGAGGAACCACCGGTCGTGCGAGACGACCACGGCACAGCCCGGGAACTCGAGCAGTGCGTTCTCCAGCGAGCCGAGCGTCTCGGTGTCGAGGTCGTTCGTGGGCTCGTCGAGCAGGAGCAGGTTGCCTCCCTGCTTCAGCGTGAGCGCCAGGTTCAGGCGGTTGCGCTCACCGCCGGAGAGGACCCCGGCCGGCTTCTGCTGGTCCGGGCCCTTGAAGCCGAACGCCGCGACGTACGCGCGCGAGGGCATCTCGACCTGACCGACCTTGATGTAGTCGAGTCCGTCCGAGACGACCTCGAACAACGTCTTCTTCGGGTCGATGCCGCCGCGCGACTGGTCGACGTACGAGATCGAGACCGTCTCGCCGATCTTCAGATCCCCGCCGTCGAGAGGCTCCATGCCGACGATCGACTTGAACAGCGTCGTCTTGCCGACACCGTTCGGTCCGATCACGCCGACGATGCCGTTGCGCGGGAGCGTGAACGAGAGTCCGTCGATGAGCACGCGCCCGTCGAAGCCCTTCTGCAGGTCGCTGGCCTCCAGGACGATCGACCCCAGACGCGGGCCCGGCGGGATCTGGATCTCCTCGAAGTCCAGCTTCCGGGTGCGCTCGGCCTCGGCGGCCATCTCCTCGTAGCGCGCCAGGCGCGACTTGGACTTGGTCTGACGCCCCTTCGCGTTCTGTCGGACCCACTCGAGCTCTTCCTTGAGGCGCTTGGAGAGCTTGGCGTCCTTCTTGCCCTGGACCTTCAGACGCTCCTGCTTCTTCTCCAGGTACGTCGAGTAGTTGCCCTCGTACGGGTAGAGGCGCCCACGGTCGACCTCGCAGATCCACTCCGCGACGTTGTCGAGGAAGTACCGGTCGTGGGTGACGGCGAGGATCGCGCCGGGGTAGTTGGCGAGATGCTGCTCGAGCCACAGCACCGACTCGGCGTCGAGGTGGTTCGTGGGCTCGTCGAGGAGCAGCAGGTCGGGCTTCTCGAGGAGGAGCTTGCAGAGCGCGACGCGGCGGCGCTCACCACCGGAGAGGACCGACACGTCGGCGTCCGGCGGCGGGCAGCGCAGGGCGTCCATGGCCTGCTCGAGCTGGGAGTCGAGGTCCCACGCGTCTGCGGCGTCGATGGCCTCCTGCAGGTTGCCCATCTCGGCCATGAGCGCGTCGAAGTCGGCGTCCGGCTCGGCCATGAGCGCCGAGATCTCGTTGAACCGGTCGAGCTTGCCCTTGATCTCCGCGACTCCGTCCTCGACGTTGCCGAGGACCGTCTTGGACTCGTCGAGCTCCGGCTCCTGCATGAGGATCCCGACGGTGTAGCCCGGCGACAGCCTCGCCTCGCCGTTCGACGGCTGCTCGATGCCCGCCATGATCTTGAGGATCGTCGACTTCCCGGCACCGTTGGGGCCGACGACGCCGATCTTGGCGCCGGGTAGGAAGTTCAGGGTGACGTCGTCAAGGATGACCTTGTCACCGTGCGCCTTGCGCGCCTTGTACATGGAGTAGATGAACTCAGCCACTGGCTCTGTTCCACCGTTCGGTCGATCGTGGGATTCGCGGCCCGCCCGGCGTCAGGACCCGGTGCCGGACCACCCGCCCGCACCCTCACGAAGGGCGGGCGTCGTCAGCGTCTCAGCCTACGCGCTCATCGCGTACGCCGCGTCGTCCGACCGCGCCTCCTCCGCCTCCGGCTCACCTTCCGCGGCCGAGTCCTCGACGTCGGGCGCCGGGTCCCCGACCTCGCCTGCCACGGCGTCGGTCGCCCGCTCGTCCCGGCGGGCGACCGTGTGCGCGAACCGGGCCGTTCCTCGCGTCAGGTCCGGCCCGAGCGCGGTCGCCTCGACCACAAGGTCGGTCCGGGGCCCGTCGTCGGCGGTCCACTCGTCGACCGCGAGCCGTCCCGTCACCACGACGGCGTCCCCCTTGCGGACGGACTCGGCCACGTTCGTCGCCGGCTGTCGCCAGGCCTTGACGGTGAACCAGATCGTCTTGCCGTCGACCCATGCGTTGCTCGAGCGGTCGAGGTAGCGCTTGGTGCTGGCGACCCGGAAGCTGGTGAACGGCGTGCCGTTCTGCGAGGTGAAGAGCCTCGGGGTGGTCCCGACGAATCCGGCGAGCGTGACGTTGACGTCCATGGTTCCTCCGTAGGTTCGGCACGGGCCGTGCGCCCGCGCTCGCCCTACGGTCGGTGATGCTCGCCGGACTCCGCCGGGCTCGAGCCGGAATCTGTGGACCGGGCGGCGATCTCCGAGGCTGTGGGCAGACGTAGCGCCCCGGTGACGGGCGCAAGCCGCTCCGCCTCCCGTGCCGCCTCGGCGAGCAGCCGGACCCGTCGGTACTCCCCCAGCACGGCCTGTGTCGGTTCGACAAAGCTGCGCTGGACCACGGCCTCGACGACGGACCGGCCGGCGGCGAGCACCTCGTCGCGACGTCGCCGCGCCAGACGGCGTCGGACGACCGCTCCGACGACCAGGAGGACGAGACCGACGACGAGCAGGACGACAGCCACCGCGCCGAGGGTGGTGACGAGCGAGGTGTCCAACGAGACGCCGCCGAGCGCTCCGAGCGCAGCCAGCACGCCTGCCACGACCGCGAGGGCGAACGAGGTCATCCACGCGACCCGGACACCTCCTGCCGACCGCGGACCGCGGGTGTCGAGGTCGACCCGCTCCAGCCCCTCGACCAGCCGCTCGGCGACGACCGGTGTGGCACTGACCTCGTCGTTCAGGGCCGTGCGCCAGCCCGACCGCAGGGACTTGCCCGACCGGGAGAGCCAGCGGCTCCGCGACAGCGCGACCGCGTCGAGCTGCGGGGTGTCGAACCGGGGGCGGCCGTAGCCGTTCATCACGCCGGACGAGACCTGCGCGGCCACCGGCTCGAGACCCACGGCGTCAGCCAGGGCGTCGCACTCGGACGTCACCGCGTCCTCGACGCTCCACGGCGCCTCCTCTGGGGTCTGCGAGAGCAGCAGCGCGGCGGCCGAGTCCAGCTCGCCCGCCACGCGCCCGGCCGCGACGCTCCGCCGGGCGACGGCCTCCTCCAGGACGTCGACCAGGTGCGAGATGCCCTCGCCGGTCGCGGCCGAGACCGTCGCGACGTGCACACCGTCGAGCCCGTCGTCGCGCAGGAGGGACTCCATGTCGGTGACGAGGTTCTCACGCTGGCCCGTCGGGACGGTGTCGATCTGGTTCACGGCGACCACCATGGACGCCTCGTACCCGACCGACTGCCTCAGGTAGTCGCTGTGCAGGCTGTCGTCGGCGTACTTCTGCGGGTCCACGACCCAGATCAGCAGGTCGACGAAGGGCAGGACCCGGTCGACGACGGCGCGGTGCGCGGCCTCGATCGAGTCGTGGTCCGGCAGGTCCAGCAGGATCAGGCCCGCGAGCGCCTGCTCGTCGGCGGCGTCGAGCTCGTCCCCGCGCGCGATCCGGCGCTCGGGGATGACCTCGAGCCAGTCGAGCAGGCGACCGGACCGGGTGCTCCACGAGCAGGCGGTGATCTGGGCCGTCGTCGGGCGCTTGATCCCCACGTCGGCGAAGTCGAGGCGGGAGAGCCGGTTGAAGAGGCTCGACTTCCCCGAGCCGGTGCCGCCCGCCAGTGCGACGACGGTGTGGTCGACCCCGAGCGAGAGCCGTTCACGGACCCCGGCGATCGCCTGGCGCACGGGCGTCGCCACGGCCGGGTCGAGGCGCACCCCCGCGAGGTCGACGGCCTCCTGGAGCTGGTCGGTCCGCTCACGCAGGTCGCGATCGTGCGACGTCATACGAGTCTCCTCAGCTCAGCGAGCCGGACGCTGAGCGCGACCGACGCGTCGTCGTGCAGGTCTGGGACGTCGAGCGCCTCGCGGAGAGGAGCCGCCTCGGCGTCGATGATCTCGGCCGCGCGCCGGACGAGCGCCTCACGGAGCGCGCCGACCGGCTCGTCGTGGCCGCCGTCGAGCACCCGGTCGGCGAGACGCAGGGCGTCGTCGCTGCCGATCGCGGCCGTGAGCAGGACGGTCGACAGTCCTCGTCGTCCGAGCGCCCGCGCCGCGGCCTCCTCGGTCCTGGCGCCGCCCGCGAGCAGCGCGTCGACGACCGCGTCGCCCTCGTCGAGCCACGACCGCGTGGCGTCGTCCGCGCGACGGTCGCGCGCCTCGCGGGACGGCGCGTCGTCGAGGAGCGGAGCCAGGGTGCTCGCACCGGGCGACGCGTCGGGTCCGCCGAGGCGGTCCGCGATCGCGTCGTGGGCGGTCGTCCCCGCGGCCACGAGACTGCGGCGCACGGCGCGCTCCACGCTGTCGCGCACGCTGTCCAGAGCGTCCTCGCGCGCTCGTCCGCGTCGTCGGCTGCTGCGGGCGGTGCCTGCCTTGACCTTCACGCCGTCCACCCGGGAGCCCGAGACTCCCTGGGACCAGGCGGAGCTGACCGGACCGCGCGCGACGACGCCGCCGGTGATGGCCGTGCGGGCCATGTCCTGCACCTCGGGGACGACACCGTCGACGTCGGCCCTCAGGGTGTCGGCGGCGGCGACCTGCGCGTCGACGGCGTCGGTGAGCGTGGTCACCCAGGCCGGCAGCGCGGCGAGCGAGCCCTTGAGCGTACGGACGATGACGGACCGGGAACGGTCGGGGCCGCCGAGCATCGCCAACCACCGAGAGATCGGTGCGACAGCCTCCGGCTCCAGGAGCCCCTCGTGGGGACCGACGTCGGGGACGACGAAGAGCGGGACCTTCTCCATCCCGTGGTCCCGGAGTCGCTGCAGCAGGTCCGCACGGATCGTGCCCAGGTTCTGCCGGGAGACCCTGTTGAGCACGACGGCGACGCTCGCCCCCCGCTCCCGTGCCCGGCCGAGCGTCTTCCACGGCAGCGCGTCCCCGTAGCGGGACGCCGTCGTGACGAAGAGCCACAGGTCGGCAGCCTCGAGCAGCTGGCCGGCGATCTCCCGGTTCTCCGAGGCGAGCGAGTCGAGGTCCGGGGCGTCCAGGAGCGCGACCCCGCGCGGGACGGCGTCGTGGGCGACGAGCCGGGACGACCGTGTCGCCGGTCCTGTGACGAGCACGTCCTCGTCGAGCGGGTGGTGCGAGAGCACCGGGCGACGCGTCGTCGGACGCAGCACCCCCGCCGCGGAGACCTCCTCGCCCAGCAACGAGTTGTAGAGCGTCGACTTGCCGGCGCCCGTCGAGCCCGCGATCACCACGATCGCCGGGGACGAGAGCTCCTTCAACCGCGGGAGGAGGTGCTCGTCCAGCTGGACCACGAGCCGGTCGCGGGAAGCGGCGGCGTCCGCGGAGCCGGGCAGGTCGAGGGGGAACGTGGTGCTCGCCGTCACACGGCGCAGGTCCTTGGCGACGTCGTGGACCGTCGTCTCGAGCCGCCGGGAGGACGCCTCGTTGTCTGTCCCGCTGGGGGCTACGTCTCGGCTGGTCACCTGCTCATCCTGACGTGGTGAGGTGAAGACGCAAAAGATGCGCGCCGTAGCGTGACCCGATCGATTTGCCCGAACCCCCCTAAGATGGTCCCCGCGCCCCGATAGCTCAATGGATAGAGCAACGGCCTTCTAATCCGTAGGTTGCAGGTTCGAGTCCTGTTCGGGGCACTTGACCACTGACGGACAGGAGCGTCGATGGCGCAACAGGCGCGGTGGGGCGTGCACCGTCCCGCGAGCCGGACGGGAACGGTCGCAGCGGCGCTGGCCGGCACCCCGGGGCTCATTCGCGCGCTCCTCGTCCTCTGCCTCGTCGTCGTCGCCACGGCAGGTGTCGTCGTCTCCGGGGTCGCACGGTCGCAGGAGTCCGCACTGCGGACCGCGGGCGAGGAGGCGTCGAGGCTCGGCGACATCCAGGCGACGAGCACGGCGCTCGCGAGCGCGGACGCGTACGCGACGAACGCGTTCCTTGCCGCCGGGCGTGACGAGGTCGACACCCTGGCGCAGTTCGCCGCGGAGATGGACACCGCGTCGTCGATGCTCCCGCAGCTGGCACGGACGGGTTCGAGCGGAGACGCCGCCTACCTCAGCCAGATCAACGTGGACCTGTCGACGTACAACAACCTGGCCGCGCAGGCCCAGGCGAACAACCGGCAGGGACTCGCGGTCGGGGCCGCGTACCTGTCCAACGCCTCGACGCTCCTGCGCGAGGACATCCGGCCCGATCTTGCGACCCTGATCTCGCGGGGGGACTACCGGGTCCGCAGCGCGATCGACGGCACCGGTGTCGCGACCGCCGTCGCGGTCCCGTTCCTGGTCGTCCTCGCCGTGCTGCTCGGTGTGCAGATCTGGCTCGCCGCCCGCACGCACCGGCTCGTGAACCCGGGGATGGCCTTCGCCACCCTCGTGGTCCTCGTCGCCGGAACCGTGACGATCCTCCTGATCGAGGACGCGCGGACCACCGCGCTCGAGGCACGCGACGGGCCGTACTCTGTGGCGACCCTCATGTCGGGCGCCCAGGCGTCGGCCAACACGGCCAAGTCGAACGAGAGCCTGGGCCTGATCCAGCAGGGATCGGGGGACGAGCGGGAGCAGGCGGTCGAGCTCGCGCTCGACCGCGCGTACGACCAGATCCAGACGGCCAACGAGCACGGCGGTGTCGGCGGCACCGCCAAGGCGAACCTGATGACGTGGAACCAGCGGCACGACGAGATCCGTGCGATGGACGACGCAGGCGACTGGTCCGGCGCCGTCGACATGTCCACCGACCAGAGCCACTCGAGCGCGAACGCGTCGTTCTCCCAGTTCCGCAACGCGGCCGAGACCGAGGTCCGCGCCGCGACAGCGCGCGCCGACGAGGAGTTCGCCGCCGCCGAGGACATGACGTCGCTCGCGTCGACGGTCGCCGCCGTCGGCCTGACGGTCGGCGCCGCGGGTGTCTGGTGGGGTCTGGCCCGACGTCTGGACGAGTACCGATGAGGCGGGCACGCAAGAGGCTGCGGTCCACGGTGTCCGTCCTGATCGGGCTCGCGCTGCTGACCGGCTGCACCGGCACGGGCACGGCCGACGGCGGTGCGGTCGACTCGCCGCTCGAACCTCTGCCGCCCGCACCGACGGCCGACTCGACCGCACCGAACGAGGACAGCGCCGAACCGGGCGAGGCCTGCGAGGACCCGACGGCGTCGTACGCGCCCGTGGGCGAGGTTCCCGAACCCGAGGACTTCGCACCGGGATCCACGATGGCGGAGATCCGGGACCGGGGTCATCTCCGCGTCGGCGTCTCCTCCGACTCGGTCAATCTCTCGTCCCGCGACCCGTTCACGCGCGAGATCGTGGGCTTCGACGTCGACGTCGCCTCCTGGATCGCGGAGGCCGTGATCGGCGACCCGGACGCCCTCGAGTTCGTCGTTCTCGAGGCCCGGCAACGGGCCTCGGCGCTCGAGGCGGACGACGTCGACATCGTCGCCCGGGCGTACACGATCACGTGCAACCGCTGGGAGCGGGTGGCCTTCTCCGCGGAGTACCTGCACTCCAGCCAACGACTCCTCGTGGACCGGGACGACGAGATCGACGGCGTCGGCGACCTCGAGGGCCGGACCGTCTGCGCGGCAGCCCAGACGACGACGATCGAGGCGCTCGACGCCATCCCCGGGATCACGATCGTCCCGGGCCGCACGCACACCGACTGTCTCGTGAAGTTCCAGCAGCGCACCGTCGACGCGATCTCCGCGGACGACACGGTCCTCGCGGGTCTGGCCGTCCAGGACCCGCACGCCAAGGTCGTCGGCCCGCCGATGAGCGCCGAGCCGTACGGGGTCGCCACGCACCGTGACGAGGTCGACCTGGTCGAGACCATCAACGCGGTCCTCGAGGAGCGCGTCGCCGACGGGTCCTGGATGTCGTCCTACGAGACGTGGTTCGCGTCGACGCTGGGTCCGGTGGACTCGGCCCCGACGCCGGTCTACGGGAGGGCACCATGAGTGACGAGCGCACCCACGCGCTGCTCCCGCCGCAGGGCGCCGACGCGACGCACCAGGTCTCGTGGGTCCCGGACGCCCGTGAGCCCGACCTCGCCTCGGACCCGGGACCCCGGTCGTCCTCCTCGAGCCTCGCCGTCGCCCCTGTCGGCTCGTCGCGCACCCGGGGCTCCGAGCGCTCGACCGGACGCCGAGGCACCGACTCGCTGCGGCTCCGCGTGGAGCGGCTCGGCGCAGGGGTCACCAGCGTGCCGCCCGCCCCGGTCACCGACCCTCGTCGACTGATCTGGGACTCGCCCCGCGTCCCGGAGGACCGACGCCACTGCGGCGCCTGCGGTCGTCCCGTCGGACGCGCGGCGAACGGCGAGCCCGGCCGCGAACGAGGCTTCTGCCCGTCCTGCGGTGCGGCGTTCGACTTCACCCCACGGCTCCGCCCGGGCGACGTCCTGGCAGGCCAGTACGAGGTGGCCGGCTGCCTCGCGCACGGGGGCCTCGGATGGGTCTATCTGGGCCGCGACCTCAACGTCTCGGGCCGTTGGGTCGTGCTCAAGGGCCTCCTCAACACCGGTGACGCGGAGGCCCAGGCGGTCGCGATCTCCGAGCGGCAGTTCCTGGCCGAGGTGTCCCACCCGTCCATCGTCGAGATCTTCAACTTCGTGATGCACGACGAGGTCGGCTACACCGTGATGGAGTACGCGGGCGGCTCGTCGCTGCGGGACATCCTCGACCGCCGGATCCGCACCTCGAAACAGCCGATCCCGGTGGACCAGGCGATCGCGTACATCCTCGACGTCCTGCCGGCCTTCTCCTACCTGCACGACGCAGGCCTGCTGTTCTGCGACTTCAAGCCGGACAACGTGATCCAGCAGGGCGACGTCGTCAAGCTGATCGACCTCGGTGGGGTACGGCGGGCCGACGACGCCACGAGCCTCATCTACGGGACCGTCGGCTACCAGGCGCCGGAGATCGCGGCGCTGGGCCCGTCGGTCGCCTCGGACATCTTCACGATCGGGCGCACCCTGCTGCGGATGTGCACGCGCATCCCCGATCCCACGACGACGTACAGCGTCCACCTCCCACCGGTCGTCCTCGTCCCGGAGTTCGAGCGGTACGACTCGTTCTACCGGTTGCTCCAGAAGGCGTGCGCCGCTGAGCCGCTCGACCGGTTCGCCTCGGTCGACGAACTGCGCTCCCAGCTCGTCGGCGTACTGCGCGAGGTCGTCGCGACCGACGCGGAGAAGCCCGAGCCGCGGTCGACGGCCTCGGTGCACTTCGTCGTGCCGATCTACGACGCGCCCGACCGCCCGCTGCACGCCTCCGAGCTGCCCTACCTCCAGGTCGACGAGACCGACCCGTCGACCGCCTGGCTCGCCGGCGTCGAGTCGCTCGACCCTGCCGCGCGCCTGCAGGTCCTCGCCGCGGCACCGACGGAGTCGCCCGAGGTGCACCTGCACCGCGCCCGCACCTATGCCGAGATCGGCGAGACGGCCCGTGCCCGCGAGTCGACCGCTGCCGTCCTCGCGCTCGACCCCTGGGACTGGCGCGCGCTCTGGATCGAGGGCCTGACCCACCTGATCGACGGGGACGGCTCGGCCGCCTGCGCGGCGTTCAACGCCGTCTACGGGCAGGTTCCCGGCGAACTCGCTCCCAAGCTCGCTCTGGCGACGGCGTGCGAGATGCAGGGCGACCTCGAGGTCTCGGAACGTCTGTACTCGATCTGCGCGGACACCGACGCGAACTACACGCCCGTCGCGTGCTTCGCCCTGGCGCGGCTCTACCGCGAGCGCGGCGACGTCGACGCGGCACTGGCAGCACTGGAACGCGTCGGCTCGACCCGGGCGTCGTACGCCCAGGCCCGGATCCGGCGCGCGCACCTGCTCGTCGGTGCCGGGCGTGGACTTCCCGCCCTCCACGACGCCCTCGACGGTCTCGACGTCCTCTCCCTCGTCCCGCGCGAACGGCTCGAGCTGCGCGCCGTCGTGCTCGACGCGGCGCTGCAGGAGGTCAGGGCGCACGGGGAGGACGCGTCGGTGGACATCGGCGGGATCCGCGCGACCGAGGCCGACCTGCGCGACGCGCTCGAGGCCACGTACCGGCGGACGGCGGCGATGTCGGACTCCCCCGCCCGACGGTCCGCACTCGTCGACCGGGCGAACGCGGTGCGCCGCTGGACCTGGTGGTGACCGTGTCCGATAGGCTCTACGCAACGATTCGCGACGAGGAGAATGTGATGCTTGTGCCACCCGGGGCGTGCCGACGATGACTCGTCTGTGCACCCGCGGACACTCCACCCGCACCGACCCGTGCTCGGTCTGCGGTGCACCGGTGGACGGCACGGCGCTGATCGAGCGGATGGGCACTTCCGCTGCCGCGTGCACGCAGTGCGGCATGGCGTCCGACCCCCGTGCCGCGTTCTGCGAGGCCTGCGGCACGCCGTTGCAGAACGCCTCCCGGTCTCCGTCGGTCCCCGTCACCGGCAGCGTCGCCTCCGCCCGGGTGCGCCCGGCGACGTCGTCGACCCCCACGTACCGGCAGCAGATGACCGCTCCGACGGCCCCGTCCCCGCCGACCGCCGAGCCGTGGCTGGTCGAGCGTTCCGTCGACCTCGGGTGGCACGCCTCGCAGCACGCGCTCGGCACGCCCCCGGCGCCCGGCGACCCGGAGCTCGTCACGGCGCGCGCCGCGTCGCTCACCGTCGGCCGCGAGTCGGGCCCCAACCCCGTCACCCCCGACATCGAGTGCGGCCACGACACCGCCGTCTCACGCGCGCACTGCCGGCTGACGACGGACGGTCGGCGATGGTGGGTCGAGGACCTGGGCTCGTCGAACGGGACCTATCTGCGACGGCGCGGCTCGCCGCTTCCCACGCACCGGCTCCCCGTCGGGCGCCAGCACGAGCTGCTCGACGGCGACCACGTCTACCTCGGCGCCTGGACCCGGATCGTCGTACGCCGGGCGCTGCCCGGAGAGTTCTAGTTTGTAGAGATCGTGCACAGAGCCCCGCGATAGCGGGCCCCGTGTTGGTGACTGTCGCCAGCCGGTTGTCGAGTGCCACCACCCCGACGGCCGAAAGAGTGGCCATGCTCCACGACGACCGGGACGAGGCGGTCGCGGAACAGTAGGGCGTGCCCGTCCCGGGCCCGACCGAAGGAGCTCTCGATGACCGAGTCAGTCACGTCCACCGCGCCGGCGTCCACCGCGCCCGCCCCGACCCGTCCCGCCGCGGTCGCGGCCCAGGTCGGCACGTTCGCCGCGCTGATCGCCGTCTTCGGGGTCGCCGGGACGATCCCGGTCCCCGGACTCCTGGTTCCGGTCACGCTGCAGACGCTGGCGGTCATGCTGGCCGGGGCGCTCCTCGGTCCGCGTCGCGGGGCGGCCGCCGTCCTGACACTGCTCGCGCTGGCTGCCGTCGGGCTGCCCGTGCTCTCCGGCGGACGTGGAGGCCTCGGGGTGTTCGTGAGCCCGTCGGCCGGATACCTGCTCGGCTGGGTCGTGGCCGCGTTCGTCGTCGGGCTGCTGGTCGACCGCTCGGTCGGTCGCCGTGGACGCCTGGCCTTTTGGCCCGTCCTCGTCGCGTGCCTCGTCGGTGGGATCGGTGCGCTCTACGCCGTCGCGATCCCGATCCTCGCGCTCGTGACGGGCATGGACCTCGCCGCAGCAGCTCTCGCCAACATCGTCTACCTGCCGGGAGACGCGCTGAAGGCCGTCCTGGCCGCGTCCGTCACCGTGGGCGTGGCGCGCGCCTACCCCGCCGTCCTCACACATCGGGGGTTCTGAGGACCCGTGCCGATCGCCCACCAGCTGCTCGCCCTGCGTGCGAAACCCTCCCGGCCGTCGCTCCGCGGCCCGGGGGGCGCCCGCACGAGCCACGAGGTGGCGGACGACGTGGTGGCCGGGGCGAGGGCTCTCGGCCTCTCGCCCGGAACCGTCGCCGTCGCTCTCGCCGACCCGGTCGACGCCCTGGTCGCGCTCCTGGCCGTCGACCTCGCCGGCGGGACCGGCCTGATGTGCGACGCAGGTTGGCCACCCGCGCAGCGGTCCGAGGCGCTGGCGACCCTCCGGCCCGACGCCGTGGTCGACGTCGCCCTGCCACGTGCCTCCGCCCGCGGTCGCGCCGCCGACGAGCGGGCGGACGGCGCGGCAGGTCCGTGGCCCCGCCCGGCGCCCGACGACCTCCCGTGGGCGGGCTTCAGCGCGGGCGCCACGGGCCGCCCCCGTGCCGTGGAGCGGACCCGTGCTTCGTGGACAGACTCGTTCGCCCACGTGACCGCGGTCCTGGGCACGCCCCCGGGGAGCCGCCTCCTGCTCCCGGGTCCCGTCTCGTCCTCGCTCTACTGCTTCGCGGCGCTACACGCCCTGGCGGACGGCGTCGAGGCGTGCTTCACCGCGACCGACGCCGACGCCGTCACCTCGCTGGCCCGCTGCGACGTGGTCCACACCGTCCCGTCCGTCGCCCACGACCTGCTGTCGGCGATCGGGGCCGGTGCGCCGTCGTCGGTCTCGCGGATGATCGTCGGGGGTGCGGCCCTCACCCCCGAGACCCGTGACCTCGCCGCGTCCCACGGCGTCCCGCTGGTCGCGTACTACGGCGCGGCGGAGCTCTCGTTCGTCGCGGTCGACTCGGGTGCCGGGCTCTACCCGTTCCCCGGCGTCGAGATCGACCGGAGGCCCGTCGTCGGTGCCCCGCACCTGGCCGAGGCATGGGTCCGGTCGCCGTGGACGGCCCGCGGATACCTGCGGGGTGTCCGAGGACCGCTCGTGCACGACGGCGACTGGGCGAGCGTCGGTGACCTCGTCGAGACCGACGGCCCGGCTCTGCGGCTTCGGGGCCGTGGCGAGGGCGCGATCACGACGAACGGCGCCACGGTGGTCCCCGAGGACGTCGAGGCCGCGCTGCGCCCGGTACCGGGCGTCCGGGACGTCGTCGTCGTGGGGGCGCCCCACCGCCGTCAGGGCTCCGTCGTCGTGGCCGTGGTCGAGTGCGAGCCGGGGTCGATGCTGCGCGGCCAGCTCGCCCGCGCGGCCCGGAGCGCGCTCGATCCGGTCCAGCGGCCCGCCCGGTGGTACGCCGTGTCGTCCTTGCCACGGGTGCACGGCAAGATCGCCCGCGGGCTCGTCAGCGCCTGGGTGCAGGACGACGTCCCCGAGCTGTCGGTGCTCGCATGAGCAGCGGGATCGTCCTCGACGACGTCCACGTCCGGCTCGGCGACCGCGACGTCCTGCGCGGCGTCGACCTGCGCCTGACCGAGCACCGGATCGGGATCGTCGGGGCGAACGGCTCGGGCAAGTCGACGCTCGCACGCCTGCTCAACGGCCTCGTCCTCCCCACCCGCGGCCGCGTCAGCGTGGACGGGCTCGACACCGCGCGCTCCGGCCCGGCGGTGCGGCGCCGCGTCGGCTTCGTCTTCACCGACCCCGATGCGCAGATCCTGATGCCCACCGTGGCGGAGGACGTCGAGTACTCGCTGCCCCGGACCCTGCCCCGCGCCGAGCGTGCACGACGGGTCGCCGAGGCCCTGACGACGGTGGGGCTCGCCGAGCACGCCGAGCACCCGGCGCACCTGCTCTCCGGCGGCCAGAAGCAGCTGCTCGCCCTGACCTCGGTGCTCGTGACCGAGCCCCGCGTCGTCGTCGCCGACGAGCCGACCACGCTCCTGGACCTGCGCAACACCCGCGAGATCGCGGCACGGCTGCTGGCGCTGCCGCAACAGCTCGTCCTCGTCAGCCATGACCTCGACGTCGTCGCCGGCACGGACCGCGTCCTCGTCGTCGACGAGGGACGCCTGGTCGCGGACGACGAACCCGGCCCCGCGCTCGACCACTACCGACGGCTGATGTCGTGACCCGGGGCCCGTCCGCCCTGCACCGCCTCCCCGCCGGAGCCAAGCTCGCCGCCCTCGCGGCGGGCTCGCTCGGCCTGATCCTCGTGGACTCGCTCCCGGGAGTGCTCGCCGCCCTCGGGCTCGTCGCCGCCGGCTACGCGGCGGCCCGGATCTCGCCGCGGCTCGCCTGGGAGCAGGTCCGTCCCGTCGCCCTGCTCGTGGCGATCCTCTTCGGGGCGCAGATCTGGATGATCGGTCTCGAGCCCGCGGCGGTGGTCGCACTGCGGGTGGTCGTCCTCGTGGCGCTCGCCGGCCTGGTCACGCTCACCACGCGGGCCGGCGACCTCCTGGCGACGATCGAGCGGGCCGCGCACCCGTTGCGCGGGGTCGGCGTCGACCCCGCCCGGATGGCGCTCGTCCTGTCCCTCGCCATCCGGGGCATCCCTGTGCTCGCCGACGTCTCCCGCCGGGTCCAGGACGCCCAGCGAGCCCGCGGACGCCGTGACGTCCGGGCCTACGCGGTCCCGGTCGTCGTCGGGGCGCTGCGGCGCGCGGACGCCGTCAGCGAGGCCCTGGCTGCCCGGGGTCGGGCGGACTGACGTCGGCGGCCTGGGCACGGTCGTGGAGCCGTGTCACGATCACCACGACCCCGAGCACGACGACGGAGACGCAGATCCCGGCGAGGACGTCGGTGACGAAGTGATACCCCAGGTACAGCCGGCTGCCGCCCACGAGGCCGATGATCACGACGCTGGCCACGGCCCAGAGCGCCAGGCGCACCCCGCCGTGACGGCGGTGCCAGATCAGGTACCCCGCGACGAGCACCAGCGTCGACGCCCCGATCGTGTGGCCGGACGGGAACGAGAACGACGTCTCGAAGCCCGGGACCGACATGTACTCGTCCGGCGGCCGGGGGCGGCCGACGAGGAGCTTCAGGACGACGGAGAGGCCGCTGGCCAGGATCATCGCGCCGGTCAGCACCGCGGGGTCCCACCAGCTTCCGGTCCGCCACGCGTACAGCAGCGAGACGGCCAGCACGACGATCGGCAGGACCAGCGGCCCGAAGGCGTTCGTGACGAAGGTCATCACGTCGGTCATCGCCGGCGTCCGGTTCTCGGCGAGCCACTCGAGCACCGGCGAGTCGACCACGAAGAGGTCGTCCTGCTCGGTGACGGCGTCAAGAAGGCCGAAGAATCCTGCCGCCCCGAGGAGGATGAGGAGCGCTCCCGGCCACACGGTCCGCCAGACGGGCGGTTGTTCGGTCGACTGCATGACGTGAGCGTAGGTGTGGACGGTGCGACGCGCAGGCGAGACGCCCTAGTGTGTGGGGGTGAGCCCTGTGACATCGAACGCCAATGACCGGATCGTCTGGATCGACTGCGAGATGACGGGACTCGACCTGGACGCCGACGTCCTCGTCGAGGTCGCCGCCGTCGTGACGGACTCCGAGCTGAACGTGCTCGGCGAGGGGGTGGACGTCGTCATCCGCCCGCCGGACGCCGCGCTCGACCAGATGAACGACTTCGTGCGCGAGATGCACACCACCTCGGGTCTGATCACCGAGCTCGAGGCCGGCACGACGATCGAGGACGCCCAGGCGCAGGTCCTCGCGTACATCCGCGCGTGGGTGCCCGAGGCGGGCAAGGCTCCGCTCGCCGGGAACTCCGTCGGCACCGACAGGGGCTTCCTCGAGCGCGCGATGCCCGAGCTCGTCGAGCACCTGCACTACCGGATCGTCGACGTCTCCTCGATCAAGGAGCTCGCCCGCCGCTGGTACCCGCGCGTCTACTTCGCGTCGCCGGAGAAGACGGGCGGCCACCGCGCTCTCGGCGACATCCTCGACTCGATCGACGAGCTCCGGTACTACCGCGAGATCCTGCTCGTCCCGCAGCCCGGACCGGACACGAAGACGGCCCGTGCCGCGGCCGAGAAGGTCAAGGAGACGAGCGTCACGCACGCGATCGGTCCGAACGGCCCGACGGAGTCGTAACCGACCGCCGGGACCAGGTACACTTTTCGACGGTCGCCACGCCGTTTTCCTCGCAGAGGAACGACGTCGCAGCGTCCCCTGGTGGGTATAGCTCAGCTGGTAGAGCACCTGGTTGTGGTCCAGGGGGTCGCGGGTTCAAGTCCCGTTACTCACCCCAGCACGAAGGCCGCCCCGCATCGCGCGGGGCGGCCTTCGTCGTTCCTTCGGTCAGACCTGCGCGGCGATCGCGTCGGCGAAGCGGTTCACGGCGCCGTCGAAGGTCGACATGAACAGGGACGGCTCGGTGAGCTCGACCTCGATGATCATCGGGTCGCCGTCCTCGCCCCAGACGAGGTCCACCCGTGCGTACAGCGGCATCCCGGCGTCGGAGACGGCGTCCGTGACGACGTCGAGGGCCCTGCGGGCGACGTCGAGCTGCGCCTGCGTGGGCTCGTGGGAGCGGACGATCTCGCGCCGGTAGAGGCCGCGCGTGGGCTGGTGCGGCCCCGTCAGCCGGGTGCTGGTCGTGACGGCGTAGGCGAACTCACCCTCGAAGAAGACGAGACGGGCCTCCCCCGCGGTGTCGACGCTCTTGACGTACGGCTGCACCATGACGTGGCGGCCGTCGGCCAGCAGGCGCTTGACGTGCGCGATCGCGAGCCCCCGGGAGGGCGCCTCGCCGGCGAGGTACCGGCCGGTGTCCTGGGCGCCCGCGCTCACGACGGGCTTGATGACGAAGTCTCCCTGGGCGGGCATCCGGGTGTGGATGGCCTGCGCGCTGAGCTTGCGCGCGGGGTCGAGCCAGAGGGTCGGGATGATCGACAGGCCCGCGGACTCGAGCTCGCGCAGGTAGTACTTGTCCGTGTTCCACCGCAGGATCGGCTCGGGGTTGATGATCGTGCCGACGCTCGCGGCCCAGGAGACGAACTCGTCGCGGCGCGCGGAGTAGTCGTAGACGGACCGCACGACGACGGCGTCGAACGCCGACCAGTCCACGGAGGGGTCGTCCCACACGACGGCGACCGCGTCGATGCCGCGTGCCTCCAGTGCGGGGATCAGCGGTGCGTCGTCGGCGTCGAGGTTCGGCAGGACGGCGCAGGTCGCCAGGGCGACCCGAGGGCGAGAGGTGGTGTTCTGATCGTCGGTCACGACGACCAGCCTAGTCGCCGCCCCCGCGTCAGAGCCCGTACGTCTCCAGGAGCCGCAGCCAGACCTCGCTCACCGTGGGGTAGGCGGGCACCGCGTGCCAGAGACGCTCGACCGGCACGGCACCGACGACGGCGACGGTCGCGGCGTGGAGCATCTCCCCCGCCTCGGGCCCGACGAAGGTCGCCCCCACCAGCACCCGCCGGTCCTCGTCGACGACGATCGTCGCGGTCCCGGCGAAGTCGGCGCCCATGAGGTAGCCGCCGGCGGTGTCCTCGAGCGCGAACGAGACCGCCCGTACCCGCATCCCGGCGTCCTGGGCCTGCTTCTCGGTCAGGCCGACCGAGGCGACCTGCGGCCGGGTGAAGACGACCTGGGTCTGCGCCACGACGTCGGAGGTCGACGCGTACCGCGTCCAGGGCTCCGGCTCGGCGCCCGGCTCAGGCACCGGCCCGCCCCACGCGGGCTGCTCGTCGCCGTGCCGTGCGGCGATCACGTCGCCGACCACCCGCGCCTGGTACTTGCCCTGGTGCGTCGTCGTGATCCCGGCGACGGCGTCCCCCACGCCGTAGAGCCAGTGCCCCTCTGCCTCCTGGACCAGCCCGGTCGGGTCGACGTCGAGTCCCCGTGGCGCCTCGATCCCGAGGCTCTCCAGACCGACGTCGCCCGTGCGCGGCACACGTCCCGAGGCGACGAGGATCTGGTTGGCCGTGACGGAGGACGTCGTGCCGTTGCTCTGGTATGTCAGGGTCACCGACCCGTCGTCGCGCCGGACCACCTCGGTGGCCTCGGCACCGAGGACGACGTCGACGCCCATCTCGCGCAGGTGCGCGGCCACGGCCTCGCCGGCCGCCGGTTCCATCGCGCCGAGGAGTACGGAACGGGTGACAAGGGTGACGTCGGCGCCGAGGTCCCGGTAGGCGGTCGCCATCTCCGAGCCGACGACGCCGCCACCGAGCACGACGAGCGATCCTGGCACCTCGTCGGCGCTGGTCGCCTCGCGGCTGCCCCACGGGGACGCCGTCTCGAGGCCGGGAACCGGCGGGAGCACGGGTACCGAGCCGGTCGCGACCACGACGGCGTGACGGGCGACGAGCGTGCGCTCGCGCGCGCCGTCGACCTCCGCGAGCGCCGACGACGTCACCTGGACCGTCCGGGGCGCGACGATGCGTCCGTGGCCCCGCACGAGCGTCATCCCGGCGTCCGCGATCCAGTCGGCCTGCGACTCGTCGTCCCAGCCGTGGGTCACCTCGTCACGGTGCGCGAGGATCGCCCGGACGTCCAGCGCCGGGACGTCCCCGACGCCCACGACGGACTCCGCCGCCTCGACGGCGGCACCGGGCCGCAGGAGCGCCTTCGACGGCATGCAGGCCCAGTACGAGCACTCCCCGCCTGCGAGCTCGGACTCGACGACCGCCACCGAGAGTCCCGTGCGGGCCGCGCGGTCCGCGACGTTCTCCCCGACCGGGCCCGCGCCGATCACGACAACATCAAACTCGTCCGTCTGAGATTCCATGCCTCCATCGTCGCCCGCGGGGGCACCCGACGCACCCGCGGCCGTCACCGGCCGCGACCTACCGACGACGGTAGGTCAGGTCGGTGATCTCGCGACCCGCGGCGTGCGCCTTCTCCTCGAAGGACGTCAGCACACGTCCGTCGAACCGCTCGACCTTCCCGTCGACGCCGAGGGGCTCGAAGCGGTCGTCGGCACCGACCACGGCCTGCATGTGCTCGGCGTAGTCGGCCCAGTCCGTCGCGAGCCGCCACAGTCCTCCCGGTCGCAGCACCCGGTGGACAAGCCCGGCGAACGACGGCGAGACGAGCCGGCGCTTGGTGTGCCGCGCCTTGTGCCAGGGGTCGGGGAAGAACGTCCAGACCTCCTCCACGCTGCAGGGCGCCAGCGCGTGCTCGAGCAGCTCGGGAGCGTTGACCTGCGCGAGGCGCAGGTTCGACAGGCCCGCCAGGTGCGCGCGCCGGATCGTGTGTGCGAGACCGGGCGTGTAGACCTCCAGGGCCAGGAAGTCCCGTCCCGGGTCCGCCTGGGCCGCAGCCAGCACCGCCTCTCCCTTGCCCGAGCCGACCTCGACGACCAGGGGGGCGGCACGGCCGAACTCCGCCGCGGCGTCAAGCTCCCACGACGGGTCGACCGACGTCGTCGCCCGCGCCCGGGGCACGTCGACGAGGTACTCGTCGCGGTGCTCGTCCCACGCGCGCTGCTGGCCGGTGTTGAGCCGGTCGGAGCGGCGCACGAACGAGACGGTCTCTCGACGGAAGCGCGGTTCGCCGTCTCGGGTCAGGGGCATGTCGTTCTGCTCAGGCACCCGACAAGCCTACGGGGAACGCCGAAGGCCCCGGTCGAGGTGACCGGGGCCTTCGTGGTGGTGCGCCATCATGGACTCGAACCATGAACCCGCTGATTAAGAGTCAGCTGCTCTGCCAATTGAGCTAATGGCGCGCGAGAAGAAACATTAGCAGCGTCTGCCCCGATGGTAAAAACCAGATCGGGCCGCAGCCGGTGTGACCTCGGCAACACCGGCTCGGAGACGCGATCTCGGGCACGCCCGCGAGGCCGGCGGGAGGCCGTAGGCTCGCTCGGGACGCCGCCGAGGCGGCGAGGACCGCACGCGAACCACTGGAGGACCCATGACCGACCGACTGGCCGCCGGCGACACGGCGCCCGACTTCACCCTGGCGACGGCCGACGGCGGCGAGGTGACGCTCTCCGACCTTCGTGGCCGCCACGTCGTCGTCTACTTCTACCCGGCAGCCGCGACGCCGGGCTGCACGACGCAGGCCTGCGACTTCCGCGACGCCCTCGCCTCGCTCCAGGGCGCCGGCTACACGGTGCTGGGCGTCTCCCCCGATCCCGTGGAGAAGCTCGCTCGGTTCGCCGCGGACGAGTCGCTGACGTTCCCCCTCCTCAGCGACCCCGACCGGACGGTGCTCGAGGCCTACGGCGCCTACGGGGAGAAGAAGAACTACGGCAAGACCGTGGTCGGCGTGATCCGCTCCACCGTGGTCGTGGCGCCGGACGGCTCCGTCGAGCTCGCGCAGTACAACGTGCGCGCCAAGGGCCACGTCGCCAAGCTCCGCCGCGACCTCGGGATCGACGAGGCCTGAGGGCCGGAGACCGCTCCGCCTCGCGTTGGGTAGGCTGGGCGGTCGCGCGCGAGTGGCGTAATTGGCAGCCGCGCCAGGTTTAGGTCCTGGTGTCTTCGGACGTGCGGGTTCGAGTCCCGCCTCGCGCACCGACGACGAGACCCCCGGCAGCGCTGCTGCCGGGGGTCTCGTGCTGCGGGTGCCTCGGAATCCCCCGGCCAGATCGCGCCCCGACTACGAGATGCTGAGAGTCACAGGCGTGTCGTAGTCCACCATGTACTTGAACTTTCCACCGAACTCAGCGTCGTCGTACGCATACGACAGGTATGAAGTAGCGTCCGCAACGATCTCCGTGACGTTCGCCGCGACGGGTTGACGGACAACTCCATCCGGTCCGACGTATACGGGTGCATAGTCGGCGAGCGCATCGACAGTCGAATCAACCTTGAGCACGACCCAGACGGCCCCTCCGTTCGACTCGTAGGAGTTCGCTACCGTGACGACCTGACCCTTCGCAGACTTGCTGTCATGGGACGACCCGAGAACCTCTTCGAGAGCTCCTGACGCTCCAGTCCAGGACTCCAACTTGCCCGCATCGGTCACCTGAAAGTCTGACCACGTGTAGTCAGCCGGCTCACTGCCATCGCCTGTGACGTCCCGGAACGAGATGTCGACCACCTGCAGGTCCTCGTCCGGATCGAACGAATATCCAGCGTCGTAGTAGTGGGGATCGAAGCCTGCGGCCTGTTGCGCGAGATTCGAGTTTCGAATGTATGAAACGTACTCCGCCGCAGGACTCCCTTCGGCAACAATGCCCTCAGAGGCATCGACGTCGCCGTTATGCACAGCCTCGACGAAAGCCGCAACCTCACTCCAGTGCGCCGCGACAGGATCTGACGGCTCCGAGGGCGTCGGATCCGCGGCGACAGCGTCAGTAGTCACACTGACGCCTGGCTCAACATCGGCGTCAACGGCACCTTCACTCTCGCTACACGCCCCCAAAAGCACTGCAAGCCCAACAAACATGACGAAGCCGACGATTGGTAAACCATTTCGTTTCATGCTGAATACGCTACTCGAGTTCCTACTTGCTCCCGTGCCAACGTCGGGTGAACTTTGACCCTCCAATGACACGACGAGACCCCCGGCAGCGCTGCTGCCGGGGGTCTCGTGCTGCGGGCGTCAGGAGCACCCGCGCGGGGTTCAGAAGCCGATCAGGCCTTGGCCTCGTCCGCACCGTGGTCGGACGCCTCGTGCTCGGCGATCGCCTGACGGACCTCGTCCATGTCCAGGCCCTTGACGGCGTTGACGACCTCGGCGAGCTGCGGCGCGGGGAGCGCACCGGGCTGCGAGAAGACGAGGATGCCCTCGCGGAACGCCATCAGCGTCGGGATGGACGTGATCCCGGCGGCCGACGCGAGGCCCTGCTCGGCCTCGGTGTCGATCTTGCCGTGGACGATCTCGGGGTTCTCGTCCGAGGAGGCCTCGAAGACGGGGCCGAACTGCTTGCACGGCCCGCACCACTCGGCCCAGAAGTCGACCAGGACGATGTCGTTGTCCTTGATCGTGGTCTCAAAGGTGTCCTGCGTGAGGTTGGTGGTCGTCATGACCGTCCTTTCGTCTGTCGCGATCATGCGTTCATAGGGCGTAGCACCTCGAGCCTCGCAGGTATTCCCGCACAGTTCGCGGGCAACCGCAGGGCCCTCGCGTGGTCCTCGTCACAGCGCAGACCCATTAGGCTGCGCGAATGACCGCTGCGCTGCGTCCTGGGACCGTCACCCGCTATGCCGTCGGATCGGTCGGCACGGGCGGGTTCGGGACGTTGCCCGGCCTGGTGCTCCTCTACTACCTCACGGACGCGCTCGCCGTCCCGGCGCTGGTCGCCGGCGGCGTCGTGACGCTCGCCAAGGTCTGGGACGTCGTCGTGAACCCGCTCGTGGGCTACGCGAGCGACCGGGACCTGGCCCGCACCGGGTCCCGGCGGCGTCTGATGGTGATCGGCGGCGTCACCATCCCCCTCACGTTCGCCCTCACGTTCGCCGTCCCCCCGGGGCTCGACCCGTGGATGTCGGCCACGTGGGTCTTTGTCGCGTTCGTCCTGACCGC
Source organism: Paraoerskovia marina DSM 21750 (assembly GCF_000701465.1). Lineage (GTDB taxonomy): Bacteria > Actinomycetota > Actinomycetes > Actinomycetales > Cellulomonadaceae > Paraoerskovia > Paraoerskovia marina. Next base: position 1,020,190 of record NZ_JNIY01000003.1, on the reverse strand, counting down.
CACGGCCTTCAGCCTCTTCCAGGTGCCGTACATCGCGCTGCCGGTCGAGATCGCCCCCACGTACGACGACCGCACCCGGTTGCTGGCGTGGCGCGTGGCGATCCTCGCCGTCGCGATCCTCGCCTTCGGCGGCGGCGGGCCGATCCTGCGCGGCGACGGCGACGAGCTCTGGGGCTACCTCCGGATGGGCGTCGTCGCCGGTCTGGTCATCGGCATCGGCATGCTGGTCGCAGCGGGCGCCGCGCCGCGCGGCCCGGCCCAGGCCGTCGCCCCCGAGCGGCAGCCTGTCGGCGTCGTCATCCGGGGCGCCGCACGGACGGCTCGCGCCACCCTTGCCCGCTCGCAGGCGTTCCGTGCCCTCTTCTTCGCCTTCGTCCTGCAGGCGCTCGGCGTCGGCCTGCTCCTCGCCGGGGCGCAGTACGTCGCGACGTACCTGCTGGAGTCCGAGGCCGCGGTGACCCTGCTCTTCGCCGCCCTGATCGCCCCCGCGCTCCTGACGATGCCCCTGTGGTCGGCGGTGACCCGGCGGCTCGGGAAGGAGCGCGGGTTCATCCTCGCGACGGTGCTGTTCGCCGTCGCGACGGCCGCGATGATCCCCGTCATCTGGTCGCCCGGCCCGTGGATCTACGGGCCGACGGCGCTCGCCGGGATCGCGTACGCAGGCCTCCAGGTGCTCCCGCTCGCCATGCTCCCCGACGTCGTCGAGGACGACGCCCGCCGGTACGGCGCCGGCGCCGGCGGGGCGTTCTCGGGGCTGTGGACCGCCGGCGAGACGGCGGGCATGGCACTCGGCGGGACCCTCCTGTCCCTGCTCCTCGCCGCCACGGGATTCGTCCCCAGCGCTGCCGGGGTCGACGTCACCCAGCCCTCGTCGGCACTGCTCGGGATCGGGATCGGGTTCTCCGTCCTCCCGGCGCTCCTGGCGGCAGCGAGCCTGCCGATCCTCATGAGGTACCGTCTGCGCCGGGGGGACTTTGACCGTAGTGAACTATCCCAGGAGGCCTCCCCGTGAACGCCACGCCCTCGTCCGAGCCCGTCCCCGTGAACACCGACGGGATCCTCGACCGGCTCGCCGAGCTCCGCAAGGCCGACGCGCCGACGCACGGGGGCCGCGTCCTTTCCTACGTCTACGACCCGGGCCTCGCCGCCCTGGACGAGCTCGCCGCCTCGGCGATCCGCTCCGTCCAGCACCTGAACGGGCTCGACCCGACGACGTTCACCTCGATCGGCGTCATGGAGCGCGAGCTCCTCACGTTCGCAGGCCAGGTCCTGCACGGCGACGCCGATGTCGTCGGGTCCGTGACCTCCGGCGGGACCGAGAGCTGCACCCTCGCGGTGAAGATCGGCCGCGAGGACTGGCGCGCCCGCAACCCGCGGCGTGCACCCGGTGACCGCGCCCGCATCGTCATCCCGACCACCGCGCACGCCGCGTTCCGCAAGGCCGCCGGGCTGCTCGACCTCGACCTCGACCTCGTCCCCGTCGACCCCGCCACCGGGGTCCCGACCGCGGCCGACATGATCGCGCGGCTCGGCGAGGACGTCGCGCTCGTCGTCGTGTCCGCACCCGCCTACCCGCACGGCGCGGTCGACCCGGTGCGCGAGGTGGCTGCCGCCGCGTCCGCGCAGGGCATCGCGGTGCACGTCGACGCGTGCGTCGGCGGGTGGGTACTGCCGTTCTGGGAGGCCGCCGGGGGTGCCGACGTCCCCGACTTCGACTTCCGTGTCCCCGGGGTCACCAGCATCTCCGCCGACGTCCACAAGTACGGGTACGTCCCCAAGGGCACGTCCGTGCTGCTCGTACGCGGCCGTGACCTGCAGCGCCACCAGTTCTTCTCGGTGACCGACTGGCCCGGCTACCCCGTCGTCAACGCGACGCTCGCCGGCTCGCGGTCGGCCGGGCCCCTCGCCGCGGCCTGGGCCGTCACGCAGGCGCTCGGCGTCGACGGCTACGTCGCGCTGACCCGCCGGTGCCGTGAGGCGACCGACGTGCTCGCCGCCCAGGTCGACGAGATCGAGGGACTCACCGTGCTCGGGAGCCCGGACGGCCCGCTGCTCGCCGTCATCACGGACGAGTCGGTCCGCGAGGACCGGCGTGTCGACCCGCACCTGTGGGCCGACGAGGTGCGGACGCTCGGCTGGGTCCTGCAGACCCAGCCCGGACTGGTCCAGTCGGACGGCACACGCCTGCCCCACACGACGCACCTGACCGTCACCCCGGTGACGGCCGACGTGGTCGACGAGCTCGCCGGCGCGCTCGTGACGGCGGCCGACCGGATCCGCGGCACCGCCCGCCCCGCCCCGGAGCAGGTCCTCGCTCACGTGCTGGGGACCGCCGCGCCCGGGGTCGACCCGCACGCGGCGCTCGCCGTCTTCGACCAGGCCGACGCGGACGCGGTGTGGAACATCGTGCGCGGCGCACTGCTCGACGAGGGCGACGGCGGACCGACCGTCCCCACGCGCCTCACCCCGCTGCTCTCGCTCGTCGAGGCGCTCCCGCCCCACGTGAGCGGTCGCATGCTCGTCGAGGTCGTGGCACGCATCTCGGAGCCGCAGAGCGTGCCGGTGGAACCGACGGCCTCGGCGGGGTAGAACTGTCGGGTGACTGACACGGCAGACATCGGCCCCGAGGACTTCGATCCCACCGACACCACCCCGACGCCGGCGGGGTGGATGACCAGCGAGGAGATCGCGGCCGCCCGCGCCCAGCTCCCCATCGTCTACGTCGACGCGATCCCGGTCCGCGTGGACGACTCCGGTGACGTCGTCGCCGTCGGGCTGCTCCTGCGGGTCAACGCCGAGGGGCAGATGACCCGCGCGCTCGTCTCGGGGCGGGTGATGTACCACGAGCGCATCCGCGACGCGCTCCTGCGCCACATCGAGAAGGACCTGGGGTCGGTCGCGCTCCCCCAGATCCCGGCCTCACCGCAGCCCTTCACCGTCGCCGAGTACTTCCCGACGCCGGGCATCACCCCGTTCCACGACCCGCGCCAGCACGCGGTCTCGCTCGCCTACGTCGTCCCGGTCACCGGGGACTGCCAGCCGCAGCAGCACTCGCTCGACCTCGCGTGGCTCACGCCCGAGGAGGCTTGCGAGGACACCGTCATGGTGGAGATGCACGGCGGCCAGGGGGCTCTGCTGCGGCAGGCGATGGCGCACGTCGGGCGCCTCGGGTGACCCGCTAGCCCAGGTCGAGCGTCGGCCAGTCCGCGAGCTCGGCGCGCATCCGGCGGTCGTGGGTGGCGACGACGACCGCGGCGGGTGTGATCCGCAGCGCGCGCGTGAGCTCGTCGACGAGGTCGATCGACAGATGGTTGGTCGGCTCGTCGAGCAGCAGGACGTGGGGCACCGTCAGGAGCGCACGGGCCAGGTCGAACCGTCGACGCTGACCTGCCGAGAGCTCCGAGAGCGGTCGGTCGAGGTCCTCCTCGCTCAGCAGTCCCAGGAACGCGACGGGGACGAGGTGCTCGGGGTCCAGCGACCCGGCGGCGAGCCGGTCGAGGGCCTCGCGGGCGAACGCGTCGAAACCGCTCGCCCCCGGGACGACCGCCGCGCCCTCCTGCTCGACCGCGCCGACCCGTGCGCCGTCGATCACCGTCCGCGTCCCGCGCGCGAGCCCGACCGACCCCGCGAGGGCGCGGAGCAACGTCGACTTCCCGGAGCCGTTCGCCCCGGTCACGAGCAGGCGCCCGCTCGGCGGGACCGCGATCCGCGTGCCCGGCAGGTCGAGCAGCACCGAACCGACGCTCTCGACCCGGGGGTGCCGGACGTCCAGCACGGGTTCGCCCGGGTCCCAGCCCGGAGCCATCGCGACGAGGTCCGGGAACACCAGCTCCAGCGGCGGGACGGGGACCTCGACCGCCTGCTCCTCCAGCTTCTGCGCGAGCCGGTCGGCAGACTTCACGTGCTGCCGGGCCCGCGTGGCGCGCCGGTGCTTCTGGCTTCCCTTGGGCGGCCGCCACTCGTCCGACAGGCCCTCGTAGGAACGGTCCAGCACCTGCGCGAGGTGTTCGGCACGCTGACGTTCGGCGCGGTACCGACGCCGCCACTTCTTCAGGGCCTGGTTCTTGGCGAAGCGGTAGGCGAGGTACCCCGGCTGGCCGTAGAGCACCGGCCGGCCGTCGACCGACGGGTCGAGGTCCAGGATCGCGGTCGCGACGTCGTCGAGCAGCTCACGGTCGTGCGTGACCACGACGACGCCTCCGCGCCAGGCGAGCAGCTCACCGGTGAGGAACTCGAGACCGGCGTCGTCGAGATGGTTGGTGGGCTCATCGAGCAGAAGCAGGTCGGAACGCTCCGCGAGGCGGCACGCCAGCCGGACGCGGAACCGCTGGCCGACGCTCAGTGTCGCGAGCTCCCGGTCGCGGTCGCGACACGCGCCCAGGCGTGAGAGCGCCACGTCGACCCGGCGGTCGGCGTCCCAGACGGCGAGGTGCTCGGCGGCCGCCATCAGGTCGCCGAGACGCGCCAGGTCCCCGCTCTCGTGGTCGAAGGCGTCGGTCTCCGCCTGGAGGCGTGCGGCCGCGGCCCGGAGCTCGCCGAGGCTCGCGTCGACGAGGTCGCCGACGCGCAGGCCGTCCGGCACCACCATCTCCTGCTCGACGACGGCCAGGGACCCGTCACGTCGGACGGATCCGCCCGCCGGGTCCAGCTCACCGGCGAGCAGCCGCAGCAACGTCGACTTGCCCGTGCCGTTCTCCCCCACCACACCGAGCCGGGCACCGGGGCCGACCGCGAGGTCGACGCGGTCCAGGACGGGCAGGTCGGGGTAGGAGAACGAGAGGTCCGAGGCGACGAGTTGCACGGCACAACCCTAGGCGGTCGCGCAGTAGGCTCGTCCTGTGAACCGTCCACGCCCCTCGGTCGTCCTCGCCGCCGCCGTCGCGGACCTGATCTGCGTGCTCGCGCTCGCCGTCGGCGGGTATCAGACCCACGACGCCGGGTCGACCGGGGCGACCGTGCTCCGCATCGTCTGGCCGTTCGCCGCCGGCCTCGGGCTCGGGTGGCTCGTGTCCCGGGCGTGGCGCCGACCGACCGCACTGTGGCCCACGGGCGTCGTCGTCTGGGGATGCGCCTGGGCGGGCGGCGTCGTCCTGCGGGTGCTGACGGACCAGGGCGCCGCTCCGGCGTTCCAGATCGTCTCGTTCGGGTTCCTCGCCGTGACGCTGCTGGGATGGCGCGGGGTGGTCGCGGCGGTCTCCGTCATCTGGCCCTCGGAGCGGCGACACCGCGCACAGGCTCTGCGTGGCGCGCCGCCCCGAGGTCGCTAGACCGACTCCCGCAGCACGCGGGCGATCTCCGGTGCCAGGGCGCGGAACGCCTGACCGCGGTGGCTGATCGCGTTCTTCTCGGCGGGAGCCAGCTCCGCGCACGAGCGATCCATGCCCGTCGGACGCAGGACCGGGTCGTACCCGAACCCGCCGTCGCCCCGGGGCGCACGGAGCAGGTCGCCGCGCAGCGCACCGGTCCGCACGACCTCCTCGCCCGACGGCGTCACGAGCGCGGCCGCGCAGACGAACCCCGCCGCGCGGTCCCCGTCCGCGACGTCGGCGAGCTGTGCGAGCAGCAGGTCGAGGTTGGCCCGGTCGTCGCCGTGGCGCCCGGCCCAGCGTGCGGAGAAGATTCCCGGGGCGCCGCCCAGCACGTCGACCGCAAGACCGGAGTCGTCGGCGACGGCCGGAAGGCCCGTCGCGGCCGCGAGCGCCCGCGCCTTGATCAGCGCGTTGGCCTCGAAGGTGACGCCGTCCTCGACGGGCTCCGGGGTCTGCAGGTCGGCCGCGGAGATCACGGCGTTGTCGGCGAGGTCCAGGCCGGGCTCGGCACCGAGGATCTGTCGCAGCTCGACCAGCTTGCCGCGGTTGTGCGTCGCGAGGACCAGCCGCGCGTGCGGCAGGGTCATCGTCCGGCGGGGGCGTCGGCGAGCGCCGCGCGCTGGATCTCGGCCAGGGTCGCGGTCCCGCCGACGGCCAGGTCGAGCAGGGAGTCGAGCTCGCCGCGGTTGAAGGGGGCTGCCTCGGCGGTCCCCTGCACCTCGACGAACGCTCCGCTGCCCGTGACGACGACGTTCATGTCGGTCTCCGCACGCACGTCCTCCTCGTAGGGCAGGTCGAGCATCGGGGTGCCGTCGATGATCCCGACGCTGATGGCGGACACCGAGTCGGTGAGCACCTCGGCCCCGCCGGTGATCGCCCCGTGGGCCCGCCCCCAGGCGATCGCGTCGGCGAGCGCCACGTAGGCGCCCGTGATGGCCGCGGTGCGGGTGCCGCCGTCGGCCTGCAGCACGTCGCAGTCGAGGACGATCGTGTTCTCGCCGAGCGCGGAGACGTCGACGACGGCGCGCAGGGAGCGTCCGATCAGGCGGGAGATCTCGTGCGTACGTCCGCCGATCTTGCCCTTGACCGACTCACGGCTGTTCCGGGAGTCCGTGGCCCGCGGGAGCATCGCGTACTCGGCGGTGACCCAGCCCTCGCCCGAACCCTTCTTCCAGCGCGGCACGCCCTCCGTGAAGGACGCCGCGCACAGTACCCGCGTCCGGCCGAACTCGACGAGGACGGAGCCCTCGGCGTGGTCGAGCCACCCCCGGGTGATACGGACGTCGCGGAGCTGGTCGAGGGCGCGGCCGTCGGCACGCTGCGGGCTGTTGTCGATGCTGATGCTCATGCGACCAGCCTAGTCGCCGCGCTCAGACGGAGAAGGTCGCCCCGGTGCTGGCGATCACCGTGGGACCGGAGTACTCGCCGGCCGCCTCGGCGAGCGTCAGGTCAAGATCGTTCCACGCCGGCACGTGCGTCAGCACGAGGGAGGAGACGTCCGCGGTGCGCGCGAGCCGTCCCGCGTCCTGCCCGGTCATGTGGATGCCGGGGTCGACGTCGGCGTCCCTGCCCTCGTGGAACGCGGCCTCGCTGAGCAGGAGGTCGGCCCCGCGCGCGAGGTCCACGACGGCGTCGCAGTAGTCGGTGTCGCCCGTGAACGTGAGCACCGCCGTCTCCCCCGGACGCTCCGTCGACGGGCCCGTCACGCGGAACCCGTAGGCCTCGACCGGGTGGTAGACCCGACGTGGCTCGATGGTCAGCGGCCCGACCGTGATCGGCTCCGTGTCACGGAGCCGGCGGAAGTCGAACTGGGCACCCATGTCCTCGCCCGGCCGGCCGGCGTAGGCCATCGACGCGCGCTCGGCGGTGTCCCGCGGGCCGAACACCGGCAGCGGTGCGCGGCCACCGTGCCGCTCGGTACCGCCGGTCGGGTGGTAGCGCAGATACACGTAGAGCCCGCAGACGTCGACGAAGTGGTCCGGATGCAGGTGGGAGAGCAGCACCGCGTCCAGGTCGAGCGGGTCGAGCACGCGCTGCAGCGCACCCAGCCCGCCGTTGCCCAGGTCGAGCAGGACGTTCCACGCGCGCCCGTCGGGCGACGTCGTCGCCGGGACCTGCACCAGGTAGCACGACGCCGGTGAGCTCGGTCCGGCGAACGACCCGGAGCACCCGACCGTCACCAGCCTCATCCGGTGGTCTCCACGATGCGCACCTCGGGTCCGAGGAACCGGCGGGCGAGCTTCTCGAACGGCTCGGGGCTGCCCGTCGCGACGAACCTGTGCTCCGGAGGACCGGCCTCCGGACTCCGCTCGAGCCCGTGCGCCACGAGCGTGCGGTAGACGTCCTTGGCGGTCTCCTCGGCGCTCGAGACGAGGGTCACGCCGTCGCCCATCACGTAGGAGATCGCACCGGTCAGCAGCGGGTAGTGCGTACAGCCCAGGACGAGCGTGTCCACCCCCGCCGCCTGCACGGGCTCGAGGTACTCCCGGGCGACGTCGAGGACCTCGGGCCCGGACGTGATCCCGGCCTCGACGAGGCGGACGAACTCGGGGCAGGCCTGGGACGTCAGCGTGAGTCCCGGCGCGACCGCGAGTGCGTCCTCGTAGGCGCGCGAGGCGATCGTCGCCTGCGTGCCGATGACACCGACCTGCCCCGACCGCGTGGCCGCGACGGCACGACGCGCCGCCGGCAGGATCACCTCGACGACCGGCAGCCCGTGGCGCACCTCGTACCGCTCGCGCGCGTCCCGCAGGACCGCCGCGGAGGCGCTGTTGCACGCGATGACCAGCATCTTGACACCGTCGTCGACCAGTCGGTCCATGATCGACATGGCCATCGCGCGGACGGCCGCGAGCGGCTTCGGGCCGTAGGGCGAGTTCGCGGTGTCGCCGATGTAGCGCAGCGACTCGTGCGGCAGCTGGTCGAGGATCGCGCGTGCCACCGTCAGGCCGCCGACCCCGGAATCGAAGATTCCGATGGGTGCGTCGTTCACCCGGTCAAGCCTAGTCGGGTCCCGTGCCGTTCGGGCGGTGACACCGCTCACGGCGCGGCGTGGTCACCCGCCCCGCGCAGGCGCGCCAGCATGGCGTCGACGAGCGACTCCTGCAGCCACCCCGTCGTGACGAAGACCCCTGCCAGAAAGCGCCAGAGTCCCCCGTCGTCGTCGACCGTCGGGTCGACGCCCTCCTCTTCTGCCCGCAGAGACCGGTCGAGCCGTGCGTGCAGCTCCTCGACGTCGACGTCCGACGCGAGCTCGAGCCGGTCAGCCACCACGAGGCGGATGTCGGTCAGCGCGGTCGCGACCACCTGCGCATCCGTCTCCGGGACGACCCACGGCAGGGTCCCGTGCCCCTCCGACCCGTCCAGCAGGTCGGCGAACCGGTCCAGCCCGTCGATCTTTCCGCGCGCGACGTCGTCCTGCGTCAGCCGCCGGAACTCGGCCGCGACCTCGTCGTCGTCCGACGCGTCCGGCACGAGCCGGGCCACCGCCCCGTCCTGGGGAGACTCCCCCTCGACGACCGGTGCCAGCATCTGCGCGACACCGCGCGCCGCGCTCGACAGGACGTCACGCTCGGCCTCGTCCAGGGCCGCCTCGTACCCTCCGTCCACCGGAGCGAAGCCGCGCACTAGCCGTCCGCCCGCTGCATCGTGGCCCAGAGGCCGTACCCGTGCATGGCCCGCACGTCGACCTCGACCCGCTCACGCCCGCCCGTCGACACGATCGCCCGCCCCTCCTCGTGGACCTGCAGCATCAGGCGACGTGCCTTCGCCTCCGAGTACCCGAAGTAGCTCTCGAAGACGTAGGCCACGTACGTCATCAGGTTCACCGGGTCGTTCCAGACGACGGTCGACCACGGACGGTCCGACGCCGTCAGGGTCTCCTCGCGCTCGAGCACGTCCGTGCCCGTCGACTCCTCGCTCACGCGTCCACGGTAGCCCGCCCACGCGCACGCGCACCAAGGCACCGCATAGTGTGAGAACCATGACGACCTCGCTCCTGACCGACCGCTACGAGCTGACGATGCTCCGGGCCGCGCTCGCCGACGGCACGGCGTACCGTCACTCGACGTTCGAGGTCTTCACGCGCAACCTGCCCCCCGGCCGGCGCTACGGCGTCGTCGCGGGCACGGGCCGGCTCCTCGAGGCGCTCGCGGACTTCCGGTTCGACGACGACGACCTCGCCTGGCTCTCGCAGGCGGGTGTCGTGGACCGGACCACGCTCGACTTCCTGGCGAAGTTCCGTTTCCGGGGCACGATCCACGGGTATCCCGAGGGTGAGACGTACGTCGCGGCGTCGCCGGTGCTCACCGTCACAGGGACGTTCGCCGAGTGCGTGCTCCTCGAGACCCTCGTCCTCTCGATCCTCAACCACGACTCGGCCGTCGCAGCCGCCGCGTCGCGGATGACCAGCGCTGCCGTCGACCGACCCTGCATCGAGATGGGGTCGCGCCGCACCCACGAGGAGGCCGCCGTCGCCGCGGCCCGGGCCGCCGTGATCGCCGGGTTCGGGTCCACGTCGAACCTCGAGGCCGGTCGTCGCTACGACCTGGAGACCACGGGCACCTCCGCGCACGCGTTCACCCTGCTGCACGACGACGAGCAGGCCGCGTTCGCGGGTCAGATCGCGGCGCTCGGCCCGCAGACGACGCTCCTGGTCGACACCTACGACGTCGCGGCCGGGGTCCGCCGCGCGATCGACGTCGCGGGGACGAGCCTCGGCGCGGTGCGCATCGACTCCGGCGACCTCGGGTCGCTCGCGGTCGAGGTCCGCCGTCAGCTCGACAGCCTCGGCGCGCGGGACACCAAGATCGTCGTCACGTCCGACCTGGACGAGCACGCGATCGCCGCGCTGGCCGTCGCACCGGTCGACGCGTACGGCGTCGGCACCCGGCTCGTCACCGGGTCCGGCCACCCGACGTGCGGCATGGTCTACAAGCTCGTCGCTCGCGAGGCGTCGAACGGCATGATCGAGCCCGTCGAGAAGACCTCACCGTCCAAGGCCAGCCGGGGCGGCCGCAAGACCGCCAACCGGGTCACCGGCATCGACGGTCGTTCGCAGAGCGAGGTCCTGCTCACGGGCCACGAGGACGCCGTGGCGGCCTGGAGGTCCGAGAGCGGACAGGCCCGCGCCCTGCAGGTCCCACTGGTGCTCGACGGCGCGATCGACTCCCGCTGGACGGGTCCGTACGGCGTCCGCACGGCCGCGAGCCGCCACGAACGTTCCCGCGCCGAGCTCCCCCGCGGTGCGCGCCGGCTCTCCGACGGCGACCCCGTCATCCCGACCGTGAACATCGACCTGGGCTGACCCGCTAGCGCCGTCCGACGAACCAGCCGCGTACCACCTCGGTGCGCTTCTGCAGCTGCTCGACCGTCGCCAGCGGGACCTCGGGCCCTCCGCAGCGACGCCGCAGCTCGGTGTGCACCGAGCCGTGCGGCTGCCCGCTGCGACGTGCCCACGCCGAGACGAGCTGCGACAGCTCCTTGCGGAGCTCGCCCGCCTTCCGGTGCTCGAGCTCGGCACGCTCCGCCGCGCTCGGGCCCTTCTTCGACCGCGCGGAGACCTGGCTCGCCTGACGCTGCCGCAGCAGCGTCGCGACCTGGTCGGCGTCGAGCAGACCCGGCAGGCCCAGGAAGTCCTGCTCGTCGTCGGAGCCGACGTCAGCCCCCGTGCCGAACTCACCGCCGTCAAAGAGCACACGGTCGAACGACGCCTGCGCGTCGAGCGCCTCGAACGTGCCCTGCGCCATGTCGTCCGACGCCTTCTCCTCGCGGTTCGCCGCCGCCAGCAGGTCGGCCTCCGGATCGAACTCCTCCCCCTGCTCCTCCGCGGTCAGCGGGCGGTCGAGCGCGTGGTCACGCTCGATCTCCATCGCATTCGCCAGATCGACCAGCAGCGGGACGCTGGGCAGGAAGATCGACGCCGTCTCCCCACGACGACGCGCACGGACGAACCGGCCGACCGCCTGGGCGAAGAACAACGGGGTCGACGTCGACGTCGCGTACACGCCGACGGCGAGCCTCGGCACGTCGACGCCCTCGGAGACCATCCGGACCGCGACCATCCACCGGTCGTCCGAGTCGCTGAACTCGTCGATCCGGGCACTCGCGCCGTCGTCGTCGGAGAGCACCACCGTCGGCGACCTCCCCGTGATCCGCGCCAGGTGGCCCGCGTACGCGCGCGCATCCGTCTGGTCCGACGCGATGACGAGCCCGCCCGCGTCGGGGACCGTCCGCCGCACCTCCGTCAGCCGACGGTCCGCAGCAGCGAGCACCGACGGGATCCACTCACCGTTCGGGTCCAGCGCCGTGCGCCAGGCCTGCGCGGTGAGGTCCTTCGTCATGTCCTCGCCGAGCCGGGCGCTGACCTCGTCGCCGGCCCGCGTACGCCAGCGCATCGCGCCGGAGTACGTCATGAACAGCACCGGCCGCACGACGTGGTCGCGCAACGCCTCGCCGTAGCCGTACGTGTAGTCGGCGGCCGACCGTCGCACGCCGTGCGCGTCGCGCTCGTAGCGGACGAACGGGATCGCGGCGGTGTCGGACCGGAACGGCGTGCCGGTCAGCGCGAGACGGCGGTCGGCGCCCTCGAAGGCCTCACGGACGGCGTCGCCCCACGAGAGCGCGTCGCCACCGTGGTGCACCTCGTCGAGGATGACGAGCGTCGGCGCGGCCGCGGTCCGGGCGGTGTGGAGCGCCGGCTTGGCGGCCACCTGGGCATACGTCAGGGCGACGCCGTCGTAGTGCGCTCCGTGACGACCCTGGCTGTTGCGGAAGTTCGGGTCGATCCGGATGCCCACCCGCGCCGCGGCGTCGGCCCACTGGTGCTTGAGGTGCTCGGTCGGCGCGACCACGGTCACCCGACGCACGACGCCCTGCTCGAGGAGCTCGGTCGCGATACGCAGCGCGAAGGTCGTCTTGCCGGCCCCCGGGGTCGCGACGGCGAGGAAGTCTCGCGGTGCGGCGACCCGGTACTGCTCGATCGCCTCGGCCTGCCAGGCACGGAGCTTCGAGGCGGTCCCCCACGGGGCCCGTCGGGGGAACGCCGGGGAGAGGTTCGACGCCGCGGAGGACGACGCGTGCTGCGGTGCGGTCTGACGAAGGTCGAGCTGGTCCTGCCGGGACGAGGCGCGCTCGCTCACTTGCCGGAATCACCCTCGCCGTCCTGCGGGCTGCGCAGGCCTTCGTAGATCTCCTTGCACGCGGGGCAGACCGGGAACTTCTTGGGGTCCCGGCCGGGCACCCAGACCTTCCCGCAGAGCGCGATGACCGGCTTGCCGGACATCGCGGACTTCATGATCTTCTCCTTGCGCACGTAGTGCGCGAAGCGCTCGTGGTCGCCGGGCTCGACCTTCTCCTCGGCCTCGGTCCGTTCGAGGACGCTGGTCGACGTGCCCGTACCTTCGAGCGGGTCAGCAGGGGTGGTCGGTTCAGTCATGCCCCCGATACTACGTCCACCCACCCCCACGACGACGGACGGGTCCGGGCGACGAGCGCCTCGGGGCACAACCTGCGGAGACGACGACGAGCGGGAGACCGTATGGCCTCCCGCTCGTCGACGCGACGTGTCGGTCCGGTTAGAGTCCCTGCCACTCGGGCTTGGACGCGAAGGTCTGCCGGTAGTACTGGCCGAGCTGCAGGCGGCTGGCCGCAGCCTCGTCCACGAGCACCGTCGCGTGCGGGTGCATCTGCATGATCGTCCCCGGCCACATGGCCGAGATCGGGCCCTCGACGAGCTGGTGGACCGCTTCCGCCTTGCCCTTGCCGGTCGCCAGGAGCACCAGGTGCTTGGCCGACATGATCGTCGCGAGGCCCTGGGTCAGGCAGTGCTGCGGCACCTGGTCCAGGTCGTCCTCGAAGAACCGCGCGTTGTCCTCACGGGTCTGCGCGGTGAGCGTCTTGATCCGGGTCCGGGACGCGAGCGACGAGCCGGGCTCGTTGAACGCGATGTGCCCGTCCGTGCCGATTCCGAGGAGCTGGACGTCCACCCCGCCGGCCGACTCGATGGCACGCTCGTAGTCCGCACAGGCCGCGACGAGGTCCTCGGCCAGCCCGTCCGGTCCGTTCACCGCGCCGGGTGCGAAGTCGACCCGCGACGCGATCTCGGTCTCGATGACGTTGCGGTAGCGCTCCGGGTGGTCGGCGTCGATCCCGACGTACTCGTCGAGCATGAACGCCTTCGCCTCGGCGAAGGACAACCCGTCCTCTGCGTGACGGCGGGCCAGCTCGTCGTACACCTTCAACGGGCTCGATCCGGTGGCGAGGCCGAGCACGGCTGCCGGGTTCTCCCGCAGCTTTGCCTCGATCGTGTCGGCGGCGAGCTTCGCAAGCTCTTCCGCCGGTGCAATCACAACTTCCATTTCGACACCTTTCTGCGACCGGCGAGGGCTGCGCCCACGGCGGCGACGGGTACGTCGGTCGGACAGAGGCGGACGCGGTCCGCGATCTCCAACGACGCAAGGAACGGCGAGGACGATGCCTGCTCCTCGAGTGCGACGGCCACGGCGTCCAGCAGAGGTGCGCCGAGAATGCTGACGCCGCCGCCGAGAACGACGTGCTCGACGTCGTACGACAGGACCAGAAGACGGATCGCGGCAGCCACGGCCGTGACGAACTCGTTCTTCACGAGGACCGCCCGCTCGTCTCCGCCCGCCGCGGCCTCGAAGAGCTCCGCGGGGGCCGGACGACCGTGCTGCGACGGCCAGCGGGCACCGAGTGCCGTGCCCGAGGCGTACGTCTCGAGACATCCTCGCTGACCGCACGCGCACAGCGGTCCGCGGGGGTCCACCGGGATGTGGCCGATCTCGCCGGCGGCGCCCGACACGCCACGGCGGAGCTCTCCCCCGAGGACGATTCCCGCGGCAAGCCCGGTCCCGAGCGCCAGGAACGCCAGGTCGACGTCCCCGCCGGTGACGGAGGCTGCGCCGAGCGCTGCCACGTTGAGGTCGTTGTCGACGCTCACCGGCACGCCGCCCAGGTGCTCGGAGAGCAGGGAGGCCAGCAGGAACGTCTCTGCGTCGATCCCGAGGTTGACGGCGTGCTGCACGCCTCCCGATGCCGGGTCCACGAGCCCGGGCACCCCGACGCCCACCGAGGTCAGGCGCTCGACCGGTACGCCCGCAGCGTCCAGGAGCCCTGTGACCGCTTCCGCGGCGCTCGAGACGACACCCTCGGGTCCCCACCGGGTGGGGAGCCGGAGCGTCCCCTCGACAGAGCCGTCCGGCCCGACGAGGACACCGAGAATCTTGGTTCCCCCGACGTCCAGACCCACGGCATAGCCCTGGGCCAGGCCGGCGGAGGCGGTGGCCTCGTCCGTAGACGAGGCCACCGAACTGAGCTCGCTCACATCAGCCCTTCACAGCACCGGAAACAAGACCACCAGTCATTCGGCCCTGAACGATCATGAAGAAGATGACGACCGGGATGGCGATGAGGGTCGCGCCCGCCATCAGTGCCCCCCAGTTCGTCGCCATCGTGGCCTGCTGGAACGTCCGCAGCCAGACCGGCAGCGTCATGTTCTCGGGCCGGGTCATGATGATCAGTGCCATCACGAACTCGTTCCAGGCCTGGATGAAGGCGAAGACGCCGGTCGCCACGAGGCCGGGAGCCAGCAGCGGGAAGGTGACCTTCCAGAACGCCTTGGTCCGCGAGCAGCCGTCGATCATCGCGGCTTCCTCGAGGTCTGCCGGCACGGCGTTGACGAAGCCACGCAGCGTCCAGATCGTGAACGGGAGAACCGCCGCGAGATACACCATGCCGAGACCGACGATCGTGTTCAGCAGCTGCCAGGAGTCGATGATCCGGAAGATCGAGATCATCATGGCCTCGGCGGGGATCATCTGGACGGCGAGGATCGTGATGATGAACGTGTAGCGACCCTTGAACTTGAAGCGAGAGATCGCGATGGACGCGAGGAACGCGAACAGGAGGGCGAAGATCAGCGTGAAGAACGTCACCAGGAGCGACGTCTGCAGCGCGGGACCGAACGGTGACCGATCCTGTTCGAAGATCGCGACCTCGTAGTTGCGCCAGGTGAAGTTGGAACCCGGCCAGAGGTGCAGCTCCGACCCACGGATCATGGACGTGGGAAGGAACGAGGAGTTGACCATCCAGTAGACCGGGAAGATCGAGAACAGGAACACGACGACCGAGATCGCCGACCAGATCACGCTGTTGCGCGCCTTGCGTCGGGTGTCCTTGCTCCGACGGACCGCCGGAGGCTTCGTTGACGAACGCGTCTGGCGCTCGGGGGCAATCGCCGCTGCGGAGGTACTCACAGCTCTTCCTCCTTCAGGGTCTGGCGCACGTAGTAGTACGAGATCGCCATCATGATGATGACCAGGATGACCGCGATCGCGCTTGCGGGGCCGTAGTGCCCCTGCGCCATACCGACCTGGTAGATGTACGTACCGATCGTGTTCGTCTGCTCACTGATGCCGCCGACACCCTGCAGGGCGAAGATCTGGGTGAAGACGCGCAGGTCCCAGATGATCGACAGGATGATGAGCACCGTGAGGATGCTGCGGACGAACGGCACCATGATGAGGCGGAAGCGCTGGAACGGGCTGGTGCCGTCGAGCTGCGCCGCCTCGAGGACCTCTCCGGGAACCTGGCTCAGGCCCGCATACATCGTGAACGCGATGAAGGGGACCGCCTGCCAGATGATGGCGATGCCGGCGACGAAGAAGAACGAGAGCGGGTTGATGAGCCACGAGTGGCCCATCCAGTCGTTGCCGGTGATCGACGTCAGGACGTGGTTCACGACGCCGTACTCGGTGTCGAAGATCCACCCGAAGACGATCATCGTGGCGAGCTGCGGCATCGCCCACGCGAGCAGCAGGCCGATCGAGGTGAGGAGCTTGAAGCCCTTGTTCAGGCGAAGCATCAGGAGGGCGATCAGAATGCCCAGCAGCATCGTGAAGAAGACGCAGAAAATCATGAACACGAAGCTCCGGGCGAGCACGGTCCAGAAGTCCGGGTCGGTGAGAATGTCGGTGTAGTTCTGGAATCCCACCCATTCGGCGGGGACGCCCATGAGCTGGGCGCGCTCGTACTCCTGGAACGACATGATGATCAGGCGGATCAGCGGGTAGCCGGTCAGAACGCCCAGAACGATGAGGGTCGGCGCCAGAAGGAACCAGGGAAGCGGCGACTTGCGCTTCTTCCGTTCGGGCTGGGAACCGCTCGACCGCTCCGCGGTCGGGTTCTCCAGAGTCGTTGAGCTCATTTCCTCACTCCGTCGGTGTCTGCGCGCACGAGGTACGCGTCGCAGTGCGGTGTACTCATGCCAAGGGGCGGGGACCCGTCGGGGCCCCCACCCCTTGACAGTGCAGGGTTGTCACCGCGTGCGGTGACTCACCGTGGGATCAGCTGTTGAGGATCGACTCGATCTGCTCGTCCAGTGCCGTCGCGATCTCCGTGACGTCGCCGCCCTGAGCGATCTTGACGAACGAGTCCTGGAGGACCTTCTGCGCCTCGACGTCAGCCCACTTGGGCGACGCGGGGGTCAGCTTCGAGTTCGCAGCGGCAGCAGCACCGGCCTGCGTGATCTCGTCGTCCGGCAGGTACTCGGCCTGCGAGACCTTGGCGGGGATGAGGCCGTTGCCGGCGAGGATCTTCTGGTAGCCGTCCGAGAGCATGATCTCGAGCGCCGACTTGGCGAGCTCAGGGTTCTCCGACTTCGCGGCAACCGCGATGTTCGAGCCACCGGCGAAGACCTGGGCAGCGCCACCGTCAGCACCCGGGAGGGCGAAGGCGGCGAGGTCCGAACCGTAGGTGTCCGAGCAGCCCGGAACCTCGGCGTCGGGCTCAGCCACGATCGACCACTTGATCCAGGTCGGAGCCGACAGGTAGCCGACCGAACCCTCACAGAACGGAACCTGCAGGTCCGTCTCCTGGCCGTCGGCCGGAGCGTTCGAGGCGTTGACCATCAGGTCCTGGACCTGCTCGAGGCCCTTGATGCCACCCTCGGAGGAGAAGCCTGCCTCCCAGGTGCCGTCGTCGGCCTGCTCGGCGATGAAGCCACCGTTCTCCCAGACGAACGGGAGAGCGTTGTACCAGTCCTGACCCGGCCACCACATGCCCGACACGTCGTCGGTCGTGTTGTCCTTGGCGGTCGAGATGTACTCGTCCAGCGTGGTCGGGATCTCGTTGGTGACGATCTGCGGGGTGTAGAACACCGCACGTGCACCGGAGTAGTACGGGGCTGCGTAGAACTTGTCGTCGTACGTGCCCGCCTCGACGAAGCCCTGGAGCAGGTCGTCGCCACCGAGGGCGTCGTAGTCCTCGGTGAGGTCGGCGAAGAAGCCGGCCGACGTGAAGGCCGAGGCCTGCGTGTTTCCGACCTCGACGACGTCGGGGCTGTCGGAGGAGGAGAGGGACGTCGTCAGCTTGTCGACGAGGCCGTCCCAGGCCTGCTCCTCGATGGTGAGCGTCGAGCCCTCGTTCTCGGACTCGAAGGTCTCGATGAGGTAGTCGCGTGCATCCTGCGGCGTGTCGGTGCCGACCAGCCACACGCGGAGGTCACCAGACTCGACGGCGGCGTCGGAGCTGCCCTCGTCGGAGCTGGAGTCGTCGGAGCCACACGCGGCGAGCGCGAGGGCCAGGGTGATCGTCGAAGCCACCGTGGTGGCGACGAGGCGGTTCCTCTTCACTGGGGTACTTCCTCTCGGTGTATCGCTGTGGTGGCGCTGGGGACGCCACCTGAGGTAATTCGGGAGGTCATGCGGATGTCCGCTCCTCCGGCCCGGCTCAGGAGACCCCGAGCTGTCCGGAGAGAACGAGAACCGCTGCTCCGGAGAGCACCACGTCCTCATCCAGGGACGCCATCCGGAACGTGAGACCGGCGTTGACCGCCGGCATCGTCCGATCGCGGATGACTTCGAGCGCCGTTTCTCTCAGTGGCCCGTCGAGAAGCTCGGCGGGTCCGCTCAGGAGAACCTCGGAGAGGTTCAGCGCACTGATGACAGGAGCGAGGGCGGTGCCCAGGAGCCTGCCTGCCGATGCCAGCGCGGCATCGGAGTCTTGTGTGGACAGTCCCGCGGTCGCGCTGCGCAGCGCGGGGACGGCGAGGACGGTCTCGAGGCAGCCGTCGCGCCCGCAGGCACAGCGCAGGCCACCCTCGGCGAGGACGGTGACGTGCCCGATCTCTCCTGCGGCGTTGCGGTAGCCGCGCATCGGGGACCCGTCGACGACCACGCCTGCACCGACGCCCTGACCGACCGTGACGATCATGAAGCCGTCACCGTCGGCGTTGCCGAACGTGAACTCGGCGAGCGCGGCGATGTTGGCGTCGTTCGCGACGTGGACCGGGAGACCGAGACGGTCGGCGAGGTCCGCGGCCAGCGGGACGTCGAACCACCGGCGGTTGGGGGCCTCGACGACCAGCCCCTCGGGGTCGACGACACCGGGCGAACCGATGCCGACGCCGAGCACAGGCTGCGTGGCCGACGCGATCAGGCCACGGATGAAGCGGGCGAGCAGGTCGACGAGATCGGCACCCGTGCGCCCCTCGATGTTGAGCTGCGACCGGACGACGATGGCACCGTTCAGCGACATCACGGCGCCGCGCATCTCCATGTCGTCGGTGAGGTCGACCGCGACGATCTGGTAGGCGCTGGTGCGCATTCCCACGAGGATCGCGGGCTTGCCGACGCGCTGGCCGGGGCGGACGCCGAGCTCCTCGACGAGCCCCTCGGCGATGAGCGCGGAGACGAGGTCGGAGATCGTGACGCGAGTGAGCTGCGTGGCACGCGCCAGGTCCGCCCTGGAGGTCGGCCCCTCGTGGAACAGGTGCTGCAGCACGAGCGACCTGTTGTGAGCACGCGCGTGCTCGGGCAGCACCTTGGTGAGGGGTCGGAGCCTGGAGCTCAGCCCTCGCATGGTGGCCACGTTGCGCGTGACGTCCGTCGTCATGTTTGTTAGTAGACCCCCTTTACTAAGGGGGTGTCAACCAAAACGAAGGACCGTGTCCAAACCGTTGCCAAGTGGTGACATTTAAGGTTCAACGATCCAGCCACGCGCCCCACGGTGCCCGACCGACACCGTGGCGACGTCCGCGGCGCGCTGCAGCGCGACCTCGTCGTCGAGGCCCTGGTCGCAGAACGCGGCGAGCGCACCGTGCAGGACGTCCCCCGCCCCCAGGGTGTCGACGACCCGGTCCGGGCGTCGCACCAGGATCGTCGTCGGGACGCCACGGACCGAGGCGACGAAGCTCGCCCCGCCCGCGCTCTGCGCGACCGTGCGAGGGCCCCAGGACAGCAGGGTCTCGACGACGCCGCGCCCGCTCTCCCGCAGGTCCGTCGGGATACGGAAGTCGGCCGAGGCCACCACAAGATCGCTCGCCGCCACGAGCTCGCCCGTGCCCGGCTTCCAGGACCCGGCGTCCATCACGACGATCCCCCCGCGGCGACGGATCTCCCTCGCCAACGCCAGGGCGATCTCCGGCAGGTGGCCGTCGACGAGCAGGACGTCGCCCGGACCCATGCCCCTCGCCAGGTCGTCGACATCGACGGACGCGCCGACGGCGGACGTCGCGTTCGTGCTCACGACGGCGCGCTCGCCGGTCCCTGCGGTCACGAGAACCGTCGACAGCGCCGGGTCACCACCGTCGGCGACGTCGGCGACGGTGACACCCGCGCGGTCGAGTCCTGACCGGGCGATCTGCGCGAGCGGACCGTCACCGACCGACGCCACGAGACGGACGCCGGAGCCCAGCGCAACCGCCGTCGCCGCCGCGTTCGCCGCCGGCCCGCCGAAGTCCACGGCGAGCTGCCGGGCGACGACCTTCTCGTCAGGACGTGGCAGCCGCTCGACGGTCTGCAGCACGTCGACGGTCAGGAGCCCGCAGCACACGATCATCCCTGCATCGTGGCACTCCGGCGACGAAGACGTCACGAACGAGCCACGAACCGATCACGATCGGCCGAAACCCCTGCTGCTCCGGCGTCTGCCGCTCTACGGTCGCACCATGACGATGCGCACGAGCCGGACCACCCGCCGCGGCGGCCTCGTCGTCGCCCTCGCGACGGGTGCGGTGCTCGCCCTTGCCGGCTGCACCTCGGGCGCGTCGGACTCCGCCGACTCGTCGAGCACCGAGATGGGCGTCGAGGACTCGGCCGCCGCTGACGTCGGAGAGGTTGCCGACGGCGACCGCGCCGCGCTCCCGAGCAGCGACGCGGTCTCGCAGGACCGCGAGGTCGTGACGAGCGGCTGGGTCTCGCTGGTGGCCGACGACCCGGCCGAGACGGTCGGTGAGATCGCCACGATGGCTGAGACGGCGGGCGGATGGGTCGAGTCGCGCAGCCAGACGGCAAGGACGGACGAGATCGAGCCGAGCGCGACGATCACGATCCGGCTCCCCGCCGACCGCGTCTCGGACACCGTCACGGCTCTCGAGGGAGCCGGGGACGTCGTGGACGTCTCCGTCGACTCTGTCGACGTCACCGCGACCGGCCAGGACCTCGATGCTCGCATCCGCGCACTCAGCGCCTCGGTGGACCGCCTCACCGAGCTGATCGACGCCGCCGAGTCCACCTCTGAGCTGATCGAGGCGGAGTCCGAGCTGACGACCCGCCAGGCCGAGCTCGACAGCCTGTCGGCCCAGCGTGACCAGCTGACCGAGCAGGTGGCGATGTCGACCCTGACGGTCTCCGTCTCGGCCGCTCCCGGACCGACGGAGCTCGCTCCGGGCGGGTTCACCGGCGGGGTCCTGGCGGGATGGTCGGCACTGGTCTCCACCGTGGACGTCCTGATCGTGGCCATCGGGGCGGCTCTGCCCTGGATCGTCCCGGCCGCCCTCGCCTATCTGCTCGTCCGGACCCTACGTCGTCGACGTGCCGGCGGGACGGCGCCCGGCGGCCCCGACGCGAACGACCCGGCTGCTCCGGGGGGCGGCGGACCCGGCACCGGCCACGCGGGTGACCACGACGACGAACCGCACCCGGGCCGCGACGAGAGCACGTCGCGGTCGGTGCAGATGTCAGGGACAGGGCGATGACGACGTCTCCCGCCCGCGACGGCAGCGGCGCGGCCGCGTGGCTCTTCGACGGCGATCGTCAGGTGGGGACCCTCGTGACCCGGGTGCACCGTCACTGGGACCGGATCGGCCCCGCGACGCATCCCTGCCACGTCAATCCCACCGAGCAGACGGAGTGGTGCGTGACCTTCGTCGACCCCGCGCGGCCACGGCTGTTCAGCGACGAGGTCGATCTTGAGGTACCCGCCGTCGTGCAATGGGACACCGGGACGTTCACGGTCACCGGCCAGCCCCTGCGGATGCAGTGGCTGGCCGGTGACGCACGGGACGAGGCGATCGCCCGCTCTGGCTGGTAGAGCCGCTACGCCCCGGCCGCGCCGCTCGCGGAACTGTCCGTGGGACCGGCCGACCCGTCCGGAGCCAGACCTGCTCGCGCGCGCCGACGCGGGAGGATCGCCAGGAACCAGGCCGCGACGAGGAAGAGGAGGACGAAGACGACCGCGAACACGCCCGTCGTCGTCTGGTACGCCGTGACGTAGGCGTCCGTCGCCCCCTGGACGATCTCGTCGGCCTGCGGGGAGTCGGCGACCCACCCGGGTGCCTCTCCCCCGGCGACGTAGCCAGAGATCTGCGTCTGCTGGACCGGGGTCAGCCCGACCTCGTCGTAGACGTCCTGGAGCCCGTTGCCGAAGCCCCCGTACAGAAGGCTCGAGCTCAGCGCAAGGCCCAGGGCGAACGAGGCCTGCCCGATCGCCGGCTTGCTCGCGACCGTCGCACCGACGAGGTCGGCCGGCGGCTTGCCCACGAAGAACTCGCCGGCGGCGGTCTCGGTCAGCATGCGAGAGAACCCGCCGACGACCAGTCCGAGCCCGAACACCCAGTACGGGCTCGAGCCGCCCGCGAGGGCGAAGACGCCCATGGCGATCGCGACACCCGCGAGCCCGACCAGGACCATCGACTGAGCGCTCTGGCCCCGCGTCGCGAGCCGGCCCGCCGCGAACGCGCCGAGGACCATCGCGATGGTCGCCGGCAGCTGCCCGACGGTGACCTGCAGTGCGTCGTAGGAGTACACGTACTGCCACAGGAGGGAGAGCTGCAGGACCATGACCGCCTGCCACATGTTGAACGAGACGTCGGCGGTCAGCGCTCCGGCGAGGTCCGGGTCCTTGAAGAGCTTCACCGGAAGCGCCGGCTCGTCGTGATGGGTCTCCCACCACAGGAAGGCGACGAGGGCCGCCACGCCGATGAGCAGCGGGACGAGAACCCGCGCCGAGGTCCACCCGCCGCTGGCGTCGGAGACCCCCCAGATGATCCCGACCAGCGCGACGGCGATCAGGCTGAGCCCGACGCCGTCGGTGCTCCGTGCGTGGACCGCCTTGGAGCGCGGCACGAACCGCTTGTTTAGCACGAACGCGATGATCCCGACCACGGGCACGACGAGGTACCCGTAGCGCCAGGACCCGCCGATCAGCCACCCGCCCAGGATCGTGAGCGGGATCGTGAACGCGACCTGACCGGTGAAGAACAGCGACAGCGCCTTGCCGACCCGGTCGGGTGCGACGGTCCTGATCAGGGCCATCGAGAGGCAGAGCGTCCCCGCCAGACCGAAGCCGGTCAGGACACGGCCCCCGATGTAGACCTCCGCGCTCGGCGCGACGGCGGTCACGAGGCCTCCCACGAGGAGCGCGCCGCACGCCCACAGCAGCACGAGCCGCCGCCCGATGCGGTCACCGAGGTTCCCGATCGCCAGGATCGACGCCGCCATCGCGAGCGTCGCGACCGACGCGGCGAAAGCCCGTTCAGAGGGCGACATCCCGAGGTCGGAGGCGGCCGACGCGATCGCGGTGTTGTGCAGGGACACGTCCGCGGCCTGGGCGACACCGGCCATCGTCAGCGCGAAGATCGCGGCACCGGGCCGACGGGCGACGCCGTCGGCCGTCGGCTCTGCCGCTGCGTTTTTCGTCATGAGGCTGAGTACACCGTGGTTCCTCGTTTGATGGTGCGCAGGACGGAGATGTCCTTGATCGCATCATGGTCGACCTCGAGCGGGTTCGCGTCGAGGAGCACGAGGTCGGCGATCTTGCCGACCTCCAGCGAGCCGCGGTCGTCCTCGGTCCGGTGCTCGTACGCTGCGTTGATCGTCAGCGCCCGGAGTCCGTCGATCGGGGTGGCCCGCTCGTCCGCGCCGAGCACGGCACCACCGGTGGATCGCCGGACGACGGACGTCCACAGGAGGACCATCGGGTTGATGGGTGTGATCGGGTAGTCGGAGTGATTCGTGGGCCGCAGGCCCTTGGCCGTCGCCGAGCGCAGTGGCGAGATCCCGGCTGCGCGTTCGGGGCCGAAGTTGCGCAGGTGCGTGTCCCCGAAGATGTACGTATGGATGGTGAACATCGAGGGGTTGAAACCCTCGGCGACGTAGTCGTCGAGCTGGTCCGCACGCATGACCTGCGAGTGGATGGGGACCGTGCGGCCCGGGGACGAGACCCCGGCCTCCTTGGCGGCACGATGTGCCGCGAGCAGCTGGTCGATCGACGCGTCTCCGTTGCAGTGCGCGAAGACCTGCACCCCGTGGCGATAGGCCTGCTCGACGAGTGCGTCGGTCGTCGCCTGGTCGATCACGGCGAGCCCGTGCCAGTGCTCCTCGCCCCCGGGACCGCCGGTGACGTACTCCTCGGTGACGTACGCCGTCTTTCCCTGGGGTGAGCCGTCGAGGATGAGCTTGAGGCCCTGGACGGTGTGCCCGTGGCTGCTGGTCCCCAGGAGGCCCTCGTCGAGGGCCTCCTGGAACTCATTGAAGATCACGAGCGAGCGGACGTCGACCGGCAGGCCTCTCGACTCCGCGAAGGAGCGCACGTACTTGATCTGGTCGACCGTGGCGGCCCCGTCCTGCACGGTGGTCATCCCGAACCGTGCGTACTCCCCGAGCATCTCGACGAACGCGTCGTCGTCGAAGTCGAAGAGCGAGAAGGCGATCGGGATCCACGCCTGCTCCCAGAGCACACCGTTGGGGGTGTCCGTCCCCGGATAGCGGACGATCGTGCCGCCGTCCGGGTCCTCGACGCCCGCCGTGAACCCCGCGGCCTCGAGCACCCGCGAGTTCACGACGCCGCCGTGCCCCGAGACGTGGACGATCGCGACGCGGTGGTCCGGGAACTCACGGTCCAGCATCTCCGCGGTGACCTCACCGCCGTCGTCCATCTCGTCCGGGTAGTAGCCCCAGCCGATCACCCACTCGCCGGGCGCAGGCCGGTTGCGGTCCTTGGCCTCGTGGAGCCTGCGCACGATGTCGGGCACCGTCCGCGTCTCCCCCACGGGCGGGGTGTGGAGGGCCGCGTGCTTGATGTACGGCGCCCCCATCGACACGTGACTGTGCGCGTCGACGAAGCCGGGGACCACCGTCGTCCCGGCGAGATCGACGACCTCCGTGTCCGGGCCCGCGAGGGCCCGGACGTCGTCTGAGGTTCCGACGGCGACGATCAGACCGTCGTCGACGGCGATCGCCTCCGCGACCGTCCCGTCCTCGTCGACCGTGACGACGGAACCGTTGACCAAGATCAGGTCGACGTTGCTCATGCGACAGCCTCTTCTCGTCGCCGGTCAGGAAGCCGGAGACGGCGGGGACGCGGGCCCGTCGGCGGAATCGCCCGGACCGGACTCGCCCGGCCGGTCGACGTCGGCCGCCTCGGCCGATCCACCGCCGACCAGAGCCGCCGGACGGCCGTCCAGCGTGAGCGGGCCGTCGACGAGCGTGCCGGCCTTGCGCATCCGGCTCGCCTTCATGAAGAACAGCGTGCTGATGATCGCGAAGACCGTCAGGAAACCGGCGATGATGAACATCGTGCCGTTGAAGGACGAGACGAAGACGTCGCTCGCCTGGTCGACCACCGTCTGCACCTGCTCGGAGTCGTAGTCCGACATGTCGCCGCCCGAGACGTAGGTCTCGATCATTCCCGTGTAGTAGCCCTGCTGCGAGGGTTCGACGTTCGCCTTGTCGAAGGCCTCGGCGATGCCGCGGCCATACTGGCCGAAGAGGAACGTCGTGCTCAGCGCGGTGCCGAGCGCGAAGCTCGTCTGGCCGATCGCCGTCTTGGACGAGGCCATCGAACCGGTCAGGGCCGCCGGCGGCTTGCCGACGAAGTACTGACCCATGGTCGTCTCGTTGAGCATCCGGGCGAAACCACCGACGATCATCGGGATGGCGAAGAAGATGTACGGCGTGGTCGTCGTGGAGAACCCGAACATCACGAGCGTGCCGATGAGCATGAGGTGGCCGGCGCTCAGCAGGATGATGACCGGGAGCTTGCGGGCGAGCAGGCGGCCGGCGACCGTGGCGCCGACGACCATCGCGAGGTTCATCGGGAGCTGTCCGAGGCTGACCTGGAGCGGCTGGTACTGGTAGACGTACTGCCACAGCATCGAGAGCTGGATCATCACGACGGCCTGCCACATGTTGAACGAGAAGCCGGTGGCGACCGAGCCCGCGAGCTCGGGGTCCTTGAAGAGCTTGACGGGGAACGCGGGGAACTCGACGCGAGCCTCCCACCAGATGAAGATGGCCATCGCGACCAGGCCGATGAGCACGGGGATGATCACCGTCGACGATCCCCAGCCGGCGTTGCCGGCGTTGGAGAGTCCGTAGATGATGCCCACGAGCGCGATGGCGACGGACGAGAGGCCGACGTAGTCGAAGGGTCCGACCTTGTCCGCCTTGGCCTCGGGCAACCCCCGCATGCACATGAGGAACGCGATCACTGCGACCGCGGGAAGAACCAGATAGCCGAAGCGCCAGCCGAAGCCGGCGACCCATCCGACGAGAACTCCGAGCACCAGTGCAGCCGCCGTCTGTCCGGCGAGCCAGAAGGCGACGGACTTGGGGATGGCGTCCGGGGCCACCGCCCGGATCAGGGCGAAGCTGAGACCGAACGCCGCCGCGATACCGATCCCGGTGACAGCGCGGCCGAGCATGAAGACACCTGTGGTCGGGGCGAACGCGGTGATCACACCGCCGGCGCCTGCGACGAGGAGACCTGCGAGCATGACCTTCCGTCGACCCAGGCGGTCTCCGAGCGCACCCGTCGTCAGGATGGCGGCGGCCAGGGCGAGCGTGCCGATGCTGGCGGCGAACGCGCGCTGGGCGGCGTCCATCCCCAGCTCGGAGCTCGCACCGACGACCGAGATGTTGTTCGCCGTGGGGTCGACGACCTGCAGGCACGACGCCGCGGTCAGCGCGACCATCGCCGCGGTCGTCCCCTTTCTCGTCGCACTCGACTGACTCATGCGTTCCTCCGGTGTTCATGACGTCGCAGACGTCGACGGCCGATCAGTGCGACGCGTTCGGTCGCACTGCCGACCATATGACCGGAACAAAGGGACGGCACGCCGAAATCGGCTGCAAAGCAGCGAGCCCCACCCTGAACAGGGTGGGGCTCGTCACGAGGGGTGGAGGTGCGGGGAATCGAACCCCGGTCCGGCAGCGATTATCAAGGACTTCTCCGGGCGCAGTCCGCTCCGCTTTTCTCGGCCCCAGCACTCACACGGACAAGGTGCTGACGGGCCCAGTCGGCTGAAAGTCCCCGCGTCGTCACCGACGAACGACGCGAGCAGTGGCTCTCTAGCTGACGCCAGGAACCGGGACGAGAGCTATCCCGGGCTGACGGACTTCGAGGCTCGCTCAGGCGGCGAGGGCGAAGTCGGTGCGCTTGTTATCGGCACCTATAGGTTTGCAGACATCGTTAACGAGATAAGTCTGCATTCTCGGCCCGCTTCTCCCTGAAGCACGACCACCGTCGAAACCGATCACCCCCTGTGCAGTTGTCAATCTTGGTGGCCCGCGAGCCACCGCGTGGACCGACTGCCGCCGACCCGCGCAGGATGCATCCTACGGGGTCAACGGCGATCGGTGCACGACTATTCCGCTAGCGCTTGCGACGGAGCGCCCCGGCGACCAGCCCGCCGGCGATTCCGAGCAGGAACACGTCCTTCGCCATCCCGATGCCCTCGGGGGTCGGGCGCACGCCGTCCTCCCGGGTCAGCCCCGGCGTCTTGAGATAGATCCCGACCAGCGCACCGGAGAACGCTCCGAGCGCGACGCCGACGAGCCCCGAGGGCACGAACGGCGTGACGAGAGCGGCACCCAGCGCGATCTCACCGGTCGACAGCGCCTTGGTGAACTCCTCGGGCTCGACCTCGTCGAGGAACGGGAGTGCCGCAGCGGCGGTGCCGTGCAGGTAGGCCGCCGTGTCGGCGTCGGCGCCGCGCTTGTCCAGGCCGGAGCTGAGGATGAACGCGCCGGCGGCGAGACGCGGGATGTACTGGCTGAGCTGAGCCATGGAGGGCCTCCGAGAGTAGACGGACGAACGGCCCGTACGCTACGGCGTCGCCCGCCTCCTCACCAGCGCTGAGCCCTACCGCAGCTCACGCTGGCGCATGGCCCGGTGCGCCTCGCGGTTGTCCTGCTTCTCCCGCAGCGCCTGCCGCTTGTCGTACTCACGCTTTCCCTGTGCGAGCGCGATCTCGACCTTCGCCCGACCGTCGACGAAGTAGAGCTGGAGCGGGACGAGGGTATGTCCCTTCTCCCGCGTCTTGGCCTCCAGGCGGTCGATCTCGCTCCGGTGCAGCAACAGCTTGCGACGGCGCCTCGGCGCGTGGTTGTTCCACGTCCCCTGCGAGTACTCGGGGATGTAGACGTTCTCGAGCCAGGCCTCGCCGTGATCCACCGCGGCATACCCGTCGACCAGGGACGCCCTCCCCTGCCGCAGCGCCTTGACCTCGGTGCCGTTGAGGACGATTCCTGCCTCGAAGACGTCCCGGATCAGGTAGTCGTGCCGGGCCTTGCGGTTCGTCGCGACGACGTTGCGCCCCGTGTCCTTCGCCATCACCCATCCAATCCGCTCGTCGATCCACGCCGGGCGTGGGCTACGCCGTCGGGCGTCACGGACCAATCTACGCGACCGGACCCGCCGTGACCCAGCTGATATGCGTGGTCAGAGGTACGAGAGCGGGTCCACGGTCGAGCCGTTGCGATACACCTCGAAGTGCAGGTGGCAGACCTGCGAGGTCCCGGTCGTGCCCGAGTAACCGACCAGCTGACCCTTGGACACGTACTGCCCGGCCGAGACCGAACGGACCGAGAGGTGGTTGTAGCTCGACATCACGCTGTTGCCACCGTGCGAGCCATGGTTGACCAGCACCTGCTGCCCGAGCCCGCCGTACCACCGGGAATAGAGGACCGTCCCGCTCTGCGCCGCGTAGATCGCCGTCCCCTGCCCGCCCGGACAGCGCGCGCGGAGGTCGAGCCCGGCGTGCAGACGTGTGACGCCCACCAGGAACGGGTGCTTGCGCATCCCGTAGTACGACGTGATCACCGGCACCGCCGTCGGCCACGAGAGCCCCCAGGACGAGCTCGAGGAGGACGAGCCGCCGCCTGAGCCGGAGCTCCCACCAGAGCTCGAGCTGCCACCCGAGGAGGACGACCCCCCGGAGGAGGACGATCCGCCAGAGGAGGACGAACCGCTATCCTTTTCGGCCTCCTTCCGCGCAGCCTCTTCGGCCGCCGCCTTCTCGGCGGCGGCCTTCGCGGCGGCCTCCTTCTCGGCCTGGATCCGCGCGTCGCGGGCGTCCTGCTCGGCGATGACCGACTTGAGGTCGGCCTCGAGGGAGTTCTGCTCGGAGACGACGTCGGCCAGGTCCTGCTCGGCCTGCGCCTTCTGCGCCTCGATCTCCGCCTGCTTCTCCTGCTGCTCGGCCTGGAGTCGCTCGAGCTCTGCCTTGCGCTCCTCCGCGGCCTGGCGGGCGGCCTCCGCGTCGAGGACGTTCTGGTCTGCCTGCGCCTTGAGGTCGCTGATCGTCTCGCGGATGGCCTCGAGCCGCGCGGACCGGTTGCGCGCGATCGACTCCGCGTCCCTCAGCTCGTCGAGGGTCTGCGAGGTGCTGCGGGCGGCCGACGACGCGGCCGCGTACTCGTCGACGAACTCCTCGGCGCTCTGCGCACCGGTCACGATCCCCAGGCTGCTCAGCGACCCCTCGCCGCGGAACGACCGGCGCGCCATCTCCGCGAGGTTCGCGTGCGCGTCGTCGACCTCCTCGGCGCTGGTGTCGATCTCCTCGGTGACCTGCACCTCTTCGTCCTGCGCGTCCGCGAGCCGCTGCGCCAGCTGCTCGGCCTCGCGGCGGGTCCGCTCCACCTCGGCCTCGGCGGCCGCGAGCTCGACCTCGGCGCCCGGGAGCTGCGCCTCGATGTCGTGCAGCTCCAGCACGGCCGCGGCCAGTGCCGCGTCGGTTCCCTCGAGCTCGTGCGCGAGCTCCTCACGCTCGGCGCTCGCCTGAGCCTGCTGCTGCTCGACCTCGGCGCGGCGGTCGTCGATGTCGTCGGCGACCGCCGGGGTCGCGCCCACGGCGATCAGGGCTCCGACGACTGCGGTGGCCATCCAGCGTGACGTGCGACGTGTCATGAACGATCAGACTCTCGTGTATCGACGAAGGGTGAGGTAGGACGAGCCCACCGAGAGAACCAGTGCGATCAGGATCAGGAACGGTGCGACCTGGATCACATCGCCCGTGTCGACATAGTTCACCCAGGGGACGGAACCCGCCAGCCAGTCCGTGATGAGATACCTCACGCCGACGAGGAGGCCACCGATCGCGAGCAGGGAGCCGAGCACTGCCGCGATCGCGCCCTCCAGGAGGAACGGCAGCTGGATCACGGTGTTCGAGGCGCCGACGAGCCGCATGATCGACGTCTCTCGGCGCCGGCTGAACGCCGAGAGGCGAATCGTCGTGCTGATCAGCAGGACCGCCGTCACGAGCATGACGACCGCCAGCCCGGCCGCCAGGAGCGAGAGCCGGTTGAGCACCAGGAACAGCGGCTCGAAGATCGCCCGGTCGTCCTCGACGGACTCGACACCCGGCCGTCCGGTCAGGACGTCGTTGACGACCTCGTACTCCTCAGGGTCGACGAGCGTCAGGTGCAGCGAGCTCTGCATGTCGTCGACCGTCAGCGGTGTCCCGAGGTATCCGTCGGGGTACCGCTGCGTGAAGGCGTCGAACGCGTCCTCCTTGGACTCGACGCGCACCTCCTCGACGACACCGTCGAGCTCGGTCGCGATCACGCGCTCGAGGTCCTCCTGCTGCTCCTGCGTCGCCTCTCCCCCGGCGCAGGCCGCCTGCGGAGAGTCCTGCGGGCAGAGATAGACCGTCACCTCGACCTGCTCGTACCAGTCGCCCTGGAGCTTGTCGATCTGCAGCTGAAGAAGCGCCGCGGCACCGACGAACGTCAGCGACACGAAGGTCACGAGCACGACCGCCACGGTCATCGAGAGGTTCCGACGCAGCCCCGCACCGACCTCCCCGAGGATGAACTGACCCCGCATCGTCTACACCTCGCCGATCGGGAGAGGCTCGCCCGCCGCGGCGATGCCCGGTGTCCCCGGATCGCCGCGCCTCGACGAGTCGTAGATCCCCTCGGCCTCGTCCCGGACGACCGTCCCGTCGTCCAGCTCGATCACACGACGCCGCCACTGGTTCACGGTCTCCTCGTCGTGCGTGGCCATGACGACCGTCGTGCCCGTCCGGTTGATCCGGTCGAGCAGACGCATGATGCCCAGCGCCGTCGTCGGGTCCAGGTTCCCGGTCGGCTCGTCGGCGAGCAGGATCGGGGGTCGGTTGACGTACGCCCGGGCCAGCGCGACGCGTTGCTGCTCCCCACCCGAGAGCTCGTGCGGGCGACGCTTCTCCTTGCCCTCGAGCCCGACGAGCTCGAGGACCTCGGGGACCGCGAGCGAGATGGTGTGCCGCCTGCGACCGAGCACCTGGAGGGCGAACGCGACGTTCTCGTAGACGGTCTTGTTGGGCAGCAGGCGAAAGTCCTGGAAGACGACGCCGATCTGACGACGCAGGTCGGGAACCTTCCAGCTCGAGAGCCTGCTCAGGTCCCGCCCCGCGACGTGGACGGCGCCCGCGGACGGCCGTTCCTCCCTCAGGACGAGACGCAGGCAGGTCGACTTTCCGGACCCTGAGGCCCCGACCAGGAAGACGAACTCACCGCGGTCGATGTCGAGCGAGACGTCGTCGAGGGCGGGTCTCGCCCCACGCGCGTACGTCTTCGTGACGTTTTCGAAGCGAATCACAGGGGCACTCACCGTCGGTCGAGGCGGGGCACGGTCGTGCCCTCGGTCGACTCGAGGCTAAGCACCGAGCCTTCGCGGTACGCCGACCGACACGCCGCGGGAGGAGAGACCGCGGAGATCTGACGCGAGACCGCGATCAGTCGTCGGAGGACCCCGTCCCGCGCCGCCAGCGGATCCCGGCCTCGATGAAGCCGTCGATGTCGCCGTCGAAGACGCCGGACGTGTTGCCGACCTCGTGCTCCGTCCGCAGGTCCTTGACCATCTGGTACGGGTGCAGCACGTAGGACCGCATCTGGTCGCCCCAGCTCGCCTTGATGTCGCCGGCGAGCTCCTTCTTCTTGGCGTTCTCCTCCGCCTGACGCTGCAGCAGCAGGCGTGACTGGAGAACGCGGAGCGCGGCGGCGCGGTTCTGGATCTGGGACTTCTCGTTCTGCATCGAGACGACGATCCCGGTCGGGATGTGCGTCATCCGCACCGCGGAGTCGGTCGTGTTGACCGACTGACCACCCGGGCCGGAGGAACGGAACACGTCGACCTTGATCTCGTTCTCGGGGATCTCGACGGAGTCGGTCTGCTCGATCAGCGGGATGACCTCGACGGCGGCGAACGACGTCTGGCGGCGACCCTGGTTGTCGAACGGCGAGATCCGCACGAGGCGGTGCGTCCCGGCCTCGACCGAGAGGTTGCCGAAGGCGTACGGGGCCTTGACCTCGAACGTCGCCGACTTCAGGCCGGCCTCCTCCGCGTACGACGTGTCCAGAACCGTCGTCGGGTAGCCGTGCCGCTCGGCCCAGCGCAGGTACATCCGCATCAGCATCTCCGCGAAGTCGGCGGCGTCCACACCACCGGCTCCAGCACGGATCGTGACGACCGCCTCACGGACGTCGTACTCACCGGACAGGAGCGTGCGGACCTCGAGCTCACCGAGCGCCTTCTGCAGCGTGACGAGCTCGGACTCCGCCTCCGCGAGCGTCTCGGCGTCCCCGCCGTCCTCGGTCGCCATCTCGACGAGCGCCTCGAGGTCGTCGATCTGCCCGTTGAGGTTGTCGACGCGCTCCAGCTCGTTCTGCGCGGCCGAGAGCGCGGTCGTCACACGGGCGGCCGACTCCGGGTCGTCCCAGAGACCGGGCGCGGACGCCTTCTCCGAGAGGTCGGCGATCTTCGCTCGCAGCGCCTCGGGGTCGCTCACGGCGGCAATGCTCGCGAGAGTCGATCGGAGGGACTTGAGCTCGTGCGGAAAGTCGATGGAGGCCACGAGAACCCAGGGTACGCGCTACCAGGCCCGTGCCGCCGCGACGGCCGTCAGGTCGATGCCGTCGGACCACCCGCGTGTCACGGGACTCACGATCGCCGGCCAGGTCCGTGCCGTCAGGACCACACGCGCGCTGCGTCCGTCCGGCGTCCCCGCCTCGACGAGCCGGACGTCCGTGAGCGTGCTCGAGCCGGCGTACGCCGCGAGATAGGCGGCGGCCGCGGTCTCCACGTCGTCCGGGTCCAGACGCGCGCCTCCCGTCGACGCGGGCGTCCCGTCAAGGCCGTCGTAGACCGACGTCGCGACCACCTCGTCGGCGGCGGCGAGCGCCGTCGCGTCGGCAAGGTCGAGGAGACGCTTGCGGTCGAGATGGACCTGCGTCACGGAGACGACGACGATCACCAGACCGAGCGTGAACGCCACGAACGCGGCCGTCATCAGCATGATCCGTCCGCTCTCGCCCTCCGGCAGCGCGCGCAGCGCGCACGCGCGGGTCACGGGACCACGTGGTCACCGACGGGTGCCACGTGCACGGCCTCCACGGGGACGGACAGCGGGACGGCTTCCCCGACGAACCTCGGGACGAACGGCAGCTCGACGGGGTAGACGACCCGGACCGTCACCTCACCGCCCGCGGCGGGACAGGTCGCGGTGGCGCAGGTCACGGCCACCTCGGCCCCGTCCGGATCGAACCCCTGGTCGTCGAGGGCGAGCCGCAGTGCCGCGTCGCTGAGCGCCGCCCGCTCGGACGCGTCCGCGGAGGTGACGACGACGCGTCCGATCTCGCGTGCCGCCGCCTCCGTCGCGAAGACTCCTGCCTGGAGCCGAGCGAGCGCGATCCCGATGTACATCACCGGCAGCAGGAGCAGCACCGCGGCCCCGATGAACTCAACCATCGCGTTGCCGTCCTCGCGGCCGGCCCCGGCACACCGGGTGCGGAGGGCCGCGATCCCCCGGCGCATCAGCCCGGCTCCTGCACGGCGTGTCCCTGGACCTCGAGCATCCCGGAGGGGCCGAGCGTCCCCACGACGGGAAACGGCGCACGGACAGAGATCTCCGTCACCGGCAACCCGTCGAACTCGGCCTCGCTGACTCGGACGTCCTCGGCGAAACGCCCGGACAGCGATCCCTCGATCAGTTGCTCGGTCCGCCGGATCCCGTCGGAGGGGAGGGAGTCTGCGCGCGCCGCGACCCGCGCCCCCTCCGCCGCGGCGTCGACGAGCAGGGACCTGACGTAGACGGCG
The DNA here is from genome assembly GCF_000701465.1 of Paraoerskovia marina DSM 21750. GTDB lineage: Bacteria > Actinomycetota > Actinomycetes > Actinomycetales > Cellulomonadaceae > Paraoerskovia > Paraoerskovia marina. Next base: position 986,285 of record NZ_JNIY01000003.1, on the reverse strand, counting down.
AGGATGACCTGGACGACCGCGAGCACGAGCGCCAGCACGAGGACGGAGACCAGGGCGAACTCGGCCACCGCCGACCCCTCGTCCCCGCGGACGCCGGGAGCGCCACGACGGCGGGGTCGCGCCGGCCGTCGGCTGTCGGGACGCCCGGCGACTACGGACCCGTGACGCTGTTGATCGCCTCCGTAAACGTCTGCTCCAGCAGGGGGCCCGCGATGGCCCAGAGCGCGACGACGAGCCCCGCCGTCATGAGCGTGACGAGCACCCATCCGGGCACGTCGCCACGCTCCGGCTGCGACGCGACTCGTCGCAGGCGCGCGCGTAGGACCCCGCCGGTCCGGATCGAGATGCTGCGGCGTTCCATGGACGTCAACTCCTTCGGTGGTGGGCACGCGTCACAACCCGACGCGCAGGGTGGCAAGACTGGGGAAGACGGCGAAGACGACCGTGACGGGGAGGATGAGAAAGACCACCGGGATCATCATCAGCACCTCGCGCCGTCCTCCTTCCTCCATCAGGGCGCGGCGGCCTGCTTCACGGACGTCCTGCGCCTGCGCGCGGAGGACCTCGGCCAGCGGCGTGCCGCGGTCGACGGCGACCGTCACCGCCTCGGCGAACCGGGCGAGCGCCTTGACCTCGGTGCGGCGGCCCAGCTCCTCGAGGGCACCGTCGAGCGTCGCACCGGCACGCAGGTCGGCGCGGACCCGGGTGAACTCGTCGGAGAGGTCACCGCGCGTCGTCGCGGCGATCCGGTCGATCGCGGCGACCGGGCCCTCCCCCGCACCGACGGCGAGCGCGAGCAGCTCGGCGACCGTCGGGAACTCTGACCTGATGCGCTCCTCGCGGCGCGAGGCCTGTCGAGTCAGGTTCCAGTCGCAGAGCAGGATCCCCGCGACGGCACAGATCACGACGAGGACGACCAGGGTGAGCAGGCTCGACCCGCGTGCCGCGAGGAGCAGGACCGACAGGGCGAGTCCGGCGGCGAGGCCCACGACCGCCCAGATGACCTGCACCATGCGGAACTGCTCGACCGAGCCGCGGTTCCCGGCGCGGGCGAGACGTCGCTCGACGTCCGCCCGGGACGACCCGAGCCGCTCGAGCCAGCGGGTGATCCTGGACATCCACGGAGCCAGGGCTGAACCACCGGTCCGCGGACCGAGCTCGCCGCCGAAGGCACGCAGGTAGGGGACCACACGGTCGTCCAGGCGGATCGACCGGCGGGCGACGGCGCTGGCGACGAGCAGCAACCCGAGACCCGCCGTCGCACCGACGGCAGCACCCACGAGCGAGACCTCGATCATCGCAGCACCCGTTCCTCGTCGGGAAGTCGCCCGATGTGCACCATCGCGCGGTAGGCCACGAGCGAGCATGCGGCGCCACCGGCGAGGACCAGCGCGCCGGTGACCGAGTCGAAGGCCGCAGCCGTCTCCGGCCTCGTCGCCAGAAGCCCGAGCACCACCCAGGGGCCCGCCACTGCGACACGCGCCCCGTTGATCGTCCACGACTGCCGAGCCTCCAGCTCGCCGCGTGTCCTGGCGTCTTCCCGGAGGAACCCGGAGAGCGTACGAAGCATGCGCCCCAGGTCCGCACCACCTACGTCGCGCGTGACCCGGAGGGCCTCGACGATCCGGTCGCCGACGGGATCGGCCAGGCGTGCCTTCAGCGCATCGAGCGCTTCCCCGAACCTACCCGCGCTGCGATAGTCCTGACCGAACCGGCGGAACGGTTCGCGCAGGTCCTCGGGACCCCGCTCGCCCAGCTGGACGAGCGCCTCCGGAAGCGAGAGGCCCGCACGAACCCCCGACGCCAGGTGATCGACCGCCTCGGCCCAGACGTCGCGCAGCCGCACGCGACGCCGACGCGCCTGACCGCGGACCAGAAGCCACGGGGCAGCACCGGCCATGGCGGCGAAGCACACCGAGATCGTGATCGACCGGGTGACCGCGAAGACGACGGCGAGCGCGGCGAGCCCCGCGGCGGACGAGACACCCAGGAGCGCGCCCGGCGTCACGTCAGGCAGGCCTGCCTGGCTCAACATGTCCTGGACGCGTGCCGTCCAGCCACGGGTTCGCGACCGTGCAGCAGGGTTGGTCCAGCACGACAACCAGACGAGACAGCACCCCGCGCCCAGGAGCAGACCGACGACGACTCCCATCAGATGCCCACGCCCACGGGCATCGCGTGGCGCTCCCCGTTGAGGATCGCGGTGACGTCGAGTCCGGCGCGCATGAATCGTTCACGGGCGTGCGGGTAGCCGGCGGCGCGGTGCAGACGTCCCTCGGTTCTCTGGAAGATGTCGACGGTCTCGACGACGCCCTCCTCCGTCCTGCCGGGCACGGTGACGATCTCTCGGACGCAGCGCGTCCCGTCGGCGTCGACGCCGAGGTGCACGACGACGTCGACCGAGGACGCCACCGTCGGGACGACGAAGCGATCCGTGACGTTCGGCCCTGCGAGCATCGGCAGGGTGCAGAGTTTGACGAGAGCCTCACGGGCCGAGTTCGCGTGGATCGTGCAGAGGCCGGGGACGCCTGAGTTGAGTGCGACGAGCAGGTCGAGCGACTCGGCCTCGCGCACCTCGCCGATCACGATCCGGTCGGGCCGCATGCGCAGAGCCTCCTTGACCAGCCGCCGCAGCGTGATCTCTCCGGTCCCCTCGAGCGAGGGCTGCCGGCACTGGAGGGGGACCACGTCGCGGCAGGGCATCTGCAGCTCGAAGACCTCCTCGCACGTGATCACCCGATCCGTCGCAGGGATCGACCCCGCGAGCGCGTTGAGCATCGTGGTCTTGCCCGCCTGTGTCGCGCCGGCCACGACGACGTTGAGGCCCGCTCGTACGCAGGCGTCAAGAAACTCGGCGGCATGCAGGGTCAGGGAACCGAGATCCACGAGGTCCCGCAGCGACGTGGCCCTGAGCACGTGCTTGCGGATGTTGACCGCCATGTGCTCGCGGGTCACGTCCGGGATCGCCACGTGGAGCCGCTCTCCCCCGGGCAGGCAGGCATCGACGAAAGGGCTGGAGAGGTCGAGCCGACGCCCGGAGGACTTGAGCATCCGCTCGACGAGGTCCCGCAGCTGGGTTCGCGTCAGGATCGTCGTCGTCAGCTCGGAACGCCCACGGCGCGCGACGAAGACCTCCGAGGGCGAGTTGACCCACACCTCCTCGATCTCCGGGTCGTCGAGGTAGGCCTGCAGCGGACCCATTCCGGCGAGGTCGTCCAGGACCCGACGCACCGCGGCGTCCGTGTCGTCGATGACGGGCACCCCGCCGAGCGCCGCTCGTGTCTCGTACGCGGAGAGCGCCTCGCGGACCAGCAGCTCGGCCGCCGCGGGGTCACGCACGGGGTCGACGTCCCGCGTGCGCACGAGGTCCCGAGCATCCCCGGCGAGGAGCACCACACCGTCATCGTCCACAGGTCCTCCTCCCACCGTTCCAGACATTCTTCGCAGCCTGGGCCGCCGCGCCCGAGCCTAGAGAATTCGCCGCGTCACCGTGCAAGGGCTGTGGACAACCTGCCCGACGGGTCCGCGCTAGGGTCGGTCGGCATGACGGAACGATGGTTCGACGTGGCCCGCGCCACGGGTCTGGTCCGCGCGGACGGCTCGGTCGCAGGGTCGATCTTCGCCGAGATGACGGACCTCGCCGCCTCGACCGGCGCGCTCAACCTCGGCCAGGGATTCCCCGACGTCGACGGCCCCGCCGCCATGCTCGACGCGGCGAAGGCTGCGATCGACGCAGGGTTCAACCAGTACCCCCCGAGCGCGGGGACCGAGTCGCTGCGCAGCGCCGTCGCCGACCACCAGGCACGGCACTACGGGATCACGCTCGACCCCGAGAGCGAGGTCCTGGTGACCACCGGCGCGAGCGAGGCGCTCGCGGCGACGATGCTGGCCCTGGTCGGCCCCGGTGACGAGGTCGTCACCCTCGAGCCCTACTTCGACACTCACGCCGCGACGATCGCGCTCGCAGGCGGGACGCACCGCACGGTGCCGATGCTCGCCCACCCGGACGGGTTCAGGCCGGACCTCGACGCGCTCGCGGCCGTCGTCGGCCCCCGCACCCGGCTGGTCCTGCTCAACTCGCCGCACAACCCGACGGGCGCGGTACTGACACGCGCCGAGCTCGAGGCCTTCGCCGACGCCGCACGACGTCACGACGCGCTCGTCGTGACGGACGAGGTGTACGAGCACCTCGTCTTCGACGGCGTCGCGCACGTGCCGATGGCCTCGCTGCCCGGGATGGCGGACCGCACGGTCACGATCAGCTCCGCGGGCAAGACATTCTCCGTCACCGGGTGGAAGATCGGGTGGCTGCACGGTCCCTCCCACCTGGTGACGGCGATCAGGACGGTCAAGCAGTACCTGACCTACGCGAGCGGGGCACCGTTCCAGCCGGCGGTCGCGTCGGTCCTCGGCGACGACGCGGTCCCGCGTGCGCTCGCGGCGTCGTTGCAAAGACGCCGGGACCTGCTGTGCGAGGGACTCGACCGGGCGGGTCTCGCGGTGTACCGACCGCAGGGCACGTACTTCGTCGTCGCCGACACCGCTCCGCTCGGCGTCACTGACGGCGTACAGCTCTGCCGCGACCTCGCCCGTGAGGGCGGGGTGGTCGGGATCCCCGTCGCCGCGTTCTGTCGCACCGGGGACGACGGTCGTCCGTCGGCGGTCGCCGACGCTCTCGCGTCGACCGTCCGGTTCACCTTCGTCAAGCAGGAGCACGTCCTGACGGAGGCGGTCGACCGACTGACCCGGTATACCGCCGCCCTCCGCTGAGCGGGCACGACGACCCTAGCTCGGGCACACGCCGGGGGCGGCCGTCTCCTCGACGGCCTCCTCGGCGACGTCCTCCTCGCCGGTCTCCGCGGAGCTGTCCGACGGCGTGGCCGACGATCCGGCCGGAGCCTCGGTGGTCGCGTCGCTCTCGCCGACGGTCTCGGTGATCTCTGCCTCGGGCGTCGGCGGTGCCTCGTCGGCCGCGAGCCGTTCCCAGATCGCGTCGGCCTCGGCGGTCCAGACCACGCGGTTGCGGTCCGTCGGGGCCTCGACCACGGGAAGGCTCGTGAAGACCACCTGTTCCGGCGGGATCTTCGCCAACGACGCCGCGAAGCCGGCGAGTGCCTCCGGGCTTCCGAGCCCCGGGCTCGTCGAGATCGACTTCAGGACCGCCTCGACGAGCCTGTAGAGCGCGGGCGAGTCCGTCAGCAGGTTCTTCTGGGAGACCTCGTGCACGGCGGCGTCGACGAACGCCTGCTGTCGTTCGATCCGGGCGAGGTCGCTTCCCATCTCGAGCCCGAACCCGGTGCCCTTACGGGCGCGGAGGAAGTTGATCGCGGTCTCGCCGTCGATCACCTGCTCGCCGGCGGGGAGGTCGAGGTCGACCTGGTAGCCGTGCATCTCCTCCGGCAGGCACATCCGCACACCGCCGATCGCGTCGACGATCGGCGTGACGCCGGCCATCTGGACGACGACGTGGTCGGTGGTCAGCACCCCGGTGAGCTGTTCGATGGTGCGTCGGGTGCAGGCCGCGGCTCCCGCGATGTCGTCGGTGTCACCGGCTCCGAGCTGGAAGGCCGTGTTGAACATCGTGTTGTAGTGCACACCGGTCGTCGTCCCGTCCGAGCGGGTGCACTCCGGGATGGTCACGAGCGAGTCGCGGGGAATCGAGACGACCTCGACGCGGCTGCGGTCGCCGGCGACGTGCACGAGCATCGTCGAGTCGCTCCGCATGCCGGCGCCCTCGAGCTCGGTCGCCGCGCCGGCCACGTCGGCGTTGTCGCCGTCGCGGAGGTCGGTCCCCATGACGACGATGTTCAACGCCTGGTCGGCATAGGGGTCGACGAGTGGCTCCGCGGGGTCCTCGGGCTGCTTCTGGACGCCGGTCGGCATCGTCGGGCGGTCGGCGCCGAGGAGGTCGTCGACGTCGTGGACGTCCATCTGGCTCCGCAGGTCGACGTAGGCCGCCCCTGCCCCGACCATGATGAACGTGAGCACTCCGGTGAGCACGAGGCCCACGACCCTGCCCGCGTGCCGGCGCGCGGTCCCGGGGGTGTGCCGTGCGGGCAGAGCGCGCGCCGGAGGATCCATCAACGAGAGGTGACTCTCGTCGTCGGATCGGGTGGGGTCCTCGTCGTCACGCACCCCGTGACAGTACCCAAGCGCGGGATCAGGTGCCCACCGCTCCCGCGTGCCAGCCGCCGCGTCGGAACGCCGGGGTGGCAACGGCGAGGATCACGATCGAGAGGGCGACGGCCGCGAACATGACGGTCGCCATCGCCTGCGCGTCACCGCCCAGGACTCCGACGAGAGGGCTGACGACGCCGGCGATACCGGCCTGGAACGCTCCGATCACGGCTGCGGCGGTCCCGGCCATCTCACCGTGGCGCGAGAGGGCGAGGGCGGACGCGTTGGCCGGGATCAGCCCCTGCATCGCGAGGGTGAGCCAGAGCGCGGCGAGCAGCCCGACGAGACCACCGGCCCCGGTCGACGCGACGACGAGCAGCACGACGGCGAAGCCCGCCTGCATCACGAGCGCGACGCGCAGGATCCGGATCGGCGCGACCCGGCGGACGAGCGAGGCGTTGACCTGCGCGGAGACCACGAGGCCGATGCCGTTCATCGCGAAGAGCGCGGCGAACTGCCCGTCGGAGAGCCCGTATCCCTCCTGCAGGACGAAGGGCGAGCCGACCACGTAGCTCATGAGCAGCGCCATGCCGAGCCCGGGGAGGACCGCGAGCGCCACGAAGTGCCGGTCCTTGACGAGGGTGGCGTAGCCGCCCAGGACGGACCGCATCCCCCCGGTGCGACGCCGCTCGACGGGCAGGGTCTCGGGCATCCACCGCAGGACGACGAGCCCGAGCACGAGCCCCATCACGGCGAGGACGACGAAGACGGCGCGCCAGCCCGCGACACCGGCGATGGCCGCGCCCAGCGTCGGGGCGAGCAGCGGCGCCAGGCCGATGACGAGCATCAGGCGGGACAGGATCCGCGCGGCGTCCGAGCCCGTGAACTTGTCGCGGATGACCGCGATCGAGGCGATCTGGGCCGCGGCGTTGAAGAACCCTTGCAGCACGCGCAGGACGATCAACCACTCGATGCTGCCGACGACGGCGCACAGCAGCGAGGTCACGACGTGCAGGGCGAGCCCGATGATCACGGGCAGGCGCCTCCCGTACCGGTCGGAGAGCGGTCCGATCACGAGCTGCCCGACGGCGCCGCCGATCAGCATGCCGGAGATGGTGAGCTGTGCGAGGGCGGGCGACGCGTCCAGGTCGGAGGCGACGTCGGGGAGCGAGGGCAGGTAGGTGTCCACCGTGAAGGCGGGCAGGGTCGCCAACGCGCCGAGGAGGAGCACCCACGCGACGGTCGATCGGGAGCGAGCGGGGGTCATGGGTCGGATACTACGGCCGTTCGGCACCCGTTGTCGTATCGATTCGACCGATGCTCCGGCGGCGTACTGCCGAAAGACGGGGCACCCTGGACGCATGTGTGGACGATTCGCGGCGTTCCGGGACGCCGAAGACCTCGCGGACGAGTTCGCGATCGCGCTCGTGGCCGACGACGCACGCCTGCTGCCGCCCTCGTGGAACGTCGCCCCGACCACGGCGGTGCGGATCGTCGTCGAGCGCGACGAGAGGTCGTCCGACGACGTCGTGCGCTCGCTCCGGGTGGCGCGGTGGGGTCTCGTCCCGCCGTGGTCGAAGGACGCCTCGGCAGGCGCACGCATGATCAACGCCCGGGCCGAGACCGTCGCCGAGAAGCCGTCGTTCCGGCGCGCGTTCGGCGCGCGGCGATGCATCGTCCCCGTCGACGGGTACTACGAGTGGCGGCGGACGACGTCGGGCAAGCAGCCGTACCGCATCACACCACCCGGGGACGGCATCACGCCGCTGGCCGGGCTCTACGAGTTCTGGCGCGACCCCGAGAAGGCGGACGACGACCCGGCGCGATGGCTCGTCAGCACCACGATCGTCACGCGGGCCGCCGAGGGGGCGCTCGCGGAGATCCACGACCGGACCCCGCTGACGCTGGCCCGTGCGGACTACGCGCGCTGGCTCGACCCGACCGTCCCGGGCGACGACGTCCGGGACCTCCTGAGAGCCCCGGGCGTCGAGCTCGAGGCGTACCCCGTCGCCGCGCGCGTCGGCTCGGTCGGCCAGAACGACCCCGGTCTCCTCGAGCGGGTCGAGGTCTAGCTACCCCTGGTAGGCGCGTTGCAGGCGGACGGGCTCCACCTGGCCGATCCCCTGGACCTCCTGCGGCTCGATCGCGGTCAGCGCGAAGGCCGGATCGGCCGCAAGCTCCGACGCGGTCAGCCGGTCGAGCAGGACGGAACCGGGCTCGGCCAGGTCTGAGAGGCGTGCGGCGAGGTTCACGGTCGGACCGAACACGTCGCCGAACCGGGACAGCACCCGGCCCCACGTCAACGACACGCGCACGGGCGGGACCTCGCCGTCGGCGCTGTCGTCTCCCGCCTCGGCGAGCGCGAGCGCGACGTGCGCCCCGGTGACGACGTCGTCGGCGATGAAGAGGACCGCGTCGCCGATCGTCTTGACCACACGTCCGCCGGCCGACGTGATCCGGTCCCTCGCCTGCGTCTCGAAGACCTGCACGAACTCGGCCAGCTCTGCCGAGCCGAGACCCGCGGTCCGTTTGGTGAAGGACACGATGTCCGCAAAGCCCACGGCGCGCGGGAGCGGCAGCTGACCCGACCCCTCGGTCCGCGAGCCGCGGGCACCGGAGAACTCGACCTCGAGGCGACCCGTCACTGCCGCGAGCTGACGGCGCCACGCGTGGAGCAACTGTCGCTCCAGCACGGGCGCGAGGGCGGGGATCCGGTCGAGGGCCAGCAGCCGCGCCGTCGTGTCGTCGAGCTCGTACCGCCTGGCCATGTGCTCGATCAGCGCCTCCATCTGCCAGAGCGCGAGGCGCTCGGTGGTGTGCCCCATCGACCGGACGAGGGTCGTCTGCGACCGGTCGTCGAGGTCCTCGCGGCGGACGAGGTCGGCCATCTCGGAGATCGCGACGACGTCCTCGTCGGTGTAGCTCTGCTCAGCAGGGTCGGTGACCGGCAGGCCGAGCCAGCGCCAGTACGCCTCGACGTCCTCGGGCGTCGCGCCCGCCGCCTCGGCGAGCTCGTCCAGCGAGAGCGTGCGCGCTCCGCCGAGAAGGGCCTCGTCGAGCCGGGCGGCGGTGGTCCGCTCGGCCGGGCTGGTCGGGCTGGGGGGTGGGGTCAGGTCGTCGGTCGGCACGGGCCAAGTCTAGTGACCGTGCTCACGTTCACTGTCACGCAGGTGGTGCACGTCGCCCGCGTGGAACTCCTGCTCCCCGTCGACGGTCGAGACGACGAGGGACCCGGTCGCCCCAAGACGCTCGGCGACACCCTCGACGGCCGTACCGTCGGGCAGCTCGACGCGAACTCGGCGACCCAGCGTCACGCACAGCTCGGCGCACTCGGCCGCGAGCCCCGAGCCCTGGACGTCGCCCCCGTCGGCCACCCAGCGCCCGAGCACCTCGGAGAACCCCTCGATGAGGGCGGTCAGCACGATCGCCCGGTCCGTCGTGGCCGCGCCGGCGAGCAGGAGCGACGTCGCCGTCTCGACGGGCAGCTCGTCGCTCGACTGCGTGACGTTGACGCCGAAGCCGACGACGACGGACCCGTCGGTCAGCACGTCCGCCAGCAGGCCCGCGACCTTCCGGAGGACGACGGCGCCGTCGTCGGACTCGACCGGGACCAGGACGTCGTTGGGCCACTTCACGACGGCGTGCACGCCGGCCGTCGCCCGGAGCCCTCGCGCCACCGAGAGCCCGGCGAGCAGCGGCAGCCATGTGAGCGCCTCGCGCTCGAGCGGCGGGCGAAGAAGCAGCGAGGCGGTGATCGCCGCCCGCTCGGGCACGACCCACTCGCGCCCCTGCCGACCGCGGCCCGCCTGCTGATGGTCGGCCACGACCAGGGCCGGGTGCGGCCACGCCGAGGGATCTACCAGCGCCTCGCGCGCCAGCCACCCGCTCGTGGAGTCCACGGTCTCGAGGACCTCCAGACGGCGGACGGGTTGGCCGGGGCCCACGAGGAGCGAGTGCAGCAGGTCCGGCGCGAGCGCCGGGCGGTCGGGCTTCTCCATACCTCCATCATGCTCTACCGCCCTCGTTTGTGGAGACCCACCAACGGGGAGCCGGTCGACGCTGGTGCGCCCGCCATCGAGTTGGCGCGTTCCACCAACTACTCTCGATCAGGTGAACCACGCCACCGATGCCTCAGGCGAAGCACTCGCCGGGACTGCCGCCGCCCTGGCAGACCTCGACCGCCGTCGCGCCGCCGCGACGACGGCACCCGAGGAGAACGCCCAGTCGAAGCAGCACCCGCGCGGCAAGCAGACGGCTCGCGAGCGCGTCGCCGCGCTGCTCGACGAGGGCAGCTTCGTCGAGCTCGACCCCTTCGTGACGCACCGGTCCCGCAACTTCGGCTTGGACGCCAGGCGCCTGCCCGGCGACGGCGTCGTCACCGGGCACGGGACCATCGACGGCCGCCAGGTCTGCATCTACTCCCAGGACTTCTCCGTCTTCGGCGGCAGCCTGGGCGAGGTGCACGGCGAGAAGATCACCAAGGTCCAGGACCTCGCGCTGCGCACCGGTGTCCCGCTGATCGGGATCTCGGACGGCGGCGGGGCCCGGATCCAGGAGGGTGTCGCCGCGCTCACCCAGTTCGCCGAGATCTTCCGGCGCAACGTCGCCGCCTCGGGCGTGGTCCCGCAGATCTCGCTGATCCTCGGCCCGAGCGCCGGCGGCGCCGTGTACTCCCCCGCCCTGACCGACTTCATCGTGATGGCCGACCAGACCTCGAACATGTTCATCACCGGACCCGACGTCATCCGGTCCGTGACCGGTGAGGACGTCGGCTTCGAGGAGCTCGGCGGCGCGCGGACCCACAACGAGCGTTCCGGCGTCGCGCACTACATGGGTGCGGACGAGGACGACGCGATCGACTACGTGCGTCACCTGGTCGGGTACCTGCCGCAGAACAACCTCTCCGACCCGCCCCAGTTCGTGCCCGAGGACGTCGACCTGGAGGTCAACGACCTCGACCTGGAGCTCGACACCCTGGTTCCCGACTCCGACAACCAGCCGTACGACATGCGCACCGTGGTCGACCACGTGCTCGACGACGGCGAGTTCCTCGAGGTCCAGCCGCTGTTCGCCAAGAACGTGCTCGTCGGGTTCGGGCACGTCGAGGGCCAGTCGGTCGGGATCGTCGCCAACCAGCCGTTGGCGATGGCCGGGACGCTCGACATCGACGCCGCAGAGAAGGCGGCCCGGTTCGTCCGGACGTGCGACGCGTTCAACATCCCCGTCCTGACGTTCGTCGACGTCCCCGGGTTCCTGCCCGGCGTCGGCCAGGAGCACGAGGGCATCATCCGTCGCGGTGCGAAGCTCATCTACGCGTACGCCGAGGCGACGGTCCCGCTGGTCACGGTCATCACCCGCAAGGCCTATGGCGGGGCGTACATCGTGATGGGCTCGAAGCAGCTCGGGGCCGACGTCAACCTGGCGTGGCCGACGGCGCAGATCGCGGTGATGGGGGCGGCCGGCGCGGTCAACATCCTCCAGCGCGGCACGCTCAAGGCGGTCGCGGACGCGGGCGGAGACGTCGAGGCTGAGCGCGCGCGGCTGACGGCCGAGTACGAGGACGCGATCGTCAACCCGTGGGGCGCGGCCGAGCGGGGCTACGTCGACGACGTGATCCGCCCCTCCGAGACCCGGGTGCGGGTCGTCAAGGCGCTGCGCGCGCTGCGCACCAAGCGTGCGAGCCTGCCGCCCAAGAAGCACGGCAACATCCCCCTATGATCGTCGCGACCCAGCACGGGAGGCATCGATGACCCACGAGGACGGCCCCCACGGGCCGGCACCGCTGGACGCCGTCGACCCGGCGCCGCTGCACCACGCCGTCGACGAGCTCGCCGCGACCCTGCACTCGTACATCGAGACGGCCGCCGGGGTCCGCGGCGAGTTCGGCGCGTCGGAGTCGGACGACGACCCACGCGTCCTGGCCCTCGAGACGCGGGTCGGCGCGCTCAACGCGACGCTGTACGACCGGATTCACCAGACGCTCGGCATGCACCCCGATCTCACCGCCGCCGTGTGGGAGCCCGACGGCGAGGAGGGTGACCCAGACGAGAACGAGCTCAGCGCGGACGTCTTCTACCTCGGCTACGTCGTCGGCACCGCGCACGAGAACGCCGGAGGCTCGCTCGACGGCGTGATGGAGGTCGTCGACGCTGCGGGCTCGGACCTCGCGAACCGGCTCACCGACGCGGGCTATCGCGTGGGCGAGTGGGCGGTCTCCCGCGGCGAGGCACCGGACTTCTTCGACGAGGAGGACCCCTCATGACGGACCCGCTCCCCCACCTGCGCGTCGTCCGCGGCGCGCCGGACGAGATCGAGGTCGCCGCGCTCGTCGCCGGGCTCACCGCGGTCACGGGAGGCACGGAGCCCGACGACGTCGCACCCGTCGCCGAGTGGACCAACCACGTCCGAGTCCTGCGCGGCACCGGCGGGGGCGCGAGCGCACGCTCCTTCGGCGGACGCTCCGGACGGCACAACGCCGACGCGTGGCGCTGGAGCTACCGCTCGTAGGGCGACGCCGGTCGCCCGGACTGGGTAGCCTCACGGGGTGACGGATCAGGAACGGACACCCACACCGGTCGACACGATCGCCGAGCGCCACGTGCGTCGCGTCGCGGAGCTCGACCCGATCGCCGCGACCGCCATGGGCCTTCCGGGCCACGACGACCGGCTCACCGACCTCTCGCCCGACGGGCTGGCGCAGCGGGCGCAGGCGACCCGCACGACCCTGCGCGAGCTCGACGCGGTGGCCCCCGTGGACGACACCGACCGGGTGACCCTGGCGGCGATGCGGGAGCGCCTCGGCCTGGAGCTCGAGCTGCACGAGGCCGGCGAGGACCTGCGCGAGCTCAACAACATCGAGTCGCCGCTCCAGCGGGTCCGCGACATCTTCGACCTCCAGCCGACCGCCTCCGTCGAGGACTGGGAGGCGGTTCGTTCACGTCTCGAGGCGGTCCCCGAGGCCCTCGGCGGGTACGCCCGGTCGCTGCGCGAGGCCGCGGCGCGCGGGGACGTCGCGGCGCACCGTCAGGTGGTGGTCGCCGCCGGGCAGGCGCGCGAGCTGGCCGGCCCGGACTCGTTCTTCCGCTCCTTCGTCGCCGGGTCCGAGCGCGTTCTCGACGACTCGGGTGCGTGCCAGCTGCTGCGCGGGAACCTGGACCACGCGGCCCGGACCGCGGCGGAGGCGTACGGCGAGCTCGCCGAGGTCCTGGAGACCGAGCTCGCCCCGCAGTCACCGCTGCCCGACGCCGTCGGCCGCGAGCGCTACTCGCTCTGGTCCCGGTGGTTCCTGGGCGCCCGCGTCGACCTGGACGAGACGTACGCGTGGGGCGTGGCCGAGCTCGACCGGGTGATCACCGAGCAGGAGGCCACGGCCCGCGAGGTCGCAGGTCCGCAGGCCAGCATCGCCGACGCCGTCGCGCTGCTCGACGCCGATCCTGATCGACGTCTGGTGGGCACCGAGGCGCTGCGCCGGTGGATGCAGGAGACGTCGGACGCGGCGATCGACGCCCTCGACGGCGTCCACTTCGACATCCCCGAGGCCGTGCGCACGCTCGAGTGCCGCATCGCGCCGACGCAAACGGGCGGGATCTACTACACCCCGCCGAGCGACGACTTCTCGCGGCCTGGTCAGATGTGGTGGTCGGTGCCGCCGGACGTCACGGAGCACAGCACCTGGATGGAGCGCACGACCGTGTACCACGAGGGTGTGCCGGGGCACCACCTCCAGTGCGGCCAGGCCGTCCACGACCGCGGGTCGCTGAACTCGTGGCGTCGCCTCGCCTGCTGGGTCTCGGGTCACGGCGAGGGCTGGGCGCTGTACGCCGAGCGGCTGATGGCCGACCTCGGTCACCTCGACGACCCGGGCGACCGCCTCGGCATGCTCGACGCGCAGCGGCTGCGGGCGGCGCGCGTCGTCGTCGACCTCGGGGTGCATCTGGGTCTCGAGGTCCCGCGTCGGTGGGGCTCGGGCCGCTGGGACGCCGACACGGCCTGGACGTTCCTGCGCGAGAACGTCGCACTGCCCGAGGCGTCCCTGCGCTTCGAGCTGGACCGCTACCTCGGCTGGCCCGGCCAGGCGCCGTCGTACAAGATCGGGCAGCGCCTCTGGGAGCGCACCCGGGACGAGGCATGGGCCGCCGCGGCCGACCGCGGCGAGGACTTCAGCCTGAAGCGGTTCCACGCACGGGCCCTCGGCCTCGGATCGGTCGGTCTGGACGTGCTGCGGACGGAGCTCGGCCGATGAGGCTCGTGCTGGGCTCCCGCTCCCCCGCGCGGCTCGCGACGCTGCGTGCCGCCGGGATCGAACCCGTCGTCCTCGTCTCGTCGGTCGACGAGGACCGGGTTCTCCGCGAGGCCGGCGACGTGACGCCGACCGAGGCGGTGACGCTGCTCGCGGAGGCGAAGGCCGCCGTCGTGGCGCGTGCGCACCCGGCCATGGCGGGCGACGTCGTGATCGGCTGCGACTCGATGCTCGAGCTGGACGGGCGGGTGCTCGGCAAGCCGGCCGACGCCGACGAGGCCCGGGCCCGCTGGCGGGCCATGCGCGGACGGACGGGCCACCTGCACTCCGGCCACTGCGTGATCCTCGCGGACGGGACGACGTCGTCCGCGGTGTCGACGACGGCGGTGCACTTCGCGGACGTGAGCGACGAGGAGATCGACGCCTACGTCGCCACCGGCGAGCCGCTGCACGTGGCCGGCGCGTTCACGATCGACGGGCTCGGCGGCGCGTTCGTCCGTGGCATCGACGGCGACCATCACGGGGTGGTGGGCATCAGTCTGCCGCTCGTGCGCGAGATGCTGGTGGGCCTCGGGGTGCGCTGGACGGACCTCTGGACCGCGACCTGATTGTCGCCGAGGAACAATCCCGCGCCCCTATCGGGCGCGGGGACGCGGTTCGCCTGTGCGATACCTACAAATCACGCCGGAGCGCGTTGGGAAGATTCCCAATCTTGCGCCGCGACCCGGACGGAACGTGTCGAGCGGGCACCGTCCGCGTTACGGTGAGCCGTGCCTGCCAGAAGAAAGCTCACCTCGGTGCTCGTCGCCAACCGAGGCGAAATCGCCGTCCGGATCGTTCGCGCCTGTGCTGACGCAGGACTTCGATCGGTCGCCGTCTACGCCGACCCCGACCGCGAGGCGCAGCACGTGCGCCTCGCCGACGAGGCCTTTGCGCTCGGCGGCTCGCGCGCCGCCGAGACGTACCTCGACGCCGCCAAGATCATCGACATCGCCCGCCGCAGCGGCGCCGACGCCGTGCACCCGGGCTACGGGTTCCTCGCCGAGAACGCGGAGTTCGCGAGCGCCGTGATCGACGCCGGTCTGATCTGGGTCGGACCGTCGCCGGCGGCGATCGACGCGCTTGGCGACAAGGTCAGCGCGCGCCACATCGCCCACCGCGCCGGAGCACCGCTGGTGCCGGGGACGGCCGACCCGGTCGCGGACGCGGGCGAGGTGCGCGCGTTCGCCGCCGAGCACGGCCTGCCCATCGCCATCAAGGCGGCGTTCGGCGGCGGCGGTCGCGGGCTCAAGGTGGCCCGCCGCGAGGACGAGATCGACGAGCTCTTCGACTCCGCGGTCCGGGAGGCGACCGCAGCCTTCGGACGCGGCGAGTGCTTCGTCGAGCGCTACCTGGACAAGCCTCGCCACGTCGAGACCCAGTGCCTGGCGGACGAGCACGGCACCGTCGTCGTGGTCTCGACCCGCGACTGCTCCCTCCAGCGCCGGCACCAGAAGCTCGTCGAGGAGGCTCCCGCCCCGTTCCTCTCCTCCGAGCAGGTCGACGAGCTGACGCGAGCGTCGATCGCGATCCTGCGCGAGGCCGGGTACGTGGGTGCCGGGACCTGCGAGTTCCTCGTCGGCCTCGACGGGACCATCTCGTTCCTCGAGGTCAACACCCGTCTGCAGGTCGAGCACCCCGTCACCGAGGAGGTCACCGGGATCGACCTGGTCCGCGAGCAGTTCCGGATCGCCGCCGGAGAAGAGCTGGGCTACACCACGACGACGCCCCGCGGCCACTCGCTCGAGTTCCGTCTGAACGGCGAGGACCCGGCGGCCGGGTTCCTGCCCTCCCCCGGCACGATCTCCCGTCTCCGGTTCCCGAGCGGCCCCGGGGTCCGGGTCGACTCCGGCGTGGTCGAGGGGGACACGATCACCGGCGCGTTCGACTCGATGATCGCCAAGCTCGTCGTCACGGGCGCCACGCGCCGCCAGGCCGTCGAGCGCGCACGCCGTGCGCTGGCCGAGCTCGAGATCGAGGGCATCCCGACGGTCGTACCGTTCCACCGGGCCGTGCTCGACGCACCCGCCTTCGTGCCCGAGAGCGACGACGAGCCCTTCTCGATCCACACCCGGTGGATCGAGACCGAGTTCGCCGACACGGTGGCAGGCCTCTCGCCGGCACCGGCGGCTCCCGCTGCCGAGGAGGACTCCGCGCCCGCGACGGAGCGCGTGGTCGTCGAGGTCGGCGGCAAGCGCCTGGAGGTCGTCATCCCGGCCGGGCTGGGCGGGGTCGCGAACCGTGCGCGCACCGCGAACGCCGCACGCCGCCCCCGTCGTGCGGCGGCTCGTGCCGGCACCACGTCCTCGGCGACCACGCTCGCGTCGCCCATGCAGGGAACCATCGTCAAGGTCGCGGTCGGAGACGGCGACGCCGTCGCCGAGGGCGACCTGATCGTCGTGCTCGAGGCCATGAAGATGGAGCAGCCGATCCTCGCCCACCGGGCCGGGACGGTCGGCTCCCTCGCGGCGGCCGTCGGCGCCTCGGTGACCTCGGGGACCGCGCTCTGCGAGATCGTCGGCTGACGGCCGCCGGGTCCCCGTGACCGCCGGCGCGGATGGCAGAGTAGGACCGTGAGCAGACCCCCGGTCCCCGCACGAGCACCCCAGCCGGGCGACGGCTGGATCCAGTGCTCGTGCGGCCGCCGGCACTGGGGCCTTCACGGGGCCGCCGGAATTCTCGTGGCCCGCCGCGACGCGACGGGCGTGCCCCGCGACGTCGTCCTCCAGCACCGCGCGCTCTGGAGCGACCAGGGTGGCACGTGGGGAATCCCCGGCGGCGCCGTCGGGCCGGACGAGACCGCGGTCGAGGGTGCGCTGCGCGAGGCCGGCGAAGAGGCAGGGCTGTCGCCCGCCGACCTCCGTGTCCTGTCGACGTCGGTCCTCGACCACGGCGACTGGTCCTACACGACGGTGCTGTGCGACGTCCGGGCCGGGGCGGCCGTCGAGCCGCGCCCGACCGACGCCGAGAGCATCGCGGTCCGGTGGGTGCCGCTCGACTCTGTCGACACCTTCCCGCTGCACCCTGCATTCGCCGCCGCGTGGCCGTCGCTGCGCGCCGTTTTGACCACATA
Source organism: Paraoerskovia marina DSM 21750 (assembly GCF_000701465.1). Taxonomy (GTDB): domain Bacteria; phylum Actinomycetota; class Actinomycetes; order Actinomycetales; family Cellulomonadaceae; genus Paraoerskovia; species Paraoerskovia marina. The sequence goes on along the minus strand of NZ_JNIY01000003.1, from coordinate 968,817 downwards.
GGAGCGGTCTGCACCACGATCCGCACGGCCGATGCTCGCAAAGTCGTCGACTGGATGTACATTTCGTGAGTTAGGAAAGGCGAACCTTGGTTCAAGGCCCGGGAGTCGCCTCCCCCACGACCGTCAGGTGTGCTGACGACGGAGGCCCACGGTGCTAGCGAACTTCCTCATCGGACTGCGTGAGGGCCTCGAGGCCAGTCTCGTCGTCGGCATCCTCGTGGCGTTCCTCGTCAAGAGCGACCGCCGCGACCTGCTGCCCCAGCTCTGGGCGGGCATCGCCATCGCCGCGACCGTCTCCCTCGGTTTCGGCGCCGCACTGACGTTCGGCCCCCAGAACCTCACCTTCGAGGCACAGGAAGCCATCGGCGGGACCCTCTCGATCCTCGCCGTCGGGCTCATCACGTGGATGATCTTCTGGATGGGGCGGACTGCCCGGTACCTCAGGTCGAGCCTGGAGTCGAAGCTCGGGAGCGCCGTCGAGGCCGGCCGGTGGGCCGTCCTCGTGATGGCAATCCTCGCCGTCGGACGCGAGGGGCTCGAGACTGCGCTCTTCCTCTGGGCGGGCGCGCGGGCGACCGGCGCCAGCGCCGAACCGTTGCTGGGCGCGCTCCTCGGTCTCGCCGTCGCGGTCGCGCTCGGGTACGCCGTGTACCGGGGCGCCGTGCGGCTCAACCTGCGCGTCTTCTTCGCGTGGACGGGGCTCGCGCTGATCGTCATCGCGGCCGGCGTTCTCGCCTACGGGGTCCACGACCTCCAGGAGGCAGGCATCCTGCCCGGCCTGAACAACCTCGCCTTCGACGTCAGCGCCCAGGTGCCGCCGAGCAGCTGGTACGGAACGGTCCTCAAGGGCGTCTTCAACTTCTCCCCGGCCACCACGTGGCTCGAGCTCACAGCATGGCTCGTTTACCTGATCCCAACCCTCATCGTCTACGTCCGCACCGTCTGGTTCTCTGCGCCGCGTCCCGCGACCACGACCGTCGGTGCCACGACCGGAACCGGAGCAACCCGATGACCTCTCGTCCCCGCCTCGCAGCGCTGCCCGCCGTCGCCGCACTCACCCTCGGCGTCGCCGCCTGCACGCCGAACGAGCCCGCCGACGGGTCGACCGACGCCCAGAGCATCACCGTGAGCTCGACCGCGGAGACGTGCGACGTCTCCGCCGCCGAGGCACCATCCGGCCACCTCGTCTTCAACGTCACGAACGACGGCGACGAGGTCACGGAGTTCTACCTCCTCGCCGAGGACGGGCTCCGGATCATCTCCGAGGTCGAGAACGTCGGACCGGGCATCACGCGCGACCTCGTCCTGACGGCTGCGCCCGGCGAGTACATCACCGCCTGCAAGCCAGGGATGGTCGGCGAGGGCATCCGGGCGGGCTTCACCGTGACCGACTCCGGTGCGGACGTCGCACCGACCGGCGAGCTCGCCGACCAGGTCGACGCCGCCACCGTCAACTACGTCGCGTACGTCAAGGACCAGACCGAGCAGCTCCTGACCGGCACCGAGGAGTTCGTCGACGCCGTCTCGACCGGCGACGACGAGGCCGCGCGTGAGCTGTACGCGCCGGTACGCGTCCACTGGGAACGGATCGAGCCGGTCGCCGAGTCGTTCGGCGACCTCGACCCCCGCATGGACCTGCGCGAGGCCGACCTCGAGGAGGGGCAGGAGTGGACCGGCTGGCACCTGCTGGAGAAGGACCTGTGGGCTCCTGACGCCGGGGACAACGGCGGGGTCGAGTACGAGCCGCTGACGGACGCTGAGCGCACCGCGTACGCCGACCAGCTCCTGGCCGACACCCAGGACCTCTACGACCGCACCCACGACGCCGCCTTCGCCGAGCAGATCGACGCCGCGGCGATCGGCAACGGCGCCAAGAGTCTGCTCGACGAGGTCGCGACCGGGAAGATCACCGGCGAGGAGGAGATCTGGTCCCACACGGACCTCTGGGACTTCCAGGCGAACGTCGACGGCGCTCAGGTCGCGTACGACGGGCTCCGCGACGTCGTCGTCGGCAAGGACCCGGACCTCGCCGAGGACCTCGACACCCGGTTCGACACCCTGCAGGACCTTCTCGACGCACAGCGCGAGGGCGACGGCTTCGTCCTCTACACCGACCTGACCGAGGACGAGGTCCGCGAGCTCGCCGCCGCCGTGGACGCACTCGGCGAGCCCCTCTCGCACCTCACGGCGTCCGTCGTCCTCTGATGGCCGCCGATCCGGAGACCGACGCGCCGCCCGAGCAGCCCCGCGGACTCTCTCGTCGAGCCCTGCTCGGCGGGTTCGCCGGTGCGCTCGGTGTCGGTGCGGTCGGGTTCGCCGGGGGCCGGCTGACCGCAGACACGTCCGTGGCCGCCGCGTCCGCGACGTCGGACGCCTATGCCTTCACGGGCGTGCACCAGGCGGGCATCGTGACACCTGCGCAGGACCGTCTGCACTTCGCGACGTTCGACGTCACGACGGACTCGCGCGAGGACCTCGTCACGCTGCTCCGCGAGTGGACGCACGCAGCGGCCCGGATGACGCAGGGGCTCGACGCGGGCGAGCTCGGGGCGACGTCCGGACCGTACGACGCCCCGCCCGACGACACGGGTGAGGCGATCGGCCTGCCGGCCTCGGGCCTGACGATCACGTTCGGGTTCGGACCCTCGCTGTTCCACGACGCCGACGGCGTCGACCGGTTCGGGCTCGGCGACCACCGCCCGACGCTCCTGGAGGAGCTGCCGCACTTCCCGGCCGACATGCTCGAGGACGCGCGGTGCGGCGGCGACATCGCGATCCAGGCGTGCGCGAACGACCCTCAGGTCGCGGTCCACGCGATCCGCAACCTCTCGCGGATCGCCTTCGGCACCGCGAGCGTGCGGTGGAGCCAGCTCGGGTACGGGCGCACGTCCACCACGTCGACGAGCCAGGCGACCCCGCGCAACCTCTTCGGCTTCAAGGACGGCACCGCGAACGTCAAGGCCGAGGAGACCGACGCCGTCGACGAGTTCATCTGGGTGGACGACGACGGGTCGACGCCGGCATGGCTCGCGGGCGGGTCGTACATGATCGCGCGACGGATCCGCATGACGATCGAGACCTGGGACCGGGCCCCGCTCCGCGAGCAGGAGGCCATCGTGGGCCGGACCAAGGCCGAAGGTGCACCGTTGTCCGGCGGAGACGAGTTCACCGAGCCGGACTTCACCGCGACCGGACGAGACGACGTCCCCCTGATCGACCCGTCGTCGCACGTGGCGCTCGCGCACCCCGACGCCAACGACGGTGCCCGGATGCTGCGCCGGGGATACAACTACACCGACGGATCGGACGGTCTCGGCCGCCTGGACGCCGGACTCTTCTTCCTGGCCTACGTCAAGGATCCGTCGACGCAGTACGTCCCGATGCAGAACCGGCTCTCCCGGAACGACACGATGATGGAGTACCTCCGGCACACCGGGTCGGGCCTCTGGGCCGTCCCGCCCGGGGTCCCCGACGGCTCCGCCACCGGCGGCACGGAGGGCGCGTTCATCGGTCAGGGGTTGTTCGAGGCGTAGGTCCGACAGACGGAAGAAACGGACGAACCATCACGGGACACCGGTAAACTGGGTGCCATGGAACTCCGTCTGACCGTCAATGATCTCGCGACTCTCGGCCGCCAGGCCAAGATCCTTCCCCCCATCGTCAAGAACGTCCGCGGCACCGCGCCGACGGTCGAGGCCGACGTCGCCATCGCCGAGATCCAGAACCCGCCGACCGCGATCCGGTTCGCGGCCAAGGTCGCGCCCGTCGTCGCGGTCTCCGCGACCCTGCGCGGGTTCGACGCGGGGATCGCGCGGATCGGCATCGCCGTCAGCGCCCGCCGCCTGCCCCTGGAGAAGCTGGTCGGGATGGCGATGCCGATCCTCGAGCGCAAGCTCAGTGCGCGGGGCCTGCCCGCCGGAACGGTCCGTCGCGGCGACTCCTCCGACGAGTTCCTCGTCGACCTCGCCTCGGTCGTCCGGACCAAGGGCGTCGAGCTCCACGACCTGCGCACCGAGGACGGTCGCTTCGTCGTCGACTTCAGCTAGCCGGACGGCCCCGGGTCAGGGGTGGCGCGGATGGAGCATGCGCGCCACCTCGGCGATCGACCCGCTCAACGACGGGTAGATCGTGAAGGAGTCCGCGACGTCGTCGACCGTCAGACGGTGCGAGACGGCCAGGGTGATCGGGAAGATCAGCTCGCTCGCCCGAGGCGCGACGATGACGCCGCCGAGGACGATGCCGGCGTCCGGGTGGGCGAAGAGCTTGACGAAGCCGTCGTGCATCTCCTGCATCTTGGCACGCGGGTTCCGAGCGAGCGGGAGGGTCGCCGTGACGTACTTCGCGCCGTCCTCCTGGAGCTGCTTCTCGCTGTACCCGACCGTCGCGATCTCCGGCGCCGTGAAGATGTTCGCGGCGACGTTGCGCGTCTTGATGGGGCTGACGGCGTCACCCAGGGCATGGGACATCGCGACGCGGCCCTGCATCGCGGCGACCGAGGCGAGCGGGAGGACCCCCGTGCAGTCTCCGGCCGCGTAGACCCCGCGGGCGGTGGTCCGCGAGACACGGTCGACCCGGACGTGGCCGCTCTCGGTGAGCTCGACACCGGCCTCGGCGAGGCCGATCCCGTCGGTCGACGGGATCGAGCCGACCGCGAAGAGCACGTGAGAACCCTCGATCACGCGGCCGTCGGAGAGCGTGACCGCCACGCCGTCGGCCGTCCGCTCGGCCGCCTCCGCGCGCATGCGGGACTCGACCCGCATCCCGCGCGAGCGGAAGACCCCCTCGATGAGCTCGGCCGCGTCGGCGTCCTCCCCGGGCAGGACGCGGTCACGGCTCGAGACCAGCGTCACGTCGGCACCGAGCGCGTGGTACGCCCCGGCGAACTCGGCGCCCGTGACGCCCGAGCCGACGACGATCAGGTGCTTCGGGATCTCCTCGAGGTTGTACAGCTGCGTCCAGGTGAGGATGCGCTCGCCGTCCGGGAGCGCGGTCGACAGCACCCGCGGCGTCGTGCCGAGCGCGAGCAGGACGACGTGAGCGTCCAGCCGCTCGGTCCCGTCCTCGCCGTCGACGACCACGGTGCTCGGCCCGTCGAGGCGCCCCTCGCCGATCACGACCCGTACGCCCTCACGCTCGAGCCGGGACCGGATGTCGGCGGACTGCGCCGTCGCGAGGCTGCGGACCCGCGCGTTGACGACGGAGAGGTCGACGAAGTGCTCGCTCGCGACGTCGGCCGGCCGCGACTCGCCGCGCCGCACACCGAGCTCGGCGCCCTGCTCGGCGTTCGTCATCCACTCGGCCGTGGCGATCAGCGTCTTGGAGGGAACGACGTCGGTCAGCACCGCGGCACCACCCAGCCCGTTGCGCTCGACGACGGTCACGTCCGCTCCGAGACGGTGGGCGACGAGCGCCGCCTCGTATCCTCCGGGGCCACCGCCGAGGATGACGACGCGGCTCGACTTCTGGGGTGGGGTCTCGATACTCACGGCGCCTATTGTGTCAGCATCCGGACGGGCGATCCGCGCAGGAGCGACTAGCCTCTAACCATGACCACATCGCACGCACACGACACCCTGGACGACCCCGCGGTGAACCCTTTTGACGTCGCACAGGAAGCAGCGCGTTACATCGCCGAGGCTTCCGGCGTCGACCGCCACGACGTGGCCCTCGTCCTCGGCTCCGGCTGGGGCGCGGCGGCCGACCTCGTCGGCGAGACCGTGGCAGAGATCCCGAGCCACGAGATCCCCGGGTTCAGCAAGCCCGCGGTCGCCGGGCACGGCGCGACGACCCGCTCGATCCGGATCGAGCGGGCGGACGGCCAGGTCCGGTACGCCCTCGTCCTCGGGTCGCGGACGCACCTGTACGAGGGTCGCGGTGTCCGACGGGTCGTGCACGGCGTACGGACCGCCGCGGCCACGGGCGTCGAGTCGATCGTCCTGACCAACGGGTGCGGCGGGCTCCACCCGTCGTGGAAGCCGGGGTCCCCGGTCCTCCTGCGGGACCACCTCAACCTGACGGCCACCTCGCCGCTCGAGGGCGCGACGTTCGTCGACCTGAGCGAGGTGTACAGCGCCCGCCTGCGCGAGATCGCCCGCTCCGTCGACCCGGAACTGCCCGAGGGCGTCTACGCCCAGTTCCCCGGGCCCCACTACGAGACCCCGGCCGAGGTCCGCATGGCCGGTGTCCTCGGCGCCGACCTCGTCGGCATGTCGACGACGCTCGAGGCCATCGCCGCCCGGCACTGCGGCCTGGACGTGCTCGGGATCTCGCTCGTCACGAACCTCGCCGCGGGGATCAGTGCGACGCACCTCTCGCACGAGGAGGTCATCGAGGCAGGTCGCGAGGCCGGCCCCCGGATCAGCGCGCTGCTCGCAGCCATCGCGAAGCAGGTCTGACATGGAACCGACCACAGCCCTGCTCGAGCGGGTCCGTGCCTGGATCGCCGCCGACCCCGACCCGGACGACCGTGCGGAGCTCGAGGACCTGCTCGCGCGCGTCGAGTCCACGGACCCCCGCAACGACGAGGCACGCGCCGAGATCCTCGCCGACCTCGCCGACCGCTTCAGCGGCACCCTGCAGTTCGGCACCGCCGGCCTGCGCGGTCGGATGGGCGCCGGACCTCTCCGGATGAACCGCGCCGTCGTGATCCGCGCCGCAGCCGGGCTGGGCGCGTACCTGTCGAGCGTCGTGGACCGACCGAAGGTCGTCGTCGGATACGACGCCCGCCACCGGTCCCAACAGCTCGCCCTTGACACCGCTGCCGTCCTCACGGCCGCCGGCGCACACGTCGACCTCTACCCGCGCGCGCTGCCGACCCCTCTCCTGGCCTTCGGCGTGCGCCATCTCGACGCCGACGCCGGAGTCATGGTCACGGCGAGCCACAACCCCCCGGCCGACAACGGGTACAAGGTGTATCTCGGTGGTCGGGCCGTCGGCGGCTCGGGCGAGGGCGCCCAGATCGTCCCGCCCTACGACGCCGAGATCGCCGCCCGGATCGCGGCGGCACCCGACGCCGTGGACGTGCCCCGGGCCGAGACCGGGTGGTCGCTGATCGACGACAAGGTCGTCCGCGCCTACCTCGACCGGGTCGGCACGCTCACCGCCGACGAGGACCGGCGCCTCAAGATCGTCACGACCGCGCTCCACGGCGTCGGCGGACCGCTGCTCGCCACCGCGCTGGCCGAGGCGGGGTTCACGGAAGTCGTGCCCGTCCCCGAGCAGGAGAGCCCGGACCCCGACTTCCCGACGGTCGCGTTCCCGAACCCGGAGGAGCCCGGGGCGATCGACCTCGCGCTCGGTCTCGCCCAGGACACGAACGCCGACCTGGTGATCGCGAACGACCCCGACGCGGACCGCTGCGCGGTCGCGGTGCTCGACCCCCGAGCCGGAACGCACCGTGGGACCGAGACGGCAGCGAGCAGCGGCTGGCGGATGCTCCACGGCGACGAGGTCGGGATGCTGCTCGGCAGCGAGATCGCCGCGCGGTTCGACGGGACTCCGGGTGCCACGCTCGCCAGTTCCGTGGTGTCGTCGCGCATCCTCGGTCCGATCGCCCGGGCGCACGGACTCACGCACACGACGACGCTCACGGGCTTCAAGTGGATCTCCCGCGCCGACGGTCTGGTGTTCGGCTACGAGGAGGCTCTCGGCTACTGCGTCGACCCCGAGTCGGTCCGGGACAAGGACGGCATCAGTGCCGCCGTCGTCATCGCCCAGCTCGCCGACCGTCTCGCCCGCGAGGGACGGACGATCGTCGACGCGCTCGACGACCTGGCGCGTGCCCACGGGCTCCACGTCACCGACCAGGTCTCGGCCCGGTTCTCCGACCTCTCCCTCATTCCTGCCACCATGCAGCGGCTGCGCGACGAGCCTCCCGCCACGCTCGCCGGCTCCAGGGTCACGGAGATCGTCGATCTCTCGGCCGGGCACGGCGACCTGCCGCCCACGGACGGGATCGTCCTGCACTGCGAGGACGGGACACGGGTGATCGTGCGGCCGTCGGGGACCGAGCCGAAGGTCAAGTGCTATCTCGAGGTCGTCCGTCCCGTCGCGGCGGAGGCCGACCACGAGGTCATGTCCGCCGCCCGCCGCGAGGCGCGCGACCAGCTCGACCAGGTCGGCGCCGACATCCGGGCGAGCCTGGGACTCTAGGGAAACGAACGAGCGGGGCCGGGAACCTCACGGTTCCCGGCCCCGCTCGTTCGTCGACGGTCAGTAGCCGCCGGTCTCCTCGCTCACCGGTGCCGAGCCCGGCTCCTCGTCGAACCCGGCGAGCACCTTCGCCGTCCCGGAGAGCCCGAGCCGCGTGGCGCCGTGCTCGATCATCGCGAGCGCGTCGGCGAGCGTCCGGACCCCGCCCGACGCCTTCACGCCGAGCCGGCCACCGACGGTCTCTGCCATCAGCGAGACGGCGTGGGTCGACGCACCACCGGAGGGGTGGAAGCCCGTCGACGTCTTCACGAAGTCGGCCCCGGCAGCCTCCGCCGCACGGCAGGCGGCGACGATCTCGTCGTCGGTCAGCGCGGCCGACTCGATGATGACCTTGAGGATCCGGCCGCCGGTCACCGCGGCTCGCACCGCGGCGATGTCAGACCGCACGGCGTCGAACTCTCCGGCCTTCGCGGCGCCGACGTCGATCACCATGTCGACCTCGTCCGCCCCGTGCTTGACGGAGAGCTCTGCCTCGGCCGCCTTGATCGAGCTGTGGTGCTTGCCCGACGGGAAGCCGCAGACCGTCGCGACGGCGAGCCCGCGCTCTCGCGTGGTGGCGGGGTCGAACGGCAGCATCGTCGGCGAGACGCACACGGAGAAGACGCCGAGCTCGACCCCCTCCTCCACGAGTGCGGCCGCGTCGGCGTGGGTGGCCTGGGGGGTCAGGAGGGTGTGGTCGACGAACTTCGCCAGCGACGCCCGGTCCAGAGGGGTGGTGGTCACAGCTGTGCTCCTTCGATCTTCTGGAAACCGGGCAGGACGACGTCGTCGACGAGTGCCCGTCGCTCGTCGTGGTGGATGAACGCGCTCCACGCGGCGGTCAGCGTGACGTCCGCGAGGTCGTCGATGGTCCACCCGCACTCCTGCACGAGCAGCGTCATCTCCTGCGTCATCGAGGTCCGCGACATCAGCCGGTTGTCGGTACTGAGCGCCACCGCGAAGTCGAGCTCCTTGAGCCGGTTGATCGGGTGGTCCGCGATCGAGGTCGCGGCACCGGTCTGGACGTTCGAGGAAGGGCAGACCTCGAGGGTGATCTGGTGGTCACGGACCCAGTTCGCGAGCGGGCCGAGGGTCGCGGTCCGGGTGCTCTCGTCGAACGCGACGTCCTCGAGGATCCGGACGCCGTGCCCGATGCGGGTCGCCTGGCCGAGGTGCACGGCCTCCGCCACGGAGCCGACGCCGTCGGCCTCCCCCGCGTGGATCGTGACGGGGAAGTTCTGGTCGGCGAGGTAGCGCCAGGTCTCCGGGAAGCGTGAGGGAGGGAATCCGAGCTCGGCGCCGGCGATGTCGAAGCCGACGACGCCGTTCTCCCGGTTGGCGACGGCGAGCTCCGCGATCTCCGTCCAGCGGTCGGCATGGCGCATCGCCGTCACGAGCTGGCCGACCTGGATGCCCCTGCCCGCCTCGGCGGCGACGGCGATGCCCTCCTCGATGCCCACCTGGACGGCGTCGACGGTCTCCTGCAGGCTCAGACCGCGCTGCAGGTGCTGCTCGGGCGCCCAGCGCAGCTCGGCGTACACGACCCCGTCCGTCGCGAGGTCGACGACAGCCTCGCGGGCGACGCGACGCAGCGCGTCGGCGGTCTGCATGACCGCGATGGTGTGGTCGAACGTCTCGAGGTAGCGCGGGAGGGATCCCGAGTCGGCGGAGTTGGCGAACCACGTCGCCAGGGCCTCGGCGCCGTCCGCGGGCAGGTCGTGCCCGACGTCGGCGGCGAGCTCGATGACGGTCTGGGGCCGGAGCCCGCCGTCGAGGTGGTCGTGGAGCACGACCTTGGGCAAGGCTGCGATCTGCGCCTCAAGCTCGGTTGGTGTCATGGCCATTACGCTACCCGCCGCAGGGGCCCGTGCGCGTCCTGTCGTGGGTGTTCTGCGCCATCTCCGGCACGAGCATCCACGCGATCCGCCACCATCCTCCCCAGGCCCGCCGCCGCGCGGCGAGAGCCTCTCGCCCCGGCCCGAGGACGTGCTCCTCGCGAACCGAGGTCATCGCCCCGGACGAGGGCTCGTACAGGTGCCAGGTCGCGCGGCCGACCGGCCCCGTGACGTCGACGAGCAGGACGACGTGCCGCGGCACCGCGCGAGCCGCGCCCCCGCGCGTGTCCCCACCCACGTAGAGGGGCACGGGAACTCCCACGCGGGCCCAGTCCGCGAGTTCGAGCAGTGCCCGGCGACCGCGCGGGGTGTCGTCCGCGACGACCTGGTGCCGGTAGCGCACGGGCCCGTACCGCGCCTCGCGCGCCAGCCCCCACGGCGGGATCCCGAGCGCCCGTGGCCAGGCCTGCATGCCGCCGGCCCGTGGCCAGGGTGCGCCCACCACGAGCGACGTCGCCCGTCGTCGCAGGTCGTGCTGACGGCCGGTTGCCGTCGAGAGATCGCCACCCGCGACCGCGAGGACGGCGAGGACCGCCGCGCCGCAGGTCGTCGCGTCGACCTGTCGTACCGGGTCGACGGGCCGTCGATGTTCGGGCAGGTCGCTGCATGACGACGGGGGCAAAGGTACCGGCCGTCGCCCGCCGCCGCACCGGACGAGCACGTCCGAGAGGGACCGAGGCACGTCACGCGGTCATGTCGATCAATGACACGACCGTCACGGCTACACCGAGAACCGCGAGCGCCATCACGAGCCCGGCGAGCCGGACCAGAAAGGACCAGGACCGGAGCCGGCCGTGGCTCGGCATCCCGCCGTCGGGGCTCCGGAAGATCGCCGGGACCAGCACCATGACGCCGACGAGGGCGGCGAGGACGGTGAGGACCGGCTGGTCGAGCCGGACCGCGGTCGCGGACAGGACCATCGCCCCGACGGCCATCGCAAGAATGGTGCGCTGCCACGAGAGTGCCGTGCGCTCGGGCTGCAGACCCGGATCCCACGGCTCCCCGGGGAACCGCGGGTCTCGACGTCGCCGGGGCAACGACATCCTCATTGCAGGGCTGCCATCACCGCATACACGGCAAGTCCGATGCCCAGACCGACGACGCCGGTCACGAGGACCGGCAGGACGGTCGGCTGGGGCAACGGTTGCCCGAGACGGAGCGCACGCTCGTTGCGTCGCCAGGCGACCAGAGACCAGAACGCGACGGCGCCGCCGGACAGGCACGCGATCCCGGCGACGACGTCCAGCACGCTCGACAGGTCCGCGAAGGTCGCGAACGACGTCAGCGCGATGCCACCCGCGACGAGGCTCAGGCCCGTGCGGACCCAGGCGAGCGCGGTGCGTTCGTTGGCGAGGCTGAACCGTGCGTCCGGGTCGGTGCCCACCCCGTAGACGGAGGTCGGCTTCCGGCCCTCGGGATCGCTCATCCCTCGCTCCGTACCTCGTCGATGACGACCGGCCCGCGGCCCGGGGCACCGTCGCCGACACCCCATGCCCCCGCGAGCGACTCGTGCGCGCGGGCGAACCGCTCCGGCGTGTCGGTGTGCAGCGTCATCAGGGGGTCACCGGCACGGACGGTGTCGCCCGGCTTCGCGTGCAGCTCGACCCCGGCCCCGGCCTGGACCGGGTCCTCGCGGCGAGCGCGCCCGGCGCCGAGGCGCCAGGCCGCCACCCCGACGCCGTAGGCGTCCAGGTGCGAGACGACGCCGTCGCGGTCGGCGCGGACGACGTCCTGGTGCCGGGCGACCGGCAGCGGGGCGTCGGGGTCTCCATCTTGCGCCCGAACCATCGCCTTCCACGCGTCCATGGCACGCCCGTCGGCGAGCGCCGCCCGCACGTCGTCCTCGGACTGCGGCCGACCCGCGCCCGCGAGCATCTCGACGGCCAGAGCCACGGTCAGGTCGACCACGTCGGACGGCCCGCCGCCGGCCAGGACCTCGACCGACTCCCTGACCTCCAGGGCGTTGCCGGCCGTCAGCCCGAGCGGTGTCGACATGTCGGTCAGCAGCGCCACGGTCCGCACGCCCGCGTCGGTGCCGAGGTCCACCATGGTCCGTGCCAGCTGACGCGCGTTCTCCAGGTCCTTCATGAACGCGCCGGACCCAACCTTCACGTCGAGGACGAGTGCCTCCGTGCCCTCGGCGATCTTCTTGCTCATGATCGAGCTGGCGATGAGCGGGATGGCCTCGACCGTGCCCGTCACGTCCCGGAGCGCGTAGAGCTTGCGGTCCGCGGGGGCGAGCCCGGACCCGGCCTGGCAGATCACGGCACCGACGCCGTCGAGCTGCGCGAGCATCTCCTCGTTCGACAGCGCCGCCCGCCACCCGGGGATCGACTCGAGCTTGTCGAGGGTGCCGCCCGTGTGCCCGAGGCCACGCCCGCTGAGCTGCGGGACCGCGACGTCGAAGACGGCGACCAGCGGCGCGAGGGGCAGCGTGATCTTGTCACCGACGCCGCCCGTGGAGTGCTTGTCCGCCGTCGGGCGCGAGAGGCTCGAGAAGTCCATCCGCTCGCCGGAGGCGATCATCGCGCCCGTCCACCGGGAGATCTCGTCGCGGTTCATCCCGTTGATCAGGATCGCCATGGCCAGGGCCGACATCTGCTCCTCGGCGACGATCCCGCGGGTGTAGGCGTCGATCACCCAGTCGATCTGCCCGGGGCTCAGCTCTCCCCCGTCACGCTTGGTACGGATGACGTCGACGGCGTCGTGGCTCTCGGTGCTCATGTTCGCTCCAGGTCCTCGGCCCCGAAGGCGTCCGGCAGGATCTCTGCCATGCCTCGCAGCCCGCGGGGGGTTTCTACGGTCAGTTCGGCGCCACCGTGCTCCCAGAGGAGCTGGCGGCAGCGCCCGCACGGCATGGTGACGGATCCGTCGCCGCCGACGCACGTGAACGCGACGAGACGCCCGCCGCCGCCGACCACGAGGTCGCCGACGAGCGCGCACTCCGCGCACAGCGTCACGCCGTACGAGGCGTTCTCGACGTTGCAGCCGACGACCGTCCTGCCGTCGTCGACCAGCGCCGCCGCCCCGACCCGGAATCCCGAGTATGGGGCGTAGGCGCGGTCCATCACGTCACGCGCGGCGGCGCGCAGGGCGTCCCAGTCGGGCTCCGTGCTCGTCGCGCTCACGGCCTCACCCCTTGATGTACGGCTCGCCGGCGGCTGCCGGACCGCGGACGCGGCCCACCAGCCCTGCCACGGCGAAGATCGTCACGATGTACGGCAGCATCAGCATGAACTGGTTCGGGATCGGCGTCTCGAGGACACCGAGCACCTGCTGGAGCTTGTCGGCGAAGCCGAACAGGAGAGCGGCCAGCAGCGCGCCGACCGGGTTCCAGCGCCCCAGGATCAGGGCCGCCAGGGCGATGTACCCCTTGCCGGCGGTCATCTCCTCGCCGAAGGCCCCCACGGAGCCGACCGTGAAGAACGCCCCGCCGAGGCCGGCGACCATCGACCCGAGGAGGACGTTGTGCCACCGGGTCTTCTCGACGTCGATGCCCACCGTGTCCGCGGCCTTCGGATACTCGCCGACCGCACGCATGCGCAGCCCCCACCGGGTCCGGAAGAGACCGATCGTCAGGAGGATCACCGCGACGTAGAGGATGTACACGAGGATCGACTGGCGGAAGAGCACCGGCCCGATGATCGGGATGTCCGAGAGGATCGGGATGTCGATGACGCCCAGACGCGGCGGCGAGTTGAGCGTGCTCGCGTTGTCCTTCAGCAGCGACCCGAAGAAGAACGTCGTCAGACCGACCGCGAAGACGTTCAGCACGACACCGACGATGATCTGGTTCACGTGGTACTTGACCGTGAACAGCGCGAGCATCGACCCGATGATCAGCCCGAAGAACGGCGCCGCGACCAGGCCCACGTAGGCGTTGTCGGCGATCGAGGCGAAGACCGCGGCACCGAACGCGCCGGTCAGGAGCTGCCCCTCGATCGCGATGTTCACGACTCCGGCGCGTTCGTTCAGCAGACCGCCCAGTGCGCCGAAGGCCAACGGGACGGCGAGGAGCAGAGAGCCCTGCAGAAGGCTCACGATCGACGTCGACTTGTCGGCGACCGCCCACGTGAGGAACGTCAGCACCCACAGCACACCGAAGACGGCGAGCAGCCAGGTCGGCGTCTTTCGGCCGGCGCGCACCAGGATGAACGAGTACACCGCGAGAGCGAGGATGACGATCGACAGCGCGATCCCGGTCGCCCGGGTCGGGAGCTCCAGCGCGGGGATCTGGATGGCGTCCGCGCCGGTGGAGATGCGGAACGTCGTGACGGCGCCCGCCGGGCCGAGCAGTCCGAAGAGGACGAGGGCGACGACGCCCAGCACCCCGAGGACGATCGGCACCCGCAGCGACGGCTCGGTCTTGACTGCCGCGGAGTTCTGGACATCCATGGTGGTGGTCATGCCGCCACTCCCTTCGAGAGACCGCGCGGTGCAGGCAGGTGGAAGATCGCCCGGACGAGCGGCGGTGCCGCGATGAACAGCACGACGAGCGACTGGATCACGAGCACGATGTCGATCGGTGTCCCCGTCGAGACCTCCATGACGCGCCCGCCGACGTTCAGCCCGCCGTAGAGCAGGCCGGCGAAGAAGATCCCCATCGGCTTGGACCGACCGAGCAGGGCGACGGTGATGGCGTCGAACCCGAGCGAACCCGCGATGCCGTCGGTCAGGAACTTCTCCGTCCCGAGCACCTGCGTCGCACCGGCGAGGCCGGCGAGGGCACCCGAGACCACCATGACGAGGATGAACGTGGTCGTCACGTTCATGCCGGCGGTCCGTGCGGCGTGCGCGTTCGAGCCGACGGCCCGGAACTGGAAGCCGATCGTCGACCGGGTCATGAGCCACCAGACGAACACCGCGGCGGCGATCGCGAGCAGGAAGCCGGCATTGAGCCGGAAGCCGTCGCCCAGGAGGAGCGGAAGCTGGGCGCTCGACGCCACGCTCGGCGACTTGGGCTGGTTGCCCGTCGCGAACGCGCTCGTGGTCAGCAGGTACTGCAGGAGGTACAGCGCGATGTAGTTGAGCATGATCGTCACGATCACCTCGTGCGCACCCGTACGCGCCTTGAGGAACCCGGCGATCCCGGCCCAGATCCCACCGGCGATGATGCCGCCGAGCAGGCAGAACAGGAGGTGGATGCCGGCCGGCAGGTTCCAGGTGAAGCCCAGGAACCCGGCGAGGGTCGCACCCATGATCACCTGGCCCTGGGCACCGATGTTGAACAGACCCGCGCGGAACGCCACGGCGACACCGAGGGCCGCGATGATCAGCGGCGTCGCGAGCGTCATCGTCTCCGTGATCGGCCGGAAGAAGCCCGCGGCGTCGGTCGCCTGGTAGTTCACGACCGCGCCGCGGAACATCGCGGAGTACGCGTCCGAGACGGCCGACCAGGCCGCGCCGAAGAAGTCCGAGGGCCGGGCGAAGATGTAGCCCGCAGCCTCCTGGACGTCCGGGTCCACGAGCAGGATCAGGATCGCCCCGACCACGAGCGCGAGGACGAACGCGAGCACCGTCACGCCGAAGCCGCCGGTCGCGACCTCGCGCAGCACCTGCGACGCCCGGCTGCCCGTCCCGGCGGTGTGCTCCGGAAGGTTCTTGTCCGGCACCGGCGCCTGGGACTCAGGGGGCGGTGCTGTCGTCTCGCTCACTGGTCGTCTCCCTCGTGCTGCGTGGCCCGTTCACGGGCGGTTTCCAACGGGACGCCGGCCATCATGAGGCCGAGGACCTCCCGAGGCGTGTCCGCGTCGACGATTCCGACGATCGTCCCCTCGTACATCACGGCGATCCGGTCGGCCAGCTCGGCGACCTCGTCGAGCTCCGTGGAGATGATCATCACGGGGGTGCCGGCGTCGCGTTCCGCGACGATCCGCTTGTGCAGGAACTCGATCGAGCCGACGTCCACGCCGCGCGTCGGCTGGCTCGCGACGAACAGCTTCAGCGAGCGCGACAGCTCGCGCGCCATGACGACCTTCTGCTGGTTTCCACCCGAGAGCCGTCCGACCTCCTCGGCCGGTCCCTGCGTGCGGATGTCGAACTCGTCGATCCGCTCATCCGCGTTGCTGCGGATCGCGGCCAGGTTCATCGCGACGCCCTTGGAGTACGGCGACCGTGAGACGAGGTCGAGGACGAGGTTCTCGGCGACGGTGAAGTCGAGGACCAGTCCGTCGACGGTCCGGTCCTCGGGGACGAACCCGACGCCCGCGGTCAGCACCTGGTCGGGGCGCAGGCCGCGCAGCTCGCGGCCGTCGAGGGTGATGGACCCGCCGGCCGACTCCTGCACGCCGAGGATCGCCTCGGTCAGCTCGGTCTGCCCGTTGCCCTGGACTCCGGCGACCGCGAGGATCTCGCCCTGGGCGATCGAGAACGAGACGCCGTCGACCACGCGGTTGCCGACCCCGTCGATCACCGTCAGGTCGGAGACGTGGAACGTCTCCTCGCCGCGCTGCGGCGGTGCCTTGTCGACACCGAGCGACACGGCGCGGCCGACCATCATGTCGGCGAGCTCGCCCACGGGCGCGGTCGGCTCCGCCGTCCCGACGACGGCGCCACGACGGATCACGGTGATCCGGTCGGCGACCTCCTGCACCTCGCGCAGCTTGTGCGTGATGAAGACGATCGAGGTACCGGACGCCGCCAGCTGACGCATGATCTCCATGAGATCGTCCGTCTCCTGCGGGGTCAGCACCGCGGTCGGCTCGTCGAGGATGAGCACCTTGGCGTCGCGGGCGAGCGCCTTGACGATCTCGACGCGCTGCTGGACGCCCACGGGGAGGTTCTCGACGACGGCGTCGGGGTCGAGCCCGAACCCGAAGCGCTTGGAGAGCGCGACGACGTGCTCGCGGGCGGCGTCGAGGTCGAGCAGCCCGGCCCCGCGGGTCTCCTCGTGGCCGAGCATGACGTTCTCGGCGACCGTGAAGACGGGCACGAGCATGAAGTGCTGGTGGACCATGCCGATGCCGGCACGGAGCGCGTCGCCCGGGCCGTCGAACTCACGGACCTCGTCGTCCAGGAGGATCGTGCCCTCGTCCGCCGTGTAGAGGCCGAACAGGACGTTCATCAGCGTGCTCTTGCCGGCTCCGTTCTCACCGAGCAGGGCGTGGATCTCGCCCTCCTCGACGACGAGATCGATGTGGTCGTTCGCGACCAGCGGGCCAAACCTCTTGGTGATGCCACGCAGTTCGAGCTTCACGGAGCCCTCCTTCCGGGCGTCGCGGCTTTGCGACCTGAATCAAAGACTAGTGGGACACGGGCGAGCCGACCCGGTGGCCCGGGCCGGCTCGCTCGTGATCGTGCGGCGCTGTGTCAGGGAGCGCTGGGCGACTCGACGACGATGCTGCCGTCGATGATCTCCTGCTTGATCGCGTCGACCTGGTCCTTGAGCTCCTGCGGGACGGTCTCCTCGAAGTCGTGGAACGGCGCGAGGCCGACGCCCTCGTTCTCCAGCGTTCCGACGTAGGCCTCGTTCGAGAACTCGTCGTTCACACCGGTCGTGATGACGTCCTGGACACCGGCGTCGATGCCCTTCATGACCGAGGTCAGGATGATGTCGGAGTAGTCCGGGTTGGTCTCGACGCCGTCGGAGTCGACCCAGATGACCGAGACACCGTCGGCGTCACGAGCAGCGGCGAGCGTACCGAGGCCGACCGGCCCGGCGACGGGCAGGACGACGTCCGCACCCTGCTCGATGAAGGTCTGCGTGAGCTGCTGGCCCTGCGCCTGGTCCTCGAAGTTGCCGACGAAGGAGCCGTTCTGGGCCTCCTTGTCCCAGCCGAGCGTCTTGACGTCGGTGCCGTTGTCCTCGTTGTACTTGGCGACGCCGTCGACGAACCCGTCCATGAAGATGGTGACGGTCGGGATCTGCAGCCCGCCGTAGGTGGCGACGGTCCCGGTCTCGCTCATCCCGGCGGCGACGTAGCCGGCGAGGTAGGAGGCCTGGGCGGTGTCGAAGCTGAGCGGCTTCACGTTGTCGAGCTCGATCGGGTTGCCGTCGGCGTCCTGAGCGGTCGAGTCGACGATCGCGAACTCGGTGTCAGGGTTGTCCGTGGCGGCGTCACCGGTGGCGGTCGCGAGGAGGAACCCGACGGTCACGATCATGTCGCAGCCCTCGGAGACGAGGTTCGTGATGTTCGGCGCGTAGTCCGCGTTCGCCTGCGACTCGGCGGTCTGCGTCTCGATGCCGAGCTCGTCCGACGCGGCGTCCAGGCCCCGCTTGCCCGACTCGTTGAACGACTTGTCGTCGAAGCCGCCGGCGTCCGAGACCATGCAGGCCTTGAAGTCCGAGTTGTCGGCGCCGTCGGCGCTGCTGCTGTCGTCCTCAGGGGCTGCGCCGCAGGCGGCGAGGGCGAGGGCGGAGAGGGTGGCCACGGCAGTGACCTTCGCTGCTCTCTTCACGGGTGAACTCCTTGCGTGGGGTGAATGGACGTCGGCTGCTGGGGTTCGCCCTCTTCCGGGAAACATCCCCGGGTCACACCGGTCCGTTGTCTAAACACTGTATCCACCCGCACACGCTCTGCACGTTACTTCCAGGTAACGCCAGAGTTTGTTACACAAGCGTCACCGGTCGTCTCGTGCCGGACGGCGACGTGTCCACGAAGTGGGACTACTCACCCGTCGCGATGCGCGCCAGGAGCGCGACACCGACGTCGATCGCCTGCTCGTCCACCCGAAGGTCACCCTGGTGGATGTCGTAGGAACGACCGCCGGGGGCACGGGTGCCGAGGCGCGCGAGCGCTCCCGGCACCTGCGTCAGGTACCAGGCGAAGTCTTCCCCGCCGAGCGACTGTTCCGTCAGGATCACGGACCGCGGGCCGAGCACCGCACGGGCGGCGGACTCGACCCGACCCGTCGCGGCCTCGTCGTTCTCCACCGGCGGAACGCCTCGCGTGTGATGCACCTCGGCTGTGACGTTGTACGGCGCGACGACCTGGCCGACGGCGGACTCGAGCACGCTGGCCGCGTGCTCCCAGGCCCGCCCGTCGAGGCATCGCAGCGTGCCACGCGCCACTCCCGTCGTCGGGATCGCGTTGTGGGCGTCGCCGGCGTGCACGGCGCCCCAGGTCAGGTTGGTGCCGGACCGCGGGTCGAGCCGGCGGCCGAGCACGGCCGGGACCTGCGTGACGACCTGGGCGAGCGCGAAGACGACGTCACCGGTCAGATGGGGCCGGGACGTGTGCCCCCCGGTCGACCCGAGCGTGACGGAGATCTGGTCGGCCGCCGCCGTGATGGGTCCGATCCGGGTACCGACGGTGCCGACGTCCACCTTGGGGTCGCAGTGCAGTGCGTAGATCTCGTCGACCCCGTCAAGCGCACCCGCGGCGATGACGTCCGGCGCGCCACCGGTCATGATCTCCTCGGCGGGCTGGAAGATGCAGCGCACGCCGCGTGCGAGCTGTCCCTCGGCGTCGAGCTCGGCGAGTACCAGCGCCGCCCCGAGCACGACGGTCGCGTGGACGTCGTGGCCGCACGCGTGCGCGACGCCGTCGACGGTCGAGGCGAACTCCTGCTCGCACGTGTCCGTGAGCGGGAGCGCGTCGATGTCGGCGCGGAGCGCGATCCTGCCCTGCCCGGGCGCCACCTCGCCGACGTCGACCACCAGCCCGGTCCCGGGCAGCAGCCGGGGCTCGAGGCCGGCCAGCCGCAGCCGCTCGGCCAGGACGCGCGTCGTGCGAACCTCGGTAAACGCCACCTCCGGGTGCGCGTGCAGGTCTCGCCGCACCGCGACCAGCTCGTCGTGGAGCGTGGCTACCAGGGTGCGGATCCGGTCGGTCACGACGTTATGAGGGCTCACCCCGCCAGGGTAGACGCCGGTCTGCCGACCGTTCCCCGGTGTCCACCTAGAGCAGCTCGTCGAGCCCCTGCTCGTGGAGCAGACCCACCATGTCCTTGACCTGCTGCGCGCGAGCGCGCGTCGTCACGAGGACGACGTCGGGGGTGTCGACCACGACGACGTCGTCGAGCCCGAGCACGGCGACGGTGCGATCCCCCGGGACGACGACCGAGCCCGCACTCTCCAGCCGCACCACGGACGAGGTGTCGCCGAGCACCTTGGAGCCGGCACCGTCGTCGGACGGCAGCAGTGCGGCCAGGGAGTTGAAGTCCCCGACGTCGTCCCACCCGAAGGTGCCCGGGACGACGCCGACCCCGCCGAGCGCCGCGACCGGCTCCGCCACGGCGTGGTCGATGGCGATGCGCTCGAGACCGGGCCACACGGCGTCGAGCACCGCGTCACGCTCGGGCGTGTCCCAGGCGGCGGCGATCGTGCGCAGCCCGTCGTGGAGCGCGGGCCGCTGCTCCGCCAGGTGGCCGAGGAGCACGCTCGTCCGCGCGACGAAGATCCCGGCGTTCCACCGGTACTCCCCCGAGGAGAGGTACTCGCGTGCCGTCGCGGCATCGGGCTTTTCAGTAAAGCCCCGGACATTCCGGGCGGACGGCGCCGCAGCCACGCCGAGCGGTGTCCCCGACCGGATGTACCCGAACGCCGTCGACGGGCGCGACGCGGCGATGCCGATCGTGGCCACGTACCCGTCACGGGCCGCGGCGACCGCCTCGTGCACCGCGTCGTCGAACGCCTCACGCCCTGAGATCACCTGGTCGGCCGCGAAGGACCCGAGCACGACGTCGCCGTGCCGCTCGGCGAGGACGGCGGCCGCGAGGCCGATCGCCGCCATCGAGTCCCGGGGCGACGGCTCGGCGAGGATCTGGTCGGAGGCGAGCCCCGGCAGCTGCTCGCGAGCCGCCGGGACGTGGGCGGTACCGGTGACCAGGACGATCCCCTCGTCACCGGCGAGCGGAGCCAACCGGTCGACCGTCGCCTGCAGGAGCGTGCGACCGCTCCCGGTCAGGTCGAGGAGGAACTTGGGCGTCTGCCGACGGGAGAGCGGCCAGAGCCGCGTCCCTGCGCCGCCCGCAGGTACCACGGCGTAGAAGTCCTCGATCGGCCCCGCTGCTTGTCCCATGCGTCGATCATAGTGACGACGCGGACGTGGCGTCCGTCACATATTGAGACGAACGCCCGTCAGAATCGGGGGCCGCGGCTCTACGTCCACAACTTATTCACTACAGTGGTCCGGAGAACGGACAACTCCTGACGCGTCCGCGCGCTCCGACGTCGGACCGCGACCCGCCAGGACGCGTCGCCATCGGATCCGTCACAGGAGGCCAGACCGTGCCAAGTGCACCCGCTGGCACGCTGTACCGCGGCCACGAAGGAATGTGGTCCTGGGTCGCGCATCGCGTGACTGGCGTGCTGATCTTCTTTTTCCTACTCGTGCACGTGCTCGACACGGCACTGGTCCGCGTCTCGCCCGAGGCGTACAACGCCGTGATCGGCACGTACCAGACACCCATCATGGGGCTCGGCGAGGCCGGTCTCGTCGCCGCGATCGTCTACCACGCCTTCAACGGCATCCGCATCATCCTGGTCGACTTCTGGACCAAGGGCCCGAAGTACCAGCGGGTCATGCTGTGGGTCGTCGTCGGCGGGACCGTCGTCACCATGGCCGGGTTCCTGCCCCGCCACCTGATGAACGTCTTCGGAGGTGGGCACTGATGGCCACGACCGCTCTCGCCGCACCGCGTTCGCCCTACGCCCGCCAGAAGATCACGCGGTCGAACTTCGAGCTCTACAGCTGGATGTTCATGCGCGTCTCTGGCGTCATCCTCATCGCTCTCATCTTCGCCCACCTCTTCGTCAACCTCATGGTCGGAGAGGGCGTGAAGGCCATCGACTTCGGCTTCGTCGCCGGCAAGTGGGCGAGCCCCTTCTGGCAGATCTGGGACCTGCTGATGCTGTGGCTCGCGATGATCCACGGGACCAACGGTGTGCGCACGATCATCAACGACTACGCGGAGCGCGACGGCACCCGCCTGGTGCTCAAGCTCCTCCTCTACGTGGCGTTCACGATCGTCGTCGTCCTCGGCACCCTCGTGATCTTCACCTTCGACCCCTGCCCCGCCGACGCTCCAGCCGAGTTGCTCGCGTCGTTCTGCACGGCCTGACGCCGCGACAGTTCCCACTCACCCGGAGGAGGCATCGTCCCCGATGCAGACCCACCAGTACGACGTCGTCATCGTCGGTGCCGGAGGTGCCGGCATGCGCGCGGCGCTCGAGGCGTCCGGCGAGGTCCGGACAGCCGTCATCACCAAGCTCTACCCCACGCGTTCGCACACCGGCGCCGCCCAGGGCGGCATGTGCGCCGCCCTCGCGAACGTCGAGGAGGACAACTGGGAGTGGCACACGTTTGACACCGTCAAGGGCGGCGACTACCTCGTCGACCAGGACGCGGCCGAGATCATGGCCAAGGAGGCGATCGACGCGATCATCGACCTCGAGCACATGGGCCTGCCGTTCAACCGCACCCCCGAGGGTCGCATCGACCAGCGCCGGTTCGGCGGGCACACCCGCAACCACGGCGAGGCGGCCGTGCGTCGCTCGTGCTACGCGGCGGACCGCACCGGGCACATGATCCTGCAGACGCTCTACCAGAACTGCGTCAAGCAGGACGTCGAGTTCTTCAACGAGTTCTACGTGCTCGACCTGATCACAGACCACGACCTGTCGACCGAGGACATGGCCGACGGGGCCGAGGTCAACGCGACCGGCGTCGTCGCCTACGACCTCGCCACCGGCGAGATCCACGTGTTCCAGGCCAAGGCGATCATCTTCGCCACGGGCGGCGCGGGCAAGATCTTCAAGACCACCTCGAACGCCCACACGCTGACCGGTGACGGCATGGCGCTCGCGCTGCGTCGCGGGTTCCCGCTCGAGGACATGGAGTTCTTCCAGTTCCACCCGACAGGCCTTGCCGGTCTCGGCATCCTGCTCTCCGAGGCCGCACGAGGCGAGGGCGGGATCCTCCGCAACTCGGACGGCGAACGCTTCATGGAGCGGTACGCACCGACGATCAAGGACCTGGCACCGCGCGACATCGTCGCCCGGTCGATGGCGAACGAGGTCCGCGAGGGACGCGGCTGCGGTCCGAACAAGGACTACGTGCTGCTCGACCTCACGCACCTCGAGCCGTCGCACATCGACGCCAAGCTCCCGGACATCACCGAGTTCGCACGGACCTACCTCGGCATCGAGCCCTACACGGACCCGATCCCGGTGTACCCGACGGCGCACTACGCCATGGGCGGCATCCCGACGAACGTCGAGGGCGAGGTCCTGCGCGACTCGCACAACGTCGTCAAGGGCCTCTTCGCGGCCGGCGAGGTCGCCTGTGTGTCGGTCCACGGCTCCAACCGCCTGGGCACCAACTCGCTGCTCGACATCAACGTCTTCGGCAAGCGCGCCGGCCGGAGCGCCGCCGCCTACTCGAAGACGGCGTCGTTCCACGACCTGCCGGCCGACGCCGCGGACCGGACGATCGCCCAGCTCGACGAGATGCGCGACCGCCCCGAGGGCGAACGCGTGGCCGAGGTGCGCAAGGCCCTCCAGGAGACGATGGACGCGAACGCCCAGGTGTTCCGCACCAAGGAGTCGCTCGACCAGGCGCTGGCCGACATCCGTGAGCTCCAGGCCCGGTACAAGAACGTCTCGGTCCAGGACAAGGGCCAGATGTTCAACACCGACCTCCTCGAGGCCCTCGAGCTCGGGTTCCTCCTGGACCTCGCCGAGATCACCGTCGTCGCCGCGATCAACCGCAAGGAGTCGCGCGGTGGGCACTACCGCGAGGACTTCCCCGATCGCGACGACACGAACTACATGTTGCACACCATGACGTACCGCCGTCCGGCGACGGCGGGCGACACCGTGGACGGGACGGTCGAGAACTACTTCGACCACGTCGAGGAGTTCGGGGACTACAAGATCGTCCTCGGATCCAAGTCGGTCACCCAGACGCGGTACGAGCCGATGGAGCGGAAGTACTGATGACTGCGACCCTGGACACCACCGCAGAGGCCGAGAACAAGCCGGCCGCCGGCGAGATCCCGTCCTTCGACGTCACGCTGAAGATCCAGCGCTTCTCCCCCGAGGTCGGGCCCGACCCCTGGTGGGACGAGTTCACCATCACGGTCCACGGGACCGACCGGGTGCTCGACGCGCTCCACAAGATCAAGTGGGAGGACGACGGGACGCTCTCGTTCCGGCGCTCCTGCGCGCACGGCGTGTGCGGATCCGACGCGATGCGCATCAACGGTCGCAACCGCCTGGCGTGCAAGACGCTCCTCAAGGACGTCAACCCCGACAAGCCGATCATCGTGGAGCCGATCAAGGGCCTGCCGGTCCTCAAGGACCTGATCGTGGACATGGAGCCGTTCTTCGCCTCCTACCGCGAGATCATGCCGTTCTTCATCAACAAGGGGAACGAGCCGTCCAAGGAGCACCTGCAGTCGTCCGAGGAGCGCGAACGCTTCGACGACACGACCAAGTGCATCCTCTGCGCGGCGTGCACGAGCTCGTGCCCCGTGTTCTGGACCGACGGGCAGTACTTCGGCCCCGCGGCGATCGTCAACGCCCACCGGTTCATCTTCGACAGCCGGGACGACGGCGCCACGCAGCGTCTGGAGATCCTCAACGACAAGGAGGGCGTGTGGCGCTGCCGCACGACCTTCAACTGCACCGAGGCCTGCCCGCGCGGCATCGAGGTCACCAAGGCCATCCAGGAGGTCAAGCGGGCGATGATCACCCGCGCCTTCTGATCCACGCACGGTCCGACGGCGCCGCTCACCTCCGGGTGGGCGGCGCCGTCGTTCGTCCTCGGGGTGACTAGTGGTACTCGCCCGGCCGGGTCTCCGGCCGTAGCGCCTCGCCGCGGCGCACGAGCCGACGCGGGCGGGGGCGCAGACCGCGCCGGACACCCCGGACCAGCGGGCTCCAGGGATAGCCGTAGCCCTGACCGGCCCGGATCTCGCGCTCGCGGTCGACACGCTCGCGCAGCGTCTCGACAGGCTCGGGGTGCGGCTCCACGTACGCCGGGTCGGCCATCCAGGCCGCCACGAGCAGCAGCACGCGCGAGACGAAGTTGACCAGCAGGAGCAGCGTCACCACGACGGCCACCGATGCCAGCAGCGCGTTCTTGTCGGCACCACCCGCGACGACGCTTGTCCCGAGTGCCCGCAGCGCACCGAAGGCGACCCCGGCGACGACCGCCCCGATCCAGAGGTCACGGCCCCGGGGACGCGCCCCGGCCACCACGACGACGACCCCGACGACGACGACCGTGTCGATCACCAGCGATGCGAGCAGACCCCCGGCGGTCACGAGGAACGACCCGGCGTCACCGAGGGACAGAAGGTCCTGGGTGAGCCACTCCCCCAGCTGGACCGCCACGACGCTGACGGCCGTCGACAGCCCGACGCCGATGCCCAGGCCGACGAACCCGACCAGGGACCAGACCTTCGACATGACGAAGGACTGCCCGACCTCGGACAGCCCGAACTGGGCCCGCACCCCGCGGCGCAGCGCCGTCATGAACGAGATCGCCGTCCACAGCAGCACTCCGGCGGAGAGGAGGGTCGGCCAGAGCGAGCCGGAGAGGATCAGGTCGTCGATGCTGACGATCCCCGACGTCGTGTCGGTCGTGATCAGACCGGGGATGAACTCGTTGATCTGCGCGACGACGTCGTCCTCGAGCTCGCTGTTGCTGCCGAGAACCCGCGAGAAGACCGTGAAGACGATCGCCAGGGCGGCGAAGATGGAGAACAGGGCGGAGTAGGCGATCCCACCGCAGAGCAGCGCCCCGCGGGTGGCTCCGTACCGCTGGAAGGTCCGTCCCGGCCGACTGTGGGCCCAGAGGTCTGCGAGCTGCTTTCCCTTGGTCGCCACGGCACCGACGGTTCCGGAGGGGGGCGACGTCGACGAGTGGGCCATGCTCAGACCCTAGTCAGCCGGTCCGTACCTCGCCCGTGAGGGAGAACCTGCGTGTCGGACGCCACACGGAGTCGTCACCGTGGAGGTAGAGCACGATCTCGGCGACGTCGAACGTCGCGTCGAAGCCCGCCATCTCGTCGAAGGCCTGGTCGAGCGCCGCGTCGTCCAGGTCGTGCGCGACCGTCACGTGCGGGTGGTAGTTGAACCGTAGCTCCTGGTGCAGCAGCCCGGACCGCACGTGGGACTCCAGCGCCTCGCACTCCACGATCCCCTCGACCACCTGGACGAAGACGACGGGCGAGACCGGGCGAAAAGTCGCAGAGCCGCGCAGGTGGAGCCGGAAGGGTGTGTGCTGGGCGGCGACGTCGGCCAGGTGCGTGTGGACGTGGTCGACGTCGATCTCGTCGACCACCGTCGGGCCGAGCAGCGTCACGTGGGGCGGGATCGCGTCGGCGTACGCGTCCCCGAACCGGGCACGGGCCTCCTGCAGCTGGGCGCCGTACGGAGCGGGTACCT
This sequence comes from Paraoerskovia marina DSM 21750, assembly GCF_000701465.1. Lineage (GTDB taxonomy): Bacteria > Actinomycetota > Actinomycetes > Actinomycetales > Cellulomonadaceae > Paraoerskovia > Paraoerskovia marina. The sequence goes on along the minus strand of NZ_JNIY01000003.1, from coordinate 942,396 downwards.
CGACAGCGACGCCGATGCGGCGCTGCCCCGGACCACGCTCCGGGATGTTCACCGCACGGACCCCGCGGCCGGCACCAGACCGATGCGGTCGTAGACGCGGTCGACGGTGTCCTGGGCGATGCCACGGGCCTTCTCGGCACCCCGGGCGAGCACGGCGTCGAGCTCGGCCGGGTCGTCCAGGTACTCGGCGGCCAGTGCCTGGAACGGGGTCAGCACGTCGACCACCACGTCCGCGAGGTCGACCTTGAGGTGTCCGTAGCCCTTGCCCTCGTAGTCCGCGACGATCGAGTCGACGTCCCGGCCCGTGAGCACCGAGTAGATCGACAGGAGGTTCGAGATGCCGGGCTTCTCGTCGCGGTCGAACCGGATCTCGCTGCCGGAGTCCGTGGCCGCGCCGCGGATCCGCTTCGCGATCTGCTTGGGATCGTCGAGCAGGCCGATCAGGCCCTTGGGACTCGCCGCCGACTTGCTCATCTTGGACGTCGGGTCCTGCAGGTCGTAGACCTTGGCCGACGACCTGACGATGTGAGGCTCGGGCACCACGACCGTGTCCTCGCCGAACCGCGCGTTCAGCCGTTCGGCCAGGTTCCGCGTGAGCTCGAGGTGCTGACGCTGGTCCTCGCCGACCGGCACGAGGGCGGTGTCGTAGAGCAGGATGTCGGCCGCCATCAGCATGGGGTAGGTCAGCAGCCCCACCGACGTGCTGTCCGACCCGCGCTTGGCGCTCTTGTCCTTGAACTGCGTCATCCGCATCGCCTCGCCGATGCCGGTCTGGCACTCCAGGACCCAGGCGAGCTGGGTGTGCTGCGGGACGTGCGACTGGACGAAGAGCGCAGAACGCTCGGGGTCGACGCCGCCGGCGAGGTACTGGGCGGCCGTGCGCCGTGTCCGCTCACGCAGCCTGGCGGGCTCGGGAGTCACCGTCAGCGCGTGGAGGTCCACGACGCAGTAGAGGGCGTCGTAGGAGTCCTGTAGGGCCACCCACTGCCGGAGCGCGCCGATGTAGTTGCCGAGGTGCAGCGAGTCGTCGGTCGGTTGCATTCCCGACAAGATTCGCGGACTGGCGCTGTCCAAGCGTGACACGGGCATGTTTCTCATTCTGTCAGAAAGTCGGTGGGCAACGGTAGACGACTCAGGTCGCCTCGTCGTCGTACGGCGCGGGGCCCTGCAGCTCCGCGGACGGCCCGCCGCCCAGTGCCGTGGCCCCGGCGACGGCGGCCGCACCGGCCGCTCCCGGCCCCGCACCTGGCCGCGGCGACCGGGGTACCTCGACGTCGTCGGAGAGCGCCTCGCGCACGATCCGACGCGGGTCGTACTGACGGGGGTCGAGCTTGGACCAGTCGACGTCGCCGAACTCGTCGCCGAGCTCCGAGTCGACGCGCTCCCGGGCCGTCGAGAGATAGCTCCGTCCGCGACGGGCGAGCGAACCCAGCTGTTCGGCATACCGAGGCAGCCGCTCCGGCCCGATGACGACGACCGCGAGCAGCGCCAGGAGCAGGAACTCGCTTCCGTTGATGCCGAAGAACACCCGACGAGCCTACTCGCTCACGGCCTCGTCGAGGACGACGACGACGTCGCTCTCCTCGTCGCCGGACCTGACCTGCAGGGTCACCTCGTCGCCCGGGGCCTTGGCCCTGATGGCGACGACGAGCTCGTCGGTCCGTGTCACGGGCCGGCCGTCGATCGCGAGAATGACGTCTCCGGGCTCGATGCCGGCGTCGTCGGCGGGCCCGTCGGGGACCACGGCGTCCTGGTCCTCGAGCGGGTCGCTGACGACCTGGACGCCCTCGCCCGAGTACCGCTCGTCCAGGAGCACGCCGATGACGGGGTAGGTGGCGGAGCCGGTCTCGATCAGCTCCTCGGCGGTCCGCCGCGCCTGGTTCGACGGGATCGCGAATCCCAGGCCGATGCTGCCGGTCGCCTGGAGCGCTCCCGGGGGCTGTGCGATCGCCGAGTTGATCCCGACGACCTCCCCTGCACCGTTGACGAGCGGCCCCCCCGAGTTCCCCGGGTTGATGGCCGCGTCGGTCTGGATGGCGTCGATGAACGCCGTGTCCGTCTGCCCGGCGGCCACGGGCCGGTGGAGGGCGCTCACGATCCCCGTCGTCACGGTTCCTTCGAGCCCGAGCGGCGCGCCGACCGCGACCACCGGGTCACCGACCACGACCTCGTCGGAGTCACCGAGGACGAGCGGGGTCAGGTCCGTCGCGTTGATCTTCACGACCGCGAGGTCGTAGTCCGACGTCCGACCCACGACCTGGGCGGGAAGCTCGCTGCCGTCGGTCATCAGGACCGTGACCGCGTCGTCACCGCTCGCGTCCGCGACGACATGGTTGTTCGTCAGGATGTACCCGTCGGCCCGGATGACGACACCCGACCCGGTCGACACTCCGTCGTCCCCGACGACCTCGAGCGAGACCACGGAGTCGATCGCCTCGGCCGCGATCGTCGCGATCGCGCCCGCCGGCTGCGTCGCGGCGGACGACTCCGGGAGAGCGGCGTCGACCGGACGGTACATCCCGACCTCGGCCGCGATGCGGTTCGCCGCCACCCCTCCGACGGCACCGGCGACCAGGGCGAGCACCGCGATGCCGGCGGTCATGCCCGCCGAGACGCGCCGCGCACGCGGACGCGGCCAGTCCGAGGACGGCCGTGACGCGGGCGCGGGCGCGGCGAGAGCGTACGGGCCCGGCCCGTACGCACCACCGGCAGTACTGCCCGCGCCGACGGTCGCCGGCCCCGAATCCTCTGCGGCGCCGTACGGTGCCGCAGGGACGGGCAAGAGGGGTTCAGGGGACGGGCCGGGCTCGTTCACGGGCATGGCGGCGGGCTCCGCCGTCGGCGGGGCGAAGGCGCCGGCGGGACGGGCCGGGGTCGGCGGGACCTCCGGGGCTCCGGGGTCCTGCGAGCCGTCGGTGGCGTCGGGGTCCTGTCCGGTCATGGGCTGGGGCGCTTCTCCTGTCGGGTTCGGCGTGGGCGACGAGGGTCGGGCGTCACGTCCCCCGCATCGTAGTCGTCGGAGCCGGAGCGCCGCACGGGGATGTCCCCGGCTCCCCGGTACGATCGCGGCAGAGCCACGCCGGCTCACCGTCTGCTTCGTGCCGGAGCGGGTGCCCCCAGCAGGACTGAGAACGGGAGAACGCGATGAGCGACATCGGCCGCCCGACCGTCAAGGCCTCGAGCTGGATGTACTGCGAGGACTTCGTCGCCGAGGACGAGGTGCTGCTGCGCGCACGCGAGCAGGCCGCGGAGCTCGGCTGCACGGCGGTCAGCCCCGGAACGGGCGCCGCGCTCGCCGCGCTCGTGGCCGCGCTGCGTGCCAAGGCAGTCGTCGAGGTCGGCACCGGCACCGGCGTCGCCGCGCTCTGGATGCTCCGCGCCATGCCCGAGGACGGCGTGCTGACCACCATCGACGTCGAGGTCGAGCACCAGCGCGTCGCGAAGCAGGCGTTCGCCGAGGCGGGCCTGCGCCCCACGCGCGCCCGGACGATCCCGGGCCGAGCACGCGACGTCCTGCCTCGCCTGACCGACGGCGCGTACGACCTGGTGCTCGTCGGCGCCGACAAGCCGAGCTACCCCGACTACGTCGAGCAGGGCATCCGCCTCCTGCGCCCGGGCGGGACGCTGGCGATCGCGAGCGCGCTGGCCGGGGACCGCGTCGCCGATCCCGCACGACGCGACGAGGTGACCACGATCGTGCGGGAGGTCGGTCGTCGACTGCGCGAGGACGACCGGGTGGTGCCGGCGATGCTCCCCACCGGAGACGGACTGCTCCTCGCCGTCCGGCGCTGACCGACGGCTGACCACCCCACGGACAGGTCGAGCTACGGCCTCGGGAGCGACTCGAGCGAGCGCAGCAGCAGCCGGGCTCCGAACCCGGTCGGTCCCTCGGGGATCTCGTGCCGCGCCTTGCTCGACCGCGCAGGTCCGGCGATGTCGAGATGCACCCACGGTCGACCGTCGGTGAACTGCTGCAGGAAGAGCGCTGCCGTGATGGCACCGCCGCCGGGCGGGTCCTGCGGGACGTGGCGCAGGTCTGCCACGGTCGACCGGATCGCCGGGGCGTACTCGGCGACGAGCGGCATCCGCCAGACGGGCTCCCCGACCTGCTCCCCGGAGCTCTCGAACGACGCGGCCAGAGCGTCCTCGGTCGTGAAGAGCGCCCCGTGGTGCGCGCCCAGCCCCATCGAGGCGGCGCCGGTGAGGGTGGCCACGTCGACAAGGACGTCCGGGTCCAGGGTCGCCGACGCCCACGCGAGCGCGTCCGCGAGGACCAGCCGCCCCTCGGCGTCGGTGTTGGCGATCTCGACCGTGGTCCCGTTCCACATCCGCAGGACGTCGCCGGGCCGGTAGGACGAGGCGCCGAAGTGGTTCTCCGCGAGAGGCAGGACCGCCGTGACCTTCTCGGAGAGTCCGCTCCGCGCGGCCGCCAGGACCGTCGCGAGCGCCACGGCGGCACCGGCCATGTCGGTCTTCATCGGGATCATCGACATCCGCGGCTTGATCGACAGGCCGCCGGTGTCGAAGGTGATGCCCTTGCCGACCACGACCACGTGCCGGGACCAGCTGTCCGGCTCCCACGAGACTCGGACGAGCCGCGGCGCGGACTGGCTCCCGTGCCCGACGGCGAGGATCCCGCCGAACCCCTGGGCCTCGAGCTGGTCCTCCTCGAGGACCTCGACGTCGAGCCCGGCCTCGACGGCCAGCGTCTCGGCACGGGCGGCAAGCCAGGCGGGGGTCTTGACGGAGGAGGGGGTCGCGGCGAGGTCGCGCACGAGCCAGGTGGCGGCGACCTCGTCCCGCACTGCGGCGATGACGGGTTCGACGTCCTCCCCGAGCAGCACGAGCTGCTGAGCACCTCCGAGGGTGCGCTCACCCTCGGGGTGAGCGCCGCCGAAGCGGGGGCTCCGATACGCCGCGAGGAGGTATCCCTCGACGTAGGCACGGGTCGCGTCGGCACCGGCTCCCTGGGTGGCGGCGGACACGACACGGTCGAGCCCGTCGATCTCGCGAGCCAGCGCGGCTCCTGCACGGCGCATCGCGGTCGGCGAGCTGTCACCGATACCGACCAGCACGATGCGGGAGGGCAGCCCTGCCCACGGCAGCGTCGTGGTCGAGCCGGCGTGGACGCGGGGGAGCTCGCAGGTCACCACCTCGCCGGCGCGGCCGACGAACCGGCTACCGCCGGAGCGGTCCGCGAGGTCCGCGAGGTCGACGCCGTACCGCGTCGTGGCGTCGACGGCGCCGGCGCGCGGCTGCGGGCCGTCCTCGACCTCTGGCGCGGGGGCGACGGCGACGACGAGAGCGTCGGCCTCCTCATCGGTGAGGAAGGTGCAGCTCAGCACGGTCCCCTCGGCCGCGACGACGTCGGGCAGGACGCCGTCCGCGACCGAGGTGGAGCGGTCCAGCGGGATGTCAGGCACGCAAGCGCCTCAGCTCACGACGCCCTGGAGGGCCTCGGCGAGCTCGCTCGCCTCCGTGGCGTTCAGCTCCACCACAAGGCGGCCGCCACCCTCGAGCGGGACGCGCATGACAATGCCACGCCCTTCCTTGGTGGCCTCGAGCGGTCCATCACCCGTCCGCGGCTTCATCGCAGCCATGTGGGGGCTCTCCATTTCTGTTGTGCCTCGGGTCGATCACCACGCCAGCCCAGGAACTCCCGAGCATCGGAGGTGCGCACCCAAGTCTAGTTCACCGGACCCCCGCCTCGTCACGTCCAAACCGTCACGAATCCCTCAGGGCGGCCAGCCGGACGGCGGCACGAGTTGCCAGAGGCTGGAGATCCACCAGAACTGCCCCAGGATCCCCGCGAGGACGACGACCGCGAGCCAGACCCGCGAGCGCGTCCATGCGACGACGAGGACGAAGAGCGGAAAGGCCAGGAGCAGGAACCGGACCAGGCTGGTCCCCGGTTCGAGGACGAGGACGAGATAGGCGAGGTAGGCGCCGAGCCACGACTGCAGCTCGGGACCCAGTCGCGCGGCGGGCCACAGGACGACGGCTGCGACGACGGCGAGCAGCACGACGAGGAGCCACGGCCCCGGACCGCCGAAGAGCCAGTCGGCGACCAGGAACCAGGGCCGCAGGGGGACGACCTCACCCGTCCCCCGCCAGGCCTCCTGGGTCAGGAAGTAGGCGTCCGGCTCTCCCGTCGCCGCGGCGCACACCCACTGCCAGGCGAAGCCCGCGACCACCGTGGCCACGAGCAGCGCGGCCCACCGGGCGACGGCGGCAACGTCGCCGCGACGCGAGCCACGGCGTGCGGCCCACCACCGGTACCCGTGCACCGCGCCGTGCCAGAGAACGACGCACGCGAGCGGGAGGGCGACGGGCCGCGCGAACCCGAGCGCGAGGACGACGGGGACCGCCGTCAGGTACCGGCCGCGCACCAGCAGCAGGAGCGCCGTCGTGACGAGCAGGAGTGCGAGGGACTCGCTGTACCCCACCTGCATGACGGGAGCGGAGACGAAGGTCGAGGTCACCGCGACGGCGGCCAGCGGCAACCCCGGTCGGCCGCGCACGAGGCCGGGGCAGGCTGCGAGGACGAGCCGGTACAGCACGAGCATCGCCCCGGCACCGAGCAGCAACGAGACCGTCGGGGCGGCGACGACCCAGTCGAGGCCTGTGACCGTCATGACGGCGCGAACGAGGGCCGGGTACAACGGGTAGAACGCCCACGCGTTCTGCTGGACGGCGCCGTCCTCGCCGCGCGGCAGGGTCGAGGGGTACCCGCTCTCGGCGATCTGGTGGTACCAGTTCGCGTCCCACATTCCGCCGGTGAACTCGGCGTACGACGGCGCGGCGTCCGTCCAGAGCGTGGCCGCCTGCTGCTGGGCGACGACGAGGAGAAGTACCGCGCTCAGGGCACGTGCGCCGCCGTAGACGACGAGCACCCGCGCCCACCACGGCAGCCTCACGTCAGCCCGCGCAGCACCCGCGCCGGCGCGCTGTCCTCCCGGACGACGGCGACCATGTCCAGGACGCGGCGGGTCGCGGGAACGTCGTGCGCACGGAAGACCCGGGCACCCATCCAGGCGGCGACCGCGGTGGCGGCGAGGGTCCCCTCCAGCCGGTCCTCGGCGTCGAGACCCAGGCTCTCCCCGATGAAGTCCTTGCGCGAGAGTGCCATCAGGAGCGGGTACCCGAGGTCGGCGAGCGCGTCCGTGCGGCGCAGCAGGTGCAGCGAGTGCCAGGTGTTCTTCCCGAAGTCGTGCGTCGGGTCCACGAGCACCGAGGCGGCCGGGACCCCGCACTCGACCGCTCGTGCAGCGGCCCGTCCCAGGTGCCGTACCACGTCGACGAGGACGCCGTCCCGTAGCTCGCTGCCCGCGGGCGCGTCGTCGGGCAGCGGGTAGGCGACACGGTGCGGGTCCGTGCGCGGGGTGGCGCCTCCGGTGTGCGAGCACACGACACCCACGCCGTGCCGGCCGGCAACCTCGACCAGCCGCGGGTCGTGACCCGCCCAGGTGTCGTTGACGAGGTCCGCACCGGCGACAGCCGCGGCGTGGGCGACCTCGGACCTCCACGTGTCGACGCTCACCAGCACGTCGGGGATCTCGCGGCGGAGGAGCTCGACGAACGGCACGACCCGGTCGATCTCCTCGTCAGTGCTGATCTCGCGTCCGACCCCCGCGCGCACCCCGCCGACGTCGACGATCGCGGCACCGTCCTCGGCCGCCCGCTCGGCCGCCGCGAGCGCCACCGTGTCGTCGAGGTGGCGCGCCGCCGCGTAGAACGAGTCGTCGGTCCGGTTGACGATCGCCATCACGACCGGGGCGGCGCCGAGGTCCCGCCCGCGCAGCGCGAGCCGGGCGGAGGGCGGCGGGACGCTCACGCGGACGCGTCGTCCGCGCTGGCCGCCGCCTCGTGGGCGGCCTCCGCGGCCTCCTCGACGGCCGCGATCTCCTCGGCGCGCAGCTCGGCGCCGCGGTCGCAGACGTAGCGGACAGCCTCCTCCGCGGTGTCGACGAGGTGGAGCAGCTCGAGGTCGTGCTCGTTGATCATGCCGCGCGGCAGGACGACGTCGCGGGCCCAGTCGAGCAGCCCGCCCCAGTAGTCGCGTCCGACCAGGGCGATCGGGAACTCGGTGACTTTGTGGGTCTGGACGAGCGTGAGCGACTCGAAGAGCTCGTCGAACGTGCCGAACCCGCCGGGGAGGACGATGAAGCCCTGGGCGTACTTGACGAACATCGTCTTGCGGGCGAAGAAGTACCGGAAGTTGACGCCGAGGTTGACGTGCTCGTTCATCCCCTGCTCGAACGGCAGCTCGATGCCGAGCCCGACCGAGAGCCCCCCGGCCTCGGAGGCACCCTTGTTGGCGGCCTCCATGATCCCGGGGCCGCCACCGGTCAGGACGGCGTACCCCTCCTCGGCGAGGCGCGCCCCGACGTCGTGCGCGAGGGCGTAGTCGGGGTGGTCGGCGCGTGTGCGCGCGGACCCGAAGACGGAGACGGCCGGCCCGACCTCCGCGAGCGCCCCGAACCCTTCGACGAACTCGCTCTGGATCCGCATCACCCGCCACGGGTCGGAGTGGACCCAGTCGGCGCTCCCGGCGGTGTCGAGGAGCCGTGCGTCGGTCGTCAGGTGGGGGATCTGCGGGCCGCGCAGGAGAACGGGCCCCTTGCGGTAGCCGGAACCTGTCTGGGGCAGTCCTTCGTCGCTCATGGCACGAGCCTAGGCGTCGGCGGGGGCACCGGTCAGCCAGGCGCGCAGGGCGGCGTGGCACGTGCGGACGTCGGAAACGGGGCAGTGCTCGTCGTCCTTGTGCGCGAGCAGCGGATCGCCAGGACCAAAGTTCACGGCGGGGACGCCCAGTGTTGAGAAGCGAGCCACGTCCGTCCACCCCTGCTTCGCCGCGGGTTCGACCCCCGTCAACCTCTCCACGGCGGCTGCGAAGTCCTGCGCCAGGGGCGCGTCGAGCCCGGGGCGGGCGCCTGGCGCGGCGTCCGTGACGACGACGTCGAAGCCGTCGAAGAGCTCACGGGTGTGGCTGATCGCCTCGTCGAGGGTCTTGTCCGGGGCGAACCGGTAGTTCACGGTGACCGTGCACCGGTCCGGGACGACGTTGCCGGCGATGCCGCCCGAGATGCGGACGGCGCTCATCCCCTCGCGGTACACGAGGCCCTCGACGTCGACCTCACGGGCCTCGTAGGCGTCCAGGCGCGCGAGGACCTCGGCGGCGGCGTGGATGGCGTTCGTGCCCATCCACGGGCGGCCCGAGTGGGCCGCCACGCCGGTGGTCGTCACCTCGACCCGCAGCGTGCCCTTGCAGCCGCCCTCGATGCCGGCGTTCGTCGCCTCGCCGAGGATGGCGAAGTCCCCGTGGAGGAGCTCCGGGTGGTGGCGCACGAGCCGTCCGAGACCGTTGAGCTCCGCCTCGACCTCCTCGTGGTCGTAGAACACCCAGGTGACGTCGACGGCGGGGTCGGTCAGCTCGACGGCGAGCGCCAGCTGGACCGTCAGACCGCCCTTCATGTCGACGGTGCCACGCCCCCACAGCACCGCGTCCTCCCCCTCGCCCTCCATACGCGTCGGAAGGTTCGGCGGGTCGGTCAGCGGGACGGTGTCCAGGTGCCCGGCGACGACGACGCGGTGCGGCCTGCCGAGGTGCGTCCGGGCAACGATCGCGTCGCCGTCGCGCAGGACCTCCAGGTGCGCGCAACCACGCAGCACGCGCTCGACCGCGTCGGCGAGCGCCGTCTCGTCACCGCTGACGGACGGCGCGTCGCAGACCGCCCGCCACAGGTCGATCAGGTCGCCGGTCGCGTCGAGCTCCACGGTGTCGGGGTGCGATGAGTCCATGCCCCGGACCCTACCCGGCGGCCTCTCGCACACGACTACGCTGTCCGGCATGACCTCTCCCGCCACGCAGACCTCTGCCACCGACCGCACCGCCTGGGCGGACGGCATCGCCACCGTGACCGACGACGGCACCGTCCTCGACGTCTGGTACCCGTCCCCCGCCCTCGGCCAGGCCCCGGAGGGTTCGCCCACGGGCGCCGTCGCCGAGCTCGCCGGGTCCGACCCCGCTCGAGGGGTCACCCTCACGCCCGTCCGGACCGTCGTCGACCTGGACGCCGCGCCGTCCGACGCCGCCGACGCCTACCTGCGCCTGCACCTGCTCTCGCACCGGCTCGTCCAGCCGCACGGTGTGAACCTCGACGGTGTCTTCGGCACGCTCACCAACGTCGTTTGGACGGACCGCGGCCCGTGCGCCGTCGAGGGGTTCGAGGAGACCCGGATGCGCCTGCGTGCGGCGACGGGAGCCCCCGTGACGGTCTACGGCATCGACAAGTTCCCCCGGATGGTCGACTACGTCGTCCCGTCGGGCGTCCGGATCGGTGACGCCGACCGGGTCCGGCTCGGCGCCCACCTGGCCGCCGGCACGACGGTGATGCACGAGGGCTTCGTCAACTTCAACGCGGGCACGCTCGGGACGTCGATGGTCGAGGGGCGGATCTCGGCCGGCGTCGTCGTGGGCGACGGGTCCGACATCGGCGGCGGGGCCTCGATCATGGGGACGCTCTCCGGGGGTGGCAAGGAGGTCGTCTCGATCGGCCGCCGCTCGCTCCTCGGCGCCAACGCCGGTATCGCGATCCCTCTCGGTGACCACTGCGTCGTGGAGGCCGGGCTGTACGTGACGGCCGGCACCAAGGTGACGGTCCTGACCGGCGGCGAGCCCCAGGTCGTCAAGGCCCGCGAGCTCAAGGGCATGGACAACCTGCTGTTCCGCCGCAACTCGATCTCCGGGCGCGTCGAGGTCGTCCCGCGCGCCGGAACCGGCGTCGAGCTCAACGCGGCGCTGCACGCGAACTGATGCCCGGGTTCGGCCGTGTCGCGGCGACGGCGGTCGCCGTGGGGGCGCTCGCCACGGTGGCCGTCGTCGCCGCGCTGAACCGCCTCGACGCCGGCGACCCGGTCGCCGACCGCTGCTCGGCGACGGCCGAGGGGACGAGCTGGAACCTCTCCCCCGTCCAGACGGACAACGCCGCGCTCATCGGCATCACCGCCGTCGAGCGCGGCCTGCCGGCACGGGCCGCGACGATCGGGATCGCGACCGGTCTGCAGGAGTCCAAGCTCGTCAACATCGACTACGGCGACCGCGACTCCCTGGGCCTCTTCCAGCAACGCCCCTCCCAGGGCTGGGGCAGCGAGGCGGAGATCCTCGACCCCGTCTACTCGACGAACGCGTTCTACGACGTCCTCGAGACGATCGACGGCTACGAGACCCTCGACGTGACCGACGCCGCGCAACGCGTGCAGCGGTCGGCGTTCCCGCTCGCGTACGCCCAGCACGAGACACGTTCCCGCGCATGGGCGTCCGCGCTCAGCGGATACTCCGAGGCTGCGCTGACGTGCGAGCTGGCGGCGGTGGAGAACCCGACGGGCGAGACCACGGCGCTCGTCGAGCGGATCGACCGGGATCTCGGCGACGTGCCGCGCGAGGTCGACGGCGACACCGTGACCGTCGACACCGAGGGGTTCGGCGGGACGACGGCACGGGACCGCGTCAGGACGTCCTGGGCGGTCGCCCAGTGGGCGGTCGCGACGGCGCAGGACACCGACGCCGACGCGGTGACCGTCGACGGGCACCGCTGGACGAGGTCGTCGCCGACGTGGGAGGAGATCGACGGCGGCCCCGCCCCCGGTCAGGTCGAGATCCGGGTCGCACCCGCACCGGACGAGTAGGAGCGACCGAGCCGCACGGAGACCGAAGCGCCCGCCACCACCCCTCGCAGGGGTGGTGGCGGGCGCTTCGTGGTTCGCCGCGTCAGCGGCGCGCGGAGAGGTCCACGTAGTCGCGCTCGGTCGCGCCGGTGTACACCTGGCGCGGGCGGCCGATCTTGGTGGCGGGGTCGAGCATCATCTCGCGCCACTGCGCGATCCACCCGGGCATGCGGCCCAGCGCGAACAGCGGCGTGAACATCGCCGGCTTGAAGCCCATGGCCTTGTAGATCAGGCCGGTGTAGAAGTCGACGTTCGGGTACAGCTTGCGCTCGATGAAGTACTCGTCGTTGAGCGCGATCTCCTCGAGACGCCGGGCGATCGAGAGCAGCTCGTCGTTCTTGCCGAGGCTCTCGAGCACGGCGTCCGCGCTCTTCTTGACGATCGCCGCACGCGGGTCGTAGCTCTTGTAGACCCGGTGGCCGAAGCCCATGAGGCGGACGCCGTCCTCCTTGTTCTTGACCTTCGTCATGAACGTGTCGACGTCGAAGTCGCTGCCCTGGATGTCGGTGAGCATCGCGAGCACGGCCTCGTTCGCGCCGCCGTGCAGCGGCCCGGAGAGGGCGTTGACGCCGGCGGCGACGGACGCGTAGAGGTTCGCGTTCGACGAGCCGACGACCCGCACGGTCGACGTCGAGCAGTTCTGCTCGTGGTCGGCGTGCAGGATCAGGAGCTTGTCGAGGGCGTCGACGACGACCGGGTCGGCCTCGTACTCCTGGTACGGGCGGGCGAAGGTCATCCGCAGGAAGTCGTCCACGTAGCCGCGCGAGTAGTCGGGGTAGAGCAGGGGCTCGCCCGCCGCCCGACGGTGCAGGTAGGACGTGATCGTGCGCGTCTTCGCGAGGAGCAGGACCGTCGCCAGCTCGACCGTCTCGGGGTCGTGCGGGTCGAGGGACTCCGGGTAGAAGGTCGGCAGCGCGTTGATCGCGGACGACAGCACGGCCATCGGGTGCCCGTCGCGCGGGAACGTCCCCATGAACGTGCGGAAGTCCTCGTGCACGAACGTGTGGCGGTTGACCCGCTCGACGAACGCCTCGAGGGTCGCCGGGTCGGGGAGCTCGCCGTGGATCAGGAGGTAGGCGACCTCGAGGAACGTGGACTTCTCGGCCAGCTGGTCGATCGGGTAACCGCGGTAGCGCAGGATGCCCTGGTCGCCGTCGATGTAGGTGACCGCGGACTCGCACGAGGCCGTGTTCGTGAACCCGGGGTCGAGCGTGACCATGCCGGTGTTCTTCATGAGGCTCGAGACGACGATGCCGTCGTTCCCCTCCGTGGCCGGCACGACGGGGAGGTCGTGCGACTCTCCTCCGGCGACCAGCTGGACGCTCGCGTTTGACGTAGCCATGGTGTCCTTCCTCCAGCCCCCGCGGGGCACATCGTCGTTCCGCGGCTCGGAGTGCGCGTGTCACATTCCGTGCGGTCCCGAGCGGGCGCAGGTCCGCGTGGACCGCACTGCCCGGGTCGAAGGTATCCCGTGCAGTGTGCACGTGACCAATCCGGTACCTTCACCTCGCCTCCACGCGGACCCGCCCCGGGGCCCGCCGAAGGCTAGCGCGGGGCCGTGCGCAGCCGGTCGCAGGCGGCGTCGACCCGCTCGTCGCTCGCGGTCAGGGAGACGCGGACGTGACGCGCACCGGCCGCCCCGTAGAACTCCCCCGGGCCGACGAGGATCCCCCGGTCGGCCCACTCTCCGACCAGGTCCCAGCAGTCCTTCTGCACCCCGTCGGCGGCCCGGACCCACAGGTACAGGCCCGCCTCGGAGTGCTCGACGACGTACCCGGCACCGAGAACCGCGTCGAGCAGTCGCTCCCGCCGTCGGCCGTAGGTCCGACGCTGCGCCGCGACGTGCTCGTCGTCCGCGAGTGCCGCCGTCATCGCCGCCTGGACGGGGCCGGGGACGATCATCCCGAGGTGCTTGCGGGTCGCGAGGAGGTCGCGGACGAGATCTTGGTCACCGGCGACGAACGCGGCACGGTACCCCGCGACGCTCGACTGCTTGGAGAGGGAGTAGGCCACCAGGAGCCCCGCGTGGGATCCTCCGCAGACCCGCGGGTCGAGAAGGCTCGGGACCCCTTCCGCGACCCAGCGCTCGGCCCACGGAAGCTCCGCATAGCACTCGTCGCTCACGACGACGGCACCGATCTCCCGGGCCGCCTCGACGGTCCGGCGCAGCGTCTCGACGTCGGCCACGGCCCCCGTCGGGTTGCTCGGTGAGTTGACCCACACGAGCCGGACGTCCGCGCGTCCGGCCCAGTCCTCCACCCCCGCCACCGGCAGAGGCGTCGCTCCCGCCAGACGCGCTCCGACGTCGTACGTCGGGTAGGCGACGTCGGGGTGGACCACGACGTCCCCCGCGCCGAGCCGAAGCAGGGACGGCAGGAGGCCGACGAGCTCCTTGGAGCCGACCGTCGGGAGCACGGCGTCGGCGTCGATCGCGACGCCCCGTCGGCGGGCGAACCAGGCGGCGATCGCGTCCCGGAGGGCGGGTGTGCCGTGCGTCGTCGGGTACCCGTGCGCGTCCCCCGCACCCGCGAGCGCGTCACGGACCACGTCCGGCGTGGGGTCCACGGGCGTGCCGATCGACAGGTCGACGATGCCGTCCGGGTGGGATCTCGCCCGATCCACGTAGGGGCCGATCGTGTCCCAGGGGTACGGCAGTCCGCTCAGGTCAGCAAAGCCCACCGTGTCACGCCTGGGGCGGGAGCGCTGCGATCATCGGGTCGTCCTTGTCGATCTCGCCGAGCTTGGCCGCGCCCCCGGGCGAGCCGAGCGCGTCGAAGAACTCCACGTTCGCCCGGTAGTAGTCGCTCCACTCCTCGGGGACGTCGTCCTCGTAGTAGATCGCCTCGACGGGGCACACGGGCTCGCACGCACCACAGTCGACACACTCGTCGGGGTGGATGTAGAGCGAGCGCTTGCCCTCGTAGATGCAGTCCACGGGACACTCGTCGACGCATGCCTTGTCCTTGACGTCGACGCACGGCTGAGCGATCACGTAGGTCACGGCGCTGTCCTCCACATTCTGATGTTGCGCTTGGGCCTGCCTAGTATCTCCCAGATGAGCACGTTCGGAGAATCCGGGTCCGCGCCGTGGACGGCGTGGCCGGTCGGCGCGCGCGTCATGGTCCGGCAACGCCTGCGTTCCGCGGCTGACGGTGGGCACGCCCCTCGTTACACAGACATTCTGGGCGACGTCGTCGCGGTGGGCCCCGAGGGAGTCCGTCTCAGCCGGGACGCGCCACGTCGTGGTCACCCCGACCCGTGGGAACCCGGGTGCGAGGTGTTCGTCCCGGCGGACGAGATCGCCGTCGGGAAGCGTGTCCCGCCGCGCCCGGCCCGCCGCGCCCGTCGGGCGCCGACCTCAGAGGACTGACGCTCCCCGGACCTGGACCACGCCGTCGCCGACCGAGACGACGACGGCCCCTTCCGCTCCCGCGACCGCCAGCGAGCGGAGGTCTTCGCGGCTGGTCAGGCGCGTCGCGACGGTGTCCGACGTGGTGGGCTCGCCGCGCAGGGCACGGACGGGAGCCGGCTCGTCGAAGAACGCCGCGACGTCGACGTCCTGGCCGGCCCCCGCCGCCTCCAGGGCGGACGCGAGCGACTCCAGGTCTTCGGCGACGTCGCGCAGCACGGGAGCGACGGCCGCGGCGTTCGCGGTGACCATCGCCTCCGTCTTGCGCGGGTCCGTGAGCCCGACACGTGTCCCGTCCCGAAAGCTCCCGGCGGCGAGGCCGAGCGCGACGTCCCGCACCCCGGACCGGGTGACGAGGGACAGCAGCTGTGTCGCCAGCACGTGCGGCACGTGACTGACGAGCGCCACGGCGGCGTCGTGGTCTCCGTCGGTCAGGACGGAGACCTCCCCGCCGAGCGCGCCACACACCAGCCCCAGGACGGCCGTGAACGCCGCGACGTCGGTCGCGGCGTCGACGGTGACCGCCCACCGCGCCCCGGGAAGGAGATCCGCCCGCGAGGCGGCGAACCCCGACTCCTCGGTGCCCGCCATCGGGTGCGCCCCGACGAAGCGCGTGATGCCCGCCTCGACCATCGCCGCCCGCACGGGACCCTTGACGCTGCCGACGTCCGTCACCACGGCGTCCGGGCCCAGGAGCGGAGCGACGGTCCGTGCCGTCGCCGACATCGCGCGGAGCGGGACCGCGAGGACCACGAGGTCGGCACCGGCGACGGCTTCACCCACGGTCTCGGCGACGTCCAGGCCCGCCTCGCGCGCGTCGGCCCGTGTGGCGGCGTCGAGGTCCCACCCCCGAGCCGTCGCACCCGCGCCGGCTGCGGTGCGCAGCACCGAGCCACCGAGCAGCCCGAGCCCGATCACCGCGATCATTCGCCGTCCCCCCACACGAGTGCGGCACCGAGCACGTCCTCGGGGTCGCTGTGCACGGCCGAGCCGCGCGGCAGGTGCTGGTGCGACGGCGAGTGCTCGATCTCGGCACGCGTCGGCAGGACCCCGAGCGTCTTGACGCCGTCGCGGGCCGCGAGCAACGCCGTCAGGACGGCCCGCAGGCCGGGCTCCCAGGGGGCTGCGTCGACCGTCAGGACGAACACGTACCAGCCGTCGCGCGCCTTGATCGGCCGCGTGATGACGCTCGACATGTTGACTCCGCACTGCGCGAAGGCCGCGGTGATGCGGGCGAGGACCCCCGGGCCGGTGACGGTCGGGGTGATCGCGAGCACGGTCCGCCAGCCCTCCGGGGCCGGACCCTGCGACCGGGCGATCTCGAGCGCCCGGTCCCGGTGCGCGAGCGTGAAGAACCGCGTCCGCGCGCCCTGATAGTCCTGCACGGCCGACTCGTGCACCTCGAGCCCGTACAGGTCGGCGCAGATCGAGGGACCGAGCGCTACCTGGTGCGGCGCGGCGTCCCTGCAGGCGGCGGCGTTCGACGTCGCGGGCACCGCCTGCAGCCCCGTGCGGCTCACGAACTCCTGACACTGCGCGAGTCCGTGCGGGTGCGCGGAGACCTCTGTGAGCGTGCCGTGGTCCGGGCGGACGAGTGCGTCGAACGAGATGTCCAGCACGGTCTCGTCGATCGCGACGACGTCGCGAGCCTCGACGATCGCGTCGAGCGAGGGCACGACGTAGCCCTCGACCGTGCTCTCGATCGCCACGATCCCGAAGTCGTGGGTGCCCGCGGCCACCGCCTCGTAGACGGCCCCGACGGACGCCAGCGGTCGCGGCTCGTCGGCGACGACTCCGCGATGCGCCGCCCACCTCCGTGCCGCCTCGTGCGTGAAGGTTCCTTCGGGTCCGAGGTAGGCGACGGAGGTCATGCGTCGGCGCGCCCCCACTGCGGCCCGATCGCCCCCGGAGCTCCCGCGTCTGCCACGCCGCTCAGCACGGCGAGAAGTCGTTGCCGGACGCCCCGGGCCGCGAGCTCGGAGCGCAGCGCCTCGAAGGCGCCGGACTCCGGGCTCGTGAACGCGGAGAAGAAGACGTGCTGCCCGCTGGTCGAGGGCATGCTGCGCAGGTGGTCCAGGTCCACGCCGTGGTCGGCGAGGATCTCGAGCGACTGCTGCAGCGACCCGCGGTGGTCGTCGCGCGGGCCGAAAGCCAACCAGACGGGGGTGCCCGCGGGGACCGTCGGGGCTGCCGGGAGCGCCTCGACAAGTCCGTACCAGACGTCGTTGCCGCCGGAGAGCGCCTCCGAGCCCGGCAGCTCGGCCCATCCCGCCGGGATGCGGTCACGCTCGACCACGAGCGTGCCCGTCGGTCCGGCCAGGTCGACGCGCTCGTCGGTGCTGGTTCGTCCGGGCACGAGGCGCGGTGCGGCACCCATCGTGCGCAGGGCGTCCCGGCAGTCACGCAGGCCGGGCTCGTCCACGACCACGGGTCCCGACGCCTGCCCGTCCCGGCCCACCCAGCACCAGGTCGGCGTGATCGCGACGGCGGCCGTCACGATCAACGACGAGTCCGCGGCGAGCAGCGCCTGCTCGACGCCCGGGGCCGGCTGCAGGGGATGTCCGAGGTGGACGACCGCACGGAGACCGGAGATCCCGGCCGTCGTCGACAGCGTCGACCCCGTCGACCCCAGATCCAGCATCTCGACGGTGCCGGCGTCGAGCGCGTCGTCCGCCCGCACCCACCCGCCGGCGTCGACCGCCAGGCTCGCGTGCGTCCCCGACTCTTGTTCGCTGCGTCCGAGCATCGTCCTGTTCCTGCCATCACCGTCTGCACGGTGTACGAGTGAGTGTCCGAGCAGTCTAGCGATCCGTCATTCGCACTCGACCGCGTTCTGAGGCTTGTACGTCCAGCTCTTCGCCTCGTCCTTGTCGACGCTGCCGTCGTGCGAGACCTTGCGGTACACGGTGACGGAGAACCCGTCCCCGCCCGCGGGCGACGCAACGCAGTCGGGGCTGTCGACCGTCTGCGTCGTCGGCTCGACGACGTTGCTGCGGTCGCTCGTGCTCGTCGTCACGTCCCAGTACGGCGTCGACCACGCCACGGTGTTGACCTTGCCGTCGCCGACCCAGGCCTGGATCAGCACGCCGTAGGGCGTGTCGTTGGTCCAGACCATGTCGATCGAGCCGACGAACATCGTCGACTCACGACCCTCCGGGTACCGGCTGTAGTAGTACGAGTGCGGCTTGTGCGTGACGTCCTCGTACCCGGCGAAGAACCCGATGTTGTACATGTTGGTCGACATCTGGGACAGGCCGCCGCCGATCCCGTCGATGATCTCGCCGTCGCTGATGATGTGCGCCGCGCCGTACCCGTTCGCCTCGGTGATCGGCGCCAGGGCGTCCGTCACGGAGAAGCTCTCCCCCGGCTTGACGAGCGTCCCGTTCACCTTCGAGGCTCCGACGACGAGGTTCTGCGTCCGCACCGGCTCGTCCGTCAGTGGCGTCGAGAACTCGACGATCTTCTCCTCGACGCCCAGCTCCTCGAGCGACTCCGCGGAGTCCTCCGGGTCGGTCGTCACGAGCTCGATCTCCGCGGTGCGGTCGTCCGTGGAGACGGCGGCGGCACCCACGGACTCCACGACCTGCTCGTCGTCGAGGCGCGTGCCGGTCTCGCCCCCGACGACCTTCGGACGGCCGTCGACGAACTCGAAGTGGGCGTCCTCGGCCGTCGTCAGGAGGTCGTTGGTCCGGGAGACGATGGCCTCGTCGAGCGCCTCGGCGTCCCAGGTCAGCACCAGCGCGCCGTCCTTGGCAGGGAAGGACGCCGCGTCTCCCAGCGCCTCCGGCGGCAGCTCCGGCGACTGGTCGTCGACCGACGCCACGACCGGGGCCGAGACCACGACCTCCGCCTCGGCCAGTGCCGCGTCGGTCTCGTCCTGGGTCACGTCCGGCTCCACCGAGTCCGTGGGGAGCTCGAGCGGTGTCTCCTCGACGAGCCATCCCTCGGACACCACCGAGGTCGCCTCGTCCACGACGACCGCGGTCCCCGCCATGGCGTCGGTCGACTCGACCTTCGCTCCGGAGAAACGGACCGTCCCGTCGACCGGTGCGACGTCGATCCCCGTGGCCGCCGCCTCGAGCGCCGTCGTCAGAGCGGCGTCGTCGACGTCGACGACGAGATCTGCCTCGGACCCGCCGAAAAGCTGGTCCCAGAGCCGCGACGGGCTCCAGGAGAACGACGTCAGGTCCTCGGCCGTCGCCTCCGTGTCGATCGTGAGACCGGCCGCGACCGGGTCGACGGACGTGGTCGCCTCGCCCGCCGCGACCTCGAGCGGCTCGGCGGCCCGGGGGCCGAGCTCCTCGTCCAGACGGGCGGCCGCGTCGGCCGTGTCGAGGCCACCGACGTCCACGCCGGCCACCGTGGTCCCGCGCGGGACCGTGTCGGCCAGCATCCACTGCGCCCCGACGTACAGACCGCCGAGCACCACAAGACCGGCCGCGGTCCACATCCCGGCCCGGGGCCAACGGCTCGGAGCGCCCTCACCGTCCAGCTCGCCGAGCGGATGTTCCGTCCTCGGGGGTTCGTCATCCGCGGCCAGGGCGGACTGCTGCTCGGCCCAGACCTGCTCCGCAGGCGTCCGGTACGCCGCCGGGGAGGAGGACGGACGCGGAGCGGCTGCCGCGGGGGGCACGGCGACCGGACCGTCGGTCGGCTCGGGCGAGGCAGCGTCGTCGACACGCACGGCCGGGATGATCGCGGTGCCGTCCGGGTCGGCGGCGGGAACCGGCTCCTCCGCGGCCGGTGCCGCGTCCTGCTCCACGTCGGCATCGGCATCCGCGTCGGCGGCCGCGTCGGCGTCGGCGTCGGGCGTGGTCGACGGGTCGGGCTCGGTGATGTCCTCGGAGTCGGAGCCCGAGACGCCCTCGCGTGTGGCCGCAGTGGCGGCGGAGTGCGCCTCGGGACCGGACGGCGTGTCAGACGCCGCAGACTCGCTCGCCCCGGGCTCCGGGGTGTCCACGACAGACTCGTCCGGCTCCGCGGTCGTGCTCTCCGCGTCTGCCGTCGGCCCCGCGGTCTCGACGGACGGCTCCGCGGTCTCGACGGATGCCTCCGTGCTCTCGTCGCCGGAGGTCGGTTCGGCCCGGTCGTCAGACAGCTCACCCTGGTCGCCGGACGGGTCGTCCTCGTCGGGCGAGGACTCGGTGGTGTCCTGCGGCTCGTACGCGCGCACCAGCGGCTCGTACGGGCTGTCGGACTGTTCCTCGAACGGGAGTCTTCCCTCAGCCGTGGGCGCAGCGTCGTCGCTGCTCCCCTCAGGTGCTGCCTGCTCGTCGTCGCGCTGGTTCATACCCCTACCCATGCTCTTTGGCCGTGCGTCACCCGCTGCACGTCACGGCCATCCCGGAAGTCCGGATTCTACGCGTCCACCCGCGGGCTTCGCGCAGTATCGTCGAACCACCGGCGGGGGGCGAACGCCGTCGCGGCGACCACGAGGGCTCCCCCGAGGATCCAGACGTAGCCCACCGCCTCGGCCCCGGGGATCAGCACGTCCCCTCCGGGCGCGACGTACGCGAGCGCGAGGACGGCGGCGAACCACCCGATCCCGTAGCCCCCGAGCCCGAGGTAGCCCATCCAGGCTCGCGCGACGACGCCTCCGGACCCGCTCACGGCGAGCGCGATGACGATCCCGACCGGTACGGCGGCGAGGTCGAAGCGATGAACGACCGTCCCCATCATGGCGACGAGCGCACCGAGGGCGACACAGACGATCGGGCCCCAGAGGGGCGGTCGTGGGGCGGTGACGTGCCGCTGGTCAGGATCCATCGCGCACACGGTACCGCGAGCGGCGAGCGGGACGAGGGAGATACACCTCGACGGGCAGGACCGGTGCCAGGACGTCATTGCTGAGCGCGTACCGGCCGATCACCGCGGCACCCGAGATCGGCGCGACGCACTGGACCTGGGTCGCGTGCGCACGGAGCGCCGCGAGCAGGGCGGGCAGCACGGGGCGGACGTCGACCACCAGGGCGTCGCCCAGCATCTCGTCCGGCACCACGGCCGAGGGCAGGGCTGCGTCCGCGGCGGGGACAGACAGGCCGTCCGGGACAGACCCGGCCGCAAGCTCCGACCGCGCGGTGCGGACGACGCTCTCCGGCTGCACGCTCCACCAGAGCTCCGGGCACGCGTCCCCGAGCAGCTCCCCCGCACGCGCGACCACCTCGTGGGCGCGCACGTGGTCCGGGTGACCGTACCCACCGCCCGGCTCGTACGTGACGACGACGGCCGGGTCGCTGCGCTCGATCAACGCGACGAGGCGGGCCGCCGCCTCGTCGAGCGGGACGTCCACGAACGCACCGTCGGGCACCGCCGCTCCGCGGTCCGCGACGCCGGGCTCGACCCAGGCCATCCCCGAGTCCTGGTACCGCGTCCCGGGCGACGCCACGCCGTCGGACGCCGTACGAGGATCCAGGACGCCGGGGCCTCCGTCGAGGAAGTCGTGACCCTGCACGCCGAGAGCCGCGAGAGCCTGCGCGAGCTCGCCCTCGCGGTGCGCGGCGAGCGCAGGGCCGTCCCCCTCGAGGTGCGCGAGCTCCTCACCGATGACCTCGCCACGCTCGCCACGGGTGCAGGTGACCACGGTGACAGGCTCTCCGGCGGCAGCCCAGGTCGCGAGGAGCGCGCCGTTCGTCAGGGTCTCGTCGTCCGGGTGCGCGTGGACGACGAGCAGCCCGCCGCGAGGTGCGACGGGCTGCTCGGTCCGGCTTGCGCCGTCGTTCATGTCAGGCGCGCTTGGCCCGGGACGCCGCGCGGGCACGCTCGGTGTTGTCGAGGATGACCTTGCGGATGCGGACGAACTCCGGCGTCACCTCGACGCACTCGTCCTCACGGGCGAACTCGAGCGACTCCTCGAGCGTCAGGTGCTTCGGCGGAGTGAGGTTCTCGAACGTGTCGCTGGACGCGGCACGCATGTTCGTGAGCTTCTTCTCCTTGGTGATGTTCACGTCCATGTCGTCGGCACGAGAGTTCTCGCCGACGATCATGCCCTCGTAGACCTCCTGGGTGGGGTCCACGAAGAAGGAGCCACGCTCCTGCAGGTTGATCATCGCGAACGGCGTCACGACGCCCGCGCGGTCGGCGACGAGCGAACCCTGGACGCGCGTCTCGATCGGGCCGGCCCACGGCTCGTACCCGTCGGCGTACGACGAGGCGATACCGGTGCCGCGCGTGTCCGTCATGAACTGCGTGCGGAAGCCGATCAGCCCGCGAGCCGGGACCAGGAACTCCATGCGGACCCATCCGGTGCCGTGGTTGCTCATCCCCTCCATGCGGCCCTTGCGCTGCGCGAGGAGCTGCGTGACGGCGCCGAGGTACTCCTCAGGGACGTCGATGGTCATGCGCTCCATCGGCTCGTGCACCTTGCCGTCGACCTGCTTGGTGACGACCTGCGGCTTGCCGACGGTGAGCTCGAAGCCCTCACGACGCATCTGCTCGACGAGGATCGCGAGCGCGAGCTCTCCACGGCCCTGAACCTCCCAGGCGTCCGGGCGCTCGGTCGGGAGCACGCGGAGCGAGACGTTGCCGATGAGTTCCTTGTCGAGGCGGTCCTTGACCTGGCGGGCCGTGACCTTGTGACCCTTGCCGCCCTTGCCGGCGAGGGGCGAGGTGTTGATACCGATGGTCATCGAGATCGCGGGGTCGTCGACCGTGATCAGCGGCAGCGGCCGCGGGTCGTCGGGGTCCGTGAGGGTCTCGCCGATCGTGATGTCCTCGATGCCGGCGACGGCGACGATGTCACCGGGGCCCGCCGAGTCCGTCGAGACGCGGTCGAGCGCCTTCGTCTCGAGGAGCTCGGTGATCCGCACGTTCTGCATCGTCCCGTCGGCCCGCGCCCACGCGACGGTCTGGCCCTTGGTGAGGGTGCCGTTGAAGATGCGCAGCAGGGCGAGACGACCCAGGAACGGCGACGCGTCGAGGTTCGTCACGTGCGCCTGCAGCGGCGCACCCTCGTCGTAGCCGGGCGCCGGGATCTTCTCGAGGATGGTCTTGAAGAGCGGCTCGAGGTCCTCGGAGGCCGGAAGCTGACCGTTCTCGGGCTGCTCGAGCGACGCCTTGCCGGCCTTCGCGGAGGCGTAGACGACGGGGACGTCGAGGATCGCGTCGAGGTCCAGGTCGGGGACGTCGTCCGCGAGGTCTCCGGCGAGGCCGAGCAGGAGGTCGGTCGCCTCGGCGACGACCTCGTCGATCCGACCGTCGGGGCGGTCGACCTTGTTCACGACCAGGATGACGGGAAGCTTCGCGACGAGCGCCTTGCGGAGGACGAACCGCGTCTGGGGCAGCGGCCCCTCGGACGCGTCGACGAGGAGGACGACACCGTCCACCATCGACAGGCCGCGCTCCACCTCGCCACCGAAGTCGGCGTGGCCCGGGGTGTCGATCACGTTGATGGTGATGCCCTCGGGCTCCCCCACCTCCGCGGCCGCAGGACCCGCGTACCGGATCGCCGTGTTCTTCGCGAGGATGGTGATGCCCTTCTCGCGCTCCAGCTCCCCGGAGTCCATCGCACGCTCGTCGACGTGCTGGTGGCTCGTGAAGGAGCCAGCCTGGTGGAGCATCGCGTCGACGAGGGTCGTCTTGCCGTGGTCGACGTGGGCGACGATAGCGACGTTGCGCAGGTCAGAGCGCAGCAAGCGCGCGGCGGAGGGCACGGTCATGGAAGGAAATCTCATCTCAGGGTGGGGAGGCGCGCGGTATGGCGCACCGTCATCCTACCTGTTGAGGCAACCCGTCTGTCCCCGGACGCACGACGGCGCCCCTCACCGCGAGGGTGAGGGGCGCCGTCGTGCGCGGACCGGCCGTGATCAGGAAGCCATTCCCCCACCGATGGAGAGAGAAGCCCCGGGGATCGCGGCGAGCAGCTCGCGCGTGTACGCCTGCTTCGGGTTGTCGAACACCTCGTCGGTGGCCGCAGCCTCGACGATCTTCCCGTTCTGCATCACGCAGACGCTGTCTGCGATCTGCCGCACGACCGCAAGGTCATGGGTGATGAACAGGTAGCTGAGGCCGAACTCGGCCTGCAGGTCGTTGAGCAGGGTCAGGATCTGTGCCTGCACGAGCACGTCGAGAGCCGAGACCGCCTCGTCACAGACGATGACCTCGGGCTTGAGCGCGAGCGCACGGGCGATCGCCACGCGCTGGCGCTGACCGCCCGAGAGCTCGTTCGGGAACCGACGCATCATCGACTGCGGGAGCGAGACGAGGTCGAGAAGCTCCCGAACCCGTGCCTCGCGCGACTTGGCGTCGCCGACCTTGTGGACCCGCAGCGGCTCCTCGATGGACCGATAGATCGAGAACATCGGGTCCAACGAGCCGTACGGGTTCTGGAAGATCGGCTGCACACGGCGACGGAACTTGAAGAGCTCCTTCTTGCCGAGCGTGCTGACGTCCACTCCGTCGAACGTGATCGAGCCGGAGGTCGGCTCGAGCAGGTTCAGCGCCATGTTCGCCGCCGTCGACTTCCCCGAGCCCGACTCGCCCACGAGCGCGAGCGTCTTCCCACGCTCGAGCTCGAAGCTGATGCTGTCGACCGCGGTGAAGTTCGTGTGGCTGCCAGGACGCTTCCCCGGCAGGCGGAAGACCTTCGTCAGGTCCTTCGCCACGATGATGTTGTCGGCCGGAGCCGACGACGAGTCGCCCGTCTCCGTGCCCGAGGCGACAGCCGCGGCATGCTCGCTCTGGATCCGTCGCGATGCGAGGGACGGCGCCGAGGAGACGAGACGCTGCGTGTACGGGTGCTTCGGTGCGTCGAGGATCTGCCGGGCAGGGCCCGACTCGACGACGTTGCCCCGGTACATGACGATCAGGTGCTCGGCACGCTCGGCGGCCAGACCTAGGTCGTGCGTGATGAACAGCACGGCGGTGCCGAGCTCGCTCGTCAGCCCGGCCAGGTGGTCCAGGATCGTGCGCTGAACCGTGACGTCGAGCGCCGACGTGGGCTCGTCCGCGATCAGCAGCTGGGGACGAGCCGCCAGACCGATCGCGATCAGTGCACGCTGACGCATGCCGCCGGAGAACTCGTGCGGGTACTGCCGGGCGCGACGTTCCGCGTCCTTGAGTCCCGCCTCGGCGAGCAGACCGGCGACACGGTCGTCGATCGACCCACCGGTGACCAGGGAGTTCACCCTGTTCTCGGCATCGGGCAGCCCGAGCTCGGCCATGATCACGCGCACCTCGGCGCGCGTGCTCGAGCCGACCGCGAGCCGCTCGTCGGCGTCCGCGAGCTTCCCCTCTGCGTCCGGGGACTGCCCCAGAGCCGTCGTCAGCTCGGCGATGAGGGTCTTCTTCGCGTCGCTGCCGAGATAGAGGTCGTCGTCCTTGTGGTCCGTCAGCTCCTCCGACACGAGCGCGCCGGAAAGCTGCTGACGGCCCGCACGGGAGGTCTTGACGTTGTTCGCCTTCAGCGACTCCTTGACCTGGTACCCGATCCGCCAGACCGGGTTCAGGTTGGACATCGGGTCCTGGGGGACCAGGCCGATCTCGGATCCGCGGAGTGCCTCGGCCTCCTTGGGCTTGAGGTGCGTGATGTCGCGGCCGGCGAACTTGATGGTTCCACCGGTGACGCTGCCGTTCTCCGGGAGCAGGCCGATGACGGCATGCGCCGACGTCGACTTCCCCGATCCCGACTCCCCGACGATCGCGACGGTCTGCCCGGGGTAGACCGTGAGGTCCGCCCCCTTGACCGCCTTGACCTCACCGCTCGACGTCGAGAACGACACCTCGAGGTCGCGGACCTCGAGAAGCGGCTGGTCTGCGTCGGACGCCACAAACTGCGAGCTGGACTCTGTACTCATCGCGTCCTCGCCTTCGGGTCGAGCGCGTCGCGCACCACGTCACCCATCATCATGAAGCTCAGCACCGTCAGACCCAGCGCACCGGCCGGGTAGAAGAGGACCTGAGCGTTGGTGCGGATCGCCGCCTGCGCGTTGGAGATGTCGCCACCCCAGGACACGACGGTCGGCGGCAGGCCGATACCGAGGTACGACAGCGTCGCCTCGGCAACGATGAACGTACCGAGCGAGACCGTGGCGATCACGATGATCGGGGCCAGTGCGTTCGGCATGACGTGCTTGGCAAGAATTGCCGGTTTGGACAGCCCGAGCGCCTGCGACGCCGTGACGAACTCGGAGTTCTTCACGGAGAGCACCGCACCTCGGGTGATACGGGCGATCTGCGGCCAGCCGAAGACCGTCAGCACGAGTGCGACCGTCCAGACGTTCCGGTCGATGACCTGCATCGTGACGATCGCCGCGAGCAGCAGCGGGATCGCGAAGAACACGTCGCCGATGCGGGAGAGGATCGAGTCCACCCACTTGCCGTAGAAGCCGGCGATGCCGCCGATGATCGAACCGATCAGCGTGACACCGATCGTCGTGAGCGTGCCGACGATCACGGACGCACGCGCGCCGTAGATCGTCCGCGCGTAGATGTCACAGCCCTGCCGGTCGAAGCCGAACGGGTGCCCGGCCTCGGGACCGCCGTAGCTGTTCGCGAGGTCGCACTGGCGCGGCTCGGTGTTAGTGAACCAGTACGGGAAGATCGCCACCAGGATGACGAGGACGATCATCACCGCCGAGATCCAGAAGAGCGGGCGGACCTTGACCTGGTTCCACGCGTCCTTCCAGAGGCTCGTGGGGGCGCTGGTCTCGTCGGGGACGTCGACCTCGAGGAGGGCGACCCGATCCTCGTCGGCGAAGAAGTGGACTTGGTCGTGACGCGGCTGGTCGCCGTGCGACATGGTCGACGGGCCGGTCGGTGGGGTCTCAGGCATATCGAATCCTCGGGTCGAGTACCGCGTAGAGCAGGTCCACGAGCAGGTTGGCGATCAGGAAGACGATGACGAGCACCGTCACGATCGAGACAACCGCGGGAGAGTCCTGCGCCTTGATCGCGGTGTACAGCGCGTTGCCGATGCCGGGGACGTTGAAGATCCCCTCGGTCACGACCGCGCCACCCATCAGGGCACCGAGGTCGACACCCAGGAACGTCACGACCGGGATCATCGAGTTGCGGAGGACGTGCACCGAGACGACCCGACGACGACTCAGGCCCTTGGCCGTCGCCGTACGGACGTAGTCAGCGCCAAGGTTCTCGGCGACCGTCGTCCGGGTCAGTCGCATGACGTACGCGAACGACACCGAACCCAGGACGATCGCAGGGAGCATCAACGTGTAGAAGCTGACGTCCGACCCCACCGTCGGCGGGAACCAGCCGAGCTGCACTCCGAACAGGAACTGGAACACGAAGCCGATCACGAAGATCGGCACGGCGATCACCAGGAGCGAGACGATCAGGAACGTCGCGTCGAAGATGCCGCCCTTGCGCAGACCCGCGATCAGACCGACGCCGACACCGAGCACGGTCTCGATGACGAGAGCCATGATCGCGAGCTGGAACGTCGTCGGGAACGCGGACGCAATGATCTCGGAGATCTCGCGGCCGGAGAACGACACGCCGAGATCGAAGGAGAAGAGCCCCTGCAGGTACAGCAGGTACTGCACGATGAAGGGCTTATCGAGGTTGTACTGAGCCCTCAGCTGATCAGCGACAGCCGGGGGAACTCCGCGCTCGCCACCGAGCGCTTGGATCGGGTCCCCGGGGAGCAGGAACACCAGCGAATAGATGAGCAGCGTCGCCCCGAGAAAAACGGGGATGAGCTGCATGACCCGTCGGGCCACGTACCACGCCATCAGGTTGCCTTTCGTCCAGTCACCGCCGATGCGAACACACGATCGTGGTGCCGAGGCACCTTATCCCTTGCCGCGATCGACAGCGAACCGCCACGTCGGGGCGGAACCCTCGAAAGAGAGTCCCACCCCGACGTGACGGCTACGCGTGGTCAGTTCTTCGTGACCTCGTACAGGAGCGGCACGCTGTTCCAGCCGAACTCCACGCCCTCGACCGTGTCGGCGGATCCGCCGGTCACGTTCGAGTACCACAGCGGGATCGCGGGGAGGTCCTGGAAGAGGATCTCCTGCGCCTGCTGGTAGAGGGCGTTCGAGTCCTCGACCGACGGAGCCGAGGCGGCCTCGTCGAGGAGAGCGTCGAAGTCGGCGTTCGAGTAGTCACCGTCGTTCGAGCCGGCACCGGTCTTGTAGATCGGGCCGAGGAAGTTACCCAGAGCCGGGTAGTCCGCCTGCCAGCCGGTGCGGAAGGCACCGTCGATCGAGCGGTTGGTGATGTCCTCGCGGAACTCGGCGAACGCCGGGTAGGCGTTGCCCTCGGCCTGGATGCCGAGCACGTTCTTGATCGAGTTCGTGGTCGCGTCGACCCAGGCCTGGTGCCCACCGTCGGCGTTGTAGCCGATCGTGAACGTGCGGTCCTCGGGCCACTCGGCGATCTCGTTGGCCTGTGCCCACAGGTCCTGAGCCTCGGCCTCGTCGTACTGCGTGACCTCGGCGCCCGGAACGGAGTCGCTCCAGCCGTCGATGACCGGCGAGGTGAAGTCGCTGGCCGGGGTACGCGTGCCCGAGAAGATCGCGTCCGTGATCGTGTCGCGGTCGATAGCCTTCGAGATGGCGGCACGACGCAGGTCGCCCTCCTCACCCGTGAAGCCCTCGAGCTCCTCCGGGATGGTGAAGGACTGGAAGATCGCGGCGGGCTGGTTGACAGCACGGTCGCCCAGGTCGCTCTCGTAGGTCTCGAACGCGCTGTCCGGGACCGCCGTGATGATGTCCAGCTGGCCGGCAAGCAGGTCGTTGTAGGCCGCTTCCTGGGTCTGGTAGAACTTCACGTTCACGCCACCGTTCTGGGCGGTGCGCTCGCCGGCGTACTCCTCGTTCGGGGAGAACGTCGCCTCGGCGTCGTGCGTCCACTCGTCGAGGACGTACGGGCCGTTGCCGACCGGTGCCTCGCCGAACGCCTCGGGGTCGTCGAAGAACGACTCCGGCAGCGGGTAGAACGCCGAGTAGCCCAGGCGCAGCGGGAAGTCAGCCTCGGGCTGCTTCAGCTTGACCGTGAAGGTCTGGTCGTCGACGACCTCGAGACCCTGGCCCTTGAGCTCGGACTCCTCGTCGTAGCTGAAGCCCTCGATGGGCTCGAAGAAGTAGCTGGAGAGGGTGGCGTTGCTGAGCAGCGCGCCCCAGTTCCAGGCCTCGACGAAGCTGGACGCGGTGACGGGCGAGCCGTCCGAGAACGTCCACCCCTCCTTGAGCGTGATCGTCCAGTTCTGCTGGTCGTCGGACTCGATCGACTCGGCGACTTCGTTGTGCGCCGCGCCGTCCGCGTCGTAGTAGACGAGACCCGAGAACAGCTGGTCGAGCAGAAGCCCGCCGCCGGTCTCGTTGGTGTTTGCAGGGACGAGAGGGTTCTGGGGCTCCGAGCCGTTCACGGAGACGATGCCGGTGCTCGCACCGGTCGACTCCTCAGTGGTGGCCTCGTCATCCGACGAGCTGGAGCATGCGGTGAGCGTGAGCGCACCGACGGCGATAGCCGCGGTGAGCCCCGTAAATCGCTTGATCTTCACTGTTCCTCCTCCGAGGACGGCGGCAGGTTCTGCCACCGACGACGCCTTGGCCGCGGACGCGCCCCCGGGGTCGGGTGCTGTTGTCATCACACGGTCCATCGTTCGGACCGGGTGAGCGTACGTCGCCCCGGGGACCTTATGTCGCGTTTTCTGTCATTTGCCTGCCCGACGTTATCGGTTCGGTACTGGGGAGTAACCTCCGTTATCGGCTCGTTATCTCCCCGTGACCAGACCGTAATCTGTGACGTCCGGCACGTACGTTCTACCCCCTGCCCCCTTTCATGCCTTGCGTCGGCGGAAGAGTCTGCGAGCAGTCCCCCGCACGGTGACCCGCGGCTGCGAGTCGAAGTAGTCGTCGAGCTGCTCCGAGACGTGCTCGGTCACCTGCTCCGTCACGTGCTCGGTGAGCAGGCGCCTGTTGCGCTTGCGCTCGGCACGGAGGATCGCGTTGTGCTCCTCCCGGAACGCCTTGATCAGGGCGAAGAGCATCCCGATCATGACGAACGAGAACGGGAGCGCGATCAGGATGGCTGCCGTCTGCAGCGCACCGAGACCGCCCGATCCGGCAAGAAGGAGCGACGCCGCGACCAGGCCCTCCGTGATCGCCCAGAAGATCCGGCTCCAGATCGGCGGGTTCGGGTCGCCGCCGGACGCCAGCATGTCGACGACGAACGATCCAGAGTCCGAGGAGGTCACGAAGAACAGCGCGATCAAGATGATCGCGAGGCCCACCCAGACCGGACCGCCCGGAAGATCGCCGATCAGCTGGAACAGGGCCGTGTCGGTGTTGACCGACTCCCCCTCGGCGACGAGCGGGTTGTCGGTGAACATCTGGCGGTACAGCGCGCTCCCACCCATGATCGAGAACCAGAGGAACGTGACCGCCGTCGGCACGAGCAGCGTGCCGCCGACGAACTCGCGGACCGTCCGACCCTTGGAGATCCGCGCGATGAACACGCCGACGAAGGGCGCCCACGAGATCCACCAACCCCAGTAGAACGTCGTCCACGACGCCTGCCACTCCTGCCCGGCCTCACCCTGGTACGCGGTGTTGTCGAACGTCATCTGGAGCACGTTTGCGAGGTAGTAGCCGATCGACTGGACGAAGTCCTGCAGCAGGAACAGCGTCGGCCCGAGGACGAGCACGACGACGAGCAGGAAGGCTGCGGCGACCATGTTGCCGTTGGAGAGCCACTTGATGCCCTTGCCGACGCCCGAGACGACCGAGAGCGTCGCGACCGCCGTGATGCCGGCGATCAGACCGATCTGCAGCGCGGTCCCGGGGGTCGCCAGGCCCACGAAGCCCAGTCCTGCGCTGATCTGGATCACGCCGAACCCGAGCGACGTCGCGACGCCGAACACCGTGCCGATGATGGCGATGACGTCGATCGCGTCGCCGAGCCGTCCCTTGACCCGGTCTCCGAACAACGGCTCGAGAGCCCACCGGATGGACACCGGGCGGCCCTTGCGATGGATCGCGTAGGCGAGAGCGAGGCCGATGATCACGTAGATGGCCCAGGCGTGCACGCCCCAGTGCAGATAGCTCTGTGCCATCGCCTGCTGGGCCAGCTCGGCCTGGCTCCCCTCGACGCCCGGCTTCGGGGAGATGTAGTGGCTGAGCGGCTCGGCGACGCCCCAGTAGACGAGGCCGATGCCCATCCCGGTGGCGAACAGCATCGCGAACCACGCCGGCATGGAGAAGTCGGGCTTCTCGTCCCCGTCCTTGGCGAGCACGATGTCGCCGAAGCGGCTGACCCCCATCCAGATCGCCACGGCGACGAAGACCGCCACGAGAAGGATGTAGTACCAGCCGAACGCCCCGACCACGTCGGCCTGGAGCGTGGCCATCACCGACTCCATCGTGTCGGTGAAGATCATCGTCACCAGGACGAAGACGAGGATCAGGCCCGCAGCAGGGTAGAAGACGCGCGGCGCGACCGAGTGGATCCCCTTGCGGGATCCCACGGGTTCGCCGGGCAGTACCGCGGTGTCAGCCGCGTGGGCCGGGTGCTCGGAGAGATGCTCCGGGTGGACGACGGTGGTGCCCTCGGCATCCGTCGATTCTGCTGCGGCTGCTCCGACGGTTGCCGGCGTTCCGGCCTCCTCGGGCATGGCCTCCTGGGTACTCTCGCCGTCGTCCGGCGTGCTGTTGGGGTCGCTCACGGCCGTCCTCCCGTCTGTGCGATCCGTTGCTCGGACGATTGCCCGAGTTGTCTGGAACCACAGTGACGGAGGGTGCCCGTCTCCACAACCGGAGCACGGGAACTGCACAACTTGTTCGCGGTTCGAGGAACCGTCCCCGGACGACGAGGCAGTCGTACTACGGGTGGCCGACCCGCGCGTAGTGCGTCGCAACGACACCGTTGCTCATGGGCTTCGCCGAGACCAGGTCGAGTCGACGCGCGTCGGGCAGGCCTCGCTCGTAGAGCGTGGGACCGTGCCCGGCGATCACGGGGTGGACGAGAAACCGGTACTCGTCGATCAGACCGAGCCGGTCGAGCTCCGTCGCCAGCCTGCCGCTGCCGAGCAGGACGCCGTCCGGGACGTCGTCCTTGAGCCGCTCGACGGCCGTCGCGAGGTCACCCA
The DNA here is from genome assembly GCF_000701465.1 of Paraoerskovia marina DSM 21750. Classification (GTDB taxonomy): domain Bacteria; phylum Actinomycetota; class Actinomycetes; order Actinomycetales; family Cellulomonadaceae; genus Paraoerskovia; species Paraoerskovia marina. The sequence continues at coordinate 910,213 of NZ_JNIY01000003.1, read as the reverse complement.
CCAGACGTCGGGTGTTCGTCCACGGAAAGTCGTCCCGGGTGGACGAGACGACGTACTTGGGCTTGGTCTCGAGCGTGGTCGCCCACTCGACCAGCGCGGCCGGCGCGTCCACGGCGCCGCTCGCCACCGCCGGCCAGTAGGACTCCATCATCTCGTAGGTGGTGCGCCCCCAGAGCATCGCTCCGCTCTCCCGGAGCAGGCGGGTGAAGTAGGCGTGGGTCTCGTCGTCGACGATCCCCTCCTGGTGGTCGACACAGCCGTCGAGGGTGACGTTGATGCTGAAGGTCAAGAGCCCCATAGAAGGAGACTAGGCCGCCCAGTCGAAGTTCGACAGGCAGGGGAAGGCCAGGTTCCCGCGGGGCGACGACGCCCGAGCGGGCCGAAGGCTCGAAATCGCCTCCTCCTGCCGCGACGTCGGGCTGGATCCAGCGGCGCCCCATGCGGGTGTGTCCTCGGCAACCGCCTCGCGACCGGGTCGTGCGTCGGGCAGGGCTTCAGCCCGTCTTCGCGGACGAGATCGGCGCCGCCATCGTCCGGGTGTGCCAGAGCGCTGCGACCACCCCGACCACCAGGATCGTCACTGCGGCCAGCCAGCCGAACTCACCCATGAGCTCGTCGCTGCCGGCGAACGCCGGGATGCTCTCGTCACCCTCGGTGACGGCGAAGCTGGTGGCGACCAGCCCGTTCCACGCCCCGTGCGCGACGACGCTGGGCCACAGCGAGCGCGACCGGTCGGTGATGACGCCGATGAACAGCGTGATCCCGACGATGGCGACGGTGAAGGCTGGGAGGTGGCCCGCATCGCCGTACCAGCCCAAGAGGATCAGGGGCACGTGGTACGCCCACCAGATCACCATCGTGATCAGGCTCGCGACCCAGAAGCCTGATCTGCCGCGAAGCAGCGGCCACAGGAAGCCACGCCAGCCGATCTCCTCACCGACCGCGGTCAGCGCGGCGGAGAAGATCGCGACGGGAGCGGCTGTCAGCGCGGCGCGCAGGAGGCTCGGGTCCTCCACGTCCCATCCGAGGGTCGAGCCGAGCAGGTAGACGCCGAGGACAGCCAGCGTCGGGATCAGCCCGGCGAGAAGCCACAGGTTCGGACGCCCCCACTGGATCCGCGCGCCCGCGCACAACCAGGCCAGGACCGCACCGACGGTCGGCGCGAACATCAGCACCACGAAGATCGCCTCGTTCGGCTGCTCGCCGGAGGGCGGCCAGAAGATGACCAGACCCGCCACGTACGTCGCGAGCAAGCCGCCGAAATACCAGACCAGCTGGCGCACGATCCGAGTTCCGGCCGCCCGCTCGACGCTCGTGCCCATCAGAGTCCTTTCGGTCCAAGCCTGGAGTTCTTGGACTGTAGACCAGGACCACACCGCATCGCTCGGGAAGGCAGAGGCGCGGTCGGTCGCGAAGGCGGACCTTGCGTCGCCCGCATATCTGACGTCGGCTCTCAGGCGCCGGAACTCAAGGCGCCAGGATCGTGCGAGAGTGTCGGACGTGAACGGTGCCTACAGGTTGTCGCGGAACTCCACCGCACCCCGTAGGCGACGAACCTCTGCTGCAAGGTCTGCGCGCAACCGATCGTGGGCCGGGCTCAGTCTGTACCGCTCGTCGGTCCAGCGATCCGGCGAGTACAGCCACACCGGCTTCGTGACGCGCTCGGGCGGCTCCCAGCCGTAGCGCGGCCAGACGTGGGCGTGCAGGAAGGCGTCGGTATTGCCCAGGATCTCGACGTTCACGCGCCGAAACGACTCATCATGTCGAGAGCACACGCTCTCGACGGCGGCTGCGAGGAGATCCACGTCGGCCAGGTAGCGAACGCGTTCCGCGCGCGAGAGATCGGTGAGCCGATCCACCCCGGGAACCTTCGTGAGCGCCAGCGAATAGCCCGGCAACCACTGAACGTCCCCGATGACCGCGAACGAATGGTCAAGCTCCGAAAGCACGGTCGGGTTCTCTCCCGCGAGCGCGGACCTCACGCGATCCGAGCGCCAGTCGCTCACGCGACCGCGAGGGGTGTGATCGCCGCGACCTTCTCGCGCAGAACGCGCCGCTCGAGCCGTAGCTCATAGTTCGACTGCAGGTTCATCCAGAGCTCCTCGGACGTCCCGAAGTACCGTGCCAGGCGGATCGCCGTGTCGGCAGTAATGCCGCGCTTGCCGTGCACGATCTCGTTGATCCGACGCGGCGGCACACCGATCGAGACCGCGAGCTTGTTCTGCGTGATCCCGAACCCCTCGATGAAGTCCTCCATCAGGATCTCTCCGGGGTGGATCGGCTCGATCAGATCGGCCTCAGTGGTAGTCGACGAGTTCAACATCGTCCGCGCCTCCCTCTCTCCAGACGAAGCAGAGACGCCATCGCGCGTTCACTCGGATGCTGTGCTGCCCACGGCGATCCCCGACGAGAAGTTCCAGACGGTTCCCCGGTGGGATCCGCAGGTCCTCGACGTCCTGAGCGGCGTGGATCAGCTCGAGCTTCCGCAAAGTCGCTCTCTGCACGGTCCGATCGACGTGCTTGACGTACTGCTCGTGCCAGATCCGGTCGGTGCTCTTGCTGCCGAAGGATCTGATCACGAGTCCAGGATATAACGAAGCCCGTCATTAACGCTAGACGTTAAATCTGAACTCCACGACGTCGCCGTCCTGCATCACGTAGTCCTTGCCCTCGACACGGGCCTTGCCGGCCGACCGCGCCGACTGCACCGACCCGGCCTCGACGAGGTCGTCGAAAGAGATGACCTCGGCCTTGATGAAGCCTCGTTCGAAGTCGGTGTGGATGACACCAGCGGCCTGCGGTGCCGTCCACCCTCGGTGGATGGTCCAGGCTCGTGACTCCTTGGGTCCCGCGGTCAGGTACGTCTGCAGACCGAGCGTCTCGAACCCCACGCGTGCCAGCTGGTCGAGACCCGCCTCGGTCTGGCCCGTCTCGGCGAGCATCTCGGCGGCCTCGTCGGGCTCGAGCTCGACGAGCTCCGCCTCGAACTTCGCATCGAGGAAGATGGCGTGGGCGGGCGCGACGAGCTCGCGCAGCTTCTCCTGGCGGGCGGTGTCGGCCAGCCCTTCGTCGTCGGTGTTGAACACGTAGATGAACGGCTTCGCGGTCAGGAGCTGGAAGCTGGCGACGTCCTCGAGGTCCAGGCCGGCCGCTGCCGCGCCCTGATAGAGGGTCGTCCCCGTCTCGAGGATCGCCTGAGCCTTGTGCGCGGCGTCGACCAGCGCGGGGTCTCCCCGCTTGATCTTGACCTCCTTCTCGAGACGCGGGAGCGTCTTCTCGAGGGTCTGGAGGTCCGCGAGCACGAGCTCGGTGCTGATGGTCTCGATGTCGCCGGCGGAGTCGACGGATCCGTCGACGCGCACGACGTCGGGGTCGTCGAACGCGCGGGTGACCTGGCAGATCGCCTCGGCCTCACGGATGTTCGCGAGGAACTTGTTGCCGAGCCCCTCCCCCTCGCTGGCGCCCTTGACGATCCCCGCGATGTCGACGAACGACACGGTCGCGGGAAGCGTCCGCTCGCTGCTGAAGATCTCCGCGAGCTTGTCCAGTCGCGGGTCAGGGAGCGGGACGACGCCGACGTTCGGCTCGATCGTGGCGAACGGGTAGTTCGCCGCGAGAACCTGGTTGCGCGTCAGCGCGTTGAAGAGGGTGGACTTGCCGACGTTGGGCAGGCCGACGATGCCGATAGTAAGAGCCACGTGACAAGAGTCTACGACCCTCACCCGACTATCGGTAGGACAGCACCTGCTGGAGCAGCTCCGGAGCCCGACGGTCGTAGACCCGCCCTCCGAACCTCACGCCCACGACGAGAGCGAACGCGCCCAGGACGGCACCGGCGACCGCCGTCACGACACCGAGTGCGGGCAGGTCGAGGAACAGGGTCAGCCCCGCGAGGACGAGGACCGGCAGCGACGCGACACCCGCGGCGGCGATCGCGCCGAACTGACCAACGAGCGGGGCGAGCGACGCGCTCTGCGCGCTCTTGAAGGGACTCTCGCCGGGTTCAGGCACCGGGTAGAGATAGAGCGCCGACGCCACCGAGGACGTGCCGAGCGTCCCGAGGAACGTCATCACGGCGACCCCGAGCGTCACCGCCAGGAGATCCCACCGGCCGCTCGCCGCCGCCGTGGTGACCACGGACAGCACGACGACGGGCAGCCCGACGAGCAGGACGGGCAGCACACGGCCCCAACGGTCGGCACGGCCTGAGACACCCGTGGTCACGTGCAGCGCGAACGCACTGTTGTCGTATGCAATGTCGGACGAGATCCCGAAGCCCAGGAGGAAGGCGATGATCGGCCCGGTGAGCATGAGGGCCGACGTCGTCAGATCGCCGCCACTGATGACGATAATCACGACGGGCACGATCGGGACGAACGCCAGCGAGGTCGAATACCGCGGATCCCGGCGCCAGTAGGTCGCCGCGCGCGCGGCCACGGCACCCGTGGGCGTCGACGCGACGCGTCCGAACCATCCGAGCCCGTCCACGCTGACAGAGCGCTCCTGACGTGCTCCCCCGGTCAGCTCGCGCGCGAGCGCCCAGGACCACCCGCGCCACGCGAGCAGCAGTGTGGCGGCCACGATCGCGACCCGCGCGGCGAGGGCGAGCCAGGCGCCGTCCACGACGTCACCGGCGAGCGCCCACGCTGCACCGAGCGGCGTCCAGGCGAGAACGCTGCCGAGGGACCCCAGGAGCGCGTCGAAGGACTCGGGGCTGATCACGAAGGTCAGATCTTGGCTGGTCCCGACGAACACGAGCCAGGCACCGATGCCGAGGAGGGCTATCACGAGCCCGCTCAGCTCGCGGGCACGACGTGACTCCATCACCGGCGCGAGGATCGCCGACAGTGCGCTGGAGCCGACGACGCACGTCGCGACCCCGCAGACGGCACCGACGAGCGCGACCGGCATCACGGCGACGTGTGCGGACCACGCCGCGACCGTCGCCAGCGCCACGATCACGAGCGCGAGCCCGCCGACACCGATCAGCGTTGCGACCGCGAGCCCGATGACGAGCTGTCGACGTGGGATCCCGAAAGGTGCGAGGCGCCGCGGGTCGAGAGCGTTGTTCATCCCCGACGTCAGCAGCGGGCCGATCCACCACCCGGCGACGAGCAAGGCCCCGAGGAGTACGACCGCGTCGCGCGCGACACCAGGATCGACCACTCCCGTGACGACGACTACACCGGCGACGAACATGGCGAGAGCCAGCGCGTAGAGCGTGCCGAGCACGAATCCGATCGTGAGCCAGATGCTCCGCCGGAACCCATTGACGAGCAGCCGGAGCTTGAGCCGGGCTAGCTCCGCAACCACTGCAGCCCCTCGGACACCTGGCGGCCGCCCACGAGCTCGACGAAACGGTCCTCCAGACTGCTCCCGGCCCGGACGTCGTCGACGGTGCCCTGCGCGAGCACGAGCCCGTTCGCCACGACCGCCACGTGGTCGCACATCCGCTGGACCAGGTCCATGACGTGCGACGAGACGACGACGGTTCCGCCCGAGGCAACGAAGTTCCGCAGGATGTCGCGGATGTTCGCGGCAGAGACCGGGTCGACGGCCTCGAAGGGCTCGTCGAGGACGAGGACACGGGGGGCGTGGATCAGCGCCGACGCGAGCGCGATCTTCTTGGTCATCCCGGCGGAGTAGTCGACGACGAGCTTGCCCGCGTCGCCGGTCAGGTCGAACGCCTCGAGCAGCTCGTCCGTACGCTCGACGACGGTGGCACGGTCCATGCCCCGCAGCAGGCCCGCGTACGTGACGAGCTCTCGCCCCGTGAGCCGGTCGAAGATCCGGACCCCGTCCGGGAGCACACCGAGCCGTCGCTTGACCGCGTCCGGCGCCGCCCAGAGGTCCTCGCCGAGGACGTGCACGGACCCGTGGTCCGGGCGGAGCAGGCCCGTGGCCATGGAAAGAGTGGTCGTCTTGCCGGCGCCGTTGGGGCCCACCAGGCCGTAGAACGATCCGGCCGGTACGTCGAGGCTCGCGCCCTGGACCGCCACCGTGTCGCCGAACCGCTTCCACAACCCGCGCACGGACAGCGCCGCGCCGAGGTCGGGCGGTGCGACCGTCGGTGATCCTTCGGGCGTCGTGCTGACCGCACGCGCGCCGTCGTCCTGTGCCTCGTGCATCTCCACGATCCCCCCACGTCGTCCTCGGTGCCAGCAACCTAACGCATCCGAGGACGTCGGGGCCAAGGCCCTGTGGACGGCCGGGCGGCGACCGGCGCACGCTCGGCCGCTCCGTGTCGGTGGGCCGTGCCAAGGTTCACACATGGAGATTTCGGTCGTTTTCGTCCTGGTCGTCGGCGCCGTCCTGCTCGGTGTGGCCATCGGCTACCTCTGGCGCATCGTCCGCGACGGGCAGGGTCGGCGTGAGGCGGACCACGAGCTCGCGCGACTGCGTGCCGAGCTGCAGAGCACCCGGCGGGAGACCGAGCTGCAGGTCCGCGCGGCACGCGAGGAGCAGGAGGCGGCCGCGCACCGGTTCAGCGTCCTCGCCGGGGACGCGCTCGCCAAGAACAACGAGCAGTTCCTCTCGCTCGCCGAGCAGCGGCTCAGCCGGACCACCGCCCGCAACGACGACGCCCTCGCCCAGCGGGAGCAGGCGTTCCGCACGCTCCTCGACCCCATCGGCAAGAGCCTCGAGCAGGTGCGCGCCGAGGTCGCCGAGCAGGAGAAGCAGCGCATCGAGTTCGACTCCCGTCTCGGCGAGAAGATGCGCGGTCTGGCGGACGCCTCGCGCGAGCTCAGCAAGGGCACGAGCGACCTGGTCACAGCCCTCCGTTCCTCCCAGCAGCGCGGCGCGTGGGGCGAGCTCCAGCTGCAGCGGGTCGTCGAGGCCGCGGGCATGATGGAGCAGGTGGACTTCGACGTCCAGGTGCAGGCGACGACGTCCGACGGAGAGGCACTGCGTCCGGACATGGTCGTCCACCTCGCGGGCGGCAAGACGATCGTCGTCGACTCCAAGGTCGCGTTCCTCGGGTACCTCGAGGCGCAGCAGAGCGACGACCCCGCTCGACGTGAGGAGCGGATGGAGGCGCACGTCCGCCACGTGCGCAAGCACGTCGACGACCTGGCCTCGAAGCGGTACTGGGACCTCTTCGACAACGCCCCCGAGTTCGTCGTGATGTTCGTCCCCGCTGAGGCGTTCCTCTCCGCGGCCCTCGACCGCGACCCCTCGCTGATGGAGGAGGCCGCGCGCAAGAACGTGATCCTCGCGAGCCCGACGACGTTGCTCGCCCTGCTGCGCACCGTCGCCTACTCCTGGCGTCAGCAGGCCCTCGCCGACAACGCCCAGCAGGTGCTCCGCGTGGGCAAGGAGCTGCACTCACGCCTCGTGACGATGACGGGGCACGTGACGAAGATGGGCCGGGCGCTGGAGTCGTCGACCAAGGCCTACAACTCGATGATCGGGTCGCTCGAGCGCAACGTCCTCACCTCGGCACGACGGATGGTCGAGCTGCAGGTCGTCGATCCCAAGGAGGCGATCGAGGAGCTCGAGGGGATCGACGAGACCCCTCGACCGATCACCAAGCCCGAGCTGATCGCGGCGGAGGAGGGCGGCGTGGTCGCGATCGATGACCAGGAGCGCGACGCCGGCGACGCCACCGGCACCCGCTCGGCGGCCAACGACCGATGACGCGCCTCACGCCCGGCGGAGTCGGAGCGCGGCCCCACCGCCGGGCGCGGTCCGCCTAGATCGGGTCGACCGACAGCGAGCGCCGGCCGCCCTGCTGCGGGGCGGTTCCGGCGGCCTTCAGGTCGGTGCGCAGCTCGCGAGGAAGCGAGAACATCAGGTCCTCCGTCGCCGTCCGGACCTCCTCGACCGTGTCGTACCCGCGGTCCGCGAGGTAGCGGAGCACGTCGTCGACGAGGATCTCGGGAACCGACGCCCCCGACGTGACGCCGACCGTCCGCACGCCGTCGAACCAGGCCTCGTCGATCTCGGCAGCACGGTCGATCCGGTAGGACGTCCTGGCGCCGGCCTCGAGGGCCACCTCGACGAGGCGGACGGAGTTCGAGGAGTTGGCCGAGCCCACGACGATCACGAGGTCGCAGTCCGGAGCCAGCTTCTTCACCGCGACCTGCCGGTTCTGCGTGGCGTAGCAGATGTCGTCACTCGGCGGGTCCTGCAGCGTCGGGAACTTCTCGCGCAGGCGACGGACCGTCTCCATGGTCTCGTCGACCGAGAGCGTGGTCTGCGAGATCCAGACGACCTTCTCGGGGTCGCGCACCACGACGTCGTCGACCGCGTCCGGCGAGTTGACGACCTGCACGTGGTCCGGGGCCTCGCCGGCGGTGCCCTCGACCTCCTCGTGGCCCTCGTGCCCGATCAGCAGGATGTCGAAGTCGTCGCGAGCGAACCGGACGGCCTCCTTGTGCACCTTGGTCACGAGCGGGCAGGTCGCGTCGATCGTGTCGAGGTTGCGCTCGGCGGCCGAGGCTTTCACCGCCGGCGAGACCCCGTGGGCGGAGAACACGACCCGTGCACCCTCCGGCACCTGGTCCGTCTCGTCGACGAAGACGGCGCCGCGCTCCGAGAGCGTCGCCACCACGTGCTTGTTGTGCACGATCTCCTTGCGCACGTAGACGGGCGCTCCATAGTGCTCCAGGGCCTTCTCGACGGCCACGACGGCGCGGTCCACGCCGGCGCAGTACCCACGTGGCGCGGCCAGGAGCACACGCTTCGTGTCGGTCACGGTCGGAGACACAGTCGAAGAAGTCACCGCCCCAGTCTAGGAGGTCGCACGCCCACCGTGGGGCACCGCGGCCCGGATGCCCGATGTCGGTGCCATGGGGCAGGGTGGACCCCGTGACCGATGACTCCGCCGCACGCCGGGTGCCCGAGAAGGCCCTGGACACGACCCCCGACTCTCCGTGGCCGGTGCGGCTGATCGCCGAGAAGATCCGTGCGTACATCGACCGCATGCCGCCGGTCTGGGTCGAGGGGCAGGTCGTCCAGCTCAACCGGCGCAGCACCCGCGCCTACCTGACGCTGCGCGACGCCGACCTCGACATCTCCGTCTCCGTCAACGCCTCCACCCGCACGGTCGACGCCACCACCGCCCCGATGTCAGAGGGGTCCACCGTGGTGGCGCACGTCAAGCCGGAGTACTGGCTCAAGCGCGGTTCCCTCCAGATGGCGGCGAAGGAGTTCCGCACGGTCGGCATCGGCGAGCTCCTGGCCCGGATCGAGGAGCTGCGTCGGGTGCTGACCGCCGAGGGCGTCTTCGACCGGGAGCGCAAGAAGCCGCTGCCATTCCTGCCGGCCGTGGTGGGCCTCATCTGCGGGCGTGACTCGAAGGCTGAGCACGACGTCGTCGTGAACGCCCGCGAGCGCTGGCCGCACGTCCGGTTCGAGATCCGTGAGGTCGCGGTCCAGGGCGCCGACGCCGTCCCCCAGGTCAGTGCCGCGCTCGCCGAGCTCGACGGCAGGCCCGAGGTCGAGGTGATCGTGATCGCGCGCGGTGGCGGGGCCGTCGAGGACCTCCTGCCGTTCAGCAACGAAAAGCTGGTCCGTGCCGTCGCGTCCGCAAGCACGCCGGTCGTGAGCGCGATCGGTCACGAGACGGACGCGCCGCTGCTGGACCTCGTGGCCGACTACCGCGCGTCGACTCCCACCGACGCCGCCAAGACGATCGTCCCCGACGTCGCCGCCGAACGTGCCGGGATCGCCCAGAGCCGCGAACGCATGGCGCGTGCGCTGGAGCGCCTCGTCGACCGCGAGCAGCACGGACTCACCGCCACCCGCTCGCGTCCCGTCCTCGCCCGGCCGGCGACGATGGTCGAGGACCGCGAGACGCGCGTGCACGCAGACATCGAGCGGGCACGCCACGCCGTCCGCCGCCGCGTGCTCGGCGCCGAGGCCGAGATCGGCCGTCTCGAGGGGCAGGTGCGAGCGTTGTCCCCGCACCGGGTCCTCTCGCGCGGCTACGCACTGGTGCAGACCTCCGCGGGCTCGCTCGTCCGCTCCGTCGGGGACGTCACCGCGGGTGACAGCCTGCACGTCCGGCTTGCGGACGGTCAGGTGGACGCCACGGCGACTTCGACGACGTCCGGCCCGGCCGTCCCCACGACCCGGGGCGCCCCCGCACACCCCACCGCCTCAACCACTGGACAGGAAATCTCGTGAGCACTGAACCGACCACTCCCGATGCCGGAACCGCCGACGTCGCACAGCTCGGGTACGAGGAGGCGCGCGACGAGCTGGTCAGCATCGTGGCCCGCCTCGAGTCCGGAGGAGAACCGCTCGAGGCGTCGCTCGCGCTGTGGGAGCGCGGCGAGGCGCTGGCGAACCGGTGCCAGACCTGGCTGGACGGGGCGAGGGAACGGATCGACGCCGCCCAGGCGGGCAGTTCCTCGACGGCGAAGGACGGCCCGGAGGCCGACGGCCGATGAGCACCCGCGCGGCCCTGGTCGTCGGTGAGGTTCTGGTCGACATCGTGCGACGCCCGGACGGCACCGTCTCGGAGCACCCGGGCGGGAGTCCGGCGAACGTCGCGATCGCCCTCGGGCGCCTGGGCCGCCCGGTCGACCTGGCGACGTGGATGGGGCACGGGGCGTACGGCGACCTGGTGAGCAGGTGGCTCGCGAAGTGCGGCGTGGGGCTCGTGGACGGTAGCGACGGGGCGCTCGAGACCTCGGTCGCCACGGCGATCCTGGACGACGACGGCGAGGCGACCTACCGGTTCGACGTCGCGTTCTCCGTCCCGCGGGGTGCTCACGAAGCGCTGAGCGCGGCGACGCCGTGCGTCCATGCCGGGTCGATCGCGGCGCTCGACGCCCGCGCGCACGGCGACGTGGTCTCCCTCCTGACCGAAGCCCGGCCGAACTCGACGGTGTCGTTCGACCCGAACGTCCGGCCCGCGCTCATGGGTGACCCGGCCGACGCGGCCCGACGGGCGGACTCGATCGTCGACGTCGCGGACGTCGTCAAGGCCAGCGACAGCGATCTGGCCTGGCTCTTCCCCGGCACGGACCCGATCGACGCGGCGCGCCGCTGGGTGGGCCGCGGCCCGTCGCTGGTCGTCCTGACGCTCGGCGACGAGGGCGCCGTCGCCCTCACGCCCGAGCACACCGTCCGCGTCGCCGGGGTTCCCGTGGACGTCGTCGACACGGTCGGTGCGGGTGACGCGTTCATGGGCGCGCTCATCGACGGACTGTGGGAGCGCGACCTCCTCGGTGCCGGGCACCGGCAGGCGTTGCGCCGTGCAGACGCCGAGGTGATCGAGGGCGTCCTGACGCACTGCACACGGGCCGCGGCCCTCACGGTCACGCGGCGTGGCGCACAGCCGCCGACGCGGGCCGAGCTTGAGAACTGGTAGCAGTCACGCCCGCGGATGAGTGAAAATGCAGGCATGACGATGACACCCCAGCAGGCATGGACGGCACTCCAGGAGGGCAACCAGCGGTTCGTCGCCGGAACGCCCGACCACCCCTCGCAGGACGCGGCGCGGCGCGCCGAGGTCAGCGCGCAGCAGCACCCCTTCGCGGTCATGTTCGGCTGTTCCGACTCGAGGGTCGCCGCCGAGATCATCTTCGACCGCGGGCTCGGCGACCTGTTCGTGGTCCGCACGGCGGGGCACGTCGTCGACACGTCCGTGCTCGGGTCGATCGAGTACGGTGTCGCGCTGCTCGAGACCCCCCTGATCGTCGTGCTCGGCCACGACTCGTGCGGGGCGGTCGCCGCGGCGGCGCACACGCTGGAGACCGGCGAGACGGCTCCCGGGTTCGTGCGCAGCGTGGTGGACAAGGTGATCCCGTCGATCGTCAATCTCACCTCGGCCGGCAAGACGGTCCGGGACAGCGAGAGCGGCGTCGTCGACCCCCAGATGCTGCTCCACGAGCACGTCCGCAGCACGGTCTCGCTCCTGTACGGCACCTCCGCGTCGATCACCAAGGCCGTCGACGAGGGCCGGTGCGCGATCGTCGGGCTCGAGTACGAGCTCACCGAGGGCCGCGTCCGCCTCGTCGAGTCGATCGGCGACATCGGCGAGTAGCCTGCGCACGAGCCGCGGTGCGGAACTCCTCCTCGGAGTGCGGCAACATAGGGGCATGACTGCTTCTCATGACGCCCCCGAGGGCGAGTTCCGCATCGAGCACGACACGATGGGTGAGGTGCGCGTCCCGGCGGACGCCCTCTACCGGGCGCAGACCCAGCGCGCGGTCGAGAACTTCCCGATCTCCGGCACCCCGCTCGAGCGAGGCCACATCGAGGCACTGGCCCGCGTGAAGAAGGCTGCCGCCCGCGCGAACGCCGAGCTCGGGGTCCTGGACCAGAGCATCGCCGACGCGATCGTCGCCGCCGCCGACGAGGTCGCCGCCGGCGGCCTGGACGACCACTTCCCGGTCGACGTCTTCCAGACCGGGTCGGGGACGTCGTCGAACATGAACACCAACGAGGTGCTCGCCACCCTCGCGACGCGATCGCTCGGCGAGGGCGTCCACCCGAACGACCACGTCAACGCCTCGCAGTCGTCCAACGACGTCTTCCCGACGTCCGTGCACGTCGCCGCGACGGCCGGAGTCGTCCGGGATCTCGTGCCCGCGCTGGAGCACCTGGCGACGTCGCTCGAGGCCAAGTCGGCGGAGTTCGCGCACGTCGTGAAGTCCGGCCGCACGCACCTGATGGACGCCACGCCGGTCACGCTGGGCCAGGAGTTCGCCGGGTACGCCGCCGCCGTCCGCTACGGCATCGAGCGGCTCGATGCCGTGCTCCCCCGCGTCGCCGAGGTGCCGCTGGGCGGGACCGCCGTCGGCACCGGCATCAACACCCCGGCAGGGTTCCCCCAGCGCGTCATCGAGCTGCTCCGCGAGGACACCGGGCTGCCCCTGACAGAGGCACGCGACCACTTCGAGGCCCAGAGCGCCCGCGACGGGCTCGTCGAGCTCTCCGGTGCGCTGCGCACGATCGCGGTCTCGCTGACCAAGATCTGCAACGACCTGCGCTGGATGGGCTCCGGCCCGAACACCGGGTTGGGCGAGATCGCCATCCCCGACCTGCAGCCGGGCAGCTCGATCATGCCGGGCAAGGTCAACCCCGTCATCCCCGAGGCCGTGCTCATGGTCGCCGCCCGCGTCGTCGGCAACGACGCCACGGTTGCGTGGGCGGGTGCGAGCGGCGCCTTCGAGCTCAACGTGCAGATCCCGGTGATGGCGCTCGGCACCCTCGAGTCGATCCGACTGCTCTCGAACGCCTCGCGCGTCCTGGCGGACAAGACCGTGGACGGTCTCGTCGCCAACGAGGAGAAGGCTCGGGCGCTCGCCGAGTCCTCGCCGTCGATCGTCACGCCGCTCAACCGCGTGATCGGCTACGAGGCCGCGGCGAAGATCGCGAAGTACTCGGTGGCCGAGAAGGTCACGGTCCGCGAGGCCGTCGTCGCGCTCGGCTACGTCGAGCGCGGTGAGGTCACCGAGGAGCAGCTCGACACCGCACTCGACGTCATGTCGATGACGCGCCCCCCGCAGGCCTGAGCACCGGCCCGCAGCACCGCGGCCGCCCGACCAGAGACTCTGGTCGGGCGGCCGCGGTGCGTGTCATGCGGTGAGGGGTGTCAGCCCCTCGCGATGGATCAGGTCCACTGCGTGAGCTTCAGGCCCTGCTTGTCGCGGAACGAGCCGATGAGCAGCATGATGAAGTCGACCAGCACCCAGACGCCAAGCCCACCGAGGGTGACGATCATCAGCACCCCGGTGCCGATCTTGCCGACGTAGAAGCGGTGGATGCCCAGCGTCCCGAGGAAGAAGCAGAGCAGGACGGCCGGAAGCAGCAGCTTCGGGCTCGACGGCTCGACGGGGGCCTGCGGGGCGTGCGGGGAGGCAGCGGTTGCCATGTTCGATCTCCAGTTTTTAGGGCACCTCGAAATGGTGCGGAGATCAGGCTAGCGACAGTCGGCATGGTGCGAAAGATCCCGTTACCTGAATCTTCGGGTGAAATTTCGGATCTCGTCCGAACCCTCAGATGTCGAGCGACTCCATCATCTCGGTCACGAGCGCGGCGACCGGCGACCGCTCCGACCGCGTCAGCGTGACGTGGGCGAACAACGGGTGCCCCTTCAGCGCCTCGATCACCGCGGCGACACCGTCGTGCCGGCCGACACGCAGGTTGTCCCGCTGCGCGACGTCGTGCGTCAGGACGACCCGCGAGGACTGCCCGATGCGGGACAGCACGGTCAGGAGGACGTTCCGCTCCAACGACTGGGCCTCGTCCACGATCACGAACGAGTCGTGCAACGAGCGCCCCCGGATGTGCGTCAGCGGAAGGACCTCGAGCAGTCCACGGTCGATGACCTCCTCGACCACCTCGGACGAGACCAGCGCGCCGAGCGTGTCGAAGACGGCCTGCGCCCACGGCCCCATCTTCTCGCCCTCGGTCCCCGGCAGGTACCCGAGCTCCTGGCCGCCGACGGCATAGAGGGGCCGGAAGACGACGACCTTGCGGTGCTGGTTGTGCTCGAGCACGGCCTCCAGCCCGGCGCAGAGCGCGAGAGCCGACTTTCCCGTCCCGGCACGGCCGCCGAGCGAGACGATACCGACGGACTCGTCGAGCAGGAGGTCGATGGCCACCCGCTGCTCGGCGGAACGCCCGTGGACCCCGAAGACGTCCTGGTCACCCCGGACGAGCTGGACGTGCTTGTCGGCCGTGACCCGACCGAGCGCAGACCCTCCCGGCGAGTGGACGACGAGGCCGGTGTGGCAGAGCAGTGGTCCGGCGTTCTCGAGCACCATCGGGTCGAGCGAGGCCAGCTCGAGCGACTCGTGCTCCCAGAGCGCGCTCATCTGCTCACCCGCGATGTCGATCTCGCTCATCCCCGTCCAGCCCGAGTCGACCGCGAGCTCGGCCCGGTACTCCTCGGCCGCGAGCCCGACGGCCGAGGCCTTGACCCGCATCGGGAGGTCCTTGGAGACCACCGTGACGTGGGCGCCCTCCGCGGCGAGGTTCGCGGCGACCGCGAGGATGCGCGTGTCGTTGTCACCGAGGCGGAACCCGGCGGGCAGCGTGCTCGGGTCGGTGTGGTTCAGCTCGACCCGCAGGCTTCCTCCCGCGGTCCCGATCGGGAGCGGCGCGTCGAGACCGCCGTGCTGGACCCGCAGGTCGTCGAGCGCACGCAGGGCGCTGCGCGCGAAGTACCCGAGCTCCGCGTGGTGCCGCTTCGCCTCGAGCTCCGTGATCACGACGACCGGCAGCACCACGTGATGCTCGGCGAACCGGAAGATCGCCCGGGGGTCGGAGAGGAGGACGGACGTGTCGATGACGTAGGTGCGTCGTCCCGACGGCGGTGGCCCCGTCGTCTCGGGCGCCGGAGCACCTGTGCCGGTCGAGGTGGGGGACGACGTCGTACGAGACTCTTCGATCTGGTCCACGGCAGGCTCCCTCATGACGCGTCAGCGTCGTCGTACCCGTGCCACGGTCTCCGGCCGGGCGGGTGTTGCACCCGGACCGACCGCGTCGCGCGCCACGGACTCTCGTGTGGGGCGGTCGGCCGGCCCGTGCGTTCGGGCCGGGGTGACCGGCCCTCCTGCGCGCAGATGTTCCTGCATGGGCTTGCCTCCCGAGAGACGACGTGTGTCGTCTGTCACACAAAAACTACGCCCATGTCATTCGGATCGCGCGGCCAACACGACGACAGAACGTGATCGTCATCTGCTGTTCACCGGACCGTGCGAGCGGCGGCAGACTGCGGGCCTGGCCACCCGCCGAGCACGCCCGCCGACACCCGGACGACGAACCCGACGACGACCACCCAGCTCGCCCGCGGAGGCGACGGCGAGAGCCCGGAGCGCTTTGCCAGTTCCGAAGAAGTGTGGCTATGGTCACACACCATCACGGCGGATCCACGCCGTGATCACACGATCCACGCACTCCATCGACCTACGAGGAGCATCATGCAGCAGACCACCATCAGGACCTCGGCGCGTCGCCGGACCCTCGGTGCCGTCATCGCCGTCGCCGCCATCGGTCTCACCGGTGCCTGCGCCAGCGACGACGACTCCGCCGAGGGATCGACGACCGCCGACGGGATCGAGCTGGTCGAGGCAGGGACGCTCACCGCCTGCACCCACCTCCCCTACAAGCCCTTCGAGTACACCGAAAACGGCGAGGTCGTCGGGTTCGACGCCGACCTCGCCCAGCTGGTGGCCGACGACCTCGGGGTCGAGCTCGACGTCGTCTCCACCGGCTGGGAGCAGATCACCGGCGGTGCGGCGTTCGCCGCCGGCCAGTGCGACCTCGGCATGGGCGCGGCGACGATCACGCCCGAGCGCGAGGAGTCCGTGGCGTTCTCCGACCCGTACTTCAACGCGACGCAGGCGCTGCTCGTCGCGGCCGACTCGGGCTACGAGAGCCTCGAGGACCTGGACGGGAAGCAGCTCGGCGTCCAGACCGGGACGACGGGCGAGATCTACGCGAACGACAACGCCGAGGAGTACGGCTACGAGACGGTCGTCTTCGAGGACTCCCTCTCGCAGGCGAACGCCGTCAAGACCGGCAAGGTCGACGCCGCGATCAACGACAACGGCACGGTGCTGTTCTTCGCCTCGGAGAACACGGACACGACCGTCACGGAGGAGTTCGACACCGGCGAGAGCTACGGCTTCATGGCCGCGAAGGACTCCGAGAACGCCGACGCGCTCCTCGAGCGGTTCAACGAGGTGCTCGCCGCCGCCCAGGACGACGGCACCTACGACGAGATCTTCGCCACCTACTTCGGCGCCGTTCCTGGCGAGCTGAACAGCTGACCGTGACATCCACCGACGCGGCGCCGCGGGCTCGGGTGAGCCCGCGCAAGCGCCGTCAAAGGATCCGTGTCCTGCAGTACGGCGTCCTGGTCGCCGCGATCGTCGCGGCCGCGGCGATCGCGGACTGGGGGCAGATCGTCGACGTCTTCTTCAACGTCGACGCCGCCCGGCAGACGGTGGCGGACGGACTGGGCTCGGCACTGCTGCACACGGTCACGTACTCCCTCGGCGGGTTCGTCCTCGCCTTCATCTTCGGCACGATCCTCGGGCTGATGCGACTGTCCGAGGTGGGCCCGTACCGCTGGATCGCGCGGGCCTACGTGGAGTTCTTCCGCGGGCTCCCGACGTTGATCGTGTTCATCGCGCTGTCGCTGATGCCCCTGGCGTTCCCGGGCATGTCGATCCCGTTCGACCCGTACGGCACCGTCTGGCTCGCCCTCGGGATCGTCGGGGCGGCCTACGTGGCCGAGACGGTGCGTGCGGGCGTCCAGGCGGTACCCCGCGGGCAGGTCGAGGCCGCTCGGTCCCTGGGCATGAGCTCGGCCGCAGCCACCCGCAAGGTGGTTCTCCCGCAGGCGTTCCGCATCATGATCCCGCCGCTGACCAACGAGCTGATCATCCTGGTGAAGGACTCGTCGCTGGTCTTCGCCATCGGTCTGGCGCTGAGCGACTTCGAGCTGACGACCTTCGGCAAGAGCGAGGCGAACGCGCTCGCCAACGTCACGCCGCTGGTCGTGGCCGGGCTCGCCTACCTCGTGATCACGCTGCCGCTGTCGATCCTGGTGCAGCGCATGGAAGCTTCGACGGCAAAGGGCCGGTGACTGGTATGACGTCCAACGAACAGACCCCCGAGAGCAGCTCCCCGCTCGTCGACATCCGGAACCTCCACAAGTCGTTCGGCGACAACCACGTGCTGCGGGGCATCGACTTCTCCGTCGCCCCCGGCGAGGTCGTCTGCGTGATCGGGCCCTCGGGCTCGGGCAAGTCGACCCTCCTGCGCTGCATCAACATGCTCGAGGAGCCGCAGGTGGGCGACGTCGTGGTCCGGGGCGAGGACCTGACCGACCCGGACTGCGACATCGACGCGGCCCGACGGCACATCGGCATGGTGTTCCAGCAGTTCAACCTGTTCCCGCACCAGACGGCCCTGAGCAACTGCACCCTCGCTCAGCGGACGGTTCTCGGGCGCCCGGCCGCCGAGGCGACGCGGGTCGCACGCATGAACCTCGAGCGGGTCGGCCTGGCCGACAAGGAGGACGCCCTGCCGGCGCAGCTCTCCGGTGGCCAGCAGCAGCGCGTGGCGATCGCCCGCGCGCTGTCGATGGCGCCGCTCCTGATGCTCTTCGACGAGCCGACCTCGGCTCTCGACCCCGAGCTGGTCGGCGAGGTGCTGACCGTCATGCGCGGTCTCGCCGACGAGGGGATGACGATGATCGTGGTCACCCACGAGATGGCGTTCGCCCGCGAGGTCGCCGACCGCGTCGTCTTCATGGACGGCGGGGTCATCGTGGAGGAGGGGACGCCCGCCGAGGTGATCGGCGACCCCCAGGAGGAACGCACCCAGGAGTTCCTGCGCCGGGTGCTCGACCCGACCAACGCGGGCGCCCTCTGACGGCGCTCGTGGGTGGGCGGCTCTAGGGTCGAGAGATGACGCAGAGCCACCCACCCGCACTCGACGCCGTCGCGCTGGCGGCTGCCCTCCGCGACGGAGAGTTCTCCGCCACCGAGATCCTGCACGCGACGCGCCGGGCGATCGACGACGTCGGCGCACGCGTGGGCGCGTTCGTCACCGGCGCGCAAGATGCCTCCGACGCGATGGCCGCGGAGCAGGCCGCGGAGGCGGACCGTCGTCTGGCGGCCGCACGCCGGGACGGCACGACGGCGGACCTCCCGCCGTTCCTCGGTGTCCCCGTCCCGGTCAAGGACCTGACGATGGTGGCGGGCGTCCCGTTCCGCGCGGGATCCGCCGCTCTGCCCGGCGACCCCGCTCCGGTCGACGCCGGTGTCGTCCGCCTCCTGCGCGAGGCCGGCACCGTGATGGCCGGGAAGACCACGACGCCCGAGCTCGGCCTGCCGCCGTACACCGAGCCGGACACCGGGCCGCCGGCGCGGACGCCGTGGGACCTGTCGCGGTCCGCGGGCGGCTCCAGCGGCGGAGCAGGAGCGGCGGTCGGGTCGCACGTGGTGCCCGTCGCCCAGGGCAGCGACGGCGGGGGCTCGATCCGCATCCCCGCGAGCGCGTGCGGCCTCGTAGGACTCAAGCCGTCGCGCGGGCGGGTCTCCCCCGGCCCGGACGGGGTCGACGGCGCGGGGCTCGCGGTGAACGGGGTGCTGACCCGCACCGTCCGTGACACCGCGGCCTTCCTCGACGTCCTCGCGCGCCCGTGGCCGGGCGAGACGTTCACGTTGCCTCGGCCCGCGGACCTAAGGCCTGGCGCGACGTTCCTCGACGCCTGCGCCACGCGGCCCGGGCGCCTGCGCGTCGGCGTCCTCACGGACCCGGTGATCTCGCCCGACGCGCCTGTCGACCCGCAGGTTCTCGAGGCGACCCGCCAGACCGCGGAGCTCCTCGCCGAGCTCGGGCACGACGTCTCCCCCGCGCCGCTGCCGTTCCCGGCCGAGCGCTGGGACGCCTTCGCCGTCCTCTGGTCGACGATGGCGCTCTCGGCCCCGATCCCCCCGGAGGTCGAGCACCTCCTGACACCGCTGACCCGGGCGCAGCGCGACGCGGGGCGCGGTGTGGACGGCCTGTCGGTCGCGCGCGCGTTCGAGGCCGTCCAGCTCATCACGCGGGAGGTGGCCCGGTCGTGGGAGTCGTTCGACGTCGTCCTCACCCCGACCCTGGCGCAGCCGCCCGCGCCGCTCGGGTCGATCCGCGACGACGCCGACCCCGCGGCGGACTTCGCCGCGCAGATGGCCTACACGCCGTGGACGAGCGTCGCGAACCTCACCGGCCGCCCCTCGGTCAGCCTGCCGCTTCATCGCGCCGCGTACGACGGCGTCGAGCTGCCGCTCGGGAGCATGCTCACCGGCCGTCTCGGCGACGACGCGCTCCTGCTCTCCCTCGCCGCCCAGCTCGAGACCGCGCGGCCCTGGGCGACGCACGTCCCGCCGGTGCACGCATGAGGTGGGTCGTCCTCCTGCGCGCCGTGAACGTCGGCGGGACGAAGAAGGTCCCGTCCGCCGCGCTTCGGGCCGCAGCCGTCGCCCGAGGATTCACCGACCCGACGACGTACCTCGCCTCGGGCAACCTCGTCGTCTCCCCGGGAACGTCGGGAGCGACGACGCCCGAGGAGGTCGGCGTGCTGATCACGGGCGAGCTGGCGACGACGCTCGGGGTCGAGACGGACGCCGTCGTGCTCGACGCCGCCGGGCTCCGTCAGGTGCTCACCGAGAACCCGTTCCCCGACCAGGCCCGCGACGACCCGTCACACCTCCTCGTCGCGTTCCACCCCGGAGCGACGGGGCGCAGCGGACGGATCGACGTCAGCTCGACCGGCCCCGAACAGGTCGTCGCCGCCGGTGCCGTCACCTATCTCTGGTACCCGGACGGCAGCGGCCGCTCGAAGCTCACCGGCCCGCGCCTGGAACGGCTGCTCGGCACGTGGTCGACCACGCGCAACTGGCGGACGGTTCTCCACCTGGCGGAGACCGCGGCCCAGGAGTCGGGCGACTCCACCGGCAGCCGGTCGAAAGACTAGAATGGCCGCCCCGACGGTTGTAGACCGTCGTCAGCATCCCGTCGCCGAAGTATCTGGAGCCTTGTGAGCACTGAGCCCGACAGCAACCCCGAGACGGACCACGACGACCCGTACCCGCTCCCGAGCGGCACCGGGATCGGACCGTCGACGAAACGCGCGCGGAACAAGGCCCGGTCCTGGGTCACTCGCGAGACGACGGGCGGCGCGCTCCTCATCGGAGCGGCGGCGATCGCCCTGATCTGGGCGAACTCCCCCTGGCGTGAGGCGTACTTCTCGCTGGCTGAGACCACCTTCGGCCCCGAGGCCTGGCACCTGAACCTCTCGTTGACGACGTGGGCGGCCGACGGCCTGCTGGCGATCTTCTTCTTCGTCGTCGGGCTCGAGCTCAAGCAGGAGTTCGTCGCCGGGAGTCTGCGGAACCCCAAGGAGGCGGGCGTCCCGATGCTCGCCGCGGTCGGCGGCATGGCCGTGCCCGCGATCATCTTCGCCGTGATCGTCGCGATCTCCGGAGACTCGGCCGCCGCGGACGGGTGGGCGATTCCCACCGCGACCGACATCGCGTTCGCTCTCGCCGTGCTTGCCGTCTTCGGCAAGGGGCTGCCGACGGCGGTCAGGACGTTCCTGCTCACGCTCGCGGTCGTCGACGACCTGCTCGCGATCACCATCATCGCAATCTTCTACACCGACGAGCTGCACTTCGGCATGCTCGGACTCTCGCTGGTCGCGATCGCCGCGTTCGCGTTCTTCGTCCGCCGCAAGAAGATGCACTGGTGGATCCTCGTCCCCCTCGCGTTCGCGGCCTGGACCCTCATGCACGCGTCCGGCATCCACGCGACCATCGCCGGTGTGCTGCTCGGCTTCACCGTCCCCGCGATCGCGAAGTTCGGCGAGCGCCACCCGCGCACGGCGAGCCTGGAGCACACGTGGCGCCCGATCTCGGCAGGCATCGCCCTGCCGATCTTCGCCTTCTTCGCCGCCGGCATCTCGGTGGTCGACGCGGGCGGCCTGGGAGAGCTCCTGGCGGAGCCCGTGGCCATCGCCATCATCACCGGACTGATCCTCGGCAAGATCATCGGTGTGCTCGGCGTGACGTGGATCGTCACCCGGATCACGCCGCTGCGCCTCGCACCGGGCATCGGCGTCAGGGACCTGCTGCCCGTCGGCTTCCTCGCCGGCATCGGGTTCACCGTCTCCCTGCTGATCTCCGAGCTGTCGTTCCCCGGCGACCACGAGCACACCGACGCCGCCAAGGTCGCGATCCTCGTCGCCTCGATCGCCGCCGCGATCATGGCCGCCGTCTCGCTGCGCTGGGACACGCGCAACGCGCGGACCGACGACATGAACCTCGACGGCAAGCCCGACAACGTCGAGCACTACATCGGCGACCCCGAGGTCTGGGAGAAGTAGTCTCTCGACCGCCCACGCGTCAGGCCGGCGCGTGGGCGTCGAGGAACTGGTACACCTCTGTCTGGTCCACCCCGGGGAACGCCCCGGTCGGCATCGCCGCGAGCATGCTGGCGTGCGGCCGTGCGCTGGGCCAGGCCTGGTCCTGCCAGCGTGCGGCGAGGGCCGACGGCGGGCGACGGCAGCAGTCCTCGTCCGGGCAGCGCGAGGTGTCGCGCTCGGTGGTCTCGCGCCCCGCGAACCACTTCACGTGCGCGAACGGCACGCCGACGCTGACGGAGAACTCGCCGTCGGGCGTGTCCTGGACCCGTGAGGTGCACCAGTAGGTCCCCGACGGCGTGTCGGTGTACTGGTAGTAGGGGCTCAGCCGGTCCTCGATCCCGAACACCACGCGCGCCGTCCAGTTGCGGCACACGTACTGACCCTCGATCGCGCCGATCGGGTCCGCGGGGAACCGGACGCCGTCGTTCTCGTACGCCTTGTGGATCACCCCCGACTCGTGGATCTTCATGAAGTGCACGGGGATCCCGAGGTGCCGGGTGGCGAGGTTGGTGAACCGGTGCGCGGCGGTCTCGTAGCCGACCGCGAACTGGTCCCGCAGGTCCTCGATCGAGATCGCGCGGGCGTCCTTCGCCTCCCGCAGGTGCTTGACGGCGTCGCGCTCGGGCAGCAGGAGCGCCGCCGAGAGGTAGTTCGCCTCGACCCGTTGGCGCAGGAACTCCGCGTAGTCCGTGGGCTCGTGGTGCCCCAGCACGTGGCTCGCGAGCGCCTGGAGCAGTGCGGAGCGCGGGTCAGACGTCGAGCGCACCCCGGTGCTGGGCAGGTACACCCGGTGGTGGCGCTGGTCGATCACGGAGCGGGTGGAGTGCGGCAGGTCGCTGACGTAGTGCAGCGTGAACCCGAGATGGGCGGCGAGGTCGGCGGCGACGCGCTGGGACAGCGTCCCGCGGGTGTGCCCCACGCCGTCCAGGAGCTCACGCGCGGCGTCCTCGAGCTCCGGGAAGTAGTTGTCCTGGTCACGCATGAGGCGTCGCAGCTCCGCGTTCGCCCGTCGCGCCTCCTCCGGGGTCGCCGCACGCTCGGTGTGCAGGCGCTCGATCTCCCGCTGGAGGGCGATGATGGTCGACAGGGCGTCGTCCGGAAGGCTCTTGCCGACACGGACGCCGGGGATGTTGAGCGAGGAGAACAGCGGACCCCGCTGGGCGCGCTCGAGCTCGACCTCCAGGGCGTCGCGTCGCGACGGCGCCGCCGGCGCGAGGAGGTCCTCCACGCTCGCGTCGAGGGCGCGGGCGATCTGGTGCAGCTGGCTGAACTTGGGCTCCCGCTTGCCGTTCTCCAGCGTCGAGACCTGTGACGGCGCGCGGTCGATCGCTGCGGCGAGCTCCGCCAGCGTCATGCCCTGCCGCGTCCGCAGGTGCCGGATGCGGCGCCCGATCACGAGGGCGTCGGGCTCGTCGTCGAGCGCGATTTCGGGAACGTTCGGGGTTCTGCGCGGACCCGCACCGGAGATAGCCATGAGCGATGGTGACACACACCACAATGTTCAATCAACAGAAACTGTCGATTTCTTCTACCCGGGTCACAGTTGTTGAGGGGTTGCACGGTTAAGGACTCTCGTTGTGCAGCACTTTCCGCCGCATCGTCGCTCAGGAGGCCCATCGTGAACACCCCGAAGATCGTCACCCGTCGCTCCGACAACGAGTACCGCCGCGTCGCGGCCGCCACCGCGACGACCGCGGACGTCGAGGTCACCGAGCGGATCCCCGAGCCCAGCACGGCCACGCGCCCCGGGGACCAGACGCAGACCGCCGAGGAGCTCGAGCGCGAGTGGATCACCAACCCGCGCTGGTCCGGTGTCCGCCGCGACTACACCGCGCAGGACGTGATCGACATCCGCGGCTCGGTCCGCGAGGAGCGCACGCTCGCCCGTCGCGGCGCCGAGAAGCTCTGGGAGCTCATCAACCGCGGTGCCGACGAGCAGGGCGAGCCGCAGTGGTCGGCCGCGCTCGGGGCGCTCTCGGGCAACCAGGCCGTCCAGCAGGTCCGTGCCGGACTCGAGGCCATCTACCTGTCCGGGTGGCAGGTCGCCGCCGACGCGAACCTCTCCGGCCAGACCTACCCCGACCAGTCGCTCTACCCCGCCAACTCCGTCCCCGCCGTCGTGCGCCGCATCAACAACGCGCTGCTCCGTGCCGGCCAGGTCGAGTTCGAGGAGGCCGGCGCCGAGAGCTCGACCGAACCGCGCGACTGGATGGCTCCCATCGTCGCCGACGCGGAGGCCGGGTTCGGCGGTCCGCTCAACGCCTACGAGCTCATGCAGCAGATGATCGAGGCCGGCGCGGCAGGCGTCCACTGGGAGGACCAGCTCGCCTCGGAGAAGAAGTGCGGTCACCTCGGCGGCAAGGTCCTGGTCCCCACGGCCCAGCACATCCGCACCCTGAACGCGGCCCGTCTGGCCGCCGACGTCTCGGGCGTCCCGTCCATCATCATCGCCCGCACGGACTCCCTCGCCGCCGACCTCATCACGAGCGACGTCGACGAGCGCGACCAGCCGTTCCTCACCGGTGACCGCACGAGCGAGGGCTTCTACCGCACGACGCCGGGCGAGGACGTCGTCGTCGCCCGCGCCCTGGCCTACGCCGAGTACGCGGACATGATCTGGGTCGAGACGTCGGAGCCCGACCTCGAGCTCGCGCGTCGCGTCGCGGAGGCCGTCCACGCGAAGTTCCCGGACAAGAAGCTCGCGTACAACTGCTCGCCGTCCTTCAACTGGAAGAAGCACCTCGATGACGAGACGATCGCCCGCTTCCAGCGCGACCTCGCCTCGTACGGGTACACGTTCCAGTTCATCACCCTCGCGGGCTTCCACGCGCTGAACCACGCGATGTTCGAGCTCGCCCGCGGGTACAACGAGCGCGCCATGAGCGCGTACGTCGAGCTGCAGGAGGCCGAGTTCGCCTCCGAGCAGCACGGCTACACGGCCACCCGCCACCAGCGGGAGGTCGGTACCGGGTACTTCGACCGGGTCTCGACCGCCCTGAACCCGGCGAGCGCCACCCTCGCCCTCGCCGGGTCCACCGAGACCGCACAGTTCTGACCAGGCAGGAGACGATCATGACCACGCTCACCGAGCACCCGACCGACACGTCCCCGACCAGACGCGTGACCATTCCCGGCACGATGCGCGTCAAGGCCCGCTCCGGCACCCGCTACGACGAGATCCTCTCGACCGAGGCGCTGACGTTCCTCGCCGAGCTCCACGAGGAGTTCGGGGGCCGCCGGCACGCCATCCTGCACGCCCGCGAGCGCCGCTGCGAAGAGGTCGCCAACGGGATCGACCCGGACTTCCGGGCGAGCACGCGGCCGGTCCGGGACAACGCGGCCTGGCAGGTCGCCGGTGCCGGCCCGGGTCTGGAGGACCGCCGCGTCGAGATCACGGGTCCCACGGACCCGAAGATGACGGTCAACGCGCTGAACTCGGACGCGAAGGTGTGGCTCGCCGACGCCGAGGACGCGTCGTCCCCGACGTGGCGCAACGTCGTCGAGGGCCAGCTCGCGCTGCACGACGCGATCCGCGGAACGCTCGCGTTCACCGCGGAGAACGGCAAGGAGTACGCGCTGCGCTCGGCGGAACTGACGGACATGCCGACGATCGTCTTCCGCCCCCGCGGGTGGCACCTCGACGAGAAGCACCTGCGGCACACCGACCTGTGCGGGACGACGCACGACGCCTCGGGCAGCCTCGTGGACTTCGGCCTGTACCTGTTCCACAACGCCGAGGAGCTGATCGCCCGGGGCCGTGGACCGTACTTCTACCTCCCGAAGCTCGAGGGGTACCGCGAGGCACGGCTGTGGAACGACGTCTTCTGCTGGGCGCAGACCCGGCTGGGCATCCCCCGCGGGACGATCCGGGCGACCGTCCTGATCGAGACGCTGCCGGCCGCGTTCGAGATGGACGAGATCCTGTTCGAGCTGCGCGAGCACTGCGCGGGGCTGAACGCGGGCCGGTGGGACTACCTGTTCTCGATCATCAAGTCCTTCCGCACCCGGGGGGACGCGTACGTCCTGCCGGACCGCGCCCAGGTCGGGATGACCGTCCCGTTCATGCGCGCCTACACCGAGCTGCTGGTGCAGACCTGCCACAAGCGGGGAGCGCACGCGATCGGCGGGATGAGCGCGTTCATCCCGGACCGCCGTCGTCCGGACGTCACGGAGCGGGCGTTCGCCCAGGTCCGCGCGGACAAGAAGCGCGAGGCCACCGACGGGTTCGACGGCACCTGGGTGGCGCACCCCGACCTCATCCCGTCGGCCCGTGGTGAGTTCGACGCCGTGCTCGGCGACCGCCCGCACCAGATCGACCGCAAGCGTGAGGACGTGCGGGTGGGGCAGCACGAGCTGCTCGACGTCCGCTCGGCACGACGCGGGGGTGCGACGATCACCGACGAGGGCCTGCGCGCCAACATCTCCGTGGGTGTGCGCTACGTCGACTCGTGGCTGCGGGGCGTCGGCGCCGCGGCGATCGACCACCTGATGGAGGATGCCGCCACGGCCGAGATCTCGCGGTCGCAGATCTGGCAGTGGATCGCCTCGGGGACGCGGACGGAGGACGGCCGGCCGATCACGCAGGAGCGGGTCGAGGAGCTGCTCGCCGAGATCGTCGAGGAGCTGCCGCGCACCGAGGAGGACCGGATCGACGAGGCGGCGGAGATCTTCCGCCAGGTCGCTCTCGCCGAGGAGTACCCGGCCTTCCTGACGAACGACGCGTACGCGCGCTACCTCGTCGGATCGAGCGTGGACGAGCGGCGCTGAGCCGCTCTGCCACGTCCCCGCTTCGCTCACAGCGCGGCACTCGTGGTCCGGGCGGGTGGACGGGCGGGCTTCAGGTAGTCCTGACGCCCGCCCGTCCACCCGCCCGCCTGCTGCCCCCAGGTCAGGATGGACCGCCGGCTACGCCGGCGCCGTCCGCGCCAGCCGCTGCGCGATCATCGCGCAGACGATCAGCTGGAGCTGGTGGAACACGATCAGGGGCACCGCCACGGTTCCCGCGACGGCCACGGGGAAGAGGACCGACGCCATCGGCAGGCCGGTGGCGAGGGACTTCTTCGAGCCGCACATGAGCAGCGCGACACGGTCGGCGCGGTCGAGGCCGAGGGCCCGTCCTCCGAACCAGGTGACGGCGAGCATGATCGCGAGCATCGCGGCCGAGACCAGGAGCAGGCCCGCGAGCGCCCAGGCCGAGACGGCGCCGAACGCCCCCTCGGACGCCGCGCCCGAAACGGACGAGAAGACGATCAGCACGATCGCACCCCGGTCGACGTAGACCGAGATCCACCGTCGTGCTCGGATCCAGGCACCGATCAGCGGCTGCACGAGCTGTCCGAGCACGAAGGGCAGCAGCAGGTGCAGCAGGACGTCGCCGATCCCGGACATGCCGAGACCGGCCGTCTCGGCGCCCATGAGCCACAGCACCAGCAGCGGCGTGAGCACCATCCCGAGGAGGTTGGAGACCGTCGCGCCGCACACCGCACCGGCGACGTTGCCGTGGGCCATGGAGGTGAAGGCGACGGAGGCCTGGACGGTGGAGGGCAGGAGCGAGACGTAGAGGATCCCCCCGGCAAGGCCTGCCCCGAGCGCGGGCCCGACGAGCCACGCGGTGACCAGCCCGAGGACGGGAAAGACGAGCCACGTCGAGGCGAGGATCCCGCCCTGCAGGCGCCAGTTGCGGAGCCCGTCCCACACCTCACGGCTCGGGAGTCTCGCGCCGTAGACGAAGAAGAGGAGCGCGACGGCGGCCGTCGACACCCCGTCGACGACACCACGTGCCGTGTCGGGGACGGGGAGCAGCAGCCCGAGGGCGAGCGAGGTCAGGATGGCGGCGACAAAGGGGTCGACCCGTCGCCAGACGTTCTGCACGGGTGCGCGTCACCCCTGCCGGGTCAACGTCGGGAGTCCGTCGCGTCGAGCGCGGCGAGCGCGTCCGCCAGCGGGCGCAGGGCATCGGCGGTGTCGAGGAACCGGGCCGCGGCCGCGTCGTCGTGCATCTCGAAGGCCACCTGGGCACGCAGCAGCAGCGCACGACGTCGCATCGGCTCGGACCCGCGTGCCTCGACGGCGAAGGCGTCGTCCAGAAGGCGCGCGGTCCCGGCCAGGTCGCCGGCACCGCGGAGTATCCGCGCGTGCTCGACGACCTGACCGAGGCTCGGGGGCGTGGGCGGCGTCCGCCGGGGCAGGATCTCCACGGTGGACACCTCCTCGCACTGACCTTCTGTCGACCAGAAGCCTAGCCGGTACGCACCGGGCTCAGCGCTGCACGCGCGCCGAACCGCCACCGGCGAGCTTGGCCACCTCGGCGAGGGTCGCCGTCGAGGTGTCGCCCGGCGTCGTCATGGCGAGAGCACCGTGGGCGGCGCCGTACTCGACCGCCTCGCCGATGGAGACCAGCTCCATCAGGCCGTACGCGAGCCCGGACGCGAAGGAGTCCCCGCCGCCGACCCGGTCGAGGATCTCGAGGCGCGGGCGGTGCGTCGCCTCCGCGAACCCCTGCGTCCGCGACCACGCGATGGCACCCCAGTCGTTGACCGTCGCGGTGTGCACGCCGCGCAGGGTGGTGGCGATCACCTGGAAGTTCGGGAACGCCTCGGCAGCACGACCGATCATCGATCGGAAGGCACCCGTGTCCAGGTCGGTGAGGCTCTCGTCGACACCCTCGACCTCGAACCCGAGGCTCGCCGTGAAGTCCTCCTCGTTGCCGATCATGACGTCGACGTACTGGGCGAGCCGTCGGTTGACGTCCTGGGCACGCTCGACGCCTCCGATCCCCTGCCACAGGGACGGACGGTAGTTGAGGTCGTAGGAGACGATCGTCCCGTGCTTGCGCGCCGCGCTCATCGCGGCCTCGGCGACGTCGGCGGCGTTCTCCGAGAGCGCCGCGAAGATCCCGCCGGTGTGGAACCAGCGCACGCCACGCGCGAACAGCGCGTCCCAGTCGACGTCGTCGGGCCGCATCTGCGCGACGGCGGTGTTGCCCCGGTCCGAGACGCCGACCGCACCGCGGACACCGAACCCGCGCTCGGTGAAGTTGAGGCCGTTGCGGACCTCGCGCCCGATGCCGTCGTACGGCACCCACCGGACGTGGGAGGTGTCGAGCCCGCCGGTGAGCATGAAGTCCTCGACGAGGCGGCCGATCTCGTTGTCCGCGAGGGCCGTGACGACGGCGCCGCGGAGCCCGAAGCATCGTCGCAGCCCGCGGGCGACGTTGTACTCGCCGCCACCCTCCCACGCGGAGAAGGTGCGGGCCGTGCGGATGCGCCGCTCACCGGGGTCGAGACGGAGCATCACCTCGCCGAGCGCGACGACGTCGTAGTCGCACTCCTCGGCGGGACGGACGGTCAGTGCGGGGGACGACGTGCTCAACGCTCTTCTCCTTCGACGGCGGTACCCAGGGAGTCGGCGGGGTGCAGGTCCGCCGGGTGCGGCAACGGCCGGGACGCCACGACCTGCTCGGCCAGCTCGACGGCGTCGCGGCTGAGCTCGGTGACCCGCTCCCAGTCCTCACCCTGGACGAGCGCACGGTCGACCATCCAGGAGCCGCCGACGGCGAGCACCTGCGGCAGCATCAGGTAGTCGCCCATGTTGTGCGCGGAAATCCCCCCGGTGGGGACGAAGCGCAGGCCGGGGAACGGGGCCGCGAAGGCCTTGACGGCGGCGGGGCCGCCGAGGGTGCCCGCGGGGAACAACTTGACGGTGTCGAGACCGAGCTCGACCGCACGCATGATGTCCGACGGCGTCGCGACCCCCGGGATGATCGGGATCTCGTGCTCACGCGCACGCGCGACCACGGCCTCGGAGATGCCGGGCGAGACGAGGAAGCGGGCTCCGGCATCGACGGCGGCGTCGACCTGGTCGGGACGGATGACAGTCCCGGCGCCGACGAGCATCTCCGGGTAGTCCTCCGAGATCGCACGGATGGCCGCGGCAGCGCCGGCGACCCGGAAGGTGATCTCCGCGATGGGCAGGTGGCCGCGGCGCAGGGCGTCGGCGACGTTGAGCCCCTCGGCCTCGCCGTCGGCGACGACGACGGGGACCACACGCGCGGACGCGAGCTCCGACCAGGTTTCCGTGTAGGTAGTCATTGACCTTCCGTTTCGCTATAGTGAACGGTGATTCCGTGCTGATGAACAGGAGCGTACATGACCAACCCGCTCGGAAGCGTCGACAAGGCGCTTCTCGCACTCGAGGTCCTCGCGCCGCTCGGACCCGACGGCCTCTCCCTCGGAGAGATCGCGCGTCGGCTCGACGTCGCCAAGCCGACGGTCCACCGGACGCTCGCCTCGCTCGCGCACCGCGGGTACGTCCAGAACGACGAGGGTCGGTACCGGCTCGGGCCCGCCGCGATCGCGCTCTCGACCGCGTACTACGCCGAGGAGAACCTGCCGACCCTGATGCGCCCTGCGCTCGAGGCCGCCCGCGACGAGCTGCACGAGCTCGTCCACCTCGGAGCCCCGGCAGGAGCCGACGAGGTGATCTACCTCGACAAGGTCGAGCCGTCGCGCCCGCTCCGGGTCTGGTCCGCCGTCGGTCGGCGCATCCCGGCGCAGACCTCGGCGCTCGGGCGTGCGCTCAGGACGGGCCGCAGCGCCGAAGAGGTCGAGGAGAACGAACCGGGCATCGCGTGCGTCGCGCTCCCCCTGCTCCGCAACGGCAACGCCTTCGCCGCCGTGAGCGTGACCGCGCCCAGCGAGCGCCTCGACGTCGACGACCGCCCCCGCGTGCTGAACGTGCTGGCGACGACCCTGCGCGCCCACCTCCCCCCGACGATCACCGTCCCGGATCCGCGTGCCGACGCTCCTCACCATGACCGCCTGTGAGAGAGTGGAATCGGCCCAGATGAACGAGACCGTGAGGAGACGGCCATGACCGTCCTGGTGGCGTACAACGACTCTCCCCAAGGCGAGGCCGCACTACGCCGCGCCCATGCGGAGGCTGCGCGGCGCGAGACGACGCTCGAGATCCTCGTCCTCACACCGCAGGCCCCCGAGGCGACGACGCCCGCTGCGCTGGCACACGTGCTGGACACCCTCGGCGCCGACCCCACGATCACGTACCGGAGCTCCGACGAGGAACCCTCGGACGCGATCCTGGACGCCTCCGAGGACGATCACGTCGACCTCGTCGTCATCGGGTCGCGCAAGCGGTCCGCCGTCTCGAAGTTCCTGCTCGGCAGCACCACCACTCGGGTGCTTCTCGACGCCGCGGCCCCGGTCCTCGTCGTCAAGGGCTCGGCGTAGCCTCGACCCAGCGGCCAGGCCGACCGACCACCGTCCGGGCGATGAGGAGCTGAACCATGCCGGCCGTCTCTCTCGGCACCCCCCACGTCCGCACGGCGGTCTCCCCCGACGGACGCCCGGACACGGACCTGCTGGTCGACCGGTTCGGCCGCGTCGCCCGCGACCTCCGGATCTCCGTCACCGAGAAGTGCTCCCTGCGCTGCACCTACTGCATGCCAGCGGAGGGCCTTCCCGCGATCGCCGCCGACCAGCTGCTCACCCCGGACGAGATCGGCCGCCTGGTCGGCATCGCCACCGCGCGGTTCGGGGTGCACGACATCCGGCTCACCGGGGGCGAACCGCTCGTCCGTCGAGAGATCGTCGAGGTCGTCTCCCGAGTGCGCGCAGCGGCACCCGACGCGTCGGTGTCGATGACGACCAACGCCATCGGTCTGGACAAGCGCGTCCACGCCCTCGTCGAGGCCGGCCTCGACCGCGTGAACATCTCGCTCGACAGCGTCGACCGCCAGCACTTCGCCGAGCTCACGCGCCGCGACCGGCTCCCCGCCGTCCTCGCCGGGATCCGCGGGGCGATCGACGCCGGCCTCTCCCCCGTCAAGCTCAACGCCGTGCTGATGCCCGAGACCCTGCGCGGGGCTCGCGACCTGCTCGCCTTCGCCGTGGAGCACGACTGTCGGCTGCGCTTCATCGAGCAGATGCCGCTCGACGCCGACCACCAGTGGGCGCGCGAGCACATGGTCACCGCCGAGACCCTGCTCGCCGAGCTCGGTCGACAGTTCACGCTCGAGCCCCTCGGACGCGACGACCCGTCCGCCCCCGCCGAGGAGTGGCGCGTCGACGGCGGGAGCGCGACCGTCGGCATCATCGCCTCGGTGACCCGCTCGTTCTGCGGGGACTGCGACCGCACGCGCCTCACCGCCGAGGGCACGGTCCGCTCGTGCCTGTTCGGCGACGCCGAGACCGACCTGCGCGGGCTGCTGCGTGGCGGCGGCTCGGACGACGACGTCGCCGCGGCGTGGCAGGGTGCGATGTGGGCCAAGCCGTGGTCGCACGGCTTCGACACGGGCGCCCCGGACCCGGAGACCTTCGCCCCGACCACGCGCTCGATGGGGGCGATCGGCGGCTGACGCGCACTGCTTGCGCTATTCTTCACAAGTGACGCCTCGAACGGACGGACCACCGAAGATGACGCACTCACCGACGACGCTCGACGAACGACCGACCGGGTTCTTCCACTCACGCCAGTGGCTCTTCGGCGAGATGCTCGTGGGCGCCCTCATCTCGCTCGTCGCCGCATTCGTCCTCTCGATCGACGCCGTCGAGCTCGCCGCGAACCCGGACGCCGTCCTCGCGTGCGACATCAACAGCGTGATCTCCTGCGGAGCGGTCGGCGTCGCGTGGCAGTCGTCGCTCTTCGGCTTCCCCAACTCGTTCCTCGGGCTGATCGCGGAACCCGTCGTCATCACCATCGCGGTCGCCGGCATCGCCGGGGTGAAGTTCCCGCGCTGGTTCATGACGGCCGCGCAGACCGTCTACCTGCTGGGCCTGATCTTCGCGTACTGGCTCTTCTACCAGTCGATGTTCGTCATCGGCGCCCTCTGCCCCTGGTGCCTGACGGTCACGGCCTCGACGACGCTCGTCTTCGTCTCGATGCTCCACTGGAACATCCTCGAGAACAACCTGTACTGGCCCGCGAAGCTCCAGACGTGGGCGATGGGCCTCGTGCGGTCCGGGGCGTTCGGCATCCTCACCGCACTCTGGTTCGTGCTGCTCGCGGCGGCGATCCTGGCGAAGTACGGCACGGCCATCTTCGGCTAGGGGTCTCGACAGGCTCGACCACCGTCCGCACGAGGCGCCGCCCGTCGAGCCCCGTCGAGACGCCGCCCGTCGAGCCCCGTCGAGACGGCGTCCGTCGAGCCCGTCGAGACGCCGCACGTCGAGCCCGTCGAGACGCCGCACGTCGAGCCCGTCGAGAGGCGGCGCTACAGGCCGACCCACTCCGAGCTGCCCTCGGCAAAGTGCTGCCTCTTCCAGATCGGGGTCTGCGCCTTGATCCGTTCGACCAGCAACGTGCAGGCGTCGAAGGCCTCTCGCCGGTGTCCCGCCGAGGCGCTCGCCACCAGCGCGACGTCGCCGACGGCGAGCTCTCCGTACCGGTGCACCGCGGCGACCCGGAGGCCGGTCTCCGCGGCGACGCCCGCGACGCACTCGCGCAGCACGGCCGTCGCGTCCGGGTGCGCCTCGTAGTCCAGGCCAGACACACCGCGTCCGTCGTCGACGTCGCGCACCACGCCGCGGAACGTCACCACCGCACCGCACTCCGGCGCGGAGACCGCGTCCTCGACCTCCTGGACCACACCGGCGTCCAGGACGCCCGTCGTCACCCGGCTCACGTCGCTCACAGCGGCCATACCTCCACCTCGTCACCAGCTTGCAGCTCTGTCACGTCCTCGGGGACGTCGATCAGGACGTCTGCGCGTGCCATCGTGGCCACCAGGTGGGACCCGGGACCGCCAACGACGCGGACGGCGTCCCCGTCGCGGACTCCACGAAGAAACTGGCGCCTCCCGGCCGGTGAGGTCGTCGCGCCCGCGAGCGGCAGGCGGACCGTCCCCCGACCGGGGAGGCCCGCCGTGCGCAGCAGCTCGTCGCGCAGAAGGACCACGAACGACACCTGGGCGCTGACCGGGTTCCCCGGGAACGTGAGGATCGGGGTCCCGCGGTACGTCCCCCATCCCTGCGGCCCACCGGGCTGCATCGCGACGCTCCGGAACTCCACCTCCCCGGCCGACCTGAGCAGGTCCTTGACCACCTCGTACGCGCCCTGGCTCACCCCGCCCGACGTGAGGATCAGGTCGACCCGGGCTGCGACGTCGTCGAGCAGGTCGCCGAGGGCCTGGGGTGCGTCGGCGACCCGGAACGGCCCGACCACCTCGGCACCCGCGGCACGGACCGCTGCCGCCAGGGCCGGTCCGTTCGCGTCGAAGACCTGCCCCGCACCGAGCTCGGCTGCGGGAGAGACCACCTCCGAGCCGGTCGAGATCACGGCGACACGGGGCTGTCGCAAGACCACGGCGCGCGCACCGCACGCTGCGATGGCGGCGACGTGCGCGGGGCCCACGAGAGTTCCGGCCGGCACGATCACCTCTCCTTCCGCGACGTCGCTCCCGGCCTCGCGCACGAACAGCCCCGGGTCGACCGGCTCGCGGAGGCCGACGACGGCGGGGATCTCCCCGGGGCAGAACCGGCGGACGTCAGTGTCCTCGACCGGAACCACCGCATCGGCACCGTCGGGCACGGGCGCACCCGTCATGATCCGCGCCGCGGTGCCGGGAACCAGGGGTTCCGGGGAGGCCCCGGCGGCGATCTCGCCGCTGACCGGCAACCGCACGGGCCGTGTCACGTCGACCGACCGCACGGCGAACCCGTCCATCTGCGAGTTGCGGAAGGCCGGCACGGCCACACGCGCGACCACGTCGGCGGCGAGCACCCGGCCGAAAGCCTCCTCGACGGGGACCGTGACCACCCCCCGGTCTCCGAGGGCGAGGCGCGGGCGCAGCAGCTGCGCGACGTCGGCCCGGTGCTGCTCCACGCTCGTCCGCCCGCCGGCGACGGGTGGGGGGTCCTGGCTGCGGGCGACGTCCACGCACCCACCGTAGTGCCCCGCGACGACCGTCAGCATTCCGTCAGCCGTGCGAACGGGCACAACGACCCGGGGGCGAGGCATGGTGGAGGTATCCCACGCCGGCGATCCACGCCGCACGACCGAAGGAATCACCGTGACCGCCACCCGAGCACGCTCGGCCATCGGGGCAGCCGCAGGCCTCGCCCTCCTCCTGGCCGGATGCGCCAGCAGCACCGAACCCGCCGCCGAGGAGACGGAGAGCTCCGCACCGGCGGCCGAGACCAGCACGGAGGCGTCCGACGACGAGTCGCAGGCCGGCACGACAGAGGACGCCGCCGACGACGCATCAGCCGACGAGGGCACCGACGTCGCCGTGCCCGCGGCGATGGACTTCACCGCACCCACCGTCTCCGGCGGGGAGATCGACGCCGCGGCACTCGCCGGCGAGCCGACCGTGTTCTGGTTCTGGGCCCCGTGGTGCACGGTCTGCCGTGGCGAGGCCCCCTCGGTCGCCCAGGTGGCCGAGGACCTCGACGGTGAGGTGACCTTCGTGGGCGTGGCAGGCCTCGGGGAGACGGACGCGATGGTCGAGTTCGTCGACAGCACCGGCGTGACCGGGTTCGAGCACGTCGTCGACGCCGACGGATCGATCTGGACCGGGTTCGGCGTCGTCTCTCAGCCCTCCTTCGTCTTCGTCGACGCCGACGGCGAGATGGAGACGGTCGTCGGCGCGATGGGCCTCGAGTCGCTTGAGTCCACCTCGCGCGACCTCGTCGACGGCTGATCCGTGGATCCTGTCCTGCTGGGCCTGGCCCTCGTCGCCGGGGCGGTGGCCGCGTTCAACCCCTGCGGCTTCGCTCTGCTCCCGGCCTATCTGACCCTTCTGGTCGCACAACCCCCCGAGGGTGGCGACGAGTCCCAGGCCGGGGCGATCCGCCGGGCTGCGCGCTTCACCGCCGGGATGACCGTCGGGTTCGTCCTCGTCTTCGGCGCGTTCGGCATCCTGCTCGCGTCCGTCACCGGGGCGATCGAGCGGTGGCTCCCGGTGGTGACGATCGTCGTCGGCGTCGCGCTCGTCGGGACCGGGGTCTGGCTGCTGTCGGGCCGCAGCCTCGGCATCGGCGTGCTGTCCCGCTACGGACGCGCCCCGCGACGGTCGTGGTGGTCGCAGGTGGGGTACGGCGCGACCTTCGCCCTCGCGTCCCTCAGCTGCACCATCGCGCCGTTCCTCGCCGTGACGGCCGGCGCTGTCCGGTCCGGCGGCGTCCTCGGCGTCACGCTCACCTACGTCGTCTACGGGGTCGGGATGGGAGCCGTCGTCGGGCTGCTCGCGATCGCCGCGGCCACCGCGTCGACCGGGATCGTGAGCCGGATGCGCCGCGCCGCACCGGTGATCAGCCGCCTCAGCGGTGCGCTGCTGGTCCTCGCCGGCGCCTACGTCGCCTGGTACGGCTGGTACGAGCTGCGGGTGTTCGCCGGGACCGCGACGGGCGACCCGATCGTCGACGCCGCGGTGCAGGTCCAGTCGCAGATCACGAGCTTCGTCGCCGCGACCGGAGTCACGTCCCTGCTGGTGGTCGCCGCGATGGTGCTGCTCGTCGTCGTCGCCGCCCTCGTGGTCCGTCGACGCGGTACCCGCACCTCCGACGGCGCGGAGCCGACACCCTAGGAGGCGTGCCGCCGCACAGCTCGCCGAGGTCGGGCGTGCGGCGGCACGCCCGAGGGAACGACGAAGGCCCGGACCGTATGGTCCGGGCCTTCGTGCTACTTCACAAGTAGCGGGGGCAGGATTTGAACCTGCGACCTCTGGGTTATGAGCCCAGCGAGCTACCGAGCTGCTCCACCCCGCGTCGGTAAACACCACTCTACGTGCCGTGGGTGCCAGAGCCAAATCCGATCAGGCAGATCCGGCTGTGACGCCGGACACGGGGCGAGATCGACCGATCCCGCCCCGCGCCCGGGTCACGCTCCGGTCAGGAACCGCTGAGCTGGCTCTCCGCGTCGATCGCGGTCTGCAGAGCCTCGTCGAGGGCGTCCTGCGCGTCGCCGTAGGCGGCCCAGTCACCGGACGAGAGCGCCTCGTCGGCATCCTGCATCGCCTGCGCCGCCTCGGTCAGCGCCTGGTCGAGCGCCGCCTGCGGGTCGTCGAACGTCCCCGGCGTGGACGGCTCCGGGCTCGGCTCCTCCGTGGCTGTCGACGTCTCGGTCGGCTCCGCGGTCGGCTCCTCCGTCTCGGTCCCGGTGCCCGTCCCGGTGTCCGTGTCGGTGCCGTCGAGCGGTGCGTCGTCGACCTCCGACTCCGTCTCGCCGCCGGCGTCCCCGGCGTCTGCACCGGAGTCGCCGCCGAAGACCTGGTTCAGCGCCTCGTCGAGGGTGTCGGCGAACCCGACCTCGTCACCGAAGGAGACCAGCACCTTGCGCAGCAGCGGGTACTGGGTGCCCTGCGACGACTGGACGTAGACCGGCTGGACGTACAGCAGCCCGCCGCCGACGGGGAGCGTCAGCAGGTTTCCGTGGATGACCTCGGAGTTGCCTCGGCTCAGGATGTTGAGCTCGCTGGCGATCGTCGAGTTCGAGTCGAAGTTGTTCTGCACCTGACCCGGACCCGGGACCGTCGCGTTTCTCGGGAGCTCGAGAAGCCTGAGCTTGCCGTAGTCCTCGGACCGCTTGCCGTCCTCGCTGCCCGCCTCAGCGTCGACCGCCAGGAAGCCCGTGAGGATCTCTCGGTCGGTGTTGCCACCGGGGATGAAGCTCGATGTGAGCGAGAAGGTCGGCTCGGTCTGGTCGGGCATCTGCAGCGTCAGGTAGTACGGAGGCTGCAGAGCGCCCGAGCCGGACGTGTCGGTCGGGTCCTCGGGGTTCTGCCAGAAGTCCTGCCCGGAGAAGAAGTCCGACGCGTCGGTGACGTGGTAGGCCGTCAGGAGCGAGCGCTGCACCTTGAAGAGGTCCTCGGGGTAGCGCAGGTGATCCATCAGGTCGCCGGAGATCTCCGACATCGGCTTGACGGCCTCGGGGAAGACACCCTGCCACGCCTGGAGCATCGGGTCCTCGGGCTCCCAGGCGTACAGGTCGACCGAGCCGTCGTAGGCGTCGACGGTGGCCTTCACCGAGTTGCGGATGTAGTTGATCTCCTCGGGGGCGATCGCCTGGATCGAGGCCGAGCCGGAGGAGGTCAGCGAGTCGGCGACCGCCTCGTCGAGCGCGCGCTGGGCCGAGTACGGGTACTGGTCCGTGGTCGTGTAGCCCTCGACCACGTACTTGATCCGGCCGTCCACGACGGCGGGGTACACCCGCTGGTCGAGCGTCAGGTACGGCGCGATCTTCTGCACGCGGCTGCGAGGATCACGGTCGTAGATGATCTGCGACTCCTCGGTGACACGGTCGGAGAAGAGGATGTCGCCGCTGCCGAACTTCAGCGCGTAGAGCAGCTTGCTGCCGAACGATCCGATGTCGGGGCCGGCGACGGCACCGTCCTCGGCACCGAACGTCGAGTTGACCTGGCCACCGGCCTCGTCGTCCGGGAAGTCGAGCTCCCACGGGTTCGACTCGTCCGGCGCACCGACGATCGAGTACTCCGGCGCCTGCGGGCTGAAGTAGACGCGAGGCTCGTAGCCCTCGCCCATGTCCGTCAGGGCGCCCTCGGCGGGGATGTCTCCCTCGAAGAAGGCCGGGCGGCCGTCGGGGCCGGTCTGGTTGCCGTACGCGGCGACCATCCCGAAGCCGTGCGTGAACACCGTGTGGTCGTTGACCCAGTTGCGCTGGTCGTCGCCGAGTCCGGCGAGGTTGAGCTCACGCACGGCCACGACCGAGTCCTGCTTCTCACCGTCGATCTGGTAGCGGTCGACCGCGAGCGTCTCGTCGAAGTTGTAGTACTGCTTGTTCTGCTGCAGCTGGCGGAACGTCGGGCTGACGATCTGCGGGTCGAGCAGACGGATCTGCGCCGTGGTCTCGGCGTCCTCGCGCAGCGCGCCCGCCTCGGCCTCGGTGGCCGCGTCGTACTGCTGGGTCTCGACCTTGTCGAGACCGAACGCGAGCGTCGTGGAGTCGATGTTGCGCTGGATGTACTCGGACTCGAGCTCCTGCGCGTTCGGGTCCACCTGGAAGCGCTGCACGATGGCCGGGTAGATGCCGCCGATCACGATCGCCGAGACCACCATCAGCCCGACGCCGATCGCCGGGAGGCGCCACGTGCCGCGGACGGCGGCGACGACGAAGAGGACGGCGACGACGAGGGCGACGACGGCGAGGATCGCCTTGGCCGGCATGACGGCGTTGACGTCCGTGTACGAGGCGCCGTCGAACTTGGTCCCCTGCGCGGTGAGCAGCGAGTACCGGTCGAGCCAGTAGTTGAGGGCGATGCCGACGAGGAGCAGCGCGCCGAGGACGGCGAGCTGGACCCGCGCGGCCTTGGTGGTGCGGGGTCCGGCGTCGTTGGAGCCGCCGATGCGCAGGCCCCCGTAGAGGTAGTGGGTCGCCAGCGCGCCGATTCCCGCGACGATCACGATCGCCATGAAGAACCCGACGGAGAACCGCAGGATCGGCAGGGTGAAGACGAAGAAGGACAGGTCCATCCCGAAGATCGGGTCGTTCTGGTCGAACGAGACCTGGTTCACCGCGAGCAGGACGTTCTGCCACTGCCCGGACGCCGCGGTTCCGGCGAAGAAGCCGATGACGACGGGCGCACCCCAGGTCACGACCTTGCGCAGGGGCTCCACCGCCTCGCGGTACTGGTCGAGCGTGGCCTGCTCCGGCGTCGACGGCGCGTAGATGGGCCGCGACCGGTAGGCGATGGAGAGCGAGGCGAAGATCGCCGCCCCCATGATGAGGAAGCCTGCGACGAACAGACCGGCGCGCACCCCCCACTCGGTCCAGAGGACCTCCTGGTACCCGAGCTGGGTGAACCAGAGCACCTCGGTCCAGAACTCGGCGAGAAGAAAGAGCGCGACGACGATCGCTGCCAGCACGATGAGCGTGATGACGAGCGGGCTGCGGCGTCGCTGGGCCGGCGGGCCCTCAGGGGCACGGCGGGGTCCTGCGGCGAATGTCACAGTGAACTACCTCTTCGTTGCAGTACGGGTGAGGCCTCCGTGCCGACTGATCGTCGAAGGGCGACCTACGGTGACATCAAGGTTCCCACATATCACCCTCACCCGTGGGCACGACACCGACACGATCCGGCCACAACGTCCCGAGATCACACCGCGGAGCGGGCCGATCCGTGGCGTCGGCGGTGCCCGTTGTGGGAACCTCGCACCATGGCCACGGAAAACACCCCACCGTCCGACGACGCGGCACCCACCTTCTCGGGGACCCAGCTGGCGCTGGCCGACGCCGTCCGCGAGATCGAGCAGCACGTCTCCGCCGGCGGCTGGGACGGCCCGGTCCGCCTGTTCGCGCTCATCGAGACCGCCGTCGCGCTCGAGGCGGACCCCTCGCTCGCGCGGCGGCTGCCCGCCGAGGTGGTCGAGGCGGCGCGCGTCGACCCGCACCACCTGACGTCCATCGAGCAGGACGGCGTCGGCGAGGCCGACGACCTCGAGGGCCTGCTCGCCCGCGTCGCGTGGCCGCCCACGGTCGCCGGCGCCGCGCTCGTCGTCGAGCGGATCGTGCTCCCGCCCGAGGCCGAGCAGGACGTTCCCGAGGATCCCGAGGCCGCACTGGCCTACCTGCGCGACCACCCGGCCCGGGAGGACGTACGCATCGGCGCCGGGGCGCTGCGTGACGGGTCGACGTGGTGCGCCCTGCGCTCACGGGCGAACGACGACGACGCACAGGTCTCGTTCGGGCCGACCCTCGTCCCGGGCCTCGTCGAGGCCCTGGCGAGCACGCTCGAGAACTAGGCGCCGACGCCGTCGGTCACGACTGCAGGTCCTCGAGGGCGTCGGCGCACGTCGGAAGATCCTCCGTCGTGCCGGACCCGATGGCCGTCACCGCGTCGAGCGCCTGCTCGAGCGTCCCGACCGCCGTGACCTGCAGACCGTCGGGGACGTTGCCGACGACCTCGTCGCAGTTCGTCTCCGGGGCCAGGAACCACGTCGCGCCGTCACGCTGGGCGCCGTAGAGCTTCTGCTGGATGCCGCCGATCGGCCCGACGAGCCCGTCGACGCTCATGGTGCCCGTCCCGGCGATGACCTTCCCGCCGGCCTCGTCCTCGGGCGTGAGCACGTCGATGATCCCCAGCGCGAACATCGTCCCCGCGCTCGGCCCGCCGATGTCGTCGATCTGGATCGACACGTCGACAGGCATGTCGAAGACCGGGTCGAGGTAGACACCGAGGATCGTGCGACCGTCCACGTCCGTCGTGGGCACCGTGACGTCGAGCGGCTCGCCGTCGCGCTCGACACCGAGCACCACCTCCGTCCCGGCCTCGGTCCCCTCGATGCCCTCGATCAGCTCCTGGTACGTCTCGAGCTCGGTCCCCTCGAAGGACACGAGGACGTCGTCCGGCTCCAGGACGCCGTCGGCCCCCGTGCCCGGGATCGCGTCGACGACCGTCATGGTCGCCGGCACGGTGTACCCGACCTCGGTCAGCGCGGCCACCGTCGCGTTCTCCTGCGACGAGACCATGTCGGCCGTGTTCTGCTCCTCGACCTCCTCGGCGGTCTGGTCCTCGGGGAAGATCGCCTCCACGGGGTAGACCGAGCGCTTCGGGTCGATCCAGCCGCCCAGCACCTGCAGCGCGTCCGCGGGGTATCCCGGACCGCCCGACACCGAGACGGTGGTCAGCCGCAGCTCGCCCGACGCCGGGTACCTCTGCGCACCGGAGACCTCGATCAGGGGAACGCCGCCCTCCTCACCCAGGGTGTCCTCCGTCGGCCCCGGGGACCGGACGACGTACGGCGCGGGGATGAAGACGATGCCGACGAGCAGCGCGACGGTGACCAGAAGACTGATCCCGAGGGTCGTCGACCGCGCGGTCGCCTCCTCGACGTACTCCTCGTCGAGCTCGTCGAGATGCCCGTCCGCCGCCCACGGCTCCGGCTTGTCGGTCGGTTGCTGAGGTGTTCTCACGGACCCATCATGACGGAACGTGGCCCCGGCCCGCTGCTGCGCCCTCAGCGAACCGGCCGCGCGGCGCTGCTCCGACCTCGGTGTGCCGGGCCGATTGTGGTTACGGTTGACGCACGCGACCTGAAGGAGAGCGCATGAGCAGCCAGCCGACCGGCGGCGACGACGGAACGTCCGACTCACAGTGGGAGGCGATGTTCCGCTCGATGTTCGGTGCGGACGCCGACGAGGCGCTCCGCCAGATGCGGGAGCAGGGACTCGACCCGCAGGCGCTCGCGCGCAGCGCGGGGCTCGGTGACGACCCGCGCGCGCTCAACGGGATCCTCGCGCAGGTGCAGCGCATGCTCGCGGCGTCCGGCGACGACCCGGTGAACTCCGACGTCGCGCACGACGTCGCCCGGCAGGTCGCGGCCGCCGAGGGCGACCCCACGGTCAGCGGCGCGCAGGCCGCCGCGGTCCGCGACGCCCTGTCCGTCGCCGACCTGTGGCTCGACGCCGCCACGGACATGCCGCCCGCCGGCGGGCCACGGCAGGCGTGGAGCCGGTCGGAGTGGGTGGAGGCCACCCTCTCGAGCTGGGGCGACCTCGCCGAGCCGATCGCCGCGTCGGTCACCGACGCGCTCGCCACGGTCCTGGGCGACCAGATGCCGTCCACCGACGACCTCTCGCTCCCCGGCCTCCCCGTCGGCGCCCTCAACGGCTCGTTCGGGGACCCCCAGCAGATGATGCGACGGATGGGCTCCGCCGTCTTCGGCATGCAGGTGGGGCAGGCGTCCGGGACGCTCTCCCGCGAGGTCTTCGGCGCCACGGACGTCGGTCTCCCGCTCCTCGACCACGCCGCGACGGTGCTGCTGCCCACCAACGTCGAGGCCTTCGCCGAGGGGCTCGACGCACCGCTCGACGAGGTCCGGATGTTCCTCGCGGTGCGCGAGTGCGCGCACGCGCGCCTCTTCACGCACGTTCCGTGGCTCCGCGCGCACCTTCTCGCGCTCGTCGACGAGTACGCACGCGGCATCACGATCGACCTGGGCGCGCTCGAGGAGCGGGTCCGCGACATCGACCTCTCGGACACCGGCGCCCTGCAGAACGCGATGAGCGGTCACATCTTCCGCAGCGACGCCACCGACGCGCAGAAGGCCACGCTGCTCCGCCTCGAGACCACGCTCGCGCTCGTGGAGGGGTGGGTGGACGAGGTCAGTGCGACGGCCACCCTGCCCCACCTGCCGCACGCCGTCCCCCTCCGGGAGATGCTCCGACGTCGTCGGGCCGCCGGAGGACCGGCCGAGCAGACCTTCGCGTCGCTCGTCGGTCTCGAGCTCCGGCCCCGGCGTTCCCGGGACGCCGCCACCCTCTGGCAGCGGATCACGGCCGAGGGCGGCACCGACGCCCGTGACGCGGTCTGGGGACACCCGGACCTGCTCCCGGACACCCAGGACCTGGACGACCCGGCCGGATACCGCGAGCGCCAGGCGGCGACCCGCGCCGAGGAGGCGGACCTCGACGCCGCGCTGGCCGAGATCCTGAACGGGGCGACGTCCGGGGACGACGACGGGGGCACACCGACCCCTTCGGAGGACGACGAGCCGGGTTCGACCCGGTCGTGAGCGTCAGGCGGCGCCGTCGCTGACGGCGCCGCTCCGCGGCGAGAGCTCGTCGAGGAGATCCTCGTCCTGCTCGTCGTCGCCGGGATCGCCGTGGTCGCCGGTGCCCCGCTCGAAAGAGACACCGTCGAGGAACCCTCGTGCGCGCTCGAGCCGGGGGTAGGTCGAGAGCAGGTTCCAGAACGTCGGCCCGTGGTTGGCGTGCAGCAGGTGCGCGAGCTCGTGAAGGACGACGTAGTCCAGGACCCAGCCGGGCATGCCCTGCACGCGGGTCGAGATGCGGATCGACCCGTCGATGAGCGTGCAGGAGCCCCACCGCTTGCCCTGCCGGTCGGACCACCGGACGCTCGAGGGCTGTGCACGGCCGTCCAGG
Organism: Paraoerskovia marina DSM 21750; assembly: GCF_000701465.1. Taxonomy (GTDB): domain Bacteria; phylum Actinomycetota; class Actinomycetes; order Actinomycetales; family Cellulomonadaceae; genus Paraoerskovia; species Paraoerskovia marina. Next base: position 866,478 of record NZ_JNIY01000003.1, on the reverse strand, counting down.
TAACGCTCGGAGAGTCGTCGCGCACGCTCGAGGAGCTCGTCGTCGGAGGGCCGACGACGTTGCTCCTTCGCGGCAAGCCTGTCGAGCATGCGCTGCACCCACTCGCGCTCCTGCGCGCGTGAGAACCGCGCGGGGATGGCGACGATCGTGCGGTCCCCGTCCCGGTACGCGCTCACGGTGCGCTTGCGACGCCGGCTGCGGCGCACCTCCACGGCTGGCGTGTCGTGCGTCACGTCCCGAACGGTACCGTCTCGGCCGTCCGAGCGCACCCATCACACGCCCACGTCGGCCTGTGGACGACGCTCGCACCGCGCCCTCCGCGTGCCACGGTGAGGACATGGCGAAAGAAGCGGAGCCGCAGCGCCTGGCGGTCGACCACACCTCTGCCCGGAGACGACACCTGCGCGGCGGCACGCTCGTCGTGCGCTGCTCCCCCACCGACGTGCAGCTGGGCACCGACGCGCGCTGGGCGGTCAGGCTCTCCGACGTCACGGAGAACGAGATCGCCTGGCTGCGGGCGCTCGCCGCGGGCAGCAGGTACTCCGCGGCGCTGCACCGGACCCACCGGGTCGACGAGCTCCGGGCGCGGCAGCTCTGGCAGGCGCTCGACGCCGCGGGCTACACGGTTCCGGCCCCGCCGGCGGACGGGAGCTGGCCGCTGAACGACGAGTTCGCCCACAGCCATCTCCGCGAGGACGGTCGCGGAGACCTGACGCTCGCGGACCGGCGGCAGCGCTGCGTCGCGATCCACGGCCTCGGACGGCTGGGGCTGGCGACCGGACGCATCCTGCACACGGCGGGCGTGGGGACGTTGCTGCTCGACGACGCCCGCCCGGTCACCCGCCTGGACCTCGCCCCCGACGCGTACTCGCCCGAGCACCTCGGTCGCCCCCGGGACCAGGTGGCCCGTCACCTGCTCGGCCTCGGGGCCGGAAGCCGCCCGTCGGGTCGTTCCGCTCGCGTCCCGGCCCCCGACGTCGTCGTGGTCGTCGAGGCCTGGGCCCACGACGCCCGACGCTTCGCACGGCTGTGCGCCGAGGGTGTCCCGCACCTGGCCGTGCAGGTGCACGAGGCGAGCACGACGATCGGCCCGTTCGTCGTCCCGGGCCGCACCCCCTGCCTCCGCTGCCTCGACCTCGCCCGCCTGGCCGCCGACCCGCGATGGCGCGACGTCGCGGCGCACCTGCACGCTCTGCCGCCGGGTCGCACGGGTGAGGAGACCACGATCACGGCGACGGCCGCTGCGCTCGCGGCGGCCCAGGTGATCAGTGCGCTCGACGGAGGCCGCCCCCGCACCGCGGACACGGTCCTCGAGACCGGGCTGCCCGACGTCGTCCCCCGCGTCCGCCCCACGTCCCCGCACCCGGGCTGCGGTTGCGGGGCCGACGGCGCGACGCCGGGGCTCGACGACGCGAAGGGCGACGTCGCGGTGCCCGGCCCTATGCCGCTTCACGCGGCGTCGTGACGCCCGGGGACTGCTCGGACTTCGGCGGACGCCCACGGCCGCGCTTGCGGGCGACGACGACGCCGTCGACGAAGATCTCACCGCCCCACACGCCCCACGGCTCCCGGCGCTCGCGGGCCCCCGCCAGACAGCCCGCGACGAGCGGGCACGCGCGGCAGAGCTCCTTGGCCCGTTCGACGTCGGCGGCCCGCTCGGCGAACCAGAGCTCGGGGTCGTTCGACCGGCACGGGATGGTCTGTGCGACCAGGCGACGGAAGCCCTCGTCCGTCACCCACGACGGGTCCTGGTCGGTGCTCGCGGCCGCATCGCCGCGAGATGTCGGTGGTGACGGGGTCCACGGTCCCGCGCCACCGCTGGTCATGGTGTCGAGCATCGTGCTCAACCGCACGGTGTCCTCCAGAGGTGCTGTCTCGAATACGTCGATAGGACGACGCGCCCTCGGAGAAAGACGAAGGCCGCGGGTCCTGATGGACTCCGCGGCCTGGTGCGACTGATCTAGGAGATCGGCCTCGACCGGGGGGCGGAGTCGGGCGCTGCAAACGCTGCTGCGTGCGCGCGGAGACGCGCCGCATGGGGCATCGCGATGGCGGATGCCGGTGCGTTCGTGATGATGTCCATCAGACAGCCCTCCTCTCCTCTACGGTCGGTCGCCGTCAGGCGGCCGACGCTCGGTCATGACGTACGAACAGTATGCACCCGTCGCGGGGACCGCAACGTATTTAATCTCGCCTAGTTCTGCACGTGCCGGGGGGTCTCGCCCTGGGCAAGCTTCAACCGGGTCCAGACGTTCATGTTGAGCACCACGGCGGCGATCTCGGCGATCGACTCGGGGCCGAGGTGCTCGGCGAGCGCGTCGTGCGCCGGCGGCAGATCGGTGGCCGACCCGGCGGTCAGTGCCTCGCAGTACGCGAGCGCGGCGCGCTCCGGTGCGGAGTAGAGCTCGCTCTCGCGCCAGCTCAGGAGGCCGTCGACGCGGGGGTCGCTGATGATCTCGCGCGCGGCCCGGGTGTGGAGGATCAGGCAGTACGAGCACGGCACGAGCTGCGCGACCCGGAGCCGGAGGAGCTGGGCGAGCTGCGCGTCGACGCCGAGCGTCGCCGTGTAGCCGAACTCCGCGGCCATGACCTTCGCCGCGGCGAGGAACGACGTGCTCTCGGGGTCGAAGCGCGTGTTGATGAACTCGATGTCAGACATGGTCCGCTCCTCGCGTCGGCGCGGCCTGCCAGGGGGCCTGCCGGGGGTCGCCGCACTTCACGCTATCCGCTCAGCCTCCGGCGCGCTCGACGATCGCGATCACGCTCGCCCCGTACTTCTCGATCTTCGCCGGGCCGATCCCGTTGATCCTCGCGAGCGCCGCGTTCGACGTCGGTCGAGTCTCGGCGATGGCCGCGAGCGCCGCGTCGACGAGGACGGTGAACGCCGGCTTGTCGGTCTCCGCGGCCACGGTCCGCCGCCACTCGCGCAGCTCGTCGAAGAGGGCCTGGTCGTACTCGCCGGTCAGCTGCTCCCGGGCGGCACCCGCCCGTGGCCGACGCCGCTGCACCGGCTCCTCGTGGGGCCAGAGCCCGTCGAGGAACCGGGTCCGACGGCGGGACGCACGCCCTCCGGGATTGCGGGCCCTGGCGTACGAGAGCTGGAGGAACTCGCGCGCACGGGTGATCCCGACGTAGAGAAGACGGCGCTCCTCCTCGACCGACTCGTCGGTCTCCGCGAACGAGATGGGCATGAGCCCTTCACTCACTCCGGCGAGGAAGACCGCGTCCCACTCCAGCCCCTTCGCGGCGTGGAGCGACGCGAGCGTGACTCCCTCGACGGTCGGTGCGTGCTGGGCCGCGGACCGCTCGTCGAGCTCGAGGACGAGGTCCGAGACCGTGGCGTTCTCGGTGCGTGCGGCGACCTCGTCCGCGAGCGTCACGAGGGCCTGCATCGAGTCCCAGCGCTCGCGCGCGGCTCCGCGGGGTCCCGGTGCCTCCTCGGCCCAGCCCGTGGTGACGAGCACGTCCCGGACCGTCTCGGGCATCGGGACCTCGGGGTCGGCCGAGCGGGCCGCCCCGCGCAGGAGGACGAGCGCGTCACGGACCTCCTTGCGCTGGAAGAACCGGTCGCCACCCTTGACGAGGTATCCGATGCCGGCGTCGGCGAGCGCCTGCTCGAACGCCTCGGACTGCGAGTTGGTGCGGTAGAGGATCGCAATCTCGCTCACCGGCGTGCCCGTGGTCGTCAGGTGCCGGATCTCGCGCGCGATCCCCTTCGCCTCCGACTCGTCGTCGTCGTAGGCCTCGAAGCGGACGGGTGGACCGGCCGGGCGCTGCGCGACGAGCTCGAGCGGCGCGGCCGTGCCCCGGGCCCTTCCTCGCTGCGCGAGGAGCTTGTTCGCCAGCGTCACGACCTGGGGCGTCGACCGGTAGTCACGGACGAGCCGGACGACCTGGGCGTCGGGGTAGCGCGTGCGGAACGTCAGCAGGTGGTGCGGGGACGCCCCGGTGAACGAGTAGATGGTCTGGCTGGGGTCGCCGACGACGCACAGCTCGTTGCGACCGCCGAGCCACTGGTCGAGCAGGAACTGCTGCAGTGGAGAGACGTCCTGGTACTCGTCGACGACGAAGTGCCGGTACTGGCTGCGGACCTGGTCGGCGATCTCGGGGTGGGAGGCGAGCATGTCCGCGAGCATCAGCAGGACGTCCTCGAAGTCGATCGTCGACCGCTCGGTCTTGACCTCCTCGTAGGCCGTGATCAGACGCGCGACCGTGCGGTGGTCGTACCCCGCGACCTGTGGCCGTGCGATCGCCGCGCACGCCTTCTCGTAGTCCTCGGCGGTGACGAGGGAGACCTTCGACCACTCGACCTCGGAGGCGAGGTCGCGGACGGCGACCCGGTCCACGGAGATCCCGATGCGGCGCGAGGCCTCGGCGATGACGGGCGCCTTGTGGTCGAGGATCCGGGGCGGTGCACCGCCCACGACCTTCGGCCAGAAGTAGCCCATCTGCCGCAGGGCGGCCGCGTGGAACGTCCGGGCCTGCACTCCGGAGACGCCGAGCTCGCGCAGGCGCGTGCGCATCTCTCCCGCCGCGCGCGCGGTGAACGTCACCGCGAGCACCGTCGTCGGTGAGTACGCACCGGTGCGCACGCCGTAGGCGATGCGGTGCGTGACCGCACGCGTCTTGCCGGTGCCCGCCCCGGCGAGCACGCAGACGGGACCGGTCAGTGCGGTCGCGACGTCGCGCTGGTCCGGGTCGAGAGCGTCGAGGATCAGGTGCGCGGGGCCCTGGGCGAGCGGGGCAGTCTGGGAAGCCATCACAGACATCTTCCCAGCCGCCGCCGACACGGGAACACCTGGGCGCCCCGAGGAGTTAGGACTGGCGAACGTGGCGTGCCCCGCACGCCTCAGCACCTCGACCCGCAGGAGATCGTCATGACCTCGACGCCCACCGCCCCCGCCGCCGGCACCGTCACCATGTTCTCGACCACGTGGTGCGGCTACTGCCGCCGTCTGAAGTCCCAGATGGACCAGGCCGGCATCGGCTACACCGAGGTCAACATCGAGGAGAGCCCGGAGTCCGCCGCCTACGTCGAAGAGGTCAACGGCGGAAACCAGACGGTGCCCACCCTCGTCTTCCCTGACGGCTCCGCGGCGACGAACCCGTCGCTCGCCGACGTCAAGGCGCGACTGGGCCTCTGAGGGCGGCCGGCGCGGTCCTCATCGTCCCGGGAGGGCCGCGCCGAACCACTCCTCGATCAACGCCCTCGCGATCGACGAGCGTGTCGGGAGCGTCACGTCTCCCGACTCGACCGACGCGAGCAGCTCCGGCCTCGTGAACCACCGCGCCTCGGTGATCTCGACCCGGTCGGGTCGCAGTGCGCTCGTCGTCGCGCGGGCGAAGAACCCCAGCATCAGGGACGCCGGGAAGGGCCACGGCTGGCTCCCGCGGTAGACGACGTCTCCGACGACGACGCCCACCTCCTCGAGCACCTCGCGCCGCACAGCGTTCTCCAGGGACTCACCGGGCTCGACGTATCCGGCGAGCGTGGAGAACCTCCCCGGCGGCCACCGGACCGCGTGCCCGAGCAACAACCTGTCCTCGGCGTCGAGCACGGCCATGATCACCGCGGGGTCCGTGCGCGGGTAGTGGTCCGACCCGTCCTGCACGCACCGGCGCACCCATCCGGCGTGGGTCACCGTGGTCGGGGTACCGCACCGGGGGCAGCGCCCGTGCGTCGCGTGCCAGTTGTCCAGCGCGACGGCGGTCAGCACCACCTCCGCGTCACCACCGGCGAGGGAGGGCACGAGACCGCGGACCGTGGCCCAGTTCTCCGCGTCCGCCTCGACGGGTGCGTGCTCCTCGCCGTCGGGATTCGTCCGGTAGGCGAGCAGGGGTGTGCCGTCGTCGACGCGCAGGCCGAGGAAGACCCACCGTTCCGCGTCGTCGGGCAGGTCACGCAGCTCCGATGCGACGTGCAGGACCCCGCCGTCGTCGTCGACCAGCACGGCGCCGGACCGTACGACGACCACTCGCGTCCTACCGTCCTCACGGCAGCGCGCGACGAGACCGGGCTCCTCGCGCCGCTCACCGGCGCGGTCGATCGTGGACGGGAGGTCCCGTGCCGGGGTCGAGGGCAGAGAGGACTCCATCCCCCGCACGCTACGCCCCGCAGCGGCCGCGCACGTCGCCCCGGCCGAGAGACGGACCCGGTCGCGGACCGTTCCGCGTGGCCGCGACGTCCTGCTACGCCGGACCGACTACCGTGGGCACGTGCCCCGCTCTGCTCTGACGCTCGCCGCCCTGGCCACCGCAGCCGTTCCCGGGCTGGTGGCTGTCTCGGCCCGGTCGATCGAGGCCGCGGGCGACGTCGACGCCGCGGCGGTCGTCGACTCGGAGTCGCGCCACTGGGTGGTCCGTGCTCCCACCAACGCCTCCGCGGGCGCCGGGCTCGAGGCCGAGGTCGGGCTGCTGGGCGCGCTCGACCACTACGTCACCTCCGGTGTCCTCCCCTTCGCGGTTCCGCGCGTCTCCGGGTCCGCGACCCTCCCCGAGGGCGGTCGCGCGATCGTGCACCGCGCGCTGTCCGGCGTCCCGCTGGACGTCGACGTCCTCGAACCGGGGCCGGGACTCGCCGCCGATCTCGGCCGTGCCGTCGCCGCCGTGCACGAGCTGCCCCACGCCGTCGTCGACAACGCCGCGCTGCCGATCTACACCAGCGACGAGTACCGCGAGCGTCGGCTCGTCGAGGTCGACCATGCCGCAGCCACCGGCAAGGTTCCACCGACGCTGCTCGCGCGCTGGGAGGCCGCCCTGGAGGACGTGTCGCTCTGGCGGTTCCAGCCCGTCGTCTCCCACGGCGACCTCGGACCCGACCAGGTGCTCGTCCGGGGCAACCGCGTCGCGGCGATCACGGACTGGTCGGACGCACGCGTCGCCGACCCGGCCGACGACCTCGCGTGGCTCCTGGTCTCGGCGCCCGCGTCGGCGGTCGACTCGATCGTCGAGGCGTACCAGCTGCGCCGCACCGAGCTGACGGACCCGCACCTCACCGACCGCGCACTGCTCGTCGGCGAGCTCGCGCTCGCGCGGTGGCTCCTGCACGGGGTCCGCAACCACCTGGACGACGTGGTCGCGGACGCGGTCGACATGCTGATCGACCTCGACGAGCAGACGCGCGACCCGGAGTAGCACGAACCCTCGTCGGCAGGACGTCGGCCGCGGTCAGCCGGTACCGGTGACCAGCGCCTCGAGCTCCGCGGCGTCGAGAAGCCGCTCGGGACGTACCGTCTCCCCCGATCCCACGTAGAAGAAGGCTGCGTCGACCGCATCGAGCGGTACGCCCTTCCACCGGGACCAGGCCAGCCGGTAGACGGCCAGCTGCACCTCGCGGGCGTTCCGCGCCGCGGCGTCCGAGGGGGGCCGACCCGTCTTCCAGTCGACGACGACGACCGCTCCCGGCAGGTCGTGCGCACGGTCCGGGTCGGGGAAGACGGCGTCGATGCGCGAGCGAGACATCACGCCGCCGATCGGGGTCTCGATGTCGACCTCGATCGCCACCGGGGTGCGCCGCGCCCACTCGGACCGGAGAAACGTCTCGCGGAGCGACTCGATGTCGACGGCGGTGTCCTCCGCATCGCCGTCCGACTCGTCGAACGGGTCCAGGAGGGTCGCCGACGTGAAGTACTGCTCCGCCCAGAGGTGGAAGGCTGTCCCGCGCCGGGCGTGCCGCGTCGGCTGCTGCGGGACCGGCCGTCGCAGCTGGGTCGTGAACGCGTCCCGGTCGGCCGCGAGCCGGACCATCGCGGACGCGGACAGGTGCGCGGGCATCGTCACCCGCGGCGTGCGGTACCGGGCGTCGCGCTCGGCGAGGAGCAGGTCGGCGAGCACCCGCAGATCGGTCCCGGCTCCGTCGGTCAGCGTCCGGTCGTCGTCGCCGCCGTCCTCGCCCCGTTCGACGCCGTCGCCGTCACGGTTCCCGGCCGCTCGTCGTTCGACGACCAAGCTCGCCCCGGTTCGCAGCGTGCGCACCGATGCGCTCACGTCCTGCTCGTCGGACGGCCACACGGGAGGCTCGGCGTCGAGCTCGCGCGGGTTGTCACCCTCCGGGGTCTCCGTCCAGCCCGACGCGTCGACCAGGCCGGCCTCGACGAGCTCCACGAGAAAGAGGGACGGAGGTGTCGGCTTCGCGCCGTCGCGCCACCAGCTGCCGGACAGCAGGAGATCTGCGCGTGCGCGGGTGAACGCGACGTACGCGAGGCGCCGCTCCTCGGCCACCTGGTGCTCGCCCGCCGCGTGGGTCAGACCGGTCAGCGCGTCCTTGAGCTGCTTGTCGTCCGACAGCCCGTCGAGGTCGAGCTGCGGGAGGTCGGCCTCGTCCCCCCGCAGCGGGTACGGGAGCGTGCCGAGACCCTTGAGCCACGCCGAATCCGTCGGGCCCTTCGACGTCGTCGTCCTCGTGGTCGGGAACTTTCCGTCGACGAGTCCGGGGACGGCGACGACGTCCCACTCCAGCCCCTTTGCCGCGTGCACCGTGATGACCTGGACGGCCGCGGGGTCAGGGGCTCGCAGCGGAAGGTCGAGCCCCCGCTCCTTGGAGCTCGCGGCACCGAGCCAGGCCAGGAACGCGCCGAGCGTCGGTTCCTCAGACTGCTGCGAGAACGTGCCGGCGACGTCGCGGAACGCGTCCAGGTGGGCCCGTCCCCGGTCCCCCGACCCGATCCGCCGGTCCGAGGCCGCGGTGAGTGCCGCCGCGACGTCCACCTCGATGTCGAGCCCCAGGGCACGCTCCGCCTCGACCACGAGCTCGGGCAGCGAGAGATACGTCGAGGACCGGAGCGCGCGCAGCGTCGAGGCCAGGGCGGAGAGACGCCGGTGCGCCTGGGGCGTCAGCTCACGTCCGTCCCGCATCGGCCGGCCCGGTGCGGGCAGGTCGTCGAGCGCGTCCACGATCGACCGGTGGTCGGCGACGTCCCCTTCGACGACAGCAGGCTCCGCGGCTTCCGTGTCCACGGTCTCGGCGTCCGCCGTCGACGCGCCCGTAGCCGACCGGGGGGCGTCGTCACGCGCCAGGTCTGCCGCGCGGCTTGCGAGCGCGTGCAGGTCGGCGACCCCGAGTCCGATCCGCGGGCCGGTGAGGATGCGCACCAACGAGTCGCCGCGCGACGGGTCGTGCGCGGCCTCGAGCAGCGCGACGACGTCGACCACCTCCGGCGTCGACAGCAGACCGCCGAGACCGACGACCTCGACGGGCAGGCCCCGCGCGCGCAGGGCCGCCTCGACCGGAATGAACTGGGACCGGGCGCGGCAGAGCACGGCCGCGGTGACGGATTCTCCCCGGGCTGCCGCGTCGGCACGTCGCTCGACGACGAAGTCGGCGACCGCCGCCATCTCCTCCTCGACGGTCGCCGGGTACACCGCACGGACGGCGCCCACCCCCGCGCCGGGCCTCGCGTCGAGCGCCGGCACGTCCACGAGCGACTCGGCCCGCAGCGGTGCCGCCGTCGTGTTGGCGACGGCGAGGATCATCTGGTCGTTGCGCCACGACGTCGAGAGTGCGCGCTGCGCGGCGCGCCGTCCGTCAGGACCGGCGAACCGGGTCGGGAACCGCCCCAGACCGGCGGCGCTCGCACCGCGCCAGCCGTAGATCGACTGGTGCGGGTCGCCGACGGCGGTGACGGGATGCCCGTCGCCGTAGAGGGCCGCCAGGAGCTCGGTCTGCGCGTAGGACGTGTCCTGGTACTCGTCGAGCAGCACGACACGGTGACGCTCGCGCTCGGCCGCCCCGACGGCAGGAACCTCCTGGGCGAGCCGGGCCGCGACGGCGATCTGGTCGCCGAAGTCGAGAGCGTCGTTCTTCCGCTTGACCTCCTGGTACTCGGCGACGAGCTCGAGGACGGCCCGACGGTCCTCCAGACTGGCGCACAGGTCACGGACCTCGGCATAGGGGCCGGTGCGACCCTTGATACCGGCAGCCATCGGGATCGCCTGCATCCGCTCGACGAGCTCGCCGATGCGGTCGCGCGCCTCCGCGGTCTGGAGCAGGTGCTCGCTGAGCGCGCCGGAGAGACTGAGAACAGCGTCCACGACGGTCGAGAAGGCAGGATCCGTCCTGAAGTCCCCCGACCAGCCCTCCACGACCTTCGCGGCGTACTGCCACTGGGTCGCCTCGCTCAGGAGGCGCGCGCCCGGCTCGAGCCCGAGCCGCAACGCATGGTCGGCGACCAACGAGCCCGCGTACGCGTTGTAGGTCGCGATCGTCGGACGTTCGAGCATCGCGGCGTCCGACTCCCGGTTCTGCACCCGGTCGAGCTGGGCGAGCCGCAGCCGCACGCGCTCCGAGAGCTCGCCGGCCGCCTTGCGCGTGAACGTCAGGCCGAGCACCTCCTCGGGCAGCACCAAGGCGTTCGCGATCAGCCAGACGACACGAGAGGCCATCGTCTCGGTCTTGCCGGATCCGGCGCCCGCCACCACGAGCACGGGTTCGAGGGGTGCCTCGATCACCTCGACCTGCTCGGGCGTCGGCGGGTGCTGGTGCAGCGCCCGCGCGATGTCGTGCGCGCTCCACTCGTACGTGCTCACTCGATCACCTGCTGTCCGTCGGGTTGCGCCGGGCACGCGCGCCGGACCGGGCACACCCGGCACATGGAGTTCGTCCGGGCCGTGAAGGCGCTGGCGGCCATCGTGTCCGCGACCCCCTCGACGACGGTCCGCGCCCACGACCCGCCGTCGGAGTCCGGCCGCAGGGCCGGTTGAGAGCGCAGGGTGACCTTCCGGCCCGCGGCGAGGTACGCGAGCTGAGCGCCCGCGCTCGTCGTGCCCTCGGGGAGGTCGAACGCCCCCGCCTCGACGGCCAGCTGATAGGTGCCGAGCTGGGGGTTCTCCACGGCCTCGGCCCTGGACTGGATCATCTTCCCGGTCTTCAGGTCCGCGACGAGGACCGCGGACGGGCCGGCGTCGTCGGCGTCTGCGGCCGTGTCGGGGTCGGGACGGCCGACCTTCTCGATACGGTCGGCCACGCCTCGCAGGACTGCCCGCCCGACGTCGACCTGGAACTCTGCCTCGAGCAGGATCGGCTCGCCGGAGGCGGCCACGTAGCCGGCGAGCGACTCGATCATTCCGTCCGCGTGCCGGCGCGCCTGCGTCGCCGGCCAGCCCTCCGGCAGCGCCAGCTCGGGCCACCGGCGGTCGAGCTCCGCCGCGAGCTCGTGGTGCGCTCCCTTCGGCAGGTCGTGCGAGATCGAGTGCACGAGCGTCCCGAGAGACTGTGCCGTCGCGTCTGGAGCGGTGCCGCCGCCGGCCTCGAGGGCCCATCGCAGCGCGCACCGGTTCACGGACTCGACCTTCGACGGCGAGACCCGCACCTTGTCCTCCGGCCCCCAGAGCGGCTCGTCGGACGACGTCGGGTGCACGCCGTACCACTGGTCCGGGTCGGCGTGCCCGACCCCGGCGTCGGCGAGATCGGCGAGCAGACCCGCCGCCTCGTCCCGACGGGGGTCGTCCGAGACGAGCACCGAGCGGGCTCTCGCGACCACCCCGCGCAGGTCCAGCGGCACCGCCGGAGCGACGGACCGCTGGTCGGCGTCTTCCTCGTCGTCGGGCGCAGGGCCGCCGTCGACGAGGTCGCAGAACATCGACGGGGAGTCGTCGGCGTCCTCGACCGCCGTCACGACGAGTCGGCGACGGGCTCGCGAGACGGCGAGGGCGAACGACCGCAGCTCGTCGTCGAGCACCGCACGGCGCGCCTCACGGCCGTGCCCGCGTGCATCCCCGCTCCGGCCCGCCAGTAGGTCGGCCAGCGCCTGCGACCCCAGGAGCGAGTCACGCAGCCGGAGGTCCGGCCACGTGCCGTCCTGCACACCGGTCACGACGACGACGTCCCACTCGCTCCCTGCGGCGCCCGCCGGGGTCAGCGCCGCCACGGCCGAGCCGTCGGCCGCGGACGCCGCGAGCGAGTCTGCGGGAATGTCCTGCGACCGGAGGTACGTGACGAACGCCTCCGGCCGAGAACCCGGCATCCGGTCGACGAACGACTCGGCCGCCCGGAAGACACCGAGGACGGCGTCGAGGTCGCGGTCCGCACGAGCCCCGCCCGGCCCGCCAGCGAGAGCCGTGGCCCGCCAGCGCTCGGCGAGGCCCGCGGCGTCCCACGCCGCCCAGAGGACGGACTGCGCGTCGGCGTCCGGGTCCTCCGCAGCGGCGCGGGTCGCCGCGAGCGCGTGCGCGACGGCCGCGGCCGGGCGGCGTACAGACGACGGCAGGGTCGCCGCGCGGGCCGGGTCGTGCAGCACCTCGACCAGGAGCGCGTCGGACGTCCGCCCGCCGCCGCCGGCGAGCTCCTCGGCGCGCAAGGCCCGCCGGAGCCGACGGAGCGCGACGACGTCACTCCCTCCGAGCGGGGAGACGAGGAGCGACGCCGCCGTCTCGGCGTCGAGCACGGCGTCCTCGGGGTCCGCGGCGAGCGCGCACGCGACGCGGACCAGCTCGAGCAGGGGTGCGACCGCGGGCTCGTCGTGCAGCGGGACGTCGGTCCCGACCGTCGCGACCGGCACGGACGCGGCGATCAGCCCTCGGCGCACGGCGGCGAGCTGTGCGCCCGACGGTGAGACGACGGCCATCCGGTCCCACGGGGTCCCGTGGAGCAGGTGCTCGGCGCGCAGCACCCGCGCGACGTGCGCGATCTCGTCGGCGGCGCTCGGCAGCACCGCCACGCGGGCACCCGACGGCGCCGAACCCGGTGCGGGTGCCGGTGCGGGTGCCGGTGCGGCAGCACGGTGCTGTGCCCCACCCACCACGCCGACCCTCTGGGTGACGGCCCGCGTGACCGCCCGGAGCGGCTCCGGCTGGCGCCAGGCCGTGGACAGCGTCAGGGTGCGTGCACCCAGCTCACCGCCGAACGGCCGGCCGGCCGGCGCAGGTGGCGCACCCGCACGTCCGACGAGCGAGGGCACGGCGCCGCGGAACGTCTGGACCGCGATGTCGGGGTCGGCGAGGAGCAGGAGGCGGGCTCCGTCGTCGTGGAGCTCGCGGAGGAACCGCGCGGTGGCCGCCGTGGACTCCTGGTAGTCGTCGACCACGATCAGCCGCCAGCTCGGCCGGGCCACCCGCAGCGCGTTCTCGTCCCAGTCCTCGAGGGCCTCCGTGGCCTCCTCGACGACGCGCGCCGGGTCGTAGCGCGGCCCCGAGTCCAATGTGAGCGCCCGCAGCGCGCTCACGTCGAGGTACTCCTGGTAGAGCTGCGCCGCGAGCCGCCACTCCTCACGCCCGTGCTCGCGCCCCAGTTCGTCGAGCCGCACCGCGTCGACGCCCCGCTCCGCCGCACGCATCAGGAGGTCACGCAGCTCCTGGCGGAACCCGCGCAGCACCAGCGTCTCGGCCGGAAGCCCACCGGGCAGCTCGTCACGCCGGCCCGCCTGAACGTCCTCGAGGTACCCCGCGAGCAGCTCCGTCAGGAGGAGGTCCTGCTCGGGCCCCGTGATCAGGGTCGGTGCCGGGTCGCCGAGAGCGGCGGCCCGGGTGCCAAGGATCGCGAAGGCCGCGGCGGCCGCGGTCCTGACCATCGGGACGCTCGTCGTGCGCCCGGCACGCGCCCCGATCACGTCGCGCAGCCGTCCCGCGCTGCGGCGCGAGGCCGAGATCACCAGGATGTCCGACGGTTCCGTCCCCGCCTCGATCGCCGCCAGGACCGCGTGGACCGCAACCGTCGTCCGGCCCGAGCCGGGCGCACCGACGGCCATGACGACGGGGTGCTCTCCGAGAGCCTCGATCACCCCGGCCTGGGAGTCGTCCAGGACGACGGCGTCCGGAAGCTCCTCCGGCGGTCGTAGCTCGATCACGCGACGATCGAATCACGGCCCACCGACACCAGGCGCTCAGTCACGGGTCGCCGTGGGCCACCCGTTGACGTCGCACCCCTGGGCACTGATCGTCTGCTGGACCATCACGTCGGCGAGGTCGCCGTCCCCGGTGCACTGCACGTGACCGTGCCCCAGGAGGTGACCCACCTCGTGGTTGACGAGGTAGTGCCGGTACGTGTCGAGGTCGCTGCCGAAGTCCTCGGCGCCGTCGACCCAGCGGTCGAAGTTCAGCGCCGCACGGTTCCCGCTGCCGCACGAGAGCCACCCGTCGGTGTTCAGCGGTGCACAGAGCTCGTCGGTCGTGGCGGGGCTGGCCAGCGTCACGACGTAGTCGGCGTCGTCGTCGACGCGGGCGAACGCGACCCCGTCGAGACTGCTCCACCCGCGGTCGTCGTCCAGCGTCGACATCACCGCCTCGGCGAAGACGTCCACGTCGACCGGTAGACCCTTCTCGACCTCGACCCGCACCGTCCGGAGGCTCCCGTCCCGGGTCGGCGCACGTTCGCCCGACGCGGCGACGAGGGTTCCGTCGAGCCCGTCCGGGACCTTGCTGCCCAGCAGGCCCGAGCCGGCCTCGGGCGTGGGTTCGGGCTCCGGTTCGGGCTCGGGCTCTGGCTCTGGCTCTGGCTCTGGCTCCGGTGTGGGGGTCGGCGTCGGTTCCCGCTGGGCGGCCGATCGCGCGGCGGCGTCCGCGAGCTCCGCGGCGTCGACGGTCCCGGCGTTCTCCTCGACCGGGGTCAGCCACCGCCCGACCGTGATCCCGTGGGCGACGCCCAGGGCGCCGACCACGACGACGACACCGAGGCCTCCGGCGAGGATCGAACGGCGACGACGGGCGGGGCGCGGTGCGTCTCCTCGTCGAAGCTGCCGTTCCTCATCGGTGCGAGCCATGCGACCAATGATCGCATCATGGACCGCCCCTTCCCTCATCCACGCCCGGGCCCTAGCGTGATCGGACATGACGACGCCGCGAAGCCGCCGCCCCGCACGGACCGGGCGCGCCGAGCGACGGGAACAGCTCCTCCGGGCGGCGAGAGACCTCTTCGCGGCCGAGGGGTACCACCACGTCGCGGTCACCGACGTCTGCGGCCGGGTGGGCGTCGCCAAGCCCATCGCCTACCGCCACTTCCGGTCGAAGCTCGACCTCTACCTCGCCGTCGTCGACGCCGAGGGCGTCTCGCTGGTCGACGAGGTCCGGGGCGCGCTGGCACCGCTCGCGGACGGGGCACCCGGGTCCGCGACCCACACGCGCGCGCTCGCCGCGCTGAACGCGGTGGTCGGCGCGTACCACCGATACACGGTGAAGGCCGGACCTGCCGCGTCCCTCCTCTTCGAGTCGGACGTGATGCGGGACTCCGCGGTCCGCGCCCGCGTCCTCGCCCCGAACGAGCGTGCTGCCCAGGAGCTGGCGCACACGCTTGAGGGGATCACCGGGCTTCCCCCGGAGTCGACGCTGGTGATCGCCCGGACTTGCACCGCCCTCGCGCGGTCGGCGGCCGGCGAGAGGCACGCGCCCGGGACCAGCCACGACGACGCGCTGCTCGTCCCCCGGATCGCGTGGGGCGGTCTGCAGTCGATGCTCGTCGGCCCTGCCGCTCCTGCGGCCGCGGCCGCGCTCTGACCGATAGGGTTGACCCAAGGGCTGACCGTCCGGTCAGCGCGTCGTCATCCGTGAGGAGTGTGCCGTGGAAGTCACCATCGGTGTTCAGAACCTGGGCCGCGAGATTGCCATCGAGACAGATCTGGGTGCGGACGAGGTCGCCTCGGCCGTCGAGGCCGCCGTCACCGACGGAACGGTCCTGAGCCTGACGGACTCCAAGGGCCGACGCGTCCTGGTCCCCGCCTCCGTGCTCGGCTACGTCGAGATCGGCACGGAGACGCAGCGCAAGGTCGGCTTCGGCTCGCTGTGACCTGCGGGCTCGGCCCGTCGCTCAGGCGGCGAGGCCGAGCCGGTCCATGCGGCGCGTGTGCTCTGCCGTCAGGCGGGCGATCAGCCACGCCTGCGGGTCCGTGCCCGCGGCCCCGCCCTCACCGTCCTGCTCCGCGCCCGCCACGATCATGCGTGCGAGCCACGGGCGCGTCGACATCAACGTCTGTACCACCCCGAGCGCCTCACCCACCAGCCGGCGGCCCCACAGCGCGAGCCGCGACGCGAGGATCGGGTCCTGCGCCGCAGCGGTCACGATCTCCTCGTCGGCGAGGAGCGCCGCGTCCCCGTCGAGGATGACGGCCTCGAGCGCCGACCGGCTCTCCGGGTCCAGCGCGCGGACCGCCAGGTGGCAGAGGTCGTCCATCACCCCGTCGCCGACGTACCCCTTGAGCAGCCGCTCGTACCACCCGCTCGGCTCCGTACGCCGCCTGTACTCGTCGAAGAGGCCCTCGAACGCCCCGAGCGCCGCCGTCGGGTCCCCGCCCAGGTCAGCGACACGGTCCAGGAGCCACGCGTGCCGGCGCACCGCGTCCGACGCGAACCGTGCGGCCCGCGAGCGCTGCGGCAGGACGGGCGCGTGCGACGAGGTCAGGGCGAGACGGTCGAACGCCATGAGCTCGGTGTAGGCCAGGAGCCCGAGCAGCTCCCGCACGTCGCCGTCCGGCAAGGTCTGGCCGCCGCGCAGCGGCGACGCGGGCTCGACGAGGCTCTCGTAATTCATCACGGTGCAGACTATCGCCCGTCGAACCGGTGCGCCGAGACGGTCGTCCGATACCATGGAGAAGTACAACGGTTGCCCGGTCGTCCTATGAACGCACGACCCGCCGGTCTCGACCGGCCCCGCCCGGCTCGCCGGCGCGGAGAGAAGCACACGATCGGCTGCCGGCCACAGGGCGCGCGCTTGCTCCTGCCGGACGACATCGACCGCACCACGTGGTGCGACTCCGGCCCCTCGCGTGCCCACCGAGACGAACGAGGCACCAGTGACCACCATCCTTCCCGACGAGGACGCTCCGACGTCGTCGTCACTCCAGGCTGCGGACGTGACGTTCGCAGACTTCAACGTCCGCCCCGAGATCGTCGAGGCGCTCGCCGAGTCCGGGATCACGACGCCGTTCCCGATCCAGGCGATGACGCTCCCCGTCGCGCTCTCCGGCCACGACATCATCGGCCAGGCCAAGACCGGTACGGGCAAGACCCTCGGCTTCGGCGTCCCGCTGCTCCACCGGGTCGTCGCGCCGGGCGAGCCCGAGTTCGACGCGCTGCCCGCCCCGGGCAAGCCGCAGGCGCTCGTGATCGCCCCGACCCGCGAGCTCGCGAGCCAGGTCGCACGCGACCTGGAGACGGCGTCGCGCAAGCGTGACGTGCGCATCCTGCAGGTCTACGGCGGCCGCGCGTACGAGCCGCAGATCGAGGCGCTCGAGAAGGGCGTCGAGGTCGTCGTCGGGACCCCGGGCCGCATGCTCGACCTGCTCAACCAGGGCCACCTCAACCTGACGCGCGCCGCCACGGTCGTCCTCGACGAGGCCGACGAGATGCTCGACCTCGGGTTCCTGCCCGACGTCGAGAAGATCCTGTCGAAGACTCCCGCCAAGCGTCACACGATGCTCTTCTCGGCGACCATGCCCGGCGCCGTCGTCTCCATGGCTCGCCGCTACATGAGCCAGCCCACGCACATCCGGGCCAACGACCCGGACGACGCGGGCCAGACGGTCAAGAACATCAAGCAGGTCGTCTACCGCGCGCACGCGCTCGACAAGGTCGAGGTGCTGGCTCGCATCCTGCAGTCGGAGGGTCGTGGCCGCACGATCGTCTTCGCGCGCACCAAGCGCACCGCGGCCAAGGTCTCGGACGAGCTGCGTGACCGCGGCTTCGCCGCCGGCGCCATCCACGGCGACCTCGGGCAGGGCGCCCGTGAGCAGGCCCTGCGCGCCTTCCGCAACAGCAAGATCGACGTCCTCGTGGCCACCGACGTCGCAGCCCGCGGGATCGACGTCGACGACGTCACGCACGTCGTCAACTACCAGTGCCCCGACGACGAGCGCACCTACCTGCACCGCACGGGCCGCACCGGTCGTGCCGGGAACAAGGGCACCGCGGTCACGTTCGTCGACTGGGACGACACGCCCAAGTGGGGCCTGATCGACAAGGCGCTGGACCTCGGGATCCCCGAGCCCCAGGAGACCTACTCCACCTCGCCCCACCTCTACACCGACCTCAACATCCCCGAGGGCACCAAGGGTCGCCTGCCGCGTGGCAAGCGGACCCTCGAGGGCCTGGAGGGCGAGGAGCTGGAGGATCTCGGCGAGACCGGGAAGCGCGGTGGCTCCCCGGCGCCGCGCTCCGGCGAGTCCCGTGGCGGCGGTCGCGGTGGGAGCCGCGGCGGCAACCGCGACGGAGGCCGTTCCGGCCAGGGCGGACGCGGCGGCCAGTCGCGTCCTGGTTCGGACGCCGCACCCGCGGCGGCCGAGGGCGCACCGCGCACCGAGGGTACGCCGCGTCGTCGTCGCCGTCGTCGCACGCACGGCGGGCAGAGCGGCCAGGGCGGGCAGTCGACGTCGTCGCCGTCCCCCGCCACGAACGACTGATCGTTCTCAGCGCACGACCGGCGTGCTCCCGCGTTCCTCGATCGCGGCGAGCGCGCCGGTCGTCGTCGTCCTGGCGCCGAGCCGGTTGACCTTGCCGGTGCCGTGGTAGTCGCTGGCCCCGGTCGCGACGAGCCCGAGGTCGGCCGCGAGCGCCTGCAGGTGTGCCGTCGCCTCGGGCGTGTGGTCGAGGTGCTCGGTCTCCAGTCCCACGAGTCCCGCCTCGGCGAGCTCCGCGACGACGTCGTCACCGATCGTCAGACCGCGGGACGCGGCGCCGGGGTGCGCGAGGACCGGCACCCCGCCCGCCTCGAGCACCAGGCCGATCGCAGCGGTCGTCGCCGGCGCGTAGTGCGGGACGTAGTAGGGACTCCGTGGGGTGAGGATCTCGGCGAAGGCCTCGTCCCTGCTCGCCACGACCCCGGCCGCCACGAGGGCGTCGGCGACGTGGGGTCGCCCGACCGTGGCGCCGTCGCCCGTCTGCCGGACGACGTCGTCCCACGTCAGCGCGTAGTCCGCAGCGATCAGGTCGACCATCCGGCGCGCACGCGTGAGCCGGGCGTCGCGGATCGTGGCAAACTCCTCGACGAGTCCGGGATGCGTCGGGTCCTGGAGATAGCAGAGCAGGTGCACGCTCCGTCCGGCGGCGTGCGTGGAGATCTCGGTCCCCCGGACGAGTTGGACGCCGGTGTGTGTCGCGGCCCGTGCAGCCTCCGCCCATCCGGCGGTGCTGTCGTGGTCGGTGATCGCGACGACGTCGAGTCCCGCCACCCGTGCGGCCTCGACCAGCCCCGCGGGCGTGTCCGTCCCGTCCGAGCAGGTCGAATGGGCGTGGAGGTCGATGCGCACAGCCTCAGCCTACGCAGTGCCCGCCACACCGGCCGGGCACGCGCCCGGAAGATGGTGCGAGACTGGAACCATGACCGATGCAACGACCCCGGGCGAGGACCTCGCCGAGAACCAGGACATCACCGAGCGCGGGAGCAACCGATCCCAGCGCCCTGACTCCGACGCCTTCAAGACCTTCATCATGAGCAACTGGGAGGACCGCAAGGACCTCGGCGTGACGCGTGGAGAGTTCGCAGACTTCACCGCGACCCGGCGCGCCGCCCTGTCCTCCCGCTTCCCCGGCGCACGGCTCGTCGCCCCCGCCGGGACGCTCAAGGTGCGCTCGAACGACTGCGACTACCGGTTCCGGCCGCACTCCGCGTTCGCCCACCTGACGGGCTTCGGCACCGACCAGGAGCCGGACGCCGTGCTCGTCCTCCACCCGGTCGAGGCCGGCACCGGCGACGACGGCAGCGACCACCACGCCGTCCTGTACGTGCGCCCGCTCGCCCCGCGCGACACCGACGAGTTCTACGCAGACGCCCGGTACGGAGAGTTCTGGGTCGGCGCCCGCCCCACGCTCGACGACGTCACCGAGCTCACCGGGATCGAGGCCCGCCACGTCGACGAGTTGCGCGACGCTCTCGCGAAGGACGTCGGCGACGGCGTCCGGCTGCTCGTCGTCGAGGGTTCCGACGACGGCATCGAGGCCCTGGTCGAGGCCATCCGCGCCGAGTCGGGCGCCGCCGAGGCGACGGCCGAGGTCGCGGCCGACGACGAGCTGACGGCTGCGACGTCCGAGCTCCGCCTCGTCAAGGACGCCTACGAGATCAAGCAGATGCGCCAGGCCGTCGACGCCACCATCGACGGGTTCGCCGAGGTCGTCCGCGGTCTCCCGAAGGCCACGGCGCACCGACGCGGCGAGCGCGTCATCGAGACGACGTTCGACGCCCACGCACGGCTCGAGGGCAACGCCGTCGGCTACGAGACGATCGCCGCCGCCGGCGAGCACGCGACGACGTTGCACTACGTCACCAACGACGGCGCCGTCCGCTCGGGCGAGATGGTGCTGCTCGACGCCGGGGTCGAGGTCGACTCGCTCTACACCGCCGACGTGACCCGGACGCTCCCGGTCGACGGCGAGTACACGGAGATCCAGCGCAAGATCTACAAAGCCGTGCTCGACGCCGCCGACGCGAGCTTCGCCGTCGCGAAGCCCGGGTCGAAGTTCCGCGACCTGCACGCGGCGGCGATGGAGGTGCTGGCCGCACGTCTCGAGGAGTGGGGCATCCTGCCCGTCTCCGCCGAGGAGTCCCTCTCCCCCGAGGGCCAGCAGCACCGCCGGTGGATGGTGCACGGCACGAGCCACCACCTCGGCATCGACGTCCACGACTGCGCCCAGGCCCGCCGCGAGCTCTACCTCGACGGCGTGCTCGAGCCCGGCATGGTGTTCACCATCGAGCCCGGCCTGTACTTCAAGGCCGACGACCTCGCCGTCCCCGAGGAGTACCGCGGGATCGGCATCCGGATCGAGGACGACGTGCTCGTGACCGAGGACGGGTGCGAGAACCTCTCGGGCGCGCTCCCCCGCGTCCCCGAGGAGCTCGAGGCCTGGATGGCGTCAGTGCGCGGCTGAGTCGTCCTTGCGAGCGTTCTCGTCGCCCGGCGTCCCCTCGGGGGCGTCGGGCGACGTCGTCTCCGCGGGCGTGGTCTCGACAGGCTCGACCGACGAGGCGGGCGTGGCAGGCGTGGTCTCGACAGGCTCGACCGACGAGGCGGGCGTGGTCTCGACAGGCTCGACCGACGAGGCGGGCGTGGCAGGCGTGGTCTCGACAGGCTCGACCGACGGTTCCGGCGTGGCGGGCGTGGTCTCGACAGGCTCGACCGACGAGGCGGGCTTCGTCGAGTAGTCCGAGAGCATTGCGCCGTAGCGAGGCGCACCCGAGGACGTGACGAACCGCGGGTCGGGCTTGCGCTCGGGGGCCGGGGCGGCCTCTGTCTGCTCCGTGGACGAGGGCGCGGCGTCCGGGCTCGGCCACGACGGCGCCGCGTGGGTCTGAGAAGGCTGAGGCTGGGCCGGCGGCGCCTGCTGTGCGGGCGGCTGCGCATGCGGCGGGGTGTCCGACGGCGGGGCGAACGGCTGGTCGGGGTTGCGGGCCTGCCGCGGCGCGGCCGGCGGCTGCTGGCTGTCGGCGCCGTGCTGCGTACCCTGTCCGGCGCCGTGCCCGCTCCCCTGGCCGTTGGCCGGCGCGCCCTGGTTCATCCGGTGCAGGACGAGGCGGGCCTCGTCCGACCGCTCCGGCGCGCACAGGATGGAGTACTCCGAGGCCACGATCTGGCTCGACGAGCTGAAGTCCCGCTTGCGGCCCGAGAGCGCGAAGGTCAGGACGGAGAAGAGCATGCCGAACCCGGCGCCGAGCGCGACGGCGGTCAGGACGATGCCACCGGCCGCGGCACCGCCGCCCGTGCTGCCGAACAGCATCAGGAGCAGCCCGACGAAGAGACCGAACCAGGCGCCCGACGCCAGACCGGCGAGTGCGACGCGCCCATAGGTGAGGCGTCCGATCACACGCTCGACCATCTTGAGGTCGGATCCGAGGATCGTCACGTACTCGACGGCGAACCGGCTGTCGGAGAGGTAGTCGACGGCCTTCTGCGCCTCGAGGTACGTCGGGTACGTGGCGATGACGTCACCGCGCGGAAGGGTGGGGATGCGGGGGACCGTGTTGGGGCGAGTCATGCTCATAGGGGCATTGTCTCGCACTGTGACGCCGCGCGCGAGACCCTTCCTCCCTGCGGGACCGCGCGCGTTGCGTAGGCTGACGGCGTGAGTGCTGCTACCCGCGTCTATGTGGCGCGCCTCGCCGGCGTCGCAGTCTTCGACCCACTGGGCGACCAGGTCGGCAAGGTGCGCGACGTCGTCGTGCTCGTCCGCCCCAAGGGGCCCCCGCGCGCAGTGGGCCTCGTGGTCGAGGTGCCCGGACGCCGACGGGTGTTCGCGCCGCTGACACGGGTCACGTCGATGGACTCGAGCCAGGTCATCATCACGGGACTGCTGAACCTGCGCCGGTTCGAGCAGCGCGCCCTGGAGACACTGGCGGTGAGCGAGCTCCTGGAGCGCCGCGTGGCCCTGGCGGACGGCTCGGGCGCGGTGACGGTCGTCGACCTCGGGATCTCGCAGCAGCGGTCCGGCGACTGGCTGGTGGACAAGGTCTTCGTCCGCCGCGACTCCTCCTCGAAGGGTCCGCTCGGTTTCCGACGACGCGGGGAGACCCGCACTCTCGACGTCTCCGAGGTCACGGGGCTGGCGACGGTCCCCGGCGACCAGGGCGCCACCCTGCTGCTGGCGGCCTACGAGGACATGAAGGCCGCCGACCTCGCCGACGTGCTCCACGACCTCGGGGACACCCGCCGTCTCGAGGTGGCCGCAGCCCTCGACGACGAGCGACTCGCGGACGTGCTCGAGGAGCTTCCCGGGGACGACCAGGTCGCGATCGTCTCGGGCCTGGACATGGACCGGGCCGCCGACGTCCTCGAGGCGATGCAGCCCGACGACGCCGCCGACCTCCTCAACGAGCTGCCCGACGCCCAGGCCGCGTACCTGCTCGAGCGCATGGAGCCCGAGGACGCGCGCGACGTCCGGCGACTCCTGGCGTACGACGAGCACACCGCGGGCGGCCTGATGACGACAGATCCGGTGATCCTCTCGCCGGAGACGTCGATCGCCATGGCGCTCGCCCACATCCGCCGCAAGGACCTGCCGGCTGCCCTCGCGACGATGGTCTTCGTCGCCCGGCCACCGCTGGAGACCCCGACCGGACGGTTCCTCGGCGTCGTGCACTTCCAGCGACTCCTGCGCGAGCCGCCGCACGAGCCCGTCGGGTCGGTCATCGACACCGACGTCGAGGGCGTGCCCGAGTCGGCCTCGCTGGAACAGGTCACGCGCGAGCTGGCGACCTACGACATGCTCTCGGTGCCGGTGCTCGACGCCGAGCGCAGGCTCGTCGGCGCGATCAGCGTCGACGACGTCCTCGACCACCTGCTCCCCGACGACTGGCGCGAGACGGACCCCGACGAGTCCCCGATGACGACGGGAGGCGCGACGGATGGCTGACCGCATCGACCAGCCCAAGGAGCCCCGGCGCTCGTTCGTCCCCCGTGTGAGCCTCGGCGGCGAGGACGGGTTCGGCAAGATCTCCGAGTCCATCGCCCGCTTCATGGGCACGCCGCGGTTCATCCTCTACCTCACGCTGTTCTGCATCGCGTGGCTCGCGTGGAACATCTGGGCACCGCCGGACCTGCGCTTCGACAGCGCGACGAACGGGTTCACGGCTCTGACCCTGATGCTGTCCCTGCAGGCGTCCTACGCGGCCCCGCTGATCCTGCTCGCGCAGAACCGGCAGACGGACCGCGACCGTGTCCAGGCGGAGCAGGACCGCCAGCGGGCCGAGCGCAACCTGGCGGACACCGAGTACCTGGCCCGCGAGATGGCCTCGTTGCGCATGGCGATGAGCGAGGTCGCGACGCGCGACTTCGTCCGCTCGGAGCTGCGGAACCTCCTCGAGGAGATCCTGGAGCAGGAGGACGAGAAGCGCCGGGCCACCGGCGACGACGGCGAGGCGGGCACCGGGGCGCCGCGCCCCTGACGACGCACGCCTGACGAGGCACGGCGGCTCTCCCCGGTGCCACCGGACGCGGCCGTACGATGGACGCATGCCGATCGACCTTGATGCCCTCACCGCTCAGGTCCGCGACGCGCTGACGCGTGTCATCGACCCGGAGATCCGCCGCCCGATCACCGAGCTCGGCATGGTCCGGGACGTCGGGCTCGAGACGATGGAGTCGGACCCCTCGCTGGCCCGGGCCGTGGTCGGCCTCGACCTGACGGTCGCCGGCTGTCCGATGAAGCAGACGCTGACGCGCGACGTGACCGCGGCGGCCTCCTCCGTCGAGGGCGTCGCCGACGTCCAGGTGGAGCTCGGCGTGATGAGCGCCGAGCAGCGCAGCGAGCTCCGGACGAAGCTGCGCGGCGGCACCGGCGAGCCCGTGATCCCGTTCGCCCAGCCGGACTCGCTGACCAAGGTGTACGCGATCGCGTCGGGCAAGGGCGGCGTCGGCAAGTCGACGGTCACGGCGAACCTCGCGGCGGCGATGGCGTCGGACGGCCTGAAGGTGGGCGTCGTCGACGCCGACATCTACGGCTTCTCGATCCCGCGGATGCTGGGCGTGGACCGCCAGCCGACGCGCGTCGACGACATGCTGCTGCCGCCGATCGCGCACGGCGTGAAGGTCGTCTCGATCGGCATGTTCGTGCCCCCGGGGCAGCCCGTGGTCTGGCGTGGTCCGATGCTGCACCGTGCGCTCCAGCAGTTCCTCGCCGACGTCTTCTGGGGCGACCTCGACGTCCTGCTCCTGGACCTGCCGCCCGGCACCGGCGACATCGCGATCTCGGTGGCCCAGCTGCTGCCGGGCAGCGAGATCCTGGTCGTCACGACGCCGCAGCTCGCGGCCGCCGAGGTCGCGGAGCGAGCGGGGTCGATCGCCACCCAGACCCAGCAGGGCGTCGCCGGGGTCGTCGAGAACATGTCGTGGCTCGAGCAGCCCGACGGTTCCCGGCTCGAGCTGTTCGGCTCGGGCGGCGGGGCCCGAGTGGCCGAGAACCTCGCGAAGCTGACGGGGACGGACGTTCCGCTGGTGGGCCAGCTCCCGCTCGACGTCGCGCTGCGCGAGTCCGGCGACGAGGGCACACCCGTGGTGCTGCGGGACCCCGCCTCGCCCGCGGCCGAGGCGCTGCGCGACGTCGCCCGGTCGCTCGGACAGCGCTCGCGCGGGCTCGCAGGGCGTGCGTTGGGGGTCTCGCCGGTCTAGACCTCACCCCGGTTCGCCGGACATGATGTTGCTTTCTGTTCACTTGTGTTGAACACTGTCTTCATGCTCGCTCCCCAGCGTCACGAACGCCTGCTGACCATGCTTCGCGCCGACGGCGCCGTACGGATCACCGACGCCGCGCTCGCTCTCGACGTCTCCGACATGACGGTGCGCCGAGACCTCGCCGAGATGGCCGAGCAGGGACTCGTGCGCAAGGTCCACGGCGGTGCCGTGCTCCCCCACGCGACGACGCACGAGCCCGGGTTCGAGGCCAAGCGCACCCACTCCGTCGGCGAGAAGGAGGCCATCGCACGCGCGGCGCTCCCCCTCGTCGCACCGGACTCCGCGATCGCGCTCTCGGCCGGGACGACGACGTCGATCCTCGCCGGCCTCGTCGCCGCCGACGCCTCCCTGCGTCCGCTGACCGTCGTCACCAACTCGCTGCCCGTGGCGGAGATCCTGCACGCGACGGGCGACGGGCAGATCGAGACGATCCTGACCGGGGGCACCCGGACGCCGTCGGACGCGCTCGTCGGGCCCGTGGCGGAACGCACGCTCGCCACCCTCCACGTCGACGTCGCGTTCGTCGGTGCCCACGGCGTCGGTGCGGACGCCGGGCTGACCACGCCGAACATCGTGGAAGGAGCGACCAACGCCGCGCTGATCGCGGGCGCAGGCCGCACCGTCGCACTGGCCGACCACACCAAGTGGGAGGAGACAGGGCTGAGCAGGTTCGCCGACCTCCGCGACGTCGACGTGCTGGTCACCGACGACGGCCTCGAGCCCGAGGCGCAGGCCGCCGCGCGCGACCTCGTCGGCGAGCTCGTCGTGGCCGCCGTCGCCCCGTCGACGACCGAGACCGAGACCGAGACCGGAGAGTCCGCATGAGCACCGCACGACGTCGTACCGCCACCCGTCTGGCCGACGGCCGCGAGCTCATCTACTTCGACGACAGCCCGGAGTTCCTCTCCGGCGAGCGCGAGCACCGTCTCGACGACCCGCGCCCCCTCGCCGACCGGTTCTCCCCCGTTCCCGACGCCGACGGCGTCCCGCAGCCGTTCACCGGCCCGCAGATGCGCCGCGACCCGCTGACGGGCGACTGGATCCCGCTCGCCTCGCACCGCATGAACCGCACGTTCCTGCCGGCGGCAGACTCCTGCCCCCTGTGCCCCGCGCGCCCGGACGCCGAGTACGCCGACGGGGAGATCCCCGACACGCACTACGACGTGGCCGTGTTCGAGAACCGGTTCCCCTCGCTCATGCGCGTGCCGGGCCAGGACGCCGACGGCCAGGGGGTCGCCGCGCCGGCCGACACGGTCCCCGACGACCCGCGCGACCTGCTCGAGGTCGCCGCACCGGCTGCCGGGCGCTGCGAGGTGATCTGCTTCTCCTCGGACCACCGCACCTCCGTCGTCGACCTGCCGGTCTCCCGCATCCGCACCATCGTCGACGCCTGGGCCGACCGGACCACCGCGCTCGGCGCAGAGGCAGGCATCCAGCAGGTCTTCTGCTTCGAGAACCGGGGGCGCGACATCGGGGTTACCCTCCCCCACCCGCACGGCCAGATCTACGGCTACCCGTACCTGACCCCGCGCACGGAACGGCTCCTCGACCAGGCCCGCGTCTACCGCGAGCGCACCGGCGGCAACCTCCTGCGCGACATCCTGCACGCCGAGCAGGCGTCGGGCGAGCGCGTCGTGCTCCGCAGCGAGCACTGGACCGCCTACGTCCCGTACGCCGCCCGATGGCCCGTCGAGGTCCACCTCGCCCCGCACCGCGACGTCGGGACGATCCCCGAGCTGACGGACTCCGAGCGTGACGACCTCGCCGTGATCTACCGCGAGCTGCTCCGCCGGGCCGACGCCTTCTTCGTCGAGTCCGACGGAACCCCGATCGAGCTGCCGTACATCGCCGCGTGGCACCAGATGCCGAGCTCTCGTGCCGGACGCACGACGACCGACGACGGCGCCCCGCTGGCCCGGCTCCACCTCGAGCTCTTCTCGATCCTGCGCGCACCGGGGAAGCTGAAGTACCTCGCCGGCTCCGAGTCCGGGATGGGAGCCTGGATCAGCGACACGACGCCCGAGCGGATCGCCGCGCGCTTCCACCAGCTCGGCCCCGTGGATCTGAGCGCGAGCCCGGCGTCCGCCACCACCGCGAACGGAGCACACGCATGAGCGGCGTCCTGCCCGCCTGGACCACGGACGAGGGCACCGCCCGCGCCACGACGCTCTTCGAGCAGACGTTCGGCGCGGCGCCCCTCGGGGTCTGGGCAGCACCCGGTCGGGTGAACCTGATCGGCGAGCACACCGACTACAACGCCGGGCTCTGCCTGCCGATCGCGCTCGAGCACCGGACGTTCGTCGCCGTCAGCCCACGCGCCGACCGGCTCGTTCGGCTCGTCTCCGCCCAGGAGCAGAGCACCGTGCGCGAGGTCCGGCTCGGCGACGTCGCGCCCGGGACGGTGGAGGGGTGGCCCGCGTACGTCGTCGGCGTCGCCTGGGCGCTGGAGCAGGCGGGACACTCCGTCGTCGGCTTCGACGTCGCGGTCGACTCGTGCGTCCCCTACGGCGCCGGACTCTCGTCGTCGGCAGCCCTGGAGAGCGCCGTCGCCGTGGCGCTCGACGACCTCGCGGGGCTCGGCCTCGGTGGCGACGACGCGGGCCGGGCGGCGCTCGCCGCCGCGTGCGTCCGCGCGGAGAACGAGATCGCCGGTGCGCCGACCGGCGGGATGGACCAGTCGACGTCGCTGCGCGCGACCACCGGCAACGCGGTCCTGCTCGACTTCACGCCCGGCCTCGACCCCGTCGACAGCGCGCGGCACGTCCCCTTCGACCTCGCCGACGCCGGCCTGGCGCTGCTCGTCGTCGACACCCGGGCCCCGCACGCCCTCGTGGACGGCCAGTACGCGGCGCGCCGGGACGCGTGCGAGCGAGCCGCGCGGACGCTCGGTGTGACGAGCCTGCGAGAGATCGCCGACATGCTCGGCCGCTCGGAGTCCCCCGCGGACGAGCTGCCCGCCGTCCTGGCCGCGCTCGACGACGACGTCCGGCCCCGAGCCCGCCACGTCGTCACCGAGATCGGGCGGGTCGGGACGTTCGTCGGCCTCCTGGACGCCGGCGACGTCACCGAGGTCGGCCCCGTGATGGACGCCTCCCACGCGTCCCTGCGCGAGGACTACGAGGTCTCGTGCCCCGAGCTCGACCTGGCGGTCACTGCCGCGCGCGAGGCCGGGGCCCTGGGTGCCCGGATGACGGGCGGAGGGTTCGGCGGGTCCGCGATCGCCCTCGTCCGGGCGACGGACATCGCAGCGGTGCAGGACGCCGTGCTCGCTGCGTTCGCCGACGCCGGGTACACGCCACCGGACCTGCTCGTCGCCGTCCCGGCCGCACCGGCCGGCCGGGCCGGCTGACCGCTAGAGGTCGTAGACGGCCACCACGGGGGCGTGGTCGCTGAACCGGGTGTCGTAGGACGTCGCGCGATCGACCTCGACGGAAATCGCGGCCTCGGCCAGCGCCGGGGTCGCGAGCTGGTAGTCGATCCGCCAGCCGGCGTCGTTGTCGAACGCCTGACCGCGGAAGGACCACCAGCTGTACGGCCCCGGGCCGTCCCCGCCGAACCGCCGGCCGAGGTCGGCGTACCCGAGCTCGTCGATCCAGGTGTCGAGGTACGCGCGCTCGGCGGGCAGGAACCCCGCGGAGCTCTTGTTGCCCTTCCAGTTCTTGATGTCGACCTCGTGGTGGGCGATGTTCACGTCGCCACCGACGACGGCGCGGCGGCCGTCCGCGGCGAGCTCGCGCATCCGTGCCGTCACCCGGTCGAGGTGCGCGTACTTCGCGTCCATCGTCTCGGGCTTCGTCGCGGTGCCGGAGTGCAGGTACGCCGAGATCACGGTGACCGTCCCGCCGTCGGGCAGTGCGACGTCGGCCTCGACCCAGCGGCCGGTGTCCACGGGAGGCTCCCCGTCGTCCCCGAACGCCACCAGGTCTCCGAGGTCCCGGCGCGCGGCGGCGATCGGGAGCCGGGAGGCGACGGCCACCCCGGCCCGGCCCTTGATCTCGCACGGCACGTGCACGACGTGCCAGCCGTCGAGGAGGTCCTGCACGATCTCCTCCGGCGCACGGACCTCCTGGAGCAGGACGACGTCGGGGTTGCGGGTGGCGAGCCAGCCGGCCATGTCGCGCTTGAAGGCTGCGCGGATGCCGTTGACGTTGACGGTGGCGATGGTGATCACGGGACTATCCGATCACACGCCGCCGACAGTGGTTGCCGCGGCCGCGGCGCGCTCGGCGGTGTCGACGACGTTGGCCAGCAGCATCGCGCGCGTCATCGGCCCGACACCGCCCGGGTTCGGCGAGATCCAGCTCGCCACGTCGGCGACCGCGGGGTCGACGTCCCCGCGCAGGCGCGCCCTGCCGGTCTCCGGGTCCAGGACCCGCGAGACGCCCACGTCGAGGACCACGGCGCCCGGCTTGACGTGCTCCGGCGTGACGAACCCGGGGACCCCGGCGGCCGCGACGACGACGTCGGCGTTCCGCAGGTGCGCGGCGACGTCGCGGGTACCGGTGTGCGTGAGCGTCACCGTGGCGTTGATGTCCTTGCGGGTCAGGAGCAGCCCGATCGACCGGCCCACCGTGGTGCCGCGGCCGAGCACGACGACGTCCTTGCCGGCGAGGTCGATCCCGTGCCGCTGCACCAGCTCCACGATGCCGGCCGGGGTGCAGGGCAGCGGCGAGGTGATCTCCTCGGAGACCCGCAGGACCAGGCGCCCAAGATTGGTCGGGTGCAGCCCGTCCGCGTCCTTGGCGGGGTCGATGCGCTCGAGGACCGCGTTGGTGTCGATCCCCTTCGGCAGCGGCAGCTGGACGATGTACCCGGTGCAGGCGGGGTCGGCGTTGAGCCGGTCCACGGCCGCCTCGACGTCCGCCTGGGATGCGGTCTCGGGCAGGTCCTCGCGGATCGAGGCGATCCCGACCTCGGCGCAGTCGCGGTGCTTGCCGCCGACGTACGAGACCGAGCCAGGGTCCTGACCGACGAGCACGGTCCCGAGTCCGGGCGTCACGCCCTGGGCGGTGAGTGCGCTCACGCGCTCGGCGAGCTCGGACTTGATCGCGGCGGCGGTCGCCTTGCCGTCGAGGATCTGTGCGGTCATGGGGGCTCCCAGGGTCTGCGGGGTCGGCGTCTGTGCGGGGTGCGTCCGGTCGGGCGGTGCGACGCCGGTCGAGCGCCGTCCGGCCGTGGCCGACCACGGGGTCGCGCGAGCCAGCGCCAGGGCTGGGGTGCGCGACCGCGTGGTCGACGAGGTCGTGCTGCCGGTCAGTACTGCTGCAGACCCGGGTAGAGCGGGAACTGCTCGGTGAGCCGCTCCACGCGGGCACGCAGCGCGTCGACGTCGGCCGCCGCACCGGCCTTGAGGGCCGTCGCGATGATGTCCGCGACCTCGGAGAACTCGGCGTCGCCGAAGCCGCGGGTGGCGAGAGCCGGCGTCCCGATGCGCAGACCCGAGGTGACGCGCGGCGGGCGGGGGTCGAACGGCACGGCGTTGCGGTTCACGGTGATGCCGACGGAGTGCAGGAGATCCTCGGCCTGCTGGCCGTCGAGCTCGCTGTGGCGCAGGTCCACGAGGACGAGGTGCACGTCGGTGCCGCCCGTGAGGACGGAGACCCCCTGCTCGGTCACGTCCGCGGCCGTCAGGCGCTCCGCGATGATGCGGGCGCCGTCGATCGTGCGCTGCTGACGAGCCTTGAAGTCGTCCGAGGAGGCCACCTTGAAGGAGACCGCCTTCGCGGCGATCACGTGCATCAGAGGCCCGCCCTGCTGCCCCGGGAAGACGGCCGAGTCGATCTTCTTGGCGTACTCCTCCTTGGAGAGGATGAAGCCCGACCGGGGGCCGCCGATCGTCTTGTGCACGGTGGAGGAGACGACGTCCGCGAAGGGCACCGGGGAGGGGTGCAGCCCGGCGGCGACGAGGCCTGCGAAGTGAGCCATGTCGACCCAGAGCTTGGCGCCGACCTCGTCGGCGATCGAGCGGAAGGCCGCGAAGTCGAGCTGACGCGGGTAGGCGGACCAGCCACCGATGATGACGTCGGGGCGCTCGGCGAGCGCCGTCTCGCGGACCTTGTCCATGTCCACGAGGTGCGTCTGCGGGTCCACCCCGTACGCCGCGACGTCGTAGAGCTTGCCGGAGAAGTTGATCTTCATCCCGTGCGTCAGGTGGCCGCCGTGCGCGAGCTCGAGCCCGAGGATCTTGTCGCCCTTGTTGATCAGCGCGTGCAGGACGGCGGCGTTGGCGGTGGCGCCCGAGTGGGGCTGGACGTTGGCGTGCTCGGCACCGAAGAGCGCCTTGGCGCGGGCGATCGCGAGGTTCTCCGCGACGTCGACCTGCTCGCAGCCACCGTAGTAGCGGCGACCGGAGTAGCCCTCGGCGTACTTGTTGGTCAGCACGGATCCCTGGGCCTGCAGGACCGCGCGGGGCACGAAGTTCTCGGAGGCGATCATCTCGAGGGTGTCGCGCTGGCGAGCCAGCTCCCCGTCGAGGACTGCCGCGATCTCCGGGTCGAGCTCGGAGATGTTCTGGTTCATGACGTCAGGCTGCTCGCTCATCGTTCTCCTTGGACTGTTGTCAGCAGGCACGGTCTGGTCGATCAGTCCTGGAGCGCACGGGCCCGCCGGTCCACGCCGGGCACGCACCGTCCAGGTGGTGACCGGGGCCCAGGCGAACGACCCGAAGTCTGCACTGCACGCCGCTCCCCGGTGGTTGTTTCCACCCGCCCGGCGCGCTCGGTGAGGAGCATCGTCAGGACCGCCAGTCGCGACGCGATCATCGTAACGGACGACGGACGCGCGTGGGCCGCCCGGATCGTATCCGGACGGCCCACGGGCGGACCAGGCCGCGACGTCGTGGCTCAGGCGAGGCGTGAGCGACGCTTGCCGACCAGGTCGAACGCGACCGCGAGCAGCAGCACGAGGCCCTTGATGGCCTGCTGCCAGGCTGCGTCGACCGCCATGATCGACAGACCCATGTTGAGCACGCCCATGATCAGCGCGCCGATCATGGCGCCGGAGATCCGCCCGACGCCGCCGGTGACCGCGGTGCCGCCGATGAAGCAGGCGGCGATCGCGTCGAGCTCGTAGTTCACCCCGGCCGACGCCACGCCGGCGCCGGCGCGCGACGTGGTGACGATGGCCGCGACGGCCGCCAGGACGCCCATGTTGACGAAGATCCCGAAGTCGACGCGACGCGAGTTGACCCCGGAGAGCACCGCGGCGTGGCGGTTGCCGCCGACGGCGTAGATGTGCCGGCCGAAGACGGTGCGGTTCAGGACGAACGTGTACCCGATGATCAGCGCCCCGACGATGAGCAGGACGATCGGCGTACCGCCGGCGGACAGCGACAGCCAGTAGGTGACGACGGCGATGAGCACCGAGGCGACGACGAGCTTGATCACGAAGGCCGACATCGGCTCTACCGCCAGCTCGTGCCTGCGTGCGGCGGCCCGGGACCGCCACTGGGTGACCGCGAACGCGACGATGCCGACGGCACCGATGCAGAGCGTGACCACGTCGGCGTCACCGATGAAGCCCAGCCAGTTGGGCAGCGACCCGTTGCTGATCGCGTTGAAGCTGCTGGGCAGTCCCGCCACGGTGGTCCCGACCAGGACGATCGCGAGCCCGCGGAAGATCAGCATGCCCGCGAGGGTCACGATGAAGGCAGGAATGCCGACGTAGGCGATCCAGAACCCCTGCCACATCCCGACCAGGGCACCGATGCCGAGAGAGAGGACGACCGCGAGGATCCACGGCAGCTCCCAGTCGGTGAGCATGATCGCGCACAGGCCGCCGACGAACGCGACGACCGACCCGACCGAGAGGTCGATGTGACCGGCGACGATCACCATCACCATGCCGATCGCCAGGATCATCACGTAGGCGTTCTGCTGGATCAGGCTGGCGATGTTGTTGGGGTAGAGCAGGCGCCCGTCCGTCAGCACCTGGAAGAGCAGCACGATGACGATCAGCGCGCCGACGATCCCGTACTGGCGGACGTTGCGGCCGAGGTACTCGCTGACGGCGGTCATCGGACGACCTCTCCCTTGTCCATGGTCATGTAGTGCATGAGGTTCTCCTGGGTGGCGTCGGCACGGGCGACCTCGCCCGTGATCCGACCTTCGTTCATGGCGTAGATGCGGTCGCAGACCCCGATCAGCTCGGGGAGCTCGGAGGAGATCACGATGACGGCCTTGCCCGCGTCGGCGAGTGCGTTGATGATCCCGTAGATCTCGAACTTGGCGCCGACGTCGATCCCGCGGGTGGGCTCGTCGAGGATCAGCACGTCCGGGTCGGAGTAGACCCACTTGCTCAGGACGACCTTCTGCTGGTTTCCCCCGGAGAGCTTGCCGACGACGGACTCGACGCTCGGGGCCTTGATCCGGAAGTCGTGCCGGTACTTCTCCGCGACGACGACCTCCTGCTCGGTCTCGACGACGCCCCACCGCGAAAGCTTGCCCAGCGCCGAGGCGGAGACGTTCTCACGGATGGTCTGGATCAGGTTGAGACCGTAGCGCTTGCGGTCCTCGGTGGCGTAGGCGATCCCGTGCGAGATCGCCTCGGCGACGTTCCGCGTACGGATCTTGGACCCGTTCTTGTACACGCTGCCGCTGATGCCCGTGCCGTAGCTCTGGCCGAACACGCTCATCGCGAGCTCGGTCCGGCCGGCACCCATCAGCCCCGCGAGCCCGACGATCTCGCCGGCACGCACGTGCAGGTTGGCGTGGTCGACCACGACGCGCTCGGGGTTGACCGGGTGGTGCACGGTCCAGTCCTCGATCCGCAGCACCTCCTCGCCAATGGTCGGCTCGTGCGTCGGGAACCTGCTGTCGAGCTCGCGCCCGACCATGCCGCGGATGATCCGGTCCTCCGAGACCGGCTCGTCGCCGTGCAGGTCGAGCGTCTCGATGGTCTGCCCGTCCCGGATGATCGTGACCGAGTCCGCGACGGCCGCGATCTCGTTGAGCTTGTGGCTGATGATGATGCAGGTGATGCCTGCGGCGCGGAACTGGTCGATCAGTCCGAGCAGGTGCGCGCTGTCCTCGTCGTTGAGCGCTGCCGTCGGCTCGTCGAGGATCAACAGCTCGACGTCCTTGGAGAGCGCCTTGGCGATCTCGACGAGCTGCTGCTTGCCGACGCCCAGGTCCGCGGCCTGCGTCGCCGGGTCGTCGTGCAGCCCGACCCGCTCGAGGAGCTCCTTGGCGTCACGCGACGTGCGGTTCCAGTCGACGACGCCGGCCCGCGACTTCTCGTTGCCGAGGAAGATGTTCTCGGCGAGGGAGAGGTAGGGGACGAGTGCGAGCTCCTGGTGGATGATGACCACCCCGCGCGCCTCGCTCTCCTTGATTCCCCGGAACTCGCACGGCGCCCCGCCCAGCAGGATCTCACCGTCGTACGTCCCGTGGGGGTAGACGCCGGACAGGACCTTCATCAGGGTCGACTTGCCCGCGCCGTTCTCGCCGCAGATCGCGTGCACCTCACCGCGGCGCACCTGCAGCGTGACGTCCTGCAGCGCCTTGACGCCAGGGAACTCCTTCGTGATCGACCGCATCTCGAGGTGGCTCTCGCCGGTCATCCGTGACTCCTCACTCGTGCTGGGGTGCCACGCCGCGCCCGGGATCGCTCCCGGGCGCGGCGGACTGTACGGATCAGAGACCGAGCTGGTCTGCCGTGTAGAAGCCGGAGTCCACCAGTGCGGACTCGACCTCGTCGGGGACGACGACCTGCGGCGGCAGCAGGTAGGACGGGACGACCTTCACTCCGTTGTCGTAGGTCTCGGTGTCGTTGACCTCGACCTCCTCGCCGCTGACGATCTCCTCGACCATCGTGGCGACCTGGTCACCGAGGGTGCGGGTGTCCTTCCAGACCGTCATCGCCTGCATGCCCGCGAGCATGTTCTTCACGTTCGCCTCGTCGGCGTCCTGACCGGTCACGAGCGGCCAGTCGCCGTCGGCGGAGTAGCCGGCACCGTCGAGCGCCTGCTCGATGCCGAGCGCGAGCGAGTCGTTCGGCGAGAGGACGACGTCGACCTTCTTGTCCGTGTAGAACGAGTTGAGTCGGTTCTCCATCTCGGACTGCGCCTTGGCGGACTCCCAGCCCTGGATGCCGATGGTGGTCCACTCGTCGACCGTGGCCGGCGCCTTGCCGGACGGCACGACGAGTTGCCCGTTGTCGACGTACTCGGTCAGCACGTCCCACGCGCCCTTGAAGAAGAACTTGGCGTTGTTGTCGTCGGGCGACCCGGCGAACGGCTCGAGGTTGTACGGGCCTTCGCCGTCCGCGAGGCCCAGCTGGTCGACGATGAACTCGCCCTGGAGCGTGCCCACGAGCTCGTTGTCGAACGTGGCGTAGTAGTCCACGTTCTCCGTGTCGTTGATCAGACGGTCGTAGGCGATGACCGGGATCTCCTGGTCGGCGGCGTCCTGGAGGACCGGACCGAGCGCCGTGCCGTCGATCGAGGCGACGACGAGCACGTCCGCGCCGTCGTTGATCATGTTCTGGATCTGCGTGATCTGCTGGTCGACCTTGTTGTCGGCGTACTGCAGCGAGGTCTCGTAGCCGGTCTCCTGGAGGAGCTCCTCCAGGTGGGCACCGTCGTTGTTCCAGCGCTGGAGGCTCTTGGTGGGCATCGCGATACCGACCAGCGTGTCCTCGGCGGAAGCGCTCTCACCGGCATCGGCGGAGTCGCTCGCGCGCTCGGAGCTGCAGGCGGTCAGAGACCCGAACAGGAGTGTGGCGCCGGCGATCACGGCGGCTGTCTTGCGAAGAGACGTCATCGTCTTCCCTCTCGTCGTCGAACCAGGGATGCGCACCGATCGTGCGCAACACGCCCTCGAGCGACGCTCCTTCGAGCAGCCGCACCGCTGGGGCATGTCGAGAAACCTAGGTGTGGCTTCGTTCGAGGGTCAAGCCCAGAATCTACTTCGTTACCATTCTGTGTTCGACTCTCTAATCCAAGACGCGTGTACCGATCCTCTGAGTCTCCGATTCGCCCCTGTAGTCTCGGGGAGTGCTCACCGACCGGCCCACGCCCGGTTCGCAGACCTCGCTGAGGGAGGCGAACCGGACCCGCATCGTGAACGCGGTCAAGCAGTTCGGGGGCCTCACCCAGATCGAGCTCGCCGGGGCGACGGGCCTGTCGACGGCGACGGTCTCGACCATCGTCAAGGAGCTCGCCGCCGCCGGTGTCGTGGACACGCAGACCACCTCACGCTCCGGTCGCCGGGCTCTCAAGGTCACCCTGGCCCGGCGGCTCGGGCTCGTCGCCGGCGTCCAGTTCGGTCACCGCCACCTCACCGTCGCCCTCGGAGACCTCACCCGCGAGATCGTCGCGACGCAGTCCATGCCGCTGCCCCCGGACCACCGCGTCGACACCAGCCTCGACCGCGCCGCCCTGCTCGTCGTGGACCACCTGGAGCGGCTCGGCTCGGGTCTCGAGGAGCTCCTGGGTGTCGGGCTCGCCCTCCCCGCACCGGTGGACGAGGCGACCGGGATGATCGCGGTGCGCGGACTGCTGCGCGGCTGGGACGACCTCCACGTCGGCCAGGTCCTCAGCAAGCGCCTCGCACGCCCCGTCCACGTCGACAACGACGCGAACCTGGGTGCGATCGCCGAGCACGACTTCGGCGCCGCGGCCGACGTGCAGGACTCCATCTTCGTTCGAGCCTCGTACGGTGTCGGCGCGGGGATCATGATCAACGGCCGCCTGCACCGGGGATTCGCCGGCACGGCAGGCGAGATCGGGCACGTCCAGGTCGACGCGGCCGGAGCGATCTGCCGCTGCGGCAACCGCGGCTGCCTCGACACGGTCGTCGGCAGCGCGGCGCTGCTCGAGATGCTCCGCGCCAGCCACGGACCCCTCACCCTGCGCGACGTGATCACCCGCGCCGAGGAGGGCGACCCCGGGTGCCGCCGCGTGATCGCGGACGCGGGCGAGAAGGTCGGGAGCGTCGTCGCGTCGCTCGCGAGCACCGTCAACCCCCAACGGGTGGTCGTGGGCGGCGAGCTCGCCGAGACCGGGGAGACGTTCCTCGCCCCGCTCCGCGACGCCGTCCTGCGCCACGTCGTCCCCAACGCCATCTCCCCCGTCGAGGTCGTGCCCGCGGCACTCGGCGACCGGGCGGAGATCATGGGGGCACTCGCCGTCGCGCTGCGCGGCGTCGACGTCGAGACATCACCGGAACTGACATCATCACCCCGAGCGACGACGCTCGACCCGGAAGAGAGGTGACCTGAGGTGCGACCTTCCCCCACGCTCGCGCTCCGCGGGATCGACAAGCGGTTCGGCCACGTCCAGGCGCTCTCCGAGGTCGACCTCGACCTGTACCCGCGGGAGGTCGTCGCCCTCGTCGGGGACAACGCGGCGGGAAAGTCCACGCTGGCCAAGGTGATCGCCGGGGTTCTCTCCCCCGACGCGGGGCTCATCGAGATGGACGGCGCACCCGTCACGATCTCCTCGCCGTCGGCCGCGCGAGCCCTCGGTATCGCCACCGTCTTCCAGGACCTCGCGCTGTGCGAGAACCTCGACGTCGTCTCGAACCTCTACCTCGGGCAGGAACGTCGGATCGGTCGCCGGCTCGACGAGGAAGGGATGGAGGAGGAGGCGCGCAGCATCCTGCACTCGCTCACGTCCCGGATCCCGTCGGTACGCACACCGGTGGCAGGCCTGTCCGCGGGCCAGCGCCAGTCCGTCGCCATCGCGCGCACCCTGCTCGGATCCCCGCGCGTCGTCATCCTCGACGAGCCGACCGCGTCCCTCTCCGTGTCGCAGACGGCGGAGGTGCTCACGCACATCCAGAGCTTGCGCGACCTCGGCCACGCCGTCGTGCTAATCAGCCACAACATGACCGACGTCCACGCCGTGGCCGACCGGATCGAGGTGCTCCGGCACGGGCGCAACAACGGCTCGTTCGTCGGCGCGGACGCCAGCTACGAGGAGATCATCGCCGCCGTCACCGGTGCCTCACCGCTCGTCCCGCCCGACCACCGGGCACGACGCACGGCATGACGACGGCGCCGGGTGCTGCGTTCAGCACCCGGCGCCGTCGATCAGCGGGTCAGACGCGTGCGAACTCGCGTGCCTCGTCCGTGGTGCTCGACTGAGCCCCGTGGCGTCGCACGACGCGGCTCACGGTCGAGCGCGACGCGTCCACCTCCCGGGCGATGTCCTTGTGCGCGACACCGTCACCCGCGAGCGCCAGGATCCGCTGGTCCCGCGCGGACAGGGTCGACACGTCGGCGGACGACTCGTCGGGCGTGGCGGTACCTGCCGTCGAGCCCTCCGCGGACCCTGCGGCACGCCGTGCCCACTCGGGCCGGTTCACGAGGTCGAAGATCTCGACGCGACGGGTGTGTCCCGTCTCGGGCAGTCGCTCGTCGTAGGGCACGGGAGCCGTCGACTCGTCCGGCGTCACGGGCGTGGGCGCGGGCGCAGCGTGCTGCACGGGGTCCGTCGCCCGCTCCGAGCGCTCGTCCGCCTTTGCGTCGGCCAGCAGCGCCGTGATCGACACGTCGGCATAGCGCTCGGTCGACGTCGTCTCGGTGGAGTCCTCGACGGCGTCACGCTCCGCCCGCGTCTCAGGCTCCTCGTGGGTGGCTGTGGGGCGGGTCAGCTCCGGCTCCGGCTGCGCCTGGGGGCGGGCGACCTCCGCGACGCCGGGCGTCATGCCGCGCTTGACCGAGCTGGCCCCGATCAGGTCGAGGCGACTCCCGTGCCGCTCGGCGGCCTCGAGGCGCTGGACCCACACCTGCATGCGTCGCTCGAAGTCCTCGACGGTGAGCAGCTTGAGCGCGCCGTCGCGTGCCGAGCGCTGCGCCTGGTGCGCCGTCCGGACCTTGCGGGTGCTCTTGCGGTCGCCCGTGCTGTCGAGCCGCGCGTCGCGCCACTTCTCGAGAGCGGTCACGTAGGCGTGGACCCGGCGCTCGCGCCGACGCTCGTCCAGGGTGTCCCCCGTGACCAGATGCCGTTCACCGACGAGCGCGAGGTGCCACATCAG
Organism: Paraoerskovia marina DSM 21750; assembly: GCF_000701465.1. GTDB lineage: Bacteria > Actinomycetota > Actinomycetes > Actinomycetales > Cellulomonadaceae > Paraoerskovia > Paraoerskovia marina. The sequence continues at coordinate 827,426 of NZ_JNIY01000003.1, read as the reverse complement.
CGCGGCGACGAGCGGGGGGATGAACCGGAAGACGACCATGTACGGCGTCGTCGCGCTGGGGACAGCGACCTCGTGCAGGGCGGCGAAGAGGCCCGAGGTTCCCGACAGGACCCAGGTGAGCGTGAGCAGGACTCCGTACGGGCGTGCCTCGAGAGCGGCGTTGCGAGCCATCAGGGCGACGGCGACGAGGCTGACCTCGAGGAAGCCGGCCAGCGCGTAGGCCTCCATCGGGGCCATGCCCGCGACCTCGAGCCCGAAGAGGACCATGCCGCTGTAGGCCAGGGCGGTGGCGATGAACGCCGCGATGACGACCGCCACCATGGGCAGGTGCCGTCCGCGGTATTTTGCGGGTCGTGCGGTACCCGCCGGTTGCGCGGACGTGTCGTGCTGGGTCACTGCTGCCTCCGAATATTGACGATCCGGGCATATACCAGCATTTGGACAACCGGAAAGTCAATGGTCGACATGAAACTGTGACCCGGCCGACGGCCGGAGAAGAACTGTTAGCGAGCCTCTGCGTCGTTGCGCGCGTCGACCTCGCCGAGGATTCGACGCAGGTAGGTGTAGGTCAGGTCACCCGCGGTCTTGTCGAACTGCTCCTCGTACCCCTGCTGCTGGTACATCGCGAGGTTCTGCGCCGAGTCCTTGCCCGTGAAGACCCAGACCTCCGTGGTCTCCTCCGGCAGGTACGGCAGGACGGCGAACATCAGCTGCGTGCCGATGCCGCGTCCCTGCTGGTCCGGCGCCACCGCCAGTCGCCCGAGCGTCGCCTTGGTCCCCTCGAACTCGATGCGGACGGAGCCGACGAGCCGGTGCCCGTCCCAGGCCCCGATCGTGACGACGTTCTCCTCCTTGAGGTCGTCGCGCAGCTCGTGCAACGTCTGCGTCAACGGCGGGATGTTCGGGTCGTCGTGGATCTGCGCTTCCGTGACGAAGGCCGCGCGACGCAGGGTCAGGAGCTCCCCCGCGCTCTCGTCGGGAACCAGGTCGATCGTCAGGTCGTCCGTCATGGACCCATCGTCCCAGATTCGTCGCGATGTGCCCGCGACCCGCCACGGAGCGGACGCCCGTCCCCGGCTACGCTGGGCCGGTGAGCTCCTCCCCGACCGCGCTGCCGCTGAACACCGACGCCCTGCCGACGCACTGGGTCCTGACCCTCTCGTGCCCCGACCGGCCCGGGATCGTCCACGGCGTCACCGGGACGCTCGCCGAGCACGGCGGGAACATCACCGAGTCCCAGCAGTTCGGGGACCCCGACACGGGACTCTTCTTCATGCGGGTCCAGGTGGTCTCGCGGTCAGACCGCGCGACCCTCGAGGACGCGCTGGCGCCGGTGGCCGCCGCCTTCGACATGACGTGGCACCTCGACGTCGTCGGACGCCGCGTGCGCACCCTGCTGATGGTCTCCAAGGCTCCCCACTGCCTCACCGACCTGCTGTACCGCGAGCGCCACCAGGCGCTGCCCGTCGACGTCGTCGGCGTCGTCGGGAACCACCCCGACCTGGCCGAGATCGCGCAGTTCTACGGCAAGCCGTTCCACCACGTGCCGGTCACCCGGGAGACGAAGGTCGACGCCGAGGCACGCCTGCGCCAGATCGTCGACGAGCTCGACGTCGAGCTCGTCGTCCTCGCGCGGTACATGCAGATCCTGTCCGACGAGCTCTGCCGCGACCTGGCCGGACAGGTGATCAACATCCACCACTCGTTCCTGCCGAGCTTCAAGGGCGCCCGCCCGTACGCGCAGGCGCACGCCCGCGGCGTGAAGCTGATCGGCGCGACGTCGCACTACGTCACCGGCGACCTCGACGAGGGGCCGATCATCGAGCAGGACGTCGAGCGCGTCGACCACTCGCACGCCGAGAAGGACCTCGTCGCGCTGGGCGAGGACGTCGAGCGCCGCACCCTGGCCCGTGCCGTGCGCTGGCACGCCGAGCACCGGGTGCTGCTCGACGGCTCACGCACGGTCGTCTTCCGGTAGCGATTCCGCGCCGGAGGGCTCCCGGGGACGCCGCCCCGGGAGCCCTCCGACCGACGCTCAGCCGAGGAGGTCGCGTGAGCCCAGGCTCGCGCCCCAGCTCCAGCCGCCGTCGCACCACGGCAACCAGGGCAGCCAGGTGCAGAGCCGCTCGTTGAGGTGGTGCCACCACCCGCCACCGGCCCCGCCGGAGGTCGACTGCTCGTCGACGAGCACCGCGACCGTGCGCGCCGGCACGGTCACGGTCCCGGCGTCCTCGTCCCAGGTCGTCCCGCGCACGACCGGGTCGCTCCCGTCGGCCTGGATCTCCGAGAGGCTGTACTCGCGCCCGGCCAGGTCGGCGAGCGGGATCGTCACCTCGTCCGGTGAGGCGTTGAACGCGACGAGCAGCCGGTCGAGGGCGGGATCGACGTCCTCGCCGACGGTGTCGTCCACGCTCATCACGAGCGTTCCGGCGGGCGCGTCGGGCCCGGATCCCGGGAACGTCACCTTCTGCTCGATCCTCTCGGCGCTGCCGAGGCGGAACAGGTCGCTCGAGTACCGCAGACGCAGCAGGTCCTGCGCCTGGGCGGTCGCCGAGCCGATTTCGTCGGCGGTCGGTGCCAGCGTCTCGTCGGCGAGCAGCGGTGCCATGACCGGCCACTTCTCCTCGTTGTCGGCCGCGAGCGGCAGGCCCCGGCCGAACCCGTTGTCCGTGCCGGTCCAGTCGATCGCGTTGAACCAGTCCCCCGAGTCGTAGCTGTTGCGGTCGAGGGACTTCGAGCGCAGCAGATCCGTCCCGGCATGCCAGAACGACGGGGTCTGTGCGAGGGCCGTCGTCGCCAGCGAGAGCGTGTTCATCCGCACCCGGTCGTCCATCGACGTCTCCTGCGGAAGCTTGAGGGCCAGCAGGTCGAACAGGGTCTCGTTGTCGTGGGCGTCGACGTAGGTCACGACCTCGCCGGGCTGCTCCGCGTACCCGGCCGGGGATCCGCGGTAGTCGATCTCGTCGCCACGCTGCTCGGTCCCCGCCGACGTCGTGAACGTGAAGTCGGCGAGGTTCCCCGCCAGGCCGAGCCGCACGAGGTCGGTCTGGTGCGCGAGGTCGGCGAGCTCGTCCGCCGAGCCGTCGTTGACGGTCGAGGAGTCACCCGCCCGTGCCGGCCGGCCGTTCGGGTCCGTGCCGAGCCCTGTGCCGAATCCCTGCGTGAACGTCGACGCGCCGTCGACGGGCGAGCCTCCGTGGACGGCGTCGCGGAGCCGGTCGGAGAACGTCCCGATCCCGGTGCCTCCCAGGTTGCCCTGACGGGCCTGGGTGAACAGCGCGTCGTCGGCGACCTCCCCGAAGTTCCACCCCTCGCCGTACAGGTACACGGCCGACCCGTCGACACCGTCCTTGCGCAGCGTCAGTGCGTCGAGCGCGTCGCGGACGGCCTGCATGTTCTCCACGGAGTGGTGTCCCATGAGGTCGAACCGGAAACCGTCGACGCGGTAGTCCCGGGCCCAGGTCACGACGGAGTCGACCATGAGCTTCTCGGTCATGCGGTGCTCGGTCGCGAGGTTCTGGCAGCAGGTGCTCGTCTCGACGTCTCCCTCCCCGTCCAGACGGTGGTAGTACCCGGGAACGACCTTGTCGAGGACGCTCTTCGCGTCCTGGCCGCTCGCCGCCGTGTGGTTGAAGACCTGGTCGAGCACCACCTGGTAGCCGGCACCGTGCAGCGCGCCGACCATCGTGCGGAACTCGGCGACCCGCGCCCCACCGTCGGGCTCGGTCGCGTACGACCCCTCCGGCGTCGAGAAGTGGTACGGGTCGTAGCCCCAGTTGAACCCGTCTTCCCCTTGGACGGCTGCCACCGCCGCCTGCTGCTCCGCGGAGTCCGGGGCAAACCCGCTCAGGTCCCCCGGGTCGGCCTGGGCCGAGCGGTCCTCCTCGATCGTCGCGATGTCGAACGTCGGCAGCAGGTGGACGGTGTTCATCCCCGCGTCGGCGAGCTCACGCAGGTGCGTCATCCCGTCCGAGCCCGACTCGGCGAAGGCGAGGTACGTACCCCGGCGGTCGGCCGGCACGGTCTCGTCGTCGATCGAGAAGTCGCGCACGTGCAGCTCGTAGATGCTGCGGTCGACCGGGCGCTCGACCACCGGTGCAGCCGTCGTGCGCCAGGCCTTCGGCGCCAGCGACGAGGCCGTCAGGTCCACGGCGACCGACCGTTCCGAGTTGAGCGTGAGGCCCACCGAGTACGGGTCGGTGACGACGTTCGTCTCCACCGCACCCGTGCCCGGCACGTACACCTCGACCTCGTAGAGGTACTGCGCCCCGCTCCATCGGAACTTCTTGTCCACGGCCTTGCCGTCGACGACCCACGTGCCGTCGCCCGACCGGACCGCCTCGACGCGGCGCGCGTCACCGGCGCCGTCGGACCCGCCGGGCCACACGAGCAGCGTGACGGACCGGGCGGTCGGTGCCCAGAGCCGGAACGAGGCCCACTTCCCGTTCGGAGCAAACTCCACACCGAGGTCCTGGTCTCCCGCCGCGTCGGCGTAGAGCGCGTCGAGCACACCAGGGAGCTGCACGCCGGTGAACGCCGTGAGCTCGTCGCCGTGGTGCTGAGCCACCTGGACCTGCCCCCGGAGGACGGACTCCACGGCGGTCCGCGCCGGGGCGTCGCCGTTCTCGTCCCGCAGCCTCAGCGCGACGGCGTCGGTGAGCGCCGGGAACGTCTCCGCCACCTCCGCAGGGATCCCGTCGGGGTCGACGGCGAGGTTCAGGCTCCCCGCGCCGTCAGGTTCGACGACGACGCCGTCCTCGACGCGGATCCCGCCGTCGGGGGCGTGGTGCAGTGTCCACGTCAGGTCCTCCGTGTCGGAGTCGCCGAGCAGGTCACGGGGCCAGGCGAGCAGGTCCGCGTCGAGCCAGTGCGCACGCTCCTCTCCGAGTCCGGCGAGCACCGGGGTCTGCGTCTCGATGCTCAGCTCGTGGCTCGCGACGTCGTAGCTGAACAGGGTCGACTCGCCCTCGGTCGCGGAGAACGAGTAGTTGGCGCCGTCGGGCGCTCCCCCGACCCCGTAGTTCTCGGCCCAGGACAGTCCGTGGGCGACCTTGGCCTCGTACGCCCCGGAGGGCAGCGACGACGTCGAGTACGTGTACACGCCGTCTCCGTCGGTGTCGCGCATCCACGTCGCCAGGCAGTCCGGGGACCAGTCGCCCGCGCAGCCGAGCTCGTCCTGCAGCGATCCAGGCAGGGTCACGATCGGCCCCTGGGCCGTGCTCGAGAACTCGTGGGAGACAGGGTCCCAGTAGAACGTGACGGGTCCGCCCTCGGTGGTGTACTCGGCGTTCGGCCCGTCGAGCGTGCCGTCGGCGCCGTAGTTGATCGCCCACGACCCGTCGACGGCGACCTTGTACTCGTAGGTCCCCGCCGGCAGGTCGAACGTCCCGGCCCAGACGCCGTCGGGACGCAGCGTGAGCTCGGCGGCTCCGCAGTCCGGGGTCCAGTCGCCGACGCACCCCATCTCGTCGTTGTGGCTGCCGGGGACGGTGACCGTCGAGATCTCCTCGCCGGAGCCTCCGTCCCCGTCGCCCGCGTCGCCGTCGACGGCGTTGCCGACGCTGGCGTAGGTCGACGCGGCGGCACGGTCTCCGTCCGCGTCGACGGTCACCGCGCGGTACTCGACGAGCGTGCCCGGGGCGAGGCCGTCGACGTCGTGGAACACCCGGGGCGTGGTGTCCTCGGCGGTTCCGAGCACGGTCCAGTCGTCCGACCCGACGGTGCGCCAGGCGAACGACGTCTCGGACCATGCTGCGGCGTCCACGGTTGCCGAGACCGGGGCGAGCCCGCTGACGCCGGCGCCGGCGTCAGGAACCTGGAGCGTGATCTCGCCGGAGGAGTCCGCACCGACGGTGCGGTCCGCACGGAGGACGACCGCACTCGTGGGCGGCACCGTCACGTCGACGAGTCCGTCATCGTCGGACTCGAGAGCCTCGACGTCGCCGCGGAGGACCTCGAAGGACGCGCCCGGGGTCAGGGTGGGCACCGCCACCGTCCGGGCCCGCGACCCGTTGTTCAGTGCCACGAGGTACTCGACCTTCTCCTCCCGGTCGACACGGCTGAACGCGTAGACGCCCGCGCCGTCGTTGTCGTCCGAGCCGACGAACCGCTCGATCTGCGCGCCCGTCGCGAGCGCGGGGTGCGCGTCACGCAGCGCGGCGAGCGAGGCGACGTGCTCGTACAGCGGCGAGTCGGTGTCGAACCGGTCCTGGGAACCGAGGGTCTCGCCGGTCACGAGCGCCTGGTCCGCGTACTCCTCGACCTGGGTGGCGAAGAGGCTCTGCCGTGCGTCCTTGTCGCCGCCGGTCCCGGCGAAGCCCTGCTCGTCGCCGTAGTAGACGACGGGCTGGCCGCGCGTGAGGTACATCAGGTCGTGGGCAAGCTCGTCGCGCGCCAGCGGGTCGTCCGTCCCGGCGAGCATGTGGCCGACCCTGCCCATGTCGTGGTTCCCGAGGAAGGTGGGCAGGGCTGCGGCCGACGTCTCGTCCGTGGTGTACATGTCGTCGCTGGCGTAGAGACGCTGGAGTCCCCGCGCGTCGTTGCCGCCGGCGTAACTCGTGGCGGCCGCCTGGAAGGAGAAGTCGAGGACCGAGCTCATCTCGGTGTCCCGGACGTAGGGCGAGGTCTTCGCCGCGTCGGCGTCGTAGACCTCGCCGAACATGAAGAAGTCGTCCTTGCCCGCCGCGCGCGCGTAGTCCATGACCTCGGCGCTCCAGGCCTCCCAGAACTCGGGGTTGACGTGCTTGACGGTGTCGATGCGGAAGCCGTCGATGCCGAGGTCGACCCAGTCCTGGTAGACCTCGACGAAGCCGTCGACGACGGTCGGGTGCTCGGTCATGAGGTCGTCGAGACCGACGAAGTCGCCGTACGTCACGGACTCGCCGGACCACGTCGAGTCACCGCGGTTGTGGTACAGCGTCGGGTCGTTGAGCCAGGCCGGAACCTTGAGGTCCTGCTTCTCGGGAGCGATCTGCGGCGTGTAGGGGAACGACGTCGCGGGGTCCAGCTCCGGGAACTCGTCCGTCCCGGCGTAGTCCGCCGGGTCGAAGGGCGTCCCGTCCGCCGTCCGGTACGGCGACGTCGCCTGGTCGACGTAGGAGTACTCGTCCTCGGCGTAGGAGATCGCGTCCGAGGTGTGGTTGGTGATGATGTCGAAGTAGACCTTGATCCCGCGGTCGTGCGCGTCGGCGATCAGCGCCTCGAGCTCCTCGTTCGTGCCCAGGTGCGGGTCGATACGCGTGAAGTCGGTGATCCAGTAGCCGTGGTACCCGGCCGAGGCGTCGGCGCCGGTCCCCTGGACGGGTTCGTTCTTGAACGACGGCGTGAGCCAGATCGCGGTGGTCCCGAGGCCCTCGACGTAGTCGAGGTTCTGCCGGATCCCGGCGATGTCCCCACCCTGGTAGAACCCCTTGTCGGTGGGGTCGAACCCGGAGACGAGGCGGTCGTCACCGAGCCCTGCGGTGTCGTTGGTGGGGTCGCCGTTCGCGAACCGGTCGGTCATGACGAAGTAGAACCGCTCGTCGGACCCGGGCTGCCGCACGGGCGGGTGGACGACGTCCGCGTCGGTCGCGGCGTCGTATCCCCCGGTCAGGTCGACGGGCGAGACGGCGATTCGCTCCGTGGACTCGTCGAACGTGAACCGGAGGGTCGACTCGCCGCCGAGGACGAGCGGAACGTTGTCGGCGCCGCCGTCGAGCCCGAAGGCGACGTCCCAGGCGTCGTCGAGCGCGACCTTGTACTCGTACGTGCCCGCAGGGAGGGTGAAGTCGGCACTCCACGTGCCGTCGCCCGCCGGCGCCAGCTCGGACTCGGCACAGTCCGGCGCCCAGTCTGCGGCACAGCCGATCTCGTCCTGCAGGTCGCCGACGAGCGCCACGCCGCCGGGGGTCGAGACGGCGCTGGCCGTGGGGGCGGCCGTCAACGCCGTGGTCGCGGTCGTCGCGCAGAGCGCGAGCGCGAGGGCGCCGGCCAGTCCGCGGCGCACTGCTGGTGGTCGGGCGTGCTCGATCGTCATGGGGACCCCTTCGTCTCCGTGTCGTTCGCCGACGCCCGGCGGTCGCGGACGTCGTCCCGGCGACAGTGCTCGGGACTCCACGACTGTATGGCTTGCAGCAACGTTGCTGCAAGCGTTTGCAGAGATGTGTGTCACAAAAAGACGGCGCGACCCCCGGTCGGGGCCGCGCCGTCGTCATGCGTCTGTGTACGGTCAGATCAGGCCGAGGGCCCGCACCGCCTCACGCTCGTCGGCGAGCTCGGCCATCGAGGCGTCGATCCGTTCCCGCGACACGTCGTCGATCTCGAGACCCTGGACGACGCTCCACTCCTGACCGTCGGAGATGACCGGGAACGAGGCCATGATCCCCTCGGGCGCCCCGTAGGACCCGTCCGACCAGATCCCGGCACTCGTCCAGTCCCCGTCTGGGGTGCCGAGCACCCAGTCGTGGACGTGGTCGACCGCCGCGTTCGCCGCCGACGCCGCCGAGGACGAACCTCGGGCGTCGATGATGGCGGCACCACGCTTGGCGACGGTCGGGACGAACTCGTCGAGAAGCCACGCCCGGTCCTCGGCGAGCTCCGCACCGGGACGGCCTGCGACGTCGGCGTGGAAGACGTCCGGGTACTGGCTCGCCGAGTGGTTGCCCCAGATCGAGACGCGGCGCACGTCCGCGACGGAGACGCCGGCACGCCGCGCCACCTGCGCGAGCGCCCGGTTGTGGTCCAGCCGCGTCATCGCCGTGAACCGGCTCTTCGGGACGTCGGGCGCGTTCGACGCCGCGATCAGCGCGTTGGTGTTGGCGGGGTTGCCCACCACGAGCACCCGGACGTCGTCCGCCGCACCGGCGTTAATGGCCTCGCCCTGCGGCTTGAAGATCCCACCGTTCGCCTCGAGCAGGTCGGCCCGCTCCATCCCCGGCCCGCGCGGTCGTGCACCGACCAGGAGCGCGACGTTGGCACCGTCGAAGGCGGCGCGCGCGTCGTCGTAGACGTCGATCCCCGTGAGCAGCGGGAACGCGCAGTCGTCGAGCTCCATCGCGGTGCCCTCGGCGGCGGCCACACCCTGCGGGATCTCCAGGAGGTTGAGGCGCACCGGTGTGTCGGCTCCGAGCATCTGCCCCGAAGCGATGCGGAAGAGGAGCGCGTAGCCGATCTGGCCCGCAGCACCCGTGACGGTCACTGTGACTGGAGACTTCCCTGGCGTCCGTGTGGTCATGAATCCACTCTGACACAGGGCACGCATTCCCGACATCGCATCGCGCACGACCCGCCGGACGACGCCGGTCGCGTCATGGTGTCAGAATGGTCCCGCGGGAGATCCCCAGAATCTTCACAGATTCCCCCGCCACACTGTCCGCCAGCACCGGATCGACACGCGTCGGCACGACGTCGTCGGCTCTCGACCTCGAGCGGCCGGCGGTCCGCCGCACGAACCATCAGAACAGGAGCACGATGTCTGCGCAGAGCACCGCCCCCGAGGCGCCACGTGAGGAGGTCGTCGTCGAGGACACGACGGCCACCGTCGAGTCCCCCAGCCTCCTGGCGCGGCTCGGCGCCGAGGCCTTCGGCACCTTCCTCCTCGTTCTCGCGATCTGCGGCGTGGCACTGTACGCCCGCTTCACCAACGCGGGCCTGACGCTGTCGGTCGCCCTCGCCGGCGGGCTCGCGCTCGTCGCGGGCATCGCCGCCGTGGGTCACATCTCCGGCGGCCACTTCAACCCGGCCGTGACGTTCGGCGCCGCGATCGCCGGCCGCACGAGCTGGGCCGACCTCCTGCCGTACTGGGCCGCGCAACTCGTCGGCGGCACTCTCGCCACCCTCGTGCTCTTCGCGACGATCCCGAGCTCCGGGCTCGCCATCCTCCAGCAGGGCGGTGTGATCGCCGAGGAGAGCAAGGCTGCACTCTTCCAGGGAGTCGCCAACGGCTACGGCGTGCACTCTCCGCTCGCGAGCGCCACGCAGGGCGCCTTCTCCTTCGAGCTCCTCGCCGCTCTCCTGATCGAGATCGTCGTCACGGCGATCCTCGTCGGCGTGATCCTCGCGGTCACCCGCCGGAGCGACTCCGCGAGCTTCGCCCCGATGGCCATCGGCTTCACCCTCGCCGTGATGATCCTCATCGCCGCGCCGGTCACCAACGCCTCGGTCAACCCGGCACGCTCGTTCGCCGCGGCCGTCTTCGCCGGCGACTGGGCCTGGACCCAGCTCTGGGTCTTCATCGTCGCTCCGCTCGCCGGTGGTGCGATCGCCGCGCTCTTCTACCGCGCCTTCACCGCCGTGCCGGTCGTCCAGGACGACCTGCTGCGTGAGGACCAGGTCGAGTTCGAGACCGTCACCTCCGAGGGTGCCCGTGCCGACGGTGCCGACGTCACGGTCGCCGAGAGCGACGCCCCCGACTGGACGCCGGACGAGAAGGGCACCGAGGGCAAGCCCCAGGCCTGACTCTCCTGCACCGCACGAAGGCCCTCTCCGGATCGTCCCGGGGAGGGCCTTCGTCGTCGGTCCGGGAGCCTGCCGCTACACGCCCGGTGCGATCACGCCGAACACGGCGAGGACCACGGCGAACAGGGAGTACGTCGCGATGTCGAAGGTCCGCCCACGGATCATGATGCCGACCGGCTCGGCGTAGCGCGCCCGGATCACCGCGCCGAGGCCGGCGGTCGCGGCCAGGACGAACACTCCGAGACGACCGTCGACGACGACCGCCACCAGCGTTGCGACGACGACGCCCGCGACCATCACCCACATCGCCGTGGGGGTCGCACTGCGGGGGGCATGACCAGGACTGCTGTGCACAGGATGAGACTAGCCCCTCGGCCCCTGCGCACGGGGGTACGGTCGGTGCCGTGAGCCCCTCAGCCCCCGAGACCCTGCCCCCGCACCGGCTCGACTCGCTGCTCGTCGTCGGCGCCGGGCTTGCCGGCGCACAGACCGTCGCAGCGCTGCGCGGCCGCGGCTTCACGGGCGAGATCACCCTGATCGGCGCCGAGGAGGTCGAGCCGTACGACCGACCGCCGCTCTCGAAGGAGCTCCTGTCGCGGCCCGAGCCCGCGTGGTTGCAGGACGAGCTCGGGGTGGACGTCCACGGCGGGGCGACGGTCCACCTCGGCGAGACGGTCGAGGCGCTGACGCTCTCGGACGACGACGTGCGCGTGTCCACCTCGGCGGGCAGGTCCGTGGCGGCCGACGCCGTCGTGCTCGCGGTCGGCTCGCGCCCGCTCAGGCCCTCCCACTGGGAGTCCGCCTCGCTCCTCCACACCGCCGACGACGCGGCAGCGCTGCGAGAACGGCTCACGCCAGGTCATCGGCTCGTCGTCGTCGGCGCCGGGTGGATCGGTGCCGAGGTCGCCGGGGTCGCGGCCGGCGCGGGCGTGCAGGTGACGGTCGTCGAGGCTGCCGAGACGCCGCTGTCGCGCCAGCTCGGCGACGTCGGCCGCCGCACCGTGCCGTGGTACGAGGAGGCCGGGGTCACCCTCCTCACGGGGGTCGGGGTCGACGCCGTCTCGGAGCGCGCCGTCCATCTGGTCGACGGGCGGGTCCTCGACGCCGACACCGTGCTGGCTGCGGTCGGGGCACGCCCCGCGACCGGCTGGCTGGTCGGCACCGTCCCGGTCGACGACCGCGGCGCGATCGCGACCGACGACGTCGGACGTGCCCGGTTCCGGGGCCCGGGGGCCGGACGTGTCTGGGCCGTCGGCGACTGCGCGACGCGGCGCGACGACGTCCGCGGCGACGTCGCGGGCGGACACTGGTCGGCCGCGCTCCTGGATCCGGATCGCACGGCCGCCGCGCTGCTGGGCCAGGAGGTGCCCGCGACGGCCGCCCCGTACGTCTTCTCCCGGCAGCTCGGCCACGACGTCGCGGTGTTCGGCGAGCCCGACGCCCACGACGACGTGGTCTTCCGCGAGGGCGAGCACGGGTGGGCGGCTCTGTACCTCGACCCGACCGACGACGGACGCACCGACGACGAGGGAAACCCTGTGCACGCCCTGCGCGCCGTCGTGCTCGCCGACGTGCCCCGGGAGATCAGCGGCGTGCGCAAGATCCTCGGCGCGGCCGCCACGCCCGACGTCGTCGTGTCCCGGGCGACGGACCCTTCCGTGCGATGGCGCGACGCCGTGGCACGCTGACGCTGCGCGCCCGCATCCCCGCGCCGTACGCCGCCAGGAGGTCAGAATCGGCGTCGTGGTGCTACGTCCGCGGGACGTCCCGTCGACGGAAGCCGACAAGGCCCGCCACGAAGAGCACGACGGCGATCGCGGCGAGCCAGGTCTCGGCCCACCCCGACACCGGGTCGCTCGGGACGCGTCCGACGGCGTGGACCGGGGACAGTGCGCGCGCCCAGTCGGGCAGGTCGAGCGTGTCACCGAGCAGATCGACGACCACGACGTAGGCGAGCCCGAGCCAGACGAACCAGGTCAGGCGCGGCGCCACCCCGACGACGCACACCCCGAGGCCCACGAGCACGAGCACGGCCGGGACGTAGGCCCCGGCCGCGGCGAGCAGGTCGCCCGCCGTCGCACCGCCGTCGACCGTCCCCGTCAGCGAGACTCCGACCCCGCCGGCGAGCATCGTCGCCGCGGCTCCGGCGGCGACGACCGCGCCGCGGGTCGCCAACCAGCCGACCCGTGACACGGACCGGGCGAGGACGGGTTCGATCCGTCCGGTCGTCTCCTCGGCCCGGATCTGCCCGACGCCCTGCCCGGCGAGTCCCAACGACATCAGCGCGACGAGCAGCAGGAGCATCGTCGAGTACTGGTCCGCGGCCTCGCCCTCGCCCAGGAACGCGCCGAGCTCCGGGTTCGCCGCGACCATCTCCGTGACGTCGTCGCCGAAGGTCCCGAAGACCGCGCCGACCCCGAAGGCCCCGACCGCCCACGCGACCGCAGCGGGCAGGTGCGCGCGGACCGCCAGCCCGAGGGACGAGCGCCCCCAGCGGGACGCGCGGGCCGGGCCAGGGCGCCCACCGAAGAACGCGGCGCCGAGGTCGCGGTTGCCGACCAGGACGAGGCCGGCCGTCGCGAGCGCCGCGGCGACCCCGAGCGCCAGCAGCAGCGGCCACCAGCGCGGGTCGGTGTCGAAGGGGCGGGTCTCCTGCTGCCACGCGAGCGGCGAGAGCCACTTCCAGGCGTTCTCGTCGACGTTGCCGACGCCGCGGGCGACGAAGGCGATCCCGAGGAACGCCACGCCCACCGACGTGACGCGCGCACCGCGCCGGACGAACTGTCCGACGAAGGTCGCGAGGGCCGCGAAGACCATGCCGAGAGCGGTCAGGGACAGGGCGTACAGACCGACGGCCCCGGCGTCGACGCCACCCGCGAGCGCCGTCGCGACGATCCCGAGCCCTACGACGACGAACGCCGCCGTCGCGACGAGGAACGCGGCGACCCACGGTGCTCGCGCGCCGATCCCGCGCGAGCGCAACAGCTCGAGCAGTCCGGACTCCTCCTGCGCGCGGGTCTGTCCCACGACGAGCGACAGTGCCATCAGCGGCAGGGCGATCGCCGCGATGAAGCCGAACTCGTTGGCGGTGACTCCCCCGAGGTTCGTGGCGCCGTAGGGGATGCCGTTGATCGCGGCGATCGTCGGGTCGCCGTCGAGCGTCGCACCGTAGGTCTCGAGGGCCTCGGCCGTCGGGTAGAGGCCGTCGATCGCGCCGAGGGTCGCGGCATAGACGCCCACGATCCCGACGATCCACAGGACGAGCCGCAACCAGCTCGTCCGGAGCTGAAGGGCGAGGACCGTGCCCAGGCCGCCGCGCCGACCGCTCACGCGTCCGCCTCGCTGTACTCGCTGAGGAACAGCTCGTCGAGGCTCGGGGGCCGCACGGTCAGCGAGACGAGTCCTGCGGCGACGACCGGGGCCATCACGTCGTCGAGGTGTGCGGGGTCGACCGTGAACTCGATCTCGTGCCCGGCGTCGACCGTCTCGCCGCGCCGGTCGGCCGCGCCGGGGAGGTCGGGGACCGCGGACCGGGTGACGGCGTGGACCGTCGTCCGGGCCAGGGTCCTGAGCTCGGTCACGGTGCCGGCGCGGACGGTCGCACCCTTGCGGATGATCGACACGGTCGAGCACAGCGCCTCGACCTCGCTGAGGATGTGGCTGGAGAGCAGGACGCTCGTCCCCTGCGCGGCCCGTTCGGCGACGCACTCGCGGAAGACCTCCTCCATCAGGGGGTCGAGGCCCGAGGTGGGCTCGTCGAGCACGAGAAGGTCGGCCTCGGCGGCGAAGGCCGCGACGAGGGCGACCTTCTGCCGGTTGCCCTTGGAGTAGTCGCGCGACTTCTTGGTCGGGTCGAGGTCGAACCGCTCGATCAGCTCGTCGCGTCGCGCTGTGTCGACCGCGGGACCCGACGCCCCGAGCACGTCGATGCACTGCCCACCGGTCAGGCTCGGCCACACGACGACGTCCCCGGGGACGTAGGCGAGCCGGCGGTGCAGCGCGACGGCGTCCGCCCACGGGTCCTGCCCGAAGAGCCTCGCCGTCCCGCCGGTCGCGCGCATGAGACCGAGGAGGATCCGGATCGTCGTGGACTTGCCGGCCCCGTTCGGCCCGAGGAAGCCCCGCACCTCACCGGGTTCGAGACACAGGTCCAGCCCGTCGAGCGCACGGAAGGACCCGAAGGTCTTCACCAGCCCCTGGATGTCGATGACCGGTGCGTCCGCCACGTCGTCCTCCGTCCGCCCGACGGGCCGTCCGCCGGGTCGGCCTCACCCTAGCGAGGACGGCCGCACCGCACACGGGACGGCGCACGGCACGGTGGACCGTGCGCCGTCCCGTGGCGTCGTGGACCCGCGTCAGTGCGCGAAGTGCCGCGTCCCGGTGAGGTAGAGCGAGACGCCCGCCGCCTCGGCGGCCTCGACCACCTCGGCGTCACGGACGGACCCTCCCGGCTGGACGACGGCCCTCACGCCCGCGTCGAGCAGCACCTGGAGCCCGTCGGCGAACGGGAAGAAGGCGTCCGACGACGCGACCGCACCCCGGGCACGCTCGACGCCGTCGGCCAGGGCGTTGGCGCGCTCCACGGCAAGTCGGCAGGAGTCGACCCGGTTGACCTGGCCCATCCCGACACCGACCGATGCCCCGTCGGCCGCGAGGAGGATCGCGTTCGACTTCGCGGCCCGCACGGCGCGCCAGGCGAACTGCAGGTCGGCGAGCGTCTCGGCGTCGGCCGCCGGGCCGGCGGCGAGCGTCCACGTCTGCGGGTCGTCCCCCGCGGCGTCGACGCGGTCGACGGTCTGCACCAGCAGGCCTCCGCTGACCGGACGCGTCTCGACGGCGGCGTCGGGCCGGCCCTCCACCACGAGCAGGCGGATGTTCTTCTTCGCCGTGAGGATCTCGATCGCCTCGGGCTCGAAGCCGGGGGCGACGACGACCTCGGTGAAGACCCCGGCGATCTGCTCCGCCGCGGCCCGGGTCACCACGTCGTTCGCGGCGATGACCCCGCCGAACGCAGAGACCGGGTCGCAGGCGTGCGCGCGAGCGTGGGCCTGCGCGACGTCAGCGCCGACCGCGATGCCGCACGGGTTCGCGTGCTTGATGATCGCGACGGCCGGGCCCTCGTGGTCGTACGCGGCGCGCCATGCGGCGTCGGCGTCGACGTAGTTGTTGTAGCTCATCGCCTTGCCGTGCAGCTGGGTGGCCTGCGCGAGCCCGGTCGAGCCGTCGGTCGCGCGGTAGAGCGCGGCCTGCTGGTGGGGGTTCTCCCCGTAGCGCAGGACGTCGGCCCGCTCCCAGGTGGCACCGAGCCACGCGGGAGTCTCGGCGGCGGGCGCGGGCTCGTCGGTGGCGGCCTCGGGTGCGACGACGCGTCCCATCCAGGACGCGACCGCGACGTCGTACTCCGCCGTGTGGACGAAGGCCTGGGCCGCGAGCGCCTTGCGCTCGGCGTAGGTGAAGCCCCCGGCCGTGGCGGCACGGGCGACGTCGTCGTACCGGGCCGGGTCCACGACGATCGCGACGCTCGGGTGGTTCTTGGCGGCGGCACGCACCATCGAAGGGCCCCCGATGTCGATCTGCTCGACGCACTCGTCCGGGCCGGCGCCGCTGGCGACCGTCGCGGTGAACGGGTACAGGTTCACGACGACGAGGTCGAAGGGCTCGATGTCGAGCTCGGCGAGCTGGGCGAGGTGGTCGGGCTTGCGCGAGTCCGCGAGGATCCCTGCGTGCACACGCGGGTGCAGGGTCTTGACGCGACCCTCCAGGCACTCGGGGAATCCCGTGAGGTCCTCGACCCGGGTGACGGGGACGCCGGCGTCGGCGATACGGCCGGCGGTCGACCCGGTCGAGACCAGCTCGACGCCCGCGGCGTGCAGGGCGGCGGCGAGCTCGGGCAGCCCGGTCTTGTCGTAGACGGAGAGCAGTGCGCGCCGGACCGGACGCCGGGCGTCGTCGGCGATCTGCTCGGTCGGGAGGCTGGGCGTGGCGGACATGGGAGGGGCTCCTCTGGGTCGCGGTCGGGTCTGTCGACGGTCACGTCGACATGTCGGACCTTGGCGCCCAGGCGGACGACGCACCAGCAGGTCGATCGACCGCTCCCCGGTGGTCGATCCCACCTTCGCCAGTCGCGGTCGGCAGCAGTCTACCCGGCGCGTGGGACGACGACGCGACCGGCGGCGGCCGGACTAGCCGATCCGCGCGCGACCGTCCTCGACCGCCAGCCCCTCACGGGCCGCGCGGCCGACGGTCTCGACGAGGAGGGAGCGCTCCGCCACCTTGATCCGCTCGTGCAGCGTGGACTCGTCGTCGTCGTCGAGGACCGGGACGGCGGCCTGGGCGAGGATCGGCCCCGTGTCGACGCCGGCGTCGACCACGTGGACCGTGCACCCCGTGACCTTCACGCCGTAGGCGAGCGCGTCGCGGACCCCGTGCGCCCCGGGGAACGACGGCAGCAGCGCGGGATGGGTGTTGACGATCGAGAACCTGTCGACGACGACGGGCGAGAGGATTCGCATGAACCCGGCGAGCACCACGAGGTCCGGGCTGAACACGGCGATCGCCTCGGCGACGCCCCGGTTCCACGCAGGACGGTCCTCGAAGTCGCCGGGGACGACGACGGCGGTCGGCACCCCGGCCTCCTGCGCGAGGTCGAGGGCGCCCGCGTCCGGCCGGTCGGTGACGACGCCGACGACGCGCGCCCCGTAGGCAGGGTCGTCGTGCCGTGCCAGCAGTGCGGCGAGGTTGCTGCCGCCCCCGGAGACGAGGACGACGAGTCGGGTCGTGGCTGCGGCGTCGACGGTGTGGCCTGAAGGAGTGTGCACGGGGTCAGGATTCCATATCGGTGCGGCGCTCCCACCAGGCACGGGCCGCGACGGTCAGCGCGGCCCCGATCAGGATCTCGGCGGCGACGAAGCCGGCGACGAGCAGCCCGTCGGCGCCGACCTCCGCCATCGACCCCGGGCCGACGGCCCCGGAGGCGAGGAGGACGAGCACGCCGACGATCAGCCCGCCGGTGACCGCCGTCGAGGCCACCGCGACGACCATCGTGGTGATCGACGGGACGATGCCGTCGAAGAGACGCCGCCAGACGGCCAGGCCTGCCGGCACGCCGCACGCGACCACGAGGAGCGGGGCCCACGCCGCCACCGGCGACGCGGCGAACGAGCCGGGAAGCCCTCCGAGGAGCGGGACGGCCGGCAACGGGCCGAGCTGCTCCGACCCGGGCGCGAACGTCGCCGAGCCGATCGAGAACCCGGGACCCGCGAGCCAGGCCGAGGCGTAGAGGACGAGGTTCGGGACGACGGCGAGCTGGGAGAACGCGAGGATGATGCCGCCGACCGTGCCGGGTGCGAGACCGGCGATGATGTCCGAGCTGTCCGCCCTCCCGGCGACGGCCCAGCCGACGACGAGGATGCCCGAGAGTCCGAGGAGCATCCCGGTGGCGACGACGCCGCCGGTCAGGCCGTGCTGCACACCGCGCGGCAGGCGTCCGAGCCACGGGCGGACGAGCCCGCGGACCCCCGGGGCGTCAGGACGGGCCAGGATCCCGAGCCCCGCCCCGACTCCGCCGACCAGCAGCCCGCCCGCGAGGACGACGAAGACCCCCCATCCGGCCGAGGTCCGGGCCAGCAGGGCGATCGCGAACGTCCCGGCGGTGTAGGTCAGCGTCGCGAACACCCAGGCGGTCACGCTCGTGTGCGCGGAGCGACGGGCCGAGACATAGCAGCAGAACAGGGCGAGCGCGGTCACGCCGAGCGGCACCAGCGTCAGCGTCGCCCCGGCCGTCCCGATCGGCATCCCGTGACCCAGCAGCCATGCGGCGACCCCCACGGTGAACGCCGTGGAGGTCGAACCGACCGCGGTCTCCCCCGCCGCCATGTAGGCCACGACGGCGGGGAGGACGACGACGGTCAGGGAGAGGACGAGCGCCTGGAGCGACGCGACGACCCCGGACACCGCGTAGCGGACGGTCGGACTCCCCGCTGCCGTCGCGTCGCCGCTGACGGTGCGTGTTCCTGCTCTACCTGTGCTCCGTGCCTGACTCACACCCCCATCGTCGCCGACAGGAGACCAGCACCTCGACCGGCGCGCCGAGACCTATCCCTTCACGGCCCCGTTCGTGAGTCCCGCCGCCATCTTGGTCTGCACGGTCATGAACAGGATGATCACCGGCAGCGCGATCAGCAGCGAGCCGGCCATGATCCCGCCCCAGTTGGTCGCCTGGTTGGCGCCGCTGAAGTACTGCAGCCACAGCGGGAGCGTCTGGTTGCCGTCGCTCATGACGACGAGCGCCAGGGTGTACTCGTTCCACGCCGTGATGGTGGCGAAGATCGCGCCCGTCACGAGACCCGGACCGAGCAGGGGCAGGGTGATCCGGAAGAAGGCTGCGAACCGGGTGCAGCCGTCGATCATCGCCGCCTGCTCGAGCTCCTCGGGGACGCCGTCGACGAAACCCTTCAGGATCCAGATGTTGAACGGCACGATGATCCCGATGTAGAGGATCGAGAGTCCGACGACGCTGTTGAGCAGGTTCCAGCCGTCGAGCATCTTGTACTGGGAGATGAACAGGGCCTCGGCGGGGATCATCTGGATCACCAGGATGCAGGCGATGATCGCCTTGCGCCCCCGGAAGCGGAAGCGCGAGATCGCCACCGCGGAGAGGAACGCCAACGACACCGCCACGATCACGGCGATGACCGTGACCTGCATCGACACCGTCATCGCCGACCAGAACCGGTCGTCCTGCAGCACCCCGGTGAAGTGCTCGAACGTCGGGCTCGTGTTGACGAAGGTCGGGGTCGAGGACCGGAACTCCGAGTTCGGCAGCAGTGCCGAGCTGATCATCCAGTAGATCGGGAAGAACCAGAAGAGCCCGACGACGACCGCGAACACGTCGGCCGCGTTGCGCGCGCGGCGGCCGCGCGGGCGCCGGTGTCGTTGATGCGCCCCCGGGGTGATGTGCTCCTGCGCGGTGTCGGACTTCCCGGCGGGCACGTGCGTCGTCGTGGTCATGCCGACATCTCCTTGTCGCTCTTGAACAGCTGGTGCACGTACGGGAGGGTCACGAGCACGGTGAGCACGAGCACGATCATCGCGGTCGCCGACGCCATGCCGAACTCGCCCTGCCCGATCCCGAGCCGGAAGATGTACGTGCCGAGCACGTCCGTCTCGTCCAGCGGTGCGCCGGCGTCCTGCAGGATCTTGATCTGGGTGAACACGCGCAGGTCCCAGATGATCTGCAGCAGGCCGATGAGGAACAGCACCGGGGCGATCATCGGGACGGTGATCCGGAAGAAGCGGGTCCAGATGCCCGCACCGTCGAGCTCGGCGGCCTCCTGCACCTCCTCGGGGACCTGGCTCAGTCCGGAGTACGCCATGAACGCGACGAGGGGCACCGACATCCAGATGATGATGATCGAGGCGATCGTGAGCATGCCGGTCGCCTGACCGAGCCAGTTGTAGTCGTCCGGCCAGGGCGGCAGGATGCGCTCGAGCGTCCAGTTGACGACACCGAACCGGGTGTCGAAGAGCAGCTGCCAGACGGTCAGCGACGAGACGATGGGGATCGACCAGACCAGGAGCAGGATCGTCTGGATGAAGATCCTGGCCCAGGTGGACATCCTCATCATCACGACGGCGAAGAACACCCCGATGACGATCGTGACGCCGGCCGTGACCAGGCAGAACACGATCGACCGCGCGAAGACCTCCCACGTGTAGGGGTCGCTGAGCACGGTCGCGAAGTTCTCGAAGCCGATGAACTCGGCCGGGGCGCCGAACTGCTGCTCGAGCCCGTAGTCCTGGAACGCGAGGACGACCTGGCGGACGAGCGGGTAGCCGAGAGCGAGAAGGACCGCGACCGCTGCACCGAGCAGGAGCAGGTACGGCAACGGTGACGTGGACCGCTGCCGCCGGGGCTCGGGCGGGGCGGACCGCTTCTCGGTGGCGGGGTCGGTGACGGGAGCTGCCACGGGTACCTCCAGTACGAGGCGGCAGGCGGGGGCTCTCGCCCCCGCCTGCCGGTGCGGGACTACTTGTTCAGCAGCTCTTCCATGCGGGCGTCCGTGCTCTCGACGACCTCAGCGGGGTCGTCGCCCCGCGCGATTGCCTTCCAGAAGTCCTTGTCGAGGTTCTCGCCCTCGACCAGGGCCCAGTACTGGGCCGGCGGGGTCAGCTGCGAGTTGGCGGCGACCTCGGCCAGCAGGGCTGCGTTGTCGGCCGTGCCCTGGGCGTCGGCGAACGTCGTGTTGCCCGGGACCCAGCCGTTCTGGGCCATCATGATCTGGAAGTCGTCGGAGTACAGCAGGTCCATGACGCTCGCGGCGAGGTCCTTGTTCTGGCTCTTGGCGGCGATTCCGAGGTTCGACCCGCCGGCGAAGGTCTTGCCGAGCGAGCCGTCCTCGAGGCCCGGGACGGCGAAGACGCCGACCTTGTCGTTCTCACGCAGGTCCTCGGCGATGTTCGGGAACGACCAGGTCAGGCCCGAGAACATCGCGACACGACCCTCGTTGAAGTCGTTCCACGGCTCCTGGGCGGCGTCGACGGAGTCCTCGGCACCGAGCACACCGGCCTCGTAGAGCTCGGCGACCTGGTCGATCGCCTCCATGGACTCGGCGCTCGAGAGGTTGCCGACCCACTGGTCGCCCTCCTGGACCGCGTACTGCCCGCCGTGGGTGTAGAGCCATGCCTCGAGGGTGTGCTGGTCGACACCGGCGATGTACGCGCCCTTGAAGTCCTCGACGTCGTCCGGGTTCGCCTCGGTGAGCGTCGAGACGACCTCGGTGAAGTCGTCGAGCGACGTCGGCGGCTCCACGCCGGCCTTCTCGAACGTCTCCGTGTTGTAGTAGAAGATCCGCGACCCGGCGTAGAACGGGACGGTGTAGACCTTGTCGTCGACGGAGCCGACGTCGATGAAGGACTGGATCAGGTCGTCACCACCCCACGCGTCGACCTTGTCCGTGACGTCGGTGAACGCGCCGACCGCGGTGTAGGTGGGCGACTGCGTGTTGCCGACCTCGACGATGTCCGGGGTCTGCGACTCCGAGGCCATCGCGGTCTGGATCTTCTCCACGATGCCGTCCCACTGCTGGATCTCGATCGTCAGGGTCGAGCCCTCGTTCTGTGCCTCGAACTCGTCGACGAGCCAATCCTGCGCCTCGTCCGGCACCGAGCCGTCCATGAACCAGACCTTGAGGTCTCCGGTCTCGCCACCGCCGTCGGCGGCGGCGTCACCGTCGTCGCTGCTGCTGCATGCGGTGAGGACCAGGGCGGCCGACGCGGCCAGTGCGCCCAGGCGGGCGGTACGGGTGAGCTTCACGTTGTTCCCCTTCAAGCACAGTGGCGTCCGGGCGAGGACCGGACGGCGCGCCTGACGACGCGACCTCGCCGACAGAACGTGGTGCAGATCACTGTCGGCGCGTACCCAGAGTGCCATAGGTAGGACTGTTTGCTAAAGACTCCTGCGAAACGTTACCTGACCGCAACCTCAGTGAAACAGGACACATGCCGACCGGTAGCCTCAGCGCGGGATCCTGGCGCAGACGCACGACGGCGCCCGCCCCCTATACGGGGGACGGGCGCCGTCGTGAGTCCGGCTACGCCGGTCAGTGTTGCGTCAGGAGAGGATCTCGCGCATGAGCTCGGCCGTCGCGGACGGCGTCTTGCCGACCTTGACCCCGGCGGCCTCGAGGGCCTCCTTCTTAGCCTGCGCCGTACCCGAGGAGCCGGAGACGATCGCGCCGGCGTGGCCCATCGTCTTGCCCTCGGGGGCGGTGAACCCGGCGACGTAGCCGACGACCGGCTTCGTCACGTTCTCCTTGATGTAGGCCGCGGCGCGCTCCTCGGCGTCGCCGCCGATCTCGCCGATCATGACGATCGCCTCGGTGTCGGGGTCGGCCTCGAACGCTGCGAGCGCGTCGATGTGCGTCGTCCCGATGACGGGGTCGCCACCGATACCGACGGCGGTCGAGAAGCCGAAGTCCTTCAGCTCGTACATCATCTGGTAGGTCAGCGTCCCGGACTTCGAGACGAGCCCGATCTTCCCGGGGCCGGTGATGTCGGCCGGGATGATGCCGACGTTCGACTTCCCGGGGCTGATGATGCCCGGGCAGTTCGGCCCGACCAGGCGCACGCCCTTGGCCTGGGCCAGGGCGAAGAACTCCGCGGAGTCCGCGACCGGGACACCCTCGGTGATGATGACGACCAGCGGCATGCCGGCCTCGATCGCCTCGACGACCGCGGCCTTGGTGAAGGCCGGCGGCACGAAGATCACGGACACGTTGGCGCCCGTCGTGGCGATGGCGTCGGCCACCGACCCGAACACCGGGACGTCACCCTGCTCGAACGTCACCGACGTGCCGGCCTTGCGCGGGTTCACGCCGCCGACCACGTTCGTGCCCGAGGCCAGCATCCGCGTGGTGTGCTTCTGCCCCTCGGACCCGGTCATGCCCTGAACGATGACCTTGGAGTCCTCGTTGATGAAGATTGCCATGTCTCTTAGTTCTCTCTCGTCTCGGGCCGGTCTCAGGCGTTCGCGGCGGCGGCAGCGGCGTCGGCGCCACCGTCCATGGTCTCGGCGAGCGTGACGAGGGGGTGGTTCGCCTCCGCGAGGATGCGGCGACCCTCCTCGACGTTGTTGCCGTCGAGGCGCACGACGAGCGGCTTGTTGGCCTCGTCGCCGAGGATCTCGAGCGCCTGCACGATGCCGTTCGCCACGGCGTCGCACGCGGTGATCCCGCCGAAGACGTTGACGAACACGCTCTTGACCTGCTCGTCGCCGAGGATGACGTCGAGACCTGCGGCCATCACCGCGGCCGAGGCGCCACCGCCGATGTCGAGGAAGTTCGCCGGCTTCACGCCGCCGTGGGCCTCGCCCGCGTAGGCGACGACGTCGAGGGTGCTCATGACGAGACCCGCGCCGTTGCCGATGATGCCGACCTCACCGTCGAGCTTGACGTAGTTGAGGTCGTTCTCCTTGGCCTTCGCCTCGAGCGGGTCGGTCGCCGAGGCGTCCTCCAGCTCGGCGTGCTCGGCGTGGCGGAAGCCCGCGTTCTCGTCGAGCGTGACCTTGCCGTCGAGCGCGACGATCCGGCCGTCCTCCGTCTTGACCAGCGGGTTGACCTCGACGAGGGTCGCGTCCTCCTCCGAGTACACGGTCCAGAGCTTCTGGATCGTCTCGGCGACCTGGTCCTTGACGTCCGCCGCGAACCCGGCGGCCTCGACGATCTCCGTGGCCTTCGCCGCGTCGATACCGACGATCGGGTCGACGGCGACGCGTGCGAGTGCCTCGGGGCGCTCGACCGCCAGCTGCTCGATCTCGACACCGCCCTCGACGCTCGCCATCGCGAGGTAGGTGCGGTTCGCCCGGTCGAGGAGGACCGAGAAGTAGTACTCCTCGGCGATCTTCGCGCCCTGGGCGATCATCACCCGGTGGACCGTGTGGCCCTTGATGTCCATCCCGAGGATCTCCGACGCCTTCTCCTGCGCCTCGTCCACGGAGTGGGCGAGCTTCACGCCGCCCGCCTTGCCACGCCCGCCGACCTTGACCTGGGCCTTGACGACCACGGTCCCGCCGCCGAGCTTCTCTGCGCCTGCACGAGCTTCCTCGGGGGTGGTCGCAACCACGCCCCCCAGCACGGGCACGCCGTGCTTCTCGAAGATGTCGCGCGCCTGGTATTCGAACAGGTCCACCCTGCTGCGTCCTTCCGGTTGACTAGCCCTTGCCGGCTTCATAATGTCTCTCGACGTCGAGAGACCTTCGTACAGGGTATCCCGCAGACCGGCCCGGCCGAACCCCGGGAGGACGGTTGCCGTGTTCTGTCGGCCACAGTTGGGCGCCACAGAGGGCCCGGGCCGACGCGCCGCCGGTGTACCGACGTGCTTCACTCGTGCCCGTGAGCACCTCTGACGGACGACGCCAAGGCCCTGCAGACCCCTCCGCCCCTCCGGCGGTGCGGGCCCGCGAGACATGGGTGGTCCTCGGCCTGGCGGCGCTCGTCGGAGCCCTCTCGGCGGTCGGCGCGACGGTGTACTCCTCTCTCGTGCACGAGACGGAGGCGCTGCTCTGGGACACGCTCCCCTCGTCCTGGGGCGCCGACGTGGTCCCGGCCTGGTGGGTCTTTCTCGTCCTGGGCACCGGCGCGGTCGCGGTATGGGGCGCCAAGCACCTGCACGGGCACGGCGGGCACCACCCGCTCGGCGGGCTCGCGTTCGACATCACGCCGCGCCAGCTCCCGTCCACGCTCCTCGCCGCCTTCGCGACGCTCGTGTGCGGCGCCGTCGTCGGGCCGGAGGCCCCGCTGCTGGCGATCGGCACGAGCATCGGGTTCGTCGCCGTGGCACGTGCGCGGTCCGACCGCGCGAAGATCCTCGTGATCGCGGGTGCCGCCGCCGCGCTCGGGGTCGTCATGGGCAACCCGCTGGTGACCGTCTTCCTGATCCTCGAGGCCGCCCTGCTGATGCCCGGCAGCAAGTCTCCGCAGCCGCTGACCCAGCTGCTCCCGGTCCTGGTCGCGCTCGGCACCGGATACCTGGTGCACGTGGGGATCGCGGACTGGCCCGGGATGAGCTCGCACCCCCTGGACGCCGGCGACCTCGGCACGTACGGCACCGTCGATCCGACCGACCTGGCCGTCGGCGCCGTGGTCGCGCTGGCCGCAGGCGCACTCGTGATCGTCGCGACGCGCTCGGCAGAGAGCCTCCGCCCGCTGGCCGACCGTCACCCCCTGCCCGTGATCCTGGGCGGCGGCCTCCTGATCGCCGCGATCGCCGTCGTCGCTCGCGCGATCTCGGGCGAGGACGTCGACACCGTCCTGTTCTCGGGTCAGAGCACGATGGCCGCACTGACGGACGCGAGTGCGCTCGCCCTCGTGGTGATCGCGGTCGCCAAGGCCGCGGGCTACGCGATCAGCCTCGGGACGGGGTTCCGGGGCGGGTCGATCTTTCCTGCGGTCTACCTCGGCATGGCCGTCGGCGCCCTCGGGTCCTTCGTCCCCGGCGCGACCCTGCCCGGCCTGGTGGCCTGCGGGATCGCGGCCGGAGCGGCGGCGACGCTCGGCATGCCGCTGACGTCGACGATGCTGGCCGTGCTCCTGACGGCGAGCGCCGGGCCCGCCGTCACCGTGACCGCGATTCTCGGCGCGGTGATCGGGGTGATGCTCAAGGTGTGGCTGGACCGTCGTCGGGCCGGCGTGCGTCCCGACCTCCCGGGCGTCGACGACGACCCGTCGCTCCGACGGACGGGCACGCGCGAGAGCTGAGCGCGCAGGCCTGCCGCAGACCTGGTCAGCCGTCGCTCGCGAGCCCGCGGATCGCGTCGTCGAGCACGTCTGCGTAGACGTCGATCCCCTCCAGGTTCGGGTGCGTCCTGTCTGCGTGCAGCAGCCCTGGCTCGGCACGCACCGCAGCGTTCCAGTCGGCCACCACCACGTTGGGGCGTGACTCGGCCAGGGCGGCGAGCGCGTCGTTGGCCTCGGGGACCCAGTAGCTCACCCCGACGGAGTTGACCAGGACGACCGTCCGGTCCGGTCCGATCGTCGCCAGGGACTCGTCGAGCGCCTCCGTCGACCCGTCGAACTGGAACCCTCCGTTGGTCCCGAAGTTGAGCACGACGACGTCCCGGAGCTCGCCGGCGTCGGCCGCCTCGCGGAGGAGCGCCGGAGCGTCGAGCCACTTGCGGATCGGTTCGGCGTCGATCGCGATCCCGGGGAAGCGCTCGAGGACGGCCGGGGCCGCCCCGGAGAGCACGGAGTCGCCGAACGCGGAGACCTGGGTGCCGTCGACGACACCGTCGACGAGGAGCTCGTCCGACACCGGCGGGTCGGCCTCGACGTCGGCGGCCGCGGCCACGGCCGCCGCACCGCGCTCGACCGCGAGCTGCGCCTCGGAGACGGCCGGCGCCGTCGCGATCACGACGCCCGACGCGACCAGCAACGTGGCGGCGACACCCGCCGTCGTCCGCCGGGCGAGCAGCGCAGGGGTGACGGAGTCGCCGCGACGTCCGAGGCTGCCGCGCAGGCGCAGCCAGGTCGCACGGAACCCGTCGCGACGCACCGGGGTCTCGACCCACCGGTAGGACGCGGCCGCGAGCGCCACCGTGAGTCCCAGCGCGACTGCCGTGCCCCGCCACCAGACGACGGTCCCCGGCTGGGCACCGACGAGGTCGTCCACGAGCAGGATCACGGGCCAGTGCCAGAGGTAGAGCCCGTACGACCGCTCACCCACCCACCGCAGCCCGCGGGCGTCGAGCAGGCGGACGAACGGGGTCTCGCCGGCAGCGGTCGCGTCCGCGCAGGCGGCGACGAGCACCACCGCGCAGAGGGACCCGAGGACGATGCCGCCCCGGTAGGTGAACGTCGCGCCGCTGTGCAGGGTCAGGACGAGGACCGCGAGCCCGAGGGCCGCGACGACGGGCGCCCACGTCCGCAGGTGCCGCCCCACGGTCCCGGGCAGACCGCCGCCGTCGAGGAGTCGCGGGTGCGTGACCCACCAGAACGCCGCCGCGCAGCCGAGGAGCAGGCCGAAGACGTGCGTGTCGGTGCCGTAGTAGACGCGGGTCGGGTCGCCGCCGGGGACCACCAGCGCGGCCATCAGCAGGGCCGAGAGCGCGGCCCCGACGAGGGCGACCGCGGCCCGCGCGCGCATGGTCGGCACGAGCGCCACCAGGGCGGCCAGCACGACGGGCCAGAGGAGATAGAACTGCTCCTCGATCGCGAGCGACCAGAAGGTCTGGAAGAGGACGGGGGCGCTCTGGTCGAAGTAGCTAGACCCCGCGGCGATCTCCACCCAGTTGCTCGTGAACGTCGCCGCGCCGAAGACCTGACGGCGGATCCCGACGAGGAAGTCCGGCTCGACGACGCGGGCCGCGAGCACGGACACGACGACGACGAGCGTGAGGGCCGGCAGCAGGCGGCGGGCGCGGCGACGCCAGAAGCGGAGGAGGTCCAGACGCCCGTCCCGCCGCAGGTCCCGCAGGAGCAGCGCGGTGATGAGGAATCCGCTGACCACGAAGAACATGTCGACGCCGAGGAACCCGCCCGGAAGGGCCGCGGGCGTGACGTGATAGCCGACGACGGCCACGACGGCGAAGGCGCGCAGGCCGTCGAGTCCGCGGATCCGCCCCCGGGCAGGCCCGTCGCGACGCGGGCCGTCGGCGCGCACGCCGGAGGTCGGGCGGGCTTGCGTCGGTGCGGACACTGCACACCTCCGGTGCGCTCGTCGGACCCGGACTCCCGGACTCCCGGACTCCCCAGGTTCAGACCTCACGCTAGGGCGTGGACCGCGGGCACCGGCGACGACACGACGACGCCCGTGCGGCTTTCGTCGAAACCTGACCCCGGCGACGCTAGAGCAGCGTCACCGGCGAGTAGCGCAGCAGGAGCCGCTTGGTGCCGTCGGCGCCGAAGTCGATCTTGGCGACCGCGTTCGCCCCAGACCCCTCGACGCCGACCACCGTGCCGAGCCCGTAGGCGTCGTGCGTGACCCGGTCGCCGATCGAGAGCGACGGGATCGCACCGTCGGCGTGCGGCTCCTTGCGCGGCCCCGCCTGGGCGGCGCGCTGCCGCGCGATCTGGTCGATCTCCGACTGCGAGTACCCGCTCGAGCCCGACGAGCGCTGCCCGGATCCTGCACCCCGCGACCCCGCTCCCCAGCCACCACGTCCGCCACCGACGAACCCCCCGGCACCCCGCAAGGTCTGCGTCGCCGACTCGGCACGCCGCCAGTCCCAGAGCTCGTCGGGGATGTCGTCGAGGAACCGGCTCGGCGGGAACTCGTTGGGGGTGCCCCACGCGGACCGCACGGCCGCGCGGGAGATGTACAGACGCTCGCGGGCCCGGGTGAGGCCGACGTAGGCGAGCCGACGCTCCTCGCTGAGCTCGGCGTCGTCGTGCAACGAGCGCATGTGCGGGAACCCGCCGTCCTCCATGCCGGTGAGGAACACGACCGGGAACTCCAGGCCCTTGGCCGTGTGCAGGGTCATCAGGGTCACGACGCCGGGGTCGACCGTCGGCGTACCCTCGTGCCCCGCGTCGTCCGCGGACGGGATCTGGTCGGCGTCGGCGACGAGCGAGACGCGCTCCAGGAAGTCTGCGAGGTCCCCCTCGGGGTCGGCCTCGGAGAACTCGGTGGCCACGGCGTGCAGCTCGGCGAGGTTCTCCACGCGGCTGCCGTCCTGGGGATCCTCCGACCCCCGCAGCTGGGCGAGGTAGCCCGTCCGGTCGAGCACGTCCCCGAGGATCTCTGCGGGGGTGGCACCGGACTCCGCGAGCCGGGCGAACTCTCGCATCAGGTCGCGGAACTTCCGCAGGGGGTTGAGGGTGCGGGCCGTGATCCCGGGGATCTCCTCGCAGCGCTCGACCGCCGCCCCGAAGGAGATGCGCTCGGCGTCGGCGAACGCCGCGACGGTCGCCTCCGCCCGGTCGCCCAGTCCGCGCTTGGGCACGTTGACGACGCGACGGACGTTCACGTCGTCGTCCGGGTTGGCGATCGCGCGCAGGTACGCGACCGCGTCCTTGATCTCGCGCCGCTCGTAGAACCGGGTGCCACCGACGACCTTGTACGGGAGGCCGACCCGGATCAGGACCTCCTCGAGCGCCCGGGACTGGGCGTTGGTGCGGTAGAAGATCGCGACGTCGCCGGGTCGCACCCCGTGGTCGTCGCCCAGCGTGTCGATCTCCTGGGCGACGAAGCGCGCCTCGTGATGCTCGTCGTCCGCGACGTAGCCCGTGATCTTGGCGCCGTCCCCCGCGTCGGTCCACAGCTTCTTGGGGCGACGGTCGGGGTTGCGCGAGATGACGGCGTTCGCCGCGCTGAGGATCGTCTGCGTGGAGCGGTAGTTCTGCTCCAGCAGGATCGTGCGTGCGTTCGGGTAGTCCTCCTCGAACTCGAGGATGTTGCGGATGGTCGCGCCGCGGAACGCGTAGATCGACTGGTCGGCGTCCCCGACGACGGTGAGCTCGGCCGGCTCGAGCGCGACGGGCTCCCCCGGCGCCGGCGCACGGCCGGTCAGCTCCCGGACCAGGATGTACTGCGCGTGGTTCGTGTCCTGGTACTCGTCGACGAGGATGTGCCGGAACCGGCGCCGGTAGTGCTCGGCGACCGCCGGATGCTCCTGCAGGAGCCGCACGGTCGACATGATGATGTCGTCGAAGTCGACCGCGTGCGCCTGGACCAGACGCTCCTGGTACCGCGTGTAGACGTCGCGCAGCACCGGGTCCGCGTCCTCGCGGCCCGCGTACTCGGCCGGTCCCACGAGCTCGTTCTTGAGGTCCGAGATGCGGTTCGAGAGGGACCGGGCCGGGAACTTCTTGACGTCCAGGTCCTGCTCGCGGGAGACGAGGGTGATGAGCCGCTGGGCGTCTGCGGCGTCGTAGATCGAGAAGCTCGGACGCAGCCCGACCGTCTTCGCCTCCTTGCGCAGGATCCGGACGCACGCGGAGTGGAACGTCGAGACCCACATGTTCTTCGCGGCCGGGCCGACGAGGTCGCCGACCCGCTCGCGCATCTCCGCCGCGGCCTTGTTCGTGAACGTGATCGCGAGGATCTCCCCGACCCGCGCGCGCCGCGTCGCCAGGAGGTACGCGATCCGGTGGGTCAGCACCCGGGTCTTGCCCGACCCGGCGCCCGCGACGATCAGCAACGGGCTCCCGCCGTGCTCGACAGCCTCCCGCTGCTGCGGGTTGAGGCCGTCCACGAGCGCCTCGGGGTCGAGGTGGTCGAAGGGTCCGCGGTACGGGCCGCCCTGGTCGGCACCCGCGTAGGCCTCGTCGTACCCGTCGGGCACCTCCGCGTCCGGGACGTCGTCGCGCTGGAGCGCAGGCAGGCGTGCCAGGTCGTCGAGGCCGGGGAGCGGAAGGTTCTCGAAGAGCGATGTCATAGCCCTCCCAGGGTAGGTGAATCCACCGACGTCGCCGCCCCTCTCCGGGCGCGGCACACCCCGCGACGGTAGATTTCCGAGCACCCGGTCGCCGCACGGACCGGCAGCAACGGCGAGGAGGCACGGTTGAGGACCCACGAACGCGTCGTCGGCCTCGTCGACGGCGTGCGCGAGCGGTTCGACCCGGTCACGATCAAGGGCGCGGCGATGATCGCCGTCGGACTCGTCGTCGTGCTCCTGCCGTCGATCAGCGTCAGCGTCATCTCGGCCCTCGTCGGCGTGGCGATCGCGGCCTCCGGCTGCCTCGACCTCTGGGCGTCCGTCGCCCGCACCAAGGGCCGCAGGATCCGGCGGAGCATTCCGCGCCGGGTCCTGCTCGGACTGCGCGGCGTGGGATCGCTCGTCGTCTCCCTCTTCTTCCTCGTCAGCACCCAGGGCGCGCTGAACCTCGTCGTGACCGGGTTCGGCGTCTACCTGTTCTTCCACGGGGTCATCGGCCTCGTGTCCGGGCTGGGCAGTCCGCGCGAACGAGTGGGCCAGCTCGCCGGCGGGGCGATGTCGACGGCTTTCGGCACCATCTTCGTGGTCAACCCGTCGATCGCGTCCGAGGGCCTGATCCTCGCCGGAGCCACGGCGACCGCCCTGATCGGTGTCGTGGTGCTGGCCTACGGCATCCGCCACCGGGCCGGCTCCGGGTTCGCCCCGCTCGCCAACCCGAGCCCCACCGAGATCCTCTGGGCCTGGGTCAAGGAGGTCGAGGTCGGCGAGGACCGGCGAGCAGAGCTCGTCGAGTCGCTCTACGCCGAACCGCCGGACCGGACGGCCAAGGTCGTGGGCTGGTGGGTGATGCTGATCCTCAGCGTCTGCATCGCGACGTTCGCGGTGCTGCAGGACTCGACCGCCGTCGTGATCGGCGCGATGCTCGTCGCCCCGCTGATGGTGCCGATCCTCGGTCTCGCGGGCGCCCTCGTCAACGGGTGGGCCCGCCGCGCCGTCAGCTCGACGCTCTTCATCGTCGGGGGTGCGGCCGCCGCGATCGCGACGAGCGCGGCGATCTCCGCCTGGGCCCCCGCCGTGGCCGCGTTCGACACGAACTCGCAGATCACCTCACGCGTCAACCCGACCCTGCTCGACCTCCTGATCGCGCTCGCCGCGGGTGCCGCCGGCGCCTACGCGACCCTCGATCGGCGCGTCGGCTCCTCGATCGGCGGGGTCGCGATCGCCGTCGCGCTGGTCCCCCCGCTGGCCGTGGTCGGGATCACGGCCCAGGCCGGGCTGATGGACGAGGCCTGGGGGGCGTTCCTGCTCTTCCTGACCAACTTCGTCGCGATCGTGCTGGCGGCCTCGCTCGTCTTCGCGTTCGGCGGCTTCGCCAGCTTCAGGCCCGATCGCAAGCACGTCCAGAAGATCGCGCTGACCCTCGCACCGTTCGTCACCCTGGCGCTCGTCGTGTTCGTCCCCCTGCTCCTGACCACCGAGGGCCTGATCGCCCAGTCGGCGGACCAGAGCAGGTCGGAGGACGTGGTGGACGACTGGCTCGACGACGCCGACACGGACCTGGCGCTCGTCGACGTCTCTGTCGCGGACGACGTCGTCGAGGTCGACCTCGTCGGGTCCGACGACGCCCCGGACCCCGACGACCTGCAGAGCTCGTTGACCACTTCCCTCGGACGTTCCGTCGGCGTGACGATCTCGGTGACACCGACGGTGGTCACGCACGTCGACGCGGGATAGCGCGGCCGACGCCGGGCGTCACGTCTGGACGAGGCCCACGATCCACGCCGTGGTCGCGATCAGACCGGCGGCGAGCTCGACGAGGATCGAGATCCCGGTCGCCTTGAGCGCGACGACCGTGGCCTCCCAGGCCGCCCGGCCGTCCTTGCGCCGTACCAGCTCGGCCACCCACACCCCGGCGACGAACCCGATGAGCAGACCGACCACGGGGATCACGAAGAATCCCACGACGCCGGCCGCTCCTCCCCACCACATCGTCGAGGACGGGATGTCCTTGCTCACCATGTACTTGCCGGCGACCACGAACTTCACGACGGCGGCGATCAGGACGACGACGGCCGAGATCGCGAAGACCGTCCAGGCGACCTGCCCGCCGGTGACGATCGCCCAGACCAGGACCGCGCCGAGGACCAGGAACGACCCCGGGATGATCTGGATGATCGTGCCGACGAGGCCGGCGAGGATCACGAGGCCGACGAGGACCTCGCCCCACGGGCTCACGCCGCCGACCCCCGCCGGGTGCTCGGCATCAGACGAAGACGGCGACGACGATGTTGACGAGGACCAGCGCGCCGATCGAGTGCTTCAGCGCCGGGGCGATCTTGTCGCCCTGTCGCTTGCCGACGAACGCCAGGACCGCGATCACGAGGGCGATGCCCAGCTTGATGCCGATCTTCGTCATGTTCAGGTCGTACGAGAGGAAGTCGCCCATCTCGGCGAGGCCGACCATGACGATGCCCGCGACCAGAGCCGTCGCCGCACCGTGGAAGACACCCTTGTACAGGCCAGGGGTGCGCAGGCTCGCGACGTAGCCGCCGAGGACGAGCGCCCACCCGACGAAGTGCAGGACGGTGAACACGTTGTAGAGGAATTCCATGGCCCGATCCTAGTTTGCTGACGCCGGTGTCGTCTCCGGGGCGGGGCGAGGGCTATGTCACTCAGCCGCGTCCCGGGCGTCCTTCGCGACAATGTCCCACGATCCGGACCCCCTGTTTCCGCGGCGCCGATCCGTCAGTAGTGTCATGAAACATGACCACGGCCCGGACGATCGACCCCGCAGCGCACCTCGACGCGCGCTCGATGTCGGCGTGCCCGGACAACAGCTGTCGCTGTTGTTGATTCGCGCCTGACTCCGCGAGGCCCGCCCGGGCCCGCATCCCACCGAGCAGGCACGCGACGCCGGCCGCTCGGCCCCAAACTCTGAGCCTTCCTGCGTCCAGCGCGTGCCCCCGAATCTCCTCGAGGAGCCCGATGACGCCGCCCGCAGCACCCAGCACGACCGACGACGCACCCGCGCGCCCGGCACGCCCTGCCCGCGCGCCCAGGCCGAACGGTCAGTGGAAGATCGACGGCACGACGCCGCTCAACCACAACGAAGAGTTCAAGGCCGAAGACCCCGGGTTCGGCGTCCGCCAGAGGATCGTCGACGTCTACTCCAAGGAGGGGTTCGGCTCGATCCCGGACGACGACCTGCACGGCCGGTTCCGCTGGTGGGGCATCTACACCCAGCGCAAGCCCGGTATCGACGGCGGCCGCACCGCCAGCCTGGAGCCGCACGAGCTCGAGGACGAGTTCTTCATGATGCGTGTGCGCATCGACGGCGGGGCCCTGACCACCGACCAGCTCCGGGTGCTCGCCGGCATCTCGGAGGAGTTCGGCCGGGACACCGCCGACATCAGCGACCGGCAGAACATCCAGTTCCACTGGATCGAGGTCGAGAACATCCCCGAGATCTGGGCACGCCTGGAGGCCGTCGGCCTGCAGACCACCGAGGCGTGCGGCGACGTGCCCCGCGTCGTGCTCGGCAGCCCTGTGGCCGGGATCGCCGAGGACGAGCTGATCGACCCCGCACCCGCGATCGCCGAGATCACCCAGAAGTACATCGGCATCCCGGAGCTCGCGAACCTTCCGCGCAAGTTCAAGACCGCGATCACAGGGCACCCGAGCCAGGACGTCGTCCACGAGATCAACGACGTCGCGTTCGTGGCGCACGTCCACCCGGAGCTCGGCATCGGCTACGACCTCTGGGTCGGTGGCGGACTCTCCGCGAACCCGCGCCTGGGTGAGCGCCTGGGTGTCTTCGTGACCGAGGACCGCGTGGGCGACGTCTGGTACGGCGTCGCCCAGATCTTCCGCGACTACGGGTACCGGCGGCTGCGGAACAAGGCACGCCTGAAGTTCCTGCTCAAGGACTGGGGCCCGGCGAAGTTCCGTCAGGTCCTGCAGGACGAGTACCTCGGCTACGAGCTGCCCGACGGTCCGCCCGCACCGCAGCCCGACCAGCCGGGCGACCACATCGGTGTGCACCGCCAGAAGGACGGTCGCTTCTACATCGGCGCCGCGCCGTACGTCGGTCGCGCCTCGGGCCCCACGCTCCGCAAGGTCGCCGACCTCGCCGACTCCGTCGGGTCGTCGCGCGTCCGCCTGACCCCGCACCAGAAGCTGCTCGTCCTCGACGTGCCGGAGGAGCAGGTCGAGCACGTCGTCGGCGAGCTCAAGGGCCTCGGCCTGGACGCCGACCCGAGCCCGTGGCGTCGCTCGACGATCGCGTGCACCGGCATCGAGTTCTGCAAGCTCGCCATCGTGGACACCAAGGACACGGCCACCGCCGCGATCGACGACCTGGAGAAGCGGCTGGGCGACCTCTCCGAGATGAAGCCGCTCTCGCTCAACATCAACGGCTGCCCCAACTCGTGCGCCCGCATCCAGACGGCTGACATCGGACTCAAGGGCCAGCTGGTGATGGGCGACGACGGCGAGCAGGTCCCCGGGTTCCAGGTTCACCTCGGTGGCGGGCTCGCGTCCCAGGACCGGGAGGAGGCCGGGCTGGGGCGCACGGTCCGCGGCCTCAAGGTCACCGCGGACGACCTCAGCGAGTACGTCGAGCGCGTCGTCCGTCGGTACGAGGCCGACCACGAGGGCACCGAGACGTTCGCCGAGTGGAGCCATCGCGCCGACGAGGAGGCCCTCAGATGACGGGCGACCCTCTGTCCGCCCTGCGCTCGGCCGCGGCCGAGCGTGCCGCGCTGCGTGCGCAGGAGCGGGCGGAGCACCACGCCCTGCGAGCCGCCCGCGCCCGCCCGCGGCGCAGCACCGACGAGCTCCGTGAGATCGCCCGACGGGGCCAGGCCGAGCTCGGCGGCTCCGGGATCGGGTCCGACGACGAGGCCTCGGCCGAGGAGGTCGTCGCCTGGGCGGTCCGCGAGTTCGGGGACTCGATCGCCGTCGCGTCCTCGATGTCCGACGCCGTCCTGGCGCACCTGGTCTCGCAACAGTCCCGGTGGGTCGACGTGCTCTTCCTCGACACCGGCTACCACTTCGCCGAGACGATCGGCACCCGCGACGCGGTCGAGCAGACGGTCGACGTGACCATCGTGGACGTCCGGCCGGAGCTGACGGTCGCCGGGCAGGACTCCGCCTACGGCAAGAACCTCTTCGCCCGTGACGCGGAGGCCTGCTGCCGGATGCGCAAGGTCGAGCCGCTGCGCCGCGCGCTCGGCGGGTACGAGGTCTGGGCAGCCGGGGTCCGCCGCGACGACTCGCCGACGCGCGCCGAGACGCCGGTGGTGACCTTCGACGAGAAGAACGGCCTCGTGAAGATCAACCCGATCGCCGCGTGGACGTACGACGACGCCGTGGAGTACGCGGCGCAGCACCAGGTGATCTCGAACCCGCTCCTGGACGACGGCTACCCGTCGATCGGCTGCGCCCCCTGCACCCGCCGGGTCGCGCCCGGGGACGACCCCCGCGCAGGCCGCTGGGCGGGCCAGGACAAGACCGAGTGCGGGCTGCACGTATGAGCGCGGACATCTACCCCCTCGGGCTGCGGATCACCGGACGTCCGGTGGTCGTGGTCGGCGGCGGCCCGGTCGCCGCCCGGCGCGCCGCGGCACTCGTCGAGGCCGGTGCACACGTCACGGTCGTCGCACCGTGGGTCTGTGAGGACGTCGCGGACGCGGTCGACGCAGGCGACGTCCGCTGGGTCCGCCGCGACTACCTCAGTGGCGACCTCGACGGCGCCTGGCTCGTCCACGTCGCCACGGGTGACCCGTCGGTCGACGCCGAGGTGGCGCGCGACGCCGAGCAGGATCGCGTCTTCTGCGTCACCGCGGGCGACGCCGATCTGGCCACGGCGCACGTCCCGGCGGTCGCGAGGACGGCGCTCGACGGTGGTGGGCAGGCCACGATCTCGGTGCACGCGCACCGGGACCCGCGGCGTGCCGTCCGGATCCGGGACGCCGTCGCCGGGGCGCTCCAGTCCGGAGCACTCCCCCTGCGTCGGGTGCGCGCCCGCGACGAGACACGCGCCGGGCGGGTTGCACTCGTGGGCGGAGGCCCCGGAGCGACCGGCCTGATCACCGCACGCGGTCGGACGTTGCTCGCGCAGGCCGACGTCGTCGTGGTCGACCGCCTCGCCCCGCGGGCGCTCCTCGAGGAGCTCGCGGACGACGTCGTCGTGGTCGACGTCGGCAAGACGCCCGGCAACCACCCGGTGCCCCAGGCGGAGATCAACGCGCTGATCGTGCAGCACGCGCTGGCGGGCCACGACGTCGTCCGCCTCAAGGGCGGCGACCCCTACGTGTTCGGGCGGGGTGGCGAGGAGCGGGAGGCGTGCGAGGAGCACGGGCTCGACGTCGAGGTGGTGCCGGGCGTGACCTCCGCCGTCTCGGTCCCGGCCGCCGCCGGAATCCCCGTCACGCACCGCGGCCTGGCCCGCGGCTTCACCGTGCTCACCGGCCACGAGGACATCGCCGTGGTGCCCGCCCGGAGCGACCACACCGTGGTGCTCCTCATGGGCGTCTCCCGCCTGCGCGAGTCGGCCGGCCGTCTCGTCGACGCGGGCCGGGACGCGTCCACCCCGGTGGCGATCGTCGAGGACGGCTACGGTGCGCGCCAGCGGGTCACGGTCGGGACCCTCGCCACGATCGCCGACCGGGCCGCCGCGGTGGGGGTACGGTCGCCGGCGGTCACCGTCGTCGGTGACGTCGTCCGTCTCGCGCCGGCATGGACCATGGCAGGCGACGGCGCAACGGTGTCCGAGCCCGTCGGGTAGAGAAGCGCAGACAGACACGACGACGCCCCGCTCGCTGGAGCGGGGCGTCGTCGTGCTGTGTGCGAGGGTCAGGCGTTGAGCGCCGCCTTGTCGCCCGTGGCAGCGGCCGGCGCGGCGCCGAGCTGCTTCTCGATCTTGCCGAGGGCCAGGCCACCCAGCGTGAAGAGGAGGCCGAGGCCCATCACCAGTGCGGCGACGCCGTAGGCGACGACCGAGGTGAAGAGCGAGGCCCGCAGGAACGAGGCGGTCATCATGGTGGTCCGGACCGGGTCGTCCTGGTCGAGCTCGGCGTAGGTCTTGCCGTCCGACCCGGCCAGTGCGTGCTCGTTGATGATCTCGGCCTGAGCGTAGGCGGAGAACGGACCGTTGACGTCGTCCCCGGGAAGGAAGCTCGCGTCCTCCGAGACGGTGATGTTCTCGTCCGCGAGCTGGGTCGTGACCGCGCCCCAGGTGACGGCGCCGGCGACGATCATGACGATGCCTGCGACGAGCGAGATGATGCCGGTCCAGCGGACGAGCGGCTGGCGGGTGGTGGTGGCGCTCATGGTGTGACTCCCCTTCGAACTTGTGAATGTCTTCACAAGTAAAAGTACTCGGAATTCATGACCAAGGCGATACCTCGACATGGTTTCGATACGGTGCATCTCACCCAGTGGTCGTGATGCCCGTCACGTACCGGGATCGCGACCCATCGACGCAGGTCAGAGGAGTTTTCTCTGCGCGGCCCAGCGCGTCAGCTCGTGGCGCGACGAGAGCTGCAGCTTCCGCAGCACCGCCGAGACGTGGGTCTCGACCGTCTTGACCGAGATGAAGAGCTCTCCCGCAACCTCACGGTAGGCATATCCGCGGGCGATCAGCCGCATCACCTCCTGCTCCCGCGCCGAGAGCCGGTCGAGCTCGTCGTCGCGCTCGGCCACGTCCGCCGGCGCCGTGCCGAAGGCGTCGAGGACGAAGCCCGCAAGCCGTGGGGAGAACGCCGCGTCGCCCTGCGCCACCCGCACGACGGCGTCGCTCAGGTCGGCCCCCGTGATCGCCTTGGTCACATACCCGCGGGCACCCGCACGGATCACCGCCACGACGTCATCAGCCGCATCAGAGACCGACAGGGCGAGAAATCGCGTCCCCGGCGTCAGGTCCGCGCACTCCCGTGCCACCTCCGCACCACCGCCGCCCCTTCCGCCGGGCAAGTGAACGTCAAGAAGCACCACGTCGGGACGATGCTCCCTGATCGCCGCGATCGCGGACCCGACGTCCTCGGCCTCCCCCACGACGTCGATCCGCCCGTCCAGGCTCGCCCTCACCCCGGCGCGGAACATCAGGTGGTCGTCGACCACCACCACCCGGACCTGCTCGGTCGTCATGCATCCTCCTTCAGCGCCGCTGCGCGCGGCATGCTCAGTCGAACCTCGGTCCCCCACTGCGGTCGGCTCACGACCTCGGCGGTGCCACCGCGGCGGCGGACGCGCCCGAGGATGGACTCCCGCACCCCGAACCGGTCGGGCTCGATCTCGCGGACGTCGAACCCGTCGCCGCGGTCGCGGACGAACGCCTGGACCGACTCCTCCCCCACCTCGAGGTACACCGAGACCGGCGGGACTCCGTGCGCGCAGGCGTTGACCAGTGCCTCACGGACGGCCTGCAGGAGCGCCGCCGACTGCTCGTCCGGCACCGCGTCGCCGACCACGACCGTCTCGATGGTCGCCGGCTGTGCCCCGTCCGCGGTCCGCTCGACCTGCGTGTCCTCGACCTGTGCGACGACACGACGCAGCTCCGCGGCCACGGACGTGCCTTCGGCGGGCCGGTCGGCGTACAGCCACTCGCGCAGCTCGCGCTCCTGCGAGCGCGCGGCCCGGGCGACGTACACGGCGTCGTCGGCGTGCAGGCGCACCAGGGCGAGGGTCTGCAGCACGGAGTCGTGCAGGTGGGCGGCGATGTCGGCCCGCTCCGCCTCGCGGGCGCGGGCGGTCCGCTCGTCCCCGAGCTCGCGCACGAGCCGCCACCACCAGGGGGCAAGCACCACGGCGACCCCCGCGAGCACCGCGACGGCAGCCATCGCGGCCCGGACCATCGTGCCGGCGCCGGCCTCCTGGCCGGCGAAGAGCAGGGCACCGACGAGCACCAGGACGAGCCCGGCGGAGACCAGGAGGACGGCGGAGGGACTGCGCCCGTCGGCCCGCCGCGCCCCCGGGCGACGCTGCGTGTCGAGCTGGCTCCACGCGAGCCCGACGCCGACGACAGCGATCACGGCGGGCAGCACCCACCCGCCGGAGAGCGCGACGCCGGTCCGTACCGCGACGAGCACCGCGGCCCCCAGGAGCAGACCGAGCGCGATCAGGACGTTGCGTCGTGCCGCGGACTGCTGCACGCCACGCAGCCGTGGCGCGAGCCGGGAGAGTGCCGCCGGACGTGCCTCGGCGGCGGCGTCACGGGGGTCTCCCGGCGGGATCGTGAGCCACCAGAAGCCGTAGAGCAGGACCCCGGCGCCGCCGGCGGCCCCGAGGAGTACGGCCATCGCCCGCACTCCGGCGACCGGGAAGCCCAGGTGCAGGGCGAGCCCCGTGCACACCCCGGCGACCCACCGACCCTCACGGGGGCGGCGCAACGGCAGTCGCTCGGTCGTCATGGGTCGATCGTGGCACGTCGCCCGGCCCCATGACGCCGGACGGCCGGGAATCAGGGTCGACGCCGTCAGATCTCAGGGTCGGTTCAGGGTGACCCCCGATGGTCAACGGTGCGTGCGCGGTCCGACGATGGATCCATGGAGAACGAGACCGCCCCACCACCCCCGCCCACCCCGACGCCGCCGAGCGCGTCGTCGCCCTTCTTCGACTCGATCCGTCGCCTCGACGTCAGCCGCACGGACGACCGGTGGGTGGGTGGTGTCGCCGCCGGGATCGCCCACCGGTTCGGGATCGACCCGCTGATCGTGCGCGGGCTCCTGGTCGTCAGCGTCCTTCTCTCGGGCGCCGGGCTCGCCCTGTACGGCCTCGCCTGGGCCTTCCTGCCCGAGAAGAGCGACGGACGCATCCACGTCGAGCAGGCGTTCCGGGGCGACTTCGACGTCGCCCTCGTGGGTGCCGGCGCCGTCACGATCGCCGGGTTCGCCCGCGGCGACGGAGCCTGGTGGCTGTTCGGCGCAGACCTCGGGTGGCTCAACGGCCTCCTCTGGCTCGCTGCCGTCGCGCTCGTGGTCTACCTCGCCGTCCGTGCCGGGTCCGAGGCCCGCGGCGCGGGGACGACCACCTGGCAGGGGACCTCCGAGTTCACGGACGGCGCGACGCCGTACGGCCCGCAGACCTCCGCGCAGGCCGCTGCCGCGGCAGACGCCGAGAGCGCCGCCTCCACGGCAGAGGCGCGCGCCCGGGCCCGCGCCGAGGCGGAGCAGGCTCGTGCCGCCGCGCAGGCCCAGCGCGCCCAGCTCGCCGCCGAGCGCACCGCCGCTCGTCGTGCGGCGCGGGAGGCCGCCGAGGCCGGGTACCCGCCACCGGCGGGGCCGACGGTCGTCGGTGCCACCATGGGGGTGATCCTGCTCCTCGGGGCCGCGCTGATCGCCGCGGACCGGGCGGGGGCCGTCGACGTCCCGCTGATGCTGACGTGGGTGGCGACCGGGGCGGCACTCACCGGGCTCGCGACGATCGCCGTCGGGATCGCGGGCCGCCGCAGCGGAGGGCTCATGGGCCTCGCCCTCGTCCTCCTCCTGGCCGTCCCCGTGGCGGCCGTCGCCGACGCCGTCCGCCTGCCGTCCGAGGCGGGCGTCCGCAGCACCATCGCCGAGGGGACGTACACGTTCGACTCGGTCGACGACGCCGAGGCGGGCGCCGCGTTCACGGCCGGCGCCGTCACCATCGACCTCCGTGACCTCGAGACGCGCGGCGAGTCGGTCACGATCCCGCTCGCCCTCGCCCTCGGGGACATCGACGTCCTGCTCCCGGCCGACACCCCGGCCGCGGCCGAGGTCGAGCTCTGGGCCGGACAGGTGAACTGGATCGACGACGACGGACTGGTCACCTCACGCTCCACGGTCGGGCCCGAGCCCGTCCGGTTCGACACCGGCGACCCCGGTACCCCAGAGATCACGCTCGACATCACGGGCCTTGCCGGCACCGTCGACATCGTGGAGGCATCATGACCGAGACCGCACCGACCACTCCCGAGGCACCCCGCCGTCGGCAGGGCATGTCGACCGCGACCGTGGTGTGGGGCGTCGTCGTGACGCTCGTCGCCGTCGGAGCGATCTCTCTCGCGCTCGGAGCGTCGTTCGACCTGGGGCTCGCCCTCATCGTGGCGCTCACCGCGGGTGGCGTAGCGCTCCTCGTCGGCGCCGTCGCCGGCGCGGCCGGGCGCCGTCGCTCCCGCACCAAAACGGACTGAGCCGTCCCGACCCCGGACAGCACGATGCCGGTTCCACCGCGGTGGCACCGGCATCGTGCTGTTGACGGGTAGGGCGCGGGTCAGTGGCGCGGCCCCGCGTCACGGGTCGGGGTGTCGTCTCCCGGGACGTCCTCGGGGCCGGGCGAGGTCACGGGCCGCGGCTCGGCCGCAGGCGCCGCGGGAGCCGTGGATGCAGCAGGAGCAGCCGGAGCAGCAGTCGCAGCGGGGGTGCCCGGCGAGGTCGTCGCGGGACCAGCCGCATGGGCTGCTGCGGGCGCCGTCGCGGCGGGAGCAGGCTCACGCGCCGACGAGGTGTCGACGCTGACCTCGGACCCACCCGCGAGCCGTCGGAGCGCGACGCCGAGCAGGATGAACATGATGCCCAGGCCGATCACCAGTGCGGCGACACCGAACGCGACGACCGACGTGAAGAGCGAGGCGCGCAGGAACGACGCCGTCATCACGGTGGTGCGTGTCGGGTCGTCCTGCTCCAGCTCGGCGTACGTCTTGCCGCCGGAGGACTCGAGCGCGTGGTGGTTGATGATGTCGGCCTGCGCGTAGGCCGAGAACGGGCCGTCGACGTCGTCACCCGGGAGGAAGTCCGCGTCGTCCGACACCGTGATGTTCTCGGCGGCGAGCTGGTCGTGGACGGCGTACCAGGTGACTCCGCCGGCGAGGATCATGATGATCCCCGCGATGATCGTCAGCATGCCGATGGCGCGTACGCCGCCGGTCGGTTTCACGGTGACAGTGCTGGACATGACAACTCCCCTAGTCGATGATGTGCTACACCTCACATGCCACGCTAGACCAGATCGGTGGGTTCGACCGGTTGATCCGCCTGGGACGGCCCCGGCGTGTCCGGTGTCGCGTCAGCCCCTCGCGCGTGTGTACGCAGCCGTCGCGGCGGCCAGAGTCGCGTCCCAGCCGTGCGCAGGCGGGTTCGCCACGTTGTGCTCCACGATCCGATCGCGCAGCGGCCGGTCCCGGACCAGGCGCACCATCGCCTCTGCGAACCCGGCGTCGTCGTCGACCAGGAGCCCGTCCTCCTCGTGCCGGACAAAGCCCTCGATCCCGGTGCCACGTCGGGCCAGCACGCCGAGTCCGGCGGCACGCGCCTCGAGCGCCGCGATGCCGAAGGCCTCGAGATCCGCGGGGGCGCAGAAGAAGTCCGCGTGCCGGTAGAGAACAGGGATCTCCTCACGCGGCAGCCTGCCCGCGAACAGCACGGAGTCGCCGAGGCCCAGCTTCTCGACGCGCGCCCGGAGCGCGGCCTCCTGCGGACCGTCGCCGACCAGGGTCAGGTGCAGGGCGCCGTCGGGGACGACGCGCGTCGCGTCGGCCATCGCGTCGATCAGCGCCCGCCCACGCTTGCGCGGGGCGAGCCGTTGCGTGGCGACCAGCCGCACCGTCGACGACGGCTCGCGCCCCGCCGCCCCTCGAGACCACGCCCCGACGTCGATCGCGTTGGGCACGACCCCGACCTCGTCGGGATCGACCCCCAGCATCCGCGCCACGCGCTTCCCCGCCGCCGGGCTCACCGCCGTGGGCACGAACCGCGCGTCGCGCCAGCCCGAGAGCCTCGCTCCCAGCGCGAGCGCCGTCGTCGCGCCGTCGAGCATGCAGTGCCACGTCACGACCATCGGCAGCCCGCGCTCGCGGGCAATGCGCGCGCCGTCGTACGCGAACGGGGAGATCATCCCGGCATGGACGTGCACGACGTCCGGGCGCAGCTCGTCGAGCGCCGCGCGGATGAGCCGAGGACCGGTCACGGGGTTGATCGGGGCGTCGCCCGGGATCTGGGCGCCCAACCGGTGCACGACGACGTCACCCGCGCTCTCGACGACCCCACCGCGTTCTCCCCCGGCCCCGGGGGTCGCCGTCAGGACGTGGACGT
This sequence comes from Paraoerskovia marina DSM 21750, assembly GCF_000701465.1. Lineage (GTDB taxonomy): Bacteria > Actinomycetota > Actinomycetes > Actinomycetales > Cellulomonadaceae > Paraoerskovia > Paraoerskovia marina. The sequence goes on along the minus strand of NZ_JNIY01000003.1, from coordinate 784,067 downwards.
CGTCGCCCGCGGCTGCCTGGGCGGCGGCAAGGTCACCGACCTGCGACTCGATGCCGCCCGTGCGCGGGGCGAGACAGTCGGAGACGTGGACGATGCGCATGGGTCGAGACTATCGGGGCAGACGTCGGACGCCCGCCCGACGCCTCACTCCCACTCGATGGTGCCCGGCGGCTTGCTCGTCACGTCGAGGACCACGCGGTTGACCTCGCTCACCTCGTTGGTGATGCGAGTCGAGATCACGGAGAGGACGTCGTACGGCAGGCGGGTCCAGTCCGCGGTCATCGCATCCTCCGAGGAGACCGGACGCAGCACGATCGGGTGGCCGTAGGTGCGGCCGTCACCCTGGACGCCCACCGAGCGCACGTCGGCGAGCAGCACCACCGGGCACTGCCAGATGTCGCGGTCGAGCCCCGCCCTGGTGAGCTCCTCGCGGGCGATCTTGTCGGCCGCGCGCAGCACCTCCAGGCGCTCGGCGGTGACCTCGCCGATGATCCGGATGCCGAGGCCCGGCCCGGGGAACGGCTGGCGCCAGACGATCTCCTCGGGCACCTCGAGCTCGAGGCCGACGGCGCGGACCTCGTCCTTGAACAGCGTGCGCAGGGGCTCGATCAGGGAGAACTGCAGGTCGTCCGGCAGACCGCCCACGTTGTGGTGGCTCTTGATGTTGGCCGCACCCTCGCCGCCGCCGGACTCGACGACGTCGGGGTAGAGCGTCCCCTGGACGAGGAACTCGACCTCTTCACCGTGCGCACCGGCGTCCGCGACGACGTCGCGTGCGGCATCCTCGAAGACGCGGATGAACTCGCGGCCGATGATCTTGCGCTTGGTCTCCGGGTCGGTCTGGCCGGCGAGCGCGTCGAGGAAGCGCTGCTTGGCGTCGACCACCATGAGCTTGACGCCCGTGGCGGCGACGAAGTCGCGCTCGACCTGCTCGGCCTCGTCGGCGCGCAGCAAACCGTGGTCCACGAAGACGCAGGTGAGCTGGTCGCCCACCGCCTTCTGCACCAGCGCCGCGGCGACGGAGGAGTCGACACCGCCGGAGAGGCCGCAGATCACGCGCTTGGTGCCGACCTGCGCGCGGATCGCCTCGACCTGGTCGGCCACGACGTTGCCGGGCGTCCAGTCGGGAGCCAGCCCTGCGCCGTCGTACAGGAAGTGCTCCAGCACGGTCTGGCCGTGCGCGGAGTGCTTGACCTCGGGGTGCCACTGCACACCGTAGAGACGACGCTCCGTGTCCTCGAACGCCGCGACCGGGGAGCCGGCCGACGTCGCGAGCACCTGGAAACCCTCGGGGGCCGCGTGTACGGAGTCGCCGTGGCTCATCCACGTCGTTTGGTTGGCGGGCGTGTCAGCAAGCAGCGCACCTGCCTCGCACACCTCGACCTCGGTGCCGCCGTACTCACGCTGACCGGTCTGGGCGACGTCACCGCCGAGCGCCGCAGCCATCGCCTGGAACCCGTAGCAGATGCCGAGGACGGGGACGCCTGCCTCGAAGAGCTTCGGGTCCACGAACGGCGCACCGTCGGCGTACACGGACGACGGACCACCCGAGAGGATGATCGCGGCCGGGTCCTTGGCCAGCATCTTCTCGACCGAGAAGGTGTGGGGCACGATCTCCGAGTACACGCTCGCCTCGCGCACGCGACGCGCGATGAGCTGGGCGTACTGCGCGCCGAAGTCGACGACGAGAACGGGCCTCGGGGTGGTCACGGGGACGTCAGGCGTGGCTGTCACGCACCCAGGATAGTTGCAGCACCAGCGTGCCGCGGACACGTCCGGATTCAGGCCGGCAGACGCTCCCGCAGAGCGCGGGCCGCCGCCTCGGGGTCGGCGGCCTCGGTGACGGCGCGTACGACGACGATCCGCTCGGCCCCGGCGTCGAGCACCTCGTCGAGGCGCTCGCCGTCGATCCCGCCGATGGCGAACCAGGGGGTCGACGGCCGGGAAGCCGCGACCTCCCGGAGCAGATCCAGTCCGACGGCGGGGCGACCCGGCTTGGTCGGCGTCGCCCACAGCGGGCCGACGCAGAAGTAGTCGACGTCGGGGTCGGCCTCCGCGGCTGCCGCCTCGGCGGCCGCGTGCGTCGACCGCCCGAGCAGGACGTCCCCGCCGAGCAGGGCGCGCGACCCGGAGACAGGAAGGTCGTCCTGGCCCGAATGGAACACCGGCGCACCGACGAGGCTCGCGACGTCGGCACGGTCGTTCACGCACCACAGCGCACCGTGCTCCGTCGCGACCGCTGCGACGATCTCCTGCAGCTCCAGCTCGCGCCGCACGTCGAGCGTCTTGTCCCGGAGCTGGACGACGTCCACGCCTCCCCGCAGAGCCGCGTGGAGGAACTCCTCGAGGTCGCCGCGCTCCTCGCGTGCGTCGGTGCACAGGTAGAGGCGTGCAGCGGCGAGTCGGGCGCGAGCGTCTTCGGAGGTCATGGCCGCGAGCCTATCGACCAACATTCCCGTGGTCGCGGTGCGAGTCGAGTCACGCCTGCACCGCGCCACCTGGTCCGTCGCTCATCGCGCTACGCTGACCCCTGCACGGGAGCCTCGACCAGAGGCTGAGAGGGCGATCTGCCGACCGTCGAACCTGATCCGGGTCATGCCGGCGATAGGGAGCAACGATGAGCAAGCACAGCGACGTCCTCGTGATCGGGGCCGGGATCATCGGCCTGACCGCTGCCTGGCGGGCGGCACTCCGCGGCCTGAGCGTCACGGTCCTCGACCCCACCCCTCGCGACGGTGCCAGCATGGCGGCGGCAGGGATGCTCGCAGCGGTCTGCGAGGCCGACTTCGGAGAGCCCGAGCTGGCGGCGATGAACGTCGACTCGGCCGCCCGGTGGCCGGGATTCGCGGCCCAGCTCGAGTCGGCCTCGGGGGTGGACGTCGGCCTCCGCCGCACCGGGACCCTGACGCTCGCGTTCGACCCGGACGACCTCGCCGAGACGCGGCGGCTGATCGACCTCCAGCACCGCTGGGGGCTGGTGTCGGAGGAGATCTCGACGGCGCAGGCGCGCCGCATCTCCCCGCTCGTCGGCCGCGTCGCCGGCGGAGCGTGGATGCCGGACGACCACCAGGTCGACCCGCGGGCCACCACCCGCGCGCTCGACGCGGCCGCCCGAGCGGCGGGCGCAGTTGTCGTCGAGCGCCGAGCCGTCCGGCTGACGTCTGCGTCGGGCCGGGTGGTCGGTGCGGTCGACGCGGCGGGCGTCGAGCAAACCGCCGACCTCGTCGTCGTCGCGGCAGGGGTCTCGTCCACGGGCCTGCTGGCGACCGCAGGGATCCACGCGCCGCTGCGCCCCGTCAAGGGCATCACGCTCCGACTGGCCGCGGAGCCCTGGTTCGACGTCGAGCCGGTGGTGCGCGCACGCGTCCAGGGACGGGCGGTGTATGCCGTGACACGGGTCGCCGACGAGTCAGGGTTCCGCGAGGTCGTGATCGGGGCGTCGAGCGACGAGAAGCCCGACGATCGGCGGGTCGAGGCGGGATCGGTCTTCGCCCTGCTCCGCGACGCCCGCGCCGTCCTGCCGGGCATCGACGAGCTCGACCTGCGCGAGGCGAGCCCGCGTGTCCGCCCCAGCGCCCCGGACAACCTTCCCTACCTCGACGCGAGCGTCGACGGCCTGCTCGTCGCCACCGGTCACGGACGCAACGGCATCCTGCTCACCCCGCTGACCGGCGCCGTCGTCGACGCCACGCTCGACGAGACCGACCTGCCCGACGTCGTCGCGCCTGCCATGACGAACCGCCACACCCGCACCCTGACCGAGGAGGTCTCGTGAGCACCGACGTACCGACCGCCGTCGTGAACGGGGAGCCGTACCCGCTGGCGGAACCGACCGACGTCGCGACGCTGGTGCGTGGCATGCTGCCGAACTTCGTCGCCAACGGCGAGCCTCGAGGCGTGGCGGTCGCGATCGACGACGCCGTGCTCCCCCGCTCCGCATGGAGCACCACGCATCTCGCCCCCGGAGACCGGGTCGAGGTCGTCACCGCAGTCCAGGGAGGCTGACATGGATTCACTGACCATCGCCGGGCAGGAGCTCGGCTCACGTCTCGTCATGGGGACGGGCGGCGCCTCCAACCTCCTCGCGCTGGAGGAGGCGCTCGTCGCGTCCGGGACGGAGCTGACGACCGTCGCGATGCGCCGGGTCGCCGCCCCCACGGCCGGCGAGGACGCCGGGATCTGGGGTCTGCTCGAACGCCTCGGCATCCGCGCCCTGCCCAACACCGCAGGCTGCTTCTCGGTCAAGGAGGCCGTGCTCACCGCCCGGCTCGCCCGTGAGGCGTGCGGCACCGACTGGATCAAGCTCGAGGTGATCGCCGACGACATCACGCTGCTCCCCGACCCTCTGGGTCTCGTCGAGGCGGCCGAGACACTGGTCCGTGACGGGTTCACCGTCCTGCCGTACACGAACGACGACCCGATCGTGGCCCGCCACCTGCAGGACGTCGGATGCGCCGCCGTCATGCCGCTCGGCGCACCCATCGGGTCGGGTCTGGGCATCGTCAACCCCCGCAACATCGAGGCGATATGCGCCGAGGCCCGCGTCCCGGTGATCCTCGACGCCGGGATCGGGACCGCGTCCGACGCCGCCCAGGCCATGGAGCTCGGGTGCGACGGCGTCCTCCTCGCCACCGCGGTAACCCGCGCGGAGCACCCCGCGCGGATGGCACGTGCCATGCGGCTCGGCGTCGAGGCCGGGTGGGAGGCCGCGCACGCAGGTCGCATCCCGCGCCGGGAGAGCGCGCTCGCGTCCTCGCCGGTCAGCGGGATGGTCGGCCGCAACAACCTCGACCTCGCGATGTAGCGCGGTGGTGCGGTGCCCCCGACACCGCACCGCCGCGCCACGCAGCCGTCGTCCACAGCCTCGGAACGAGGCGCTTTACGCACTGCTAGGTTCGCGTAGGTGAACCACGTCACTGCTGGCCCTTCGACATCAGGAAGCATCAGCACGCGCCGGGTGCTCTCGACACGTTGGCACCGAGTCCGCGAGCCACTACTTTGGGCAGGACTCGGACTACTCGCGGGCGCCTCTGCCACCGGTGTCGCCGTCGTCTCGATCAACTGGCGCCACGCGGCGCCCATCATCGGAGACCTTGCCCCCGCAGCCACCGCGCTAGCTGGTGTCGCCGCATTCATCATCGGGATGGGCACACTTCTGCATCGCGCGAAGTCCGAGGCTCGCTCGCAGTGGTGGGAACGGATGCAGTGGGCGACTGATCACCGCCTCGACACCACGAGCGGGGAGAAGCACGAGGTCGGCTCCGAGGTGCTGTACGCGCTCATCGACTCACCGCTCGCCGACGAGGACGAACTCAGGGTGATCGACGCCGTACTGGCCGTGGCGCTCGATCGGAGGAGCGAGGATACTGATACAGACGAGACCAGCAGCGCGGACGGAGGTCGAGAAGATGGCTGATCATGCTCGGAACAGCGACTCCACGAAGTCACCGCGAGCAGCGCGGACTTCGGGTCGATACGTCCCGACGAGAGCTCAGATCGTCGACGCACGCACGCGGCTGGTCATTGATCGGCGCCTGGGTCGCACGCCTGACCCGACGATCCAACAGTGGGCGGCAATGCCGAAGAGCTCCGGGCGCTGAACCTCCAGACCCACCGCGAGCCTCAGTACATCTGCTCGTGCGGGGCGACCTCACTGATCCAGGCGAGGATCCCGCCCGGGACGTTGCGGGCGTCGACGCCTGCCTCCCGCGCGGCCTGTGCCACGAGGTCCGAGCGCGCACCCACTTTGCAGAGCACGACGACGGGGCGGTCCGTCGGCAGGTCCGCGAGCGCCGCGTAGGCCCCCGCCGAGGTGCCGAGGAAATGGCCGCTGGGGACGAGGTGCGCGCCGGGGATCGCGACGATGTCGTGCTCCCACTGTTCGCGGACGTCGAGGAGATAGGCGCCGTCGTCGAGGAGGGCGGCGATCTCTGTCGCGGCGACGGTGGTCTCGACAGGCTCGACCGACGAAACCGTGGTCTCGACAGGCTCGACCGACGAGGCCCTGGTCTCGACAGGCTCGACCGACGAAACGGTGGTCTCGACAGGCTCGACCGACGAAACCCCGCAGAAGGCGGCATAGGCGTCGGGTCCCTCGAGCAGCGCGGCGACGGGTTCGCGGGTCGGGTCGGCCCGGACGGTCAGCTCTCGCCAGGTCGCCTTCAGCGCGTCGTGCACGGCGAGGCGCCCGAGCAGGGTCCGACCGGTCCCGGTGACGAGCTTGACGGTCTCGACCGCCATCGCGGTCCCGATCGACCCGCACATCGCGCCGAGCACTCCCCCGGTGGCGCAGTCGGGGACGGTCCCGGGCGGCGGTGGTTCCGGGAAGACGTCGCGGTACGTCACACCGTTCTCGGGGGCAGCCCCCCAGAAGACGCTGACCTGCCCGGAGTGCTGGAAGATCGACCCCCAGACGACGGGGAGGCCGAGCACCTCGGCCGCGTCCGAGACGAGGTAGCGGGTGGCGAAGTTGTCGGCGCCGTCCAGGACGACGTCGTACCTCCCCATCACGTCGACCGCGTTCAGCGGTGTCAGACGCTCGCGGTGGGCGACGAACCGGACGTGCGGGTTGATCTCCGCCACGGAGTCGCGCGCGGACTCGACCTTGGGGCGTCCGACGTCGCCGTCGCCGTGCAGGACCTGCCGCTGCAGGTTGGAGGCGTCCACGTCGTCGTCGTCGACGACACCGATCGTCCCGACCCCGGCAGCCGCGAGGTAGAGGATCGCAGGGCTACCCAGTCCCCCAGCCCCGACCAGAAGGACCCGTGCGGCGGCCAGTCGCCGCTGCCCGTCCACCCCGATGCCCGGCAGCGACAGGTGACGGGCGTAGCGGGCGAGCTCCGGCGGGCTGAGCGCCGGACCGGGTTCGACGAGGGGCGGCAGCGGGGCACCGGTCATGCGACGCGGGCCTCCAGCGCGTCGAGGCGTGCCTGGGTGTCGCGGTGCACGTTCTTCTCGAGGACGAACGACATGACGGGGACGACGCCCGCGAGGACCATCGTGACGAGCCGACCGAACGACCAGCGCATCTTGGCCCACAGGTCCAGCACCGTGACGAGGTAGAGGACGTAGATCCACCCGTGGGCAAACGGGATCCACTCGATGTACGGCAGCGCGGCGTCGGACATGCCGAGGACGCCGATCAACAGGTACTTGTAGATCATCTCGGCGCAGAGGACGAGAAGCATGACTCCGGTGATCAGTGCCATGAACCGGTAGCGGGCGAGCGCGCCGCGCGCCTTGGCGATGGCGGTCTGCACCTCGGCGTCGCTCGGCCCGGCGGTGGTCGTCGCGGCGTCGGCCGCCGGCGTGGTGGTCTGCGCAGCGGCTTCGCGGTCCGGGGTACTCATGGGTGTTCGTTTCCTCACGCCGGTGAAAATGGGTAGGTAGTCAAGCCTGCATGGTTCATGCTAGTTGCCGTGCGAGCCCTCCCCCTCCCCGACCCCGGCACACCGCCGCTGACCGGACCGATCCGGCTGCTGTGGTGGCAGGCCCTGCGCCAGAAGTGGATCCTCCTGACCGCGATCGCCCTCGGGATCGTGGTGTTCGTCTGCCAGGCGGTGCAGCCGTACCTGCTGGGTCGCGCGATCGACGAGGGCCTGGCCGACGGGTTCGGCTCGGCGCTGTGGGGGTGGGCGGCTCTTCTGCTCGCCGTCGGGGCGCTGCTGATAACCGCGTCCGCGATCGGGCACCGGTTCGACGTCCAGTGCTGGATGCGGGGCGCGTTCGGGATGTCGCAGCTCGTGGGCCGCACGGTCTCCGAGTCGGGCGACGCGATCACCGAGGAGCTCCCCACCGGCGAGGTGGTCTCCGCCGTCGCGAACGACTCGCTCCGCCTGGCCGAGATCTACGCGATCGCGGCGCAGTTCATCGGCAGCCTGTCGGCCTATCTCGTCGTGGCCGCGATCATGCTCAACCAGTCGGTCGAGCTCGGGCTGATCGTCGTGCTCGGGCTGCCCGCCGTCGCCCTGGTCCTCAGCTTTCTGATCAAGCCGCTCCAGCAGCGCCAGAGCGCCCAGCGCGAGGCGGCGGGCCGTCTGACGACGCTCGGCGCGGACACCGTCTCGGGTCTGCGGATCCTGCGCGGGATCGGCGGCGAGCAGGTCTTCACCGACCGCTACCGGGTCAAGTCCCAGGAGGTGCGCCAGGCCGGCGTCCGCGTGGCGGGCGTGCAGTCGCTGCTCGACTCGCTGCAGGTGCTGCTGCCCGGCATCTTCGTGGCGTTCGTCGTCTACATCGGTGCGATGAAGGCGATCGCCGGCGAGATCACCCCCGGCGAGCTCGTCGCCTTCTACGGGTACTCGGCGTTCCTCGGCTGGCCGCTGCAGATCGCGACGCAGACGCTGCAGGTGGCGACGCGGGCGCACGTCGCCGCCAAGAAGCTCATCACGGTGCTCCGGGTGGAGCCCGCCGCGGGCGCGACGCCCGGGACGGCACCGCTCCCCCCGGCAGGGGCGCCCCTCGTGGACGAGACCAGCGGGCTCCGGCTCGAGCCGGGCCGCGTGGTCGCGCTCGTGTGCGAGGACCCGGACGCCTCGGCCGCCGTCGCCACCCGTCTGGGCAGGTTCGACGACGCGGCAGAGCTCGCGACGCCCGTCCGCCTCGGCGGGACCCTCCTCGCCGACCTCGACCACGCAGAGCTGCGCGGTCGGGTCGTGGTCGCCGAGGCGACGCCGCAGCTGTTCTCCGGCACGCTCTCGGACGAGCTCGACGTACACGGCACCGCGACACGGGAGGACCTGCTCGCGGCCATCACCGTGGCCGACGCTCACGACGTCCTCTCGTCCGTGCCGGACGGTCTCGACGGTGTGCTCCCGGAGAAGGGTCGCTCGCTCTCGGGCGGGCAGCGACAGCGCGTCGCCCTGGCGCGCGCGATCCTGACCTCCCCCGAGATCCTGGTCCTCGTCGAGCCGACCTCGGCGGTCGACGCCCACACCGAGGCCCGGATCGCCGTCCGGCTCGCCGAGGCACGCGCCGGCAGGACGACCCTGATCGTGACGGCGAGCCCGCTGGTCCTCGGCGAGGTCGACGAGGTCGCCTTCCTGGACGACGGCGTCGTCGCCACCCGCGGCACCCACCGCGAGCTGCTCGACCGCCCCCTGGACGCCCCGGGCGGCGAGTCCGCCGCCCGCTACCGCGCCGTCGTCGGACGCAACCTCGACGCCGACGCGGCGCCCGAGACCAGCGACACCCACCCCGGAGTCACGGAAGGAGCCCGCTGATGAAGCTGCCCGTCGCCGACCTCCGCGAGGTGCGCCGGCACACGTCCGGCCTGATGCGGTCCTATCGCGGCCCGCTCACGACCGTCGCCGTCCTGCACACCCTCGCGGCGCTCGGAGGGCTCGCCGGCCCCCTGATCCTGGGCAACCTCGTCGACGCGGTCGTCGCCGGCACCACCGAGTCGTACGTGATCCGCGTGGTCTCGATCGGTGTCGCCGCGATCGTCGCCCAGGCGGTCCTGATCAAGATCGCCCAGCGCAAGGCGATGGTGCTCGGCGAGAGCGTCTTCGCGGCCCTGCGCGAGCGATTCGTCGAGACCGTCACGTCGCTGCCCCTGTCGACGGTGGAGCAGGCCGGCACCGGTGACCTCGTCGCACGGACCACCAACGACGTCGACCGGATCCAGCACGCCGTGCGCTTCGGCGTGCCGCGGCTGATCGTGGCCGTCGTGACGATCCTGCTCACCGTCGTCGCGTCGTTCATCATCGCCCCGCAGGTCGCGATCGCGATGTTCGTGGGGCTCCCGGTGATGATCGTCGTGACCCGGTGGTACCTGCGCCGCGCCTCGCCCGCCTACCAGCGCGAGGCGGCCGCCTACGCCGCCCTCAACGGCACGATCACCGAGACCGTCGAGGGCGCCCGGACCGTCGACGCGCTGCGGCTGGCGCGACGTCGTCGCGGACGGGTGGACGACGACCTCCGCGAGGCCTTCGACGCCGAGCGGGCCACACTGCGGCTTCGCACCGTGCTCTTCCCGGGCATCGACTTCACGTTCGTCGTCGCACCCGTCGCGATCCTCGTCTGGGGCGGCTACCTGATCTCGACCGGGAACGTCACGCTGGGCGCCGTCACCACGATCACGATGTACACGTTCCAGCTCGCGGGCCCCGTGTGGGAGCTGATCTTCTGGCTCGACGAGATCCAGGTGGCGGCCACGTCGCTCGCCCGGATCATCGGCGTCGAGCTGGTCGAGACCGACCGCACCCCCTCTGGCGAGGAGCCCGACGACGAGCACGTCGTGGCGCGCGACGTGCGGTACGCGTACCGCGAGGGCCAGGACGTGCTGCACGGCATCGACCTCGACCTGGCGGTCGGCGAGCGACTCGCCGTCGTGGGCCCCTCCGGCGCCGGCAAGTCGACCCTCGGGCGGATGCTCGCGGGCGTCCACCCGCCCACGGGCGGTTCGGTCACGGTCGGCGGGGTCAACCTCGTGGACCTGCCGCTGGAGGACTTGCGGGGGCACGTCGCTCTCGTGACCCAGGAGCACCACGTCTTCGTCGGCACCCTGGCCGAGAACCTCCGGCTCGCGGACGTGGACGCCGACGACGAGGCCCTGCGCAGCGCGCTCGGGTCGGTCGACGCCCTCACCTGGGCCGAGGCGCTGCCCGACGGTCTCGCGACGACGGTCGGGTCCGGCGGGCACGTCCTCACGCCGGCGCAGGCGCAGCAGGTCGCGCTCGCGCGCCTGGTGCTCCTCGACCCGCACACGCTCGTGCTGGACGAGGCGACGTCGCTCCTGGACCCGCGCGCCGCCCGGCACCTGGAGTCGTCGCTCGACGCCGTGCTGACCGGGCGGACCGTCGTCGCGATCGCCCACCGCCTGCACACCGCGCACGACGCCGACCGCGTCGCCGTGGTCGACGGCGGGCGCATCGCGGAGATCGGCCCGCACGACGAGCTGGTGGCGGCGGGCGGCGACTACGCCCGCCTGTGGGAGTCCTGGCAGCAGGAGTGACGCGCGCCGTCAGTCCGTCGCCCGCCCCGGCACGGCTCGGGCCGTGGCGGGGCTGTCGGCGAACGTCGCCGCATAGCCGCTGACCGGGTCGGCCTCGCTCGCGGGGAAGTCGGTCGACAGAATGTTCGCGCCCGAGGCCAACGCCGCCGCGAGGTCGTCGCCGCCCACGTCGAGGTCGGCGTCGGTCCGTGTGCGGACGACGATCCCGGCCGCCGCCGCGTCGGCGATCGCGGCGTCGTGGGGGTCGTCGTGCACGGCGAAGACTGCGTCCGACCCACCCGTCCGCGACGACGTGAACATCGCCCGGCCGCGGAGGTTCTCGTGTCCGGCGAGGTACTGCTCGCGCACTTCCTCGTCGTCCCACGCGAACACGAGGATCCGCCCGCGCAGCTCTCCGACGGTCGGCCAGCCGGTCGTCTCGACCGCGTCCCGCGGTGACGGCGCGGAGCCCCGCAGGTCGTCGGGCGTGAAGAGCGCCTCACCGAGCGACTCCTCGAGGAGCGCGTCCCACCGGTCGTAGGAGTCGGCGTCGAACGCCTGCAGGCTCGGGTCGAGGAACGCGTAGTCCTTCTTGAACTCGACCATCAGACTGACCGGCAGGTGGTCCGGGTGCGAGGACGACCAGAGCCCGAGCTCCTCGAGCGCGAGCTCGAGGTCCGGCGAGGTCCCGCGGTTCGCGACCAGTGGGACGTGCGCCATCGAGAACCGGTCACCGTGGTCGCGCACGTCCCACTCGATGCTGCGCACGCCGTCCTCCAGCTGGTCCCAGAGCGGGTCGTGCCCGTAGCGCAGCGTGCTCTTCGACGCGGGCTCGACGAGTCCGATCAGCTGGAGCTGGAGCCACGTCGGCTCCTCCACGTAGGAGTTGTGCGTCCCGATCACCTGGAGGTCGTCGTACGCCAGGTGATCGCTCACGGTGGCGTCCCCCGCCGGGTCGGTCCAGGCGGCGACCTCACCGTCCGCGAGCCCCGCCACCTCGGCCCTCGCGTCGTCGAGGCGCTGCGTCTGGGCGGAGGCGCTCGTCCATCCCTGGGCGAGCAGATAGAGGACGAGGGCACCGGTCAGCATGACCGCCGCGCCGAGGACACCGGCCACAGCGATCAGTACCCGGCGCGACGCACGCGTACGGGTGTCGCGCGGCTTCGCGAGCGAGCTCGGAGCCGTCTCGACGGACGGAGGCTGAGTCATGGGCGCATGTCTAGCGCATCACCGAGGTGCGATCCAAGTCACACCACCGCGCCGGTCCGGCGCGCGTCCGACGGTCAGTCGATCGGGAGTTGCGCGAGCCCGCGCCGACCGGACGCCTCGTCCCGCACGAGCCGCACCCACAGGAGCACGGCGAACCCGCCGAAGACGAACCACTGCAGCGCGTAGAAGGCGTTGCGGAGGTCGAACCCCTCGCCGCCGGAGATCGTCGGACGCGGCAACGGCTCGGGACCGCCGTCGTCCGGGCTGACCTGCTCGGGCTCGGAGGACCGCTCGACGAGGTACCCGCTGTAGATCGGTGACCCCCAGACGTTGGCGAGCTCGGCGGTCGAGACGGCGCCGACCTGCCCCTCGGGGAGGGTCGTGTCATCGGCCGAGGCCTCGCCCGCCTGCAGGTAGCCGGTGAGCCGGACGACGCCGTCGGGCGTCTCGAGCGCAGGATCGTCGATCTCGGTCCCGGCGGGGACCCAGCCCCGCACGACCGCGAGCACGGGCGGACCGGAGAGGTCGGCCCAGGACTCGCCGTCGGTCCCGTCGTCGGTGACCCGGAGCGGGCTGAGGACGAGCATCCCGTCCTCGCCGTCGAGGACGCGGTCCGGGACGAGGAACTGCTCGTCCTCGTACGTCCCCTCGACCCAGGCCGTCCGACCGACGAGGCTGCCGGCGATCGTCGTCTGCGGCGGCAGCAGCACGCCAAGTCCTTCCGGACCCTCTTCCGCCGCCTCGAGGGCGGCCTGCTTCTCGGCGAGCTCGCCCTTGGCCTGGGCCCGGTCGATCTGCCAGATCCCCAGGCGCGCGCACGCGCCGGCTGCGACGAGAAAGACAAGGAGGAGCGCGATCATCCGGGGGCGACGCGCCACCTGCCAGAAGGACACGCGCGGTTCGGTCGAGGACACGCCACTACGGTAACCGCGCGTCGGCCGCACCTCCGCATCGCCCGGAGTGACGTCGGACATCACACTTGCGAAGATGTTCACAAGCGCGCGTGACTCGCCGACCTGAGGTTGGATGGAGGTACCAGCAGTCCCCTGCGAAATGGAGTGCGTGATGAGCCTGACCACCCCCCGCCCCGCCACGGACGCATGGGCCGCCGGGCACGGCGACGTGTCCGCGGAGACGCTCGAGCGGATCGACCGGTGGTGGCGGGCCGCCAACTACCTGTCCGTCGGCCAGATCTACCTCCTCGCGAACCCCCTCCTGACCACGCCGCTCGACGTCGACGACGTCAAGCCACGTCTTCTCGGTCACTGGGGCACCACGCCCGGCCTGAACTTCCTCTACGCGCACCTGAACCGCGCGATCGCCGAGCGGCAGCAGTCCACGATCTTCATCACGGGCCCCGGCCACGGTGGTCCCGGCCTGGTCGCCTCCGCCTACCTCGACGGCACCTACTCCGAGATCTACCCCGCGATCACCGAGGACACGGAGGGCCTGCGTCGGCTCTTCCGCCAGTTCTCGTTCCCGGGCGGGATCCCGTCGCACGTCGCACCCGAGACGCCCGGGTCGATCCACGAGGGCGGCGAGCTCGGCTACGCGCTCTCGCACGCCTACGGTGCCGCGTTCGACAACCCGGACCTGCTGGTCGCCGCGGTCGTGGGCGACGGCGAGGCCGAGACCGGGCCGCTCGCGACCTCCTGGCACTCGAACAAGTTCGTCCACCCGGCCCAGGACGGGGTCGTGCTGCCGATCCTGCACCTGAACGGGTACAAGATCGCCAACCCGACCGTGCTGGCACGCATCGACGACGACGAGCTCGTCGCCCTGATGCGGGGCTACGGCCACGAGCCGCACGTGTTCGTCGCCGGATTCGACGACGAGTCGCACACCGAGGTCCACCGACGCTTCGCCACGATGGTCGACACGGTCCTCGACGAGATCGCCGAGATCAAGGCCCGGGCCGCCTCCGGGGACGTGGACCGCCCGCGCTGGCCGATGATCGTCTTCCGGACCCCGAAGGGCTGGACCGGGCCCGACTACATCGACGGCAAGAAGACGACGGGATCCTGGCGCGCGCACCAGGTCCCGCTGGCCAACGCACGGGACACCCCCGAGCACCTCGAGGTGCTGGACCAGTGGCTGCGCTCGTACCGCCCGGACGAGCTCTTCGACGACGAGGGTCGCGTCGCCGCGGACATCCGCGAGCTCGCACCGACCGGTGAGCTCCGGATGAGCGCGAACCCGCACGCCAACGGCGGCCAGCTCCTCAAGGACCTGCGGCTGCCCGACTTCCGCGAGTACGGCGTCGACGTCCCGGTCCCCGGCAGCGGCATGACCGAAGCACCGAAGGTGCTTGGCCAGTGGCTCACCGACGTGATCCGCCAGAACCCGGACAACTTCCGCATCTTCGGACCGGACGAGACCGCGTCGAACCGCCTGCAGGCCGTCTACGACGCCACGGACAAGCAGTGGAACGCCGAGTTCGAGGGCCCCGAGGTCGACGACCACCTCGCCCGCGCCGGCCGCGTCATGGAGATGCTCTCGGAGCACCAGTGCCAGGGGTGGCTCGAGGGCTACCTCCTCACGGGCCGCCACGGCCTGTTCAACTGCTACGAGGCGTTCATCCACATCGTCGACTCCATGTTCAACCAGCACGCCAAGTGGCTGAAGGTGACGGACGAGATCCCGTGGCGTCGACCGATCGCCAGCCTGAACTACCTGCTCTCCAGCCACGTGTGGCGCCAGGACCACAACGGCTTCAGCCACCAGGACCCGGGCTTCATCGACCACGTCGTGAACAAGAAGGCCGAGATCGTCCGCGTCTACCTGCCGCCGGACACCAACACGCTGCTGTCGACGTACGACCACTGCCTGCGGTCCAAGCAGTACGTGAACGTCGTCGTCGCGGGCAAGCAGCCTGCGCCCGACTTCCTGACCATGGACCAGGCCGTCGCCCACTGCACCCGCGGGCTCGGCATCTGGGACTGGGCCGGCACCGAGACCGAGGGCGAGGAGCCCGACGTCGTCCTCGGGTGCGCCGGGGACGTCCCCACGCTGGAGGTTCTCGCGGCGGCAGACATCCTGCGCCGCGAGATCCCGGAGCTCAAGGTCCGCGTGGTCAACGTCGTCGACCTGATGCGGATGCAGGACGCCAAGGAGCACCCGCACGGACTCAGCGACTCCGACTTCGACACCATCTTCACGCCCGACAAGCCGGTCATCTTCGCCTACCACGGCTACCCGTGGCTGATCCACCGCCTGACCTACCGCCGCACCGGGCACTCGAACATCCACGTGCGCGGGTACAAGGAGGAGGGCACCACCACAACTCCGTTCGACATGGTGATGCTCAACGACCTCGACCGCTACCACCTGGTGATCGACGTGATCGACCGCGTCCCGGGCCTCCGGACCAGCCGGGCGAGCCTGCGTCAGCGGATGGTGGACTCACGGCTCGGCGCGCGGCAGTACACCCGGCTGCACGGGGAGGACATCCCCGAGGTCCGCGACTGGGTCTGGCCCGAGGCCGCGGCCGCCGGGCTCGGCCAGGACGTCGACGCGAATGCCGCCACGGGGGGCGACAACGAATAAACGGTAGCCGGGGTGCGGCGAGCGCATCAGCGCTCCGCCGCACCCCGGCTCGCCCCGCACCAAGAGATCGCCACGCCCAGGCATCGTGTCGGTCAGCGCGGCCTTCACCACCAGAGACCGGCTCCAGCAACTCCGGGGAGCGCACCGCACGACCGTCGAACCGCCCCCAGCCGCGCGTTTCCCGACCGTCCTCGGCGAACTGAGACCGAGACCACGGCTCTCGCGGGCCGGAACCCCGTGCACTCACCGGTGCAATGCGATGGAATGGGTACCACCATCGTCGAGCGAGAGCCGAGCCGTGAACACACGCAGCGTCTACATCACCAGCCCCGAGGGCGATACCGGAAAGTCGACGGTCGCTCTGGGGGTCCTGGACCAGCTCGTCCGGCGCGCGACCCGCGTCGGGGTGTTCCGACCGGTCGCGCGGAACACCGCACGCGGCGACGCCGCCGAGGACCGCGACTACGTCCTCGAGCTCCTCCTCGCGCACGACGGCGTCGACCTGGCCTACGAGGACGCGATCGGCGTGACCTACGAGGACGTCCACGCCGACCCGGACGCCGCGCTGAGCCGGATCCTGTCCCGCTACCACGCGGTGGCGGCCGTGTGCGACGTCGTCGTGGTGATCGGCACGGACTACACCGACATCGCCGGCCCGACCGAGCTCGCCTTCAACGCCCGCGTCGCCGCGAACCTCGGCTCCCCCGTCCTCCTGGTCGTCTCGGGCAGGAACCGCGATGCCGGGGGCATCCGCCAGCTCGCCGAGGTGTCCGTGGGCGAGCTGCAGGCCAACCACGCACAGCCGGTCGGCGTGATCGCCAACCGCTGCACCCCCACGGACCTCGAGACCGTCCGGTCCGAGCTCGACGCCCTCGACCTGCCGTCCTGGGCGATCCCGGACGAGCCGTTCCTGACCGCACCGACCGTCCAGGCGATGATGGAGGCCGTCGACGGCCGGCTCGTCTTCGGCGACCGCGAGCTGCTGGGCCGCGAGGTCCTCGACGTCCTCGTCGGCGCGATGAGCCTCGAGCACCTCCTCGAGCGCATCACGGACGGCGCCCTGATCATCACCCCCGGCGACCGCGCCGAGCTCCTCATCGGCCTGATCGCGGCGCACTCCGCCCCGGGCTTCCCGTCGATCGCCGGCATCGTGCTCAACGGCGGCTTCTACCCGCCGCCCACGAGCGCCGACCTGATCGCCGACCTCGACCCGCGCCTTCCCGTCATCCGCACGGAGATGGGTACGTTCCGGACCGCGAGCGCCGCGTCCCGCGTCCGGGGCCGGGTGACCAAGGACTCGCAGCGCAAGATCGACACGGCCCTGGCCCTGTTCGAGCAGAACGTCGACGGCGCCACGCTCCTGCAGCACCTCGACGTCCCCCGCCCGGACACGGTCACGCCGCTGATGTTCGAGTACGAGCTCTTGTCGCGGGCGCGGGCGGACCGCAAGCGGATCGTGCTCCCCGAGGGTTCTGACGACCGGATCCTGCGGGCGGCCTCGACGCTCCTCGGCCGGCAGGTCGCCGACCTCGTGATCCTCGGCGAGGAGCCGGAGGTCCGCTCGCGCGCGATCGAGCTGGGCCTCAACATCGAGGCGGCGCGCATCCTGTCGCCGCACGACCCGGCGTACGTCGACCGGTTCGCCGCGGAGTACACACGGTTGCGGGCGCACAAGGGCATGACCGTCGAGCGGGCTCGGGAGATCGTCACCGACGTCTCCTACTTCGGCACCATGATGGTGCACATGGGCGACGCGGACGGGATGGTCTCCGGTGCCGCGCACACCACGGCCCACACGATCCGGCCGTCGTTCGAGATCATCAAGACCGTTCCCGGCGTCTCGGTCGTCTCGTCCGTCTTCCTGATGTGCCTGGAGGACCGCGTGCTCGTCTACGGGGACTGCGCCGTGAACCCCGACCCGTCCGCGACCGAGCTCGCAGACATCGCCATCTCGTCGGCCGCGACCGCCGCGCAGTTCGGTGTGAACCCGAAGGTCGCGATGCTGTCCTACTCGACGGGCGCGTCCGGCTCGGGTGCCGACGTCGAGAAGGTCCGGGACGCGACCGCCCTGGTGCGGGAGCGCTCGACGGACCTCTTCGTCGAGGGCCCGATCCAGTACGACGCGGCCGTCGACGCCAGCGTCGCCGCGTCGAAGATGCCCGGGTCCGACGTCGCGGGCAAGGCAACCGTGTTCATCTTCCCGGACCTGAACACGGGCAACAACACCTACAAGGCCGTCCAGCGCTCAGCCGGCGCCGTGGCCGTGGGCCCGGTCCTGCAGGGCCTGAACAAGCCCGTCAACGACCTCTCGCGCGGCGCGCTGGTCCAGGACATCGTCAACACCGTCGCCATCACCGCCATCCAGGCGCAGGCCGGAACTTCTCAGGGAGACCCCGCATGAGCACACTTCCCGCCGGCGACGGCGTCACCACCGCACGAGGCGCCCACGGGTCGGTCCTCGTCCTCAACTCCGGCTCGTCGTCCCTGAAGTACCAGCTCGTCAACCCGGTGGGCGGTGAGGCGATCGCCACGGGCCTGGTCGAGCGGATCGGCGAGGACGGCCCCGGGCTCCTCAAGCACAAGTTCGCCGGCAACGCGACGGTGCGCGAGCAGCCGATCGCCGACCACGGTGACGCCCTGCGGCTCGCGCTCGGCATCTTCGAGGAGGTCGGCCCGTCGATCGAGGACGCTCACGTCCGCGCGGTCGGGCACCGTGTCGTCCACGGCGGGGCGATCTTCTCCGAGCCGACCCTGATCGACGACGACGTGCTCCGGCAGATCCGCGACCTGATCCCGCTCGCCCCGCTGCACAACCCGGCGAACGCGACGGGGATCGAGGTGGCCCGCGAGCTCCTGCCTGACGTCCCGCACGTCGCGGTCTTCGACACCGCCTTCTTCGCGACGTTGCCCGAGGCTGCCGCGACGTACGCCCTGAACAAGGACGTCGCCGAGGAGCACGGCATCCGCCGGTACGGCTTCCACGGCACGTCGCACAACTACGTCTCCGGGAAGGCCGCACGAGTCCTGGGTCGGCGCCTCGAGGACCTGAACCAGATCGTCCTGCACCTCGGCAACGGGGCCTCCGCGTCCGCGGTGCGCGGCGGGGCGGCGGTCGAGACCTCGATGGGCCTGACGCCCCTCGAGGGCCTCGTCATGGGCACCCGGACGGGCGACATCGACCCCGCCGTCGTCTTCCACCTGATGCGCAACGCGGGGATGGACGTCGACGAGGTCGACACGCTGTTCAACAAGCAGTCGGGGCTCAAGGGGCTGAGCGGCGAGAACGACTTCCGTGCGCTGCACGAGCTCATCGCCGAGGGAGACGAGGACGCGGAGCTCGCGCTCGACGTCTACCTGCACCGGCTCCGCAAGTACATCGGCGCCTACGCCGCGGTCCTCGGCCGCGTCGACGTCATCGTCTTCACGGCCGGGGCCGGCGAGAACGACGACGTCGTCCGCTCCCGCGTGATGGAGGGGCTCGAGGGATTCGGCTTTGCCGTCGACCCGGAGCGCAACGCCGGGCGGATCAGCGAGCCGCGCGTGATCTCTCCCGAGTGGGCGCGGACCACCGTCATGGTGATCCCCACCAACGAGGAGCTGGCGATCGCCCGCCAGTGCCTGGAGGCCACCGGCGCCTGACGGGCGAGAGCCCCTACGGCAGGCGGAGCCTGTTCATCAGCCGCAGCGCGCCGGTGAGCAGGCCCGTCGCCCGGGCTGCGCCCGTGTCGTAGAGCGTGTCCAGGCTCAGTCCGCGCATCACGCCGCGCTGGACGACGATGCTCCGCGACTCGGTCATCGCCTCGATCGCCTCCCGGCCGTGGCGCCGCCCGAGGCCCGACGACTTGTGGCCGCCCTGGGGTGCGCCCACCGAGCCCCACGCCGACGTGAACCCGTCGTTGACGCCGACGGTGCCCGCGTCGATCCGGGCCGCGATGCGACGGCCACGGCGCGTGTCGCCGGTCCACACGCTCGCGTTGAGCCCGAACTGCGTCGCGTTCATGCGTTCGACGGCCTCGTCGTCCGAGCCCACGACCGTGATCGCGACCACCGGCCCGAACGTCTCCTCCGTCGTGCACACCGCGTCGTCGGGAACGTCGCTGAGCACGGTGGGCGCATAGCTGTACGGCCCGACGTCGGTGCGGTGCACCCCGCCGGCGAGCACCCGCGCACCGCGGGCGACCGCGTCCTCGACGTGCCCCTGCACGCGGTCGAGCTGGGCCTGCGACGTCAGGGACCCGATGTCGTAGCCGTAGTCGAGCCCCGTCCCGAGGCGCAGGTCGCGCACGAGCGGGACGAACACCTCGAGGAACTCGTCGAGGACGTCCCCGTGGACGTAGAGCCGCTCGATCGAGACGCAGAGCTGGCCGGTGTTCGCGAAGCACGCACGCGCCACCCCGGACGCGGCGAGCACCGGGTCGACGTCGTCGGCCACGTAGAGGGGATTCTTCCCGCCCAGCTCGAGGGTTGCGCCGATGAGGCGCTCCCCGGCCCGGCGACCGACGACCCGGCCCGTCGGGGTGGACCCCGTGAAGGCGATGTGGTCGGCCCGGTCCACGACGGCCGCCCCGATCTCGCCGCCACCGGCGACCACCTGGACCACGCCGTCGGGCAGCCCTGCCTCGGCGAGGAGCTCGACGGCCCAGAGCGCGGTCAGCGTCGTCTGGGGATCCGGCCGCAGCACGGCGGCGTTGCCCGCGACCAGCGCGGGGAGGAGCTCGGACACCGAGAGCGTCAGCGGGTAGTTCCACGGGGACACGACGCCGACGACGCCGACCGGGCGACGGTCGACCGTCACCGAGGTGAGGACCGGGAACATGCCCGGCTCGCGCCGGTCCGCGAGATATCGACCTGCACGCACGGAGAAGTGCCGGGCCGCCACCGAGCAGTACGCGACCTCGTCGAACGCGCTCGTCCTCGACTTGCCGGTCTCCATCTGGACGATGTCCAGCACCTCGGTCTGACGCTCGAGCACCAGGTCGGCGAACCGTCGCAGCACGGCGGTACGCTCCCGCAGTGCCGTGGCCGCCCACGACGGCTGTGCGGCGCGTGCCCGGGAGAACGCCAGCTCGACGTCGTCGTCCGACGAGGTCGGGAACGTCACCAGCGGCGCGCCCGTGAACGGGAGCTCGGAGGTGTGCGTCCCGCTGGTCTGCGAGGTGACGATGCGCGCGATCAGCGGCGTCGCGACGTCGGGCTCCAGGGCGTACGACGACGCGGGGTGCTCCGGGTCCAGCGGGCCGGCGGAGGCGGAGAGCGCGGAAGGGTTGTCCATGCCCCCAGGTTATCCGGCGGGTACGACCCCGACGGTCAGCGCGGCTGGTACGGCGAGACGACGACCTCGACGCGCTGGAACTCCTTGAGGTCCGAGTATCCCGTGGTCGCCATCGCCCGGCGCAGCGCACCGACGATGTTCGTGGTGCCGTCGGCCTGACGTCCGGGACCGAAGAGGATCTCGTCGAGCGGGCCGTGGTTGCCGACCTCGACGCGCTCGCCGCGCGGCAGCTGCGAGTGGTGCGCCTCGGGGCCCCAGTGCCAGCCGCGACCGGGCGCCTCGTCGGCCCGGGCCAGCGCTGCGCCGAGCATGACGGCGTCGGCACCGCAGGCCACGGCCTTGACCATGTCCCCGGAGTGCCCGACCCCGCCGTCGGCGATGACGTGGACGTAGCGTCCGCCCGACTCGTCGAGGTAGTCGCGCCGCGCCGCCGCGACGTCGGCCACCGCGGTCGCCATCGGGGCGTGGATGCCGAGCGAGACGCGCGTGGTGTGCGCGGCGCCGCCGCCGAACCCGACGAGCACGCCCGCGGCACCGGTCCGCATGAGGTGCAGCGCGGCCGTGTAGGTGGAGGCTCCGCCGACGATCACGGGGACGTCGAGCTCGTAGATGAAGCGCTTGAGGTTGAGCGGCTCGGCATTGCCCGAGACGTGCTCCGCCGAGACCGTGGTGCCGCGGATGACGAAGAGATCGACACCGGCGTCGACGACGGTCTGGTAGTGCTCCTGGGTGCGCTGCGGGGAGAGCGCACCGGCGACGGTGACGCCCGCGTCACGGATCTCCTTGAGCCGCTGCGTGATCAGCTCGGCCTTGATCGGCTCCGCGTAGAGCTCCTGCATGCGCCGGGTCGCGTCGGCGGGTGCGAGCGAGGCGATCTCGGCGAGGTACGGCTCCGGGGTCTCGTACCGGGTCCACAGGCCCTCGAGGTCGAGGACGCCGAGGCCACCGAGCTTGCCGAGCTGGACGGCCGTGGCCGGGCTCATCACCGAGTCCATCGGCGCCGCGACGATCGGCAGGTCGAAGTGGTAGGCGTCGATCTGCCACCCGACGGACACGTCCTTCGGGTCGCGCGTGCGCCGCGAGGGCACCACCGCGATGTCGTCGAAGGAGAATGCGCGGCGACCACGCTTTCCACGGCCGATCTCGATCTCGTTGCTCACCCGGACAGCCTACCGGCCAGCCGCGCCCCCGCCCGGCCCGCGTCCGGCGCGTCACAGTCCGAGGATGTCGCAGACGGCGTCCGAGAACTCCTCGAGGTCCTCGGGGCTGCGGGCCGTGACGAGGGTCCAGCCCCGCCGGGTGCAGATCACGGGCGCCCGGTCGTGCCACGTCCCCCCGGCGTTCACGACGTCGGTGCGCAGGCTCGGGAACGAGGTCAGATCCTTGCCCCGGACCAGGTTCGCCTCGACGAGGAGCCACGGCCCGTGGCAGATCGCGGCGACCGGCCGGCCCGCCTCGGCGAACGCCCGGACGAGGGCGACCGCGCCGTCCTCCGTCCGCAGCCGGTCCGCGTTGACCGTCCCGCCGGGCACGAGCAGCAGCTCGTGCTCCGCGACGAGGTCCGGCACGTCGGCGTCGCCCAGCAGCACGTCGGCCGTCCGGGTCCCGGACGCGTCGAGGTCCGCGTCCACGAGCCCGACTTCGCGGCCCGTGGCCACGTGCGTCAACGTCGCCCCGCGGCCCTCGAGCTCTCGCCACGGCTCGGTGAGCTCGACCCGTTCCACGCCGCCGTCCGACGTGAGCACCAACACCCTGGACTCCATCGACCCTCCACTGTCCGTCTGGGTCAACTCTCGTCCGTCCGTGCGGAGATCGCACGCCGGGCCGTGCGGACGACTGTCGGAGGCTCGTGGTTGCCTCGGAGTCGTCGGGGACACCCGGCGACGACGACGAAGGGCGTGGACATGACCTGGAGCACCGGGCCTCTGCTGGGTTTCGACACCGAGACGACAGGGGTGGGCGTCGCGACCGACCGGATCGTCACGGCGGCGCTGGTCCTGCGCGAGGGTGACACCACCTCGGTGCGCACGTGGCTGATCGACCCGGGTGTCGAGATCCCGACCGAGGCGGCGGCCATCCACGGGATCAGCACCGAGCACGCCCGCGAGCACGGCCGGCCGCCGGCCGAGGCGCTCGAGGAGATCGCCCGGGCCATCGCCGCGGAGCTGGATCGTGGCGTCCCGGTCGTCGCCTACAACGCGTCGTTCGACCTCTCGATCCTCGACGCGGAGCTCGGCCGCCACGACCTGCCGACGATCTCCGACCGGATCGGCCGGCCGGTCAGCCCCGTGATCGACCCGCTGGTGCTCGACCGCGGCCTCGACCGCTACCGTCGCGGCAAGCGACGGCTCGGGAACCTCTGCGACGAGTACGGCGTCGTCGCCGGTGCAGCCGGCCTGCACTCGGCCGACGTCGACGTCATCGCCACCCTGGACGTGCTCGCGGCGATCGTCGCCCGGCACCCGGACGTCACCACGAAGGCGCTGCCGGAGCTGCACGAGTTCCAGGTCGCCGCGCACCGCGAGTGGGCGACGAACTTCAACGAGTGGCGTCGACGGCAGGGGTTCGAGGGCGAGGGAGCCTCGGTCGCCTGGCCGTGTAGCGCATAGGCCGCCAACTCACCATTCGAATGCCGGGCTGTGCACATCTCGTGAAGAACCCTCGAAGACGCGGTTCGATGCCCCTCGGCATCTCATCTGTGAGTTAACGTCGCCGCATGACCACTCTTGAGGAGACCCCCGCACACCTGGTCCAGGTCGGCACGCTCATCCGCGGCGCGCGCCAGCACCGTGGATTCACCCAGGCCCAGCTGGCCGAGCGCCTCGGCACCAGCCAGAGCGCCGTCCACCGGGTGGAGCAGGGCGCACAGAACATCAGCCTGGACATGATCACGCGGATCTCCGAGGCGCTCTCGACCGAGCTCGTCACCCTGGGCGGACCCAAGCACTCCCACCTGCGCGTGACCGGCGGTCAGCAGCTCAGCGGCAGCATCCGCGTGAACTCCTCGAAGAACGCCGCGGTCGCGCTGCTGTGCGCCTCGCTCCTCAACCGCGGCCGGACGACGCTGCGCGACGTCGCACGGATCGTGGAGGTCGACCGCATCCTCGACGTCCTGACGAGCGTCGGCGTCCGGGCGACGTGGTCGGCGAACGGTCGCGACCTGGAGCTGGTCCGCCCCGACCACCTCGACCTCACCAACATCGACACCGAGGCGGCACGGCGCACGCGCTCGATCATCATGTTCCTCGGCCCTCTGCTGGGTCTGGAGGACGAGTTCAGGCTCCCGTACGCCGGGGGCTGCGACCTCGGCACCCGCACCGTCGAGCCGCACATGATCGCGCTGCGGCCGTTCGGCCTCGCCGTGACCGCCACGGACGGCTTCTACGAGGCCGCGGTCACGCCCCGGACCGGGGACGTCACCGTGGTGCTGACCGAGCGCGGCGACACCGTCACGGAGAACGCGATCATGGCGGCAGCGTGCCACGACGGCGTGACCACCATCCGCAACGCCTCACCCAACTACATGGTCCAGGACCTCTGCTTCTACCTCGACCTGCTGGGGATCCGGATCGAGGGCATCGGCACGACGACGCTCCGCGTGCACGGCGTCACGGACGTGAACGTCGACGTGGAGTACGCCGTCTCCGAGGACCCGGTCGAGGCAATGAGCCTCCTGACCGCAGGGATCGTCACGCACTCGGAGATCACCGTCCAGCGCGTCCCGATCGAGTTCATGGAGATCGAGCTCGCGATGCTCGCCGAGATGGGACTCCGCTACGAGGAGTCCCCGGAGTACCTCGCCCGCAACGGGCGCACCCGCCTTGTCGACATCACCGTCTACCCGAGCGACCTCGTCGCCTCGCAGGGCACGATCCACCCGATGCCGTTCCCGGGACTCAACATCGACAACCTGCCGTTCTTCGTCGTCATCGCCGCCTGCGCGGACGGCAGCACGCTGGTCCACGACTGGGTCTACGACGGCCGCGCGATCCACCTGACCGACCTCACGCGCCTCGGCGCGAACGTCCGGCTCCTCGACGCCCACCGGCTCGACGTCACGGGCCCCACCCGCTGGTCGGGCGCCGAGGTGAGCTGCCCGCCCGCGCTGCGGCCCGCCGTCGTGATCCTGCTGGCGATGCTCGCGGCCAAGGGCGAGTCGGAGCTGCGCAACGTCGACATCATCGCCCGCGGGTACGAGCAGCTCGCCGACCGGCTGCGCGAGCTCGGGGCGCAGATCGAGACGTTCCGCGACTGAGCCACCCCGCACGCCGTACGACGACGGCCGGTCACCCTGTCGGTGACCGGCCGTCGTCGTACGGTTCCGGGAGGCAGGCCCCGGGCCCTGCCTACCGTCCGGCGTAGTTCGGTGCCTCGACCGTCATCTGGACGTCGTGCGGGTGGCTCTCCTGCAGGGAGGCCGCGGTGATCCGGATGAAGCGCCCCTTCTCCTGCAGCTCGGGGACCGTCCGGGCACCGACGTAGAACATCGTCTGGTGCAGACCGCCGACGAGCTGGTGGGCCACCGCGGTGAGCGTGCCCTTGTAGGGCACCTGCCCCTCGATGCCCTCGGGGACGATCATGTCGTCGCTTGCGACCTCGGCCTGGAAGTAGCGGTCCTTGGAGTACGACTTCTTGCCGCGCGAGGACATGGCACCCATCGAGCCCATGCCGCGGTAGGCCTTGTACTGCTTGCCGTTGACGAGGATCGTGTCGCCGGGCGACTCCTCCGTGCCAGCGAGCATCGACCCGAGCATGACGGCGTTGGCGCCGGCCACGAGGGCCTTGCCGATCTCCCCGGAGTGCCGCATGCCGCCGTCGGCGATGACCGGCACGCCGGCCGGACGTGCGGCCTTCGACGCCTCGTAGACGGCCGTCACCTGAGGCACCCCCACCCCGGTGACGATCCGCGTGGTGCAGATCGAGCCGGGGCCCACGCCGACCTTCACGGCGTCGGCACCCGCGTCGACGAAGGCCTGCGCGCCCTGCTGCGTCGCGACGTTGCCGCCGATCACCTGGACGTGGCGGGTGGCCGGGTCGGTCTTCAGACGGCGCACCATGTCGATGAGCATGCGGACGTTGCCGTGCGCGGTGTCGGCCACGAGCACGTCGGCACCGGCCTCGACGAGCGTCGTCGCACGCTCCCACGCGTCCCCGAAGTAGCCGATCGCCGCACCCACGAGCAGCCGACCCTGGCCGTCCTTGGACGCGTTCGGGAACTGCTCGGACTTCACGAAGTCCTTGACGGTGATGAGCCCCGCGAGCCGTCCCGCGTCGTCGATCAGCGGCAGGCGCTCGAGCTTGTGCCGGCGCAGCAGCATCGTCGCGTCGTCGCGCGAGATCCCGACCGGCCCGGTGATCAGGGGCATGTGCGTCATCACGTCGGCGACCGTGGTGGTCGCCCACTCCGCGACGGGGGTGAACCGCAGGTCGCGGTTGGTGACGATGCCGATCAGGACGTCGTCCTTGCCGACGACGGGGAAGCCGGAGATCCGGTACTCCCCGGCCCGCTGGTCCAGCTGCTCGAGGGTCGCGTCCGCGTTGATCGTGACCGGGTTCGAGATGATCCCGGTCTGCGTCCGCTTCACCAGGTCGACCTGGTACGCCTGGTCCTCGATGGAGAGGTTGCGGTGCAGCACACCGATGCCTCCCTGGCGTGCCATGGCGATGGCCATCCGCGACTCGGTCACGGTGTCCATGGCGGCGGAGATCAGCGGCACGCGGATGGAGATCTCGCGCGTCAGCCGCGTCGTCGTGTCGATGTCCGTCGGCGCCAGGTCTGAGTATCCGGGCTGCAGCAGCACGTCGTCATACGTCAGGCCCGTGAAGCCGAACGGGTCGTGGTCCAGGGGGCGGGAGTCAGCGATCGGGTCCGTCACGCCTCAATCCTACGGCCGACGGCGTGACCGACGGTCACGGGTTCTCACCGGACGAGCGCGAGCACCTCGTGCAGGAGCCCGGTGAACGACCGCACGCGCAGCACCGTGGACGCGAGAGGCAGGTCACGTGCGGCGCTGTCCGCGCTCGCCCCGACGAAGATGGGCAGGTCGGGGTTGGCCTCGTGGACGGCGCTGACGATGTCGAGCTCGGGGCGCGGGAGCGACGTCACGGTCACCATCGCCGCGGGCCGGACCATCGTCACGAGCTCGCACGAGCGGTGCGCGTTGGTCGGGCCGGTGACGATCCGCGTCGCCGCACCCTGCGCGTTGAGCGCCGCGGCGAGCGCGTGGGCCGCCATCGGCAACCGCTCCTCCGGCGCGACGAAGATCAGGACGAGCTTGCGCATCCGGCTGGGGTGGTTGGCCGGGGGCCCGCCGGCGGAGACGATGGCCTCCTCGCGCGCACGGCTGTAGCGCCGCAGGGCGTCGAGCGTCGCGTTGGCGAGCCCGACCACGGGGTCCTCGCCGGCGCCCGCCAGGACGGTGCGCTCGTACAGCCTCCGGAACGCGGGCTCGACCAGCCCGGTCCACCACGTCCCGGGGTCGCCCTCGACGCCGATCTCCAGGAGCGTGGCACAGGCGGCCTCGTCGTAGGCGGTGGCCGCGTCGACGATGTCCGAGACGTCCGCGCGTGCCGTCGTCCCGCCCGCCCCGCTCGCTCCACCGGGCGACTGCCGCGGCGGCCTCGAACCCCCCGGCTCGTCCGACGAGCCGGGCGCGTCGGGAACCGCCCGGAGGAATCCACGAGCGGCAGGCTTCTCGTCACCCTCCGGCCCTGCGCTCTCCCCCGGCTCCGACCCACCGGCGAGAGCGGTGGCCGCGTCGTCGGTCGCCGCGGCGGTGACGCGAGCCAGGTCCTCCGACGGGTCGACGTTGCTGAGGTCCGCCTCGAGCGCCGCCTGCGCCGCGTCGACCGGTGCGACACCCTCGAGCGTGAGTCCACGCATGACGAGCAGTCGCGCGACGTCCTCCGCCGTGTACCGCCGGTGCGAGCCCGCGGTCCGGCCGGAGGGACCCAGGCCGTAGCGCCGGTCCCAGGTCCGCAGGGTCGCCGGCGCGACGCCGAGCCGACGGGCGACGGCGGCGACGGTCAGCGCTGGTCCACGGGTTCCCGATGCACTGGAATCTCCGTCGTCGGACGGGGGCCGGGTTTGCGTCATGCCTCGATTGTGCAGAGCAAAAGTGCCACCGGCTAGCGCGCCTCGCCGGGGAATCGCAGACGGCGCGACTATGGCGCGGTTTGCCCCCGATCGGGGTTGACGAGAAGTTCGTCACCCGCAGCCCCTTGAACAACTTCTGCAACGCTTGTATGTTGATCCGCATGACGGAGATTTCGAGGTTGCCAGGTCCGGTCATGGAACTCTGGGAGTGGCAGTACCAGGGCGCATGCCGAGACGTCGACGACACGCTGTTCTTCCACCCCGAGGGCGAGCGTGGCTCGACCCGCCGGCGCCGTGCCGACGCGGCCAAGGCCATCTGCCACAGCTGCCCCGTGATGATGGAGTGCCGCGAGCAGTCGCTCCGCGTGCGCGAGCCCTACGGCGTCTGGGGCGGGCTCTCGGAGGACGAGCGCAGCGCGATCCTCGCCGAGCGCGCCGGCAAGGCCGTCTGACCGGATTCGGTCCGCGTGCCGACGCACCACCTCGCCACCCGTCGCCAGCTCTCACAGTGACGCGACCCTGAACAACTCACCGAGCATCCTCGACACAGCACATTCTTGACGCAGCACGACGAAGGCCCCGCGACCAATGAGGATCGCGGGGCCTTCGACGTGGTGCGGTGCGTCAGCGGACGACGACCGCCAGCACGTCGCGAGCCGACAGGACGAGGTAGTCGTCGCCGTCGTAGCGCACCTCGGTGCCGCCGTACTTGCTGTAGATGACCTTGTCGCCGACGGCGACGTCGACGGGGACTCGGTTGCCCTTGTCGTCGATGCGGCCCGGGCCGACCGCCAGGACCTCGCCCTCCTGGGGCTTCTCCTTGGCGGTGTCGGGGATGACGAGACCGGAAGCGGTCGTGGTCTCGGCCTCGAGGGCCTTCACGACGATCCGGTCCTCGAGCGGCTTGATGGAGACCGACACGTCGGACCTCCCTTTCGCAGTGAGAACTTCAACGGATGGAAGTGCACTCCTGGACCGGGCGTCGTCGCGGGTGCCGACCGGACTGGTGTGTGCGTGGATCGTCGCGACGCGATCGCCGACGATGATCCACTGACAAATCTATGCCCCGCTTAGCACTCGGTCAACACGAGTGCCAGAACTCGGTCCGGGCGCCCCCGCGCGTGAAAGACTCACGGCATGGATGCCGCCTCGCTGACGCCGCTGCTCACGCCCGAGGGCTGGTCGCTCCTGAACGCCCTGCCGCCGTACGACGAGTCCGAGGCGATGGTCCTCCTCGAGGGCCTGCGGGCCAAGGGCGTGGACCCGGCGCTCGCCGCGGCGGCGATGACGCAGTCCCGTCTCCGTGCCGACGGCCGCGCCAAGTTCGGCGACCTCGCCGAGGGCATGCTGTTCACGCAGGCGGGGCTCGAGCAGGCCACCCGGCTCGTCGTCGCCGCACGCCACGCGCGCCGGTTCCACGACGCCGGTGCGTCGCACGTCGCCGACCTCACCTGCGGGATCGGCGCCGACGCCATGACGTTCGCCGGGGCCGGGCTCCGGGTGCTGGCCACCGACATCGACGAGGCGACGGCGGCGATCGCGACGGTCAACCTCCGCCACTTCCCCACCGCCGTGGTGCGCCACGCCGACGGTCTGGGTCTCGACCTCGCGGCCGAGGGCGTGGACGCCGTCTTCGCCGACCCGGCGCGCCGGACCCGGCGCGGGGCGCGCATCGTCGACCCGAAGGCTTACGCCCCGCCGCTCGACGACGTGTGGGGACTGCGCGACGTCGTCCCTGCCGTCGGGATCAAGGTCGGTCCCGGGATCGCGCACGCCGGCCTGCCCCAGGACGCCGAGACGCAGTGGGTCTCGGTCGACGGCGACGTCGTGGAGGCCGGGATCTGGTTCGGGCCGCTGGCTCCGGACGGGCCCGGTCACAGCGCGCTCGTGCTCGCCACCGTCCACGGGGACGACGGGCCGACGACCGTCGCCGAGACGGTGCGGGGCGACCTCGACCTCGCCCCGGAGGTCGGCGGGCTCGGGGCGCACCTCTACGAGCCGGACGGAGCGGTGATCCGCGCGGGGCTCGTCGCGCACGCCGCGGAGCGCCTCGGCGGACGCCTGGTCGACCGGACGATCGCCTACGTCACCACCGACGAGGTGGTCCCGCCCGCCGCGAACGGGCTCGCCGCGGGCCTCGCGACCGGATACCGCGTGCTCGACACGTTCCCGTTCGGCCTCAAGCGGCTCAAGGCCTACCTCCGCGAGCGGGACGTCGGGCGACTGACCATCAAGAAGCGCGGCACCGCCGTCGTCCCCGAGCAGCTGCGCCGCCAGCTCGATCTGCGAGGATCCGCGGAAGCGACGATCATCCTCACGAGGGTGGCCGGTGCCCAGACGGTGCTGGTCGTCGAGCCCCACGCCCACGCGCACCGGAAGGACGGCCGTCGATGACGCTGGAGTTCACCCCCTCGGAGCGGTCCACGATCGGGATCGAGTGGGAGCTCGCACTCGTGGACGCGGACTCCGGCGACCTCCGGCAGGTGGCAGCGACCGTGCTCGACGCCATGACGGACGAGCAGGGCGACCTCGACGCCAACCTGCGGCAGGAACTGCTGCTCAACACCGTGGAGGTCGTCAGCGAGCCCCGCCGCACGGTCCGCGAGGCGGCCGACGACCTGGAGCGTGCGATCACCCGCATCCGCTCGGTGACCGACCCCCTGCGCGTCGAGCTGATGTGCGCGGGCACGCACCCGTTCGCCCGGTGGGACCACCAGAAGGTCACCGACAAGAAGCGGTACCAGACCCTGATCGACCGCACGCAGTGGTGGGGCCGGCAGATGCTGATCTACGGCGTGCACGTCCACGTCGGCATCGAGGACCGTGACAAGGTCCTGCCGATCCAGCGCGCGATGCACTGCTTCTTCTCGCACCTGCAGTCGCTCTCCGCGTCGTCGCCGTTCTGGGGCGGCAAGGACACCGGCTACGCCTCGAACCGCGCGCTGATGTTCCAGCAGCTCCCGACGGCGGGCCTCGGCTTCCAGTTCAACGACTGGGACGAGCTCGAGCACTACGTCGACGACATGCTGCACACCGGGGTCATCGACTCCTGGGACGAGGTCCGGTGGGACATCCGCCCCGCCCCCCACTTCGGCACCCTGGAGATGCGGGTCTGCGACGGCATCACGAACATCACCGAGCTGCGCGCGATCGCGGCACTCACCCACTGCCTCGTCGAGCACTTCTCCACGATGATCGACGAGGGCAGGGAGCTCCCGTCCCTGCCGCCGTGGTTCCTGCAGGAGAACAAGTGGCGGTCCGCCCGCTACGGCATGGACGCGATCATCATCACCAACGCCGCGGGCGACGAGCGCCTCGTGACCGACGCGATCGACGACCTCGTGACCGACCTGGCGCCCGTCGCCGCGCGCCTGGGGTGCGCCGACGAGCTCGCCGACCTCAAGGTCACGTTGCGCCGCGGTGCGTCGTACCAGCGCCAGCGCGCGGTGGCCCGACGCAACGCCGGGGCGTTCGACGCCGTCGTCGGGTCCCTCGTCAAGGAGATGCGGGCCGGGCGCCCGCTGTAGCTCAGACCGAGACGGTGGTCAGCGGCATCGAGGAGTCCACCCCGATGTCCAGGGACGACGGCGCGACGCCTGCCCGCACGACGGCGGACCCGAGGGCCGCGATCATGGCCCCGTTGTCGGTGCAGAACCTGATCGGCGGGATCCGCACGTCGATGCCCGCCTCGGCGCACCGTGCCCGCGCCATGTCCCGCAGCTGCGAGTTGGCGGAGAACCCGCCGCCGATCACGAGGGTGTCGACACCGTGGCGCTCGCACGCGGCGATCGTCTTGGCCGTCAGGACGTCCGCCACCGACTCCGCGAACGACGCGGCGACGTCCTCGAGCGAGAACGCCTCCCCCGCGTCCTGGCGCGTCTCGACCCAACGGGCCACGGCCGTCTTCAGGCCGGAGAACGAGAAGTCGTACGCGTGCTTCTCCTGGTCCTTGCGCGCCGTGAGCCCTCGCGGGAACCGGATCGCGGTCGGGTCACCCTCCCGCGCGAGACGGTCGATGTGGGGTCCGCCGGGGTACGGCAGGCCCAGCAGGCGACCGACCTTGTCGAACGCCTCCCCCGCCGCGTCGTCGAGCGTGGAACCGAGCTCGGTGACGGACGTCGCGATGTCGTCGACCAGCAGGAGCGAGGAGTGCCCCCCGGAGACGACGAGCGCCATCACGCGGTCGGGGAACGGCCCGTCGACGAGCTGGTCGACGGCGGCGTGCCCGACGACGTGGTTGACCCCGTAGAGCGGCTTGCCGAGGGCCACGGCGAGAGACTTGGCCGCAGCGGCCCCGATCGTCAACGGACCGACCAGGCCCGGACCGGCGGTGACCGCGATCGCGTCGACCTCGCTCAGGTCGACGTCCGCCTGGCCGACCGCACGCTGGATCGTGGGGACCATCGCCTCCAGGTGCGCACGCGACGCGACCTCGGGGATGATGCCGCCGTAGCGGGCGTGCTCGTCCATGGACGACGCCACCGCGTCGACGAGCAGCTCGTCGCCACGGACGAGCGCGACGCCCGTCTCGTCGCAGGACGTCTCGATACCGAGGACCAGGGGGTCACCAGAAGCCATGCTCCGAGGATAGTCGGGTCCGGACGGCCCCCGTGCGATGTCGTGCACGTCACGCCCGATCCGGGACTCTCAGACGCGGCCGCCCGGTTCACCCAGGTATGAGCATCGACACCCTCACCCACGACCTGGCCATCGACGACGCGACCGCGGACCTCCTCTTCCGCGAGGCGCGCACGATCCGCGAGTACTCGGACGCCGAGGTCACGGACGCACAGATCGCCGCCGTCTACGACCTGGTCAAGATGGCCCCCACGGCCATGAACACGCAGCCGCTGCGGCTGCTCTCGGTCCGTAGCCCCGAGGCGCGCGAGCGCCTCGTCCCGCACATGGCCGAGGGGAACCAGGCCCGGGTCTCGGCCGCTCCGCTCTCGCTCGTCGTCGCCTACGACCCCGCGTTCCACCGGCACATGGACACCCTGTTCCCGCAGGTCCCGGGCATGGGCGACAAGTTCGCGGAGATGCCCGAGGTCCGGGAGGAGATGGCACGGACCAACGCGCTGCTCCAGGCGGGCTACCTCATCCTCGCGCTGCGCGCGGCCGGCCTCTCGACGGGCCCGATGAACGGCATGGACTTCGCCGGGGTCGACGCCGAGTTCTTCTCCGAGAACGGCTGGCGCTCGCTGCTCGTGGTCAACGTCGCCGTCGCCGACGGTCCGGGCACGCCGCACCCGCGCACGCCCCGCCTGGACGCCGCCCAGGCGATCAGCACGATCTAGCTACTCGCCCGTGGCCACCGGCCGTGCGTCGTCGTGGGACCACTGCGACCACGAGCCGGGGTACAGGGCCGCGTCGATGCCCACGGCCGCGAGCGCCGCGACCTGGTGCGCGGCGGTGACGCCGGATCCGCAGTACACGCCGACGTCGACCCCCGGGAGCACCCCGACGGCCGCAAACCGCTCCCGGAGCCGCTCGTCGGCCAGGAAGGAGCCCGCGTCGTCGAGGTTCTCGTGGGTCGGCGCGCTCCGTGCCCCGGGGACGTGACCGGCCCGGGGGTCGATCGGCTCGACCTCGCCGCGGAACCGCTCGGCGGCCCGCGCGTCGAGCAGCACCCCGGAGCGGGTCAGGAGCGCCGCGTCGCTCGCGGTGAGGACCGGCATCCCCCCGGGGCGCACGACGACGTCCCCGCGCTCGGCGAGCACCTCGCCGGACTCGGTGGGAAGGTCGGCTCGCACCCAGGCGGGCAGCCCACCGTCGAGGATCCGGACGGCGGTGTGCCCGGCCCATCGCAGGAGCCACCAGGCACGGGAGGCGGCCGTCCCGCCCGTGGCGTCGTAGACGACGACCGGTGCGCCCTCACGCACGCCCCAGCTCCGCGCCGCCTGCTCGAAGACCTCGGGGGCCGGGAGCGGGTGGCGGCCGGCCGCGGGGGACGCGGGGCCGGCGAGCTCGAGCTCCATGTCGACGAAGACCGCCCCGGGCAGGTGCCCCTCGAGGTACCGCTCGTGCCCGTCGTCCTGCCCGAGCGCCCACCGGACGTCGAGGAGGACGGGCGGCTCGACGTCGTCGAACGCCCCGGAGTCGTGCGGGTGCTCACCGAAGCCGAGCTCCCACGCGAGGCGCTCGGGGCTGACCAGGACGTCTTCGCGTGTCATTCGACGGCCTCCGCACCGACGGGTCCGGGAGTCTCGCGCAGCTCGAGGCGCATCGTGTACGCGTCGACGTTCCCGGGTTGGTAGTAGCGCCGACGCAGGCCCATCTGCTCGAAGCCGTGCTTGGCGTACATCGCGAGGGCCGCGTCGTTGGTGACCGCGACCTCCAGCAGCACGGCCGAGGCCCGCAGGACGCGGGAGCGCTCGACGAGGGCGTCGAGCAGGAGCGTCCCGACGCCCTGGTGCTGTGCCGCGGGGTCGACCCCGATCGTCATGATCTGGGTGACGTCGCCGTCGAACCAGAGTCCGGCGTAGCCGACGATCTCCTGCGGCCCTGCGGCGTCGAGCGGCTCGGGCTCGGCCGCCACGTACCAGCGGCCGGGGCCGCCGAGCTCCTCGGCGAGCATGCCGTACGTCCAGGCGCCCCGGCCGAAGAGCCGCTGCTCGAGCACGACGACGCGGCGCAGGTCGGGGGCCTCGAGGGCCCGCAGCCGGATGGTGCCGCCGCGGGGCCCGGCGATGCGTCGCTCGGGCACGGGGTCGAGGACCGTCATGCGTTCTCCACCGGTACGGCCCGCTTGCGCGGTGCGGGCACCTGCACGTCGGGCCGGCGCAGGTACAGCGGCTCGGTCGGCTGCTCGACGCCGGCGGCGCGGCGGGCCAGCGCGATCCGGGCCAGGAGAACGGGGTCGGGAGTCTGCGGGGCGTCCTCGGGTGCGAGGAGGGCGTCGGGGTACAGGGCGGCACCCTGACCGACCACCGTCGCGCCGTCGGTACGGAGGTCCGCGGCAGCGGCGACGTCGAACCCGTCCGTGCGGCGCAGGTCCGGTACGCCGTACGTCGCGGCCGTCGAGAGCACGGAGTAGCGCGCCCAGTACACCTGCCGACGCCGGGCGTCGGTGGCGACCAGGACCTCGGCGTCGGGCAGCAGACCCAGGTCGGCCACCGCCTGCACGGCGACCGCGTCGAGGCTCGGTACGCCCAGCACGGGGATCCCGAGGGCGAGCGCCGTCGTCCGGGCGGTCACGAGGCCGACGCGCAGACCGGTGAACGGCGCCGGGCCGGTCCCGCCGACGACGGCCGTCAGGTCGGCGGGCGTGATCGACGCCTCCAGCAGGAGGTCGGCGACCATCGGTGCGAGCAGCTCCGCGTGCCGGCGCTGCTCGGGGACGACGGCGGACGCGAGGCGCGCGCCGTCCTCGCGGACGACGGCGGCGGCGACCGCGGCGGACGTGTCGATGCTCAGAACTGCCACGGCTCTAGCCTACGGCTGCCGCGAGCGCGGCGAGGTCGGTGTCGGCCCAGCGCGGCCCGACGGCGCGGATCGTCACGCGCCGGACCCCGGCCTCGGGGTCGTGGTCGCCGAGCACGCCGTCGTGCTCCGCCTCGCCCGGGAGGTCGACGAGACCGCCGCGGGGCCGCTCGATGCTGATCTCGAGCCGGTCCTCGGCGAGGGCCTCGGCGAGTCCGCCTCCCCACTCGACGACCGTCACGGACTCCTCGAGCGACGAGTCGAGGTCCAGGGCGTCGAGCTCGTCGAGCCCTCCGAGCCGGTACGCGTCCACGTGCACGAGCGCGGGCCCGTCACCGAGCGACGGATGCTCGCGCGCCACGATGAACGTGGGCGACGCGACCTGCCCGCGGACGCCGAGGCCCGCACCGAGACCCTGCGTGAGCGTCGTCTTGCCCGCGCCCAGGTCACCGGTGAGCACGACGAGGTCACCCGCGCGCACGATCGTGGCGAGCGCCTGACCGAGCGCCCGGGTGCTGGCCGCGTCGGGAAGTTGTAGAACGGTCACGCCTGCTTCTCCTTGCTCTCTGACTCTGCTGCTGCCGCGCCCTGCGCCGACGGCCCGGCGGTCGCCTCGCCGCCGACGTAGACCCGGGGGACGCGGGCGCCGATCCGCGTGACGATCTCGTAGGAGATCGTGCCCGCGGCCTCCGCCCAGTCCTGGGCGGTCGGGAGCCCGTCCGTGTCCGCCCCGGTGCCGGGTCCGAACAGCCGCACGACGTCGCCCGCCTGCTCGGTGGCGTCGGGACCGAGGTCGAGCACGAACTGGTCCATGCACACCCGTCCTGCCACCCGGAGCAGACGCCCTCCGCCGTCCGCCGTGCGGCCGACGAGCAACGGGCCGCCCGGCTGCGCCGGCAGGTCTCCCGACGCGTGCCGCGGGACGCCGTCCGAGTACCCCAGCGGGACGACGCCGAGGACCGTGTCCCGGGTGGTCCGGTACCGGTGGCCGTAGGAGACCCCGTGGCCGGCGGTGACGCGCTTGACGTTGGCGAGCTCCGCCTCGACGGTCATGGCGGGGGTGAGGCCGTGGTCGGCCGCCGGACCGAGCTGCGGGACGGGCGTCAGACCGTAGACCGCCAGTCCGGGACGGACCAGGTCGTAGTGCATGCGCGGGGCCGTGAGCGTCGCGGCGGAGTTCGCCAGGTGCCGCACCTCGAGGTGCGCGCCGGCGGCCTCCACGCGGCCCACGACCTCGTCGAAGACCTCGGCCTGCGCCAGCACGGTCGGGTGGTCGGGCTCGTCGGCGAACGCAAAGTGCGACCAGACGCCCACCAGCTCGACCGCACCCTCGCTCTGGGCCCGCAGTGCGTCGGGGAGCAACGCCTCGAGGTCGGCCGGCGTCAGTCCGTTGCGCCCCAGGCCGGTGTCGACCTTGAGGTGCACACGCGCGACCCGGCCGGTCTGCCGCGCCGCGGCGACGACCTCGGCGAGCGCCCAGCCGGCGTGCACGGCGAGGTCCACGTCCGCCTCGAGCGCTGCGGCCAGCGGCGCACCGGGCGCGTACAGCCACGTCAGGACCCGTGCTGCGGAGGCAGGAACCGCGGCACGCAGCGCGATCGCCTCCGGCACCTGCGCGACGCCGAGCCACCGCGCCCCCCCGGCGATCGCGGCCTGGGCGCTCGGGACGAGCCCGTGGCCGTAGGCGTCCGCCTTCACGACGGCCATCACCTGTGCCGTCGGCGCGTGGTCGGCCAGGGCGCGCACATTCCCCGCGATGGCATCGAGGTCGACGACGGCACGTGCCGGAAAGGTGCTCACCCGGCTGATTCTGCCACCGGCCAGCGCTCGAGGACGCGACGCGAGACGAAACGTCGCTCGACGCCGGTGAACGGGTCGGTGAAGCGCAGCTCCCGGGCGAGCAGCTGCAACGGGTCGCGGAAGTCGTCGGGGGCCCGGTGCCGCAGGTCCGGGTAGAAGTCGTCGCCCACGATCGGCACGCCGATCCGCTGCATGTGCAGCCGCAGCTGGTGCGTCTTGCCCGTGTGCGGCTCGAGCCGGTAGAGCCCCAGACCTCGCTCGTGGTCGGCAGCCGTCAGCGAGATCCGCGACTCGGCGTTGGGTTCACCCTCGACCTCGTACGCACGCGGTACCCCCCGCTCCTTGAGGATCCGGCTGCGCACCGTCACCGGCAGGTCGACGCCCGCGAGCGGGGCGACCGCCTCGTAGGTCTTGGTCACCTCCCGGCGCGCGAAGAGCGTCTGGTACGCGCCGCGCACCTCGGGGTCGACCGTGAGCACGAGGACGCCGGCGGTGGGCCGGTCGAGCCGGTGGGCGGGGACCAGCGTGGGCAGGTCGAGGTCCCGGCGCAGGCGCACGAGCACGGACTGCGTGACCCAGGCGCCCCGCGGGATGGTCGACAAGAAGTGCGGCTTGTCGACGACGAGCAGGGCGTCGTCACGATGGAGCACGTCGATCTCGAACGGCACGTGCGGCTCGTCCGTCGGCGGGTCGCGGTAGACCCAGACGACGGCGCCCGGGGTCGCCGGGGCGTCGGGCGCGACGGGGTGCAGCGCGGCGTCGAGCACCTCTCCCGCCGCGACCTTCTCGACGAGGCGTACCGCGTCGTCGGGAAACCGTCGGGCGAGGTGGGCGGCGACGGTCGGCTCGTCGTCCGACGGCGCGAGCAGCACCCGGGTGGGGTTCAGCCCCTCCTTGAGGGGCGGGACGGCGGCACGACGGCGACCGGTACGGCGGGCCACTAGCCGTCCAGGCGAACGACGAGGCTCGCCCGCTCGCGGGTCGTCTCGACGAGCCGGGCGTTCTGCTCGTCCGGTCCGAGCGCCTTGGCGGCGGCCGCGACGGGAGCCAGTCCGTATGCCGCGTGCCGGGCGACGAGCCGGGCGCGGCGCACGTCGTCGGGGACCTCGACGAACCACGACTCGGTGAGCTGGAGCCGAGCCGTCGACCAGCGTCCGGCCACCTCCCCCGGGCCGTCGTCGGAGTCGAGGAGCAGATAGTTGCCCTCGGTCACGACGACGCGCGTCTCCTCCGTGACGGCGATCGCGCCGGCGACGGGCTCCTCGATCTCGCGCCGGAACTCGGGCGCGTAGACCGGTGCCCCGCCCGGCCCGACGGCGCGCGCACGGAGCAGCAGCATGCCGAAGCCCTCGGCGTCGAAGGTGTCGGGCGCCCCCTTGCGGTCACGCCGTCCGAGCCGTTCGAGCTCGGCGTCGGCGAGGTGGAAACCGTCCATCGGGACGACGACGGCGGGGCACCGCTCGCCGCCGTCCACCCCGGCCTCGAGGTGCTCGACGACCTTCTCGGCGAGGGTCGACTTGCCCGACCCCGGCGCGCCGACGATCCCGATCACGATCCGTACCGGGTCCGTGTCGCCGTCGTCGCGGGCCTGCGCCGACGCGGCCTCCCACAGCATGACGGCCCGGGCCGCGAGCGCCGTCGCGGCGTCCTGCCCGCTCATGCGTCGTTCTCCAGGAGGATCTCGGCGATCACCGAGGAGACGGCGTCGGCCACGTCGAGCGCCGCGACCGGTCCGCCGGGGTTGGCCCGGTCGGCGCAGTGGCCGTGCACGAACGCCCCGGCCGCCGCGAGCCTCGAGGTGAGGCCGGGCGTCGCGACCGCCTCGGCCGATCGCGCTGCGAGCAGGGTCCCCAGGATCCCGGTCAGCACGTCGCCCGCGCCGGCGGTCGCCAGCCACGTCGGTGCCTCGGCCTGGGAGAAGACCGCGTCCGGTCCGACGACGATCGTCACCGAGCCCTTGACGAGCACCGTCGCCCCGGTGAGCTCGTGCGCACGGCGTGCGTGGGCGAGCGGGGCGGCCTCGACGTCCTCGCGGGACGTCCGCTCCCCCAGCGCACGCAGCAGCCGGGCGAGCTCGCCGGCGTGGGGCGTCAGCAGCACGTGCGGGGCGAGCCGGTGCCCGTCCTGCACCACGGTGGCCACGACGTCGAGAGCGCCCGCGTCCGCGACCACCGGCACGGGGTCGGTCTCGGTGCCGTCGGGCCCGATGCCGCGCGACTGCTCGAGCGCCTCGCGCACGCGGGCGTGCTGCGCCGCCCCGTCGGTCCCGGCCGCGGGCGCCCCGCCGCCGTCGGCGCCGATTCCCGGCAGGCCCGGTCCGACCGCCCACGACTGGACGCGGCCGGCGGCCGGCACCACCTCGGGGCGCGCCGAGACCACCGTCGAGGCCACGGCCTCCGGGCCGAGGTACCGCACCATCCCGGCGCCCGAGCGGACGGCGGCCGTCGCCGCGAGCACGGCGGCTCCGGGGAAGTGCGAGGTGCCGGCGACGAGACCGACGACGCCCCGGGTGTACTTGTGGTCCCGCACGCCGGGGACGGGCCAGAGCTCCGCGACGTCGGCGGCCCCCATCCGCATCACCGCAGGCACGAGACCCTGGTCCACGATCGGCTGGCTGAGCCCGATGTCGACGAAGTGCACGTCGCCCACCAGGTGCGCCGCCGGCGGCAGCAGCAGCCCGGGCTTGGTCGCCCCGAAGGTCATGGTCACGTCCGCCGGCATCACGGGACCCGCGACCGTCCCGTCGTCGACGCCGATCCCGCTCGGCAGGTCGACGGCGACCACCCGCGGCCTGCGCCGCCCGGGGCGCGGCCCGAGGATCTGCTCGACCGACGCACCCTGGATCACGAACCCGGGCCCGGAGTTCGGGCGCTGCGCGGTCAGCTCCTGCGTCAGCTCGCCGGCCGCCGACAGGGCGCGGACGAACTCGGCCGCGATCCCCCGCAGCGGCCCGACACCGCCGATACCGACGAGGCCGTCCAGGACGAGGTCCGCGGCGAGCACGTCCGCGACGGCCCCCGACCACGCGGGGTCGGTAGGGCCTCCGCAGACGTCGACGACCCGCCCTCCGGCCTCGCGCAGGGCGGCGAGCCCGGCCTCGTGCACCTGGGGGCTCGTGCACACCGCGACGACCTCCGAGGGCGGGAGGTCGGTCTGGCCGACGATCTCGGCGAGGAACGCGCCGTCGTCGCCCGCACGCCCGGCGAGGATCGCCCCGGCGAACAGCGCGTCACCTCCGTTGGCGCCGGACCCTACGAGCAGCGCGACGCGCGGTGCCGGCTGGTCCGGCTCCTCGTCCCCGGAGAAGAGCACCGGCATCGACGTCGTCGCGAGCGCGATGGCCGCCAGCTCCATCAGGTCGTAGCCCGCGTCGAGCAGGGGCACCTCCGCGGCACGGACGTCGGCGGCGGTCCAGGATTCGATCATGCGGTCCATCCTGCCTGCCCGACGGCCCGACTGCCCAAAGCGCGGTCGCCCCGGGGCGGCGAGGTGCGACGTCGGACGGCCGGAGTAGGTTGGACGCATGCGATTCGGACTCTTCATTCCACAGGGCTGGCGGATGGACCTCGTCGGCATCGAACCGGCCGACCACTGGGAGACGATGCGGTCTCTCGCCCGCTACGCCGACACCGCGCTCGCCGGCAGCGGTCTGCCCGGCGACCTCCCGGCCTTTGAGTCGGTCTGGGTGTACGACCACTTCCACACCGTCCCCGAGCCCTCCGAGGAGG
The DNA here is from genome assembly GCF_000701465.1 of Paraoerskovia marina DSM 21750. Classification (GTDB taxonomy): domain Bacteria; phylum Actinomycetota; class Actinomycetes; order Actinomycetales; family Cellulomonadaceae; genus Paraoerskovia; species Paraoerskovia marina. Next base: position 743,064 of record NZ_JNIY01000003.1, on the reverse strand, counting down.
CCACGCACGAGGCCTGGACGCTGATGTCCGCGTTCGCCGCCTCGACGGAGCGCGTGCGCCTCGGGCAGATGTGCACGTGCATGGCCTACCGCAACCCGGCCTACCTCGCGAAGGTCGCCTCCACGGTCGACGCGATCTCCGGCGGTCGCACCGAGATGGGGATCGGCGCCGGGTGGTACGAGCACGAGTGGAAGGCGTACGGCTACGGGTTCCCGAACGCCGGGGACCGGCTCAAGGCGCTCGACGAGGGCGTGCAGATCATGTCGCAGATGTGGTCCGAGGGGTCCGCCACGCTGCACGGCTCCTACTACACGGCCGACGGCGCGCTCTGCCACCCGCAGCCGTTGCAGCGGGACGAGTCCGGCCGGCCGACCATCCCGCTCTGGATCGCGGGGGGCGGCGAGAAGCGCACCCTGCGCACCGCCGCGCAGTACGCGCAGTACACCAACTTCTCCGGCATGCCCGAGGAGTTCGCGCACAAGTCCAAGGTGCTGCGCAGTCACTGCGAGGACCTGGGCACCGACTTCGCCGCCATCACCCGGTCGGCGAACTTCAACGTCGTCATCGGCGAGACCGAGGAGGTCGTCGCCGAGAAGCTGCGATGGATCGAGGACCACTACCGCCGGGTCTCCCCCGACGCGGCCGACGGCCAGATCGAGTCGTGGCGCAACGGCCCTCTCGTGGGCACGCCGGAGCAGGTCGTCACGGCGCTGCGCGAGCTCGAGGAGCTCGGCATGACGTACGCGATCACGTACTTCCTCGACGCCGCCTACGACCGCTCGTCGATCGAGCTCTTCGCCCGCGAGGTCGTGCCCCACTTCCAGCACTGACCCACGACGTACGAGGGCGGGGCATCCGAACGACGTGATGCCCCGCCCTCGGTGCGTCGGGCGACGGTCAGCCCTCGGCGACGACCATGGCGGACGCGATCCCGGCGTCGTGCGAGATCGACAGGTGGAACTTCTGGATCCCGAGCTCCTGCGCCCGCGCGGCGACGGTGCCGGAGATCTCCACCTCGGGGGCCCCGCCCGGCACCCGGTGCACGGTCGCGTCCTGCCAGCTCATCCCGCCGGGGGCACCGAGCGCCTTCGCGATCGCCTCCTTGGCGGCGAAGCGCGCTGCGATCGACGCCGGTGGGAGGTCCCGCTCGGCGGGGGTGAACAGCTTCTCGCGCAGGCGTGGCGTGCGGTCGAGCGTCTCCATGAACCGGTCCACGTCGACGACGTCCACTCCTACCCCGATGATCACGGGCTCAGCCTAGGCGACCCCCGGTCGGACTACTCGACGGTGACCGACTTGGCGAGGTTGCGCGGCTGGTCGACGTCGAGGCCCTTGGCGGTCGCGAGCGCCATCGCGAAGATCTGCAGCGGGACGGTCGCGAGCAGCGGCTGCATCAGGGTGGGCACCTGCGGGATCCAGAAGATCTCGTCGGCGAACGCCTTGACGGAGTCGTCGCCGTCCTCGGCGATCACGAGCGTGCGGGCGCCACGGGCGCGGATCTCCTGGATGTTGGAGACCACCTTCGAGTGCAGCGAGTCCCGCCCCCGGGGCGAGGGCACGACGACGAACACGGGCTGGCCCTCGTCGATCAGCGCGATCGGGCCGTGCTTGAGCTCGCCGGCCGCGAAGCCCTCGGCGTGGATGTACGCGAGCTCCTTGAGCTTGAGCGCGCCCTCCATCGCGACGGGGAAGCCGACGTGGCGACCGAGGAAGAGCACCGAGGAGGCGTCCTTCATCGAACGCGCCGTCGAGCGCACGTACTCGCCGCGCTCGATCACCGTCTGGATCTTGCGCGGCATGTCGCGCAGCTCGTCCATCAGCAGCGCGATCTCGTCCGGGAACTTGTTGCCGCGCAGCTGGGCGAGGTAGAGCCCGAGGACGTAGGCCGCGGTGATCTGCGAGAGGAACGCCTTGGTGGAGGCGACCGCGATCTCGGGGCCCGCGTGCGTGTAGAGCACGGCGTCGGACTCGCGAGGGATCGTCGACCCGTTGGTGTTGACGATCGAGATCACCTTGGCGCCCTGCTCGCGGGCGTGCCGCACGGCCATCAGGGTGTCCATGGTCTCGCCGGACTGGGTGATCGCGACGACCAGCGTCTTCTCGTTGACGACCGGGTCGCGGTAGCGGAACTCGTGCGCGAGCTCGACCTCCACGGGGATCCGGCACCAGTGCTCGATCGCGTACTTGGCGACGTGGCCCGCGTAGGCGGCCGTGCCGCAGGCGATGACGACGATCTTGTCGACCGAGCGCAGCACCGCCTCGTCGATCTTGAGGTCGTCGAGGATGAGACGACCGTCCACGTCCGTGCGGCCGAGCAGCGTGTCGCCGACGGCCTGCGGCTGGTCGTGGATCTCCTTGTCCATGAAGGACTCGAAGCCACCCTTCTCGGCGGCCGCGGCGTCCCAGTCGACGGAGAAGCGCTTCGCCTGGGCGGGCTCGCCGTCGAAGTCCACGACGTCGACCGAGGTCGCCGTGATGGTGACCACCTGGTCCTGGCCGAGCTCCAGGGCCTCGGTGGTGTGCGAGACGAACGCGGCGACGTCGGACCCGAGGAAGTTCTCCCCGTCGCCGAGGCCGACGACCAGCGGCGAGTCGTGGCGGGCGCCGACCACCGTGGCGGGATCGTCGGCGTGCACGGCGAGGAGCGTGAACGTGCCCTCGAGCCGGCGCGCGACGACGGTCATCGCGACGGTCAGGTCACCCACCTCGCGGAAGGTGCGGGCCAGGAGGTGTGCCGCGACCTCGGTGTCCGTCTGCGAGAGGAACGTGACGCCCTCGGCGGCGAGCTCCTCCTTCAGCGCGGCGAAGTTCTCGACGATGCCGTTGTGGATGACGGCGAGACGCCCGCCGTCGACGACGTGCGGGTGCGCGTTGACGTCCGTCGGCCCCCCGTGGGTGGCCCAGCGGGTGTGCCCGATCCCGGCGACGGCCTCGGGCAGCGGGTGTGCTGCGAGCTCGTCGACGAGGTTCACGAGCTTGCCGGACTTCTTGGCCGACGAGACAACCGTCTGGCCGGGCACGGTCAGTGCCACACCCGCGGAGTCGTACCCGCGGTACTCGAGCCGACGGAGGCCTTCAAGGACGACGTCGAGGGGTCGCCCCGACGGCTGGACAGGGCCTGCATACCCCACGATTCCACACATGATTCGAGAGTCTAGCCATCGAAAGCACCTGCTGCGCGCGGCGCAGTTCTGCGGTTTTTTGCGACCTTTCCTGACGAACGCGGGGACGCGGGTGCTCGCAGATCGGGCACAATCGTTGCGTGACCGAAGATCAGCTACCGCGCGTGGACCCGGCACTGACCGGTGAGTCGACGTCGCCGTACGTGGACCTCGACCGCGCCGCATGGAGCCGGCTCTCCTCCTCGACGCCGCTGCCGCTGACGGCCGACGAGGTCGAACGGCTGCGCGGCCTCGGAGATCCCATCGACCTCGCCGAGGCGGACGCCGTCTACCGGCCGCTGTCGCGGCTGCTGAACCTGTACGTGCAGGCGTCGGCGGGACTGCACGACGTGACGTCGACGTTCCTGCACGAGCGCCCCGTGCGTACGCCGTACGTGATCGGTGTCGCCGGCTCCGTCGCCGTGGGCAAGTCCACGACGGCTCGGCTGCTGCGCGAGCTCATGGCCCGCTGGCCCGGGACACCGCGCGTCGAGCTGATCACCACGGACGGGTTCCTCTACCCGAACGCCGAGCTGGAGCGCCGCGGCCTCCTCGGGCGCAAGGGCTTCCCCGAGGCCTACGACCGCCGCGCCCTGATCCGGTTCCTCTCCCGGGTGAAGGCCGGCCAGACCGAGGTGAAGGCACCGGTCTACGATCACCTCACCTACGACATCGTGCCGGGCGAGAGGGCGGTGGTGCACCGCCCCGACGTCCTGATCGTCGAGGGCCTGAACGTCCTGCAGCCGGCGCGCCCGAGCCCGGACGGGACGACCGTGGCGGTCTCGGACTTCTTCGACTTCTCGATCTACGTCGACGCCCGGACCCGGAACATCCGCCAGTGGTACGTCGACCGCTTCCTGTCACTGCGCAAGACCGCCTTCGCCCAGCCGGAGAGCTACTTCCACCGGTACGCCACGCTGAGCGACGCCGAGGCGGAGGAGACGGCGCGCCGGATCTGGGACACGATCAATGCACCCAACCTCGAGCAGAACGTGCTGCCCACCCGCGGGCGGGCGACTCTGCTGCTGACCAAGGGCCACGACCACAAGGTCCAGCGCATCCGCCTGCGAAAGCTCTAGCCCGCGGCGTCGTAGAGGTGCTCGTCCTCCTGCGCCGCGGCGATCTCGGTCGGCAGCGGCTCGAACGGCTCGAGCGCGTGCCCGCGCCCGGACCACCAGACGACGAGACGGTCGACGACGAACCCCATCAGGAGCCCGACACCGACACCGACCACCATCGCGAGCAGGGTGTTGTGCCCGAGCCACTGGCCGGCGAGCGTGCCGATGCCGACGGAGAACGACGCCCAGACGATCGCCGCGATGCCGGAGAACGCCATGAAACGGCGCTGCGGAAAGCCGACGGCACCGGCGGACATGTTCACCGCGACGCGGCCGACGGGCACGTAGCGCGCCGCCAGGATGAAGGAGGCCCCGCGCGTGGCCAGGGCGTTCCGCGCCCAGGTGATCGCCTTGAGGCCGCGACCGCTGCGCAGGAACGGGATTCTCTCGGTACCGATGACCCTGCCGATGAGGTAGGCGATCTGGTCGCCCACCCAAGCCCCGAGCGCCGCGACGACGAAGATGATCCAGAGCACCGGACCCGTACCCGCCGCGGCGGCCACGGAGAGCGTGATGACGACCGACTCGCTCGGCACCGGCGGGAAGAACCCGTCGATCACCGTGAACGTGAAGAGCGTCGGGTAGACCCACAGCGAGGCCGCGATGCCCTGCACCCACACCTCAAGATCCGCCAAGAAGACGTTCAGTGGATCTAGCACGGGCCTCGGCTCCTAGCGCGACGTCAGTGTGCGGACTGCACAAGCCTACGTGCGATCCGCCACAGTGGGCGGTCCGGCGCCTGGTCTTCCTGAGTGGATTCGGTGAAGGTCGAAGCCGAGCATCTTTGCCGCGGGTGCCGGGTCCGGGGACGTGCCCCACCAGCGCCCCATCGCCTCGTCGTCCGCCAGGGAGCGCAACTCTGCACGGTCGATGTACAGCTCCCCGTTGAGGTGGTCGGTCTCGTGCTGGACGATCCGCGCCGACCACCCGGACAGCTCCTCGTCGAGCTTCGTGCCGGTCTCGTCGTGACCGGTCAGCCGGATCGACCGGTGCCGGGCGCGCACCGCACTCCAGCCCCGCACGCTCAGGCAGCCCTCGTAGAACGCGACGTGCTCGTCCGAGATCGGCTCGTACGCAGGGTTCACGAGCACGCGGTACGGCAGCGCCGACCGCTCCCGCGGGTCGGACTCGTCCGCGCCCGCGTCCTCCACGACGGCGAGGGCCAGCGAGATGCCGATCTGCGGAGCGGCGAGCCCCACGCCGGGCGCGGCCCGCATGGTCTCGCGCATGACGACGAGCAGGTCCGGGAGGAGGTCGTCGATCTGTCCGTCGTACGGCATGGCGGGGTGCCGCAGGACCGGGTGGCCCGCCTGGACGATCGGCAGGATCCCGTCGGGCGCTGCCTCCAGCCGGGTCTCGACGTCCTCACGGAGCCGGTCGAGCAGGGTCACAGCGCCAGGCGCGAGCGGACGACGCCCGCGAGCTCGTCGGCGACCGCGTCCGCCTGCTTCTGCGTGGCGGCCTCGACCATCACGCGCACGACGGGTTCGGTCCCCGAGGAGCGCAGAAGCACTCGCCCGGTGTCGCCGAGCTGGTTCTCCGCCTCGGCGACGGCGGCGAGCACGCCGGCGTCCTGGCTGACGGCGTGCTTGTCGACGTCCTTGACGTTGACGAGGGTCTGCGGCAGGTGCCCGATCTGCGCGGCGAGGTCGGCCACCCGCCGCCCCGATGCCTTGACGCGGGCTGCCAGGTGCAGCGCCGTGAGGACGCCGTCACCGGTGGTCCCGTGCTCGGACATGATGATGTGCCCGGACTGCTCGCCGCCGAGCGAGTAGCCCGAGGCGCGCATCTCCTCCAGCACGTACCGATCACCGACACCGGTCTGTACAGTGCCGATTCCGGCGTCCCGCATCGCCAGCACGAGCCCGAGGTTGCTCATCACCGTCACCACGAGCGTGTCGTGGGCCAGGCGCCCCTCGTCCTTCAGCCCCATCGCGAGGATGCCCATGAGCTGGTCCCCGTCGACGAGCACGCCCCCGTGGTCGACCGCGAGGCAGCGGTCCGCGTCGCCGTCGAAGGCCACGCCGAAGTCCGCCTCCGACGCGACGACGACGGCCTGGAGCTGCTCGGGGTGCGTCGAGCCGCACTTCTCGTTGATGTTGAGCCCGTCCGGGCTCGCGTTGATCACGACGACGTCCGCACCGGCTGCTCGCAACGCCGCGGGTCCGATGTCGCTCGCCGCACCGTTCGCGCAGTCGACCGCGATCCGCAGGCCGTGCAGCGGCTTGGTGTACTGGTCGGCGCCGATCGTCGAGATCAGGTGCTCGACGTAGGCCTCGCCGGCGCGCCCGGCGTCGACGGTGATCCGGCCGACCTCCTCGCCCGTCGGGCGCTCCCACTCCTCGTCGAGGCGAGCGGCGATCTGGTCCTCGACGTCGTCGGCGAGCTTGACGCCCCCGCGGGCGAAGAACTTGATGCCGTTGTCGTGCATCGGGTTGTGCGACGCGGAGATCATGACGCCGAGGTCGATACCGGCGTTCGTGGCGCTGACGTATGCGACACCCGGGGTCGGGAGCACGCCGACGTCGATCACGTCGACGCCCGCGCTCGCCAGGCCCGAGCACACCGCCGCGGAGAGCAGCTCGCCCGAGGCCCGGGGGTCGCGGCCGACGACGGCGCGGGGCCGGTGCGTGCCGAACTCACCACGCGCTCCGAGGACGTGCGCGGCGGCCGCCCCGAGGTCGAGGGCGAGCTCCGCGGTCACGTCCTTGTTCGCGAGTCCACGCACCCCGTCGGTGCCGAATAGGCGAGCCATCAGTCATGCCTCCGTCCGCCGGAACTCTTCCCGGCCTGCTGCGAGAGTAACCGCGCGATCAGATGAGGGCGCGTTCCGGCGTCGTGCCGGAAATGTATGCAACGCGTGCAAAAGCACGTCGAAACGCCGACGGCCCCGACGGACAGTGTCCGTCGGGGCCGTCGGGCCGTAGCGCGTGGATCAGCGCTTCGAGTACTGCGGAGCCTTGCGGGCCTTCTTGAGCCCGGCCTTCTTGCGCTCGACGACGCGTGCGTCACGAGTGAGGAAGCCGGCCTTCTTGAGGGCGGCACGGTTCGACTCTTCGTCGACCTCGTTCAGCGCACGGGCGATGGCGAGACGCAGGGCGCCTGCCTGGCCGGAGATGCCGCCGCCGCTGATGCGGGCGACGACGTCAAACCGGTCCTCGACGCCGACCAGCGTGAAGGGGTCGTTGACGAGCTGCTGGTGCAGCTTGTTGGGGAAGTAGTCCTCGAGCGTGCGCCCGTTGATCTTCCACTGGCCCGTGCCGGGGACGATGCGCACACGGGCGATCGCCTCCTTGCGACGTCCGAGGGCCTGCGCCGGAGCGGTGATGCTCTGGCCCTGGCCCGCGGGGGCAGTGGTCTCGGAGGTGTAGTTGCTGGGTGTCTCGTCCAGCGGAGTCTCGACGGTGGTCTCGGCCACGGTTGTGTCCTCGCGTCCTAGGGAGTCTGGGGTGGTCGTTACTGCGCGACCTGGGTGATCTCAAACGGCTTCGGCTGCTGCGCCGCGTGCGGGTGCTCAGTGCCTGCGTAGACCTTGAGCTTTCCGTACTGGGCGTTGCCGAGACGCGTCTTGGGCAGCATTCCCTTGACGGCACGCTCGACAGCGCGCTCCGGGTGCTTCTCGAGCAGCTCTCCGTAAGGAACCGCCTTCAGACCACCGGGGTAGCCCGAGTGGTCGTAGGCAAGCTTCTGCTCGCGCTTGTTGCCGCTGAGGGCGACCTTGTCAGCGTTGATGACGATGACGAAGTCACCACCGTCGACGTGGGGCGCAAACGTCGCCTTGTGCTTGCCGCGCAGGAGCGTGGCAACGTGGCTGGCGAGGCGTCCCAGGACGACGTCGGTCGCGTCGACGATGTACCAGTCTCGCTGGATGTCGCCGGGCTTCGGGGTAAACGTACGCACGGTCGTAGCCTTCGTTTCGTGTCTCGATGTCTTCTTCGGCGCAGAGGACTGCAGCCGACGAGGTCGTTGTCGATGCTCGAACTAACCCGGGCTTCGTCTGCTGGCGAGTGGGGGACGCGCAGTTTGACATCGGTTTCCGAGCGGGAAGCACAACGACTCAACAGAATACCGGGCCGGCGGCCCGGCGGTCAAAAGGTGTTCCGTCACACCGTGGCGTGCAGTGCACCCTCGACCCGCTGCTCCCGGCCTCTCGTCTCGCGGACCGTGCCGCCCGGACGCTCGGTGATGCATGCGTCACACCGTCCCTCACGGTGCGTCGCGGCGCAGTCGTCGCAGCACAGGGTGAGCGTCGAGCAGGACGGGTCGCCGCAGTTCTCGTAGAGCGCCGTGACCGCCTGGCACGCCGCGCAGCGTCCGAGCGGGACCGTCGCCGGCCCGAACTCCACGTGCCGCCGGTCGTCGAAGACGTAGAGCGAGCCGTCCCACAGCCCGTCGTCGCCGAACGCCTCCCCGTACCGGACGATCCCGCCGTCGAGCTGGTAGACCTCGGAGAAGCCACGGTCGACCATCAGCTTGGAGAGCACCTCGCAGCGCACGCCGCCGGTGCAGTACGCGACCACGGGCCTGTCCTTGAGCTCGTCGTAGGCCCCGGAGTCGAGCGCGTCGACGAAGTCGCGCGTCGTCGCCACGTCCGGGACGACGGCGTCGCGGAACCGGCCGATCTCTGCCTCGAACGCGTTGCGCCCGTCGAACATCACGACGTCGTCCCCGCGCCGTGCGACGAGGTCGTTCAGCTCCTGGGGGGACAACCTGGCCCCGCCGCCCTGGACACCGTCGGGGCCTACCTGCAGCGCCTCGGGCGCCCCGAAGGCGACGAGCTCGGGGCGAACCTTCACGGACAGCCGGGGGAAGTCGGCACCCGAGCCGTCGGACCACTTGACGTCGATGTTCTCGAAGCCCGGGTAAGTCCGCGTGGTCTTCACGTACTGCTTGAGGTTCTCGACGGTCCCCTCGAGCGTGGCGTTGATGCCGTGCTCCGCGACGATCACGCGGCCGCGCAGGTCCCAACGCTCCGCCAGGGCTCGCTGCCAGAGCTGGACGGCGCGCGGGTCTGCCAGGGGTGCAAACCCGTAAAAGAGCACGATCTTGTGGACTGCCATGGATCAATCGTAGGCGCACCGAAGCCGGCCCCTCACGGTCGAGAGGCCGGCTCCGGCGGGTGATACGCGCTGCGGGTGCTACGCGCGACGGCGACGCGCGATCAGCACGGCTGCCGTGCCTCCACCGATCAGGCCGAGGGCGACCAGCGCCCACACGAGCGCGTCAGCACCCGTCTCGGCGAGCCCGCCCTCGGGCGGCACCGAGGCACCGAGAACCTCGGTGTCGTCCGCGTCGTCCGTCGGCTCGACGGTCGCCGGGGCGCTCGTCGTCGGCTCGGCGGTCTCCGGCGTAGTGGTCGGCTCGGTGGTCGGTTCAACGACGGTCGGCTCCGCCGCGCACTCCGGGGTGGCCTCCGGGTAGCTGACGTCGACGGTGAGGGACGGGTTGACGTCGATGGTCACGTGCGTGAGGTCACGCGCCCAGGCGTAGTTGCCCGTCGTCTCGGCCCACGTGCCGTCGGCGTCCTGCTCCCAGCCCGGCCAGCCGTTGGCGTTACCGTCGGAGTCCACGCTGGCGCCGGGCCACAGCACGGAGCCCGACGCGGAGAGGTTGTCGTCCAGCTGGATGGTCTCGACGACGTTCTCTTCGCCCTCCGGCGCGACGAACGTGATGGTCCCGGTCCTGTCGCCCGTGTACTGCTTGTCGGGGTCGTCCACGACGACGGTGTACTCGAGCCACGGTGCGTCGGCGACGCAGGTGCCGGTGGCGACGGTCCCAGCGAGTGTCGGCTCGGCCGGGCACACCAGGTCGAGGTTCGGCACACCGTCGACGGTCTGCGTGAGCACACCCTCGATGTCGGTGGCCTCCCAGCCGTTGCCGGCGACCGCCTTGAAGGAGTCCTGGACGGTCGCCGTCGCGACACGGGTGTCGGTGTCGAACGTGTAGACGAAGGCGTCGGTGTCCGGCAGGACGACGCCGGGCATCTCGGCGGCGCAGTCGGCGATCTGCGGGGCCACGGGCGTGGCCTCGGTCCGCGTGTCGCACTCGACCGAGGAGGGCTCCGTGAGCGTCAGCGTGAGGTCGCCCAGGTCGTGGTCGTTCTTGTCGCCCGCACGGTCGTACCAGAGGACCTCCAGCGTCAGCTCTCCGTAGGCCGGAGCCAGGTCGAACTCTGCGAGCGCCTGCTCGTAGTTGAACGTCCCGTCCGGGATGTCCTCCGCGCGGATCCGCAGGTCCCCGAGGACCAGGCGCGTGTCCGTCGCCAGGTCGGTGAACGTCACCTCGTTCGAGAGCGACTCACAGCTCGGAGGCGCGACCGACACGGTCGGCGCCGCCGGCAGCTCCGAGCCGCACTCGGGAACCTCGACGAGCGCCTCAAGGTCCGTGTGCTTGGCCTTGATGATCGGCGGCCACCCGATGTTGTCCGTCGGGAACGTGATGTTGGCGGGGAAACTGAAGTCCTCGTCGTCGGCCTTCCGCAGGTCGACGGTGTCCTGCTGGACACCCCACCCGGCTCCGCAGATCTCTCCGACTCCTTCGACGTCGTCGAGCAGCGCGGCGTCGAGCGTCGTCGCGAAGTCCTTGCCCTCCCACGTCGTCACGAGGTACTGCTTACCCGAGTTCTTCCAGGCGGCCCGCTTGCCCTCGTCGATCTTCTTGTAGAAGTAGAGCGCGGTCTCGAAGTTCTCGGCGGACGCCGTCGTCGCGAGATGTCCGACCGAGACGGTGGCGGCGGGCACGGGCGGGGCGGCAGACTCGACGACGGCGGCGGACGCAGGCCCGCCCAGCGTGAGCGCCGTCGCGACGGCAAGTGCGGTGGGCAGGACGAGTCGGCGCAGGCTGCGCACGGCGGCTCCTTGGTCTGGGTGCCGGGGTCCCCGGCGCGGGTCGCGCACCGGTCCCCCGTGCTAGCCCTCCCTCGGACCCCCGACGCGCACCGCTGACGCTAACAACGCAATCGCCCCAGATGAAGACCTCTCGGGTGAAATCACCCGCCAGTTGCCGATTCGTGACATTCAGCCGATGACATAGCCCTCCGAGACGAGCACCTGATAGTGCGAGACGTCCTTGCCGCTCGAGTGCGTGATCGTGAGCGAGTCGACCCCGTCGTCGAGGTAGCTGACCTCCTGCCCCCCGCCGGACTTACCCTTGCTCGACCCAGCCTTCACGCAGTACCCGACGATCACGAGGCCGTCCGGCGCGTCGACCTGCACGCCCTGGTGGTTGCCGCTGACGTCGACCTTCTCCATCCAACCCTCACCGTCGTACCGACAGATGTCCGGGTTGCCCTTTGCGGTCGCGGCACCCGCGCCCGCGGCGACCAGTGCGAGCGCTGCCACTCCTGCAGAGATGCTTCGTACGATGCGCATGGGAATGCTCCTTCGTCGACAGGCCGGTTCGACGTCGAGCCGGCGCCTCCGTGACGTCTCTCGCCACAGCGCCCCCGCATCACCAGCCTATGCGTCTGTGACCTGCACCACAGTTCGGGAGCGGGTGAAATCATGGCCCGGGGACCTTCACCGACCGATCGCTCCTCCGCGCGCGAGCGCGAGTGCGAGGTGCGACCGTAGTTCCATGAGCAACGACACCCCCGGCACCAGCCCAGGCCCCGAGACAGTCGGCGAGGGCGACGAGAACCAGCTGACCCAGGAGGACACACTCCTGGACCGCGGCGTCGACGACCTTCTCGACGAGGGCTACTCCCCGCCCGAGCGCGACCGTTCCAACCACTACGGCGAGACCGCGTGGGAGGAGGCGACCGGCGAGGGTCTCGACCGTCGTCTCGCCGAAGAGGTGCCCGACGACGTCGACACCCCCGTCGACACCACCCGGTCCGGCCGCCTGGTCGAGCACGACGACGGCGACCGCGGCACGGATCTCTACGCCACCGACGCCGGCATCGACGGTGCGGGCGCCAGCGCCGAGGAGGCGTCCGTCCACATCGTCGACGAGATCTGAGTCGAGCTACCGCTCGACCTCCTCGTCCATCCGGCGCGCGCGCACCCGCTCCGCCCGCGCCGCCAGCTCGTCGTCGGCCGGGTACGACACCGACTCGAGCACGAGCGCGTGGCCCGGGACGACGGCCGCCGCGTTGGTCCGCGAGCGCTCCGCCAGCAGGCGCTCGGGAAACTCCACCGGACGCCGCCCCTCCCCCACCGCGAGCGACGCGCCGACCAGAGCCCTGACCATGTTGTGGCAGAACGCGTCGGCACGGACGTGCGCCACGACGAGCCCTCGGTCAGGCCCGTCGGCCGGACGCTCCCACGCCATCTGCGCGAGCTCACGGATCGTCGTCGCCCCCGGCCGTGGCTTGCAGTACGACGCGAAGTCGTGCAGCCCCCGCAGCGGCTGCATCGCGGCGTGCATCGCCGTGACGTCGAGAGGCTTGCGGTTCCACAGCACCCAGCCGCGACGGAGCGGGTCGCGCAGCGCGGGGTCGTCCGCGATCCGATAGGTGTAGCTGCGGCTCAGTGCGGAGAATCGGGCGTCGAACCCCGCCGGGGCCCGGCCCGCACGGAGGACGACGACGTCGCTCGCCAGGACACCGCCCAGACGCGCCACGAGCGCCGGGCCCGGCGCACGGTCCGAGCGGCCGGGAAGCGCCTCCCACTGCGCGGTCGTGAGGTCGACATGAACGACCTGCCCGCGGGCGTGGACCCCCGCGTCCGTGCGCCCGGCCACGGTCACGCGCACCTCGTCGGCCCGCAGGATCGTCGCGAGCCCACGCTCGAGCTCCCCCTGCACGGTCCGCAGATCGGGCTGCGTGGCCCACCCGGAGAACCCCCCGCCGTCGTACGCCACGTCGAGCCGCACCCGCACCTTGTCGTCGTTCACAGGCCCACGGTAGCCCGCGCCGTCGCGCTCCCGTGGATAGGCTGCCCGCATGGGTGGACCACGCACGCTCTCCGTCGACTGCGGCGGTGGCGGCATCAAGGCCAACGTCCTCGACGCGGCCGGGACGGCCCACGCCCGCGCGGTCCGCGTGCCCACGCCGTACCCGCTCCCGCCGGAGCTCTTCGTCGAGACGATCGCCGAGATCGCCGACGGGCTCCCGCCCGCCGACCGCGCGACGGTGGGCATGCCGGGGATGCTGCGCCACGGCGTCGTCGTCCACACCCCGCACTACGTGACACGCAGCGGGCCGCGGAGCCGCGTCGACCCCGATCTGGTCGCCTCGTGGACGAATCTCAACATGCGTGAGGCGCTGAGCTCGCGCCTGAAGGTGCCGACCGTCGTCGTCAACGACGCCGAGCTGCACGGCGCCGGGGTGGTCGCCGGCAGCGGCGTCGAGCTCGTCCTGACACTCGGCACGGGACTCGGCTCCGCCCTGTTCGACGGCGGCCGGCTCGCCCCGCACCTCGAGTGGTCACGTGCGCCGATCCGCCGCGGGACCACCTATGACGAGTACATCGGCGAGCCCGAGCGACGACGGCTCGGCAACGCGCTGTGGTCGCGGCGCGTGGTATCCGTCGTCGACGGTCTGCGGCCCGTCTTCCACTGGGACCGGCTCTACCTGGGCGGCGGGAACTCGCGTGCCGTCTCGGCGAGCGCGGTGGACCGACTCGGCGACGACGTCGTCGTCGTACCCAACTCCGCGGCCCTGATCGGCGGGGCACGGGTCTGGGACCTGCCCGACGCGGGGTGAGACCATGCTGCCAGCCTCCTACGGAGTGGCGACGGCGTCGCTCCAGGCCTCCAGCAGAACGCGGTTGAACGCGACCGGACGGTCCAGGTTTACCAGGTGCTTCGCCTCGCGCACGTGCACGAGCCGCACATGAGCCCCGGAGGCCCGGGCTGCCCGCAGGTACGCGCGTTCACCTGTGCGGAAGTGGTCCCAGGTCCCGTTCACGATCCAGACGGGAGACGTCGCGGCATCGAGCGAGTCCAGCGGCCGCACCCGGGCCATCTCCTCGACGATCTGACTCATCACGCGCAGCGCGAAGCCGTCCCCCTCGAGATGCGGGAGCCCGTCCGCGGGGACGGTCGCCCGGACCACCGCCGAGTTCAGGGCCGCACCCGAGTCGGGCCAGGACTCGATCCACCGGGCGAGGACCTCCCACCCGGCGCGCAGGGGCGTCCGCGGGTCGGTGCTGCAGCTCACCGCCATGAGTCCGGCCGACTGCTCCGGGTGGCGCGCCCGGTGCTCGATGCCCACGTACCCACCCACCGAGAGGCCGACGACGAGCGCCCGGCCGCCGACGTCGTCCACGGCCGCCCGGACCGTCTCGACCGCGCCGTCGAGGGTGAAGGGCTCGTCCTCACGCACCCCGTGTCCCGGGAGCGTCGGGACGGCCACCCTGGCACCCAGGCGCTCGAGCGCGTCGACCTGCGTGCGCCACATGCTCGGCGACGTTCGCGACGCATGGACGAGAACCACGGGGACGGGTGCGGCGTTCACCCCGTCACCGTATCGCCGGACCGCCCGCGAGGAGAGGCGAGGAGACGCAAACGAGGGCCCGGCCGAGAGGTCGTCTCGGCCAGGCCCTCGTACGATCAACCCCCGGGGGTACCGGGGAGGTGATCAGTCCTCCTTGGCGGAGGAGTCCTTCTCGGCGGGAGCCTCGGCGGCGTCCTCGGCCGGAGCCTCGGTGGTCTCCTCGACAGGAGCCTCCTCAGCCTTCTTCGACTTCTTCTTGGCGTCCTTCTCGGCGGCCTTCTCGGCCTCCTTCACGACTGCCTGCTTCGGGCTCACGGGCTCGGTCACGAGCTCGATGACCGCCATGGGCGCGTTGTCGCCCTTGCGGTTGCCGACCTTCGTGATGCGCGTGTAGCCGCCCTGACGCTCGGCCATCGTCGGCGCGATCTCGGTGAAGAGGGTGTGCACGACACCCTTGTCACGGATGACCGTCATGACGCGACGACGCGCGTGCAGGTCGCCACGCTTCGCGAAGGTGATCAGACGCTCGGCCAGCGGACGGAGGCGCTTGGCCTTCGTCACGGTGGTCGTGATGCGGCCGTGCTCGAACAGCTGCGTGGCCAGGTTCGCGAGGATCAGACGCTCGTGAGCCGGACCGCCGCCGAGCCGGGGACCCTTGGTGGGTGTAGGCATGGTGGTTCTCCTTGAGGTGCGGGGTCACGGGGTCCCGGGAGACCGGACCCCGCAGTTCGTCAGTAGTTCTGCTCGACCGTGCCGTCGTCGTCCGACTCGTAGTAGTCGGCCGTCGAGGGGTCGAAGTCGAGCGGCGAATCCTTGAGAGCAAGGCCAAGCTCCTGGAGCTTCTCCTTGACCTCGGTGATCGACTTCGCACCGAAGTTGCGGATGTCCAGCAGGTCGGCCTCGCTGCGAGCAACAAGCTCGCCGACCTGGTGGATACCCTCACGCTTGAGGCAGTTGTACGAGCGGATTGTGAGGTTGAGCTCCTCGATCGGCAGCGCCAGGTCCGCAGCAAGCGCTGCGTCCGTCGGCGACGGGCCGATCTCGATACCCTCGGCCTCGACGTTCAGCTCGCGGGCCAGCCCGAAGAGCTCGACCAGCGTCTTGCCCGCGGACGCGAGAGCGTCGCGGGGCGAGATCGCCGACTTCGTCTCGACGTCGACGACCAGCTTGTCGAAGTCGGTCCGCTGCTCGACACGCGTGGCCTCGACCTTGTACGTGACCTTCAGGACCGGCGAGTAGATCGAGTCGACCGGAACCCGGCCGATCTCCGCGTCGTACATCTTGTTCTGGTTCGCGGAGACGTAGCCACGGCCACGCTCGACGGTCAGCTCGACCTCAAGCTTGCCCTTGTCGTTCAGCGTGGCGATCTCGAGCTCGGGGTTGTGGACCTCGACGCCTGCCGGCGGGACGATGTCAGCGGCCGTAGCCACACCCGGGCCCTGCTTGCGCAGGTACATCACGACGGGCTCGTCGTTCTCCGAGGAGACGACGAGGTTCTTGATGTTGAGGATGATCTCGGTGACGTCTTCCTTGACACCCTGAACGGTGGTGAACTCGTGGAGAACACCGTCGATCCGGATCGAGGTCACCGCTGCGCCCGGGATGGACGACAGCAGCGTGCGACGCAGCGAGTTGCCAAGCGTGTACCCGAAGCCCGGCTCAAGCGGCTCGATGGAGAAGCGTGAGCGGTCCTCCGAGATGACCTCTTCGGTCAACGTGGGGCGCTGTGCGATCAGCAAGGTTTCGTTCCTCTCAGTGTGCGTCCGCTATTTGACGCATCACGGGTGACGCGGGTCGCCCGGGGGTCTCGGTCCACCCGTCGGGCGTGGGCCGCCGTCGCCCGCCCCGTCAGGGGCGGACGACGGCGAACGCGTCGTCAGACGCGGCGACGCTTGGGCGGACGGCAGCCGTTGTGGGCCTGCGGCGTCACGTCCTGGATCGAACCGACCTCGAGGCCGGCACCCTGCAGGGAGCGGATCGCGGTCTCGCGGCCCGAGCCCGGGCCCTTCACGAAGACGTCGACCTTCTTGACGCCGTGGTCGGCAGCCTTGCGGGCGACGGCCTCGGCGGCCATGCCGGCAGCGTAGGGCGTCGACTTGCGGGAGCCCTTGAAGCCGACGTCGCCGCCGGAAGCCCACGCGATGACCGCGCCGGTCGGGTCCGTGATCGAGATGATCGTGTTGTTGAAGGTGCTCTTGATGTGCGCCTGGCCGAGCGGGACGTTCTTCTTGTCCTTACGACGCGGCTTGCGGCCTGCGGCCGCGCGAGTCTTGGGAGGCATAACTGTAAGTTCTCCTGGTGTGAGGTCGTCGGACCGGGGCGGACCTCAAGGGTCCGCGCCACGGGCTGCTTAGCGGGCCTTCTTCTTACCGGCCACGGTGCGCTTGGGGCCCTTGCGGGTACGCGCGTTGGTCTTGGTGCGCTGACCGCGCACCGGGAGGCCGCGGCGGTGACGCAGACCCTCGTACGACCCGATCTCCACCTTGCGGCGGATGTCGGCAGCGACCTCACGGCGGAGGTCACCCTCGAGCTGGTAGTTGCCCTCGAGGTGGTCGCGGAGCGCGACGAGCTCGGTGTCACCGAGGTCCTTCACGCGGACGTTGGGGTCGATACCCGTGGCTGCCAGCGTCTGCTGGGCGCGGGTACGGCCGACGCCGTAGATGTAGGTGAGCGCGATCTCGAGCCGCTTTTCGCGGGGGAGATCGACGCCGACAAGACGTGCCATGCCTTCCGGCTCCTGTACTTCGTTCGGAGGTCTACCGCATCATCCTCCCGCTGCTTGCGGGCCCCGGCCTCCGAGCCGAGGGTTCCCCGCCGCCCGAGGGCGGTGGTTCGTGACGATGCGCTGATGACGGCCGGAGCCGTCAGATGCCTGGGCCGAGGCCCGACATCACGCGCCGGGACTTCAGCCCTGGCGCTGCTTGTGCCGCAGGTTGTCGCAGATGACCATGACGACACCGTGGCGACGAATCACCTTGCAGTTGTCGCAGATCTTCTTGACGCTCGGCTTGACCTTCATGATGTTCCTCCGCCGCCGTGGTCACCCCGGTCCCCCAGGGTTGAGACGGCGCTCGATCGAGTGGTGGTTACTTGTAGCGGTAGACGATCCGGCCGCGGGACAGGTCGTAGGGAGTCAGCTCCACCACGACCCGGTCCTCG
Source organism: Paraoerskovia marina DSM 21750 (assembly GCF_000701465.1). Lineage (GTDB taxonomy): Bacteria > Actinomycetota > Actinomycetes > Actinomycetales > Cellulomonadaceae > Paraoerskovia > Paraoerskovia marina. The sequence goes on along the minus strand of NZ_JNIY01000003.1, from coordinate 725,248 downwards.
GGAAGGATCCGGATGTAGTGCTGCCGCATCTTCCCCGAGATGTGTGCAAGAACCTTGTGACCGTTGGCCAGCTCCACGCGGAACATCGCGTTCGGCAGGGCCTCGATCACGCTGCCCTCGATCTCGATGACACCGTCCTTCTTTGCCATGTCCTCCGCTAACTCTCGTCTGCTCGGTCCCCACGCCGAGGAACCCGACTCGGCGGGAACGTTGGCGTGGATGTTGTGCGCGTAGTCCGCAAGGCCCGATCGACAGCCTGCAAGAGGTCTCGATAGTGGAACTCAAAGAACGGACTACACCCGACGGACCATCGTACTCTATTCAGCCACGACGCGAAACCGCCGCCCGGAACGGCTCCGGGCGGCGGCCTCACCTCAGGTCGTCTACGTCGGCATCAGCTCCTGCGGTGCCGGCGAGCGCCGACCACGAGAGCCGAGCCGAGAAGCAGGAGAGCGGCCATGGCTGCGAGGATTCCCGCAGCGTCCGAACCGGTCTTCGGCAGCGTCGGCGTGAGCGGCGGCTTCGGCGGAACCGGGGTCGTCGTCCCGCTCACCACGACCGTGACGTCGTCGGTGGTGCAGGACTCTCCGTCGTCGGGCTTGTCGGAGTCGGTCCAGCACACCTGGCCGGTGTTGTGGATGGCGTCCCCGAGCTCGGCGTCCTCCGTGGTGGTCACCTCGAGCACCACCGGCGGAGCGGTCGCCGCACGTCCCAGCAGACCGTTCAGGTGGCATTCGAGCGTACCGCCGTAGCCGTCGGAGTCCGTGCCCGTGACCTCACAGTCGGTCCAGCGCGGGAACGCCTCCGTGTCCGTCACGATCTCGTCCACCCTGAGGTGTCCGGGGATCTCGTCCGTCAACGTGACGTCGTCCGCCGCACCGAGGTCGTTGTTGACGACCTCGAGCGTGTACTCGAACGAGTCACCGGCCTCGATCTCCGAGACGTTCGCGGACTTCTGGATCGAGAGGTCCGGGTCACGGACGACCGCACACTCCGGCGTCGCCGGCGGGTACTTGACCGTGAGGGTCGACGTCGGGTTCACGGAGAACTCGACGGTCAGCTCCTCGCGGTAGTCGCTGTGCGAGAGATCCGGGTCGAAGACCATGTTCTCCCACTCGGGCGTCTCACCCTCGCGCGCCTCACGCCATCCGGGCCAGCCGATCGAGATGCCGTCCTCGTTGACCACGCCGCCGGGCCACAGGAGGCGCCCGGTGAGCTGGTCGAGCGGGATCTCGTCGACCTGGACGACGTCGCCGTCCGCGTCACGCCAGGTGGCCGTGATCGGGCCCTCCGGGTTCTCGACGTTGAACAGCTCGATGTCGTACTCGACGTACGGGATGTCCTGGAGGCAGATCATCTCCGCGTTCGGCACGATCGCGCGGACCGGTGTCTCCACCGTGCTCTCCGCACAACCACCCGCGTCACCGTCGTCGGCACCGACCGGCTCGCGCTCGGGCCAGCACACCTCGCCCGTGTTGACGATGCGATCCGTCGTGAGGTTCTCCATCACCTCGACGTCGAGCGTGACGACCGGAGCCGAGACCGGCTCCCCGTCGTCGGACGCCGCCAGCGGACCGAACAGGTCACAGGTGAAGACCCCTCCGTAGCCGTTCGAGTCGGTCCCCGTGAGCTCACAGTCGAACCAGCGCGGGAACGCCGTCTCGTCGGTGGTCCAGTCGGTCACCTTGAGGTCCTGCGGGATCTCGTCCGTGAGGACCGCGTCCCACACGGCACCGAGGCCGGAGTTCGTGACCTCGAGGTCGTAGGAGAAGGTGTCGCCACCCTCGACGATCTCGACGTCGGTGGTCTTCTCGATCGCCACCTCCGGGTCACGGGCCACTGCACACTCCGGGTCGGCCGGCGGGTAGTAGACCTCGACCGTCGCGGAGGGGTTGACCGAGAACTCGACGGTCAGCGGCTCGTCTCCCGCCGACTCGCTCGGACGCCAATCCGCGCTCTCGAGGCTCGGGTGGAAGATAACGTCCTCCCAGAAGAGAGCATCGGGGTCGGCGATCTGCCCGTTCTCGTCGAGATCGCTCTCGACGATCGGCCGCCAACCGGGCCAACCGATCGACACACCGTCCGAGTTGACCTCACCGGCAGGCCAGATCTTCCGGCCCTCGAGCTCGGTGCCCGGGATCTCGTCGACCCGGATCACCTCGCCCTCGGCATCCCGCCAGGTCATGGTGATCGTCTCGTCCTCGATGTTCGCGACGTTGATCGTCTCGATGTCGTAGGCCAGGTACGGGATGTCCAGCGAGCAGACGACCTCGGCGTTCGGGATGATCCGCTTGACCGTCGTCGTCACGTCGTCACAGTTGTTCGACCCGTCGAGCTCAGTCTCGTCGGACTCCACGCAAGCCGTGTTGACGAAGTCGCCCAGGGGCTCTTCGTCGACCGTCACCGGGAAGACCAGTGTGGCCTCCGCGCCCAGCTCGAAGACACCGTCGTAGGTGAAGGTCACCGTGCTGCCGTCCTCGGCAACCACCGCGGTCCAGCCCTCCGGCAGGCCCTCGATCTGGACTCCGTCGGTCTCGGCGTCCGCGTCGACCACGGTGAGCCCAGCAGGCATCGTGTCAGTCACGACGACGCCCGTTGCATCATTCAGGCTCTTCTCGCCGTGCGACACGGTGAGCGAGTAGTTGAACTCGTCGCCAGCATCGACCGGCTCGCCGGCTTCAGGCAGGTCGCTGACGGACTTCGCGATCGTCAGGTCGACCCCCTTCGGCGTGGAGCACGCCGTGTCCGTCACGGACTCCCCGGCCGCCGTGGCTGTCGCCGAGTTCAAGAACCCGGTCCCGTCCTCGCCCGCGACGAGCTCGCAGTCGCGAGACTCGACGGTGGACTCGGTCGTCACCACCGATGTGATCGTCACGGTCCAAGTCTCCGTCGCACCCGCAGCCAGCTGGCGGTCCGTGGCAAGCACGGCCGTCAGAGGATCACCGGTGAACTCGCCGGAGGACTCGTTCGGGCCCGTCCACGTCGCCGACGTGATGTCGATGCCGTCCCCGTACATCGGGGAGTCGGTGAGCGAGTAGGTCGTGGGAAGCTCGTCGCTGGAGTTTGTGACCTCGACCGTGTACTCCACGGTCCAGTCGTTGTCCTCCGACGGCTCCGTACCGACATCCTCGCCCTCGCCCTGAACGACCGTCTTGACGACGTCGACCTCAGGGAGATCGGGGATCTCGTCACACACCCGGTCGGTGTCCGTCCCGGCAGGTCCGGTGGTCACGGTGCCGGCGTTGCGAAGGTTCAGGTTGTCGAACTCGCAGGCAACGATGCTTCCTGTCGATCCCGACGCCCTGACCTCGGTCACCACGGTGTAGACGTGCGTACCGTCGGCGTCGATCTCGACGTCGGAGGCGATTCGCGTCTCGCCGGTACCGTCGAACGACTCCTCCGCTGTCACGCCGTCCGGCGTACCGGTGACCTCGGCGCTCAGGAGCTCGACGCCGTCGGCCAGCTCGACGGCATCGTCGATGTCGTAGCGCGTCGCCACCGGGTTCGGGTTCGTGACGGTCAGCGTGTACTCGACCGTCCACTCGCCCGGCGTCCCGGTCGACTCGACACCCGCGGAGGTCTTCTCGATCTCCACCGGGTCGACGAGCACGTTCGTGACCCAGCACGTCGTGTCGCCGTCGACGGTCACGGATCCCGGCGTGGTCGGGAGCATCAGCGCGAAGAGTTGCGGCTGCTCCGTTCCCTCCGACTCACAGACCCACTCGCCGTCCTGGTAGTAGTAGCCCTCGAACGTCTCGTCCGTCAGCTCTTCGTCCAGCACGTAGGTCGAACCGTTGACGGCCCGGCCCGACACCTCGCCGGTGTCGGCGTCGGCGACACCGCTCACCGTCGTGGCCCCGTCACCCGTGAGGGTGAAAGCACCCGGACCTGCGACGCCCTCGGTGAGGTCGCCGTTGTCGACCGTCTTAACCAGGGTCAGGGTCGGCAGCTCCGGGATCCCGGTGCAGTCGTCGTCGGAGGTCGTGTAACCGCCCGACGTCACCACACCGTCGTTCCAGAGCCCGGACTCTCCACCGTCGTCGCACGAGACGGGCAGGTCGACGTCGATCGCCGTCCGGACCGTCAGCGTGACGGAGTAGAAGTGGATCTCCTCGCTGCCGAGCGTCTGCGGAGCGTCGCCCGGCACGATGTCGAACGATCCCGTGCCGTCCCAGACGACGTCCTCCGCAAGCGTGGAGCCCGACGCGGTCCCGCCGACGATCTCACCGACGCTCGGGGTGAAGACATCCTCGAGACCGTAGACCAGCTCCTTGTCCCCGGTGTTGCTGACGCGGATCTGGTAGTTCACCTCCCAGAGTCCGTTCCAGACACCCTCCTCGAGCACCGGCGAGGCGTCCGAGAAGGCGATCTTCTGCACGTCGGGCACGGCCGGCGTGTCACAGGCCGTGTCGGACGTCGTCAGCTCGCCCGCGACGGTCACGCGCGCCGAGTTCAGGAACCCGGTGCCGTCCTCGCCCTCGACCAGCTCACAGTCGCGGGACGTCGTCGTCGACTCCGTCGTGACATCGGCGACCACCGTGACGGTGTACTCGTCGACACCACCGGCGACGAGGTCACGACCGTCGGCCAGGTCGGCCGTCCAGGTCGAGCCGTCGAACGCCGTCGGGTCGCCGCCGTCCGGGCCGACCCAGTCGGCCGAGACGATCGTCATGCCCTCACCGAACTGCAGGGTGTCGGCCGCGTCGTAAGTCGTCGGGTACTCGTCCGACGAGTTCGTCGCCGTGACCAGGTACTCGACGGTCCAGGTCCCGTCCTCGTTCTGGACGGTCGAGGAAACGCCCTTCTCGACGTTCACCGCCGGGAGGCTCGGGACCTCGTCGCAGACGTCCGAGCGGTCCTCGCCGGCCGGGCCGGTCGTGACGACCGCCTCGTTGTTGAGGTTCCCGACCTCGCACTGCTCGATCGTGCTCGTGGCACCCGCCGTGGTGAGCGTGGCCACCACCGTGTAGGTGTGCATCCCGTCCGGGTCCCCGACACCGATCTCGACGCCCGAGGCGATGAGGTCGTTGGCGGCGGTCCCGTCAAAGCTCGCGTCCGGGCTGACACCGTCAGGCGTTCCCGTGACCTCGACCCCCGAGAGCGTCACGTACTCGCTCAGCTCCACGACGTCCGTCAGGTCGTAGACCGTCGCCACCGGGTTCGGGTTCGTGACGTCGAGCGTGTACTCGACCGTCCACTCGCCCGGCGTCCCGGTCGACTCGACACCCGCGGAGGTCTTCACGATCTCCACCGGGTCGACGAGCACGTTCGTGACCTCGCAGGTCCAGTCGGCGGTCGAACCGTCGAGGATCGGCAAGAGATAGTCCCCACCGACCACAGAGGCTTCCGCGGCCAGCTCGAGCGGCGGCTCCTGGTCACCCTCCTGCTCGCAGACCCACGCACCGTCCTGGTAGTAGTAGTCCGCGAATGCCGGGTCGGTCAGCGACTCGGAGAGGTTGTACTCGCCCGGCAGGACGTACGAGCTGACGCCCGTTTCCCCGTCGAAGCCGAAGTCCTCGCTCGATGCGCTGAGGTTCCAGTCGTCAGCTCCCGCGACGCCCTCGGTCTGCTCACCGTTCTCGACGTTCTTGAGCAGGGTGAGTGTCGGCAGCTCCGGCACCTCGCCACAGTCGCTCGACGTCGACGTGGTGCTGCCCGACGTGACCGTGGCCGAGTTGACCAGGCCGTCGTCGCCGTCGTCGCTGCACAGGAGCGGCAGCTCGGTGTCGAGCGGCACCGTCACGAGGAGGGTCACCGTGTACGTGTGCTGCGCTCCCGCGGTGATCGTCGCCGGAGCGTCGGCCGGAACGATGTCGACCTCGCCGGCATCCGTCCACGTGACGTCCTCGTCGAGCTGCTCACTCGTGGCCGTGCCGGAGATGAGCGTCGCCCCACCGCTCAGCTGCGGCTCGTCCGTCAGGGAGTAGGTCGCGGTCGGGGCACCATCAGCAGCCGGAGCAGAGACCACGACGTCGTACGTCACGGTCCACTGGCCGTTCCACTGCTCGCCCTCCGGCACGTAGGGAACAGGCTCCGAGGTCACCGACTTCTCGATGGTCGGGACCGTCGGCTCGGCACACGCGGAGTCGGAGTTCGTGAGCTCACCCGTGGTGACCGTGACCCCGTTGTAGAAGCCGGAGCCCGGCTCGCCGGTGCAGACGACCGTCTCGTCGGCCTCGGCCCCGGTGAAGTCGACGATCATCGTCACCGTGTAGGTGTGCGTCGCACCGCCACCGGCGATGAACTTTCCGGACGCCAACGTGGCCTCGGCCGGAACGCCGTCCGTGACCGTGAAGTCGCCCGACGTCTCGCCGGACCAGCTCGCAGACTCCACCGACATCGTGCTCGGAAGCCCCGGCAGGTCGGTGAGGTCGTACCGCGTGAAGGCCTCGCCGTCGTTGCGGACGGTGACGTCGTAGGTGACCGTCCACAGACCGTCGTCGCCCTGGACCGCGGAGGTGACGTCCTTCTGGACGACCGGCACCGAGATCTCGTCCAGCGGCCCGCAGGCGCTCGCCGAGTCGGTGTACCCGCCACTGGCGACGGTGGCCGTGTTGTCGACGGCCCCCTCCCCGACGGTGCACTCGCTCGTCGGCACCTCGGCGTCGTCGTCCGCGGTCACGTTCACCACGACCGTGTAGACGTCCGTGGAGCTCGCCGGAAGCACGCGTGCGTCCTCGATTACGGCAGTCTCACCGTCGCCGTCCCAGAGCGGGTTCACCGTGATGTCGGCTCCCTCGCCGTCGACCCCGCTGATCGTGGCCGAGTTGAGCGTGACGCCGGCGGGGAGCGCCGGGGCGTCGTCGAGCGTGTAGTAGATGTCCGTGAGCGGGTGGGTGTTCGAGACCGCGACCTCGTAGGTCACGTCCCAGCTCCCGTCCCAGGCCCCGTCCACGATGTGCTGGGCGGTCGACGAGAACTGCTTGTCGATCGAGGGCAGCACCGGTGTGGCACACGCGCTGACTGTCGTCGAGTCGCCGGAGGCGGTGACGGTGGCCGAGTTCCAGAACCCGGTCCCGGACTCGCCGTCACCCAGGCTGCAGTCGCGGCTCGTCGCTGTCGAGGAGTCCGTGACCGTTCCCGTCGCCGTGACCGTGTAGGTGTGCGTTCCGCCACCGGCGAGCGGCCGCGGGCCGTCCGGCGTGAGGTCGGCAGAGCCGTCGACGAAGGTTCCGTCGTCAGCAGGGTCGGCCAGCGACCAGGTCGCGTCGCCCACCGTGATGCCGTCGCCGAACCGGAGGTCGTCGGTCAGCGTGTACTCCGTGGCCTGGTCGTCCTCGGAGTTCGTGACGACCACGTCGTACGTGATCGTCCAGCTGCCGTCCTCGTTCTGCACGGGCACGACGTCGGTGGAGACGTCCTTGGTGATCGTGACGCCCGGCAGCTCGCCGGTGGTGTCACAGACCGTCGAGCCGATCGGGTCGAACGGCGCCATCGTGACGGTGCCGGTGTTCTGCACCGTGCCGTCGTTGCCGCAGACCGGTTCGGTCACCGTCCCCGGCACGGTGACCGTCGCGGTCACGGTGTAGACGTGGGTGTTCTCGTCACCCGTGCCGATCGTCACGTCCTCGGCGATCACCGGGTCGGAGACGCCGAAGGAAGATCCGCTGACGTCGACGTCGTCCGAGTCGACCGAGATCGACTCGAGCGTGGCGCCCGGGACGAGCTGCGTCGTGTCGCTGATGTCGTAGGTCGCGTCGACGTCGTTCGGGTTGGTGACGGTGAGCGTGTAGACCAGCGTCCACTCCCCCGGCGTCGTCGCGGACGGCGTCACCGACGCCGTCGCCTTCTGGATCGTGACCGGGTGGATCAGCGTGTTCGTGATCGTGCAGACCACGTCCTCACCGTTCGCGAGCGTCACGGCGTCGGGTGAGGCGAAGCCGCTGAACGGCTGTCCGTCGATCGTGCATGCCCACGCCGAGGCGGTGTACAGACCCGCGAAGGAGTCGTCGATCAATGTCTCGCTGAGCCCGTACGTGCCGGGCAGCACCGTCGACGTGTGCTCCGAGAGACCGCCGGTGTCGAACGGCGTGTCGTCGTCACCGTTGGCGGTGAGGCGCCAGTCCTGGTCGTCCGCGACGCCCTCGGTGAGGTTGCCGTTCTCGACCTCCTTGACCAGCGTCAGGCTGGGCAGGTCCGGGAGCTCGCCACAGGCGTCGTCGGCGACCGTGAAGTCGCCCGAGACCGCGATCGCTGTGTTGACGAGGCCCGAGCCGTCGTCGTCGCAGACCACGGGTAGCTCGGCCGCCAGGGGGATCTGCACGCTCATCGTGATCGTGTAGGTGTCGGACTCACCTGCCGCGAGCGCCGTCGGCGAGTCGGCCGGAACGATGACGAACGGCCCGTCCGTCAACTGCCAGGAGAGCGTCGCGGCACCCGTCACCTCGGCACTGACGGCCGTGCCGACCGACGGGGTCGGCACGTCGGTGAGCGAGTACTGGAGTCCTGTCTCGTCGGACGGGTTGGTGACCGTGACGTCGTAGGTGATCGTCCACAGGCCGGCCCAGGGGTCGACGCTCGTGTCCGGCGTCGCGTCCGACGTGACGGTCTTCGTGACCGTCGGGACGACAGGTGACGAGCAGTCGCTGTCGCTCACCGGGTCCTGGCCGTCGACCGTGATGGTCGCGGTGTTGAGGAAGCCTGTTCCGTCCTCACCGTCACCCAGCTCGCAGTCGCGCGCCTCGGGCGTCGAGTCGCCCGCGACCTCCGCGACGATGGTGATCGTGTAGGTCTCGAACAGACTCGGGGCGAGGGTCCGGTCGGTCGCGAGCTGTGCCGTCAGCGGGTCACCCGTGAAGGAACCCGACGTCGGACCGGTCCAGGACGCCGACGAGATCGAGATCCCGTCGCCGAACTCCGGCGTGTCGACCGCGTCGTACGCGGCGGAGAGCTCGTCGGACGTGTTCGTGGCGACCACGTCGTACGTGATGGTCCAGGAGCCGTCCGGGTTCTGCGTCGTCGACGTCTCGGTCTTGTCGACCGTCACCGCCGGGTCCTCCGGGATCGTGACGCACGCGTCGTCCGACTCCGGCGGGAGGTTGAACGTCGTGACCGTCGCGTCGTTGCCGATCACGTGACCCTCACCCGGGTCGCACTGCCCGGTCGGCTCACCTGCCGCGGCCGTCGTCCGGTAGACGACCCGCACCGTGTACACGTGGTTGACGGGGCTCGGGTCGCCGGCCCCGATCGCCACATCCTCGGCGATGAGCGTGTCACTCTGTCCGTCGAACGCGGGGTTCAGAGTCACGCCCGCCGGAGATCCGACGACAGAGATCTGGTCGACCGACGCTGCCGCCGGGACGTCGATCGAGTCCGTGATCGTGTACTCGACGCCCACCGGGTTCGAGTTGGTCGCGGTCAGCGTGTAGTCGACCGTCCAGAGGTTGGCGTCCGTGGCGTCCTGGGTCGCCGTGCCGGCGTCCTTGACGATGGTGACGGGCTCGACCGGGACGTTCGTGACCGTACAGGTCACGTCCTGGCCGAGAGCGAGGGTGACGGTGCCGTCAGCTCCGTCCTCGTCCGTGCAGGACCACTCACCCTCCTGGTAGTACCCCTGTCCGTCGCCGTCCGGGTCGATCAGCGTCTCGCCCAGGGTGTAGGCAACTCCCGCCTCGACGTCCTCGCTGACTCCGCTGGTGCCGCTCACGACCGTCGAGTCGCCGTCCGTCGCCGTCAGGGTCCACGCGTCGACCAGGGACTGGTCGCCGTCGCCGCCGATCTCCTTGACCAGGGTCAGCGTGGGTGCGATGTCGTCGTTGATGAACGTGCACGAGTACTGCTCCCCCGCGGGGACGGTGATCGTGTCTCCGTCGCCGAGGTCGATCGGCACGTCGCTGTCGTCGACACACGTGAGGGACGAGAGCTCGTACCCGCTCAGGTCCGACTCCGTGAGCGCGTACGGCGTACCGGGTCGCACCAGGAAGGTGTTCGCGTCCGCCGGATCAGCGGCGCCCTCGACCGTCACCGGTGCGAGGCCCGCAGGGACGTCGTCACCCGTCGGCGTCGCGGTCAGGTCGAAGTCCGACGACTCTGCTTCACCGCCGGAGACGTTGGAGACCTCCTTGAGAAGCGTCAGCTCGGCGGTCACGTTCACCGCCGTACACTCGGCCCACTGGCCGCGTGGCACCGTGACCCCGCCGTTCAGACCGTCGTACTGCGAGCCGGGGATCAGTTCGCCGTTCTCGTCCAGCTTGCTGCACTGCCACGACCCGGTCGCGGGAGGCGTGGGAGACGCGTTGGGAGCGATCGTCTGGGCGTACCGCGGGTCGCCGCTCTCCGTCAGGATGTAGCGCGTGGCCGGGCTGACCTCACCGGTCACGCCGGTGGTGCCCGTCGGCCCCTCGATCGCCCCGTCCGGCGTCACCGCGGTGAGCGTCCAGGTGGCAGGGTCGGCCGGTCCGCCCTGTACCTCCTTCACGAGCGTGACGCGCGACTCGCAGTCCTGCGTGTTGCGCAGACCGACGGTGTTGGTGCCGGCCTCCAGGTCGAAGTCGTACGTGGCGTCTCCGGTCAGCGGGATCGGGTTGTCGAGAGCGACCCCGTTGATCGAGACGAGCTCTTCGACGACGGCCTCACAGAGCGGCTGGTCGTTCGGAACAGTGGTCGACTCGCCGACGGTGACGCTGTCGCCCGCCTCGAAACCTGCGCGCTCGCTGCCGATGCCGACGTTCTCGCCGTTGACCGAACCGTTCGCGTTGTACCCGGTCGGACGAGACGAGTGCGCGTACGTCGTGCCGTCGATCTCCCATGTCTTCTCGAAGACGACGGAGGCCGGTTCCGCCGACTGGTTGGTGATCGTACAGCTGGCGGTGGTCTGGGTCGACGGGATCGCGACCGTGAAACTACCGGTCACCGGATTCAGGTCGGCGACAGTCAGCGCGTTGCCCGTGGTGGTGTCGGTGCACTCCACACCCGAGAACTCGAAGTTCGGCTGGCTTGTGAGGTCCTCCGCGACGGTGACCACGCCCGACCCCCCACCGGGGATGGTCAGGTCGAAGTTGACACCACCGGTCTCCGGCGCCGTCTCCTTGGTGACGGACCCGCCGTCGACGATCGGCCCGCTCGCCGTGATGTCCCACCCACCCGCGACGTTCGGGTTCTCCCCGTTGGCGTCGACGGTCTGCTTGATGACCGACAGCCGGTTCTGGCAGGCACCGAGAGCAAGGTTCCGCACGACCTCGGCGGCGTCGTCGTAGCTTTCAGACTGGTAGTACGCACCGTCACCCGAGACTGCGCGGAGGTTGAGCGAGGCGGCGGTGCCGAGACCGTCACCGACACCGAGCGTGATGATGCGTGCGCCCTCCGCCTTGAGTGCGTTCGCAGAGAAGATCGAGTTCTCCACCTCACGGAATCGCGTATAGCTGCCTGGCCCCTCCGCGCTCGGACCGTAGAACGTCGGGTTGCCGTCCGTGATCACGATGACGACGTCGAGGGTGTCGGCGATCCCGACCAGCCCCCAGAGACCCTGGTCCCAGTTGGTGCCCGAGTTGGCGCTCAGCCCGTTGATGTCGTTCTTGATGGCTTGGGCGTCGCCCGAGGTCGAGACGTTCCGCAGCGGCGCGTTCACACCACCCGTGGCCGACGACGGCGACTGGTTGTTGAACGTGTGAAGGGCAAGCTGCGACGGCGTCCCGACGAGCGCGTCCACCATCGAGCTCGCCGCGGTCTTCAGTTGGGGCAGGTCGCCGGAGACCGAGCCGGACACGTCGAGCAGGAGTGCCGCGTCAAGACCGCACTGCTGCGTCGCCGGCGGGTTGTTCACGGACTGCTGCCAGATCCCGGACGAGGCGTCGGCGTTGGTGTTTCCCGTCGCATACATGAAGCCGTCCGACGTCGACGTCGACGTGTAGACGGTGTCCGCCTCGAGCTCGGGGGTCTCGAAGACGTAAGAGGTTGAGCTGCCGGCGCCGGCGCCGCCCGTCCGCAGCGCAGGGTTGGTGAAGTACCCGGTCGGGGCGGAGATCTGCTTGACCCAATAGCTCGGGCCGTCCGCCTGTCCTGGCGGGTTGAACCACGGGACCTCGAACGAACAGTCTCCGTCGACGTCCGCGGTACACACGGCCCACGTGTTGTTGACCGGGCTCGCGGCGCCCGCCGTCGCGTACAGACCGAGCACCACGCCCGGGAGCGCCGCGACGCTCGAGTCGCCCGTCCTGATGCCACCGGTTCGGACCGTCACGACGGCCGTGTCGTCATCCGGGAGCGGGACGGACAGCGGCGCGATGCCCGCCGGTGCCTCGTCGCTCTCGGATTCGTCGGGCTTCCCCGAATCGCCCGTCTCCTCGGAGCCGCTCTCGGCGCCATCGCTCTTCTCAGACGCCGGATCCTCGTCAGGCACCCCGTCAGAAGTCGGGTCGTCGGCCGGCGCCTCGGACGTCGGGTCCTCGGACGGCTCAGACGTCTCCGTCGGCTCAGCCTTCTTCTCGTCCTTCTCCGACTTCGCCTTCGTCTTCGTCTTGGCGGTCGACTTCTCGGTCGGCGCGTCGGTGGCGTCGTCCTCCACGACCTCTTGGACAGACTCCTCCTGCTGGAGGGAGTTCTCGTCGGCAGCGAGTGCCAGCGGAGCAGAAAGGCCGAGAATCAGCGCCGTCGCGGAGGCAACAGCAGCCGTTCGGGTACGGGAAAGAAGGCGACTCACGTGCATGGCGGGATCCAGACGTCGAGAGCGTGAACATGCGTACGCGATCGACTGTAATGAGATTCACACCACACGGCGCGGCGGGAGAGGGTGAAAACCCGCAGTTCGTGATAACGAAACTATTTCGTCATCAACCTTCGCATGGCAAAAACTAGATCGTCACCGGAACGACGCCATAGTTCGCCAACCGTTCGGCGCCGGCGTCGGGCGCGGTGAGCACGCTGATGCCCTGCTCCGTCACGGCCACGCTGTGCTCCCAGTGCGCGGCACGGGAGCCGTCGCCGGTCACGACGGTCCAGTCGTCGGCCAGCGTGACGGTCTCGCCGCTCCCCCGGGTCATCATCGGCTCGATCGCCAGACACATCCCCGGCTTCACCCGTGGTCCTCGGTGGCTGCTGCGGAAGTTGAGCACCTCCGGCGGCTGATGCATCGCGGTTCCGATACCGTGCCCGGTGAACTCGGTCACGATGCCGAGCTCTACGCCGTCACGAGCTGCGGCGGCGATCACGTCGTCGATGGCATCACCGATCTCACCGACCCGGGACGCGGTCGCCAGTGCTGCGATCCCGGCCCACATCGACTCCTCGGTGATGCGGACCAGGTCCGCGTCGGCGGAGTCGCGGATCGCAGGATCGTCGATGTCCAGGGCGCCCGCGGGGCCGAGGATGAACGACAACGCCGAGTCGCCGTGCCAACCGTCGACGACGGCACCGCAGTCGACAGAGACCACGTCGCCGACCTCGAGGACGCGAGACCCAGGGATTCCGTGCACGATCTCCTCGTTCACCGACGCGCAGACCGTCGCCGGGAACCCGTGATATCCGAGGAAGTTGGAGGTGGCACCGGCGTCGTGGATCGTCGCCGCGGCGACCTGGTCCAGGTCCGCCGTCGTCATGCCGGGGCGCGCACTCTTGCGCACCGCCGCGAGGGCCTGCGCGACGACGAGGCCCGCACGACGCATCGTGCGGACCTCGTCGAGCGACTTGTACTCGATCTTCTCGCGACCGAACACGGAGATCGTCAGACCCCGAGTCGCGGGTTCAGCTCGGCCACCAGGCGTCCGGTGATCTCCTCGACCTCGCCGATACCGTCGACCTGGATGAGCAGGTCACGGGCTGCGTAGGCGTCGGCCAGCGGCGCGGTCTGCTCCGCGTAGATGTCCAGACGGCGGGCGATCGCCTCGTCCGTGTCGTCCTCACGCCCCTCGATCTCCGCACGCTTGCGCATGCGCTCCAGGAGCTCGGCACGGTCAGCCGTGAGCTCGAGGACTCCGTCGAGCGCGACACCGAGATCGGCGAGGATCCCGTCGAGCTCGACGACCTGGGCCGCGTTGCGCGGGTAGCCGTCGAGGATGAACCCGGAGGCGACGTCGTCCTGGGCGAGACGGTCACGGACCATCGCGTTGGTGACCTCGTCCGGGACGAGGTCACCCTTGGCGGTGTACTCCTGAACGAGGCGCCCGAGCTCCGTCCCGCCCTTGATGTTGGCGCGGAAGATGTCGCCGGTGGAGATCGCCGGGATGTCGTACGTCTCGGCAAGACGGGCGGCCTGCGTGCCCTTGCCGGCACCCTGCGGGCCCATGATCACGAGACGGGCGGACGGAGTGGAGCTGCTCAACGGAGGAACCCTTCGTAGTGACGCTGCTGCAGCTGCGAGTTGATCTGCTTGACGGTCTCGAGGCCGACACCCACGACGATGATGATCGAGCTACCACCGAACGGGATGTTGGTCTCGACGTCCAGCGCGATCAGCACGAGCGTCGGGATGAGCGCGACGACGGCGAGGTAGATCGAGCCCGCCGTGGTGATGCGCGAGATGACGTAGTCGAGATACTCGGCGGTCGGACGTCCCGCACGGATGCCGGGGATGAACCCGCCGTACTTCTTCATGTTGTCCGCAACCTCGTCGGGGTTGAACGTGATCGCGGTGTAGAAGAAGGCGAAGAAGATGATCATCAGCACGTAGAGCGCGATGTGCAGCCCTGCGTCCTGCGGAGCGAGGTAGCGGGAGACCCACACCACCCATTCGGAGGTCTCGTCGCCGAACTGCGCCAGCAGACCTGGGATCGCCAGGATCGACGACGCGAAGATGACCGGGATGACACCGGACATGTTGATCTTGATCGGGATGTACGTCGACGAGCCGCCGTACATCTTGCGGCCGACCATCCGCTTGGCGTACTGCACGGGGATGCGCCGCTGCGACTGCTCGACGAAGACGACCAGCAGGATCACCAGCAGGATCACGCCGATGACGAGGGCGAACTTCACGAAGCCGTTCTCGCCACCCGCGATCGACCACAGGGCCGTGGGGAAGCTGGCCGCGATCGACGTGAAGATCAGGAGCGACATGCCGTTGCCGATACCGCGCTCGGAGATCAGCTCACCGAGCCACATGATGAGTCCGGTACCCGCGGTCATGGTGATCACCATGATCGAGAGAGTGACGAACGAGTCGTCCGGGATCACGGGGACGGAGCAGCCCTGGAAGAGGAATCCGTTGCGCGCGGTCGTGATGACCGTCGTCGACTGGAGGATGGCGAGGGCGATCGTCAGGTAGCGGGTGTACTGCGTGAGCTTCGCCTGCCCGGACTGCCCCTCCTTGTGGAGAGCCTCGAAGTGAGGGATCACGACGCGGAGCAGCTGCACGATGATGCTCGCGGTGATGTACGGCATGATCCCGAGCGCGAAGATCGAGAGCTGGAGCAACGCCCCGCCGCTGAAGAGGTTGATCAGACCGAGGAGATCGTTCGAACCGGCCGTCTCCGCGATGCACTGCTGGACGTTCGGGTAATCGACGCCCGGTGTCGGGATGAAGGACCCGACACGGTACAGAACGATGATTCCGATCGTGAACAACAGTTTGCGACGCAGGTCGGGCGTCCGGAAAGCCCTGCCGAATGCGCTGAGCACCTATCCTCCTGGCCCGCGGTGCGGGTGTATCGTGCGCCGGTCAACCGGCGTGGACCGACGCCCCCGCGCAGGCGACCATGCGGCGCCTACGCCGTTGCGCCGCTGTCGTACGGCAAGTCGTTCGTGACGACCGGTTCGTGATTCTACGTTGTCTGTGCGCGAACGAGAACCATCATGCCCGGTCAAAGCTCCCCAGGTACAGCAACGGGGCCGACGGCATGTGCCGTCGGCCCCGTTCTGAGGTCAGTTCTCGGAGACCGAGCCACCGGCCGCGAGGATCTTCTCCTTCGCGGAGCCGGAGTACGCGTCGACCGCGACGTCCAGCTTGACCGACAGCTCACCCGAACCGAGCACCTTCACGGGCTGGCCCTTGCGGACCGCACCCTTGGCGACCAGGTCCTCGACGGTGACGGAGCCACCCTCGGGGTAGAGCGAGGAGAGCTTGTCCAGGTTCACGACCTGGAACTCCACGCGGAACGGGTTCGTGAACCCGCGCAGCTTCGGGAGCCGCATGTGGAGGGGCATCTGCCCACCCTCGAAGCGCTCCGGAACCTGGTAACGGGCCTTCGTGCCCTTGGTACCGCGACCGGCGGTCTTACCCTTCGATGCCTCACCACGACCCACACGGGTCTTGGCGGTCTTGGCACCGGGAGCAGGACGCAGGTGGTGCACCTTGAGGGTGCTCACCTCGGTCGTCTCCTTCTTGGCGTTCTCAGCCATTACTCAACCTCCTCGACTGCGACGAGGTGTGCCACCTTGGCAACCATGCCGCGAATCTCCGGGCGGTCCTCCTTCACGGCGATGTCGCCGATCCGCTTGAGGCCCAGAGTCCGCAGCGTGTTGCGCTGAGGCTGGCTCCCGCCGATGGCGGACTTCTTCTGCGTGACCTTCAGACGTGCCATCACGCACCTGCCTTCGCTGCGGCCTTGGCCTGTCCGGCCGCCTGTGCGCGGAGCATCGCCGCCGGGGCGACGTGCTCGAGCGGGAGGCCACGACGTGCGGCGACCGCCTCAGGCTGCTCGAGACCCTGCAGGGCCGCAACAGCAGCGCGGACGATGTTGATCTGGTTCGTCGAACCGAGCGACTTGCTCAGCACGTCGTGGATGCCCGCGCACTCCAGCACGGCGCGCACCGGACCACCGGCGATCACACCGGTACCCGGAGCAGCCGGACGCAGGAAGACGACGCCGGCGGCGTCCTCGCCCTGGATGGGGTGAGGGATCGTGCCCTGGATACGAGGAACCTTGAAGAAGTTCTTCTTGGCCTCCTCGACGCCCTTGGCGATCGCCGCGGGCACCTCCTTGGCCTTCCCGTAGCCGACACCGACGGTGCCGTCGCCGTCGCCCACGACGACGAGCGCCGTGAAGCTGAAGCGGCGGCCGCCCTTGACGACCTTGGAGACGCGGTTGATCGCTACGACTCGCTCGACAAAGGCGTTCTTGTCGGCTGCGTCGCCGCGACGGTTGTCACGACGGTTGTCGCGACCTCCACGGCCTCCCTGCCCGCCCTGGCCGGACTGGCCACCGCGGGTGTTCGACTCGTTGGCGGCACCCTGAGGGGCGCCGGTGTTGCTGCGCTGCCCAGCAGCCATCAGAGAATCCTTTGCTTCCGTGCGGAAATGGTCGTCGTCGTCACAGTGCCAGACCGCCCTCGCGCGCACCTTCGGCCACCGCGGCCACACGGCCGTGGTACTTGTTGCCACCGCGGTCGAAGACGACCGACTCGATGCCGGCCTCCTTCGCACGGGCTGCAACGAGCTCGCCGATCTGGCGCGCCTTGGCCGTCTTGTCGCCGTCCGACGCGCGCAGGTCTGCCTCGAGCGTCGAGGCGGAGACCACGGTGCGTCCGACGGTGTCGTCGACAACCTGAGCGGTGAGGTGACGGGACGAACGGGTCACCACGAGACGCGGACGGACCGCCGTTCCCGTGATCTTCTTCCGCAGGCGGACGTGGCGACGACGGCGCGAAACCGACTTGCCCTTGCCCAAAACCTTGAGAGCCATCACTTACCAGCCTTTCCGACCTTGCGGCGGACCTGCTCGCCGGCGTATCGCACGCCCTTGCCCTTGTAGGGCTCGGGCTTGCGGATCTTGCGGATGTTCGCAGCGACTTCGCCGACCTGCTGCTTGTCGATGCCGCTCACCGAGAACTTGGTCGGGCTCTCCACCGCGAACGTGACGCCCTCGGGGGCGCTGATGATCACCGGGTGGCTGAAGCCGAGGGCGAACTCGAGGTCCGAGCCCTTCGCGGCGACACGGTAACCGGTGCCGACGATCTCGAGCTTCTTCTCGTATCCGTCGGTGACCCCGGTGATGAGGTTCGACAGGAGCGTGCGGGTGAGGCCGTGCAGCGCGCGAGACTCGCGCTCGTCGTTCGGACGCTTCACCGCGAGGGTGCCGTCCTCCTGCTCGACCGTAATAGGGGTGGGCACCGTGTGCTCAAGGGTTCCCTTGGGGCCCTTGACCGTCACGAGTGCACCGCTGACTGTCACGTCCACGCCGGCCGGGACCGGAACGGGGATCTTGCCGATTCGAGACATTGGCTTATCTCTCCTTCCGAGTTCCGTTACCAGACGTAGGCGAGGACTTCGCCGCCCACGCCCTTCTCCGTTGCCTGCTGATCGGTCAGCAGTCCGGAGGACGTGGACAGGATGGCCACGCCGAGGCCGCCACGAACCGTGGGCAGCTTGGTGGACTTCGCGTACACGCGAAGACCGGGCTTCGAGACACGGCGCACACCCACGAGCGCACGCTCGCGGTTGGGGCCGAACTTCAGCTCGAGCGTCAGGCTCTTGCCCACACGGGCGTCCTCGACGTTCCAGCCGGCGATGTATCCCTCCGCCTGGAGGATCTCTGCAATGTGCGACTTCAGCTTCGAGAACGGCATGGTGACCGTGTCGTGGCCCGCTGAATTCGCGTTACGCAGACGCGTCAACATGTCTGCGATCGGGTCGGTCATCGTCATTGGGCTTCAGCCCTTCCTCGCCGGGGTATCCGGTTCGCTTGCGCTCGCCGGACCTGCGACGTAGTTGTTACCAGCTGCTCTTGGTGACGCCGGGGAGCTCACCACGGTGTGCCATCTCGCGAAGGCAGATGCGGCAGAGGCCGAACTTGCGGTACACGGAGTGCGGGCGACCGCACTTCTGGCACCGGGTGTAGGCACGAACCGCGAACTTGGGCTTCGCGGCAGCCTTGTTGATCAGGGCCTTCTTCGCCATGTCAGTTCTCCTTGAAGGGGAAGCCGAGGCGGCGCAGCAGGGAGCGGCCCTCGTCGTCCGTCGTCGCGGTCGTCACAACCGTGATGTCCATACCACGGACACGGTCGATCTTGTCCTGGTCGATCTCGTGGAACATCGACTGCTCGGTGAGACCGAAGGTGTAGTTGCCGTTCCCGTCGAACTGCTTCGGGGACAGTCCGCGGAAGTCGCGGATGCGCGGGAGCGCGGTCGCCGTGAGGCGGTCCAGGAACTCCCACATGCGGTCGCCACGCAGCGTGACGTGCGCACCGATCGGCATGCCCTCACGCAGCTTGAACTGTGCGATGGACTTGCGCGCCTTGGTGACCTGCGGCTTCTGACCCGTGATCGCGGTCAGGTCGCGGATAGCACCCTCGATGAGCTTGGAGTCCTTGGCCGCGTCACCGACACCCATGTTGACGACGACCTTGGTGAGGCCGGCAACCTGGTTGACGTTGGCGTGGCTGAACTCCTCGCGAAGACCATCGATGATCTCGTCGCGGTACTTCTGCTTCAGGCGAGGGGTCGCCGGAGCCTCGAGCGTCTCGCTCATCAGATGTCCTTCCCGGAGCGCTTGGCGACGCGAACACGCGTCGTCCGCGTACGGCCATCGCGCTCGACCTCTTCGGTGCGGTACCCGACGCGGGTGCCCTTCTTGGTCTCCGGGTCAACCACCATCACGTTGCTCAGGTGGATGGGTGCCTCGACCGTCTCGATGCCGCCGGTGCGGGTGCCGCGCTGCGACTGCCCCTCCTTGACGTGCTTCGTGACACGCTGGACGCCCTCGACGACCAGACGGTCGCGGTCCTTCAGGACCTCGAGGACACGCCCCTGCTTGCCGCGGTCCTTGCCAGAGATGACGACGACGAGGTCGCCCTTCTTGATCTTGGCCATAGTCAGAGCACCTCCGGAGCCAGCGAGATGATCTTCATGAACTTCTTGTCACGAAGCTCACGACCGACGGGGCCGAAGATGCGCGTACCGCGCGGCTCCCCCTCGTTCTTGAGGATCACGGCGGCGTTCTCATCGAACTTGATGTAGGAACCGTCGGGACGACGGCGCTCCTTGACGGTACGGACGATGACGGCCTTGACCACGTCGCCCTTCTTGACGTTTCCGCCCGGGATCGCGTCCTTGACGGTTGCGACGATGGTGTCGCCGATTCCGGCGTAGCGACGGCCCGAACCACCGAGAACGCGGATGCAGAGGATTTCCTTCGCACCCGTGTTGTCGGCGACCCGAAGTCGCGACTCCTGCTGGATCATGTAGTGAACTCCTGTCGTCGAGCTGGTTCTCGCACTCAGCGAGCCTTGCCGAACGGATATCTGTCAGTGTCGGCCGCCGCCTGGCGACGGCCGGGTCAGTCACTGTGCAGTCGCGGCGGGCCTCTCGGCCCACCGCGACTAGCGTGCTACTTGGCCTTCTCGTGGATCTCGACCAGGCGCCACCGCTTCGAGGCGGACAGCGGGCGAGTCTCCATGATCTCGACCAGGTCGCCCACGCCGGCAGTGTTCTGCTCGTCGTGCGCCTTGACCTTGGTCGTCCGTCGGATGACCTTGCCGTAGAGCGGGTGCTTGACCCGGTCCTCGACCTCCACCACGACGGTCTTGTCCATCTTGTCGCTCACCACGTATCCGCGCCGCGTCTTCCGGTGCGAACGGGTGGGCGTTGCGGCCTCGGCCGCGTTTGCCTTCTCGCTCATTCCAGCCTCACTCACTCGGCGCTCGGGGCGGTCCGGATGCCGAGCTCGCGCTCGCGGATCACCGTGTAGATACGTGCAATGTCACGACGCACTGCCTTCAGTCGGCCGTGGCTCTCCAGCTGGCCGGTGGCCGCCTGGAAGCGGAGGTTGAACATCTCCTCCTTGGCCTTCTTCAGCTCGGCGACGAGACGCTCGTCGTCAAACGCGTCGAGCTCCGTCGTCGCGAGTTCCTTGGTACCGACAGCCATCAGTTGCCACCACCTTCACGCACCACGAAGCGGCACTTCATCGGGAGCTTGTGCATCGCACGGCGCATGGCCTCACGAGCGAGCTCCTCATCGACGCCGGCCAGCTCAAACATGATCCGGCCCGGCTTGACGTTGGCGACCCACCACTCGGGCGAACCCTTACCGGAACCCATGCGGGTCTCGGCAGGCTTCTTCGTGAGCGGACGGTCCGGGTAGATGTTGATCCAGACCTTACCGCCACGCTTGATGTGGCGAGTCATCGCGATACGAGCCGCCTCGATCTGGCGGTTCGTGACGTAGGCCGGGTCGATCGCCTGGATTCCGTAGTCACCAAAAGCAATCGTCGTCCCGCCCTTGGCCGCACCGGAGCGCGACGGGTGGTGCTGCTTGCGGTGCTTGACCCTGCGAGGGATCAGCATGGTCAGGCCTCCGTTCCGGTCTCGGTCGCCGGCTTCTCCGCAGAAGCTGCGGGTGCCTCAGCGGCAGCCGGAGCCTCGGACTGCGGAGCCCGCTCGGCGGGACGCTCGCCACCACGACGCGGGCCACGTGCGCCACCGCCGCGAGGGCCGCCACGGCCCTGGCGAGGAGCGGCGCTCGCCTGCTGTGCGGCGAACTCCTTCTCGGTCATGTCGCCCTTGTAGACCCAGACCTTCACGCCGATGCGGCCGAAGGTCGTGCGGGCCTCGAAGAAGCCGTAGTCGATGTACGCGCGGAGCGTGTGCAGGGGCACGCGGCCCTCGCGGTAGAACTCCGAACGGCTCATCTCGGCGCCGCCGAGACGGCCGGCGACCTGCACGCGGATACCCTTGGCGCCGGCACGCTGTGCCGACTGCATACCCTTGCGCATCGCGCGTCGGAACGACACGCGGCTCGCGAGCTGCTCGGCGATGCCCTGGGCGACCAGCTGAGCGTCGATCTCGGGGTTCTTGACCTCGAGGATGTTCAGCTGAACCTGCTTGCCCGTGAGCTTCTCGAGCTCGCCGCGGATGCGGTCGGCCTCGGCGCCACGGCGACCGATGACGATGCCCGGACGTGCGGTGTGGATGTCGACACGAACGCGGTCACGCGTGCGCTCGATCTCCACCTTGGAGATACCGGCACGCTCGAGCCCCGTGCCCATGACCTTGCGGATCTCGACGTCCTCGCGGACGTAGTCGCGGTACCGCTGGCCGGGCTTGGTGCTGTCGGCGAACCACCGCGAGCGGTGGTCGGTCGAGATGCCGAGACGGTACCCGTGCGGGTGAACCTTCTGTCCCACTATCGGGCCCTTCCCTTCGTGTCTTCACGCGGAGCGACGACCACGGTGATGTGGCTCGTCCGCTTGAGGATTTGGCTCGCCCGACCCTGTGCCCGTGGCCGGAAACGCTTGAGCGTGGGGCCCTCGTCCACGAACGCCTCGGTGACGACGAGCTCCTGCTCGTCGAACCGCTCGCTCGCGTTGTCGGCCTTCACTCGCGCGTTGGCGATCGCGCTCTCCACGACCTTCCGGATCGGCTCGCTCGCTGACTGCGGTGCGAACTTCAGCACCGCGACTGCCTCAGCGGCCTGCTTGCCACGGATGAGGTCCACGACGCGCCGGGCCTTCTGGGGCGTGACACGGACGAACCGCGCCTGCGCCTTGGCTTCCATTGCTGTCCTGCCTTCTGTCTCTAGTGACCGTCGGAGACGTCACGCTGTCGCTGTGCCCGAGGGCACGGCGTCAGCGGCGACGCCCCTTCTTGTCGTCCTTCACGTGGCCGCGGAAGGTCCGCGTGGGAGCGAACTCGCCGAGCTTGTGCCCGACCATCGACTCGGTGACGAACACGGGAGTGTGCTTGCGACCGTCGTGCACGGCAAAAGTGTGTCCGAGGAAGTCGGGCGTGACGACCGACCGACGGGACCACGTCTTGATGACGTTCTTGGTCCCCTTCTCGTTCTGACCATCCACCTTCTTCTGCAGGTGGTCGTCGACGAAGGGGCCCTTCTTCAGGCTACGAGGCATGTCTCCAGGCTCCTATCAGCGCTTCTTGCCGGTACGGCGACGCCGCACGATCAGCTTGTCACTCGGCTTGTTCGGGTGGCGGGTGCGCCCCTCCGGCTTGCCCCAGGGGCTCACCGGGTGACGTCCACCGGAGGTCTTGCCTTCACCACCACCGTGGGGGTGGTCAACCGGGTTCATGACGACACCACGCACGGTCGGGCGGATGCCCTTCCAGCGGTTACGGCCGGCCTTGCCCCAGTTGATGTTCGACTGCTCGGCGTTGCCCACCTCGCCGACCGTGGCGCGGCAGCGCAGGTCGACGTTGCGGATCTCGCCGGACGGCATACGCAGCTGGGCGTAGGGGCCGTCCTTGGCGACGAGCTGCACGGAGGCACCAGCCGAACGGGCGATCTTCGCACCGCCACCGGGCCGAAGCTCGATCGCGTGGATGACCGTACCGGTCGGGATGTTGCGCAACGGCAGGTTGTTACCAGGCTTGATGTCCGCTCCGGCGCCGTTCTCGATCATGTCGCCCTGCTTCAACTTGTTCGGCGCGATGATGTACCGCTTCTCGCCGTCCAGGTAGTGCAGGAGCGCGATGCGCGCCGTGCGGTTCGGGTCATACTCGATGTGCGCGACCTTCGCCGGCACGCCGTCCTTGTCGTGACGACGGAAGTCGATCACGCGGTAGGCGCGCTTGTGGCCACCGCCCTTGTGCCGGGTCGTGATGCGGCCCGAGTTGTTGCGACCGCCCGTCTTCGACAGGGGACGGACCAGCGACTTCTCCGGCTGCGAGCGCGTGACCTCGACGAAGTCGGCAACGCTCGAGCCGCGGCGGCCAGGCGTCGTCGGCTTGTGCTTACGGATTCCCATGGGGATCTGTCCTCAATCTGCTCTCGTCGGCTCAGCCGAAGATGTCGATCGTGCCCTCACGGAGGGTGACGATCGCACGCTTGGTGTCCTTGCGCTTACCCAGACCGAACCGCGTACGACGGGACTTGCCCTTGCGGTTGATCGTGTTGACCGAGGAGACCTTGACGTCGAAGACCTGCTCGACAGCAATCTTGATCTCAGTCTTGTTCGCGCCCGGGTCCACGATGAAGGTGTACTTACCCTCATCGAGCAGCGCGTAGCTCTTCTCGGAGACGACCGGCGCGATCAGGATCTCGCGCGGGTCCTTCTGAATGGTGCTCACTTGGCGGCCTCCTCGGCGTCAGACGCCTCGGCCGAGGTCGCGACAGCCTTCGCGCCGCGGCCGGTGGCCGGGCCCGCGAGGAACGCGGAGAGCGCACCCTCGGTGAAGACGACGTCGTCCGAGACGAGCACGTCGTAGGTGTTCAGCTGGTCAGCAACCAGAAGGTGCACCTGCTCGACGTTCCGCAGCGACTTGATCGTGATCTCGTCGTTGCGCTCGGTCACCACGAGGACGTGCTTGCGCGGTGACAGCGAGGCGATCGTCGACAGGGCCGTCTTGGTGGACGGCACGCCGTCCACGCCGAAGCCGGAGACGACGTGCACGCGGCCTGCGCGAGCCCGGTCGGAGAGGGCACCGCGGAGGGCGGCGACCTTCATCTTCTTGGGGGTCCGCTGGTCGTAGCTGCGCGGCTGCGGGCCGTGGACGGTGCCACCGCCGGCGAACTGCGGAGCACGCGTCGAGCCCTGGCGTGCGCGGCCAGTGCCCTTCTGCTTGTAAGGCTTGCGTCCACCACCGCGGACCTCGCCGCGGGTCTTGGTCGAGGCCGTGCCCTGACGTGCAGCAGCACGCTGGGCGACGACGACCTGGTGGATCAGGGGGACGTTCGTCTGCACGTCGAAGATGTCGGCAGGAAGCTCGGCCTTGCCGGCCTTCTTGCCCTTCGCGTCCAGGACGTCAACAGTCTGAGCAGCCATGGGTATCAGGCTCCCTTCACTGCGCTACGCACGAGAACGACGCCGCCCTTAGGGCCGGGAACTGCGCCCTTGACGAGCAGCAGACCCTTCTCTGCGTCGACCGCGTGGACGGTCAGGTTCATGGTGGTCTGACGGTCGTGACCCATACGCCCGGCCATCCGCATGCCCTTGAAGACTCGCGACGGGGTCGAGGCCCCACCGATCGAACCGGGCTTGCGGTGGTTGCGGTGCGAACCGTGGGAGGCGCCGACACCGTGGAAGCCGTGACGCTTCATCACACCGGCCGTGCCCTTGCCCTTGGTGGTCCCGACGACGTCGACCTTGGCGCCGGCCGTGAAGGCCTCCGCCGTGATCTCCTGGCCGAGCTCGTACGACGCAGCGTCCGCGGTGCGGACCTCTGCGACGTGACGGCGCGGCGTGACGCCGGCCTTCTCGAAGTGACCCTTCAGCGGGTTCGTGACCTTGCGCGGGTCGATCTGCCCGGCTGCCAGCTGAATCGCGTGGTAGCCGTCCGTCTCGTCCGAGCGGACCTGCGTGACCACGTTGGGAGCGACCGCGACGACGGTCACAGGGACCAGCCGTCCGTTGTCGTCCCACACCTGGGTCATGCCGAGCTTCGTCCCGAGCGCAGCCGTCACGGCGCGTTCGTTCTGCTGGGGGGTAGTCATAATGTCCTCCAGCCTCAGAGCTTGATCTCGATGTTCACGTCCGCGGGGAGGTCGAGTCGCATGAGCGAGTCGACCGCCTTCGGCGTGGGATCGATGATGTCGATCAACCGCTTGTGCGTACGCATCTCGAAGTGCTCACGGCTGTCCTTGTACTTGTGAGGCGATCGGATGACGCAGAACACGTTCTTCTCCGTCGGCAGCGGCACCGGGCCCACGACCGTCGCACCAGCGCGGCTCACCGTGTCGACGATCTTGCGCGCCGAACTGTCGATGACCTCGTGGTCGTAGGACTTGAGCCGGATGCGGATCTTCTGTCCCGCCATGGCGTCGTCTGACTCTCTCTCTCGAACCGCTAGCTGTCCGACCCCCGCGCTCGGGCGTGTCGCTTACTCTGACTCGCCGCGACGCGCACACCGGTTCGGTGTGGGGCCGTTGGATATGCGTTCCGCCGGCGACCTGACCCGAGGGCCAGACCATCAGCGACGAAGCGCAACGTTTTCCCGCCTGCGTCAGAACGTGTGTTCCGCGGGGTGCTCGATCTCATCGACGACAGCAAGCTCAACCCGCGGCATGGCCGCTTGCCCCGAATCCTCGAGGCCGGTTCAACACACTGTTCGAAACTTGAAAGAGCGCGCCCGTAGCAGGCAACTTGACTATCCTCGCACACGAAGGTGCGATCAGCCAAGTCCGTGGGGCAGCCGGGAGCTGTGACGTCGACGACGCCCTCCCGAGAACCCCACCCGCCGGTCGGGCGGGAAGCAGCACGAAGGCTCTGACGCATGAAAGCGCCAGAGCCTTCGTGGGGGCTGCTACCGGCCCGGGAGGGGCCGGCAGCAGCGGTAGATCACTTGATGATCTTCGTCACGCGGCCGGAGCCGACGGTACGGCCACCCTCACGGATGGCGAAGCCGAGGCCCTCTTCCATGGCGATCGGCTGGATGAGCTCGACCGACATCTCGGTGTTGTCGCCGGGCATGACCATCTCGGTGCCCTCGGGCAGCGTGATGACGCCGGTGACGTCCGTGGTGCGGAAGTAGAACTGCGGACGGTAGTTCGAGTAGAACGGGTTGTGACGCCCGCCCTCGTCCTTGCCGAGGATGTAGACCTGGGCCTCGAAGTCCGTGTGCGGGGTGATCGAACCCGGCTTCACGACGACCTGGCCACGCTCGACCTCTTCGCGCTTCAGACCGCGGAGGAGGAGACCGGTGTTGTCGCCGGCCTGCGCCTGGTCCATCTGCTTGTGGAAGGTCTCGATACCGGTGACCGTGGTCTTCTGCGGCTGGCGGATGCCGACGATCTCGACGTCCGAGTTGACGTCCAGGACGCCACGCTCGACCTTGCCGGTGACGACGGTTCCACGACCGGTGATCGTGAAGACGTCCTCGACGGGCATGAGGAACGGCTTGTCCAGCTCACGCTCGGGCTCGGGGACGAACTCGTCGACAGCGTTCATGAGCTCGACGATCTTCTCGGTCCACTCGGGGTCGCCCTCGAGAGCCTTCAGACCGGAGACGCGCACGACGGGAGCGTTGTCGCCGTCGAACTCCTGCGAGGAGAGGAGCTCACGGACCTCCATCTCGACGAGCTCGAGGATCTCCTCGTCGTCGACCATGTCGGACTTGTTGAGCGCCACGAGCAGGTAGGGAACGCCGACCTGACGAGCGAGCAGGACGTGCTCACGCGTCTGGGCCATCGGACCGTCGGTCGCGGCGACCACCAGGATCGCGCCGTCCATCTGGGCGGCACCGGTGATCATGTTTTTGATGTAGTCGGCGTGCCCGGGAGCGTCGACGTGCGCGTAGTGACGCGCAGGGGTCTCGTACTCGATGTGCGCGATGTTGATCGTGATACCGCGCTGCTTCTCCTCGGGAGCCGCATCGATCTCGTCGAAGTTGCGCAGCGTGTTCGCCGGCAGGTCCGGGTACTTCTCTGCGAGCGTCTTCGAGATCGCTGCCGTCAGCGTCGTCTTACCGTGGTCAACGTGACCGATGGTGCCGACGTTGACGTGCGGCTTGTTCCGCTCGAACTTGGCCTTCGCCACTGGGGTCCTCCTGGGACTTGGGTAGTTGTGCCGAACGATGCAGATGCGAGATGCATCTGCGGGGCGTGCGGGTCGCTACAGGTTGATGGGTGGTGCAGGGGTCGACCTGTGGGGACTCACTCGCCCCGGGTCTTCTTGATGATCTCTTCGGCAACTGCTCGAGGAACCTCGGAGTAGCTGTCGAACTGCATCGAGTAAACAGCGCGGCCCTGCGTCTTGGAACGCAGGTCCCCGATGTACCCGAACATCTCTGACAACGGTACCTGGGCGCGTACGACCTTGACACCCGTCGCGTCCTCCATGGACTGGATCATTCCACGACGTGAGTTGATGTCGCCGATCACGTCGCCCATGTACTCCTCGGGCGTACGCACCTCGACCGCCATGACCGGCTCCAGAAGAACCGGGTCTGCTCGCTTGATGCCTTCCTTGAAGACCATCGAGCCAGCAAGCTTGAACGCCATCTCCGAGGAGTCGACGTCGTGGTATGCGCCGTCGAGCAGCGTCGCCTTCACGCCCACCATCGGGAACCCGGCGAGAACGCCGAGCTGCATGGCGGACTGGATTCCGGCGTCGACGCTCGGGATGTACTCGCGCGGGATGCGCCCACCGGTGACGGCGTTCTCGAACTCGTACAGGTCGCCCTCGGCGGTGTCGAGCGGCTCGAAGGTCACCTGGACCTTGGCGAACTGCCCGGAACCACCGGTCTGCTTCTTGTGCGTGTAGTCGATCTTCTCCGCCTTGCGACGGATCGTCTCGCGGTAGGCGACCTGGGGCTTGCCCACGTTCGCCTCGACCTTGAACTCGCGACGCATGCGGTCGACGAGGATGTCGAGGTGGAGCTCACCCATACCGCCGATGACGGTCTGGCCGGTCTCCTCGTCGAGCTTGACGCGGAAGGTCGGGTCCTCCTCGGCCAGCTTCTGGATGGCCGTGGAGAGCTTCTCCTGGTCAGCCTTCGTCTTGGGCTCGATGGCCACGTCGATGACCGGCTCGGGGAACGTCATCGACTCGAGGACGACCTGGTTCTGCGGGTCGCAGAGCGTGTCGCCCGTCGTGACGTCCTTCAGACCGATGAACGCGTAGATGTGACCGGCCTGAGCCTCAGGAACCGGGTTCTCCTTATTGGAGTGCATCTGGAAGAGCTTCCCGACACGCTCCTTCTTGCCCTTGGTCGCGTTGTAGATCTGCGCGCCCTGCTCGACCTTGCCCGAGTAGACCCGGACGTAGGTGAGCTTGCCGAAGAACGGGTGCGAGGCCACCTTGAACGCGAGGGCCGAGAACGGCTCGCTGGCGTCGGGACGACGCTCGATGACCTTCTCCTCGTCCTTGACGTCGTGGCCCTCCATCGGAGGGACGTCGAGGGGCGACGGCAGGTACGCGATCACCGCGTCAAGCATGGGCTGGACGCCCTTGTTCTTGAACGCCGAGCCGCAGAGCACGGGGAACGCCTCGCCGGCGATCGTCAGCTGACGGATCGCGGCGTTGATCTCGTCGTTGCTGATCTCCTCGCCGCCGAGGTACTTCTCGAGAAGCTCCTCGTCGGCCTCGGCGACAGCCTCGATGAGGTCGGCGCGGTACTGCTCCGCCTTCTCGACGAGGTCGGCCGGGATGTCCTCGACCTCGTAGGACTCGCCGAGCTGGGTCTCCCCGTGCCAGACGAGCGCCTTCATCTCGAGCAGGTCGACGACGCCGGTGAAGTCGTTCTCCGCGCCGATCGGCAGCTGGATGACGAGCGGCTTCGCCTTGAGGCGGTTGACGATCGTGTCGACCGTGAAGTAGAAGTCTGCGCCCAGCTTGTCCATCTTGTTGACGAAGCAGATGCGCGGGACGTTGTACTTGTCGGCCTGGCGCCAGACGGTCTCCGACTGGGGCTCGACGCCCTCCTTGCCGTCGAACACGGCGACGGCACCGTCGAGGACGCGGAGCGAACGCTCCACCTCGACCGTGAAGTCCACGTGCCCGGGGGTGTCGATGATGTTGATCTGGTTGTTCTTCCAGTAGCAGGTCGTCGCGGCGGACGTGATCGTGATGCCGCGCTCCTGCTCCTGCTCCATCCAGTCCATCGTCGACGCGCCGTCGTGCGTCTCACCGATCTTGTAGTTGACCCCGGTGTAGAACAGGATCCGCTCGGTGGTCGTCGTCTTGCCGGCGTCGATGTGGGCCATGATGCCGATGTTGCGGACCTTGTTCAGGTCGGTCAGCACGTCAAGTGCCACGGTGTGTTTCCCCTTGGGTCGTGGGTTGGGACGAGGCGGGCCGTACGGCCCCTCGGACGACGACACAGGGTCTGCGTCGTCGTCCGGACCGGATCACCAGCGGTAGTGCGCGAAGGCCTTGTTGGACTCGGCCATCTTGTGCATGTCCTCGCGGCGCTTCACAGCGGCACCGAGGCCGTTGCTCGCGTCCAGGATCTCGTTCATCAGACGCTCGGTCATCGTCTTCTCGCGACGAGCGCGCGAGTAGTCGGTGAGCCAGCGCAGAGCGAGCGTCGTGGAGCGCACGGGGCGAACCTCGACCGGCACCTGGTACGTGGCGCCACCGACACGGCGGCTACGGACCTCGAGTGCGGGACGGATGTTGTCGAGCGCACGCTTGAGAACGACGACGGGGTCACCGTCGACCTTGTCGCGGACACCCTCGAGGGCGCCGTAGACGATGGCCTCTGCCGTGGACTTCTTGCCGTCCATGAGGACCTTGTTCACGAGCTGCGTGACGACGGGCGACCCGTAGACCGGGTCGACTGCGAGCGGCCGCTTCGGGGCCGGACCCTTACGGGGCATTAGCTCTTCTCCTTCTTGGCGCCATAGAGGCTGCGGGCCTGCTTGCGACCCTTGACACCCTGGGTGTCGAGGGCGCCGCGCACGATCTTGTAGCGCACACCGGGGAGGTCCTTCACACGACCACCGCGCACGAGCACGATGGAGTGCTCCTGCAGGTTGTGGCCGACGCCCGGGATGTACGCCGTGACCTCGACGCCGGAGGAGAGCTTGACACGCGCGACCTTGCGGAGCGCGGAGTTCGGCTTCTTCGGGGTGGTCGTGTACACGCGGGTGCACACGCCGCGCCGCTGAGGGGAGCCCTTGAGGGCGGGAGTCTTCGACTTCCCGACCTTCGAGGTCCGCCCCTTGCGGACGAGCTGCTGGATCGTAGGCACTACGTCTCCGTGTCTTCTCGAACTGCTCGAGACCCTGAAGGCCTCGACGGTGGTCTGGCGGCGCCGATCGCACGTGGCGCCGCGCAGCGAAGAACGCTGCGTAGCCACCTACCACCGGCTCGATGGTCCGTCGCCGCCCTCGAGCGGTTCGGGATTACCCGCGCACACTTGCCGGCCCGGCCTGACCGCTGCGCTGCTCACTCCCCCGTCACCGAGGGGCGGTGCGCGTCCGACGTCGGATCGGCGAGGCCGATCCGCATCTCACGAACAGAACAAAGGGCCCGACAACGCGGGCACGGCTCACAACGTTACTCCCACTACCACGTGCGAGTCAACATCGGAAGGACGGCTCCTCGCGCGGCACCGTCCCGGGCGGACCTGAGCACCGCCGTCGTCCGGGGAACGACGACGGCGCGGCACCCACCGGGGTGGGTACCGCGCCGCCTGAGTCCCTCAGGTCCTGTCTACCGACAGGTCAGCGGTAGTCGCCGAAGTCGAGGTCCTCGAGCGGGATCGCCTCGCCGGAGCCCATACCGAGCGCCGGGAAGTCGATCTCGTCGTACCCGAACGTCGGGTAGAGCTCGGTCTTGGCCTCCTCGGTCGGCTCGACGTCCACGTTGCCGTAGCGCGTCAGGCCGGTACCGGCCGGGATGAGCTTACCGATGATGACGTTCTCCTTGAGGCCCAGCAGCGGGTCGCGGCGACCGCTCATGGCGGCCTCCGTGAGCACGCGCGTGGTCTCCTGGAACGACGCGGCCGAGAGCCACGAGTCCGTCGCGAGCGACGCCTTCGTGATACCCATCAGCTCCGGACGGCCGGCAGCCGGACGGCCACCCTCCGCCACGGCCTGCCGGTTCGCGTCCTCGAAGCGCACACGCTCCGCGAGCTCACCGGGCAGCAGCTTGGCGTTGCCCGAGTCGAGCACGGTCACGCGACGCAGCATCTGCCGCACGATGACCTCGATGTGCTTGTCGTGGATGTCCACACCCTGGGAGTTGTAGACCTCCTGGACCTCGTCCACCAGGTGCTTCTGCGTGGCGCGCGGGCCGAGGATGCGCAGGACCTTCTTCGGGTCCACCGCACCCTGCACAAGCTGGGTCCCGACCTCGACGTGGTCGCCGTCGTTGACCAGCAGACGAGCACGCTTGGTGACCGGGTACTCGATCTCCTCCGACCCGTCGTCTGGCGTGAGCACGAGACGGCGCGAACGCTCCGAGTCGTCGATCGCGAGGCGACCGGAGAACTCCGCGATCGGCGCCTCACCCTTCGGGGTACGCGCCTCGAAGAGCTCGGTGACACGCGGCAGACCCTGCGTGATGTCGTCCGCCGAGGCCACACCACCGGTGTGGAACGTACGCATCGTCAGCTGGGTACCGGGCTCACCGATCGACTGGGCCGCGATGATGCCGACCGCCTCGCCGATGTCCACGAGCTTGCCGGTCGCGAGCGAGCGGCCGTAGCACTTGGCGCACGTACCGACGCGCGACTCGCACGTCAGGACCGACCGGACCTTGACCTCGGCGACCCCGGCGGCGAGCACCTTGCGGATGACGTCGTCACCCGCGTCGTCACCCGCGTGGGCGACGACGTTGCCGTCGGCGTCCTCGACGTCGGAGGCCAGGGTCCGCGAGTAGATGCTCGTCTCGACCTTCGGGTGCTCGACGAGCACGCCAGCGACGTCCTCACCCACGGGGAGCTTCAGACCACGCTCGGTGCCGCAGTCCTCCTCACGGATGATGACGTCCTGCGAGACGTCCACGAGACGACGGGTGAGGTACCCGGAGTCCGCGGTACGCAGAGCCGTGTCGGCGAGACCCTTACGGGCACCGTGCGTCGCGATGAAGTACTCGAGGACCGAGAGGCCCTCGCGGTAGTTCGACTTGATCGGACGCGGGATGATCTCACCACGCGGGTTCGCCACGAGACCACGCATACCGGCGATCTGACGGACCTGCATCCAGTTACCACGAGCACCCGAGCCCACCATGCGGAGCACGGTGTTGCGCTCGTCGGCCTCGAGGTTGGCACGCATCGTCTGCGCGACCTTGTCGGTGGCCTGGGTCCAGATCTCGATGAGCTCCTGACGGCGCTCGTCGTCCGTGATCAGACCACGGTCGTACTCCTGCTGGACCTTGAGTGCCTTGGCCTCGTGCTCCTCCAGGATCGCGGCCTTGTCCGACGGCGTGGCGACGTCCGAGATCGCGATGGTGACGCCCGAGCGGGTCGCCCAACGGAAGCCGGCGGCCTTCAGAGCGTCGAGCGACGCAGCCACCTCGACCTTCGGGTACTGCTCGGCGAGCGCGTTCACGATCACCGAGAGGCGCTTCTTGTCGACGATCCCGTTCTCGTACGGGTAGTCGACGGGGAGCGTCTCGTTGAAGAGCGCACGGCCCAGCGTCGTCTCGAAGACGAACGGCTCGCCGGGCACGAAGCCCTCGGGTGCCTTGCCGTCCTCGAAGACGAGCCCGTCGAGACGGATCTCGACCTGCGCGTTGATGTCCAGCGTGCCCTGGTCGAACGCCATGATGGCCTCGGCGACCGAGCCGAACGCACGCCCCTCGCCCTCGGCACCCGCACGGTCGCTCGTGAGGTGGTGCAGACCGATGATCATGTCCTGCGAGGGCATGGTGACCGGACGGCCGTCCGACGGCTTCAGGATGTTGTTGCTCGAGAGCATGAGGATGCGGGCCTCGGCCTGCGCCTCGGCGCTCAGCGGCAGGTGGACCGCCATCTGGTCACCGTCGAAGTCGGCGTTGAACGCGCCGCAGACGAGCGGGTGCAGGTGGATGGCCTTGCCCTCGACGAGCTGCGGCTCGAACGCCTGGATACCCAGACGGTGCAGCGTCGGCGCACGGTTCAGCAGCACCGGGTGCTCGGTGATGACCTCTTCGAGGACGTCCCAGACGACCGGGCGCGCACGCTCGACCATCCGCTTCGCCGACTTGATGTTCTGCGCGTGGTTCAGGTCGACCAGGCGCTTCATCACGAACGGCTTGAACAGCTCGAGAGCCATCTGCTTGGGCAGACCGCACTGGTGGAGCTTCAGCTGCGGGCCGACGACGATGACCGAACGGCCCGAGTAGTCGACGCGCTTTCCGAGCAGGTTCTGACGGAAACGACCCTGCTTGCCCTTGAGCATGTCCGAGATCGACTTGAGCGGACGGTTGCCCGGTCCGGTCACCGGACGGCCACGACGGCCGTTGTCGAACAGCGAGTCGACGGCCTCCTGGAGCATCCGCTTCTCGTTGTTGACGATGATCTCCGGCGCACCGAGGTCGAGCAGACGCTTCAGACGGTTGTTCCGGTTGATCACACGGCGGTACAGGTCGTTGAGGTCCGACGTCGCGAACCGGCCACCGTCGAGCTGCACCATCGGGCGCAGGTCCGGCGGGATCACCGGGACGGCGTCGAGCACCATGCCGGTCGGCGAGTTCGTCGTCGTCAGGAACGCGTTGACGACCTTGAGGCGCTTCAGCGCACGGGTCTTCTTCTGACCCTTGCCCGTCGAGATGATCTCGTGGAGAAGCTCTGCCTCGGCCTCGAGGTCGAAGTTCTGCAGACGCTTCTGGATCGCGTCGGCACCCATCGAACCCTCGAAGTAGGGGCCGTAGCGGTCGAGCAGCTGACGGTAGAGCATCTCGTCGCCCTCGAGGTCCGCGACCTTGAGGTTCTTGAACCGGTCCCAGACCTGCTCGAGGCGATCGAGCTCGGCGTCCGAGCGCTTGCGCAGCTGCGCCATCTCGCGCTCGGCCGAGTCACGCACCTTGCGGCGCGCGTCGGCCTTGGCACCCTCGGCCTCGAGCTCGGCCAGGTCGGCCTCGAGACGCTGGGCGCGCAGGTTGATGTCGTTGTCGCGGCGGTCCGCGATCTCCTTCTTCTCCAGGTCGATCTCGTTCTGGAGGTTCGGGAGGTCCTCCTGACGCCCCTCCTCGTCGACCCACGTGATCATGTAGGCCGCGAAGTAGATGACCTTCTCCAGGTCCTTCGGCGCGAGGTCGAGCAGGTAGCCCAGTCGCGACGGAACACCCTTGAAGAACCAGATGTGCGTGACGGGGGCGGCGAGCTCGATGTGCCCCATGCGCTCACGACGCACCTTCGAACGGGTCACCTCGACGCCGCAGCGCTCACAGATGATGCCCTTGAAACGGACGCGCTTGTACTTGCCGCAGTAGCACTCCCAGTCCCGGGTCGGACCGAAGATCTTCTCGCAGAAGAGTCCGTCCTTCTCAGGCTTCAGGGTGCGGTAGTTGATGGTTTCCGGCTTCTTGACCTCACCGTGGGACCAGCCACGGATGTCGTCGGCCGTGGCCAGGCCGATACGCAGCTCGTCGAAGACATTGACGTCGAGCAATGTGTCCTACTTCCTTCGTCTGCCGGCGGCTGGGAGAGCCGCCCGCACAATGGAGAAATATGTTGAGGTGACGGCGGCGGCGAGAACCAGGGGCGCTCGCCGCCGTCGTGCTCGATCTATCAGATCTCGTCGACGCTCGCTGCGGCGTTCGGACGGCGCGACAGGTCGATGCCGAGCTCCTCCGCCGCGCGGTAGACCTCGTCGTCGGACTCGCGCATCTCGATCTGGACGCCGTCGCTCGAGAGCACCTCGACGTTCAGGCACAGGGACTGCATCTCCTTGAGGAGAACCTTGAACGACTCCGGGATGCCCGAGTCGGGGATGTTCTCGCCCTTGACGATGGCCTCGTAGACCTTCACGCGACCCGGGACGTCGTCCGACTTGATGGTCAGGAGCTCCTGCAGCGTGTAGGCGGCGCCGTACGCCTCGAGGGCCCAGACCTCCATCTCGCCGAACCGCTGGCCACCGAACTGCGCCTTACCACCCAGCGGCTGCTGCGTGATCATCGAGTACGGACCCGTCGAGCGCGCGTGGATCTTGTCGTCGACCAGGTGGTGCAGCTTCAGGATGTACATGTAGCCGACGGACACCGGGTCCGGGAACGGCTCGCCGGAGCGGCCGTCGAACAGACGCGCCTTCCCGTCGCCCTGGACCATGCGCTCGCCGTCGCGGTTCGGAAGCGTCGCGGTGAACAGACCACGCAGCGCATCCTCCTGCAGGCCGTCGAACACCGGGGTCGCCACCGGGCGGCCCGGCTCCGACGTCGCGGCGATCGCGGGGACGTTCTCCTTCCAGGAGAGGTCCTCCCCGTTCTCGCCACCCGCGAGCGAGATGTCCCAGCCCTGCTTGGCGATCCACCCGAGGTGGGTCTCCAGCACCTGACCGACGTTCATTCGACCCGGAACACCCAGCGGGTTCAGGACGATGTCGACCGGGGTGCCGTCCGGCAGGAACGGCATGTCCTCGACCGGCAGGATCTTGGAGATGACGCCCTTGTTGCCGTGGCGTCCGGCGAGCTTGTCGCCGTCCGTGATCTTGCGACGGTTCGCGATGTAGACGCGCACCAGCTGGTTCACACCGGCGGGCAGCTCGTCGCCGTCCTCGCGGTTGAACTCGCGCACGCCGATGACCGTTCCCGACTCACCGTGGGGAACCTTCAGGGACGTGTCGCGGACCTCGCGGGCCTTCTCGCCGAAGATCGCGCGCAGCAGGCGCTCCTCGGGGGTCAGCTCGGTCTCACCCTTGGGGGTGACCTTGCCGACCAGCACGTCGCCGGCGCCGACCTCGGCACCGATGCGGATCACGCCACGCTCGTCGAGGTCTGCGAGGACCTCCTCGGAGACGTTCGGGATGTCCCGCGTGATCTCCTCCGGGCCGAGCTTGGTGTCGCGAGCGTCGACCTCGTGCTCCTCGATGTGGATCGACGAGAGCACGTCGTCCTGCACGAGGCGCTGGCTGAGGATGATCGCGTCCTCGTAGTTGTGGCCCTCCCACGACATGAACGCCACGAGGAGGTTCTTGCCGAGCGCGAGCTCCCCCTCGTCCGTCGCGGGACCGTCGGCCAGCACGGAGCCGACCTCGACACGAGCACCCTCGTCGACCAGGACGCGCTGGTTGTAGCTCGTCCCGTGGTTCGAGCGGACGAACTTCTTGGCCCGGTACGTCGACGTGGTCGCGTCGTCGTTCGCGACGGTGATCAGGTCCGCCGACACCTCGGTGACGACGCCGGCCTTCGAGGCGACGATCACGTCACCGGCGTCGACCGCCGCGTGACGCTCCATGCCGGTGCCCACGAGCGGGGCCTCCGAACGGAGCAGCGGCACGGCCTGTCGCTGCATGTTGGCACCCATGAGTGCACGGTTCGCGTCGTCGTGCTCCAGGAACGGGATCAGCGCGGTCGCGACCGACACCATCTGGCGCGGGGAGACGTCCATGTAGTCCACGGCCTCGCCGGGGATGATGTCGACCTCGCCACCCTTGGTGCGGACGAGCACGCGCTCCTCGACGAACGAACCGTCGTCGTTGAGGATCTGGTTCGCCTGCGCGATGACGAAGGTGTCCTCGTCGTCCGCGGTCAGGTAGACGACCTCGTCGGTCACCTTGCCGGCCGTGACCTTGCGGTACGGCGTCTCGACGAAGCCGAACGGGTTGATCCGTCCGTAGGAGGC
This sequence comes from Paraoerskovia marina DSM 21750, assembly GCF_000701465.1. Taxonomy (GTDB): domain Bacteria; phylum Actinomycetota; class Actinomycetes; order Actinomycetales; family Cellulomonadaceae; genus Paraoerskovia; species Paraoerskovia marina. The sequence goes on along the minus strand of NZ_JNIY01000003.1, from coordinate 688,279 downwards.
GAGCGAGCCGATCAGACCGATGTTCGGGCCCTCAGGCGTCTCGATCGGGCACATGCGCCCGTAGTGCGACGGGTGGACGTCACGGACCTCCATGCCGGCGCGGTCACGGGACAGACCACCCGGGCCCAGCGCGGACAGACGACGCTTGTGCGTCAGACCGGCGAGCGGGTTGTTCTGGTCCATGAACTGCGACAGCTGCGACGTCCCGAAGAACTCCTTGATCGACGCCACGACCGGGCGGATGTTGATCAGGGTCTGCGGGGTGATCGCCTCGACGTCCTGGGTCGTCATCCGCTCGCGGACGACACGCTCCATCCGGGACAGGCCGGTGCGGACCTGGTTCTGGATGAGCTCACCCACGGCGCGGATACGACGGTTGCCGAAGTGGTCGATGTCGTCGGTCTCGACGCGCACGTCGATGTCCTCGCCGTTGCGGCGACCCGACATCGTGGCCTTGTCGGCGTGCAGCGACGCGAGGTACTTGATCGTCGCGACGACGTCGGTCACCGACAGCGTCGAGTCGTTCAGCGCCGCCTCGACGCCGAGCTTCTTGTTCGCCTTGTAGCGACCGACCTTCGCGAGGTCGTAGCGCTTGGGGTTGAAGTAGAAGTTCTCGAGCAGCGAGCGACCGGCCTCGACCGTGGGCGGCTCGCCCGGACGAATCTTGCGGTAGAGGTCGACCAGCGCCTCTTCCTCGGTGTGGACGTGGTCCTTCTCGAGCGTGTCCAGGATGGCCGGGAAGTCTGCGAACTCCTCGCGGATCTCCGACTCGCTCAGCCCGAGAGCCTTCAGCAGGACGGTGACCGGCTGCTTACGCTTGCGGTCGACACGGACGCCCACTGCGTCGCGCTTGTCGATCTCGAACTCGAGCCACGCACCCCGCGACGGGATGATCTTCGCCGAGTAGATGTCCTTGTCGCTCGTCTTGTCGGGCGTGCGCTCGAAGTAGACGCCGGGCGAACGGACGAGCTGCGAGACGACGACACGCTCGGTGCCGTTGATGATGAACGTCCCACGCTCGGTCATCAGCGGGAAGTCGCCCATGAAGACCGTCTGGCTCTTGATCTCGCCGGTCGTGTAGTTGACGAACTCCGCGGTCACGTAGAGCGGTGCGGCGAAGGTGAAGTCCTTCTCCTTGCACTCGTCACCCGTGTACTTGGGAGCCTCGAAGCGGTGGTCCGAGAAGGACAGCGACATCGTCGAGCCGAAGTCCTCGATGGGCGAGATCTCGGAGAAGATCTCCTCGAGACCCGACGTCGTCGGGACGTCCTGACGGCCGTCGGCCGTGGCGGCGGCGACTCGCGCCTGCCACTTTTCGTTTCCGAGCAGCCAGTCGAAGCTGTCGGTCTGGAGCCCGAGGAGGTCCGGGACTCCCAGGGGTTCATGGATCTTGGCGAACGAGAGTCGACGCGACGCGGTCCGGTTCGCGATTGCGTCGGCGGACGGAGCAGAAGGGGTGCGCGAGGCAGCCAAGGGGGGTCCTTCCCTGCAGTTTGAGAACACGCTGCAACCGCCCGGCGGAGCACGATCCCCGTCCTCGTCCCCGTCCTCTCGACGCGCACGTACGTCGGGAGTTCAGAGTGGGATATTTGAAATCGTGGGCACAGGGCAGCGCAAAGCGACAGCCTACCCCACCATGGCACATCCGTCTACCCCCGACGGAGAGAACCTCCGACGGAGTGACCTGGCGCCCTCGCCATCCGTGTCGTCCCCCGGCACGATCCCGGGACCCGAGCGACGCTGCTCGATCTGTGACGACGCGCATATCCTGACACACCCGGTGCCGCGAACGCCACGAGGCCCCCGCCCGCAGAGCGGACGGGGGCCTCGTGGAGGTACTGGCGCGGCTCAGTACGAGCCGCTCAGATCACTTGAGGGTGATCGTGGCGCCAGCGCCCTCGAGAGCAGCCTTGGCCTTCTCGGCAGCGTCCTTGTCGACACCCTCGAGAACCGGCTTCGGGGCACCGTCGACGAGGTCCTTGGCCTCCTTCAGGCCGAGGCTCGTGAGGGCGCGCACCTCCTTGATGACCTGGATCTTCTTGTCGCCGGCCGACTCGAGGACGACGTCGAACTCCGACTGCTCCTCAGCAGCCTCGGCGGGGGCGCCACCGGCAGCAGCCGGGGCAGCAGCGGCCACGGGGGCGGCAGCGGTGACGTCGAAGGTCTCCTCGAAGGCCTTCACGAAGTCGGAGAGCTCGATGAGGGTGAGCTCCTTGAAAGCGTCGAGCAGCTCGTCGTTGCTGAGCTTCGCCATGATGGCGGTCCTTTCGGTTGGTGCTGGTCGTCGACCCGCGTGCGGGCCTGCACGAAGCAGGGGTGATGATGTGGGAAAAGCAGTGAGCGTCGCACGAACCCCGGAGGGTCAGGCTGCAGCGCTCTCCGATTCCTGCTTCTGACGCAGGGCATCGATCGCGCGCGCGGCCTGGGCCGTGGGCGCCGTGAACAGGTAGGCAGCCTGGTAGAGCTTGCCCTTCATCGCGCCGGCCAGCTTGGCCAGCAGCACCTCGCGGGACTCGAGGTCCGCGAGCTTGTTGATCTCCGTGCTGGTCATGACGCGTCCGTCGAGGACACCGCCCTTGACGACCAGTGCGGGATTCGCCTTGGCGAAGTCGCGCAGACCCTTTGCCACCGCGACCGGGTCACCGGTCGAGAAGGCAATGGCGGTCGGGCCCTGAAGGTCGACGTCGATACCCTCGACGCCCACCTCCTTCGCCGCGATCGAGGTCAGCGTGTTCTTCACCACGGCGTAGGTTGCGTTGCCGCTGAGCGACCGACGCAGCTCCTTGAGCTGCGCGACGGTGAGCCCGCGGTACTCGGTCAGCACGGCAGCGTTCGACTCGCGGAACTGGTCCACGATCTCTGCGACTGCGGCTGCCTTCTCCGGCCTCGCCATGGCAATCCTTCCAGTGGTGGTGCCACCGGTCACCAGGGCGGGAGGCTCTGGCGACCCGAGGTCCTGACAATGAAAAAGAGCCCCGCGCAGGCGGAGCTCTCCAGGACTGTCGACAGAGGACGACAACAACGAGATTCTCACCTGCGCTGGCCTCCACCTCATCGGCGGGACTTCGGTTTCCGACCTGCCCTGAGGCAGAAGGGAACGACCGGCGGTCTTCGGTACCGGTCCACCATACGCGACAACCGCCCGGACTCCTAATCCGGATCCATACCAGCGACAGCCGGCCGCCGCGCGTCGAGGAGATACGTACAACCACGTAGATGCTGCGCAGAGAGGCGGGAATCCCCTCATTCCGCGCACCGACCAGGCTCCGTAGCGTCGACAGGTCCCTGCACCTCCGTTCCAAGGAGCACTCGTGCGAACCTCACTCGTCCCCCGACGCGCCGTACGCGCCGTCGCCGTCGCAGCCGCACTGGCTGTCTCGGGCCTCGGCGCGATCACCGCCGCGAACGCTGCGGCCCCTGCTGCGGCACCCGCCGCCACGTCCGCGAACGACGCCCAATGGCTCACGGGCTACTGGCACAACTTCGACAACGGATCCGTCGTGATGCCGCTGAGCGAGATCCCCGAGGCCTACAACCTCGTCGCCGTCGCGTTCGCCGAGAACCACCCGACGCGTTCCGGCGGTATCGACTTCACCCTCGAGACCGAGGAGCTCGGCGGCTACACCGACGCCGAGTTCCGTGCAGACATCGCCGACATCCAGGCCCAGGGCCGCAAGGTGATCCTCTCCGTCGGAGGCGAGAAGGGCAACGTCGTCGTCTCGAACGCCACGCAGGCCAAGAACTTCGCCGACACCGCCTACGACCTCATGCAGGACTACGGCTTCGACGGCGTGGACATCGACCTCGAGCACGGCATCCACGCCGACGCCATGTCCGACGCGCTGCACCAGCTCTCCGCGAAGGCCGGCAGCGACCTCATCATCGCGATGGCACCGCAGACGATCGACTACCAGGCCACCTCGATGGGCTACTACCAGCTGACCCTGGCCATCAAGGACATCCTGACGATCGTCAACACCCAGTACTACAACTCGGGTTCGATGATGGGCTGCAACCAGCAGGTCTACGCGCAGGGCTCCGTCGACTTCCTGACGTCGCTCGCCTGCATCCAGCTCGAGATGGGGCTCACGCCCGACCAGGTCGGAATCGGCGTCCCGGCCGTCCCGTCCGCCGCCGGAGGTGGCTACCAGTCGCTCGCCAACGTCGAGAAGGCCGTCGACTGCCTCGAGACGGGCACGAACTGTGGCACCTTCACGCCCGGTACGCCGTACGGGAAGATCGGCGGCGTCATGACCTGGTCGATCAACTGGGACGCGACGAACAACTACGAGCTCGCGAACCGCTTCGGTCAGCGACTCGGCACCGGGAGCGGTGCTCCGACCACGGACCCCACGACGGACCCGACCACGGACCCGACGCCCGACCCCACGACCGACCCCACGTCCGACCCGACCACGGACCCGACCACGGACCCGACGACCGACCCGACCACGGACCCGACGACGAACCCGACCGACTCGCCCAACCCGTGCGAGGCCTCGGCGTGGAACGCCGGCCAGGTCTACGTCGGGGGCGACCAGGTCGTGCACGACGGCCAGGCGTGGCAGGCCAAGTGGTGGACGCTCAACGACGCCCCGGCGCCGAGCGACTGGGGAGTCTGGAAGAACCTCGGCTCCTGCTGACCCGATAGCCACACCAACTGCCGAGGGGCGGTGACCTCACGGGGACGTGAGGCCACCGCCCCTCGGCCTGTCAGCAGGGCTTTCACACCCGGCGTGTGTGCAGGGCTTTCACACCCGGCGGGCGTCGCCCGCCTGGGGAACGCCGAAGGCCTGGAACCACGGGGGTGGTTCCAGGCCTTCGATCTGCCGTCGACGACGGCGTCAGAACGCGATCAGGCGTCGTCGCCCTCGAGGAGCTTCGTCGTCTTGTTCTGGTCGAGCGGGATGCCCGGGCCCATCGTCGTCGTCATCGTGGCCTTCGTGATGTACCGGCCCTTCGAGGAGGACGGCTTCAGACGAAGGATCTCGTCGAGCGCCGCGGCGTAGTTCTCCACCAGCTGCTCCTCGGAGAAGGAGACCTTGCCGATGATGAAGTGCAGGTTCGAGTGCTTGTCGATGCGGAACTCGATACGGCCGCCCTTGATGTCGTTGACAGCCTTCGTCACGTCCATCGTCACGGTGCCGGTCTTCGGGTTCGGCATCAGGCCGCGGGGGCCGAGGACCTTACCGAGGCGCCCGACCTTGCCCATGAGGTCCGGCGTCGCCACGGCGGCGTCGAAGTCGGTGTACCCGGCGGCGACCTTCGCGATGAGGTCGTCACCGCCGACCTCATCGGCGCCGGCAGCGAGTGCCTGCTCCGCCTTGTCGCCGTTCGCGAAGACGATCACGCGGGCCGTCTTGCCGGTGCCGTGGGGCAGGTTGACCGTGCCACGGACCATCTGGTCGGCCTTGCGGGGGTCGACGCCGAGACGGAACGCGACCTCGACGGTCGCGTCGTACTTGACAGTCGCGGTCTCCTTCGCGAGACGCACGGCGTCCAGCGGGGCGTAGACCTCGTCGCGGTCGATCTTCTCTGCGGCGGCCCGGTAGGCCTTGCTGCGCGTTGCCATCTGCTTCTCCTTTGTCTGAGCAGTCGTGGTGAGCGGGTCCGCGCGGACCCTTCCACTGATCGTCCGACGAGCGTCGGACGATCGATCGGGTGAGGAAATCAGCCCTCGACCGTGATGCCCATCGAACGGGCGGTGCCCGCGATGATCTTCGACGCGGCGTCGAGGTCGTTGGCGTTCAGGTCCTCGAGCTTGGTCGTGGCGATCTCACGCACCTGGTCGGCCGTGATCTTGGCGACCTTGACGGTGTGCGGGGTGGCCGAACCCTTGTCGACGCCGGCTGCCTTCTTGATGAGCTCGGCTGCCGGCGGGGTCTTGGTGATGAACGTGAACGAGCGGTCCTCGTAGACCGTGATCTCGACCGGCACGACGTTTCCGCGCTGCGACTCGGTCGCGGCGTTGTACGCCTTGCAGAACTCCATGATGTTGACGCCGTGCTGACCGAGCGCGGGGCCGATCGGCGGGGCCGGGTTGGCGGCGCCTGCCTGGATCTGGAGCTTGATGAGGCCAGAGACCTTCTTCTTGGGAGGCATGCGAGTTCCCTAACTTTCTGTTGATGGACCGACGCCGTGGGCGATGACCCGGTTGCAGGTGGTGCCGACGAGGATCAGATCTTGGCGACCTGGTCGAACGACAGCTCGACCGGGGTCTCCCGGCCGAAGATTGAGACGAGCACCTTGAGCTTCTGCGTGTCCGCGTTGATCTCGGAGATCGTCGCGTCCAGCGTCTCGAAGGGGCCGTCGGTGACCGTGACGGACTCGCCGACCTCGAAGTCGACCTCCATCGGGGCCTTGCCGGACGTCGCGGGCTGGCCCTCGACCGCGGGAGCCTCCTCGACGAACGTCGGCGCCAGCATCGAGAAGACCTCGTCGATCGTCAGCGGCACGGGCTGGTGCGTGTGGCCCACGAAGCCGGTGACGCCGGGCGTGTGGCGCACCGCACCCCACGACTCGTCGGTGAGGTCCATGCGGACGAGCACGTAGCCGGGGATCCGGACGCGGCGCACGATCTTCTTCTGCGCGTTCTTGAACTCCGCGACCTCTTCCATCGGCACCTCGACCTGGAAGATGTACTCCTCCATGTTGAGGCTCTGGGTGCGGTTCTCCAGGTTGACCTTGACGCGGTTCTCGTAGCCTGCGTACGAGTGGATGACGTACCACTCGCCGAGCTGGCCACGCAGCTCGCGACGGAACTCCTCTGCGGGGTCCACCACGGGTGCATCCTCAGCAGGCTGTTCCTCGCCGTCCACGGGTGCAGCCGTCTCAGCCTCGGCGCGCTCGGCGTCGGGCTCGGTGTTCTCCGGCTTGTCCAGCGAATCCTCGGACACGAAGGAACCTGCTTTCTCGGTCGGTACGTGGGGAAGGACTGATCCTTCGGTGGGCTCTCGGGGTCGGAGCCGAGACGGGGCTGCTAGCCGAAGAGGGCGAGCGTCCCGATGCCGATCAGGTAGTCGATCAGGGTGATGAAGCCCATCATGACGACCAGGAAGACGATCACCACGACGAAGTACGTTCCCAGCTCGGAACGGGTCGGGGTGACCACCTTGCCGAGCTCCGCGATGACCTGGCGGACGAAGATCGCGATGCGCGCGAAGATGTTCGGGCGCTTCCCGTCAGCGCGACGGTCTCCGGCTCCGGCCTCGACCGCACCGGACGGTGATTCACTCACTGTTCTTCCCCACTCGGTGGACGGACAGACCTGGCGGCGGAGTCAACCTGATCGCACTGACCCGCATGGCACCCGCGACGTGTCCAGGACACGGCACAGGAGCCGAGCAGGGTAGACAGGGCTCGAACCTGCAACCTGCGGTTTTGGAGACCGCTGCGCTACCAATTGCGCCACTACCCTTCGGCACCTCAGCCCCTCTGACTCGTCATGCAGGGCATGACTCATCATGGCGAGCGTCAATCACCAAGGGACCACTGTACGCGAACCGACGGCCTGGGTCGAACTCGTCCCAGGAGCCGCTGCGTGATCACGACATACGCACCATACTCAACGCCATGACGACGCACGGCACCGCGCCCACGACACCCCTCGGTGCCGACCGGGACCTCGTCGTCAGCGTCCGCGGGCTGCGCAAGGAGTACGGCGCCACGACGGCGGTCGACGGGCTCGACCTCGACGTCGGCCGAGGTGAGATCTTCGCGATGCTCGGACCGAACGGCGCGGGCAAGACCACGACGACCGAGATCCTCGCCGGCCACCGCCGCGCCACCACCGGCGACGTCTCGGTCCTGGGCCTCGACCCGGCCCGCGCGAGCAGGGCCTGGCGCTCCCGGGTCGGCGTCGTGCTCCAGTCGACCAACGACCTCGCCGAGCTCAGCATCCGCGAGCTCGTGCACCAGTTCGCCCGGTACTACCCGGATCCGCGCGACCCGGACGACGTCGTCGAGATGGTCGGCCTCGGGGAGCAGAGCGGGTCTCGTGCACGATCGCTCTCCGGCGGTCAGCGCCGCCGCCTCGACGTCGCGCTCGGCGTCGTCGGACGGCCAGAGCTGCTGTTCCTGGACGAACCGACGACCGGCTTCGACCCCCAGGCCCGGCGTTCCTTCTGGGAGCTGCTCCGCGAGCTGCGGGCGACCGGGACCACCATCTGGTTGACGACCCACTATCTCGACGAGGCGGACGCCCTCGCCGATCGTGTCGCGGTGATGCGGGCGGGCAGCATCGTCGCGCTCGACTCCCCTGCCGGCCTCCGGGCCCGGACCCACGGCCGCGCCGTCGTGCGCTGGGACGGCGGCGAGGCCACGACCGCGTCCCCGACGACCCTCGTCCAGGACCTCGCCGCGCGGTACCAGGGGGAGGTACCTGCCCTCGAGGTCCGGCGTCCGTCGCTCGAAGACGTCTATCTGGAGCTGATCGGGCAGACGCCCGACGCCGTGCCGGAGAGCACCACGGCGGCACAGGCGTGAGCACACCCCGGACCTCTTCGATCTCGCCGGACGTCCGGCTGCCCGGGACTGCGCGGCTCGGCCTCGCCCGGACCTCCCTGGAGCTGCTCACCTTCGTCCGCGAGCGCGACGCGATGATCTTCATCTTCGCGTACCCGCTGATCATGATGGCGATCTTCGCGACGGTGTTCGACGGCCAGGTGGCGGGCCCGCCGGACTCCGGCGTCTCGTTCGCCCAGTACTTCGTCGCGGGGATCGCGGCGACCGGCATCATGCTGACGAGCTTTCAGACGCTCGCCACGAGCATCGCCGTGGAGCGCGACGACGGAACGCTGCGGCGCCTGCGCACCACTCCGTTGCCGCCGACGGCGTACTTTCTCGGCAAGGTGGGCCAGGTCATGGTCGTGACGGTCGTCCAGATGGCCGCGCTGATCGCCCTGGCGACGACCGCGTTCGACGTCCCGCTGCCGAACGAGCCCGGCGACTGGCTGACGTTCGGGTGGGTGCTGGTTCTCGGCACGGCCACCGGGACGGTCCTCGGGGTGGCGTTCTCGTCGGTCCCGCGGTCGGGCAGGTCCGCGACGGCGGTCGTCGCCCCGCTGGTCCTCGCCCTGCAGTTCATCTCCGGTGTGTTCTTTCCGTTCTACCAGCTGCCGGGATGGATGCAGGACGTCGCCTCGATCTTTCCGCTGAAGTGGATGGCGCAGGGCCTGCGGTCGGTGTTCCTCCCGGACGAGGCCGCCGCCCTGGAGGTGGGCGGCACCTGGGACAACGGGGTGACGGCGGCCGTGCTCGGGGCGTGGCTGGTGGTGGGTCTTCTCGTCGGGGTCCGCACGTTCCGATGGAGGCGACGCGATGACGGGTGACCTGACCACGCTGCCCAAGGCGCACCTGCACCTGCACTTCACGGGTTCGATGCGTCTCTCGACGCTCCAGGAGCTCGCCGCGGGGTACGGCGTACGGCTCCCGGCAGCCCTGATCGACGGAGATCCGCTGCGCCTTCCGGCGACGGAACGCGGCTGGTTCCGGTTCCAGCGCCTGTACGACGCGGCCCGCGCGTGCGTCCGCTCGGAGGCCGACATGCGGCGCATCGTCGACGAGGCCGCGGCGGACGACGCCGCGGAGGGGTCCGGCCGGCTGGAGATCCAGGTGGACCCGACGTCGTACGCCCCGTTCATGGGTGGGATCACGCCTGCGGTCGAGGCGGTCCTCGACGCGGCGAGCACGGCCAGCCGAGACCACGGCCTCGAGGTCGCCGTGATCGTCGCGGCCTCGCGGACACGGCACCCGCTCGACGCACGGACGCTCGCGCGGCTCGCGGCTCAGTACGCGGGCGAGGGTGCCGGCGAGGTGGTCGGGTTCGGTCTGAGCAACGACGAACGTCGGGGCGACACCGCGGAGTTCGCGCACGCCTTCTCGATCGCGCGACGGGCGGGCCTGGCGTCCGTGCCCCACGGCGGAGAGCTGCTCGGCCCCTCGCACCTGCACGACGTCGTGGCGCACCTCTCCCCCGACCGGATCGGGCACGGGGTCCGTGCGGGTGAGGATCCGCGGATGCTCGACCGGCTGGTCACGGCGGGCACGACGCTCGAGGTCTGCCCCGCGTCGAACGTCTCCCTCGGCGTGTACCGCGAGGACGCCGACGTCCCGCTGCGCCGGCTGGTGGACGCGGGGGCCCGGGTCGCCCTCGGTGCCGACGACCCCCTCTTGTTCGGCTCTCGCCTCGTCGCGCAGTACGAGACGGCGCGGTCGGTCCACGGGTTCTCCGACGCCGAGCTCGCCGACCTCGCCCGGGCGTCGGTCCGCGGGAGCCGGGCCGGCCCGACGACGCGCGCACGACTCCTCGCCGAAATCGACGCGTGGGCGCGTCAGGCCGAACATCGCCCGTAGCCAGCCCCTGTAAGGCATCCTGGAGCGAGGGAGGTGGACCCATGCGTGCACGGCGGCGGAGATCGTCCGGCGTCGCCCTCGTGCTGTGCGCCGGTCTCCTGGTCGGCGGGTGCGGTGCGGTGGACGCCGTGTCGGGTCTGGCCGACAACGCCGTCGGGGACACCGGAGCCCCCTCCCCGACGGACGGCGAGGAAGCGGCCGATCCGCCGGCGACACCCACGCAGTCCGCGACAGCGACGTCCACGCCGAGCCCCGCACCGGACGTGGAACCCGCGGAGGCGGCGCCTCCACCAGCGGTCGAGCCCGAGCCGGCACCGAGCACCAGCACACCGACACCGGAGCCGGAGCCGGAGCCGGAGCCGGACGAGGATCCGACGCCGACGGCAGAGCCTGAGCCCGACCCGGAACCGGAAGACCTCGCGATGGGTGCCTCCGGCGCGCGCGTCACGGCGGTGCAGCAACGGCTCGTCGACCTCGGGTACTGGGGGACCGCCGTCGACGGGAGCTTCGGTGCCGGGACCCGCCAGGCCGTCTGGGCTCTGCAGAAGGCCGCCGGTCTGAGCCGCGACGGTGTCGTCGGGCCCCGCACGCAGCAGGCGCTGGACGACGGCGTCCGCCCGGGTGCGCGGTCCTCCTCGGGTCACGTGATCGAGATCGACCTGAACCGCCAGCTCGTGCTCCTGGTCGACGACGGCGTCGTGGGTCGGGTACTCAACGCCTCGTCGGGGAACGGGGAGACCTACGACGCCGGCGGCAGGACCTACCGGGCGACGACGAGCGGCGGGAGCTTCGCCGTCGGACGACAGGTCGACGCGCTCCACGAGTCGAGCCTCGAGCTCGGAGACATGTGGCGACCGAAGTTCTTCAACGGCGCGATCGCCCTGCACGGAGCCGACTCGGTGCCTGCCTGGCCCGCGTCGCACGGTTGCGTCCGGGTGTCGAACGGCGCGATGAACTACGTCTGGGACACCTGGCAGGCCCCTCCGGGCACACCCGTCCTGGTCTACTGAGCGGCGGAGTCGCTAGAGAGCCACGCCCACGAGCACCGGCTCGGGGACGAGCTCGATCCCGTACGCGTCCAGCACGCCGTCGCGGACGGTCCGGGCGAGCGTCAGCAGATCGCTCGCACTCGCGCCGCCGCGGTTCGTCAGTGCGAGAGTGTGCTTGGTGGAGAGCCGCGCGAGGCTCGCGTCGCCGTAGACGCCGTAGCCCTTGGAGAAGCCGGCATGGTCGATCAGCCACGCTGCCGAGGTCTTGACGACCTCGGGGTCGACCTCGCCGAGGGACGGCCCCGTCGTCGCAGCGGGCCGCGACGTCCGGACGGGGAACTGCGGCGCGTCGGCCGGCAGCCGGCTCGCGTCCGAGGCCCGCACGATCGGGTTGGTGAAGAACGACCCGGCACTCCACCGGTCGTGATCGGGCTGGGCAGGGTCGTCGAGCAGCATGCCCTTGCCGCCGCGTAGCGCGAGGACGGCCTCGCGCACGTCGACGGAGGGTGCCCGCTCCCCTACCGTGACCCCGAGCGTCCGAGCGAGCTCGGGGTAGGCGACGGGGGCGGAGAGAGAACCCAGGCGCATCTGCAGGGAGACCTCCAGGACCACGAACCGCGGCGTCGGGTACCAGGGACCGTCGTCGGCGGCGTCGTACATCGAGTCCTTGAGCCGAGAGCTGCGGTACCCGAACCCGAGCTCACCGGCCGCGAGCATGCGGGCCCGCTTCTCGTGGCGGTCCCAGACGCGCACGGACGAGACCACCCCGGCGATCTCCTGGCCGTAGGCGCCGATGTTCTGAACGGGCGCAGCACCGAGCGTGCCGGGGATCCCGGAGAGCGCCTCGATCCCCACCCAGTCGGACTCCACGGCCTGCTGCACCAGCGCGTCCCAGCCGTGGCCAGCCGGTGCCGTGACACTCGCACCGCCGCACGAGTCCTCGGACTCGACCCGGGCCCCGCGACGCGTGTCACGGACGACGACGCCGGCGAAGCCCTCGTCGGCGACCAGGAGGTTCGACCCCCCGCCGACGACGAGGACGGGCTCGCCGACCTCGTCGGCGGAGCGGACCGCGTCGACCAGCTCGGCCTCGGTCGCGGTCTCGACGTACCTGTCGGGGCTCCCGCCCACGCGCAGGGTGGTCAGGTCGGCAAGGCTGGGGGCGTCGAAGGTCACCCGGCCAGCCTAGTTCGTCGCGGCGTCCCCGGGGCGGGACCCCGGCGTGCTCTCGGCGGGCTCGTCGTCGGCTGCCGGGAGCGGGCGCGCGGCCGAGACCACGAACAGCCCGATCACGAGCGGCACCGCGATGACGAGCAGCGCCTCGCGGTACCCCACGAGGTGCGCGAGAAAGCCGATCAGCGGCGGGCCGATGAAGAATGCCGAGTAGCCGATCGTCGCGACCACGCTCACCCGGACGGCGGCGTGCTCGGGGTCGTCCGAGGCCGCACTCATACCGACGGGGAAGCCGAGCGCGGCGCCCGCACCCCACAGGACGATGCCGACCATCGCGACCGCGAGGTTGTCCACCGTGGCGAAGACACCGAGACCGACCAGGGCAAGACCTGCCGACAGTCGCAGGACGGCGACGCGGCCGAACCGGTCGAGCAGACCGGTGCCGAGCAGCCGCATGCCGGTCATCGCGCTGAGGAACAGCGCGAGGCCCAGGGCCCCCATGCCGTCCGCCACGCCGAACCCGTCGACGACGGCGAGCGAGACCCAGTCGTTCGCTGCACCCTCGGTCAGGGCCGCGGCGAGCACCACGATCCCGATCAGGAGGGTGCGACGCTCGGTCCAGGCGGCGAGCTGGTTCCGGCCCGCCGACGGCGCGGCGACGGGGTCGACCTGCAGGTCGTCGGCCGACGGTGCCACGCGTTCCGGGGCCTCGACGGGCAGGAAGTACCGCACGGCGAGGAGGACCGTGACGACCACGACGACCATCGCGGCGACCTCGTGCACGGTGTAGGAGACCTGTAGGAACGCTGCGAGCGCACCGACCCCCGCGCCCGCCACCGTGCCCAGCGAGAACGCCGCGTGCAGCCGGGGCATCAGGGAACGACCGAGCTTGCGCTCGACGGCGGCGCCCTCGATGTTCATCGCCGCGTCCCACACCCCGTTGCCGATCCCGGCGACGACGAGACCTGCACGAACCGCCCAGACGACGCCGAGGTCCACGGCGACGACGGTGACCGCGAACCCGACGGCGGTGACGACGGCGAAGATCACCACCGTCCGCACCGCGCCAAGGCGGTTGACCACCAGCCCGGACAGAGGCAGCGCGCAGATCGACCCGACCGCCGCCGAGAGCAGGAGGAGGCCCATCTGCGCCTCTCCGAAGCCCAGCGCGTCGCGGACGGCCGGTAGGCGTGAGGCCCAGCTCGCGAAGGCGAACCCGGAGGCGAAGAACACGGTGGCGACAGCCCAGGCTGCTCGCTGGGGCGTCAGGGTGGTGGGCATCGCGGCGTACTCCTGGCCGGACGGGTCCGTCAGCAGGAGCGAACGGAGTGCGGATCGGTGCGGGCTCGGATCGAAACGATTCGATCCGCATAGTTTGCTAGTAGGCTGGCTGTCGCGTCAACCGTTGGAGGAGATCCGTTGTCTGCATCCGCACGCCCCACGCTCGCCCTCGTCGCCGAGCGCGCCGGCGTCGCCATCTCCACCGCCTCGTTGGCCTTCACCGCCAACGGGCCGATCAGCGAGGCGAGCCGCAACCGGGTCCTCGCGGCCGCCCGCGAGCTCGACTACGCGGGACCGAACCCCCTCGGTCGACAGCTCCGCTCCGGACGCTCCGGCATCGTCGGCGTGGTCATCGGCGACCAGCTCAAGCGCAGCTTCCGCGACCCGGTCGCCGTGCAGGTGCTCGACGGTCTCGTCTCGACCCTCGGTGCCGCCGGCCTCGGAGTGCTCCTGATCCCGGGCATCCCCGGCGTCGACGCCGACTCCCGCGCCGTCGACCCGCTGATCGAGTCGGCCGCCATGGACGTCGGTGTCCTCGTCTGGGGCGTGCGCACCGACGACCCGACGCTCGCCGCCTTCGAGCGGCGCGGCGTCCCCGTCGTCGTCGGCGAGGGCCGGGAGGTGCCCGGTGCTCCCATCGTCTCGATCGCCGACCGACGTGGGACTGCCGACGTCGTCCGGCACCTCACCTCGCTCGGGCACTCCGCGATCGCCGAGATCGCGCTCCCCCTCGACCACACGCGCCGCTCGGGCCCCGTCGACGCCGCGCGGCTCGCACAGTCGGACCGCACGCCGACGAGCAACCGACTGGCCGGCGTCCGGGACGTCGTCGAACCCGTCATCACCTGGGAACCCGCGGGGCCGCTGGTCGAGCACGGCAAGGAGGCGGCGATCACGATCCTCTCGGGCGACGACCGCCCGACGGCCATCGTCGCCCACTCGGACCTGCTCGCCGCCGGCGCGCTGCTCGCCGCCCAGGAGCTCGGGCTCAAGGTCCCGGAGGACGTCTCGATCGCGGGGTTCGACGGGCTGGACCTGCCCTGGCTCGCACCGGCCGTGCTCACGACCGTCCGGCAGCCGCTCGCCGAGAAGGGCGCGAAGATCGGCGAGGCCGTCGTGAACCTGCTGGCGGGGAACGCCCCGGAGTCGGTCGAGCTCGACGTCGAGCTCGTGGTCGGGACGACGACGGGTCCGCCGCGCGAGGCCGTGTGACTCGTTCTCGCGCCCGAGGCGCAGGGCGACGCTCAGCGCGTCGCTGACCGTGCTGCTGCCGACGACCTCCGGCGAGGCCGTTCAGAGTCGGACGACGGCCTGCGTCTTCATGAGCACGCGTGCGCCCTCGAACGTGACGGCGAGGTCGATGCGTGCGGTGGAGGCATCGGCGTCCAGAGCACCGACGACGCCCACCACCTCGACGACCGCGACGCCCTGGTCGGGGACCGGCACGGGGCGGGAGAAGCGCGTCTGGTAGTCGACGACGGCCGCCGGGTCACCGGCCCACTCCTCGACGAGCGCGACGGCGGCACCCATCGTGAACATGCCGTGCGCGATCACGCCGGGTAGTCCGACCTCGGTCGCGAAGCGCTCGTTCCAGTGGATCGGGTTGAAGTCGCCGCTCGCGCCCGCGTACCGGACGAGTCGAGCCCGGTCGATCTCGACCGTCCGGGTACCGATCTCGTCCCCGACGGACAGGTCGGAGAACTCGGGGCGGGTCATGCGTCGTCTCCACGGACGGCGAGCGTCGACGTGACGGTCGCGACGGGCTGCGGCTCGCCGTCGGCGGTCCGCGCGGCGATCTCGCACCGGGTCGTCACCATCGACAGCCCGCGTCGCTCGACGATCGAGTCGACATGCAGGACGGTCACGAGCTCGTCGCCGGCGACGATCGCGCGATGGTGGGTGAAGCGCTCGTCGGCGTGCACGACGCGGCTGAAGTCGACCCCGGCGTCGGGGTCCTGGATGTACTGGGCCTCGGCCCGCTGCGCGACGACGACCGCGAAGGTCGGGGGCGCGACAAGGTCCGGATAGCCCGCACCCCGCGCGGCCACGAGATCGTGGTGCACGGGGTGGAGGGAACCGACGGCCGACGAGAACTCACGGAGCTTCTCGCGCCCGACGACGTACGCATCCGTCACCGGATAGGTGCGGCCCGCGTAGTCGGCGTTGATCGGCATCGATCGAGAAGTCTTGAATCAGCGGGTTTCGCGGTGCGCGGTGTGCTTTCCACAGCGCGGGCAGAACTTCGCCATCTCGAGGCGGTCCGGGTTGTTCCGGCGGTTCTTCTTCGTGATGTAGTTGCGCTCCTTGCAGTCCACGCACGCGAGCGTGATCTTGGGGCGAACGTCTGAGCTCTTTGCCACGGTAGTGCCACCTCTCGCGCCTCCGGAGGGCGCTACGTCCTATCAGGCCGTGCGACGCCGGCCGTCGCACGGTTGGGGGTGATGAGTGGTAGCGGGAGCGGGACTCGAACCCGCGACACCACGATTATGAGCCGTGTGCTCTAACCACCTGAGCTACCCCGCCACGTGGGGAGATCAAGCGGTTGGGACCGCCCGAAGGCGGTCCCAACCTCTCAATCACCACAGAGCCCCGAAAGGGAATCGAACCCTTGACCTTCTCCTTACCATGGAGACGCTCTGCCGTCTGAGCTATCGGGGCAGCGCAGGAAACTCTACACGGCCTGCGGCGTGTAACGAAATCTGCGACCGCTGTGCCATCCACCACAGGAACGGGCCCTGATGACGGCTGACGAACGGGGCGACACCCAAGGCGTCGCCCCGTTCACGGGTGGCAGGTGAGGGATTCGAACCCACGAAGTCGATGACGGCTGATTTACAGTCAGCTCCCTTTGGCCGCTCGGGCAACCTGCCAGTGTGAAGTTGTGCTCGCCCACGCTCGAAGAGCGCTGCGGGAGCGACGTAAGACTACAACCAGTCCGCGTGTGAATCCAAAACGGTGGGTGCTGCGGCCCCGGGACGCCTACGGTGTGCGGGTGACGTCCACCCCGCAGGATCCGCCGCGCGAACCCGCGGCCCCCACCCTCGCTCCCACCGCGCCCCTCGACCGCACGGGCCTGCTCCTGGGCGTCGGCGCGTACGTGATCTGGGGTGGCATGCCGCTCTTCTTCCCGCTCCTGGCACCCGCCGGCGCGCTCGAGATCATCGCGCACCGGATCGTGTGGAGCCTCGTCTTCTGCGTCGTCCTGCTCGCCGCCACCGGCTCTCTGCGCACCGTGGGCACCGTCGTCCGCGACAGGCGCACGCTCGGGCTCCTCGCCCTCGGCGGCGCCCTGGTCGCCGTCAACTGGACGACCTACGTCTACGGCGTGCTCACCGACCGGGTGCTCGACGCCGCGCTCGGATACTTCATCAACCCGATCCTGACGATCCTGCTCGCGGTGGTCGTCCTGCGCGAGAAGCTTCGCCCGCTGCAGTGGGCTGCGGTCGGGCTCGGGGTGCTCTCCGTCGTCGTGATCTCGACCGGCGTGGGCGGGATCCCCTGGATCGCGCTGACCGTGGCGCTCTCCTTCGCGCTCTACGGCCTGGTGAAGAACCGCACCGGGCGCAGCGTGGGCGCGCTGCCCGGCCTGGCCGTGGAGACCGCCGTGCTCACCCCGGCCGCGCTGGTCTACCTCGGCGTGCTGTTCGCCCAGGGCACCGGGACGTTCAGCACCGAGGGTGCCGGACACGCGCTGCTCCTGATGAGCTGCGGGGTTATCACCGGGCTGCCACTGCTCCTGTTCGGCGCCTCCGCGCGCCGGATCCCTCTCAGCGTCGTCGGCATGCTGCAGTACCTCGGGCCGCTTCTGCAGTTCGTGGTCGGCGCGTTCGTCTTCGACGAGCCCATGCCGGGCGCCCGCTGGGCCGGGTTCGTCCTCGTGTGGTGCGCGCTGATCCTCCTGACCGCCGACGCCCTGCGCGCGGCCCGCGCCACGAGACTCGCCGCGCGCACTACCGTGGGACCAGCTGACCCCGAACCCGCAGAAGGAGAAACCCATGGCTGACTCGTCGTTCGACATCGTGAGCAAGGTCGACCGCCAGGAGGTGGACAACGCCCTGAACCAGGCGGCGAAGGAGATCGCGCAGCGCTACGACTTCAAGGGAGTCGGCGCCTCGATCGCGTGGAGCGGCGACGACGCGATCGTCATCACCGCCAACTCCTCCGAGCGCGTGCTGGCCGCCCTCGACGTCTTCCAGTCCAAGCTCATCAAGCGCGGCGTCTCGCTCAAGGCCTTCGACACCGGCGAGAACGAGCCCCAGGCCTCGGGCAAGGAGTACCGACTGGCAGGGTCCCTGAAGGAAGGACTCGCCGGCGAGAACGCCAAGAAGGTGACGAAGCTCATCCGCGAGGAAGGCCCCAAGGGCGTCAAGACGCAGATCACGGGCGACGAGGTGCGTGCCACCTCCAAGTCCCGCGACGACCTGCAGGCCGTCCAGGCGCTCCTCAAGGGCGCCGACCTCGACGTCGCGCTCCAGTTCGTCAACTACCGCTGACCCGACGTCGCCCCGCCCTCGTCCGCGGGCGGGGCGCCGCCGGCAGCGGTGAGCTCGGCCCGTAGAGAGCGGATCTCGTCCCGGAGCTCGCGCACCTCGGCCCGGGTCGCCGCGCCGTCCTCCTCCCCCATCTCGGCCACCTGGTCGGTCAGCCACGACGCCAACGTCGCCGTCACGACACCGAGCAGCGTGATCCCCATCGCCATCAGGACGACCGCGACGCACCGACCCGTCGCCGTCACCGGGTACTCGTCCCCGTAGCCCACGGTCGTCATCGTGACCACGGCCCACCAGATGCCGTCACCGACGTGCTCGATCGTGGAACCGTCGACGCCTCGCTCGGTGTCGGTGATGGCGAGCCCGCCGACCAGGATCAGCAACGACGTCGCCCCCACGGCATACGTCACCACCCGCCCGCGCAGGCCGTCCGCCGTCGTCCGGTCCAGGACCCGCAGCAGCGTCAGGAGGCGCAGGAGGCGCAACGGCCGGAGCATCGGGAGTACCAGGATCGCCAGGTCGAAGAGGTTGTGGCGAACGAATCCCCGGCGGTCGGCGCTGAGAAGGAGTCGACCCACGTAGTCGACGCCGAAGAGCACCCACGTCGTCGTGATCAGCACCTCGCACAGCACGGCGGTCTGGGGCGAGACGTCCGGCCAGACGATCGGCACGGCGTACGCCACGAGAAACACCACGGCGAGGCCGATCAAGGGCCACTCGGCCTTCTTCTCCCACATCTGCACGCGATCCATGGGCGACCATGGTGCCAGGTCGTCCCCAGCCCACGGACCGCGGACGCCGTCGCGCTCCGGACGAGGCACGATGGAGGCGTGAGCCGAAGCCGTCCGCCCGCCGCCCGAGCCCTGACCGTCGCGGCCCTCGTCGCGTGCCTCCCGACCGCCTGCTCCGCGCCGACGTCCACGGAACCGGACCGGGCGCCGACCGGACCGACCGTGTCGACGGTGGCCTACGGGAACGACTCGCACCAGGTAGCGGACCTCTACGTGCCCGACGAACGCTCGGACCACCCGACCCCCGTCGTGGTCCTGATCCACGGCGGCTACTGGCGCAGCGGCTACGAACGGTCGCTCGAGACCGCGCTCGCCGACGACCTCGTGAGCGACGGGTACGTCGTCTGGAACGTCGAGTACAGGGCCGCAGACGACCCGGGCGGCGGCTGGCCGGGCACGTACGACGACGTCGCGGCCGCGGTCGACATCCTTCCGTCGGCCCTGGAGACCGCGGGCGTCGACGCCGGGCCGGTCGCCGTCGTCGGGCACTCGGCCGGGGGGACGCTCGCGCTGTGGCTCGGGGCACGGGGCGGTCTCGCAGACGGGGCAGTCGGCTCCGACCCGCGACTCGTTCCCGACGCCGTGGTCTCCCAGGCCGGCGTCAACGACCTCGAGCGGGCCAGCGCGACCGGTGCCGGGGGCGGGGCCATCGACGCGCTGCTCGGTGGCCGTCCCGACGAGGTGCCCGAGCGCTACGCGGTCGCCTCGCCGGTCCGGCGGGTGCCGCTGGGGGTCGACACGCTCGTGCTCACCGGAGCGCTCGACGCGACGGTCCCGGTGGAACAGACGACCCTCTACGGCGACGCGGCCGAGGCCGCCGGGGACACCGTGACGACGCTGACGGTCGACGGCGAGGACCACTTCGCACACCTCGATCCCACGTCCGACTCGTGGGCGGCGGTCCGCACGTACCTCGAGTCAACCGTCGGGCCGGCACGGGCGGACGACGTCAGTAGCGGATGATCCCGTCCTGGGTCCCGGCCTGACGCTGCAGGCGTTCGATCCTGTCCTTCATCGGCGGGTGCGTCGCGAACATCTTCGCCATGCCCCCGCCCGAGAACGGGTTCGCGATCATCATGTGCGCGGCGTCGACCGTGTCACGGGTCTGCGGGAGCGGAGCGCGCTGCGTGCCGCTCTCGAGCTTCGCCAGCGCCGACGCCAGCGCCAGCGGGTCGCCGGTCAGCGTCGCGCCGTCCTCGTCCGCGTCGTACTCACGTGTCCGGCTGATGGCCAGCTTGATCAGCATGGCGGCGAACGGCGCGAGGATCGCCATCGCGATCGCCGCGAGCGGGTTGCCGCCGCGGTCCCGGCCCCCGCCGAAGATGAGGAGGAACTGCGCGAGAGAGGTCACCAGGCCGGCGATCGCGCCGGCCACCGAGGACGTGAGGATGTCCCGGTTGTAGACGTGCATCAGCTCGTGGCCCAGCACGCCCCGCAGCTCGCGCTCGTCGAGCAGCGTCAGGATGCCCTCCGTGCAGCACACCGCCGCGTTCTTGGGGTTGCGCCCCGTGGCGAACGCGTTCGGCGCCGCCGTGGACGAGACGTACAGGCGCGGCATCGGCTGGTCGGCCTTCGCCGAGAGCTCGCGGACGATCCGGTACATCGCAGGCTGTTCGGCCTCCGTCACCGGCCGGGCGTGCATCGCCCGGATCGCCAGCTTGTCCGAGTTCCAGTACCCGTACGCCGTACTGCCGACTCCGAGGAGTGCGAAGATCCAGAGCGTCCCCGGGTCCTGCCCGAACAGCGCCCAGATGCCCAGGAGGACCGCCCAGAGCGCCCCGAACAGCGCCGCGGTCTTGAGTCCGTTGAAATGATGGTGACGAGGCACGCGCTTCCCTTCTCGACCGTGAGTGACCAGGATATCTGTGTGCGCTGGGAAGGAACTGGGCGCCCGCTGCATCGTCGGGCCGACGACTCCGGGAACGCCGAAGGCCGCGGGCCCGGGGCACGCTCGCCCCTGGACCCGCGGCCTTCGACCGGAGGACTAGTTCGTCGCGGACTGTCCGCGCACGATGGAGAGCATCTCCTCGCGCGGGACGACCTTGATGCGCTCGCGTCCGTGAGGCTCCCCGAGCGAGCGCTCGTGCGCGTCGAGGAGCTGCCAGCCGGACCACTCCACGTACTCGACGCCGCGCTCGGCGAGGAACTCGAGGATCGCGTCGGGCTCGCCGTGCTCGGCGGTCCGTCCCTCGGCGGGAGCCTCGGTGATGTCCTCCACCAGGTGCCGGATCGTCTCCGACGCGTCCGACTTGGTCGACCCGATCAGACCGATCGGACCACGCTTGATCCATCCGGTCGCGTAGACCCCGGGGACCTGCTCGCCGTCGATGTCGATGACGCGGCCCTCACGGTTGGAGATCACGCCCTTGAGATCGTCGAACGGGATCTCGGGCAGCGGCGATCCGAAGTAGCCCACCGCGCGGTACACCGACTGAACCGGCCAGTCGTGGAACTCGCCCGTTCCCTTGACCGTGCCGTCACCCTGGAGCTCCGTGCGCTCGGTCCGGACGCCGACGACCTTCCCGTCCTCACCGAGGATCTCGTGCGGGGCGTGCAGGAAGTGCAGGTGCAGGCGGCGCGAGGCGGTGAACTCTTCGGGGTCCTTCAGCGTCCAGTCGGTCAGGGTCTTGACGACCTGCTTGGTCTGGTTCGACGACCCGATGGCGGCCATGGAGCCCTCGTCAAACTCGAAGTCCTCCGGGTAGACGATGACGTCGACGTCCGGGACGTGCCCGAGCTCACGGAGCTCGAGCGGAGAGAACTTGACCTGAGCGGGCCCGCGGCGCGCGAACAGGTGCACGTCCGTGACGGTCGACGACTTCAGCGTCTCGTACACGTTGGCGGGGATCTCGGTCGGCAGCAGGTCGTCCGCGTGCTTGGCGAGGACGCGCGCGACGTCGAGCGCCACGTTCCCGGCACCGATCACCGCGACCTGCTCGCCCTGCAGCGGCCACTCGCGCGAGACGTCCGGGTGCCCGTCGTACCAGGACACGAAGTCGGCCGCGCCGTGCGAGCCCTCGAGGTCGATGCCCGGGATCGTCAGGTCCGCGTCGCGGATCGCACCCGTGGAGAAGATCACCGCGTCGTAGTACTGGCGCAGGTCGTCCAGCTTCACGTCGACTCCGTAGTCGACGTTGGCGATGAGGCGCACGTCGCCGCGGTCGAGGACCCGGTGCAGCGCCGTGATGATCTGCTTGATGCGCGGGTGGTCAGGCGCCACGCCGTAACGGACCAGGCCGAACGGCGCCGGGAGGCGCTCGAAGAGGTCGATGCTCACGTCGACGTCGGTCTTCGACAGGATGTCCGAGGCATAGATGCCTGCGGGGCCCGCGCCGACGACGGCGACGCGAAGAGGACGGTTACTACTCACGGTGACGTGCACCTTCCGGATCGAGTACTCACGAGGTGGGGCAGGCGGTGCTCACCGCGCCGGCCCGTCGATGCCCCCGCTCACCGCGCTGGTCGCACGGGCACGGCGGGGCTCGACCTCGATCGTACAACTGACGTTAGCCAAGCCTCACTCTTCCAGCGTACCCGCGCACCGTCGAGGCCTGTTCGTCCGATGGGCGAATGTAACGCGGTGTCCTCAGTCCGCGGCCAGGAGGACCACCGAGTCCTGCATCGCCCGGATCTCCGGGGCGACCAGGGTCGCCTGCGCGGCCGTGCACGACCCCATCAGCTGCACCAGGTCTCGCACACCGGCCCGCTGCTGCACGAGCGCGTAGCGGATCAGCTGCAGGAACGCTCCTCCTCCGGCGGGGTTGCGCACCTGCGCCTCGAGGCGGAAGCCGTCGAATCCCGACACAGGGTCGGCGTCGCGCACCAGCTCGCGGTAGCCCGGCAGCTTTTCGAGAGCTCCCGCGATCTTCATGGCTGCCTCGTCCAAAGTCTCCCAGTCGCGCAGACGCGTGACAACCACTTCGAGCTTGGCGCCCCCGTCGTCCGATCGCTCCATCGTCATGGCCGGACCGAGGCCGTGGCTTGGCTGCCACCCGTCCTCGGCCGTGAGCTCGACGGACGGGGGCCCCGGGAAGTCCGGGCCGGGGTACGTGTAGGTCGTCATCCCTCCATGATGCCTGCCGTCACGGTGTTCTCCCGCACGACCGAGTGCTCGCACGGTGGCGAGAGCAGGGGGACCTGCACGGTGGTCACCCGCCGACGCTCGACCCAGGCCCCCCGACCCGGCGGCAGCGGAGTCCGCGGCCCCCTGGGCAGCGAGGTACGCAGGATCGTGTCCCCGTCGGCAGGATCGGGCTGAAGAAGCAGTCCACGACGTGCGCGCCGGACCTGGGCGATCAGGGGCCAGGACGCCGCCCACGCACTCGTGTCGGCCTCGGCGACCACAAGATGCCGTCCGCGCCGCAGCGCTGCGACGGCCTGCACCAGGGCTGCGTCCGCGGGAGTCTGCAGGTACTCGTCGATCCCCTCGACGACCAGGGCGACAGGCCCCTCGGAGGCGCGTGCGACCAGGTCCCGCACCGCGGGGAGCACCTCGGACGGGTCGGCGACCTCGACGTCCCACCGCGCAGCACCCGCCACGACCGAGCCCGTCGGACCGACGCGCACGGTGTGGACGTCCGCCCCGATCTGCCCTGCGATCCACCCGACCGCGTTGGAGCGACCACCGCCGGGCGGGCCCGCGACCACCACCGTCCCGACGAGCTCGACGGGGACGGGTTCGAGGTCGACCCCGAGCCCCCACCACCCCGACGTGCCGGATGCCGGTGGCACGGTCGACGGTTCGACGACCGCGGGCAGAACCCGCAGAGCCGGTGCCGTGGTCGACGACCCCGCTGCGGCGACGCTCGCGACCTCGGCAGCAGCACCGGCGACGCCGCCAGCCACGGCAACCTGCAGCGTGACGCCCTCGAGCACGCCACGCCCTGCGGGTGCCCCGGCCTCGGGAACGTCCGCGGAGGCCAGCAGCCCTTCCTCGGCCGACCGCAGCCGCAGCACACGAGGAACCAGCGACCGCGCCCACGTGGGGATCGCCGCCAACCGGTCCGCCGACAGCACGACGTGCAGCCCGACCGCGCGTCCCTCCGCGAGCAGGTCGCGCAGCACGTCGAGCCATCGGCTCCTCCCCGACGCCTCAGCCTCCTCGCGGAAGGTCCCGAAGCCGTCGACGAGGACGAGAACCCGGGGGCCGGGCACCGGCCGACCCTCGGCGCGGGCCTCCGACCGGACGGCGAGCTCCCGCGAGAGCGTCCTCCACAGCGCCTCGACCCGGTCGACGTCGTCGTCCGGGACGACAGCCGCGACGTGGTCGAGACGCTCGAGCGGCCGAAGGTCCCCGGCCGCGGCATCGAGCACGTAGACGTGCGTCTCCGGTCCCGAGGCGGCGGACGCCGCCACAGTCCTCAGCACCGTCGACCGACCGGATCCGCCGGTGCCGAGCACCACGAGGTGGCCGTCGACCGCCGGCAGGAAGAGGGCCGGCTCCTGCACCTGCCGGTCCGGGTGGTCGGCCAGGCCCACGACGAGCGCGTCCCGCGACGCGGGCCCCAGGTCCGCGAGCGCCACGACGTCCGGCAGCTCGGCGACCCACGGGCGTCGAGGCACGGCGCGCCCGGTCCGGTCGAACGCCGTCCGGGCGACGGCGACGAGGCGCTGCAGATCGGTGTCGCCGGGGTCCGCGTCGGGGATCGCGACGTGCGGGCGTTCCCAGGGCACGGGTGTGCCCAACCGTCGGGTGGCGACCTCGACACCGTCTCGCTCGGGGGTTCGTCGGGTCCACCCGCCGGCGTAGGCGGCCTGGAAGCCACGGGTGCGGCCGGGGCCGGTCGAGAGCACGGCCCGCCCCGGCGTCGCGGGATCGAGATGGGCCGCGTCGGGGACGCCGACGACGTCGGTGGAGTCTGCCGGATCGGCCATCCGCAGGGCGACGCGCAGTGCCGTGTTCGCACGGAGGTTGTCCCGCACGACACCGGCAGGTCGCTGCGTGGCGAGGATGAGGTGGATGCCGAGGGATCGTCCGCGCTGGGCGATGTCCACCATGCCGTCGACGAACTCGGGGACCTCGCCGACGAGCGCGGCGAACTCGTCGACGACGATGACCAGTGCCGGAGGAGCGGTGCCGTCGCCCCGACGTTCGAGCTCGACGAGATCCTTGGCCCCGGCGCGGTGGAGGAGCTGCTCACGGTGGACGATCTCGGCACGCAGGCTGGTCAGCGCCCGTTGGACGAGCCGCGGGGTGAGGTCGGTGACGAGACCGACGCAGTGCGGCAGCCGGGTGCACTCGGCGAAGGCAGACCCGCCCTTGTAGTCGACGAAGAGGAACGTCACGTCGTCCGGGCCGACCGCGGTCGCGAGCCCGAGGACCCACGCCTGGAGGAACTCGGACTTGCCCGCCCCGGACGTGCCGCCGACGAGTGCGTGCGGCCCGTCCGCGCGCAGGTCCAGCACGGCGGGCTCCCGTCCGGCCGACCCGACGACGGCCGTGAGCCGTCGCGCTCTCCCGAGCCCGGGTCGGTTCTCGTCCCATCGACCGGAGATCACGGTCGGGTCCTCGGCGGTCTCGGGACCCAGGAGGTCGAGAAGGGAGACGGAGCGCGGGAGGTCGGTCGCGTCCTCGACGACGCAGCCGGCGTCCTCCACGGGGGCCATGCGGCGCGCGTACTCGACGGCCTCGGCCGGGCCTGTGCGCTCAGGGACGAGATCGTCCACCCGGACCCCGGAGCGGACGAGTCCCGCCCGCGGTCGGTCACCGCACTCGACGTACGTCCGGCAGGCCGCAGGCAGGGCCTCGACCGTCGGTGCCACCCAGAGCACGAACACCCCGGCGTCGGGCCCCCGCTCGGCGATCTGGACCAGCCGCGCCCGGTCGGTGGGAGCCCCCTCGGTGACGACCAGGACCACAGCAGGGAGGCAGACCTGGTCGCGCCGGCTGCCGGACGACGTCCCGACGTCCCCGCCCCGGTCGAGCGCGGTGTCGTCCACGCCGAGCTCGCCCCGACGACGCGGCCCGCCGCTCGGCATCCGCTGGGCGATGAGCCGCTCGAGGTCGTCGACGAGCGCGTCCGCGCTGCGTGGCTCGTCAGCGAGCTGCGGCACGGTGAGGGGTCCGTGCGGCCCGCCGGTGTGCGGCAGCCACGTCAGCCACTGCAGGTCCGCGGCACGCTCGGGCGCCACGAGTGCGGCCACGGCCACCTCGGCGGGCGAGTGCAGAGCCGTCAGCTGGACCACGAGCGCGTCGAGGGTCGGACCGACCGCACGGTCGTCCCCGGCCACGCCGATCGCACCCGCGTCGGGCAGCGACTCGACGACGGGGACGGCCGTGAGCGTTCGGTGGGGTTCGAGCACCTCGGCGACCGCGTCCGCGAAGACCTTCTCGTCGATCGTGGAGGGCTCGTCCACGGTGCAGCGCGACGGCATGGTTCCCGTGCCGAGGCGCACGAGGAGGAAGTTCCAGTGTTCCGGGCGACGAGACCACAGGCCCGGCCCGCGCTCCAGGGCCTGACCACGGACCTGGTCCGTCGGCGGAGCCTCGAGCCCGCGGACCCGGCGCTCACCCTGCTGCTCCTCGACGAGGCGCGCGGCCAGTCCGTCGAGGCGCTCGGTGAACCGCGCGACGTCGCGAGCCCTGCGGCGGCGACGACGACGGCGTTGCGTGACGTAGTTGCCGACGATCATCACGGGGGTGAGCAGGACGATGAGCAACGACAGCGGCGAACCCGTGATCGAGTACATCGCGCTCCCCATGAGGATCGGCGCGATCAACGCGATCACCGGGAAGTCCGGGGGGTCCTGCTCGACGGGAACCGTCGGGACGTCGAGTGTGATCCCGGCATAGCGGTCCTGGACGCGCGGCGACCGGTTGAAGGGCACCGGCCCGAATCGGCCCGCGCCGTGCTCGGGGTAGGTCGTGCCGTCGGTCGGAACCGGCGTCGGGGCGACGACGGCACCGGACCCGATCCACCCGTCGCCGAGCACGGCCTGCGGGTCGAGGACGGCAGGGTCGGGTACGCCCGGACGATCGACCTTGACGGTCCACCGGCTGCGCGGCGGGAGCGCATCGACGCCCGCAAGCGCCTCGGCCAGCTCTCCCACGGAGGTCGCGGCGTCGGCCGTGACTGTCACGTCCTCGCGCGTCGTGTCGGGACGAACCAGGGTCAGCTTGATCCTCACCGTGCCTCACCCTCGGCGGCACGGTCAGTCCTCGGACGACCGGACGTCGTCATGCGCTTCCCCCTCCACGGCACCCCGTGCGGGTCCGTGCCCTCGACGCTAGCGAGCCGAGCGTGGCCGGCGCGACCGACGGTCGGGAACCTGTGGACAGCCGGCGGACCGCCGCGGACGGAGGCCGTCTGGTCACCAGCAGGGCCGGGGCGCACCGCCCCGGCCCTGCTCGTCGTCGTGCGCTCTCGTCAGTTGCGGAGCCCGCTGGCCAGCTGCGTGTCGACGTCCTCGAGGGTCTGAGCGGCCTGGTCGAGGAACTGGGCCATGCCCTCGATACCGTTCACGGCCTGCTGGGTTCCCGAGGTGAACTCCTCGTAGGAGGTCTGAAAGGCACCCGAGGCCTGGTCGGTCACGAAGCCGCTGGCGACGAGATTGCCCACCTGGGTCTGCAGCGAGGTCAGGGTGTCGAGCAGCTCCTGCTGCCCGGTCCGCAGCTGCGTCGCCTGGGTGCGCATCTCCTCGTACGTCACGTTCATGTTGGCCATGCGGTGCACTCCTCTGCGTCTTGGCCGGCCCCCTCGGCCGAACCCGTTGCTTCCAGAGTAGTGATCAACAGGCACACATCCTGCCCGTTCGGCGGCCCTGTGGACAACGTCGTCCCGACGGCAGCCGGGGCTTCGTGCGGAGTGCGTCGGTGAGACGGCGCTCAGGCGGCGCGGTCCGCGAGCGCGGACGCGAAGGCCTCCATCGCGGCCTTGACGCGGCCGTCGGGCAGCGGGGCGAGCTCGCGCACGGCATCCTGCGCCCAGCCGACGGCCAGGGTGCGCGTCCGGGCGAGAACCTCGTGGGCGCGGAGACGCTCGACCACGTCCGCGAGCGTTTCGTCGCTGCTCAGGTCCCCGTCCAGGGCCGCGAGCAGCGCGACGTCGTCGGGTCCGCCCTGGCCCTCGGCCACCAGGCGACGCAGGAGCAGGACCGGCATCGTGGGGACGTGCTCGCGCAGGTCCGTGCCCTGGGTCTTGCCGGACTCCTCGCCCGAGGAGGTCAGGTCGAGGACGTCGTCGGCGAGCTGGAAGGCGACGCCGAGACGTTCGCCGTAGGCCGCCACGCACTCCACGGTCTCGTCGGCACATCCGGCGAACATCGCGCCCAGACGGGCCGAGGTCGCCAGGAGCGACGCGGTCTTGTCCGCGAGCACCTGGATGTAGTGCTCGACGGCGTCGTCGCCCTCCCCCGGGCCCACCGTCTCGTGGAGCTGTCCGAGGCAGAGTCGCTCGAACGTGGCGGACTGGATGAGCACCGCCTCCGGTCCCAGCCCGGCGATCGTGCGCGAGGCCCGGGCGAAGAGCAGGTCCCCCACGAGGATTGCGACGCTGTTGCCCCAGACCTCGTGCGCCGACGGCGCCCCGCGGCGCACGGGCGCGGAGTCCATCACGTCGTCGTGGTACAGGGTCGCGAGGTGTGTGAGCTCGACGCCGACCGCGGCGTCGAGGACCTCGTCCGGCGAGGAGTCCCCCAGCTCGGCGGCGAGCAGCGCGAGCATCGGCCGGAGCCGCTTGCCCCCGGCGTCGACGAGATGGCGTGAGGCGGTATCGGCGAGCCGGTCGGTCTGCGTGACCGAGTCGCGCAGGCGTTCCTCGACGGACTCCATGCGCGCGCCGATGCGACCGGCGAGCTCGGAGTCGGCGAGCGGGAACGCCCCGGTCGTGGGAGGAGGTACAGACGTCACGGGACGAACTTAGCCGCCTGAGCCACCAGATCGAGAACCGGCGACGGAAACACGCCCAGGAAGATCACGGCCGCAGCACAGACGACGACGGTCACGCCCGCCGGTCCGCCCATCCCGAGCACCTTCACGGGCGCGTGGTCCGTGGACTCCTCGTCCGGCGTCGTGAAGTAGAACAGCACGATGATGCGCACGTAGAAGAAGACGGCGACGACCGAGGTCAGGACACCGATCACGGCGAGCCAGGTGGCCCCCGACGCGATGCCCGCCTGGAAGGACGTGTACTTGGCGATGAAGCCACCCGTGAGCGGGATCCCCGCCAGGGACAGCAGGAACAGCGAGTACGCGGCGGCGAGCCACGGGCTGCGGCGACCGAGGCCGGCCCACTGCGCCATGTGCGTCGCCTCGCCGAGGATCGGCGTGGACTCGCGCACGTCCTCCTTGCGCTCCTCCCCGCCGAGCTCTGCCGTACCGCCCTCGGCGCCCGCGCCGGCGGTCGTCGTGAGCACGGGTGCGGCGGTCGTCTCGCGGACGAGCGTGATCGCCGCGAAGGCACCGAGCGTCGCGACGCCGTAGGCCAGCAGGTAGAAGAGGGTCGAGCGGACCCCGAGACCGGAGAACCCGCGGATGTCCGCGGAGAGGAAGAGCCCGACGACCCCGACGAGGATGAAGCCCGTGTGGGCGATCGCGGAGTACCCCAGCATGCGCTTCATGTCCGTCTGGGGGATGGCCACCAGCGTGCCGACCAGCATGGACAGGATCGCCACGATCCACAGCGCGACCTCGAAGCCCTGCGCCAACGCCGCGGACTGGATGCCGAGCGTGGGGGCGACGACCACGACGATGCGGACGAGCGCTCCGAACGCGGCCGCCTTGGTGCAGGCGGCCATGAAGGCGCTCACCGGCGTCGGTGCACCCTGGTAGACGTCCGGCACCCACACGTGGAACGGGGCCGCGCCGACCTTGAAGAGGATCCCGACGATCACCATGATCAGACCGACCATCAGGAGTCCGCCCACGGCGGTCTCGTCCCCGCGGGCGATCGACATGCGGATCTCCGCCAGGTCGACCGACGCCGTGGCGCCGTACATCAGCGCCACGCCGAACAGGAAGATGGCCGACGCGAACGCGCCGAGCAGGAAGTACTTGAACCCGGCCTCCTGGCTCAGCAGGCGTCGACGACGCGCGAGCGCCGACAGGACGTAGAGCGGGAGCGAGAGCACCTCGAGGGCGACGAACATCATCAGCAGGTTGCTCGTCGACGCGAAGATCATCATCCCGCCGAGGGAGAACAGCAGGAGCGGGAAGGCCTCCGTCTGCCGGACGCCCTGGGCCCGTGCGAGGTCCTCGTAGGCGGAGCCCGGGACGGCGGCCGCGGCCGGGGCGAACGCGTCGTCGCCCGACGAGCGGTCGGCGAAGAGCAGGAGGGAGAAGATCCCGAGAACGAGGAGGATCGCCTGCACGGCCAGGGCGAACGGGTCGACGAGCACCGTGCCGCCCACGATCCGCACCCCGCCCGACTCCTGGACCCCGGGCCACAGCACGACGACGGCGGTGAGCGCGGCCGCGATCCCGAGCGCCGTCACGACGAGCTGGACGACGCGTCGGCTCCGCGCGGGGACGAACGCCTCGACGAGCACGCCCAGGACACCGGCGCCGAGCACCGCGATGATCGGGGCGAGGTGGGCCCAGTCGATCGTCGGCTCGATGAAGTCCGTGGTCATGAGTCGCTCCCCTCGCCGGCCGTAGCCAGATCGTCAGCTGGTGCGGCGTCGACGACGCCGATCGCGGTCATCGTCGTCTGCGCCGGCTCGCGCACCATGTCGAGCGCCGGCGCCGGGTAGACGCCGAGGATGACCAGCCCGGCGAGCAACGGCGCGACCACCCAGCGCTCGCGCCCCGACAGGTCGGGCGTCGCCGCCAGCTCGTCGGGGACCTTGCCGGTGAACACGCGCTGGTAGGTCATCAGGACGTAGAGCGCGGCGAGAACCACCGCGACGACCGCGAACAACGCGGCGGACCTGCTGGTGGCGAAGGTGCCGAGCAGGACCATGATCTCGCTGACGAAGGTCGAGAGGCCGGGCAGCGACAGCGCCGAGAGACCCGCGACGAGGAACGTCCCCGCGAGGACCGGTGCCACCTTCTGCAGTCCGCCGTAGTCCGCGATCCGCTGCGACCGCTCCGGGTGCCGCGCGATCAGGAAGCCCGCGAGCAGGAAGAGCGCACCCGTCGAGATCCCGTGGTTGAGCATGTAGAGGGACGAGCCTGAGATGCTCAGGGACGTGAACGAGAAGATCCCGAGCACGATGAACCCGAAGTGCGAGACCGACGTGTAGGCGATCAGACGCATGAGGTCGGACTGCCCGATCGCGAGCAGCGCGCCGTAGATGATCGAGACGACCGCGAGAACCACGATGACCGGTGCCGCCCAGACGCTCGCCGTCGGGAAGAGCGGCAGGCACAGCGCGAGCATGCCGAACGTGCCGACCTTGTCGAGCACCCCGACCAGGAGGGCCGACGTCCCCGCAGGTGCCGCCTGCGCGGCGTCGGGGAGCCAGGTGTGGACGGGGACGATCGGCGCCTTGATCGCGAAGGCGATGAAGAAGCCGAGGAAGATCAGTCGCTCGGTGCTCGTCCCCATCGGGTTCTGGGCGAGGTAGCCGGTCAGCTCGTCGATGAGGAACCCGCGCTCACCGCCGGGCCCGTTGACGTACAGCGCGATGACCGCGGCCAGCATGATCAGACCGCCGGCGAGGGAGAAGATGAGGAACTTGACCGCGGCGAACCGCCGCTGCGCCCCCGTGCCGAATCCACCGATCATGAAGTAGACGGGGATGAGCATCGCCTCGAAGACGACGTAGAACAGGAAGACGTCGCGGGCGACGAAGACCGTGACCATGAAGGCCTCGAGCAGCAGGATCAGCACCAGGTACGTCCCGGTGTGCCCGAGACCCTTCGAGCCGTCCGTGGGCAGGTTCTCGCGCCAGGCGGCGCCGATGACGAGCGGGACGAGCCCGACGGCGAGCGCGACGAGCAGCATCGAGACACCGTCGGCGCCGAGCGCCCAGCTGGTCCCGAGCTGCGGGATCCACGCGTGGGTCTCTGCGAGCTGGTGCACCTGCGACTGTCCGGTGTCGAACTGGGTCAGTGCGCCGAAGAGCACCCCGACCTCCACCAGGGAGATCGCGAGCGCCATCTCGCGGACGCGCGACCGTGCCGCGGTGCGCCCCAGCGCGAGGACGACGAGGGCGCCCACCGCCGGGACGAGGACAAGGGTTGTCAGCCAGGGAAAGTCGGTCATCACGGTTACCTCAGCTCGCCAGCGCCAGGACGACGGCGACGATCACGATCAGGCCACCGAGGATGGTGGCGGCGTACGAGCGGACGAAACCGTTCTGGGCCTTGCGCCACACACGACCGACGGTGCCGAGCAGTGCGGCACCGCCCATCCACGTGCCGTCGACGACCTCCTTGTCGGAGTAGACGAGCGTGCGGGTGAGGTACTGCCCCGGCCGCATGAAGACCGTCTCGTTGACTGCGTCCTGGTAGAGGTCGACCCGGGCGGCGCGGGTGAGCGCGGAGGCCGGGGGCGCCGTGACGGGCACGTCCGCCACGGCGTACTGGCGCCAGGCGAGAATCACACCACCGACGACGAGCAGCAGGGTGAGGGTGATGAGCGACCAGACCGGCAGCACCGGTTCGGCATGCTCGGCGTGGCCGGTGACGGGCTCCAGCCAGGTGACGAACGAGTCGCCCCAGGCGAGCAACCCGCCGAGGAACACGGAGCCGAAGGCGAGGACGACCATGGGCAGCGTCATGAGCAGCGGCGACTCGTGCGGGTGCTGGACCGGTCCCTGCTGCGGGCCGGTGCCGTCGACGTCCCCCGAGCCGTCGTTCCAGCGCCGCTTGCCACCGAACGTCATGAAGAAGAGGCGGGACATGTAGAAGGCGGTGATGCCGGCGCCGATCAGCGCCGTGAACCCGAAGACCCAGGCCTGCCACTCGGACCCCTCGACGGGAACGAACGCGGCCTCGATGATCTTGTCCTTGCTCCAGAACCCGGAGAACGGCGGGATGCCGAGGATTGCGAGCCACCCGAGACCGAAGGTCACGAACGTGACCTTCATGTACCTCGAGAGTCCGCCGAACCGCCGCATGTCGACCTGATCACCCATGCCGTGCATGACCGAGCCGGCTCCGAGGAAGAGGCCCGCCTTGAAGAAGCCGTGGGTCACGAGGTGGAAGATCGCGAACGCGTAGCCGATCGGCCCGAGGCCCGCCGCGAGGATCATGTAGCCGATCTGCGACATCGTCGACGCCGCCAGCGCCTTCTTGATGTCGTCCTTCGCGCAGCCGATGATCGCACCGAAGACCAGGGTCACGGCACCGATGATCGCGACGACCAGGCGCGCGTCGGGCGACACGTCGAAGATCGGCGCCGACCGGACCACGAGGTAGACCCCCGCGGTGACCATCGTCGCCGCGTGGATCAGCGCCGAGACGGGCGTCGGGCCGGCCATGGCGTCGCCCAACCACGCCTGCAGGGGGAACTGCGCCGACTTGCCGCAGGCCGCCAGGAGAAGCATGAGGCCGATCGCGGTGACGATCCCGAGCGAGGCAGCCGGTGCCTGCTCGTGCACGACGGCGAAGTCGAGGCTGCCGAACGTGGCCAGCATCAGCATCATCGCGACGATCAGACCGATGTCACCGACACGGTTCATGACGAAGGCCTTCTTGGCCGCGACCGCGTTCTTGCGCTCGCGGTACCAGAACCCGATCAGCAGGTACGACGCGAGCCCCACGCCCTCCCAGCCGACGAACAGGAGCAGGTACGAGTTCGCCAGCACCAGGACGAGCATCGCGGCGACGAAGAGGTTCAGGTAGGCGAAGAACCGACGGCGGTCGTCGTCGTGCTCCATGTACGCCACCGAGTAGAGGTGGATGAGCGACCCGACGAAGGTCACGAGCAGGACGAACGTCACCGACAGGGGGTCGATCCGCAGCCCGACGCCGACGTCGAGCGTCCCGCCCGGGAGCCAGTCGTAGAGCGCCATGTCGTAGACACGTTCGCCCGCGTCGAGCCCGAGGAGCCCCACCAGCAGGACCAGACCGACCACGAACGACCCGATCGCCGTCGCGAGGCCGAGCCAGTGTCCCCACCTGTCGCTGCGACGGCCCGCGAGCAGGAGCACTGCGGCACCCACCAGCGGCAGCAGGATGACGTATGGCGCCAGCTCGAGCGACGCCGGCACCTCGTTCGAGACTGCGGACGAGGCCGCGACGGAGGCGGCTACGGATGTCACCGTTGGCATCAGGTTCTGCCCTTCAGCTCTTCAACAGGTCGACGTCGTCGACGGACACGGACCGGCGGGCACGGAAGATCGCGATGATGATGGCGAGGCCGACCACCACCTCGGCGGCGGCGACGACCATGACGAAGAACGCGATGACCTGTCCGCTGAGGTCGCCGTGCATGCGTCCGAACGTGACGAACGCCAGGTTCGTCGCGTTGAGCATGAGCTCGACCCCCATGAACACGATGATCGCGTTGCGCCGCAGGAGCACGGTCGCCGCACCGACGGAGAACAGGATGCAGGAGAGCACCACGTAGTGCGTGAGTTCCATCAGCGTTCCTCCTCGTCAGGTGCGGAGCCCTCGGGCTCCGCGACCGTGGACGTCCGCTCGACGAGGCCGTGCTCCCCGAGCAGGACGTCGGTGGCCTCCCGCTGCTGCCCGCGGATCCGCAGCACCCGTGACACGGACTCGGCGATCGGCCGGCCCTGCGGGTCGAGCGCCGGTGTGTCCATCGCGTTGTTCTGCGCGTAGACGCCCGGCGCCGCCAGCGGCGTGAGCCGACCACCCTGCGGCAGCGCGGCGACCTTGGCGTCCGCGATCTCCTTCTGCCCGCGTGCCGGGGTCAGGCGCCGCTTGTGCGTGAGCACGAGGGCCGAGACCGCCGCGGTGATCAGGACGATGCCGACGACCTCCATCGCGAGCACGTAGTCGGACATCAGGACCCGGGCGAGACCGACAGGGTTCGTGACCGAGTTCGCCTCGGCGAGGCCGACGGCCGGCGGGAAGACTGTCTGGACGACGACGCCGGACAGGATGACGCCGAGGCCGAGCGCGAGGATCACGCCGATCCAACGCTGTCCACGGATCGTCTCGACGAGCGAGCTCGAGGCGTCGACACCGACGAGCATCAGCACGAAGAGGAAGAGCATCATGACGGCGCCGGTGTAGACCACGATCTGGACGACGCCGAGGAACGGTGCCTCGAGGGCGATGTACAGGACGGCGAAGCCGATCATCACGAAGACCATGCAGATGGCCACGTGCACGGCCTTGCGAGCCACCAGCAGGCCGAACGAGACGAGCACCATCAGCGGTGCCAGGACCCAGAACAGCACGTCCTCACCGGGGCTCATGACGCGTCCTCCTTCGGCTCCGTGTGCTCGGCGACCCAGTCCTTCTGCCTCTGTGTCGGCCCGGTGATCTCACCGCGGTAGTACTGGTCGTCCTCCGTGCCCTCCACCATCGGGTGGGGTGCGGGGAGCATCCCCTCGCGCAGCGGGGCGAGGAGGTCCTCCTTCTCCCAGATCATCCCTTCGCGAGTGTGACCGGCGAGCTCGTACTCGTTTGTCATCGTCAGTGCCCGGGTGGGGCACGCCTCGATGCACAGTGCGCAGAAGATGCAGCGCAGATAGTTGATCTGGTAGACGCGGCCGTACCGCTCACCGGGCGACATGTGCCCGCCGTCGGGGAGGTCGGCGTTCGACGCCCCCTCGACGTAGATCGCGTCTGCCGGGCAGGCCCAGGCGCACAGCTCGCACCCGATGCACTTCTCGAGGCCGTCGGCGTACCGGTTGAGCTGGTGGCGGCCGTGGTAGCGGCGCTGCGTGGGCACCTTCTCCTTGGGGTACTGCTCGGTGACGATCGGCTTGAACATCGACGAGAACGTCACGCCGAAACCCGCGACGGGCGCGAACAGCTCCTTGATCCCCTTCGGTTGGGGACGCAGTGGTTGGTACGACCGGTCGTCAGCCACGGTTCTCCTCCTCGGTGTCGACGGCGTGTGCCGCACCGCTCTCTGCGGCGACGACTCGGCGACGACGCGCCGAGGGCGGAAGCTTCTGGCCCGGCAGGGGCGGCACGGGGAACCCGTCCGCGAACGCGTCGAACTCCTCGGGCTCGTCGTCCCCGGTCTCCGGCTCGGGCTTCTTCGAGGCGTCCGGCCAGAACCAGATCACCGCGACCAGGACGATCGCCACGACGCCCGAGACCACGAGGAACGTCTGGGTGTCGACGTCGGCGAACTGGCGCAGCCCCTGGGCGACGGCCACGAGGACGAGCCATCCGAGCGCGACGGGGATGAGGATCTTCCACCCCAGCTTCATGAACTGGTCGTAGCGCATGCGGAGCAGGGTCCCGCGCACCCAGACGAACATGAAGAGGAGCGCCCACATCTTGACGAGGAACCAGAGGATCGGCCACCAGCCCTCGTTGAACATCCCGTCGTTGATCGCGGACAGCGGCCACGGGGCGCGCCAGCCACCGAGGAACAACGTCGTCGCGACCGCTGAGACGTTGATCATGTTGATGTACTCGGCGAGGAAGAACCACGCGAACTTCATGGACGAGTACTCGGTCATGAAGCCCGAGACCAGCTCGCCCTCGGCCTCAGGAAGGTCGAACGGCAGCCGGTTGGTCTCGCCGATCATGGAGATGACGTAGACGACGAACGCGGGCAGCAGCGGGAGGAACCACCACAGGCTCTGCTGCGAGTCGACGATCTGCGACGTGGACATCGAGCCCGCCATGATGAACACCGTCACCAGGGAGAGCCCCATCGCGAGCTCGTAGCTGATCACCTGTGCCGTCGACCGCACGGAGCCGAGCAGCGGGTACGTCGACCCGGAGGACCAGCCGCCGAGCACGATCCCGTACACGCCGAGCGAGGCGCACGCGAGGATGTAGAGCACGGCGACGGGGAAGTCGGTGAGCTGCGCCGGCGTCGAGTAGTCCGTGAAGGGGATCGTCACCTCGGGACCGAACGGGATGACGGCGAACGTCAGGAGCGCGCAGAAGACGGCGATCATCGGCGCGAGCAGGTAGACGAACTTGTCCGCCGCCTTGACGGTGATGTCCTCCTTGAGCAGGAGCTTCATCGCGTCCGCCAGCGACTGCAGCAGGCCGAGCGGCCCGTGCACGTTGGGGCCGGGACGCAGCTGCATGCGGGCGACGACCCGTCGCTCGAACCAGATCGCGATCAGGACGGAGGTCAGCAGGAACACGATGATCAGGACGGCCTTGACGAGGTACGTCCACCCGTTGTCCTGCGAGAAGTCCGCGGCGATCCCGGGCACGCCCGGCGTCTCGGTGAAGATGCTCATCAGGCTTCTCCCTCCCCCGCGGCCGCGGCGACGCGGACCACTGCGCCCGGGGCCACCCCGAGCGTCTCGTGCACCTGACTGCCGGGCGACCGGAGCGGCACCCAGACGACGTGGTCGACCATTGCGGTCACCGCCACGGGGAGGGTGAGCGACCCGCGGTCCGTGGAGACCGTGACCTGCTCGCCGTCGGCGACACCGACCGCGACCGCCGTCACCGGGGAGATTCGCGCGACCGGCCGCTTCGCCGTGCCGGCGAGGAACCGTTCACCGTCCTGGAGCCGGGCGACGTCGAGCTGGAGCCGCCAGGACGCCAGGACCGCAGTTCCGGGCTCGACCGGCTCGGGCTCCGAGGGAGCCACCGTCGGCGCGGCGACGCGCTCACCCGCCCAGGGCGTGAGTCGACCGAGCTCCTCGCGGACGTCGAGAAGGCTCGCCGTCCCCAGCTCGACGTCGAGCTCGTCGGCGAGGGCGTCGAGAACACGGTGGTCGGGCATGGCGTCGGACGGGAGCGAGGCCCCGAAAGTCCGCACCCGGCCCTCCCAGTTCCAGTACGACCCGTCCTTCTCCGCCGGCGGAGCCACCGGGAGCACGACGTCGGCACGTTCCGTGACCTCGGACGAGCGGACGTCGAGCGCGACGACGAAGCCCGCCTGCTCCAACGCCCGGCGGGCGTGGGCGGGGTCCGGGAGGTCCTCCGGCTCGAAGCCGCCGGCGAGAACCCCGCCGAGCTGCCCGACCCAGAGCGCGTCCAGGATCTCGCCGGTCGAGCGGCCCGCGTCCGCCGGGAGCTCGTCGCCGCCCCAGAGGGCCGCGACCTCCGCGCGCGCCGCAGGGTCGACGACCGGGCGCCCTCCGGGCAGGAGGTTCGGCAGGGTGCCCGTCTCGACACCGGCACGCTCGCCGATGCGCCGCGGAATCCAGGCCAGCCGTGCCCCGGTCCGCTCGACGAGCCGGAGCACGGCGCTGTACGCACCGGGGACGGCGGCGAGCCGTTCGCCGACTAGCACGACGGAACCGGCTCCGCGCAGGGCCTCGGACACGTCCGCGAGCTCCGCAGGGTCGGTGCCGCCGGCCGCGATCTGGTCGAGCCACTCGGGCTCGGTCCCCGGAGCGGCCGCGAGCAGCGTGCCGTTCATCCGGTCGAGCCCGCTGCTCCGGTGCGAGGCGATCGAGAAGACCCGGACGTCGTTCTTGGTCGCGCCCTTGCGCAGTCGCAGGAACGTGACGCCGCCCTCCTCCTCGGCCTCGAGGCCGACGAGGAGCACGCTCGGTGCGGCCTCGAGATCGCTGAAGGTGACGTCGATCCCTCGCCCTGCGACGGCGTGGGCCAGGAAGTCGGCCTCCTCGGCGCTGTGGGAGCGGGCCCGGTGGTCGACGTCGTTCGTCCCGAGCGCGACGCGCGCGAACTTGGCGTAGGCGAACGAGTCCTCGATGGTCAGTCGACCGCCGGGGAGCACACCCACCCCGCCGGCCTGGCGGGCACGGGCAAGGCCCTCCGCCGCCGCCTCGAGCGCCTCGCTCCAGCTTGCAGGCCGCAGCTCACCCCGGCTTCCGTCCTCGCCCCGGTCCCGCACGAGCGGGGTCGTGAGCCGGTCCGGCGCCGTCTGCCACGTGAACGCGAAGCGGTCCTTGTCGGTGATCCACTCCTCGTTCACCACGGGGTCGTCGCCGGCGAGCCGGCGCATGACAGTGTCGCGGCGGTGGTCCACGCGGATCGCGGAGCCGCAGGAGTCGTGCTCCGCGACCGCCGGCGTCGAGACGAGGTCGAACGGCCTCGACCGGAACCGGTACGCCGCGCTGGTCAGGGCGCCGACCGGGCAGATCTGCACGGTGTTGCCCGAGTAGTACGACGCGAACGGTGCACCGGAGACGTCCGTGTGCGCTGCACCGACCGGCTGGTCCCCGCTGCTCGTCCCCGGGCGCTCGAAGTCCAGGACGTCCTCGTCGAACCGGCCGATCTGCTGCCGTGCCCCGCGCTTCTGCAGGTCGATGAACGGGTTGCCCGCGATCTCGTCGGAGAACCGCGTACAGCGCTGGCAGAGCACGCAGCGCTCGCGGTCGAGCAGGATCTGCGTCGAGACGGCGATGGGCTTGGGGAAGGTCCGCTTGACGTCGAGGTAGCGGCTCGTGGCGGCACCGTTGGCCATCGACTGGTTCTGCAGGGGGCACTCGCCGCCCTTGTCGCACACCGGGCAGTCGAGGGGGTGGTTGATCAGCAGCAGCTCGAGCATGCCGCGCTGGGCCTTCTCCGCCACCGGCGACGTGCGTTGCGTGCTGACCTGCATGCCGTCGGTGGCGACGAGGGTGCACGAGGGCTGCGGCTTCGGCATCGGCCGTACGGCCCCCGAGCGGTCGGGGGCCGAGACCTCGACGAGGCACTGGCGGCACGCGCCGACGGGCTCGAGGAGCGGGTGGTCGCAGAATCGCGGGATCGCGATCCCGATCTCCTCGGCCGCCCGGATGACGAGGGTGCCCTTCGGCACCGACGTCTCGATGCCGTCGATCTGGAACGTCACCTGGGGGACGACGGCGGCCTCCTCGCCGCCTCCGCCGGTGCCCTTGTTCGTCGTGTCGGTCATCCCTCTACCTCCGAGCCGGCCACTGCCGGTCGCTTGCGCTCGAACAGCTCGGCCGCCGCCCGGTCGAACGGGCAGCCGCCACCGGTGATGTGGGCCTCGTACTCCTCGCGGAAGAGCTGGACGCTGCTGGTGATGGGCGACGTCGCACCGTCGCCGAGCGCGCAGAACGCCCGGCCGAGGATGTTCTCGCAGACGTCGAGGAGCACGTCGAGGTCCTCGGGGACCCCGGTGCCGTTCTCGATGCGGGCGAGCACCTGCTCGAGCCAGAAGGTGCCCTCGCGGCAGGGCGTGCACTTGCCGCAGGACTCGTGCGCGTAGAACTCCGTCCACCGGGCGACCGCGCGGACGACGCAGACCGAGTCGTCGAAGATCTGCAGGGCGCGGGTGCCGAGCATGGACCCGGCGGCGCCCACGGACTCGTAGTCGAGCGGGACGTCGAGGTGCTCGGCGGTGAACAACGGCGTCGAGGACCCGCCCGGTGTCCAGAACTTCAGCTCGTGCCCGGGGCGGACGCCCCCGGCCATGTCGAGCAGCTCGCGCAGCGTGATGCCGAGCGGGGCCTCGTACTGGCCCGGCCGCACCACGTGCCCGGAGAGGGAGAACAGCCCGAACCCGGCGGACTTCTCGGTGCCCATCGAGGTGAACCAGTCGGCCCCGCGCTCGACGATGGCCGGGACGCTCGCGATCGACTCGACGTTGTTGACCACGGTCGGGCGCGCGTAGAGGCCCGCGACCGCGGGAAACGGCGGCTTGAGGCGCGGCTGTCCGCGACGCCCCTCGAGGGAGTCGAGCAACGCCGTCTCCTCGCCGCAGATGTACGCCCCGGCGCCGGCGTGGACCGTGACGTCGAGGTCCACCCCCTCGCCGAGGGCGTTCTTTCCGAGCAGTCCGGCGTCGTAGGCCTCCTGCACGGCGTTCAGCAGACGGCGGTAGACGTGGACGACCTCACCGCGGACGTAGATGAACGCGTGGGTGCAGCCGATCGCGTAGGACGTGATGGCCACGCCCTCGATCAGCGAGTGGGGCGCCGCCATCATGAGCGGGATGTCCTTGCAGGTGCCCGGCTCGGACTCGTCGGCGTTGACGACCAGGTACCGCGGGCCACCGTCGTCCGGCGGCAGGAACCCCCACTTCATGCCGGTGGGGAACCCGGCACCGCCGCGACCGCGGAGGCCGGAGTCCTTGACGGTCTGGATGATTCCGGCCGGCTCCAGGTCGAGCGCTTTGGCCAGCGCGCCGTACCCCCCGTGAGCCCGGTAGGTCTCCAGGGTCCAGCTCTGGTCCGCGTCCCACGTGTCGCTCAGGACCGGGGTCAGTGGTGAGGTCACTTGTCCGACTCCTTGCTCTCGGCGCTCGACTGGGCCCCGCCGGTCCGCGGGGGCACGTCGCCCTCACCGGGCGCCGCGTCGACGTCGGACGGCGCAGCCTCCTCGGGCGCCCGCCAGTCGTTCTCGCGGGCGAGCCTCAGGCCGGCCAGGGTGGCGCCCGATGCGCCGACGCCCTCGTCGGCACGGCCGTCCGGGAAGCCGGCGAGGACGCGGCTGACCTCCTGGAACGTGGCCACGGTCGACGCGCCGCGGGTGGGCGTGACGTCCTCGCCGAGACGCAGCGAGTCGGCGAGCCGCTTGGCCGTCTCCGGGTTCTGGTTGTCGAAGAACTCCCAGTTGACCATGACGACCGGCGCGAAGTCGCAGGCCGCGTTGCACTCGACGCGCTCGAGGGTGATCTTGCCGTCCTCGGTCGTCTGGTCGTGCCCGACGTCGAGGTGCTCGCTGAGCTCGTCGAAGATCGTGTCGCCGCCCATCACCGCGCACAGGGTGTTGGTGCAGACCCCGACGGTGTACCGACCGTTCGGGTGGCGCTTGTACTGCGTGTAGAACGTCGCCACCGCGGAGACCTGGGCCGGGGTCAGCCCGAGCCGCTCGGCGCAGAAGGCGATCCCGTCACGGGACACGTAGCTCTCCTCGGCCTGCACCAGGTGGAGCATCGGCAGGAGCGCGGACCGCGGCTCGGGGTAGCGCGCGACGATCTGTGCCGCGTCGTCGGCGAGCCGGCGGTAGGTCTCGTCGTCGTAGGAGCACGCAGGCCCCCGCGAGTACGCCTCTGTGGTCATCGGTCCACTCCTCCCAGCACCGGGTCGAGCGACGCGACGGCGACGACGACGTCGGCCACCTGCCCGCCCTCGCACATCGCGGCGACCGCCTGCAGGTTGTTGAACGACGGGTCACGGAAGTGTGCCCGGTAGGGCCGCGTCCCGCCGTCGGAGACGAGGTGCACACCGAGCTCGCCGCGCGGGTGCTCGACCGTCTGCCAGGACTGCCCGACCGGGACGCGGAACCCCTCGGTGACGAGCTTGAAGTGGTGGATCAGGGCCTCCATCGAGGTGCCCATGATCTCCTTGATGTGGTCCAGCGAGTTGCCCTGCCCGTCGCTGCCGATGGCGAGCTGGGCCGGCCAGGCGATCTTGCGGTCGGCCACCATCACGGGCTGGCCCACCGTCGACTCGAGGCGGGTGAGGCACTGCTCGACGATCCGCAGCGACTGGTAGCACTCCTCGATGCGCAGGACGACCCGCGAGTAGCAGTCCGCGTCCGTCGACGTCGGCACGTCGAAGTCGTACGTCTCGTAGCCGCAGTACGGGTCAGACTTGCGGACGTCGTACGGGTGGCCCGCGGACCGCAGGACGGGCCCGGTGATCCCGAGCGCCATGCACCCGGCGAGGTTCAGGTTCCCGACCCCGACGAGGCGGGCCTTGAAGATCGGGTTGGCGAGCATCAGGTCGCCGAGCTGCGCGAGATAGCCACGTACCTTCGGCAGGATGCCGCGGATCTGGTCCTCGATCCCCTCGGGGACGTCCTGCGCCACCCCGCCCGGACGGATGTACGCGTGGTTCATCCGCAGCCCCGTGACGGCCTCCAGCACGCGGAGGATCTCCTCACGGGCGGTGAAGCTGAGCGTCATGATGGTCGTCGCGCCCATCTCGTTGCCGCCCGTACCCAGGCAGATCAGGTGCGAGGACACCCGGTTGAGCTCCATCATCAGCACGCGGATGACGGACGCCCGCTCGGGGATGTCGTCCGTGATCCCGAGGATCTTCTCGGTGCCGAGGCAGAACGCCGCCTCCTGGAAGAGCGGCGCGAGGTAGTCCATGCGGGTGCAGAACGTGACCCCCTGGGTCCACGTCCGGAACTCCATGTTCTTCTCGATGCCCGTGTGGAGGTACCCGACGCCGCAGCGCGCCTCCTTCACGGTCTCCCCGTCGATCTCGAGCATCAGTCGGAGCACACCGTGCGTCGAGGGGTGCTGCGGACCCATGTTCACGACGATGCGTTCCTCGCCGATCTCGCTCGCCTCGGCGGCGATCTCGTCCCAGTCGCCGCCCGAGGCCTCGAACGTCGGGATGGAGCCGTCGAAGTCGTCGTAGGGCGCCTTCGTCGCGTGCGGTGCTCCTGCACCTGTCGTGCTGCTCACGAGTACGACCTCCTCTGGTCTGCCGGGGGCACCGTCGCGCCCTTGTACTCGACCGGGATCCCGCCGAGCGGGTAGTCCTTGCGCTGGGGATGCCCGGGCCAGTCGTCGGGCATCTCGATCCGCGCCAGCGCGGGGTGCCCGTCGAAGACGATTCCGAAGAAGTCCCAGGTCTCGCGCTCGTGCCAGTCGTTGGTCGGGTACACCGACGTCGTCGACGGGATGTGCGGGTCGACGTCGGGGACGGAGACCTCGAGGCGCAGGCGACGACCGTGGGTGATCGACGTCAGGTGGTAGACCGCGTGGAGCTCGCGGTTCGTGTCGTGCGGGAAGTGCACGCCGCTGACACCGAGACTGAGCTCGAACCTCAGGTCCTGGTCGTCCCGCAGTGCCTGGCAGACCTGGACGAGGTACTCGCGGCGCACGTGCAGGGTGAGCTCG
This sequence comes from Paraoerskovia marina DSM 21750, assembly GCF_000701465.1. GTDB lineage: Bacteria > Actinomycetota > Actinomycetes > Actinomycetales > Cellulomonadaceae > Paraoerskovia > Paraoerskovia marina. The sequence continues at coordinate 644,477 of NZ_JNIY01000003.1, read as the reverse complement.
GCGTGGTCCCCCGGGGGGTCCACGACGACGAACTCGAGCGCGGTGGAGAGCGGGAGCCCCTGCTCCTCGAGCACCTCGGCGAGGAGGTCGACGGCCTCGTCGAACCACGACCCGTAGGGCCGGGTCGCGGCGCCGGGCATCGCGACCGGACGGCGCAGCCCGCCGTACCCCGAGGTGTCCCCCGCACCATGGGCGCCGAACATCCCCTCACGGACCTCGACGACCTCGAGCGTGCTCCGGCCCTCCGAGCCCGAGACCAGCTCGTTCTGCCGGGGACCCTGGGCCTCGTCGACGTGGGGCGCGGCCTGCGGGGGCGGCCCGACCGGCGCCTCGTCCCGGCCCGACGGCTTGTCGTTCTCGCTCACCGCAGCAGCCCCTTCATCTGGTGGGTCGGTGTCGCCTCAAGAGCTGCCGCCTCCGCAGCACGGGCCGCCTCGACGCGGTTGGCGCCGAGCGGCGTCGCCTGGATCTGCTGGTGCAGGGCGAGGATCGCGTTGATGAGCATCTCGGGCCGCGGCGGGCAGCCGGGAAGGTAGACGTCGACGGGGACGATGTGGTCGACGCCCTGCACGATCGCGTAGTTGTTGAACATGCCGCCCGACGAGGCGCAGACCCCCATCGACAGGACCCACTTCGGCTCGGCCATCTGGTCGTAGACCTGCCGCACGACGGGTGCCATCTTCTGGCTGACACGACCGGCGACGATCATGAGGTCGGCCTGGCGGGGCGAGGCGCGGAAGACCTCCATGCCGTACCGGGACAGGTCGAACCTCGACGCGCCCGCGGCCATCATCTCGATGGCGCAGCACGCGAGCCCGAACGTCACCGGCCAGACGGAAGCCTTGCGGAAGTACCCCGCGAGGTCCTCGACGGTCGTGAGCAAGAATCCGGATGGAGCTTCTTCGATCCCCATGGTGACTACCTCCTGGTCCGCGCGAACGGTGCTGTCGGTGCGTGCGAGTGCTGCTCGACTAGTCCCACTCGAAACCGCCGCGACGCCACTCGTAGACGAACGGCACGGTGATCAGGGCGATGAAGGTCAGCATGGCGACGAGCCCGAACCCGGCGAGCGTGGCGAAGTCGACGGCCCACGGGTAGAGGAAGACGACCTCGATGTCGAAGACGATGAACGTCATCGCGACGAGGTAGTACTTGATGGGGAAGCGACCGCCGCCGACCGCGTGGGGCGTGGGCTCGATCCCGCACTCGTACGCGTCGAGCTTCGCCCGGTTGTAGCGCTTCGGGCCGAGGATCGCGCTCGCCCCGACACCGCCGAGCGCGAGGACCGCGCCGATCCCCATGAGGAACAGCAGGGGCACGTAGGGGTTGGTCATGAGATCACTCCTCGGGCGAGGGCTCGAAACGTCGACGCTGACAGGTTCGGGCTGGTCATGAGCTGGGAACCACCTTGGTCAACCCGGTGATGACTCGGTCCACCCAGTCGCCACCGTGCGGGTCGTAGCAATCGGACAACAGCTTCAGGACGAACCGCATCACGACAGGCCGTGGCAGTCCGTACCTGGTGCACGCCTGCATGATGCGCGGCTGCTCGATCAGTCTCACGAAGATCCGGCCGAGCGTGTAGTACCCACCCAGCTCGTCGCTCATCTGCCGCGGGTAGCGCTCGAGCACTCGCTCGCGTGCGGCGTCAGTCCCGCGCGTCCGCGCCTGGGCGATCGCGTCGGCGGCGACGCGACCGGCCTGCAGGGCGTAGGCGATGCCCTCGCCGTTGAACGGGCTGACCATGCCGCCCGAGTCCCCCACGAGGAAGACTCCGCGGGTGTAGAGGGGCTTGCGGTTGAACCCCATCGGGAGCGCCGCCCCGCGCACGGGACCGCGCTGGTTCTCCGGTGTGAACTCCCAGTCGCCCGGGGCGTTCGCCATCCACTTGCCGAAGAGGTCCTTGTAGTCGATGTTCGCCGCCGACTGCCGCGCCGGGGTCGAGCTCACCGAGCCGAGCCCCACGTTCGCCGTGCCGTCACCGAGGGAGAAGATCCAGCCGTAGCCGGGGAGCTGGTTCGAGCGGCCCGGTGCGCCGTCCCACAGCTCCAGGTGCGACTCCATCCACGGGTCGTCGTGCCGCGGAGTCTCGAAGTAGGTCCGGACGGCGACGCCCACCGGGCGGTCGACGCGCTTCTCGAGGCCGAGCCCGAGGGCGAACCGGGACGACACGCCGTCGGCGGCCACGACGATCGGTGCGCGGAACGTGATCTCGTCGCCGACCTTGCGCCCGCGCTCGTCCACGTCGCGCGCCGTGACACCGACGACGCGGTCGGTGCGCTCGTCGACGACGGGCCCGGTCACGGCCGTGCGCTCGCGCAGCTTCGCCCCGGAGGCCTGGGCGTGCTGGACCAGTCGGTGGTCGAGCGAGGTGCGCGCCCGCGCCATCCCGTAGGACGGGTAGGCGTCGATCTCGGGCCAGGCGAGCTCCCAGGAACGGGCTCCCGCGACCACCCGCAGGCCCTCGTTGCGGATCCACCCGTCGTCCTCGGAGGTGTCGACCCCCATCCGGGCCAGCTCGGCCACGGCACGAGGCGTCAGTCCGTCGCCGCAGATCTTGTCGCGGGGGAAGCTCGCCTTCTCCAGGACGAGGACGGTGAGGCCGGCAACAGCGCAGTAGTGCGCGACGGCTGAGCCCGCGGGGCCCGCGCCGACGACGATGACATCCGCATCATCGCTGTTGCTCATGCTCACCTGAATCCCTAGGTCGGACCGACTCGCTCAACCCTCTCCCACTGCGGCCACGAGCGCGCGCCGCAGAGGTTGTGAAGGCAGTCACAACGTTCGATCACACTCTATCCACATCTGTGGCGCGATGTGAACTAAGGCACACCTTGCTCAGAAGGGGCGCACGCCGCGGTGCAGCGCGACGATCCCTCCCGTGAGATTGCGGTAGGCGACCTGCTCCCACCCCGCCCGCAGCATGAGCCGGCCGAGCTCCTCCTGGACCGGCCACTCGCGGATCGACTCGGCCAGGTACTCGTAGGACCCCGGATCCTTCGAGACGACGCCCGCGACCTTCGGCAGCGCGCGCATCAGGTACTCGTTGTAGACGGTGCGGAACGGCGCCCACGTGGGCTCGGAGAACTCGCAGATCACCACGCGACCGCCGGGGCGGACGACGCGGAGCATCTCGGCGAGCGCGGCCGACGTGTCGACGACGTTGCGCAGACCGAACGAGATCGTGACCGCGTCGAAGCTGGCGTCCGCGAACGGGAGGTGCGTGGCGTCACCGGCGACGAACGGGAGGTCGGGACGCCGGGCCTTCCCGGTGCGGAGCATCCCGATCGAGAAGTCGCACGGGACCACGCGCACGTCGTCGGCGTCGAACGGCTCGCTCGAGGTACCGGTCCCGGCCGCGAGGTCGAGAACACGCTCCCCCGGCATCGCGCCGACCGCGTCGACGGTGAGCCGGCGCCATCGCCGGTCCTGCCCCAGCGAGGCGAGGTCGTTGACGAGATCGTAGTGACGGGCGATCCCGTCGAACATCGAGGCGACCTCGGTGGGCTTCTTCTCCAGGCTTGCGCGCGACATGGTCACATCGTTCCACGACCGGGCCGCAAACCGCGGATGCCAGGCTTAGGCTGATCCTCGATGACTGCAGAGATCCCCGCGCCCACGACCGTGTCGGCGCCTTCCGCGCGTCCGCAGCCCACGCTCGTGGTCCGGACGATCGCGATCGACGACCTGCCCGACGGGCCCGCCGCGCTGATCGACCTGCTCCCCGACGCCCGGCCGTTGAGCTGGGTGCGCCGGGGCGAGGGGATCGTCGGCTGGGGCGAGGCGCTCCGGCTCGAGACCTACGGCCCCGGCCGGTTCGCCGACGCCGAGGCCGCCTGGCAGGAGGCCCTCGCCCGCGCCGTCGTCCGCGACGAGGTGCACGTGCCCGGCGCAGGACCGGTCGCCTTCGGCTCGTTCGCGTTCGACGACGTCGTCGGGGCCGACGGCGATGCCCGGCCGTGCGGCGTGCTGATCGTCCCGCGCGTGGTCGTGGGCCGTCGCGGCACGACGACGTGGCTCACCACGATCGACGCGACCGGCTCGCTCTCCCACTCGCCCGGCACCCATCTCCTCGACCCCGACGGCCGCACGCCCGTCTCGTCCCCCGGCGAGGTCGTCGAGCACCCGGGCGCGCTTGGGACCGAGGACTGGGCCGCCGTCGTGCAGGAGGCCACCCGTAGGATCCGCGACGGCGAGGTGGACAAGGTCGTCCTGGCGCGGGACGTGGTCACGACCGCCGAGCGTCCGGTGGACGCCCGGTGGCTGCTCGCCAACCTCGCGCAGAACTATCCGTCGTGCTGGACGTTCAGCGTGGACGGGCTCGCGGGAGCGACCCCCGAGCTGCTCGTGCGCTCGGAGAAGGGGCTGGTCACGTCGCGGGTGCTGGCCGGGACGATCCGTCGCGCAGCACCTCTGCCCGACGACGGGCCGGACCCTGCCGTGTTCCTCGCCAGCTCGTCGAAGGACCTGGAGGAGCACGAGTACGCGGTGCGCTCGGTCGCCGACGCGCTCGAGCCCTTCTGCTCGTCCATGAACGTCCCGGACGCCCCCTTCGTGCTCCACCTGCCGAACGTCCTGCACCTCGCCTCCGACGTCACGGGCGTCCTCGGGCACACGGTGGCCGAGGAGAACAGCGAGGGACGGACGCCGTCCTCCCTCGCCCTGGCCGCCGCCCTCCACCCGTCGGCCGCCGTCTGCGGGACCCCGACCACGGCTGCCCGCGAGATGATCCGCGAGATCGAGGGCATGGACCGTGGCCGGTACGCAGGGCCCGTCGGGTGGCTGGGAGCCGACGGCGACGGCGAGTGGGGAATCGCACTCCGGTGCGCCGAGATCTCCCACGCGGACCCGCGGACGGTCCGGCTCTTCGCCGGCTGCGGAATCGTCGCAGCCTCGGATTCCCGGGCAGAGCTCGTCGAGTCCGAGGCGAAGCTCGAGCCCGTCCGGAGCGCGCTCCGGGGAATCTGGAACCACCCCTAAGTAGCGCCCGTATACCGGCACACCACCCATGACCGGTATGTGCGTCTATACGTTGACGACCATGCCTGAGCAGTCCACGCCCGAGTTCGAGATCCGCCGCGCGACGATCGGCGACCGCGACGCCGTCTGGCCCCTGGTCCAGGAGCTTCCCGGTGAGGCGCCGACCCGGGACGAGTTCAACCAGTCGTTCGGGCGCCTGACCTCGGCGCTCGGTACCTACCTGGTCGTGGCAGAGCACCCGAGCGAGGGCATCGTCGGCCACCTCCTTGCCGGGCACCAGCGCACCCTCGGCGCCGGTGGCGACCTGGTCCGCATCGAGGAGGTCGCCGTTCTTCCGCACCTGCGCCGCCAGGGCGTCGCGACGGCCCTCGTGCGGGCCGGCGAGACCTGGGCCCGGTCCACGGGCGCGAGCCGCCTGGGCCTCGTCGCGCACGACGGCGGCGACCTCTACGGAGCCCTGGGGTACTCGGCGGACGCGACCTACTTCAGCCGGGTGCTCGACTGACCGACCTCCACGCACCACGACGGCGGGCCGCCCCCTCTCGGGGACGGCCCGCCGTCGTAGGTCGCAGGGTCTGCGATCAGCCCCGCTGCTCCAGCAGGTCGCGCAGCCAGTCCGGGATCTCGTCCGGGATCTGCGAACCGTCGCCCTCCTCGTCAGGGTTCGGCGTGTTCGGCGACTCCTCGGCCTCCTCCTCCGCCGCACGTGTTTGGAACGTGACGTCGACGTCCTGCGTCTGCCCGTCACGCACGAGCGTGATCGTCGAGACCTCACCGGCCCGGCGCTCGCGCACGTAGCCGGTCAGTGACGCGGCACCGCTGACAGGGTCACCGTCGATCGCGACGATGACGTCGCCGGCCTGGATACCGCCCTCGTCCGCCGCGGAGCCTGGCGTCACCTCGCCGACCTCGGTCCCGAGGCGGGTCACGCCGTCGGCCGTCACGGTGGTGTCGGCCAGCGTCACGCCGAGGAACGCGTGCTCGGCCGAGCCCGACTCGATGAGCTGCTCGCCGACGTCGAGCGCGAGGTTGACCGGGATCGCGAAGCCGAGGCCGATCGAGCCGGACTGGCTCGTCCCGTCGGAGAGCGTCGCGATCGACGAGGTGATGCCGATGACGCGGCCCTCGGAGTCGAACAACGGCCCGCCCGAGTTGCCGGGGTTGACGGCCGCGTCGATCTGGATGGCGTTGGTAACGACCGTCGTCGAGCCGTCCTCGCCCGAGGCCTGCACCGGGCGGTCGATCGCCGAGACGATGCCGGTGGTCGCGGTGTTGGCCAGCCCGAGCGGGTTGCCGACAGCCATCACGGGCTCGCCGACCTCGATGCCGTCGGAGTCGCCGAAGGTCGCGGGGGTCAGGTCGTCCGGCGGGTCCTGGATCTGGACCACCGCGAGGTCCGTCGCGTCGTCCGTCCCGACGATCTCGGCGGGGTAGAGCGTGCCGTCGCTGAGCGTGACCTGAACCTGGTCGGCCCCGGAGACGACGTGGTTGTTGGTCAGGACGTGGCCCTCGTCGTCCATGACGACACCGGATCCCTCAGCACCCGACTGCCCGGACGAGACCTGGATCGAGACGACGGACGGCGCGACCGCGGCCGAGACGGCCTCCCAGTCCGGGGTCTCCCCGTCGGCCTCGACCGGGCCGTCGACGTCGCTCCGGTCCTCGTCCTCGCCCACCGTCGCCAGCGAGGAGGACGAGTCGTCGTCGAAAGCGTCCAGCGCGGCGGCCGTCCCGAGACCGCCGACCACGAGGGCCGCGACCACGGCCGCGGTGATCGGGATCCACGTCTTCTTCTTCTTCTTCGCAGGCTGCTCCTGGACGGGCGTGTACGGCTGCTGCGCCCAGTGGTCCTCCTGGTACGGAGGATAGGACGGCTGCTGCATCTGCTGGGGGCCCGCGGGCGGGGTCGCCCCGTCGGCGTAGGTCGGGGTCGGCTCCGGCGCCGACGGCTCGGGCGGAACCGGCGGTACGGGCTGGGTCATGTCGGGCTGCGGGTGCTCGTCCGGTCCCCCGGGTTGCTGCTGATCGCTCACATTGTCCTCCTCGGTGTGTCCCTATTCCACCTGCTCATGCTGGGATGCGCCTCCGGGGAACCTGGGAGTTTGCTAGGAGCGGACGGAGGAGCAGGCCCGGACCACGGCCGCCGCGAGCGCCTGGCCGTGGGTCCGCCGGCCGTCGCGCCCGACCCACACGTGGATCATCTGCATGCCGTGGACCGGGCGGGCCAGCGCCGACCGGAGCTCGTCGCGCGCGTCGGGGCCGGTGCCCGCACGTCCGTCGATCTCGACGACCGCGACCCCGTAGCCGGCGGCTATCGTCCCCAGGTCTGCCCCGTGCGGAGTGCCGAAGATCCGCTCGAACCGCGCTGCGGCGCGGTCGCCCTCCGTGGCGAGGCGCCCGTGCTCGAGGGTCGCGAAGATCGAGCCTCCGTCGTCGTCGACCACGACGATCCGGAGGTCGAGCGGCGGCTCTCCCGGCCCGCGCAGCAGCCCGCCCGCGTCGTGGAGGAAGGTCAGGTCTCCGGCCAGGAGCGTGGTGGGCCGACCCGCGGCGACGGCCACGCCGGTCGCCGTCGAGACGGTGCCGTCGATGCCGGCGAGGCCGCGGTTCGCGAGGACGAGCGGGGGCGTGGCGTCGAGAACCAGGTCGAGGTCGCGTACGGGGTTGGACGATCCGACGACGAGCAGTCCCCCGGCCCCGGTCGCGCGCGCCACGGCGCGGGCGACGTGCACGCCGGTCAGGGCCTCGTCGTCGTCGAGCACCCGGGCGACGGCGACGGCGGCAGCCGTCCCCGCGCGGCGCCACTGGTCCAGGTGGCCCGCGGGGCCGGGCTCAGCCTCCCACCATCGCGCGGGGACGGCGGGAAGCACGAGCGCGGCGCTGCGGGCGGCGTCGGGCCACGGCGCTCCGCCCGGGGCGAGGACGACGACGTCGACGTCCTTGCGGCCCAGCAGCGCCTGCACGGGACGGGACAGCGTCGGCCGGCCGGCGACGACGACGCGCCGGACCGTCGACATCAGGCCCTCGACCCCGAGCACGAGCCGGTGGGCGGCGATCCCGTTCGAGCCACCCGATGCCCCGGAGGAGGCCTCGGCGAGCACCGGCCACCCGCGTGCCTCCGCCAGGCGGCGGGCGTGCGGTCCGGCGCCGTCGCCGGCGACGAGGACGGTGGGCGGCTCGTCCGGTCCGACGTCGAGCAGCGGGTGAGCGAGGACGTCGGGGGCGAGGACCGGTTCGACGCGCCCGACGACGGGCACGTCCGTCCCGCTGCCGCTTCCCTCGCCCGCGGCTCGCAGGCGCGACGGGGCGAGCGGGTCACGGAAGGCGAGGTTGAGGTGGACCGGCCCCGGGTAGGCCGTCCGCGCCCCGGTCGCGGCGACCACGGCGCGCGTGACGACGTCACGCAGGTCTCGGTCCTGCCCGTCCCTCCCCTCGGGCGCCGGTACGTCGACTGCGTGGCGCACGGCCGTGCCGAAGAGCCCGACCTGGTCGGTGGTCTGGTTCGCCCCGGTGCCCCGCAGCTCGTGCGGGCGGTCCGCCGTGAGGGCGACGACGGGGACCCCCGCGTGGTGCGCCTCGAGGATCGCGGGGTGCAGGTTCGCCGCAGCGGTGCCGGAGGTCGTCACGACCGCCACCGGCACCGGAGGCCCGTCGAGCCCTGCGCCGCGGGACAGCCCGAGCGCGAGAAACCCTGCCGTGCGCTCGTCGACCCGGACGTGCAGCCGCACCCGGCCCTCGGCCTCGGCGTCGGCGAGCGCGTAGGCCAGCGGGGCCGAGCGCGACCCCGGGCACACGACCGCGTCGCGCATCCCGTGGGCCAGCAGCAGGTCGACGACGGACCGGGCGGCGCGGACGGCCGGAGGGTCGACGGGGTCCGTGGCCGGGGCGTTCTCGTTCACGGCACTCACAGTGCCACGGCCCGCGCGGCGACGCGTCGGACACGCTCGTCCCACCAGGCGACCGTCGACGGGTCCGGCGCCGCCGCGGCCAGGAGATCGGGCCGTGGCTCGACCGGGCGCACGGCGATCTCGCCGTCCACGGGCGCGAGGGGACGGTCGACGACGTCGCGCGTCAACAACTGGGTGGTCGCGAGCCCGCAGGCGTACGGCAGCTCGGGCAGCGCAGCCGCGAGCGCCACACCGGCGGCGATCCCGACGGAGCTCTCGACGGCCGAGGAGACGACGACGGGCAGTCCGAGACGCTCGGCCAGGTCGAGGCAGCGACGGACCCCGCCGAGCGGCTGCACCTTGAGCACGATCACGTCGGCGGCGTCGGCCGCGACGACCGCGAACGGGTCGTCGGCGCGCCGGATCGACTCGTCGGCGGCCACGGGGACGTCGACGCGGCGGCGGACGGCGGCCAGGCCGGCGACGTCGGGGCAGGGCTGCTCGACGTACTCGAGCCCGCCGGCCGCGCGGTCGAGCCGCACGATGCGGCGGACCGCCTCGTCGGGGTCCCAGGCGCCGTTCGCGTCGATGCGCACCCGCCCCTGCGGACCGAGTGCGTCGCGGACCGCCTCGAGGCGCTCGATCTCGGCGCCCAGCTCCTCGACGGTGCCGTCCGCGCCCCGTTGGGCGACCTTGACCTTCGCGGTCGTGCACCCGTCGGACGACCGGACGATCTGCGCGGCCCGGGCACCGTCGACGGCCGGGACGGTCACGTTCACCGGGACCGAGCCCCGCACGGGGTCCGGCCATCCCTGGTCGGCCGCCTCCCGGGCCGCGGCCCACCACGCGGCGGCCTCTGCGTCGTCGTACTCCCGGAACGGCGAGAACTCGCCCCACCCGGCGTCTCCGCGGACCAGGACGCCCTCGCGGACGTCGATCGACCGGAATCGCACCCGGAGCGGCAGACTGTAGACGTGCAGGTCGGCGTCGGACATCCTGCCAGCGTACTGAGGTGAGCCCCGTGCGGGGTCCGCTACGGCGCGAGCACCTGCTGGATGAGCCGGACCGCCAGCTCGCGGGCGTCGCGTCCCTCCGCCAGGGCGCTGACGGCGGCACCGTCGACGATCGCGACGAGCAGGTGCGAGCGGTCCGCGAGCCCGAGGACGGTGAAGAGCTCGGCGAGCGCGTCGTCGAGGACCACCCGACCGTCCGCGTAGGCCTGGGCGAGCTCGGGGACCCGACCCGCGCCCACGAGGTGCTCGTAGAACCCGCGCACCGCGTTGCGGTCGCCCGCCGGGAGGATCGCGTCCGTCAGGATCTCTGCGCGGCGAAGGTCCGCCTCGACCCCGTCGAGCCTGCCCGCGGTCTCCGCGGCCCGCGCCACCTCCACCTGCTCCTCGACGTGCGCCCCCCATCCCTCGACGATCAGCGCGCCCGCCGCGGCGAGCAGGTCCGTGATCCCGCTGAAGTAGTACGTGGTGGCGGCGAGCGGGACGTCGGCGACCGCGGCGACGTGCCGGTGCGTGACGGCGGCCGCCCCCTCGCTCAGCATGATGTCGGCGGCGGCGCGGACGATCGCGTCGTGGCGACGGCGACCCCGGGCCTGCCGACGCGGGGCGTTCTGGGTCGGCACTAGTGACCTCCTCCGGAGATGTTGAGCCCGACGACGCCGGCGACGATCAGGACGAGCGAGACGATCTTGAGCACGCTGACCGGCTCGCCGAACCAGGCGATGCCGAGCACCGCCGTCCCGACGGCCCCGATCCCCACCCAGACGGCGTAGGCCGTACCGACGGGTAGTGTCTTGAGCGCGTACGAGAGACCGGCCATGCTCGCCGCGAGCATGACGACGAACCCGACGGTCGGCCACAGACGGCTGAGCCCGTCCGAGGCCTTGAGGCTGAGCGCCCATCCGGTCTCGAGGAGCCCGGAGAGGACGAGAACGATCCATGCCATAGTGGTACGAGCGTACCACTATCGGATCGCGTGACCGCGGACTAGGGTGACGACGTGAGCGCACTCCCCCGCACCGTGTCCCAGACCTTCGACCCCCAGGCATGGCGCGACGTCGCCGGGTTCGAGGATCTCACCGACCTCACGTACCACCGCGGCGTCGCGCGGACCGCGGACGGGGAGCGCGACCTCCCCGTCGTCCGCGTCGCGTTCGACCGGCCCGAGGTCCGCAACGCCTTCCGCCCCCACACGGTCGACGAGCTCTACCGGGTGCTCGACCACGCCCGCATGACGTCCGACGTCGGGACGGTGCTGATCACCGGCAACGGCCCCTCGCCCAAGGACGGCGGCTGGGCGTTCTGCTCCGGCGGCGACCAACGCATCCGCGGCCGCTCCGGATACCAGTACACGACCGCCGAGGACGGCGGCGGGGAGGTCGCCACCGTCGACGCCGTCGACCCCGCCCGGGCAGGACGCCTGCACATCCTCGAGGTCCAGCGCCTCATCCGCACCATGCCAAAGGTCGTGATCGCCGTCGTCGACGGCTGGGCCGCCGGTGGCGGGCACTCTCTCCACGTCGTCGCCGACCTCTCCATCGGCTGCCGCCAGCACGGACGGTTCAAGCAGACCGACGCCGACGTGGGCTCGTTCGACGGCGGGTACGGGTCCGCCTACCTCGCCAAGCAGGTAGGACAGAAGCGCGCCCGCGAGATCTTCTTCCTCGCCCGCACCTACACCGCCGAGGACGCCGAACGCTGGGGAGCGCTCAACGAGGTCGCCGACCACGACGACCTCGAGGCGCTCGCCGTCGACTACGCGCGCACGATCGCGGGCAAGTCCCCGCAGGCCGTGCGGATGCTGAAGTTCGCCTTCAACCTCGCCGACGACGGGATGATGGGTCAGCAGGTGTTCGCCGGGGAGGCGACGCGCCTCGCATACATGACCGACGAGGCCGTCGAGGGGCGCGACGCGTTCCTCGAGCGCCGAGAGCCCGACTGGTCCGGGTTCCCCTACGCCTTCTGAGCGAACTTCCCCGCCGCCTGAGCTCCCGGCCGCCTGATTTCCCCGCCGAGCGGCACGTTCTGGTCCTCTCCGGGGCGCGGAGACGGCAGCAACGTGCCGCTCGGCGGACGCGATCGGCGCGGCACCGTGCCTAGCATGGGCGGGTGCCCGTCGACCCCGCCGCGAACCCTGCCGACCTGCGTCGCGCCGTCGCGCGCGCCCTCGACGGCGGGCCCGCGGTCGTCGCCGCAGGGCGCACCCCGGACGCGCCGGTCCCGCTCGGCACCGCGATGGTCGTCCCGACGTCGGGGTCGACCGGGGAACCGCGCGCCGTCGCGCTCTCTGCCGCTGCCCTGCGGGCGTCCGCAGACGCGACCCACGCCCGCCTCGGCGGTGCCGGCGACTGGCTGCTCGCCCTGCCCGCCACCCACGTCGCGGGCCTCCAGGTCGTCTCGCGCTCCGTCGTCGGGGGCGGAGCGCTCGTCACGACGGCGTTCGACCGCTTCACCCCGGACGTCGTCGTCAGGCTCGAGGGCGAGGCTCGCGGCGAACGCCGCTATCTCTCGCTCGTGCCCACGCAGCTGCACCGGGTGATGGACGCCGGCGGCCCCGCGGTCGCGGCGCTCGCCCGCCTCGACGCCGTGCTCCTGGGCGGTGCGCCCGCCGCGCCCGCGCTCCTGGACCGTGCCCGCGCGGCCGGCGTCCCCGTCGTCACGGCCTACGGGATGACCGAGACCTGCGGCGGGTGCGTGTACGACGGCGTCCCGCTCGACGGCGTCCGGGTGCGGCTCGGTCACGGGCCGGCGGGGCCCGTCGTCGCGCTCGGCGGACCGGTGCTCGCCGCGGGCTATGTCGGCGACCCGCACGCAACCGACGCCGCGTTCGTCGAGGCCGAGGGCTCGCGCTGGTTCCGGACCAACGACCTCGGTGCCTGGGACGGAGCCACGCTCCGGGTCCTCGGACGCGCGGACGACGTGATCCTCACCGGCGGCGTCAATGTCGCACCCGTCCGGGTGGAGGAGGTCGTCGCCGGGCTCGACGGCGTGGGCGAGGCCTGCGTCGTCGGCGTGCCGGACGCCGAGTGGGGGCAGGCCGTCGTCGCCGTCGTCACGAGCCGGTCGCGGGCCGAGCCCCTCGACGGCGCCACACTCCTGCCCGAGCTCCGGACACGTGTCACGGCACGCCTCGGCGGACCCGCGGCTCCCCGCCGCGTCGTCGTCGTCGACGCCCTCCCGCTGCGCGACTCCGGGAAGGTCGACCGCGCCGCGTGCCGGGCCCTCGCCGAGCGCTCCGGGAAGTAGTCCTCGCCGTCCAGGACGAGAGCACTCGGTCGAAGCCGCCGCCCACGCGTCCGGACCGGTGCGGGCACCGGCGGCCGATACGCTGGGGGCCGCCGTCGACCCGCACAATCGTCCAGGAGGACCCATGGCCACCCGCTCCGAGTGGATCGCAGGCGCGCGCCTGCGCACTCTTCCTGCGGCCGCCGCGCCCGTCCTGGTCGGTTCCGGCGCCGCCGCCGCGATCGACGGGTTCGCCCTGCTCCCGGCGCTCCTGGCGCTCGGCGTCGCGCTCTCGCTGCAGGTGGGGGTCAACTACGCGAACGACTACTCCGACGGGGTCCGGGGCACGGACGTGGACCGGGTGGGGCCGATGCGACTGACCGCCTCGGGCGCGGCACCCGCCCGCCAGGTCAAGTACGCGGCCTTCGGCTCGTTCGCCGTCGCGGCGGTCCTCGGGTTCGCGCTCGTCCCGCCGACCGGTCACTGGTGGCTGCTCGCCGTCGGCGCGGTGTCGATCGCGGCCGGCTGGTACTACACCGGCGGGCGGAGTCCCTACGGCTACCGGGGACTCGGAGAGGTCGGCGTGTTCGTGTTCTTCGGCCTCGTCGCGACCGTCGGGACGACGTACGTGCAGGCCGACCGGGTCCCGTGGTTCGGCTGGGTCGGTGCGGTCGCCGTCGGTTCGATCGCCTGCGCGATCCTCATGGTCAACAACATCCGCGACATCCCGACCGACTATGTGGCGGGCAAGCGGACTCTCGCTGTCCGGCTCGGCGACCGTCGGGCCCGGTGGGCCTACGTCGGTATGATCTGGGTGCCGCTCGCGCTCGGCGTCGTCTGCGCGATCGCCGCGCCGTGGAGCCTGCTCGTGCTACTCCTCCTCGCACCGGCGGTTTTGCTCTGCCTACCGGTCCTGGCCGGTGCGACCGGACCCGGCCTCGTCCGCGTGCTCGCCGGGACCGGGATGTTCGAGCTCGCCTTCGGCATCCTTCTCGGGCTCGGTCTCGCCCTCTAGCTCCGCGCCCCCGCCGCGCCGGTCCAGCCCGCGCGCGGCATCGTCCGCCGCGTCCTCGTAGGCGGCCTCGTCCTCGATCTCCCGGGAGAACTTCTCGCCGGTCGCCCTGCGGTGCTCGGACCGCGCGGCGAGGTACTCGGACGCGCGGGTCCGCGGGCCGTTCAGGGCGAGGTAGGACACGAAGAACGCCGCCAGTGCGGCGACGACGATCAGCAACCAGTCCCGCATCCCCACCGCGTAGAGCGCGACGAGCACCCCGGCGAAGACGGCGAGGCGGAGCAGGGAATACACGACGAAGGGCACGGGACCCAGCCTAGGCCCTTAGGCTGTGCGCATGGCGCGCGTAGCAATTGTCCTGGTCGTCGTCGGCCTCACCGTGTATGCGCTGACCGACTGCATCGGCAGCGAGGAGTCCGAGCGCAACGGAATCCCCCGTGGACTCTGGATCCTCATGATCGTGATCCTTCCGGTGCTCGGCCCCGTCGCGTGGCTGATCACGCGCCGCAACGGCCGGGCACGCCCGGCGGCACGCCGCGGACCTGTCGCCCCCGACGACGACCCCGACTTCCTGTGGCGTCTGCGCCAGGAGGAGCGTCGCCGCAAGCAGGACGGCACCGACGCCTCCGACGACACGGAGTAGACACGCGCACCGCAGGGTCGGGCACGCGGGTCGACCACCCGCGGGGTCACATGCCCGAGTACGAGTGCTTCCCGTTGAAGATCAGGTTCACGCCGGTGAAGTTGAAGATGACGCACGCGTAGCCGACGAGCACGAAGTAGGCGGCACGACGTCCGGACCAGCCCCGGGTGGTGCGGGCGTGCAGGTAGGCCGCGTAGACCACCCAGACGACGAAGCTCCAGACCTCCTTGGGGTCCCAGCCCCAGTACCGGCCCCACGCGTGCTCGGCCCAGATCGCGCCGGCGATCACCGTGAAGGTCCACAGGACGAACCCGACCGCGTTGAGCCGGAAGCTGAGCCCCTCGAGGCGCGTCGGGGTCGGGGTCAGCTCGAGCCAGCCCCAGCCGCGGCGGTTGAGGATCGCGCTGCCCTCGTCCCGCGAGTCACGCAGCAGCTGCAGGACGGACATCAGGAACGCGACGGTGAAGATCCCGGACGCGATGATCGCGACACCCACGTGGATGACGAGCCAGTAGGACTGCAGCGCCGGCTGGAGCCCGTCGGCCGGGACGAAGAAGTTGACCTGCGCGACCGCGATGAACAGGATCGCGATGCCCGTGACGAACGCACCGAGCCAGCGGATGTCGCGGCGTACGTTCACGCCGAGGAAGACCACGAGCGCGACGAACGCGCCGACGAGCGTGAACTCGTACATGTTGGCCCAGGGGGCACGGCCCGCGGCGACACCTCGGGCCGCGATGGCGACGCCGAGCAGGATCGTGCCGAGCCAGGCCGTCGAGACCCCGATCCCCGCGGCACGACGACGCTGCGGGGCCTCGTCGGTCGCGGTCACCGTCGCCGTGGACCCGCCGGAGGGTGTCCCACCCTCGACCGCTGACGAGACCGAGGCGCCGGCGGAGTCGGCCGACTCGGCCGCCGGGGCGGCGTCGGACTGCTCCTCGGCGCGGGAGGCCTCGGCTCGACGGGCGGAGACCTGCGCGAGATCCATCGCGAAGGCGATCAGGGACACCGCCAGCACGGTGGCAGCCCCCCAGACCAGGTCGGTGCTGAACTCGGCGATGCTCATCGGTCGGCCTTCCTTGGTGCGGGGCCGTCGGCCTCGCCGTTCGTGGTGGTGTCGTCGCTGGTGGTGTCGTCGCTGCTCGTGTCGTCGTCGCCGGCCCCGATCCCGGGAAGGTCTGCGAGGAGGTCGTCGACCTGCCCCTGGAGCCCCGCGTCGTCGTGCCGGGCCAGGCCCGCGACCTCTACGACGGTACGCCCGTCCTCGGCCCACGTGCGCAGCCAGACGCGGCGCCGGGGCGTGAAGAGCGACACGGCGAGCCCGCCGAGGGCGAGGAGCGAAAACGTGAGGATGAAGCCCAGCGCGGGGTCGTGGCGCAGGTCGAGGGCCACGTACCGGGGCAGGTCCTCGAAGGTGATGCTCCCGCCGTCGGGCAGGTCGACGGTGTCGCCGACGCCCAGGACGATCGTCGTCGGGGTCCCGTCCTCCTCGGTCGACGGCGTCATGTCGTCGGTGTCAAGGCTGTAGACGTTCTGCGGGACACCCTCGTCGAGGCCGAGGTCCCCCGTGTAGACGTCGAGGACGAGCTGCGGGTTCCCGGGCTGGGGGTAGACCGAGCGTGCACCGCCGTCCTCCATCACCGCGGTGGGCAGGAGGTACCCGACGAACCCGATCTGCTCGAGGCCCGGCGAGACGTCCGGGACCTTGATGACCCCGCGGGAGGTGTAGACCTGGTCCTCGGGGATGAAGGGCACCGGTCCGGCGAACGCGACCTCGCCGTCGGCGTCGCGGACGGTGACGTCGGGCGCGTAACCGTTGCCCTGGAGGTAGATCTTGGCGTCTCCCGCGTCGAGCGGATGGTTGACCTTGATGGTCTCGGAGGTCGGCTCCCCGCCGGGCTCGGTCACGGTCACGTAGGCCGTGAAGTCGCGCGGGGTTCCGACGGCGTCGAACTCCGACTCGAACCGGTCGAGCGTCATCGTGAACGCCTCGAGCGACGTCGGGTCGAACAGCGCGCCGTTCTCGAACGTGTCGTAGTCCACGACGGAGTTCGCGAACCCGCGTTCCTCGACAAGGATCGCCTGTCCGCGGTAGTGCAGCATCTGGCCGGTCGCGACGGAGACGAGCAGCCCGAGCAGCGCCAGGTGGAACAGGAGATTGCCGGACTCGCGCAGGTACCCGCGCTCGGCGGCGACGGTCGCCGTCGCCGGTCGGTTCGCGGTCGCAGGCTCCTCGCCGCGTTCCACCCGGAAGATCGGGAGCACCCGACGACGTCCGCGCAGGTGGAGCACCGCGGCGTCGGCGACGGCCTCGGGTGCGGCCGACGACGTCCCCGTGGCCTGCGCGGGGAAGCGTGCAAACCGTCGGGGGGTCCGTGGTGGCCGACCCCGCAGCGCGCGCCAGTGCGCGGCCGTCCGCGGCAGGATGCAGCCCACGAGGGAGACGAAAAGCAGGAGGTAGATGGCCGAGAACCAGACGGACGAGTACACGTCGAAGAACCCGGCGGCCTCGAGCCAGGGTCCGGTGGTCGGGTGGTCGACGAGGTACGCGGCGACGGCCGCGGCGTCCTGAGAGGTCTGCGGAAGCACCGAGCCGGGAACGGCCGCGACCGCCAGCAGCATCAGCAGGAGGAGCGCGACGCGCATCGACGTCAGCTGACGCCACATCCACCGCAGCATGCCGCGGACGCCGATCGCGGGCGCGGTCGGGCGCGCGGCCGGCGCCGGGGAGGAACCGTCCGGACGGGCGGACGAGGACTCCCCGGTGGAGAACGCGTCGTCGATGCCCTCGGGGCGGTACGGGGTGCGTGCCATCAGATCACCGGCTCGAATCCGCCGATCCACACGGATATCTGCGACATCCACGCGGACCAGACCCCGGTCACCAGCAGGATCCCGAGGGCGACGAGCAGGCCGCCGCCGATCCGCATGATCGCGAGCCGGTGACGGCGCAGGAACCCGACCATGCGCTCCGACGACTCGAGGCCGAGCGCGATGGCGAGGAACGGCAGGCCCAGACCGATCGAGTAGGCGACCCCGAGGATCGCGCCACGACCCGCCGAGCCGGAGTCGAGCGACAGGGCGAGGACGGCAGCGAGCGTCGGGCCGATGCAGGGCGCCCAGCCCAGGCCGAAGACGATGCCGAGCACGGGCGCGCCCCACAGTCCGGCCCGAGGCGCGACGTGGATGCGCCGCTCGCGCTGCAACGCCGGGAACGCGCCGAGGAACACGAGTCCCATGGCGATCACCACGACGCCGAGCACGCGCATGACGGTGTCCTCGACGGCCAGGATCTGCGCACCGATCACGCCGGCGAGCACCGTGAGCGTCACGAAGACGAGCGCGAAGCCGGCGACGAAGAGCGCCACACCGCCGACGACGCGGCCTCGGCCCGGACGTTCCTTCTCGCCCGCGGTCGCGGCGGCCATACCGCCGACGTACCCGACGTAGCCCGGGACGAGCGGAAGGACGCACGGCGACGCGAACGACACGAGGCCCGCGAGAAGCGAGACCGGGACCGCCAGGAGGAGCGAGCCGGAGAACGCGGCGGTCGCGAAGTCTCCGCCCACGGTCAGAGCTCCCCGGCGTCGTCGACGAGATCGTCGAGGGTCGACGGCTCGACCTCGCCGATCACCCGGGCGGCCACGCGCCCCTCGGGATCGAGCAGCACCGTGGTCGGGACCGCCTGGAGCGGCACCGTCCCCTGGAGCGTCGCGACGGCGGAGCCGTCCTTGTCGTCGATTGACGGGTACGGCACCTCGAAGGTGCGCTCGAAGGCCTGGGCCGTCCCGGCGTCGTCGGTCCCGTTGATCCCCACGACCTGGACGTCGTCACGGTTGGTGTCGACGTCGACGAGCGTCGGCGCCTCGGCGCGGCACGGAGCGCACCCCGCGTACCAGGTGTTGAGGAGCACGACCTGGCCGAGGTAGTCGCTCGTGTCGACCGCATTGCCGTCGTAGTCGGTGCCCGTGATCGTCACCGGCTCGCTGCGCTCGTCGGGCTCCCAGGCCCGCACGGACCCGTCCCCCGAGACGTACCCCTGGTCGAGGGCATCCGCGGTCCCGGTCGACCCGGAGTCCTGGGCGCAGCCCGCCAGCACCAGGGCCGGCAGGACGAGCGCGGCCAGGACACGGGCGCGCGCCAGCGGCGAACGTCGAACGAGGGGCATGCCTGGAGTTTCCATGACGATCCTGAACCGAACCTGTGAACGCCTCAGGCGCCGGGGGTGGTGGCCGCGCCCGGGAGGAGGTCGGCGACCGGCTCGGTGTAGTTCAGCCCGACGAACCGGTCGTCCTCGAATCGCAGCGACGTCAGCGAGGCGAGCGAGCACTGCCGCTTGCGCGGGTCGTGCCAGAGCCGACGGCCCTCGAGGCTCAGCCGAGTGATCCACACCGGCAACTGGTGCGACACCAGCACGACCTCGTGGCCGGCGTTGGCGTCCCGTGCGGACCGCACGGCCGCCGCCATCCGGGCCACCTGATCCTTGTACGGCTCGCCCCACGACGGCCGCATCGGGTTCCACAGGTAGCGCCAGTGCTCCGGGTGCTTCAGGGAGCCGTCCCCGACGCCGAACGTCATGCCCTCGAAGTGGTTGCCCGCCTCGATCAGACGCTCGTCGGTGCCGAGCTCGAGCCCGAGCGCCCCGGCGATCGGCGTCGCGGTCTCCTGCGCGCGCTGCAGCGGCGAGGCGATCACCGCGGTGATGTCGCGGCCCGCCTCCGGGTCGGCAAGGTGGGAGGCGACGCGCCGCGCCATCTCATGCCCACGCTCCGAGAGGTGGTAGCCGGGGATACGGCCGTAGAGGATTCCGTCTGGGTTGTGCACCTCGCCGTGACGCATGAGGTGGACCGTCGTGGTGACCATGCGCCCAGTCTCCCAGACGGCGGCCCGCTACTCGTCCTCGCGGCACGCCCGGGCGATGGAGGCCATCGCCCGGCCGAGGCTCTCGAGCTCGGCGTCGTCGAGGGCGTCGACCATGTACCGACGGACCCCCTCGACGTGGATCGGGGCCTCCTGCTCGAGGGTCTCGAACCCGTTGGGTGTCAGCGTGCATTCGATCCCACGACGGTCGCCCTCCGCCTCGGAGCGGGCGACGAATCCCTTCGCCTCGAGCCGCCGCACCGTGTGCGTGACCCGGCTGCGCGAGTACGCGAGCCCGTCGGCCAGGCGCGACATCCGCATCGAGTGTCCCGGGGACTCCGAGAGGCGGACGAGGACCTCGTACTCGCTGAGGGAGACGCTCAGGTGATCGTCGTGCCACCGGGCCAGGGCCTCGCTCAGCCGCGAGGCACCCTCGATGTAGCGGCGCCACTGGACCTGCTGGTCCGCATCGAGCCAGCGCGGCTCACCCGTCGTCTCTTCAGGCATCCCTGCTCCCCCTTGGTCGGAACACATTTTCTATCAGGCTACGAACACTTGCGCCCGGGTCGTCCACAGCCTCGAGGCGATCTGTCTCGCGACCGCGGGAATAGACCGTGACTTCCTCGGGTTCCCACGGTACGCTTTGATTGAACATTCAACTACTTCTCGAAGGAGCACCCCATGACCGCACTGCCCACCGGCCTCACCGCCGGCACCCACGCCATCGACGCCTCGCACTCGCAGGCCGCGTTCGTCGTCCGCCACGCCGGGATCTCCAAGGTCCGCGGAAGCATCGCGATCAGCGCCGGCACCATCACGGTCGGCGAGGACCTGGAGTCGTCGAGCGTGACCGCGACGCTCGACGCCGCGTCGGTCAGCACCGGCGACGAGGGCCGCGACGGGCACCTGCGCTCGGCCGACTTCTGGGACGCCGAGTCGAACCCGACCTGGACGTTCACCTCGACCTCCGTCCGCGCCGACGGGGACGACTACGTCATCGAGGGCGACCTGACGATCAACGGCACGACGCGGCCCGTCACCCTCGAGACCGAGTTCTCCGGTGCCGCGACCGACCCGTTCGGCAACCCCCGTGTGGGCTTCGAGGCCTCGACCAAGATCTCGCGCAAGGACTTCGGGCTGACGTGGAACGCACCGCTCGAGGCCGGCGGCGTGCTCATCGGCGACAAGATCACGATCACGCTCGACGTCTCGGCGATCACCGCCTCCTGAGGACGGTCGCCCGCCCGGGCGACCACCCCGGTCATTGCCTGACGGCCACGGTTCCGCTCTCCTGCGGACCGGCCGTCAGGCCATTCCCATCTCACGGGCCTGCTTGTGGAACGCAAGGATCTGCAGCTCGGAACCCACGTCGACCGCCTGCACGTCGACGTCGTCGGGCACCTGGAGCGAGATGGGGGCGAAGGAGAGGATCCCGCGGACGCCGGCCTGGACGATCGCGTCCACCGCGTCCTGCGCCGACCGCGCCGGGGTCGCCACGATCGCGAACGACACCCGCTCGCGCTCGACCACGGCATCGATGTCGGCCATCGCCTCGACGACGATCCCGCGGACGTCCTTGCCGATCACCCCGTCGTTGTTGTCGAGCAGGGCCACGACCTTGAAGCCGCGCGAGTCGTACCCGCGGTAGTCCGCGAGCGCCTGGCCCAGGTTTCCCATCCCGACGATCATCACTCGGTGCTCGGTGGCGAGACCGAGCACCCGGTTCATCGACTCCGCGAGAGCCTCGACGTTGTACCCCACCCCGCGGGTGCCGAACGAGCCGAGGAAGGACAGGTCCTTGCGCAGCTGTGCCGAGCTCACGCCGGACAGCTCGGCGAGGCCGGAGGACGACGACGTCCCGACCCCGCGCTCGATCAGCAGGTGCAGAGCACGCAGGTAGGTCGGCAGGCGCGCGACGGTCGCCGCGGGAACCTGGTTCCCGGTGGGGTCGGCGTTCTTTCCGGTGGGGCTCACTGCGTCACTCCTCGACGATCATCGGTTCCGCCCGGCTGTCCGCGACGCAGGGCCTTCTCCAGTCGGACGGGGTCCACGGTGTAGACGGCTCGACGAACTCCGTCCACGGTGACCACCGGCACGAACTCCCCGTGCTCGTCGGCGAGCGCAGGGTCCGTGTCCACGTCGGTCTCGACCCACCGGGTGTCGGTCCGCGCGCACACGTCGGCGACGACGTCGCGCGCGACCTCGCAGAGATGACACCCGTCTCGCCCGTAGAGGACGACCCGGGCAGCATTCTCCGTCACCTTCCCAGGATAGTCGCCTGTTCGACGACCGAGTGCTCTACGCCACTAGAGTGGGGACCATGCCGCACGACGTTGGACCGGAGGACCCCGATCCCCTCGACCAGAACCCCACCGCCGACGACGACGGTGCGAACGTCGGCGTCGTGGCCGCGTTCTTCGACATCGACAACACGATCATCCGGGGGGCGTCGGCCGCACACCTCGCGCACGCCCTGTACCGCAGGGAGTTCTTCGGCATCCGCGACCTGCTGCGCCTGGTGGTCCACAACGCGCGGTACCTGACGTTCGGCGAGAACAAGAAGCAGATCGACACGGTCCGCTCGCACGCGCTGTCGATCGTCGCGGGGCACACGGTCTCCGAGATCGTCGCGATCGGCGAGGAGGTCTACGACCAGGTCCTGGAGCTGCGGATCTACCCGGGCACCCAGCGTCTGCTCAACGAGCACATCGAGGCCGGGCACGAGGTCTGGCTGGTCTCGGCGACGCCCGCGGAGATCGGCACGCTGATCAGCCGGCGCCTGGGCGGGACCGGCGCTCTCGGGTCGGTCGCCGAGACGGTCGACGGCGTCTACACGGGCCGCATGGTCGGCGACATGATGCACGGCAAGGCCAAGGCGGCCGGCGTGCGGGCACTGGCCGAGCAACGGGGTATCGACCTCGCGGCCTCGTCCGCCTACGGCGACTCGCTCAACGACGTCTCGATGATGGAGACCGTCGGCAACCCGTGCGCGATCAACCCGGACGCACGCCTGCGCCGGCACGCGGCCCGGGTCGGCTGGCCCGTCCGCGAGTTCCGCGGCCGCCGCAACCGTGCCGCGCGTCGCGGTGCCGCGACGCTGAGCTGGGCCGGTGCCGTCTGGGCGGCGGCGCTCGTGGCCCGGTCGATCAAGCGCACCGTCCAGCGCTGAGGCGCCGACCGGCGGAGAACTCCCGAGACGGCGACGAGCCCGGTCCCTGACGGGGCCGGGCTCGATGCGTGCAGCGAGTGCTACTTCTTGTTGCGGCGCTGGTGGCGCGTCTTACGAAGCAACTTGCGGTGCTTCTTCTTCGCCATGCGCTTACGGCGCTTCTTGATGACGGAGCCCATAGGTTCCTCGCAATACTCGTCGGCGTTCGGTCGGATGTTGACCGGGTTCGTGGATCCCGGTCACGCATGCGCGACCGATTGAAGTCCACCAGCCATCCTACTCTCTGCAGTGGCACCCCGGAAATCCACGTCAGAACGGGTCGTGGATCCCCAGCAGAGGGAACGCGGCCTTGCGGGTCGCCTGGATGGCCCGGTCGATCCCGAGGTCGGGGTCGAACCCGTCGTCCCAGGCCGCGAACTCGACGTCCGCGGCCTCGAAGACCTCGGGCGGTTCGAGCTCGGCGAGGTCGCGGACCCGCTCGCGCCAGGCGTCCGGGACGGGGGTCCCGTCGGGGATCGGCCGGTGCGCCGCGATCCCCAGCACGTGCGCCCACGCGAACGGCACGACCTCGACGACCGCGTATCCGCCGCCGCCCAGCGCGACCCAACGGCCGTCGCAGAGCTCGTGCGTCAGGTCGTGGATCCACCGAGCCGCCTGCGCCTGGGCGCGCACCGAGACGCGCATGTCCGAGAGCGGGTCGAGCGAGTGCGAGTCGCAGCCGTGCTGGCTCACCACCGCCTGCGGCTCGAAGGCGCGCAGCACCTCCGGCACGACGGCGTCGACGGCCCGGAGCCACTCCGCCCCGGTGGTGCGCGACGGCAGCGCGATGTTCACCGCACTGCCGGGCGCCTGCGGCCCGCCCGTGTCCGTGGCGTACCCGGTGCCCGGGAAGAGCGTCGCGGGGCTCTGGTGCACCGAGACGGTCAGGACGCGCGGGTCGTTCCAGAACGCCGTCTCGACCCCGTCGCCGTGATGGGCGTCCAGGTCGACGTACGCCACGCGCTCCGCTCCGTCGTCGAGCAGCCGACGGATCGCGGCGACGGCGTCGTTGTAGACGCAGAACCCGGACGCCGCCCCGGGCATCGCGTGGTGCATGCCTCCGGCGACGTTCACGGCGTGCTGGGTCCGGCCCGACCAGACCGCGCCCGCCGCGTCCCAGGACGCGCCGAAGATCCGGGCCGCGGCGACGTGGATGTCGGGGAAGACCGGGTCGTCGACCGTCCCGAGCCCGACGGAGAGGTCCGGCTCCTCGCCCGCGGCGGCGGCCCTGACGGCCTGGATGTACGCGACGTCGTGCACGCGCGCGATCGTCGCGTCGTCGGCCGAGACCGGCTCGACGACGTCGACGCCGTCCGCCTCGGTGATGCCGAGCGAGCGGACGAGGTCGACGGTCAGGTCGAGACGCGTCGGTGCCATCGGGTGGCCGGGACCGAAGTCGTACTGCAGGAAGTCGGGGCTCCAGAGCACCTGTACCTGGCTGCCGCCCGAGGCGCTGCCCGGTGCTCCAGCCTGGACAGGGGGGTGTGAGGACGTCGACGAAGCCATGCCCTCACGGTAACGCCGATGCACCGCCGTCCACCGTGGTGGTCGCCACGTGGGCGTCCTGACCACCGATCTGCGCCGTTCGTGGCAGAGTTGTGAAGAGTTGGAGCAGGACATCGGATCAGCGGACAGGAGCAGTGATGGCCCACGGCTGGTCCACGCGCCTGTTCGAGTGGCGCGAGTTCGTCGACCGCACCGCGCGCCAGTCCCCCGCCCGGCTCGCGGTGACGGTGTTCGGCGCCGTGATCGCCGTCTTCACCGCGCTGCTGATGGCCCCGTTCGCGACCGAGTCGGGCCGGCACGCCGCGTTCGTCGACGCCCTGTTCACCGCGACGTCGGCCGTCTGCGTCACGGGGCTCGTCGTCGTCCCGACCGGGACGTACTGGTCCACCTACGGTCAGGTCGTGATCCTGGTCGCCATCAAGGTCGGCGGGCTCGGGGTCATGACCCTCGCGTCGATCCTCGGCCTGGCGGTGTCTCGTCGCATCGGCCTGACCCAGCGCATCCTGACGGCGTCGGAGACCAAGACGCAGAAGCTCGGCGAGGTCGGATCGCTCATCCGGGTCGTCATCATCACGTCGACGACGCTCGAGCTCACCATCGCGCTCCTGCTCTTTCCCCGGTTCCTCGTCCTCGAGGAGACGATCGGGGAGGCGGCCTGGCACGGCCTCTTCTACGGCATCTCCGCCTTCAACAACGCGGGGTTCGTGCCGACGGCCGAGGGCCTCGCGCCGTACACCGCCGACTGGATGCTCTGCCTGCCCATCATCATCGGGGTCTTCGTCGGGTCGCTCGGGTTCCCCGTGATCCTGAACATCTTCAGCGCGCGCAAGCGCGGCACCCGCGGGTGGAGCCTGCACACCAAGCTCACCCTGAGCGTCTCGGTGGGCCTCGTCGTCCTCGCCACCTTCCTCTTCGCGGTGTTCGAGTGGAACAACGACGAGACGCTCGGAGCGCACCCGTGGCCGGTCAAGCTCCTCGCCGCCCTGTTCACCGGCGTGATGCCCCGCTCCGGCGGGTTCTCGACGATCGACACCGGCTCCATGCACGAGTCGAGCTGGCTCATCACCGACGCGCTGATGTTCGTCGGCGGCGGCTCCGCCTCGACCGCGGGCGGCATCAAGGTCACGACCCTCGCTGTCATGCTGATCGCCATCGTCGCCGAGGCCCGGGGCGACCGGGACATGGACGCGTTCGGCAAGCGCATCCCGCGCGACACTCTGCGCCTCGCGATCGCCGTGACCTTCATCGGCGCCTCCGCCGTCCTGCTCTCCTCGGTCGCGCTGCTCGAGATCACGGGATGGTCGCTCGACGTCATCCTCTTCGAGACGATCTCCGCGTTCGCGACCGTCGGCCTGTCCACCGGGGTCACCGGCTCGCTGCCCGAGGCGGGCAAGTACATGCTGGTCGCGCTGATGTTCATCGGCCGCATCGGGACGATGACCTTCGCGGCAGCCCTCGCCCTGCGCGACCGACGCCGCGTCATCCGCCGTCCCGAAGAACGTCCCATCATCGGCTGAGCGCCGATCCGTCCCACCACCGAGGAGTTCCCGTGCCCGACAAGAAGCAGAAGGACGCCGGCGTGCTCGTCATCG
The DNA here is from genome assembly GCF_000701465.1 of Paraoerskovia marina DSM 21750. Classification (GTDB taxonomy): domain Bacteria; phylum Actinomycetota; class Actinomycetes; order Actinomycetales; family Cellulomonadaceae; genus Paraoerskovia; species Paraoerskovia marina. The sequence goes on along the minus strand of NZ_JNIY01000003.1, from coordinate 618,554 downwards.
GGCTCGGCCGGTTCGGCACCGCGCTCGCCGAGACCCTGGAGCGACTCGGCCAGGACGTCCTCGGCGTCGAGCGGAACCCCGACCTGATCGCCCAGTTCTCCGGCCAGCTCGCGCTCGTCGAGGCGGACGCGACTAACCCGACGGCGCTCGAGCAGCTCGGCGCCCGGGACTTCCCCGTGGCCGTCGTCGGCGTGGGGACGTCGCTCGAGGCCTCCGTCCTGATCACCGGCAACCTCGTCGACCTCGGGACGCCGCAGATCTGGGCCAAGGCCGTCTCCAAGGAGCACGGGCGCATCCTGCAGCGCATCGGTGCGCACCACGTGGTCTTCCCCGAGGCCGACGCCGGCAACCGCGTCGCCCACCTCGTCTCCGGCAAGCTGCTCGACTACATCGAGGTCGAGGACGGGTTCACCATCGTCAAGATGCGCCCGCCGCAGGAGACCCAGGGGTTCACGATCGCCGAGTCCAAGGTGCGCGAGAAGTACGGAGTGACGATCATCGGGGTCAAGTCGCCCGGCGTGGAGTTCGTCTACGCCGAGCCGGAGACCCGCATCTCGGCCAACGACATGATCGTCGTCTCCGGTCACGCCGAGCTGCTCGAACGCTTCGCCGCACGCCCGTAGCCCGCACCTCACCACCGCAGGAGGAACCATGTCGTCGATCGCGCTCTGGGGAGCGGTCATCGCGGGCATCGTCGTGCTCACGCCGCTGGCCGACCGCACCCGCGTGCCGCTGCCGGTCCTCCTGACGCTCTTCGGGCTGATGCTCCCGCTGGTCCCGGGCACTCCACACCTGAGCGTCGACCCCGACCTCATCCTCCCGCTCGTCCTGCCCCCGCTCCTCTTCGCGGCGACGCAACGGTCGACGGCGCGCGAGTTCCGCAGCCAGGCGACACCGATCCTGTTCCTGGCCGTCGGTCTGACGATCGCGTCGGCCGGGGTCGTCGCCGTCCTCGCCCACGCCGCCGGGATCCCGTGGGGACCTGCCTGGGTGCTCGGGGCCATCGTGGCACCCCCGGACCCTGTCGCCGCGACCGCCGTCGCGCGACGCCTCCGCCTGCCCGGCCGCATCGTCACCGTCCTCGAGGGCGAGGGGATGTTCAACGACGCGACGGCGCTCGTGCTCTACCACGTGGCCGTCGCCGCGGTCGTGACCGGCGAGGTGAGCGCGGGGACGATCGGGCTCGACCTGGTGCTCGCCGTCGTGGTCGGCATCGGCGTCGGGCTGGTCGGGGGCTGGCTCGGGCACCGCGTGCTCGGGCGGATCCACCAGGCCGCCGCCGAGACGACCGTCACGATCGCGCTGCCGTTCGCCGTCTACCTCGTCGCCGAGGAGATCCACGGCTCGGGGGTGCTCGCCGTGCTGACCCTCGGGCTGCTGCTGCGGTCCGTGAGCCACACCTCCGTCACGTCGGCGGGATGGCTGCTCGGCCGCTCCGTGTGGGAGTACGCGGACTACCTCATCACCGGCGTCGTGTTCGTCCTGATCGGGTTCGAGCTCACCTACGTCATCGAGCACAGCCCCGTGGCGTCGTCGACCTGGGCCTTCGCGCTCGGCGTCGTCGCGGCGCTGGTGGCGCTCCGGTTCCTCTGGATGTTCCCCGCTGTCTGGATCCTGCGGAAGATCTCCCCCGGGAAGGGGGCATCGACGTTCAGCAACGCCGAGACGACGGTCATCTCCTGGGCGGGGATGCGGGGCGTGGTCTCCGTCGCCTCCGCTCTTGCGCTGCCCGTGATCCTCGACGACGGCACAGACTTCCCCTACCGCGACACCGTCGTCTTCGTGGGCCTGATGGTGGTGCTCGTCACGCTCGTCCTGCAGGGTCTGACGCTCGCTCCCCTGGTCAAGCGCCTCGGCGTCGGCGACGAGACGGACGAGGCCGAGGAGATCGCGGCGCTGCGAACCCGTGCCACCCAGGCAGGGCTCGACTCGGCCCGGACGCGCGACGACGTCCCTCCCCTGGTCCGGCGCGCCGTCGTCGAGCAGTACGAGGGCCGTGTGGCCACGCAGAACGCTCGGCGGAGCATCCGCCGGGGCGACGCGGAGGAGCTGGACGAGCCGCACGGCGAGACGCTCGCCGGGCTGCTGCGCGAGACGACCGAGGTCGAGCGCGACGTCGTCATCCACGCCCGCAACCACGGCGAGGTCAGTCCGGAGGTCGCGGACGCCGTGCTCAACGAGATCGAGGCGCGGGCCGTCCGCGACGGAGACTGACACGCCCGCCGGGGCTCACCGGCGCTTGCGCGGCGTCGTCGCCCCCGGTCGGTCGGCGTCGAGCGACGTGACGTCCTCGAACCCCGTCGTCCGTCGGAGCACTCGCCGGTTGTAGAGCCAGGTCGCGAACGAGAGCAGCAGGCCCACCGCCAGCAGTCCCGCGGCGATGACGTACTGCTGCTGCTGCTCGGTGCTGCGCGCCCACGGCCCCACGAGGAACGCGCAGGTCAGCGCTCCGAGGACGGCGACAGGGGTCCAGGTCCGGAAGTGCGCGTGGTCCACCGGGTCACGTCGCAGGACGAGGACGGCGACGTTCACCACCGCAAAGACGCACAGCAGCAGCAGCGACGTCGTCCCCCCGAGCAGGCTGACGGCGTTCGCCCCCTCCTGCGTGGCGCTGGCCCGCACGACGTACACGATGAGGCCGTAGGAGAGCAGCGTGGTCACGACGATCGCGACCCACGGCGTCTGACGGCGGGCGTGGACCCGGCCGAAGACGCGGGGCAACGTGCCCTGGTTGGCCAGGCCGTAGAGCAGCCGCGACGCCATCAGCATGTTGATCAGCGCCGAGTTGGCGACGGCGAACATCCCGATGAAGGGGAAGATGGCGTCGAACGGCACGTTCGGCGCCCCGGCGGCCACGACCTGGGTGAGCGCCGAGGCGTTGTCCGGGTCCGTCAGGTCGCCGACCGGGACGAGCGCGACCGCCGTGATCGCGACGAGGACGTAGATGAGGCCCGTGATCGACAGTCCGGTGATCATCATCCGGGGAAAGTCGCGCACCGGGTCCTGGCACTCCTCCGCCATGTTGACCGAGTCCTCGAAGCCCACCATCGCGAAGAACGCCAGCGTCGTCGCCGCGGTGACCGCCACGAAGATCCCCCGGTCGTCCGCCGACTCGAAGACGACGACGCGCGAGAAGTCCGCGCGCCCCTGCGTCATCCCCCAGAGGCCGACGAAGATGACGAGAAGCAGTCCCGAGAGCTCCACCATCGTGAGCACGACGTTGGCCTTCACGCTCTCCGAGACCCCGCGGAAGTTCACCAGCGCGACCAGCGTCATGAACCCGAGCGCGATCGCGAGCAAGCCGCCCCCGCCGTCCGACAGCTCCAGCCCGAAACCGTCGTTCAGGAAGCCCGCGAACGCGTTCGAGGCCGTCGAGGCCGACGTGATCCCCGAGCTCATCACCATGAACGCGACGACGAAGGTGAGCAGGTGGATGCCGAACGCCTTGTGCGTGTACAGCGCCGCCCCGGCGGCCTGCGGGTACTTGGTGACGAGCTCGAGATACGAGAACGCGGTGAGCGTCGCGACCGCGAAGGCGATCAGGAAGGGCGCCCACGCCGCGCCGCCGACCTCGCCCGCGACCTCACCGGTCAGGGCATAGACCCCGGTGCCGAGGATGTCCCCGACGATGAAGAGCAGAAGGAGCTTGCGCCCCATCACCCGCTTCAGCTCCGGTTGCGCGGCAGCCGTGCCGGCCGGTGCCTCCTGATCGGACGGACGTTCCATCGCGAGCCTCCCCTGCACCGCGCCGACCCACCCTTGGGCCGCTCAGGTTCAGTCAAGACCCACGCGCCGTTGCTCGCACGACGAGGGTCCCGGACGGCTCGTCCGGGACCCTCGCACCGTCACCCGACCGCTCGGGTCAGCCGGTCACCTCCCACGGCCCCCACGGAGCACCCGGAACCTGGTTCCGCGTCCACCACCGCGCCGTGTACCTCACCTGCTCGTGCACCACCACGTCACCCGCGGTGAACACCCGCGACGGCGTCCAGATCGACACACCGTCACCGTCCTGCGCCATCTCCTGCCACGGACCGGTCACCGAACCCGGCTCCTGGTTCGAGGACCACCACATCGCCTCGAACACCGAACCCTCGAACGAGACCCGATCACCAGCCGTGTAGACCGCCGACGCATCCCACACCGCGACATCCGGCACACACACCTCGCCCGAGTCACCCTTGGTCCACGTCCACGACTCCGGGTTCTTCGTCACCGACGGCGCGTCCGAGAGCACGTACCCCTGCACAGGGGTCGCCACCACCTTCACCCCACCGTCCTTCTTCCGGGACTCGACATACTCGACCCCCTCCACCACCGGCAACGGCGCACCCGTGACATTCCCCGGACCACACTCGTCCGTCCACGACGGACGCACCGGCGTCACCTCGGTCCGCTCGTCCTCCGCCTCGGCAAGGCGGAGGAAGGTCACCGACGAGGCGGGAAAGTCGTAGGTGAACTGGTTCGCGCCGCCGTCCCACAGCCGCTCGACGGGGACCACGTTGGTCTTGTCGGCCTTGGTGTTGGTCGACGACGGGTCAGCGACGATCTCCGTGACCGCCACGTCGGTGCCCACCTCGAACGACCCGGTGACGTCAACCGCCGTCCGGGCGACCGACGCCCCGGGGTTGACGACCTTGACGATCAGCTCACCGGTGGCGTCGTCGTGCGTCACGACCTGGTAGAGCGACTTCTCCGTCGGTTCGGTGTACGTCATCTGGAGCTCGCCGTCGAGATAGAGCTCGATGGTGCGCCCGTCGACGACGACCTTGACGTGGTAGTCGCGACCGATCTCCACAGACTCGCCCTCGAGAGCCTTCACCTCGCCGGCGGAACCACCGTCGGCGCGCTGAAGGACAGACCGCGAGTTGTTCCACCCGCCGAGGTTCCACCAGTAGTAGTCGTTGGCTCCTCCGGCGGCGAAGCCCACGAGGAATCCCTCCTTGCCGGAGACCTTCCGGGCCTCGAGCTCGAGCGTGTAGTTCGACCAGTCGACGTTGTAGGCCCCCGTCGGCACGGACCGGGCGTCCTCGACCGACCCCGTCTGGACGTACTCGCCGTCGTTCACGGCCCACGACCCCGCGACGGACTCCCAGCCGGACGCGTCGTCGAAGGAGTCGACGAACAGCTCGTCGCCAGAGGTGTTGTCCGTCACCCTGACGTCGTCGTACGCGGCCTGGGTGGCCCACGTCGACAGGAAGACGCCGCCGTCGAGCGCCGCAGAGTCCGTGGCACCCGTGTGGGTGCTCGGGACGACCTCGTCGCCGACGTTGTTCATGAACAGATGCTGGTTCCAGTAGTTCACCGAGCCCCACGACTCGTCGTTGTCGAACCACATCATGTCCGGGGACCACTGGACGTAGTCCTCGTTGGCGAACATCGGCGCGTACGACGCGAGCTCGACGAGGTCCGAGTTGCGCTCCAGGCCGGTCATGTAGGCCGCTTCCGCGAGGGCGTTGCCCCACGTGTTCCCGCGCGAGGCGTACTCACCGAGGAACACGTGCGGACCCTCGCGGTCGTAGGAGTCGTAGCGCTCGGTGTTCTGCAGGAACCACGAGGGGTCGTTGTAGTAGTGCTCGTCGACCATGTCGACGCCTTGCTCGCGGTTGAACTCCCACAGCTCGTCGAACCGAGCCCCCGTGTCGTCCGGACCCGAGTTGGAGATGATCTCGACGTCCCACCCGTGCTCGGCCGCCGCTGCCTCGATCGCGTCGCGGAACGCCGGGAAGTTTGCCTGGAACGTGTCGGTGTTCTCCTCGTTCCCCAGCCCGATGTACGGCAGCTCGAAGGGCTCCGGGTGGCCCAGGTCTGCGCGGACCGCACCCCACTCGGTGTCTACGTCGCCCTTGGCGAACTCGACGAGGTCGACGGTGTCGGCGACCCAGCGGTCGAAGTTCTCGTCTCCCTCGACCATCTCAGGAATCGACGAGCCACAACCGTTGGCTCCCACGGACACCACGGGCAGCGGGAAGGCACCGAGGTCCTCGGCCCACTCCATGTACTCGAGGTATCCGATGCCGTACGACTGGTTGTAGCCCCAGAAGTTCCAGTTGGTCGGACGCTCCTCGACCGGCCCGAGGGTCTCCTTCCACTGGTAGGTCCGGGTGCGGTCCTGGCCGTCGGAGCCGAGGTAGGTGTCGAACGTCCCGACGTTGGTGACGCAACCGCCGGGGAACCGGAGGAACTCCGGGTTGAGCTCCGCGACCATCTCCGCCAGGTCCTTGCGCAGCGGACTCTTCCCGTTGACAGGGCCGACCCACGTGTCCTCCGGGAACAGCGAGACCATGTCGAGGCGCAGCCTGCCCTCCGCTCCCGAGACGAGCTCGAGACGAGCGTCGTTCGCGGTGCCCGAGACGGTCATGGTGGTCTCGTACTGCCTCCACTCGTCCGATCCGTCGACGGCGACCGACCCTGTCGCGTAGGTGGTCTCCCCGTCGGCAGAGACCACCCGCACGGTCAGCTCCTGCGCGACGGCGGACCGCGCCCAGACCGAGGCGTCGTACGTCGCCCCGTCCTCGACGGCGACACCCTCGTTGTAGGAGGAGTTGGCCACTCCCGTGCTGCCGTCCGAGTCGACGGTGAGATAGAAGCGGTTGGACTCGTTGAGCCACTCGTCCTCGTCCGACTCGACGGCGATGTCACCACCACCGACCTGTGACCACGCGGTCAGACCCGTGAACGAGCGGTTGTCGGAGCTGTTGAACTCGAACGACCGGTTGCGGACGAGCTCGGCGTAGAGCCCGCCGTCCGCGGCGTAGTTGATGTCCTCGTAGAACGCTCCGTAGAGGTTGTCGCTCATCTCCGTGCGTGCGGCATCGGTGTCGACCACGATCTGGTGCTCGGTCATCTCGAGGGGGACGAGCACGAGACGAGCAGCGTCGGACCGGTCCCCCACGACGAGCGCTCCGTCGACGTCCTCGACGAGGGTCTGGTCGCCGACGAGCACGACGATCGTCCCCCCACCGACGTCGGAAAGGCGGACGGCGACAGCCTCGTCACCCTGGACACCGACGGTCAGTCGGTCGTCCGCGAGCACCACCGGTGCGCCGTCGGAGGTTTCGAGCGTCACGGGCGAGCCGTCACCGTCGCCGGGCGTGGCCACGAAGCTCGTGGTCGACAACGGGCGAGTGTCGACGAGCGAAAGCGCGCCGTCGTCGGACAGGTAGCGACCGTCCGCACCCTGCACGGTGAACGGCCCCTCCGGGACGACGTCCGCACCCTTCGACTCGACGAGCGCGAAGTAATCGAAGGTCACGTCGTGGCTCGGCGCGCTGCCGGCAGCAAGCGCGAAGATCCCGATCTGGGTGGTGTCGGCCGCCAACGTCGTGGTGCCTGCCTCGAGCCACTGAAGACCGTCCCAGGTCGAGACCGTGAACGTGTCGCCGGTGCGTGCCAGCCGGAGGGTCTCACCGGTGGATCCCTCGCGGGCCTCGAACGTCGCGGCGTACGCCGCGTCGACCTCTGTCCCGGTCTCGATGCCCACGGGCCCGCCGGCAAAGACGCTCGCGTGGGTCAGTCCGGCCCGCACGTAGTTGTCGTCGTCGTCCCAGGCGATGATGCCTGCACCCTGGAAGTCCGCGCTCGGAGTGGCTGCGAGCGACGTCTGCGCGACGAAGTCACCGGCGGGGACGTCGACGAGGAAGATGTTCTCGTAGTTGTTGTCGCCCTGGTAGGTGTCGCCGGGCTGTGAACGCACCGTGAGGGCGCCGCCGCCGGAGGTCCAGGCCGTGGGCTCCTCGTGGGCGATCGACCACCGCCGGTCGAGGTCGTCGGTGTCGAACTGGTCGACCCAGGCACCGTCCGGCAGGGGTGCCGGTGTCGACGCCGCGACCGTCACGGCGACCGTGGCGCTACCGTGCGGCGAGGTCGCTGTGACGGTGGCCTCACCGTCGGCGACCGCGGTGATCACACCCGACTCCACCGTGGCGACGGACTCGTCGTCGCTCGTCCAGGTGACGGTCCTGTCCCCGGCGGTCACCGGAGTCACGGTGGCTCGCACCACGACGGTGTCCCCGGTCTTCAGAGACACCTCGTTCTGGTCCAGCGCGAGGCCCTCGGCCAGCAGGTCGGGCTGGAGCGCCTGGAGAAGTTCCTCCTGCTCCCCGGCCGTGATCGGGACCACCGTGCCGTGGCGAGGGCTCGTCGGCAGCTCGACGTCGGGGAGCGACGTCCAGTCACCAGAGTCGAGGTCGTCGGTCTGGAAGAGCATGTAGCCCTCACCGCCGTGGTACGACGGCTGGTCGATCATCAGGTACCAGGAGTCGTCCTCGAGCGAGGGGAACATCGTCGGCCCCTCACCGTTGGTGAACTCCCCGCCCCACGGGTTCGGCTCACCGACACCGATCTGCTCGGCAATCAGGTCCCAGCCGTCCCCGGCGGTCACCCCCTGGGTGCGCAGAAGGTCGTCCGAGACCTCCTGGCGGACGGTCATGTCACGCTCGTCCTTGGTCAGCCGGTAGTACGTGCTCCCCCCGTCATCATCCGCGAGCTCGGCGACGGTGGAGTCGATCATGCCGCGACCGTCGCCGCGGTTCATGTCGACCCAGACCGCGGGCTCGGAGAAGCTGCCCTCGGAGAAGTCAGGCGTCGTCGCGTACATCATCCGCTGGTAGGACGTGCTGATGTCGCGATCCTCGGGGGCCACGTCGGACGGGTAGAGGGCCGAGGCCCAGTACACGACGAACTGCTGGCCCTCCGCGTCCCAGTGGGCCTCGGGTGCCCAGAGGTTGCCCGCGGTCGCCGGAGCGAGGGCGATCTCGCGCTGCTCGGACCACGTGATCAGGTCGGCAGACTCCCAGACCATCATCGAGCGACTGCCTGTCTCCTGGGCGTCCCCGAAGTTCCCTCCGCCGGAGATCTTCAGGTCGGTGGCCAGGAGGTAGTACATGCCCGTCTCGGGATGACGGATCAGGAACGGGTCGCGCAGCCCCTCTGTACCGAGACTCGACTCGATCACGGGGCGACCGTCGTTGAGCGTGTGCCACGTCTCGGGGTCGTCCGACTCACTGACGGCGAGGTAGATCTTCTCGCCCTCGGCGCCTTCCCCCTCGAAATAGGGGAAGACGTAGGCGTCGAACGCGGAGTCGTCCACGTCGACCGCGGTCGGGACGATGCTCGGGGTGGCCGCGTCGACGGGCAGGGCAAGGGCGGAGGGCACGCCGAGGGTGGCGACCATCGCTCCGGCGAGCCCGAGCGCCGTCCAGGACCAGCGTAGGCGTCGGCCACGGCCGACAGGGAGATTCGTACTCATGTCACTCGCTCTCTCATCGTTGAGAAGTCGGGATACAGAACGTGAGTGCTCAGTCCATGTGAGCGTTAACATCACCTCGGGAGGTCGGAGACCGGAACGGAGATACCGGACCGTTCATCACGGACGGCGGACCGGCGGCGGGCAGCACCCGCCGCCGGTCCAGGACGCCACCCGGGACAGCTACGTGCGCCGCGCCGCAAGAACGCGCTGCAGGACGACGAAAACGAGGAGCAGTGCCCCGATGAAGATCTTGGTCCACCACGAGCTCAGGGTGCCCTCGAAGGTGATGACGGTCTGGATCAGGCCGAGGACGAGGACACCGAGCACCGAGCCGAGGACGAACCCGGTCCCGCCCGTCAGGATCGTGCCGCCGATGACGACGGCCGCGATCGCGTCCAGCTCCATCGCCACACCCGTGAGCGAGTAGCCCGAGCGCGAGTACATCGCGAACAACAGCCCGCCGAGACCCGCACAGGTACCCGAGATGACGTAGACGAGCACCTTGGTCCGGGCCACGGGCAGCCCCATGAGCCTCGCCGACTGCTCGCCGCCTCCGATGGCGTACACCGTCCTGCCGAACTGCGTGTAGTGCAGCAGGTAGAACGCGAGCGCGACGACCACGAGGGCGACGACCACGCTCGTCGTCATCCGCCACTGGCCTGCGATCCACGTGTCCCAGCTCGCTATCGCGACGAACGTCTCGTCAGAGATGGGGATCGACTCGGGAGCGATCACGAAACACAGGCCGCGGGCAAAGAACATCCCCGCCAGCGTCGCGATGAACGGCTGCACCTCGAAGACGTGCACCATGATCCCGATCAGGAGCCCGATCACGGACCCCACCAGCACCACGAGCGGAAGCACCACGAGCACCGGCACCCCGCTCTGGAGCAGAGATGCCGCGCTGACCGCCGACAGCGCGAGGACCGCGCCGACCGACAGGTCGATGCCACCGGTCAGGATGACAAAGGTCATGCCGACGGCCAGCACGATGAGGAACGAGTTGTTGATGAACAGGTTGGCCAGGACCCCCGGAGAGAGGAAGTTGTCGTAGCGGACGCCGCCGATCACGAGGATCAGGGCGAGCACCACGAAGGTTCCCAGGACCGGCAGGTATCTGCGGTCGACGTGCAGACGACGGACCATCGCGGTCATCCGCGGGCCTTTCTCGTGAGAGCGGGAGGCCGTGCGCTCCCCGGTCGGGGTCTTCTCGGGCGTGACGATCGCCATCAGGCCGCCACCTCCTCGGGTCGGGCGGCACGTCGTCGCGAACGCGCAGCGAGCTTTTCGCGCACCACCGGGGACTGCAGCAGTGTCACGGCGATCACCACCACGGCCTTGAACAGTGGCGTGACCAACGGGGAGACGCCGACGATCGTCACGGTGAGGGTCAGCGTGGTGATGATGAAGACGCCGACCAGCGTCCCCGAGAGCGAGAACTTCCCGCCCTGGAGCGACGTGCCGCCGATGACGACGGCGAGGATCGCGTCGAGCTCGATGAACAGGCCGGCGTTGTTCGCGTCGGCCGCCATCACGTTCGACGCCAGGATCAGACCCGCGAGCCCGGAGAAGAGGCCCGAGAGGGCGAACACGGTCCAGACGATCGTGCGCGCCTTCACGCCCGCGAGTCGCGACGCCGACGGGTTGATGCCCACCGACTCGACCAGCATCCCGAGCGCCGTGCGGCGGGTCAGGGCGGCCACGAGCGCGTACACGCCGAGGGCGACGAGCGCGGCGACCGGCAGACCGAGCCAGAACCCCGATCCGAGCGTCTTGAACGGCGCGCTGGTCACCGTCGTGATCTGCCCCTCGGTGATGAGCATCGCGATACCGCGGCCGGCGGTCATGAGGATGAGTGTCGCGATGATCGGCTGGATGCCCACGACCGAGACCAGGAGCCCGTTCCAGACTCCCAGGAAGAGACACAGCAGGAGGGCGATGCCCATCGCGACGAGCACCGTGGAGACGGCACCGGGGTTCGGCGAGGACGCGATGAAGCTCAGCGAGACCGCCCCCGCGATCGCGACCGTCGCACCGACCGAGAGATCGATACCACGGGTCGCGATGACCAGTGTCATACCGAGCGCCACCAGCAGCAGTGGCGCCGAGTTGCGGAGTATGTCGATCGGGGCGCCGAAGAGGTGCCCGTCGAGAACGCTGATCGCCAGGAAGTCCGGGCTGTAGACGGTGTTCGCCAGAAGAAGCACCGCCAGGGCGACGAGCGGCCAGAAGAGCGGGTGACGGACGACGCGGCTCAGGCCGCCGGAGTAGTCGGTGCGTGAACGCGTACCGGTGGTCGGGGACATCAGCGTCCTCCTCCGCTCGCAATGAGTTCGACGACGTCGTCCACACCGACGTCCTCCGAGTTGGTGATCTCCGCGACCTTCTCGCGGTCGCGCATGACGGCGATCCGGTGGCTGAGCCGCAGGACCTCCTCGAGCTCTGCCGAGATGAAGACCACGGCCATGCCCTTCGCCGCGAGGTCCGCGACGAGCTTCTGGATCTCGGCCTTCGCCCCGACGTCGATTCCACGGGTCGGCTCGTCGAGGATGAAGAGCTCTGGTGCGGTGGCGAGCCAGCGCGCGAGGAGAACCTTCTGCTGGTTGCCGCCGGAGAGGTTGCGCAGCAGGGCGTCCGGGTTGGCCGGCCGGATGTTGAGCGCGGTCATGTAGCGGTCGACGATCTCGTCCACCTGCTTCGCCGGCACCCGGCGCATCCACCCGCGTCCGGCCTGCAGACCGAGCACCATGTTCTCGCGGACCGTCAGATCGCCGACGACGCCCTCGAGCTTTCGGTCCTCCGACGAGAAGGCGATGCCCTCGGCGATCGCCGCACGAGGGTTGCGGAGCCGGGTCGGCGCGTCCTTGACGCGTGTCGTGCCCGTGTCGGCGCGGTCGGCACCGCTGAGCAGTCGTGCGACCTCGGTGCGACCGGACCCGAGCAGGCCTGCCAGCCCGACGACCTCGCCGGGGTAGACCTCGAGGTCGAAGGGTTGGACGCTGCCCTTGCGGCCGAGCCCCACGGTCTGGATGAAGGGCGCGGCTCCGTCCGTCGGGTCGACCGCGTGGTCGGTCCGCACGTGCAGGTCCTCGAGGACCTCCATGGACCGGCCGATCATCGTCGAGACGAGCTCGAGCCGTCCCATCTCGGAGACCAGGTGCTCTCCGACGAGCCGACCGTTGCGCAGCACCGTCATCCGGTCGGAGATCTCGTAGACCTGCTCGATGAAGTGGGACACGAAGAGGATCGCGACCCCGTCGTTCCGCAGCCGGCGGACGACCGCGAACAGCTGCGCGACCTCGTCGGCGTCGAGGCTCGACGTCGGCTCGTCGAGGATCAGCACCTTGGCGTCGACCACCATCGCACGACTGATCGCGACGAGCTGTTGCACGGCGATCGAGTGAGATCCGAGAGAGGACGATGGGTCGATGTCCAAGCCCATCGTCGACAGGTGGCGGGCAGCCTCACGCCGCGTCGCCCGCCAGTTGATGGCACCGAGTCGCCGAGGCTCGTGCCCGAGCATGATGTTTTCGGCGACCGAGAGGTTGTCGCACAGGTTGACCTCCTGATAGACGGTCGCAACACCTGCGTCCTGTGCCTCGCCGGGCCCGGAGAACCGGTGGGGCGTCCCGCTGACGAGGATCTCGCCGGCGTCGATCCCGTAGACGCCCGTGAGGGCCTTGATCAGGGTGGACTTCCCGGCGCCGTTCTCGCCCATCAGCGCGTGCACCTCCCCCGGGAACAGGCGGAAGTCGACCTGGTCGAGAGCCTTGACGCCGGGAAACTCGATCGAGATCCCGGTCATCTCGACGACCGGCCGCGTCGCGGTCTCGTGGTTCGTCATCGTTGACCTTCCATGGATCGCGGCGGTGCGGACGCGCCGCACCGCCGCGGTGCGGGGCCGCCGGGGCGTGGTCGGTGCCACGCCCCGGCGGGTCGGTGTGAATCAGTACTCGCGCGAGGGCAGAGCCTCGACAGCCGCCTCCTGGTCGAACGCCTCGTCCTTGACGACGATGCGCTTCTCGACGGACTCGCCGGCGATGACCTTCTTGGCGACGTCGGCCAGGTCCGGGCCGAGCAGCGGGTTGCACTCGACGATGTAGTTGATCTTTCCGTCGGCGAGCGCCTGCATGCCGTCCTTGACGGCGTCGACCGTGATGATCTTGATGTCCTCGCCGGGGACCATGCCCGCGGCCTCGATGGCCTCGATGGCCCCCAGACCCATGTCGTCGTTGTGCGCGTAGACGAGGTCGATGTCGTCGTACTTCTGGAGGAAGCCCTCCATGACCTGCTTGCCCTCGGTCCGCGTGAAGTTGCCCGTCTGCGAGTCGATGATCTCGAGGTCGCTGCCCTCGATCGCCGTCTCGAAGCCGGCCTTGCGGTCGATCGCCGGTGCGGCACCGGTGGTGCCCTGCAGCTCGACCACCTGGTAGCCCTCGCCGTCGTACTGCTCGACCGCCCATTCGCCTGCCGTCTCTCCCTCGAGGACGAAGTCGGAGCCGATGAACGACTCGTAGAGGCTGTCGTCGTCGGAGTCGACGGCACGGTCCGTCAGGATCACGGGGATGTCGGCCGCCTTGGCCTCCTCGAGGACGGCGTCCCAGCCGGTCTCGACCACGGGCGAGAAGGCCAGGACGTCCACACCCTGCTGGATGTAGGAGCGCAGGGCCTGGATCTGGTTCTCCTGCTTCTGCTGGGCGTCCGAGAAGCTGAGGTCGAACCCGTTCTCCTGGGTGAGCGTGTCCTGGATGGACTTCGTGTTGGCGGCGCGCCATCCGGACTCCGCCCCCACCTGGGAGAAGCCGATGCTGATGGTCTCCTCGGCCGCCGATCCCGTGTCCCCGCTGTCGGAGCCGGCGTCGGTGGAGGCCTGCTCCGAGCTGCAGGCAGCGAGGCCCAGAACGGCGAGGCTGGCAATCATGGCGCCGGCGGTGCGACGTCGGGTGCTGCTGAACATGTTCTCCTCCTTGAGACCCGGGGCGCGTCGGTGCGACCCGGAGGTTGTGCGATGTTGATGCTCTTTGTGAGATCCTGCTGACGATCGTGCGACGTCATGTGTGCCTCGGTCCATACCGAGGCGGTCACGATCACGTCACGGTTCACACCCCCTGAGCCAGGCGGTAGTAGACCTGGTTCCAGCGCAGCTCCTGGCGGAACGACGCCGGGGTCGTGCTCTCGTCGATGACGACGAGCTCGGAGCCCGTCATCTCGGCGAAGTCCTCGAAGACCTCGCGGCTCAGGGCCGTCGTCATCACGGTGTGGTGGGCGGCGCCCGCCATCAACCACGCCTCCGCTGAGACCTCCAGCGACGGCTCCGGCTCCCAGACCGCGTGCGCGACGGGCAGGCTCGGCAGATCGGGATGCTCCACGCACCGCACGACGTTCGCGGTGAGCCGGAACCGGTCGCGCAGGTCGCTCATCGCCACGACCAGGGCGGGCCCCGGGTCGGTGTCGAAGACGAGTCGCACCGGGTCCTCACGGTCGCCGATCCCGAGAGGGTGGATCTCCAGGCGCGGCCGGGTCGTGGTCAGCGACGGGCAGATCTCGAGCATGTGCGCCCCGAGGATCCGCTCCTCACCGGGCGTCAGGTCGTAGGTGTAGTCCTCCATGAGGCTCGCGCCTCCCGGCAGCCCGTGACCCATCACCTTGGCCAACCGGACGAGCACCGCGGTCTTCCAGTCGCCCTCGGCGCCGAACCCGTACCCGTCTGCCATCAGGCGCTGGACCGCGAGGCCCGGTAGCTGGCGGAGTCCGCCCAGGTCCTCGAACGTCGTCGTGAAGGCGGAGAACTTCCCTTCCTCCAGGAAGGACCGCAGCCCGAGCTCCTGCCGGGCGCCGTACCGCAGCGCCTCGTGCCTCGCGGCGCCGGACCGCAGCTCCGGTGCGACGTCGTAGGTCCACTCGTACTCCGCGACCAGCTTGTCCACGGCTTCGTCGGCGACGGCGTCGACCCGCTCGGCGAGCTCGGCGACGCCCCACGTGTTGACGGAGACGCCGAAGTGGATCTCCGCCTCGGTCTTGTCGCCCTCCGTGACCGCGACGTTGCGCATGTTGTCGCCGAACCGGGCGAGCCGCATCGATCGCGCCGCGTCTCGACCGACGGCGGCCCGGACCCACGAGCCGACCCGTTGCTGCACCTGCGGAGAAGAGACGTGACCGACGACCGTCTTACGCGTCATCCCGAGCCGCGTCTGGATGTACCCGAACTCCCGGTCACCGTGCGCGGCCTGGTTCAGGTTCATGAAGTCCATGTCGATCTCGGACCAGGGTAGCTCGACGTTCGCCTGCGTGTGCAGGTGCAGGAGCGGCACCGTCAGCGCCTCGAGGCCACGGATCCACATCTTCGCCGGAGAGAAGGTGTGCATCCAGACGACCACACCGACGCACGCGTCGTCGGACGACGCCGCGGTCAACGTGCGACGGATCTCCTCCGAGCTCTTGAGCACCGGCTTCCAGACGACCGAGACCGGGACGGCGTCCGCGTCGTCCAGCTCCTCCGCGATCGCGAGCGACTGGTCAGCGACCTGGGTGAGGGTCTCCGGGCCATAGAGGTCCTGCGACCCGGTGAGGAACCAGATCTCCTTGTCCTCGAACGGATTCTTCATGCGTCTTCGTCCTCTTTCCTGGTCGAGCCGGCCGAGGCCTGCCCGTAGACGTTCTGATATCGCGCGTGGAGCGCGTCGATCTGGGGCTCGGGGATCCGCGTCGGCTCTCCGAGCTCGCGGCTGACGTGCACCGCGCGGGCGACCTCCTCGCACATCGCCGCCGCCTTCACGGCCGCCCGCGCGTCCTTGCCGACCGTGAACGGCCCGTGGTTGCGCATCAGCACCGCCGGACTGCGCGACCCGCGCAGGGTCTCGACGATGCCGCGACCGATCGAGTCGTCCCCGATCAGGGCGAACGGGCCGACGGGGATGTCCCCGCCGAACTCGTCCGCCATCATCGTCAGGACGCACGGCACGGGCTCTCCGCGGGCGGCCCAGGCGGTCGCGTAGGTCGAGTGCGTGTGGACGACACCGCCGACCTCGGGCATGTGGCGGTAGACGTACGCATGGGCCGCAGTGTCCGACGACGGCGCACGTGTCCCCTCGACGAGGCGTCCGTCGAGGTCGCAGACGACCATCGAGTCGGCCGTGAGGTCTTCATACGTGACTCCCGACGGCTTGATCACCATCAGGTCGGCGCCCGGCACCCGCTCGGAGACGTTGCCCGCCGTCCAGACGACCAGGCCCCACCTCGTCAGCTCCGCGTGCAGTCGCGCCACCCGCTCTCGGGTCGCGTCGACGACCGCGCGGAGATCGTCGTTCACCAGGGCAGTCATCGGACGAGCTCCCCTGCTGCACGCGAGACGCGCGCACGGTCCATGCGGACGGCTGCACGCTCGACGTCGAGACCGGCCTCGTACCGCTGGAGGAACGTCGCGAACCCCGCGAGGTCCTCGGGGTCCGGGGCGACGACCGTCACCGGCGCTCCGGCGAAGACCTGCTCGGCAAGATAGCCCGCCAGGTCGACGCGATGCGCGTGCCCGAGATACGCGGCGAGCAACGCAGCGCCCCACGCACCCCCCTCCCCTGCACCCGCCCCGACCGAGACCGGCACACCGAGGGCAGCGGCGAGCAGACGCTGACCCGCCCCCTCCGTACGGAACAGGCCGCCGTGGGCGCGGATCGCGTCGAGCTCGACACCGTCGCGACGCAGCACCGCCATTCCCAGGCTCAGGGTGCCGAAGATGCCGTAGACCTGGGAGCGGGCGAAGTTTGCCAGCGTCAGCTCGCTCTCCGGCGAGCGCACGACCAACGGGCACCCCGCGTCGGTCCCGACGACGGGCTCTCCGGCGAGGTGGTTGTACACGAGGATCCCTGCTGCGTCGGACGCTCCGAGCAGCGCGGACCGCAGCAACACCTCATACACGTCGTCGGCTGCGACGTCGTTGCCCGTCGCGTGCGCGAACTCACGGAAGACACCCGCCCAGGCGGCGAGCTCTCCGGCGCCGTTGTTGCAGTGCACCATTGCGACGGGGGCACCCGCCGGCGTCGCGACCTGGTCGATCTCGTCGTGGACCGCAGAGAGTCCCTGCTCGAGCACCACCATGGCGAAGACGCTCGTCCCGACGCTGACGTTCCCCGTACGGGCCGCCACCGCGTTCGTCGCCACCATGCCGGTCCCGGCGTCGCCCTCGGGGGGACAGAACGGGATGCCGGGCCGCAGCCGACCCGCCGGGTCGAGCAGCAGGGCGCCCTCGTCGGTCAACCTGCCGGCGGGCTGTCCCGCCGTGAGCACGCGCGGCAGCAACTCGGAGAGGGACGGGTACTCGTGCTGCGTGGCGACGGCCGAGTCGAACAGTCGGAGCCTGTCCACGTCGTACGAGGTGGCCGCCGCGTCGACGGGGAACATCCCGGCGGCGTCGCCGATCCCGAGGACCTTCTGGCCGGTCAGGCGCCAGTGGACGTATCCGGCCAACGTGGTCAGGTGCGCCACCGCAGCCACGTGCGGCTCCTCGTCGAGGATCGCCTGGTAGGCGTGCGCGACCGACCAGCGCAGCGGGATGTTGACGCCGAGCAGCGCGGTCAGCCCGGCCGCGGCCCGGCCGGTACCGGTGTTGCGCCAGGTACGGAAGGGCGTGAGCAGGTTGTCGAACGCGTCGAATGCCAGGTAGCCGTGCATCATCGCCGAGATGCCGATCGCCCCGAAGCGGTCGGGGCGTGCGCCGTACTGGTCGTGCGCAGATTTGAGGAGTGCGCGGACGGCCGCCTGGACGCCGACCCACACCGCGTCCAACGAGTAGGTCCAGACACCGTCGACAAGCTCGTTCTCCCAGGTGTGGCTCCCGGACGCGAGCGGCGTGCCGTCGGAGTCCACGAGGCACGCCTTGATGCGCGTCGAACCGAGCTCGATGCCGAGAGCCGTACGGCCCTCCATGATCGTCGCGGCGATGCTTGCCGTGTTCACCAGGCCTCCTTGCCCGCTCGATCGTTGCCAACCGTCATCGTGTTAACGCTCACATTATGTGAGCGTTAACAATCGGATGTCAACCCCGCGGCACGACCGTGCTCAGCCCACCCGTGCCGTGCTCTCCCTGACGACGAGCTCCGGCGCGATGGCTGCGACCGAAACCGGGGCGGGCTCGGCGAGTGCCGGACCGGCCATCAACAGGTCCAGACAGGCGCGTCCCAACGTCGCGAACGGCTGACGCACGGTCGTGAGCGACGGCGCGAAGTACCGCGAACCCTCGATGTCGTCGAACCCGACGACCGAGATCTGTCCGGGCACGGAGACGCCTTGCTCCCAGAACGCGTGGAGCATCCCCAGCGCAAGCTGGTCGTTCCCGGCGAAGACCGCGGTCGTCGCCTCTCGGCCCGCGAGGTCTTCGGTCAGACGACGTCCCACGTCGTATCCGCATGCCGAGGACCAGTCACCCTGGACGAGAAGACCCTCCGGCGACACCCCGGCCGCGCCGAGCGCGTCTCTCCAGCCCTCCGTCCGTGCCCTCGCGTCGAACCAGTCGGTCGGGCCGGCCACATGGACGATCCGGCGATGACCAAGCTCGAGAAGGTGCTCGGTCGCCAGCCGCGCCCCCGCGTACTGGTCCACACCGATCGTCCGGACGACCCCGGCGCCGACCGCCGACGCGTCCGCGACGAGCACTACCGGGACCGGCGAGACGAACGTCTCGACCGCGGCCGCGACGTCGACCTGCGGCGCGATGACGACGATTCCCTCGACCCCCTGGGAGAGGAAGTGGTCGAGCACGTGGTTCATGGTCTCGGCGTCGTAGCTCGAGAGCGTCGCCACGGAGACGAAGAGCCCGACCTCTCGCGACGCCTGCTCGATCGCGATCAACGTGCTCGTCGGTCCGTAGAGCGCGGAGTCGGGTGTGACGATGCCGATCGTCCCGGAACGTCTGGTCACGAGGGCGCGTGCGGCACTGTTGCGCCGGTATCCGAGCTTCTCGATCGCGGCGAGAACTCGATCGCGGGTCTCCGGGCGAACGCTCGGGTGCTCGTTCAGCACCCGCGAGACCGTCTGGTGCGAGACGCCGGCGACCTTCGCGACGTCGGCCATCGCGGGCGCTCGCCCGGAGCTCGCCACTAGACGTCGGCCTCGAGCTCGGCCGAGAGCTCGCCCGCGCGCGCCTTTGCCGCCGTGAGCGCGTCGACGAAGGCGGCACGCACGCCGCCGCGGTCGAGCTCGCGCAACCCGGCGATCGTCGTCCCGCCGGGGGACGAGACCTTCTCGCGGAGGATCGCGGGGTGCTCGCCGGTCTCCTGGACCATCGTGGCCGCACCGAGCACGGTCTGCGCCGCCAGCTGGGCGGCGGTGGCGCGCGGGATGCCCATGAGCGTGCCCGCCTCGGACAGCGCGTCGAGCACGTAGAAGACGTACGCCGGGCCGGAGCCGGAGAGCGCCGCGACGGCCGCCTGGTCCTTCTCCGCGATGCGGATCACGAGGCCGGTCGAGGCGAGCAGCGTCTCGACGAGCTCGAGGTGCTCGTCGGTCGCGGCGACCCCGGGGCTGATGGCGCTGACACCCACGCCGATCGAGGACGGGGTGTTGGGCATCACGCGGACGAAGGGGGTCCCCTCGGGCAGGCGCTTCTCGTAGAACGCGCAGGAGAGGCCGACGGCGACGGTGAGGACGAGGGTGCCCGGGCGGACCGCCGACGAGATCTCCTCGGTCAGCGCACCGATGTCCTTCGGCTTCACGCCCAGGATCACGACGTCGGCCTCGGCCGCGGCGGCCACGTTGTCGTGCGTGGTCCGCACCCCGTGGGTGCGGGCGAGCTCGTCGGCCCGTTCAGGACGGCGCGCCGTCGCGACGACGCGCTCGGGGTCCCAGCCTGCGGAGAGGATGCCGGTGAGCACCGTCTCGCCCATGACCCCGGTGCCGAGGACCGCGATCCGTGCCTGCTCCTGCGTCTGCGTCATTCGATTCCCATCTCGTCGATCACGCCGTACCGTCAGAACGGGTACGCCGCGTAGAAGTCTTCAATGTCCTCGCTCGGGCCCGTCGCGCTGACGACGACCGTCCCGTTGCGCCACACCACGGTCCCACGACCGTCGCCGGTCGTGCGACGCGTCCACGTGCCGACGGTCTCGTCCTCGACCTCGACGACCCCCGTCGTCGCCTCCGCCTGCCCCGCGGTCTCGTCGATCACCTCGAAGGCCTCCAGCGCCTCGCTCGCCCCCGACCACTGCCCGACGACGACGTCGACGGTGTCCGCGTCCGACCCCTCGCCGTCCGCGTACGTCAGGCTCCACATCTCGACGGGACCCGTCGCGTCGAACTCGGGCTCGTTGCGCTCGTCGACGAGGACGAAGCGCAGGACCTCGTCCGGCAGGGCGGACTGCAGGGCCGTGAGGTCGTCGGCCCGGTCCACGGGGTCGACCGTGGGGGTGGTCGGGTCGGGCTCCTGCGTCTCGGACGCGGCCTCCCCGCTCGTCCCCGCGTCTCCCTCGTCGCCCCCGGTGGCCCATCCCGGCCAGACGAAGAGGAGGACAGGCAGGAGGACGAGGAGCGTCAGGAGCAGGAGGACGACCGCCCGACGACGTCGGTACACCTGCGGGCTGATCCCCGCCCGTCCGTTGCCCATCGAGCATGCCCTCCCTGGTCGCCGTGCCGAGACCGCCTCACGGCGATGCGGGCCCAGCCTAGTGCGCAGATCCGCGCGTCGGCGGCGCCACCCGGCGATGTCAGGGGGTGCGGCTAGCGTCACACGGGTGAAGAGCGCCACGAAGCAGACACGTCCCGGGTACCGGTGCACCGAGTGCGGCTGGACCACCGCCAAGTGGGTGGGCCGGTGCGGCGAGTGCCAGGTGTGGGGCAGCGTCGTCGAGGCGGGGGCGAGCACCTCGGGTCCGCGGACGACGGCGTCCCCCACCCGTGCGCCGGCGCGCCCGATCGCCGACATCGACGTGAACTCGACGCGGGCCGCACCGACCGGTATCAGCGAGCTCGACCGTGTGCTCGGTGGCGGGATCGTCCCGGGCGCGGTGGTTCTCCTGGCGGGCGAACCCGGCGTCGGGAAGTCGACGCTGCTCCTCGCGGCCGCGAGCGAGGTCGCCACCTCGGGGCGCACGGTGCTCTACGTGACGGGCGAGGAGTCCGCCGGGCAGGTACGGCTGCGAGCCGAGCGGATCGACGCGCTCGCCCCGAGGCTCCTGCTCGCCGCCGAGACCGACCTCGGCTCCGTCCTGGGGCACGTGGAGGCGGCGCAGCCCGACCTCCTGGTCGTGGACTCCGTGCAGACCATCGCGTCGGGCGAGGTCGACGGTGCTCCGGGCGGCGTATCACAGGTCCGCGAGGTCGCGGGCGCGCTGATCGCGGCCGCCAAGGAGCGCGACATGCCCGTCATCCTCGTGGGCCACGTCACGAAGGACGGCACTGTCGCCGGCCCGCGGACCCTCGAGCACCTCGTCGACGTCGTGTGCCAGTTCGAGGGCGACCGGCACTCCCGGCTGCGGTTCGTCCGTGCCGTGAAGAACCGCTACGGGCCCACCGACGAGGTGGGCTGCTTCGACCTCACGGAGACCGGGATCGTCGGACTCGCCGACCCCAGCGGCCTGTTCCTGTCGCACACGGGCGAGCCCGCACCGGGGACGTGCCTCACCGTGACGCTCGACGGGCGACGCCCGTTGGCCCTCGAGATCCAGTCCCTCGTCGTGCCGAGCTCCCTCGCCAACCCCCGGCGTACCACCGCGGGGGTGGAGTCGAGCAGGCTCGCGATGATCCTCGCCGTGATGCACCGTCACGCCGGTGTACGGCTGCACGACCACGATGTGTACGTGTCCACGATCGGCGGCGCGAAGGTCGGGGAACCCGCCGCGGATCTCGCGACCGCCATCGCCACCGTCTCCGCCAAGGAGAACCAGGCGCTGCCTCAGGGCACTCTCGCGATCGGGGAGGTCGGCCTCGCCGGGGATATCCGCCCGGTCACCGGCCTCGGACGACGGCTCAACGAGGCTGCGCGGCTCGGGTTCCGGCGCGCGGTCGTCCCGGACCGCTCCGACGTGACAGCCCCCGAGGGGCTCGAGGTGCTCCGGGCCGGCCATCTCGCCGAGGCCGTGGAACTCGCACGGAACGGGCTGCCGGCTCCAAAGCGCTCCCGGAGCGAGCCCGCGCCTTTCTAGACCCCGCCCTGACCTGCGACGTCGTGGTCCATGCGTTCACGATCCCCGCACGTCCTCCACACGATGCCCACACCTCACCCGACGGATACTCCGCGAGACACCTAGGATTCTCTCTGTGCCGATGAACCCCCGCCCTGACGACGAACGACTCCGCGCCACGCTCGCGCGCGTCGCGCCCGGGACGGAGCTCCGCGACGGTCTTGAACGAATCCTCCGCGGACGCACCGGCGCACTGATCGTGCTCGGCCTCGACCCCGTCGTCGAGTCGATCTGCTCCGGCGGGTTCGTCCTCGACGTCGAGTTCTCCGCGACCCGCCTGCGCGAGCTGTCGAAGATGGACGGCGCCGTGGTCGTCAACGACGACGCGACACGCATCCTGCGGGCAGCCGTCCAGCTGCTGCCCGACCACTCGATCGAGACGACCGAGTCCGGCACCCGGCACCGCACCGCCGAGCGCGTCGCCAAGCAAACGGGCCTGCCCGTCGTCTCCGTCAGCCAGTCGATGAACATCGTCGCGGTCTACCTGCAGAACAAGCGCTACGCGCTCGAGGACTCGGACA
Source organism: Paraoerskovia marina DSM 21750 (assembly GCF_000701465.1). Lineage (GTDB taxonomy): Bacteria > Actinomycetota > Actinomycetes > Actinomycetales > Cellulomonadaceae > Paraoerskovia > Paraoerskovia marina. Next base: position 595,617 of record NZ_JNIY01000003.1, on the reverse strand, counting down.
CGATCCTCTCCCGTGCCAACCAGGCGCTCGCCACGTTGGAACGTTACCGGTCACGCCTGGACGAGGTCAGCGGCACGCTCTCCGCCCTCGAGATCGAGGACCTCGTCACCGTCCGAGACGTGTGTGCCGTCGTCCAGCGGCTCGAGATGGTCACCCGCATCTCCGACGAGATCGCGGGCTACGTCACCGAGCTCGGCAGCGACGGACGACTCCTCTCGCTCCAGCTCGACGAGCTCATGGGCGGGATCGGGGCCGACCGGGACTTCGTGATCCGCGACTACGTCGACGCCGACCGCCACGGTCGCAGTGCCGAGAGCGTCCGTGCGTCGCTCGACGCACTCACCTCGGCGCAGTTGCTCGACCTCGGCGAGATCGGACGCGTCCTGGGCATGCCCGGCGGCGGCGACGCGCTCGACGCCCCCGTCGCACCGCACGGCTACCGACTGCTGTCGAAGGTGCCGCGCCTTCCTCCGACGATCCTCGACCGGCTGGTCCGCCATTTCGGGAGCCTCCAGAAGCTCCTGGCCGCCGGCATCGAGGACCTCATGGCCGTCGACGGCGTCGGCGAGCAGCGGGCGCGTGCCGTCCGTGAGGGCCTCTCGCGCCTCGCCGAGTCGTCGATCCTCGAGCGGTACGTCTAGGACTTCTCGGCGGATTCCTCGGCCGCGGGCTCGTCCACACCGGACTTCTCGTCCTGTGCAGGAGTCTCGGCGTCGGCCTCCTTGTCCGCCTTCTCGCCCTCGGCCTCGTCGTCAGCCGGCTCCTCGGTCTTCGCCTCGGCGTTCTCGGCCGGTTCCGTCGTGGGGTCGGGCTCCGGTGCAGGCTCGAGGGTGAACGACACGGGAGGCGTCGTCGCGTCCGGGACGTCCGTCACCTCGACACGCGCGGTGTAGTCCCCCGCCGTGGCGCTCCCCGCGGCCTCGCACGACCCGTCTGTCCGCGTGAGGTCCCAGGTCACGTCGTTGGTGTCGACGTCACCCGGGCTCATCAGCAGCATCCGCTCGTCCACCGGGCAGTCGGCCGAGGACCACACGGCCCCGTCGTCGTCCGCGACCGTCACGGCCACGCCGTTCTGCGAACCGTTCACCAGGCAGGGTTGCCGGCCGACGTGCGTGACGCGCACGGCGAACCGTGGCCGGTCCCCTGCCTCGAAGCTCTCGGCAGCGGGCTGCAGGGCGAGGTCCAGGTCGTCGGCCTCGCAGGCGACGGTCGCGCTCGTCGTCGCGGGCTCCGGGGGCGCGGACTTCTCGGCGGACTCCATCGGTGACGCGTCGGCCGGGTCGGCGATCAGCGCACGGACTCCGAGGACGACGCCCACCACCACCGCGAGCGCGACGGCGAGGACGAGCAGCCGACGCACGAGGAACGTCCCCCTGCCGGGGCCTGTGGTGCTCACGACTACCTCCAAGATCTGCGTGGTGGGGACCACCGTAATCGGTCCCGCATGCCCCACCGCCCCACCGCGCCGGGCACAATGGGCCTGCCATGCCGACCACACACCGCCCCGACGTCACCGCCCGGCTCCGGACCGCCGTCGTGCGGTGGTTCGACGAGTCCGCCCGCGACCTCCCCTGGCGCGCCTCGAGCTGCTCGGCCTGGGGCGTGCTGGTCAGCGAGGTGATGCTGCAGCAGACGCCCGTCGTCCGGGTCGAGCCGCGCTGGCGCGCGTGGATGGAACGGTGGCCGACCCCGGCCGACCTTGCCGGCGCCTCGACGGCCGACGTGCTCCGCGCGTGGGACCGGCTCGGGTACCCGCGGCGCGCGCTCAGGCTCCAGGAGTGCGCGCGGGCGATCGTCGAGCGGCACGGAGGGCAGGTGCCGGCGGACGAGGAGGCCCTCGTCGCCCTGCCGGGGGTCGGCACCTACACCGCCGCGGCGGTCGCTGCCTTCGCGTTCGGGCGTCGCAGCGTGGTGGTCGACACGAACGTCCGGAGGGTGCTCGCGCGCACGATCACCGGCACGGCGCTGCCCCCACCCTCGCCCCGCGCGGAGGAGCGTCGGCTCGCGGCGTCGGTCGTGCCCGACGACGCACGGGACGCCGCACGGTGGGCGGCCGCGTCGATGGAGCTCGGTGCGGTGGTCTGCACCGCGCGGTCACCTCGCTGCGACGAGTGCCCCGTGCGGTCCCTGTGCGCCTGGAATCTCGCGGGTCGTCCCGCGGACGAGCACGCCTCCCGACGCCGCGGACAGGCCTGGGAGGGCACGGACCGCCAGGTCCGCGGTCGCGTGATGAAGATCCTCCGGGACGCCCCCGGCCCGGTCCTGACGTCCGCTCTCACCGACGTCTCGGCCGACCGCGCCCAGGCGTCCCGGTGTCTTGCCGGCCTGGTCGAGGACGGGCTGGTCGAGATCGACGGCGAGGTCGCGAGGCTCCCCGCCTGACCGACGCCGGCCACGGTGCGCCGGTCAGGAGTCGCGGTTGCCGGTTACGGGTCCGGGGTCACAGGTCGCAGGCCCTGGGCTGCCGGCACCCAGGCGTCACAGGTGGGCGAGCATCCGCGTGTTCCCCAGGGTGTTCGGCTTGACCCGCGCGAGATCCAGGAACTCCGCGACCCCGTCGTCGGGCGACCGGAGCAGCTCTGCGTAGACCTCGGGGGTCACCGCCTCGCCGGTGAGCTCGGCGAAGCCGTGCCGGCCGAAGAACTCGACCTCGAACGTCAGGCAGAAGACGCGCTGCAGACCGAGGGTCCGCGCCCGGTCGAGCAGCTCACGGACGAGGAGATGACCGAGTCCGCGACCGCGCCAGCCCGGGTCGACGGCGACCGTGCGCACCTCGGCGAGGTCTTCCCAGAGCACGTGGAGCGCCCCGCATCCCACGACGACGCCGTCGGCCTCGGCGACGAGGAACTCCTGCACGGACTCGAAGTAGACGACGAGGTCCTTGGCGAGCAGGCGTCGATCCACGGCGTACGGCTCGACGAGAGAGGCGATCGCGCGCACGTCCGCGGGCAGGGCCGGGCGGATGCTCACGATCGACTGCATATCCATGCGAGCGACTGTATACCCGAGTGCCACCGAGGGGCACGTTGTGGTCCTCCGAACCCCCGCGTGAGGACCGCAACGTACCGCTCGGCGACGCTAGTCCCCCAGCAGTCGCAGCGCCGTCGCCTCGTCGATCACGAGCGACGTGATCGTGCCGGCCGCGAGCGCCGCCCGCAGAGGGACGACCTTGTTGTCACCGGCGACCGCGCAGACCCGCCGCGGCACCGTCATGAGATCCGCGGGGCTCGGCCCGGTGGCCCGCTCGTTGAGCGCGATGTCCGAGTACGTCCCGTCCTCACGGAGAAAGACGGTGCACACGTCACCGACCACGCCCTCCTCGTCGAGCACGGCGATGTCCTCGGGCTCGAGGTAACCCGCGGAGTAGACGTGGCTCGGGAGCCCGCCCGAGAGCGCCCCGACGGAGAAGAGTGCGATGTCGGCCCGGTGCTGGACGTCGAGGACCCGCTGGATCGAGCGCTCTCTCCACATCGCCCGCTTGGTCTCGGCGTAGTCGAAGAAGGCTGGTACCGGGAAGTGGTGCGGGTGCGCCTCGAAGGCGTCGGCGAACGCGGTGACGAGGTCACCGGCGTAGTGCACCCCGGAGGTGCGGACGTTCGCGGCGCCGTTGAGCTGGACGATCGCGCTGCCGCGCGTGGGCTTGCGCGTGAGGTGCCGGGCGATCGCGACGAGCGTGGTGCCCCACGCGATGCCGACGATGGTGTCGGACTCGACCCAGGTGTCGAGGAGCCGTGCCGCCGTGCGCGCCACCTGGTCCAGCCGCTCGACCTCGGTCGCCGACTCCGGGACGGGCACCACCCAGACGTCGACGCCGAACCGGTCCTCGATCCGCTGGGCGAGCCCGGGCGCACGGCTTCCAGAAGGCCGGAGCGTGATCTCCACGAGCCCCGTCTCCCGTGCACGCTTGACCAGCCGCGACACCGTGCTGCGCGAGGTGTGCAGATGTTTGGCTATCGCCTCCATCTTCATGTCCTGCAGGTAATACATGGATGCCGCCCGCAGGACGTCCTGCTCCCGGTCGATTGATCCCAACCCCTCACCACGGTTCGCACTGCACATGTGTGCACACCGGTTGCGCGCACGTTCCAACCGTGGTCACGTTAACCCGTACCAGGCAGTAACACCTGACGGAGGAGAACCGATGGCGTCCGCACGACTCACCACCCATTCACGCCAGCAGGCCCTCGACGCGCTAGAGGCGAGCTCGGCCCCCAGCGAGGAGCTCGACGTGCTCGTCATCGGTGGCGGAGTCACGGGCGCCGGGATCGCCCTCGACGCGGCGACGCGCGGACTCTCGACCGGGATCGTCGAGTCCCAGGACTGGGCCTCCGGAACCTCGAGCCGCTCCTCCAAGCTCGTGCACGGAGGACTCCGGTACCTCCAGATGCTCGACTTCAACCTCGTCCACGAGGCACTGACCGAGCGCGACCTCCTGCTCAAGACGATCGCGCCGCACCTGGTCAAGCCCGTCGCCTTCCTCTACCCGCTCGAGCACCGTGTCTGGGAGCGCGCCTATGTCGGCACCGGCATCGCGATGTACGACACGCTCGCGAGCCTCGCGTCCGGCAAGCGCGCCCTCCCGCTGCACCGCCACGTCTCCAAGCGCGGCATGGAGCGCAAGTTCCCCGACCTCGCCCACGACGCCGCGATCGGCGCGGTCCAGTACTGGGACGCCACCGTCGACGACGCCCGTCTCGTCACCACCCTCGTCCGCACGGCCGCCTCGTACGGCGCCCACGCGGCGTCGCGCACCCAGGTCGTCGAGCTGACCAAGGGGGCGACCGGGACCGTCAACGGCGCCGTCGTCGTCGACCTCGAGACCGGTCGCGAGATCACCGTCCGCGCCCGCTCCGTGATCAACGCGACCGGCGTCTGGACCGAGGACACCGAGGCACTGTCGGGTGACGAGGGCGGCCTCAAGGTGCTCGCGTCCAAGGGCATCCACATCGTCGTGCCCCGCGAGCGCATCAAGGGTCAGGTCGGCCTGATCCTGCAGACCGAGAAGTCGGTCCTCTTCGTCATCCCGTGGTCGCGCTACTGGGTGATCGGCACCACCGACACCCCGTGGGAGCAGGAGCTCACGCACCCCGTCGCGACGTCGGCCGACATCGACTACGTCATCGAGCACGCGAACGCGGTGCTCGCCAAGCCGCTGACCCGCGAGGACGTGATCGGGACGTGGGCCGGGCTGCGCCCGCTGCTGCAGCCGGGCACCAAGGAGGGCACCAGCTCGTCCAAGGTGTCGCGCGAGCACACGGTGGCAAGCCCCACGCCCGGCCTCACCGTCATCGCGGGCGGCAAGCTGACGACCTACCGCGTCATGGCCGAGGACGCCGTCGACTTCGCGATCGGTCAGCGCGCCTCGGCCCTCCCGTCCATCACGGACCAGATCCCGCTCGCGGGCGCCGTCGGTCTCAAGGCCGTCCAGCGCCAGGCCCGCACGTGGGCACACCGCTACGGCTGGACCACGCAGATGGTCGACCACCTGCTGCACCGGTACGGCTCCAACCTCCGCGAGATCGTCGAGCTGTGCCAGCAGGACCCGTCGCTGGCCAAGACGCTCGAGGCCACCGACGCCTACCTGCGCGCCGAGATCCTCTACGCCGCCACTCACGAGGGCGCCGTCCACCTCGAGGACATCCTCCTCCACCGCACACGCATCAACTACGAGGTGCCCGACCGTGGGGTCTCGGCGCTGCAGGAGATCGCCGACCTCGTCGCCCCGGAGCTCGGGTGGGACGAGGGCCGGAAGACCCAGGAGATCGAGTCCTACACCGCACGAGCCGCGGCAGAAGATGCCGCAGAGAAGGAACCAGATGACGCGAGCGCCGAGCGCACCCGCCTCGACGCCCCTGATATCGCACCGTTCAAGCCACTTCGCACCAACTGACAACCTCACGCCGCACCTGCGCGGCGTGACGCAACTCCGACGACGAAGTCGACACGAAAGAGAGACTGACAATGGACGTCTGGTCCGACCTGATCCTTCCCGAGTTCTTGGGAACGATGATGCTGCTCCTGCTCGGTGCCGGTGTGGTGGCCAATGCCATCCTGCCCAAGACGAAGGGTGAGGGCGGCGGCTGGCTGATGATCAACTTCGGCTGGGGCCTCGGTGTCTTCGCCGGTGTGTACGTCGCGTTCTCGACCGGCGCGCACATCAACCCCGCCGTCACGTTCGGCATCTGGGCCTCGGGCGCCGAGGAGTTCGCCCCCGGCATCCCCGTCACCGCGGCGAACGGGTTCTGGTACGTCACCGCACAGATCGCCGGTGCCGCGGTCGGTGCGACCCTCGCGTTCCTCGCCTACAAGAAGCACTTCGACGAGCAGGCCGACCCCGCCGTCAAGCTCGGTGTCTTCTCCACCGGTCCGGAGCTGCGCTCGTACGGATGGAACTTCGTCACCGAGGTCATCGCGACCTTCACGCTCGTGTTCGTCGTCCTGAGCTTCGGCAACTCGCCCGTCGACCTGGGCCCGCTCGCCGTCGCCCTCCTCGTGGTCGGCATCGGTGCCTCGATCGGTGGACCGACCGGATACGCCATCAACCCGGCACGTGACTTCGGTCCCCGTATCGCGCACGCCCTGCTCCCGATCAAGGGCAAGGGTTCCAGCGACTGGGCCTACTCGTGGGTCCCGATCGCCGGACCGCTCGTCGGCGGTGGCGTCGCAGGTCTTCTCGCCGGCGCCATCTACTGATCCGTCCCCTGACACACGATCCATCAACGCTGAAGGACTGAGGAAAAACCATGGCTGACTACGTTCTCGCCATCGACCAGGGCACGACCAGCTCCCGCGCCATCGTCTTCGACCACTCCGGGTCGATCGTCTCGACCGGCCAGCTCGAGCACGACCAGATCTTCCCCAAGGCGGGATGGGTCGAGCACAACCCCGAGCAGATCTGGAACAACGTCCGCGAAGCCGTCGGCCTCGCGCTGACGCGCGGCGACGTCACCCACCAGGACATCGCCGCCGTCGGCATCACCAACCAGCGCGAGACCGCCGTCGTGTGGGACAAGAACACCGGCAAGCCCGTGTACAACGCGATCGTGTGGCAGGACACGCGGACGCAGAAGATCGTCGACGAGCTCGGCGGCGACGAGGGCGCGGAGAAGTACAAGGCGATCGTCGGCCTGCCGCTGGCCACCTACTTCGCCGGACCCAAGGTCAAGTGGATCCTCGACAACGTCGAGGGCGCCCGGGAGAAGGCCGAGAACGGCGACCTGCTCTTCGGCACCACCGACACCTGGGTGCTGTGGAACATGACCGGCGGTCCCGACGGCGGTGTGCACGTCACCGACGTCACCAACGCCTCGCGCACCATGCTGATGGACCTCGACACGCTCTCCTGGCGTGAGGACATCGCCGCAGACATGGGCATCCCGATGTCGATGCTGCCGGAGATCAAGTCCTCGTCCGAGGTCTACGGCAAGGGCCGCGAGCGCGGCATGGTCCCCGGCGTCCCGATCGCGGGCATCCTCGGCGACCAGCAGGCGGCGACCTTCGGGCAGGCCTGCTTCGAGGTCGGCCAGGCCAAGAACACCTACGGCACCGGCAACTTCATGCTGATCAACACGGGCACAGAGAAGGTCATGAGCGAGAACGGCCTGCTCACCACCCTCTGCTACAAGATCGGCGACAACGACGCGGTCTACGCCCTCGAGGGTTCGATCGCCGTCACCGGCTCGCTGGTGCAGTGGCTGCGCGACAACCTCGGCCTGTTCGAGGACGCGCCCGACGTCGAGTGGCTGGCCGGAAAGGTCGAGGACAACGGCGGGGCGTACTTCGTCCCGGCGTTCTCCGGCCTCTTCGCCCCGTACTGGCGCTCCGACGCCCGCGGTGCGCTCGTCGGACTGACCCGCTTCGTCAACCGCAACCACATCGCCCGCGCAGCTCTCGAGTCGACGGCCTTCCAGACCCGCGAGGTGCTCGACGCGATGAACGCCGACTCGGGCGTGGACCTCAAGGAGCTGCGCGTCGACGGCGGCATGGTCGCCAACGAGTTGCTCATGCAGTTCCAGGCCGACCAGCTCGGTGTCGACGTCGTCCGTCCCAAGGTGGCCGAGACGACGGCGCTCGGTGCCGCGTACGCTGCTGGGATCGCCGTCGGATTCTGGAGCGGTGAGCAGGATGTCATCGACAACTGGGCCGAGGGCAAGCGCTGGTCCCCGTCGATGGACGAGGGGGAGCGCGAGCGTCTCTACCGCAACTGGAAGAAGGCAGTGACGAAGACGATGGACTGGGTCGACGACGACGTCGAGCAGTAGCACCGGAGCCCGCTAGCCAGGGGTCGACACCCCTCCGAAGGCCGTCCGGAATCTGCCGGACGGCCTTCGGCGTGTGAAAGGACAACTCGATGGACCCGCGTTCTGAGCGCACCGTACGACTTCTTCAGGATGCCGTGACGACTCTCGTGTCGGAACGCGACCTCGGCGATATCTCGGTCTCGGCGCTGGCTGCGGCGGCCGAGGTGAACCGCAGCTCGTTCTACCAGCACTACGAGCGCATCGAGGACGTGCTCGCGGACGCCCTCGACCGTGAGCTCGAGGCGGTCGACGCCGACTTCCGGGTCGTCGACCCGCGACCGCACACCCCGCCCCCCGAGACCCTGGTCCGGTACCTGACCGTCGTGGACGAGAACCGCACCCTGTATCGCCGGGCCCTCGGCGCGCACGGGTCCCCCCAGGCGCTGTCGAGACTCCTCCATCGGCTGGAGGGCTCCACCAAGCGTGCGCTCACGGCGCTCAGCGGCAGCCACACCACCGTCGACATCCCGATCGACGTGATCGCGGCGGCGACCGCGGGCAGTGTGCTCGGGATGATCGTCCACTGGGTCGAGTCGGACGATCCCGCGTCCGTCGACCAGGAGGCCCGGTGGATCTGGTCGTACCTGACCGAGGAGCGCCTGACGCACCAGGTGCGCCCCTGACCCGAGTTATCCACAACCCCTCGGCAGGTGGGTGGCGATTCTCGCTACCGTGCGCGGACTGTCGCCTGCTGAGGAGTTCCCATGCGCGTCCGACGTCGCACGCTCGCCCTTGCCCTTCCCGTCGCTGTGATCCTCGGTTTGGGAGGCTGTTCGTCCGACGACGAACCCGAGCCCGGTTCGGGTGTCACCACGAGTGCGGCACCGACCGCGTCGGAGCCCGAGCCGACCGAACCAGCCGAGAGCCCCGAGCCGGAACCGACCGAGACCGGACCGACGCCGCCGCCACGCCCGGCGGCGATGGACGACACTGGCAAGAAGGGCGCACAGGCTGCGGCAAAGCACTTCATCGCGCTGACGGAGTACTCCGCAATATCAGGCGACTCAAGATCACTTCGTGCGATGACGTATTCCTCCACATGCACGACATGCAAAGCATTCATCACCGAGGCAGAAGAGATCAAGTCGAACGGATACATCGTGAGCGGCGGGAAGAACGACCTGACGAACATCACGGTGAGCGACCGCGATCAGTTGACAGGCGGGTACGCCGTACTCGCAGCGTTCAACTCCGAGGAGATGACGATCTCTGAGGCCGGGGGCGAGGCCGTGCACGTCTATGACGGAGATTCGGGAAACGTCCAGATCGACGTTGTACACGACGGCGATGACTGGCGCGTGATGGCGCTGGTCACCGACCAAGGCCGTGCCAAGTGAAGGCGGCGCTCTTCATCCTGATTGCCAGTGCCGTGCTTCCTTTCGACGGCCGCCTCGACGGGTTCTCGACGGACGAATCGGTCGTCGTCAGCGTTGATGAGTCCACCGTCTACCGCACCGTTCCCGCTAGCAATGCGCCCGCAACGAGCCGGTTCCACCGCTTCCCGGTCTTCGCGTGCATCGATCCCGAGGCCCAGCGGTCCGCCGAGATCGCAGCGACCTGCGCCGCAGCACTGACCCTGGGCGACCTACCCGAGTGCACCGACGACGAGATCCTCCTCGACCCGCTCTTCATCTCCACCCGCGACAACCACACCGCCCCCTGGAGCACCTGGACCCTGGCCTCGGGCCCCGAGTGCATCGGCCCCGCCGACCTCGCCGACGAAGCCGCCCGCGCCTTCCACGAGATGCAGATCCACCCCGCAACTCTCAACGTCCAACCACCCAACGGCTGGACCATCGTCCACTTCGACACCATCGTCCACACCGACAACCCCGACGAAGCCGCCCAAGAAACCACCACCGAGCTCCTCGGCATCCCCGTCCAGATCCGCGCCCAACCCGCCGAGTACACCTGGGACTTCGGCGACGGCACCACCCAGACCACCACCGACCCCGGCAAGCCCTACCCCGACCACACCATCACCCACCAATACACGGCCCTGCAGACCTACACCGTCACCCTGACCACCCAATGGACCGGCCAGTACCGCATCGCCGGAGCCACCACCTGGACCGACGTGCCCGGCACCGCCACCACCACCTCCACCAGCAACCCCCTCGACGTCCTCGAACTCACACCACGACTCGTCACCGACCCCCTCGCCCAGTACTGACAACGAACCGAGCGCGCAGCACCGCCGGTGCTACGCCTCGCCGTCCTGGGGTTCGGCCGGCGCATGCCGCTCGAGGAACCGGTACACCTCCGCGTCGTCGACGCCGGGGAACGCCCCGCGCGGCAGGGCGGCGAGCACCTGCTGGTGCATCCGGGCGCTCGGCCAGGCCGCCGGGGCCCATCGTTCCGCGGCGTCGCCCTCGGGGCGTCGGCAGCACGCCTCGTCCGGGCAGGTGGACGAGTGACGCACGGTGGTGTCGCGCCCGCGGAACCACTTGGCCGAGGAGAAGGGGGTGCCGACGGTGATCGAGAACTCTCCGCCGGTCGTCGAGCCGGTCTGGGTCGAGCACCAGAACGTGCCCGCGGGGGTGTCGGTGTACTGGTAGGACTCGGTGGCCCGGTCGCGGTGCCCGAACCCGACCCGGGCCGCCCACCACCGGCAGACCATCTGCCCCTCGATCGCGCCCGTCACGTCGGCGGGCAGCGGGAGGCCGTCGTTCGCGTACCCGCGAAAGAGCGCTCCGTCGTCCCCGACGCGCAGGAAGTGGACGGGGATCTGCAGGTGCCGGGTCGCGAGGTTGGTGAACCGCTGTGCCGCGGCCTCGTGGGTGACGCCGAACGCGTCACGGAAGTCCTCGACAGCGAGGTCGCGAGCCCGTTTGCGGTCTTCGAGGAACTCGACGGCTGCGGTCTCCGGCATCAGGCAGCATGCGGCGAAGTAGGTGATCTCGACGCGCTGTCGCAGGAAGTCCGCGTACGACGTCGGACGCTCGTGGCCGAGCACCCGGTGCGCGATGGCCTGGAGCGCCAGCGACCGGAGTCCGTGACCGCCGGGGATCGACGCCGGCGGGAGGTAGATCCGCCCGTTGGCGAGATCGGTGACCGTCCGGGTGGAGTGCGGCAGGTCGGCGACGTGGATGATCGTGAACCCGAGCTGCTCGGCCATCCGTGCGACGGTGCGGTGCGTGAGCGGACCGTTCAGGTAGCCCGCCTCGCGTGACATCGCCTCGGCGTGCGCCTCGATGTCCGGCAGGTAGTTGTCCCGGGCCTGGCGCTCGAGCCGAAGCTCGGTGTTCGCCCGGCGCGCCTCCTCCGGCGTCGCGATCGCCTCGGTCGCTCGTCGCTGGAGCTCACGGTGCAGGCCCACGAGGTTCTCGAGCACGGCGAGCGGCATCCGTCGGCTGCTCGGCACCGGCGGCAGGCCGAGCGTCGCGTAGAGGGGGCCACGTTGCGCCCGGTCGAGCTCGATCTCCAGGCCGGCACGGTGCGACGGAGCCTCGTCGGTCAGCAGGTCGGGCACGGAGACGTCGACCGCGGTGGCGATCTGGTGGAGGAGAGTCAGCCGCGGCTCACGCCTGCCGTTCTCGATCATCGACAGGAGGCTCGGGGCGACCCCCACCTCGGCACCGAGCGCATCAAGAGTGAGCCCGCGTGCGGTGCGATGGTGCCGGATACGTCGGCCGAGGGTGATCAGATCCGTCTGGTTCGACTTCTCGGGCGTCATGGATTCACTGTAGAGAAAGATCCGCAATTCTTCACAGCGAGATTCGCCAACATGAGCCTCCTTCAGCACGCAGAGTGGTCTGCAAGGCACCGATTCACGACCGGAGGACACCATGAGCATGACCGCGAACCCTCGCCGCACCCGCAGCGTGACGCTGACCGAGGAAGCGCCCACGGCCACCGCCGGGTCCGCCTTCCGTCGATCGACCGGGCTCGCGGACGCGATCGCGTGGGTCGACTCGATCGCGGCGCTCACCAAGCCGGACCGAGTCGTCTGGTGCAACGGCTCCGCGGAGGAGCGGGAGCAGCTGTCGGCGGAGCTCGTCGAGGCGGGCACCTTCATCCCGCTCGACCCCGAGCTGCGCCCGGGTTCCTTCCTCGCCCGGTCCGACCCGTCCGACGTCGCGCGCGTCGAGTCGCGGACGTTCATCTGCTCCGAGGACGAGAAGGACGCCGGCCCGACGAACAACTGGCGCGAGCCCGACGTCATGCGCGCAGAGCTCCGAGGCGTCTTCGACGGCGCGATGCGGGGCCGGACAATGTACGTCGTGCCGTTCTCGATGGGTCCGGTCGGCGGACCGATCTCCCAGGTCGGTATCGAGGTCACGGACTCCCCCTACGTCGTCGTGAGCATGGGGATCATGACGCGCATGGGCCGCGAGGTCCTCGGCCTGATCGAGGACGGCGCGCGGTGGGTGCCCGCCGTCCACTCCGTCGGAGCGCCGCTCGAGGAGGAGCAGGACGACGTCGCGTGGCCGTGCAACGACCTCAAGTACATCGTGCACTTCCCCGAGTCTCGCGAGATCTGGTCGTACGGCTCCGGGTACGGCGGCAACGCGCTGCTGGGCAAGAAGTGCTTCGCGCTCCGGATCGCCTCAGCGATGGCCCGGGACGAGGGATGGCTCGCCGAGCACATGCTCGTCATCCGTGCGACGTCGCCCGAGGGCAACACGTACCACCTCACCGCGGCCTTCCCGTCGGCCTGCGGGAAGACGAACCTCGCGATGCTGCAGCCCACGATCCCCGGCTGGAAGGTCGAGACGATCGGCGACGACATCGCCTGGCTCCGCCCCGGCCCGGAGGGCCGGCTGCGTGCGATCAACCCGGAGGCGGGCTTCTTCGGCGTCGCACCCGGCACCGGCATCGACACCAACCCGACGGCCGTCGGCACGTTCGACCGCGACACGATCTTCACGAACGTCGCGCTGACCGACGACGGCGACGTGTGGTGGGAGGGCCTGACACCCGAGGCCCCGGAGCACCTGACCGACTGGAAGGGCGAGAGCTGGACGCCCGCCGACGGGGAGTCCGGCCGTCCCGCCGCACACCCGAACTCTCGCTTCACCGTCGCCGCCGCCCAGTGCCCCTCGATCGCGGACACGTGGGACGACCCCGCCGGCGTCCCGATCGACGCGATCATCTTCGGTGGACGACGTGCCACCAACGTCCCGCTCGTCACGCAGGCGTTCGACTGGTCGCACGGCGTCTTCATGGGCGCGACGATCTCCTCCGAGCGCACCGCCGCCGCCGAGGGAACACTCGGGGAGCTTCGCCGCGACCCGTTCGCCATGCTGCCGTTCTGCGGGTACAACATGGCCGACCACTGGTCGCACTGGCTCCGGGTGGGCGCGTCACTCGACGCCGACAAGCGCCCCAAGATCTTCAACGTCAACTGGTTCCGCCGAGGCGACGACGGCTCGTTCCTGTGGCCGGGGTTCGGTGAGAACTCCCGCGTCGTCGAGTGGATCGCCCGTCAGGTCGACCGGGCGCGTGGCGACCGGACCGACGTCGGCGCGGTCACCTCGCCCGTCGGCCTCGTGCCCGCCCCGGGAGCACTGAACGTCGACGGCCTGGACCTGACCGAGGAGGCCCTCGACGCCCTCTTCGACGTTCCCGCCGAGCAGTGGTTGGCCGAGGCGGACCTCACCGAGGAGTTCTTCGGCCTCTTCGGTGACCGGACCCCGGCAGCGCTGCAGGACCAGCTCGTGCGGCTGCGGGCTCGCCTGCGCCGCTGACGCCGGATGCCGGACCAGCGGGCGTCGTCGGAGACAATAGGTGCGTGAGTACCGACGACGCCCGCGAGGTCCTGGACCTGACCCAGATGCCCGACGACGCGGCACGCCTCACCGGCGTGCCGCACCTTGCGTTCTACGAACCACGCATCGCCGGCAACACCGGGAACGCCATCCGCCTGTCGGCGCTCACGGGAAGCACACTGCACCTCGTCGAGCCGCTCGGATTCGACCTCGGCGAGTCGAAGCTCAAGCGTGCCGGGCTGGATTACCACGACCTGGCGTCCGTCGTCGTGCACCCGCACTTCGACGCACTGCTGGCCGCACTGCCGAGCTCCCGGGTCTTCGCCTTCACCACCCAGGCCGCGACCCGATACACCGACGTCGAGTACCGCCCCGACGACATCCTGCTTTTCGGCCCCGAACCCACGGGCCTCCCCGACGAGGCGCTCGCGCATCCCCGCATCACCGAGCGGGTCCGCATCCCGATGGTTCCCGGGCGCCGGTCGCTCAATCTCACCAGCAGCGCGTCGATCGTCGCCTACGAGGCCTGGCGGCAGCAGGACTTCGCCGGCGGTCAGTAGCCCCACCGTCATTGGTACCTGATCACCGAGATCGGATCAGCAATACTCCTTGATGCAGCCGGTCGGTTCGCCGGCGGCGCGGCCCCGCCTTGGGCCAAGGATGCGAACGGGGGAAACGTTCCAACGTGGTACATGGCGAAGGGGTCAACCCTCATCCAGCACGTTGACCTCTCCTCAGTACGTTCTTTCCCGGTGGCTGCCGACCCCTGGCTTGGCAGGAATCTCTTCAGGTCACTTACACGAGACACGTATCGTGGACAGTGGAGAATTAATGCGGGAAAGTCATTCTGGGGAAACTCGATGCATCTGCCACATGGCACCGGAAACCGGGTGATGCCCAAGTACGGGTGGCAGGAAATTCTGAACAAATGCCTCAAAACTGCAACCTCGAAGAAAACGCCTTCCTAGCAGTACCAATGTCACGTTGCTGGCGGGGACTTCAATATTGCCGGGGACTGGAACCTGGAACGGTTCAGGCCGACCAGAACGACGCACTGGCCCTTGGGCGCTGCTCGGCATCGCTGCAATTGGTCCGCTTCCGGCGGCATCCGACGCGAAATAGGAACGTGATGATATGAGCCGGATATCTGATGATGCCAGGACTCCGACTCGCGGATCAAATTGGTGGTTCGCAGGAATCCTTGTCTCCATGGGACTTGCGACTCCTTTAGTTCCCGGCCTACTCTTGTTAGGTCCCGTCGTCGCCATATTCACACCGGTGCGTCATTCAGCGTGGCGCATGTGGGTGATCCGGGGAATTGCTGGGGTGTATGCGTTCTTCCTGCTTCTCGCGCTCGCGCCGTCGCTCGGATGGGCAGACTGGCTCGTGCTCGACCAGGAGGACTACACGCCGTAGCGCCCGCTGTGCTGGTGTGTCAATCGATCCTCACCGACACCGAGCAATCCAACTCACTCGTGACCACTGGTCAGCAGTTCCCGGCACTTGCACTCACGACAAGTCGCGGACCTCGGCGTAACGCTGGCGGATCGCGGGGACTGCCTCTGCCTCGTAGGTGCGGGTCGACGACGTCGTCCACGCCGGCGGGTTCTCGTCACCCGTGAGCACCCACGCCGCCTGGCGTGCGGCCCCGTCGGCGACGTACTCGCCGGGCTCCGGGACGACGACCGGCATCCCGAAGACCTCGGGCGCGACCCGACGCACGGCCTCGGACTGCGCACCGCCACCGATCAGCAGCAGTCGCTCGACGGCGACGCCCTGCTCGCGCAGCGCGTCCAGGCCGTCGGCCAGGCCGCAGAGCATTCCCTCGACGTAGGCGCGGGCGAAGTGCTCGGGTGTCGAGCTCTTGAGGGTCAGCCCATGCAGGGTTCCGGTCGCGTCCGGACGGTTCGGGGTCCGCTCCCCCTCGAGATACGGGACGAGGACGAGCCCGTCAGCGCCGCCCGGAGCCTGGAGCGCCAACCGGGACAGTCCGGCGTGGTCGACCCCGATCACGGCGCGCGCGGCGTCGAGCACCCGCGAGGCGTTGAGCGTGCAGGCGAGCGGGAGGTAGGCGCCGGTCGCGTCGGCAAACCCCGTCACCATGCCGGAGACGTCCGACGTCGGAGCCCCGGCGATCGCCGACACGACGCCGGAGGTCCCGATCGAGACCGCGACGTCGCCAGTCACCATCCCGAGGCCCAGCGCGGCTGCGGCATTGTCGCCCGCCCCCGCACCGAGCACAGCGCCGCCGACCGCGTCGCCCACGACCTGTGCGTCACCCGAACCTGCCGACTCGGCGGGCGCCACCACGCGCGGCAGCACGATCGACTCCACGTCGGCGACGTCGCGGCGCAGCGCCAGAGCGAGCAGGTCACGGCGGTACTCCCCCGCGCCGTCCGATCCCGCGGCGTCGAAGTACCCGGTGCCCGACGCGTCGGAGCGATCGGTCGTCAGGGCCGTGAGGTCGGGCTCGAGACCCTGGGAGCGCGGCCCGAACCCGGCGATCCGCCACGTCAGCCAGTCGTGCGGGAGCGCGACGGCCGCGATCCGCCCGGCGTTCTCGGGCTCGGCGTCGGCCAACCACCGGAGCTTCGTGGCCGTGATCGATGCGACCGGGACGGTCCCGACGGCCTCGGCCCACGCCTGCTCCCCGGGCACGCCTGCAACGGCGCCCAGATCCACGATCAGGTCCGCCGCAGCCTGCGCGGAGCGGGTGTCGTTCCACAGCAGGGCAGGACGGATGACCTCGCCCTCGGAGTCGAGGACGACCATGCCGTGCTGCTGCCCACCGACCGCGAGCGCCGAGACGTCCGCCAACCCTCCGGCCGCGATCGCCGCCTCCTGGAACGCGGCCCACCAGGCGCCGGGGTCCACCTCGGTGCCGTCGGGGTGCCTCGCTGACCCCGAGCGGACGAGCGCCCCGGTCGCGGCGTCACGGACGACGATCTTGCAGGACTGCGTGGACGAGTCCACGCCGGCGACGAGGGGCATCGGTGCTCCAGTGGTGTCAGGGATGGGGACGGTGGTCTCGACGAGCTCGACCGACGGTGCTCGCCGGTCGAGCCTGTCGAGACCTGGTTTCGGCAAGCTCAACCAGCCGCGCTCGCCGGTCGAGCCTGTCGAGACCTGGATTCGACCAGCTCAACCAGCCGCGCTCGCCGGTCGAGCCTGTCGAGACCTGGTTTCGACAAGCTCAACCAGCGAGGTTTCGACGAGCTCAACCAGCGCGGTTTCGGCAAGCTCAACCAGCGCGGGTTCGACGGGCTCGACCAGCGGCGGTCGGCGGTCAGCCGATGAGGTGCTTCAGCGCGAGCTGGTGCAGGCGCACCAGGCCGTAGTCGCGCGTGGCGGCACCCTCGACGTCGAAGTCCTCGTACGCCGAGCGGTCGGCGAGGAAGGTGTCGAAGTTCTCGTCGGCACCGAGGGTCGGCTCGCCGAGCTCGATGATGCCGGCGTGCTTGAACGCCTCCTGGACCTCGGCGTCCGCGCGGTACTCGGCGGACTTGGCGGCGAGCATCGAGTAGGTCTCCATGTTGGCCTTGGCGGACTCCCAGACGCCGTCGAGGTACTCGGTGCGCGAGGGCTTGTAGTCGAAGTGACGAGGGCCCTCGTAGCGCGGCCCGCCGTTGGGGAAGCCGTTCTCGAGCATGTCGACCGTGAAGAACGCGGAAAGCAGGTCGCCGTGCCCGAACACGAGGTCCTGGTCGTAGCGGGGCCCGTGCTGGCCGTTGAGGTCGATGTGGAAGAGCTTGCCCAGGTGCAGGGCGAGGGCGAGTCCGTGCGTGTAGTTGAGCCCGGCCATCTGCTCGTGCCCGGTCTCGGGGTTCACGCCGACGATGTCGCCGTTGTCGAGCGAGTCGATCAGCGCGATGGCGTGACCGATGGTGGGCAGGAAGATGTCGCCGCGGGGCTCGTTGGGCTTGGGCTCCAGGGCGATCTTGAGGTCGTAGCCGCGGTCCTTGATGTAGGCGGCGACGGTGTCGATGCCCTCGGCGTAGCGGGCGTGCGCGGCGTTGAGGTCCTTCGAGTTGTCGTACTCCGTGCCCTCGCGCCCGCCCCACATGACGAAGGTGCTGGCGCCCATGTCGGCGGCGAGGTCGACGTTGCGGAGCACCTTGCGCAGGCCGAAGCGGCGGACTCCGCGGTTGTTCGAGGTGAACGCGCCGTCCTTGAAGACGGGGTGGCTGAACGTGTTGGTCGTGACCATCTCGCAGACCATGCCGGTGTCCGAGGCGGCCTTCTTGACCGAGTCGATGCAGCGCTGGCGTTCCGTGTCGTCCGAGCCGAACGCGAACACGTCGTCATCGTGGAACGTGAAGCCCCAGGCGCCGAGGTCGGCGAGCTTGCGGACGGACTCCGCCGGGTCGAGCTCGGGGCGGGTCGAGGGGCCGAAGGGGTCGGTGGCCGACCATCCCACGGTCCAGAGGCCGAACGAGTACTTGATGTCCTGTGTCTGCGCCACGATGTCTCCTCGTCGAGAGCGGCTCGACCGTTCGAGCCCTATTAGTTGTTCCGTTAAACATAAACGGAGAGGCCGATAGGGTCAAGAGGTGCCGACACCCACCGCCGCTCGTCAGCAGTCCCTGCGCGAGCAGAACCTCGCGCTCGTCGCGCGTGCGGTCTTCGACGCGCCCCGGCCGCCGTCGCGCGCGGCCGTCGCCCACCACACCGGCCTGACCCGCGCCACGGTCTCCTCTCTCGTCGACCTGCTCGTCCGCGCCGGGATCGTCGCCGAGCTCGCCCCGCGCGCACCGAAGTCCGCCGGGCGCCCGGCCGTGCCGCTCGTCGCCGCCCCCCGGACGATCGTCGGCCTCGGGCTGGAGCTGAACGTCGACTACGTGGCCGGCCGCGTCGTCGACCTCGCGGGCACCACCGTCGCCGAGGCCGTGCAGCCCGGAGACTTCCACGACACCGACCCCACCGCGGCGCTCGGGCTCGTCGGTCAGCTGGCGCGCGCGCTCGTCACCGACGTCGAGGCGCAGGGCATGCGGGTGGCCGGTGCCCGCCTCGCCCTGCCCGGGCTCGTGGACGTCCGGCACGACCGCCTCCAGGTGGCCCCCAACCTCGGGTGGTCCACCCTCGACCCGCTCCCCCTCCTCGGGCTTCCCGACGACGTCCCTGCCCACGTGGCCAACGAGGCGAACCTCGCCGGGCTCGCCCAGCTCCGTCCGGCCCGCACGGTCGGCACGGTCGACACGGTCGACACGGCGCACGACGACGCCCCCGGCCCCGGGACGTCGTCGTACCTCTACGTCTCCGGCGACGTCGGGATCGGGGCAGCCATCGTCGTCGACGGCGAGCTCTGGCTCGGTCGGCACGGCTGGGGCGGCGAGATCGGCCACGTGGTGGTGGACCCGGCCGGCACCCGCTGCCGGTGCGGCGCCACGGGATGCCTCGAGCAGAGCGCGGGCAAGGCCGCGCTGCTGCGCGCCGCCGGGCTGCCGTCGTCGTCGACGGCCGACGACCTGGCACGGGCCGCGGACGACGGCGATCCCCGCGCGCTCGCAGCCCTCGCCTCCGCGGGCCTCGCCCTGGGCACCGTGCTCGCCGGGACGATCAACCTGCTCGACCTCGACACCGTGCTACTCGGCGGGATCTACGCCGTCCTGGCGGACCACCTCGTGCCCACGGTCCGCGCGGAGCTGGACGCCCGCGTGCTCGCCTCGCCCTGGGCGCCAGTCGGCGTCCGCACCGCACCCGTCTCCGACTACGCCGCGACGACGGGCGGCGCGCAGGACGTCCTGCGCGCCGTCGTCGAGTCCCCCAGCGCGCTCGTGGAGGAGGCGCGGGCCTAGCGCCCCGTGCCGTCGACCGCGAACTCCTCGATCGCAACCAGCTCGTCCGCGCCGAGCGGAGCGGCCTCGAGCGAGGCGACGGTGTTCTCGAGCTGGCGCACGCTCGACGCCCCGACCAGCGTCGACGTGACGCGCTCGTCACGGCGCAGCCAGGTCAGCGCCAGCTGCGCCAGGCTCTGCCCGCGACCCCTGGCGATCTCGTCGAGGCCACGCGCCCGGGCCAGGTACTCCTGGCCGAGGTTCTTGTCGGACAGGAACGGCGACGACGACGCCGCACGCGAGCCCTCGGGGGCCGTCCCGCCCAGGTAGCGGTCGGTCAGCAGACCCTGCTGCAGCGGCGAGAACGCGATCACGCCCACCCCCAGGTCCCCGGCGACGTCGAGCAGGGACTCGGACTGCACGCCGTCGTACCGGTCCTCGTGCGTCGGGTCCTCGACGTGACGGTTGAACATCGAGTAGCTGGGCTGGTGGATCGTCAGCGGCGTGCCGAGATCGGCGAGGATGCGGGCCGCCTCGCGCGTCCGCTCCGGCGAGTAGTTCGAGACGCCGACGTACAGCGCCTTGCCCTGCTGGACGATCGAGTGCAGCGCGCCCATCGTCTCCTCGAGCGGCGTCTCGGGGTCCGGGCGGTGGTGGTAGAAGATGTCGACGTACTCGAGCCCCATGCGCTGCAGCGACTGGTCGAGCGACGCCGTCAGGTACTTGCGGGACCCGAAGTCGCCGTACGGACCCGGCCACATGTCGTAGCCGGCCTTGGACGAGATGATCATCTCGTCGCGGTAGGCGCCGAGCCCCTCGCGCAGGTGCCGGCCGAAGTTCTCCTCGGCGGCGCCTGGCTGCGGACCATAGTTGTTCGCCAGGTCGAAGTGGGTGACGCCCAGGTCGAACGCCCGGCGCAGCGTCGCACGCTGGGTCTCGAACGGCGACAGGTCACCGAAGTTCTGCCAGAGCCCGAGCGACAGCGCGGGCAGGTCGAGCCCGCTGCGTCCGCAGCGGCGGTAGGTCATCGAGTCGTAGCGGTCCTCGGCGGCGAGGTAGCGGGGTGCAGACATGCGGTCCATCCTGCCACCGACGTGTGCAAGCGCTTCCCTACGGACGGACGACGTCGGGGGCGGGCCGGAACTCCCGGAGCCGCGATGATCGTGCGACGACGCGACGCAGCGCCGCCAGGTCACCCTGCAGCGCACCGACCGCACGCGCCTGCACCACCAGGTTGCCGAGCGCCGCGCCCTCGGCGGGACCGGCTACGACACGTCGACCCGTCGCCTCAGCAGTCAGGCGGCAGAGCAGCGCGTTGTTCGACCCACCGCCGACGACGTGCACGACGTCGACCTCACGCCCCGACAGACGCGTCACCTCGTCGAGCACGCGAGCATAGGCCTCGGCGAGCGAGTCGAGGATGCAGCGGACCACCTCCCCCGTGGTGGTGGGCACCGGCTGTCCCGAGGCGCGCGCGGCCGTCGCGATGCGCGCCGGCATGTCTCCGGGAGGCAGGAACTCCGGTGCGTCGACGTCGACGACGGTTCGTCGTGGTCGGGCGGCCTCCGCCGCGGCGAGCGCGTCGGCGAGGGTGACCTCGGTACCGGCCTCCCGCCACGTCCGCAGCGTCTCGGAGAGCACCCAGAGGCCCATGACGTTCTTCAGGTACCGGACCGTGCCGTCGACACCGAGCTCGTTGGTGACGTTCGCGGTGCGCGACTCGTCCGTCAGCACGGGTTCGTCGAGCTCCAGCCCGACGAGCGACCAGGTCCCTGACGAGATGTACGCGAACCGGTCGCCGTCAGCCGGCACCCCGACGACGGCCGAGGCCGTGTCGTGCGAGCCGACCGCGATGACGGGGACCGGACCGAGCGCCGTCGCCTCCTGAACCACACCGGTCAGAGTGCCGACGACGTCGCCCGGCTCCACCAGCGGGGCGAGTCTCTCCGCCAACCCCTCCAGCTCGGGGAAGTGCCGCGCGAGCCCGTCGAGGACGTCCACCGACCACCGCCGGGACCTCGCGTCCACCAGCCCCGTCGTCGAGGCGTTGGTGACCTCGGCGACCACCTCGCCGGTGAGCCAGGCACCGAGCAGGTCCGGGATCAGTCGCATCGAGCGCGCCGACCGCCACGCGTCGTCGTGCCTGCCGGCAACCAGCTGGAACTCGGTGTTGAACGGCAGGGTCTGCAGACCGTTGACGGCGTAGTGGGCCTGCGCCCCCAGCGCCTCCAGCACCTCGTCGCTCACCCCCGCCGTCCGGTCGTCACGGTGATGACGCGGGTTGCCGAGCAGACTCCCGTCGGCACCGACCAGCCCGTAGTCGACGGCCCAGGAGTCGATGCCGATTCCGGACAGCTCGAGGCCCTGCTCGCGCGCCCGGGCCCCGGCGAGTCGCAGGCCGTCGAGGACCCCGCGCCACAGGTGCAGGATGTCCCAGTACAGACCCGTGCCGCTGTCCGTGGGCACGCCGACCGGGCCGTTGGCGAACCGTGCGACCTCCGTCAGGTCGATCCGCTCGTCTCCCGGGCCACCCTCGACGACTCCGAGCATCACGCGCCCGCTCGTGGCACCGAGGTCGACCGCGGCGAAGGCGGCCCGGGGCGTGGTCATCGCAGGAACGCCGCGGCGACGCCCGAGTCCACCGGGATGTGCAGACCGGTGGTGTGCGAGAGGTCCGGTCCCGTCAGCGCCAGCACGGCGGCGGCGACGTTCTCGGGCAGGACCTCGCGCTTGAGGAGGGTCCGCTGGGCGTAGAACGCGCCCAGGTCCTGCTCCTCGACGCCGTAGACCTCGGCACGCTTGGCTCCCCAACCGCCCGCGAAGATGCCCGAACCGCGGACCACGCCGTCGGGGTTGATGCCGTTGACGCGGATCTGGTGCTCGCCCAGCTCGGCGGCAAGCAGACGGACCTGATGGGCCTGGTCCGCCTTGGTCGCCCCGTACGCGACGTTGTTGGGGCCGGCGAAGACGCCGTTCTTGGAGGCGATGTAGATGATGTCGCCGCCCATCTTCTGGGCGATCATCGCGCGCGCCGACTCACGGGCGACGAGGAACGAGCCCTTGGCCATCACGTCGTGCTGCAGGTCCCAGTCCGCCTCGGTGGTGTCGAGGAGCGGCTTGGAGATCGAGAGTCCGGCGTTGTTGACCACCAGGTCCACGCCTCCGAACGCCAGCGCCGCGGCGTCGACCATCGCGGCGACGTCGTGGGCCGACGTGACGTCGCCACCGACGGCCACCGCGACGTCGTCCCCACCGAGCGCCTCGGCCACCTCACGTGCGCCCTCGACGTTGCGGTCGGCGACGACGACGCACGCGCCCTCCGCGGCCAGCCGCTCCGCGATCGCGCGGCCGATTCCCGACCCTGCGCCGGTCACGAGCGCAACGCGCGTCGCGAGGGTCTTGGGCCGTGGCATGCGCTGCAGCTTGGCCTCCTCGAGCGCCCAGTACTCGATCCGGAACTTCTCGGACTCCTCGATCGGGGCGTAGGTGCTGATCGCCTCGGCGCCGCGCATGACGTTGATGGCGTTGACGTAGAACTCGCCGGCGACCCGCGCGGTCTGCTTGTTGCGACCGTAGGAGAACATCCCCACGCCCGGGACCAGGACGATCGCGGGGTCCGCGCCGCGGATCGCCGGGCTGTCCGACGTCGCGTGGCGGTCGTAGTACGCCTGGTACCGGTCGCGGTACTCGGCGTGCAGCTCGGTCAGGCGTGCGACCGTCTCGTCGACCGACGCGTCGGCCGGCAGATCGACGACGAGCGGGCTGACCTTGGTCCGCAGGAAGTGGTCGGGGCAGCTCGTGCCCAACGCACCGAGCTCGGCCAGACGCTCACGAGAGACGAAGTCGAGGACGACGTCGGAGTCGGTGTAGTGCCCGAGCTGCGGCGAGTCCGTCGAGGCCAGACCGCGGATCACGGGCGCGAGCGCCGCAGCCTTGACACGCCGCTCGGCCTCGGGGAGCGCGCCGAAGCCGGGACGCTCGGCCCCGAAGGGGTGCTCGGACCGCTCGGCCGTCCGCGCCGCGATGAACTCCTCGGCCGTGCGGATGATCTGCAGCGAGCGTGCCTCGGCCTCGGCGCTCGTCGCGCCCCAGGACGTGATCCCGTGCCCCCCGAGGATGCAGCCGATCGCCTGCGGGTTGGCCGCCTTGATCGCCGCGATGTCGAGCCCGAGCTGGAACCCGGGGCGACGCCACGGCACCCAGACGACGGCATCGCCGAAGATCTCGGTGGTCAGAGCCTCGCCGTCGGCCGACGTCGCGATCGCGATCCCGGCGTCCGGGTGGAGGTGGTCGACGTGCGGCGCGTCGACGAGCCCGTGCATGGCCGTGTCGATGCTCGGCGCGGCCCCGCCCTTGCCGTGCAGGCAGAAGTCGAACGCCGCGACCATCTCGTCCTCGCGCTCGACCCCGGGGTAGACCCCCGTCAGGGCACGGAGCCGGTCGAGCCTCAGTACTGCGAGGTTCTTCTCGGTCAGCGTCCCCAGGTCTCCGCCCGAACCCTTCACCCAGAGAAGCTCCACGGGCTCGCCCGTGACGGGGTCCGTCGTCGTGCCCTTCGCGGAGGTGTTGCCACCGGCGTAGTTGGTCACCCGCGGGTCGGCCCCGAGCCGGTTGGAACGCGCGACGAGGTCCGCGACCGCCTCCGCGGCGGTCGGCAGGCCAGAACGTGCGCTCTCGGTCGTGGTGGTCATCAGGCTCCCCATCCGGCCTGAGCGCCACCTACGCGCCCGGCCTCGATCGTCTCGGCGTACCCGGACCGCGCATAGGCGGCCATCGGGTCCGGGTCGAGTCCCTGCTCGACCCGAAGGTCCGCGAGCAGTCCGCGGACGTCGGTGTTGTAGGCGTCCATGAGGACACCGTTGGCGGCGAGCACGTCGCCGGCGTTCTGGGCGGCGGCGAGCGCATCCGCATCCACGAGCAGCGCCTTCGCGGTCGCCTCCTGGATGTTCATCACCGAGCGGATCTGCCCGGGGATCTTCGCCTCGATGTTGTGGCACTGGTCGAGCATGAAGTTCACGCCTGAGTCGGGCCGCAGGGCGTCGCCGTCGACGATCTCGTGCATGATCCGGAACAGCTGGAACGGGTCCGCCGCCCCGGCCATCAGGTCGTCGTCGGCGTAGAAGCGCGAGTTGAAGTCGAACGCACCGAGTCGTCCCTGGCGCAGCAGCTGGGCGACGATGAACTCGATGTTCGTCCCCGGTGCGTGGTGACCGGTGTCGAGGACGACCTTCGCCCGCTCACCGAGCGCCATGCAGTGCAGGAGCGACGTACCCCAGTCGGGAATGTCCATGTGGTAGAAAGCCGGCTCGAAGAACTTGTACTCGAGCACGATGTGCTGGTCGTCGTCCATGGCGCCGTAGATCTCCGCCAGCGACTCGGCGAGGCGGTCCTGACGTGCACGCATCGAGTCCTGGCCCGGGTAGTTCGTCCCGTCCGGGAGCCAGATCTTCATCTCGGTCGACCCGGTGGCCCGCATGACGTCGATGCACTGGCGGTGGTGGGCCACCGCCTTCGCGCGGACCGCAGGGTCGGCATGGGTGAGCGAGCCGAACTTGTAGTCGTCGTCCTGGAACAGGTTCGAGTTGATCATCCCGATCGTCACACCCTGGTCACGGGCGTGCCGCGACAGGTCCGAGAAGTCGTCGACCAGGTCCCACGGGACGTGCAGGGACACGCGCGGGGCGATGCCGGTGAATGCATTCACCTGCGCCGCGTCCGCGATCTTCTCGTACGGGTCGCGCGGGGTGCCGGGGGTACCGAACACCTTGAACCGCGTCCCCGAGTTCCCGAACGCCCAGGACGGGAGCTCGATCGTCTGCTGGCGAAGTGCCGCGATGGCATTCGCTTTC
The DNA here is from genome assembly GCF_000701465.1 of Paraoerskovia marina DSM 21750. Taxonomy (GTDB): domain Bacteria; phylum Actinomycetota; class Actinomycetes; order Actinomycetales; family Cellulomonadaceae; genus Paraoerskovia; species Paraoerskovia marina. The sequence goes on along the minus strand of NZ_JNIY01000003.1, from coordinate 569,983 downwards.
CGGTCCGTCATCTCGTTCTCCCTCGTACGCGCCGTCGGCGGTGCCGCGCGTCGTTCGTCGTCTGATTGCTTTCGGTCGTTGCTGCTGGCGGGGAGGCCGACGTCGCTGGCGACGTCCTGCCGGTCCGGAACACCTGGGACACCACCTCGGCGCTAGGCCGTCACGAGTCGGAACGGGATCCCGAGGAGGCTCGCTGCAGCCCGAAGGTCCGCGGCTCGATGGCCTGTCGCGAGAGCCCAGTGGTGGTCGACACCGCTGGCGCTCCACGCGTCCACCCAGTCGCCGGGGTGGCAGCCGAAGCTCACCCGCGACGTCGTGTTCCCGATCTGCAGGAGCGGGCCAGGGACGACGGTTCCCTCAGAGGCGACGAACACGAACGAGCCGTCCCGCTCCTGCCCGACGCCGAACGTCGTGACCGGCCCGGACTCCACGTCGAACTCGACGCTCACACCCCAGCCGCGCTTGCCGTGGTAGACCCCGAGCCCGCGCAGAAGCGGCTTGTTCTCGCTGATCTGGAGGTGCGCCGGGCCGTCGTGCCCCATCTCGACCACGTCGTCGTCGAAGTTCAACGCCTGGATCTCGGTGAAGGAGCCGCCTGCGCCGAGCGTGTCCGCGATCAGCATCGCGAGGCTGTTGCGCAGCTCGTACTCCCCTGCGCACGGGACTCCTCGCGCGGTCAGGAGCGACGCACCGAGAATCATCCCGGCGCCCAGGCGCTCGTGGATCTCGCCGTCGAGCCCCCGGTGGTAGTACGCCAGGCTGTCCAGGTCGAAGTCCTCGACGAGCCGGTCGAGCCCGACCGAGACCTGAGCGCCCCAGGCGAGGTCGACCGGGTCGACGGAGTCGTCGAGGTCGAACACCTGCCTCGCCAGGGCGACCCGGTCCGCGATCTCCGGCTCGGTCACCGCCGCCACGCGGGTCCGGAGATCGTCGAACTCGAGGACCTCCACGTGTGAGCCGAACTGGCTCGAGACCAGCGTGAGATCGGTCGAGACGTCCAGCATGCCCGGGTACAGGTGGCCCATCAGACCGTGTCGCGCTCGGCGCATCCGACCACGGACCTTCGCAGCCGCGACCCAGCGATCGATCCGCTCCCACGCGTGCGGGTCCTTCAGGTGACCCGAGACCGAGCGGAACTCGATCCCGGCGCGCCGGAAGACGTTGCCGAGCTCGGGCACCGAGCACTGCCCGCAGTATGCGAGCCACTCCGCGGTGCCGGTCTCTGCGTGGTTCATCGACGTCGTGGGCTGCAGGTCGATCACGAGCACGGGCGCGCCCGTCCGCTGGGCGATCGGCAGCACCATCGACGCCGTGAGGTAGGTCGTCAGGAAGATGACGACGAGGTCCGGATCCGCCACACGCAGCTTTTCCGCAGCGACGGCGCCCTCGCCCGCGTCAGAGATGAATCCCCCGTCGACGACCTCGGCGTCCATCTGCTCGAACCGTGAGCGCACGTAGCCCACCGACTCCTCGAGCTGCGGCCGTAGCCCCGGGAACTGGGGCCAGTAGGCCCCCAGCCCTCCGGCGACCAGGCCGATCCGCGACTGCCGCACCGCACGACGCGTCAGGAGACCGTCGACATCTGCCGTGTTGCTGGCGTTCATGGGTTTCCCTCCTTCGGGTGACGGATCCGGGACCGGACTAGAAGTCGTAGTCGTCGATGTTGTCCGCGTCGAACGTCGTCGGAGGTCCGACGATCACGACGCCGCCCTCTCCGACCTCGCGGTCACCCAGGTCACCGGCGGCGAACGTGTCACCCTCGGCGCCCGTGATCTCGCCGTCGGCGAGCGCCTTGCCGGCGAACGCGGCGACGTAGCCGAGCTGCGCCGGGTCCCAGAGGGCGAACGCCTCGACGGTCCCGTCCTTGACGAACGGTCGCATCTCGTTCGGGAGCCCGAGTCCGGTCAGCGCGACCTCGCCCTTGTACTCCGACGTCGAGAGGTACCGTGCGGTGGCGGCGATGCCGACGGTCGTGGGCGAGACGATTCCCTTGAGGTCGGGGTACGCCTGCATCAGGCCCTGGGCCTCCTGGAACGACTTCGCGTCGTCGTCGTCGCCGTAGACCTTCGCGACGAGCTCGATGTCCGCGTAGTCGGGGTTCGTGGCGAGCTCTTCCTCCATGAACTCGATCCACTCGTTCTGGTTGGTCGCGTTCGCGGTGGCGGAGAGGATCGCGATCTCGCCGGATCCGCCGATCTGCTCGGCAATGAGCTCGACCTGGATCAGCGCGACGTCCTTGGCGACGACCTGGCTGATGAAGACGTCGCGGCAGTCCGGGTTCGTGTCGGAGTCGAACGCGACGATCTTCGCGCCGGCGTCACGCGCCTCTCCGAGCGCGGGGCAGACGGCGTCAGGGTCGTTGGCGGCGATGACGAGCACGTCGGTGCCCGCCTGCGTCTCGGCGTTGATGAAGGTCACCTGGCTCGAGGCGCTGGCCTCGAGAGGTCCGACGACCTCGCTCGCGCCGAAGCCGGCCGCGTCGGCCCCGTCCTCGCCGCCGCCGAGGACGACGTCGGTGTAGGGGTTGTTGAGCTGCTTGGGGATGAACGTGATCGCCTGATCGCCGTCGGAGCTGCCGTCGTCGGCGGCGCCGTCGTCCGACGCGCAGGCGCTCAGGACCAGTGCGGTCGACGCGACGAGTGCGACGGCCGCGGCAGACTTGCGGCCGACACGTCGGGGCTGGCGGGGGTGAAGATTGGGCAACATCGTTGTTTGTCCTCTCGTTGGTGGAGCTCAGGTGGTGCGGGGGTCGTGCATCAGGACGAGGTCGGGCTCACGCGTGCGCGCAGGCGTCGGCCGCGCCATCGGGTCGCGACTCCTTCGGCGATCCGCGGACCGACGACGGAGATGATCAGCAGGGCACCGGTCACGATGATCAGGACGACGTCGGAGACCCGCTCGAGGCGTAGTCCGTAGTTCACCGTGCCGATCAGGAGGACCGCGGAGACGACGCCGAGGATGGTTCCACGGCCGCCGAAGATCGAGACTCCGCCGAGCAGGACGGCGGCGACCACGGCGAGCTCGAGCCCGGAGGCGTTGTCCGACCGTGCGCTCGAGTACCGCAGCGTCCAGAAGATCCCGGCCAGGGCAGAGACCACGCCCGTGCCGACGAACAGCCAGAACTTCGTCCGGTCCACCTTGACCCCGACGAACTTGGCCGCCTCCGTGCTGAAGCCGAGTGCGAAGAGACCCCGGCCGAACGGCGTCATGTGAAGGACGACGGCGTAGGCCAACACGATCAGCAGGGCACCGATCATCACCACGGGAATGCCCGTCGCACCGATCTTCGACGTGACGAACGAGGTGGCCTCGACCGGGAAGTCCGCCACCGCGTCGTCGCCGATGGTGACGAGGGCCAGCCCTCGGTAGAGCGCGAGCGTCCCGATGGTGACGGCGAGCGACGGAAGCCCGAGGCCCGCGACGAGCAGACCGTTGAGGGCGCCGCAGAGCAGGCCGGCGATCAGGCCGAGGACGACGATCGTGACCATCGACTGCCCGCTCTGCCACAGAACGCCCATGAGCGCGCTCGTCAGCCCGGCGGTGCTCGCGACCGAGAGGTCGATCTCACCGGCGATGATGACCAGAGTCATGGGCATCGCGATCAGCAGCACCGGGATCACGTCGATCAGGAGGAAGCCGACGGTCAGCGGCGACGCGAAGCGCGGGAGCATCGCCGACGCCGTGATGATCGTCGCGATCAGGATCGCTACCATCACCGCGTCGCGGCTCAGCAGCGCGTTCTGCCACCGTGGCCGTGCGGCCTTCTTCTCTGGGGAAACGATGGTGCTCATCGCTGCGCCTCCGCTCGTAGCTTCCGTTCGTTCCGCATCGCGACGAGACGGTCGATGATGATGGCGGCGAGGATCAGGACTCCGACGATCGCCTGCTGCCAGAACTTGTCGACCCGCACGGCCGTCAAGGCGCTGGTGATCGTGGTGAGGAGCACGGCGCCGAACGCGGCGCCCACCACCGACCCGCTGCCGCCGAAGATCGCGACGCCGCCGACGACCGCTGCGGCGACGATGTCCAGCTCGATGCCCGTCCCCGTCGTCGCGCCCACCGAGTTGAAGCGCGACGCGTACAGCACCCCGGCGAGACCGGCCAGCATCCCGTTCACGACGAACGCCGACAGCACACGCTGGGTGGTCGGGATCCCGAAGAGCTTCGCGGCGTCGGGATCGGAGCCGATGGCATAGAGGTCACGTCCTGGGCGGGTCCGCGCCATGACCAGGCCGGCGACGAGAACCACCGCGACCGCGATCAGGGTGATGATCGGTATGCCGAGGACCGTCTGCACACTGAGGTTTCCGAAGGCCTGGGGCCTGTCGTCCGCGAAGTACTGCGTCCCGCCCGCCCAGGCGTTATTCAGCCCGCGGAAGATGTAGAGCGTCCCCAGGGTGATCACGAGAGCCGGGACGCCCGCCAACGTGACAAGGAGTCCGTTGAACATCCCGAGCGCTCCTCCGAGCAGGATTCCCGCGACGAGGACGACGGCGATCGGCAGGTCAGGGTTGCCGGAGAAGAGCGTGCCGGTCAGGAACGCCGTCAGGCCGACGATCGAGCCGATCGACAGGTCGACGTTCCGCGTGATGATCACCATCGCCTGACCGACCGCGAGGATCACCACGATCGTCGAGTTCAGCATCAGGTCCTTCACGCCCTGCGGCGAGAGGAAGAGAGGGTTGACGGCATACGTGACGACGATCAGGACGACGAGAGCGGCGAGCACGGGCAGCTCTCGCATGTGCCGCAGCGACTCGAAGGCGCGTGCGGCCCAGGTGGAGTCCTGCTCGGTCGGCTCCGCGGTCGCGGTCAGGTTGCTCATGCCGGGACCTCCTCTCGTGCTGCCGTCGCGGCGCGCATGACGGCCTCGGGGACGGCGTCGGAACGATCGATGACCTCGGACACTCGTCCCTCCCGCATCACGACGACGCGGTCGGCCATGCCGAGGACCTCGGGCAGCTCGGACGAGATCATCAGGATGGCGATCCCCCGGCCGGCGAGGTCGGAGATCAGGCGGTGGACCTCGGACTTGGTGCCGACGTCGATCCCGCGGGTCGGCTCGTCGATGATCAGCAGGGACGGCTCGGTGGCGAGCCACTTCGCGAGCACGACCTTCTGCTGGTTGCCCCCGGAGAGCGTCGATACCGGTGCGGACTGCGAGCTCGTCTTGACCTGCAGCCTGTCCGTCCACTCCTCGGCGACCTCGCGTTCGTGGCTCGCGCTGATCAGACCCATCCGAGCGAGCTCGCGCCGGACGGCGAGGGTGGCGTTGCGCGCCACGGAAAGATCCATGACGAGCCCCTGCTTGCGACGGTCCTCGGGCACGAAGGCGATGCCCGCGTCGATGGAGGCCTGCGGGTCGTGCGGCGGGATCGGTGTGCCGTTCAGCGTCACCGACCCGTCGTCGTACCGGTCGATGCCGAAGACGGCGCGGGCCACTTCGGTACGCCCGGCGCCGACCAGTCCGGCGAGCCCGACGATCTCGCCCGAGCGCACGACGAGGTTGATGTCGGAGAAGATGCCGCGGCGAGTGAGACCTGTGACCTCGAGCACCGGCTCCCCGATCGGGGCGGGCTCCTTGGGGAAGAGCTGGTCGACCGACCGGCCCACCATCTCGCGGACGACCTCGGCCTCCGTGGTCTCGGCAGTCTGGTGCGTGCTGACGTAGGCGCCGTCACGCATGACGGTGATCCGGTCCGTCAGGGCGAAGATCTCCTCGAACCGGTGAGAGATGAAGAGGATCCCGACGCCCTGGTCCCGCAGCCGTCGCGCAACGGTGAACAACCTGTCGACCTCGGCACCGCTCAGCGCCGCCGTCGGCTCGTCCATCACGAGGACGCGGGCGTCCATCGAGATCGCCTTGGCGATCTCGATGAGCTGCTGGTCTGCGATCGACAGCCCGTCGGCGATGCGGTGGGGGTCGAGGTCGACGCCGAGCTCGGCGAACAGCGCGGCAGCGTCCCGGCGCATGCGCCGGCGGTCGATCAGGCGCAGGCGGTTGACCGGCTGCCGCCCGATGAAGATGTTCTCGGCGACCGTGAGGTCGGGAAAGAGCGTGGGCTCCTGGTAGATCACCGAGATCCCGGCCGCCTTGCTGTCGCCGACGTTCCGGAAGCTCGCGTCCTCACCCGCCACCTGGAACGTCGCGACGTCAGGGCGATGCACACCGGCCAGAATCTTGACCATCGTGGACTTCCCCGCGCCGTTCTCACCGATCAGCGCATGGATCTCGCCCTCACGCAGTTCGATCGTGCCGTCGCTGACCGCGACGACGGCCCCGAAGGACTTCACAGCGTTCCGCAGTTCCAGCACGACCGGCGCCGGTGCGGCCTCGTGATTACTCGTCATCGAGCAACCCTCCCTTCATCGCGAGGTTATGAATCGTTTCATTGCCGTTACCGTAGAACTCATCCGGCGACCGGTCAACAGCAGACCGTCTCGGAAATGTAACGATTCAAAGTCCCCGCTCGCGCCGCCCCGGAATCTCCGCGAGCTGCCCCTCGAGGTGGAACACCTCGTCGAGCACCCGGAACGACTCGTCCGGCCGCCCTGCGGACGAGTCAAAGTACTCCTGCATCGCGGACTGCCACCGCGCGTTGACGTCGCGAGCAGACATCTCACGCTGTGCCCGCTCGAAGTCGTCGGCCTCCAGCACTCCGACGAGCAGGCCGTCCGCCCCGAGAAAGAGCCGATAGTCGCGCCACCCCGACTCGGCCAGCGCCTCGAGCATCTCGGGCCAGACCGCGGCGTGCGCAGCCCGGTACTCCTCGAGCATCTCCTGCTTCACCTGCGACACGAAGCACACGTGTGCCATGACGACCTCCCGTTGTGAATCGGTTCATATAGTGTGGCCGAACGTAACACCCGGCCTGAGGCCCGCCACACCCCTAGGGTGGCAGCGGGCACCGTCGACCGAGCGCGAACGAGGACCACAAGGAGCGTCATGACCACCACCGCGCCGCAACGCCGCGCCTCCATCAGCGACGTCGCCCGGACCGCCGGCGTCTCGGTCGGCACCGTGTCCAACGTGCTGAACCGGCCGGACCGCGTCTCTCCTGCGACGCGCGACCGCGTCCTCGCCGCGATCGACAAGCTCTCGTTCGTCCCGAACGGCTCGGCGCGCCAGCTCCGCGCCGGCACCATCACGACCGCGGGGGCGATCGTGCTCGACGTCGCGAACCCCTTCTTCACGGACGTCGCCCGCGGCATCGAGGACCGGCTGAGCCAGGACGACTTCACCGTCATGCTCGCGAGCTCCGACGAGGACCCGGACCGCGAGGCACGCTATCTGCGACTCTTCGAGGAGCACGGCGTGCAGGGCATCATGGTCGTCCCCGCGACCTCCGACATCGACCACCTCCTCGCCGTGCGGCGGCGCGGGGTCGCCGTCGTGCTGCTCGACCGCCCCTCCCCCGTGTCCGGGCTGTCGTCGGTGGCCGTCGACGACGTCGCCGGCGGAGAGATGGCCGTCCGGCACCTGCTGACGCTGGGTCACGAGCGCATCGCGTTCCTCAACGGCCCGCACTTCATCCGGCAGTGCGCCGACCGGTGGACCGGTGCTCGCCGCGCCGTGGCCGACGCCGGCCTCGACCCGGACGAGGTGCTCGTCGACGTCACCATCTCTTCGCACAACGCGGACGGCGGCGAGGCAGGGATGCGCGAGATCCTGCAGATGCCTGACGTTCCCACGGCGACCTTCTGCATCAACGACCTGGCGGCGCTCGGCGCCCTGCGCGTCCTGCGGCGCGAGGGGATCTCGGTGCCGCACGGGATGGCCGTCGTCGGGTACGACGACGTCGACTTTGCGGCAGAGCTCTCCACGCCGCTCACCTCCGTGCGCCAGCCGACGCACCAGCTCGGCTTCCGCGCAGCAGACCTCCTGCTGGCCGACCCGGCCAGCGCCGCGGAGCAGATCACGTTCCAGCCCGAGCTGGTCGTGCGCGCCTCGAGCACGGGCGTCGCCCAGGCCTGACCCGGGCAGGACGTCTCGCTACCTCGTGACGCCGAGGCCGGCCTCGCGCGAGTACCCCTCGATGTGCGCGCGGACCAGACGGGCAGCCCGGTCGCCGTCGCCGCGCACGGCGGCGTCGAGGATCTCCCGATGCTCGTGCTGGAGGCGGGCGGCCGTGCCGGGCCAGTCGGGAAGTCTCGCCGCCGCGGCGGCCACGTATGCCTCGATCGCTCCGCGCAGGCCGGACATGATCGCCTCGACGAGGCCGTTGCCCGCGAGCCGCACCAGCTCGAGGTGGAAGGCGGCGTCGAGCGCGTGGAAGGCGTTCGGGTCGGACTCGGTCTCCATCGCCGCGACGATCTCCGCCGCGGCCGAGAACTCGTCGGGACCCGCGTCGATCTCGGCGAGGGCCCACGTCTCCAGCAGCACGCGGGTCGCGACGACGTCTGCGACCGGGAGCGTGCCGGAGGCGAGATGCAGACGAACCGCCGCTCCGAGCCCCGCGGCCGGACGGTCGACGACGGTCGCGCCGGCGCTCGGCCCCGAGCCGACGGCGGTGCGGACGATCCCCATGGCCTCGAGGATCCGCATCGCCTCACGGACCGATGCGCGCGAGACCTCGAGCTCCTCGGCGAGCGCCCGCTCGGCCGGGAGTCGTTCGCCGAGTCCCCACCGCCCCGCGGCAAGGTCGGCCTCGACCTGGGCTAGGACCTTCTCGTGGGCGCGCACAGGCACAGCGTAGGTGCGACAGTGAGGTCTGACCACATCAGGTAGAGTCTGTGGTCAGACCACACGACCGGACTCAACGAGGAGCCGCATGCGCATCGCCCTGTTCGCGACCTGCGTCGCCGACGCCATGTTCCCCGGCGCACCCCGCGCCACCGTCCGACTCCTCGAGAGGCTCGGCCACACCGTCGTCTTCCCCGAGAGCCAGGCGTGCTGCGGGCAGATGCACGTCAACACCGGCTACATGGACGAGGCGCTCCCCGTCGTCCGCAACCACGTCCAGACGTTCGACCCGGTGCTGACCGGGGCCTGGGACGCCGTCGTCGTCCCGTCGGGCTCGTGCACCGGCTCGATCCGGCACCAGCAGGCGATGGTGGCCCGCCGTGCGGGGGACGAGGACCTGGCGACGCGCGCCGAGGCCGTCTCTGCCCGGACCTACGAGCTCTCCGAGCTCCTCGTCGACGTCCTCGGCGTCACCGACGTCGGCGCGTACTTTCCCCACCGCGTCACCTACCACCCGACCTGTCACTCGTTGCGGATGCTGCGCGTCGGTGACCGGCCCGAGGCGCTGCTCCGCGCCGTCGAGGGGATCGACCTCGTCGACCTCCCGCAGGCGGACGGCTGCTGCGGGTTCGGGGGGACGTTCGCACTGAAGAACGCCCCGACGTCGTCCGCGATGCTCGACGACAAGTGCGACGCCGTCGACTCGACCGCCGCCGACGTCCTCGTGGCCGGCGACCGCTCGTGCCTCCTGCACATCGGCGGCGGGCTGTCCCGACGAGGCTCGGCCACGACGACGCTGCACCTCGCGGAGGTGCTCGCCTCGACGCGCGAACACCCGACCCCCCTGTCGGACGCCCCCCGGACCCGCACCCGCCCGGTCGGGGGTTCGCGATGAGCACGTTCCTCGGACTCCCCCGCCACCGGTCCAGCACGCCCGAGGAGGGGCCGCTCGGCCCGGTCCCGCACGCCGACGACCCCCTGCGCTGGGGCGACCCCTTCCCCGTCGCCGCCCGGCGCGCGCTCGACGACGCGCAGATGCGCCGCAACCTGGGCCACGCGACGTCGACCATCCGGGACAAGCGCGCGAGCGTCGTCGGCGAGGTCCCCGACTGGGAGGCCCTGCGCGACACCGGGTCGGCCGTCAAGGGCGACGTGATGGCCCGGCTGCCGGAGCTGCTCGCCCAGCTCGAGGAGAACGTCACCGCCCGCGGCGGCACCGTCCACTGGGCCCGGGACGCCGACGAGGCGAACGCGATCGTCACCCGGATCGCCCGCGAGCGGGCCGTCGACGAGATCGTCAAGGTCAAGTCCATGGCCACGCAGGAGATCGGCCTCAACGAGGCGCTCGCCGAGGCGGGGATCGCGGCCGTCGAGACGGACCTCGCCGAGCTGATCGTGCAGCTCTCCGAGGACATGCCCTCGCACATCCTCGTCCCCGCCATCCATCGCAACCGCGAGGAGATCCGCCGGTTGTTCCTGGCCCGCATGGAGGGCGCGCCCGACGACCTCGGCGACGCTCCCCGCGAGCTCGCGGAGGCCGCGCGGGTACATCTGCGACGCAAGTTCCTCTCGGCGCGGATGGCCGTCTCGGGCGCGAACTTCGGGGTCGCCGACTCGGGGACGCTGACCGTCGTCGAGTCCGAGGGCAACGGCCGGATGTGCCTGACGCTGCCCGAGACGCTCGTGACCGTGATGGGGATCGAGAAGGTCGTGCCGACGTTCACGGACCTCGAGGTCTTCGGCCAGCTGCTGCCCCGATCGTCCACGGGCGAGCGGATGAACCCGTACACGTCGCTGTGGACCGGCGTGACGCCGGGCGACGGCCCGCAGGACTTTCACCTGATCCTGCTCGACAACGGGCGCACCCGCGCCCTCGCCGACGACGTGGGCCGCGCGGCGCTGCACTGCATCCGCTGCTCGGCATGCCTGAACGTCTGCCCGGTCTACGAGCGGGTCGGCGGGCACGCCTACGGCTCGGTCTACCCGGGCCCGATCGGCGCGGTGCTGACACCGCTCCTGACCGGCGCCGGGACCGAGGACGCGCCGCACGGCGACGCCAACGCCTCCCTGCCCTACGCCTCGACGCTGTGCGGGGCCTGCTTCGACGCGTGCCCCGTCAAGATCGACATCCCGTCCCTGCTCGTGCACCTGCGGGCCCGCGACGTCGACTCCCGCCGCGAGCGCACGGTGCCGACCGGCTGGGACGGTGCGATGAAGGCCGCGAGCTGGGTGATGTCCGACGGCGCGCGGCTCGGCCGGGCAGAGAAGGGCACCGCGGCGCTGCGCGTGCTGGCAGGCCGCAAGGGGTACGTCGGCACGCTCCCGCCGCCGATGTCGGCGTGGACGGCATCGCGCGACCTTCCCGCGCCACCGCGGCAGAGCTTCCGGGACTGGTGGGCGGACGAGCACGACGGGAACGACGGAGACGGCGCAGCGGAGGAGAACGCATGAGCGACGCACGGACGCAGATCCTCGGGAGGGCCCGCGAGGCGCTGGGGGCCGACGAGCTCGACGTACCCGTCCCCCGCGAGTACCGGGTCACGGGCGACCTCGCGCCGGGGTCCGACGACGTCGTCGACCTGCTCGTCGACCGCCTCGTGGACTACCGCGCGACCGTCCACCACGCGACGACCCCGACCGTCGCCGAGACCGTCGCTGCGTTGATCGCCGACGCGCGGACCGTCGTCGTGCCCACCGGGCTCGACGTCGCCTGGCGGGCCGACTGGGTGCCGGAGGTGCTCGAAGACTCTCGCGAGGAACCCCTCGACGTCGCCACGCTCGACGCGGCGGGCGCCGTCGTGACCGCCGCCCGCGTGGCCTGCGCCGACACCGGGACGATCCTGCTGGACGGAGAGCCCGACCAGGGACGCCGGGCGATCACCCTCGTGCCGGACGTGCACGTCTGCGTGCTGCGGGCCGACCAGGTGGTCCATCTCCTGCCCGAGGCGATCCGGATGCTCGCACCCCACCCTGCACGCCCGATCACCTGGATCTCCGGGCCGAGCGCGACCAGCGACATCGAGCTCAGCCGCGTCGAGGGAGTGCACGGACCCCGGACCCTGCACGTGGTGATCGTCCGCTAGATCCCCCGACGCGCGCGCCGCGCCTCCACCCCGAGGAGCACGACCGCGAGCACGGCACCGACGAGCACGACCAGCGGCCGGTAGGCGTAGACCAGACCGACGCACCCGACGACGGCAAGTGCGACCAGGAGCGAGCCCGACCAGTCCGCGCCGGTACGGTCCCAGGCGAGACGGGAGAGCTCGGCGAAGCGGGGCGACGGTTCGCGCCGCAGGCCCGTCGCGCGCGACCACGCCGCCGCGGAGCGGACCACGACGACGGCGACCCCGAGGGCGAGGACCAGCGTCGCCACCACCACGACGCCCGCGCCCGGCAGGGAGCCCGACCGTGCCATCAGGAGGTTCAGGTTCACGACGACCACCAGAGCCGGCAGCACCAGACCCGCGGGCCACAGCACCCGCAGGCTCCGGCCGAGGTCCCGCCAGTACAGCGCCAGGCGCGTGTCGCGGCCCGTCACGTGCCGGCGGAGGTGTGCGACGCCCGCCGCGAGCGCCGCGGGGAACGTCACCAGCAGGAGGCTGCCGAGGAACGTCAGGAGCGCGACGAGCAGCCACTCGCCGACGAACGACAGACCGGCGCGCCCGGCCCGTTCCTCCTTGGCCGCGGCTGCCTCGCGCGAACGGGACTCGTCGGGTCCGTGGCTGGTGCTCATGCCCGCACGGTACGCGAGCACCGACGTCCGGCGCCGTGCTGCTCACGTCCGCGAGCGACCGGCGACCACCTCTCAGGATTCCTGGGTACCGTTTGACCTACCGCTTGCACCGACCCCGAGGGAAGACGCCGCATGCCCCACCCCCAGACCACGCTCAGCGCCCGCGACCTGTGGGCCGGTGAGTCGTCCGACGTCGTCCGCGGTGTCTCGCTCGACCTCACCCCCGGGCAGTCACCCGTCGGGCTGATCGGGCCGATGGGGTCCGGGAAGTCGAGCCTCCTCTTCGCGATGCTCGGACTCACGAAGCCCCGCGGCGGGACGGTCACGTGGGGCGGATCCACCGTGCACCGCCTGCGCGGGAGCAGGAAGAAGCAGTTCGGCGCCGCGGTCCGCCGCGTCTCCCAGAACGGCATCCCGGTGGCCGACCGGCGCTCCACCGCGTCCCGCGAGCTCACGCGTGCGCTGGCCACGGCGCGGCGGACCGGCCGCTCCAGCTCCGCGACCGTCGAGGACCTCATGGACCTCGTCCTGCTCGGGCCCCAGCACGACTCCCGGCCCATCGCGACGCTCTCCGGCGGCGAGCAGCAACGGCTCGCCCTCGCGCTCGCGCTGGCCACCCGCCCGGAGATCCTCGTGCTCGACGAACCCCTCTCGGCGGTCGACCCGGCGATGCGCGGCGAGATCGCACGTCTGCTCAGCTCCGTGGTCGAGGACGACGGGATCGCCGTGCTCCTCGCGACCCACGACCTCGAGCTCGTCGAGCGTCTCTGCCCCACCGTGCACGTCCTGGCCGACGGGACGTTCGTCGCGTCAGGGTCGATGCGCGACATCCTCGCCGCACCCGAGCACCCGGCCGTGCGAGACCTGGCCGAGGCCGCGCCGCGCGCGGTCCAGCGCTTTCGGTAGGCCGCGCGATGTCGACCACACCGACCGGTCCCGACGAGACGCCCGTCGAGACGCCACGCAAGGTCTCGACAAGCTCGACCAGCGCGCCCGTCGAGCCCGTCGAGACGCCCGTCGAGGCGCCACGCCAGGTCTCGACAAGCTCGACCAGCGCGCCCGTCGAGCCCGTCGAGACGCCCGTCGAGCCCGTCGAGACGCTCTTCGACCTCCCCGAGCACGTCCGCCGTCCTCGTGCACGCGTCGTCCTGATGACGGGCGCCTCCGGGTCGGGCAAGACGTCTCTGACGCGTCGCCTCGGCATCCCCGTCATGGAGCTCGACGAGTTTTACCGGGACCAGGACCATCCGGACATGCCGAAGCGGTTCGGGATCGTCGACTGGGACGACCCGCAGAGCTGGGACGCCGACGCGGCCGTGGCGGCGCTCGTCGAACTGTGCACAACAGGCGAGGCCGACATTCCGATCTACGACATCCCGAGCTCGCGCCGTACCGGGACGACCCGGTTGGACGTCAGCGAGGCGCCGCTCGTGCTCGCAGAGGGGATCTTCGCTGCGCACATCGTCGACCGTCTGCGCTCCGAGGACGTGCTGGCGGATGCGATCTGCCTGGCCCGACCCGCCGTCGTCACCGCCTGGTTCCGCCTCTTGCGGGACCTCGGCGAGCGCCGCAAGCCACCGTTGACGCTGGTGCGCCGCGGCTGGGGCCTGATGCGCGACGAACCGCGTCTCGTGCGCGAGTGGACCGCGCTGGGCTGCCGGCCGTGCACTCCGACGCGGGCCGAGGCTGACCTCCGCGCGCTCCTGTCTGCCTAGCGTCGCCGCTGCCTGCCGAGCGGCACGTTCTGGTCGCTTCAGCGGATCCATCGCGACAACAACGTGCCACTCGGCAGCACTGCGGACCGCGCCGTCCACAGGCCCGGGTCCACGCTGCAAATCGGAGCCCGCCGTCCACAGATCGACTCCATGCCCGTCGGCTGGCGGGGAACCCCGCGACCCTGGTGCGATGGCTCACCCACCGCGCCCGGTCCCGCACGCACTGCGGTTGCATCCCAGAAGTCGACGCGACGCGCTCGACCACGCGACGCCCGGACACCTGCGCGGCCCTGCCTTCACGACGCTGACGCGCGGGATCTACGTCGAGGCCGGCAGTCCGCTCGACCACGGCACGCGGATCCGCGCCGCGCGTGCCGCACTCGGCGAGGACGCGGTCGTCTCCGGGCTCAGCGCGCTCTGGGCACACGGCATCGACCTCGCCGAGGTCTCGTCTCCGGCGCAGATGACCCTGGCGAGACGGGTCCGCCGACGCGCGGAGATCGAGGTCAGCCGGGCGTCGCTCGCGCCGAGGGAGATCGTCCGGACGGCGTTCGGCCGCACGACGTCACCAGCCCGGACGGCCTTCGACGTCGGACGTCTCCTCCCGGTCTCTCGTGCCGTCGCCGCTCTCGACATGTTGGCGCGCGTCGAGCCCGCAGCTGTCTCTGCGACCCGGGCGCTGGCTGCGACCCGTCCCGGCGCGCGAGGAATCCGGATGCTGCGTCAGGCCCTCGACCTCGTCGACCCCGGGTCAGAGTCGCCCCGGGAGTCGCGCCTGCGCGTGCTCCTGGTGCTCGCCGGGCTTCCCCGTCCGCAGACGCAGGTCGCCGTCACCCACCGCGGATCGTTCGTCGCACGTGTCGATCTCGGCTGGCCCGAGCTCCGGGTGGCCGTCGAGTACGACGGGGCGCACCACGACACCCCGGAGCGGATCCGGCGCGACCGCGACCGGCTCAACCGGCTCAGGCTCGCGGGGTGGACCGTGCTCGTCGTCGACCGGCATCAGCTCCGGCACCCCGACCGGGTGGTCGCGATGGTGCGCTCGGCGCTCGCGACGGCCGCACCGCGACCGTGACCGTGACCCGCACCGAGCAGCACGAACCGGCACCGAGCAACGCCCAGCAGCGCCCAGCAGCGCCGAGGGGCACGTTCGGGTCGTCACGACGCTGCCGAGACGACCAGAACGTGCCCCTCGGCAGCAGCAGACGCACGACAGACGCACCGCAGCCGCTCGACACCGGGGAGGCGAAGCGCGGCCGCACCCGGTGGCGGACCGCAGGCCGCTGACGGACGGTGGCCGCACCCCGGTGGCGGACCGCAGCCGCACCCGATGACCGACGGCACCGCGATCTCCCGCGAGCGGCCGACGACTCCGCTCACGGACGACGACGGCCCCGCCCCTCCGTGAGGAGGAACGGGGCCGTCGTCGTGGGCGCCCGAGGGCGCCGGGTCGTGCGGGACCGGTCAGGCGCCGGCTTCCATCTCGCCGGTCGGCGGCAGGTCGCTCGTCGACACGCCCGTGGGGGCATCGAGGGCGGCGGCCGCGCCGACCGAGATCGGGCCGGACTCGTGGTCGGACTTCGGGATGCCGCGGAAGGTGAACTCTCCGAGCAGACCCTCGCCCTCGGCGTCGA
This sequence comes from Paraoerskovia marina DSM 21750, assembly GCF_000701465.1. GTDB lineage: Bacteria > Actinomycetota > Actinomycetes > Actinomycetales > Cellulomonadaceae > Paraoerskovia > Paraoerskovia marina. The sequence continues at coordinate 554,218 of NZ_JNIY01000003.1, read as the reverse complement.
CGATCACGACCTCGCCGGCCTTGAGCTCCGAGAACAGGATCTTCTCGGACAGCACGTCCTCGATGTCCCGCTGGAGCGCACGACGCAGCGGTCGGGCACCGAGCACCGGGTCATAGCCCTTCTCGGCGAGCAGCGTCTTGGCGGCGGGCGTGAGCTCGATGCCCATGTCCTTGTCCTGCAGACGCTTGTCGAGCTTGGCGACCATCAGGTCGACGATCTCGACGATCTCGGGCTGCGTGAGCTGCGGGAAGACCACCACGTCGTCGACACGGTTGAGGAACTCGGGGCGGAAGTGCTGCTTGAGCTCCTCGTTCACCTTCGACTTCATCCGGTCGTAGGACGTCGAGAGGTCGCCGCCGGCGTTGAAGCCGGTCTGGACGCCCTTGGCGATGTCCCGCGTGCCGAGGTTGGTCGTCATGATGATGACCGTGTTCTTGAAGTCGACGACACGGCCCTGGGAGTCGGTGAGTCGACCGTCCTCGAGGATCTGCAGCAGCGAGTTGAAGATGTCGGCGTGCGCCTTCTCCACCTCGTCGAAGAGGACCACGGAGAACGGACGGCGGCGCACCTTCTCGGTGAGCTGGCCACCCTCGTCGTAGCCGACGTAGCCGGGGGGCGAGCCGAAGAGCCGCGAGACCGTGTGCTTCTCCGAGAACTCGGACATGTCGAGCTGGATGAGAGCGTCCTCGTCGTCGAAGAGGAACTCGGCGAGGGCCTTCGCGAGCTCCGTCTTCCCGACGCCGGTCGGGCCGGCGAAGATGAACGACCCACCCGGACGCTTCGGGTCCTTCAGGCCCGCGCGGGTACGGCGGATCGCCTGCGAGAGCCCCTTGATGGCGGCCTCCTGCCCGACGACGCGCTTGTGCAGCTCGTCCTCCATGTGGAGCAGGCGCGAGGACTCCTCCTCGGTGAGCTTGACGACCGGGATGCCGGTCGACATCGCGAGCACCTCGGCGATGAGCTCTTCGTCGACCTCGGAGATCGTGTCGAGGTCGCCGGCCTTCCAGGCCTTCTCCTTGTCGGCACGCTCCGCGGTCAGCTGCTTCTCGGTGTCGCGGAGGCCCGCGGCACGCTCGAAGTCCTGCTCGTCGATCGCGGACTCCTTGTCACGACGCGCGTCGGCGATGCGGTCGTCGAGCTCCTTGAGCTCCGGCGGCGCCGTCATGCGACGGATGCGCAGACGCGCGCCCGCCTCGTCGACGAGGTCGATCGCCTTGTCGGGCAGGAACCGGTCGTTGATGTACCGGTCGGCGAGCGTCGCGGCGGCCACGAGCGCCGCGTCGGTGATCGAGACACGGTGGTGCGCCTCGTAGCGGTCGCGCAGACCCTTGAGGATCTCAATGGTGTGCGGCAGCGTCGGCTCGTTGACCTGGATCGGCTGGAAGCGGCGCTCGAGCGCGGCGTCCTTCTCGATGTGCTTGCGGTACTCCTCGAGGGTGGTCGCACCGATCGTCTGGAGCTCACCGCGGGCGAGCATCGGCTTGAGGATCGACGCAGCGTCGATCGCGCCCTCGGCGGCCCCTGCTCCGACGAGGGTGTGGATCTCGTCGATGAACAGGATGATGTCGCCGCGGGTGCGGATCTCCTTGAGGACCTTCTTGAGGCGCTCCTCGAAGTCACCGCGGTAGCGGGACCCGGCGACGAGCGAGCCGAGGTCGAGCGTGTAGAGCTGCTTGTCCTTCAGCGTCTCCGGGACGTCGCCGCGGACGATGTCCTGGGCGAGGCCCTCGACGACGGCGGTCTTGCCGACGCCGGGCTCGCCGATGAGGACGGGGTTGTTCTTGGTGCGGCGCGACAGGACCTGCATGACGCGCTCGATCTCGAGCGAGCGACCGACGACGGGGTCGAGCTTCGACTCGCGCGCGGCCTGGGTGAGGTTGCGGCCGAACTGGTCGAGCACCGCGGACCCGGAGGGCTGCCCCTCCTGCGGGCCGCCTGCGGCGACGGCAGGCTCCTTGCCCTGGTAGCCCGAGAGCAGCTGGATGACCTGCTGGCGGACCTTGTTCAGGTCGGCGCCCATCTTGGTCAGCACCTGCGCGGCGACACCCTCGCCCTCACGGATGAGGCCGAGCAGGATGTGCTCGGTGCCGATGTAGTTGTGGCCGAGCTGCAGGGCCTCGCGCAGCGAGAGCTCCAGCACCTTCTTGGCGCGCGGCGTGAACGGGATGTGGCCGCTGGGGGCCTGCTGTCCCTCGCCGATGATCTCGGTGACCTGCGAGCGCACGCCGTCGAGCGAGATGTCGAGGGACTCGAGCGCCTTGGCGGCGACTCCCTCTCCCTCGTGGATCAGGCCGAGCAGAATGTGCTCCGTGCCGATGTAGTTGTGGTTCAGCATCCGCGCCTCTTCTTGGGCGAGGACGACGACCCGACGGGCTCGGTCCGTGAATCTCTCGAACATGGCTGCTCCCTCACGAGCGGCTTACACCTGAGTGCTGATCAGGCCTGACCGCAACGACTGTATAGGGGCACAACGGCCCGCACCCCCTCGGTATGCCGATGTTCGCCAGCGGCATACCGATCCGACGTCGCGGCGGCCGTTCAGAGCATCGGTGCGGCGGGCAGCCAGATCGCGACGACGGTCACGGCCAGGCTCATCGCGAGCTCGCCGACGCCCAGCTGCGGGGGGCTCGCCGTCGTGAACCGGGGGACGACGTCGGCCCGCACCGCGGCGACGAGGAGCACGACGGCGGCCGGCCACACCGCGAGGCCGGCAAGCGCCAGGGCGGTGCAGGCGAGCACGCCGACGCCGACGTGGAAGAGGACCGAGGCGCGGCGGTAGGCAGGCTCCCCGCGCCGTCGGATCATGCTCTTGACGTACGGGACGGTCCCGAGGAAGTAGGCGAGCACGACGGCGAAGATCGCCCAGACCTGCCCGGCGCCGAGGAGGTACGGCGGTTCGGCGACGCGCCCCACGTCCGCGACGACGAACGAGACCGGGATCATGAGGCAGGCCGCGAGGATGGTCACGCCGTCGTTCAGGACCGAGCGGTCCTTGCGGCGGTAGGAGCACCAGAGGCTGACCGCGACGAGCGGGAGGTAGACGGGAACCCACCAGGCGAGTGCGGGCACGAGCGCGACGAGGGCAACACCCAGGGGCAGCACGGCCAGGGTGTAGGCACGCGCGGGATGCAGGAATCGTGTCTTGAGGTGCGACTTGACCCAGCGACCGATCGCGAAGAACGCGAAGTACCCGAGGAACCAGGTCAGCGCGAGGAGCAGGTGCGTCCACGCGAACCCGGAGAGCACGACCCCGACGACCAGGGGTACGGCGAGCATCGCCCAGGCCCCGTGCTGGTCCGGGATCCACCCGGCTGTGCGCCGTCGTGCGGGTTTCGTCGCCACGCCACCCATCATGACACATCAGCCATCTGCGTCAGATAGAGAGAACAGCTTCGGGCGTCGCGGCGCCGACACGCGCGGTTGCCGTTGACCTCGCGAGCGCACGGGGGCAGTCTCGGAGTACCACGGCGACCGGTTGGAGAACGCGATGGACGACGGCGAGACCAACGAGACCGGCGAGCCCTGGGAGCAGGTCGCCGAGCGGTTCGCCCAGATGAGCGGCCTGGTGGGCGAGGTCGCCGACCCGCTCCTGTGGGGGATGGACCTGCGCGAGGAGTCGCTCGCGGTCGTCGACGACTCGACCGACGACGAGATCGACCCTGCCGCGGAACGGTTCTGCCGCGGGTACGAGACCTTCGAGGCGGAGCCGTTCGGCGTCGAGACGCTGCGCCACCCCGTCACCGACGAGGTGCTGCCGGACCTCCTGCGCGCCGCTCTGACGACGGCGATCGCGGCGCCGCTGCACACCGACGTGCGTCCGCCGACAGAGCCCGGCGGCACGGCCGGCTCCGACGACTTCGCGGACGCGTACCAGGACTACCGCAGCGCGATGAGGGCCGTGCTCGACGACGTCGAGCGGGCGGGGATCGACACGTCGCCCGCGGTCGTCGACGGCGTGGGACCCGGTGCGCGGATCACGACGCGCGGCATCACCGCGCAGTACGTGCAGGTCGGCGAACGGGCGCTGCTCGTCACCGGACCGACCGACCTGGTCGAGCGCGTGGACGTCGTGATGCGGCCGCTGCGGAACCTCCTCCACGACGAGGACGGGCCGCGCTTCTAGCCTCCCGGGCGACCTTCTCCGACGTCGGACGGACCTGCTCACGTCAACGCTGACACGAATCGATTCGACCCGCGGCGCAAACCCCGGCAGGATGGATCCGTGGACCCCCTCGACGCCTATGACGGCACGCACCCCCTGCGCACGGTCGCGCACCTGTACCGCCCCCAGCGCGCACGCCTCGTCGGGGCCGCGGTCGTCTTCGCGATCAAGCACTCCCCCGTCTGGCTGATCCCCGCGCTGACGGCCACCGTCATCGACATCGTCGTGCAGCACCGGCCCCTCTCCGAGCTGTGGCTGATCGCGGCCGTGATGGCCGTCGTCGTCCTGCAGAACTACCCGCTCTCGCTGCTGTACATCCGCACGCTCTCGCGGGCGGTGCGCAGCGTCGAGACCACACTGCGCATGGCGCTGACGCGCCGGCTCCAGGAGCTGTCCATCGGCTACCACCGCCGCACGAGCGCCGGGGTGCTGCAGACCAAGATCGTGCGCGACGTCGAGAACGTGGTCGAGGCCTCCCGCACCACGTTCGACTCCGGCATGGCGGCGATCACGACGCTCGCCGGCGCACTCGTCCTCACCGGGCTCAAGGTGCCGGAGTTCCTGCCGATCTTCGCGCTCACCGTGCCGCTCGCGGCCTGGCTCGTCATGGCCATGCGCAAGCGGATGGCGGCACGCAACGCCCAGTTCCGCGGCGAGGTCGAGTCGATGTCCGCGCGCGTGTCCGAGATGGCGCACCTGATCCCGATCACGCGCGCCCACGCCCTCGAGGACCGCGAGATCAACCGCATGGACACGACGCTCGGCCGCGTCCGTGAGGCAGGCCTTCGGCTCGACCTCGTCAACGGCCGGTTCGGGACGATCGCGTGGGTGATCCTGCAGCTCCTCTCCGTCGCGTGCCTCGTCGGTGCCGCCTGGGTGGCGTGGACCGGGACGTTCGACGTCACCGCCGGCGACGTCGTCATGCTCTCGACCTACTTCGTCACCCTCACCGGGTCGGTCACGCAGCTGATGACCCTCGCACCGATCATCGCCAAGGGCCTGGAGTCGATCCGTTCGATGGGCGAGGTGCTCGAGGAGTACGACGTCGAGGAGAACGCCGGCAAGCCCACGCTCGACCACGTGGACGGGACGGTCGAGTTCCACGACGTCACGTTCACCTACGACGACGCAGCCGGCCCCGGCGAGACCGCCGCCCCCGCCGTCGACCACCTCGACCTCGTGGCCCGCCCCGGCGAGACCGTCGCGCTGGTCGGGTCGTCCGGGTCCGGCAAGTCGACCGTGCTGAACATCGTGATCGGATTCCTCCAGCCCCAGCACGGCCGCGTGACCGTCGACGGGCACGACATGTCGGCCATCGACCTGCGCTCGTACCGGAAGTTCCTCGCCGTCGTCCCGCAGGAGTCGGTGCTCTTCGAGGGCTCGATCCGCGACAACGTCACGTACGGCTCCGACGACCTCGACGACGACGCCGTCCGCGCCGCCCTGGTCGACGCGAACGCCTGGGACTTCGTCGAGGAGATGGGCGGGCTCGACGCCGTCATCGGGCAACGGGGCGGACGACTCTCCGGCGGGCAGCGGCAGCGGCTCGCCATCGCACGCGCGCTGGTCCGCGACCCCCGGGTGCTGGTGCTCGACGAGGCGACCTCCGCGCTCGACAACACCTCCGAGCGCCTCGTGCAGCAGGCCCTCGGCCGGCTCATGCACGGTCGCACCACGTTCGTCGTCGCTCACCGGCTCACCACGGTCCAGGGTGCGGACCGCATCGTCGTGATGGAGTACGGGCGTGTCGTCGAGGTGGGCACGCACGCCGACCTCGTCGCGGCCGGCGGGACGTACGCGCGGATGCACGGGGCCTCGCTCTAGCCCTCGGTGCCGGCGCGACCGGCGCTCGGGGTGCCCCGGTGGCACCATGGTGGGCACCCACCACCTCCGGAGGACCGATGACGAACCTTCAGCAGGCCGCACTTGCACACATGGCCTACGCGCAGGCCGAGAAGAACGGACGCAGCTCCGAGATGCTGGTGCACGACGGGCCGCTGCGACAGTCGCTCCTCGCCCTGGTCAAGGGCACCGAGCTGGGTGAGCACAACGCCCCGCCCGCCGCGAGCCTCCTCGTGCTCGAGGGCAGCGTGCGTGTGACGACGCCCGGCGGCGAGGAAGACCTGGCGCGCGGCGAGCTCTCCGTCCTGACGCACGAGCGGCACGCGGTCCTGGCGCTCGAGGACTGCGTCTTCCTGCTCACAACCGTCACGAGCATCCCGAAGCCCTGACGTCGACCGGTCTCGACAGGCTCGACCGGCGTGGATCGATGCTGGTTTCGACAAGCTCAACCAACGTCGGTCGAGCCTGTCGAGACCAAACCACCCACCGTAGGTCGAGCCTGTCGAGACCCGTCCAACCGGCGAAGGTCGAGACCGGTTTCGACAAGCTCAACCAGCGTGCGTCGAGCCTGGTTTCGACAAGCTCAACCACCGTAGGGCGAGCCTGGTTTCGACAACCTCAACCGGCGTAGGTCGAGCCTGTCGAGACCTCAGTCCGCCCGCACGTCCATCCCGAACGCCTCGGCGACGACGACGGCCTGGTCGATCGTGATGCGCGCACCTCGCAGCACGGTGCCCGGGAGGTCGAGTCCGGCCACGCTGCCGAGCACGCTCCCGCGAAGGTCCGCCCCGCTCAGATCGGCACCTGCAAGGTCGGCACCCGACAGGTCGACCTGCGCGAGGACCGCCTCCCGGAGCCAGCTCCTCGTCAGGTCCGCCTCCCGCATCCGGACGCGCTCGAACCGTGTGCCGTCGAGGTCGGCACGAGACAGGGAGACGAACGACCAGTCGCCGCCCGTGGCGCGCATCAGCTCGAACCGGCAGCGGTCGAAGCTCGAGCCGGTGAGCTTGCAGTCGTCGAACACCGTGTCGAAGAAGATCGCGCCGCGGAAGGTGCAGTTGATGAACGCCGTCGTCGTGTGCGCCGAGGCGTTGAACCGGACGTCCTGGAACGTGCAGCCCGTGAAGACGGTGCCCGTCGTCGTGACCTCGCTCAGGTCTGCGCCGACGAAGGTGACGTCCGTGAACTCCCCACCGCCGACGTCGGCCCCCTCCCAGTCGTGGTGGCGGACGGTGGAACCGGGGGCAGCGCGCGGGGGTGAGTTCGGAGGCACGACGACGACGCTACCGCCGGATGCCCGGCCGGTTCGCGGACGTCGGTGTCACCATGGGAGACATTTCCTTCTTGATCGCCAAACTACTTTTGGACGGGCGTTCCGAAGGAGTCCGTACTGACCGTAGACTCCGCACGAAAAGTCCCCGCCAGCGAGGTGCCCATGCGCTCTGCACTGATTGCCGTCGTGAGCGGACTGCTCGCGCTCGCGACGATGCAGCCCGCAGCGGCCGACGACTACGTCGAACCGCCGCCGTTCTCGGTCACGATCGAGGGCGTTCAGCTCGACGGCCCCGTCGGGAACCCGGCCCGCATGTGGTACGGCCTGCGCAGTCTCGACGGGCAGCGCGAGCGCACCTACAGCTCCAAGCTGCCCAAGGACGGCGGCTATGTGACGTTCGGCGGGACCGTCCACTACCCCGACGGCTACTGCGTCACCTGGGTGACGGTGCAGTGGGACTTCGCCGGCTTCTACAAGAACCCCCTGTGCACCAGCTCTGGATCGGCGGCTGCCCCCGAGTCGACCCCCGAGGCCTCCGCCACCGCCGAGCCCGCCCCCGTGCCGAGCGCCGCCGCGCCCACGGAGGACGAGTCGGAAGCCGAGGATCCCGCCGAGACGGATGCGGCCGAGGTGGCCTCGGACGACGGGACCGCCGAGGCGACGCAGACGACCGCGACCGTCGACCCGGAGGAGACCCCCTCCGAGGAGGCGAGCGACGAGCCGAGCGATCCCGCCGAGGACACCGACTCACCCGCCACGGGCGCCGCCGACGACCTGCCCGCCGGCACGACCCTGGTGAGCAGCGGGATGGACCTGGGTGACATCTACGCGGAGCGTTCGGCGCAGGCCTCGGAGAGCGCGACGGACTCGACCCCGGAGCCGTCCGCACCGATGGGCGTGATCCTCGCAGCGAGTCTGGGCCTTCTCGGCGTCAGCGCAGGGGCCGGGATCTTCCTCAGCCGGCTGCTCAAGGACCCGCGCTCAGGACTCTGAGGGTCACCGGACGACCTCGGCACGCCATCGACGCGACGGAGCGGCCTGTCGCCCGGAACGACGAAGGGCCCGACATCCTCGGATGTCGGGCCCTTCGCTGTGGAGCCGCCTACCAGAATCGAACTGGTGACCTATTCATTACGAGTGAATCGCTCTACCGACTGAGCTAAGGCGGCGCACTCGCAGGAGCGAGCGGACCCACTGTACCCAACGGATGGCCCCCGCTCCAAAACGGCCCGGGAGCCCGCCGTCGGACGGCCTCTCAGCAGGTCAGGCCGTCCTCCGGGACGTCTCCGTCGACGAGGTAGCTCTCGACCGCGTCGGACACGCACGAGTTCGAGCTGCCGTACGCGGTGTGCCCCTCGCCGTCGTACGTGACCAGCACGCCGGAGTCGAGCGTGTCCGCCAGCCCCTCGGCCCAGACGTACGGCGTCGCGGGGTCGTTGGTGGTTCCCACGACGACGATCGGCGGTGCACCGGCGGCCGCGAGGTCGAACTCCTGGTCGACGGCGGCGTATGGCCAGTCCCAGCAGGTCAGGCCGTTGTACGTGAAGAACTCGCCCATGGTCGGCGCCGCGGCCTCGATCTCGGCGGCCTGCTCGTCCATGAAGTCCATGTCGGGGTTGCCGGCGTCGTCGAGGCAGTTGATCGCCCGGAACGCCTCGGAGGAGTTGGTCGAGAAGGACCCGTCGGGCTCACGGTCGTTGTAGAAGTCCGCGAGATAGAGGAACGTGCTCCCCGTCCCCTGGGTGACGGCCTCGTCGACGGCCTCGGTCAGCAGGGGCCAGTTGCCCTGGCTGTAGAGCGGGAGCGCGATGCCGTAGAACATCAGCGTCTGCGTCAGGTCGCGGTCGCTGTCCGTGGGCAGCGGGTCGTCGTAGGCGCGCTCCAGCAGGTCGTGGATCTGCTCCATCCCCGCGTCGACGTCGCCGGTCAGCGGGCAGTCGGCGCCGCTCTGGCAGTCCTCGACGTAGGCGCGCAGCGCGTTCTCGAAGCCCACCGCCTGCTCGGCGGAGATCTCGTCGGACGTCAGCGTGGTGTCGATCGCCCCGTCGAGGACGAGCCGGCCCGCGGTCTCCGGGAAGAGGCCCGCATAGGTGGCCCCGAGCTGGGTCCCGTAGGAGAACCCCAGGTAGTTCAGCTCCTCGTCGCCGAGCGCGCTGCGCAGCATGTCCATGTCGCGCGCGGCGCTCTGGGTGTCGACGTGGGCGAGCTGGTCGCCGGTGTTCTCCTCGCAGGCGTCCGCCCACTCCTTCAGGGACTCCTCGAGGGCGTCGATCCCGGCCTGGTCGTCCGAGAAGTCCTCGCTGAGCGCCGCGTCCTTGTCCGCGTCGTCGAGGCAGACCACCGGCGCCGACTCCCCGACGCCGCGCGGGTCGAACCCGACGATGTCGAAAGCCTCCTGCAGCGGCTGCCCGAAGACGCTGCGGGCGTCGGTGACGAAGGTGATGCCCGAGGCGCCGGGGCCACCCGGGTTCACGAGCAGCGACCCCTGCTTGTCTCCGGTGGCCGGCAGGCGCTTGAGGCCGAGCTCGATCGAGCCCGAGTCCGCGTCGGCCCAGTCGACGGGAGCCTCCGCCGTCGCGCACTCGTAGCCCGCACCGCACTGCTCCCAGTCGAGCTCCTGGGTGTAGTAGTCCTCGAAGCCCTCCGGGGCGCTCTGCGCGTCCGGGGTGCCGGACGACGTCGACCCGGACGGCGCCGGGTCGTCACCGTCGGAGGGAGTGCACGAGGCGAGGACGAGGGCAGCGGCGGTGGCCGCGACAAGGACGGGGCGAGTTCTCACGCCGCAACGGTAGTGGGTCACGGCACCTTCGCGACGTTCTGCACCGTTCCGCGAGCCGGTTTCACACGACCTTCACCGGCGACGAGACCTCAGGGACGCAGCTCGACGAGCATCGCCTCGGTCGCCAGGAGCGGCGAGACGTTGGTGCCGAGGCGTTCGCGCGCCGTCGAGATCGCGTTCATCTGCTCGATGGTCCGCACGGACGTCGAGCGCCCGGCAAGCATGCGGACGGTCGCTCCGTGGGCCGTGTTGACGAGCTCGACCTCCGCGCCGAGCTGGGTGACGAGGACGTCCCGGTACAGCGAGAGCAGGTCCAGCATCGCCCGGTCCAGGACGTCGCGCTGGTAGCGGGTGGCGCGTCGCTTCTGGTCCTTCTCGAGCTCGGTGACCTGCGAGCGCAGACGCGGCGGGACCGTCTCGCCCGCCTCCGCGCCCAGCGCGCGGAGCAGCGCACCCTTCTCCTCGGCGTCACGCTCCTCCGTCGCCGACCTCGCCTCCGCCTGCGCGACCTCGACCAGCCGGCCCGCGGCGATCACGGCCTCACCGACGGACGCGACCTCGGCCGGGATCTTCAGCACCTCGTCGCGGCGCTCGCGGGCTCCTGCGTCGCGCGCCAGCCGTCGGGCCAGCCCGATGTGGCTCTGCGCGGCACGAGCGGCCTCGAGCGCCACCTCGGGCTCGGCGCCGTCCCGCGAGACGAGCAGCGCGGCGACGGACTCGACGGGAGGCACCCGGAGCACCACGCCACGGCAACGCGACCGGATCGTCGGCAGGACGTCCTGGGAGCTCGGGGCGCACAGCAGCCACACGGTCTGCGGGGGCGGCTCCTCGATCGACTTCAGCAGCACGTTCGTCGTGCGCTCGAGCATGCGGTCCGCGTCCTCGACGACGATGACCTGCCAGCGCCCCGTCGAGGGCTTGCGCACGGCGCGACCGATGAGGTCGCGGACCTCGTCGATCTTGATCGTCACCTGCTCGGTCGCGACGACGGTGACGTCGGCGTGCGTGCCCGCGAGCGTCGTCGTGCACGCCTGGCAGCGCCCGCACCCGCGCTCGTCGGGGTTCTCGCACTGCAATGCCGCGGCGAAGGCCCGCGCGGCGTTGGAACGGCCCGACCCGGGCGGTCCCGTGAACAGCCACGCGTGCGTCATCGAGCGCGGCTCGGCCACGGCGGCCCGGAGGGTGTCGATGACGTGCTCCTGCCCGACGACGTCGTCCCAGACGCTCACTCGCTCGTCACCTCCTCCGCGTCGAGCCAGGCGGCCTCCTCGACGAGCGGTGCCAGGTCGAGCCGTGCCGCCAGGGCGACACGGATCTGCGCCTGCAGGTCGTCGACCTCCCCGTCGGCGTCGATCACGATCCACCGGTCGGGCTCCGCGGCGGCGCGGCTGAGGAACGCCTCGCGGGTACGCCGGTGGAACTCGTCCCCCGCCCGTTCCAGGCGGTCGGGCGTGCTGGTGCGGCGCCGTGCGGCGACGACCGGGTCGAGGTCGAGCAGCACCGTGGCGTCGGGCATCAGGTCCTGCACGGCCCAGCGGTTGACGACCTCGACGCTGTCGTCGCCGAGCCCGCGCCCGACGGCCTGGTACGCCAGGGAGGAGTCGAGGTAGCGGTCGGTGAGCACGACGGCGCCCCGCTCGAGGGCGGGCCGGATCAGCGAGGCGACGTGGTGGGCCCGGTCGGCCGCGTACAGCAGCGCCTCGGTGCGCGGGTCCATGTCGTCGCCGTGGAGGATCGCCCGGCGCAGCACCGCCCCGAGCTCGGTCCCGCCCGGCTCGCGGGTGAGGACGACGTCGCGCCCGGTGACCTCGGCCAGCCAGTCGCGCAGCAGGCGCAACTGGGTCGACTTGCCGACCCCGTCGCCGCCCTCGAAGGAGATGAAGTACCCGGGTGCGTCCACGGCGTCCACGATAGCCGCGACGTCCACCACCGCCCGGCGTCCGACGTGACGCACCTCTCAGGATTCGCCCGGAAGGGACGGGCCGACGGTGGAATGATCGAGGTATCGGCCGAGCGCCGCTCGGCCCGGAGACCGGAGGCACCCATGACGCACGAGTCCGCCCCTGTCCGTGGCACGGTCGAGAACCTCTCGACGTCGGAGGCCACCGCGCTCCTCGGAGCGAGCCCCGTCGGCCGGCTCGGCGTGGCGATCGCCGGCGAGGTCGACATCTTCCCGGTGAACCACGTCCTCGACGACGGGGACGTGCTGTTCACCACGGCCCCCGGGTCCAAGCTCGCCGAGCTCACCGTCTCCACCCGCGTCGTGTTCGAGGTGGACGGCTGGGACGACGACGTCGCATGGAGCGTGGTCGCGCGCGGCACCGCCCGGGTGCTGGACCACGAGAGCGACGTCCTGCACGCCGAGAGCCTCGGACTGGAGTCCTGGTCCTCGACCCGGAAGTCGGCGTGGGTGCGCGTCAGCCCCGACGCCGTGTCGGGGCGACGGATCTACCGCACGGGCACCGACCCCGAGGCCTGGTAGCCGGACCGGTGCTCAGCCGCCCGCCGCGCGCTGAGCCGCACGGCGGGCCGCCCCGGCGGTGAAGCCCGGGACCCCGCCGCACCGGTGCGCGAGGACGAGCCGGTCGTGGCTGGTCTGCACCCACGCGCCCTGCCGCAGGGTCATCCCGTTGTGCCACGCGACGTCACGCCCCAGTCCGCCGCGCTGCCAGGCGTGCGGCGAGGGCGGGTCCGACTCGGGCGGCGGCGCCAGCGGAGAGCGCTTGCCCCCCACCCCTTTGGCTCCGAGCACGTCCGCGAGCGCCGGCAGCGTCGCCCAGAGGCCCCCGACACCGCAGAACGGACCGGTGGACAGGTCCCAGTCGGCCAGCGGCTTCCCGGAGCGGTCGAGCGCCAGGGTCGCCCCGGCGGGCGGCGTCACGGTGAACGCGTCGGGATCGCCGCCGAGGGGTTCGACCACCCGCTCGCGCAGGGCCGTCAGCCAGGACTCTCCCGTCACCGTCTCCGCCATCCGGGTCAGGAGGGCGTATCCGAGGTTGGAGTAGTTGTCCCTGCCCACGGACCTGGCCGTGACGAGCTCGGCGAGGTGTGGGACGACGTCGCGGTCGAAGGCCTCCGTCGTCCAGGCCACGTAGGGGTCCTTGTCGACCGGTGCCCCGTAGGACCGTGGCAGCACGCGCGGGAGGCCCGACCGGTGCCGCACGAGCGCCTCGACGGTGAGCGACGGTGCGGCAGGCCCGCCGAGGATCTCCGGTGCCGTCGTCGACCACGCCAGCGACCCGTTGACCACGAGGGCGCGGACGAGCCCGGCCGTCAGGACCTTGGTCACCGACCCCCAGCCGACGGCGCGGTCGGGACCGTGCCAGGGGCCCCACGTCGTCTGGTCTCGCGCGCCGCGGGGGCGCACGAGGGTGGCGGTGCTCGTCCGAGGTCGCATGGCGCGATAGTGGCATACCTGGGCAGGCCCGACAACGGGTTGGTGACACCTGCTCCGCCGGGTGCGCCGTCGGTGCAGCGCCGTAGGGTGCTCAGATGGCACTGAACCTTGCTGACCTCACGTTCGACGCCGTCCTGTTCGACCTGGACGGGACGCTCGTGGACTCCGTACCGGCGGTCGAGCGGAGCTGGCGCACCTGGGCGCAGGAGGAGGGTCTGCCCGACGGCGCCGACTTCCGGGTCGCGCACGGGACGCCCGCGAGGGTCGTCGTGTCTCGGCTCGTGGAGCCGGAGCGGGTGGATGCTGCCGTCGCGCGCATCACCGAGCTCGAGCTCGCCGACGAGGACGGCATCGTCGTGCTCCCCGGCGCGGCCGCGGCGCTGACGGCGCTGGCCGGGCGCTGCGCGATCGTCACCTCCTCGACGGACGCGCTCGCCGCGCAGCGGTTCCGTGCCTCCGGGCTCGTTCCGCCCGCCGTCGTCGTCACGGCGGACGACGTCACGCACGGCAAGCCCGACCCGGAGCCCTATCGGCGCGGCGCCGAGCTCCTCGGCGTGGACCCCGCACGCTGCCTCGTCGTCGAGGACGCCCCGGCAGGGCTCCGCGCGGGCCTTGCGGCCGGCTGCGCGACCCTCGCCGTTCTCGGCACCCACGCACGGGACGATCTCGACGCCGACGCGGTGGTCGCCGACCTGTCGTTCGCGCAGTTCACGCTGGCCGACGACGGAGCTCGGGTGTGCCTGGATCGCGCCCCGAACCACTGACGCGACCGTCTCCGTGCGCCTCGCGGAGGCGGAGGGCCCCGGCACCCCGTTCGAGCGCGAGCACCACCGTGCCGGCGACGAAGAAGTCCTCACCACCCGTCTGCCGTTCTGAGCGCACGACGTCGCGCAGCCCGGCCGCGACCGTGTCCACCTCCGCGGAGGACTCCTCGTCCTGGCTCGCACGCAGGACGCGGGCGTAGGTCTCGAGGGCGTCGGCGACCACGGGCCGTACGCGGGGACCGAACGCGACCTCGTGGTCGTCGTCGCGCTCCCAGCGCATGACGAGACGACTGATGTCCTCCACCATCTCGGCGGTCACACGCAGGGTCTCCGACCGCGCGAGCAACAGCTCGACCTCCTGGGACCGCCGTCGAGCCCGGACGTTCGCCCGCACCGACTCCTTGCTCTCCTCGACCGCGGCCGTGGCACGCTCGAGCATCGGCTGGATCTCACGGCGCCGGTCGTCCCACTCCTCCGGCGACGGCGGTTCCTCGCCGTGAAGACCGTCGGCGAGGGCGTCGAGCTGGTCGGCGAGCTGGTCTCGCAGCCGGTCCAGCTCGATCGCCGACGGGACGAGCAGCAGCGGGGGCAGAGCCGTGTTGACGAGCGCGCCGATCGCGGCCCCGAGCGCGACGAGCCCGGCGTAGGCCCCGACGAACCCGAGCGAGTCGCTGCTGCCGATGATCAGCACGATCAGGGCCGACGTGATCACCCAGTCACCGAGGGGGCCGAACCCGCGCCACCCGGCGACGAGGATCGCGACCGCGACGACGACCGCGATGGCGACGAACCCGGGAAGGTCGAGCAGCGCCGTCAGCCTGGCGATCACGGCCCCGACGACCACGGCGCCCGCGGCCTGGGCCGCCGAGCGCGCGGACCGCATGACGGTGCGGCCGGTGGCGACGACGGCGCCGAGCGGCGCGTAGTAGGCATAGTCCGAGAGCGGGGACGGCAGGAGCGTCGCGACGAACCAGGCGACGGAGGCGGCCAGCGCGCCCTTCGCGGCCAGCGACCACCGCGGGTGTCGGGCCCAGATCCGGTCGACGCTGCGTGCTGCGCGCCCGACCCGGGTCTCGCGGAGGCGCTGCGTCAGGCTCGGGGGTGGGGGCATGCCGTCACGCTAGGTGTCACTCAGGCGACTCGCCCGTCGTCACCGTCCGCGGCGAGCGGGAGCCACGCGAGAGCGGCTCGGACCTGCGCGTCCCAGTAGCCCCACTCGTGGTCACCCGGCCCGAGGTCGACCGCGACGTCGACCTCGAGGCGCCGCGCCTCGGCGAGGAAGCGCTCGTTCCCGGCAAACAGCGCGTCCTCGGTCCCGCAGGTCACGCGCAGCGCCGGCAGGTCCGTCCCGGCGGCGACGCGCGTCCGCAGCAGGTGCAGCAGGTCCGAGTCGGTGCCGGCCGTCGGCTGCGATCCGAACACCGTCTCGTACAGATCCGCCCGGGCTTCGAGCAGGCCGGGTTCGGCGACGTCGAGCACGCCGGAGAACGAGGCCGCGGCGGCGAACCGCTCCGGCTCGCTCAGGGCCCAGCGGAGCGCGCCGTACCCGCCCATCGACAGTCCCGCGACGAAGGTGTCCTCCCGGGCCTGCGAGACGCGGAAGAAGGAGGCGACGACGGCGGGCAGCTCCTCGGTCAGGTACGTCCAGAACCGCTGGCCGTGGACCTCGTCGTGATAAAAGCTCCGCTCCACGCGTGGCATCACCACGGCGACCTGGTGCTCCGCTGCGTAGCGCTCGATCGAGGTGTTCCGCGTCCAGGCGGTGTCGTCGTCGGAGAGCCCGTGCAGCAGGTACAGGACCGGGGGTGCGTCCGGCGCCGTGTGCACGGGCGCGGGGCCGCCGATCTGCTCGCGGGGGGCCTGCGGGAGGATCACGGAGACCGACGTCCCCATCTCGAGGACGTCGGAGAAGAAGTCGCAGCGCATGTGAGCCATGCGGCTCACGCTACGCCGGTCACTCGCCCGGGTAGACGACCCCGACCTGGCGTCGGATCTCGTCCATGGTGCGCATGACAGCGAGGGTCTCGTCCCAGGGCATGCGGCTGCTCTCGGTCCGGCCCACCGCGATGCAGCGCGCGACCTCCGCGGCCTGGTACTGCATGCCCTGCTCGGCGACGTTGGTGTAGACCGCCTCGGCGCCGTCGTTCGGGACGACGCGGAACGACGTCGGGGTGTAGAACCACGGGTCGATCTCGATCCGACCCGTCGTCCCGGCGATCACGGCGCCGTTGCGGGTCTTGGCCCAGAGCGTCGTCGACAGCGTCGCCTGCGCCCGCTGCCCGTACCGCAGCGCGATGCTGATCTGACCGTCCACCCCGGTGTCGGTGAGGGTGCCGGTCGCCACCACCTCGTCGGGGACCCCGAGCACGTCCATCGCGAACGAGACCGGGTAGACCCCGAGGTCGAGCAGCGCACCGCCGGCGAGCTCGGGGGCGAACAGCCGGTGCGACGGGTCGGCGTCGAAGTGCTGCCCGTGGTCGGCGTGCACGGCGACGACCTCGCCGATGTCGCCGCGCTCGATCACGGCGCGCATCGCGGCGACGTGCGGCAGGTGCCGGGTCCACATCGCCTCCATGACGAACACCCCAGCCTCGCGCGCGGCGTCGAAGACCTCCTGCGCCTCCGTCGCATTGCGGGTAAACGCCTTCTCCACCAGCAGATGCTTGCCCGCGGCGACGGCGAGGAGCGCGTGGTCGCGGTGGTGCGAGTGCGGCGTCGCGACGTAGATCGCGTCGACCTCCGGGTCCGCGACGAGCTCCTCGTACGACCCGTGCGCGCGGGCACCGTTCGCGTGCTCCGCGGCGAAGGCCTCGGCCCTCGCGAGATCGCGGGAACCGACGGCGGTCACGGTCGAGACGGTGAGCTCGTCGACGGCGCGGGCGAAGGTCTGGGCGATGCCGCCGGCGCCGAGGATCCCCCACCGGATCGCCGGAGCGCTCTTCGGGTCGCGGGCGTGGTCGGCGATCTGTCGCGAGTCGGTCATGGGGTCACGGTAGACACCCGGACCGGTGCGATCGAACCGATCCGACGAGTGGAGATCCGTTCGGAGTCCGAACAGCGCTACTCCCCGGGATACACCACGCCGAGCTGACCGCGCGCGGCGTCGAGGACGGCCATCAGGTCCAGCGTGTCCTGCCACGACATCCGCGCGCTCTCGACCGCCCCGGCGGCGATGCACCGCGCCACCTCGGCGGCCTCGTACTGCTTGCCGTCCTCGACGAACCCGTCGAACTCCTTGCGCCCGCCGTCCGCCCACTCGACGACGAACCCCGTGGGGGCGAACGCGTGGCCGGCGATCTGGATGTTCCCCGCGGTCCCGCCGATCGTGACGGACGTCGGCGACGGTGACTGCACCGACGTCGTCACCGACGCCACCGCCCGCTCGCCGAACCGCAGCGCGATCGCCGATTGCGCGTCGACCCCCGTGCGCGTGAGGAAACCCGTCGCGCGCACCTCGTCCGGCACCCCGAGCAGGTCCATCGCGAACGCGACCGGGTACACGCCGATGTCCAGGAGCGCGCCCCCGGCGAGCGCCGGGTCGAAGATCCTCGACGTCTCGTCATACGGGAACGCGACCTGGTAGTTCCCGGTGACCGAGACGACGTCGCCGATCTCGCCCCGGGCGACGAGCGCGCGGATCGCGGCGACGTGCGGCAGGTGACGGGTCTTCATCGCCTCCATCACGAACACGCCCGCCCGCCGTGCGGCATTGAGCACCTCGACCGCCTCGGCGGCGTTGCGGGTGAACGCCTTCTCGACGAGCACGTGCTTGCCCGCGGCGACCGCGAGGAGCGCGTGGTCGCGGTGGTGCGAGTGCGGCGTCGCGACGTACACCGCGTCCACGGCCGGGTCGGCCACCAGCTCCTCGTACGACCCCACCCGGGCGCCGGGCGCGTGCTTGTCGGCGAACTCTCGACCGCGCCCCGCGTCCCGGGAGCCGACGGCGACGACGCGCGACCGCGTGGACGTGCCGACCGCGTCGGAGAACGAGCCGGCGATCCGTCCCGCGCCAAGAACCCCCCATCCGATCGCGGGAGCAGACATCGGGTCGGGGGCAGCGTCCAGGACGGAGATCATCAGTTCACCGTAGGTCATGGCGAACCGCGGCGTCCGGGGTGAGGATGGAGCCCCGACGACGAGGAGTCCTCCATGAGCAAGGTCTCGGCCCGCGGTCTGGTCAAGGTGTACGGCCAGGGCGACACGCTTGTCCGCGCCCTCGACGGGGTCGACGTCGACCTCGACGGCGCCCATCTGACCGCGGTCATGGGCCCCTCCGGGTCGGGCAAGTCCACGCTGATGCACTGCCTCGCGGGGCTCGACCGTGCGACCGCGGGGACGATCGTCGTCGACGGCACCGAGATCGGGCGCATGAGCCAGCGGCGCCTGACCGCGCTGCGCCGGACCCGGGTGGGGTTCGTCTTCCAGTCCTACAACCTGGTGCCCACGCTCACCGCCGAGGAGAACATCACCCTCCCCCTGGACATCGCCCGGGCGACCGTCGACCGCGCGTGGTTCGACGAGGTCGTGGCCGCCGTCGGGCTGGAGAACCGCCTGCACCACCGACCCGCCGAGCTCTCGGGCGGTCAGCAGCAACGCGTCGCCTGTGCACGGGCGCTGGTCTCCCGCCCGTCGGTGGTCTTCGCGGACGAGCCGACGGGCAACCTGGACTCGCGCTCGTCGGCCGAGGTGCTCGGGTTCCTCCGACGCTCCGTGGACGAGCTCGGCCAGACCGTGGTGATGGTGACGCACGACCCGCGTGCGGCGTCGTACGCCCACCGGGTCCTGTTCCTCGCCGACGGCCGGATCGCCGGTGACCTGATGGACCCCACGCAGCAGACCGTCCTCGACGCGCTCGGTGAGATGGCGTCATGATCCGCGTCGCGCTGCGCGGCGTGCGGGCGCACCTCGTGCGGTTCGTCCTGTCCGTGCTCGCCGTGACGCTCGGTGTTGCGTTCGTCGTCGGGAGCTTCGCGTTCCGGTCCGTCCTCTCCGCGACGTTCGAGGACATCATCGCCACGACCGTCGTCGCCGACACCTACGTGCGCGGCTCCGAGCCGCTTGCGCAGGCCCCGGCCGCCGGCGGCGGATCCGTCACCGGTTTCGGGGACCCGCGCGAGCCGGTGCCGCTCTCGGTGGTCGACGACGTCGCCGCGGTCGACGGGGTGGCTCGCGCGTCGGCCGACGCCTCGGGTCCTGTCGTCCTGGTGGGTGCCGACGGGACACCGGTGGTCACCACCGGCCCGCCCAGCACCGCGCTTCCCGTGTACGACGACGACCCTGCCCTGACGCTCTCGGGCGGCACGTGGCCGCGGGGTCCGGACGAGATCGTCCTCGAGGACTCCGCCGCCGCGACTGCCGGGCTCACCGTCGGGGACGCCACCCAGGTGGTGCTCGGCGACGCACCGCAGGACGTGACCGTCGTCGGGACGTTCTCGATCGAGGCGTCGGCCGCCGGGGCGATCCTCGTCGGCATCGACGAGGAGACCGCGCTCGCGACGTTCGCCCCCGACGGCGTCGTGTCGACGATCAGCGTCTTCGCCGAGGACGGGGTCGGCGAGGAGGAACTGACCGCGCGGGTGGCCGAGGTGCTGCCGTCCGGCGCCGAGGCCGTGACCGGCGACGAGGCCCGCGCCGAGGCGAGCGCCGGCGTCGAGCAGATCCTCGGGTTCGTCGAGACGTTCCTGCTCGTGTTCGCGGCGATCTCCCTGGTGGTGAGCACCTTCATCATCGCGAACACGTTCTCGATGTCCGTGCGCGAGCGCATGCGCGAGCTCGCGCTGCTCCGCGCGCTGGGCGCCTCCCCGCAGCAGGTCTTCCGGTCGATCCTCACGCAGGCGCTGGTGGTCGGCGTGCTCGGCGCAGGGGTCGGCATCGTGGCCGGAGCCGGGCTGGTACGGCTCATCCAGGTGGTGCTCGCCGCGCAGGGTATGGAGTTCGGCGGGACCGTCCGTCTCGGCTCGGACGACATCACCGTGGCCGTCGCCGTGGGCGTCGGGGTCAGTCTCGCCGCGGCCGCGGTGCCGGCACGCCGCGCGGCCACGATCCCGCCCGTGCAGGCGATGCGCGACGAGGTCGCCCCGGAACGTCAGACACGCGTCCTCACCGTCGTCGGCACGCTCGTGCTCGTGGTGGGGGCCGGCCTGCTCGCGCTCGCCTCGGCACTCGGTCGGTCCGTCGACGGCGTCGGCGTCTCGTTCCTCGACGACCTCGATCCCCGGTGGCTGCTCGGCCTCGGCGCCGCCGGGGTCCTGCTCGGCGCGCTGCTCGTCTCGCCCGCGCTCGCCCGCCCTGTCCTGACCACGCTCGCGTGGCCGTTGCTCCCCCTGCGCCCGCTCGGCCGACTCGCCCGCGGCAACGTCACGCGCAACCCCCGACGCACCGCCAGCACCGCGGGGGCCCTGATGATCGGCATGGCACTGGTCAGCGTCACCGGGGTGATCGCGGCCTCCACGCAGGCCTCGGTGCGCTCCATCGTCGAGAACGAGGTGGCCGCCGACTACGTCGTCGACTCCGCGACCCTCACCGTGCCCGAGGACGCCGTCGCCGCGGTCGAGAACGTCGCGGGCGTCGAGCGCACCGATCCCGTGCGGCTCGGCGGTGTCGCGTCCGACGACGGCGACGTCACCCTCGCGGGCGTCGAGCCCGGGTTCTTCTCGACGGCGCTGGACGTCGTCGTCGACGACGGCGACCCCGACGGGGCCCTCGACGCCGGAGAGGCCGTGGTAGGACGGATCGCGGCACGCGAGCGCGGCTGGGCGGTCGGCGACACCCTCACGCTCGGGCGGGAGGCCTCGACGCAGGTCACGGTCGGGGCCGTCGTGGACAGCCAGATCGTGACCACCGACCTCGTGCTGCCCCAGAGCATGGTCGACGACCTCCTGCCGCCCAGCCAGCAGACGGTGCGCGTGGTCTACGTGACGGCGGCAGACGGGACCGATCTCGCGACGCTCCGGACCGATCTGCAGAGCGCCGTCGAGCCGTTCGTGGTGCTCACGGTCCTCGACAGCGAGGAGCTCGCCTCGTCGTTCGCCGACCAGGTGACCCAGGTGCTCGCGATCCTGTACGCGCTGCTCGCGCTCTCGATCGTCATCGCGCTCCTCGGGATCGTGAACACCCTCGCACTGTCGATCATCGAGCGGACCCGGGAGATCGGGCTGCTGCGCGCGGTGGGGCTCGGCCGACTACAGCTTGCGGGCGTGATCGCCATCGAGGCTGTGATGATCTCCCTCTACGGCACCGTCCTCGGCGTGGCCGTGGGCATCGCGATCGGCGCCGCGCTGCCGGGGGTTCTCGCTGACGAAGGCCTCTCGACCCTGGCGATCCCCTGGGACCAGGTGCTGGGCGTGTTCGGCGCCGCGGTGGTGATCGGGCTGATCGCGAGCGTCTGGCCCGCGATCCGGGCGGCACGCCTGCCGGTGCTCGACGCGGTCACCGTGGACTAGAGGCCGCGCCGTCCCGTTCCGTCGAGCTCGCTGAGAACTTCGAGGGCGGCGCGCCGGCCGACAGCAGCAAGCGCAGGGTTTGTCACCTCGTAGTAGTGCCATGCCCCGATTCCGAAGCAGAACGCCCACCCTCGGCCACGCGCCCACGTCCCGTCGTCCACGCCGCTGGCCGCCCGGAACACGGGCCTCGACGCAGCATCGAAGAGCGTCCACCCGGCCATCAGGTCGCAGGCAGGGTCACCGATGCCGCAGCCACCGAAGTCGATCACCGCGCTCAGCCGACCATCGAGCGTCAGGAGGTTCCCCGGCAGCAGGTCGCTGTGCAGCCACACGGGGTCGCCCTGCCACTGCGGACGTCCGAGAACGCCCTCCCAGTACGCCAGAGCCAGTTCACCGTCGATGGCGCCGCGATCCCCGAGCGAGCCGATCTCGTCACGCGTGCTGACATCCCTGGTCGACAGCGGGCCACCCCGGAACGAGGCGGGTCCACCCGTCGCCGGAACCCGCTGAAGCGCGTGAACGAACCGGCCAAGATCCTCGGCGGCCACCGCCAGGTCGTCGGGCGGTGCCACGAGGGCGTCGTCTCCGTCCAGCCACCGGTAGACGGACCAGGGCAGGGGGAACGCCTCGGTCGCGGCCCCAGCTCCTGCGGGCACGGGCAGGTGCAGCGGCACGTGGGGAGCGAGGTACGGCAGCCACCGTTGCTCCTTGGCGACCTGATGCGCTGCACCGGGGACCCGAGGCAGCCTGACGACAAGATCGTCACCGAGCCGGAACATGGCGTTGTCCGTGCCGGCCGAAGCGACACGGACCACCCGGCGCCGTCCCCACGCGGGGAACTGCTCCGCGACGAGAGAGGCGACAAGGACCTCGTCGACATCGAGCTCGTCAGCGTGCATCTTCTCCACGGGACCGCGCTATTCCTTGGCCGCCGCCTTGGTCGTCGCCGTCTTCTTGGCCGCGGGCTTCTTGGCGGTCGTCTTCTTGGCCGGAGCCTTCTTCTTCGCAGCAGGCTTCTTCTTGGGGCCCTGGGCCCGCTTCTCGGCCAGCAGCTCGAACGCACGCTCCGGCGTGATCGACTCGACCGTCAGCTCACGCGGGACGGTCCGGTTGGTCTCGCCGTCGGTGATGTACGCGCCGAACCGGCCGTCCTTGATGACGACGGGCTTCTCGGTCTCCGGGTCGGTGCCGATCTCGCGCAACGGCGGTGCCGCCGTCCGGCCGCGCCCGCGCTTGGGCTGCTTGTACAGCTCCAGGGCCTCCTCGAGCGTGACCGTGAACATCGACTCCTCGTCGGGCAGCGTGCGCGAGTCCGTCCCCTTCTTCAGGTACGGGCCGTAGCGGCCGTTCTGAGCCGTGATCTCGACGTCGGTCTCCGGGTCCTTGCCGACGACGCGGGGCAGGGAGAGGATGCGCAGCGCGTCCTCGAGCGTCACGGACTCGAGCGTCATGTTCTTCAGCAGCGAGCCGGTCCGCGGCTTCGGGGCCGCGGCCTTCGCCTTCTTCTTCGCGGCGGCCGACAGGCTCGGGTCGATCTCGGGCTCCGGGAGCACCTCGGTGACGTACGGCCCGTAGCGGCCGGACTTCGCGACGATCGGGTGACCGCTCTCCGGGTGCGTGCCGAGCTCCTTGCCGTCGTCGGCGCCCGCGGCGAGGAACTCCCGCGCCATGTCGAGCGTGAGCTCGTCGGGCGCGACGTCGTCGGGCACGGAGGCGCGCGGCGGGTTCTCCCCCTCCTTCACCTCGACGGCCAGGTCCTCGACGTACGGACCGTAGCGGCCGACACGGAGCTGGACGCCCTCGCCGAGCGGGATCGAGTTGATCTCGCGCGCGTCGATGTCGCCGAGCTGCTCGATCAAGCCCCGCAGTCCGCCGGAGTCGCGCGAGCCGCTGCCGTCGCCGCGGTAGAACTCCTCGAGCCACGCGACCCGGTCCCGCTCACCCGCGGCGATCGAGTCGAGGCCCGCCTCCATCGTGGCGGTGAAGTCGTAGTCGACGAGCCGGTCGAAGTGCTCCTCGAGCAGACGCACGACGGCGAACGCGACCCAGCTGGGGACCAGCGCCTGGCCGCGGGACAGGACGTAGCCGCGGTCCTGGATCGTGGAGATCGTGGAGGCGTACGTCGAGGGTCGGCCGATGCCGAGCTCCTCGAGAGCCTTGACGATGCTCGCCTCGGTGTACCGGGGCGGGGCCGACGTCGAGTGCCCGTCGGCGGTGAGGTCCTCACAGGTCAGGGCGTCGCCCTCGGACATCTGGGGCAGTCGCGCCTCGCCGGCCTTCTTGCCACCCGTGCCCGAGCCGCTCGTCACGGCCTCGACGGAGTCGTCGGCGTACCGGTCGACGTCGGAGGACTCCTCGTACGCCGCGAGGAACCCGCGGAACGTGATGACGGTCCCTGAGGCCGCGAACACGGCGTCCCCGTGGTCGGGCGTCGCGGCCGCCAGCCGGACGGACGCCGTCGAACCCTTGGCGTCGGCCATCTGCGAGGCGACCGTGCGCTTCCAGATCAACTCGTAGAGCCGGAACTGGTCGCCGCTGATCTCGGAGGCGACCTGCGCGGGCGTCCGGAACGTGTCGCCCGCGGGACGGATCGCCTCGTGGGCCTCCTGCGCACCCTTGGACTTGTTGGCGTACGTGCGCGGCTTCTGCGGCACGAAGTCCGCGCCGTAGAGCTCTGCGGCCTGACCGCGGGCCGCGTTCGTGGCCTCGGTGGACAGCGCCGGCGAGTCCGTACGCATGTAGGTGATGTACCCGTTCTCGTACAGGCCCTGCGCCGTGCGCATCGCCTGGCGCGAGGTCATCCGCAGCTTGCGGCTGGCCTCCTGCTGCAGGGTCGAGGTGGTGAACGGTGCCGCCGGGCGTCGCGTGTACGGCTTGGTCTCCAGGCTGCGGACGGTGAACGAGGACCCGTCGAGCCCGGCCACCACGGCGCGGGCCGTCGCCTCGTCGAGGTGGCTCACACCCTTGGCCGACGACTTGAGCCGGCCTCGGTCGTCGAAGTCGCGACCGGACGCGACCCGGGTGCCGTCGAGCTCGACCAGACGTGCCCCGAAGGCCGTCCCCGCGTCGTCGTGCGTGGTGTCCGCGAGGGAGAACGACCCGGTCACGTCCCAGTACTCCGCGGAGACGAACGCCATGCGCTCGCGCTCGCGCTCGACCACGAGGCGGGTGGCGACGGACTGAACGCGACCCGCACTGAGGCCCTGACGGACCTTGCGCCACAGCACCGGGGAGACCTCGTAGCCGTAGAGCCGGTCGAGGATCCGCCGGGTCTCCTGGGCGTCGACCAGGTCCGTATCCAGCTCACGGGTGTTCTCGAGCGCGCGGGTGATCGCGTCCTTGGTGATCTCGTGGAACACCATGCGCTTGACCGGCACCTTGGGCTTGAGCGCCTCGATCAGGTGCCACGCGATGGCCTCGCCCTCGCGGTCCTCGTCGGTGGCGAGGTAGAGCTCGTCGGCGTCCTTGAGGTAGCGCTTGAGCTCGGCGACCTTCTTCTTCTTGTCGCCGTAGACGGAGTAGTACGGGTCGAAGCCGTTGTCGACGTCGACGGCGAACTTGCCGTACGGGCCCTTCTTCATCTCCGCCGGCATCTCCGACGGCTGCGGAAGGTCACGGATATGGCCGACGCTGGCCTCGACGACGTAGTCGTCCCCGAGATAGCCCTGGATCTTGCGGGCCTTGGCGGGCGACTCGACGATCACGAGCTTGCGTCCTGCGGGCATCCGTTCCTGCTCCCTTGGGTTGTGCGACGGGCGTCGAGCCCGTACGCATGCTGTGGCAGAACCCGACGGTACGCCACCTGGTCCGGCCGTGTTGCCGTTCGTGGACGGCTTGCACACTACTGGTGGCGAGCCACCTGTGCCGCCGCGCCCGGATGTCCGGTCGCCTGGCGCAGCACCAGCATGAGGCCGAACGCGACCGCGGTGCACCCGATGACCCCGAACGCGCCCCCGACGTAGGCCACCGTCTGCGGCTCCTGCCACGGCGCAGCCGCGAGGACCCGCTCGAGCGCGAGACCGGCGCCCGCGAGCGCCGCGCCGCCACCGACCCAGAGCAGCACGGCGGTGGTCCACGACCCGGCGCCGACCGTCGGCTCGGAGGGGCTGACGCGGTCCAGCCCCGAGGCGGGGGTGAAGGCGAGGACGATCCCCGTCCACGCGAGGACGACGAGCACCGCGGCGATCACGTCGCTGGGCCGGTGCCACTGCCCCACCAGCGTCGACACGCCCGTCGCGGCGGTGTAGCCGGCCCCGAGGAGCGCCGTGAGCGGGCGGCCCCTGCGCGGTACGACGAGGAGGAGCGCGACGGCGACCGAGGCCGCGACGGTGGTGTGCCCGCTCGGCAGGGTGTTGCCCGAGTCCCAGGTGCCGAGGAGGTTCGTGCGGTCGAGGACGACGTGCTTGAGGAGCTGCGTCGTCACGTTGGCCCCGGCCACGAGGAAGGCGACCTGGATCGCGAGCGCCCACCGGCGTCGGACGAGCGCGATGCCCATCGCGGCTCCGACGCCGAGGACGACGAACGAGATCGAGACGACGTCGAGGACGGGCTCGGCGACGCGCCAGAGCCTGCCCTGGCCGTACGTCGCGCCCTCGAACGCGGCCCAGTCGGCGCGCTGACCGTCGTAGGTGCCGACGAAATACCTCCACACGACCCACACGAGAACGGCGGCCGCGACCCCCGCCACCCCGGCGAGGACGCGCGCCGCGACGCTTCCGGCGGCGGGCTCGAGGGGTTGCAGCGGGACGCTTCCCGAGGGCGACGCGGCTCGCTGCGGACGCGCGGTCCTGGCCGCGGGCAGCGGAACCGTGGGCGGCAGCTCTCCGGGCATGCCGTTCGACCCGGACGTGCCGGAAGGTGTGGTCATGCGATCACCGTAGGCCACCGTGCTGACCCGTCGCTCGGACACGCGACTACCGTCGTGCGAGCTCCTCGGGGAGAGGTTGCGGGTCGAACCCGGCCTCGACGACGGAGCGCGTGTCGTGCCTCAGGCAGGCCACGCGTCGGAACGGGGCGTCCCCGGGAACGCCGGTCTCCGCCAGTTCCGGGACCACGTGAGCACAGGCGTCGAACGCGAAGGCGCACCGGGCGCGGAACGGGCATCCCGTGGGAAGGCGGGCGAGATCTGGCGGCGACCCGGGGATCCCGCCCAGCTCACGACGAGGCCCCCGCAACGGCGGGAACGAGTGCAGGAGCGCATCGGTGTACGGGTGACGGGGCCGCCGGTAGACGTCCTGGGCGGCTGCCTCCTCGACGACCTCCCCGGCGTACATGATCGCGATCCGGTCGGCGATCTCGATCAGCAGGGAGACGTCGTGGGTGATGAAGATGACGGCGAAGCCGAGACGTTCGCGCAGCTCGGCGATCTGCTCGACGATCTGCCGCTGCATCACCACGTCGAGGGCTGTCGTCGGCTCGTCCATGATCAGGACCTGCGGGTCCAGGGACAGCGCCATGGCGATCATCACGCGCTGACGCATGCCGCCCGACAGCTGGTGCGGAAAGTCCCGACGGCGGTCGGGCGAGATGCCCACCATCTCCAGCATCGCGGCAGCCCGCTCCGTCGCGTCGGCCCGGCTCATGCCCGGCGAGTGGGCGAGGATCCCGTCGGCGATCTGTCGTCCGATCCGGAAGACGGGGTTCAGGGAGTTCATGGCTCCCTGGAAGACGATCGCCATGTCCCGCCATCTCGAGGCACGCAGGGCGGCGTCGTCGAGCGCGAGGATGTCCGACCTCGTGCCGTCCCGGTCCGTGAACCACACCTGCCCGCCCGTCACGAGACCGGGCGGCGGCAGCAGCCGGGTCGCTCCGTAGGCGAGCGTCGACTTGCCGCAGCCGGACTCTCCCGCGAGGCCGAGGACCTCGCCCCGGTGAAGGGTCAGCGAGGCCTGACGCAGCACATGGGTCGGGTCGGAGCCGTACCCGTAGTCGACCGAGAGGTTCCTGATCTCGAGCACCGGTGCGCCGGTGCGGGCGCCCCCCTCGCGAGGGGCTGTGCGTGGGATTGCGGACGTGCTCATGCGCGGTCCTCCTGCGCCTCGTGCACGACCGGCGTGAAGCCGACGCGCGGACGGATCTTTCGACGTCGCAGCGACCGGGCGTGCATTCCGGTGCTCCGAAGGCGGGGGTTGACGAACTCGTCGATGCCGAAGTTGATCAAGGTCAGCGCCATGCCGAGTCCTGCGATGCAGAGGCCGGCCGGGACGAACCACCACCAGGCCCCCCGCTGGAGGGCGAGGTTGTTCTGGGCCCAGAAGAGCACCGTCCCCCAGTTCCAGGTGTCGAGCGGGAGGATCCCGATGAACGAGAGCGTGATCTGCGAGAGCACCGCGAACGTCACGGTCCCGACGAAGCCGGCCGCGATGATCGCCGTCAGGTTCGGCAGGATCTCGGCCAGCACGATCCGCCACGTCCGCTCGCCGTTCGCCCGTGCGGCCTCGATGAAGTCGCGCCGTCGCAGGGAGAGCGTCTGGGCGCGCAGGACCCTCGCTCCCCACGCCCACCCGGTCGCGGCTATCACGAGTGCGACGGTCAGCCCGCCCGCCGTCGGCAGCTGCCCGGCGATGATGATGATGAGGGGCAGCTGCGGGATGACGAGGAAGACGTTCGCGAGCGCCGAGAGCGTCTCGTCGCCGACCCCGCCCACGAATCCGGCCGTGACCCCGACGACGACGCCGATGAAGGTCGCCGCGACACCGGCCACGAACCCGACGACCAGCACGCTCCGGGTCCCCACGACGAGCTGCGACAGCACGTCACGCCCGAGGTGGTCGGTACCCAGCCAGTGGGAGCCCGAGGGCGGTTGCACGAGGTCCGGCGAGATCTGGTTGGGGTCGTACGGGGCGATCCAGGGACCGACGATCGCGAGCACGGCGAAGAAGCCGAGAATCGCCAGTCCGGTGATCGCCTTCGAGTTGCGCAGGAAGAGCAGGTTCTTCTGTCGGGCTCTCTTCGGCCGTCCCGAGGTCTCGAGATCCGGGATCTGCTCGACGAGCGTCGTGTCCGTCGTCATCTCATGCCTCCTGGCGGGTGCGCGGGTCGAGTGCGGCGTAGACGAAGTCGGCGACGATGTTCGCCGCGAGCACGGAGAGCGTGATCACCAGGAAGCAGCCCTGCATCAGCGGGTAGTCCTGCGTGGATACCGCCTGGTAGAGGGTGTAGCCGATCCCCTGGTACGAGAAGACCATCTCCATGATCAGCGTGCCCCCGACGATGAAGCCGAGGGACAGGGCGAAGCTGGAGATCTGCGGGAGGATCGCGTTGCGAGCCGCGTAGCCGAACATGACCTTGCGGCCCGGGAGCCCCTTCGCGTGGGCGACGGTGACGTAGTCCTCCGACGAGACGGTCACCATCATGTTCCGCATCCCGAGGATCCACCCGGCCACGGACGCGAGGACGACGGTCAGCGCGGGGAGGAACCCGTAGTAGATGACGGACCCGACGAACTCCCAGCTCCACCCCGGGATGAGTCCCCGGTCATAGCTCCCGCTCGAGGGAAACCAGCCCAGGGTCACCGAGAACACCGTGATGGCGATGAGCCCGAGCCAGAAGTAGGGCACCGCGGAGAAGAACGTCGTGATGGGGAGCAGCGCGTCCGCCCACGTACCGCGGCGCCAGCCGATCGCCATGCCGAGGCCGGTGCCCAGGACGAACGCGATGATCGTCGCGATACCGACCAGCCCGACCGTCCAGGGCAGCGACTGCCGGACGATGTCGGCGACGGGCGTCGGGAAGAACGTGAACGAGAGCCCCAGGTCGCCCTGGAAGAGCAGTCGCCAGTACTCGACGTACTGCTGCCAGACGTTCGTGTCCTGGTCGAGCCCGAAGAGCACACGGATCGAGTTCTCGGCGCTCGAGTCGATGCGACCCTGCATGCGTCCCATCAGTGCGGTGACCGGGTCCCCCGGCATCATCCGGGGAATCAGGAAGTTGATCGTGACGGCGGCCCACGCCGTGACGACGTAGAAGGCGAGTCGCCGGGTCAGGAACTTCACGACGCCGCCCCCTCTCCCGGCGACGACGTCCGGCTGCCGTAGGCCTCGAGCACGGAGCCGAGGCGGGGCCGGTCCGAGCGGTCGGAGTAGCCCCAGCAGGCCGCTGCCCGGCCGTCACCGACGTCGAGCAGCTCCGGGACCTCCTCGCGGCACAGGTCGGTCGCGAACGGGCATCGGGTGTTGAACCGGCAGCCGGGCGGCGGCGAGACGAGGCTCGGAGCCTCGCCGTGCGCCCCGCGCGCCCGCGTGCTCATGTCGTCGGGGTCCGGGGCCGAGCCCACGAGGAGCTGCGTGTAGGGATGCCTCGGGTCCTGCGTCACGGACTCCGAGTCACCGACCTCGACCACGCGTCCCGCGTACATCACCATCGTGCGGTCGGCGAAGTAGCGCGCCGACGCGATGTCGTGCGTGATGTAGAGGATCGCGATCCCCATCCGGTCACGCAGGTCCCGGAGGAGGTTGAGGATTCCCAGGCGGATCGAGACGTCCAGCATCGAGATCGGCTCGTCGGCGAGCAGCACCTCCGGGTCCGCGGCGAGCGCCCTGGCGATGGCCACGCGCTGCCGCTGACCTCCTGAGAGCTCGTGGGGGTACTTGTCGACGTACCGCTCCACGGGTGCAAGGTGCACCCGCTCGAGCAGCTCGGCGAGGGCCTCCTCGAGCGCCTCGCCCCGGAGCCTGCCTCGATGGATCCGCAGGCTCCGGGTCAGGATGTAGCGCACCGTGTGGACCGGGTTCAGCGAGCCGAACGGGTCCTGAAAGATCATCTGGACCCGGCCGACGTACCGGCGGAACGCGCGACGGCCACCGCCGGTGACGTCGCGGCCGTGCAGCTCGATCGTCCCCCCCGTGGCGGGCATCAGCCGGGCGAGCAGACGCGCGACGGTGGACTTGCCCGAGCCGGACTCCCCCACCAGCGCGACGACGCTTCCCGCGTGCAGCTCCAGGTCGACGTCGTCGACCGCGTGCACGACCTTCTTCGATCGAAGGCCCCGGACGGGGAAGTGCTTCTGCAGGCCGACGACGCGCAGGGCAGGCGGGTCGACGCTGGACGGTGCGGGCATGAACATCACCTTGATCGGGACGGCCGGCAAAGCCGGCGACGGAGCGGCACCACGTGGCGCCCTGGCTGTGGTCGAGAGGTGCGGTGCGACGGCCGGGCCGTCGCACCGCGACACCCCTAGTCGGTCGCGACCTCGAGGTTCATGACGATCTCGGCGGCCTGCGGACCCGTGGGCTGCGCCTGGTTGTACGGGTCGTCCTCCGACGGCCACCCGGTGTAGTTGAGCGACGAGTACTGTGCCGTCGCCGGCCGCGACCAGATGGCGATCGCCGGCACCTCGTCGACGAAGACCTGCTGGACGGTGTCCATCGCCTCGTTGCGGGTCTCGTCGTCGGTGGCGCTGGCGTAGTCGGCGAGCGCCGCCGTCACGTCGTCGTTCTGGAAGCGCCCGAAGTTCCAGTTCGCGGGTTCGCCGAGCGGCACGTACTGGCCGCCGTCCATGATGTCGGCGTACATGTCCCACGGGGTCGCACCTCCGTCGGTCCAGTGCAGGCTCGCGTCGAAGTTGCCCGGCGGGATGATGTCGGCGAACCAGCCGTCCTGGTTCGCCGGCTGGACGGTGGCCTCCGCACCGAGCTCCGCCGCCGCTGTCTTGATCAGGTCGAGCGCCGTCAGGTAGTCGTTCCAGCCGGCCGGGTTCGTCAGCTCGAAGGCGACCGGCTCGCCGTCGGGGTCGACGAGCGACTCACCGACGCCGGTGTAGCCGGCCTCGTCGAGGAGAGCCTTCGCCCCCTCGACGTCGACGGCGTAGTCCTGCCCCTCGAGGTCCGACGCGAGGAAGTCCTCGCCGGCCGGCATCGGCATGCCCGAGACGCTCGTCAGCGCGGGGTTCACCCCGGAGGTCGCGATGTCGACCAGCTGCTGGCGGTCGACCACCATGTTGAGCGCCCTGCGGAAGGCGATGTCGTCGAACGGCTTCTGCTCGTTGTTGAGGAAGAGCGCGTCGATCCCGAGCCCGGCGGCCGCGTACTGGTGGTAGTGCTCCGGGTCCTGGGCGATGTAGACGTTCTCGTAGTCGGCGATGAACGTCCACCCCCACTGCGCCTCGCCCGTCGTGAGCGCGGTCGTCAGCGCGTTGTTGTCGTTGTACGAGGAGTACCGGATCTCCGGGACGGCCGGGGTCCCACCCCAGTAGTCCGGGTTCGCGACGACGGTGGCGGCCTGCGGCGTCCACGACTCCAATGTCATAGGACCTGTTCCGACGGGGTCGGTGTTCTCGAACGTCGTCGGGTCCTCGACGTCCTTCCACAGGTGCTCAGGGACGATCAGGAGGTCGTAGAGCTTGGTCTGGTTGACGAACTGCGGGGCCGAGAAGGTCACGGTCACCGTCGATCCGTCGGTCGAGACGTCCTCGTACGGCAGTGCCGCCGTGTTGAGCCCCTCGAACTCCTTCCGCAGGTTGATCGAGAAGGCGACGTCGTCCGCGGTGAACTCCTCGCCGTCCGACCACGTCACTCCCTCGCGCGGGGTGATCGTCGCCTCGGTGAAGTCCTCGTTCCAGTCGACGGACTCGGCGAGCCAGGGCTTCGGGTCGTCGGACGGGATCGCGTCGTTGACCATCATCAGCGGCTCGTAGATGACGAAGGCGTACCCGAGAGACAGGGCGGACGATCCCGTGGCGAAGGGACTCTGGTTCTCCGTCTGTGTGCCGTTGGGCATGCCGACCGTGAGCACCTCGCCCTGAGAGACGGCGCCGTCGGCGTTCGTCGTGTCGTCGGCCGACTCGTCACCTCCTCCCGAGCATGCGGTCACGGTGAACAGGGTGGTCGCCGCAGCGAGGGCGACGAGCGGCATGAGCTTGCGATTCTTCACGAGTGCCTCCTTGCACTGATGTCGTCCACGGGGTCGTCCCCGCGAGCGGTCCTACGGGTTGTTCGGGGACAGGGGCGGTACACCCACCGTCAGGCGAAGGTCTCGGACCGACCGACCGACACGAAGCGTGTGACGACCGACGGGCGTGACCCAGGTGTCGACGGACCAGACCTGGAACACACGGAGCGGAACGCGGACACGTGCCGTCGCCGACTCTCCCGGATCGACGTCGACGACCGTGAAGCCGCCGAGCCACCGCCGCGGGCGGTCGTCCTGCGACCCCGGCGGGGGCTCGACGTAGACCTGGACGACCTCTCGGCCCGAGCGCTCGCCGTCGTTGCGGATCGTGACGTCCACCGTGACGTCGCCCGGGTGATCCGGATCGACGACGAGCGTGACGCCGTCGTACGACCAGGTGGTCCACCCCAGTCCGTGGCCGAAGCAGGCGGCCGGTGTCAGACCGTCGCGCTCCCAGGCGCGGTAGCCGACGTGGACGCCCTCCATGTACTCGACGATCCCGTCGACGGGTGTCGCGTGGGGCACGGGGACGTCCGACGCTCGCGCGGGCAACGTCCACGGAAGCCGGCCCGACGGTTCGGTTTGTCCGGTCAGCACGTCAGCGAGCGCCGCACCGCCTTCCTGGCCGGGCAGCCAGGCCCACAGCACGGACGGCGCGCCATCGAGCCACGGCAGCAGGACGGGCGCCCCGGCGTTGACCACGACGACGGTGCGCGGATTCGCGGCGACGACCCGCCGGACGAGCTCGTCCTGGTTTCCAGGCAGGTCGAGCGACGTGCGGTCGAACCCCTCGGACTCCACCTCCTCGGTGGTGCCGACGACGACGACCGCCAGGTCGGCGGCCCTCGCGGCCTCGACCGCCTGCGCCATCACCTCGTCGTCGCCCGGCCCTGGCAGCCGGTGGACGAGGGCAGCGCGGACGAACGAGTCGTATCCGACCGGATGGACCACCTGGAGCTCGGCGGCCAGCACCACGTCGGTCGGCTCGTCGACGTCGAACACCACCGTGGTGGCGACCGGGTGGTTGTGACCGCTGCTGAGGATGATCTCCTCGGCGACGACGACGTCTCCGGCACAGACGAGCTGGCCGTCGACGAGGACACGGTGCACCCCGACGGTGCCGGCGCCGAGTTCGTGGCGTCCGGGCTCGGCCAGGTGGACGGAGGTCGTGAGTCGCAGGGTGCGGGCCTCCGGTACGACCTCGGCGAACCACCCGTTCCATTCGTCGTGGACGACGGACGACAGGACGTGCCCGTCGGCGGAGAGCAGCTCGATCCGTACGCCGGGCAGCCCGCTCTCGGGGTCGGTGCATCGAGCGCCGACGTCGAGCGCGGGCGGGTTCTGCCGGGCCCTGGCTCCCGGATGGACGTCGACCCGCGTCGCCGGCAGCGCCGCCTGCAGCTCGGACGGCAGGTGCGTCACGTGGTCCGGTCGGACGAAGGAGGACCCGCCGCCCTGGAGGAAGAGCTCGGCCGCGTTCGGTCCGACCAGGGCGATCCTCCGCGCGTTCCGCACACCCGTCGGGATCAGCCGCGGGTCGTCCTTGAGCACGACGACGGAGCGGGCGGTGACCTCCCTCAGGATGCTCTGCGCCGGTGGCGCGGCGTCGGACGGTCGTTCGCCGACCGCGTCGGGCCAGGCAGTGCCGGCCGGTGCCGCCGCAGCGTCGGCACCGGCCAGCGCGCCGACCCGCTCCGCGAGGAGCAGGATCCTGGAGACCTTCTCGTCGAGCTCGGCCTCGGTGACCTCGCCCGCCGCCACCGCGTCGCGCAACCCGACTCCCCACGGACCGTCCGGGCCCGGCATCTGCAGATCGAGACCGCCGCGGACGGCGGGCAGGACCGACTTGGTCGCGACCCAGTCGCTCACGACCACGCCGTCGAAGCCCCACTCGTCCTTGAGGACGCCGGTCAGCAGCGGGCGGTGCTCGAGCGCGGGTGCAGCGACGCCGCCGACGTCGACGCCGGAGTACGCCCCCATCACGGACCACGCGCCCGCCTCACGGACGAGCCGTTCGAAGGGCGGGAGATACACCTCGCGCAGGGCACGCGCCTCGACCCGCGCGACGTATTTGGTCCGGTCCGTCTCCGAGTCGTTGGCGACGAAGTGCTTCACGCACATGCCCACGCCGCGCTCCTGTGCCGCGCTCACGACGGCGACGGCGATCTCGGCGGTCAGGTGCGGATCCTCCGAGTAGCACTCGAAGTGCCTGCCGCCGACCGGGGTCCGTTGGAGGTTGACCTGGGGTGCCAGGACGACGTCGACCCCGTGACGACGCGCCTCGGACGCGAAGAGCGCGCCGACACGCCACGCGAGCTCTCGGTCCCACGTCGCCGACAGCGCGCTCGGCGCGGGGAGCATCGCGGAGCGTACCGACTCGTCCGGGCTGGTCCCGCGCACGCCGACCGGACCGTCGGAGAGAGCGATCGGCCGGAGCCCGACCCTCGGCAGGCCACGGGTGGTCCACATGTCCCGGCCGACGACCAGGGAGATCTTCTCCTCGAGCGTGAGGGCGCCGAGCACCGATCGCGCAAGCAGGCCGGTCTCGGGCCTCGTCTGGGTCGACACGCATGTACTCCTTGACGTCGTTGTCATCGGCTTCGTCCGGGCATTTGCTGACTACCCAGTAAGTGACTGTGCTCACATAGAACCACACTTACTGACGAGTTAGTAAGTTGATCTAGATCACAGTATGGTTGCGACATGGAATCGACCACAGCCGCCGAGGAGAGGCCCGCCTCAGGCACAGCCCGCGCGCGGCGCCCGCGGGCTGCGACCGCAGAACGCCGGGAGGAGATCCTCAGCGCCGCCATGCGAACCTTCGGGTCTCGCGGCTACCACAACGGCTCTCTCGCCGAGGTCGCCGAACAGGTCGGGATCACCCATGCCGGCGTCCTGCACCACTTCGGGTCCAAGGACCGCCTGCTCATCGCCGTGCTCGAGTTCCGCGACCGCGTCGACGTCGAGCACCTCGAGGGGCAGCACATTCCCGAGGGACTGGAGCTCTTCCGTCACCTCG
The DNA here is from genome assembly GCF_000701465.1 of Paraoerskovia marina DSM 21750. Classification (GTDB taxonomy): domain Bacteria; phylum Actinomycetota; class Actinomycetes; order Actinomycetales; family Cellulomonadaceae; genus Paraoerskovia; species Paraoerskovia marina. The sequence goes on along the minus strand of NZ_JNIY01000003.1, from coordinate 518,653 downwards.
TGCGCACCGCGCGGATGAACGAGGACCGCCCGGGTATCGTCCAGGCGTACACCGCGATCACCGGCGAGTCCGTGACCGACGGGCATCCGGCGGCCGACTGGGTCACGGAGCGGTTCCGGGTACTTCGAGAGTCGATCGGCACCGCCCTGTCCGAGGTCGCGGCGGAGCGGAGCGTCGAGGTCGACCTCGACCGCGCGACGCTCGACCGCGCCGCGAGCGCCATCATCGGCGTGATGGACGGCCTGCAGAGCCAGTGGCTCCTCGACCCGGAGGCCGTCCGGCTCGCGGACAGCACCGCGTTCGCCATCGAGGCGATCATGAGCGCGACGCTTGCCGGCAGCGCACGGGCGACCCTCCCCCTCGCCCAACCGGAAGAGCACACAGGGGACTCATAGACCCCGCACAGGCGGACCTGATGTCGGGGGGCGACGATGGATCCGTGGCCATCGAAAACCTCACCCGCCCCGACGGCAGCCCCCTGCGCGTCCTCGTCGTCGACGACGAGCCGAACCTCGCCGAGCTCCTCACCTCGGCCCTGCGCTACGAGGGGTGGGACATCTCGACGGCGCTCGACGGCCAGACCGCGGTGCGGCTGGCCCGCGAGGTGGACCCCGACGTCGTCGTGCTCGACGTGACGCTGCCCGACATCGACGGGCTGACGGTGCTGCAGCGGATGCGCGCGCACTCCCCCGACGTCCCCGTGCTCTTCCTCACGGCGCGCGACTCGGTGGAGGACCGGGTAGCGGGCCTGACGGCCGGGGGGGACGACTACGTCACCAAGCCGTTCAGCCTCGAGGAGGTCGTCGCCCGCCTCCGCGCCCTCATGCGACGGGCCGGGGCGAGCGCCGCCCGCTCGGACGCGACCGTCGTCGTCGGCGACCTCGTGATGGACGAGGACTCCCACGAGGTCACCCGCGGGGGTGAGGAGATCCACCTCACGGCCACCGAGTTCGAGCTCCTGCGCTTCCTGATGCGCAACCCACGACGCGCGCTGTCGAAGGCACAGATCCTCGACCGCGTCTGGGCCTACGACTTCGGCGGGCAGGCGAACATCGTCGAGCTCTACATCTCCTACCTGCGGCGCAAGATCGACGCGGGCCGCGAGCCGATGATCCACACGCTGCGAGGGGTCGGCTACGTGCTCAAGCCCGCGGCGACGGACACCCCGTGACCGAGCGCTCCCGTCGTGCGGTGACGTTGCGCCGCCGACTGGTCGGCGTGCTGATCGTCCTGCTGCTCGCGTTCTCCGCAGCGCTGGCGTTCGCCTCCGCGGTCGCCATCCGCGACAACCTCTACAGCCAGCTCGACAGCGAGCTGCACGCGGCGAGCGAGCGCGCCGTACGGTTCCCGCTCGACAACGCCGGGGGCGGCAACGGCGACGGCACGGGCGACGGCGCCGGGACACTCGGACCACCCCCGGGACAGAACGCCGGGACCATCAACATGATCGTCGTCGACGGGACCGCGAACGGCGGCTACGTGAACACGAGCGGAACCTGGGTGGCCCTGACCGACGAGCAGGCCGACGCACTGTCCGAGGTGAGCACCGACGGCGCGGCGCACGACGTCGCGGTCCCCGACCTCGGCGACTACCGCGCCGTCGCCGAGTCCGTCGGCACCCCGGACGGAGCGGGCCCCGGCGAGGACTCGCAGGACGGCATGACGGTGGTCACCGCGATGAGCACGTCGACCGTCAGCAGCGTCGTCTCGCAGTTCGTCCTCGTCGAGGTCCTGCTCGCGGCGATCGGCGTGGTGATCGCCGGCCTCGTCGGGGCATGGCTCGTCCGCCGCAACCTGCGTCCGCTCGAGGCCGTCGCCGGCGCCGCGGCGCGTGTCTCCGAGCTTCCGCTGGACCGTGGCGAGGTGGCCGAGATCCCCCGCGTCGACGAGTCGCTCGCCGACGAACGGACCGAGGTCGGTCAGGTGGGCGCCGCGCTCAACCGGATGCTCGACCACGTCGAGACGTCGCTGACCGCCCGCCACGACTCCGAGACCCAGGTCCGGCAGTTCGTCGCCGACGCCTCCCACGAGCTGCGCACACCGCTCGCCTCGATCCGCGGGTACTCCGAGCTCGTCCGGCGCTCGCCCGACGAGGTGGCCCCGGACACCCAGCGCGCGCTCGACCGCATCGAGTCCGAGGCGGCACGCATGGGTTCCCTGGTCGAAGACCTGCTGCTGCTCGCCCGACTGGACGCAGGGCGCCCTCTCGTCCGCGAGCCCGTCGACCTCTCCATCCTCGCCGTCGACGCCGTCACGGACGCCCACGCGGCCGGGGCGGACCACCAGTGGGAGCTCGACCTGCCCGGCGGCCCCGACGACGCCCCCGACCTCGTCGTCCTCGGCGACGAGATGCGCCTGCGCCAGGTGTTCACCAACCTCGTCGGCAACGCCCGCGTGCACACGCCGGCCGGGACCCGGGTCGTCGTCGGGCTCCGCGCCGCGGGCGACGACGTCGTCGTGACGGTCACGGACGACGGCCCGGGCATCCCCGCCGAGCAGATCCCGCACCTCTTTCAGCGCTTCAGCCGTGGCAACGCCGGCCGCACGGGGGCCACCGTCTCGACGGGCCTCGGCCTCGCGATCGCCGAGGCGGTCGTGCAGGCGCACCACGGCCGGGTCCGTGTGACGTCGGTGGCCGACCCGGGCGCCGAGACCGGCACCGTGTTCGAGGTCCGCCTGCCCGCGCAGACGTAGTCCCGGACGGACGCGCAGGACGCCGGGCTCAGGCCCGGGGATCCGCCGGAAGCGGGGCCAGGAAGCCGTCGCGGACGAGGTTCCGGACGGCGGGCAGCAGCTCCGCGGCGAGCTCGTCGGCGCGGACCTCGAAGAGCGCGGCGAGCGCGGCGACGATCTGCCCGACACCCAGCTCTCCGTCGCACACCCCGACCAGCGCGGCGAGCGGAGACGACGCCTGAATGCCGCGCCCGAGCCCGTCGCCCTGCCGCACGATCACGATGTTCGGGTCCTGGGCGCCCGGGGTCAGGTAGCGCTCCTCCGTGACGTCCCCCGCGACGACGAGGTGCGCGGCCGCCAGCGCGGCGTCGTCGCGCGCGGCGAGCCAGTCGTGCGCGGCCAGCGAGGCCGCCATGTGGTCGCCGAGCGGCTGCCGGATCGAACCCGTGTGCTGCTCCAGTCGCCGCAGCCGCCCTCCGGTCCGACCCTCGGAGGGACGGCGCAGGGTGACGATCCCGAAGCCGACCGACTCGACGTCGCGGGCCGCGAAGTCGTCGAGCCACGCGCCGTAGGCGGCGTCCCACGCGGCAGGGTCGCGCTCCCGCGAGCTGCCGCCGTCGCGGATCCAGGTCTCTGCGTACTCCGCGGGATCGAGCGCCTCGCGCTGGATCACCCAGCCGTCCAGCCCCGACTCCTCGAGCCACGCACCGACCCGCTCGGTCCAGTCCTCGCCGCGTCGCTGCTCCCAGTTGCCGAGCATCTGCGCCACGCCGCCCGGGGCCAGGACCGACCCGACGCCCGTGATCAGGGAGCGGACGACGTCGTCCCCCGCCTGGCCACCGTCGCGGTACTCGTAGTCAGGGACGGCCTGTGCTCCCGACCCGCGGCCGGCGCGGGGCGTGATCACGAAGGGCGGGTTGGACACCACGAGGTCGAACAGCTCGTCGGCGACCGGCTCGAGCATCGACCCCTCGCGGAGCTCGACCACCCCCGGGTCGACGCCGTCGAGCAGCGCGTTGAACCGGGCGAACCCGAGCGCGCGACGCGAGATGTCCGTCCCGACGACGTGGCACGCGTGCCGGGAGGCGTGCAGCGCCTGGATCCCCGAACCGGTCCCGAGGTCCAGGACCCGGTCGACCGGAGTGCGCACCGTGACCTGCGCGAGCGTCGCGGCCGCCCCGCCGGCGCCCAGCACGTGGTCGGCGCGCAGACGGCGCCCCGTCTGGAGCTCGCGCAGGTCAGAGGCGAGCCACCACGACACCGGGCCCTCGGCGTCGGTCGCGGCATACGGGCGCAGCTCGACGCGGGCGCGGACCGCGTCCTCCGGGCCGCCGCCTGCGCGCTCCACCAGACCGAGCCGCACCGCACCGTCGAGCCCCACCGAGGGCAGAGCCGTCTCGACCGTGGCGGCCGCGACGTCGTCGCCGAGGAGGAACAGCGCGGTGAGGGCCGCCTGCCGCTCGGTCCCCGACCCGCGGCCGCCGTCGAGAACGGTGCGCGTGACCCGGCGCGCCGGCAACGGCTGCTCCCGGTCGAGCGCCGCGGCGGCGAGCGGACCCAGCAGGGACTCGACGCCGTCGACCGTGAAGTCGGCCGAGCCGAGGTCGTCGCGCAGCGCCGCGACGAGCGCGGCGTCCGAGCTGACGGGGACGGTGGGATCAGGAACCGGGGTGGCCATGCCTCCATCCTCCCCCGCGACGCCGCGCACCAGAAGTCACCCGAAGCCGAGACCATCTCGTCCTGGTGCGGTGCGCCGACTCTCAGCCCCCAGGGGCTGTGCTGGTGCGCGGCGTGCTGGCGCAGGTGGTCGCGCATGGAGGGCAGGGAGAACGTCACAAGTCCGTACCCGGCAGGCTCGATCACCCCAGCCTCGATGAGGCGGTTGCGGTACACGGTGACGTAGTTCGAGTCCCGGCCCAGGCGTTCGCGCACGTCGCCGACACGGGAGGGGCCGTCGTCTCGGGCCATGGCTATCAGGAACGAGCGGTCGACGTTGGACAGGTCCGCCAGGGCGGCGTCGTGGACGGTCGCGCCCGGGCGTGTGAGCGCGGCGGCGATGCCCGCGCGCGCTGCGTCGGCGTCGATGTGCTCGTCGCGCGCGCGCCGCCAGACCTGGTAGCCCACGAGCTGGATCAGGTAGGGGTAGCCGCCGGTGGCTTCGACGGCGAGTTCGAGGGCGTCGGCGTCGATCGCGCGCCCGGAGGCTTCGATGGGGTCGGCCAGGGCTGCGCGTACGTCGTCCGGCGAGACCGCGCTGAAGGTGATGGGCTCGGCTCGGCGCAGGAAGGTCAGCACGGAGTCGTTGAGCACGTCGGAGACTGCGGAGGGCAGCCCGGCCAGGATCAGTGCGTGGTTGCGACCCTCGCCGGTCAGGTGCTGGAACGTGGCCGCGACCTCGCGTAGTTCGTCGAGGCGACCGCCCTGGACCTCGTCGATGGTCGCGATCAGGCCGGTGTCGTAGCGGTCGAGGGTGTCCAGGAGCCGCACGAGTGCGGTGCGCATCGTCTCGGCGGGTTGCCTGGGCGCCTCGCGATGCAATCCGATGTTCCCGGGCAGGGTGATGCCGGTGATGCGTCCGACGTCAGGATCGTGGGTGGTCGCGGCGTCACGGCGTAGTGCGGTCTCGCGCAGTCGCTCGGTCAGGCCGGGGTGGGCGGTCTCGGTGATGGTGACCCACTGCGCTTTGGTGGCGACGAGGTCGGCAATGGCGGCGAGCATCGCCGTCTTGCCGACACCACGTGCGCCGGTCACGAGCGCGAGGCGCCCGGGCGCGCCGGGGCCGTTGTCCAGGGACTCGTCGATCAGGTCGAGGTCGTCCTGGCGTCCGGCCAGGACAGGCGGGCGTGCGCCTGCGGTGGGCTTGAACGGATTCTTCGGGGCCATGCGCCCGGTCTTTCACAGGTCTTTACATCTTTCACAGGTCTTTACATCTTTCACAGGCCCGGCCGGCCGCCCCGGCACGGCCGCACCATCCCCCGGACGCGACAGCGGGCCTGCCTACCGACCGCAGGCGCCGTGAATCCCCCACCCCGAGACCCGGTCCTGACCAGTGATCCAGGTCACCTACGATATGCCCGTGACCGACGACGCCTCACGCCGCACCCGGCGACGCCCCTGGACCGCCGCGATCGCGGCGGTCGTCCTGCTCGCCCTCGGGCTGGCCACCGCCGTCCAGCTCTCCGGCTTCCTCGGCATCGAGACCACCGAGGTCAGCCCCGCGCCCGAGGACCCGACGGCTGCCCCTGTGACCGCAGCGGTCCCGGCTCCCGCGGTCGAGCGGGTGGAGATCCCCGACGACGAGAACGTCCGTACCGCCGCCGACACGCTCCTCACCGTGCTCGACGCGCGCGGCGTCACCGCGACGACCCGAACCAGCACGCCGTCGGACGACGCCGCGCCCGGCGCCGGGACCCTCCTCGTCAGTACCGAGACACCGATCGAGGACCTGGTCACCGGTACGCCCGACAGCTCGGACCCCACCGAGGCCTACCGCCTGACGACCGTCGGTGACGGCTGGCTCCTCGAGTCCGCCGACGCCACCGGGGCCGCCCGCGGCATCTACGACCTCGCCGACCGCATACGGACCGGAACCGACCCCGTCCCCGCGGACGTCGACGGCACCGTCCAGACCCCCACGCTCGACATGCGCCTCGTCTCCCTCGGGGCCACCGGCGTCGTCCCGGACGCCGAGACGTGGATGGAGGGCGACCCCTACTCGCACAACGCGGGCGGATTCTCCGACGCGGTCCTGGCGGACCCTCCGTACGTCGACACCGAGGCGCTCGCGGTCCACGCCGACGAGCTCGACACCTATCTCAAGCGGCGGCTCGCCCAGGGCTACACCGGGTTCGTCGCGGGCGGGTTCCTCGAGTACCTGACGTTCTCCGGCGTCGAGGACGGGTCGGCCGTCTACGGGCCCGACGACGAGCACGTCGCCCGCGCCGAGGCCATGCAGGCCACCTTCGGGCAGATGTGGCAGGACGCGGACGAGATCGGGATGGACGTCTACCTCGCGACCGACATGCTGGTCCTGACCACCCCGCTCCAGGAGTACCTCGACGAGAACGGGTGGGACACGTCCGACCCCGAGTTCTGGGACGTGTACTCCGCAGGCCTCGACGAGCTCTTCACCTCGATGCCCGCGATCGACGGCGTCATGGTGCGCATCGGCGAGGCCGGCAGCATCTACGACCAGGACGGCTGGGACTACTGGTCCGAGCTCGCCGTCACGGACGAGGAGTCGGTCCGCGCGATGCTCACGGCGTTCACCGACGTCGCCGAGGAGCACGGCAAGGACGTCATCTTCCGCTCGTGGTCCGTGGGCGTCGGGGCCGTCGGGGACATGCACACGAACCCCGAGTCCTACTCGGCGGTGCTCGACGGGCTCGACTCCCCCGCGCTCGTCGTCTCCACCAAGCACGTCGCGGGCGACTTCTACTCGTGGCTGCCCCTGAACCCGACCCTGGAGATCGGCGACCAGCGGCGCATCGTCGAGATGCAGTCCCGGCGGGAGTTCGAGGGCTTCGGTGCGCTGCCGAACGACCTCGGCTCGGCCTACGCGGAGGCGATGCAGCACTACCTCGAGACCAACCCGAACGTCGAGGGGGTCTGGGCCTGGCCGCAGAGCGGCGGCCCCACCAAGGCGGGCCCGATGATCTTCGACGGCAAGACCGGGTTCTGGGAGCTCTACGAGCTCAACACCTACGCGTCCGCGCGTGTCGCCGCCGACCCGACGGTCGACCCCGGCGAGATCACCGCCGCCTGGGCCTACAGCACGTTCTCCGAGGACCCGCAGACGGTCGCCGCGATCGGCGAGGCGATGGCGATGTCGCGCGACGCGATCACGGACGGGCTCTACATCGGGCCGTTCGCCCAGTACCAGACCAAGGCGCTGGGGCTCGAACCACCACCGATGATGTGGATCTTCGAGTGGGACATCCTCTCCGGGGACGCCGCGGCGCTCGACTCGATCTCCTCCGTCGTCGGCGACGACCTCGACGAGGCGCTGGCCGAGGGGCACCAGGCGGTCGCCACGTCCGAGGAGATGCGAGACCTGGTCGCGGGCACCGACCCAGCCACCTGGCGCGACGCCGAGCTCAGGGACGAGTTCCTCGCCGCTCTCGACTACCAGGTGGACCTGTTCACGGTCCTCGCGGACTACCGCGACGTCTTCCTGCAGCACGGCCGGTGGCTCGACACCGCCGACCCCGACGCCCGCGCCGCCTGGGCGCAGGCACGGGACGCGTACGAGGTCTCGCGCGCGCACCACGTCGACACGTACGGGGAGAACGTCTACCTGCCCGCGTACACGTTCGACGCCGCGGACCTCGGGGTCGAGCGGGCCGAGCGGGACCACGCGGTGGCATGGGTCGCCCGCGTCCTGGGCCTCCTTCTCGTGCTCAGCCTCGCACTCGGCACCTCACGTGGACAGCGGCTGCTCGCACGGACGGGGCTGCCGGGCGGCGTCGGCCTGCGCGCCCTGTGGATCGGGACCACGCGCCCGTGGCGGGTGCACGAGCTCGCCGTCGACGCCGGACGCACGGACCGCGTGCTGGTCTGGGCCGTGCCCGCGGCCGCCCTGGTGCTCAGCCGCGTCGCGTACACGTGGGCCCTGTCCTGGGTGCACCTCGCCCTCGTGCTCGGTGCATGGGCGCTGTTCGTCGGTGTCCTGTGGGCGAGCCTGCGTGGGCGGGACGCCTTCGCCCTCGCCGGTGCCGTGGGCGGCGCGGCCGTCCTGCGCACGGTGGTGCTGATGGTCGCCCTCGTCCCGACCGGCCCGGGCGGCTACTGGTACGGCCTGTGGGCGGAGCCCGTCGCGCGCACCGTGTACGTCACTGTCGCGGTCGCGGCGTTCTGCTGGGTGCTATTCGCCGCCGCGTGGGCGATGCGGGGACTGGGTATCGGCCGCGCCGGGGCGGTGGGCCGCGTGCTGCTCGCCGTCGCCGCGCCGCTCGTCGTCGGAGGTGTCGCGGTGGGGCTGGTCGGACTCGAGACGACGCTGACCGCGTGGAACGACCAGATGATGATCCTGCCCTGGGGCCTGTCGCGGATCCTCGGCCTGACCGTGCACCTGGGGATCCCCGTCGACCTCCCCTGGACGGTCGCCACGCTCGGTGGCGTGCTCGCCGGAGCGGGCGCGCTCCTTTGGGCCGCGGGGGTTCTCGTCTCACGGCGACGTCGACGGATCTAGACGGCTCGGGGCTCACACCGACGGCGTGAGCCCCGAGCCGGGACGGTCAGGAGCAGTTCTCGGCGGTGTAGTCCTCGATGCGCTCCGCAGCGGCGTTGAAGTCGTCGGACTGCAGGCCCTCGGACGCCGCGAGTGCCGTCTCGACATAGTCCGGGTCCGCCGGGTCCATGTCGACGAGCGACGCGAACGACTCCGAGGCGCTCTCGAACCCGCCGGCGACGGTCTCCACGTCGGCGGCGATCTCCTCGGGCGCCTCGACGGACCGCAGATCCGTGGCGAGCGCGCCCAGGGCTTCACCCGTGGCACCGATGTCGGACGGGTCGACGTCGCTGAACGCGCTGGCCATCCCTCCGCCCGAGGTGCAGAACGCGGCGAGGTCGATCTGCTCGGAACATCCGCTCACGGCGGTCAGGGCGGCGAGGACGCCGACACTTGCGACAATTCGTTTCATGCCGGGATCCTTCCACTAGCGCTCGGGCCGACCGCACGCGTCTCACGATGCGACGGGAGACACCCGGCCGGTGGGCCGCTCCGCTACCCCATCGTGTTGACGATCAGCCCGATGTGGGTGAAGAAGTTCATCGCACCGAACAGCAGGAAGGCGATCCCGGCCAGCAGCCATGCCCAACCGATGACGACGACGGCGCGGTGACGGGCGGTCTTGCTGCCGCCCCGGCGCACGGCGAGCGGGAAGAGGATCGCCCCGAGGCCGACGAGCGCGATGAGGCCGGACATGAAGATCGCCTCGACGAGGGGGTACTCGGCAAAGGCGCCGGAGATCGGCTCTTCCGGGGGTGCCGCGAAGAGCTGGTAGGTCACTCCCGCGACGGCGATCGCAAGGAGACCGAGGCCCATGCCGAGGACGAAGACGGAGACGGGGCGTGCGGTCTCCCGCAGGTGCTCGACGGCGTCGTCGCGCTCGAGAGCGGCGGCCCCCCGGTGCCAGAGGAAGATCGACGCCGCGAGGAGCAGGACACCGAACGCGAGGCTCGTCTCCCCGAAGATGATGTTGTCGAACGGGAAGCCCCCGGCCGCGAGCGGCCACGTCAGCGTCATGTGCAGGCCCGTGGCGGTGAGGATCGTCCCGAGCACGCCGAACGCAAGCGCCCATCCGGTGGTCACGACCGTCCGCGGGGAGCGCAGCAGGTCGCGGCCGAGCGCGACGAGAAGGATCAGCCCGGCGCCGACGGCCACGGACATGACGGTGTTGTACGTGGGCATCTGCGCCCAGTCGATGACGAGCCCCTGTGCGGGGATGGTCGTGCTCATGAAGAACTCCTTGATCGAGGCGCCTGCGGGTCGGGCGCGCAAGAACCATACGCGCGTATTGGTTCTGATGCACGACCCTGCGGCCGCCTAGACTCGACAGGGTGACGGTGCCGAGCGAGTCCAGCCCTCAGCGCGAGCCGCAGCAGCGACGGAGCCGCGACCGGCAGGGGGCGATGGCCGACGCCGCCGGACGCCTCCTGATCGAGGAGGGCTTCGAGGCGATCACCCACCGCCGGGTTGCCGACGCCGCGGGTGTCCCCCAGGGTTCTGCGTCGTACTACTTCCCCTCCCGCGCGGCGCTGGTCGCAGCCTCCGTCCGCGCCGCCGAGGGTCTCCGCGCCGCGTCGGCCGAGACGTTCGCCCGATCCCTCGAACCTGGACGGCGGTCATCGCCCGAGGCGGCCGAGCTCGTCATCCGGACCCTCTTCGCGCCCCGGGTCGACGACCGCGTCGTCGCCACCCGCCTCGACCCGATGCTCACGGCGCTGCGCGACCCCGCGCTGCGCCCGCTCATGGCCGAGCACCGCCCCCGGCTGCTGCGGTCAGTGCGCCGGACGCTCGAGGCGTCGGGGTACGCGACGGTGACCGACGTCGACCTGGTGGCGCACCTCGTCGACGCCTCGCTCCTGACCGCCGCGGCGACCGGCGAGGAGCAGGTGATCCGGCGCGCCGCCGCCGTGCTCGCGCGCTACCTCGACGCCGTCGGGTAGCCGCAGCCCGGCTCAGGCGACCGACGCCTCCTCGGCCTCCGTCTGCTCCCGGTCCACGCGGGCCGCCCGCAGACGGGAGGCGATCACAGCACCGAAGGCGATGGCTGCGGCGACGAGCGCGATGCCGATCCGGACCGCCGGATTCGCATCGGCCGGAGCGCTCATCGCCACGACCGCCGGTGCGATCAGGACGGCGACGAGGTTCATCACCTTGATCAGCGGGTTGATGGCCGGGCCGGCCGTGTCCTTGAACGGGTCACCGACCGTGTCACCGATGATCGTCGCCTCGTGGGCGGGCGAACCCTTGCCGCCGTGTGCGCCGTCCTCGACGATCTTCTTCGCGTTGTCCCAGGCACCGCCGGAGTTCGCCAGGAACACCGCCATGAGGACGCCGCAGGCGATCGCCCCGGCGAGGAACCCGGCGAGCGGACCGACCCCGAGACCGAAGCCGACGGCGATCGGGGCGAAGGCCGCGAGCAGTCCCGGCGTCGCGAGCTCCCGCAGCGAGTCGCGGGTGCAGATGTCGACGACCCGCCCGTACTCGGGTCGCTCGTCGTAGGTCATGATCCCCGGGTGCTCGCGGAACTGGCGGCGCACCTCGTAGACGATCGCCCCGGCGGCGCGGGTGACCGCGTCGACGGCGAGGCCCGAGAAGAGGAACACGGTGGCGGCACCGAGGATCACGCCGACGAGCGTGATCGGCGAGATGATCTCGTAGGAGAGCATCGACGAGACGAGCCCGCCGCCGATCTCCTCGACGTCTGCGAGCGCCTCCTGGACCGCGCCGGCGTAGGAGCCGAACAGTGCCGTGGCCGCGAGGACCGCCGTCGCGATCGCGATCCCCTTGGTGATGGCCTTGGTGGTGTTGCCGACGGCGTCGAGGTCGGTGAGGATCTGCGCCCCCTCCTCGTCGACGTCCCCGGACATCTCGGCGATTCCCTGCGCGTTGTCGGAGACGGGGCCGAAGGTGTCCATCGCGACGATGACGCCGACCGTGGTGAGCAGCCCGCACCCGGCGAGCGCGATCAGGAACATCGCGAGCCAGACCGAGCCGCCCGAGATCAGGAAGACCGCGCAGATCGCGGCGGCGATGATGCCCGCGGTGTAGACGGCGGACTCGAACCCGACCCCGATGCCGGAGAGCACGACGGTGGCCGCACCCGTCCGGGAGGTCGCGGCGACGTGGAGGGTCGGCTTCGACGTCGTCCCGGTGAAGTACCCGGTGATCCACAGGATCACGCCGGCGAGCACGATCCCGACGAGGACGGCGAGGCTCGCGACGACGCGGGGGTCTGCGGTGATGTCGCCGAGGTCGGCGGTCCCGGACAGCTCGGCGAACGTCGACGGGAGGTAGACGAAGGCGGCGACACCGGCGAGGATCGCACCGACGAGCGCCGAGAGGTAGAAGCCGCGGTAGATGGCCGTCAGCCCGCTCTCGGTGCCGCGGACCTTCGTGATGTAGACGCCGAGCACGGCGACGAGCGCGCCGATCGCCGTGACGATCAGCGGGAAGACCAGCCCCTCCTCGCCCATCACCGCCTTGCCGAGGATCAACGCCGCGACGAGGGTCACGGCGTAGGACTCGAACAGGTCCGCGGCCATGCCGGCGCAGTCGCCGACGTTGTCGCCCACGTTGTCGGCGATCGTGGCCGCGTTGCGCGGGTCGTCCTCCGGGATGCCCTGCTCGACCTTGCCCACCAGGTCGGCGCCGACGTCGGCGGCCTTGGTGAAGATGCCCCCGCCGACGCGCATGAACATCGCCAGCAGCGCGGCACCGAAGCCGAAGCCCTCGAGGACGGCGGGCGCGTCCCCCTCGTAGATCAGGACGACGCCCGCGGCGCCGAGAAGGCCGAGCCCGACCACGGACATGCCGACGACGCCGCCGGTGCGGAACGCGATGCGCGCCCCCTCGAGCTTGCCGTTCGGCCGCGTGGCGGCGGACGCGACGCGCACGTTGGCCCGGACCGCCAGCCACATCCCCAGGTAGCCGATCGCGGCCGAGAAACCGGCGCCGACGACGAAGGCGATCGACCGACCGACCTTCACCCCCGAGTCGCCGGGGAGCAGGAACAGGAGCCCGAAGACGATGACGACGAAGAGGGCGAGCGTCCGGAACTGGCGGCTGAGGTACGCGGACGCGCCCTCCTGCACCGCCTGGCCGATGTCGTTCATCGCGGGCGTGCCCGTGGGCTCGGCCAGCACCTGTCTGCGCAGGACCATCGCGAACACCAGGGAGAGCGCCGCGATCACGGCGATCACTCCCACGACGGTCGTGCTGGTCGACCCGAGCTCAAGCATGCGTCCTCCTCGACGGTGCCGGAACGCCCCGACCCCTGCGTCGACGCGTTGGCCCGAGTGTAGGGGTTGGTGACGTGCGTCACTACCCCATCGTCGAGGTCTGTGGACTCAGGGGTCGAACGGCTCCGGCTCCGGCGGGTGCGGCGTGGACAGCACGCAGAACTCGAGCCCCGCGGGGTCGGCCAGCACCACCCACGAGACCTCCCCCTGCCCGATGTCGACGCGGCGTGCGCCCAGCGCCTCGAGCCGTGCCACCTCCTCGTCGCGCGAGGAGCCGTGCACCGGCGAGAGGTCGAGGTGGATCGGCGTCTTGTCGCGCTTGACGTCGGTCGTGCGCAGCAGCAGGAGCGTCGGGGTGCCCGACGCCCCCTCGAGGACGACGCCCTCGTCGTCCCGCTCGACCTCGCGGTACCCGAGCGCGGCGGACCAGAACCTCGCCGACGCGTCGGGGTCCGGCGAGTCGAGGGCGATCTCTCTCAGTCGCAGTCCCATGGGTCGATCGTGGCCCCGTCCGGGCCGACTCGCACCACGGCCCGGTCCTGCCCGTCGTACGACATCGGCCCCGGGACGCGCCATGATGGGCGGGTGGCTACCGAACCTCCGCCGTCCAGCGGTCCCGTCGCCGACGAGCTCGAGCTCATCCGCCGCTCGGGGGTGGCGCTGCGCACCGGCCGCCTCAGCCTCTCCGCCGGCACCGGCTCGTACCGGGTCAAGGCCTCGATGGCGCGCGTGGCCCGTGCGGTGGGCATCGAGAACCACCAGGCGCACGTGACCCTGACCGAGATCACCGCGACCTCGCACCGCGGCAGCAGCTTCCGCACCGAGGTCACGGAGGTCCGCACGGTCGGCATCAACTCCGACCGGCTCGCCGAGCTGGAACGGTTCGCCCAGCGAGCCGACCGCGCCGAACGGATGAGCGTCGAGCAGGCCACCGCGGAGCTCGACCGGATCGCCGCGAAGCCACCCCTCTACCCCGTGGCGGTCAACGCCCTGTGGGCCGCGATCGCGTGCGCGGCGTTCGCGTTCCTCAACTCGGGCGGTCTCGTCGAGGTGATCGGCGCCTTCGTCGGCGCCGGCCTCGGCCAGGCGCTGCGGCGCGTGCTCGTCCACCGCGGGTGGAACCAGTTCGGTGTCACGATGCTCGCGGCGGCGCTCGCCTGCCTGGCCTACGTGGGCACGCTCGCCCTCCTCGAGACCGCGGGCGTCGAGTCGCTCAGCCACGAGGCCGGCTACGTCTCGGCGGTCCTGTTCCTCGTGCCCGGGTTCCCGCTGCTGACCGGCGCGCTCGACCTCGCCAAGCTCGACTTCTCCGCCGGCATCGCACGACTGACCTATGCGTTGATGATCCTGACGTCGGCCGCGCTGTCCGTCTGGGGCGTCTCCGTGATCGGCGGCCTCGCCCCGGACCCGATCGCCGCTCCCGTGCTCGGGTCGGGCGTCGAGCTGAGCCTGCGGTTCGTGGCCAGCTTCTGCGCGGCCGCCGGGTTCGCGCTCATGTTCAACAGCCCGTGGCGGATGGCGCTGTGCGCCGGCGGCATCGGGATGATCGCGAACGTCGCCCGCCTCGCGCTGGTCGACCTCGACGTCCCCGTCCAGGCAGCGGCCGCCGCGGGGGCGCTGATCATCGGCTTCCTCGCCGCCTGGCTCGCACCCCGGTTGAACATCCCGCGCACGACGGCGTCCGTGCCCGCCGTGGTGATCATGGTCCCCGGGGTCACGGCGTACCGTGCCGTCTTCCACATGTCCGAGGGGGACACGACGACGGCGCTCGCCTACGGTTTCGAGGCCGCTCTGATCGTCATCGCCCTCGCGATCGGGCTGGCCGTCGCACGGATGGTCACCGACCGGACGTGGGGGCTGGAACGCTGAGGTGAGCGCCGATGCCGTCGACGACGCGGGTCAGCCCGAACTCCAGCTCCGCCGTCGCCGACCACCCGGCCGCCTGCGCCTCCCCCACCGCCGCACCGACGCGGGCCGCGCGCGCGTAGGTGCTGCGCTCGCCGACCAGGGCCAGCAGTGCCGCGTTGCGCTCCCACCACGCCTCGTCGGTCTGGCCTCCGAGAGCACGGACCTGCTCGGCCTCGCGCTGGCGCCGCACCGCGTGGGTGGCGGTGGAGACCACGAGCGTGACGGCTGCGTCGAGGGCCACGTCCGAGAGCCCGGCCTCCTCCGCCGCGCCGAGCTCCAGGTCGTACCTGCGCGTCTCCCCCGGGCCCAGCACGGGGCGTGAGAGATCCACGTCGAGCAGCCACGGGTGGCTCGTGAGCAGTCGCCAGTTCTCCCAGCCCACGGCGAGCAGCCGGTCCCGCCAGATGTTGCCCGGCACGACGTCGTCGGGGTACATCTCCGCGTACGCACGGTCGACGACGAGGTCCACGAGGTCGTCCTTGTTCTGCACGTAGGTGTACAACGACATGGTCCCGACGCCCAACGCGGAGGCGAGCCGGCGCATCGACAGCCCGGCCACGCCGTCGGCGTCCGCGAGCGCGACCGCGGCGGCACCGATCTCGTCGACCGTGCGCGACGGCCGCGGCCCGCGCGACGCACCCACCTCGACGCCCCAGAGCATCGCGAGCGTGCGGGCGGGGTCACGGGACGGATTCACGGCCCCATCGTGGCATGTCCCCACGCGGCACCGGTGCGAAGATGGACGGGTGACGAACGCCGAAACGCACATCGCAGACCTCGCCCGCCTCGTCGAAGCAGCACCGTCGTCGTTCCATGCAGCCGCGGAGGTGGCCCGACGCTGCGAGGACGCGGGCTTCACCCGGGTGCACGAGACCGAGGCGTGGCCGCAGGGCCCCGGCCGCTACGTCGTCGTGCGCGACGGCGCCGTGATCGCTTGGGTCGTGCCCACGGGCGCCGGCCCGCTGACGCCGTTCACGGTCCTGGGCGCGCACACGGACTCCCCCGGGTTCAAGCTCAAGCCGCGGCCGACGACCGGCCGCGAGGGCTGGCTCCAGGCCGGCGTCGAGGTCTACGGCGGACCGCTGCTGAACTCGTGGCTGGACCGCGAGCTCGAGCTCGCGGGCCGCGTCGTCACCCGGGACGGCACCGAGCACCTGGTGCGGACCGGCCCGATGCTGCGGATCCCGCAGCTCGCGATCCACCTCGACCGGCAGGTCAACGACGGGCTCAAGCTCGACAAGCAGCGCCACACCCAGCCGGTGTGGGGCCTGGGCGACCTCTCCGAGGCCGACGTCCTCGCCACGCTCGTCGATGGCACCTGCTCCCCCGAGGACGTGGCGGGGTACGACGTGGTCGTGGCCGACACCCAGCAGCCGCGCACATTCGGTGCGGGCGGGGCGCTCTTCGCCTCGGGGCGGCTCGACAACCTGCTCTCGGTCCACGCCGGGCTCTGCGCCCTGCTCGACGTCCCGGACGACGCCGAGCGGGTGGCCGTGCTCGCGGCGTTCGACCACGAGGAGATCGGCTCCGACACGCGGTCCGGGGCCGGCGGCCCGTTCCTCGAGGACGTGCTCGGACGGGTCCAGCGCTCGCTGGGTGCCGACGCCGTGGAGCGCCGTCGTGCCCTCGCGTCGTCGCTCGTCGTCTCCTCGGACGTCGGGCACTCGGTCCACCCGAACTACGGCGAACGTCACGACGCGGCGAACCGGCCGCTCGCCGGGGGCGGCCCGATCCTGAAGATCAACGCCAACCAGCGGTACGTCACCGACGCCGTCGGCGCGGCGCTGTGGAACGGGGCGTGCGAGCGGGCGGGCGTCCCGGTTCAGGAGTTCGTCTCCGACAACACGATGCCCTGCGGCTCGACGATCGGACCGATCACCGCGACCCGCCTCGGCATCCGCACGGTCGACGTGGGCGTGCCGATCCTGTCGATGCACTCGGCGCGCGAGCTCTGCGCCGTGGCGGACCCCTGGTACCTGCGGCAGGCGGTGGCAGCAGCCTTCGCGGGCTGAGCGTCACCCGTCGGGGGTCACCCTGCGGCGAGCGCCAGCCGGTAGCCCCGCTTGACCACGGTCTTGACGAGGGCGCGGTCCCCGGCGGCGTCCCGCACGCGGGCGATCGCGACCTCCGCGGCGTGCGCGTCACGAGACTCACCGGGCAGCGCCGCGAGGACGTCGTCGCGGCGGACCACGTCCCCGCGGGCGACGGCGAGCACGCGGAGCACGGCCAGTCCGCTCGGCGAGAGCGGGAGCACCCGGCCGTCGAGCACCGCGCTGCGCGAGCGGATCAGCAGCCGCCCGGCGACCGTCTCGATCGCGAGGGTCTCCGCGTGCTCGTAGTGCCCGACAAGGGTCCGGACCAGGGCCCCGAGCCGTCCGCGCTCGGGCTGCAGGGTCTCGATTCCTCGTGACTCGAGCGGACGTGCCGTGATGGGACCGACGGCGGCCGCCACCATGCTGCCGTTGCCGAACCTGCCCCGGACGGACGGGAGGACGCCCTCCGACTCGACGGCGCGGAGCCAGGCCTCGGAGCCCGGCGCGGAGGTGAAGACGACGGCGTCGATCTCGCCGTTCGCCGCCGCCTCGACGGAGGCCCGCAGCGCGGCCGGGTCCGGGGGCGGGCCCCAGCGGTAGACGACGAGGCTGAGGACGTCCGCCCCGGCCTCGCCGAAGACGACGTCCAGGCCGTCGGCGCCGGCACCGTGGTGCTGGACGGCGATCCGCAGCCCGTCGACCCCCTCGGAGAGCAGGACGTCGGCGATCTCCCCCGAGGTCTCCGACTCCGCGACCCAGTCGGCGGTCAGGCCCGCGGCCTGGATCGCCCCGCGCGCCTTGGGTCCCCGCGCGACGATCCGGCAGTCGGCGAGGGTGTCGAGCAGGTGGTCGGCCAGGCCGTGGGCGTCCGCGGCCTCGACCCAGGCGCGGAACCCGATCCCGGTGGTGACGACGACGACGTCGGGCGGGGTCGTGATCAGCGAGCGCGTGCCGTCGACCAGGGCGTCGTCGTCGGCGTGCGGGACCATCGTCAGCGCGGGCGCGTGCCGGACCGTCGCCCCGCGGCGCTCGAGGGCGGACGCGAGCTCCGAGGCGCGCCGGTCCGCGGTGACGAGCACGGTGCACCCGGCCATGACCTGCCCGAGCGCGGGGCGCGCCGTCGTC
The DNA here is from genome assembly GCF_000701465.1 of Paraoerskovia marina DSM 21750. Classification (GTDB taxonomy): domain Bacteria; phylum Actinomycetota; class Actinomycetes; order Actinomycetales; family Cellulomonadaceae; genus Paraoerskovia; species Paraoerskovia marina. The sequence continues at coordinate 500,447 of NZ_JNIY01000003.1, read as the reverse complement.
CCCTCGTCGGCGGCCTGCGCATCCTGCGGCCCGTCAGTCACTCGCACCCTCCAAGATCTCCTCGGCGGCGACGTCGCCGACCACCACGACGGCCGGGTTGCCGACGCCCACCGCGGCCGCACGTGCGACCGCGGTGCCGATCGTCGCACGAGTCAGGCGTTGTCGTGGCGTCGACCCGTTCTCGACGACCGCGACGGGCGTCTGCGGGTCCGCCCCCGCGTCGAGGAGCTCGTCGACGATCCGTGGCAGCGCGGCCACCCCCATGAGGACGACGAGCGTGGCCGAGCGGTCCCGCACGGCCGTCGTCGCCGCGGCGCCGAGGGCCGCGTGGCCGGAGACGACGTGGAACGCCGCCACCACCCCGCGGTGCGTGAGCGGGATCCCCGCGAGCGCCGGGACGGAGAGCGCGCTGCTGACCCCGGGGACGACGTCGGCGCTCACGCCCGCCTCCCGGCACGCCACCAGCTCCTCGCCGCCACGTCCGTAGACGAACGGGTCGCCGCCCTTGAGGCGCACGACGGCGCGGCCGCGCCGGGCGTGGTCGACCAGGATGGCGTTGATCTCGTGCTGGGGGACGGGATGGTTGCCGGGCGTCTTGCCGACGTCGATCACCTCGACGCCGGGAGCCAGCTCGTCGAGCACGCCGACGGGTCCGAGCCGGTCGGTCACGACCACGTCGGCCTCGGCGAGCGCGCGCCGGCCACGGATCGTCAGCAGGTCGACCGCACCCGGCCCCCCGCCGACGAGGGTCACGTGCCCGACCCCGGGGCGTCGCCGACGCTGGTCCCGCGCCCCCGACCGCAGGTGCTCGGCGACCGAGTCCCGCACCTCCCGGACACGGCGCGGGTCGGCGGCCACCGACCCGTCCGCCGTGTCGGTCACGACGCCCACCAGCACGTCCCCGCTTCGGGTGGTCGCCGGCGTCCGTGCGGTGCCCGCGTCCGCCTCCCCGGCGTTGACGCACCAGATCCGGCTCTCCGCGGCCCAGCGCGCGACCTCGCGGTTGGCGCGTGCGTCGTCGGTGGCGGCGTGCACGAGCCAGGCCCCGCGCAGGTCGCCCGGGCGGACGTCGCGCGGGACCCACATCACCGACTCCTCGTCCGCCGCACCCGCGAGCAGGTCGGTGACGTCCTCGCAGATCCACGGCGCGACGAACCGCACGTGGGCGCCGTCGGCGAGCAGCGCCCGTCCGCGGCGGGCGGCCACCGGCCCGCCACCCGCGACGACGACCAGCCGGCCCGCGACGTCGAGCCCGACCAGGGTGGTCATCGTGCTGCCCCGACGTGCACGACGCCGCCGCGCACGTCGACCGGGTACGTCACGAGGACGGGCTCGTGCCCGGGCCGCGGCTCGTACCCGACCGGGTCGAGGCAGAGCCCGGAGCGGAGCGAGTAGACCTGCTTGTACATCGGCCCCGCCACCGTCGGCTCGCCGCCGCGGGTGCCCACGATCCCCCGCGACATCACGTTCGCGCCGCTGAACGGGTCGAGCTGTTGAACGGCGTGCACCGTGCCGTCCGCGAGCCGGAAGAGGGCGACCTGCACGTCGCCGAGCAGCGCCGCCGCGCCGCGCTCGACCGCCAGGTCCGCCAGGGGGCACACCGCCACCCAGGTCGTGTCCGCCGTCGTGGTCATACCCGCACCTCCAGGACAGGCCCGGCGATCACCGGGGCATCAGCACGCTCGTCGGCCGTCGCGGGCCGGCGCTGGCCGCGCTCGGCGACGTAGGCCAGGTCGGGGTCGGGCGTGGTCGGCGCGTTGACGAACGAGCCGAACCGCCGCAGCTTCTCGCGGTCCTCGAGGACGGCACGCCACTCGTCCTCGTACTCGCCCACGTGCCGCGCCATGGCGGCGTCGAGGTCCGCGCAGATCCCGAGCGAGTCCTCCATGATCACGGCGCGCACGCCGTCGAGGCCGCCCTCGACGTCCTCCATCCACGCCGCCGTCCGCTGCAGGCGGTCCGCGGTACGGATGTAGTACATGAGGTACCGGTCGATCGTGCGCAGCAGCTCCTCGCTGCTCAGGTCCTCGGCGAGCAGCCGGGCGTGCCGCGGTGTGAACCCGCCGTTGCCCCCGACGTACACGTTCCACCCGTTGTCCGTCGCGATCACGCCGACGTCCTTGCCGCGGGCCTCCGCGCACTCCCGGGCGCAGCCCGAGACGCCGAGCTTGATCTTGTGCGGGCTCCGCAGGCCCCGGTAGCGCAGCTCGAGCTCGACCGCCATGCCGACCGCGTCCTGCACGCCGTACCGGCACCACGTCGACCCCACGCAGGACTTCACGGTCCGCAGCGACTTGCCGTAGGCGTGCCCGGACTCGAAGCCGTGCTCGACGAGCCGCCGCCAGATGTCCGGGAGCTGCTCGATCCGTGCGCCGAACATGTCGATGCGCTGACCGCCCGTGATCTTGGTGTAGAGACCGAAGTCCTTGGCCACCTGACCGATCACGAGCAGACCGTCCGGCGTGATCTCCCCGCCGGGGATCCGCGGGACCACGGAGTACGTGCCGTCCTTCTGCATGTTGGCCATCACGTGGTCGTTCGTGTCCTGGAGCGAGGCCTGCTCGCCGGAGAGGATGTGGCCGTTGCCGAGCGACGCCAGGATCGACGCGATCGTCGGCTTGCAGATGTCGCAGCCCCGCCCGGGACCGACGGGCAGGTCGTCGGCCGCCGCCTCCGGGACCCGACCGAACCGCTCGATGATCTCGCTGAACGTGTGCAGGTCCGCCACCCGCACGGCGTCGAACAGCTGGGCGCGGGAGAGCTCGAAGTGCTCACAGAGCGCGTTCGAGACCTCGATCCCGGCCCGTTCGAGCTCCGCCGTCGTGATCTTCTTGACGAGCGGCAGGCAGGACCCGCAGCTCGTGCCCGCCCGGGTGCACGCCTTGACGGCGGCGAGGTCGGTGCACCCGTGCTCGGTCACGGCCCCGCGGATCGTGCCGGCCGAGACGTTGTTGCACGAGCACACGCCCGCGCCGTCGGGGAGCTCCAGCTGCGGCGCTCCCCCGCCTCCGCCCTCGGGGAGCAGGAACGCCCCGGGGTCGCCGGGGAGCTCGGCCCCCAGCATCGGGCGCAGCGACGCGAACGGGGCCGCGTCGCCGACGAACACACCGCCGAGCAGGGTGCGGGCGTCGTCGGCCAGCACCAGCTTCTTGTACACCCCCGCGACCGGGTCGGCGTGGACGAGCTCCATCGCGCCCTCGGTGCGGGCGAACGCGTCGCCGAAGCTCGCGACGTCGACCCCCTGCAGCTTGAGCTTCGTGGCCGTGTCGGCGCCGGGGAAGGTCGCCGGGCCGCCGAGCAGACGGTCGACGACGACCTCCGCCATCGCGTACCCGGGAGCGACCAGACCGATGCACCGCCCCTCGATGCAGGCGACCTCCCCGACCGCCGAGACGTGAGGGTCCTCGGTCCGGCACGCGAGGTCGACCACGGCGCCGCCCCGCTCGCCGACCGGCAGGTCGGCCGCCCGCGCGAGCTCGTCGCGAGGACGTACCCCCGTCGCCACCACGACGATGTCGACGGGGAGCCTGCCGCCGTCCGCGAAGTCGAGGCGCGAGACGTGCCCCGAGGTCCGGTCCGCGCGCATCCGCTCGGTCGCCGACGAGCAGCGCACCGCGATGCCCTTGTCGTTGATCAGCCGCTTGAGAGCCTCGCCGCCACCGAGGTCGATCTGGACGTCCATCAGGTGCGTGCCGAACTGGACCACCGTGGCCTGGGCGCCCAGCGCCCGCAGCGCCCCGGCGGCCTCGAGGCCCAGGAGCCCGCCGCCGATGACCGCGCCACGGACGGGGCGCTCCACGGTGTCGTCCGCACGCCCCGCCCGCACCTGGTCCACCCAGCCGCGCAGCGCCGCGACGTCGTCGACCGTGCGGTAGACGAACACCCCGGGAAGGTCCGCGCCCGGGATCGGCGGGACGAACGCCGACGACCCCGTCGCCAGGACCAGCTCGTCGTACGCGTGCACCCGACCGAGGCGGTCCGTGACGGTCCTCGCCTCCCGGTCGATCCCCTCGACCTTGCAGTCGCGGTGGAGCGTGACCCGGGGGTCGTCCCACATCGCCGGGTCGCCGAGGACGAGCTCTTCCGGGTCCCGTGCCGAGAAGTACGACGTGAGCGCCACCCGGTCGTACGGGAGCCGCGGCTCCTCGGCGAAGACGGAGACGTGCCAGCCCCCGGTCTCGCGCTCGAGCAGGGCCTCGACCAGTCGCTGCGCAACCATGCCGCCGCCGACGACGACGAGGCGCTGGGTTTCGGTGGCTGCTGTCATGCCCCGAAACTAGGCGGGCCGGATTTCACCCCGGTGCTCCCGCCGTTCCGGGGCCGTAACAGTTTTCTCACGGTCGTCTCGTCCCCGCCGTGAGGTCCGTGGCCGACGGCTGCGTGGCCGCCGCCCACTCGAGGATGCCGCAGACCGCCTCCGTGCAGCCGCCGCAGCCGGTGGTCGCGCGGGTCTGTCGCGCGACGTCCTCGAGCGTGCCCGCGCCGGCCTCGCAGCAGTCGGTGATCTGCCCCTTGGTCACCGTGTTGCACCGGCACACTACCGCGTCGGCCGGCATCTGCGCCGGCGACGACGCCGAGGCCGTCTGCGGTGCCACCGGCGCGAGGAGCAGGTACGCCGGATCCGCGGGCACGGGAGTGCGCCGGGTGTACGCGGCCGTGAGGTCGGCGGCGACCCGCGCGTCGCCCAGGCACGTGGCCCCGACGAGCGTCGTGCCCTCGACCACCACCTCCACGTGGCGTCCGGCGCCGGGGTCGGAGAGCACGACCGTGCGGTGCGCCGGGTTCGGCTCTCGACCGGCGCCGCAGACGCCCATCGTGACGGCCGCCATCCCCTTGACGGTCACGACGTCGGTACCGCGGACCCCGGGTGCGCTCACCTCGCGGGTCGCGAGGGTGGCCCCCACGCGCAGCGCGAGCGAGGGACGTCCCCAGGCACCGGGGAGCCGGGTGGTCCGGGCAGGGGCGTCCTCGGTGAGAGCCGCCAGGTGCTCGGCCACCCGACGGGCGTGGTCCCATCCCTCGGCGACCAGCCCGTGCGCACCCTCGGGGGGTTGTGCACAGTCGCCGATCGCGAAGATCCGCGGGTCCCGGGACGTGGCGAGCTCCGCCCCGACGACGACCCCGTGCCCGGTCTCGAGGCCGGCGCGGGCGGCGAGCCCGGTCTCCGGGACCGCCCCGGCCGCCAGGACGACGAGCTCCGCCGCGAGCACGTCCGCGCCGTCGAGCCGCACGCCGGTCACGCGACCGTCGGCGAGCAGGACCCCGGCGGGGCGGCAGCCGGTCCGGCTCCGGACGCCGGACCGACGCAGGGTGCCGGTGAGCACGCCCGCCGCCGCGGCGTCGAGCTGGCGGTCCATGAGCCCCGGGCCGCCGTGCACGACCGTGACGTCGAGACCGCGCGCGGCGAGGCCCTGGGCCGCCTCGACCCCGAGCACCCCACCGCCGACGACCACCGTCCGTGGCACGTTGGAGGCCGCCGCCAGGATCTCGCGGGCGTCGTCCAGGGTGCGCAGCGCGTGCACCCCGGCGGGGAGCTCCGGGCCCAGGCCGTCGATCTCGGGGACCCGAGCGCGGGCGCCCGTGGCGAGGACGAGGGCGTCGTAGCGATGGCGTCCCCCGGAGCTGTCCAGCACCGTGCGGGTCCGCCGCTCGATCGCGACGGCCTCGACCCCGCGCAGCACGCGGGCACGGTCGCTCGTCGGGGCCGGGAGCGTGAGGGAGCCGATGTCGCTGCGGCCCGCCACCACGTCACTCAGGAGCACTCGGTTGTAGGCCTCGTAGGGCTCCGCGCCGAGCACCGTGACCTGCGCGTCCGTACGGGCGAGCAGGTCGTCCACGAACCGCGAGCCGACCATGCCGTACCCGACCACCACCACGTTCAGCATCATCGGGCTCCGTTCGCCGTCAGGGCGGCGGACGTCTCCGCGTCCACCGGGGAGGTCGGGACCGCCGGTTCGAGCCGCACCGCGCAGACCTTGAACTCCGGCATCTTCGAGGTCGGGTCGACGGCGTCGGTCGTCAGGCGGTTGGCGCTTCCCTCCCCGGCCCAGTGAAAGGGCATGAAGACGGTGTCGGGCCGGATGTCCGTGGTCCAGCGCGCCCGCGCCAGCGCCGTGCCGCGCGACGTGGTCAGGCGCACCGTCTCGCCGTCCTCGAGACCCACGCGCAGGGCCAGCAGCGGGTGGACCTCGACGAACGGCTCGGGCTGGGCGTCCTCGAGCTCGGGGACGCGGTGCGTCTGGGCACCTGTCTGGTAGTGCTGGAGCACCCGACCTGTCACGAGGTACGTCGGTGCGTCCTCGCGCACGTCGTCGCTCGGCCCGCCGTGGTCGACCGCGGTCATGCGTGCGCGACCGTCCGGTGTGGGGAACCCGTCGAGGAACATCCGCGGCGTGCCGGGGTGCGGCGCGCCCTCACCGTCGGGACAGGGCCAGTAGAGACCGTCCCCCCGCGACTCGGCCGCGTCGAGCCGGCCGTGGCTCAGCCCGCTGTAGTCCGCGGGTCCTCCCGCGGAGGCTCGGGCGAGCTCGTCGAAGACCTGCTCGGGATCGGTGGCGAGCTCGACCCCGGAGCCGAGCCGTCGCGCGAGCTCCGCCCACACCCACAGCTCCGAGCGCACCTCGCCGGGAGCGTCGACGGCGCGGCGACGACGGATGACCCGTCCCTCGAGCGAGGTCATGGTCCCCTCCTCCTCGGCCCACTGCGTCACCGGGAGCACGACGTCGGCCATCCGCGCGGTCTCGGACGGCACCACGTCGCAGACCACCAGCAGGTCCAGGGCGCGCAGACGCTCGACGACCCGGTCCGCGTTCGGGGCGGAGACCACGACGTTGCTGCCGTGCACCAGCAGCGCGCGCGGACCGCCGTCGCGTCCCAGCGCGTCGAGGAGCGCGACGGCGGGCAGCCCGGGCCCGGGGATCGTCTCCTCCTCGACGCCCCAGACCGCCGCGACGTGCGCCCGTGCCGACGGGTCGGTGATCATCCGGTACCCCGGGAGCTGGTCCGCCTTCTGCCCGTGCTCGCGACCGCCCTGCCCGTTGCCCTGCCCCGTGACCGCCCCGAACCCGCTGCCCGGGCGCCCCGGAAGCCCGAGGGCGAGGGCGAGGTTGATCGCGGCCGTGACCGTCGCGGTGCCCTGCGTGGACTGCTCCACCCCGCGCCCGGTGAGGATGTAGGCACCGGCACCACCGTGCCGGCCGGACGCCGCCGCGAGCAGCCGCGCCGTCCGACGCAGGTCGTCCGCCGGGACCCCGCACACCGCCGCGGCACGTTCCGGCCACCAGGCCGCGACGGATCGCCGCACCGCCTCGGCCCCCGTCGTCCGGGTCTCCAGGTACTCCGTGTCCGCGAGCCCCTCGGCCAGGACGACGTGCAGGAGCCCGAGCAGCACCACGAGGTCCGTGCCAGGCACGGGCGCGAGGTGGACGCCCTGCCCGCCGTCGGCGAGCTGCGCCGTCGTGCTGCGCCGCGGGTCCACGACCACCAGGCCGCCCGCGGCCCGGGCACCGGCCAGGTGCCGGACCGAGGGGGGCATCGTCTCCGCGAGGTTCGAGCCGAGCAGCAGGACCGCCTGAGCGCCCCCGAGATCCGTCAGAGGGAACGGAAGCCCTCGGTCGACGCCGAACGCCCGGTTCATGCCGGCGGCCGCGCTCGCCATGCAGAACCGGCCGTTGTAGTCGATGTTCGGCGTGCGCAGCACGGTGCGGGCGAACTTCCCGAGCGTGTACGCCTTCTCGTTCGTCAGACCCCCGCCGCCGAACACGGCGACGGCCTCCGGCCCGCTCTCCACCGCGATCCGGGCGAGCCCCCGCGCGACGACGGAGAGCGCCTCGTCCCAGGACGCGGTGCGCAGTTCTCCGTCGGCCCCGCGCAGCAACGGGGTGGTGAGCCGGTCGGGCGCAGCCAGGACGCCGGCCGACGTCCATCCCTTCTGGCAGAGCCCCCCGCGGTTGGTGGGGAACTCCCGGCCACCGACCACCACGGGCACGCCGCCGGGAACGGCGGGCCGTGCGGCGGTCAGCGACATCCCGCACTGCAGGGCGCAGTAGGGGCAGTGGGTCTGGACCGGGGTCGGCGTCGGGCTCATACGCGGGCAGCACCCATCACGGAGCTGCGGCGCTCGTACACCGTCCAGCAGACCGCGGCCATCACCGCGTACACCGCGACGAAGACCCAGAGAGCAGGCACGATGCTGCCGGTGGCGGTGGTCGAGGCGGCGAAGCCGCGCGGGATCAGGAACCCGCCGAACGCCCCCACCGACCCGGCGATGCCGATGCACCCGGCGGCCGCCTTCGTCGCCGCGAGCCGGGCCGACCGCACGACGTCGTCGCCCGCTCCCGCCGTGCTCCGTGCTGCCTCGACCTGGAACACCGCCGGGATCATCCGGTACACCGACCCGTTGCCGATGCCCGTCGCGACGAAGAGGAACATGAAGGACCCGAAGAACAGCGCGAAGCTGTGCGAGCCCAGCGCGACGACGGCCCCGACCGCACCGAGCGCCATCGCGGCGTACGACCAGATCGTGATCCGCGCCCCGCCGACGCGGTCCGCGAGGATGCCGCCCAGCGGCCGGGTGACCGACCCGACGAGCGCTCCCATGAACGCGATCGACAGCCCCACCTCGGGAAACTCGTTCTTCAGCAGCAGGGGGAAGGCCCCGGCGTACCCGATGAACGAGCCGAAGGTGCCGATGTAGAGGAACGAGATGATCCACGTGTGCTTCTGCCGGGTGGCCGCGGCGAACGAGCGCGGGTCGGCCTTCGCCTCGGCGAGGTTGTCCATGAACCGCCAGGCCAGCAGCGCCGCCAGGAGGATGAACGGGATCATCATCAGGCCCGCACGCTCCAGCGCGACACCGGCGCCGACCGTGATCACGATCGGGACGGCGAACTGCACCGCGGCGCTGCCGAGGTTCCCGCCCGCCGCGTTCATCCCCAGCGCACGCCCCTTCTCCCGCTCCGGGTAGAAGAACGAGATGTTCGCCATCGACGACGCGAAGTTCCCGCCGCCGAAGCCCGCGAGCGCCGCGACGACCACCATCACGCCGAACGGCGTCTCCGGGCGTTGGACGGCGACCACGAGCGCGGTGGTGGGGATCAGGAGCAGCAGGGCCGAGACCACCGTCCAGTTGCGGCCGCCGAAGACGGGGACGGCGAACGTGTACGGGATCCGCAGCGTGGCCCCGACGAGGGCCGGTGCGGAGATCAGCCAGAAGAGCTGGTCGTTGGTGTACGTGAAGCCCGCCGCGCCGAGCTGCGGCACGACGATCGACCACATGCCCCACACGGCGAACCCGAGGAACTCGGCGAAGATCGAGATCCACAGGTTACGGTTCGCGATCTTCTTCCCGCCGTCGTTCCAGAAGGTCTCGTCCTCCGGGTCCCAGTGGTCGATCCACCGGCCGCTGCGACGCGCGATCGCGACCTCCGGCCGGGTGGTGGCGGTCCGTGCGGGGGTGGTGCCGTCGTCGTGCGTCGTCGGTGCGGACATCTGGTCCTCCATCGATCGTGCCGGTCAGTAGGCAGGACGCTAGGGAGCCGATGTTTCGCCGCCGCGCGGGGACGGTTAATCGAGCGTAAGGAAGTTCGCACACCCGACCGGCCCGGCGTGTGAGGTTTCCGGTCCCCGGCCCCTCGCACCCCGGATGACTACAGTGACGGCATGTCTCCGGTCGCCAGCAAGCTCGACGAGCATCGTGCCCGCGCCCTGGCGATGGTCAACCCGCTCCCCTCGCTGGACGTGCCGCTCGACGAGGCCGTCGGGTCCGTCCTGGCCGCCGACGTCCGCGCACACCTGGCGGTGCCGCCCTTCGACATGGCCGCCATGGACGGGTACGCCGTCCGGACCCGCGACCTCGACGTGCTGGACGGCGAACCCGTCGCGCTCGCCGTCGTCGGCGAGGCTGCGGCCGGGACGGGGACCGGAACGAAGCTGGGGGCCGGGGAGGCCGTGCGCATCATGACCGGCGCCCCGCTGCCGCCCGGCGCCGACGCGGTCGTCCCGGTGGAGCGCACCTCCACCGGCCGGTTCCGCGCCGGCGTGGCGGGCGTCGAGACCTCCGTCGCCGTACCACGCCTCGACCGCGCCCACGTCCGCCCGCGCGGCGAGGACGTGATGCCCGGCGACCTGGTGTGCGCGGCCGGGACGTCGGTGACGGGCCCCGTCGTCGCCGCCGCGGCCTCGGCGGGCGCGACGTCGCTGCGCGTGCACCGTGTGCCCCGCGTGGGGGTGCTCGCCACGGGCAGCGAGCTCGTGGCCTCCGGGAGGGCCCCTGCCCACGGGCAGATTCCCGACTCGAACTCGCACCTGCTCGCGGCCGGGGTCCGTGCCGCGGGGGCCGTGGCCGTGCGACACCCGTCCGTCGGCGACACGGTCACGGCGCTGGCGAGTGCCCTCGACGAGCTCACCGCGGACGTCGACCTGGTCGTCACGTCCGGTGGTGTCAGCGCCGGTGCGCACGACGTCGTCCGTGCACTCCTCGACTCCGGTGACGGGCGGCTCTCCGACGTGCACGTCGCCGCGGTCGACATGCGGCCCGGACGCCCCCAGGCGCTCGCCCGCTGGCGGGGAGTTCCCTGGATCGCCGTCCCCGGCAGTCCGGTGGCCGCGTTCGTCTCGGTCACCCTGTTCGCCCGGCCGACGATCCGCCGCCTGGCCGGGTGCACGACGTCGGACCTTCCCGCGGTCCCACGCGTCGCCGCGACCAAGTGGTCGAGCCCACCGGGCCGCGTGCAGATCCTGCCGGGCCGACACCGCCCCGACGGCCGCGTCGAACCCGCGGGCCGCGACGGTCACCTGCTCTCCGGGCTCGTCGTCGCCGACTGCCTGGTGATCGTGTCGGCCGAGGTGGACGCGGTCCGCGCTGGGGATCCTGTCCGTGTCGTGGTGCTGTAGATGAGCGGACCGCGGTACGACGCGCTGGTGCTCGCCGGTGGACGGGCCGCCCGGCTCGGCACCCCCAAGCCGGACGTCGTGGTGGTCGGGCGCCCGCTGCTCGACCACGTCCTGACGGCGACGACCGGCGCCGAGCAGACCGTCGTGGTCGGCCCGCCCCACCTCGCCAGACCCGGCCTATCCGTGGTGCGGGAGGAGCCCGCGTTCGGCGGCCCGGTCGCCGGGATCGACGCCGGACTGGCTGCGCTGGCGTCGCTGGCGTCACGGCGTCCGACCGCGGGCCCATCCGCGGCGCCGGCATGGGTGCTCCTGCTCGCGTGCGACGTCCCGCGCGCCGCGGGCGCCGTCCCCGTGCTGCTCGAGGTTGCCGGCGGTCTGGCACCCACCGAGGACGGCGTGCACCTGCGCCGGGAGGGGCGCGACCAGTGGCTCGTCGGCCTGTACCGGCACGCGGCGCTCGCGACGGCGCTCGACGACCTGCGGTCCGGGGCCGGGGCCTTTCACGGCATGCCGGTCAGGCGCGTGATCGAGAGGCTGCGATGCCGCGCGCTCGAGGACCCCGCCGACCTGAGCGACGACGTCGACACGTGGGACGATGTAGAACGTCTGGACCCGGGCGCCACCCGCCCCGTACCCGAGGAGCCGCAATGACAACGCTCGACGAGTGGATCACCGAGGTATCGACACAGCTCGACATCGATCCTGCGTCGGTGGACCTCAAGGCCGTCCTCGACCTCGCGCGGGACGCGGCGCACAACGTCGAACGACCCGCGGCGCCGCTGACCACGTACATGGTGGGGTACGCCGCAGGGCTCGCCGCCGGGCAGACCCTCCCCGCCCACGCGGACCACCGTGGCGTGACCGCTCCCACGGCCTTCGCCCGCGCGACGGCGCTGAGCCTCGCGCAGGGGTCCGACTCCTGAGGTGACGCACCCGCTGCTCGACGTGCTGCTCGCCGGCGGGCGGCGCGCGGACCGGCTCACGCACGCCGCCGAGATCCCCGCTCGCGACGGCGAGTCCGCCCCGTGGCCGCGCTGGGCCGACCCCGCCCTCGTGGCCGGGTACCGGTCTCTGGGCGTCGACCAGCCCTGGCGGCACCAGGTCGAGGCCGCCGAGGCGGCGTGGTCCGGACGACACGTCGCGCTCGCGACGTCGACCGGCTCCGGCAAGTCGCTCGCGTTCTGGCTGCCCGCGCTGACCTCGGTGCGCGCCGACACCGCGGCCACCGTGCTCGACGCGGGCCGGATCGAGTCGACTCTCGGCCGCGGGTCGGTGCTGTACATCTGCCCGACCAAGGCGCTGGCCGCCGACCAGCTCGCGGGGGTCCAGCGCGTGGTCGACGCCTCCGGCGCCCGCGACCTGCGCGTCGCCACGTGCGACGGCGACACCGGGTTCGAGGAACGCTGCTGGGTCCAGGACCACGCCGACGCTGTCCTGACCAACCCGGACTTCCTGCACTTCTCCCTGCTGCCGAACCACCGGCGGTGGGCGCGGCTCCTGCGCTCCCTGCGATACGTGATCGTGGACGAGGGGCACGCCTACCGCGGGGTGTTCGGCGCGCACGTCGCCCTCGTCCTGCGCCGGCTGACCCGGCTGGCGGCGCACTACGCGCCCGCCGGGAGCCGCCCGCCCACGGTCGTGGTCGCCTCGGCGACGACCGCCGAGCCTGCGACGACCGCCGGACGGCTGGCCGGCGTCCCGGCCGAGGAGATCGCCGTCGTCGACGACGACGCCTCCCCCGCGGGCGCACGGACGTTCGCCCTGTGGGAGCCACCCGTGAGGCCCGGCTGGGACGCCGCACCCGTCGAGGGCGACCTCGACCCCGACGACGGCCCCCGACGGTCGGCCACGGCCGAGACCGCCGACCTGCTGGCCGACCTCGTGGTGCACGGGGCGAGAAGTCTCGCGTTCACGCGCTCGCGCCGCGGCGCGGAGACCGTGGCGACCGTGACCCGGGAGCACCTGCGTCAGGTCGACCCGAGCCTGGCGACGCGCGTCGCGGCCTACCGGGGCGGCTATCTGCCCGAGGAACGACGGGCCCTCGAGGAGGCCCTGCGCGGCGGAGAGCTGCGGGCGCTCGCCACGACCAACGCGCTCGAGCTCGGTGTCGACATCTCCGGTCTGGACGCCGTGCTGATCGCGGGCTGGCCCGGCACCCGCATGTCGGTGTGGCAGCAGGCAGGCCGGGCAGGGCGCGCCGGAGCCGACGGCCTCGTGGCGTTCGTCGCCCGGGAGGATCCGCTCGACACGTACCTCGTGCGTCATCCGGAGACACTCCTCGACGCACCGCTCGAGGCCACCGTCTTCGACCCCACCAACCCTTACGTCCTCGCCCCGCACCTGTGTGCGGCCGCCGCCGAGCTGCCGGTCCGCACGGAGGACCTGCCGTCGTTCGGCAGACCGGCGGACGTGCGCTCCGTCCTCGACGTCCTCGTCGCCCGGGGCGCGCTGCGACGTCGGACGAGCGGCTGGTACTGGACGCACGCCCAGGGCGCGGCCGGACTCACGGACCTGCGCGGCACGGGCGGGGTGCCGGTCCGCGTCGTCGAGGCCGAGACCGGCCGGGTGCTGGGCACCGTCGACGCCGGCTCGGCCGACGGCCAGGTTCACGACGGCGCCGTGTACGTGCACCAGGGCGAGACCTACGTCGTCGAGCACCTGGACCTCGACGACCACGTCGCGCTCGTGCAGCGCCGCGGCGTCGACCACGGCACGTGGTCGCGCGACGTCACGAGCATCCTGATCGCCGACCAGCAGGAGCACGTGCCCGGCGGCGGCCCCGCCGAGGAGCTCCCGGCCACGACCCGACGATCCTGGGGACCCGTCGACTGGGGAGTCGGGCCGGTCGAGGTCACCTCCCAGGTGGTGGGTTATCAGCGGCGCCGCCTGCCCGACCTCCAGGTGCTCGGCACCGAGTCCCTGGACCTGCCAGAACGTACGCTCCAGACCACCGCGGTCTGGTGGTCCGTCCCCGCGGAGGTCCTCGACGCCGCCGGCCTGGACGCCGCACGGGTACCCGGCGCTCTGCACGCCGCCGAGCACGCGTCGATCGGGATGCTGCCGCTCCTGGCGACGTGCGACCGCTGGGACCTCGGCGGCGTCTCGACCGACATGCACGTCGACACCGGCCGCGCGACCGTCTTCGTCTACGACGCGTACCCGGGCGGCGCCGGATTCGCCGAGCGCGGGTACGACGTCGGCGCCACCTGGCTGCGGGCGACGCGCGACGCGATCGCCGGCTGCGCCTGTGCGGACGGCTGCCCCGCCTGCGTCCAGTCGCCCAAGTGCGGCAGCTTCAACGAGCCGCTCGACAAGGCCGGGGCGGTCGCGCTGCTCGACGCGCTGCTCGCGCACGCCCCCGGCTGACGGCAGACCGCCGGTCCCGCCCTGGCCGTGGCGCGCGCCGTGCCGACCGGCAGCGCGCCGACGTCCGCCTCGATCACCGCCTCGACCTCGACGACACCGCGCCCGTGCACGGCGCACCCCGTCATGGCCGCCCCGTTCCGCACGACGGTCTCACCGGCGACGGCGCACCCGTCTCCCCCGGCGCGGACGGCCTGCGCACCGGCGATCGCGCCGAGGTCCGCGGAGACCTGCGCGACTCCCCGGGCATGCTGCGCCGCCGCGAGCGCCCCGATCCCGAGCAGCAGGGCGAGAGCCACGGCCATCAGACCGACCACCAGCACCGTGCCGGACCCGCGCTGCCTCACGGCTCGCTGCGCGCGACCGCGCTCCCGCTCGCGCGCAGCGGTGCCCCGGCGAACCATCCGCCGACCACCGGCGCGCTCACCTCGACCGTGATCCAGTCCTCGCCCGGGACGACCGCCAGCTCGGCGCCGTCGCCCGCGGTCGACCGCACCGCCTCCCGGACCGAGGCCTCGTCGTCGCCGAGCGCGATCGCCCGTGCGGCGACCCTCGCCGCGTCCACGCACCGCATCTGGGCCGTGGCGGACGCGGCGAGCGTGAGGACGGCGACGAGCAGCACCACGAGCGCGGGCAGCGCGATCGCGAACTCTGCCGTGACCGAGCCGCACTGCCCCGCCGGTCGGTCCGCCGCCGTCCGTGCCATCAGATCGTCAGCGCTCCCTGGATGATCGACAGCAGCATGCCGCGAACCTCGTCGCTGCTGAGCAGGGCGATCAGCAGGCCGGCGAACCCCACGGCGGCGACCGTCGCCACGGCGTACTCGGCGGTCGCCAGACCGTCCTCCCCGTGCGCCCGCAGGTGGGCGACGCGCTCGGTCAGTGTGCGGTGCAGTCGGATCGTCATCAGGTTCCTCCTCTTCTCGGCCCGCCCGGTGCGTGCCGTACGACGAGACTGGACCGTGCCGGCCGGGGCCCCGGCGGCACGCGCAGATCTGTGGGAACCCCTGGGGCCTCGGCCCGCCTGTGGATCAGCGGAGACACTCCGGTCTCCCTGCCGCGCCTGCGCAGGCTTCGCCTCAGACGAAGGCACGGGCGCCGAACGAGAGCAGGACCGGCACGACGCCGACCAGGACGAACGCGGGCAGGTAGCAGACACCGAGCGGCAGGACGAGGTGCACACCGAGCCGGCCGGCGGCAGCACGTGCCTCGGCGCTCGCCGCACGACGCGCCTCGGCCTGCGCGACCCGCAGGGCGTCCGCGGGCGCGGCGCCGTGATCCCAGGCGGGGCGCAGTGCCTCGGCGACGACCGCGAGCGCCGCGGAGCGCGTGGCGTTCGAGTCCCACGCCTCGGTCCACGAGCCACCGCGCATCAGGACCGCGGCGACGTCCGCGAGATCCTCACCCTCCGGTCCGCCGACCGCCCTGCCGACGGACTCGAAGGCACGGGGCAGGCTCGCCCCCGCACGCAGCGCCGCACCGAGCAGCTCGAGCAGCACGCCGACGTCGGGCCCGGAGCCGGTCGGGCGCGGTGCATCGAGAGAGGCCGCGCGACGGACGACGCCGCGGGTGCGGAGCCACCACGGGCACGTGCCGAGCCACACCAGGCCCGCCACGACCAGCGCACTCATGCGGCGCCGGCCGCACGGGCGCGCCGGACGAGGACGCCCGTCCACCGGTAGCCGACGACGAGCAGGACCCCACCGCCGACGAGCGCGGCGGTTCCCAGGCCTCCTCCGAGCAGGACCCCGAGCGGCTTCGCCCCGAGGGCGGCCCCGAGCACGAGGCCGAGCGCCGGGAGCCACGCGAGCACCCGGGCGGTGGTTCGCGGCCCGGCCAGCGCCGCCTCCCGGTCGTCGTCGGCCTCGGCCGCGGCGGCGAGCGCCTCGCCGACCTGTCCGAGCACCGGGGCGAGCGGCGCCCCGGTGTCGGCTGCGACGAGGCAGCCCGCGCGGACGGCTCGGGCCGTGGAGGCGTCGGGCACCGCGGCGCGGATCGACCCGAGGATCGGGACCCCGAAGGCGTCGGTGTCGACACCGACACGCGCCCAGGCGGACGCGGGCGGCGCCCCCGCACGAAGATGTCCACAGACGCGCGCGAGCGTGAGCGGAGCGTCGGCCACCGGGCGCCGGTCGGTCGTCGACCGCAGCACTGCTCGTCGCCGCGGGCGGGACGTCGCCACCCAGACCGCGGCGCCCAGCAGCACCGCCGCGAGGATCGTCACGGGGTGCCCGCGACCGGGGCCGCGGACGGTGCCCAGCGTTCCCAGAGCGACGACCAGGCGTCGGGGTCGAGCACCGCTCCCGCGACGGGACCGCGTCCGTCCGTGCCGCCCGCGCCGTGGTGGACCGCCGCCGCGGCGATCACGAGACGCCCGTCCGCCCCTCGTCGGGCGGTGGCGATCTCGGCGACGTGGCGGCGGCCACCGGTCCGGCGCAGGTGCATCACGACGTCGATCGCGCCGACGGTCTGCGCCGCGACGGCGTCCCGGTCCATGCCCGCCAGCGCCCCGAGGGCCTCGAGCCGGGCCGGGACGTGCGCCGCCGTGCTGGCGTGCAGCGTGGTGAAGCCGCCGTCGTGACCGGTGTTCATCGCCATCAGGACGTCGCGGACCTCCGCGCCACGGCACTCTCCGAGGACGATCCTGTCGGGCCGCATCCGCAACGCCGCGCGCACGAGCTCGTCCAGGCCGACCGCCCCGGAGCCCTCGACGTTGGGCCGGCGGGCGGTGAGCGGGACGACGTGCGGGTGGTCCGGGTCGAGCTCGCGCGCCTCCTCGACGCAGACGATCCGTTCGTCGTGCGGGACGAGCCCGACGAGCGCGGCCAGAAGGGTCGTCTTGCCGGTGCCGGTGCCGCCCGCGACGAGGATTCCCGCACGACGAGCCACCATCCCCGCGACGAGCGGCGCCCACGCGGCGGGCAGTGTCCCGCCCACGACCAGCTCGTCGAGGGTCATGGTCCGGCGGCGCGGAACACGCAGAGAGATCACGGCACCCTGCGAGCAGACGGGTTCGACGACGGCATGCAGCCGTACGCCGCCCGGCAGACGGGCGTCGACGAGCGGGCTGGCGTCGTCGAGCCGTTGCCCACCGGCGGCGGCGAGCCGGACCGCGAGTGCACGAACGTGCGTGGCGTCGGAGAACCGGACCGGCACGGGCTGGACCCCATGACCGCGGTCCACCCAGACCTCGTCCGGCCCGTTGACGAGCACGTCGGTGACTCCCGGCTCGTCGAGGTAGCGCTGCAGCGGCCCCGCGCTCATGCCCGTGTCCCGCAGAGGGCGGCGAGCGGCCCGGTCGACAGCTCGTTCGCGGTCCAGGCCCCGAGCCGGTCCCGCCGGCCGACGGGTGGCCCGGCCCCGGCGTCGACCGCCTCGGCGAACCCTCGCACGTCGGGCACGGAGCCCCACCCGACCCGGCCGAGCGCGTCGGAGACCTCGGTCCGCCCGAGCGGACCCCCGACGCGGTCGACGACACCGACGCGGCCCCGGTCCTCCACCGCGCGAACGGCAGCGATGGCGCCGGCCACGCCCTGGACGGTGCGCGGCACGACCACGACGATCCCGTCGCACGCGTCGAGGCCGCTGACCGCTCCCGGAGCCGGGGCTCGGCCCGCGTCGACGACCACGAGCTCCGCCGCCGCGGCGAGCGCGTCCAGCACGGCGCGTGCCCGCGCTCCTCCGTCGGCCCCCGGGTCGCACGGTCGCAGCCGGTCGGCGCTGAGCACGTCGACGCCGCGCCACCGCACCAGGTCGTCGACCGCGACGGCCGGGTCGCCCGGGGCCAGGAGGTCGGGCCAGCGCCGGCCCACGCCCTGTTCCACGCCGAGGAAGACGTCGAGCCCGCCACCCGCCGTGCCGAGCTCGGTCAGGACGACGCTGCGCCCACGACCACGGGCGCCCACGGCCAGCGCGGCCGCCAGCCCGCTGGCTCCGGCACCGCCGTGTGCTCCGACCACCCCCACCACTGCCATGTCGCCACTCTGGCGTCGCGGGCCCACCGGCGCCGTCGGCCCTCCCCCGTGGCTGTGGAGAACGCCGCCCGACGAACCTGTGCACAAACGTGCAGGCCCGTGGTGCGGACGTTCGGCGCGGACCTCGATACGCTCGGCCCATGACCGCGACCCCACCTGCCCGGCGCGTCGCGGCCTTCTTCGACCTGGACAAGACGATCATCGCGACGTCGTCCACCGCCGCCTTCTCCCGGTCCTTCCTGCGCGGCGGGCTCCTGACGCGCGGCGACGTGCTGCGCAGCGCCTACGCCCACCTGCTGT
Source organism: Paraoerskovia marina DSM 21750 (assembly GCF_000701465.1). Lineage (GTDB taxonomy): Bacteria > Actinomycetota > Actinomycetes > Actinomycetales > Cellulomonadaceae > Paraoerskovia > Paraoerskovia marina. The sequence continues at coordinate 481,918 of NZ_JNIY01000003.1, read as the reverse complement.
ACCTGATGGGCAGCGCCGACGCCGCCCAGACCGAGCGGATGCGCGCACACCTGTCCAGCCTCGTCACCGGCTGGGACGTCGCGACGGTCTCGCAGATCGTCGCCGAGACCCTGCACGAGCACATCGACCCCGTCGTGTACTCCGAGGCGGTCGACCTGATCGTCCGGCACCACGAGCAGGGGCACGACGTCGTCATCGTCTCGGCCTCCGGCGAGGAGGTCGTGGAGCCCATCGCGGCGGCGCTCGGGGCCGACCACGCGATCGCGACCCGCATGAGCGTCGACCAGGGCCTCTACACGGGCGACATCGAGTTCTACGCCTACGGCGAGCACAAGGCGACGGCGATCCGCGAGCTCGCCGACCGGCACGGGTACGACCTCGACGCCTCCTACGCCTACTCGGACTCGATCACCGACGCCCCGATGCTCGGCGCCGTGGGGCACGCCGCCGTCGTGAACCCGGACCGCACGCTGCGCCGGCTGGCGGCCGAGAAGGGCTGGGACGCGCTCACGTTCACCCGGCCCGTGCGGCTCGGGATGAACCTGCACCCCGTGCGGACGGGGACGGTCCTGCTCGGGGTGGCCGCGCTCGCCGTCGGGATCGCGTGGGCGGCCCGTCGACGCCGTGCCAATATCGGACGCTGAACCCATACTGGGCACTATGTCTGCCCCGTCCGTCTCCTCGTCCATCACCGCCCGCCTCGACGTCGAGGCCCGGCCCACCGCCGTCAGCGAGCTCACCACCCTGATCGAGAAGCACGGCGGACTCGTGACCGCGCTCGACGTGCGCGAGTCGGGGCAGGCCCGCATGACGGTCGACGTGACCGTCGCGACACGCGGTGACTCCCACGCCGAGGAGATCTCGACCGCGCTGCGCGGGGTGCCCGGCGTCAACGTCGGACGTATCTCGGACCGCACCTTCCTGCTCCATCTCGGGGGCAAGCTCCAGATCGAGTCCAAGGTCCCCATCCGCAACCGTGACGACCTGTCGATGATCTACACGCCCGGCGTCGCGCGGGTGTGCGAGGCGATCGTCGAGCGGCCCGACGACGCCCGCCGCCTGACGATCAAGCGCAACACGGTGGCCGTGGTCACCGACGGGACGGCCGTCCTCGGCCTCGGCGACATCGGCCCGCTGGCCTCGCTGCCCGTGATGGAGGGCAAGGCGGCGCTCTTCAAGCGGTTCGCCGACATCGACGCGTTCCCCATCGCCCTCGACACGACCGACGTCGACGAGGTGGTGCGCACGGTCAAGGCCATCGCGCCCGTGTTCGCGGGGATCAACCTCGAGGACATCGCCGCACCGCGGTGCTTCGAGATCGAGAACCGCCTGCGCGCCGAGCTCGACATCCCCGTGTTCCACGACGACCAGCACGGCACCGCGATCGTCGCGCTGGCCGCCCTGACCAACGCGCTGCGCGTCGTCGGCAAGGACCTCAAGACGGTGCGGATCGTGCTCTCGGGGGCCGGCGCGGCGGGGACGGCGATCCTCAAGCTGCTGATCGCGGCCGGAGCCGGGGACGTCGTCGTCGCGGACGTCGACGGGGTCGTCCACCGCGAGCGCCCCGGCCTGTCCCCGGCGCTCGCCTGGACCGCGGTACACACCAACCCGCGCGACCTCACCGGGACGCTGCGGGACGCGGTCGCGGACGCAGACGTCTTCATCGGGGTCTCGGCCCCCGACGTCCTGACCGGCGACGACGTCGCGACGATGGCGGACGACGCGATCGTCTTCGCGCTCGCCAACCCGCGTCCCGAGGTCGACCCGGCCGAGGCGGCACGGCACGCCGCGATCGTCGGGACCGGGCGGAGCGACTTCCCCAACCAGATCAACAACGTGCTCGCGTTCCCGGGCGTCTTCCGCGGGCTGCTCGACGCACAGTCGCGCACCGTCAACGACACCATGCTGCTCGCCGCGGCGAACGCCCTGGCCGCGACCGTGTCCGACGACGAGCTGAACCCGACCTACATCGTCCCCTCGGTCTTCCACGCCGACGTGACGACGAAGGTGGCCGAGGCCGTCGAGAAGGCCGCCCGGGAGCAGATGGAGCTCGACGAGGCGGCGGCAGGGCCCGCCGCCCCGTAGACCGGGCCAGTCTCAGCGCGCGGCGTACGGCGCCCGCGCGTACTGGGGCTGGGCCAGCAGGTCCCCGCCGAGCTCGGCGGCCACGCGCAGCGGCCACATCGGGTCGCGCAGCGCCTCGCGCCCCACCATGACCGCGTCGGCGGCGCCGTCGACGAGCGTCTGCTCGGCCTGCTGCGCGCTCGTGATCAGCCCGACGGCGCTGACCGGCAGCCCCGACACCTCGCGCACCCGGCGCGCGGCGGGGACCTGGTAGCCCGGGCCCACCGGGATCGTCGCGGGTGCGTTGCCTCCGGACGAGACGTCGACGAGGTCGACCCCGTGGTCCGCGAGCACCCGGCTGACGTGCGCGACGTCGTCGACCGTCAGGCCGCCCTCGGTCCAGTCGGTCGCCGAGAGGCGGACGAGGACCGGCCTGCCCTCGGGCCCGACGGACCGGACGGCGTCGACCGTCTCCACGAGGAGCCGCGAGCGCCCCTCGACCGTCCCGCCGTAGGCGTCGGTGCGGTGGTTGCTCAGCGGCGAGAGGAACTGGTGGAGGAGGTATCCGTGGGCGGCGTGGATCTCGACGAGGTCGAACCCGGCGGCCTCGGCGCGACGCGCTGCGTCCGCGAACTGGCCCGGCACCGCGGCGATCTCGTCCTCGGTCATCTCGACGGGGTCGTCGTACCCGGGGAACGGGACCGGGGAGGGCCCGAGGGTGGCCCACCCGCCGTCCGAGGCCGGGACGCTGCCCCGCGCGTCGGCCCACGGCCGGTACGTGGACGCTTTGCGGCCCGCGTGGGCGAGCTGGATCCCGATCGTCGAGCCCTGGCCGTGCACGAAGTCGGTGATCCGTGCCCAGGCGCGCTCCTGCTCCTCGTTCCAGATCCCGGCGTCCTGCGGGGAGATCCGCCCCTCGGGCACGACGGCGGCCGCCTCGGTCAGGATCAGACCGAACCCGCCGGAGGCGCGCGCCCCGAGGTGGACGAGATGCCAGTCGCCCGGGACGCCGTCGACGGCCGAGTACTGGCACATCGGCGCCAGCCAGAGACGGTTGGGGATCGTCAGGTCACGGAGGACGAGGGGTTGCAGAACGTGGGTCACAGGGTCGGCAACCGAGCGGGCACGACGGCTATTCCGGGGCACGGGCGGCCGGACCGACTCCCGGGCCGGCCCCCTCGGGCAGGGCTGCGGCCGAGACGTGGCCGAGCGGGCGCCACAGCAGCGCGAGGGTGACGCCGGCGCCGACGAACGCGAACCACATCGGTGCCGTCAGCCCCCAGACCTCGGCGAGCACGCCACCGACGAGCGTTCCGCCGACGAGCCCGCCGTAGGTGCAGATGCCGTAGACCGAGGCGACGCGCCCCTGGAAGGCCTCGGGCACAGCACGCTGGCGCAGCGTGCGCGAGAGCGTGCCCCAGACGAAGGTGTAGACGCCGAACACGAAGAGGATCGCGACCGCCTGCCATCCCTCCGTCGCCAGCGCGAGCGCGAGGTGGAAGAGCACCTCCAGCGTGAGGGCGGTCCGCATCAGCCCGGTCGGCGAGAACCGGCGCTCGAGCCGACCGTAGACCAAGACACCGAGGACACCGCCGACCGCAGCCGCCGCGAGGAGCAGGCCGTACCCGACCTCGCCCATCCCCAGGTGGTCGGTCGAGTACTTCACGAGGATGCCCCAGGGTGCCGCCCAGGTCAGGTTGAACACGAGGATGACGATCGCCAGGGTGCGGATGGCCGCGTGGTTCCACGTCCACCGCAACCCCTCGGCGATGTCGCGCAGGACGTGGGTGCGGGCACCGGCACCGGCGGGCAGCGTGCGGGATGGCAGCTGGAGCCGGAAGATCAGGTACACCGCGAGCAGCACGCAGAGGACCTGCACGACGAACGGCCACGCCGCCCCCAGGGCGAAGAGCGAGGCGCCCACCAGCGGTCCGACGAGCTGGTTGGCGGTGAGATAGCCGGCCTGGAGCCGCGCGTTGCCGGTGCCGAGGTCCGCGGGTCGGACGAGCATGGGCAGCAGGGTCTGGGACGTCGTGTCCACGAAGACCTCGGCGATGCCGATGAGCAGCATCGCGACCAGCACGACGGCGATGTTCACGGAACCGGACACGATCGCCGCGCAGAGGACCGCGACCACGACCACACGGGCGAGGTTCGCACCGATGATCACGCGGCGCCGGTCCCAGCGGTCCGCCACGACCCCGGCCCAGAGCCCGAAGACGAGCCACGGCAGACGCTGCAGCACCGCCGCGAGGGCGACGAGGAACGCCGACCCCGTCTGGGAGTTGACCAGCAGCGGCCCGGCGGCGAGCGCGATGCCGTCACCGATGTTGCTGGCCCAGGACGAGCCGAGCAGCCACCGAAACCCCCGGCCCATCCGGGGCGGGACGACGGCGTCGACGATGCGGCTCACGGGCGCCGACGCTACCGGAGCGGCACACGACCGGCGGACCGGTGCGACGTCGCCACGGTTCCGGCACGTTTGTCAGCACCCTGACCGAATCGCGGTCCAGGGTGACCCCGGTCACCGCCAGGGGTCTACACTCACGCTCGTCGGGTGCATGCAGAGCCCCGACGTGTCCGTCGAGCGCGTACGTGCGTGCGTGCCACGGACCGCACCAGCGTCGATGCGCACAGGAGGTCCGCGTGCCCGAGAACGAGTCCACCCCCGCCCAGACAGGTCTGGAGAACCTCCTCCACGAGACCCGGGCGTTCCCTCCCAGCCCCGAGTTCGCCGCGCAGGCGAACGCGAAGCCGGAGATCTACGGCCAGGCTGCCGACGGCCCGGCGTTCTGGGCGACGCAGGCCCGTGACCTGATCAGCTGGAAGAAGGACTTCACCGAGACGCTCGACTGGTCGGGCGCACCCGTCGCCCGTTGGTTCGCCGACGGTCAGCTGAACGCCGCGTACAACGCCGTGGACCGACACGTCGAGGCCGGGAACGGCGACCGTGTCGCCATCCACTTCGAGGGAGAGCCGGGCGACACCCGCACGGTGACATACGCCGAGCTGCAGCGCGAGGTCTCCCGCGCCGCGAACGCCCTGGCCGCTCTCGGGGTCGAGAAGGGCGATCGCGTCGTCATCTACCTGCCGATGATCGTCGAGTCCGTCGTGGCGATGCTCGCCTGCGCGCGCCTGGGTGCACCGCACTCCGTCGTCTTCGGCGGCTTCTCCGCCGACGCGCTGCGCAGCCGGATCTCCGACGCCGGCGCCAAGGTCGTCATCACCGCCGACGGCGGCTACCGCCGTGGCAAGCCGTCTGCACTCAAGCCGGCCGTCGACGACGCGATCGCTCCCAAGGACGGGGCCGAGACCAGCACGGTCGAGCACGTCCTGGTGGTGCGCCGCACCGGCCAGGACACCGCGTGGACGGACCACCGGGACGTGTGGTGGCACGACGCGCTCGAGTCCGCCGACGTCCAGCACACCCCTGCATGGGTCGACGCCGAGCATCCGCTGTTCATCCTCTACACCTCCGGGACCACCGGGAAGCCCAAGGGCATCCTGCACACGACCGGTGGCTACCTGACCCAGGCCGCGTTCACCCACAAGAACGTCTTCGACCTCAAGCCCGAGTCGGACGTCTACTGGTGCACCGCCGACATCGGCTGGATCACCGGTCACTCGTACGTGACCTACGGGCCGCTCGTCAACGGCGCCACCCAGGTCATCTACGAGGGCACGCCCGACAGCCCGCACCAGGGCCGCTGGTGGGAGATCGTCGAGAAGTACAAGGTCTCGATCTTCTACACCGCACCGACCGCGATCCGTGCGTGCATGAAGTGGGGCGAGGAGATCCCGGCGAAGTACGACCTGTCCTCGCTGCGCGTCCTCGGCTCCGTGGGTGAGCCCATCAACCCCGAGGCGTGGATGTGGTACCGCCGCGTCATCGGCGGCGACAAGGCGCCCATCGTGGACACCTGGTGGCAGACCGAGACCGGCGCGATCATGATCTCGCCGCTTCCCGGCGTCACGGCCACCAAGCCCGGCTCGGCACAGGTGCCCCTGCCGGGGATCGCGGCGACCGTCGTCGACGACGAGGCGCACGAGGTCCCGAACGGTGGCGGCGGCTACCTGGTCCTCTCGGAGCCGTGGCCGTCGATGCTCCGCGGCATCTGGGGCGACCTGGAGCGGTTCAAGGACACCTACTGGTCCCGCTTCGAGGGCATCTACTTCGCCGGCGACGGCGCCAAGAAGGACGAGGACGGCGACGTCTGGCTCCTCGGCCGCGTCGACGACGTCATGAACGTCTCGGGGCACCGCCTCTCGACCACGGAGATCGAGTCGGCGCTGGTCTCCAACCCGCTGGTGGCCGAGGCCGCCGTCGTGGGTGCCGCGGACGAGGTGTCGGGACAGGCCGTCGTCGCGTTCGTGATCCTGCGCGGCGAGCACGCCGAGGAGGCGTCGACGCCCGAGGGGTCGGCGACCATCGAGAAGACCCTGCGCGACCACGTCGCGAAGGAGATCGGCCCGATCGCCAAGCCGAAGAAGATCCTCGTCGTCCCCGAGCTCCCGAAGACCCGCTCGGGCAAGATCATGCGTCGCCTCCTGCGCGACGTGGCGGAGAACCGTGAGGTCGGCGACGCCACGACGCTCGCGGACTCGTCGGTGATGAACCTGATCTCGTCCGGCCTGAACACGCCGTCCGAGGACTGACGCTCGGCCCTCTGCGCCAACTGCACCAACTGCGCCGAGGTCGACCTTCAGCGCGCGAGGTAGTGCCTCGCAGGCACTACCTCGCGCGCTGGGGTCGACCTCGGCGTCGTCGTTCCGGGGAGCGGTCGTCGTTCCGGGGACCGGTCGTCGTTCCGGGAAACAGTGGTGTGATGGGGGCATGCGCCCTGACCTGGAGATCGGCCCGCCCGACGACGCCACCGCGACCGCCGTCCGCACCCTCGCCGCCGCAGCAGCCGCGGCCGACGGGGTCCCGCCGCTGTCCGAGCAGCCCCTGCTCAACCTCCGCACGGACAGCGCGGACCTGACCCACGCCGTCGTGCGCGTGAGTGACGACGTCGTGGGATACGCCCAGATCGACCGAGGTACGGACCCCGCGTCGGCCGAGCTCGTGGTCCACCCCGACCACCGACGCCGCGGGCTCGGCACGACGCTCCTGCGCACCGCCGTCCGCGACGCTCGCCTGCCCGCCCGCTCCGGGGCGCCCGGACGACGCAGCGGCCCGCTTCACGTCTGGGCCCACGGCTACGTCCCGGCCGCGCAGGCGTTCGCGGCCACACTCGGGTGGGAGCCGGTCCGTGACCTCCGCATCCTCGAGCGAGCCCTGCCCCCCGCCGACTCAGACCCGCAGCTCCCGGACGGGCTCCGCCTGCGCACCGCACGCCCCGACGACGACGCGGCCTGGCTCGACCTGAACTCCCGGGCGTTCGCCGACCACCCCGAGCAGGGTCGGACGACGCAGGCCGACCTCGACGCCCGTCGGGCCGAGGCGTGGTTCCGGGAGGACGGGCTGCGACTCCTCGCCCCCGACGACGGCGGTGCGCCACTGGGTTTCATCTGGACCAAGGTCGATCCCCAGAACCCGTCGGAGGGTGAGATCTACGTCGTCGGCGTCGACCCGGGGGCCCAGGGATGCGGTCTCGGCAGGGCGCTGACGATCGCCGGTCTCGCACAGCTGGCAGAGCGGGGATGCACGACGGCGGTGCTGTACGTCGACGGCGACAACGCCGCAGCCGTGCACACGTACGCCGCGCTCGGCTTCGACACCCGGGCGACAGACGTCCAGCTGGCTCCGTCGACGACGCGCGAGTGATCTTGTCACCCGCCGTTCACACGATGGTGTCAGGATAAGCAGCATGAGCGACTCGACCGCGCCGCGGACCATGGACCCGGAACTCGCTGCGTACATCGCCGAGCACATCGCCGAGGAGCCGGAGCCCGAGCGCGAGGGCCCCACGCGGGCTCCGCTGCCGGACGACCGCTTTGCGGACCGCGAGATCAGCTGGCTCGCGTTCAACGAGCGCGTGCTCGAGCTCGCGGAGGACGACCGGCAGCCGATGCTGGAGCGCGTGCGCTTCCTGTCGATCTTCGCCTCGAACCTCGACGAGTTCTTCATGGTGCGCGTGGCCGGTCTCAAGCGGCGCATCGCCACCGGGCTCGCGGTGACCGCGGCGTCCGGGCTGAGCCCGCGCGAGGTTCTTGAGGCGATCAGCGTGCGGGCGCAGGACCTGATGGCCCGCCACGCCCAGGTCTTCCGCGACTCGGTCCAGCCGGCCCTCGCGTCCGAGGGGATCACGCTCGTCCACTGGGACGAGCTGGAGGCCAAGGAGCAGGACCGCCTGCACAAGTTCTTCCGCAAGCGGATCTTCCCGGTGCTGACCCCGCTCGCGGTCGACCCGGCGCACCCGTTCCCGTACATCTCGGGACTCTCGCTGAACCTCGCGGTCCTCGTCGCCAACCCGACGACGAACAAGGAGCACTTCGCGCGGGTGAAGGTGCCGCCGCTCCTGCCGCGATTCATCGCCGTCGACGCCAAGGGCCGTCCGAGCGAACCGGCGTCGTCGCCGGTCGCGGCGGGCAAGCCGATGTCGTACGTGCCTCTCGAGGAGGTCATCGCCCAGCACCTGGACCAGCTGTTCCCCGGGATGGAGGTGCGCGAGCACCACACGTTCCGGGTGACCCGCAACGAGGACGTCGAGGTGGAGGAGGACGACGCCGAGAACCTTCTCAAGGCGATGGAGAAGGAGCTGCTGCGCCGCCGTTTCGGACCGCCCGTGCGGCTCGCGCTCGCGACGGGCATCAGCGCCCGCATCCGCTCGCTGCTGGTCCGCGAGCTCGGCGTCGCCGAGCACGAGGTCTACGAGCTCCCGGCGCCGCTGGACCTGACCGGGCTCAACGTCATCGCGGACCTCGACCGTGCCGACCTGCACTTCCCGCCGTTCGTCCCGACGACGCACCGGCTGCTCGCCGAGGTCGAGAGCGCCAGCCCGACCAACGTCTTCGCCGCGATCCGGCAGCAGGACATCCTGCTGCACCACCCGTACGACTCCTTCTCGACGTCGGTCCAGACCTTCCTGGAGCAGGCCGCGGCCGACCCCGCGGTCCTCGCGATCAAGCAGACGCTGTACCGCACGTCCGGGGACTCGCCGATCGTCGACGCGCTGATCGACGCGGCCGAGGCCGGGAAGCAGGTCCTCGCCCTCGTCGAGATCAAGGCCAGGTTCGACGAGCAGGCCAACATCTCCTGGGCCCGCAAGCTCGAGCAGGCAGGTGTGCACGTCGTCTACGGCATCGTCGGCCTCAAGACCCACTGCAAGCTCTCGCTCGTCGTCCGGCAGGAGGAGGACGGGCTGCGGCGGTACTGCCACGTCGGGACGGGCAACTACCACCCGAAGACCGCCCGTCTGTACACGGACCACGGCCTGCTGACGGCGTCGACCGAGGTCGGGCAGGACCTGACCCGGCTGTTCAACCAGCTCAGCGGCTACGCCCCGACGTCGCGCTTCCACCGGCTCCTCGTCGCCCCGCGCACGGTCCGCAGCGGCCTCGTCGAGCGCATCGAGCGCGAGGCCGACGCCGCCCGCCAGGGGCACGAGGCCTGGATCAAGATCAAGGTGAACTCCGCGGTCGACGAGGCCACGATCGACGCGCTCTACCGGGCGTCGCAGGCCGGCGTGCAGGTCGACCTCGTGGTGCGCGGCATCTGCGCGCTGCGTCCCGGGGTGCCGGGCCTGAGCGAGAACATCCGCGTGCGGTCGATCCTCGGGCGGTTCCTCGAGCACTCGAGGATCTACGGCTTCGCCAACTCGGTCGGCCCCGCCATCGGCGACGGACCGGACTCGGGCCCCGAGGTCTTCATCGGCTCCGCCGACCTGATGCACCGCAACCTCGACCGCCGCGTCGAGGCCCTCGTCCGGATCAGCGAGCCGAGCCAGATCAACGAGCTGATCGACCTGGTCGACGTGTCGATGGACGAGAACACCTCGTCCTGGCGCCTCGAGGACGACACCTGGTCGCGGCGCTCGCGGGACGAGCACGGCGAGCCGTTGCGAGACCTGCAGTCGAGCCTCGTCAAGCGTCAGCGGCGGCGCACCACGGCAGGCCGCTAGTGCCCGCCTCCGCCAAGGCCTCGCCGCTGCACGAGCCGATCCGACCGGCCCCGGTGGAGCACGCTCCCGTGGTGGAGACCGCGGGGGCACTGGTCTGGCGCGTGCGCCAGGACGTCCTGCAGGTCCGACTGATCCACCGCCCGCGGTACGACGACTGGTCGTGGCCGAAGGGCAAGCTCGACACCGGAGAGGCGTTCCCGACGGCCGCCGCGCGCGAGGTCGCGGAAGAGACCGGGGCTCCCGTCGCCCTCGGGGTCCCCCTGCCGGGCCTGCAGTACCTGACGAGCGACGGCAGCGTGAAGCGCGTGCACTACTGGGCGGCGCGGCGCGTTCCTCGCCGGTCGGCGCCCGTGACCGCCCGCGCACCTGTCTCCGACGTCGACCCGCAGGAGATCGACGACGTCGTCTGGCTCGACGTCGCGGAGGCGTCGGCGCGCCTGACGCGAGCCGTGGACCGCGGGCCGCTCGAAGCACTCGTCGAGGAGCACGAGAACGGTCGCCTCGACACGCATGCGGTCGTCATCGCCCGTCACGGCCGCGCCGAGGCGCGCTCGCGGTGGGTCGGCGGCGAGCAGGACCGCCCGTTGACGCCGATCGGCCACGCCCAGGCCGTGGCGGCCGTCCCGGTGCTCGCCGCCTACGGCGTCGAGGCGGTGGCGACGAGCATGTGGGAGCGCTGCTCGGCCACGATCTCCCCGTACGCCCAGGCGGCCGACGTCGACACGGCTCGCTACGAGACGTTCACCGAGGCGCACCACGAGCGCAAGCCCGGCCGGGTCGCGGCCGCGGTTCGGGCGATGCTGGAGTCGCGCCGCTCGTCGGTGCTGTGCACGCACCGACCGGTGCTTCCCACCGTCCTGGACGTGCTCGGCCAGCACGCACGTCGCTCCGTGGCGGACATGCTGCCGACGGTCGACCCGTTCCTCGAGCCCGGCGAGATGATCGTCGCGCACGTCGCGCAGATGAAGAGCGGTCCGCGTGTGGTGGCCGCGGAGATCGCCGCACCACCGCTGTACTGAACGCTCCGCTCAGACCATGATCGGCGCGAGCACGAAGTAGACGGCAGCGGCGACGAGTGCAGCCGCGGGAATGGTCAGCACCCAGGCCCCCGCGATGTTCTTGGCGACGCCCCAGCGCACGGCGGACAGACGCTTGGTGGCGCCGACCCCCATGATGGCCGACGTGATGGTGTGCGTCGTCGAGACGGGCGCGTGCAGGATGAACGCGTTGGCGTAGAGCACGAGCGCCGAGACCGACTCCGCGACGAACCCGCGGGCCGGGTCGAGCTCGATGATCCGGCGGCCTAGGGTCCGCATGATGCGCCAGCCGCCCGCGTAGGTCCCCAGGGAGATGGCGGTGGCGGCGGAGATCTTGACCCAGAACGGGATCTCCCCGTTGTCCTCGTGGTAGCCGCCCGCGACGAGCGCGAGGAGGATGACGCCCATCGTCTTCTGGGCGTCCTGCAGCCCGTGGCCGAGGGCCATCGCGGCGGCGGAGGCCGTCTGCGCGATCCGGAAGCGACGGTACGTCTTGTGCGGGTTGGCACGGCGGAAGATCCAGAGCAGCGCGACCATCGCGAGGTAGGCGCCGACGAACCCGATCAGGGGCGAGAAGATCATCGGGAGGACGACCTTGTCGACGATCGCGCTCCAGTAGACCGTGATCCCCGAGGCGATCCCGACGCCGGTGAGCCCGCCGATGATGGCGTGCGTCGAGGACGACGGCAGGCCCAGCCACCAGGTGATGAGGTTCCACGTGATGGCGCCGATCAGCCCGCAGAGCACGATGACGAGGCCCTGGTGGGCCGGCGCGTCGTCGATCGCGATGATCTCCTCGGCGATCGTCGTCGCGACCTCCGTGCCGAGCATCGCGCCGACGAGGTTGAAGAAGGCTGCCATGAGGAGCGCGGCCCGGGGGGTGAGCGCCCGGGTGGAGACGGACGTCGCGATGGCGTTGGCGGCGTCGTGAAACCCGTTCGTGTAGTCGAACGAGAGCGCGACCACCACGACGATGATGACGAGTGCGAGCTCCACGGGCTCAAGACTCCTTGAGCACGATGGTCTCGACGGTGTTGGCGACCTTCTCGAAGGCGTCGGCCGCCTCCTCGAGGATCTCGACGATCTCCTTGAGTTTCATCAGCAGGATCGGGTCGGTGATCTCGTCGAAGAGCTGCGCGATGAGCTTGCGGTGGATCTTGTCGGCCTGGTTCTCGAGTCGGTTGACCTCGATCCAGTAGTCCTCGAGGTCGTCCATCGTGCGCAGCTTCGGCATGGCCTCGCAGGTCAGCTCGGACGCCCGCTCGAGGACCTGGACCTGCTCGGAGACCCGCCGCGGGATCTCGTCGATCTTGTACAGGACGATGAGGTCGGCGGCCTCCTCCATGCAGTCCATGCAGTCGTCGAGCGCCGAGGCGAGGTTGTAGATGTCGTCACGGTCGAACGGCGTCACGAAGGTCTGGTTGAGCATCTTCATGATCGCGTGGGTCGAGTCGTCGGCGGCGTGCTCGGCGTCGTTGAGCTTCTTGGCGATGGCCTTCCGTCCCGGCCGGTCTGCCCCGAGGAGCTCGGAGAGCAGCTTGGAGCCGTCCACCAGGTGCTGGGCCGACTCCGTGAGGAGATCGAAATACGACGTTTCTCGGGGGGTGAGTCGAAATCGCACGGGGCGCTCCGGTCCGACGCAGGAAGTGAGGTCGGGTTCAGCCTAGGGCAGCAGTTCCCTGACGAGGAATTCAGCCCGTGTTCACCGTGCGTTCACCGATCGACGCGCCGACCGAGAGGCGAGGAAGAGGTACGACGCCGGACCGGGAGCGCCTCTCGGCGGGTGGCCACTCGTAGTGGCTCAAGATGGAGCCCGGGGCTACCGCGGCCCGACGTCGTCCGTCCACGGTACGCCTGCCGCGCCGGTGAACGAAAGCGGGGCGGACGCGATCCGTGTCACTCCAGCATCCCGGCCCGCCAGAGCGCCCCGGCGTGCTCGAGCTCCTCGGCCGTGCGAAGCAGCGCGGAGGCTCCGTGGGTCATGCGGGAGGCGGCGAGGTCGTCCGAGGCCTCCCGGGCGTCGGCGTCGTGCGCGGCACCCGCCGCGAGGATCCGGCAGAACGCGCCAGCGCGCTCGAGCGCCACGTCGAGGTCTCCGGTGAAGACGCCGGACAGGACCGCGTCGGCGAGGTCGCAGAGGTCGTCCGGGCCGGGTGGCGTCACTGCGCCGGCGACGACCTCCGAGACCGGGGCGGCCCCGACCCCGAGCCGGTACCTGAGAGTGACCGTCTGCGGGTCGTGCCGTACCCACGCGCGCAGGACGTAGAGCCGCCACAGCGCGCCCGGCAGGGTGTTGGAGGCGGCGTCCGCCCACAGCCCGGCGACGACGTCGAGCCCCTCGTCCTCGACGAGGCGCACGAGCCGGTCGATGACCGCAGGGTCCTCGCTCGCTCTCCCCCGGTGCACGACGACGGCTGCCGTCGTGTGGGCGATCTCCTCGCGGTCTGCGGGTGCGAGGTCGCCGGGAATCTCCTGGGCGGCGTTCTGGTCGAGCATCGCGGGGCGACGTGGTCGGTGTTCCATCCCTCCAGCATGCCCCCGGGACGGGCCATCGGGCGAGACGGGGTTGCTTGCATGCTGCAAGCAATCTATCTATCCTGGGCGACGACCCCGGAGGACGACATGACCACTGAGCCCACCGACGCCGTCGGACCGCACGGCGGACGGACCGTCGACCTGCTGCGCGCCCTCGACGAGTTCGCCCGGACGCAGCGCGACATCGGCAACCGCATGGCCGCCGACCTCGGCCTGCAACGTTCCACGCTCACCGTGCTCCGCATCCTGGAACGCGAGGGCTCCCTGCCCCTCGGCGACCTCGCGGCCGCTCTTCGTGTCGACCTCTCGGTGGCCAGCCGCCACGTCAACGCGCTCGTCGAGCGGGGGTACGTCGACCGCGAGGTCTGCACGACGGACCGACGGGTGCGCCTCCTCACGCTCACCGCGACGGGCCACGCGACCGTGCGACGCATCTCCGAGGTCGGAGCAGAGATCGTCGCCGCCACCTTCACCGCCTGGACCGACACCGAGATCGACGACGCGGTCGCGGTCGTCACCCGGGTCACCGAAGCCCTGCAGAACGCCTGACGAAAGAGAACTGTTGACCACGCCACCCTCAGCCCCCGCCACCACCCCCGGCACGGGCATGACGCACCGCCAGGCCCTGGAGGCACTCTCGGGAATCCTGCTCGGGATGTTCGTCTCCGTGCTCGCGACCACCGTCGTCTCCTCCTCCCTCCCCCGCATCGTCAGCGACCTCGACGGGTCCCAGGAGTCGTTCACCTGGGTCGTCACCGCGACCCTGCTGACGACGACGGTCTCCACCCCGCTGTGGGGCAAGCTCGCCGACCTCGTCGACCGCAAGCTCCTCGTCCAGATCGCCCTGACGATCGCCGTCGTCTCCTCCGCCCTCGCGGGGCTCTCGCAGAACGTCGGGACGCTCATCACGTTCCGCGCGTTCCAGGGCCTGGGCGCCGGCGGCCTGACGGCTCTGTCGACCGTCCTGATCGCCGACATCATCTCCCCGCGGGAGCGCGGCCGGTACATGGGGATCCTCGGCTCGGTGATGGGCATCAGCATGGTGGGCGGCCCGCTGCTCGGCGGCGTGATCACCGACTCGATCGGGTGGCGCTGGAACTTCTTCATCGGCCTGCCCTTCGCCATCGCGGCGATCGTCGTCCTGCAGCGCACCCTCCGGCTCCCTGCCGTCCCGCGCCGTCGCGTCTCGATCGACATCTGGGGCGCGGTCCTGATCGCGACCGGGATCTCCCTCCTGCTGCTGTGGGTCACCTTCGCCGGCCACGACTTCGACTGGGCCTCGTGGCAGACCGCGGCGATGCTCGGTGGGTCCGCGCTGACGCTCGTGTCCGCCGTCTTCGTCGAGAAGCACGCAGCGGAGCCGATCATCCCGCTCGCGCTCTTCCGCAACCGCACCCTCGTCCTCGCGGTGATCGCGTCCGTCGCGGTCGGTCTCGCGATGATCGGCACGTCGGTGTTCCTCAGCCAGTACATGCAGATCGCCCGCGGCAAGACCCCGACCGAGTCCGGGCTGATGACGATCCCGATGGTCTTCGGGCTCTTCGCGGTCTCCACCACCGTCGGCCAGCTGATCTCACGCACCGGCCGGTACAAGGGCTTCATGATCGCCGGAGGCGTCGTCCTGACGACCGGCCTGCTGCTCCTGTCGACGATCGACTACGAGACGAGCTTCGTCGTCGTCGGCGCCTACCTCATGATCCTCGGCGCGGGAGTCGGCGCCCTGATGCAGAACCTCGTCCTGGCCGTCCAGAACACGTTGTCGATCTCGGAGATAGGCTCCGGGACCGCGATGATCGCGTTCTTCCGCACCCTCGGGGGCGCGATCGGCATCTCCGCGCTCGGGGCCGTCCTCTCGCACCAGGTCACGGCGTCGATCACCACCGGGCTTGCCGAGCTCGGGGTCCCCGCGTCCGCGATGGACGGGGGGACCGGCTCGATCCCCGACGTCACGGCGCTGCCCGAGGCCGTCCGGACCGTGGTGGAGAAGGCCTACGGCGACGGGATCGCCGACATCTTCCTCGTCGCGGCCCCGCTCGCGGTGATCGCGACGATCGCGATCATCTTCATGAAGGAGATTCCGCTCGGCACGAGGTCGGGCGTCGAGCAGCTCCTCGAAGAACAGGCCGACGCCGTCGCACCCGGCGCCTGAGACGACCGCTTCGTCTCGGCGCCCCTCGGACCGGCGCGTCAGCGCGCGCCGGTCCGTCGACCGGACTAGCATCCGGCGCATGGTCAAGTTCCTGCTCCGCACCCTCGTCTTCGTCCTCGCTGCCGCGGTCGGCATCGTCCTGACCGACTGGATCTTCGGCATCTTCGACCTGTCGACGTTCGACGTCCACTGGTCCGACCCGGTCGGCTTCATCCTCGCGATCGTCATCTTCGCGCTCGCGCAGGCGATCCTGTCGCCGTTCATCGCCAAGGCTGCCCGCAACAACGCCCCGGCGCTGCTGGGCGGTGTCGGTCTGCTCTCCACCTTCATCGCGCTGCTGATCGCGGCCCTCGTCAGCGACGGGCTCGAGATCGGCGGCTGGGCCGGCTGGATCCTCGGCCCGATCATCGTCTGGCTCGTCTCCATGGTCGCCACGCTCGTCCTCCCGGTCTTCCTCCTCAAGGAGGGGGCGGAGAACCGCAAGGACGGCGACGACTGACAGCACTCACCGCAGGAACGCGACGAGGCCCGGACGGATATCCGTCCGGGCCTCGTGCTGTGCCGACCTACTCGTCGGGGGTGAAGCTCAGGCTCACCGAGTTCATGCAGTAGCGGTCGCCCGTGGGCGTCTGCGGGGCGTCCGGGAACACGTGGCCCAGGTGCGACCCGCACCGGCGGCAGCGCACCTCGGTGCGTCGCATGCCGAGCGTGTTGTCCTCGAGGAGCTCGACGGCGTCGGACTCCCTCGGCGCGTAGAAGCTCGGCCACCCGCAGTGGGAGTCGAACTTCGTCTCGGCGCGGAACAGCTCCTGCCCGCAGCCTCGACAGGTGTAGAGCCCCTCGCGAGACTCGTGGAGCAGCTCACCGGTGCCGGCACGCTCGGTCCCGGCGCGGCGCAGCACCGCGAACTCCTGCTCGCTGAGCTTCTCGCGCCACTGCTGGTCGGTCCATGTCACGTCGTACGTCAATTGCATCGCCTCCACCCTCTCCAACCGGCGAGGGTGGCCGTGCATTCCCTCAGCCCTGGCGCGGTGCGCCGGCAGGGCGACCCGAGCGGCCACCGCGACGACGGCCACCGCCGCCGCCCGAGGTGGACGAGCCCGCAGGTGCTCCCGCGCGCCCCGCGCTCGAGCGACCGGCGCCGGCGTGCCCGGCACCCGACTGGCCACCGCTCGCGCGACCCGACGACGAGCGCGACGCGCCGGAACGACCGCCCGAGCGTCCGCCGCCGGACCGTGCGGGCTGACCGCTCTTGGGCTTGCGAGCCTGCTGCTGCGGGGGCTGGACCGGCGCCGGCTTCACGTACGGCGCGACCTCGCCCACGAGAGCCTTGATCGTGTCGTCGCCCGGCGCCGCAGGCTTCGGCTGCGCCGAGATGCGCGCCTTGCGGGTCAGGTCGCGGACGTCGCCGCGCTGCTCGGGGAGCATGACGGTCACGACGACGCCCTCCTCGCCGGCACGGGCCGTCCGGCCCGAGCGGTGCAGGTACGCCTTGTGCTCGGCGGGCGGGTCGACGTGAACGACGAGCTCGATCTCGTCGACGTGGATGCCGCGTGCCGCGATGTCGGTCGCGACCATCACCTTGACAGACCCGTCGGAGAACGCGGCGAGGTTGCGCTCGCGAGCGCCCTGCCCGAGGTTGCCGTGCAGATCCACGGCGGGCACGCCCTGAGCGGTGAGCTGCTTGGCGAGCTTCTTGGCCTGGTGCTTGGTCCGCATGAACAGGATGCGGCGGCCGGTGCCCGAGGCGAGCTCGCGCACGACCTCCTTCTTGGCGTCCGCGTCGCGCACCGCGAGGATGTGGTGCGTCATCTTGGGCGGAGCCGAGGCGGCGTCGTCCACCGAGTGGCGCACGGGGTTGTTCAGGTACAGCTTGACGAGCTGGTCCACGCCGTTGTCGAGCGTCGCCGAGAACAGCATGCGCTGGCCGACCTTCGGGGTGCGGGCCATGATGCGCTTGACGCCGGGCAGGAACCCGAGGTCGGCCATGTGGTCGGCCTCGTCGAGGACCGTGATCTCGATGCCGTCGAGCGTCAGGACACGCTGGTTCAGCAGGTCCTCCAGACGCCCGGGGCACGCGATGACCACGTCGACGCCCGCGTTGAGCGCGGTGACCTGACGCGACTGGGCGACGCCGCCGAAGATCGTCGTCGTCACGAGCCCGAGCGCCTTGGCGATCGGCTCCATCGTCGCGTTGATCTGGTTGGCGAGCTCACGCGTCGGGCAGAGCACCAGCGCACGGGGACGGCGCGGCTGGCGCGACGTGCCGGCGCCGTCGAGTCGCGAGACGAGCGGCAGGGAGAACGCGAGCGTCTTCCCGGACCCGGTGCGCCCCCGGCCGAGCACGTCGCGGCCCTGGAGCGAGTCCGGGAGCGTGGCGGTCTGGATGGGGAACGGAGCGTCGATGCCCTGGCGCGACAGCTCGCGGACGACAGGGGTGGGTAGGCCGAAATCGGCAAAGGTAGTCACAGAAAGTATCGCCTCTCGAGGCAGCAAAGTGCTGGGTCGGGATCCGCCGCACGACAATCCGGGGGGATCTCTACGACGCGGGGCGCGCAGGTGTGCGCAGCCCTCGTCCTGACATCATGACACGTCCGGCGCCGGATCGGGGACGACTGTGACCCGACGCACCCGTCGCCCGGCAACGTGTGGTTGCATGACGCGCGTGGAAGATGCCCTCAGATCCGTCGGCGACGTCGTCAGCACCATCTGGACGGCAGCGACCTCACCGGTCGCCGTCCCTGACCAGACACTGGCCCTCGCGACCGCCGCGGTCGCCCTCGCCGTCGTCCTGGTCACCCCGGTCTGGAGGGTGGCCCGTCACGTCGTCACGATCGCCCACGAGGGCGGGCACGGGGTCATGGCCCTGCTGACCGGACGCAAGCTCTCCGGCATCCGGCTCCACTCGGACACGTCCGGCCTCACCGTCTCGTCCGGACGCCCCCGTGGCATCGGGATGATCCTGACCGCCGCCGCCGGCTACACCGCCCCGGCCCTGATCGGTCTCGGCGCGGCCGCCCTGCTCGAGGCGGGGTACGCCGTCGGACTGCTGTGGCTGCTCGTGCTGCTCCTCGCGCTCCTCCTGCTCCAGATCCGCAACTGGTTCGGGCTCTGGTCCGTCCTCGTCAGCGGCGCGGCGCTCGTCGGCGTGTCCTGGTTCCTCGACGCCGAGACGCAGACGGCCGTCGCCGCCACCGTCACGTGGTTCCTCCTGCTCGGCTCGGTCCGGCCCGTGCTCGAGATGCAGGCCCAGAGACGCCGGGGTCGCGGGGGCCGGTCGGACGCCGACCTGCTCGCCCGCATCACCCCGCTGCCCGGGCTCGCCTGGGTCGGGATCTTCCTGGTGGTGACCGTCGGGTGCGTCGTCGTCGGCGGCCGGTGGATCCTCGGGTTCTGACGCGTCGGGGCCGTCGGGTCGATAGCCTCGGGGTATGGCTCGACTCCCGGACGTCCTCGCCACCTCGCTCAGCGTCGGCCTCGCCGCCGCGGGGGTGCTGCACCTTGCCCGCCCTCGCGTCTTCGAGTCGCTGATCCCGCCCGCGCTCGGCAGCCCGCGCCCCTGGGTGGTCGGCAGCGGGGTCGCCGAGCTGGCGTGCGCCGCTGCCGTCGCCGTGCCCACCACGCGCCGCGCGGGCGGGTACGCGACGGCCGCACTGTTCGTGGGCGTCTTTCCCGGCAACGTGCAGATGGCCCTGAACTCCCGCGAGAACGCCCGGCACTGGTCCCAGAACCGGGCGATCGCGTGGGGTCGCCTGCCCGGGCAGGTCCCCCTGGTGCTCTGGGCGCTGCGCGTCGCCCGGACCGCCCCCGCCCGCACGACGGCGGTCGGCGCGTGAGGGGGCGGGCGCGCGTCGCGCTCGTCGCCGCGGTCGGCGCCACCGCCGCGACCCTGGCCCTCACGGGATGCTCCGAGGGCATGGGCGGGCCGACGGGGTCGGGCGAGGTGTCGATCTCTGACGACGGCGTGACACAGGCCTACCTGCTCGTCGAGGGCGGGGCCGACCGACTCGAGATCATCGCGGACGCCGACGACGGCACGCTCGTCGACGTGGCCGGGACCGACACGAACAAGCCCCCGTCGAGCGAGTCCATCGACGTCGACGCGGACGTCGACGAGGCGCTCGCCGTGCGGGCGGACGGCGGGACGATCGAGGTCCATGTCTCCCCGACGTCGTCGTGGACGATCGAGATCGAGGCGGGGACCGACACGTTCGTCGCCGACTTCACCGACGCCACGCTCGACCGCCTGGCGATCAAGAACGGCTCCTCCGACGCGACGATCATGCTCGCCGCGCCGGACGCCGTCGTCCCGATCGAGCAGACCGCGGGATTCAGCTCGCTGACGCTGGACGTGGAGTCGGGGACCCCCGTGCGCTGGACGACCTCCGCCGGGGCCGGTGAGGTCGACTTCTTCGGGGACGTGACCGAGGGCGCCGCGGCGGGGATCGAGCTGACGTCGGAGTCGTTCGACGAGTCCCAGCCGTACATCGACCTGCGCAGCTCCGCGGGGCTCGGCAAGCTGACCGTCACCGACGAGTAGGCCCGGGCACACGAACGGCGGGCCACCCGAGAGTGACCCGCCGTCGTCCTCAGTCTGGGACTAGCCCTGAGGGGAAAGCACAAAAGCAGGACCCTCGGCCGCAGGGTCACTGTCGAGCGTGAGGTTCTCCAGGCTCACAGAGGCCTGCTGGTCCACGAACACGCGGGCCTGGCCGTTCTCGACCACCGCGTCCTCCGGCTCAGGGCTGGGCACGAGCGCGAGCTCGAAGCTGCCCTCCTGCGCCTGAGACGCCGCGATCCGCAGGCCTCCGCCCTCGGGAACGCCCGCCTGGGTGGCGAGCTCGGTCACAGCAGTGCTGGCGTTGTCAGTCAGGGTAAGCACGAGAGCTCCTCTCGTCGCCGGACGGACCCACGGAACACCTGTCGGTGCACCCGTCCATGGGCCTCTCGGACACCAACCACCGAATCAACCACAGCTGCTCGTGGCAAGCCCGGACACGAGAATCGGCCGAACCTCTCACCCATCAAGACCCCGCGTGACGCGGGCGCCGCCGCCGGTTACCGTACGCGCGAGGGCTGCACGTAGGGTGGTCTCGGACCACGCGGTCCAGGGCCTCTAGCTCAATGGTAGAGCTGCGGACTTTTAATCCGTAGGTTCCGGGTTCGAGCCCCGGGGGGCCCACCCGCACCATGGTGCCGGACTCACGCCGCGGCCCCGTACCCGTCGTCGAGGCTCGGGCCGCCGGGCCCTGCCGACTCCTGCGGCACGGCGTCCTTGACCGGCTCGCGCGCCGTCTTGGCCCAGCTCGACCGTCCCATCAGCTGCCGGAAGAGCGCGCGCCAGACCACCGGGTACATCACGAACGCGTAGAGCAGGTACGGGACGAACGCGAGGATCGACCGCAGGAAGGCCTTGAAAGATCCTCCCCGCCCGAGAACTCCCAGCGTCACCGGCCCGAGGCCCGCGACGAGGAGGCCGACCATCACGGGCAGCTCCCGCGGAATGATCGCCACTCCCTCGACGGCCCCCAGCCAGAGCGCGAGCAGCATCCCGACGGCCATTAGGGACTGGATGACCGGGATCAGCAGGTAGAACAGCGCGTCCGCCCGTGCCGGGAGCGCGACGTGCTTCATCGAGCCCGGGAGGCTGGACAGCAGATCCAGAACCTGCCAGCCCCCCTGCGCCCACCGGGTGCGCTGCCGGTAGAGGCGGCGCAGGTTCGAGACGCCCTGCTGGTCGACGACGGAGCGCATCGACTGCTCACCGCGCCAGCCCGCCTGGATCATCCGGACACCGAGGTCCTGGTCCTCGGTCAGACGGTCCTTCCACGGTCCGCGTTCGACGCCGCCGGGCATGTGGTCGTCGGAAGCCAGGTCGTCGAGGGTGGACAGGCGGTTGAACTGGCCGTTGCCGCCCATGTTGGCGGTGCCCCAGCGGGAGCGACCCATCTGCATGACGTTGCCGAAGACGGAGAACTCGATCCCCTGGGCCCACGTCAGCGGGTGGTCGTCGTTGTAGATCCGCACGGCCGACTGCACGCCGCCGACCCGCGGGTCCGCGAAGTGGTGTGCGAGGGCCGCGGGTGCGTCGGGGTCGAGCCGACCGTCGGCATCGACGACACCGAAGATGATCCGGTCCGACGGGATGTGCGCGAGCTCGGTCCGCACCATCTCCCAGGCCTGGTCGAGCACGGCGGCCTTGCCGGTCCGTGCCCGAGGGAGCTCACGCCGCACGACGTGCAGCCCGGGCACGTCGAGCCCCGCGAGGATCTGCGGGGTGGCGTCCTCGGACGCGTCGTCGACCACGATGATGTGCCGGTGCGTCGCCCGCACGGCCGCGAGGCGCGAGACGGAGTCCGCGATCGTCACCTCCTCGTCCATGGCGGGGACGACGAAGACCCAGACGAAGTCGGCCTCGGAGGCGGTCGACTCGGTCTCGAAGCGGCGGAGCCTGCGGCGTTCGAGCATCGCGGACCACGCCAGGGTGGCGGTCCAGCCGACCGAGCCGAGAGCCACCACCAGGAAGAAGGTCAAGATGATCTGCAGTCCGGGGGCGAGCCCGGCGTAAAGTTCCAGCCCGCTCATGCAAGCGCTTCCAAACGAATCACAGCGGAGAGATTACGCAGGTGATTTCAAGGAATTGCCGCCGATCAGGTGTGATCTGATGCGGTCGCGGTGAGGGTCGTGTGCGAGCCGGTCAAACGGCTGATTTACTGCTGTGATGCAGGCCTCTCTCGTGCCCCAGATCTTCGCTCACCGCGG
This sequence comes from Paraoerskovia marina DSM 21750, assembly GCF_000701465.1. Taxonomy (GTDB): domain Bacteria; phylum Actinomycetota; class Actinomycetes; order Actinomycetales; family Cellulomonadaceae; genus Paraoerskovia; species Paraoerskovia marina. The sequence continues at coordinate 459,308 of NZ_JNIY01000003.1, read as the reverse complement.
CAACTCCTCCGTCGCACCGCAGAACACCCTCGCCTCGTTCGAGGCGGCGTGGCGCACGGGCGTCCACGGCATCGAGACGGACCTGAGGCTCACCGCCGACGGGATCCCCGTCGTCATCCACGACCGCACGGTCGACAGGACGACCGACGGGAACGGCCGGGTCGAGGACCTGACGCTGGAGCAGGTCCGCGCCCTCGACGCCGGGATCGGATTCTCTCCGGCCTACGCCGGGCAGCAGGTCCCGACCTTCGACGAGCTCGTCGCGTTCCTGCTCGCCCGGCCCGACCTCGACGTCCTGCTCGAGCTGAAGGGTCGGTGGACCGCCAGTGAGGTCTCTCCGGTGCTCGACGCGGTCGCCGACGCGGGCATCGCCGACCGCATCGTCGCCCAGGGGTTCGACCCCGTGACAGTCCGCGCGATCGCGACGGTCGCCCCGACGCTCCGGCGCGGCTGGCTCGTGGAAGACCCCGCCGTCGACGTCGTCGCGACGGCCCGCGACCTCGACGTCTGGACGTGCAACCCCCGGCACGACCTCGCCGCCCAGGACCCCGGTCTCGTCGACCGGCTCCACGACCTCGGCTGCAAGGTCATGGTCTGGACCGCGAACACGGAGGAGTTGTGGCGGTGGGCTCTCGACGCCGGTGTCGAGGGCGTCGTCACCGACCACCCGGACCGCCTGCGCGGGTGGCTGGCTGGCGTCTCGGCCCGCCAGGCCCCGAGCGTGTTCTGACGTCCTCAGCCGCCCTCGCCGTCGCCTCCCCCGTCGCCGTCGCCGTCGCCGCGATTGCCCGTCACGTCACCGTCACGCGGTGCACGACGCCGACGCTCTTCCTCGTCGTCCCCGTCCGGGTGCTGCTCGTCGTCGGACTCGTAGCGCTCCGCGATCTCCTCGCGCTGCGCGTACACCTCCTCGCCGGGCCCCCCGAACGCCTTCGACCGTTCGACACCCTCGTCCGTCCCGGAGAACAGCGCGGACTCCGACGCCGAGTTCTCGCCCGTGAGGATCGCTGCCGTGTTCATGGCAGCGGTCCCCGTGGACGCCTCGCTCGTCCGGACCGACGACGTCGAGCCCGAGACACTCGGCTCGACGGGCTCCGCACGCACGTCGTCGGACACGTCGCCGCGCGGCGCGTCTGCGACGCTGTCGGTGCCGTCCGCGGGGTGCGCCGCTCCCTCTGAGCCCTCGGACATCTCCGCGCCGGGCGCGCCGGTCCGGCTCACGGCCTCGTCGTCCGCGCCCGGCCCGGTGCCGGACGACGAGGCCGCCTGGTCGGCACCGAGCACGACGGTCTCCGCGGCGCTGGGGTCCGGCGGCAGGTTGCGCGACAGCACGGCCTTGCGGCGGGGCACGCGACGCGGGCCCCGGCGACGCGCAGCGTGCTCGTCCGGCACCGTGGGCTCCACGGCCTCGCTCGCGGGCGGAGAGTCCGCCGTCGCCGAGCCTCGGCGCTCCGTGCCGGACCCGTCCTCCGCAACCGGAGCGTCGGCGAGATCGCCCTGTCGGGCGAGCGCCACGGGGGCGACGTCGACCGCCTCGTCCTCACCGGGCGGGATGGCGAGCGGTACGTCGGCGCGCTCCAGCGCCTCCCCGACGCGGACGCGGGGCAGCGCCTCGGGCGCGGCGCGCTGGAGCCAGTCGACCATCCCCTCACGGACGTAGCAGCGCAGGTCGTACAGGGTCGGCGCGTCCGCGGCCGAGACCGTGGCGCGCACCTGGACGTATCCCTGGACCGCCTCGGTCACCTGCAGGACGCCGACACGATGGTCCCAGAGCGGCGTCTGGGCCAGGAGATCCTTGAGCGCTCCGCGCATCGCCGCGACGGGAGCCTCCCAGTCGAGGTCGAGCTCGACCGTGCCGAGCAGCTCGGACCGCCGGCGCGTCCAGTTCTCGAACGGGGTGGTGGTGAAGTACGTCGAGGGGAGGATGAGCCGCCGGTCGTCCCAGATGTGCACGACGACGTAGGTCATCGTGATCTCCTCGATCCGGCCCCACTCCCCCTCGAGCACGACGACGTCGTCCTGCCGGATCGCGTCGGTGAAGGCGATCTGCATGCCGGCGAACACGTTGGCCAGGGACGTCTGCGCGGCGAGCCCGGCGACGATCGAGAGCAGACCGGCCGAGGCGAAGACACTGGCTCCCGCCACACGCGCCGCCGGGAAGGTCATCAGGATCCCTGCGATCGCGCAGAGCACGAGGAGCGCGACGGTCAGGCGTCGCACGACCGTCACCTGCGTCCGGATACGCCGGGAGTGCCGGTCGTCGAACCCGTCCCCGGGCGAGTAGCGGCGCAGCATCCGGTCCTCGAAGACGAACGCGAGCGCGCCGACGGCCCACGCGCCGACGGCGATCAGCACGATGGTCAGCAGGTGCAGCAGCGGCCCGCGCCACCAGATCTCCGACTCGCCCTCGGCCAGGTCGGCGGCCGCCGGGACGGAGATCCGCACCGCCACGATGAGGGCGACCACCATGAGGACGGCCCGGATCGGACGCCTCAGGCGCAGCGCCAGGTCCCGCATCAGGCGACTGCGCTTGCCGAGTCGCCTGACCAGGAAGCCCGCGACGGCGACGAACACCATCGCGATCAGCAGGCCGACGGCAGCCGCGACGAGCGTCACGCCGAAACTGTAGGCATCTTGCACCGCTTCAGGGATGTCGGGATCGTCCATGGTCCACACCCTAGAGTCGGGCCGACGTGGCTCGCAGAACGTCGCACTCCGTGACCCGTTCGTGACCAGATCTGTCCGACGTTCACACGATCTGACGGACTCCGCCACGGAACCGTCGATGTACGAGCGCCTGATTTGGATCTGACGCTCAGATTCGTCGCGCAGTATGGGTGGTGCAGCCCGCGCAGCCGTCGATCGTCCCCCCGCGATCCGGCGCGCGGGTTGCACACCGTCTCCGAGGTTTGGATCACCGCATGACCCCCGCACTCCACACTCTGCCGATGCCGCAGCCCGCGACGTCGAGGGCGCAGCACTGATGGGCCGGCACACGGCTCAGCGCCCGCCGCTCTGGATCCGCGCGCGGACCTACCCGATCCTCCTGGCCCGGCGCTCGCCCCTCGGGCTGACCGCCGGAGTCACCGTCCTCGCACTGACGACGTCCGCGGCAAGCGCCGCCTTCGTCGCCACGCCGGCGTCGATCAAGGCCGAGCCCGCCGAGGCTGCGACGACCGACACCGGCACGGCCGCGCCCCTGGACGACTCCGTGACAGAGCTCGTCTCGACCGCGACGTCGGAGATCGCCCGAGCCGACTACGTCACCGAGTCGGCCGAGCTCTCCGACGAGAGCGCGCAGGAGATCGAGGAGGTCCGGACCGAGCTCGACACACTCGTGGCCGAGGCCGAGACGGTCGCGACCGAGGCGTCCGCGCCGGAGGCCACCGAGACGCGGGACACCTCGGAGACCGCGAGCCGCTCCACCGAGCGGAGCGCCGCGCCGTCGTCGACCGACTCCGAGGACGGGACGACGGAGGACGTCGAGTCGGCCGAACCGGTCGCCGACGAGGACGCCGCGGCCGAGACGACGCCTGACGCGACCGAGTCCGCCGACGCGACGACAGGCACCGACGCGTCGTCGGACGACACCGCGGGGTTGGACACCGACGCGGAGACGACCGAGGCGGTCGCGGCCGCGGCCGACGAGATCGAGGCGACCACCGCCCAGCTCGCCGAGCTGCTCGACGCCGCCGAGAGCACCGTGCCGGTCTCCGTCGAGGCGGCGCCGCCCACCGCCGAGGAGATCGCGGCCGAGGAGGCCGAGCAGGCTGCCGAGGAGGCGGACGAGATCGCCGCGATGGCTGCCGCGACCGAGTCGTACTCGAACGGGAACATCCCGTCGAGCGCGCTCTGCTCACCGGACTTCGCCCCGTCGGCGCTGCTGCGCTGCGACGCGGCCCACCAGCTCGAGGCCCTCAACCGCGCCTACGAGGCGCAGTTCGGCCGATCCATCCAGATCTCGGACTCCTACCGCTCGTACAGCTCGCAGGTGTCGGTCAAGGCGAGCAAGGGATACCTCGCGGCCGAGCCCGGCACCTCGAACCACGGGTGGGGCACCGCGATCGACATCGGCGACTCGGTCGGCGGGTACGGCACGGCGGAGTACAACTGGATGCTCGAGAACGCCCCGGCGTTCGGCTGGGACAACCCCGACTGGGCGCGCGCCGGCGGTTCGAAGTCGGAGCCGTGGCACTGGGAGTACGGCACCTCGTCCTGACACCGCAGGGAACTCGTCCGACGGGCCCGGTCGCAACCTTCTGGTTGCGACCGGGCCCGTCGTGCTAGAGGTTCATGGCGATGAGCAGCATCGTCACGAGGAAGCCGGTGACGAGGTTCAGCCAGAGGAAGGTGCGCCACCCCGCGTTGGCACGCGGGGCGTCGTCATCCGTGATCGTCCGGAAGCGCGCGACGTTCAGGGCGTAGGGGATCGGGAGGATCGCCGCCAGGTTGCCCGGCCACGGCAGCAGCGCGAGCACGGCCGCGGCGACGAGGTAGGCGAGGAACGCGAGCACGACGGTGGCACGCGCGCCGACCACGGTCGCCACGGAGCCGAGGCCTGCCTCGCGGTCCGCCGTCACGTCCTGGACCGCGCCGAAGGCCTGCGAGGCGGCGCCCCAGAGCAGGAACGCGACGAGGACGGGCCAGACGCTCGGACCGTTCAGCGGGACGTCGAGCAGCACGAGGGCGTAGAGCAGCGGGCCGAGGAAGTGCATCGCCGACGTGAACGAGTCGACGAACGCCCGCTCCTTGAAGCGCAGCACCGGCGCCGAGTACGCGACGACGAGGAAGACCACGACGCCGAGCGTCAGGTTCGCTGCGAGGTCCCCCTGGAGCAGGAGCCAGGCGAGGAACGGAATGTTCGTCAGCGCCGCCGCCCAGAGGATCCGGCGGTGGGCGATCTTCGCCTGGTCCCGCGGGACCAGGGCACCCTCGATCCCCCCCTTGCGCGGGTTGCGCAGGTCGGACTCGTAGTCGAAGACGTCGTTGATCCCGTACATCAGCAGGTTGTACGGGATCAAGAAGTACAGCGTGCCGACGACGAAGAGCGCGTCGACCCGCCCGCCCGTCGCGAGGAGGTACCCGGCTGCGAAGGGGTAGGCCGTGTTGATCCAGGAGAACGGTCGGGACGCGGCGACGACGTCGCGCAGAGCGCTCACGGGGACGCCTCCTCGGAGTCGGTGCTCGATGCACGACGACGGTCCGCCCGGCTCTCGAGCGCCGTCCAGGTCGCCGGGATCAGCAGCGCGGCGACGAGCGGGTAGAAGAAGTCCTCGAGCGGTGCACCCCACAGGTAGATCCCGAGGATCTTATCGGGGTCGAACTCGTACAGACCGACCGCGATCATCAGCGTGTCGAAGACGAGCGTCAGGGCGCACAGGACGAGGGCGGCGACCAGGATCGGGGTCAGCCACGTCCCGGCGCGGTGGCGGCGCACGACGGGTGCGCAGACGACGATCGCCACCGCGAGCACGATCAGGTTGAGGACGATGTTGGTCATGACGCCTCCGTCCTCCCGCGCGCCCAGCGGTCGGCGGCGCGCCACACCAGCAGGGTCGAGTAGCACATCAGCGTCAGGAACACCGCCTCCTCGACCGGCAGCTCGGGGGCGAGGAGCAGCCCGGTCATGTGCGGCGAGTCGCCTCGCGAGAAGATCCCGAGGAGCAGACCGGCGACGTCCCACAGAAGGAAGACGACGACCCCGAGGGCGAGCACGGCCGTCGTGCGCCGCGCGTCGTGCCAGAACGCGAGGGCGAACCGGCGGTCGAGGATCGCGAGGCCGCCGAGGGAGACGGCGAGCGCCCCGAGGTAGGCGAGCCCGATCGGGTCGAACCCGCTCATGCGCGCCCCGTCCGCTCGGGGCGACGGCTGGCGTCGAGGAATCCACGTCGCAGCGGCGTCGGCAGCGGCCGGGCCGAGGTCTCCCCGAGGAGCCGCTTGACGACGAGCTCGGCGCTGATGATGCACATCGGCAGGCCGACGCCGGGCGCCGCACCGGCACCGACGTGGTAGAGCCCGGAGACCCGGTCGGAGGCCCCCGGTGGTCGGAACATCGCCGACTGCGCAAGCGTGTGCTCCATGCCGAGCGCGGTGCCGCGCCAGGCGTGGTGCGCCTCGTCGAAGTGCGCCGGGCCGAGCACGGTCCGGGTGGTAACACGGCCCGGGAGGTCCTCGACACCCGCCCACGTCCCGATCTGCGCGAGGTAGCGGTCCGCGAGCGCCTCGAGCTCGGCCTGGGACGCGGCATCGGCTCCCATCGACTCGTCCGCGGGGAACGGCACGAGCACGAAGAGGTTCTCGTGCCCGGGCGGAGCGGCGGGCGCAGGGCTGTCGGCCGTGTCGGTGGCCGAGGTGCGCGAGACGTAGATCGAGGCCGGGTCGGGGGCGCGCAGGCGCTCCGCGCTGCTGGCGGTGTCCGTTCCGAGGATGTCGCGGAAGTTCGTGTCCCAGTCCCGGGTGAAGAAGAGACTGTGGTGCGCGAGCTCCGGCAGCTCGCCGCGCACGCCCGCGAGCACGAGCAGCGCGGAGATGCCCGGCCCCCGCCGCTCCCAGTACGACTCCGGGTAGGTGGCGAGCTCGGGCGGCAGCAGCGCGGTCTCGGTGTGGTGGCGGTCCGACCCCGAGACCACGACGTCGGCCGCGATCGTCTCCCCGTCGGTGAGGCGCACCCCGGTGACCCGTCCCGTCGCGTGTCCACGACGACGTCCCGTGCGCTCGGTCTCGATCGCGGCGACCTCGGTGGAGGTGCGGATGGTGACCCCCTCGGCGATCGCGAGCCGTTCCATCGCCTCGACCAGCGTGTACATCCCCCCGCGCGGGTAGCGGACGCCGTCGGCCAGATCGAGGTGGCTCATGAGGCTGTAGAGGGCGGGCACGCGTCCCGGTGCGGAGCCGAGGAAGACCGCGTGATAGCCGAGCACCTGCCGCAGGCGGTGGTCGTCCACCGTCCGGGCGACCTCGCGCTCGAGCGTGCTCGACAGCAGCGTCGCGAGCCGGGGCAGCCGGCGCAGGACGTCGCCGTCGACCAGTCGGTCGGGCCGCTCGAACGTGGTGTAGAGGAAGTGCTCGAGCGCCATGCGATAGGCGTCGCCCGACCGCTTCACGTACTCGCTGACGCGGGCTCCGGCGCCGGGCTCGAGCGTGTCGAACCGGTCGAGGTTCGTCGCGAGGTCGTCGCCGACGTCGAGGACGTGGCCGGGTTCCTCACGGCACGCCGCCCCGTCGGGCGTCTCGAAGAACACCCGGTACGCCGGGTCGAGGGTGACGAGGTCGAGGTGGTCGTGGATGTTCTCGCCGAGCAGCGCGAAGAAGTGCTCGAACACCTCGGGCATCAGGTACCAGGACGGCCCGGTGTCGAACCGGAACCCGTCGACCTCCCACGACCCAGCACGACCTCCGACCTGCTCGTTGCGCTCGAGGAGCGTGACGTCGGCGCCGCCCCGGGCCAGCAGGGCGGCGGTGGCCAGCCCGCCGACGCCTCCCCCGACGACGACGATCTTGCTGCTGCCCATGACTACCCTTCTCGCAACGCGCGCAGTGCCGCCGCACCGGCGACCACGATCTTCTCACCGTCGGGGACACGGACCCGTCGCTCGAGCACCTGCGCGGGCGGCGTGTCGGCGATCCGTCTCAGCAGACGGTCGTACAGGGCGATGGTCGCGGCGACCGCGGCGCGTGGTCGCCGCGGCAGGCCGGGCAGCGCCGTCCGTGCCTGGTCGACGTCCGCCCGGATCTCGGCGAGCAGCCGCGCCATGCACGCGTCGTCGAGGTCGTCGGGCCGGACCCCGGGGAAGTACGACCGACCGCGCTCGACGTGGTCGGCCCGCAGGTCCCGGAGGAAGTTGATCTTCTGGAACGCGGCGCCGAGCGCACGGGCACCGACGACGAGGTCGGGCGGTGACGGCGCGTCGGGGCCGAGCGGAGGCTCCGCGTCCTGCAGGAAGACCCGCAGGCACATCAGGCCGACCACCTCGGCCGAGCCGTAGACGTAGCGCTCGTAGCTCTCCTGCGTGTGCACGTCGACGCTGAGGTCGGCCGCCATCGAGTCGAAGAACGGGTCCACGAGGTCGGCGCCGATCCCCGTGGCCTGCGCGGTTCGCGCGAAGGCGTGGACGACGAGGTCGGCGGACCACCCGCGGCTCGTCGCGGCGTGGGTCTCGGACCGCATCGCCTCGAGAACCCGTCCGGCGCCGTCGCCTCCGTATGTGTCCACGATCTCGTCGGCCACCCGGACCAGGGCGTAGACCGCCTCGATGCGTCGGCGGGTCGTCCGGCCGAGGAGTCGCGACCCGAGGCCGAACGACGTCGAGTAGCGGCGGATCACGAGCGACGCGGCCCGCTGAGCCGTCTCGTCGTACTGGGCGACGTCGCGTGCCACCAGGACGTCGTCGCTCATTCGGCACGCTCCACGAGCTTGTCGAGCATCGCACCGAGCTGCACCCGCAGACCCTGCGGAAGGTCGTCCGTCAGCGACGCGGCCGCCTCGGCGGACAGCGCCCGCACGTCGCCCGCGACCGCGTCGACGGCACCCGTGGCGTGCAGGACGTCGCGCACCGCAGCCGCACCGGACTCTTCGAGGTCGGGATCGCCGAGATGGCGCCGGAGGACAGCGGACTGCTCGGCGTCTGCCCGCCGCCATGCCACCGCGACGAGCTCGGTGCGCTTGCCCTCGCGCAGGTCCGAGAGCGCGGACTTCCCCGTCACCGCCGGGTCCCCGAAGGTACCGAGCATGTCGTCGACGAGCTGGAACGCGACCCCGGCCGCACGGCCGTATCGCTCGAGCTGTTCGCACGTGGTCGCGTCGGCCCCCGCGAGCTGCGCGCCGGTCACCAGCGGAAGCACGGACGAGTACACCGCCGTCTTGAGCAGCGCGACGGTCCGCGCGTCGACCTCGCCGGGCGCTCGGTACTGGCCGAGCACGTCGAGCAGCTCACCGCGGATCGTCGTGTGCACCGACCGCACGAGCAGTCGCAGGACGAACGCCTGGACCGCCGGCGCGAGGTTGGCGTCCAGGACCAGGTCGACCGCGCCCCACATCGCGAGGTCACCGCCGAGGAGAGCCGCGGCGTCGGCCGCGACCGCGGGTGCTCCCTCGACCTCTCCCGCGCGATAGGTTCCCGCGACGTTCGGGCGCCCGCGCCGCACGCTGTCGTGGTCGATCAGGTCGTCGTGGATGAGCATCGCGGTGTGGAGCAGCTCGTGCGCCGCGGCGACCGGGACGATCGCGCTCGTGTCGCGCCCGCCGAGGCCGAGGTAGGCGGTGGCGGCCAGACGCGGCCTGAGGAGCTTGCCGCCGACCTGGTCACCGACAGTCGCCCACAGGCGTGCGGCGTCCCCGGGCGCGTCCGTGCCGGTCCGGTCCGTGGCTGCCTGCCGCTGCACGTAGGCGTCGGCCGCCGCCTGGATACGCGGAAGGACCTCGTCGACGGCGCGGCTGAGCTCCGGGGCGCTGGGCGCTCCCGCGTGGACGAGTCGTAGCGACTCGGCGTGCCGCTCGGGCACCTGGAGGGCCGAGGTCACGGATTCGTATGCCGATTCGGACAACGGGTCCACCCTTCGTCGAGATGCTCAGCATACTGAGGAATCTCCACCTCGCCACCCCTGGTGCACCGCCGCCCGAGGTGTGTCGACCGTCCTTTCGGCCCTACCGCTCGCCGACGTCGATGGCGCGGGGGCCTGCCTGCCAGGCTTCCCAGGCCGAGTCGATGATCTCCTCCAGCCCCTGCTTGGCCACCCATCCGAGCTCGAGCCGGATCCGCTCGGGCGACGCCACGAGCTGGGGCGGGTCGCCGGCGCGCCGAGGCTCGACGTCGGCCGTCACGTCCAGCCCGGAGGCACGCCCGATCTGCTCGATGACCTCACGCACGGAGGCCCCGGTGCCCGTGCCGACGTTGAAGACGTCGTGCTCGCGCTCGTCGAGGTCGAGGTACTCGAGCGAGGCCAGGTGCGCCTCGGCCAGGTCGAGGACGTGGATGTAGTCCCGGATGCAGGTGCCGTCCGGCGTCGGGTAGTCGTCCCCGAAGATCTTGGGGCGCTCGCTGCGCTCGAGGCGGTCCAGCACCATCGGGACGAGGTTCAGGATCGCGGGGTCGCCCAGCTCCGGCCATCCGGCACCGGCGACGTTGAAGTAGCGCAGCGCGACGAACCGCAGGCCCCAGGCCCGGCCGGCCGCACGCCCGAGCCACTCGCCGATCAGCTTGGTCTCGCCGTACGGGTTGATGGGCTCCGCGTGCAGCTTCTCCTCGACGGACGAGACCGACGGCATGCCGTAGGTGGCCGCCGAGGAGGAGAAGACGAGCCGGTCGACGTCCGCGGCCTCCATCGCCGCGATCACGTTGGTGAGACCGCCGACGTTCTGCTGGTAGTACCAGGCGGGCTTCTCGACCGACTCGCCGACCTGCTTGCGGGCCGCGAAGTGGACGACGGCGCGCACGTCGTGCTCCACCATCGCCACCCTCATCGCCTCGACGGCGCCCGGACCCGCGACGTCGCACTCGACGAGCACCGCGTCGCCGATCCGCTCGGGCCGCCCCGTGCTCAGGTCGTCCACGACGACGACCTTCTCCCCCCGCTCCTGCAGGAGTCGCACCACATGAGCCCCGATATATCCGGCCCCGCCGGTCACCAATGTCGTCATGCTCACAGCCTATCGCCCGCCACCACGCGAAGTGAGTTTTTGTCCGGTCCTGTGAACCGTCGGACGGCCCGGCGCGCGGCCCGACATCAGCCCCAGCCGAGAGCGTGCAGGCGCTCGTCGTCGATCCCGAAGTGGTGGGCGATCTCGTGCACCACCGTGATCGCCACCTCCTCGACGACCTCCTCGACCGACTCGCAGATCGCGAGCGTGGGGTTCCGGAAGATGGTGATGCGGTCGGGCAGGCTCCCGGCCGCCCATCCGAGGTCGCGCTCTGTCAACGGCACGCCCTCGTAGAGGCCGAGAAGAGTCGGCTCGTCGGCCGGCGCGTCGTCCTCGACGAGCACCACGACGTTGTCGATCTGTGCCGTCAGCTCCGGCGGGACGAGATCCAGCCCGTCGCTCACCGCGCCCTCGAACTCCTCGCGCGTCATCTCCACCACGGGCCCATCCTCTCGCACGCGCGCGGCCGCGCGCTCGCGTGTGGACAGCGACCGGTGCGCGTCATCTATGATGGTCCGGTTGCTCTCGGGCAACGGGCCCCCATCGTCTAGCGGCCCAGGACCCCGCCCTTTCACGGCGGTAGCACGGGTTCGAATCCCGTTGGGGGTACGGAATCAGTCGCCAGACAGGCCGATTTCAAGTTCAGCCAGGTTCTGGGGTAAGGTTCTCATCGGTTCGCCAAGCGGATCACGCAAGGCCCTGTAGCGCAGTTGGTTAGCGCGCCGCCCTGTCACGGCGGAGGTCGCGGGTTCAAGTCCCGTCAGGGTCGCACTGCACATCCGCCCGGTCTACATAGACCGGGCGTTCGTGTCAGGGCTCTGTAGCTCAGTTGGTAGAGCGTTCGACTGAAAATCGAAAGGTCACCGGATCGACGCCGGTCGGAGCCACAGCCGAAGGCCCCCAGGGAATCCCTGGGGGCCTTCGCCATTCAGTCAGCACCGGGCCGGTGCAGAGTTGCGCCGACCTACCTGTGGCTGTTGAGTGGGAACACTCCGCATCGAGAAGGGCGTGACATGAGCGACTGGGACGACGGGACCGAGCCCCCGAAGCCGACGATCGGCAAGCTCGTCGAGCAGCTCACCGAGCAGACGACACGACTCATCAAGGCCGAGATCGCGCTCGCCAAGCACGAGCTGACCACCAAGGCGACCAACGCCGGGATCGGCATCGCACTCTTCGTGGTCGCTGGCGTGCTGGCGCTCTACGCACTGGGATGGCTGCTGTTCTCGGCCTACGCCGGCCTCGCCGTGGCGATGCCCGAGTGGCTCGCGGCGCTGGTGCTCGGCGTCGTGCTGCTGCTGATCATCGCCGTGCTCGCGCTGGTCGGCAAGACCCGGCTCCAGAAGGGTCTTCCTCCGAAGCCGGAGGCCGCGATGGCCTCGGTGCAGGAGGACATCGCAGCGGTCAAGGGTGGCGACGCGAAGACAGCGCGGCCGACCGACGAGGCCGACACCGAAGATGGCCTGACGGCCACGGCACGGACCGAGAAGAAGGTGGACGACAAGTGAGCGACGACCCGCAGTCCCTCATCGAGGCCGAGATCGCCAAGACCCGGGCCGAGCTCGCCGGCACCGTGGACGAGCTGACCGACCGGCTGGCACCGGCGAACCTTGCCAGGTCGGCGGGAGCGGCCACCAAGCAGGCGGCGCTTGACACGCAGGACTTCATCACGGGCAAGGGTATGCCGACGACCTCGCCGCGACGCCAACGGAACGTGAAGGCGCTCCTCGGGACCGCCGCGGCGGTCGCGGTGGCGGTGACGGTCGTCGTCATCCGCATCGCGCGGAAGTAGCCGCAGGGCCACGACCCGGGCGAATCAGCGCACGTCGAACGCCGCGAACCTCCGGGTTCGCGGCGTCCGCTGTTTCCCGGCCTCAGCTGTCGGCGTGGTCGGCGTCGTCGCTCGCCGCGCCCAGCAGGGCCTGAACCTCGGATTCCTTGTACCGACGGTGACCACCCAACGTACGGATCGACGAGAGCTTGCCGGCCTTCGCCCACCGCGTGACGGTCTTGGGGTCTACCCGGAACATGCTCGCCACCTCGGCGGGCGTCAACAGGACCTCAGAGTCGCCGTGCACAGACATTCGCTGCACCTCCCCAGCGGCGGGCCCGCTCTGACAGGAATGCCAAAGGACTGGGACGGACCACACCCGTCTCTCTATTGTCACAGGATGTGGTTTTTTCACGACTTGAGAGCCGATTCCATCGAGGATGATGTGCTGTATATCCCATCACAGTGCCTCGAATCTGGGCCATCTGGGCACCACTTACGCCCAGGGCGCAGAGGGTCGAGTGGAGAGAACCGCCCTCGGCGCGGTAATGTGACGCCTGAACAGACACTCGTGAACATTCGGGGCCGCGCGTCGTTGACGTCGCCGCCCCGCTCCTAGTTGAGGGGGGTCGGAGCCATGGGCCGCGGCCGTCAGAAGGCAAAGCACACCAAGGTTGCACGGGAGCTGAAGTACTACAGCCCCGAGACCAACTATGCAGAGCTCGAACAGGAGCTCAAGAAGTCAGAATCAGGTGTGGCGATCCAGTCGCGCGCCTCGGACGACGACGACGAGCGCTACGCGAACTGGTCGGACGACCGCTAGATCGTCAGGCTGGACCCGGGCCCGCGGAGCCGTGACGCTCCGGCCCGGGTCTCGTCGTGTTCGGACTTCGTGGACGACCGTCTGAGCGTCGTCGCGCCCCGATCCCGACGCAGGACCCACCGGCAGCAGCTTCTCGCGCCTCGCGCCGGGTGACGAGACCCGGCAGGACTGCACCCCGCCGGGCCTCCTCCATGTCCGGGTCTCCCCGGCGCTGCCTACGCGCGGTACTCGTTGACGAGTCGCACCGCGCCAGCCTGGACACCCTTGGTCCCCGCCACGAGGTCGCCGTCCGACGCCGCGCCGTCGCCCAGGTCCTCGACCTGACCGAGGACCCATGCAGGTAGGCCAAGAGCGGCGCACCGCGCGAGCGCGGCATCCACGCCGTCGGCACCGACGACGGCGACCATGCCGACGCCCAGGTTGAGCGTGTTCTCGAGGTCGGTGCGCGGGACACCGCCGAGCTCCTGCATCACGCGGAACACCGGGGGCACGGACCAGCTGGCCCGGTCGACGACGCCGACGAGCCCGGCCGGCAGCACGCGCGCGAGGTTCGCGGCGAGGCCCCCACCGGTGACGTGCGTGTACGCGTGCACCTCTGCCGCCTCGTCGCGAGCCAGTGCGAGGCAGTCGGAGGCGTAGACGCGAGTCGGCTCCAGCAGCTCTTCGCCCAGCGTCCGTCCGAACTCCTCGACGTGACGGTCGAGGCTCCAGCCCGCACGGTTGATCACGCCGCGCACGAGCGAGTACCCGTTGGAGTGGATGCCCGACGACGCGAGCCCGATCAGGACGTCGCCGGCGCGGACCCGGTCCGGACCGAGCAGCTGATCGGCCTCGACGACACCGGTGGCAGCACCCGCGACGTCGTACTCGTCCTCGCCCAGCAGCCCCGGGTGCTCGGCGGTCTCGCCGCCGACGAGGGCGGTGCCGGCCACCTCGCAGGCCGCCGCGATACCACGCACGACGTCGGCGATGCGCTCCGGGTGCACCTTGCCGCACGCGATGTAGTCGGTCATGAACAGCGGCTCGGCGCCGACCACCACGATGTCGTCGACGACCATGCCGACCAGGTCGAACCCGATCGTGTCGTGGACGTCCATCGCCTGGGCGATCGCAACCTTGGTGCCGACCCCGTCGGTCGACGTCGCGAGCAGCGGCTTGCGGTACCTCGTCAACGCCTGCGCGTCGTAGAGACCTGCGAACCCGCCGACTCCTCCGAGGACCTGGGGGCCGTGGGTGCGCTGGACCGCGTCCTTCATCAGCTCGACGGCGCGGTCGCCCGCCTCCGTGTCGACCCCGGTCGCGGCGTAGGTCAGACCTTCGTTCGTCACGTCAGATTCTCCTGGTAGATCGGGAAGAGCGGGTCGTCGGTCGAGCCTGTCGAGACCCGGCGACCGTCGATCGAGCCTGTCGAGATCGGCCGACCGTCGATCGAGCCTGTCGAGATCGGATCACGGTTGTTGCAACGCCGTGCCGCCACCCGCACTCGCGGTGAGGTGGCGCAGCCCGTCCTCCGGCGCGCCGAGCGGCAGCTCGTTCTGCTCGAGCAGCAGCTTGCCCAGACGGTCCTCCGGGGGAAGCTCGATCGGGTACTCGCCCGTGAAGCAGGCGGTGCACAGCTGGGACTTCGGCTGTTCGGTGGCGGAGATCATGCCCTCGGTGGAGATGTAGCCGAGACTGTCGGCGCCGAGCGACGACCCGATCTCCTCGGGGCTCAGCCCGTTGGCGATCAGCTCGGCCCGCGACGCGAAGTCGATCCCGTAGAAGCACGGCCACTTCACCGGCGGGGAGCTGATCCGCACGTGGACCTCTGCAGCCCCGGCCTCGCGGAGCATCCGGACGAGTGCCCGCTGGGTGTTGCCGCGCACGATCGAGTCGTCCACGACGACGAGCCGCTTGCCACGGATGACCTCGCGCAGCGGGTTGAGCTTCAGGCGGATCCCCAGCTGGCGAAGCGTGTCGGACGGCTGGATGAACGTGCGCCCGACGTAGGCGTTCTTGGTCAGCCCCTGGCCGAACGGGATCCCGGACTCGGCGGCATAGCCGACCGCGGCGGGGGTCCCCGACTCGGGGACCGGGATGACGAGGTCCGCGTCGACGTGGTGCTCGCGCGCGAGCTGGCGACCCATCTCCACGCGCGCGGCGTGCACAGAGCGGCCGTTGATGGTCGCGTCTGGACGCGCGAGGTAGACGTACTCGAAGACGCAGCCGGCCCGCTCGATCGGCGCGAACCGCTGCGAGCGCAGGCCGTTCTCGTCGATGGCGATCAGCTCGCCCGGCTCGACCTCGCGGACGTACGAGGCACCGACGATGTCGAGCGCAGGGCCTTCCGAGGCGACGACCCAGCCGCGCTCGAGACGTCCCAGCACGAGCGGCCGGACGCCCTGCGGGTCGCGGGCGGCGTAGAGGGTGTGCTCGTCCATGAAGACGAGGCTGAACGCCCCCTTGAGGTGGGGCAGCACCTCGAGGGCGGTCGCCTCGAGCGAGTGGTCCGGGTCGCCCGCGAGGAGTGCGGTCACGAGCGCGGTGTCGGTGGTGTTGCCCCGGGCGAGCTCGCCGCGGCGCTGGCTGCCGTAGCGTTCGGCGACGAGGTCGACGAGGTCCGCCGAGTTGGTCAGGTTGCCGTTGTGCCCGAGCGCGACGGTCCCGCCGGCGGTGGCTCCGAGGGTCGGCTGCGCGTTCTCCCAGGTCACGCCCCCGGTCGTCGAGTACCGGCAGTGCCCGACGGCGAGGTGTCCCTTCAGGGCGTCGAGAGCCGTCTCGTCGAAGACCTGGGACACGAGGCCCATGTCCTTGTAGACGAGGATCTGCTCGCCGTTGCTCGTCGCGATGCCTGCGGACTCCTGCCCGCGATGCTGCAGCGAGTAGAGCCCGAAGTAGGCGAGCTTGGCGACCTCCTCACCGGGGGCCCAGACGCCGAAGACGCCACAGGCGTCCTGGGGGCCCTTCTCGCCAGGCATGAGGTCGTGATTGAGTCGGCCATCTCCGCGGGGTGCCACGGCCCTATCATCCCACACCGGCCGCCGCGCGCAGAAAGCCGTCCGAGTTGAGGGCGCGGCCGACGGAGAACTACCTGTCGCGCGAGCGAAGACTCCGTCGATCGGCCATCACCGCGAGGAACCCTGCGAGCAGCACGGTGAACGTCGTCGTTCCGAGGACGACCACCGTGAGATACACGCCGGGCTTCATGAGGCCGCCGGCACCGGGCGTCGAGAGCACGACGGCGCCCAGGACCAGACCGAGGACGATGCCCACGATCGCCCCGGTCCAGAAGAAGGCCTTGTAGCGCGGTGCACGCCGCACCGCGGCCGGGTCGATCACGTCGTCGACCTCGACCTCGTCGGCACGCTCGTCGGACTGATCGTCGAGACGCTCGTCGCCATCCGTACCGACTGGCTCGTCACCAGAGACGGACGGGGGGCCGGAGGCAGGCTGCTCGGTGCTCACACACCGAGGCTACCTGCGCTCCGACCCCCCGTCGTCATCGGGTGATCAGCCGCACGCCGAGATCAGGCGCACTCCCCCAGGTCCTTCCACGGCCCCCACGGGGTCGCGGCGGGCGTCTGGTTGCGGGTCCACCACTGAGCCTCGTACTGCGTGCCCTCGTAGACGACGACGTCGCCGCGCGTGTAGACGGCACTCGCGGTCCACTCCTGGCCGCACGAGGTCTCGGCACCGATCTGCTCCCAGGGGCCCCACGGCGTCGCGCCGGGAACCTGCCCACGGGTCCACCACTGCGCCCGGTAGGTGGCCCCCTCGTACGTGACGACGTCACCTCCGGTGTAGACGACGGAGGCGTCCCAGGCGGGAGCTCCGGCGTCGGCCGTAACCGTGAGCGGCACCCGGACCGTCGTGCCCGACGGCTGGGCGACGGCCCAGAGGTCGTACTCGCCCGCGGCGGCATCGGCCGGGACCGACACGGAGAGGTCGGCCGCTCCCTCGGAGACCGAGGCTGTCCCGACGGGGGTGCCGTCGGCCGGCTCGCCCCCGCGTGCGACGAGCGACGCCTCCACCTCGGTGTTGAGCGGGCTGCCGAGCGACGTGAGGTCGAGGTCGGAGACCGCGACGGTCACGTCGGTGCCGGCCGCCACGGGCTCTGAGGGAGCCTCGACGACGACACCGCGGCGTGCGAACGTCGGCTCGAGGTCCGGGTTCTCGCCCAGGTACTCGACCCACGCGTCACGATCGACGAGACCCGTGTCGCTGACGTCCGTCCCGTCGCGGAAGACCCGGAAGTTGTCACCACCGGAGACGAGGAACGAGAACGTCGCGACCGTGTACTCGGCGGACGGGTCCAGCGCAGCACCGTTGATCGTGATGTCCGTGACGTTGTCGCCGGGCGTCGCGTTCCCGTCGGCCGTCGTCGCCGTGTAGGTGACGTTGTCCGAGAGGCCCAGCGCCAGGTACGGACGCTGCGGACGCTCGCCCGACTCCGTCGTCTGCCACTGCTGCTCGAGGAGGGTGTCGATCTGCTCGCCCGTCAAGGTGACCGTGTAGACGTTGTTGACGAACGGCAGGACCGCGTTGGCCTCCGCGTAGGTGATGACGCCGTCATCGCCGTAGTAGAGCTCGTTGCGGAGACCGCCAGGGTTGACGACGCCGATGTCGGCACCGCCGCGCCCCGCGCTGTTGAGGGTGTCGCGCAGCGAGTTCGCCACGGTCATCCCCAGCGAGGACTCCGACGCGCGGTCGTCCCGGGCACCGCCCTGGTAGCCGTCCGCCGTGTACTCGCCGCCGCTGAACGCGGTCGTGATGTCCGCGGCGACGGAGCCCACGGGCTGGGCGCCGATCACGTCGGCCTCGGCGATCGCCGCGTCGACGATCTGCTTGACCTCGGCGACACGCGGGTAGGTCGAGACGAGCTGGTCCGCCGAGGTCGACGTGCGTGCCACGTTCTCGGCGCTCGAGGCGAGGATCTCGCCGTCCGCGCCCACCGTGAGCGACACGTGACCGATGAACTCGCCGTACGAGCCGGTCTGGATGATCGGCCGTGTGCGGTCGGTGCCCGGGACCGGCGCGTCCCACGCGTACTGCTTGTGCGTGTGACCCGTGTAGATCGCCGCGACGCGGGGATCCGTGTCCTCGACGATGCCGGCGAACGGTCCGCCGGCTGCGACCTCGTCCTCCAGGCTCGCGCCCTCGGGCGTGCCCTCGGACGCGCCCTCGTGGATCATCGCGACGACGACGTCGGCCTCGCCGTTGGCGGGGTCCCCGTCCATCAGGTCGTCGGTGACGCGGTTGACGGCTTCGACCGGGTCGCCGAAGTCGACGTCGGCGATCCCGTCGGGCGTGACGAGGGTCGGCGTCTCTTCGGTGACGGCCCCGATGAAGCCGACGTCCACGCCGTCGACGTCGATCACGGCGTACTCGTCGAGCACGGGGGTGGTCGTGCCCTTCGCGTAGACGTTGGCACCCAGGTAAGGCCAGCCCGCCTCGTCGGTCACGCGCCCGGTCAGGTCGTCGATCCCCTGGTCGAACTCGTGGTTCCCGACGGCCGAGGCGCGCAGCTCGAGGGCGTTGAGCACGTCGATCGTCGGCTGGTCCTGCGCCACCGCGGACGCGAAGAGCGATGCACCGATGTTGTCACCGGCGGACACGAACACGGTCCCGTCGGGGTTCTCGGCACGCAGCTCCTCGACGGTCCCGGCGAACGCGACCGTACTGCTGTTGATCCGCCCGTGGAAGTCGTTGATGCCGAGCAGGTCGATCTCCGTCTCCCCCGCCGTCGCGGCGAGGTCGAGGCCGACGATGATCGGGTCGTGGTCAGAGGACCGGTACGGCGTCTCGTCGTAGAGGTTCGACACGTTGTAGTTGAAACGTGAGTACTCGTTCGCCACCGGCTCGTACGCGTTGATGTTCCAGATGTCGGTGCCGGTGACGTCGGCGAGCGCCGCCTCCGAGGCGAACACGTGGTCGAGGGATCCGACCTGTCCGCCGAACGAGTAGGTGTACTCACCCGTCATCGCGCCGAGGTCGGTGTACCCGGCCTCGTGGAGCACGACGAGCGGGTCCTCCATGTCGTAGGCGTTGAAGTCGCCGACGAGCAGCACACGCTCGGTGCCTGCGTCGGCCGCGACGTCGTCGGCAAAGGCGGCGAGCGCCGTCGCCTGGTTCACGCGCGACTGGTTCGACGCGCCCTGACCGTCGCCCTGGTCGGCGTCCTCGCCGGACCCCGATCCCTTGGACTTGAAGTGGTTCGCGATGACGACGACGTCCTGGTCGGCCGTCCCGCCCACGGGGCGGAACGTCTGCGCCAGCGGCTCCCGGGCGTTCGAGAAGGCCGGGTCGTCGAGCAGGATCGTCGAGGCTCCGACGGTCTCGGCCGCGCCGGCCCGGTAGATGAAGGCCGTGCGGATGACGTCCTCGTCGGCGGGGGTGGCGTCCGGGGACGCGACGGCTGCCCACGTGTCCGCACCGTCGACGGCGTTGAGGGCCGCGACGAGGTCCTCGAGCGCGGCGTCGCGGTCCTTGCCGAAGGCCTCCGAGTTCTCGATCTCCTCGAGGGAGACGACGTCGGCGTCCAGCGCGCTGATCGCGGCGACGATCTTGGTCTGCTGCCGCTCCAGGTCCTCGGAGTCCCAGGCGCCTCGGGCGTCGCAGCCGCTGCGGACCGTGACGGGGTTGCCCTCACGGTCGGTGTAGGCGCTGCAGCCCGAGAGGTCGGCGCCGAGGCTCGTGAAGTAGTTCAGGACGTTGAACGTGGCGACCTGCAGGTCACCGCCGACCTCTTCGGGTGCCTCAGTGCGCGTGTTCTCGAAGGTCGCGGGGGCGGTGTCCTCACCGGTGAGCTGCGTCGTCGGCTGCAGACCCCAGGTGCTGAACCGGTAGTCGAGGACGACCGGCTCCGTGAACGTCACGGCGGCACCGACACGGACGGGCTCGCCACCGGTGAGGTACGGCAGCGGCTCGTCGGCGTAGGAGTTCAGGTAGTCCCAGCTCGCGCCGTCGTCGAGCGTGACCGCACGGGCGGCGTTGTCGGCGACCTGTGCGGCTGCCTCGGCACTGCCGGGGCGTCCGACGGCGGTCGGCTGGACCAGCGGCGACGTCCCCGAGGCCAGGCCGACCGACCCGTAGCGGTTGGTCGAGTAGGTGTCGGTGACCGTGTAGTCACCCTCCGGGGCGAGGAGCATGCCCTCGAGGGCCTCACGGCCGGCGTCGTCGGCGGGCCAGGCCACCGTGGCCGGCTTGATCGCCTCGGCCGGTTCGGTCAGCACCTCCCACGACGTCGCGGCGATCTGCGTGAGTCCGTAGAACTCCGTGGCCTCACCGATCACGGAGACGTGGTCGCCCACCTCCACCTGTGCGGCTCCGGCGGCGGAGTAGACGAAGATTCCGTCCGACGCCGCGTGGTCCGCTGGCAGGTCGCCGCCGGTGCCCGGTGTCTGGAGGTAGAAGCCGTCGAACCCGCCGGTCGGGTAGGCGGCGGTGACGACGCCGGAGGTCTGCACCTGCTGCCCGGCGACGGGTGTCGACTCGCCGGAGCCCTGGATCTCGGCGATCGACAGCGCCGTCGGGTCCGTCGGGTCGGTCGGGTCCGTCGGATCGGTCGGGTCGGTCTCACCCGCGGAGTTCTGCGGGGTCACCGTCGTCGAGAACTCGAAGTCGAGCGAGTTGTCGTCGGCCGTGCCCGTGCGGGTCAGCGAGCCGACCGTGCCGGTGCCCTGCCCTGCGGGCGCCGGCGCGACTTCGAAAGTGTCCGCCGAGCCGTAACCGAGGAGGTCGACGACCGCGGTCCCGGGTGCCGTCGCGCCCTTGGGAATCGTGACGGTCGCGTCGTCCTTGACGAGGCCGATCACGCCGTTGGAACCGCTCGGGCTGAGACCGACCTCCGCGTCCGGCGTCGGGAGCTCCTCGCCGTCGGGGGTCGAACCGCCGTTGGCCGACGCCTGGACGAGAAAGTAGCCGCCCGGCTCGACGGAACCGTTCAGAGCGCCCTTGCTCGTGAACTTGGTTCCCGTCGCCGAGCCGTACTGCAGGCTCCACCCGCTCAGGTCGACGGCCGCGTCGGTCGGGTTGTAGAGCTCGATGAACTTGTGGTCGTAGGCCTGCCCGCTGCTCCCACCCACCAGGTATGCCTCGCTGATGACGAGGTGCTCGCCGTCCGGCCCGTCACCGGCGGGAGCAGCGAACGCCGTCCCCGCCACCGGGACGGTCATGGCGATCGCGAGTGCTCCCGCGGTCACCGCCCGCCGTCCGTGTCGCTGTCTCTGTGTGAACACATCTGCTCCTTCGCGTCGCGCCGGGGTGACCGGCGACGGATCGGCGTCACTGCCCTGTCGTCTGGATCAAACCGTGCACAGGTGAACCCCCGGTTGTGGTGGGGCATCCGCACGACGTCGTGCGGTGCACGGTTAGGCCTCCGCACGTTACCTGTGATGTACGACATAGTCATGTGAGCCACACGTGCCTCGAACTTCACCCACTACGGACGGGGACGTGCCGCCTGCAGCGGAAGAAGACCCGTGAGGTCGGCGCGGTCCCCCGACGCCCGGATCCGGCCCTGCGCCGTCGCGTCGCTCCAGGTCAGGGTTCCGGAGGCAAGCTCAAGCCACGTCTGCGGGTCGGTCTCGACGACGTTCGGCGGCGTTCCGCGCGTGTGGCGCGGACCCTCGACGCACTGCACGGCTCCGGCCGGCGGGATCCGCACCTCGACGGCATGGCCCGGGGCGACGTCCGCGAGCTCTTCGAGCGTGAAGCGGACCGCGGTCGCGACGGTCATGCGGTCGGTCGCACCGTCGCGCCATCCGGCGAGGGCTGCGCGGCCGTCGGTGGGGTCGATACGTCGTCGTGCGGGCACGAGGTCAGGCTACCGGCGGCACGACGAACGGCTCCCGAGAAGCTGAGTTCTCGGGAGCCGTTCGACGTGTTCCGGCGCGGTGACGGTCCGCCGCGTGGCGTCAGTCCTTGGCGGCAGCCGCCGCGAACTCGGCGCGGACCTCGTCGCGCATCTGCCCGATCCG
Source organism: Paraoerskovia marina DSM 21750 (assembly GCF_000701465.1). Lineage (GTDB taxonomy): Bacteria > Actinomycetota > Actinomycetes > Actinomycetales > Cellulomonadaceae > Paraoerskovia > Paraoerskovia marina. Next base: position 437,121 of record NZ_JNIY01000003.1, on the reverse strand, counting down.
CTCCGGGTTCGGTGCCGCGGCGAGCAGCGTCTTGGTGTACTCGTGCTGCGGGTTCAGGATCACCTCGTCCGACGGCCCCTGCTCGACGACGTCGCCGCGGTACATCACCATGATCTCGTCCGAGAAGTGACGGGCCGTGGCCAGGTCGTGCGTGATGTAGAGGACACCGAGGTTCTCCTGGCGCTGCAGACGGGCCAGCAGGTTGAGCACGCCGAGCCGGATCGAGACGTCCAGCATCGAGACCGGCTCGTCGGCGACGAGGAACCGCGACCCCGGGGCGAGCGCGCGGGCGATCGCGACGCGCTGGCGCTGGCCGCCGGAGAGCTCGTGCGGACGCCGCGGCGCGATGTCGGCTGCCGGGGTCAGGTTCACGCGCTCCAGGAGCTCGTGCACCTTCTCCTCGATCGTCATCCCCTCGGGGACGGCGCGGTGGATCCGCAGCGGGCGCTCGATGTGGTGTCCGACCGGATGGAAGGGGTTCAGCGACCCGAAGGGGTCCTGGAAGACCATCTGCACGTCCTTGCGGTACCGCCGCAGTCCCGCACCGTGCCGGGCGATCGGCTTGCCGTCGAGCAGGATCTGCCCCTCCGACGGCTTGACGAGCTGCATGATCGACTTCGCGATCGTCGACTTGCCCGAGCCCGACTCGCCCACCAGGGCGATCGTCTTGCCCGCCTCGAGGGTGAAGGAGACGTCGTTGATCGCCCGGATCTTCTTGTGCGCGCCACGGACCTTGTAGTCCTTGACGAGGTTGCGGACCTCGAGGACCCCGCCGCTCTCGCGCCGGACCTGCTGAGCGCTGTCGTCCGCCATCACGCCACCTCTTCCTCGCCGCGCACGAACCCGCCGCGCTCCCCGGTGAGGCTGGGGAACGAGCTGAGAAGCCGACGCGTGTACTCGTGCTGTGCGTTGGTGTAGATCTCCTCCGACGTACCGCGCTCGACGATCTCGCCGTCGAGCATGACCGCGACATGGTCGCTGATCTCGAGCAGCATCGGCAGGTCATGGGTGATGAAGACGACCGCGAACCCGAAGATCTCGCGCAGCCGCATGATCTCTCGGATGATCTCGCGCTGAACCACGACGTCGAGCGCCGTGGTCGGCTCGTCCATGATCATCAGCTGCGGCTCGAGGGCGAGGGCCATCGCGATCATCACGCGCTGCCGCATGCCGCCGGAGAGCTCGTGGGCGTAGCTGTCGATCCGGTCCGGGTCCACCCCGACGAGGCCGAGGAGCTCGCGCGACCGCTTCTCCTTCTCCTCGTTCCCCATCTCCGGGCGGTGCGTGGTGAAGACGTCGAACAGCTGCGCACGGATCTTGATGACGGGGTTCAGGGAGTTCATCGCACCCTGGAACACCATCGAGACCTTGTCCCAGCGGAACGCACGCATCTGCTGGTCGTCGAGCGCCCGCACGTCGATGTCCGTGCCGGACTTGTCGTGGAAGACGATCTCGCCGCCGGTCATCAGTGCCGGCGGGCGAAGCAGCCTGTTCAGGCCGTAGGCGAGCGTGGTCTTGCCGCAGCCTGACTCCCCGCAGAGGCCGAGGATCTCGCCGCGGTAGAGCGTCAGCGACACGTCGCGGACGGCCTTGACCACGGGCTCGACCTCGTACTCGATGGAGACGTTGCGGGCGGTGATCACCGGCTCACGCTTCTGGTCGACGCTCATGCGGTGGCCTCCTTCGACTGCTCGTCACGGGCCTCGCGGGCCTTGCGGACGGATCGTGCGGCTGCCGGTGCGGCCCGCAGCTTGGGGTTGATGACCTCGTCGATGCTGAAGTTGATCAGCGCGAGCGAGGTACCGACGAGCGCGATCAGGATGCCCGGCGGGATGAACCACCACCACGCGCCCCGGGTCAGCGCGCCGCCGGCCTGGGCCTCGTTGAGGATGGTCCCCCAGCTGATCGACCCGGTGGGTCCGAGACCGAGGTAGGACAGACCCGCCTCGCCGAGGATCGCGAAGATGACGCCGAAGAGGAACTGGGCCGTCAGGAGGGGCAGCAGGTTGGGGAGGATCTCGACCGCGACGATGCGCAACGGGCGCTCGCCGGCGATGCGGGACGCCGCCACGTAGTCGCGGTTGCGCAGAGACTGCGCCTGCTTGCGCAGGACCACGGCCGAGCCTGCCCATCCCGTGACACCGAGGATCGCGGCGACGAGCAGCGCCGACCTTCCAGGGACGAGCGTCGAGATGACGATCGCGAGCGGAAGGCCCGGGATCACGAGCATCACGCCGATGATCGTGTAGAGCACCTCGTCGGTCCATCCGCCGACGTACCCGGCGACCACGCCGAAGAGGATGGAGAGCGTCACCGCGAGGAGGCCGGCGGTGATGCCGACGAAGAGCGAGGTGCGGGCGCCGACCGCGAGCTGTGCGAAGACGTCGTAGCCGAGCGACGTCGTGCCCATCCAGTACGTCGAGTCCGGCGGGACGAGTGCAGGGTTGCTCGAGTCGCGCGGGTCGAACTGCCCGATCAGCGGCCCGAAGAGCGCGAACAGCACGATCGCGCCGAGGAGCGAGAGCCCCACCACGAGCTTGGCGGACGGCTTGCGGAACCGGATCTTGCGGCGGGCGGCGGGCGTGCCCGCCGGTGCGGGAGCCGTGGTCGTGGCGGTCGGGACGCCACCGCCGGCTGACTCGTCGACGACGGAGCCGGGAGCGCCCGCCGGGGTCTGGGTTGCTGTGGTCTGCTCAGGCATTCTGTCGCGCCCTCGGGTCGATGAGCCCGTACACGATGTCCGTGATGAACATGGTGACGAGAACGGTCAGGGTGATGACGAGGAACACGCCCTGCATCAGGGCGTAGTCGTTGCCCCGCACCGCGGTGATCATGAGCTTGCCGAGGCCCGGGTAGCTGAAGACCTGCTCCATGATCACCGAGCCGCCGACGACGAAGCCGAGGGCGATGCCGACTCCGGCGATGGAGGGCAGGACCGCGTTACGTGCGCCGTACGTGATCATCACGCGGCGGGGGCTGAGGCCCTTGGCCTCGGCGGTGGTCACGTAGTCCTCGCCCATGGTGGAGACCATCATGTTGCGCATGCCGAGCAGCCAGCCACCGACGGCGCTGATGACGATCGTCGCCGCCGGCAGGACCGCGTGGTAGAGCACCGAGCCGACGAAGGCCCAGCTCCACTCGGGGGCGTTGAAGACGAAGAAGTTGTAGCCGCCGACGATCGGGAACCACTGGAGCTGCACCGCGAACACGTAGATGAGAACGAGCGCGACCCAGAAGTAGGGCAGGGACTGCAGGAGGGTCGTCGACGGGACGAGCTGGTCGACCCACGTGCCGCGCTTCCACCCGGCCAGGGCGCCGAGGCCGATGCCGAGGGCGAAGGCGATGAGGGTCGCGGTCCCGATCAGACCGATCGACCAGGGCAGTGCCCCGCCGATCAGGCTGGTGACCTTCTCCGGGAAGAACTGCGAGGAGATCCCGAGGTCGCCCTGGGCGATCTGCTGCCAGTACTGGAGGTACTGCTCCCAGAGCGAGGCCTCGGGGTTGCCGAAGAGGCGCCTGATGTTCATGATCTGTGCTTCGGAGACGTCGCCCGACCTGCTCATCTGCGCGATCATGATGTCTGCCGGGTTGCCCGGCAGGAGTCGCGGGAGAAGGAAGTTCAGGGAGATTGCCGCCCAGAGCGTGATCGCGTAGACGACGATCCGCCGGCCGTAGTAACTCATCGATCGGTCTCGCTTTCCGGCGTACGGAACGCCGTGCACAGGTGGAACATCAGGCGCCTCTTCAGTGGCTCAGCAGCGTCTTACTCGGTGCCGCCGAGCTGGTGCAGCACGACGCCGGAGGCCCCGGAGCCCCAGGACGGCGGGAAGGCGTAGAGGTTGTCCTCCGTGGGCCAGCCCGTGTAGTCCGTCTGGTTGTAGAACGTCTGCGTCGCGTTGATCACGAGCGGGATGTAGGGGAGGTCACGGGTGATCTCCTCCTGGATCGCGGCGTAGGCAGCCTTCTTGGTGTCGACGTCGTTGGTCGAGGCAGCCTCGCTCACGGCGTCGTCGACGACCGGGTTCGAGTAGCGCGCGAAGCCCCAGTAGCCCTCGGGGATCGACTCGCCGACCTCAGAGGTCGCGGGACCGGAGAACCAGTCGCGGTAGATCTGGAACGGGTCCGGCACCGAGGTCCCGACGACACCGCCCATGATCATCTCGAAGTCACCCGTGTCACGGGCTGCGGCGAACTCGTTCCAGGAGATCGTCGAGGCGGTCACCTTCATGCCGGCGGCCGTGGCCTGCTCCTCGATGAGCTTCGCGGCGTTGTTGTAGTCGGTCCAGCCGTCGACCGACGTCAGCGTGAGCTCGATCGGGTCGCCGTCCTTGGCGTAGATGCCGTCGTCGCCCTTGGCGTAGCCGGCCTCATCGAGGATCGCGCCGGCGGCCTCGACGTCCGCGGTCTGCGGGCTCTCCGCCTCGACGTCGGGCGAGATCCAGTCGTCGTCGCGGCCGAGCAGCGCGAACGTCGGGGAGATGTCGCCGGCCAGGCCGACGAACGCCTTGTCGTTGATCTGACCACGGTCGATCGCGAGGTTCAGCGCCTGACGGACGGCGACGTCCGTCTGGTCGCCCTCGCACCCGAGGTCGGCGTTCGAGCAGGTGTAGAGCACGGTCGGGTCCTGCGGCGTGTTGATGTAGCCGAGGTTCGCCGAGGCGACGAGCGAGTCGGCGTCCGGCACGAACATGCCGGCCCAGTCGAGCTGGCCGGTGCGCAGGAGGTCTTCGGCCGACTGGTTGGCGTCGATGCCGATGTAGCGGACGCTCTTGACGTTCGGCTCGCCACCCCAGTAGTCGGGGTTCGCCTTCGCGGTGTAGGCGGCGTCGGAGAACGTGTCGAGCAGGTACGGGCCGGTCCCGACCGGCTCGGCGTTCGGCCAGGTCAGCGGGTCCTCGCCCAGGTCTGCCCAGACGTGCTCGGGGAGCATCCAGGTCGAACCGAGGATCGAGAACTCGTTGGTGAACTGCGCGCCGTCGAAGGTCACCTTGACGGTCGTGTCGTCCACGGCCTCGGCGCCGGTGATATACGCAGGCTTCGAGTTCTCGTTGGTGAGCGAGTAGACGACGTCGTCGACCGTGAAGTCCTCGCCGTCGCTCCACTTGACGCCCTGGCGGACCTGGATCGTCAGCTCCGTGCCGTCCTCGTTGAACTCGAAGGACTCACCGAGCAGCGGCGTGGGCTCACCGGACGACGCCTTGTTGTAGTAGAAGAGCGTCTCGTAGACGCCACCCGTGGCGAGGTGCTGGACCTCGGGCGCGTACGGGTTGAAGTTCTCGGGGATCGGCTGCTGCGCGCCGGCCCAGACCACGAGCTCGCGGTCGGTCGCGGTGCCCTCGGCACTGGCGGTGGTCTCGTTCGAGTCCCCCTCCTCCGAGTCGCTCGAGCCGCAGCCTGCGGCGAGGAGGGACACACCGGCCACCAGGGTGACGGCCGTGTACAGGCGCTTGCGGCCCGTGCTTCGGATCATCATCGGTCCTTTCGGAAGGCGATGGTCGGCGTGTGCACGCCGCACATCGTTGTGCGTGGTCGCCCCCTGCGGGGCGTTGTGTGAGGAACCCTAACCAATGATTCTGGTCACACCGCCAATTGCTCTAGAAAGTTACCTAACCGAGACCCGGGCCTGACGAAAGGCGTGATGACCTGCATCGACACAACAGGCGCCCGTTCGACGGAGGGGCCATGGGTGGCATCGCTCCCACGCGGCACGGGACATTCCCGCGACCTACGCCCACATCGCGAGACGCTAGGCGAGGGCCCGAACAGCCTCGGCGGCGGCCGTCGCGATCTCCGCGCTCGTGACCTCGTAGCCCGCGTCCGCCCCACCGCCGGGGCCGGCGGCCTCCGCACGGAGCGTCTTGGCCGACAGGTGCACGGCGTCGACGCCGACGGCGGCCAGCGCAGCGACGTCCGAGGGGCGCACGCCGCCCCCGGCCATCACCTGAAGCCCCCCGTCCGCCGCACGGACCGTCTCCCCGAGCCGCAGCAGGCCGTCGGCAGCCGCGGCCGCACCGCCCGAGGTCAGCACCCGGGTCACACCCAGCGTCGTCAGCGCGGAGACCGACAGACCGACGTCCGGGACGACGTCGAACGCCCGGTGAAAGGTGACCTCACGCCCGTCCGCCGCCTCGACAAGTCGCGCCACCGCCTCGGCGTCCACGGCGCCGTCCACCGTGAGGACACCGACGACGACACCGGCGGCACCGGCCCGGACGGCCGCGCGCACGTCGCGCACCTGCGTGTCGAGCTCGTCGTCGTCGTAGACGAATCCCCCGGCACGGGGTCGGATCAGCGGGTGAACCCCGACGGTGCCGGCGGCGCCGACGGCCGCCTCCAGCAGGCCGACGCTCGGCGTCAGGCCCCCGGTCGCCCCGAGGGCGGCGCACAGCTCCACCCGGGCTGCACCCACGTCTGCGGCCACCCGCACCCCGGCGACGTCCTGGACAGCGATCTCGAGCACGGGGGCGGGCATGGTTCCTCCAGGGGTGTCGGGCGTGGCGGGGCCAGACTATCCAGCCGCGACCGCGCCCCTGCGCGCCTGCGGTGCGGCCGCGGGCACAGTTTCGACAGCGGGACGACGCGGAAGATATCTTGATATCAAACAATCTCTCCCAGGAGGACCCACCGCATGGTCACCGAGTCACAGCCCGACGCCGCCACGATCATCTACACGCACACCGACGAGGCTCCCCTCCTCGCCACCTACTCGCTCCTCCCGATCGTCGAGGCGTACGCGGCCAAGGCCGGGATTTCCATCGAGACCCGCGACATCTCGCTCGCCGGGCGCATCCTCGCGCAGTTCAACGACCGCCTCCCCGCGGACCAGCAGGTCGACGACGCGCTCGCCGAGCTCGGCGCGATGGCGACCACGCCCGAGGCGAACATCGTCAAGCTCCCGAACATCTCCGCGTCCGTGCCGCAGCTCAAGGCCGCCGTCACCGAGCTCCAGGAGCAGGGCTTCGCGCTGCCGGACTACCCGGAGCACCCGCAGACCGACGAGGAGAAGGACGTCCGCGCCCGCTACGACAGGGTCAAGGGCTCGGCCGTCAACCCGGTGCTGCGCGAGGGCAACTCGGACCGCCGCGCACCCGGCGCCGTGAAGAACTACGCCAAGGCGCACCCGCACCGCATGGGTGCCTGGTCCCCGGAGTCACGCACCAACGTCGCGACGATGGGTGCCGGTGACTTCTTCTCGAACGAGAAGTCCGTCGTCCTGCCCTCCGACGACTCCCTCACGATCCGTCTCACGACGCCGGAGGGCACCACGATCCTCAAGGACGGTATCCCCGTCCTCGCCGGCGAGGTCGTGGACGCCACGTTCATGTCCGTCTCGGCGCTGCACACCTTCATCCGCGAGCAGATCCAGCGGGCGAAGGACGAGGGTGTGCTGTTCTCCGCGCACCTCAAGGCCACGATGATGAAGGTCTCGGACCCGATCATCTTCGGGCACATCGTCGAGGCGTTCTTCCCCGACGTCTTCGCGCAGTACGGCGACCAGATCCGTGCCGCCGGCCTGTCCTCGAACGACGGCCTCGGCGCCCTGCTCTCCGCCACCGACAACCTTCCCGACGGCGAGGCCATCCGCGCCGCCGTCGAGGACGTCCTAGACAACGGCCCCGCCCTGGCGATGGTGGACTCAGACAAGGGAATCACCAACCTCCACGTGCCGTCGGACGTCATCATCGACGCCTCGATGCCCGCGATGATCCGCGGCGGCGGCCACATGTGGGGCATGGACGGCGGCGAGCACGACACGCTCGCCGTGATCCCCGACTCCTCCTACGCCGGCGTCTACCAGACCGTGATCGACGACTGCCGCACGCACGGCGCCCTCGACCCGGCCACGATGGGCACCGTCCCGAACGTCGGGCTCATGGCCAAGAAGGCCGAGGAGTACGGCTCCCACGACAAGACCTTCGAGATCCCCGCGTCGGGCACCGTCGAGGTCGTCGACGGCGCCGGCGAGGTCCTGATCTCCCACGAGGTCGAGACCGGCGACATCTGGCGCGCGTGCCAGACCCAGGACGTCGCGATCCGCGACTGGGTCAAGCTCGCCGTCACCCGCGCCCGCGCCACCGGCGTCCCGACGGTGTTCTGGCTGGACGCGCACCGCGCCCACGACGCCAACCTGATCGCCAAGGTCGAGCAGTACCTCGGCGACCACGACACCGACGGCCTGGACCTGCGCATCATGGCGCCGGCCGAGGCGTGCGCGTTCTCGCTCGAGCGCATCCGCCAGGGCCTCGACACCATCTCGGTGACGGGCAACGTCCTCCGCGACTACAACACGGACCTGTTCCCGATCCTCGAGGTCGGCACCTCGGCCAAGATGCTGTCGATCGTGCCGCTGATGAACGGCGGCGGACTCTTCGAGACGGGCGCCGGCGGCTCGGCCCCCAAGCACGTGCAGCAGCTCCTCGAGCAGAACTACCTGCGCTGGGACTCGCTCGGCGAGTTCTTCGCCCTCGCCGCGTCGCTCGAGCACCTGTCCGGCGTGGCGGGCAACCGTCGCGCGCAGGTCCTCGCGGAGACGCTGGACCGGGCCACCGGCTCGTTCCTCGAGCACGACCGCTCGCCGTCGCGCCGCCTGGGCGGCATCGACAACCGCGGGTCGCACTTCTACCTGGCCCTGTACTGGGCACAGGAGCTCGCGGCCCAGTCGCAGGACGCAGCCCTCGCGGCGGCCTTCGGACCGCTCGCGGAGAAGCTGGTCGCGGCCGAGTCCACGATCGTGGACGAGCTCGCCGCGGTCCAGGGCTCCCCGGCCGATGTCGGGGGCTACTACCGTCCGGACGACGCCAAGGCGTCCGCGGTGATGCGCCCCTCGGCCACGTTCAACGAGGCCCTCGCCTCGCTCTGACGTCCCCCGCGCGACGACGCCCGTCCGACCCTCGTGGTCGGGCGGGCGTTCGTGCGTCGCGGCCCGGCGCCGACGAACTGGGTCGACGGGTCACCAGGACCAGCCGCGCGAGCTCAGCTCGAGCTCCTCACGCAGGCGCTCGTCCGCGCCCTCCTGCTCCCCGGCACGCAGGATCCGCTGCGTCGTCGTCAGTCCCACCAGCTCGCAGGCCTCCTGCAGCAGTGCATCGTACGCGCCCCGGACCGCGAAGTAGTGGTGCGCCCGCCCGTACAGGGCACGGTCGGCCTCGATGCGCCGCAGCTCGGCGGCGAGCTCGCCCAGCCGGACCTGGACGCGCAGCACCCGCATCGGGTCGTGCTCGACGTGCAGGTCACGGCGCTTCGCCCGCACGCGAAGGAGCGCGGAGAGCACCACCATGCCCGCCACCACCGTCGCAACCGCACCCGCGAGCCACACGGCCGTCCTCCTCGTCCTCCTCGACGCCTCCTACGCTAGCGATGCGGAGGCCCGGGGGCCATCGGTGTCCGAGGACGACGACGCCCCTCCCCCTGCGTCGTCGGCAGGGGGGAGGGGCGTCGGGGTCGGTCAGCCGAAGATCGCGGGCAGCGTCCCCCGGTAGGCGGCGTCGGCCTCGGCCAGCGGGATCTCGAAGAGGCCCTCGACGACGAGCGCCTCGCCCTCCTCGTCGGCCGAGAGCGCACCGGTCTCGCCGAGCCTGGCGTAGGGCACGCCGCGGGCGACGCACGAGTCGGCGAGCTTCTGCACCTCGTTGCGCGGCACCGAGACGATCGCCCGCGCGGTCGACTCCGAGAACAGCAGCTCGAACGGGGTGACGCCGTCGCGCTCGCACACCTCGGCGAGCGACACCGAGGCACCGACCCCGAACCGCAGCGCGGACTCGAGCAGCGTCTGGACCAGGCCGCCGTCCGCGACGTCGTGCGCCGAGACGACGAGGTCGTCGCGGCTCGCGTTGACCAGCACACCGGCGAGCGCCTTCTCCGCGGCCAGGTCCAGCCGCGGCGGCAGCCCACCCAGGTGCTGGTGGACGACGTCGGCCCACGCCGAGCCGTCGAGCTCGCCACGCGTGGTGCCGAGCAGGAAGATCACCTCGCCGGCCTCGCGGAACCCGGTCGGCGTGGCGTGCGCGACGTCGTCGAGAACACCGAGGACGCCGACGACGGGCGTCGGGTGGATCGAGGAGTCGATCTGCCCGGGCTCGCCGGTGCCGTTGTAGAGAGAGACGTTGCCGCCCGTGACCGGGACACCGAGCTCCTGGCAGCCGTCCGCGAGACCCTCGATCGCCTCGACGAGCTGCCACATCGAGTCCGGGTCCTCGGGCGAGCCGAAGTTGAGGCAGTCGGTGACCGCGAGCGGGCGGGCACCGGTCGCGGCGACGTTGCGGAAGGCCTCGGCGAGCGCGAGCTGCGCGCCGGTGCGCGGGTCGAGCTTGGCGAAGCGGCCGTTGGCGTCGGTGGCCAGGGCGACCCCGAGCCCCGTCTCCTCGTCCACGCGGACCACGCCGCCGTCGTCGGGCTGGGCGAGGGCCGTGTTGCCCTGGACGAACCGGTCGTACTGGTTGGTCACCCACTCCTTGCTCGCGAGGTTCGGCGACGCGATCAGGCGCAGCGCGGTCTCTCGCAGCTCGATGCCGGTGGCAGGACGGGCGTAGCGAGCCTCGCCCTCCGGCCCGGAGACCGAGTCGGCGTTGAGCCCGTCGAGCCAGGCCGGGCGGGCGTAGGGGCGGTCGTAGACCGGGCCCTCGTGCGCGACGGTCCTGGGATCGACGTCGACGATCCGCTGACCGTGGTGGTCGATGGTGAGACGGCCGGTGCCGTTGACCTCGCCGATGACGGAGGTCTCGACGTCCCACTTGGCGGTGATCGCGAGGAATGCGTCCAGCTTCTCGGGCGTGACGACCGCCATCATGCGCTCCTGCGACTCCGACATGAGGATCTCGCCGGCGTTCAGGGAGGGGTCGCGGAGCAGGACGTCGTCGAGCTCGACGTGCATGCCGCCGTCGCCGTTCGAGGCGAGCTCCGACGTCGCGCAGGAGATCCCGGCCGCGCCGAGGTCCTGGATGCCCTCGACGACCTTGGCCGCGTAGAGCTCGAGGCAGCACTCGATCAGGACCTTCTCCATGAACGGGTCGCCCACCTGGACGCTCGGGCGCTTGGCCGGCACGCCGCCCTCGAAGGTCTCCGACGCGAGGATGGAGGCGCCACCGATGCCGTCGCCGCCGGTGCGCGCACCGAACAGGATCACCTTGTTGCCGGTGCCCGAGGCGTTGGCGAGGTGGATGTCCTCGTGCCGCAGCACGCCGAGGCACAGGGCGTTGACGAGCGGGTTGCCCTGGTAGCAGGAGTCGAAGACGAGCTCCCCGCCGATGTTGGGAAGGCCGAGGGAGTTGCCGTATCCGCCGACTCCGGAGACCACGCCGTGCACGACGCGCGCCGTGTCCGGGTGGTCTACGGCGCCGAACCGCAGCTGGTCCATGACGGCGACGGGACGCGCGCCCATCGAGATGATGTCGCGGACGATCCCGCCGACGCCGGTGGCCGCACCCTGGTAGGGCTCGACGTAGCTCGGGTGGTTGTGCGACTCGACCTTGAACGTCACGGCCCAGCCGTCGCCGATGTCGACGACGCCCGCGTTCTCGCCGATGCCGACCAGGAGGTGGCGCTTCATCTCGTCCGTGACCTTGTCGCCGAACTTGCGCAGGTGATTCTTGGACGACTTGTAGGAGCAGTGCTCGGACCACATCACGGAGTACATCGCGAGCTCGGCGGCCGTGGGGCGGCGGTCGAGGATGTCGACGATGCGCGCGTACTCGTCGGGCTTGAGGCCCAGGGCGGCGTACGGCAGCTGTTCGTCGGGGGTCGCTGCGGCGTTCTCGACGGTGTCCAGCGTGGGACGAGCGTCGGGGCGTGCGGCAGGCGTGGAGGCGGCGGTCATCGGATCCCTCGGGTGGAGTGGTCAGGGTGCGCGACGGCGCGGGCCTGAGTCTACCGGCGTCGCGACGTCGGCCCGGAGCCCGTCCGCCCTTCGGCCTCCAGCGGCGCTCCGGCGCCCTGGAGCGGGCAGCGGATCACCCCGCCTGCGCGATGGCAGCCCCACGCACCGCGGCGACGGCGGGAGACGCCGTCATCGACGCCCGCCAGACCACGTCGACCGGCCTGGTCGGCTCCGGGTCGCGGGCCGGGATCGCCACCACCGACGCGGGCAACGTACCGCGGCCCAGGCGTGGCACGAGCGCGACCGCCAGCCCGTGCGCGACGAGCTCGACCTGGGAGGCGAACTCGAGGCACCGGAACGCGACGGTCGGGGTCCGCCCGGCGTCGCGGAACATGTGGCAGAACCACTCGTGGCAGATCGTGCCCTCGGGCGACGACGCCCACGGACGGTCGAGCAGCTGCGTCGCCGTCACGACCTCCCGGCCCGCCAGCGGGTCGTCGCGGTGCACCAGCACGTCGGCGACGTCGAGAAGCACCCGTTCGCGCCGTAGCGCCGGCGGGATCTGCAGCCCGACACCCTCCCAGTGGTGGACGAGCGCGACGTCGGACCGGCCGGCCGCGACGTCGGCGACGGCGTCCCACGGGTCCAGCTCGCGCACTGCCACGTCGAGATCCGGGGCGTCGCGGCGTACCGCGGCGATCAGGCCCGGCACCAGGCCGCGCATCGCGGTCGAGAACGTGGCGAGCCGGATCAGCCCTGTCGGTTGCCCGGCCTCCGCCTGCACGCCGGAGCGCAGCGCCTCCACGCGGGTCGCGAGGTCCGCTCCCGCGGCAGCCACCTGCCGACCGGCGGCGGTCAGCACGACGCCGCGGCCCGCCCGTTCGACCAGCACGGCGCCCATCTGGGCCTCCAGCCGCTTCACCTGCTGCGAGATCGCCGACGACGTGAAGCCGAGCTCGTCCGCCGCTCCGCCGACCGAGCCGCAGCGGTCGATCGCGACGATGGCCTGAACAGCACCGAGATCGATCATGAAGCAATGCTACGACGTCATGGTCAAGAATCTTCGCTAGACATGAACAATCGACCGCCCGACGATAGGGCCATGCCCTCCCGCCACATCGCACTTGCCCTTCTCGTCGTCGCGATCTGGGGCTCGAACTTCGTCGTCATCGACATCGGCGTGGCCGACGTACCCCCGACCGTCCTGCTCGCCGTCCGATTCGTCGTCGTACTCTTCCCGGCCTTGCTCCTCGTGCCACGCCCGGTCGTCCCGTGGCGCGACGTCGTCGCCGTCGGGGCGTTCATGAGCCTGGGGCAGTTCTCCCTGCTCTACACGGCGCTCGCGCTCGGGATGCCCGCCGGACTCGCGTCGTTGGTGCTTCAGGCCCAGGTGGTGCTCACCGTCGTCGCCGCCGCACTCACGTTGCGGGAGCGACCGAACGGTCGACAGCTGGCCGGGGTCCTCATCGGCGCTGTCGGGCTCGGCGTCGTCGCGCTCGGCCGCACTGAAGCAACTCCGGCGCTCGGGCTGCTCCTCGTCGTGGCTGCCGCGACCTCGTGGGCGATCGGCAACGTCGCGGCCCGGCGTGCGGCAAGCCGCGCGACCTCGACGCCCACGGCCACCGGCGGGCTGTCCATGACGGTCTGGTCCGCGACCGTCGTCCCGGTCCCGCTGTTCGCGCTCGCGATGCTGACCGAGGGGCCGGCCGCCGTCGCCGACGCCGTCATGCACCCCACGGCCGCGGCTGTGCTCTCCACGCTCTACACCGCGTGGCTCGCGACGCTCGTGGGCTACGGCATCTGGAACACCCTGCTCGCGCGCTACCCGGCGTCGGCGGTCGTGCCGTTCGCGATGCTCGTCCCCGTCGTCGGCATCACCGTCGGCTGGCTTGTCCAGGGGGAGGTTCCGGGACTGTGGGAGATCACCGGTGGCGTCGTACTACTGCTCGGGGTGGCGGTGACGACGCTCCGTCGGGGCCGGCCCCGACGAGCGCGACCCGGTGGCCGCACGGCGTTCCCCGCGGGGACCGGCGCGCGACCACCGGGTCGGCAGCAGACTTGAGGCGTCAGCTCGGGTTCGGCGTGGACCCGTCGCGTGCCGCGCTGGAGTCGGTGGCCGGCGCGCCCTTGGGCTTGCCCTTGCCGTCGCGCCCGCGCAGCGACTTCTCGCTGACCGGGGCGTCACCGGAGGCACGCAGCGCACGGAAGTACGCGCGAGCCTCGTCCTGGCGCTCCGCCTCGATGCCCGAGGCGATCGGCGCGCGCAGGTGCTCCTGGCCGAAGCCCCAACCGTCGACGAGGTCCTGGGCGTGCGGGCGCAGACGCGTGAGCAGCCGCTCGATGTAGCTCGTGACGGTCCGGGCGCGCTGCGCCGAGATGCGGCCCTCGATGAGGTACCAGGCGAGGTTGCGCTCGACGAGGGTGAGGCCGAACAGGTCGCGGACCCGCGTCAGGACGGCGCGCGTCCCCTCGTCCTCGATCGTCGACAGCGCCTGGGTGAAGGCCTCCCAGCGCAGCAGGTCGGCGTGCGCCTTGGCGGCCTCGACGAGCTCGTACTGGTGCGCGTCGAAGATCGCCGCAGCCTTCTCCGGGCTCGCCTTCTGGGCCGGACGCAGCGCCATCGCGACGGCCTCGACCATCGCGTCCACGCGGTCGGTCAGCAGCGCGCGCTGCGTCTCCTCCTCGCGCAGGTGGCCCGCGGCACGGCGTGCGGAACCCTGGTCCGTGAAGTTCTGCACCGCACGGCGCAGACCGGTGCGGTGGTAGGCCGCGTCGGCAGCGCGCTCGACCACGAACCGGGCCATCCCGCCCGGCGTGATGCCCTTGAGCTCCTTGGCGTAGTCGGCCAGCAGGCGCTTGCCGACGAGCTGCAGCAGCACCGTGTTGTCGCCCTCGAACGTCGCGTAGACGTCCATGTCGGCGCGCAGCGAGGTGAGCCGGTTCTCCGCGATGAACCCCGCGCCGCCGCAGGCCTCGCGGGCCTCCTGGAGCGTGTCGAGCGCGAACCGCGTCGAGGTCGCCTTGAGTGCGGCGGCGGTCGTCTCGAGGTCCTCGCGGGTCTCCGGCGTGTCCTCCTCGCCCGAGAACACCGAGTGGAAGAGGTCGAGCAGACGATCGTGCGCGAAGTGCGTCGCGTACGTCTCGGCGATCGCCGGGATCAGACGACGACGGTGCGTGCCGTAGTCCATGATCGTGACCTCGTCGATCGGCGAGGCGCCCGTGAACTGGCGGCGCTGGTTGCCGTAGGTCACGGCGATCTGCAGGCCGAGCTTGGAGGCGTTGGAGGCCGCGCCGTCGAGCGAGACACGGCCCTGCACGAGCGAGCCGAGCATCGTGAAGAACCGGCGTCCGGGGCTCTCGATCGGGGAGGTGTAGGTGCCGTCCGGGGCGACCTGGCCGTAGCGCGCGAGCAGGTCCGTGCGCGGGATGCGCACGTGCGTGAAGTGCAGCCGGCCGTTGTCGATGCCGTTGAGGCCACCCTTGAGGCCGTCGTCCTCGCCGCCCACGCCGGGCAGGAAGTCGCCGGCGCTGCCGTCGGGACGGGTCTCGCGGATCGGCACGTAGAAGCAGTGCACGCCGTGGTTCACACCGCGGGTGACGAGCTGGGCGAAGACCGTGGCCGCCGTCGCGTGCAGTCCGGCGTTGCCGAGGTACTCCTTCCACGCCGCGCGGAACGGCGTGTGGATCTCGAACTCCTCCGTCTCCGGGTCGTACGTCGCGGTGGTCGCGATGCTCGCGACGTCGGAACCGTGACCGATCTCCGTCATCGCGAACGCGCCGGGAACGGTCAGGTCCATGGCGTCGGGCAGGTAGCGGTCCTGCTGCGCCTCGTCGCCGAGGTGGAGGACGGCGGAGGCGAAGAGCCCCCACTGGACGCCGGCCTTGATCTGCAGCGACGGGTCGGCCGCGACGAGCTCCTCGAACCCGGCGAGGTTGCCGCCCGGGTTGTTGCCACCGCCGAGGCGCTCGGGGAAGCCGAGGTGGACCTGGCCGATGGCGGCGAGCTGGCGGCACTGGTCGAGCACGCGCTCGCGGTGGTCCTCCTTGCTCAGACCCTCGATCTTGTGGAAGGCGGACCTCCCGGCGGTGGCCCGGGCCTCGCGCCGCAGGTCGGCCCAGCGGCCCAGCAGGTGCTCCTGCAGCGCGGCGACGTCGATGCGCGATTCCGTGTCGTCGGTGGTCTCGACGGCGGTGTCAGACATGGTGGTCATCAGTGCTCCCCAGGGGTACTCGGGTGGTGGTGCGTGGACGCGTCGTCCCCGCGGGTGGGTGAAAAGAGGCCGACGGGGCCGAACCACAGCCAGTCGGCGACCTGCTCGGTGAGCTCCTCGCGGCTCGGTGTCCCGGGCTCGTCGCGGTGGTGCAGCCACCACTCGCCCGTCCCGCGGACGAATCCGACGGCGCCCGCGGCCCAGACGGCGGCGGTCCCCTCGGAGACGTGCGCGGCCTGCGCGAACGGCTGGGCGACGAGCTCGGTCACGGACTCGAGGAAGGCATCGAGGGGCGCCTTGGCGGGCCGGCCCTCGACGTCGGTGCCCGCGACGACTCCGGTGCGCATCACGAAGTGGTAGACGTTCGGCGACTGCTCGACCATCTCGAGGTAGACCCGGACCATGGCGCGCAGCGCCCGCTCCGGGGTTCCGGCGGCTGCCGCCGCGGTCGCCAGGGCGTCGTGCATCGCCTCGCCGACGGAGTTGCCGACCGCGACCTGCAGGCCCACCTTGTCGTCGAAGTACCGGTAGATGATCGACTTGGATGTGCCCGAGGCGGTGGCGATCTCGTCCATCGACACGGCGGGGCCGTTCTTGTGCACGACCTTGCGCGCGGCATGGACGAGCTCGGCGCGGCGTGCGGCGCGGTGGTCGTCCCATCGGGTGGAGCGTCCGTCCACCGTGGCAGGCTGGTTGTTGCCCACGCGTTCCTCCTGCTGCCCGACGTCGGTGTCGTCCCTACGCTGGGCACGCAGGGAGGGAGCCTGTGACTGGGCTCACCTGGAACCGAGAGTATCAGGTACTGTGGGTCTTGGACACCTCGTGAGGCGCCATCCCGCCCCGAGGACGACAACCGACGCAAGGGAGCCCAGGCTGTGGCCACGAGCAAGAACCAAACGACACCCCCGGCAGCAGAGGCCGTCATCGTCGGCGGCAACCGAATCCCCTTCGCCCGCGCGGGAGGCAAGTACTCCTCCGCGAGCAACCAGGAGATGTTCACCGCGGCGCTCGAGGGTCTCGTCGCCCGGTACGGACTGCAGGGCGAGCGCATCGGCGAGGTCGTCGGTGGCGCGGTGCTGAAGCACGCCCGGGACTTCAACCTCGTGCGCGAGTCCGTCCTCGGCTCGTCGCTCTCCTCCCAGACACCCGCGTACGACCTGCAGCAGGCGTGCGCGACCGGCCTCGAGGCCGTCGTCACGATCTCCAACAAGATCAAGCTCGGCCAGGTCGAGTCCGGCATCGCCGGCGGCACCGACACCGTCTCGGACGCCCCCATCGCCGTCAGCGAGGGCCTGCGCCGTGCACTGCTCGCGGCCGGCCACGCCAAGACGCTCGGCGCACGCCTCAAGGCGTTCGCGGCCATCCGTCCCGCCGACATCGCACCGCTGACGCCGAGCACCGACGAGCCGCGCACCGGCATGTCGATGGGTGAGCACCAGGCCGTGACGACCGCGACGTGGGGCATCACCCGCGAGGCGCAGGACGAGATCGCGCTGGCGAGCCACCAGCACCTCGCCGCCGCGTGGGACTCCGGGTTCTTCGACGACCTCGTCACCCCGTTCCGCGGGCTGACGCGGGACCAGAACCTGCGTGGCGACAGCACGATGGAGAAGCTCGCCGGGCTCAAGCCCGTCTTCGGCAAGAACCTCGAGGGCACCGAGCCGACCATGACGGCAGGCAACTCGACCCCGCTGACCGACGGCGCCTCCGCCGTCCTGCTCGCCTCGCGCGAGTGGGCCGCCGAGCGCAACCTGCCCGTCCTCGCCAAGGTCGTCGACGCCGAGACCGCCGCCGTCGACTACGTGCACGGCCACGAGGGCCTGCTGATGGCTCCCGCCCACGCCGTCGCGCGGCTGCTCACCCGGCAGGAGCTCACGCTCCAGGACTTCGACTTCTACGAGATCCACGAGGCCTTCGCGTCGACCGTGCTCACCACGCTCGCCGCGTGGGAGGACGCCGACTACTGCCGCACCGAGCTCGGCCTCGATGCCCCGCTCGGCTCGATCGACCGCGAGCGCCTGAACGTCAACGGCTCGTCGGTCGCCGCGGGACACCCGTTCGCCGCCACCGGCGGGCGGATCGTGGCCACCGCGGCCAAGCTGGTCGCAGAACGAGCCGCCGAGACCGGCAGGCCCGCACGCGCGCTGATCTCGGTCTGCGCCGCCGGCGGCCTCGGGGTCGCGGCGATCATCGAGTCCGCGGCCGACGGCTCGGTCTCGACAGGCTCGACCAGCGCGACAGGCTCGACCAGCGCGACAGGCTCGGTCTCGACAGGCTCGACCAGCGCGACCAGCACCACCGGAACGGAGGCGTGAACCATGGCTGACTCCTACCTCAAGGCCGTCAACTCCGGCGTCACCAAGACGCTCGCCAAGAAGCTCGGCCTGCCGCGTCCGGCCGTGCTGCGCCGCTGGGCGCCGGGCCAGCCGCTGACCACGGGCCCGGTGCTCGTCGTCGGCGGGCGCCCGGGCGTGGAGGACGACGCCGACCGCGTCGCCGCCGCACTGCTCGGCTGGGACCTCGACGTCCGCCAGGTGCCCGCGGGCTCGACGCCCGACCCGGCGCTGCGGTGGGGCGCGATCGTCGCCGTCATGACCGAGGCCCAGAAGCCCACCGACCTCTCCGAGACCGTGCTCGCGATCGGCGCGAACCTGCGCAACCTCGCCGGCAACGGCCGGGTCGTCACGATCTCCCGTGCCACCGTGGCCGGTGACGCCCCGGCGCTCTCCGCGACCCGCAACGGCGTGGACGGGTTCCTGCGGTCGCTCGCCAAGGAGCTGCGCGGCGGGGCCACGGGCAACGGCATCCAGCTCACCGAGGCCGCGCAGGTCGGCGACCCGTCGGTGCTGGCCGCGCTGCACTTCTTCCTCTCCAGCAAGTCGGCGTTCGTCGACGGGCAGCTGCTGAAGGTCGGTGACGGCCCGTCCTGGGACGCCACGGACTTCGACTGGACGCGCCCGCTCGCCGGCCGCGTCGCCGTCGTGACGGGCGCGGCCCGCGGGATCGGGGCGGACGTCGCCCGCACCCTGTCTCGCGACGGCGCGCACGTCGTCGTCGTCGACGTCCCCGCCGCGGGTGACTCGCTCGCCCGGGTGGCCAACGAGGTCGGCGGTACCGCGCTGCAGCTCGACGTCACCGCACCCGACGCCGGCGCGCGGATCCTCGAGCACGCCCGCGCCCGCCACGGCGGCCTGCACGTCCTCGTGCACAACGCCGGGATCCTGCGGGACAAGCTGCTCGCCAACATGAAGCCGGAGAAGTGGGACGCCGTGATCGCGGTGAACCTCGACGCCCAGCTGCGCATCAACGAGTACCTGCTCGGGGCGAACGGCTTCTCCGAGAACCCCCACATCGTCTCGCTCGCCTCGACGTCCGGGATCGCCGGGAACCGCGGGCAGACGAACTACGGGTTCTCGAAGGCCGGTGTCATCGGGCACACGCGTGCGACTGCACCGCTGATCGCCGCGGTCGGCGGCACGGCCAACGCCGTCGCCCCGGGGTTCATCGAGACCGACATGACGGCCTCCATCCCCGCGATCGCACGGCAGGTGGCGCGTCGCGCGTCCTCGCTGCAGCAGGGCGGTCAGCCGATCGACGTCGCGGAGGCCATCGCGTTCCTCGCGTCGCCGGGCTCGACGGGCGTCAACGGCCAGGTGCTCCGCGTGTGCGGGCAGAACCTGGTGGGCCAGTGACCGTCGAGGAGCTCGGGCAGATCCCACCGCTCGGCGGGTCGTTCGTCCGTGGCGCGTCCGGCTCGGGCGTCGCCGCGGCGCGGCGCGTGCTGCCCGGGTCGGACGCGCCGCAGACCACCACGCTGCCGGACACCACGCTGCGGGTGGCAGAGGTCTCCACTTCGGGCGACGACGTCGCGCGCCGCCTGGCCGAGTACGAGCGGCTGGTCGGCGAGCGCCCGAGCGAGACGATGCCTGCCGGGTTCCTTCACGTGCTCGGGTTCCCGCTCGCGACGGCCCTGATGGTGCGGCCCGAATTCCCGCTGCCGCTGCTCGGCATGGTCCACGTCGAGAACCACGTCAGCCTTTTCCGTCCCGTCGAGCTCGGCGAGTCGGTGACGGTGACGGCCCGGGCGGAGGGCCTGCGCGGTCACCGTCGCGGGACCCAGGTCGACCTGGTCACCGACGTGACGGTCGTCGGGGACGACTCCCCCGCGTACACGGGCGTCTCGACGTACCTGGCCAAGGGTGTCCACATCGCCCCGGCTCCCGAGGAGACGGAGCGACCCGAGTTCGTCCCGCCGCTCCCCACGGCACGGTGGCGGCTCGACGCCCGGGTCGGCAAGGCGTACGCGACGGTCTCGGGCGACCGGAACCCCATCCACGTCTCGGTGCTCGGCGCCAAGGCCTTCGGGTTTCCCCGCACCATCGCCCACGGCATGTACACGGCCGCGCGCGCCCTGGCGCAGGTCGGGCCGGCGCGGGGCGACGCCTACGACTGGGACGTGCAGTTCGCCCGTCCGGTCGTGCTGCCCGGCGTCGTGGACGTCTCCGTCCGGCCGGGCACCGACGGCGTGTGGTCCATCACCGGATGGAACGCGCGCAAGCGTCTGCTGCACCTCAACGGGTCGGTGACACCACGCTGACGGTCTCGGCGTGCGAGTTCCGCACGACCTCCTTACGGTCGGTCTCACCGACGAAAGGAGCAGCACATGGGTATCGGCGACAAGATCTCGAACGCAGCAGAAGACGCTCAGGGCAAGATCAAGGAGGGCGCCGGCAAGGCGTCCGACAACGAGCGTCTTGAGGCCGAGGGCAAGGCCGACCAGGCCTCCTCCGACGTCAAGCAGGCAGGCGAGAAGGCCAAGGACGCCTTCAAGCACTGACGCTGACCACGACGGCCCCCACCCGCTGCGGGTGGGGGCCGTCGTGCTGCCAGGTGAGGGTGCGAGACCGGGCGGCGCCGGACCGTCGTTTCGCCGCTCGCAGCTACTCCGGCACCGGGCCGCATCCGGCGGACTCGGCGACGAAGCCGGCCGCTGCCGTGGCGAAGAGACCGGAGAGCCCAGAACCGGCGGGCACCGGACGAGGGTCGTCGACGACGGTCCAGCAGCCCTCCACGACGGTGTACTCCACCTGCGTGCCCTGGGCGACGAACGTCTCGAGGGCACGGATCAGGCGCTCGACCTCCTCACCCGCGGTGCCGACTCCGACCGAGGCGCGGATGGCCCCGCCGGTCAGACCGAGCCGTGAGAGCAGCGGGTGGGCGCAGAACCGTCCGTCACGCACACCGATGCCGTGCTCGGCCGAGAGGTAGGCGGCCACGAAGCCGGGGTCGTGCCCCTCGACGGCGAACGTCACGACACCGACCGGGTCCTCGGCGTCGGGCCAGAGGCTGACGACCTCGACCCCCTCGATCGCAGACAGGCCGTCGACGAGGCGCCGTCGCAGCACGGCCTCGTGCTCGGCGAGCTCGGCCGGGTCGACGGCCGCGAGCGCGTCGCAGGCCGCCGCGAGCGCCACGGCGCCGATGACGTTGGGCGACCCTGCCTCGTGGCGGGCCGGTGCGGACTGCCACCGGGTCTCGTCGAGCCCGACCTGACGCACGGCCCCGCCGCCGGCCAGGTAGGGCGTGCCCGAGTCGAGCCAGTCGCGGCGGCCGACGAGCGCGCCCGCGCCGAACGGCGCATAGGTCTTGTGGCCGGAGAATACGATCCAGTCGGCGCCGCTCCGGGCGAGCGAGACCCTGCGGTGCGGGACCAGCTGGGCGCCGTCGAGGACGACCCGGGCTCCGGCGTCGTGCGCGATCTTGACGACGTCCACGAGGGGCAACGACTCCCCCGTGACGTTCGACGCCGCGGTGACGGCGAGCAGGACGTAGGGCGTCCGCGCGAGCTCGGCCCGCAGGGCCGCGAGGGTGCCGGAGACCGTCGGTGCGGCGGTCAGCACCGTCGCGCTCCCGCGCTGCCACGGCAACAGGTTGGCGTGGTGCTCGAGGTCGAGCACCAGGACCCGACCGGGCAGGCCGTCGGGCCCCGCGGGGACGCAGCCGGCGAGCAGGTTCAACGAGTCGGTGGTGTTGCGCGTGACGACCACGACGTCGTCCGGCCGTGCGCCGACGAAGTCGCCGATGGTGTGCCGGGAGGCCTCGTACAGGGCGGTCGAGACCTGCGAGAGGTACCCGGCACCGCGGTGCACGCTCGCGTACAGCGGCAGCACCTCGGCGACGCGCTCGGCGACGCTCGCCAGGGCGGGGGCCGAGGCGGCGACGTCGAGGTTGGCGTACCGGATCGGGGCGGCACCGACCCGCGGGACGAGGGTCTCGGCGCCGGTGACGGGGAGCACGGGGTCCAGGTGGTCACAGACCGTGGTCCCGAGAGTTGGTGCGCTCACTGCAGTCCTCCAAGATCCGGGACGCCGCGGCGTCCCACGCTTGCCGCGCACCACCTGGTGAACGGCCGGGTCGTCACCCGGGGCACCCCACCGTGGGAGGAGGGTTGCCGGCCAGCAAACCGGGGTTTCGCGCTGGCACTCATGACCTGCCTCCAAGAATGGCGAGCCGGTCCGGGCCTGTCAAAAGGCGATCTCGCATCGTGGGCATCAAATCTGAGACGGCGTGTTGACGCCGGTCCGCGGTGACGTACGATCCCTCCAACCATCCAGAGCGGCTGAGTGACTTGGCACGATGACGCCGCAGCAACCCCCCTGGCCCTCAGGGCGCGGGTGCTACCGCCACGACCGATGGAGGAGCTCATGAGCACCCCGGACATCCGACCCGCCGACGGCTTTGCCGGTCACATCACCCCCCAGGACGCGTGGCAGATCCTCGCCACCGACGAGCGTGCGGTGCTCGTCGACGTCCGCACCGAGGGCGAGTGGCGCACGATCGGCGTCGCCGACGTCTCCTCGCTCGACAAGGAGACCGTGTACACCCCCTGGGTCACCCAGCTCGGCCCGAACCCGCACTTCCTCGACCCCATCCTCGAGGCCGGCGTGACGCCGGGCGACGGGCGCACCCTCGTGTTCCTGTGCCGGTCGGGCAACCGCTCGATCGGTGCCGCCGCCGCCGCGACCGCGGCCGGTCTCGGCCCCGCGTACAACGTGCTCGAGGGCTTCGAGGGCGACGCCGACGCGCTCGGCGTCCGCAACCAGAACGGGTGGCGCGTCGCCGGCCTGCCGAGCACCACGTGGACCTCCGCATGAGCGCGCCCTACGGGTCCGTCGCGGGCCCCTCGGGCCCCGGCGAGGTGCCTGGAGGCCGTGCCCGCGGGCCTCTGCCCGCGAGCGCCCGTCCGGCGACGCTCGCCGTGCGCGGAGGGCACCGCCGCTCCGAGTTCGGCGAGACCAGCGAGGCGCTGTTCCTCACCCAGGGCTACGCCTACGAGTCGGCCGCCGAGGCTGAGGCCGCCTTCACCGGCGACGCCGACCGTTTCATCTACTCCCGGTACGGCAACCCGACGGTGCACACGTTCGAGGAACGGATGCGCCTGATGGAGGGGGCCGAGGCCTGCTTCGCCACGGCGACGGGGATGTCGGCCGTCTTCACGTCGCTCGCGGCGATCGTCGGCCAGGGATCGCGCATCGTCGCGGCCCGCGCCCTCTTCGGCTCGACCCTTGTCATCTTCGACGAGATCTTCGCGCGCTGGGGTGTGCAGACCGACTACGTCGACGGTCACGTCCTCTCCCAGTGGGAGGAGGCGCTGTCCACGCCGGCGGACGTCGTCTTCTTCGAGACCCCGTCCAACCCGATGCAGGACATCGTCGACGTCCGTGCGGTCTGCGACCTCGCGCACCGTGCGGGTGCGCTCGTCGTCCTCGACAACGTGTTCGCGACACCGCTGATGCAGAAGCCGCTCGAGCTCGGTGCCGACGCCGTGGTGTACTCCGCGACGAAGCACATCGACGGCCAGGGGCGGGTTCTCGGCGGCGCGATCCTCGGGTCGTCGGACTACATCGACGGCCCCGTGAAGACGATGATCCGCAACACCGGCCCGTCGCTGTCGCCGTTCAACGCCTGGACGCTGCTCAAGGGCCTCGAGACGCTCGACGTCCGGGTCCGCGCGCAGAACGCCGCGGCCCACCGGCTCGCCGAGCAGCTCGAGTCGCTCCCCGGGATCGCGGCCGTGCGCTACCCGTTCCTCGACTCACACCCGCAGGCCGACCTGGCCCGCGCGCAGCAGACGGGCGGCGGGACCGTCGTCACCTTCGACCTGGACGTCCCCGACGGCACGGACCCCGAGACGGCGAAGAAGCGGTCGTTCCAGTTCCTCGACGCACTCCGCGTCGTCGACATCTCGAACAACCTCGGCGACACGAAGTCCCTGATCACGCACCCGGCGACGACGACGCACCGCAAGCTCGGCCCGGACGGCCGCGCGGCCGTCGGAATCGCCGAGACGACAGTTCGTCTCTCGGTCGGGCTCGAGGACCCCGCGGACCTGATCGAGGACGTCGAGCAGGCGCTCGCCGCGGGCTGACGCGATCACCGCCCGGGGAGCCGCGCGAACGTGACGGACGAGACGGAACATCGGTGCCGAGCCCGGCGTTGTACCCGGCGATGACTACCACGCCGCGCCTCTCCGTCCTCGACCTCGTCCCCGTCCGCACGGGCCAGTCCAGCGCGGAGGCGATCCACGCCTCGCTGTCGCTCGTCCAGCTCGCCGACCGCCTCGGGTTCGAGCGCTACTGGTTCGCCGAGCACCACAACATGCCGGCCGTGGCGGCGTCGACGCCCCCGGTGATGATCGCTGCGGCCGCCTCGCGCACCGAGCGCATCCGCGTCGGCTCGGGCGGCGTCATGCTGCCGAACCACTCCCCCCTGGTGGTCGCCGAACAGTTCGCGGCCCTGGAGGCGATCGCCCCCGGGCGGATCGACCTCGGCATCGGGCGGGCACCAGGCTCCGACCCCGTGGTGACGTACCTGCTGCGGGCCACCGGGCCGACGTCGGACGTCGAGAAGTTCCCCGAGCACGTCGACCAGATCCTCGCCCTCACCTCGCCCGACGGCGCGAGCCTCCGCCTGGGCGACGGCAAGGACTACCACGTGCGCGCGACCCCGGCCGCGACGAGCGCACCGACGGTCTGGCTGCTCGGGTCGAGCGACTACTCGGCTCGTCTGGCCGCCGAGCAGGGGCTGCCCTACGCGTTCGCCTCGCACTTCTCGGGCCAGGGCATCGACGGCGCGCTCCGCCTCTACCGCGAGAACTACCGGCCGAGCGAGGCCTTCCCCCGCCCGACGACGTTCCTCACCTTCAACGTCTCCGTCGCCGACGACCCCGACGAGGCGCACGCACGCGCACTGCCTCAGCTCCGCTCGATGGCCCGCCTGGTGACCGGCAAGCCGATGGGCCCGCAGGAGACCGTCGAGCAGGCGCAGGCCACCCCGCTCGACGCGGCCGGTGAGCAGGCGATCGCGTCGATGCGCGACCGCTGGGTGATCGGCACGCCGGCCGAGGCCGCCGGCCGCCTGCGCGGCCTGGCCGACCGGTACGAGGTCGACGAGCTCATGCTCGTGCCCGTCTCCGGATCGCGCGAGTCCGACCCGATGGACGCCGCCCCGGGCCGGGCCGCGACCCTCGAGCTGTTGGCCGACGCGCTGCGCTGACAGCCCGGCTACCCGGACGCCACGCTCCGCCAGAGTGGCGTCCGGGACCGCTCGACCGACGCGGCTTCAGGCCTCACGCCGACCCGTCCCACAGCGGATCGACCTCGATGTTCTTGCCGTCCGGCCCCACGATCTCGTCGTACTCCAGACTCCCAAGATCAGACTTCTGCGGCGGATCAACGAACTGCGGTATCGACGCCCCGGCAGCAGAACAGTCCTCCACCCCTCCACTGCCGAGATACTCATACCCGTCCTCGGAAGTTCTCAGGCGTGTCTCAACGACTCGGGCAGGCCATGTCTCGACCGAGACGGCACCATCTTCGAGCCGGTAGTAATCACCAGATGACCGGCATGTACGGATCAGCCAGCTCCCTTCCGCCTCCTCGATCGACAGCACCGTCATCGCAGCCGGGCGGGAGAGGAGAAGGTCGTCGCCGATGTGAACCCTGGAAGCACGCTCACGGGCCTGTGACCCGAGTGACGAGTCTCCAAGTAGTTCTCTTGCTCGCGGATCCGCGAAGTTCCCCGAGTTCCACGAGGCAGCACCGTAGAGATTGCGCTCCCAGACAGTCCGGACACGCGGATCGTCCATCCATTCAGGCTCCCCATCAGGCCACTCCACCTCCACCGGCAAGGGCCGCGGCTCCGGACTGCACGCCGTCAGCGTCGCCGCACAAGAAGCCGCGACACCGACGACAAGAGACCAACGAACCCACCGCCGTATCGGACTCACCAGCTCCACGACTCCTCCGGCTCGATGTTCTTGCCGTCGGGGCGGACGATCTCGTCGTACTCCAGACTCCCAAGATCAGACTTCTGCGGCGGATCAACGAACTGCGGTATCGACGCCCCGGCAGCAGAACAGTCCTCCTCCACCCCGCTACCAACGTCTTCGTACGTCTCACCGGAAACCTTCAGACGCGTTTTAACGACGCGGGCGGGCCACGACTCCACCGTGACGACGCCATCCTCGAGCCGGTAGTACTCACCGGAGGACCGACACGTGCGAATGACCCAGTACTCGCCCGACTCCTCGATCGACAACACCGTGATCGCAGCCGGGCGGGAGAAGAGAAGGTCGTCGCCGACGTAAACCTCTGCAGCACGCGCGCGAGCGCGCGACCCGAGAAACGAGCTCCCGAGCAGCTCCGCCGCTCGCGGGTCCGAGAAGTTCCCCGAGTTCCACGACGCAGCGCTGAGAAGATCACGCTCCCACGTCAGGCGAACCCTGTCGTCATCCATCCATTCAGGCTCCCCATCAGGCCACTCCACCTCCACCGGCAAAGGCCGCGGGTCCGGGCTGCACGCCGCGAGGGCCAGTACGGACGCGACGACCAGGCATGCCGACGTGCACCTTCTTCTCATCTGTCCTTTCCTTCCGCATGGAGGTACGCCGAGTCGTACGAGTCGTTGTGATCACTGACGATGTCGTCGATGACGCTCGCCGTCCCCTCGCCGGATGGTCCGAATGCCTCAGGACCGAGGCGTTCGACGTAGGCCTCGAGTGACGAGCGAAGTGCCGCTTCGATCTCGACCTGATCCGCGGCCTCCTGCGCCAGTGCTTCGCCATGCCTCGTCGCAACGAGGTCCGCGAGGCAGTCGCTCGCCGCACCAGCGCTCAGCGACAGCACATACCCCCCCCCGGCGAAACCACCGCGAACGGGCGCCGCCCCGGCAGCCGTTGCTCCCGCACCGAACATCTCACGGACACCGTCGTCGTAACGGACGGCGACCGCCGCGTCGTTCCCCGCTGATGCTCCACTGAGGGCACCACTGAGCGTCGTGATGCGATCAATGGCGGCCCGGGCATCGACGGGATTGGTAGGGTCCAGGCCCGCCTCGATCGCACGCTCCTCGTACTGGAGGATGTAGGGGCGAAGCGCGCCGGAAGGCGCCGTCGGGTCGCCTCCAACGACGGCGAGAAGCCGCTTCACCTCGCTGTCCTCGATCACAGGGATGGCCACGGGATGTTCTGACCCGAGGATCGCGGCTTTCTTCCAGTATCGACTTTCCATCACCTGTCCCGCGAAGTTGCTGGTCAGCGGATACTCCACAAGTGCAGGAAGGTGGACGCCAACCGCGTGGGCGAGCTCCTGCGAACCCGCCGTGGAGACGTTCTCCCCGAAGAGCTCCTGGTTCGCGGCAAGTGCCCGGACGACAGCGCTCGTCACACTCGCGACACGTTCGCTGGCAGCGTCGTCGGTCCACCCGTCGGCAGGCCCGCCGCTCGCACGGCTCGCCCCGCCCCAGAGTGCGGCGGGGCCCTCGAACCCGTCCCCGGTCCGCGACCAGTCGCGGGTCTCGAACCAGTAGGAGATCCGGTCGTCGTGGACGGCATCCCCGTCGCCCGCCCAGAGCCAGTCCAGGGCGGCGTCCGGGTACTGCCCGAGTGTCTGGAGGATCCTGCCCGCCGCGTCGTTGACTCGCGCACCTTGGGCCCTGTCTCCGGTGAGCCCGCCGACCCCGGAGAGCGACATCTCCGACCATCCACCGGACCAGGCTCCAGGCGTCAACCGCTCGATCCTGTCCGCCTCGGTCGCGGCAGCGGTCGCGAGCTCCGCTCCGAGGGGCGCATTCTCGACGTCGGCAAACAGGTACCCGATGGCCGCGACTCCGCCGGTTGCGGCGGTGTACTCGTTCATCAGTGTCCCGGTGAACTTCTGCGCCTCCGCCGTGGACCAGTCGGCGGAGGCCGTGCTCAGAGCGGATCGCACTGCCGCTGCGAGATCGACCTGACCGGCGTTCGCGGCCTCGTCGACGAGCCGGACGGTCGCCGCGCCGCCGAGCTCGGCAAAGACGCGGTCCACGACGTCGTCGTCGGTCTTCCACCTCACGAGCAGCACCTCGAGGTCCGCACGCTGCTGTGCCTCCGCGTCGCCGGATGCCACGGTGGTCGCCAGTTCGAGGATGGCCCGGGAGGCTCGTTCATCCGTGAGCTCGTCGACGGTGTCGATCCCGAGGCGGGTCAACGCACTGCGTGTCGCGGTCCA
Organism: Paraoerskovia marina DSM 21750; assembly: GCF_000701465.1. Taxonomy (GTDB): domain Bacteria; phylum Actinomycetota; class Actinomycetes; order Actinomycetales; family Cellulomonadaceae; genus Paraoerskovia; species Paraoerskovia marina. The sequence goes on along the minus strand of NZ_JNIY01000003.1, from coordinate 408,553 downwards.
GGCAGGCGAGATCCCTGCCTCAAGGCCCTCGCAGAGCGCGGTGTCCGCGCAGCGACGATCGTCGAACAGCCCTCGCAGAGCCGTCCATGCGTCGTCCTGGTCTTGTTCGGCGTCCGCCTGCACGCGGGCGCGGACCATGTCTCGGGTCGCCGGTTCGTAGCACTGCAAGGTCCCGGTGTACTCGGGGTCCCCGTAGAGCCGATTCAACGTGAGCTCGGCAGAGTCCAACCGTTCGCGCCACGGCTCCGCCTGGCGGGAGATCTCCTCGACCGCGTCGACGTAGACCGTCACCGCAGATGCTGCTCGGTCGTACCAGCCAGACAGGCGATCGGCTGCGTACCGCTGGGTCGAGACCTCGACGCGCCACGCCTCACCGCTCTCCCCGGCCCAGGCGTCCGTTCCCGTGTCGTCGACGGATCGCCCGAGCGCAGCGCGCAGGTCATCTAGCTCCTCAGCCCGCGCACGAAGAGTTGCGTGCAGATCGAGCAGAGTGGACAGGTCCCCGGCATCGGGACGGCGGTCCGACGCGTACGTCACGACACCACTCGCGCGAGCTGAGCATCAGCATCGTCGATCTCGTCTGCCGCGTCGACGGCCCGGCCGACAAGCTCGACGACTCGGTCCTGGAACTGGCGCAGATCGAGCGTCGCTCGCAGAGCGAGGTCCGCAGCGGCGCGCTCGACCGCCTGACTGCCGCATCCCTCGGCTGAGACGTCAAGACGCGTCGACAGCGCGGTCGCGCCACCTCGAAGCACGGTCGCGGCGTCCAGCACCACGCCGCGATCGAACACCAGATCTGCCCCCATGGCCTGAACCCTTCCCCCGAGCGTCGCGACCGAAGGTACCAACGTCAGTGCCAGTGCAGGATCACTATCCACAGGCCCGGCGACGACAGCGGCGGTCCGCTGTGCACGCCGGTCAGAGAGGCTTGGCGAAGCAGAGCGCCGGCCCGTACATGTCGTACGGCGGCGTGGAGAAGCGGTCGTAGGGCGGGTACGGCTCGACGGGGCGGAACCCGTGCTGACCGTAGGCGGCGATCGCCTCGGGCTGCGACGGCCCCGTGCCCAGGACGAGGGACGTCGCCCCGCGATCTCGTGCCGCGTCGACGAGGTGCGCCAGGAGCATCGAGGCCACCCCACGTCGTCGGGCACCGGCCCGGACGAAGACCCGGGTCACCTCGAGCGCTCCCTCGGGAGCACCGACCTCGGGAGTGCGCAGCGCGGCATGCGCGGCGGGTCGGCCGTCGACGTCCGCGACCAGGGTGAGGAGAACGGCCCGACCGGTCGCGGCGTCGTCGGCGTCCCAGGCGGGCCGACTCGCGAGATGTCCGAACAGGAGCGGGTAGAGGCGGAGATCGCTCTGCTCGGTGAACTCACGACGCAGGCCGACGGCCTCGGGTGCGCCCCACGGGACGGCGCGAATCTCGGTCGTGCCGCCCGGCTTCAGCACGCCGTCCTCGTCACAGCTGCTTGGCGAAGCAGAGTGCGTCGCCGAACGAGTCGTACGGCGGGTACGGCGTGATCGGTGCGTACCCGAGGTTCACGTACGCGGCCGCGGCGTCCAGCTGGAGCGGACCGGTCCCGAGGACGACGGACGCGAACCCCTGCTCGCGGGCAGCGCTCTCGGCGGTCTCGACGAGCCGGGTGGCGACGCCCGCCCGTCGCGCCCGGTCCCGGACGTAGACCTTGGCGAGCTCGACCGACCCGGCGGGTGCGCCGTCGTCCGGGGCCCGGAGCGCCGCGTGCCCGACCGGGACCCCGTCGCGGAGCGCGACCAGCGTCAGCACGACGGCCCGCCCGATCGCCGCGTCGTCGGCGTCCCACACGTCGCGGGGCGCGAGATGGCCGAACCCGTCGGGGTAGAGCCGCAGGTTCGTCCGCTCGAAGAACTCCCGACGCAGCTCCACCGCCAGCGGGTTGGACCACGCGACCTCGCGGATCCGTGTCCCCGGGTCGGTGACCACGTCAGGCGTGGACGAGCGAGCTCAGGATCGAGGTGAAGAAGCCGAGCCCGTCGACCCCGGCGCGCGCGCCGTCGGCGGAGTCCGGGCCGAAGCCCTTCTCGACGGCGTGCTCCGGGTGCGGCATGAGTCCGACGACGTTGCCCGCGGCGTTCGTGACCCCGGCGATGTCGCGGCGCGACCCGTTGGGGTTGCCACCGAGGTAGCGGAACGCCACCCGGCCCTCGGCCTCGAGCTCGTCCAGCGTGCGCTCGTCGGCGACGTACTGGCCGTCCTGGTTCTTCAGAGGCACCGTGATCGTCTGGCCCGCGGTGTAGTCGCGCGTCCATGCGGTCTCGGCGTTCTCGACCCGCAGCTGCTGGTCACGGCACACGAAGTGCAGGTGGTCGTTCTTGATCATCGACCCCGGCAGCAGGTGCGCCTCGGTCAGGACCTGGAAGCCGTTGCAGATGCCGAGGACGGGCAGACCGCCCTTCGCGGCGTCCACGAGGACGTCCATCATGGGTGCGAAGCGACTGATCGCCCCGGCGCGCAGGTAGTCGCCGTACGAGAACCCTCCGGGGAGCACGACGGCGTCCACACCCTGCAGGTCGGCGTCGCCGTGCCAGAGGGAGACCGGCTCGCCGCCGGCCAGGCGCACGGCACGCGCCGCGTCCCGGTCGTCGAGCGTGCCCGGGAACGTGACCACGCCGATGCGGGCGGAGTCGAGAGCCATCAGGCGGTCTCCTCCGAGGCGTCGGCCACCCGGACGACATCCTCGATGATCGGGTTGGAGAGCAGCGTCTCGGCCGCCTCGCGCGCGGCGGCGAGGACCTCGGGCGTCACGGCACCCTCGACCTCGAGCTCGAACCGCTTGCCCTGCCGGGCCCCGGTGAACTGGGTGAATCCGAGGCGCGGCAGCGCCCCGACGACAGCCTTGCCCTGCGGGTCCAGGATCTCGGGCTTCGGCATGACCTCGACGACGACGCGTCCCACGGTGGCTCCTCGAGCGCTCGGGATGGTGGCGCCTGGCCACGGACACCACCACGGGGGCGGGCCGGACCACGACACCGGGATTCCGCGCACATCTTACCGGCCCCGCGTCGTCGTCCCGCTCGCGTCTCACTCACCGTCGACGGCGGTGGGTCAGGACAGACGCGAGCCCGTCAGACGCTCGTAGGCCTCGAGGTAGCGGTCGCGCGTGCGGTCGACGACGTCGTCCGGCAGCGTCGGCGCGGGCTCGTCCGAGGCCTTGTCCCAGCCCGAGGCCGGCGACGTCAGCCAGTCGCGGACGTACTGCTTGTCGAAGCTCGGCTGGGCGCGACCGGGCTCCCACAGGTCCGCCGGCCAGAATCGCGAGGAGTCGGGCGTGAGCACCTCGTCGCCGAGCGTGATGGCCCCGCTCGTGGGGTCGATGCCGAACTCGAGCTTGGTGTCGGCGAGGATCACGCCGCGCTCGCGGGCGATCTGCTCGGCCCGGGCGTAGACGGCGAGGGTGAGCTCGCGCAGCCGGGCCGCGACGTCCTCGCCGACGGTGGCCGCGACCTGCTCGAACGTCACGTTCTCGTCGTGGTCGCCCAGCTCGGCCTTGGTGGCCGGCGTGAAGATCGGCTCCGGCAGCCTCGACCCGTCGACGAGACCCGACGGCAGCGGCACGCCGCAGACGTTCTGCCCCGCGCGGTACTCGACCAGACCCGAACCCGTGAGGTACCCACGGACCACGCACTCGACCGGGAACATGTCGAGGCGGCGGCAGATCATGGCCCGCCCCGCGACGTCGGACGGCACGAGCCCGTCCCCCGGCTCGACCGTGACGTCCGTCGAGACCACGTGGTTGGGCACGACGTCGGCGAGCTGGTCGAACCACCACAGGCTGAGCTGCGTCAGCACGGTCCCCTTGTCCGGGATGCCCGGGCGCAGGACGTGGTCGTAGGCGCTGACCCGGTCGCTCGCGACGACGAGGACGACGTCCCCCAGCGGGTGCACGCCGCCGTAGCTCGGCAGGTCGGGCTCGTAGAGGTCACGGACCTTGCCCGAGTAGACGTGGCGCCAGCCGGGCAGTTCCGCGGATTCGGCGGGCATGTTCAGGGACGCTGCAGAGTTCACGCCCCCAGTTTCCCACCACCGCGGACGTCAGGACTCACGACGACGGTGCCTGAGACGGGCGCGCTCCTGCGACAGGCCCGCGCGCAGCTCGCGGAGCACCTCCTCCGCCGTGGTGTACGGCATCAGCGACGTCACCGACGCGCACTGCGCGTCGTCGCCGAGGAGCTGCTGGAGGGCGGCGGCACGCCGGGCCCTCGACCCGGGCGAGTCTCCGTCCATCAGCACGAGCAGCTCCCGGTCGCGCACGCACAGGCTGTCCCCGGGCTCGAGCACCGAGCGCACGACGGAGCGCGTCACGTCGCTCGCCTCGGTGACGTCGACCGCGACGACGCCGGAGTCGTAGGCGGCAGGACCACGGGCCCGCCCGATGGCCCCGTCGAGCCGGTCGGCGAAGAGCTCGGGGTGCACGGTCCCCGTACGCGGGTCGACGAGAGCCCGGCTCCGGAGCTCCGCCTCGCGACGCTTCGCATCCGAGTTGTCGACGAGGATGCCCACCATCCGGGCCCTCCGGCCGGCGTCGTCGTCGACCGTCCTGGCCCGGCACAGCATCCACCGGTACTCCCCGTCCGCCCCTCGCAGGCGGTGCTCCAGGACCAGCGGGTCGCGGTCCCCGGCCAGCTGGGCCGCGATCGCGATCTGCACCTCGCGCAGGTCCTCCGGATGGACACGCCCGGTCCACTCGTCGATGCGCTGCCCGACCTCGTCGCCCGTGTGGCCCAGCAGGGCCTTCCACCGGGCCGAGTAGAAGACGACGCCGGAGACGACGTCCCAGTCCCACGTCCCCTCCAGCGCCGCGTCCGCGGCCAGCGCGTACCGCTCCGCGGAGGCCCGGACCTCGAGCGCGAGCCGCCGCTCCCGGTCGGCGGCCCTCTCCAGCGCGGCCTGCTGCTCGCGGGACGCCGCGGCCTTCTCCTCGCGGTCCAGCGCGACCGCCAGCATCACCGCCCAGTGGTCGAACTTGTCCCGGGCGCTGGTGGCGCGGGTGTCGACCGCGCCGTCGATCATCAGCACGCCCCAGTTGCTCGACTCGAAGGTCACGGGGATGACGAACGTGATCGGCGCACCTGCGGCCTCGGTCCCCACGAGAGCCGGCGGAGGGAATGCCGACCGCGGGATCCGGCGGCCGATCATCGGCCGCGCCTCCGGCGTCGTGAGGGTGGTCCCGACGACCTCCAGCTCGCGACCACCGCCCGCACCCTGGCGTCCCGCGGTGTCGGCCCACAGCGCCAGGGTCGCCGCGCCACGGTGGCCGCGCGGCATCCAGTCGAGTCCGCGCAGCTCGTCGCGGTCGGCGTGCATGAGGTCGAGGTCGAGCTCGTACTGGTCGGCGATCATCCGTTCGAGCCGGCCGGAGCGGTGAAGACTCACCTGGGAACACCCGGTGGTCACGGCCGTGACGAGGTCCGTCCCGACCGCACGGACGGCCCGGACACGAGCTGCCGAGGCCCGCGTCGGGCGCGGCGCACGGACCCGGTCGGCGACCGCGTCCTCCACCGCGCGGATCGCGGGGATCAACCGCTCCAACGCCTCGGGATGCGGTCGCAGGGCCGCCGTGGCGTCCGCGATCGCCTGGAGTGCCCGCGCCCCGGGTGCCCGGTCGGACGCACCGCGGTCGAGGACCTCGCAGACCGCGTCGTGCCAGGCGTCGACGGTCGGGACCACACGGCCGGATGTGGACTCGCCGTCCCCGGAGACCCCGAAGATCGAGCGGGCGGTCGTGAGCAGGCGCTCGCGGGGGCAGGCTTCGCCCTCCTCGGCCCGGTCGGCGCCGCGTCCGCCACCGAGGCATCCGCAGGACTCTCGGGTGACCAGGGTGGCGGCGCAGTGAAAGTCGCCGCGGACGTCCTCGCCCCCGATCCTCGCGAGCAGGAGTCGCGCCGCCAGCGCGCCGACGCGGTCGTGGTGCGGCTCGACCGTCGCCAGACGCGGTCGGACGCGCGCTCCCGAGTCGGAGTGGTCGAAGCCGACGACGGCCTGGTCCCGCGGAAGACTCAGCCCCTGCGCCCGCAATGCGGCCGAGAACCCGACGGCGTTGCGGTCGGTCGCGGCGACGACCGCCGTCGTAGGGAGGCCTGCCTCCACCGCGAGCCGACCCGCCACGGCCGCGCTGACCTCCTGGTTGTCGGCCGTGCGGTAGAGCCAGGCATCGGTGGGAGCGATCCCATGCGCACGAAGCGTCGAGCGGTAGGACTCGTACCGCTCGACGATGTCCGGCTGGAGCAGGCTTCCGACAAACCCGATCCGTTCGTGACCGTGGCCGATCAGGTGCTCGACGGCCAGCCTCACGCCCCCGGTGTTGTCGGGGGTGACCACCGGGGCCGAGACCCCCTCGGCGCGCTCGCTGAGCAGCACGAGCGGCACGCCCGACGCCTCGACGGCGCGCAACGTCTCGTGGTCGACGGCCGACGTGACGGCGACCACGCCGTCGAAGCGGTCGAGGCCCACGGGGTACCGCGCCGTCGGGCGTTCCGGGAACTCGTCCCGCTCGAGGTCCGAGGGGTAGGTCTGCACCGCCACGACGCGATGCCCGCCCTCGCGGGCGCTCTGCGCGATCCCGCTCAGGAGACAGCCGAAGTAGTACCCGCCGACGACCGGTGAGAGGACACCGAGCGTCCATGGGCCGCCACCCCTCGACCTGCGCGTGCTCGCCATCGCCACGCCCCCGTCCACGTCGTCGTCAACGTCCGTACCGCTATACAAGCCTGCCGATGCGGTGCATGCTTCGTGACCGTGGTCACTTCATCTCGCCCGAATCGTCCGCTTGCTACCGGTCGTCCGACCATAGCCGACGTGGCGCGCGTCGCAGGGGTCTCGACCGCGGTGGTCTCGTACGCCGTCAACGGACGTCCAGGAGTCTCGGGCGCGACCCGCGACAGAGTGCTCCGGGTCGCGGACCAGCTCGGGTGGCGGCCGCACGCCGCGGCCCAGTCGCTGCGCGCCCGGTCCGGGGTCGTGGCGATGCTCGTGACCACACGGCCGCACCCGCCGTCGAGTCACCTGTTCGAGCTCGTGGTCGGTGCGCAGCAGGTGCTCAACCGGGCCGGGGTCGAGCTGGCGCTCCACCTCGAAGCCACGCACGCCGAGGCCGGTGCCGCCGCGACGCGCTGGTGGGCGGAGCGCCGCTTCGACGCCTTCGTCATCCCGGACGTGACCGACGACGACGCCCGGGTCAGCGCGCTCCGCCGGCGGCACGCGCCGGTCGTGCTCGTCGGCGGGGGCAAGCCGTCGCCGTCCGTCGCCGTCGTCGACGGAGGCAACGACGGGTTCGTCGAGGCCGTGGAGCTGCTGCACGCCCTCGGACACCGGCGGATCGGATACGTCGGCGGCAGCGAGGCGTTGCGCTCGACCGCCCGTCGGATCCGGGTCCTGCGCCGCGTGGTCGAGTCCGCCGAGGGCGAGTTCTTCGTCGCGACCGGGGACGGTGACGACGGCACCGCGACCGTGATCCACCGGATGCTCTCCGCCGACGACGCCCCCACGGCCCTGGTGACCGACGACGACCACGGTGCGCTGATCGCGCTCGACACGGCTCGGCGCCTGGGCCTCCGGGTCCCGTGGGACCTCTCGGTGATCGCAGGGTCGGACTCCACGATGTGCCAGCTGGCCGAGCCGCCGATCACCGCACTCCCGTTCCCCGGGGCCGTGCTGGGCGCCGCGATCGGCGCCGCGACACTGGGGCTGCTCGGCGCGGCCCCGGCGACGCCGGACGACGCCGGGCCCGTACTCGACGCACAGGCCCCGGCACCGCCGCAGGTGATCCTGCGGGCGACGACCGCACCACCCCCGAGAAGTACCTAATCGATTAGGTCTATTTCACCCGGGTGAGACTCGTGTCACGTTGCACGGGTCGCTGCGGACGAACCCGCGGCGGTGCGTGCCCCGGGACTCCGGGGTACGGACGCTCGACCCCGGGAGGACCTCGTGTCACGTTCCCCTCAACGACTGCGCAAGGGCGCGTCAGTCGTCGCGACCGCCGCGCTCATCGGCGCCGGCGCGTTCGCAACCCAATCCGCCGCGGCAGCCGAGCCGCGCGTCGACAACCCGTTCGTCGGGGCGACGCAGTACGTCAACCCGTTCTGGTCCGAGGCCGTGGTCGACGCTGCGGCCGAGGTCGACGACAGCGCGCTCGCGAGCGACATGCTCGCCGTCTCGACCCAGCCGACCTCCGTCTGGATGGACCGGATCAGCGCGATCGCCGGCAACGCCGACGGCCCCGGCCTGAAGTTCCACCTCGACGAGGCGCTCGCCCAGAAGGAGCCGGGCGTCCCGATGGTCTTCAACCTGGTCGTCTACGACCTGCCGGGGCGCGACTGCTTCGCGCTCGCGTCGAACGGCGAGCTGCCCGCCACGCCCGCGGGCATGGAGCGGTACAAGACCGAGTACGTCGACGAGATCGTCGACCTGCTCGACCAGCCCGAGTACGAGGACCTGCGGATCGTCGCGACGATCGAGCCGGACTCGCTGCCCAACATGGTCACCAACTCCAACCACCAGCCCTGCCAGGTCGCGGCGCCGTACTACCGGGAGGGGATCGCGTACACGCTCGACGCCCTGCACGACGTCGGCAACGTGTACTCGTACCTCGACGCCGCCCACGCCGGATGGCTCGGGTGGGACAACAACGCGCAGGGGTCGGCCCAGGAGTTCGCCGAGGTCGTCGAGTCCACCGACGCCGGGTGGGACTCGATCGCCGGCTTCGTGACCAACACGGCCAACTCGACACCGCTCGACGAGCCCTTCATCACGTCCGACGTCAGCCTCGGCAACCTGCCGATCCGCTCCGCCGACTTCTACGAGTGGAACCCCGACTTCGACGAGCTCGACTGGACCGCGCACCTCTACGACCTGATGGTCGCGCAGGGCGCGCCGGCCGACATCGGCATGCTGATCGACACCTCCCGCAACGGGTGGGGCGGCCCGGACCGACCCACGGTCGCGAGCTCGTCGACGGACATCTCCACCTACGTCGAGGAGTCCCGCGTCGACCGCCGCACGCACCGCGGCGCCTGGTGCAACCCTGCAGGTGCCGGCCTCGGCGAGCGCCCCACGGTCGCCCCTGAGGGCTACGACGAGTCGCACCTCGACGCGTTCGTCTGGGTCAAGCCTCCGGGCGAGTCGGACGGCTCGTCCGAGGAGATCCCGAACGACGAGGGCAAGTCCCTCGACCGGATGTGCGACCCGACCTACTCGGGCCCGCAGGTCGGCGGCAACCTGACCGGCGCGCTCCCCGGCGCACCGCTGTCCGGCAAGTGGTTCCAGGCACAGTTCGAGATGCTCGTCGCCAACGCCTACCCGGCGATCGGTGACGAGGGCCCCGTCGACCCCGACACCGAGGCCCCGACCGCCCCGACCGGCCTGACGGCCGGTGCCACCACGGCGACGTCCGTCGCCCTGAGCTGGGACGCGTCGTCCGACGACACGGCCGTCACCGGCTACGAGGTGCTCGTCGACGGGACCGTCGCCGCGACCAGCTCGAGCACGTCGACCACGCTGACCGGCCTGTCCGCGGACACCTCGTACGAGGTCGCGGTCCGAGCCCGGGATGCTGCGGGCAACCGCTCCAGCGCCTCGACCGCCGTGACGGTCACGACCGACGAGGCAGCCTCCGGCACCGACACGACGGCACCGACCGTCCCCGGCGGTCTGGGCGCGAGCGACGTCACGGCCTCCGCCGCCACCCTCAGCTGGTCCGCGTCGTCGGACGACACAGGCGTGGCCGGGTACGAGGTCCTGCGCGACGGCGCCGTCGTCGCCACGGTGACGACCACGTCGTACACCGACACGGGCCTCTCGGCGGACACCGCGTACTCCTACGCCGTCCGTGCCTCCGACGCCGCGGGCAACACGTCGGCTGCGTCGGCCGCCGTGTCCGTGACCACCGACGCTGCTCCTCCGGCCGGTGCCTGCACCGTGTCCTACGCCGCGCCCAACGCCTGGAACGACGGTCTGACGGCCAACGTCACGGTGACCAACACCTCCGGGTCCGCGGTCTCCGGCTGGGAGGTCGGGTTCACGCTCCCGGCCGGCCAGACGATCTCCAACGGATGGTCCGGACAGTTCACGACGTCCGGCAGCGACGTGACCGTCGGCGCCATGCCGTGGAACGGCACCTTGCCCGCCGGCGGGTCCGTGTCGTTCGGGTACAACGCGAGCCACGGTGGCTCGCCGACGGCCCCGACGGGCTGGACGCTCAACGGGAACGAGTGCACCACGCTCTGACCCTTCGTCGGTGCGGCGCCGGACACCCGGCGCCGCACCTTCCCGCACACGACGACGTGTGCACGACACCCCAGGAGAACTGACGTGAGAACACCCCACACACTTCGCGGTGCCACCCTCGGGCGCGCCGCTCTCGCCACCGCGGCGACGCTCGCGCTCGCCGCCACGGGCCTGCCGGCCGCCCACGCGACCACCTCGGCCCCGGCCGCCGCGCCGTCGGCCCTGGCCGCCTCGCCCGCCACCGACGGCGACGACTGGTTGACCACCGACGGCAACAAGGTGGTGGACGCCGACGGCGACGACTGGTTGACCACCGACGGCAACAAGGTGGTGGACGCCGACGGCAAGGCGGTCTGGATGACCGGTGCCAACTGGTTCGGCTTCAACGCCACGGAGCGCGTCTTCCACGGCCTGTGGTCCGGCAACATCGAGACGATCACGAAGGAGATGGCGGAGCGCGGCATCAACCTCGTCCGCGTCCCCGTCTCGACGGAGCTGCTCGTCGAGTGGAAGAACGGCGAGACCGTCGTCCCGAACGTCAACACGGCGTCGAACCCCGAGCTGGTCGGGATGAACAACAAGGAGGTCTTCGACTACTGGCTCGAGCTCTGCGAGAAGTACGGGCTGAAGGTCCTCGTCGACGTCCACAGCGCCGAGGCCGACAACTCGGGCCACTTCGCACCCATGTGGTACACCGACTCGGTCAGCACCGAGGACTTCTACGCCGGCTGGGAGTGGCTGGCGCAGGAGTACAAGGACAACGACACGATCGTCGCGGCGGACCTCGAGAACGAGCCGCACGGCACCCAGAAGCAGGACCCGCGCGCCAAGTGGGACGACTCGACCGACCCGGACAACTGGAAGCACGTCGCCGAGACCGCGGCCGAGAAGATCCTCGCGATCAACCCGAACCTGCTGATCCTCGTCGAGGGGATCGAGGCCTACCCGCGTGACGGGGAGAACTGGGAGTCGCAGGACGAGGACGACTACTACTTCAACTGGTGGGGCGGGAACCTGCGGGGCGCCGCGGACCACCCGGTGGAGGTCGCAGGAGACCTGAACGACCAGATCATGTACTCCCCGCACGACTACGGGCCCCTCGTCTTCGAGCAGGAGTGGTTCGAGGGTGACGACTGGGACCGCGACTCGCTCGAGGCGGACGTCTGGGACCCGAACTGGCTCTACCTCCACAAGGAGAACACCTCGCCGCTCCTGATCGGCGAGTGGGGCGGCTTCTTGGACGGCGACAAGAACGAGAAGTGGATGCTCGCGCTCCAGGAGACGATCGTCGACTACGAGCTCCACCACACGTTCTGGTGCATCAACCCGAACTCCGGCGACACCGGCGGCCTGCTCCTGAACGACTGGGCGACCTGGGACGAGGAGAAGTACGCGATCCTCGAGCCGACGCTCTGGCAGGAGGACGGCAAGTTCGTCTCCCTCGACCACCAGGTGCCCCTCGGCGGCGTCGACTCGACGACGGGCATCTCCGTGAGCGACGTCGCGGGCGGGTCGTCCGGCACGCCGGACACCACGGCACCGACCGTCCCGCAGGACCTTGCTGCGAGCGACGTCACGAGCACGACGGCGGAGCTCACCTGGAGCGCCTCGACGGACGACGTCCGTGTCACGCGGTACGAGGTCCTCGACAGCGCCGGGGCCGTGGTCGGGACGCCCTCCGGCACCTCCTTCACGGTCGACGGGCTGACGCCGGAGACCGAGTCGTCGTTCTCGGTCCGGGCACGGGACGCCGCCGGCAACCGGTCTGCACCGTCCGACGCCGTCACCGTCACGACGCTCGCCGGGCCGCCCGAGCCCGAGGGTGGCTGCACCGTGGAGTTCGACGCGAGCAACCGGTGGTCGTCCGGCTACACGGCGAACATCCAGGTGCAGAACGACGGCGACGCGGCCTGGTCGGCGTGGGAGCTCGAGTTCGAGGCTCCGGCCGGCCAGTCGCTGGCCAACGGGTGGTCCGCGACGTGGACGCAGACCGGCTCGACGCTGTCGGCGACCTCGATGCCGTGGAACGGCACCGTGGCTGCGGGCGGGAGCGTGAACCTCGGCGTCCAGATCAACGGTGGTGCGGGCACGCCCGACGCCTTCACCGTCAACGGCGAGGCCTGCAGCGTCGGGTAGCACCGCCACCATCGTGGAGCACCCCTGACACGACGACGGCCACCTCGCGCCTGCGAGGTGGCCGTCGTCGTCCGCGGCAGATCAGAAGGTCAGGACCGTGCGCCCCTCGACGACGAGGTTGCGGATGCTCGCGTGGCCGTTGTTGTCGGTCAGGAGCGGGTAGCCCGCGGCGACGATCGCGTCCTCGGACTTGTGCGCCTTGGCGCAGAAGCCGCAGGCGCCTGCGACCTGGTCGCGCAGGGACTCGAGGAGCCCGTGGAGCTTGTTGTCCTCCGCGGTCATCGCCGCGAGGGAGTCGACGCCGGAGCCGTCGAAGACGATCTTGACGTCGTCACCCGCCTGGACGAACTCCTGGGCGGTGCCCAGCGCGCGGTAGACGGCGGCGCTGTCGTTGGCGATGTCGGTGAAGATCACAATGGCGGCAGAGTGCGTCATGGTCGTCCCTTCCTCTCGGCCGACCCCTGGTGGGTCGGTCACGATCGATGGAACAGACAGACTGGTCTGTCTATTCCCCCACCAAGGCCTCTACGCCGCGGCGGCGGTATCGTCGCCGTCGTGAGCACCCCGCAGACCCTCCCCGCGCCCGGCGTCCGCTCACGACTCCTCGCGGCCGCCGACGAGCTCTTCTACGCCGAGGGCATCCACGCGGTCGGCATCGACCGCGTCATCGCGGAGGCGGGCGCCGCCAAGGCCTCCCTCTACCACCACTTCGGTGGCAAGGACGGGCTCGTGGTGGCGTACCTGGACGCCCGCAGCGAGCGGTTTCACGCCGGGCTCGGCGCACGGCTCTCCGACGCGGGCGGACCCGCTCGCGCCCGCATCGGACGTGTCTTCGACGGACTGTGGGAGAGCGCGTCGGGCACCTCGTTCCACGGCTGCCCGTTCATCAACGCGGCCGCCGAGTACCCGACCGCGGACCACCCGGTCCGCGACGCCGTCCGACGGCACCGCGAGCGCTTCGCCTCCACGCTCGGCGAGCAGCTCCGACTCGGCGGGACGCACCCCGACCCTGCGCTCGTCACCGCCCTCACGCTGGCGTACGACGGTGCGATGGTCACCGCCCAGGTCGAGTCACCGAGGTCGGCCCGCGCAGGCACCGAGGCGATCCTCGACGCGCTGCTCGGCGAGGCGTCGACCACCGCGCGCTGACGAGCCCTACAGGGCGGCGACCTCGCCCGCGGCCGCCTTGGCGGCGATGTCAGTGCGGTGCTGGGAGTCGGCGAGGCCGATCAGCGCCACGCCCGCGTACGCGCGCTCCCGGGCGGCGTCGAGGTCCCGGCCCTGCCCGACGACCGACAGGACCCGGCCGCCCGCACTCACCAGGGGGTGCTCGGGGCTGACCGAGGTGCCGGCATGCAGGACGTGGACGCCCTCGAGCGCCTCCGCCTCCGCGACACCCGTGATCGGGTCGCCCTTGCGCGGGCTCGCCGGATAGCCCTCGGCCGCGACGACGACGGTGACGGCCACGTCGTCGGACCACCGCAGACGCGGCAGGCCGGCCAGCTCGCCCCGCGCGGCCGTCAGCATGACCGCGGAGAGCGGGGTCTGCAGGCGGGAGAGGACGACCTGCGTCTCAGGGTCGCCGAAGCGTGCGTTGAACTCGACCACGCGGGTGCCGCGGCTCGTCAGCGCGAGACCCACGTAGAGGATCCCGGAGAACGGCGTGCCACGCCGGGCCATCTCGTCGACCGTCGGCTGCGCGACACGCTCCACGACCTCGTCCACGAGACCCTCAGGGGCCCAGTCGAGCGGGCTGTAGGCGCCCATGCCCCCGGTGTTGGGACCCTCGTCGCCGTCGAGCGCTCGCTTGAAGTCCTGGGCCGGCGACAGCGGCACCACCGTCTCGCCGTCGCAGACGCAGAAGAGCGAGACCTCGGGTCCGTCGAGGTACTCCTCGATGACGACCCGCCCGCCCGCACCGCGCGCCTCGAAGCACTCTGCGGCATGAGCCAGCGCCTCGTCGCGGTCAGAGGTGACGACGACGCCCTTGCCCGCCGCGAGCCCGTCGTCCTTGACGACGTACGGAGCACCGAAGGCGTCGAGCGCCTCGGCGACCTGGTCGAGGGAGGTGCACACGTGCGCCATCGCGGTAGGGACGGACGCCGCAGCCATCACGTCCTTCGCGAACGCCTTCGAGCCCTCAAGCTGCGCGGCAGCAGCACTCGGCCCGAAGACCGGGACCCCCGCGGCGCGCACGTCGTCCGCGACCCCGGCGACCAGCGGCGCCTCGGGGCCGACGACGACGAGGTCCACCTGCAGCGAGCCTGCGAGGGTCGCCACGGCCGCACCGTCGAGCGGGTCCACCCCGTGGAGCGTCGCGTGCTCCGCGATGCCGGGGTTGCCCGGGGCAGCGTGCAGCTCGTGTGCATCACCCCCGGCCCCGTCCTGCTCGTGCGCGAGGGCGTGGACGATGGCGTGCTCGCGGGCACCGGTTCCGACGACGAGGATCTTCACGGGCGACGAGTCTACCGATCCCCGCGCGCCGGGTTTCGACATGCTCAACCCGCGTCGGTCGAGCCCGTCGAGACCCGCCGGTCGAGCTTGTCGAGACGCGGATTGCTTCGACAAGCTCAACCACCGGTCGTCGGTCGAGCTTGTCGAGACCCCGCACCCGAACGCAGTCGAGACCCCGTTCCAGGGCTGCATGCCACCTGTGGACAGCCTTCGTCGTCCACACCCTCAGCAAGACGCCGGGATCGACCGCGACTCCTGAGCAACGATGCTGAGATGCCCCACACGTACATCCTCGAGTGCGCCGACGGCTCCTTCTACGTCGGCAGCACGGTCGACCTTCCACAACGCCTCGCGCAGCACCAGAGCGGCGACGGCGCGCAGTACACCCGACGCAGACGCCCCGTCCGGCTCGTCTACAGCGCCGAGTTCGACCGCGTCGACGAGGCGTACGCCTGGGAGAAGCAGGTCCAGGGCTGGGGTCGAGCGAAACGGATCGCGCTCATCGAGGGCAGGTTCGCCGACCTCCCGGGGCTGGCGCGGTCTCGACAGGCTCGACCAGCGACCGGTGGTTGAGCCTGTCGAGACCACACTGGTCTCGACAAGCTCGACCAGCGACCGGTGGTTGAGCCCGTCGAAACCACACCGGTCTCGACAAGCTCGACCAGCGACAGGCTCGACCGACGCAGGGGGCGCTACGCGCGCCCGTGGATCAGGTCGTGAATCGGGATGATCTCGTCGCGGCGCGGGCCGACGCCGATGGCGGAGATCCGGCTGCCCGACATCTCCTCCAGGGCGTGCACGTACTTCTGCGCGTTGACGGGAAGCTCCTCGAAAGAGCGGCAGTGCGAGATGTCCTCCCACCAGCCGTCGAACTCCTCGTAGATCGGCTTCGCGTGGTGGAACGCGGTCTGGTCGATCGGCATCTCGTCGTAGCGCACGCCGTCGACGTCGTAGGCGACGCACACCGGGACCTTCTCCATGCCGGTGAGCACGTCGAGCTTGGTCAGCACGATGTCGGTCAGGCCGTTGATCCGCGAGGAGTACCGGGCGATCACGGAGTCGTACCAGCCGCAGCGGCGCGCGCGACCGGTGGTGACACCGAACTCGCCGCCGGCCTTCTGCAGGTAGGCACCCTTGTCGTCGAAGAGCTCGGTGGGGAACGGGCCCTCGCCCACCCTGGTGGTGTACGCCTTGATGACGCCGATCACCGAGTCGACACGGGTCGGGCCGATGCCCGAGCCGGTGACCGCGCCGCCGGCGGTGGCGTTCGACGAGGTGACGAACGGGTACGTGCCGTGGTCGACGTCGAGCATCGTGGCCTGGCCACCCTCGAAGAGGACGGTCTTGCCGGCGTCGAGCGCCTGGTTGAGCACGAGACCGGTGTCGGCGACCATCGGCTTGAGCCGCTCCGCGTGGACGAGCAGCTCGTCGAGCGTCTCCTGGACACCGATCTCACGACGGTTGAAGACCTTCACGAGCATGTGGTTCTTCTGGTCGAGCGCGCCCTCGATCTTCTCGGCGAGGATCTTCTCGTCGAAGAGGTCCGTCATGCGCAGCCCGACACGGTTGATCTTGTCGGCGTACGCGGGGCCGATCCCGCGGCCCGTGGTCCCGATGCGGCGCTTGCCGAGGAACCGCTCGGAGACCTTGTCCATCGTGCGGTGGTAGCCGGCGATGACGTGCGCGCCCTGGGAGACGAGGAGGCGGGAGACGTCGACGCCGCGCTCGATCAGTGCGTCGAGCTCCTCGAAGAGCACCTCGATGTCGACGACGACACCGTTGCCGATGACGGGCGTCACGCCGGGCGAGAGGATGCCCGAGGGCAGGAGGTGCAGGGCGTACTTCTCGTCGCCGATGACGACGGTGTGCCCGGCGTTGTTGCCGCCGTTGAACTTCACGACGTAGTCGACGCGAGAGCCGAGAAGGTCGGTCGCCTTCCCCTTCCCCTCGTCACCCCACTGCGCTCCGACGAGCACGACGGCTGGCATACGATCCCTGCTTTCAGTTCTCCGGTGGTGCGGGGTTGCTCCCGCAAAGAGTCACGACCCGCGCGGGCGGGCCGACGAAAGTCTACTCGTCAGGGCCGCCCGCGGTCGTGGTGAGTTAAACGAGGGTGCGGACCTCGTCCTCAGATGTCCCCGAGTTGGTCAAGAACTCCTGGCACCGTGTCGCCTCCGCGTCCTCACCGATCTCCTCGGCGGCGTCGGCCAGCGCGAGGAGCGCGCGCAGGAATCCCTGGTTCGCGGTGTGGTCGGCCGGGATCGGGCCCTGGCCGCGCCATCCGGCCCCGCGGAGCGCGTCGAGCCCGCGGTGGTACCCGGTCCGGGCGAACGCGTACGCGGTGACGGGGTCCTCAGCGTCGAGCGCACGCTCGGCGAGCACCGCCCACACGTACGACGACGCGGGGTACCGACGCGCGACGTCGTCGAGCGACGCTCCGTCGATCAGAGCGGCACGCGCCGGGACGTCCGGGTGGGAGTCGGGCAGGCGCACGGGGTCGGGGCCGAGCAGGTTGCGGGAGGCGGGGCTGTTTGCAGTGGTCATTGCCCCATCGTCGCAGGCATGTCGGCTGCGCGGCACGGCGCGAGGTTGTCTAGAGTGCTAGTCATGATCGAGATCGCAACGTCACCGGCGACGACCACGCTCGTCATCACGGGGGACCTGGATCTCGTCGAGCGTGACCAGTTCCCGGAGATCGCCGCCCGGGTGGTCGGCCTTCGACGCCAGCTCCTGGTGATCGACATGTGCCGGGTCACGTTCATGGACTCGACCGGCGCAGCCTTCCTGATCTCGCTCGCCGACTCGGGGCGCAAGCGCGGCGGGGCGACGGTGCTGCGCGGGTGCGACGACCGTGACCTGTTCGTGCTCGAGGTGTGCGGCGCCCTGGACCTGTTCCGGATCGACTCCGAGCACCACTGCTCGTCGGCGACGACGACTCCCCCGCGGGACGAGTTCCCTCAGTCGTCCTGAGGCTCAACCGGGGTCGGGCCGCTCGCCGGGTCGCTCGGCGCGGGCTTGCCGGACCCGAAGTCCGGCAGCCCCTCGGTGCGCATCGTCGCCCAGACGATCTTGCCGGCCGACGACGGACGCCAGCCCCACTCGGCCAGGCGCTCCACGATCTGGATCCCGAACCCGCCCACACGGTTGGCGTGGCCGTCGGTGGAGACGGGCGGCGCGGGGTTGGAGTCCTCGATCTCGATCCGTAGCCCGTCCGGGGTGTCGAAGAGCCGGAGCGCGATGTGACCCCACCCGTGCACGACCCCGTTGGCCACGAGCTCCGAGACCACGAGCTCCGCACTGACCGGACTGCCCAGTCCCCAGGCGGCGCACGTGCGCGCGACGGCGTGACGCGCACGACCGATCGAGGCCGGCTCGCTCGGCAGGAGCCACCGACGGCTGCGCGGGCTCGAGGAGTCGCCCGACCGGGTCGTCTCAGAGCCGGGGATGCGGACGACGACGAGCGCGACGTCGTCCTCGGGCGCCTCGGCCAGGCGGGAGAGCAGCTCCTCGCCGATCCCCGCGGCGTCGTGCGCCTCGATCGTGGCCGCCGTCTCGACGAGCGTGTCGAGACCGACCCGCAGAGATCGGTCCCGTCGCTCGATCAGTCCGTCGGTGTAGAAGAGCAGCGTGTCCCCGGGCTGCACGTCGACCGGCGCGGTCTCCCGCGGCGAGGAGCCGAACCCGACCAGGGGGCCACCGCCGTCGTCGAGCATGATGACCTCGCCGTCGCGCACCCGCAGCGGCGGGAGGTGTCCGGCGCGCGAGTACTCGAACGTCCAGCGCTCCGGGATCGCGACGTCGGCCTCCTCGTCGTGCGAGGCGGCGTGCCGCTTGAAGGTGGCGTACACGAGACTCGCGGACCGCGGGATCCTCATGCCCGAGACGAGCGCGTCGACGCGGTCCAGGACCGGTCCCGGGGTCGTGCGCTCGTAGGCGTAGGCGCGCGCGACCGACCGGAGCTGTCCCATGGTGGCCGCTGCCTCGACGTCGTGCCCCACGACGTCGCCGACGACGACCCCGACGACGTCCTGCGTCACCTGCAGGATGTCGTACCAGTCGCCGCCCACCTGGGCGTGGTCGGAGTTCGGTGCGTAGTACGTCCAGACGTCGAGCCCGGAGACGTCCGCCTGCTCCGGGAGCATCGAGCGTTGCAGCGTCTCGGCCAGACGGTGCTCGCGGGCGTAGAGCCGGGCGTTGTCGATCGCGAGGCCGGCGCGGCGGGCCGTCACGCCGAGGACCGTGCGCACGTCTCCGGAGCGCTGGTCCTCGTCGTCGAACGGGATCGCGACGAGAAGACCGAGGACGCGCCGTCGGCCCGGGACGGCGTGCACCGCCACCGACCGGTCGAGCAGGTGATGCCCTGCGTGCTCCTCGAGGTCCTCCGCGAGCCAGCGCGACGCAGATCCTCGCGGGTAGTCGCCGTGCGGGTCGAACGTCAGGACGCCCTCGAACGTGCCGTTCAGAAGTTCTTGGACGGAGTCCTCGACGTCCGCCAGCAGGTTCTGGGCACCGCTGCCCGGCCGCAGTGCATCGCCGAGCGCGTCGGTCTCCCCCGTCTCCGGGTGCGACTGCCGGCCGCCGCGCCGCTTGCTCGTGCGGCGCATGTGCATGTGTCCCCGTCCCGAGGGCGGGGCGGTCACGTCGAGCCGGTCGGCGAGGACGAGCCCGCCGTCGTTCATGTAGATGCCGGCCCAGGCGACGACGCGGCCGGTGAGCTGGTCGGCCAGCTCACGCATCGCGTACGGGCTCTCGACCTCGGAGAGCACCTCGGTCACGCGCGAGATGGTGTGCAGCGCGGTGCGCTCACGGCGCGCGTCCTCGAGCGACACGCGCTGGGCTCGTTCGCGACGGACGTGTGCGGAGACGTCCTGCAGGACCGCCACCCAGTACGCGTCGTCAACGCCGCCGGCAGCGATCGGGTCCAGACTGACCTGCGTCCACACCTGGCGGGACCGGCGGCTCGTGTGCAGCGTGACCTGGACGGACCGGCCCGCCTCCAGGGCAGAGACGACCGTGACGTCCTGGTCGGTCTCGACACGCTCGAGGGCGAAGTCGACCGCCGGGCGGCCGACCACCTCGGACGCCGGAGAGTTCACGTACTCGCAGAAGGCGTCGTTGACCCAGAGGATCCGTGCCTCGTCGAGCCACGGTCCGGCGATGCACATCGCGACGGAGGACGACGCGAGTGCGGCGGCGCGGGCCTCCGCCGGGAGCGAGAGCTCCCCGCCGGGGCTCGGCACGGGACCAGGAAGAAAGGGACGAACGGCAGATTCAGCCGTCGATCTGTCAGACATGACCGCCCTGTCCTCTCTGTTCACCCGCGCGTTGCTGTCGCAAGGTGCCATTCAACCGTAGATTAGTCCCCCAGGAGACCCCGACACCGGGGTCACGTCGAGAGGAGCACCGTGTCCGACGGTCCCAACACCGCACCCGGCGCACTAACGGACGGGGCCGGCACGCAGCCGGGCGACCCCGCGAGCGTCCACGTCATCGTCGGGACGAACCGTGCGCGGATCGTCCTGTCCGGGGAGATCGACGCCGATCTCGGGGCTGACCTCGCCGAGGCCACCTCGCACGCCGAGGCTGCCGGCCTGCCCGTCGAGATCGACGCGCACCACGTCACCTTCATGGATTCCTCCGGTGTCGCCTTCCTCGCGCGCCTCGCGTCCCGGAACCCACACCCCGTCCGCGTCCTGCGGGCACCCCCGACGGTCCGGTTCCTGCTCGAGGTGACCCGCATCGGCGAGCTGCTGGAGATCATCGACGAGGACCCCGGGTTCGAGGTCAACGAAGACCGCTGAGGCGGGCCCGACCGCGGCGCAGCGTCGCGCCCGCACCCCGAAGAACACCTCTCGACCCTGCCGCAGACGACACGAGGGCCCCGCACCGGTCGGTGCGGGGCCCTCGTGCGACTCAGGGAGTCGTCACATCTTGTTGCCGGCCGAGCGCAGCTGCTGCGCGGCCTCGACGATGCGGGCGGCCATGCCGGCCTCTGCCTTCTTGCCCCAGGCGCGCGGGTCGTAGGCCTTCTTGTTCCCGACCTCGCCGTCGACCTTCAGGACGCCGTCGTAGTTCTCGAACATGTGGCTGACGACGGGACGCGTGTAGGCGTACTGCGTGTCGGTGTCGATGTTCATCTTGATGACGCCGTTGTCCACAGCCTCGGAGATCTCCTCGGCCGTCGAGCCGGAGCCACCGTGGAACACGAGGTCGAACGGGTTCTCCTTGCCGATCTTGGCGCCGACGCCGTCCTGGATCTCCTTGAGGAGGGCCGGACGCAGCTTGACGGCACCCGGCTTGTAGACGCCGTGCACGTTGCCGAAGGTCAGCGCGGTCAGGTAGCGACCGTTCTCGCCGGCACCGAGGGCCTCGACCGTGGCGAGGCCGTCCTCGACGGACGTGTAGAGCTTCTCGTTGATCTCGGCCTCGTGGCCGTCCTCCTCGCCACCGACGACGCCGACCTCGATCTCGAGGATCGTGTTGGCGGCGACGGAGAGCTGCAGGAGCTCCTTCGCGATGACCAGGTTCTCGTCCAGCGGGATGTTCGAGCCGTCGAACATGTGCGACTGGAAGGTCGGGAGCTGGCCGTCCTTGACCTGCTGCGCCTCCAGCTCGAGGAGCGGGCGGACCCAGCTGTCGAGGTTCTGCTTGGTGCAGTGGTCGGTGTGCAGCGCGATGTTGACGCCGTAGTGCTTCGCGACCTCGTGGGCGTAGGCGGCGAGCGCCAGCGTGCCGGAGACGCGGTTCTTGATCGTCGAGCCGGAGGCGTACTCGGCGCCACCGACGGAGACCTGGATGATGCCGTCCGACTCCGCCTCGGCGAAGCCCTGGATGGCGGCGGTGATGGTCTGCGACGAGGTGATGTTCACGGCGGGGTAGGCGAACGAGCCTGCCTTCGCCCGGTTGATCATCTCGGCGTAGACCTCGGGGGTTGCGATAGGCATCTGCAGATCTCCAAACGACGGGAGGGGGCGCGGGTGCCAACGGCGGGGCGTGAGCACCCAGGGGTTCGTTCATCATTCTGCCATGCCAGGCCCACGTGTCGGCATCCGTCCGGCGCTCGGACGGATTGCTCCCACCGCGACCGATTCGCGTTGTTTCGGACTCCCGACGACGCGGCTCGCGCTACGGGGAGGGGTGCGGGACGTGCTGCAGCACCCAGCTGTGCATCGCGATCGCCCCGGCCGCGCCGGCGTTGATCGAGCGTGTGGAGCCGTACTGGGTGATGTGCACGACGACGTCGCACGCCTCCTGCATCGGGGGCGTCAGCCCCGTGGACTCCTGGCCGAGCACGAGCACGCAGCGCTCGGGCCAGACGAAGCCCTCCATCGGCACCGAGCCCGGCACGTTGTCGACGCCGACGACCGCGAGGCCCTCCCCTCGAGCCCGCTCCACGAACCCCTCGACGTCCGGGTGGTGCTCGACGTGCAGGTAGCGGTCGGTCACCATCGCCCCGCGCCGGTTCCAACGACGTCGCCCGACGACGTGCACCCCGGCCACGTTGAAGGCGTTCGCCGTCCGCACGACGGAGCCGATGTTGAAGTCGTGCGCCCAGTTCTCGATGGCGACGTGCAGCGGGTGGCGTCGCGTGTCGAGCTCGGCGACGATCGCCTCGACGCTCCAGTACCGGAACTCGTCAGGGACGTTGCGACGGTCGCCCTCGGCCAACAGCTCGGCGTCGTACCGCGGGTCGTCCGGCCACGCCGCCTCCCCGCCGGGCCACGGGCCCACCCCGACCAGGTCTTCACGTGGTGTTGGATCGACGTCGGCCATGCGGACATTGTCCCCGAGTAGGCTGAAGTCATGACAGAGCCGCATCGCGAGATCACCAGCTGGCTGACCGACATGGACGGCGTGCTCGTCCACGAGGGGCACGCCATCCCCGGCGCGCCCGAGTTCGTCCGGGCCCTGCGCGACGCAGAACGGCCCTTCCTGATCCTCACGAACAACTCGATCTTCACGGCGCGCGACCTCAGGGCGCGCCTCGCCTCGTCGGGCATCGACGTTCCCGAGGAGTCCATCTGGACCTCGGCCCTGGCCACCGCGCAGTTCCTCGCCGACCAGAACCCTGGCGGTTCCGCCTACGCGATCGGCGAGGCCGGGCTGACGACGGCGCTGTACGAGGCGGGGTACACGCTGACGGAGTCCGACCCGGACTACGTGGTGCTGGGCGAGACCCGCACCTACTCGTTCGAGGCGATCACCAAGGCGGTCCGCCTGATCAAGGGCGGATCGCGGTTCATCTGCACCAACCCGGACACGACCGGTCCCTCCGTCGAGGGCCCGCTGCCCGCGACCGGCGCCGTGGCCGCGATGATCACCGCGGCCACCCAGCGCGACCCCTACTTCGTCGGCAAGCCCAACCCGATGATGTTCCGCTCGGCCCTGAACCGGATCGACGCCCACTCGGAGCACACCGCGATGGTGGGCGACCGGATGGACACCGACGTCGTCGCGGGGATCGAGGCGGGGCTCTACACCTACCTGGTGCTGACCGGCTCGACGAAGATCGAGGACGTCGACACCTACCCGTTCCGTCCGAGCGAGGTCAAGGACTCCGTCGCCGACCTCGTCGACCTGGTCTGAGTCGACCTGGTCTGAGCCCGGCTCAGGCGAGCCCGAGGTCCTGCAGGTCGAACAGGTAGCGGTACGGCACGCCGAGCGCCTCGATCTTCTCCCCGGCGCCCGTGGCACGGTCGACGATCGTCGCGCAGGCCACCACCTCGGCACCCGCCTCCCGGCACGCCTCGATCGCCGCGATCGGCGAGCCACCCGTCGTCGTGGTGTCCTCGAGGACGACGACGCGGCGTCCCGCGATGTCGGGCCCCTCGACCTGGCGCTGCATGCCGTGCGCCTTGGCGGCCTTGCGGACCACGAACGCGTCGAGGTCCAGGCCGCGCGAGGCGGACGCGTGCAGCAGCGCCGTGGCGATCGGGTCGGCACCGAGGGTCAGACCGCCCGCCGCCTCGACGTCGGCCGGTCCGAATCCCCACTCCTCCAGCGCGTCGAGCATCACGTGCCCGATCAGCGGTGCTGCACGGTGGTGGAGCGTCGTCCGGCGCAGGTCGACGTAGTAGTCGGCCTCCTTGCCGGAGGAGAGCGTCACCTTGCCGTGCACGACGGCGAGGTCGCGGATGAGCTCACGGAGCTGTTCGCGGGGCGTGGGGCCGAAGGAGTCTGCGTTCGTCACGAGGCCAGGGTATCGGTGCCCGGAGGGTCGACGCGGAGGACGACCAGCGCGACGTCGTCGTCCTCGAGCTCCGGCAGGCAGGCGGTGAGGACCGCGTCGGAGAGGCGTCGCGGGGACGCGTCGTCGAGCCGGGCGACGACGTCGCACAGCCGGCCCAGCGAGTCGGTGATCATCTCCCCGCGGCGTTCGATCAACCCGTCGGTGAACACGAGGATGCTGTCACCCGGCCCGAGCCGGAGACGTCCGCTCTCACGCGCCGCCGGCAGGCGGAGACCGAGCAGTGCCCCGACCGGTGCGTCGACGAGGTGCGTGGGACCCGCCGCCCGGTGGACCACCGGGGGCAGCGACCCGGCGCGCGCGCAGAGCACGTCGCGGTGCCCGCCTGCCTCCTCGGGGCTGACCGCGACGACGTTCACGGCGGTGAGGTCGCCCAGATGCAGCCCGGCGGCGATCTCCTCGGCCCGGTCGAGGATCTCGCCGGGTGGCCCCACGGAGTCGTAGGCGACGGTGCGCAGCACTCCGCGCAGCTGTGCCATCGAGACCGCGGCGACCATGTCGTGGCCCATCACGTCGCCGACGACGACGATCGTCCAGCCGTCCGCACGGACGACGACGTCGTACCAGTCGCCGCCGAGGTTCGAGTCGGCCGGCGCGGGCCGGTACCGCACGTCGACGGACAGGCCCGGAGTCGGCGGCGGCTCGGTCAGCACGGAGTCCTGGAGCTGGAGGGTGACCTGGCGCTCCCGCGCGACCTTGCGGCCGATCTCCTCGACCGAGCTCCGGATAGCCAGGGCGCGGGGGACGGAGTCCTCGGCGGGGACCTCCTCGATCTCCGCGGGCCGGAAGATCGACGTGACGTCCTCGAGGCGGAGCACGACGTGCGAGACCTCGTAGGACTTCGTGTGGACCGGCATCGCGGTGGGGAGGATGTATCGCTCCCGGTGCGAGCCGTCCGGCCCGACGACGTCGAGCTTGTGAGGTTCGACGATCTCGTACCGGCCCGACTGGACGACGCGCTTGATGGCGGCGACGACCGTGTCGACGCTCTGTGGTGTCGCCAGTCGCTGAGCAGGGTCGATGTCCAGGAGGTGCCGCCCGATCAGCACCGACCTCGGCAGGCCCCGGCTCTCGACGTACGCGTCGTTGACCTCGAGGACCACGAGGTCCCGCGAGAGGACCATCTTGGGTGCGACGAGGGAGGCGAAGACCGCGTGATAGTCGACCTCGGCAGCCGCTCCGGAGGGCAAGATGCGCGCGTCCTGCACATCACGACCCATGCACCGAAACCTACCAACCGGTTGCTCGAGAGCGGTCTCGACGCCCAGCCGTCGAACACCCCGGTCTTACGGGCTGAGCAATCTATCATCGACGGGCCCGACCCGACGAGATCCCGCGCACCGCACCGCGCGGCAGCAGGCGCAGCAGCCCGGACGCCATCGAGTACCGGATCGAGGGGGTCGAGATCACCGCGCCGCGCCGGACGTCGGCGAGCGCCCGCGCGACGACGGCATCCGGCCGCAACCAGACGACCTCGGGGTAGGCGTCCATCCGCATCTTCGCGCGCCCGTGGAACTCGGTGTGCACGAACCCGGGGCAGAGCACCGTCGCCGACACCCCCGAGCCTGCGAGCTCGACGGCGAGCCCCTCCGTGAACGTCCGCACCCAGGCCTTGTGCGCGGAGTACGTGCCGCTCGTCATCAGCGCCGCCACGGACCCGACGTTCAGGATCGCGCCGCGCCCGTGCTCGACCATCTGCTCGGCAGCGGCCCGCGACAGCACCATCACCGCACGCACCATCACGTCCAGCGCCGCCAGCTCCTCGTCGACGTCACCGGTCACGAACCGCTGGTGCAGCCCGTACCCGGCGTTGTTGACGAGCAGGCCGACGCGGCGCTCCGTCGCCCGCAGCCGGTCCGCGACCCGCTCGACGTCCTCGGCGACCGACAGGTCGGCCGGCAGCACCTCGACGTGCACGCCCGCCGCGGCGTAGAGCTGCGCAGCAAGGCGCTCGAGCCGCTCGACGTCGCGCGCCACCAGCACCAGGTCGTGCCGCGCCGCGGCGAGCTGCCATGCGAACTCCAGGCCGAGGCCGGCGCTCGCGCCGGTGATCAATGCTGTCCCCATGGACCACAGCGTACGGGTGAGACGACGGCGAGCGGAACGTCCGCCGTCGTGCGTCGCCCGGATACGCTGGGCCGATGCGCATCGCCACCTGGAACGTGAACTCCGTCCGCACCCGCGCCGAGCGCGTCGTCGCCTGGCTGGAGCGGACGGGGACGGACGTCCTCGCCATCCAGGAGACCAAGTGCAAGGAGGAGCAGTTCCCGCACGCTGTCTTCGAGGCCGCCGGGTACGAGGTGGCGGTCGTCGGCCTCAACCAGTGGAACGGCGTCGCGATCGCGTCCCGCGTGGGGATCGACGACGTCGAACGCGGCTTCCTCGGCCAGCCGGGCTTCGGCGACCCGGAAGTCGTCGAGCCGCGCGCGATCGGGGCGACCTGCGGCGGTGTGCGCGTCTGGTCGCTCTACGTGCCGAACGGGCGCGAGCTCGACCACCCGCACTACGCCTACAAGCTGCGCTGGCTCGAGGCCCTGCAGCGCGAGGCCACCGAGTGGGTCGCGGCGTCCCCCGACCTGCCGCTCGCCCTCATGGGCGACTGGAACGTCGTCCCCCTCGACACCGATGTCTGGGACGTCGCGGCGTTCGCCGGCAAGACCCACGTCTCCCCCGCCGAGCGGGACGCGTTCGCCGCGTTCGCGGACGCGGGTCTCACCGAGGTCAGCCGTGAGCACCTGCCGGCCGAGAACACCTACACCTACTGGGACTACCAGCAGCTCGCGTTCCCCAAGAACAAGGGCATGCGGATCGACTTCGCCTACGCCTCCCCCGCGCTGCGCGCCCGTGTCGACTCCGTGACGATCGACCGCGACGAGCGCAAGGGCAAGGGGGCCTCCGACCACGTGCCGGTGATCCTCGACCTCGCCGACTGACCCGCCCCAGACTCCAGCGTCGCGCCACCGCGCGATCGCGGGTCTCCGCCACGTCGTGAAACAGCCAAGGACACGGTCGGCGCCCGTGGCTACATTGACGTCATGAGCAACCCGTACGAGCCGCCGCAGCCCGACGACGCCGACCGACGGCCGGACCCGACCGAGCCTCCGCCGTCGCCCGGGTCCACACCGCCCGCGTCGCCCCCGCCCGGGGGTGCCCCGGGCTACGGGACTCCACCGCCGCCGTCGGGAACCCCCGGGCATCAGGCTCCGCCGCCGTACTCACAGCCAGGAACTCCCCCGCCCTACGCCGGGGCGCCCTACGGGAGCGCCCCGTACGCACAGCCCTCCTACGGCACGGCCCCCGCCCCGCAGAAGACCAACGGGATGGCGATCGCCTCGCTCGCGACCTCGGTCGCCGGGTTCGTCATGCTCTGCGGCATCCCCTGCCCGGTGGGACTCGTCCTCGGGATCATCGCCCTGCGACAGGTCAAGGAACGCGGGGAGCAGGGCCGCGGGATGGCACTCGGAGGCGTGATCGTCGGCGCGATCGGCACGGCGTTCCTGGTCTTCGCGGTGATCTTCTTCCTCTCCGTCATCGGCGTCGCGTCGACGGACACCGGATACTCGAGCACCTACTGACACGACTCCACAGCTCGCGCGCTACGGCGCCGCGGATACCTCCGCAGACTTGGCGAGGACCTCGGTGACGTCTGCCCAGAAGACAGCACGACCGGCGTTCGTCGCGGAACGGTTCGGCTCGTCCTCACCGAAGAGCGGTGTATGAGGCGGTAGGGCGATGCCGTGCCCGGCAAGCTCGTTGATCGACGATCGAATCTGCCGGCCCTCGTCCGGCGCAAGACGGCCGAGGATGTCGTCCTGGAACCTGCACGACGGCCAGACCTCGTCAGCAGTGCCACAGGCAAGGACGACCGGGCCCGCGATCGACTCGACGTCGATCTCGGGCCCACCGGTCGGCCGGTCCGAGCATCCCGGGTCCACCGGTTCGCCTCCGTACGTCCATGCGGAACTCCCCCGCGGGAGCGAGCAGTCGAAGAAGCCGGCCGCGACGGGCGCGATCGCACCGCGAACGAGGTCGGGATGCTCCGCGGCGAGCCAGAGAGCGGGCTCAGCGCCTCGAGAGTTGCCGAAGGCAAAGACCCGATCCGTGTCGACGCCCGGCTGCTCGCGGAGCACGTCGAGCGCGTGCTCGAACGTCTCGAGCGGCACCTCGCTGAGCGTGTCGGGGCCGGTCGGCACGTCGAAGTAGCCCAATGCGAGCGCGGGGTACCCGAGACCGGCGACTGCACGCCCGAGGGCCTCGCCACCGACCGTCCCTCCTTCCGACCCGCCGAGGACGAGGACGCCGGGACGGGCCTCGGCATACGGGTCCCAGTCTGCCGGCACGATCCACGACCCCGTCAGGCCGTCGGCATCCAGCGGCTCGACCCTCACGCCCGGCGCGATGCCGGGTATCGCGACCTCGGCCGTCGCGACGGCACCATCGTCGTCCACGACCTCCAGGTCGAGCACCTGCGGCTCGAACCAGTCCTCCGGACTCATCTGCCCGTCCGCCGTCAGCGCCCAGAGCGCTACGCCCGTCCCGGGCGTGGTCCAGTCACCGCTGACAGGTCGGTCTGACGCGAGGTCGAGGAGTCCGTCGTCGGGAACGTCGAACGTCGCCTCGGCTCGATACGTCGAGCCAGAGTCCGTCTCCATCGACGAACGAACGGTCGCCTCGTCGCCCGGCACGAGTCCGGTGACGGAGACCTCCAGCGGAGCGAACGGCCCGTCGCCCTGGGTCGTTCGGATGGTGGGGGCCGATTCTGCCGAACAACTCGCCATCGCGAGGAAGATCGCCAGACTCGCGACAGCTCGACGGCCGGTGCGAGGTTGGGCGACCACAGGAACTCCCCTATTCGGACGAACGACGACGCCGACCCAGGGTCGGGGCAGGGCTCTTCACCAGCCTTGCACGGATCCCGGGTCGGCGTTCGACGGAGGACGGCTGTCAGCCCAGGGTGACGACGACCTTCACCTCGGCGCCCTCGGGCTGCGCGGGGATCGGCTGGTCGGCCGGGTGGTCGACGCCGTCGATCGTCACCGAGGCGACACCCTTCGAGACGTGGTCGGGGTTCTTGACCTCGATCTCGTAGACGGCGCCACGCCACTCACGACGCACCTCGAACCCGTCCCAGTCCTTCGGGATCGCGGGGTCGACGATCAGGCCGTCGAGTGCCAGGCGGATGCCGAGGATGTACTTGGTCGCGGCCGTGTACATCCACCCGGCCGTCCCGGTGAGCCACGGGTTCTGCGCCTTGCCGAAGTCCTCGTGGTCACGGCCGTAGAGGAACTGCACGTAGGCGTACGGCTCGGCTCCACGGACCTCGATGTTGTCGTTCTGGTTGTACGGCAGAATCGAGTCGTAGAAGGCGACGGCCTCGTCGCCACGTCCGAGCATGGCCTCGGCGATGATCGGCCACGCGTTCGGGTGGCTGAAGATCGACGCGTTCTCCTTGATGCCCGGGTAGACGCGCGTCAGGAAGCCGACGGTGTCGTCGATCTCCGTGAACGCCGGCCAGGCGAGGTGGTTGCCGTACTCGGAGCCGAGCAGCTCACGGACGGAGTCCATCGACTGCTCGCCGCGCTCCTGGCTGGTGATCCCGGCGATGACGGGCCATGCCTGGTGCTCGAGGAAGATCTTGCCCTGCTTGTTCTCGTTCGAGCCGACCTTGACGCCGTCGCGCGTGTAGCCGCGGACCCACCACTTGCCGTCCCACAGCTCACGGTCGGCGACGGCGGTGATCCGGGCCAGCTCCGCCTCGTACTTCTCGACGTCCTCGGTCCGGCCCAGCGGGCGCGCGATCTCGAGGAACGCGCGGATGGCCCAGGCGTGCAGGAAGGTCACGAGCGCCGTCTGCCCGCCACCGAGGTTGAGGCAGTCGTTCCAGTCGGCGCGGAGCCCGAGCGCGACGCCGTTCTCACCGACCTGCTCCGTGGAGAAGTCGAGCGCCCGCTTGAGGTGCTCGTACACCGTGGCGGGGGTGCCCTCGGCGAACGGGATCTCCTCGTCGAGGAAGTCGAGCCGCCCGGTCTCCTTGACGTACTCCACGACCGACGGCACGAGCCACAGGTGGTCGTCCGAGCAGGTGTCCTCGAGGCCGTGGATCAGGTCCGCGGTGCTCGGCGTCGGCACGATCGTCGGCGAGGGGACGTCCGGGAGCTTCGGGGCGTCCGGGTCGAAGGCCTTCGGGTCGAACAGGTGCAGCCCGTACCCGGCCTCGGTCTGCGCCCGCAGGAGCTCGACGATGCGCTGGTGCGTCTTGGTCGGGTTGGAGTGGATGACGCTCATGACGTCCTGGGCGGTGTCCCGGTATCCCAGGCCCGCACGGCCGCCGACCTCGACGAACGACGCGAACCGCGACCACACGACGCAGGTCTCCGCCTGGAGCAGCGTCCAGGTGTTGATCATCGTGTTCATGCCCTCGTGGGGCGTGCGGATGCGGAGCTTGTCCTGCTTGTCGGTCCAGTGCTTGCGCAGGCGGGCGCGCTCGGCGTCGACCGTCGCGAGGTCGGCGTACTTGGCCTGCATGGCGCGCCCGGCCTCGTCCCGCGAGCCGTAGCCCAGCAGGTAGACGACGCGCTTGGTCTCCCCCGGCTGCAGCGTGATCTTGTGCTGCAGCGAGCCGCAGTGGTTCTGCGTGGTCCCGGACTTGTTCGACCCCTCGCCGCGCTCGATCGCGATCGGGTTCGACTCCGACCGGTAGGAGCCGATGAAGTTGTCGCGCAGGGAGTCGTAGGACGACGGTGTCTCGCTGGAGGCGAAGTAGTGGTGCGTCCAGGGCTCGTAGTAGAAGTCGTACTCGATGATCCCGTCCTCGTACGAGGAGCCGGACGCGTAGAGCGACATCTGCAGGTTCTGGTTGTCGATCGTGATCGTGTGGAAGCTGAACTCCACGTACGACCCGACGGTCAGCGTCCGCACCTCGTCCGAGGTGTTGGTGACCTTCACGTCCCAGAGCTCGACGTCGTCGTCCAGCGGGATGACGATGGTCTGCTCGGCCTCGATGCCCTTGTACTTCGCCTCGAACGTCGAGTACCCGAGTCCGTGGCGCGTGGTGTACTCGGCCCCGTCCTCGTGACCGTCGGCCTTCAGCGGCTTGCCGACCGGCTGCCAGGAGACGGACCAGAAGTCGCCGTCGGCGTCGTCGCGCAGGTAGACGTAGTGGCCCGGTCGGTCCAGCGGGACCCCGTTGGGACGGAAGCGGGAGATCCGCCCGTACTGGGAGGACTCGTAGTACGAGTACCCGCCGCCGTTGTGAGACAGGACGGTACAGAAGTCCTTCGTCCCCAGGTAGTTCGTCCACGAGACCGGCACGTCCGGTCGGTCGATGACGTACTCGTCGCGGTCGGTGTCGAAATGGCCGTAGCGCATCGGGGGTGGTTCCTGTCTCTCAGTTCGGGGCGTGCTCGGCGAGTACGGGTCAGATGCCGGCGGTGACGAAGGTCTTGAGCCAGTCGAGCAGCTCGGTCGCCTTCTCCGGCGAGTCGGCCTCGACGAACATCCGCAGCACCGGCTCGGTGCCGGAGAAGCGCAGCAGGGCCCAGTTGTCGTTCTCCAGCAGGATCTTGGTGCCGTCGAGGTGCGAGACGCTGACCACCGAGTACTCGCCGATGTGCGTCAGGGGCTCGGCCTCGAGACGGCGCGGCACCGCGATCCGCATCTCGGGCGTGGCGGGGACCCCGGCCTCGAGCGTGTAAAGGCGCCCGGTGATCTCGTAGATCATCTCGCGCAGCTCGGAGATCCGCTTGCCCGTGCGGGCCAGCATCTCGACCACGAGCGCGCACGCGAAGATGCCGTCCTTGCCGAGGATCCAGCCGCGGATCGTCAGACCACCCGACGACTCGCCGCCGAGGACGGCTCCGATCTTGTCCATCCCGGCGGTGACGTGCTTGAAGCCGACGCGGCACTCGAACGACTCCTCGCCGAAGTGCGCGGCGAGCCGGTCGAGCAGGTGCGTGGTCGCGAGGTTGCGGACGACGCCGCCCTTCTCGCCACGGACCTCGTGCAGGTACCAGTAGAGGAGGAGCAGGAGGTCGTTGCTCGAGATGTACTCGCCGGTCTCGTCGACGATGCCGATCCGGTCGGAATCGCCGTCGGTCGCCATGCCGAGGTCGTAGCGACCGCCGCCCGACTCGATCATCGAGATCAGCGTGGACAGTCGCTGCAGGTCCGGGGCCGGCGCGATCCCGCCGAACAGCGGGTTGTGCGCGGCGTGGATGAACTCGGCGCGCACGCGCATGTCGTTGAGGATCGTGCCGAGCGTGCCCTGGCTGGTGCCGTACATCGGGTCGACGATCACGCGCAGGTCCGAGCCCCGCACGGACTCGACGTCGACGATCTTCTCGATCGCGTCCACGTAGGGCTCGGTGAGCACGCGGTCCGTGATCATGCCGGTGCGGCGCGCCAGGTCGATGTCGAGGGTGATGACGTCGTCCACGGACAGAGCGTTGGCCTCGTCCTGATAGCGGTCGGTCTCCTCGTCCAGCGGCAGCGACCCGTCGCGGCGGAACACCTTCATGCCGTTCCACTCCGGCGGGTTGTGCGACGACGTGATGATGATGCCGTAGGCCGCGTCGAGGTACGGGGCGGCGAACGTCACGAGCGGTGTCGGGACGTCGTCGGGCAGGAGCGTGACGGGGATGTTGTTCCCGGCGAACACCTCGGCGGCGGCCTCGGCCGACTCGCGCGAGAGGAAGCGGCGGTCGCCGCCGATGACGACGCCGTTGGTCTCGAGCCCCTGGCGCACGACCTCGTTCGCGACGGCCTGGCACAGGCGACGGACGTTCGCGAGCGTGTAGCCCTCGCCGATGACGGCGCGCCACCCGCCGGTGCCGAAGACGATCTTGGTGTCGGTGTTCTTCTTGGGGATGAAGAGCCGCTTGAGGACGACGTCGGCCGCCTCCGCGAGCTCGTCCTCCGAGTTGACGCCGCGCACCTCGTCGGTGTCGTAGATGCGGTAGCTGGAGATCTTCCGGTCGGCGCCGATCACGCGACGCGCGACCTCAGTGAGGCGGTGCTCGCCCTCGGCCGCCAGCGCCTCGATCTGCGAGAACAGCAGCCCCGGGGCGGCGACGTAGGCGCCGACGTTGACCTCGGTGAGCCGACCCTCGGTCGCGGTGCGGTCCTCCTGCTCGAGGATGGCGCTGATGGCGTGGTCGGTGGTGCGCTCGATGCGGCCGTACCCGGGCTCGGGGTTCTCGACGACGGCGGTCAGGAGAGAGAGGTCGGCGCCGGTCAGCGTGTGACGGGTGAGCAGGCCCCGCAGCGACTGGGCGCGCAGGAGAGGCGTGTCCGCGTAGGTGACCAGCACCGCGGCGTCGCCCGCCTGGTCGCCGAGCGCGTGCCCGATCGCGGTCCGTGCGGCGAGGGCGGCGTCGCCGGTCCCCCGGGGGCTGAGCTGCGTGACGTACGTGAGGTCGTCGCCCAGAAGGCCTGGAATCTCTGTCTCGTCGGGTGAGATGACGACGACGATCCGGTCGGCCGGGATGACCTTGCGGACGTTGACGAGCGCGAGCTCGACGACCGTCGAGTCACCGAGCGGGTGGGTCAGGAGCGCGCGGGACTGCTCGTCGTGGCCCGCGGCGAGCACGACCGCCGCACGCGCGCTCTGCGTTGTTACCTGCTGCGACCGGGTCATGTGCCGTCCTCGGTGTCGGTGACGCGTCCGGCACGACCGGGCAGACCGTGCCTCCTCGGGCCATCGTAACGCTTTAGGCCACCGTCCTTGCAAAGTACGGGCGGTGAACTTTTGCGAACCCTCCTGGCCGATGACGCGACGCAGCGCCCGCGCTTGCCCCGTGGAGGCCTGCACCCTGGTCAGGGTGTCGACGCGGGCTCCTCCGCTACAGGGCCCTGAACCAGTCGTGCCCGCGCGTCTCCCAGGCAGGGGCGACCGCCGCGACGCGGGTCGCGTGGTCGGCGTACGACGACGCCCCGGCGGGCGACCAGGCCCGTTCGGCCAGGCCGGCGAGCCTCGGCAGGAGCAACAGGTCGAGGTCCCGCGCGTCGGTGACCGACTCGCACCAGATCGCCGCCTCGACGCCGGCGACGGCCTCGGCGGGCAGTGCGTGGACGGCCGTCGACGGCTCCCAGGAGTAGAAGTCCTCCACGGTGCCGGGGGCGTAGGCAGGAAGTCCGAGCCGTGCGCGGTCCGCCTCCTGCGCCGGGTCGTCCGAGGGTGCCGAGTACTGGCGGTCGAGATAGGCGTGCGCCGTCGGCGAGACGATCGCCCGGGCGCCCTGGTCCAGCGTGCGCCCGACGTCGGCCGGCGCCTTGGAGAACATCTCGACCAGCACGTCGAGCAGTGCCGGGTCGACGTGGTCGAACTGGCTGCGGTCCACCGTCGTCCCGTCCGTAGGCACGAAGTCGATCCAGTGCTGGGCGAGCGCATCCGGACCCAGAAGCCCGCGGGACGCCTCCTGCCAACCGACCACGCGCCGCCCGCGGGCCACGACCTCGGAGGCGAAGCGGGTCACGAAGGCTGCGTGGACGTCGTCGGGCATCCCGACCGCCTCGTCACCACCGATGTGGACGTACCGGGACGGGAAGACGTCGACGACCGTGTCGAGGACGTCTGAGAGCACGGCCCACGTGGCCTCGAGGTCGGGGTCGAGGGTCGAGGGCCCCGCCTGCCCGTCGGCACGCTCCCCCGCGGTGGCCGCACGATCCCCGAGGAGCTCCGGGTAGGCGGCGAGCATCGCCGCCGAGTGCCCTGGCACGTCGATCTCGGGGACGATCGCGACCCGCCGGGCGGCGGCGTACCGGACGAGGCCCCGCAGGTCCTCGACGGTGTAGTAGCCCCCACGCCGGTCCCCCACCGCGCCGCGGGCACCGACCTGGGTCAGCGCCGGACGCTCCGGGACCTCGATCCGCCAGCCCTGGTCGTCCGTCAGGTGCAGGTGCAGCACGTTCATCCGGTGCATCGCGAGCAGGTCGATCACCCGGCGGACGGTCGCGACGTCGTGGAAGGTCCGCGCGACGTCGAACGAGAGCCCGCGCCAGGCGTAGCGCGGGGAGTCGACGACGCGGACGGCACCCAGGGTGCGCGCACCCGTCTCAGGGTCTACAGGGGCGGCGACCAGCAGCTGGCGCAGCACCGTGAGGCCCCGGAGCACCCCCTCAGCCCCGCGCCCGCGCACTCGCACGCCGTCGTCGGTGACCGCGAGTGCGTAGGACTCGCTCACGGCGGCCCGCCCGTCCGCCCGGACACCCTGCGGGACCCCGAGGGCCGCGAGCTCGGGGTCGTCGACCGCCACCTCGCACACGATCGCGCCGGCGTGCACGGCGCCGGACCCGGACGTCACGTCGAGACGCAGACCGGTCTCGACGGCCAGGTCGTCGGCGAACACGTGCGCCATGGCCGCGGCCAGAGGGTCCGTGACGACGACGGGCGTCGCGTCCGACAGCACGAAGGAACCGTCGGCCTCGGTGACGGACAGCGGGAGCGGGACGACAGGGAACATGACAGCCTCTCGGACGATTTTCGGGACGACCACGGGAGCGGGGTCGTCGTTCAGACCTCGACGCGGCCCAGGAGCCACAGGTGTGCGCGCAACGCCGCGGCCATGTCGACACGCTCGTCGGGGCGGTCCCGGTCCATCAACCACTGCACCTGGAGCCCGTCCATCAGCGCGACGATCGAACGCGCTGTCGCCCCCACGTCGGTCGACGCGGGCAGGCGGTCGTCGTCGACCATCCGGGCGAGCTCCTCGGAGATCCGCTCGATCAGGCTCTGGTACCGCTGCTGGAAGTAGGCGTGCGCCGGGTGATCGGGAACGGTCGCCTCGATCGAGAGCATCGCGTAGAGCTCGATCATCCCCGGCTGCGACTGGTTCCGCTGGACCATCTGGACGAGGGCGGCGAAGAACCCGACCCCCTCCGACCGGTCCTCCGCGAGCCGGACCTCGTCGAGCTCGTCCCGGTGCTCGAGCACCGCCGCGAGCAGCGTCTCCTTGGTCGGGAAGTGGTGCAGGAGCCCCGGGTGCGAGATACCGACGCGCGAGGAGATCTCCCGCAGAGACGCCGCGCGGTAGCCCACCTCACCGAAGAGACCTGTGGCTGCTTCGATGATCTCGAGGCGCTTGCGCCGACCCTTCGCATACCCGCGCACGGGCGCGACCTCCGACATCGAACTCCTTCGCGACACATGACCGGTGCGCGACGAGTTGAGACTGACGCGCCGTTTGTGACGATATCGCGACCAACCTACCCCCGTCGCCACGAGAAAGCGCCCATCCGGTAGGTGCGAGACGATCGCGGGCAGCACCCTAGTAGCCGAACTCCTGCGCCCAGTAGACGCCCGCCTGCCCCACACCGATCGTCCGGAACGAGCAGTTCACGATGTTGGCCCGGTGACCCGCGCTCGCCATCCACTCCTTCATCACCTGGGTCGCGCTCGTCTGGCCGCGTGCCAGGTTCTCGCCACCCGGGGCCGAGTACCCGGCCGCGCGGATCCGCTGGTCGAACGTCCGTCCGTCCAGGCTGGTGTGCGAGAAGTAGCCATTGGCCGCCATGTCGTTCACGTGGCCCTGCGCCGCGGCGCTCAGCGCGCCGTTCGAGCTCACGGGTCCGCACCCGGCCTGGGCCCGGTACCAGTTGGTCTGCTGCACGATCCCGCCCGACGGTGCTGACGGGGCAGCGGGTTCCGCCGCCGGCGCGGACGACGACGTGGACCCGGACGACGAGGAGCCGCCCGAGCTCGACGAACCGCCCGACGAGCCCCCCGACGAACCCGTCGATGCACGGGCACGAGGTGCCTGGTTCAGCGCTGCCATCGTGGCGGAACCGGCGACCCCGTCGGCAGACAACCCGTACGCGGCCTGAAACTGGCGCAGCGCGGCGTCCGTGCCCGCCCCGAAGTCCCCGTCCGCGTAGAGGTTCCAGCCGTGGGCCTGGAGCCGCTGCTGGACCGCGACGACCGCCGCGCCCGTCGAACCCCGACGGGGAGGGCCGGCGCTCAGGTCATCCTTCGGCCCAGACCCCTGCTCCGACGCCGACTCCTTGCCAGAGTTGCCGTTCGACGGTCCGTCGTCGCTCTCCTGCGCGGCAGCCGCCTTCTCGGCGGCAGCGTCCGCCTGAGCCTTCTTCTTCGCCGCCGCCTTCTCCTTCGCCTTCGTCTCTGCCGCAGCCTTCGCTTCTGCCTCGGATTCCGCCTTCTCGGCAGCGGCGCGCCGGATCTCCTCCAGCTCTTCCTGGCGCTCGATCTCGGCAGCGACCCCCCGACCGTGCTCGCGGCGCTCGGCCGCCGACGCGAAGACCGCCTCCG
Source organism: Paraoerskovia marina DSM 21750 (assembly GCF_000701465.1). Classification (GTDB taxonomy): domain Bacteria; phylum Actinomycetota; class Actinomycetes; order Actinomycetales; family Cellulomonadaceae; genus Paraoerskovia; species Paraoerskovia marina. The sequence continues at coordinate 371,191 of NZ_JNIY01000003.1, read as the reverse complement.
CCTCGGGCGTGGAGTGCGCGGCCGGAACCCCCGGGATCTCGACGACGGGCGCGCCGGCACCCGCATCGACGGCCGCAGTGCCGCTCACGAGGAGCGCGACGACCCCGATGGAGAGCCACGCGCGGTGACGCGTGTGCTGCACAGGCAGGTGCTCAAAACTCATCCTCGACCCCCGGATTGCCGCTATGACCCGGTGTGATCACCGGACCGCCACGACTCACGCTATGGAGGGTCCGAACGTTTCGCCTGTTGAAATGTTGACTTTTCTCCCGGTTGCGTGCTAACGGACAATGACGTACTGCGCCGGTGCCGGAGACACGCCGAGCACGCGGTGATGTCTCCCGACCCGCGAGGGAGGAGACACATCACCGCGTGCTCGACGGCGGAGCGTGACCGGCCGGTGCTGACCACGCCCGAGATCAGACGACGCTGAGCGCCAGACCGGGCTCGTCACCGTCGGACGGACGGTCGACACGGACCGTCGACCCGTCCGGGACCTGGCCGGCGAGCAGGAGCCGTGCGAGCCGGTCGCCGATCTCGCGCTGCACCAGGCGACGCAGCGGCCGCGCACCGTAGGCGGGGTCGAACCCCTCGAGCGCGAGCCATTCCCGCGCGTCGTCGGTGACGTCGAGCGTGATCCGGCGGTCGGCCAGCCGTGCCGCGAGCGCCGACACCTGGATCTCGACGATCCGACCGAGCTCGGTGATGTTCAGCGGGTCGAAGATCACGACGTCGTCGAGCCGGTTGAGGAACTCCGGCTTGAACGAGGCACGGACCGCGGTCATGACGGACTCCCGCTTGACGCTCTCGTCCAGGGTCGGGTCCACGAGGAACTGCGACCCGAGGTTCGAGGTCAGCACGAGGATGACGTTGCGGAAGTCCACCGTGCGGCCCTGACCGTCGGTCAGACGGCCGTCGTCGAGCACCTGGAGCAGGATGTCGAACACCTCGGGGTGGGCCTTCTCGACTTCGTCGAGGAGCACCACGGAGTACGGACGACGCCGCACGGCCTCGGTGAGCTGGCCACCCTCCTCGTACCCGACGTACCCCGGGGGCGCGCCGACGAGCCGTGCCACGGAGTGCTTCTCCGCGTACTCGGACATGTCGATGCGCACCATGGCGCGCTCGTCGTCGAACAGGAAGTCGGCGAGCGACTTGGCGAGCTCGGTCTTGCCGACCCCGGTGGGCCCGAGGAACAGGAACGATCCCGTGGGGCGGTCAGGGTCGGCCACGCCGGCCCGCGAGCGCCGCACCGCGTCCGAGACGGAGGCGACGGCGGCCCGCTGACCGATCAGCCGGTCGGCGATCACGTCCTCCATGTGCAGGAGCTTCTCGGACTCGCCCTGGAGCATGCGCCCGGCGGGGATGCCCGTCCAGGACGAGACGACCTCCGCGATCTCGTCGGCGCCGACCTTCTCGGCGACCATCGGGTCCTGGTCCTCGCTCGCGTCCTTGATGGCCTCCTCGTGCTCAGCCTCGGCGAGCTGACGCTCGACCTGGGGGATCTCGCCGTACAGCAGGCGTGCGGCGCTCTCCAGGTCGTTCTCGCGCTGGAACCGCTCGGCCTCGGTGCGGAGCTCGTCGATCCGCGCACGCAGCTCACCGATGCGGTTGTGCCCTGCCTTCTCCTGCTCCCACCGGGCCGTCAGCCCGGCGAGCTCCTCGCGACGGTCCGCGAGGTCGGCGCGCAGCTTCTCGAGACGGTCGACCGAGGCGTCGTCGTCGGACTCCTTGAGGACGACCTCCTCCATCTCCAGGCGCGTGACGGCACGCTGGAGCTCGTCGATCTCGATCGGCGAGGAGTCCATCTCCATCCGCAGGCGCGACGCGGCCTCGTCGACGAGGTCGATGGCCTTGTCGGGCAGCTGGCGGCTGGTGATGTAGCGGTCGGAGAGTGCCGCGGCGGCCACGAGCGCGGAGTCGGCGATCGTCACCTTGTGGTGCGCCTCGTACCGCTCCTTGAGGCCGCGCAGGATCGCGACGGTGTCCTCGACGGTCGGCTCGCCGACGTAGACCTGCTGGAAACGGCGCTCCAGCGCGGGGTCCTTCTCCACGTGCTCGCGGTACTCGTCGAGGGTGGTCGCACCGACGAGGCGCAGCTCGCCGCGCGCGAGCATGGGCTTGAGCATGTTGCCCGCGTCCATCGCGCCCTCACCACCGGCGCCTGCCCCGACGACGGTGTGGAGCTCGTCGATAAAGGTGACCACCTCGCCGTCGGACGCCGTGATCTCCTCCAGCACCGCCTTCAGACGCTCCTCGAACTCACCGCGGTACTTGGCACCGGCGACCATCGCCGCCAGGTCGAGCGAGATCAGCCTCTTGCCCTGGAGCGACGTCGGGACGTCGCCCGCGACGATGCGCTGGGCCAGCCCCTCGACGACGGCGGTCTTGCCGACGCCCGGGTCACCGATCAGGACGGGGTTGTTCTTGGTCCGGCGGCTGAGCACCTGGACGACGCGGCGGATCTCGGCGTCGCGGCCGATCACCGGGTCGAGACGGCCCTCCCGCGCACGGGCGGTCAGGTCGAGCCCGTACTGCTCCAGCGCCTTGTACGTCCCCTCGGGGTTGGGGCTGGTCACCCGGCCGTTGCCGCGGACCGACGGCAGCGCGGAGCGCAGCGAGTCCGCCGACGCGCCGGCGTCCGCCAGGATCTGCGCCGCCGGGGACGAACCGGCCGCCAGGCCGATCAGGAGGTGCTCGGTGGAGACGTACTCGTCACCGAGGGCCTCGGCCTCCTTCTGCGCGAGGTCCAGTGCGGCAGAGGTGCCGCGGGACGCCGTCGGCTGCGCGACCGCCGACCCGCTCGCGGCCGGGAGCGCGACGAGCTGGGCGCGCACCTTCTGGCCGATCGCCTGCGTGTCCGCGCCGACGGCGTCGAGCAGTCCACGGGCCACACCGGTGTCCTGCGCGAGCAACGACCCCAAGAGATGGACGGGCTCGAGCTGGGGGTTCTGGGCGGCCGACGCACTCTGGATCGCGTCGCCGATCGCCTGCTGGGACATGGTGGTGAACTTTGCGTCCATGAGTACTCGCTTTCGTCGCAGGGAGTCTCGGCTGGATGCGCGAGACCGTCTGTAGGAGTCAACCTCGACAAAGTTGAGTCTATTCCGCTCAACCCTGGATCGGCCACTCGCTCACCGGCCTCGCGCACCCCACAGTCGCCCGCCGATCGCAGCATCTGCGCCCTTCAACCCTGCGAACGTGTCAGAGGCAGTCCGGCGCTTCGATCCCCGCCTCACGCAGCTGCGCCGTCATCTCCTCGAGCGACCCCGCCGGCTCGATGCCGTTCTCCAGCAGGCACTCACGCGCCATCTGCTCATCACCGCGACTGCTCTGCACCTCGTCGGTGGCCTGCCAGAGCATGTCGACGAACCTGAACTCGGACTCGTAGCACTCCGCGTCCGCGCCGCCCTCGACAACGGCGTCCGGGACCGCGAACTCGTACATGTTCCCCGCGGATCGCACGCTCCCCAGGTCGAACCCGGCCGCGGACAGGCACTCCTCGTAGCGCCGGAAGGCCGTCTCGTACTCCTCGGCGGACGCGCTGCGATCACCGATCTCGGCAGCCTGGACCGTCGATGCGCCCGAGAGGTCAAGACCGGCGAGCACGTCCTCCGCCCTCCGCTGGGACGGCGTGTCCGAGGAGTCGTCAGGACTCTCTGGCACCGTCGGGGACGCGCAGCCTCCCAGCAGCGCCGCCGCGAGCCCCAGGGCGCCTGCTCGTCGTGCCAGTCTCCCAAAGATGATGGTCGTCTCCTGCTTCATGCCGCTCCCCCGTCGTCAGTCTTCGTCGTCTGATCTGCACAAAGTACTTGTTTCACCTGTAAACGGTCAAGAGATCGCAAGAGTGCCGCCCGCGCCGCCGCGTCCGATTTCCGCTAGCGCCGTGCGGGCCGGAGAGCGCACGATGAACGCATGACTACCCCGAGCACCGGCGCACCGACGTCGTTCGACGAGCGCTACCGCGCCATCGACGCCCGCGACCGCCGGTTCGACGGACAATTCATCACCGCCGTGCGGACCACCGGCATCTACTGCCGCCCCTCCTGCCCGGCGCGGACACCGAAGCCGGAGAACGTCACCTTCTACCGCACCTCCGCCGCCGCGCACGAGGCGGGCTACCGCGCCTGCAAGCGATGCCTGCCGGAGGCCGTCCCCGGCACGCCCGACTGGAACATCACCCACGACGTCGCCGCCCGTTCGATGCGGCTGATCACCGACGGCGTCGTCGACCGGGACGGCGTCGGCGGCCTCGCCGCACGCCTCGGATACTCCGAACGGCACCTGGGCCGGCTCCTGCACGCCGAGCTCGGCGCCGGACCCCTCGCACTCGCGCGTGCCGCCCGCGCGCAGACCGCCCGCGCCCTTGTCACTGGCACTGACCTCCCTCTCGCCGACGTCGCGTTCGCCGCCGGATTCGGCAGCATTCGACAGTTCAACGACACCGTCGCCGAGGTGTACGGGCTCACGCCGACGGCGCTGCGTGCGACGCGCCGTCGTGCGGAATCACCCGGGCGGCACGACGGCGGGACGAACCTCACCCTGAACCTCCCCGTCCGCGAGCCCTACGACGACGGGGTGTTCGGCTTCTTGGCGGCGCGCGCCGTCGACGGCGTCGAGACGGTCGTCGGCGAGCCCGGCGCGCCGTGGGAGTACAGCCGGGCCCTCGCCCTGCCCCACGGCGACGGGCTCGCGACGGCGCGCTGGGACGGTCGGTTCAGCGTGCGGCTCGCGCTCGCCTCGCTGGCCGACCTCCCGGTCGCCGTCGCCCGCCTGCGCCGACTCTTCGACCTGGACGCCGACCCCGCGGCGGTCGACGCCGTGCTCGCCGCCGACCCCGCCCTCGCACCGCGCGTGGCCGCCGTGCCCGGGATCCGCGTACCCGGCGCGGTCGACCCGCACGAGATCGTGATCCGCGCGATGGTCGGCCAGCAGATCAGCGTCGCCGCTGCGCGCACGCACCTCGGCCGCCTCGCCGAGCTGGGTGCGCCGCTCGACCCACCCGCAGCACGCGACGCACCCGACACCGCGCCGAGGCCGGCCCGGCAGTTCCCGACGGCCGCCGCGATCGCCGAGCACGGCCGCGACCACCTCCGGGGCCCACGGCGACGGATCGAGTCCGTCGTCACCGTCGCGGGCGCACTGGCCGACGGATCACTCGTCGTCGGACCCGCCGAGGACCCCACCGAGCTGCGTGCCGCCCTACTCGCCCAGCCCGGGATCGGGCCGTGGACGGCCGACTACGTCGCGATGCGCGTCCTCGGCGACCCCGACGTCCTGCTCCCCCGCGACGTCGCCCTGGCCGCAGGCGCCAGTGCGCTCGGGCTGCCGCCGCTCACCCCCGAATCCACCGCGCACTGGTCGCCGTGGCGCTCCTACGCCGCGCTCCACCTCTGGCGCACCCCCACCCGGAAGGCCCTCTGATGACCACCGCCGCCGCCACCGCCTGCACCCTCGACACCCCGGACGGACCGTTCAGCGTCGTCACGCGCGCCGACGGCGCCGTCCTCGCCTCCGGATGGACCGACGACGTCGGCTCCCTCGTCGCGCTGATCCACCCGACCCTGCGCCCGGCCGAGGTCCGGCCAGCGCGGGAGGACGACCCCGCCGTCGGGCATGCCGTCGCCGCCGTCCGCGCGTACTACGCGGGCGACATCGCCGCACCGGGCCGGGTCGCCGTCGTGCAGGTCTCGGGTCCCTTCCGCGAGGCCGCCTGGGAGACGCTGCGCGACGTCGAGCCCGGTGCACCCGTGACGTACACCGAGTACGCCGAGCGGTCGGGGCGCCCGGCCGCGGTCCGCGCGGCCGCCGGGGCGTGCGCGATGAACGCCGCCGCGCTGTTCGTCCCCTGCCACCGCGTCCTGCGCAACGACGGCTCGCTCGGAGGGTTCCGGTACGGACTCGCGATCAAGGAGTCGCTGCTCGCCCGCGAGGCCGCCGATCGCCCGGCGTGACCGACCGCACCGCCGGGCACGGGGCGTCCGCCGCGGCCGTGCCCGGCGTCGTCGTGCGTGTCAGGTGGTCGGGAGCGACGGGTCGTCGGGCAACGAGAGCGTCAGCACGCACCCGGCGACGAGCGGCCGACCCACGATCTGCCGTTCCAGCTCCGCGAGCCGCCGCGCGACGTCCGACTCGGCGTCGTCCCCGGTCAGGTCCACGGCCGCGACCAGGTAGACCGACCGCGGCCCCACGTACTCGACCCGCAGGTACGTGACGCGCAGGACGCCCGGCAGCTGTGTCAACGACTCGGTGACGTCCGTCCGCACCCGCGGATCGACTCCCTCACCGACCAGGAAGCGTCGATTGCGGTCGATCAGCACCACCGAGACGACCGCCAGCAGCACACCGACGGCGATCGACCCGATCGCGTCCGGGATCGGCGAGCCCGTGATCTGATGGGCGAGGATCCCGGCGAACGCGATCAAGAGACCCGCGAGCGCTGCCGCATCCTCCGCGAAGACCGCCCGGACGGTCGGGTCCGAGGTCCTCAGGACGTGCGCGGCGACCGACCTGTCCGCGGACTTCGCCTCCCGACGCACCTGGCGGAACGCCTGCAGGAACGAGATGCCCTCGAGGACGAACGCGACCGCGAGCACGGCGTAGGCGATGCCGTAGTCGCCCGCCGGCTCCGGGTGCACGAGCTCCTGGATGCCGTGCGTGATGGAGACGCCCGCACCGACCGCGAACAGCCCGATCGCCGCGAACATCGACCAGACGTAGGCCTCGCGGCCGTAACCGAGCGGGTGCTCGCGGTCGGCAGGGCGGCGTGCGCGCTTGTCCGCGACGAGGAGGAACACCTCGTTGCCCGTGTCCGCCCACGAGTGGACCGCCTCGGCCACCATCGAGGCCGACCCCGTGACGACGGCGGCGGCCGACTTGGCGATCGCGATCAGCAGGTTCGCGCCGAACGCGATGAGCACGGTGAGCGTGCTCTCCGACGACTCGCCGGCCTCCACGACCCGGGGACTCGGGACGGCAGTGGCGGGCGGGCCGCCTGCGGTCGATCCGGCCGCGGTCGATCCGGGGAGGGCCGAGCCGTGCTCGGTGTCGTCGCTCATCCGTCTGGTCTACCACGCCACCCACGCCGAGGTAGGTCGGTGCGCGCGAGGTCGACCCTGGCAGGGTCGACCTCGCGTGGGGAGCCCTACCTCGCGGAGTCGGGGGCGTCCGAGTCGGACGTCGCGGCGTCGGGCGCTGAACCGTCGGCTCCGCTGTCCTCCACGACCACCGCCTCGCGTGCCGCGGCCTCGTCCGTCGAGAGATCGTCGATCTCGAGCTTCGACGTGTCGACCTTGCCGGTGCGGAAGCCCGCGCGGCCGACCATGTGGGCCGCCACCGGCGCGGTGAACAGCTGGAAGATCACCACCAGCAGGAGCATCCCCGCCGTCGGCCAGGAGCCGAGCCGCAGACCGACACCCGCGAGCAGCAGGATCAGTCCCAGCACCTGGGGCTTCGTCGCCGCGTGCATCCGACCGAGCAGCGTGTCGAACCGCGCGACGCCTAGACCGGCGACGAACACGAGGAACGCACCGAGAAGCAGGAGCACCGCCGCGACGACGTCGCGCACCACCTCGGCCGTCATCGGACCACCCCGTCCGGTCGGCCGCCGTCCTGGTCGGAGTCACGGAGCATCTCGCGCTCTCGCTCCTGCTCGGCCATCCGCTCGGCGTCCTCGGCGGCGATCTCCTCGGCGGTCCGCACCCGGCCCTCTCCCTGCGGCTCGACCGCGGCGAACCGCGAGATCGTGACGGAGCTGACGAACCCGACGAGGGAGAGCACGACCAGCAGCGGGACGGTCTCCACACGCTGCGAGTACGCCGCCTCGATGGCGATCGCTCCGACGAGGGCTGCCGTGAAGACGTCGAGCCCGACGGTGCGGTCGAGCATCGACGGGCCGCGCTCGACGCGGACGAGGGCGAGGACCGCGCCGACGGCGATCAGCGTGACGCAGACGATCGCGACGATGGTCATCGGCTCTCCTCCGGTGGGTTCTCGGTCTCGACAGGCTCGACCGGCGTTCCTGGCTCGGCCCTGGTCTCGACAGGCTCGACCGGCGCTCCTGGCTCGGCCCTGGTCTCGACAGGCTCGACCGGCGTTCCTGGCTCGGCCCTGGTCTCGACAGGCTCCACCGGCGTTCGCGGCTCGGTCTCGACAGGCTCGACCGACGTTCCAGGCTCGACCGGCGAGGGCCCGAGCCCCGCCGCCTCGAGCTCGTCCGTCGAGGCGAGCGCCCGAAGCACACGCTCCTCGATCTCGGCGACGTGCGCCCGGACGGCGTCCGCACCGCCCGAGGACCTGAGGTCGAGGACGTGCACGTAGAGGGTCCCGGTGAGCCGGTGCGCCTCGACGATGACGGTTCCGGGGACGAGGGAGACGAGGAGGCTCGCGATGGTCAGGTACAGGTCTCCGGCGTTCCGCATGGGCACGCGCACGACGGCGCCCCGCGGCTGCCAGTTGAGTCGCAGCGCCTGGAAGGCGACCTGGGCGGAGGCGGTGACGAGGTCGCGGGCGAAGAAGCCGAGCAGTCGGAGCAGGGCCAGGGGCCGGACGCGTCCGCGGTACTCGATCGACGGGAGCGGGAGGGCGACGACCACGAAGATCCCGAGCGCGGCACCGGCGAGCACGTTGGCCCAGGAGAGGTCGCCCCAGAGCAGCACCCAGACGAGCGTGAGCCACAGGACGGCGGGCCACTGCCGCGCGGCGGTGCCCAGCCGGATCTTGCGTGCGTGCGCGATCATCCCTCGCCTCCGATCTCGACGGTGTCGTCGGCGTCGGTGTCGTCTGACACCCCGTCACCGCGGGTCGCACCGTCGGGGAAGACCGCCTCGACGTAGGTGTACCCGTCGGTGAGGGTGTCGGCTGCCCGGTCGGTGTACCCGTAGAGCGGACCGGCGACGAGCGTCAGGCCGACGCCGAGCGTGACGATCCCGGCCGTGGGTCCGACCATGCCCCGCGGGAGACGGACGGGCTGGACGTCCTCGGGCGGCGTCTGCCAGAACGCCTTGTTCCACGCCTTGACGATCGCGTACAGGGTCAGGAGCGACGTCAGCACGCTGCCTGCGACGAGGATCCAGGTCAGGACGGTGCCCTGCCGGACTCCCTCCTCGATCAGACCGACCTTGCCGAGGAAGCCAGAGAGCGGCGGGATCCCGGCGAGGTTCATGGCCGGGATGAAGAAGAGGATCGCGAGGCCGGGGGCGATCCGGGCGAGCCCTCCGAGCCGGTCGAGCGACGTCGTGCCGCCCACCCGCTCCACGAGCCCGACGACGAGGAACAGCGTGGTCTGCACGGTGATGTGGTGGACGACGTAGAAGATCGCCGCCGAGTACCCCGCGGTGGTGCCCATCGCGATGCCGAACACCATGAAGCCGATGTGGCTGACGAGCGTGAAGGAGAGCAGTCGCTTGATGTCGTCCTGCGCGACGGCACCGAGGATCCCGACGAGCATCGTCGCGAGCCCGAGCACCATCAGCACGTCGTCGGCACGTCCGTCGGGGAAGAGCAGCGTCTGCGTGCGGATGATCGCGTAGATGCCGACCTTGGTGAGCAGGCCGGCGAACACGGCCGTGACCGGGGCGGGCGCGGTCGGGTACGAGTCGGGCAGCCACGCCGAGAGCGGGAAGATCGCGGCCTTGATGCCGAACGCGAGCAGCAGCAGGATGTGGATGACGAGCTGGACGCCGGGGTCGACGTCGGGAAGCCGGATCGCGAGCTGGGCAAGGTTCACCGTGCCGGTCGCGGCGTACGTGAGGGCCACGGCCACGAGGAAGATGATCGAGGAGAGCAGGGCGACGACGACGTAGACGGCGCCGGCGCGGATCCGTTCCGCGGTCCCGCCGAGGGTCAGGAGCACGTAGCTCGCGACGAGCAGGATCTCGAACCCGACGTAGAGGTTGAAGAGGTCTCCCGCGAGGAACGCGTTGGACACCCCCGCGGCGAGCACGAGGTACGTCGGGTGGTAGATCGCCACGGGCGTCGCCTCGTCCCCGTCGGCCACACCCTGGCCGAGCGAGTACAGGAGGACGACGAGCATGACGACGCTCGAGACGAGGAGCATCAGGGCGCTGAGCCGGTCGGCCACGAGGTCGATCCCGACGGGCGCGGCCCAGCCACCGACGTTCACGACGACGGGCCCGGAGTCCGCGGCGACGACCAGCCCGACGGCGGCGGCCACCATCAGGGAGAGCGTCGTGACGGAGATGATGCGCTGGGCGCGCGGGTAGCGCCAGAGCGCGAGGGTCAGGCCTGCCGCGAAGAGCGGAAGGACGACGGGCAGCGGGACGAGGGTCTGTGCGGAGTAGTCGATCATCGGTCGCCCTCCCGTCCGAGCCGGCTGGTCTCGTCGCGCACCTCGGGAGCCTCGTCGTCGAGCGTGTCGGTGGCCTCGGCGTCCTCGTCGGCGTACGACGGCGCGTTCTCGGCCGCGCGGCGTGCGATCCGTCGGTCCTCGAGGTCGTCCTGGACCTCGTCGTGACCGTTGAGCTGCCAGGACCGGTACGCCATCGCCAAGACGAAGGCGGTCAGGCCGAGCGTGATGACGACGGCGGTGAGGATCATCGCCTGGACGAGCGGGTCGCTCATCTCGTCCTCAGGGGTGATACCGACGATCGGCGCGCCGCCTGCGCGCCCGCCGGCGACGAGCAGCATCAGGTTCACGCCGTTGCCGACGAGGATGAACCCGATGAGGATCCGCGTGAGGCTGCGCTCCAGCAGGAGGTAGATCCCGCCGGTGAAGAGCACCCCGATCGCGAGCACGAGCGCGAGGCTGGGGACGGTGGAGAGCCCCTCGGTCGGGGAGACGTCGGCGAGGTTCATCGCTCTCCTCCTGCCTCGACGCTGTCGGGCTCGAGCGCCACGAGCGGGTTGGACGAGTCGTCGTCGATCCCCTCGGCCTGGCGGTCGACCTCCGCGCCGAGGGACCGAAGGATGTCGAGGACGAGGCCGATGACCAGGAGGAACACTCCGATGTCGAAGAAGAGCGACGTGACCAGGTGGACGTCGCCGATCACGGGGACGTGGATGTCGATGATCACCGACTGCAGGACCTCGCCCCCGAGGAGCAGGGCCAGGAGCCCCACGCCGGCCGAGAGGAAGAGGCCCGTGCCCAGCAGGAGGCCGGGATGCACGGGGGCGGCCTCGCCGAGCTCGTAGCGTCCGCCGGCGAGGTACCGCACGAGCAGCGCGATGCCGACGAGCAGACCCGCGGCGAACCCTCCGCCGGGGCTGTTGTGCCCCGAGAAGAGCAGGAAGAGGGCGAAGACGATCATCGAGTGGAAGACGAGGCGGGTGACGACCTCGAAGATGACGGAGCGCCGTTGCGGCGCGAGCGTCCCCTCGGCCATCAGCCAGGAGCGCATCTCCGGCTCCGCGGACGTGGCACCGCCGACCGAGCTCGGCTCCTGCGGGGCGCTGAGGCGACCGAGCCGCAGCTCGCGGCCCGTGTCGGGGGCGTCGGCCCAGACGCGGGGGCGGCCCGGGTCGGGCGGCGCGCTGCGCATCCGGGGGATCTCGCCGCTGCGCCGGCGCAGGAACACCAGGGACGCGACACCTGTGGCCGCCACGAGGAGGACGGAGATCTCGCCCACGGTGTCCCAGGCGCGGATGTCGACGAGCGTCACGTTGACGATGTTCTTCCCGCCGCCGAAGTTCTCGGCCTCGGACGGGAAGTCCACCGAGACGGGGACTGCGGTGCGCGCGAGCGGGGCGATCACGGCGAAGATCATCATGACCACCCCGACCCCGAGGCCGATCGCGAGCCGCACCCACCGGCTTCCCGCGAGCGGACGGTCGGAGAAGTACGGCGGCAGGCGGCGCATCACCAGCACCATGACGGCGAGGGTCACGGTCTCGACGAGGACCTGCGTCATCGCGAGGTCCGGGGCGCCGTGCAGGAGGAAGAGGGCGGCCATCGCGTACCCGACGCCCCCGGCGAGGAGCACCGCCTTCAGACGACGACGGGCGCGGACGGTCAGGATCGTCGCGACGGTGATGATGCCGACGACGACGAGCTGGGCGGGCCGGTCCCACGCCCGCAGCTCGAGCGGGTCTGGCCACGCGAAGAACGCCGCGACGCCCGGCACGAGGATGAGGACGACGAGGATCGCGCCGAGGTAGAACGGCAACGACCCGCGCTGGGTCATGGCGGTGACGTCGGCGGCGAGGTCGTCGAGCCGCCGCATCGTGCGCCGGTAGACCTGGTCGGCCTCGGGGACGTTCCAGGTCGCGGCCTGCAGCCGCTCGAACGTGCCGCGCCACCAGAACAGCAGCGCCCCGCCGCCGAGGATGATCGCGCTGAGGACCACGGGCGCCCCGAACCCCGCCCACAGCACGAGGTGGCCCTCTTCTCCGGCCGGGTACGTCGCCGCGTAGGGCGCGAGCAGCTCGTCGCCGACCTGAGGCATCAGCCCGAGCACGAGCCCGAGCACGGCCAGCACCACGGGCGAGACGGCGAGCAGGGCGGGGGGACGGTTCACCGTCGCGGGGTCCACCGGGGCCAGGTCCTCCGCGCCGGAGTGCGCGCGCCGCGGGTCGCTCTCACGCAGCGCCGCGGCCCCGATGTGCTCGTTGGCCCGCGCCACGGCCCGGGCGGTCGCGCCCTTGGTGCCGAACGCGCCCCACACCCACCGCAGCCCGTAGGCGACGGTCAGCACGGACCCGACGACGATCGCGAACAGGGCGATCGCGTCGCGCCAGACGGGTCCCGTCCCGTGCACGAGGGACTCGAGCGCCGCCTCTTTTGCGACGAACCCCATCAGCGGCGGGATCCCGATCATGGAGGCCGTGGCGAGGACTCCCGCGGCAGCCGTCAGCGGAAGCCGACGTCCGATCCCGGTCAGGCGTCGGATGTCGCGCGTCCCGGTGGCGGCATCGACGATTCCCGTCAGGAGGAAGAGCGACGACTTGAAGAGCGCGTGCGCGCCCAGCAGCGCGAGGCCCGCCAGCGCGGCGCCGCGCGTCCCCAGCCCGAGCAGCAGGATGATCAGGCCGAGCTGGCTGACGGTGCCGAAGGCGAGGATGAGCTTGAGGTCGTGCTGCCGCAGCGCGCGGTACCCGCCGACGAGGACCGTCCCGCCGGCGACGGCGACGATCACGACCTGCCAGGCGAGCAGGTCCGAGAACCCGGGGGCGAACCGGGCGACGAGGTAGACGCCGGCCTTCACCATCGCGGCGGCGTGCAGGTAGGCGCTCACGGGCGTCGGGGCCGCCATCGCCGCGGGAAGCCAGAAGTGGAACGGGATCAGGGCGGACTTGGTCGCGGCGCCGATCAGGAGGAGCACGACGGCGACGGTCACCGCGGTGCCACCGGGCGGGTCCGCCACGACCTCGGAGATCCGCCACGAACCGGCGGAGACCCCGAGCGTCACGAGGCCGACGAGCATGGCGAGCCCGCCCGCCGTCGTGATCACGATGGCCTGCATGGCGGCGCGACGGCTCGCCTTGCGGTCGGCGTGGTGGCCGATCAGCAGGTACGAGAAGACGGTCGTGAGCTCCCAGAAGACGAAGAGCAGGAGCAGGTTGTCGGCGGTGACGAGGCCGACCATCGTGCCCGCGAACGCGGTGAGGATCGCGGCGAACCGCCCGAGACCGTGGGCCTCCCGCGAGAAGTACGCGGTGCAGTAGACGAGCACCGCCGCACCGACCCCACCGACGACGAGCAGCATCAGCCACGAGAGCGTGTCGAGCCGGAACGTCAGGTCGAGGCCGAGGCTCGGGACCCAGGACAGGGTCTGCTCGGGCAGGTTCCCGTCGAGGACGTCACGGGTGTGCGCGAGCGCGTACCCGAACGCGGACGCCGGAGCGAGCGCGAGGACGAGGAACGCCCGCCTGCCCAGCCAGGACACCAGTGCGGGCGCGACGAGCGCCGCGATGAGGTGCACGGCAAGCAGTATGAGCACGTCCGGTCCGTCCTGTGGGCGGTGGGGCGATCGTCAGGAGGAGAATATCAAGACGCTCAGGCAGAGCGGTCAGAGGTCGGCGGGCTCCACAAGAAAGCCCGCCTCGTCGGCGATCTCGCCTCCCACGACGCCGTGCAGCGTCCGGGCCAGGTCGGCGACGAGCTCGCCGGCCCGCTTGCGGGCGACGCGGTAGTCGATGGTCGGCACCTCGTCCTGTGCCGCGATCAGGTCGACGGGCTCCCACCGGATCCGGTAGGCGACCGCGCCGTCGACCGTCCACGGAAGTCCGCGCAGCAGCAGAGGGATCGCGTCCTCGCCGCCGATCTCGACGGCGACGATCCCGTCCACGCCGAGGTCGAGCATCAGCCCGTAGCCGTCGAGGGGCGGCGGGTTCTCGAGCGACTCGATGTCGCGCTTCTCCGCCGCCGCGTGCAGGCGACGCCGGAACTCAGGGTCCATCTTCTCGCCGGGGTAGAGCGGCTTGTCGGCGATCCCGTCCGGCGGGCCCGGCCACGGGTCGGCGTCCATCGCGAGCCGCACGCGCCGGTCGACGCGTTGCAGGACGGAGAGCGCGGCGTCGGGCTCGAGCCACACGTCGGTGTACAGCGTCATGTCGACGGTCACCGACTGGTCGGGGGTCAGCACGACGGCGGCACGTCCGGTCTCGTCGGCGTCCATCGCCACCGACCCGCCCAGGCGCCGCGCCGCGTCGACGAGCCAGCGCGTCGCACGGCCCTCCTCCTTCTCGGGCAGGCCCTGGGGGAAGGCCCGACCGAGCCCGTCGCGGTCGGCACCGCCGGGGAACGGCGGCTCGCCCCGCTCTCGCGGGCAGACGACCTCGAAGACCTGCGTGGTCCCGGGCGGCAGGCCCGGACCGGGCACGTACGGTCCGGTCAGCGTCGTATGCCGGGACGTACGCAGCACGCCCGGCTCGCCCGCTCCGGCGGTCCGCGGTGCCGGGGTGAGGGGCTCCGCCCCCCGGGGCGCGACGTCCCACCGAGCTCCGGCGAACCGGGAGACGGCGAGCGTCTCGACCTCGTCCACCAGGACGTCGTCGGGCAGCGCGAGGACGTGGCGCGCCTGGTGACGGGCGATCGCCGTGCGCGGCAGGGCGGGGTACGTGTTCACGAGCGAGGACATCAGGGGCTCCCGGGATCAGACGGAGGACCGGTGGAAGTTCTGCCAGGACCGCGACGCCGTCGGACCCCGCTGACCCTGGTAGCGAGAACCATAGACGCTGGAGCCGTACGGGTGCTCCGACGGCGACGACAGGCGGAAGAAGCACATCTGGCCGATCTTCATGCCGGGCCAGAGGGTGATCGGCAGCGTCGCGACGTTCGAGAGCTCGAGGGTCACGTGACCCGAGAACCCCGGGTCGATGAAGCCTGCCGTCGAGTGCGTCAGCAGGCCCAGCCGCCCGAGCGACGACTTCCCCTCCAGGCGTGCCGCGACGTCGTCGGGCAGCGTGACCGACTCGTACGTCGACCCCAGGACGAACTCCCCCGGGTGCAGGATGAACGGCTCCTGAGGATCGACCTCGACGAGGCGGGTGAGCTCCGGCTGGTCCTCGCGCGGGTCGATGAAGGGGTACTTGTGGTTGTCGAACAACCGGAAGAACTTGTCGAGGCGGACGTCGATGCTCGACGGCTGCAGCATCGCCGGCTCATAGGGGTCCAACTGGACACGCCCGGCGTCGAGCTCGGCACGGATGTCGCGATCAGAGAGCAGCACGACGCCACGGTAGCCGACACCGTGGGTCGCACGACGGCGCTTCCCACGGTGTCGGACGACGTGTCACCGGACTACGCGCGCAGCGGGCGACCCTGGGCGTCGCGGGAGAAGCTCCCCGTCTTGTCCGTCAGGTAGAGGATGCCCTCGACGATGCCCCAGATGGCGACCAGCGGCGACAGAAGCCCGAACGAGAGCACGGAGATCAGCAGCATCGTCAGGCCGATCCCGGTGTACCCCAGGTAGAAGCGATGGATGCCGAGCGACCCAATCAGGATGCCGAGCAGACCCGCCGCGATGCGGGACTTCGCGTTGGGGTCCTCGTACGGCTGGCCGGGGTACGGCTGCTGGCCGTACGGCTGCTGCCCCGGGTAGGGCTGCCCCGCGGGAGGCGGCTGCTGCCCCGGGTACGGCTGCTGACCATAGGGCTGGCCCGCAGGAGCCGGAGGCTCCTGACCGTAGGCCTGACCCGGGTACGGCTGCTGCGGTGCCGTGGGCTGCTCCGAGGAGTACGACGGCGCCGCCGGACCCGCGTAGGGGTCGTACGGGACCTCGTCGGAGTTCTTGCCGTACGGCGTCTGGTCGCTCACGCTTGCTCCTCAATTCGTCGGCCGCGGTTTCGGTCTCACCGCCGGTGCCGCTATGATCTTCCCGTACGCTCGTCGTCGGCGTCACGGTCCAGCCCTCGGGCAGGAGTGCGATACCGCGGCTGACGTCATGCGGATGTAGTTCAATGGTAGAACTTCAGCTTCCCAAGCTGATAGCGCGGGTTCGATTCCCGTCATCCGCTCCGGCACGACGGCCCCGACCAGATCTGGTCGGGGCCTTCGTCGTTCTCGGAGCGGTCGCGGACAGGGGCGCTGCCGACCCGGCCGGATCAGGCGTCGCGGCGACGGCGCACGAGGAGCACCCCGACGCCCACGAGCACGAGCGTGCTCAGCGCCAAGGCGCCCACGGTCGCGCCGGTGGAGGCCAGCGACGTCCCGGACGGGCCGCTCGGCACCTCACCGCTGCCACCGGCTGCCACGGTCGCGTCGACGGGGTCGGTCGTGGCGGCGGCCGTGGGGTCCGTCCACGGGACCGCGCCCGGGTCCACCGACGCGTCGATCGTGGGCTCGGTCGAGGGGTCCGTCGTCGGCTCAGTCGTCGGCTCAGTCGTCGGTTCCGTCGTCGGATCCGTCGGCGGGTCGGTCGGGTCGACGACGTCCGCCGTCTGCTCCAGCACGCACGACGCCGACTCCCCCGGGACGAGCGTGAGCGTCGACCCGGCGAGGCTGCCTCCGTCGCAGACCCACTCCCCCGCGGTGTACCCGTCGACGTCGCCGGCGCTCAGCGTGTACACGCCGTCGGTCACGGGCTCGTCGACCACCGCGTCGGCCGGGCCGCTGACGGAGGTCGGCCCGTCGGCGGAGACGGTCCAGTCGCCGGGCTCCGCGTCTCCGCCGGTGACGTCGACCCCGAGCGTGAGTGCTGCGGGCAGTGCGACGACGCTCGCGGAGCACTGCACGGCCTGGCCGAGGACCGTGGTGAGGGTCGTGCCGTCCAGGGTGCCGCCGTCGCACGTCCATGCGTCGAGCGCGTAGCCCGTCGGCGGCTCGGTGATCAGCTCGTAGGTTCCCGTGGGCAACCGCGCCGACGTCACATCGGCGGTTCCGGGCGCCCCGGAGATCGTGCCACCGTCGCCGGTGGCACCGACGACGACGTCCGACGGCGCCGCGGTGCCGCCTTCGACCGTCGCGTCCAGGGTGAGCGCCGGCTCCCCTGCGAGCGTGACGCGCAGGGTGGCCTCGGCCGTGGCGTCCATCGTCTCGGGCTGCGTCGGGTCGTAGTCGGGCGGGTTGCTGAGGTTCGAGGGGCTGCACGCGCCCACGGTCTGGTCCAGCACCTCGAGGCCGAAGCCGCCGGAGGCCGCGGCCCAGGTCGCCACCGGGTCGGCCTCCTCCGTCGACGGGTTGCGCGCCGTCTTGAGGTCGGCCTGATAGTTCCAGTACTGGTTGGAGGCCCCGTCCGGGACCACCGGGTCGTAGTACGTCAGGGCCGTCGACTCGACGGACGGCTGCGTGCGCAGCACCCGGACGCCCGTCCCGAGCCGGTAGTAGTTGCTCCAGAGCGCGCACTCGTCCCAGCCCGCGCCGCCGCGGTACTCAACGAAGTACGGCTCCCCCGTCAGACCGTCGGTGACGCGCAGGGACCGCAGGCCGGTCGGGGTGCCGCTGCCCTGCAAGGTGACCTCCTGCTCGACGATTCCGTCCCCGTCGGGGTCGGCCGCGACGTCGAACGCGAGCTCCTGCTGCTCTCCGTCGTCCAGGATCCCGAGACGGTAGCGCTGGTTCGCGTTGGGGGTCGAGGGACGCGCACTGGTGCGGTACCCGTCGGTCGCGGTGCTGGACGAGATCGAGATCGACTCGCCCATGACGTCGTAGTGGTCCTTGTACTCGTCGTCCACGCACGGCCCGTATCGCGTGTCGCCGGCGTCGGGCCCCTCGGTGATCTCGACCGGGTCGTCGAAGGACTCGACGGCGCTGGTGTCGTCGCGGCACTCGTGCTTGTTCGCGTGGTCGAGTCCGAGGGTGTGGCCCATCTCGTGCGCGAGCGTGGAGTCGACGCTCCGGGGGTTCACGGCCACGTAGATCGTGCCCCCGTTGACCGGGCCCGGCGTGTCCCGGTTGAAGGTCGCGAGGCCGACGTTGTTGCACCCCCGCGGACCGAGCACCACGAGGTAGTCGTTCGCCTCCCCGTACGAGAGCCGGTCCCCTGCGCCCGTCTCGTCGACGGGACCGAAGTGTTCGGCGGCCTCGTCCCAGAGCGGCCGGATCGGGGCGGTCGCGCCGGACGGCCCGCACTCGGTCGTGGTCGTCGTGACCCAGACGTCCGCCTCGTCCGGGAGCTCGACGTCGCCCGTCGCGCCGTCGGTCATCTCCGACCAGTACGCGAGCATCTGTTCGACGTCGGCGAGCGCCTCCGGCGCACCGTAGGCGTCGAACGTGTCGTCCGTGGCGCCCGCGGGTGTCATCACGGCGATGTCCACGTGGCGCGGACCGACCGCACGCGGGGCGATCCGCGAGCGCGGCGAGGGCGGGGCGAGCTCGGTGTCGTCGCCGTAGTCCACCACGGTGACGCCCGGTTCGTCGGTCGTCACAGGGTCGACCGGGTCGGCCGCGGCCGTCGTCGGGAGCACGGCGAGCCCTGCCAGCAGGAGAAGTGCGGCGGACCCCGCAACCGTGCGCAGACGCATACCGCTCAGGTTCAGTCACGGAACGGGATTCGGCAACCGGGGCGCCGCCCTGCGGTTCAAGCATCAGCAGGGCCCCGTGCAACTCGTGGTCCCGGGGCCCCGCTGCCGATCCCGTGCTCCGTCAGGCGCCTCGCGGGGAGGCTGCGGAGCACCGCGGTGACGTCGCGGCTCGGTGAGAGCGGGTTGTCGCGCGGCTCTGACGCCGTGTTCCCCGCATCCTGCACCTCTCGTGATCGCGCTTCCGGGTCCGGCAAGACCTGCGTCGTCACACGCAGTCCACAGTCCCCCGTGGGCGTCGGGCCGTTCTCCGGTCGTTCGACGACGCGGCCGTGGTGCAGCCCTGCGTCGTCGCTATCGTCGTTTCTAGTCCTGTCGTGTGTGCTGCGCAACACCTCAGGGACCCCAGAAGTCCACCTGACAGAAACCACAGGTTCATCCACAGCGGGAGCCGCACTCTCACGTCATCGCCCACAGCCCTGTGGACAAAATCTGTGGACGGTGAGATCCGCATCGCGCATCGGGCGCACGACGACGAAGCACCCTTTTGTCCGTTTCGCCCATCATTCCGCGGGTTCTGGTGGCACCACGACCCGCCCGACGGGCAGTCGAGGGCTGTCCACACGGAATCGTGCCGATGGTGGACCTTCCACACAGCCCTGTGCACACAGCCTGTGGATAACTTGGCGTCACAGCCACATCCGGCCGGACGGCACCTCGACGCCACGGACCCGCAGAGCCCGGGAGTCGACGACGAACCCGTCCTCGTCGACCACGACGCCCCCGACACGCCGCTCCAGCGACTCGGTCAGGCGCGCGACGACCGAGCGCATCCGGGTCCGGGCGATCACATGAGTTCCGGAGGGCGAGTCCACCCCGAGCTCGGCCTCGTCCACGGGCACCCACCGCACCCGGTAGGAGTACGGGCCGTAGTCGCGCCACGGCACCGCGTCGAGAGCACGGGGAACCTCGGCGACCTTCGAGAGATCGAGCTGGATCGCGCCGTCGTACTGCGACTCACCCACCAGCTGTGCGGACGGCGTCCCCTCGGCCGAGGTCCACTCACCGACCACCCGCGCACCCGGCACCACCTTGCGCAGGAGCGGGAGCAGCTCGGCCGTACGCAGCGGGTGTGCACTGAAGAGGGTGAGGTCGACCACCGACGAGGGGTCGGGGCGCAGCACCTGGCCCGCCGACGTGACGAGCGCGCCGTGCAGCGCACGAGCCACCGCGACGCCCCAGCGCAGCATGCCGAGCTCTCGCCCGACGGGAAGCCCCTCGGGGAAGACCCGGCCGAGCCCGTCCGCGTCGGCGGTGGTCGCGGGAAGGCCACGCTCGACCGGCGTCCGCAGCGCATACCCGACCAGGTCGACGCCCCGCAGGCCCAGCGCGCTCGCCTGGGCGGCGGTCACCTCGAACGGTCCGACCGCCCGAGCGTCCCCCAGCGCCAGGATCCCGGGCTCGGGCTGCGTCTCGTCGCGCGGCACGCCGCGGAACCGCGCTCCGACGAGCGCCGCACCGGTCTGGCGTGCCTTCGCCTCGCGCACCCACCGGACGCCGCTGAACCACGCCGCGGCACGTGCCGGGACGTCGTCGGCGGCACGCGGCACCACCAGCACGTGGTCGTCGGTGTACTCCTGCGGGACCAGCCCCTGTGCGTTCATAGACGGAACGTAGGCCCGCCGCAATGCCGGAATGCTGCGGGCACGTATCCGCTACGTAACCGAACCTGCAGGAACCCGCTCAGTCGGCCCCGACGTCGTGGAGGTGATGGACGACGTCGTGCACGAAGTACTGGCCGAGCGTGTGGACCGTGAAGGCCGAACCGTTGGACCGCAGGCCGGCACGCTCCCACTGGCCGGGCTCGACGGCGTCGAACGCCGCGGCGACCCGCACTCCCGCCCCCGTCAGCTCGGCCCCGACCTGCTGCGGGTCCTCGGCGTCGTACCGCCCGGCGACGGCCGTCGCGTCCTGGTCCCAGTTCGGGAAGTGCGGGTTCTCCTCGCCCAGCATCAGCGCCAGCCGTTCCTCGAAGATCCCGAAGACGTCACGGACGTGCGCGGCGTACTCCAGCACGGACCAGGTGGCCGGGTCCGGCCGCTCCGCGACGTCGTCGGACGCCAGCGCGGCGACGTACCGCGGCACGCTCGCACGCACGGCGGGACCGACGGCCTCGGGCGTGATCTCGC
The DNA here is from genome assembly GCF_000701465.1 of Paraoerskovia marina DSM 21750. Taxonomy (GTDB): domain Bacteria; phylum Actinomycetota; class Actinomycetes; order Actinomycetales; family Cellulomonadaceae; genus Paraoerskovia; species Paraoerskovia marina. The sequence continues at coordinate 350,147 of NZ_JNIY01000003.1, read as the reverse complement.
GGGCGTCCAGCCCGCAGTCGGGGCACGGGCGTTCGAGGACCCACGTCCAGTCCTTGGTGTCAGGCACGATCTCGCTCATGCCGACAGCGTAGGGGGTCAGGGCGTCGCCGTGCGGTCGAGCTGCTCCCACTCCGCGTCCGTGAACAGCCGGGACCGGATGATGAAGCGCACGCCCTCCGGCGCCTCCAGGCTGAAGCCCGCACCACGGCCGGGGACGACGTCGATCGTCAGGTGCGTGTGGCTCCAGTACTCGAACTGGTTGCGGCTCATCCACACGGGCACGACGAAGCGGTCGGGCTCCGCGCGACCGTCGGCCGCCTCCCCCGGCTCGACGACGAGGTCGCCGAGGTGGACGTCCGCGTCCCCCGTGAGGAAGTCGCCCAGCGGGTAGCACATCGGCGAGCTGCCGTCGCAGCATCCACCGGACTGGTGGAACATCAGGTCACCGTGCAGCGCGCGCAGCTGCCGGAGCATCGCGGCGGTGGAGTCGGTCAGGGTGACCCGCTCGGGTGTCGTCCCGGCTGAGCCGGGTGCGGGTGCGACGTCGGACATCGTGCTCCTCTCGATCGATCCTGAGCAGTGCGGTCGTCCCCGCCGCGCGGCCACCGGCGGCCGCGCGGCGGGGACGGGACGGTCTAGAAGAATCCGAGCTTGTTCGGCGAGTACGAGACCAGCAGGTTCTTGGTCTGCTGGTAGTGGTCGAGCATCATCTTGTGGTTCTCGCGCCCGACGCCGGAGCCCTTGTACCCGCCGAACGCCGCCGCGGCGGGGTAGGCGTGGTAGCAGTTTGTCCACACACGGCCGGCCTGGATCTCGCGACCCGCCCGGTAGGCGGTGTTGGCCTCCCGGGACCAGACGCCGGCCCCGAGCCCGTAGAGGGTGTCGTTGGCGATCGACATCGCGTCGTCGAAGTCCGAGAACCGGGTCACCGCGACCACGGGCCCGAAGATCTCCTCCTGGAACACCCGCATCGAGTTCTTGCCCTCGAAGATCGTCGGCTGCACGTAGTACCCGCCCGCAAGGTCTCCGCCGAGGTCCGCGCGCGCACCGCCCGTGAGGACCTTGGCGCCCTCCTCCTTGCCGATGTCGAAGTACGACAGGATCTTCTCGAGCTGGTCGTTCGAGGCCTGCGCGCCGATCATCGTGTCCGTGTCGAGCGGGTTGCCCTGCACCACCGCCTCGGTGCGCTCGATCGCGTCGCCGAGGAACTTGTCGTAGATCGAGTCCTGGATCAGCGCACGCGACGGGCAGGTGCAGACCTCTCCCTGGTTGAGCGCGAACATCGTGAAGCCCTCGAGCGTCTTGTCGTAGAACGCGTCGTCGGCCTGCGCGATGTCCTCGAAGAAGATGTTCGGCGACTTGCCGCCGAGCTCGAGCGTCACCGGGATGATGTTCTGGCTCGCGTACTGCATGATCAGCCGGCCGGTGGTGGTCTCGCCCGTGAACGCGATCTTCGAGATCCGCTTGTTGGACGCGAGCGGCTTGCCCGCCTCGACACCGAAGCCGTTGACGATGTTGAGCACGCCCGGAGGCAGCAGGTCGCCGATGATGTCGATCAGGAACAGGATCGACGCCGGCGTCTGCTCGGCCGGCTTGAGCACCACGCAGTTGCCCGCCGCGAGCGCCGGCGCCAGCTTCCACGTCGCCATGAGGATCGGGAAGTTCCAGGGGATGATCTGCCCGACGACGCCGAGCGGCTCCTGGAAGTGGTAGGCGACGGTGTCCCCGTCGATCTCGGAGATCGAGCCCTCCTGCGCGCGGATCGCCCCGGCGAAGTAGCGGAAGTGGTCGATCGCGAGCGGGATGTCGGCGGCGAGCGTCTCGCGGACGGGCTTGCCGTTCTCCCACGACTCCGCGACCGCGATCATCTCGAGGTTCTCTTCCATGCGGTCGGCGATCTTGTTGAGGATGATCGCGCGTTCGGTCGCGGAGGTCTTGCCCCACGCCCCCTTGGCGGCGTGCGCCGCGTCGAGCGCCTTCTCGATGTCGGCGGCGGTGCCGCGGGCGATCTCGGTGAAGGTCTGCCCGGTCACGGGGCTCGGGTTGTCGAAGTAGCGGCCGGAGTCGGGGGCGACGTACTCACCGCCGATCCAGTGGTCGTAGCGGCTCTTGTACTCGACGATGCTGCCGGTGGTACCCGGCGCGGCGTAGACGGTCATGCGGCCTGCCTCCTTGCAGTCGTGTCACCGCGACGTCCGACGACGGCGCGGGGCGGGGTGCGTCGTTGCACCCGCCTACGGCGAGGCTAGGAGGTGAAGGGTTGCAACTGCGTTGCAGCCGGGTGGCGCCGTCTACGCCCGGAACGCCGAGAGGAAGATCGCCGGGAACTTCGCCCAGGACGGGTTCCCGGCGAAGTCCGCGAGCAGCCGACCCGTCGTCCGGGCGCTGCGCGCCGTGACGAACCACGGCGGCTTCGGGAAGAGTGCGAGCTCGCCGTTCATCACCGAGCGGGGGAAGGGACGGAACGGCCCCGTGACCACCGTCCGCTCGGCCCGGTCGATCAGGAGCGCGTTGTGCACGACCCCGATCCCGGACTGCACGTCCTGGAGCGTGTGGCCGGGGAACGCCCCCCAGCTGGCCCGCGCCGTCAGGAACCCCAGACCCGTCCAGGCGTTGATCCCGATCGTCCCGTAGCGCAGGCGCGCGACCGACTCGTCGAAGGCCGGTCCCATCGCCCGACGCTGCTTCGGCTCCACGATGATGTTGGCTCCGAGCGTGCCGAGCAGGTCCCGGTTGGCGCGGGTCACGGCCTCGTCCAGGAACCGCTGTCCCGTCCCCGGGACGGAGAGCACGCCGAGGATCGGGGCGAAGTACTCGGTGGTCTCGATCACTGCCGCGTCCGGGCTGTCCGCGTCGACCTCCACCAGCACGCGCGTCCCGTCCGCGAACCGCTCAAGGTCCGGGTAGGTCTTCGCCGCGGCGGTGAACCGCTCCTCGCTCCTCGGGTACCAGGCGGGCCGCCGCGGGGCGCGCTCGAGCGCCGCCCGCAGCTCGCGCAGGAACGCCTCGCGCTGGTCCCACTCCTCGCTGAGCAGCACCACCTGGCCCGCGATGCAGTTGTGCCCGCTGTTGTGCAGCCGCTGGGTGGCGACGTGCTCCGCCTGGTAGCGCAGGTCCTCCTCGCTCCACTCCCCCGGCACCACGATGATCGGCGAGACGCCGCCGAGCTCGCTCGTGATCGGCACCGACAGCAGCGGTTCGTTCGCCTCCTTGCGCCGCTCGCGCTCGTCGCCCGTCCCCCACACGATGGCGTCGTGCGTGGCCACGCTGCCGGTGATGTGCACGTGCTCGACCCCCGGGTGCTGCACCAGGTACGACCCCTCGGCCGCGCCACCCTGCACGATGCGGAGCATCCCGGCGCGGATCAACGGTTCCAGTGCGGCCTCGAACACCGGCTGCATCCCGCCCATGATCGGGTTGAGCTTGAGCACCACGGACCGGTTGAACGCCACGATCTCGTAGAGCACGTCCAACGGCGGGATCGCCGTGATGTTCCCGGCGCCGAGCACGACGCCCACGCCGCCGCCCTGGCCCGGAGTCCTCTGCCCCAGACCCGCCTCCGCGATCGCCTCCTCGGCGCTCACCCCCGGCTGCAGCCACACCTCGGCGCTGAAGCCGGGCAGCAGAAGCGCCTCCTTGGCACCGTGCGGCATCACGGGCACGGTCACACGGTTGCCCGGCGCACGGCCGAACCTCGCCCCGGAAAGCGGGGAGCGACCCGCGACGATCCCGGCCATCGACTCCGCCGTCGCGGCGAAGCCCGAGAGGGTGGCGTACGGGCCCGACGTCCACTCCTCGCCGACCAGCGGCGACAGGAGGTCGAGCTGCTTGATCTCGCTCGCCGTCGTCGCCCACTCCTCGGCATGGTCACGCATCACGCGATGCGTGTCCTCGATCAGCCGGGTCCGCTCGCTCAGCGGCATCCGCGCCCAGGCCTCCGCCCCCGCCGCGGCGTCGGCGACCGCCCTGTCGAGGCGGTCGCGGGCGGCCTGCTCGAGGCCGGACGTGCTGGTGGACGAGGTGCTGTCTGCAGCGTTCATGGTTCTCCCGTGGGCTCGGTGGAACGGCGAAGGGGTGGGTCAGTTGAGCGAGCCGAGCTCGCGGTCCAGCAGCGCGAGGCGGGCCCGCGCGCGGACGCCGAGGGGCGACGTCGCGCTCGTGAGGTCGACGGTGCGCTGCCAGCCGGCGTAGTCGTCGCCTCCCTCGCTGGTGGCGAGCCACCGCAGCACGACGTCCGGGTCCGAGCAGGCGTGCACGGCGGCCCGCAGCTCCGCGGCCAGCTCGTCCCGGATGGCGACGACACCCGGGGCGACCGAGCGCGGCAGGACGGGGCCCGGGTAGGCGGCCAGCGCCGCCGCGACGTCCCCGGACGCGAGAGCAGCACGCACGTCCGCGACGTCGGTGTGCAGCGGCGCGGCGGCCCGGTAGGGACGTGACCCTGCCAGCAGGGGGCCGACGACGCGGCGGAGCCGGGAGACCTCGGCCCGCACCGCCACCTCGGAGAGGCTTCCCGGATGCAGGAGGACGGCCAGCTCGTCGGCGCCCAGGCCAGCCGGTCGCTCGGCGAGGAGCAGCAGGATCTCGGTGTGCCGGGGGCCGAGCCGGGTGGTCCCGTGGCGGGTGCGCAGCCGGCCGCCGTCGCCGAGCACCTCCAGGCGGGCGCGCGACGGGTAGGCGCCGACGCCGGACGGATCGGCGGCGAGCTCGCGCTCCACCGCCTCGGCCGTCGCCCGGACCAGGGACATCACGACGCTCGACCCGGCCGGTTCGCCGCCCGTCACGTCCAGGATGCCCACCACGCGCCCGTCGGGGCTGTGGATCGGGGCGGCCGCACAGTTGAACGCCTGGACGGGCCGCGTGAAGTGCTCCGCGCCGAGCACCTGGACGGGCCTGCGGGTGGCGAGCGCGGTCCCGGGCGCGTTGGTGCCGACGTACTCCTCACGCCAGATCGCCCCCTCGACGAACCCCACGTCGGCGACGGCGTCGCGCACGCCGCGGTGACCGTCGACCCACAGCAGCTGTCCGCCGTCGTCCATCAGCGCCACGACCATGCCGTCGCTGCGCGCCGCCTCGACGAGCATGCTCCGCACCACCGGCAGCGCCCGGGACAGCGGGTGCGGGCCGCCGCTGTCGCGCGTGTCAGATCCCGGGACCAGCCCGACCGCCGGAGACTCGGGGTTCACGCCGCTGCGCAGGCTCCGCTTCCAGGACGCGACCACCCCGGGTCGCAGCCTGCCGGGGACACGCCCGCCGCTGAGAAAGGCCTCGTACGCCGCACGGATGCCCGCCGGGTCGAGTGGCTCGCCCGCGCTCCGCTGCGTCGGATCCCCAGTGATGAGTGTCATCTTCGTCACATCATAGGCCGACTGTGAGTTTCGTCGCGCGGATCAATGCCGCGTATCTGACGTGCCGCTCCTATGCTGTCAGTATGCCGAAGATCATCGGAGGGTCCCTCCAGGAGCACCGGGAGCAGACCCGCAACAAGCTTTTCGCGGCACTCTCCACCCTGATGGCCGACCGCGGGTTCGACGCCGTCTCACTCGCCGACATCGCGTCGGCGGCCAACGTCGGCCGCACGGCCGTATACAACCACTTCGCCGACAAGGAAGCGCTCCTCATCGGGTTCATCACCCACGAGACCGAGCAGTACGTCGCCACGCTCGAGCGTGCGCTGTCCGAGGTCACCGACCCGGTCGAGCAGCTCCGCACCTACGTGCGCCAGCAGGCCAACCTCAGCACCGTCTTCCACGTCGCCCCCGGGCCGGACCTGCGCACGGTGCTGTCCAAGAGCACCCGCATGCAGCTCCGCGAGCACGCGATCGTCGTCGAGACCATCCTGCGCCGGATCCTGCGCGCCGGGATCATCACGCGGCAGTTCCCCGACCAGAACGTCGACGTCACCGTGCGCCTGATCAACGCGTGCCTCTCCGGCAGCCACCTGCCGAGCGACCCCGCCGAGCGCGCCCGGGCGATCGACGCGACCGAGGCGTTCGTCCTGCGGGCCGTCGGCGTACCGCCCCGCGTCGCCCGGTTCGGCGTCACGCGGTAGGCGACGACCCCGGGGCGTGCGCGTCACGGCGAACACCCCGGGGCCCACGGACTCAGACCCGGCGCTGCGCCCAGACGGCCAACGCGTCCCGCACGAACGTCGCGCCCTCGACCCCGCCGTAGTTCTTCGCGAACCGCGGGTCCGCGACGTACATCTCCCCCAGGCCCGTGACGTACTCCGGCACCGGCTCTCCTCCGGCGCCCGGCGTGCCCGGCACCGAGCCCAGCCACGCGACGTGCCGCTCCGCGACCGCCTGGGCCTCCCCGCCCGACGGGTCGAAGCCGCCCTCGGCCAGGGAGATCCAGTCCGCCATCAGCCGACGCGACTCGTCCGTGAAGGCGGCCCGCTCGTCGTCCGACTTCGCCGTCCACCAGTCGTTCGAGCGCGCGTACGCGTCCCTGCCCCAGCGCTCCTCGACCTCGTCCTTGTGCTGCGTGTGGTCGAACCCGTCCAGCATGTCCTCCGCCACGAGCTCACCACCTCCTTCCCTCTCCTCGATCGTGTGCGCGACCGACGCGATCTGCCGCGCCAACCGGTCCTGCTCCGCCCGCAGCCAGCCCAGGTGCGCACGCAGTGCGCGCACCTCGTCGGCCTCACCCGCGAGCGCCTCCGCCACGGCCGGAAGGCCGAGCCCGAGGTCACGGAGAAGAAGGATGCGCTGCAACCGGACCAGCGCATCGGCGTCGTAGTACCGGTGGCCGTTGCTCGCGACGCGCGACGGCGGCAGCAGCCCCACGTCGTCGTAGTGCCGCAGGGTGCGGCTCGTCGTACCCGCCAGGCGCGCGACCTCCTGGATCGACCAGGCGGCGTGTGCGCCCGACGGTGGCTGTGGCGTGATCATCTCGGTCCCCTCTCCGTGTGCTCACCACGGTAGAAGTTGACGCTGCGTCAACGTCAAGAGTGCAGGTCGAGCTCAACCACCGCAGAACGAGCTCGACCACCGCAGATCGAGCCTGTCGAGATCGTGGTTTCGACAGGCTCAACCACCGCAGAACGAGCTCGACCACCGCGGATCGAGCCTGTCGAGATCGTGGTTTCGACAGGCTCAACCACCGCAGAACGAGCTCGTCGAGCTCACGTCTCGGCAGGCTCGACGAGCAGGAGGTCCACGAGCTCGGCCGGGCTCTGCACGACGGCGACCGCACCTGCCTCCTCGACCTCGCCCGGGTCCGCGTACCCCCACGCGACGGCGACGGTCGGGATGCCGTGGGTCTTGGCCCCGTTCACGTCGTGCTCCCGGTCGCCGACCATGACGATCTCCGTGACGTCGGGGGCGAGGCCACGCTCGGCGAGCGAGGCGAGCGCGTGCGCGATCACGTCGGCCTTGGCGCTGCGGGGCCCGCCGTCGTCGTCGGCCCCGAACACCCCGTCCACGCCGCCGACGAAGTGGCGTGCGAGGCCGAAGTGCTCCGCGATCTCCCGGGCGAAGCGCTGCGGCTTGGACGTCGCGACGGCCATCGGGATCCCCGCCGCGCCCAGCCGGTCGAGCGCATCGTCGATCCCGTCGAACACGGAGTTCCCGCCGAGCATCCCGTGCTCGCGGAAGTGGCGGCGGTAGGCCGTGATCACCTCGTCCGCGCGGTCGTCGGGCACACCCTGCTCGGCGAGGCTCACCAGCAGGGGCGGACCGACCATCGCACGCAGCCCGGCGTCGTCGGGCGACGGGAGGCCGACCTCCTCGAACGCCGCACGCATCGAGCCGGTGATGCCCGGGGCGGAGTCGGTCAGGGTGCCGTCGAGGTCGAGGAGCACGAGGGCCGGACGCTGGTCTGGAAGGTTCACCCGATCGATTATCCATCCGGGCCCGGGCGTCCCGACCGATCCCGCGCGCACACGGGGCGCGCTCGCGCTAGGTTGCGACCGTCGGCATCCTGCGGAAAGGCACCACCATGAGCACCGAATCCCTCAGCGCGCACAGCTTCGACGTCGCGCGACGCGTCTGGGCCACGGCCCTCGTGCGCGGCGTGCTGTTCCTCGTCGTGGGTCTCGTCATGTACTTCTGGCCGTCCGTGGGCAACTCGCTCGTCCAGTGGCTCCTGGTCGCGCTCTTCGCCCTGCAGGCCGTGATCCTGTTCATCGAGGCCGCACGGATGCGCCCCTCCGACACCGACGGGTCGAACTGGCGGTACGTGCTCGGTGGCGTCGCCGCCGCCGTGGCCCTCGCGACGGCGATCTGGCCCGAGTCGACGTTCACGATCGTCCTGCGCCTCGTGGCGATCTGGGCGCTCGTCGCCGGTGTGATCGGGGTCGTCTCCGCCGCCCGCGGCGCCCGGGCCGGGCGCCCGCAGTGGGACATGGAGCTGACGGTCGGCCTGATGTGGTCGCTGTTCGGCATCATGGTGCTGGTCAAGCCGCTCGACGACATCCAGACCGTCACGCTGGCGCTCTCCGTCTTCCTGTCGTTCTCCGGCCTGCTGCTGACCGTCTCCGGCTTCGCGCTCGCGCGGCAGAGCAAGTCTGCGCCGGCTGCCGCGACGGCTGGCGGCCACGAGCCGATTGGCGACGGCTCGACGCTTGAGCAGGCGCCGGAGCACGACGCCTGAGATCGCTCACGTGCGGGGCCGACGCGGGGCCCGGAGATCAGCCCAGGTCTGATCGAGCGAGAATCTCCTGAGCACGGTCCAGTGCCTCGTCGATCGCCGCTCGGTGCGCCGTCAGCTCGTCCTCGTAGCGTTCGACGACCGGTAGCTGTGCTCTCGACACCTCGACGACGGCTCGGTGAACAAAGTCCACCTCGTCCTTGCAGTGGACCACCCGCAGGGCGAGCTCGATCTGCTCGGCGGAGATTTGGCTCGGGTCCGCGCCCTCGACCGAGAGACCGTCCGGCTCCAGCCCCTCGTCTCGCAGACAACGATGCAGGTCGTCGACCGCGTCGTCGTAGGGCGCCGACTGCTCCACCGCCAGCGACGCGTCGGCGATGGGCACCGTCCATGCCTCGCCTCGGTAGAACTGGGCCGAGTCCACCGCCCGGAACTCGGCGGAGTCCCGACATTCCGCGAGAACGTTCTCAGCGTCCGGGGACGGGTCGATCAGACCCCAGTCTCGGGCCTGACCTGTCGCACCGGTGTCCGCCACGTCCACGGGGCTCTCCGTCGTCACTCCGTTCGCCCGAAGATCCGCGTCCGACATCGGCGCGACGAATCCGAACCTCTCCACCAGCGACGACGTCCAGACGCCGTACAGGGTCGACCCCTCGTACTCGGGCACGTACCGCGACTCCCAGGCGAGAAACTCGACGCCTCGTTCGCGGGCGCAGGTCTCGAGGACGACGGAGCCCGCCGAGCCGAGCACTGCCTCTTCCTGGGCCGTGACGCCGAACCGGTCCACCGGGAAGGTGATCGAACCGGTCTCACGATCAAGCGTGTACGTCCCTCGGACGTCCTCGACCGGAGCGAGTTTCGGATCTTCGGCGGCCGCCGAACAGCCGCCGCAGGCGGCCGACACGACGACGAGCCAGGCCATCGGCCTGATCCAGCGCGAGCGATCTGGCATCGGCATTTCTCACCCATCAAAGAATGCGTCGTTCGTCAGGTTCGTGTCGACGCTGACAACGGGGTGTCTGCGCGCGCCGCCCGGAGCGGACTGACGACCGAAGATCCTGCCGCGCCGCGTCCGTCACGCTAGTCGCGTCGGACGACGTCGACATCCCCCGGGCGGGGGAAGTGTCGGGGACCGCCGTGTTCGTCCCACGGGCAGGCCGACGCCGGCATGGAGTGACTAGGCGTCGCGCTCCGCGACACCGGCGGCCAGGTGCTCGCGGGTGAACGCCAGCGACTCGGCGACGTCGGCGATGCGCGCCTCGTCCGTCTTGCACTTGCGCGTCGCGATCTCGATCACGACGTCGCCCGTCCAGCTCTCGCGCGCCAGGCGTCGCAGCACGTCAGCACAGGGCTGGGTGCCACGCCCGGGCACGAGGTGCTCGTCCATCACCGCGCCCGTCCCGTCCGCCATGTGCACGTGCCGCAGTCGGTCACCGAACTCGTCGACCAGGTCCATGGCGTTCTGGTGCGCGACGGCGCTGTGCGAGAGGTCCAGGGTGACGGCGTCGTACCCGTGCTCGGAGGGGTCCCACCCCGGCAGGTACGCGACGAGCTCGCGCTTGCCGCCACGCCAGGGGTACATGTTCTCGACGGCGAGCGTCACGTCGGTCAACTGGTTGAGCTCGGCCACCTGCTCCTCGAACCCCCGCGCGTACTTGCGCTGCCACCGGAACGGCGGGTGCACCACGACGACGCCGGCGCCGAGCTCGACGGCCATGTCGACGGTCCGGGTCAGCTTGGGTGCCGGGGACCCGCCCCAGACCCGTTGGCTGACGAGCAGCGTCGGCGCGTGGATCGAGCGGATCGGCATGTCGTGCTTCTCGGAGAGTCGTTCGAGCTTGAGCGCGTCCTGCGTCGTCTCGTCGCCCCAGACCATCACCTCGACCCCGTCGTACCCGAGGTCTGCTGCGACCTCGAAGGCCCGGGTGGTGCGCCACGGGTACACCGATGTCGTCGACAGCGTCACATGCGGTCGGTCGGTGTCTTGGTCCATACCAATCACCCTAGTCGGGTCGGCGACCACTCACCGCCGTGTCGGGCTCGTGACCCATGGAAGTGCCGTGAAGGTTGGCGGTCAGTCCGCACGGACGGCGATGGCGGGGCTGATCCTGCCCGCGCGCACCGCGGGGTAGGTGGCCGACACGACACCGATCGCACCGCCCAGGGCGGGCCCGACGGCGACCATCCAGACGGGCGTCAACGCGGACCACCCGTTGATGGCGGCAGCTCCGACCACCAGGACGAGTGCCAGGGCGCCGCCCGCGAGTCCGCCCAGCACCCCGACGACGGCACCTTCGCCGAGAAACACCAGTGCGACGTCGCGCCTGGAGGCTCCGAGCGCGCGGCGCAGCCCGATCTCGCCCGTCCGCGCCACGACGGACGCGACCATCGAGGACGCGATGAGCAGGGCGGTGAGGACGGCCAGGAACGCACCGATACCGGCCGCGAGCCGGCCGAGCTGGGTCGAGACGCCGTCTCGAAGGGAGTCGAGCGACTGCACCTGGGAGGCCTCGAGGCGTTCGGGGGCATCGGGTCGGATCGCCTCGCGGAGCACGTGCCCGACGGCGACCCCTGCGCCGGGAGCCGTCCGGACGAGCATGGTGGCGTCCGCGTCCGAGCCGCGCATCGACAGCGCACGCTGGTACGGGATGACGACGATCGCCGCCCCCGGAGCCATGACCGCATCCTCGCCGAGGGTCGCCCCGCGGCTCGCGGGCCCCGCGGCTGCCCCGCTGCCGGCGAGGAACCCGACGACGGCGTAGCGCTGCCCGTCGATCCACACCTGGTAGCCCGTCGGGTCCTCCGTCATGGGCACACCGAGCTGATCAGCGGCCGCGCTCCCCAGGAACACCACGGGCTCGTCGCCCCGGAGCAACCATGCCCGCTCGTCCGGAACGTCCAGACGTGCTGCGTCCAGGTATCCGGGCATCGCGCCACGGATGACGAGACCAGATCGCTCGTCGGGTACGTCGTCCGTCCGCGTCACGTCGACTCCCGGCAGTCCGGTGACCGTGAGCTGACGACCGGCGGCATCGACAAGATCTATTGCCATCGCTCGAGCCTCGGCGTCGTCGGGGAACACGGTGGTCGGCGCGGTTCCGACGGCAGGACGATCGGGTCCGTCGATGAAGCCCTCGACCGGCTCGCCGTCCTCACCGGTGGGCACCGGTGCCGGCTCGGCCGGGGCGTCCTCCTGATCGGCCCCGCCTGGCCGCACGCCGACCGAGATCTCGTCCAGGGTGGTCGCTGCGATGTCAGCACCGATCTGCTGCGCCGCGGTCTGGGACACGCCGACCGAGGCGATGAGCGCACCCGTACTGAGCGCGACAGCAGCCAGGACGAGCATTGTCCGCCCACGCCGGACCGACAGCTCGATCAGCACGTCGGAGATCAGGTCGCGCAGCACCTCAGCACGCGCCAGGCCCTGCTCCGGGTTTCGTCCGCGGCGCGGCACCTTGGGCATCCGCCTCACTGTGGCATCGCCTCCGTGAACTGTCCGTCCTGGAGGATCACCGACCGGTCGGCCCACGCGGCGACGCGGTCATCGTGCGTAATGACGACGACGGCGACGCCGTCTCTCGCCTGCTCATCGAAGAGGTCGCGCACCACCTGTGAGTTCACGCCGTCGAGATTTCCGGTCGGCTCGTCCGCGAGGATCACCGCGGGGCTCGTCAGGATGGCGCGGGCGATCGCGAGGCGCTGCTTCTCTCCACCCGACAGCAACCGGCCTGCGGCGTCTCGACGGTGGCTGAGGCCGACTCGCGCGAGGCTATCGGCGATCCGGGGCGGTCGTTCTGCCCTCGGCACCCGCGACGTCGCGAGCTTCACAGTGAGGTTCTCCGCCACAGTGCGTTGACCGAGGACGTGGGCGTCCTGAAAGACAAATCCGAGCGCCCGACGTCGCAGGTGGTCCCGACGTCGCTCGTCCAGCCCGACCGTCTCCTCGCCCAGCAGACGGTAGGAGCCCGACGTCGGCTCATCGAGTAGTCCCAGCGCGTTCAGCAGCGTGGACTTGCCAGCCCCGGAGCGGCCGACTATCGCGACTCGCTCCCCCGGCTCCACGTCCAGGTCGACACCGCGCAGTGCCTCGACCCCGCCCGGGTAGGTGCGGGTCAGCGCCCGCGCCCGGAGTGCCGTCACGAAACCCCGCCCAGCAGCAGCCGGTCGCCGACGGCGACCTCGTCGTCGACGAGCACATACCCGTCGGCAATCAACCGCGCGGTGATGTCAACGCGCTCCGACCCCTCGGGCCCGCCGTCCACGAGGACGCACTGCCCCACGGAGTCCTCACGGACCGCGACGAGCGGGACGGCGGTGCCCTCCTGCCCGGAGTCCGGAATCGGGACGCGAGCGATCACCTGATCACCATCCCCGAAAGGCACGTCATCTGGGTCGTTGAACTCAAGGGTGACGTCATATCCCGGCAGGTCATGCTCGTCGTCGGCACCCGCGAAGTCACCCACGGAGACCACCGTGGCTGGCCGGAGGAGGTCCTGTGCTGTCGTCGCCACCACGTCGAGCACCTCACCCTCGACGAACGCGTCTGCGTCTGCGACACCGACCCGGACGACGGCGCTCGCCGAGCCGGTGCGCAGGGTCGCCACCGACGGTTGGGTCTCACCGATCCGTGTTCCCACCGACTGCACCGCGACGATCAGCGCACCATCGGCCGGAATCCGCACGGTCTCAGCACGCGGCAGCGGTGTGTCGGCGTCGAACCGTGCTTCCCCCAGCGCCGTCCGCAGATCGGTCGTGTCCGCCTGCGACTCGCCAGCGTCCGCACCGCCCGCATCCTCCGGCATGCCCTCAACCGGAGCCGGATTCTGGGCTGTCGCGGACTGGGCAGACTCCAGTGCGCGTTCGGCTTCCTCGACAGCGGCTTGGGCTTCCTCCGACGCGGCGGGTGCTTCAACCCCAGCCTGCTCGTAAAGAGCACGCACTGCCGCTGATGTCTTGCCCCCGTAGTTCCCATCGACGCGCCCCGTGTACACCCCGAGTCGCTTGAGCGTGGTCTGCAACGCCTCAACGTCGGTCCCCGTGTCGCCAGGTGCGAGATCCCGATACAGGTCGAACGGGAGGTCGAGTGCCACGAGTGGCCTGCCAGAGACCTCGGCTAGCGGTTCGCCTGGTTCGACGGTGTCGCCCGCTGAGGCGAGCTCCCGCGTCACGACGACGACGTCGCTACCTCCCGTCGTCGGGACGACCTCTCGCGCATCCCCCACCGACGCTGTCCCCGCAGCCTCAACCGGCTCTGCGGCGAACGTCCGGTGCTCGACCTCAACAGTCGCCGTCGCTGTCGCGTCAGCATTGCCCAGTGCCGTGTCCCACGGAGAACGCACCAACAGTCCCGCCCCAAAGGAACACGCCGCGACGACGACGGCGACGACCACCCATACCGCGAGCCAGCGATGGCGGCCCGCGGTATCGGTGGAATCCAGTTCAGTGTCGGTCACTGTTGCGCCTCATACTCCGCGAGGACCTGGTCTGCCTCCGCCAGCGGCACTTCAGCTTCAGCGGATCGTAAGAGACCCGCACTGATGTCACCGAGCTCGGAACTCCACGGCCCGCCAGAGTAGAACTGCGCGCTGTCGAGCGCCATCACCTCGGGGGAAGCCTGGCAGTCATCAACAACCTCGCGATCAGCATCAGTCCACGCCGCACGAACCGAACCCTCCGGGCTCGACGACGACGGGGGTTCGACCGGTTCGCCATCGACCATGACGCCATTCGCGGCCAGGTCCGGCGCAGGCGACGGGGGAGCGAAAGCGAATCGCTCGGCGGCATCCTTGGTCCACACACCGAACACCGTCGAGTACAGGTACTCGTCAGCATCTGTCATAGAGACGGCATACGGCACTCCCGCGGACTCTGCGCACGTAGCGATGAGTGCATCCTTGGCATCGTCGAGCCGATACATCTCGACTTCGGAGAGGCGATAGCGGTCTTCAGGGACGACGATTGCCCCTGTCTCACGATCCAGTTCTGCTGAGACATCGACTGAAGGCGACTCAACGTCCGGAGCATCACCAGCACCGCTTGAGCAACCTGCGACTCCAGCCAGAAAGACGCTCGTGCACGCGATGACGAACCTGGTCGGTATCGTGAAAGAACCAGGGTTCATCGGCTGCACGCAGTGAAGCGCCAGGAACTCACCCGGTCTCGCCATGGCTCACCAGGTCGGTCACCCGCCCCGTTCGCCAAGTTCGCGTCACGGTTCATGTCGTTGTGAAAGTTCGCGCTCTTGAGTACGAAGTACGAACCGAAGCTGTCCGTTTGATCGTAGAATCTGGTGTACTCACAGGATCCTCCATTTGCAGCCGCCGAGTCCGCTCTATTCGACATCCCGCTGAAGTACCCGTAGTTCGCATAGCCGACATCACGGGACCCGTTGTAACTTGTCCCTGTCCAAAGGCATGCGTACCCCGATGGGCAGGGCGACCAGTACGCCTGAGCACCGACAACCCCAACGGTCAGCCCGGAGAGTGCCAGACTCAACGTCAGAACACTGCGTAGCAGTATCTTCATCATGTCTCCCTTGAGTTCTTTCGCGGACCGCGAGAGGACCACTGCGGTAAACCATCTCAATGTGACACAAAGAGCACATCCCCCTCAGGGGGGATGGCGCATATTGCTGAAGTGTCGAGAGCCTGACTACCGCACACCCCATCCCGTCGGGCTTCACTGACGCGCACCGTCCGTCACGTACCCGAATACCCGACACACCAATCCGGACCGATCGGAGACGTTGAACTTCCGCAACAGTGCCCCCGCATGGGTCTTCACGGTTTCAGGTGAGACGACGAGCCGTTGCGCGACAACACTGGGCGGGAAACCACGAAGGAGCAGGTCGAGAACGTCCGCTTCTCGGAGCGCGATCCTCGGAAGACCGTCGGGCCCGGGCCTGACCAGCAAGTTCCCCGTAGGGGGCCACAGTTGCAAGCCGCCGCGGACACCCTCGAGCACCTCGTCGAGTGACCAGGGATGTGCGTCGACAGACACCACGGAGAATCCGGCGCCAGCGGCACGCACCTCCTGACCGGTGCGGTCCACAATGACGAGGATCGCAGGCAGCCGACAGATCCGCGCACACCGCCGCACCATGTCCAGATTCGCGACAAGTGCAGGTGCAATGAGGGCGTCGCCCGCATCCGTCGTCAATCCACAAACCTCGTCGGGATGGATTCGCACCTGAGCCATCGCTGTCACGGCCATATCCTGAAAACAGCACTCCACCCAGGCATTCAGGCTCCGGAGGGTTGGTAGTCGTTCACCCCCGCAGCGGCAGACTGACCTCAGCGTCCCCGCCGTCGACGACCCGCACCGGCACACCCCAGTCCTGCTGGGCCAGGTGGCAGGCAGGGAACTCGACGGCGGGGTCGTCGTCGCAGGAGGCCGCCTGGGCGGTCACGTGCAGCACGCCCTCGCCGACGGCGGGGTCCAGCCGCAGGTCGCGCGACAGGTCGGCGTCGTCGCCGCCGCCGTCGAGCAGCAGCTCGGCCGGGCTCGCGGAGACCCGCAGCCGGGTGGACGGCCCGAACCTGTCGTCGAGCTTCTGCCCCGGCGCAGGGACGAACGGCACGTCGATCCGAACGCTCGCGGCCACCTCGGTGACCGGGCGCTGGGTGCGGTGCGCCCCCGCGTCCAGCACCTCGCCGGCCGTCGCGGCGGGCAGCGGGATCCGGGTCAGCCGGTGGGCCGCAGACTCGACGACGAGCAGCTCGACACGCGCGTCGTCCGCGAGCACCGCCGTGTCCGGCGCCCCGGCGGCCCACACCTCGCCGTCGACCAGCACGACGACGTCGCTCGGCTCGGCCAGGTCGGTGGCGAGGGTCGTGACCTCGCCCGGGCCGCCGTCGGACGGCGTAAACCGGCGCAACGCGCCGTTGTAGGTGTCGGCGACGACGACCGACCCGTCCGGCAGGACCGTCAGCCCCAGGGGGTGCTGCAGGAGTGCCTGGCCGGCGGCGCCGTCACGGTGGCCGAAGTCGAACAGCCCCTGCCCGACGGCGGTGCTCACCGTCCCCTCCGGGGTTCCCTCGACGGCCTCGACCCGCCGCAGTGCGGAGGTCTCGGCGTCCGCGACCCAGAGCGCCGCGTCGGTGCCGACGGCGAGCCCCGACGGCTGGGCGAACCAGGCGTCGGCGAGGCGCCCGTCGAGCAGGCCCTCGTTCATGGTCCCGCCGACGTGGGCGAGGCGGTCGCGCCCGAACGCCCACAGGGTGTGGTTGCCTGCATCGGCCACAAGGAACGCCCCCATCGCCGGGAACCACTCGACGTCCCACGGTGAGGAGAGGCGGATCGACCGCGCTCCGTAGGCGTCGTCGAGGTCCACCACCTCGCTGCGGCCGGTGACGTTGTCGCTCGCACCGACCATGAACTGCTCGCCGGTCCCGGCCACGGTGGTGACCGTGCCGGTCGTGAGGTTCACCCCACGCAACGCGTGGTTCACGGTGTCGGCCACGACCACGTCGTAGCCCGTCCGAGCACGCAGGTCGGCCGGAACCAGGCAGAGCCCGTTCGGCTCGCTGAACCGGGCGACGTCGGACGCCCCGTCGACGAGGCCGCGATCGCCGGAACCGATCCGCCGGACCAGCGTCTCGCCGTCGGGCGCCATCTCCGCGAGGCTGTGGTGCCCGGCGTCGGCCACCAGGAGATTGCCGTTGGGGAGACCGAGCACCTTGGCGGGGAACCGCAGCGTGCCCGACGTCGGAGCGGGGGCGACGTACGGGCCGTCGCCACGGTGGAGAGTCCCCTTTTCCTCGTGCTCCGCGACCAGCTCGGCGACCAGCGCCTCGAGCGCGCTCGCGTGCCCCTCGCCCGCCATCTGCCAGACGATGTACCCCTCGGGGTCGACGACGACGAGGGTCGGCCAGGCCTTCGCGGCGTAGGCCGACCAGGTGGTGAGCTCCGGGTCGTCCAGCACCGGGTGGTGGACCTCGTACCGCTCGACCGCGGCCGCGAGCGCCTCCGGGTCCGCCTCGTGGACGAACTTCGGGGAGTGCACGCCGATGATGACGAGCTCGTCCGCGAACCGCGCCTCGAGGTCCCGCAGCTCGTCGAGGACGTGCAGGCAGTTAATGCAGCAGAACGTCCAGAAGTCGAGGACGACGATCTTTCCGCGCAGGTCCGCGAGTGTGACGTCCTGACCACCGGTGTTCAACCAGCCGCGGCCGACGAGTTCAGAGGCACGGACACGAGGGAGTCGAGATGCGGTAGCCACCTAGACATTCTGCGGCATCGCGTGGAGGAAATCGACGCACGAGACCCCGCGACGCTGCAACGTCCGGGGCATGGCCGGGAGGTACCCCGCCATGCACGATCCCAAGTTTCACCACCACAACGGTCGAGTGGCCGACGACTGCGACCACGCCCTGTTCGGGATCAACGACGACCTGCGCTTCTTGTGCCTCGTCTTCAACGCCACGGCGCCGATCCCCGAGTGCGAGATGCCCCGCGTCGGCAGCCTCGGCGTGATGTCCAGGGAGGTTGTTGAGCCTGCTGCTGGGTGTGCCGCCGGTTGCGGAGTGGGTTCGGTGGTGATTGTAGAAGTGGAGCCAGTGGGGTAGGGCGTTGTCGCGTTGGTCGTTGGAGTCTTAGAAGCGGGCGTAGGCCCAGGTGTCGGCCAGGGTGCGGTGAAGGCGTTCGATCTTGCGGGCGATGGGTGCCCGCAACCTGGTGATCGAGCTCGACGGCGCCCACGCGACCGCGGCGGCGCAGGGTCGGCGCAACGCCCCCGAGCTGGAGGCCGCCCTGAATGAGGCGCGGGACGAGTCCAAGGTGCTGGGTGCGGCGTGGCTCGCCCTGGCGGCCAAGGATGGAACACGACGAGCGTTCAGCCGCGTAAGCCTGCTGGCACGGCGACCGGGGGCCGGTTCGACACCGGTGCCGGTGGTGCGACTTTCACGCACCTGGGGCCCACGACCGTGCAGGCGCGCGAGGTCCGCGAGGCGGTGGAGGCCGCCGACCATGCCCGGGCCGTGGAGGTTGCGGCCGCGCGGCCGCGTCGTCCTCCTGCCCTCCCGGGGCCGTTCGACGGTGCGTGGGGGAACGTGGAGTCGATGCCCGGATCTCGCACCCCGTCGGGTCCGGCGACCAGTGTCGCGGAGCTGGCGCCGGGGATCGAGCGCGTCCATGCCGGCCAGGCGGAGTTCGTGCACCTGTCCGTGGAGCGGAACTCTCAGGTGGGTGCGGCCCATCGCAGCACGGACGGCTGGTATCCAGCCGGGCCGGGGGTGGGTGCGGTGAAGGTCGCGTTCCCGTTCGAGTTCGCTGCTGATCGGCGGGCCTCGAGCATGGCGGGAGTGCCCGGTGGTCGTGACGTGTTCGCGACGTCGGACGCCGAGGTGGCGGCGATACGCAGTGAGTGTGTCGAGCAGATGGGCGGGGCCCGCGACTGAGCGCCCGGGTGCGGGTTCGGCCCGTTCGACGAGGAGCGCGCGGGGGATATGACGAGGGCGGCAGGGCTGGCCGTTGCCAACCCCGCCGCCCGTGATCGTGCTGGCCCTACCGTGACGAGTTGACCGTCTGCGAGCTCATACTCGAACTGCGTGCGATCAATGCCCACACGGTCCCGAACAGCGAACCGCCTGCGTATCCTGCGAACGCCCAGGCTGCTGCCAGCCCGTCGCTGCCCCAGAACATCGCCACCAAGAGCGCGATGCCCAGCACGGACTGCGTCACGATGACCAGCGCGTTGCCGCGTTCGCCACGACCGTACGGCCCAACGGGTGCCACCCGAGTCAGCGTGAACCCGGTCAGGGAGAGCGCTGCGGCGACTGCGATCGTGGCTATCACCGGCAGTACTCTCCAGCTTCCTTACCCGAGTAGGGCTGAGGGACGAAGTTCGCGACATGCGCGTAGGTCACGAGCTTCCCGCATTTGCCCGAGGCGTAGTAGACACCGAACGTGCCCGCATAGACCTGGAGCAGTCGACCAACGACCTGGGTGGGGATCGTCGGGAACCACGCCGTGACGGTCCCGGTGAACGCTGCACCGGCCGCGAAGAGCTTGGTTTCCGTGCGGTTGAAGTAGAGCGTGGTGTTCCACCACGTCCTGGTGCCCTTCGGGTCGGCCGTGATCGGGTAGGCGGACCCTTCGCCGTGGACGACGTGCTGGACGAGCGAGTTCCCCTCGGCGGTGTACCAGGTCTCGACGTCGCTGCCGTTGGCGTCCTTGGCCCAGGGGGCGTCGAACTGTCCGACGCTCATCCGTGCGCCTTCGGCGACCCCGGCGACAAGCTCGACCGAGCCGTCCTCGAGCACGATCGGGAAGACGTCCGATGCGAAGTCGTAGGTGTACGTCTGGGGTGCGTCGGGTCCTTCGAGGACGGTCTGGAGTCGCACCCCGCCGTCGTCGAGTGCTTGGACGGCTGCGTGCGCGTCGGCACCGTTGTCCTCGTAGACGATCGACCCGTCGTCGGCAACAGTTCCCGTGTCGACTGTGACTTCGTCGGGCAGCGAGACTTCGATGCCTCGGGCACCTTCTTGGCCGAAGACGACCGGGTCGCTGGGGTCGAGCGACACCGAGACCTCGTTGGCGGCTTCGTCGCCTACGGTGGTGAACGACACTGCTTCACCGAAGGACGATGTTGGTGCGATGACGGTGTCGTTTCCGGGTGTTGCCTCGTCGATCACCTGAGCGATCTGGTCGGCCGTGTGGTCGCTCCCGGGTGCTGCGACTGAGGCAGCTGGCAGTAGCACCAGCAGTGGCACGCTCAACGTGGCGGTCCACGCCACGATTCCTTTTCGGGTCACTGATGTTCTCCACTGCATCTGTATGTGGTTGGCACTCACCAACCGAGAGCAGAGTAATAAGAGGGTTCGTTACCGTAAGGTTGACGCGCCGTTCTTCAAACGAGTATTTCGGAAGGCACCGGCGCCTGTTCGGCTGGCGGCCGTGACGTCAGGCTGCGGCGCGTATTGGGCGTCCGGCCGCGACCTCTCCCACGAGGTCGACGTACTGCGCGAGCGTCCGCGCCCGCAAGCGGTCACGAGGTGAACGCCATGCCCGGCAGCGGGTCACCGGCGCTGTGCAGCACCCCGGCCTCGGAGCATTCGATGGCGTGCTCCCACATGGTGGCGTGGTCGCCCAGCCCCCACTCGCCCGAGAAGTCGTACCGGGTCGGGTCGGGCATGGATTCCAGGGGCAGGCCGCGGTCGGTGTACAGCCACGTGCGCAGCGTCGCGAGCCAGGGGTACATCACTTCGTCGACGTCGAGGCCCACGCGCAGTCGTCTCGTCGATCCGATGCTGCCAGAGGCCCCCGACACGGCTCAGAGCAGGTCATGATGCACCCGCGAGATGTAGGCGCCCATGTGCGGGACCGTGAAGGCCAGCTCAGCGCGAGCGGGCGCGTAGATCAGACCCTTGGCGATCAGCGCTTTGCGGCGGACGCTGAGGTCGCTGGGGCGGCTCTTGCCGAGCCGTTCGACGACGTCGGTGATTGTGGAGCGCCCGTCGCCGTCCTGGGCCATCGCGGCCATCATCGTCTGCTCGGCGCGGGTGGCCCGCTCCCAGCGGGCACGGAAGAAGCCGCGGTCCAGAGCGTCGGTACCGTGGCTGGCGGCGAGGTCTGCGTCGTCTGAGGTGATCGTGTCCCCCGACGCCAGCTCCCAGGCGTGGTGCCCGAACTCCTGGATGAAGTAGGGGTAGCGGCCCGAAGCGGTCACGAGCGAGTCCACCGCACCGGGTGCGAACTCGACGTCGCGGTCCTGGACCGGGTCGGTGAACGCCAACCGTGCGTCGCTGTCCTTGAGGCGGTCGATCTCGCGGTAGTCGAACTGGCGCTCGGCGTATGAGCGCGCCTCAGAGAGGGTCGCCGGCACGTTCGGCAGGCCCGCGCCGAAGACGTAGAAGTGCCGACCGTCCTGGGATGCGGCGTGCTGGGCGCTGAGCAAGGACGCGAGGGTCGTGGGGTCCAGGTCCTGGATCTCGTCGACGAACACGACGAACCCGACGTGCTCCTCGGCCAGGGCGGTCGTGGCGTCTTCGACGAGCTCGAGCAGGTCGATGTCGAGATCGTTGCTGTCAGCCCGGCCCCTCGACGGCTTGAGGTCCACCCCGAAGCTCACGCCGGCGACCCCGGCCGTCAGCGAGAAGGCGGTGATCGTCTCCAGCATCCGGGTGAACGCCGAGCCGACCTTGTCGCGGCGTGAGCGCAGTTTGCGGGCGCTGACGATCAGGTCGCGGGCCAGTGCCCGCCGTGCCATCTGGGCCGCGTTCTCGTCGCGCTGGGCTTCGAGGGAGACGGTCAGCCACCCTGCGGCGACGAAGCTGTCCCGGATCTCCTTGAGCAGCACGGTCTTGCCCACCCCGCGCAGGCCCCACAGCATCTGCGACCGGGCTGGCTTGTTGTTCGCTGCTGCGCGGCGGATGAGTGCCGTGGCAGCGGCGATCTCGCTGTCGCGACCGACCAGGGCGGCAGGCCGAGCACCGGAGCCGGGGGTGAAGGGGTTCAGCGCGGAGTCCATGAATAAGAACCTATCAGCCCGTGTAAAGAATCTTTTATCGGCGCTGATCGTTCCTTATCGTGCCACCAGCAGGGGTGCTCGGCGCATGCTCGAGGGCGGGCCCTGACCATCGGCCAGCTCAAGCACATGTACGTGAACCTGCTCCTGCCAGTCGACAAGACCGCCGTCGCGAAGAGCCTCAACCTGACCGCCCCGGTCCTCAAGTCCTGGATGGCCACTTACGTGCGAGTCCGGAACATCTGCGCGCATCACGGTCGGCTGTGGAACGTCGGACTTGGGGTCTATCCAAGAATCCCAAGCTCTTCCACCATTCCCTGGTCGGACCCATCGACAGCTCTGCCGCACGAGTCACGAAAACGGCTCTACCCAGCTCTCGTCTCCTTGCAGTCTGTGCTCACCACCGTCTCGGCACGAAGCAGTTGGGCTGAGCGGCTCCGAGAACTCGTGGATACCCGCCCACCAATGAACCTCCGAGGAATGGGATTCCCCGATAGGTGGTCGGATGACCCGCTCTGGGCAAAGCGCAGCCGGTAGCAGTACTCCGATTACCGGCCCGGCGCGAGCACCTGGAACATCGCGTGGTCCTGCCAGCGGCCGGCGATGTGCAGGTACTCGGGCGCGACGCCGTACTGGCGGAACCCGTTGGCCTTCAGCACTCGTTGTGAGCGCTCGTTGTGCAGCAGTGTCTCGGCCTGGACGCGGTGGAGGCCGAGCTCGCCGAACGCGAGGGCGAGCAGATCCCCGACCGCAGCCTTCGCGAGGCCGCGGCCGCCACTCTCGTGCCGCACCCAGTACCCGATCCCGCCCGAGAGGAAGGGCCCACGGACGATCCCGGCGAGGGTGATCCGCCCCGCGATCGAGCCGTCGTCGTCGACGATGGCGAGCGGGAGGGATTCGCCCCGCGCATGCGACTCGAGGAGAGGGAGGAGGGCCGCGACCTGCCCGGCCGGGGTGTAGAACGACTCGTCCCGGATCGGGTCCCACGGCGCCAGGTGCTCACGGTTGGCGGCGAGGACGTCGGCGAGCTCGCCCGCGTCGTCGACGGTGAGCAGGCGGGTGACGCTCACGTCGAGGCTCCTGGGGTGGTGGGGTCGAGGGTGAACGGTCGCGTGACGGTGAGTGTCTGGAACCCGAGCCGTTCGAGGATCGGCCGGCTCGTCGGCGCCGCGTCGACCTGAAGGCAGCAGAACCCGGCCCCGGCGGCGATCCGCGCCCGGTGTGCGACGAGGGCGCGGAAGACGCCGCGACTCCGCCACTGCGGCACGGTTCCGCCACCCCAGAGGCTCGCGAACTCGGTCCCGTGGTGCAGCTCGACGCGTCCCGCCGCGACGGGACGCCCGTCGGCGCGCGCGACCACACCGACGACCGTCGGGGGCTCCTGATCGAGCGCGCGCCCGACGACCTGCCCGATCGCTGTGTGGTCCCCGCCGAACGCGAGGTCGTGGACGGCGACCAGGTCGTCGACCTCCGCGGGCGTCCGCACGTCCTGGAGCTCGACGCCGTCCGGGGCGCAGTCGGCTAGGTCGAGGTCCGCGATCTCGGCGACCATCACCGCCTCGTCCGGCTCCCGCGTCAGGCCGGCCGCGACGAGACGCACGGCCAGATCGACGGGAACGTCTCCGTCGTGGTGCTTCCACTCCCACGCCCGGCCGTTCTGCCCGAACCGCGCGACCTGCGCCGCGATCACCTCGTCCACCTGGGCGCCGGACATCCCGGCCAGACCCGACCAGGTCACCGTGTTCCACCCGGGCCCGTCGCAGACCACGCGCACGACCGCACCGTCGCTCTCGACGGAAGCGGCGGGGTCGTCGGGTCGCGGGGCGCGGCGGATCTGCGCGTCGTACGCCGCGAGCGCCAGGTCGGTGTCCATCACGCCAGTCGACCAGAGCGGGGGCGCGGTGTCACGGGCATTGCGATGCGCTGGCGAGTTCTGCCCAGCCGTCTCATCGTGAGGATCACCCGTCGGAACCCCTGAGAGCAGGAGGCATCATGACCGAGAACACCCCCCTCGACGCACGGTTCAGCCCGACCGGCGCCC
Source organism: Paraoerskovia marina DSM 21750 (assembly GCF_000701465.1). Lineage (GTDB taxonomy): Bacteria > Actinomycetota > Actinomycetes > Actinomycetales > Cellulomonadaceae > Paraoerskovia > Paraoerskovia marina. Next base: position 326,052 of record NZ_JNIY01000003.1, on the reverse strand, counting down.
CGCAGGAGCCCAGGGACGCGGCGACGCAGCAGGGCCGCAGGCTCACCACGGCACACGGGCTTCGGGTGGACGAGACCGAGCACTCCCTGAAGGCAGGGCCTCGGGGCCCGTCGTTGCTCGAGGACCACCACCTGCGCGAGAAGATCACGCACTTCGACCACGAGCGGATCCCCGAGCGGGTCGTCCACGCGCGCGGTGCGGGTGCGTACGGGACCTTCCGCTCGTACGGGACGGCCGCGTCGGTGACCGCGGCCCGGTTCCTCGCCGAGGAGGGCAAGGAGACGCGGGTGTTCACCCGGTTCTCCACCGTGCTCGGCTCGCGTGGGTCGGCGGACACCGCCCGCGACGTCCGTGGGTTCGCGACCAAGTTCTACACCGACGAGGGCACGTTCGATCTCGTCGGCAACAACATGCCCGTGTTCTTCATCCAGGACGCGATCAAGTTCCCCGACCTCATCCATGCCGGCAAGCCCGAGCCGGACCGGGAGATCCCTCAGGCGCAGAGCGCGCACGACACCTTCTGGGACTTCGTCTCGCTGCACACCGAGGCCACGCACATGCTGATGTGGGCGATGTCTGACCGCGGTATCCCCCGCAGCTACCGCACGATGGAGGGGTTCGGCGTCCACACCTTCCGGCTCGAGGCGGCGGACGGCTCGACGTCGCTGGTGAAGTTCCACTGGAAGCCCGTGCTCGGGGTCCACTCCCTCGTGTGGGAGGAGGCCCAGCTGACCGGCGGCGCCGACCCGGACTTCCACCGGCGTGACCTTGCCGACGCGATCGCCGCCGGGGCGTACCCGGAGTGGGAGCTGGGGCTGCAGGTGATGCCCGACACCCCGGACGAGACGTTCGAGGGCATCGACCTGCTCGACCCGACCAAGATCGTGCCCGAGGAGCTCTGCCCGGTGCAGCCCGTCGGCCGCCTGACGCTGCACACCGAGCCGACGAACTACTTCGCCGAGACCGAGCAGGTCGCGTTCCACGTGGCCAACCTCGTGCCCGGCATCCAGGTCACGAACGACCCGTTGATGCAGGGCCGCCTCTTCTCCTACCTCGACACGCAGATCACCCGGCTCGGGGGGCCCAACTTCGCACAGATCCCGGTCAACCGGCCGCACGCACCGGTCGACGACATGCAGCGCGACGGAATGCACCAGACCGCCGTCCACGAGGGCAGGGCGCCGTACCGGCCGAACAGCCTGGGCGGCGGCTGCCCGGTCGCGTCGGGCGCCGCCGGGTACGTGCACGTCCCGACCCCGGTCGAGGGCCGCAAGGTGCGCGAGGCGCCGGCGTCGTTCGCCGACCACTACTCGCAGGCCACCCTGTTCTGGGCGTCCATGACACCTGTCGAGCAGGCGCACCTGGTCGGCGGCTTCACGTTCGAGCTCGGCAAGGTCGGCGAGGCCGCGGTCCGGGAACGGATGGTCGCCAACCTCGTCCGGGTGGACCGGGCGCTGGCCGAACGGGTGGCGGCGGGTCTGGGCATCGACATCGCGGAAGTCCCCGAGGTCACCGACGACGGGTCGGGATCGAGCGCCGACGTCGCGACCTCACCGGCGCTGTCCCAGGTGCCGCAGGAGCCCGACAGGATCGACGCACGCGTGGTCGGTGTCCTCGCCGACGACGGCGCGGACCTCGCCGGGATCGACACGCTGCGGCAGGCGCTCGCGGACCAGGGGGCGACGGCGGTGGTCATCGCCCCGCACGGAGGGGAGATCAGCACGGGTGACGGGAGCACCGCGGTCGACAAGGCGTTGGTGACTACCCGCTCCGTCGAGTACGACGCCGTGGTCGTCGCCGGCGGGACGGCCGGGAGCGCCGTCGCAACCGACCCGGCGACGACGGTGCTCCTCGCGGAGGCCTTCCGGCACGGCAAGGCGATCGCCGCCTGGGGCGACGGTGCCGAGGTGCTGCGGTCGGCCGTCGACGCGGACGCACCGGGGGTGATCGCCGGCAGCGGGGCCGACGACGTCACGCACGGCCTGGTCACCGCTCTGGGCATGCACCGCTCCTGGGAGCGCCTCGCCACGATCGCCGGGGTCTGACCCGGCAGGACCACGACGACGGGGCGCCCGGCTACGACGGCTGGGCGCCCCCGTCGCGCATCCACCGGTCGCGCCACCGGATCCAGGGTGGCGCGACCGCCCAGTTCACGCGCAGGGTGCGCCACGCCCTGTTCATCCGACGGCGCCGCTGGCTGCGGCCGCGCAACGACCGCACCGACACGCCAACGCGCCACGACGGGACGAGCGCGACCCGGCGCGAGGGGCCGAGCCGGAACGCCAGGTCGAGGTCGTCGTGCACCTCCGGGTCCCGGCGGACGACGTCGTGCCGGACGGCGGACCACGCCTCGCGCCGAAAGGCCATGCACGAGCCCCACAGGGCGGTGTGCCCGAGCGCGAGATGCCCGAGCACGTAGTAGGTGCCGAGGTAGCCGAATGCGACGGCCGTCCGGGTGCCGCGCGGGGCGTCGTGAAACACCCCTGACCCCGTGACCGCCTCCAGGCCCGGGTCGGCGGCGAGGCGCCGGGCTGCCGTCGACACCCAGTCACGCCCGGGCCGTGAGTCCGCGTCGAGCCGGGCGATGACGTCCCCCCGGGCCGCGTCGTACCCGGCCGCCGCGGCAGCAGGGATCCCGACGGTCGTCTCGCGCACGACCTCGGCACCCCACCGGCGTGCGACGTCGGCCGTGCCGTCGGACGAGGCGTTGTCGACGACGATCACCTCCACGGGCGCGAGGTCCTGCTGCGCCAACAGGGCGAGGCACCGGTCGAGGGCCTCGGCGTCGTCACGGGCCGGAACGACCACCGAGATCGTCGGCAGCGCGACGTCGGCCGTCGGCTCCGCACGCGCGCCGGGCGCGCGCACCGCCAGGACGACACCCGCGACCATCGACCCGAGCAGCCCGACGGCCAGGTCGCCGAGCGTGTCGGTGTAACCGACGCCGATCTCGTCGTCGAGGAGCAGGTGCCCGGCGCCCTCCCCCAGCTCCCAGAGGACCGCAGCCAGGGCACCGAGCGCCGTCGTCACGACGAGCGCGCCCACCCCGCTTCGCGGCCCGTCGGCCCGAGCGAGCAGGCGGTACGCCATCGCCGCGACCAGCCCGGTGCACACCAGGTGCACCGCCAGGTCCAGCCACGGGACCGCCCGGTACCACTCGAGCTGCGCCGCCCAGCCCGCGAACAGAAGAGACGTGCACCACGCGACGTCGAACGCCGTCCCCGCGCCGACGGCTCGCGGGACCATCACCGCACCGAGGACGAGCGCGAACAGTGCGACCGCGATCCCGTCCCACCGCACCGCCGCGACCACGACGCTGATCAGCGCGAGGAGGCGCACCGCGTCGCCGAGAACCAGGTGCTGCCACCATCCGCCGGCGGTGGTCGTCGACCTCATGAGGTCACGCTCCCCAGGTCCTCACGCAGGTACCGCGCATACCCGCCCGGGGTCCTCCCGACGAGACGGGCCGACGTCAGCACCGGTGCGTCGGCGGTCGCCACCACGCGCGCACCCGCCGCCCGAGCGGCGGCCACCAGGTCCACGTCCTCGTGCTCCACCATCGGCGCGTACCCACCGGCCGACCGGTAGACGTCGGCGCGGATCCCCAGGTTGGCGCCGTGGACGTGTCCCGTCGCCAGCCCCGGGACGAAGCGCCCGAGCCAGGCCCGGGCACGCTCGGGAGACAGGTCGTCCAACGGCGGACGCACGGGCCCGACGACGACGTCCGCGCCGCCGTCGGCCAGCGCCAGGTGGTGCGCCACCCACTCCCGGGGCACCACCGAGTCCGCGTCCGTCGACGCGATCCAGATCTCGTCGGACGCCGTGCCCGCGAACCCGGCCAGGGCACGCTCCACGCCGACGGCACGAGCGAGGCCGACGGTGCGGGCCGCGAGGTCGACCCGGACGACGCCCGGCGGGAGAAGGCGGGCGCTCGCGTCCGTGCACGCGTCGAGTGCCACGACGACACTCGTCCGCAGACCGGTCCTCGCCTCCCGCGCGTGCTGCAGGGAGGCCTCGACGGCGGTCAGACAGTCCGCGAGCGTCTCCTCCTCGTCGTGCACCGGCACGACGACGGCCACCGCCGAGATCACAGCAGGCCCTCCTGACGAGCGACCGAGTCCCCCGGCGGCGGCACGAGCACGTCGAGCACGAAGTCCTCCTCCTCGTGGCGCGCGATCGTCACCAGCCCCGAGACGGTGAGCAGGGCGGCGTGCACCTCATCGCCCGTCGTCGGGTACTCCGGGACCGGGTGCCGCCAGTGACAGGCCACCAGGACGCCGTCGTCCGTCAGACTGTCCACCGCACGCCGGATGCCGAGCTCCAGGTCCCGAGCACCCCAGTAGTAGCCGACCTCGGAGAGCACCACGAGGTCGAACCGCCCCGTCGGCCACTCGTGCGGGGTCTGGAACGTACCGAGCTCGACGGCTGGGCCGAGCCGCCGTCGCGCCACCTCGAGGGGCGCCCGGGCGATGTCGATCCCGAGCACGCGGTCGCTGCGCCCGGCGAGCTCCGCGGTCAGCACGCCGGTCGAGCAGCCGACCTCCAGCGTGCTCGCGAACCGCCTACGGGGCAGTGCGGCGAGCGTCAGTGCGCGCTTGCGCTCCTCGTACCACCGCGTCTCGAAGCCCCACGGGTCCGCACGGCCGGAGTAGAAGTCGTCGAAGAACTCCGCCGGAAGGCTCGACGCACCGTCCCTGGCCGTGGTGCGGATCTCGCCGTCGACGAAGATCTCGACGTCCCGCTCGAAGTGCGCGAGCATTCGCGCGTGCAGGACGGGCTCGTCCCCCGGCCGGTCCGACAACGGCTCGACCTGGGAGCGGTGCGACCGCAGCGCCCGCTGCTTGGCCGCCGTCTCCTGCGCCGTCAGGTGCAGGGCGACGACCCGGTCCCACGGCAACGGGTCGTCCTCACGCGGGTCGGCCCAGTGCCACGCCCAGACGGGATACTCGAGCAGCCGCAGACGTGGGTCGTCGTCGACCAGGGCCGCCGCGACCTCCCCGAGGATCCGGTGGTCGCGGTGCCCGTCGCCGCGCCACGGGGCGCAGACGACGGTCGGACCGCGCATCCCCGCGAGGATCGACGCGACGGAGGAGACGAGCTCGTCCCGCTGCTCCCGCAGCTGCCCGTCGCCGAGACCGAGGAGGTGGACGGCGGCCGACGGCGCGGCGTGCGCGGTGGCCTCGACCAGCTCGAGCCGTCGCGCCGCGGCCAGCTCGGCTCGTGTGCGCACGGACGAGTCCGGGTGCGACCCCTCCCCCGCGGTCGCGACGACGACGCTCGTCCGGATGCCCTGCGCCTCGGCCCGGGCGAGCAGACCCGCCGCGCCGAGGGTCTCGTCGTCCGGGTGTGCCGCGAGCACGACCAGGTGCCGGATCTCGGGGCCGGGCTCCCACGAGGCGCCCCGCTCCCGGACGCCGGCCGCCTCCCAGACCGACTCGTCTGTCCCCGGGTCCCGGTGGTCGAAGCTCACCACGGCGCGGGTCCTGCGGCGAGGAGGTGTCGGCCGTGGCTCGCGTCGTCGCGCTCCGCGTGGTGCTGACGCAGATAGAGACGCAGGTCTGCGCACCGCCGCGCGTACCGTTCGTCGGTGGTCATCGGCCCGGGCCCCAGGGCACGTTCGGTCCGGTCGAGGACGTTCTGCGCGGCCCGGGCGACGACCGCTCGCGCACGGCGCGCGGTCACGGCCGCCTCCGCCGGGTCCGACGCGTCGACCGACACCGCTGCATCCGCGAGCACGACCCGCGCCGCGTGGAGCTCCGCGTCGACGACGCCGACGTGGGCCAGGGCGATCTGGTCCGGTTCTCGGGCAGACAGCACCTGAGCCATCGACCGGGCGACGCCCACGGCACCGCCCCACCAGCAGGCGGCGACCCCGATGCCGCCCCAGGCGAACCCGGGTCGTTCCAGATACCAGCCCGGCGCCCCGACGGGAGCTGCCGGGACGGCGTCCATGTGCACCGGGGCGCTCACCACCTGGCTCAGCCCGCGCGGGACCCACGGCCCCGGCTCGGCCCGGACGCGTGCGTCTCGCAGGTCGACGGCGAACAGTCGTCTCCCGTCGTCGGTCCAGGCGGTGACGAGCGCGTGCGAGAGGTCGGCCGCGAGCGAGCACCACGGCTTGAGGCCCGTGAGGGTCCACGCGCCGGCGTCGTCCGTCGCGGCCGAGAGCCGTGCCCCGGGCCCGTCCGCCGCGAACACGCCCCACGTGCTGTCCGCGTCGGCGTCCACCGCGGACAGGTCGACCGCGATCCCCGCCTCCGACGCCTGGGCGAGGACGGCGAGCGCGTCCAGGTGGGGCTCGACCATTCGCGCGACTCCGACGTCGTCGGCGGCCAGGCTCGCCAGCGTGCTCCACAGCTCGGCAGTCCGGCCTGCGCCCGGCAGCGGCGCCTCACGGCCCAGCTCCCGCGCCAGCCGGAGCCCCGCCGCGGGCTCGGCGTCGGCGACCGCCTCCGACCACTGCGGGGAGACGGGTCGGACCCCGGCCTCACCCGCGACCGTCACCCGCCGCGGGCCTGACGCAGCATCCGGCTCGCGCGGCGATTCCTGCCTCGTCGCACTCATCGCGTCCTCGTTCCTTGTTCCTCGGTGCAGGGGCGACCGCCCAGAGAGCGCTGAGTGTGACACCGGACGACGGCACTCGCACGGGACGGGCGGCCTGCGGTGACCGGCTGGCGAGTGGGCGGCGTCGTGCGCACTCTCGGTACATCGAGCGGGAACACCCACCCCACGGAGGAACCATGTACGCACTGACCTGGCAGGGCCACGAAGACGTTCGGGTCGAGGAGGTCCCGGACCCTACGCTGGTGGCGCCCACCGACGCGATCGTCCGCGTCACCTCGACCGCCGTCTGCGGGTCGGACCTGCACCTGTACAGCGTGCTCGGTGCGTTCATCGACCCCGGTGACGTCCTCGGTCACGAGCCGATGGGCATCGTCGAGGAGGTCGGGTCCGAGGTGACGGGGCTGCGTCCCGGCGACCGCGTCGTCGTCCCGTTCAACATCTCCTGCGGGACGTGCTGGATGTGCACCCGCGGCCTTCAGAGCCAGTGCGAGACCACGCAGACCCTGTCCCAGGGCACGGGGGCCGCGCTGCTCGGGTACACCAAGCTCTACGGGCAGGTCGCCGGCGGCCAGGCGGAGTACCTGCGCGTCCCGCAGGCGCAGTACGGCCCCGTGGTCGTCCCGGACGACGACGAACCGGACGAGCGCTATCTCTATCTCTCGGACGTCGTCCCGACGGCGTGGCAGGCGGTGGAGTACGCCGGCATCCCTGCAGACGGCAGCGTGCTCGTCCTCGGTCTGGGACCGATCGGCCAGATGGCCGCCCGGATCGCCCGCCACCGTGGTGCGTCACGTGTGATCGCCGCAGACCGGGTGCCGGAACGTCTCGAGATGGCTCGTCGCCACGGGATCGAGACGCTCGACCTGCGCGACGTCGACGACGTGGCCGGTGCCGTCAGGGACCTGACGTCGGGCCGCGGCCCGGACGCCGTCATCGACGCCGTCGGGATGGAGGCGCACGGCGCACCCGTCGCCGGAGTTATACAGCGCGGCGCCGCACTGCTCCCCGACGTCCTGGCTCGCCCCGCGATCGAGAAGGCGGGCATCGACCGGCTCGCTGCTCTGCGCACGGCGATCAGCTCGGTGCGGCGCGGCGGGACCGTCTCCGTGTCGGGTGTCTACGGCGGTGCGGTCGACCCGCTGCCGATGATGGAGATGTTCGACAAGCAGCTCACCGTGCGGATGGGCCAGGCCAACGTCCGGCGGTGGATCGACGACGTGCTTCCCCTCGTCTCGGACCCGGCGGACCCGCTCGGAGTTCTCGACCTGCGGACGCATCGCATGTCTCTGCACGACGCTCCGCGGGCCTACGAGATGTTCCAGAAGAAGCAGGACGGCTGCGTCAAGGTCGTCCTCGACCCTTCGCTCGCCCCCGGGGACGGGGACTGATCGCGTCGACGAACGGGAGTCCCCGTGCCAGGTCCGCCGACGAGGCCTCCGCCCCTACTGGGCCTCGATCGTCCCCGTCAGCACGACCCGCACGTGGACGCCGTGCACCTCGTCGGGCACCCTCGCGGCGGCGGACTCGTCGGTCACGAGCACGCGGACGACGTAGGCGGTCGGTGGCGACTCCGCTGAGTCCGGCGCGATCCCGATCCCGCCGACGCCGTCGCAGCCGTCGAGCTCGCGGCGCAGCGCGGCCTTGGCCTCGCGTGCCTCGTCGAGCCCTGCCATCGGTGCCTCCGGCCTCGGGTTCACCGCGCCTCGCCGCTCGGCGGTCGCCTCGGGGTCACAGGGAGACGTCGAGCGCCTGGAGCACGGTGTCGATCGGGTTGACGTAGGTCAGCCCGGTCCCATTCTCTCCCCCGGTCTCGGACCCGGCAAAGAGCAGTCCGAGCGCGACGCCGTCCGACCGGTACACCAGCGATCCCGAGTCTCCTCCGCGGGAGAACGGCCCGGAACCCGTGGACTCGACCTCGATCTGGTCGTCGAACCGGAGGGCGCCGAGCCCCGGACCGTAGCCGACGACGATGTCGTCGAGCTCGATCGCGGTGACGCGTCCGGCCGTCACGCCGGTGGTCCGACCGCTCTTGCCCACGGTCTCGCCGCCGAGGGCGACCGCGGTCGAGGTGATCGTCCCGACCGGGTAGGTCGCGTCGACGCCGGCCTCGTCCAGGCGTGCGATCGCGGCGTCGACGGTGGCGGTCGTCCCGGGCGCCAGGGGCGCGAAGTCGGCGAGCTCCCCCACGCGGTCCTCCGGTGCACCGCCGCCGTCGGCCGGGCCGGGCTGCACGACGACGTCCCCGACCTGTGCGGTGGGGTCGCCGACGAGCACGTGATAGTTGGACAGCGCGTAGACCGCTGGGTCGTCGACGCGCCGGACGAACGCTCCGAGCGTTCCGGCGGTCACGCGGACGTGAGCGATCGAGACGCCGGGGCGCAGCGGGCGGACGCGCCCCGTCTCCCCGGCGGCCTGGGCAGTCACCACGGGCGGGCGCGGGCCGGTGCGCAGCGCCGTCACGCGCCCGGTCCGCCGCACGTCGGTCCCCGGGCCGATCTCGGCGGCCAGTCGCCGGGCGATGCTGCGGACCTGCGGATATCCGAGCGGGTAGCGGACGGCGATGGCGTAGCGACCGTCCCCGCGCGGCGCCAGCCCCAGCGCCAGGGACGGGACGGACCCGGGCCCGGGTGCGTCGTCGGACGGCGAGCCGCCGGACCGTGCCGTCACGGGAGCGGCGCGATCGACGAGGTCGCGGGCGTGGTCGACGAGCTGGAGCTTGGTGCGACGGGCTTCTTCGTGGTCCATGCCGCCAGTGTGACGGTCGCCACCGACGCTCGCCGCCGGTCGCCCACAGGTGTGGATCAGCAGTCCCGGGAAAATTAGTTGAACCCGAGTGCATCCGATCGCCCCCCTCCGTCTGAACATCCCTGTGCAAGCACGTCACATGCAGTTCTCGTCCCTTCACGGACGAGGCCGGACACCTGGAGGACTTCATGCGCACGAACCGCACGGTCGCCGCCATCGGCACCGCCACCCTCGCCCTCGGAGCCAGCACCGCGCTCGCTCTGCCCGCCAACGCCGCCGACGGGGACGCGATGCTCTCCGTCCTGCACGGCGTCCCCGACCTCACGGTCGACGTCTACGTCAACGGAGACCTCACCCTCGACGACTTCGAGCCCGGCGACCTCGCCGGACCGCTCGAGCTCGCCCCCGGCACCTACACCGTGGCGATCACGGCCTCGGACGCCGAGGACGACAGCGACCCGGCCATCGGGCCCGTCGACCTGCCGCTCGAGGCCGACATGAACTACACGGCCGTCGCACACCTCGACGCGGAGGGAACCCCGACGGCGTCGCTGTTCACCAACGACACCTCGGACATCGCCGCCGGCGAGGGCCGACTGACGGTCCGCCACGTCGCCGCAGCGCCCGCCGTCGACGTCCTCGCGGGCGACAGCCCCGTGATCGAGGGTCTCGAGAACCCCGACGAGCAGGTCCTGGACCTGCCGGCCGGCACCGTCTCCGCGTCGGTCGCCGCGGCCGGGACCACGGACCCGGTCATCGGCCCGGCAGACGTCGACGTCGCCGAGGGCGTCAACACGATCGCGTACGCCTGGGGCTCGCTCGACGACGACAACCTCGCGCTCGCCACGCAGACCGTCGAGGGCATGGACTCCGCGCCCTCGGGCGTCGACGCCGGCGAGACCGGTGCAGCGGCCGAGCAGGGCACGTTCGGCCCCGCAGCCGTCGGGATCCTCGGAGGATTCGTCCTCCTGCTGATCGGCGCCTCGTCCGTCATGCTGGTCCGCGCGGCCCGCGAGCACAACAACAGCTGAGAGAGGCATCCGGCTTCACATGCGTCACTCGACACCCGCGAAGGGCTCGGCCCGGCGTGCGACTCACCTCGCCGCCGTGGCCGGGCTCCTCGCCCTCCTCGCCCTTCTCGGGGTCATCGCCCTCGGGGAGGCGTACGCCGAAGGCCCGGGCTCCGGTGCGGGACCGGAGCCCGGGCCGACGGCTCGAGCGGAACCCGCGCCGTCGGACGGGACGACTCCTCCACCGTCCGACGACGCGGCCGCGACCACCACGGCAGTCCCGGACGTCCCCGTCCGGGCAGCCACCCCCGAACCGGACGCCCCCGACCCGACGCGACTCGTCGTCGAAGGCCTCGACATCGACGTCCCCGTCGAGCCCGAGGGCGTCGACCCCGACGGCACGATGAGCCTGCCGGAGTCGGGCACCGTCGCCGGCTGGTACCAATACGCTGCAGCTCCGGGCGACGACACCGGCACCGTCGTCCTCGCCTCGCACGTCGACACCTACGACGACGGGCTGGGTGAGTTCGCCCGCCTCACCGACGCCGCCCCGGGCGACAGCGTCACCCTGACCGACACGGAGGGGAACACCTACAACTACACAGTGGAGACCGTGGAACAGACCGCGAAGGTGGACGTCCCCCTCGACGAGCTCTTCGACCGCACCGGAGATCGTCGACTCGTGATGGTCACCTGCGGCGGACGGTGGGACGCGGACGTCGGGCACTACGAGGACAACGTCATCGTGACCGCCGTCCCGCAGAGCTAGCCCGATTACGGTACTTTTCCTATCAGCAAGGACAGCCGACCCGGAGGATCGCCCGTGACCGCAGCCGACGACGGTGCAGCCGTCGCGACCGCGGACGCCGACGCCCGCATCGCACGGGCCTTCGCCAGCGGTTCCGAGACCGGCCTCGCCGACGCCTACCGGCGCTGGTCAGCCCTCGTCCACACCGTCGCGCTCCGGTCGCTCGGCGACCGGACCGACGCGGAGGACGTCACGCAGCAGGTCTTCGTCGCCGCATGGCGGTCGCGCGACCGGTACGACGTCGACCGCGCCAAGCTCTCGACCTGGCTGCTCGGCATCGCACGGCACAAGATCGCCGACGTCCATGCCGCCCGGAGCAGGGTGATCAAGCAGGAGCACGCCGCCGAGGCCACCGCTCCGAACCCCGTAGGAGAGAGCGACCCGGTCGGCGGCCCCGCCGTGGACCGGATCCTGGTGGCGGACGAGCTGGAGAACCTCGGTGACCCGGGGCGGACGATCCTCCGACTCGCGTTCTACCGCGACCTCACGCACACGCAGATCGCCGAGGAGCTGTCGTTGCCCCTCGGCACCGTCAAGAGCCACGTCAGGCGTAGCCTCGCTCGCCTGCGCACACGATTGGAGGTGGATGGTGCAGCACGTTGACCCGGAGACCCTCGCGCTCCTGGCGCTGGGCGAGAACGACGCCGCGGCGCCCGACGAGCACGACCACCTCCGCTCGTGCCACGAGTGTCAGGCGGAGCTCGCCGCCCTCGGCGACGCAGCCGCCGTCGGCCGCAGCCTGACCGACGAGGACCGCCTCGTCGCGCCGTCCGCGAGCGTCTGGGAGGGCGTGTGTGCCGAGCTTGGACTCGGCGAGGAGGACGACGCTGAGGCTGAGGCTGGGGCTGGGACCGAAGCCGGGGTCGAGGACGAGGCAGACGACTCCGAGGAGTCCGCCGCGACGGTCACCGACCTCGGCGAGCGCCGACGACGCCGCTACTCCGCGGGATGGATCGCCGCAGCGGCCAGCGTCGCGCTCGTCGTCGGCGTGGGCGGCGGCGTGCTCTGGGAGCGGCGCGATCTCGAGGAGCCGGCAGGGACGACGACGGTCGCCAGCGCCACCCTCGACGCACTGCCCGACTGGGACGGCGCCACCGGGGCCGCGCAGCTCGAGGAGTCCGAGGACGGGCGCCGACAGGTGGTCGTCAGCATGGACGCCCCGGCGAGCGACGACGGCTACCACGAGGTCTGGCTCATCGCCGACGACCTCAGCGGGCTCGTCAGCCTCGGCGTGCTCGAGGGCGACGAGGGGACGTTCGACATCCCCGAGGGGCTGGACGTGGGCGACTACCCGCTCGTCGACGTCTCCGAGGAGCACTTCGACGGCGACCCCTCGCACTCGGGCGACTCGATCGTCCGCGGCGGTCTGCAGATCTGACGACGACGCCGGTCGAGCCTGACGAGACCAGCGCACGACGACGCCGGTCGAGCTTGTCGAGACCACGAGGGGTCTCAACAAGCTCGACCGGCGTTCCGGCTCGACCGGCGGACTGGTCTCGACAAGCTCGACCTGCGGACTCGCTCGACCGGCGGACTGGCTCGACCGGCGGACTGGTCTCGACAAGCTCGACCGACGTTTGAGCTCGACCAGCGAGTGGGCTCGAGCGGCAGGTCAGACCTGCGGCATCTCGCCACCCGGCGCACCGCCACCGGGCATCTCGCCGGGGCCACCCGCGCCGCCGGTCGCCTCGCCCTCCTCGTAGTCGCCGGCGGTCGCGGTCGCGACCTCGGTGCCGTCGACCACCAGGGTCACGTGGTCGCCCTCGGTGAGGTCGTCGCCCGACCAGACGACGGACTGGAAGTCCCGCGTCGCGTCGAAGGTGGCGAGCACCGTGCCGTCCGAGGAGACGAGCTCCGCCGTGGACCCGGAGGCCTGCGCCGCGTCCAGGAGGAAGAAGACGGAGACCTGCTCCGAGTCGAGGTCGGGCGCGCTCGCCATGCCGGAGCTGCCGTAGGCGAGCAGGTCACCGCCGGAGATCGTGAACGTGCCGTTGGCGTCCATGGGGGCCTCGCCGTCCGTCGTCGGCCCGGCGACGACGATCTCGCCACCCTGGATGTCGATCGACCCGTTCGAGTCGAGCCCGTCGCCCTCGGCGTCCACGAGGATCGTGCCCCCGGTGACGATGAAGCTGAAGTCACCGACCTCCTCGGTGCCGTACCCGCCACCGCTGCCGTCGGCACGGGCCTGCTGCTCGACGGCGTCGTCGGCCGTGAGGGCCGCGTTGATCGCGTCGTCGGTCGACGTCAGGTCGATGTCCCCGTCGGCGATCAGGATGTCCGAGCCCTCGAGCCCCTCGTAGGAGGCCGTCACGGTGACGTTGCCGCCCTCGAGGTTGAGGTTGCCGTCGGCGTGGACACCGTCGTCGCCGGAGGCGACGGTCACGTCTCCACCCGGCACGGCCACGAGGCCGTCCGAGTGCAGCGCGTCGTCGGCGGCGTCGACGGTCACGGTCCCGGACCCGATGACCAGGGCGATCCCGGCCTTCACGCCCTTGGCGGAGGCGTCGTCGGCCACGCTCTCCTCGTGCCCGCCTCCGGCGACGACGGTGACCGTCGCCCCGTCGATAAGGGCGTCCTGCGCGGCGTCGATCCCGTCGGCGCCCGCGGTCACGTCCACGGTGCCGCCCGCGAGGTACACGTAGCCACGGTCGGCGTCGTCCTCGTTGTCGGCCTTGAGCCCGTCGCCGCCCGCGGTGACCGTCAGCGTGCCGTCGAGGACGACCAGCTGGTCCTTGCCGCGCACGCCGTCGTCGACGGCGGTCACGGTGATGTCGCCGGAGTCGATGACGAGGCCGTCCTTGCTGGTGATGCCGTCGTTCGCGTTGCCCTCGACCGTCAGCGCACCGGTGCCGGTGATCCCGAGGTCCGCCGTCGAGTAGATCGCGGCGTTCGGCGCGTCCTCGCCGGTGTCGGCGTAGCTCTCCGCGTCGGCCACGTGGTTGTCCGACCCGTCCGCGAGCTCGATCACGACGTCGTCGGCCTCCTCGACCGAGATTGCCGAGCCCGTCGACGAGGTGATGTCGGCGTCGTCCAGGATCAGACGGACCTGGGCGTCCTCGGGCGCCGCCACGACGATCTGTCCGTCGTCGAGCGTGCCGGAGATCCGGTAGGCGCCCTCCTGCGTGATGGTGACGGTCGAGCCGTCGACCTCGACGCCCTCGGCGTCCGAGGACGCGGTGCCGCCGTCGAGCGTGATGTCGACGACCTCCGCGTCGGCCGCGGCGTCGGTGTCACCGACGTCCTCGTTGTCGGCCATGATCTCCTCGACGGTGGCGTCGCCGTCGTACGAGGCGCTGTCGTCAGAGTCCGAGGAGACCTCGTCCCCCGAGGCGGTCGACCCCGTCGAGACGTCGTCGGTCGCCGACTCGTCGGTCGCTGCGCAGCCGGTCAGGACCAGGCCGAGCGTCGCCGTCGAGGCGATCAGGAAGAGGGGTGTGCGTCGCATGGTGTCTCCTTCAGTCGTTCCACGTCAGGTCAAGCTGGTGATCGAGTGCGCGACGCCACCGCGTCGCAGGCAGCTCGGGACGGAGGGCCGCGAGGCCTGCTCCGAACTTCGAGATCCGTGCCGGCCGGATGCCGCGCGCCCAGAGCACACGGTCGAGGGTTCCGGCCTGGGACCCGCTCTTGGTCTCGACGACCGCCACGTCGCCCACCGCGAGGTGAGCTCCGCCGTCGTACCACTCGAGGTGGGTGTCGATGGTGGCGCGGGACGCCGTCTGGGGGAGGAGGAGCGTCATGCGCCGGTACTCCGTGCGCAGGGTCGGCTCGAGGGTTCGCGGGTCGACGGGCAGCGCCCGTGTCATCCGCAGCACCTCGCCGACGAACTCGACACCGGTCCCGAGACTGTCGGGTGCGTGGTCGTGGTCCGTGCGGTGCTTGACCGTGGTCCCCCGCGACCCGCGGGTCTTGACCTCCAGCCGGCACAGGCCCGAGTCGAGGTAGGTCCGCGTGCGGACCTTGAAGCGACGACGACGGCGGTGCGCCGCCGAGCGGAAGCTCGCCAGGTCCGGGGTGTCGAAGTACTGCGAGGCGTACCCGAAGTCGCGCTGTCCGTCGATCTCCAGCACCCGGACACCGGGCTCTGCGGAGAGGAGTCCCCGCAGGATCCCGTCCAGGGCCGGCGTCGGCACGAGGTACTTGCGGTCCACCCGCGTCTGCAGCGCGGCGTGAAGGTCCAGTTCCTCGAGCCCGATCGGGTTCAGCCGGTCCGTCGTCATGGTCGACCTCTGCTCCACCGTCGGCGCGCTCATCGTGCGTTCACCCGTGCGGCAGAACGGCTCTCGGTCCCCGTCTCGGTGCGGCCGGAGGTGCGGCCTGCGCCGACCTCGTACCGGACGTTGACGGTGGTGGTGTCGTTCACCAGGTCGAGGCGCTGGACGGTGATCGAGCGGACGCGACCGCCGAGCAGGTTCTCGAGGTAGGCCGTCTGACCGGTCTCGTCGGGGATCGCCCGGTCGATGACGACGTACTCGTTGCGATACCGACCGAGCAGGGCCGGGCTGTCCGCGAACGCCATCGCCACGACGATCAGGGCCATGAGCGAGACGCTCAGGACCAGACCCGTGCCGGAGGCGCCCAGGCCACCGAGGAGTCCGAGCGCGAGCGCCGCGAAGTAGTAGGCGACCTCGTGCTGCGCGATCTCGGAGGAGCGCAGGCGGATGATCGACAGGACGCCGAAGAGGCCCAGACCGAGACCCGCGCCGACGGTGCTGGATGCCAGCGCGCCGGCCACCGCCAGGACGCCGACGTTCAGGCCGACGTAGGCCGTGACCAGGTCACGGCGACGGTGCCGCGGGAAGTAGAGGCCGAACGTCAGGATAGCGATTGCCACGATGTCGGCCGTGAAAAGAATGATCTGGTCCATCTTTGCCCTCCGGGGATCAGGTGATGTCTCCATTACGAACCCCGGTGCTATGAGACGGCTGTGAGACGCCTGGGCGCGGTGTACGAGTTCGTCCCGCCGGGCCCGGTCGCCCCTGGGCCGCACCTGATGCGGGGGCGCATACTGGACAGATGGCACACGGTCGTTCACTCGGAACCTGCGGCGCGCTCCTCGCCGCCCTCGTCCTGGCGGGCTGCGGGTCGACGCCCGCGGTGAGCCTGCAGTCAGAGTTTCTCGACGCCGTGGACGCCGCCGGGGAGGGCAGCGGCACCCTGGACCTCGTACCGGTGCTGCACGACGACTGGCAGCGCGTCGTCGTCGCGTGCCCGGGCACCGACGAGGAGGCGATCGCCGCCGCCCTCGAGGTGGAGTCGGTCGACGGTGACCTGCCGGACCTCGGCGACGAGGACACCGGGTGGCTGCTGCTCGTCAACGGGAGCACCGTGACGGACGTGGTCGACGTGCCGCGGGACGAGGCCGACCTGTGCGCGGGCGACGGCGGGCCGGACGTGCTGACGCCGGGCAGTCCAACCATGACGGTCGCGCCCGGGGAGACCGACGGCGCCTGGGTCGTCTCGGCCGACTGACCGACGGCGGCAGCGCGCCCGACCGCGGGGCAGATCAGGACATGCGGTCGTCGCGGTCCTTCAGCTGGGCGAGCATGGCGTTGTACTCGTCCATCTCGATGTCGCCCTCGCGCGCCACCTTGCGGTCGCGTCGTGCGGCCTCGCGCTCGTCGGACCGGTGCCACGAGACCGCGACGGCGACGGCGAGCGCGAGCGTCGGGATCTCACCGATCCCCCACGCGATCCCGCCGCCGCGCTGCTGGTCCTCGATGGCGCTCAGTCCCCACGGACGCCCCATGAGGCCGAACCAGTCGGCCGCGAGGAGGGACTCGCTCATCATCAGGGTGACGCCGAAGAAGGCGTGGAACGCCATGGTAGCGATCAGGAGCAGCAACCGCTGGGGGTACGCGAGCCGCTGGGGGCCGGGGTCGATGCCGATCAGGGCGTTGACGAACAGGTACCCGGCGAGGGTGAAGTGCACGACCATCAGCAGGTGGCCGATGTAGTTCTCCATCGCGAACCCGAACAGCGGCGTGAAGTAGAAGACGATCATCGAGCCGCCGAAGTTCACGGCGGCGACGAGCGGGTTGGCCATGAAGTGCCCGAACCGGGAGTTCACGAGGCCGAGCACCCACTCCCGCGGGCCCTTCGTGCCGTCGTCCCGGCCGGGGACCGCCCGCAGCAGGAGCGTGACGGGCGCGGCCAGCACCAGGAAGATCGGCACGATCATCGCCAGCGTCATGTGCTGGATCATGTGCGAGCTGAACATGATGTGGCCGTACTGGGCGGCACCGCCGTTGGTGCTCCAGAGGAACACCACCATACCGAGGCACCACGAGACGGTGCGGGTCGCCGGCCAGCTGTCGCCGCGGCGTCGGAGGCGCCACACCCACCGCAGGTAGACGCTCAGGCCGGCGCCGACGACGAACAACCAGATCAGGTCCGGCTCGAACCCGAAGACCCACTGCCCGAGCGTCGGCTCGGGCGGCAGCTCGTGGCCCGTCAGGAGCCACGCGGGCGACGGGTCCTCGACGACTTCCTCCGGCACGGGAGGCGCGGAGGAGCCGAGCGCGACCGCGACGCCGGAGACCGCCCCCATGATGAGCAGCTCGACGGACGCCATCCGCCAGAAGAGCCGCGTGACGGCACGCTCGGCCTCCCGGGACGGGCGGGCGGCGCCGCCCTCGGCCACGCCCTTGCCCGTGGCACGACGGCGGCGCGGTGCCACCTCGGCCAGGGCCCGCAGCTTGCGGACGACGACCTCGCGGTGGGCGTACCCGATGGCGCCCAGCGCGACGGCGAGGAGCACCTTGACGATGAGAAGCTGCCCGTACGGGGTCGCCAGGTCACCGAGGCTCTGCACGCGGATCAGCGCGGCGACGACCCCCGAGACCACGACGGCGGTGTAGCACCAGAGCGCGATCGAGGAGTAGCGGTCGACCGCCGTCGCGAAGTCCGACCGGCCGACCGACCCACGGATCCGTCCGGCGACGAGGCCCGCGAGCCCCCCGATCCAGATCGCGGCACCGACGAGGTGCAGGAAGAACGCGGAGATGGCGATCTCGTGGTTCGCGGCGCCGGCGGCGTGGCCGGTGCTCGACTGGACCGCGAGCGCCACGAGGGCGACGAGCCCGACGACGAGGGCGCCGTTCGCGGTGCGCACGGCGAGCGCCAGCGCGGACGTGAGGGCCGCGACCGCGATGATCGTCAGGTAGACCCGGCCGAGCGCGATGTCGGTGAGGAAGAGCCCGAACTCGGGCCCGAACTCGTCGGAGCCGATCTGGGTGCCGGAGACCGCGGCGTAGCGCAGCACGGTCTGGACGACGGCGAGCACCGCCCAGACGCCGGCTGCGGCCCCGGCGAGGTTGAGCCCGCGCCGCAGGGGCGCCCCGGGGCGCAGGACGAACGCACCGAGGGTGAGCGACCCGATGGCGACGGACGCGGACAGCTCGGTGAGGACGACGCTCACGGGCAGCAGGTACCGGGTGACGGTGCCCGGGTCGACGATCACGGCGTCGTACGCACTGGTCCAGATCCCCGCGAGCAGGGTGGCGGCGACGGCGACGACGACGGCGGCAGGGCCGGCGGCGACCAGCCACCACGGGGTGCCGGGGGTGATCAGCGGGTCCGCGGTGCGCGGGCCGGTGGGCGCGGCGCCGCGCGGTTCGCTGCGGGTGGCGGTCGGGGTCACCGCACCAGCGTAGGCGGCACCGGGGCCTCGGTGGCACCGTCGGGTCGCCCCGGAGTGAGGGACGTGTCACGTCCGGCGGCGTCGATCGCGTCGATCGCGTCGACGACGGCGCGCGGGCCCGGCCCTTCGGCTGCCCGTGCGTCGTCGGGGTTGACGAGCGCGCAGCGACTCACGGAGAGGCAGCCGCAGCCGATGCAGCCGTCGAGGTCGTCGCGGAGCTCGTGCAGGACGGCGATCCGCGCGTCGAGCTCGGCGCGCCACGCGGCCGAGAGTCGCCGCCAGTCGGCGGTCGAGGGTGTGCGGTCGGCGGGCAGTGTCGCGAGGGCCTCGCGGATCCGGGCGAGCGGGAGGCCGACGCGCTGCGACATGCGGATGAACGCGACCCGCCGGAGCTGGTCGCGCGCGTACCGGCGCTGGTTGCCCGGGGTGCGCGCGGCCCGGATCAGGCCCTCTCGCTCGTAGAAGTGCAGGGTGGAGACGGTCACGCCGCTGCGGGCGGACATCTCCGAGACGCTCAGCCCCTCGCTCATTCTTTCCGCTCCTCCCGACGACGGTTGACCTCAACCACACTTGAGGTTACAGACTTCTCGGCATGCCCTCCCTGACCTCCCGCGGCCGCGCGACGACGCTCGTCGGCCTCGTCACGATCGTCGCCCTGGGCGCGTTCGAGACGCTCGCCGTCGCCACGGCGATGCCCGCCGTCGCCGCCGACCTGGACGGGCTGCGCTTCTACGGCCTGACCTTCGCCGCGACGATCGCGGCGAGCGTCGTCAGCATGGTCGCCGCCGGTCCGCTGACCGACCGCAGGGGGCCGGCCGTGGTGCTCCTCGGCGGTGTCGGTCTCTTCGCCGCCGGGCTCCTCGTCGCCGGCTCCGCACCGACCATCGGCGCCTTCCTCGCCGGGCGCGTTCTGCAGGGGCTGGGCAGCGGGGCGTACATCGTGGCCGTCTACGTGGTCGTCGCCCGGACCTACGACCACGCCGAACGCCCCCGGGTCTTCGCCTGGTTCTCCGCGGCCTGGGTGGTCCCTGCGCTCGTCGGGCCGGCCGTCGCGGGCCTGATCGTGGAGCACGCCGGATGGCGGTGGGTCTACTGGGGCGTCGCGGTCGTCCTCGTCCCGGCCGTCCTCATGGTCGCGCCGTCCCTGCGCCGGGACGGCGGCCCCACGGGCACGCCCGGCCCGGTGGACCCTGAGGACCGGCGCCGCGTGGTGCTCGCGGTCGTGGCGGCCTGCGGGGTCGGGGCGCTGCACCTCGCCGCGGGGTCGAGCGGTGCCGGCGCCGTGGTGCTCGGCGTCGTCGGCGCGGCCGCCGTGCTCCTGACGGTCGCCGCGATCCTGCCCGCCGGGACGTTCCGCGCCGCACGCGGGATCCCGACCGCCGTCGGGATCAACGCGCTGACCAGCACCGCGTTCCTGACCGCCGAGTCCGTCCTGCCCCTGCTCCTGGTCACCCACCACGGCCTCAGCGCCGCCACGGCCGGGCTCGCCCTGACGTTCGCCGCCGTCGGCTGGTCGTCGGCCTCCTGGTTCCGCGGCCACAACCCGTTCGACGTGGGCGCGGTCGGGTTCCTGCGCGCGGGGGCCCTGGCCCTCGTGATCGGGATCGGCGGGGCGGCGACCCTGACGATCCCGGCCGTGCCGTCGGCCGTCGGGATGGCTGCCTGGGCCGTCACGGGCATCGGCATGGGGCTGACGAGCCCGACCCTCTCGGTGCTCGTGCTCGATCTCGCGGAGCCGGGGAGGCAGGGGGCGGCCGCGTCCGCGCTCCAGACCGGCAACGCGGTCGTGGCAGCGCCGGCGCTCGCCGTCGTCGGCGCCGCCGTGTGGATGCTCCGCGACGCCGGGACCTGGGGGTTCGTCGTCGTCTTCGCCCTCGCGACCGCCTGTGCGGCGGCGGCGTTCGTGCTGGCGCCGCGGGCCGCCGCCGGGCCGGGACCGGACCTCGACGGAGGGCCGGGAGACGGACCGCCCGGAGACTACGCGCCGAGCGCAGCCACGCCGTCGGCGTAGCGGTCCAGCACGATGTCGGTCAGCAGCGGGTCCGGGGCAAGGGCGTCCGTGACCACGTCCGCCCCGGCGTCGGCGAGCTTGTCCAGGAACACCCCGGGAGCGAGCAGGTAGGCGGCGATCACGACGCGTGTCGCCCCGGCCTCGCGAGCGGCGGCGACCGCCTCCGGGACGGTCGGTGTCGCCTTGGAACCGTACCCGATCGTCACGGGCACCTCGAGCCGTGCGCGCAGACCCTCCGCCACCTCCTCGACCGCCTCGACGGCGCGCGCGTCGGACGACCCGGCCGCGCCGAGCACCACGGCGTCGCCGGGCAGCAGGCCGACCGACGCCAGGCGCGCCCGAAGGATCTCGACGAGCCGGGGGTCGGGGCCCAGCGCGCCCGTGCGCACCGCGTCCGCCGTCGCCGCGTCGTGATCCGCGACGGCCTCGGTGACGTCGACGTAGACGTGAAAGCCCGCGGAGAGCAGCAGCGGGACGACGACGGCGTCCTGCGGCTCCGCCGTCGGGTCCCCCACCGCGCCGGGTGCGCCGGGTTCGACGACCCCGGCGAGGACGTCGGGCAGCTGCGGGTGCTGGACGTCGACGTACGTCTCGCGCACGTCCAGGTCCGGGCGGCGGGCGCGCACGTCGTCGAGCAGGGCGGTGACGGCCGCCTGCCCGTCCGGACTGTCCGTGCCGTGGGAGCAGCCGACGAGGACGGCGGGGTTGCGCGGGCTGGTCGTCATGCCCACGAACCTACCGCGTACGCCAGTCGTCGACGGCGACGTGCATCGCGTGGAGGTAACGGTGGATCTCGGCGGGCTCGGCCCCGGCGCGCATCACCACGTGCAGACCGAGCAGGTAGGTGGTGAGCAGGTCCGTGCGGGCCGTGACGACGTCACCCTCGGCCTCCGGGCAGCCCTGGCGGACCAGGGCCTCGATCTGCTCGCGCATCTGCTCGCGGTAGTCGACCGAGAAGTCGTATCCCGGCAGCCTCCCGCGCAATTCGTTGGAGGCCATCACCATCAGGCAGCCGTCGCGACCCTGCTCGGAGACGGCGTCGACCTCGAACAGGTCGAGGAAGCGATGGACCCCCTCGATCCCGGGGCCCGCCTCGGCGACGAGCGTCCCGAACATCGCCATCCGCTCGGCGAGGTACCGCCGCAGCACCGTGGCGAAGAGCTCTTCCTTGCTCCCGAACGTGCGGTAGAGGCTGGGCTTGTGGACACCGCTCGCCTCGACGATGTCGGAGATCGAGGTCTGCGAGTAGCCCTGGCGCCAGAAGAGCGCGGTCAGCGACGCGAGGACGGTCTCCTCGTCGAAGAGTCTCGGGCGCCCGATCGGAGCCTTCGCTGACGTGCTCATCCCCCGATCCTACGCGGACAAGCGCTGTTTGTAACTCATCGGTAGCAAACTCCGCCTGAGTTTAGTAACGTTCGGTATAGAACGAACGCACGACGGGTCCGCCCCGCGGGCCCGACACCGAGAGGAGCACCGATGACCGACTTCACGATGCACGACGAGTCCACCGCCCCCGAGGAGTCCAAGCCCCTGCTCGCCAGGTCCAAGAAGCAGATGGGGATGATCCCCGGCCTGCACGCGACGATGGCAGAGGCCCCCGGCCTCCTCGAGGCCTACCAGGACGCTCACCGGCTCTTCCTCGACACCAGCTTCGACAAGGACGAGCTCACCGTCGTTTGGCAGACGGTCAACGTCGAGCACTCGTGCCACTACTGCGTCCCGGCACACACCGGCATCGCCAAGTCGATGAAGGTCGACGACGCGATCAGCGACGCCCTGCGTGACGGAACCCCGCTGCCCACCGACCACCTCGAGGCACTGCGCACCTTCACGCTCGCGATGGTGCGCGAGCGGGGCGAGGTCGACGACGCCACCGTCCAGACCTTCCTGGACGCCGGCTACACCCGCCGCCAGGTGCTCGAGGTGGTCCTCGGCATCGCGCAGAAGGTGATGTCGAACTACACCAACCACCTCGCGCAGACGCCGATCGACCCCGCGTCGGAGAAGTACGCCTGGAGCGGCACGCTCTGACCCGCGCGTAGCAGCACGACCCGACCGGAGGACCCGGTGCGGACGCTCAGCTCCAGACGAGCGCCTGCGCCGGGTCCTCCAGCACGCGCGCGACGTCGGCCAGCACGCGGGAGCCCAGCTCCCCGTCGACGAGCCGGTGGTCCATGCTCAGTGCGAGCTGGGTGACCCAGCGCTTCTTGATCTTCCCCTTGTGCACCCACGGCTGCTCGCGGATCGCGCCGAACGCGAGGATCGCCGCCTCGCCCGGGTTGAGGATCGGCGTCCCCGTGTCGATGCCGAAGACCCCGACGTTCGTGATCGTGATGGTCCCGTCCTGCATCGCCGCGGGCGTCGTCCGGCCGGACCGCGCCGTCGCGGTGAGCTCCCCGAGCCCGGTCGCGAGCTCCTTGAGATCCATCGCGTGCGCGTCCTTGATGTTCGGCACCACGAGGCCGCGCGGCGTCGCCGCCGCGATCCCCAGGTTCACGTAGTGCTTGTAGACGATCTCCTGCGCGTCCTCGTCCCAGCTCGCGTTCACCTCGGGGTGCCGGTCGACCGAGATCAGCAGCGCCTTGGCGGCAAGCAGCAGCGGGGTGATCCGCACGTCCGCGAACTCACGGTCCTCACGCAGTCGCCGCACCAGCTTCATCGTCTTGGTGACGTCGACGGTGGCGAACACGGTCACGTGCGGCGCCGTGAACGCGCTGTGCACCATCGCCTCCGCCGTCCGCTTGCGCACCGACCGCACCGGCACGCGCGTCTGCCGACCGTCCTGGGTGACGCCCGCGGCGTCGGCCCACGGCTCGTCGTCGTAGGCCGCGAGGTGCTGCGCCTCGGTGCGCTCGTGGTGCACCACCAGGTCCTCGCGGGTGACGATCCCGCCCGGACCGGTCGGGTGCACCGTGGTCAGGTCGATCCCGAGATCCTTGGCGAGCTTGCGCACGGGGGGCTTTGCGAGGGTGCGCGGGTGCGAGGACGAGGCCGTCGCGCTCGCGGGCTCGGCCGACGGCGCGGGCTCAGACTTCTGCTGGACGGTCTGGGCCGCGGAGCCCGCGCCACGCCGGGTGCGACGACCTGAGACGGCTGCCGTGCCGTACCCGACGAGCACGGCGCCACTCCCGGACGACTCTTGCCCACCCGACGCCGCGACGTCGGCCGACGGTGCTGAAGAGGCCCCCGACACCGGCTCTGCAGCCGCAGGGGCGGACGGTTCTGCCGGGGCCTCGCCGTCCGGGTCGGTGTCGATCACGATGATCGGGGCGCCGACGTCGACGGTGGTGCCCTCGGCGACCAGCACCTCGTGCACACGCCCCGTCCAGGGTGTCGGCAGGTCGACCAGCGACTTGGCGGTCTCGATCTCGAGGATGATGTCGTTGACCGTGACGTCGTCGCCCACGGCGACGTGCCACTGCACGATCTCGGCCTCGGTCAGGCCCTCGCCGGCGTCGGGCAGGAGAAAGGTCTCGTAGGTGGGCACGGGCTGCTCCTGGTCGTCGCCGCGTCAGAACGCGAGGGTTCGCTCGACAGCATCCAGGATGCGGTCGACGCTCGGAAGGTGGTCGTGCTCGATCTTCGCGACCGGATAGGGCGTGTGGAAGCCCGCCACGCGGAGAACGGGCGCCTCGAGGTGGTAGAAGCACTGCTCGCTCACCTGGGCGGCGACCTCGGCCCCCGCGCCGAAGTACGACGACGCCTCGTGCACGACGACGCAGCGACCGGTCCGGCGGACGCTCTCGACCACCGTCCGGACGTCGAGCGGCGAGACCGTCCGCAGGTCCACGACCTCCAGGTTGCGCCCCTCCGCCGCGGCGGCCTCGGCCGCCTTGAGCGTGACGTGCGTGGCCGGTCCGTACGTCACGAGCGTGGCGTCGGTGCCCGACCGGGCGACCCGCGCGGAGTCCAGCATGGCGGCGTCCGTCAGCGACAGGTCGACCTCGCCCTTGTCCCAGTACCGCGCCTTCGGCTCGAAGAACAGCACCGGGTCGGGCGACGCGATGGCCTCCCGCATCATCGTGTACGCGTCCTGCGGCGTGGACGGCGAGACGACGCGCAGCCCGGCGGTGTGGGCGAACAACGCCTCGGGGCTCTCCGAGTGGTGCTCGATCGCTCCGATGCCGCCACCGAACGGGATCCGGATGACGACGGGCATGGTGATGCGCCCGGCGGACCGGTTATGGATCTTCGCCAGCTGCGTCGTGATCTGGTCGTACGCCGGGAAGACGAACCCGTCGAACTGGATCTCGCAGACCGGGCGGTACCCGCGCATCGCGAGCCCGATCGCCGTGCCGACGATCCCCGACTCCGCGAGCGGCGAGTCCACCACGCGCGTCTCGCCGAAGTCCTTCTGCAGGCCGTCGGTCACGCGGAACACCCCGCCAAGCGCACCGATGTCCTCACCCATCAGCATCACCTGCGGGTCGGTCTCCAACGAGGCCCGCAGCGCCTCGTTGACCGCCTTGCCGAGCGTCATCCTCGTCGTGCTCATCGGGCTGCCTCCTCGAACGACGCCTCGTACTGCGCGTGCCACTCCCGCTCGGCCGTCACGACCGCGTTCTCGCTGGCGTACGCGTGGTCGAACATCGACTCCGGCGCCGGGGCCTCCATCGCCCGCACGTCCGCCCGCAGGGTCTCGCCGAGCTCGTCGCCGGCAGCGGTGACGGCCGCGGCGAACGCGTCGTCCCAGCCACCCTCACGCTCCAGCAGCAGCCTGACACGGTCGATCGGGTCCCGCTCGCGCCAGTAGTCCTCCTGCGCCCGGGAGCGGTACCGGGTGGGGTCGTCCGACGTCGTGTGCGCACCCATCCGGTACGTGTAGGCCTCGACGAAAGTCGGCCCCCCTCCGGACCGGGCACGCTCGAGCGCCTCCGACATCACCGCGTGGCTGGCGAGGGCGTCGTTGCCGTCCACCCGCACGCTCGGGATCCCGAAGCCGAGACCGCGCTGGTAGAGCGGCACGCGGGTCTGGCGGGCGGTGGGCTCCGAGATCGCCCACTGGTTGTTCTGGCAGAGGAACACGACCGGCGCGTTGTTCACTGCCGCAAAGACGAGCGCCTCGTTGATGTCTCCCTGCGACGTCGCGCCGTCCCCGAAGCACGCGACGACCGCCGTGTCGCGGGTGCTGTCGCCGGTCCCGACGAGCCCGTCGCGCTGCACGCCCATCGCGTAGCCGGTCGCGTGCAGCGCGTGCGAGCCGATCACCAGCGTGTACAGGTGGAAGTTGTGCTCCTGTACGTCCCATCCGCCGTGATCGATACCGCGGAACTGCCGCAGGAGGTTCGACATCCGCACGCCGCGGACGTGCGCGATGCCGTGCTCGCGGTACGAGGGGAAGACGTAGTCCTGCGTCGCGAGCGCGTGCGCGGCGCCGATCTGCACGCCCTCCTGGCCGAGCGACTGGGGGTAGAGCCCGAGCTCGCCCTGGCGCTGGAGCGAGGTCGCCTCCACGTCGAACCGCCGGACCAGCGACATGTCCTTGTACATGTCGCGCAACGCATCGGTGTCGAGATGCGCCACGCGTGCCGCGTACTCCGGGTGCGTGTCGGTGCGAGCCCCGTCCCGCGTCACGAGACGGACGAGGTCGTCCTCCTCGGCCGCGTCGGGCTCGAATGCCGAATGCTGGTCCACGTCGGTCTCCCTCGTGCTCCTGCGCGTGCGACGGCCCCTCGGTCGGCGCACCTACGGTTCCGTAGGCTACGCCAGCGTAGGCTACGGGTTCGCGAGCGTGACAGGTCTGTCGGTGCCCAACATCACCCGGAGGTCGTTGGAGGTTTCCTCCAAGTCTGTCGTGAGTCGCGCCGATCCGCTCACCCGAGCGGCAGACCCTCCCGCCAGCGTGCCGCGACGGCCACGAGCAGGTCGTTCGCCTCGGGCTCGCCGACGCTGACGCGGATGCCCTCGCCCGCGAACGGACGGACGAGCACACCCGCGGAGGTCGCCTCCGCGGCGTACTCGACCGTGCGCTCGCCGAACTCGAACCAGACGAAGTTGCCCTGGGCGTCCGGCAGCTCCCAGCCCTGGTCCCGCAGCGCCTCGACCATCCGCGTGCGCTCGGAGACGACCGCCTCGACACGCTCGAGCAGCTCGTCCTGGGCGTTGAGCGAGGCCACCGCGGCGTGCTGCGCCAGGTGGTTCACGCCGAACGGCGTCGACGCCGAGCGGATCGCCCGCGCCAGCCGCGGACGCGCGACGGCGTAGCCGACCCGCAGCCCCGCGAGCCCGTACGCCTTGGAGAACGTCCGGACGAGGACCACGTTCGCGTGCGCCGCGTAGGCCGCCGGACCGTCGGCGACCTCGGGGTCGCGGACGAACTCCACGTACGCCTCGTCGAGCACGACGAGGACGTCGGACGGGACCTGGGCCATGAACGCGTCGAACTCGGCCTGGCGGACCACCGGGCCGGTCGGGTTGTTGGGGCTGCACACCAGGACGGCGCGCGTGCGCGGGGTGATCGCCGCAGCCATCGCCGGCAGGTCGAGCCGTCCGGTGGCCGTCACCGGCACCTGGACGGAGACGCCGCCCACGACGGGCACCACGATCGGGTACGCCTCGAACGACCGCCACGGCATCACCACCTCGTCCCCCTCGGCGACGACGGCGGCCAGCACGTGCTGCAGAACCGCGACCGACCCGTTGCCGACGACGACGTTCTCCGCCGTGACCCCGCCGCCGACGTGCTCGGCGACCGCGTCCAGCAGGTCCAGCGCGAACATGTCCGGGTACCGGTTGACGTCCGCCGCCGCGTCGCTGATCGCCATCAGCACGGACGGCAGCGGCGGGTACGGGTTCTCGTTGGAGGTCAGCTTGAACGCCGCCGCCCCGGCGGGGACACGCGCCCCGGGGACGTAGGCGGGCAGGGCGTCGATGGCGGGGCGCACGGGCACACGGGGTGAACTCACCCGATCAGGATGCCACGCACGGGCCGGATCCCGACCACGCGCACAGACCGCTCTGGTTTGATGGGCGCATGAACTTCATCGTCCGCGTCCTCGTCACGGCGCTCGCGCTGTGGCTGACGAGCCTGGTCCTCGACGACCACCTCTTCATCGTCGGCGGCGACTCGGCAGGCGCCACCATCGTGATCCTGCTCGCCGTCTCCCTGCTGTTCACCCTGGTCAACTCGATCGTCAAGCCGATCCTGCAGTTCATCTCGATCCCGCTGTACATCCTCACGCTCGGGCTCTTCCACCTCGTGATCAACGCCCTGATGCTGATGCTGACAGCGTGGATCACCGAGGCGACGGAGTGGGGAATCCGGCTCGAGGGCGGGTTCTGGTGGGCCGTGTGGATCGCGCTGATCCTCGCCGTCGTCAACGCGGTCATCAACGCCGTGGTCCCGGGCGACCAGAGCCGCTGACCCCGTTCCTCCCGCGACCCGTCACGGAGCCGTCCCCGGCTCCCGTGGCGGGTCGCGTGGTTCGTCCGTGGGCTCAGCGGGGTGCTCCTCCTGGACGAGTCGGCTCTCGATCACGGTCTGGCCCACGAGGTCGGCGTCGAGGAAGTCCTCGATCTCGGCGTCGACCGTCCTGAGCGCGACGCTCGTCTCGTCGTCCCGCCGCCCGTCGGCCAGGGCCGCCTCGAGCGCTGCCGCGTGATACCCGACGCCGTGGGGAATGACGTCCGACGCCGCACCCACCGTCAGGTCGGCGGTGCCACCCACCGTCACCCGCCCCGGGGTCGCCGGGTTCCGCCGCCCGTCGAGCGCGGTGACGATCTCGCCCGGCACCTCGACGTGGAGGGACCGCACCCGCTCCGGGAGCCGGTGCCCGGCCACCGGCGACCCCGCGGTCACCAGCCGCGTCACGCGCGGGTCGGACGCCGCGACGACGGCGGCTGCGAGCCCTCCCTGGGAGTGCCCGACGAGCATCACGTCGTCCTGCGGGCCGACCCCGGCGCGATCCATCGCCTCACGGATCACGACCACGCTGTCCGCCGACTCTCGCTCCGCCGCGTCGGCGGACATGAGCTCGAAGTTCTGGTGCCACCCGAAGGTGGACGCGGAGTACGTGTTGGTGCCGGGCACCGAGACGAGCCACCGCGACGACCCGCCGGCCGCGCGCAGCTCCTGGACCACGACCAGGGACGCACCGCGCTGCTCCTCCGAGACCCCCTGGACACCGTGCAGCGCCTCCACGGCCGTGCGGGGCGCCGGCAGCACGTCACGCTCGACGACCTCGACCCGAGGGTCGTCCGCATAGGCGCGGCGGCGGCGCCCGGTCACGCGTGCGAGCGAGTCCGCGACCGAGCCGACGGCGCCGCCGACCGAGCCGCCCGCACCGAAGATCGCGGCGAGTCCTCCCGGCAGCCCCGGGACGTGCGGACCGGCGACGGTGAGCGCCAGGCTGCCGACGAACGGCTCGTGCACGGGCGCCGTCCAGACCATCGCCGAGCGCAGGTCGACCGCGAGCCCGGCGTCGGCGGCCTCGAACTCGCCGGCAGCCGCGTCGGCGTCACCCGCCAACGCGGCGAGGTCGTCCGCGAGGAGTCGCACCAGGCCGGTCGCGGCCTCGACGTCACCGGCAACCTGGGCGGCGCGGACGGCGAGGAAGGGTTCGTCCCAGGCGCCCAGCCCGCCCCACGGCGTCGACCGGAGGCTCACGGCGGCGGTGACGAGCGGCGCGACCATGCCGTCGACCGTCGCAGCCAGGTCTCGCACACGGTCGGCGTCGGAACGGATCCGGCACGTGTCGACGAGCAGGTCGCTCACCCGACCTCCAGGCCCCGTGCCCGGGCGGCCAGCGCGTCGACGGCGGCGGCGAGCGCTCGCGCCCGGGCCGCGAGCGCCGTCGTCTCGTCACGGCACGCCGTACCCGACCGCCCCTCCCAGCCGCCGGCGCCACCGACGCCGTCGAGACTCGATGCGACGTCGGCGAGGCCGAGCGCGACGGCGGCCAGTGCCGCGGAGGGGACCGCGGCCCCCGAGAAGTCGTCCATGCCCGCCGACGCTAGGACCTCCGTCGTGCGCCCGACGCCCCGGCGTCACGGGTCGGTGGACACGTCCCGCGGCGGGGTGGCTGTGGACGGAGGGAGCGCCCGAGGATCCCGACGAGCGCCGGTCAGGTGCGCGTCGGTCGACGCGCGGCGAGGTACGGCCCGGTGACGCTGCGGGGATCGGCGGCGACCTGCGCGGGCGTCCCTGTCGCGACCACCGAGCCCCCGCGGTCGCCGCCCCCGGGACCGAGGTCGATCACGCGGTCGGCCGAGGCGATCGCGTCGAGGTCGTGCTCGACCACCACGACGGTGTTGCCGGCGTCGACGAGCGCGTGGAGCTGGCGCATCAGGAGGGCGACGTCGGCCGGGTGCAGCCCGGAGGTCGGCTCGTCGAGGAGGTAGAGCGTGTGGCCGCGCCGGGCGCGCTGCAGCTCGGTGGCGATCTTGATGCGCTGTGCCTCCCCGCCGCTGAGCTCCGTGGCGGGCTGTCCCAGCCGCAGGTATCCGAGACCCACGTCCCGGAGGGTCTGGAGGCTGCGCGCGGCTCCGGGAACGCCGGCGAAGAACTCCGCGGCGTCGTCCACCGAGAGGGCGAGGACCTCGGCGACGTTCTTGCCGTTCCAGGACACCTCCAGCGTCTGGGGGTTGTAGCGGGCGCCGTCGCAGGTGGGGCACGGGCCGTAGGTGCCGGGCAGGAAGAGCAGCTCGACCTCGACGAACCCCTCGCCCTGGCACGTGGGGCACCGCCCGGCCTCGACGTTGAAGGAGAACCGGCCGGGCGCCCAGCCGCGCGCCCTGGCCTCGTCCGTGTCCGCGAAGAGGCGGCGGACGACGTCGAACATCCCCGTGTACGTGGCGAGGGTCGAGCGCGGGGTACGCCCGATGGGACGCTGGTCGACGCGGACCAGGCGGCTGAACGCCTCCAGCCCGCCGACGTCCGCGACCTGCACCTCAAGCGGATCCTCGTCGTCCTGCGGGCTCGCACCGAGGGCACGACGCACGACCTCGGCGAGCACCTGGCTGACCAGCGTCGACTTCCCGGAGCCGGAGACGCCCGTGACCGCGGTCAGGACGCCGAGCGGTACGTCGACCGACAGGTCGTGCAGGTTGTGCCGCGAGACACCGGTGAGCCGGAGCCAGTCGTCGGGCCTCCGCGGCTCACGCGCGGGCGCCTCCGCACGCCCGAACAGGTGCCGGCCGGTGAGCGACTCCTCGACCTGCTCCAGACCCGCCACCGGGCCGCTGTAGAGGACGCGCCCGCCACCGGCCCCCGCGCCCGGACCGATGTCGACGACCCAGTCGGCCCGGCGCACCACGTCCATGTCGTGCTCGACGACGAAGAGGGAGTTGCCGGACGCCTTGAGCCGGTCCAGGACGTCGAGGAGCGGCGCGGCGTCGGCGGGGTGCAGGCCGGCGGACGGCTCGTCGAGGACGTAGACGACGCCGAAGAGACCGGACCTCAGCTGCGTGGCGATCCTGAGTCGCTGCGCCTCCCCCGGCGAGAGGGTGGTCGAGCGCCGCCCGAGGCTCAGGTACCCGAGCCCGAGGCCGAGCAGCACGTCGATCCGCGCGAGCAGGTCGGCCGAGATCCGGACGGCCACCTCGGTCGTCTCGCCGGACGACGCCGCGGAGACACCCGAGGTGACGGCGGTCTGCTCGGCAAGCGGGCGCAGGAGGTCGGCGACCTCGGAGAGGGCCATCGCGTTGACGGCGGCGATCGTCCGACCCGCGACCGTCACGTCCAGCGCGTCGGCCCGCAGACCGCTCCCCTCGCAGGCGGTGCACGCCGCGCTCTCGGTGAACCGGAGCGCCTTGTCCCGCATCGTCTGGCTCTTCGAGTCCGTCAGCACGTGCATGACGTGCCTGCGAGCGCTCGTGAACCTCCCCTTGTACCCGCGGTCGAGCCGGTCGTTCTTCGACTCGACGAAGACCGTCGGCTGCTCCTCGGTGAACAGGATCCACTCACGGTCCTCGGGGCTCAGGGTGTGCCACGGCACGTCGACGTCGACGCCCAGGCCCGTCAGGACGCGTCGCAGGTTCGACCCCTGCCAGGCTCCGGGCCACGCCGCGACGGCCCCCTCACGGATGCTCAGGGTCGGGTCCGGGACCATCAGGTCGACCGTGACGTCGTGCACCGTGCCCAGCCCGTCGCACCGGGGACAGGCCCCGACGGCGGTGTTGGGCGAGAACGCCTCGGCGCCCAGGCGTACCGCTCCCGCGGGGTACGTGCCGGCACGGGAGTAGAGCATCCGCACGAGGTTCGAGAGCGTCGTGATGGTGCCGACGGTCGAGCGCGAGCTCGGCGCCCCGCGCCGCTGCTGGAGAGCGACCGCGGGCGGCAGCCCCGTGATCTCGGTGACGTGCGGGGCACCGACCTGCTGCAGCAGACGGCGGGCGTACGGCGCGACCGACTCGAAGTACCGACGCTGCGCCTCCGCGTACAGCGTGCCGAACGCCAGCGACGACTTGCCGGAGCCCGAGACCCCCGTGAACGCGACGAGCGCGTCACGCGGGACGTCCACGTCCACGCCGCGCAGGTTGTTCTCCGTCGCGCCTCGTACCTGAACGAACCCTGGTCTTCCGGCGTCTACCACCGCTCCAACGTATCCGACGCCGTCCTCGGCCCACCCCGGCACCACGTCCGGCAGACGGACTGCCGAAGGACCGCGCCGTCGTGGGAGAATCGGCGCCGTGGCCGACAACACTGCGCAGACACCGACCGCCCGCACGTCCCTCGCCGACGTCTCCCCCGCGATCGCCCTGGGGCCGCTCGACGGCCGCTACCGCGGCGCCGTCGCGCCTCTCGTGGACCACCTCAGCGAGGCCGCGCTCAACCGCGAGCGCCTGCACGTCGAGGTCGAGTGGCTGATCACGCTGTGCGACGGCGTCGAGGGCGTCACGGACGGGCCCGTCGTTCCCGGCGCTCCCGGGCTGAGCGACGCCGAGCGCGCGTACCTGCGTGCGATCGTCACGGACTTCGACGCCGACGGGATCGCCGAGCTCAAGGAGATCGAGCGCACGACGGTGCACGACGTCAAGGCCGTCGAGTACTTCATCAAGCGCCGCCTGGTCGCCGCGCCCGACGCCCTCGGCGAGACGGTGCTGCCTGGGGTGGGCGAGCTCGTCCACTTCGCGTGCACGAGCGAGGACGTCAACAACCTCAGCTATGCGCTGATGGTCCAGGGCGCCGTCGTGAACGTCTGGCTGCCCGCCGCCACGGCGCTCGCCGACCAGGTCGCGGACATGGGGCGCGAGCACGCCGCCGTCCCGCTGCTCAGCCGCACGCACGGCCAGCCCGCGACGCCGTCGACCATCGGCAAGGAGCTGGCCGTCCTCGCGCACCGCCTGCGCCGCCAGCTGCGCCGGATCGCCGGCGCCGAGTACCTGGGCAAGCTCAACGGCGCGACCGGGACGTACGGCGCCCACGTCGTCGCCGTCCCGGGCGTGGACTGGCCCGCGGTCTCGCGGGCGTTCGTCGAGGGCCTGGGCCTGACGTGGAACCCGCTGACCACGCAGATCGAGTCCCACGACTGGCAGGCAGAGGTCTACTCCGACGTCGCGCGCTTCAACCGGATCCTGCACAACCTCGCCACCGACGTGTGGACCTACATCTCCCTCGGGTTCTTCACGCAGATCCCCGTCGCGGGCGCCACCGGTTCGTCGACCATGCCGCACAAGGTCAACCCGATCCGGTTCGAGAACGCCGAGGCCAACCTCGAGATCAGCTGCTCGCTGCTCGACACCCTCGCCGCGACGCTCGTCACCAGCCGCCTGCAGCGCGACCTCACCGACTCGACCACGCAGCGCAACATCGGCCCCGCGTTCGGGCACTCCCAGCTCGCGATCGACAACGTCTCGCGCGGCCTGACGGCGCTCGCGGTCAACGAGGCCCTGCTCGCCGAGGACCTCGACGCCAACTGGGAGGTGCTCGGCGAGCCGATCCAGTCGGCGATGCGCGCGGCCTCCGTCGCGGGCGTCCCGGGCATGGAGAACCCGTACGAGCGCCTCAAGGACCTCACCCGCGGGCACCGTCTGACCGGCGCCGAGATGCGGGAGTTCGTCGGGGGCCTCGGGCTGCCCGACGACGTCACCGCGCGCCTGCAGGCGCTCACCCCCGGTGCGTACACCGGGATCGCGGCCCGGCTCGTCGAGGAGTACCTCGACTGACCTGCTTCGTGATGCCGGGTGTGCCTGCGCCCTCTAGCGTCGTCCTCACCCCAGCCGAAGGTGCGCCATGATCGAGTCCTACCCCGTCCTGACGCTGCTGCCCCCCGTGGTGGCGATCGTCCTGGTCGTGCTCACCAAGAAGGTCCTCGTCAGCCTCGGCGCAGGCGTGGTCACGGCGGCGTTCCTCGTCGCCGACGGGAACGTCCCGGAGACGCTGCGGCTGATCTGGGAGTCGTTCGCCGCGATCTTCTGGGCCGACGGCGCCGTCAACACCTGGTACGTGTACATCCTCGCGTTCGTCCTGATGCTCGGCGTCATCGCCGCGTTCATCATGATGTCGGGCGGCACGACGGCGTTCGCGGACTGGGCCGTCAAGCGCATCCACACCCGGCGCGGGGCACAGTTCCTGCCCGCGATCATGGGCATCGTCATCTTCATCGACGACTACTTCAACGCGCTCGCCGTCGGACAGGTCTCCAAACCGGTGACGGACCGGCACAACGTCTCGCGGGCCAAGCTCGCCTACATCATCGACTCGACGTCGGCCCCCGTCGCCGTGCTCGCACCGTTCTCCAGCTGGGGTGCGTACATCATGGGGCTCCTCGCCCCGATCATCGCCGCCTCGACCCTGACCATGTCGAGCGTCCAGGCGTTCCTCGGCGCCGCGGCGTCGAACTACTACGCGATCGCGGCGGCCCTGACGGTCTGGATCGTCATCGTGTTCCGCATCGACCTGCCGCCCATGCGGCGCGAGGAGGAGCGGGCCGTCACCGAGGGACGGCCGTTCGCCGAGTCCGCCGAGATCCCCGGCGAGCTCTCCGAGGACCTGCCGGTCCACCGGCCCGGGGCCAAGCGTGCGCTCGTCGTGCCGTTCCTGCTGCTGGTGGTCGGCGTGATCGGCGGCATCGTCTGGACGGGCCACACGGCCTCTGGCTCCTGGTCGGCGGTCGACATCCTGGCCGAGACCGACACCACCGCCGCCCTGATGGCCGGCGGGATCCTCGGGCTCGGAGCCTCGATCTTCTACTTCGTGCGGTACACCCGACCCAACCCGTCGTTCTCCGGCGGAGAGTTCGGGCGGGGCTGGGCCGAGGGCATCCGGTCCATGGCCCCCGCCGTCGGCATCCTCGTCTCCGCCTGGATGCTCACCGGCCTGATCGAACAGCTCGGCACCGGCGAGTACCTCGGCGGGCTCGTCGAGGACTCCTCGGTCGGCGCCGGCTGGCTCGTCCCCCTCACGTTCGTGATCGCCGCCGTCATGGCCTTCGCCACCGGGACGTCCTGGGGCTCGTTCGCCCTGCTCCTGCCCTTGGTCGGCGGGATCATGAACACCGTCGGCGAGCCCGACCTGCTCATCCCCGCCCTCGGCGCCGTCCTCGCCGGCGCGGTGCTCGGCGACCACGCCTCCCCGATCTCGGACACCACGATCCTGTCGTCCACCGGGGCGAGCTGTCACGTGATCACGCACGTCCTGACGCAGATCCCCTACGCCGTCGGGGCGGCGCTCGCGGCGCTGTCCGGATACGTCGCGATCGCGCTCGGGGCGAACGTCGGCGTCGGGCTCGTCGTGGTGCTCGTCGTCCTGGCGGCGCTCACGGTGGTCGCCCGGCTCGTCAGCCCGCCGATCGACGAGGCGGTCGGCGCGGCAGCCGAATGACCTGGCGTTCGCGCACGACGTCGCTACGGCCGTGACGACGACAGGTACTTGGTGTAGAGATACCCCGCCTTCCCCGAGGCCTCGGCCCTGATCCAGCCGTTCGACGCCGTGCCGATCGGCCGCACCGCCTTCGCGTACGGCAGGGTGATCACCGGTGAGTACCGGGTCGACGGGCCCGAGCGCATCGGCATCTGGTCGAGGGTGACGTACGCGTACTCAGGGCTTCGTCGGAGGTAGTTCCGGTAGAGGTAGCCGGTCTTCCCACCGGCGGTCACCTTGACCCACGAGCCGCTCCCCGGCGCCTCGACGAGCCGGACGGTCGTGTTCTCGGCGAGCCGCGCGAGCACCGCCGTCGACGTGGACGGACCCGCTCGGAAGTTGAGGTTGTCGACGGCGACGAAGCGGTACGGCGACCCCGTGATCGACGTCGACGTCGACAGGTAGGTGGCATACACGTAGCCGGTCTTTCCTGCGGCTCGTACCTTGACCCAGCCGTCGCTCACCGTGCCGAGCAGGGCGACCGACGTGTTCTTGCTCAACGACCCGATGATCGCCGAGGACGTGCTCGGCCCCGCCCGAAAGTTCAACGACGAGATCCGCACGTACCGCGTCCCGATCGGCGTCTCGGAGGGAGACACGTAGTCCTTGTGCATCCACCCGGTCCGACCGTTCGCCGTGACCTTGCGCCAGGACCCGGATCCGTCGCCCGGCTTCGCGGTCAGCCGGGTGTTCGTCCCCAGCGTCGCGATGACGGCGTACGCGGTGCTCGGTCCGGTCCGGAAGTTCACCTTCGTCGTCGTGTAGTACGTGCACGACGACGGAACCGTCCGCGCGTAGTTGCGCGACGACAGGGTCGTCAGGTCGATCCCGCGCGCCTTGAGGAACGGCAGCGGGTCGGTGACCGTACCGCCGCTCCCGTACCGCCCCTTCCAGATCTCGAGGTGCAGGTGCGGTGCGGTCGACGTCCCCGAGCTACCGACGTCCGCGATGTGCTGGCCCTTGGAGACCTTCTGGCCCACGCGGACCCGGGAGTCGCCGTCGATCACGTGACCGTAGACCGAGGCGAACTTCACGCCGTCGACCGTGTGGTCGATCACCACCCACTGCCCGAACCCGGCGATCGCGCCTGCGCGTGTCACCGTCCCTGCGGCCACCGCCCGCACGTCCGTCCCCGACGCAGCACCCATGTCCTGGCCGGCGTGGGACGTCGAGGCACCCTTGACCGGCATGCACCGCGGCCCGTAGTAGGACGAGAGCACGTAGGTCTTGTTCGGGAGGGGAGCCGCGACGGTGGTCGCCGCCGCAGCGGGGCCTGCCAGCGCCACGCCCACCACGTTGGGGACGAGCGCCAGGGCCACAGCCAGCAAGAGAGCGACGAGTCGGCGACGGGGAACACTCATGACGGAAACCTCAAGACGTGGATGCGGAGCGACACTGCTCCCTCGGCAGGCTAAGCCGCGACCGCGTCCGTCGCGCGTCAGAGCCGGTCGATGCGGCGCAGGATCGCGCCCTCCCGGAGCGCCCACGGGCAGATCTCGACCTCGTCGACGCCGAGCGCCTTCATCGTCTCGACCGCGACGACGGCGCCCCCGACGATCTGATACGTGCGCTCGGGGGTGATCCCGGGGAGCATCGCGCGGCCGTCCGGGTCGAGCCGTGCCAGCCGCGGCACCCAGTCGGCGAGCTGCGAGCGCCGCATCCGCCACCTCTCGTCGGGCCCGACCGCGTCGACGAGCATGCCCGAGAGCCGCGCGAGGGAGCGGAACGTCTTTGACGTCGCCACGACGTGGTCCGGGGGCGGGCAGGCCGCGAACTCCGCGACGACCGGGGCCAGCACGTCGCGGACGTGCTGCTTGAGGCCTTTGAGCTGGTCGCCCGTCGGTGGGTCGTCGTGCAGGAAGTCCATCGTCGTCCGGCCGGCGCCCAGCTGGACGGAGTGCACAAGGTCTGGCTCCTCGTCGACGCCGCAGGCGATCTCCAGCGACCCGCCGCCGATGTCGAGCACGAGGATGCGTCCCGCGCCCCAGCCGTGCCACCGGCGCGCGGCCAGGAACGTCAGGCGCGCCTCCTCGGTGCCGGCCAGCACCTGGACGGGCACCCCGGTGAGGTTCCCGACGGCGGCCAGCACCTCGGGGCCGTTCGCCGCCTCGCGCAGCGCCGAGGTCGCCATCGGCATCAGCTCGTCGACGCCTGCGGCCCGGGCCTGTGCGACCGAGTGCTCGACCGCGGAGAGCAGCGCGTCCACCCCCGCGTCGGAGATCGACCCGTCGGGCTGGAGATAGCGCATCAGGCGCACGACGGTGCGCTCCCCGCCGAACGGCACGGGGCGGGCACCCGGCGCGACGTCCATGACCGCCAGGTGCACGGTGTTGGAGCCGATGTCGAGGACGCCGAGGCGGAGGTGGTCTGCACTGATCACGCCGTCACCGTACGCGACGCGCAGTGCCGCCGCGGTAGCGTCGTGCATGTGCTGAGCATGCTACTTTCATGTGATGAGCATGCTCCAGGTGCGGAACCTCCCTCCGGACCTCCACGAGGCCCTGGCCGAACGGGCGCGCGCCGAGGGCGTCTCGATGTCCGAGTACGTGACACGCCTGCTGCGGCGGGACCTCGCGCGCCCGACGATGCGCGAGTGGGCCGCGCGCGTGGCAGCGGCTCCCGCGACGGTGCCGGCGTTCGACCTGCACCGCACGCTGGACGACGTCCGGGTCGAGTACAGCCCGGCCGCGGCACCGGACCAGGCACCGGCCGACACGGCTCCGTCGGCATGAGGCGTGCCGTCGTCGACGCAAGCGTCGCCGTGGACGCGCTCCTCCCCTCACCGCACCAGGCCGGGGCTCTGGCGCACCTCACGGAGACGGACCCGCTCGCCCCGGCGCTGATCGACACCGAGGTGCTCTCCGCGGTCGCCCGGCTCGAACGCGCGGGGGTGCTGCACGGCTCACAGGCGGATGCCGCGGTCGCGGCCTGGACCGACGCGCCCGTCGAGCGGGTCCCGACGGAACAGCTCACCGGGCGAATCTGGGCGCTGCGTCACGCCGTCCGGGTCGCCGACGCCCACTACGTGGCGCTCGCACTCGCACTCGACGTCCCGCTCCTCACCAGCGACGGCCGGCTCGCGCGGGCCCCTGTCCCGGGACTGGCGGTGCTGTACGTGCCGCGGGCCTGACCTCCGCACCCTACGGTCAGCGCGCGAGGTCCTCGAGCACCCGCTCGACGGTGATCTGCTCGGGCGGCACTCCGTCGCGCACCGACATCCGCACGCGGACGATCGCCCGGTGCAGGAGAGTCGCGGCGAACCGCCGCAGGGAGCGCTCGTGCGCGGCGCGGTCGGCGTCCGAGCTGAAGGTCGCGGCGCTGCGCCGGATCTCCGCCTCGAGGTCGGCGTCGATCCGCTCACGCAGGCGGACGATCACGCCATCGGCACCGCGGACGGCCTCCCGCGCGGCGAAGTCCTCCACGGCGGCACCGACGATCCGGTGCGCGGACCGCACCCGCGCGCTCGCCTCGCTCGGCGCGTGCGCGCGGACCGCGGCGAGGTCGAGCAGGAGCACGTCGGCCTCGTCGGCGATCGCCGGGTCGACGTCGCGGTGCAACGCCAGGTCCAGGACCACGAGCCCGCGGGCGTCGGCGTCGTCACCGGCGACGGCTGCCGCCCGGGTCCGGGCCTGCACGACTGCGGCCGCGTGGACGAGGTAGCTGACCGACGCGCCGGTGTCGCCCGGGCCGGGGCCGCGGCGCGAGGTCCCGGAGCAGGAGATCACCACGTCGGCGTCCGCGAGCGCCGAGACGAGGTCGGTGGCGGCCTCGACACCGCGTGCGGCCGCGAACTCGGGGGCGCGTCCGGAGGCCGACCAGACCCGCACGTCCGCGCACCCGCGCGCCCGGAGCGCCGCGACGGATGCCCCGGCATACGCACCGGTGCCGACGATCACGGCACGGGCCACGCGCCACGGCGGCACGGACGGCTCGGCGAGGTCGAGCGCCACGGAAACGACAGAACGCCCGTCGGCGCCGAGGTGGGTCTGGGCGGCGACGTCCTTCGACGCGCGGCTGGCCGACTGGAAGAGGCGTTCGAGCGGGCCCGAGGTGGTTCCGGCGTCGTGCGCGACGGCGAGGGCTCGGCGCACCTGCCCGGCGATCTCGCGCTCGCCCAGGACCATCGAGTCGAGGCCGGAGGCCACGTCGAACAGGTGGGTGACGACGTCGTGCCCGGTCCGCACGGTGAACGCGCCGACGGTCTCGTCGAGCGTCACGCCGGACGCCTGGGCCACGAGCTGCGCGACCTCGCGGGCAGCATGTTCTGCGGCGAGGTCGGTGATCCGCCCGCCACCGGCCAGGTGCTGGCCGGTCAGGTCCAGGTACACCTCGAACCGGTTGCAGGTCGAGATCACGACCGCACCGGAGATCGCTTCGCACGAGCGGACCGCCGACCCTGCCACGCAATGCCCTCCGGACGAGAGGAGTTCGAGGGCGTCGAGATCGAGGTCGTGGTGGCTCGCCGTCATCGACATCAGCACCACAGTGCTTCGATTACACCATTCGCCACGATCAACGGCAGAATCGCTTGTGTGAGTCTTCCCGAGCGCCACCCCCTGATGTCCGGCACGACGACGCGTTCCCCACTGGTCCGTGCGATCCACGGCGACAGGCCTGGAACGACGCCGATCTGGTTCATGCGACAGGCCGGACGGTCCCTGCCCGAGTACCGCGAGCTGCGCTCCGGGACCAAGATGCTCGACGCCTGCCTGGACCCGGAGATGGCGTCGGAGATCACACTGCAGCCGGTCCGCCGGCACGGTGTGGACGCGGGCATCTTCTTCTCGGACATCGTCGTGCCGCTGCGACTGGCCGGGGTCGAGGTCGAGATCGAGCCGGGCGTCGGCCCGGTCATGGGCCAGGCGTGGCGCACGGCCGACGACGTCGCGCGCCTCGTGGACCGCGAGCTCACCCCGGAGTCGCTCGCCCCGATCACGGAGGCCGTCGAGCGGACGGTCGACGCGCTCGGCGAGACTCCCCTGATCGGCTTCGCCGGTGCGCCGTTCACGCTGGCCGCCTACCTCGTCGAGGGACGCCCCTCACGCGACCACCTCGCGGCACGCGCGCTGATGCACGCCGACCCCGAGACCTGGGAGCGACTGACGACGTGGGCCGCCGACGTCACCGGCGCCTTCCTGCGCGCCCAGGTGCGGGCCGGCGCCAGCGCCGCGCAGCTCTTCGACTCCTGGGCCGGCTCCCTCTCGCGCGCCGACTACGAGGCGGGCGCAGCGCCGTCGTCGGCCCGTGCGCTCGAGCACGTGCACGACCAGGGCGTGCAGGTCATCCACTTCGGCACCGGCACCGAGCACCTGCTGCGGTCGATGCACGCGGTCGGCGCCGACGTCATGGGCGTCGACCACCGCACGCCGCTCGACGAGGCCGAGGAGATCCTCGGCGGCGGCGTCCCGCTGCAGGGGAACATCAACCCCGCACTGCTGACCGCCCCGTGGCCCGTGCTCGAGGCCCACGTCCGCGACGTCGTCGAACGCGGCCGGGCCGCGCCCGCACACGTGGTGAACCTCGGGCACGGCGTCCCCCCGACGACCGACCCGACCGTCCTGACGCGCGTCGTCGAGCTCGTCCACTCGCTGTGAACCACGTCCCCTCGCCGCGCCCGCCCGCCGAGACCGTGTGGGACGCCGTCGTGGTGGGCGCGGGGGTCGCGGGGCTCACGACCGCGTTGCGACTGACGCAGCGCGGGCTGCGGGTGCTCGTCGTCGAGGCGGAGAGCCGGTGCGGCGGCCCGGTGGCGGGTGGGACGCTGACGAGGCCGGCCGCACGACGGCGCCCGGAGGCCGGCACCGAGATCGACGTGGGCGCGGAGTCGTTCGCCGTGCG
Source organism: Paraoerskovia marina DSM 21750 (assembly GCF_000701465.1). Taxonomy (GTDB): domain Bacteria; phylum Actinomycetota; class Actinomycetes; order Actinomycetales; family Cellulomonadaceae; genus Paraoerskovia; species Paraoerskovia marina. The sequence continues at coordinate 284,637 of NZ_JNIY01000003.1, read as the reverse complement.
GGGACGGGCGATCGGCGCACTGGTGTCCGAGCTCGGGCTCGAGGTCGTCGAACCCGCCGGCGGGACGGCCTGGATCCACACGCCCGAGACCGACTTCCCCCTCCCGGCCGCCGGGATCCTCGGCATCCCCGCCAACCCGGGGGCCGACGACGTACGGCGCGCCATCGGCTGGCGGGGCACCGTCCGGGCGGCTCGCGACCGCACCATGCCGGCCGAGGTCGTCGACACCCGGAGTCTCGACGCGTTCGTCCGCTCGCGCTACGGCGACCGCGTGACCGACCGGCTCGTGGCCCCGGTCGCCACCGGCGTGCACTCCGCACCGTTGTCCGCTCTCGACGTCGACGCGGTCGCACCAGGGTTGCTCGAGGCCTACTGGCGCGAGGAGTCGCTCGGCAAGGCCGTGGCGTCGCTGCGGGCCGCCGCCCCGGCAGGGTCCGCAGTCCGCGGCGTCGTCGGTGGGATGCACCTGCTCGTCAGGGCGCTCGTCGACGCGATCACCGCCGCCGGGGGCACCATCCAGACCGACGCCGACGTCATCGACGTCTCCCGGGACCACCACGAGCGGTGGGTGCTGAGCCTCGCCGGTGCGGGAAGGATCCGCACCCTGCGGCTCGTCGTGACGACCCCGGGTGTCGCCGAGCGTGTGCTCGGAGCGGGCCCGCAACGGCCGAAGGGCACCGACATCCGGCTGGTCAGCCTGCTCGTCAACGCTCCGGCCCTCGACGACGCACCGCGCGGCACCGGCGTGCTCGTCGCCCCACCCGCAGGAGGCCTGCCGGACACGGCCAGCACCGCGGCACTCGGCTCCGGCGAGCCCCGTGCGAAGGCGCTCACGCACGCGACCGCGAAGTGGCCGTGGCTCGCCGAGCGGGTCCGCGAGACGTTCGGCGAAGGCCGCCACGTCGTCCGACTCTCCTACGGCCGGTTGGGCACCCGCACGCCCAAGGTGACCGTCGAGGAGGCAGCCTCCGACGCCTCGATCCTGCTCGGCACCGACCTGACCAAGCACGACGTCGTCGAGGGACGGCTCAAGACCCGGTGGAAGGGCACCCTGCCGCCGCCCACCCCGGGGTACCGGGAGGCCGTCTCTGCGTACGCGGGCCGCGTCGACGCGATCAGCGGGCTCGTCGCCACCGGGTCGTGGCTCGCGGGCACCGGGCTGGCGAACGTCGTGGCGCACGCGGACGAGGCGGCGGACCGGCTGCTCGCCGAGTGACGGCCCGGGGGCTGCGCGGTCGGTACGCAGATCGGCACGTTCTGGCCCTCGCGGCGCCCCGAGTGGCACGTTCTGGTCGCCAACCGGAGTCATTGACGGCCACAACGTGCCGCTCGGCAGCGGGACCCCGGCACAACGTGACGCTCGGCAGCGGGACCCCGGCACAACGTGCCGCTCGGCAGCGGGACCGCGGCAGAACGTGACGCTCGGCACCGGCCAGCGGGTCGACGCGGCCCGGACCGCGCGAGATACTGACACCGTGACTCTGCGCGTCGGAACCCGAGGCTCGACCCTCGCCATCACCCAGTCCGGGCACGTCGCCGAGCGACTCCGCGAGCTCACCGGCCGCGAGGTCTCGCTGGAGCGGATCCGCACCGACGGTGACGTGCTGACCGGCCCCCTGGCGCAGATGGGCGGCACCGGCGTGTTCGTCACGGCGATCCGTGCCGCGCTGCTCGACGGCCGCGTCGAGGTCGCGGTGCACTCCCTGAAGGACCTGCCCACCCAGGGCGTCGACGGGCTGCACGTCGTCACTCCGCCGCGCGAGGACCATCGCGATGCCCTCTGCGCCCGGGACGGGCTCGACCTCGCCGCGCTCCCCGACGGCGCCCGGGTCGGCACCGGCTCACCCCGTCGCGCCGCGCAGCTGCTCGCGCTGCGGCCCGACCTCACGATCGTCGACATCCGCGGCAACATCGAGACGCGGCTCGCCCGTGCGCAGGGCCCGGACGCCGACCTCGACGCCGTGGTGCTCGCCGCCGCGGGGCTGCGCCGCACGGGACGCGCGGACGTCGTCACCGAGTTCCTCGACACCCCGGACGTCCTGCCCGCCCCGGGCCAGGGGGCGCTCGCGGTCGAGGTCCGCACCGACGTGCTGGCCGACGCCGGGCTCGCCACCGCGCTCGAGGCTCTCGACGACCGCGCCACGAAGCTCGCGGTGACCGCCGAGCGTGCCCTGCTCGGCACGCTGGAGGCAGGCTGCGCCGCGCCGGTCGGCGCGCTCGGCACTCTCGAGGGCGACACCCTGCACCTCGCCTCGGCCGTGGTGCGCACGGACGGCACGCAGCGCCTCGCGCGCTCCGCCTCCGTGACCCTGCCCACGGACACCACCGCGCATCACACCGCCGCGCACGACGCCGCAGCCCGCCTCGGGGCCGACCTCGCCCGGGAGCTCCTCGACGCGGGAGCGGCGGAGCTCGCCGAGCTCGGTCCCCGAGGCTGACGTGCACGCGTCCCGACGTCGCGAGACGACGCGCCCACGGTGTGGGCGCGCGCGACGCCGCCACCGGGCGCACGGAAGAGTGGCCGCGTGACCGAGCTGAGCCCCGACCGTCTCGACGGCGTGACCGTACTGATCCCGCGCTCGCCCTCCCGGGCCGCGGCGCTGAAGGACCGGCTGGAGGCCCGCGGGGCCCGCGTGATCGTCAGTGCCGTGATCTCCCGGGCTCCGATCGAGGACACCGCGCCGGTCGACGACGCCGTCACGCGTCTCCGCGAAGGCGGTTTCCGGTGGGTGGCGGTGACGTCGGTCAACGCGATCGACGAGCTCGTGGCGGCCGCCGCGCGGCAGGCGACGACCCTGGCGGAGATGCCCGTCCGGTGGGCGGCGGTGGGCCGCGCGACCGCCCGCGCGCTGGAGGCGACCGGGGTCGAGGTGGCGTTCCGGCCGACGGAGGCGTCGGGAGCGGCGCTCGCGGCCGAGCTGCCCGGCGAGCCGGGCGACCACGCGGACCAGGCAGAGGCGACGGTGGCGCCGAGCGTCCTTCTCCCGCTCGGAGACCTCGCGACGCCGACGGCCGCCGTCGGGCTGCGCGAGAGGGGCTTCGACCCGCACGTCGTCACGGTCTACCGCACCGTCGCGCACCCGGTCTCGCGGGAGGCCGCCGAGGCCTGGCAGGCCGGGGACGTCGACGTCGTGGTGCTGACGTCGGGCTCGGTCGCCCGCGAGGTGGCCTCCCAGCTGGGACCCCACGCCTGCGTGGCCGGGGTGACAATAGGAGAGCCGACGGCACGCGCCGCCCGCGACGTCCACGTCCGTGTGGACGAGGTGGCGGCGAGCGCCGACGACGACGGGCTGGAGGCCGCCGTGCTCGACGTGATCGCGGCACGGCTCGCGGCCGACACCCCGGAGCACGGCGACACCGCCCTTGCGCCGGAGGACGAGGTCCTTCCGGTCCGCACGCCGCACCTGACACCGCAGGAGGAACAGTGATCGATCGCCCGCGCCGTCTGCGCACCACCCCCGCGATGCGCCGGATGGTGGCCGAGACCCGGCTGCACCCGGCCGACCTCGTGCTGCCGCTCTTCGTCCGCGAGGACCTCGACGCGCCGCAGCCGATCACGTCGATGCCCGGCCAGGTGCAGCACACCGAGGCGACGTTGGTCGACGCCGTCCGCGCCGCGTGCGCCGCGGGCCTCGCGGGGGTCATGCTCTTCGGCATCCCGGCCGACAAGGACGCGACGGGCAGTGCAGGCGACGACCCGGAGGGCATCCTCAACCGCGGTGTCCGCATCGCGCGCCGCGTCTCCGACGAGGCCGTCGCCGCCGGCGGGACGGGCGTCGTCGTCATGGCCGACACCTGCCTGGACGAGTTCACCGACCACGGCCACTGTGGCGTGCTCGACGACGCGGGCCGAGTCGACAACGACGCCACCCTCGACCGGTACGCCGCACTGGCCGTCGCCCAGGCGCGGGCCGGTGCCGACGTCGTCGCGCCGTCGGGAATGATGGACGGCCAGGTCGCCGTGATCCGCGAGGCGCTCGACGCCGCCGGGTTCACGGACGTCAGCATCCTCGCCTACTCCGCGAAGTACGCCAGCGCCTTCTACGGCCCGTTCCGCGAGGCGGTCGACTCGTCGCTGACGGGTGACCGGCGCACGTACCAGATGGACGCCGGCAACGGCCGGGAAGGGCTGCGCGAGGCGGATCTCGACCTGGCCGAGGGCGCGGACCTCGTCATGGTCAAGCCGGCGGGCTCGTACCTGGACGTGCTCGCCGACGTCGCGGCACGCTCGGACGTCCCCGTCGCGGCGTATCAGGTCTCGGGCGAGTACGCGATGATCGAGGCGGCGGCGGCGCACGGGTGGATCGACCGTCGGAGCGCCGTCCTGGAGTCGTTGGTGGGCATTCGCCGCGCGGGCGCGTCGATCGTGCTGACCTACTGGGCTCTCGAGGCCGCGGACTGGATCCGCGCGTAGGCGACGGCTGCGGGACGTCGCCGGACCGGCCCGGAGTCACCACTTCGACAACGACGCCCCACCGGACGGACAATGGCCCCATGACCGAACCCACCGCCGCACTGGCTGCCGCGACCGCGGCGGCGATGTCCTCCTCCGACAACCACTCGGCGTTCACGCGCGCGCAGGCGGTGCTCCCGGGCGGGGTGAACTCCCCGGTCCGCGCCTACGGCTCCGTCGGCGGCGACCCCCGGTTCCTCGTCTCGGCGAGCGGTCCCTGGGTGACGGACGTGGAGGGGCGCGACTACGCGGACCTGGTGTGCTCGTGGGGCCCCGCGCTGCTGGGGCACGCGCACCCCGAGGTCGTCGCTGCCGTCCAGGAGGCGGCGGCGCGCGGGCTCTCGTTCGGTGCACCGACGGTGGCCGAGGCCGAGCTCGGGGAGGAGATCCGTCGCCGGGTCCCCGCCGCCGAGCGCGTGCGCCTCGTCTCGACGGGCACCGAGGCGACCATGACGGCGGTGCGTCTTGCCCGCGGCTACACGGGCCGCGCGCTGATCATCAAGTTCGCCGGCTGCTACCACGGGCACGTGGACTCGCTGCTCGCCGAGGCCGGTTCGGGCGTCGCGACCCTCGCGCTCCCCGGGTCGGCGGGCGTCACCGCGGCCAGCGCGGCCGAGACGCTCGTGCTGCCGTACAACGATCTGGCGGCCGTCGAGGAGGCCTTCGCCGCGCGCGGTCACGAGATCGCCGCGGTCATCACCGAGGCGAGCCCCGCGAACATGGGGGTCGTCCCACCCGAGCCGGGCTTCAACGAGGGACTCCGCCGGATCACGTCCGAGCATGGTGCCCTGATGATCATGGACGAGGTGCTCACGGGGTTCCGCGTGGGGCCGTCGGGCTGGTGGGGCTACGAGAACTCGATCGCCCCGTCACTGGCGGGCGGACCGGCGTACACCCCGGACATCTTCACGTTCGGCAAGGTCGTCGGTGGCGGCATGCCGATCGCCGCCCTCGGCGGCTCCGCCGCGGTGATGGACCACCTGGCCCCGACGGGGCCGGTGTACCAGGCGGGCACGCTCTCCGGGAACCCGGTGGCCGTCGCCGCGGGCCTGGCGACCCTCCGGCTCGCCGACGACGCCGTCTACGCCCGCGTCGAGGAGGTGTCCTCGATCCTCGCCCGCGCCCTCGGCGAGGCGCTGGCCGCCGAGGGCGTCCCGCACGTGATCCAGCGGGCAGGCTCGCTCTTCTCCGCGTTCTACGGCCCGACCGTCGTCGACGGTGTCCGCGACTACGCCACCGCCCAGTCGCAGGAGACGTTCCGCTACCGCGCCCTGTTCCACGCGATGCTGGACGCCGGGGTGAACCTCCCGCCGTCGGTCTTCGAGGCCTGGTTCGTCAGCGCGGCGCACGACGACGCGGCGATCGACCGGATCCTGGCGGCACTGCCGGGTGCCGCCCGTGCCGCCGCGGAGGCCAAAGCCTGAAGTTGTCTCACAGTGCTGACAGGGGGCTGACACGCACCCTGCCTGCGTGGCATTCTGATCGGCGTGACAGCGTCGACGCCGCACGACCTCGCCAGGACGATCCTCGCCCAGCCGCCCTACGGCCGCCCCACGTACCGGGCGCTGACGGCCGAGGACGGGCCTCCTGCGCCCGGGTTCATGATCACGGCCGCGACGCCGACGACGTCGGACCCCCAGCTGGTCGCGGCCGTTCCGGGCATCCGGTGGCTCGTCGCGTTCATGAACTACACGGCACGTGACATCTCCGGGCTGACAGGGGACCTCACCGGCTCGGAGGTCGCGGTGCTTCCGGGTGCGGTGTTCGGCGCCGTGGGCTCGTTCCGCCCCGAGGGCGCGCCGTTCGACGTCCTCGTCGCCGCCGAGATGGTGCGCGAGCCGATGCCCGACCCCGTCTGGCCCGCGGACAACGCCGGGATGGAGCGGATGGTGCTCGAGGCGCTGTTCGCACCGAGCCTTCCCAGCACGGAGGACCCGGCCAAGTACACCGGGCCCTTCGCGTGGGAGACGCCGCAGGGCTGACTCAGCCCTCGATGATCTCGCCCTCGATCACTTCACCCGGGCCGGACTTCGCCGCGGGCCCCTGAGGGCCGTCGTCCCCGAGCTTCCGCATCCGGAAGCCGAGCGCGATCATCGCGACACCGATGACCACGGCGAAGGCGCCGATGATCAGCGCCATCACGGAGAGGGTCGTCTCGGGGTTCACCACGCACACGATCGCGAGCGCGATGAGCAGGATGCCGCTGATCGTCCCCCAGACCCAGGACGCCCCGGCGCGGCGGCGCATCCCCAGGCTGGCGATCAGCTGGAAGACGCCGATGATGAAGGCCCAGAGGGCGATGAGGACCAGGACGAGGCCGAGCGTGATCTCGGGGAGGAACAGCAGCACGAGGCCGAACCCGATCGCGACGACGCCGAGGCCGGTGTTCATGCTTCCCACGCCGGTGCCGCGGCGCCGCACGCCGTCGATCAGGCTCGCGATCCCGTCGATCATGACGAAGACGCCGAAGACCTGCACGAGCGCGGTGGCCGTGTCGAGGGGCGCGAAGAGCGCGACGAGACCGAAGAGCACCATGATGACGCCACGAATGACCGGCCAGTACCAGATCTGCCGTGCGAGACCCGCGAAGTTGGTCCCGCCTGCCGCCATGTACGTCATGCCTTCTCCTTCAGCTCCGTGCGGCCGACCCGGCCGCCGTCCCATCATGGCGGATCGTGCCGGTCCCGCGCCTGCGCGGCGCGCGCCGAGCGTCGGACGGGGTGGAGTAATACGGTGGTTCGGTGCGGCAGGTCCCGCCGCACGGCACTGAGGAAGGGTGTGGGGTCGATGTCCACCGTGACGGAGCTGCGGGTCGAGGGAATCACCGGTGTCGACGAGGTGGCGCGCGTCCAGGCGGCACTGCGCGAGCACCCCGAGGTGAGAGACGTCATGGTCGAGCTCGTCCCTGACGCTCCCGCCCGGGTCAGCGTCGTCACCCTGGAGATGCTCAACGTGGCCAAGCTGCGGCACGCCGCGCGCGACGCCGGGTTCACCGTGGTCGAGGCGTCCGTGACGCGGGACGCCGAGGCCGCCGCCTTCGCCGCACAGGCCCACGCCCGGCAGACCGCGCACTCCCGGGCGGCGCACGTCGCCGACTAGCGGCGCGCCTGGTTCCCGGATTCCGCACGTTCTCAACAGATCGTCGACACAGCGCGATACCCCTCATGGGTATCTTTTTCGGGGCGTGAGCGGTATCGTGGGAGGCGCACAGCACCCCTGCCCACGAAGGACATCGTGACCACGCCCGAGACCTCTCAGCCGACCGCTCCCGAGCCGCCGCACGGGTACACGTCCGACAAGGACGCGTACCTGCGTCGCATGCGCCGCATCGAGGGCCAGGTGCGCGGCATCGCCCGGATGATCGAGGACGACACCTACTGCATCGACATCCTCACCCAGGTCTCGGCGGTGACCAAGGCGCTTCAGGCGGTGAGCATCGGTCTCGTCGGCGACCACCTCGGCCACTGCGTCGTCGAGGCTGCCCGGTCGTCCGACGACGAGGGCGCCGCCAAGGTCGCCGAGGCCTCCGAGGCCATCGCGCGCCTCGTCCGCAGCTGACACACCCACCGAAGGAGCCCTCATGACCACTGTCACCACGCTCGGCATCAACGGCATGACCTGCGGATCCTGCGTCGAAGGCATCACCTCCGACATCACCCAGGTCCGCGGCGTCGAGAACGTCCTCGTCCAGCTCCGCTCCGGGGCGACGTCGAGCGTGACCGTGACCTCGGACGACCCGCTCGACGAGGCCGAGCTGCGCGGCGCAATCAACGAGTCGGGCTACCAGCTCGCGTCGTTCGCCGTCCAGGAGAACGCCGAGGCCGCCCAGTCGGCGGAGCACGCGGCGAGCCGCGAGGCCCAGCGCCTCTTCGGCGGCGGCGCCGCCACCGCCACCCTCCCGCTCGTCGCGGCCGACGCCGCAGCGAGCGCCGACGGTGGTTGCTGCGGCGGCGGCTGCTGCAGCTGACGCCCCCTCAGCGGCAAAGTTCCAGGGCCCTGGCGTCGTCGGAGGGACCCGCGGGAACCTATCCTGGGTCCATGACACGTTGGCTCCACGACGTCGCCGCAGGCAGCGACACGGGTGACCTCGCCTGCGCGACCGACTGGGCCGCCACTCCGCTCGGCCCGCCGGACACCTGGCCGGCCGGGCTGCGCGCCGCCGTCGAGATCTGCTTCACCACCCGCTTCGCGGTCCTCGTCACGTGGGGCCCCGAGCTGACGATGATCTACAACGACGGCTACCGGCCCATGCTCGGCTCGGACCTGCACCCGCGCGCGATGGGCGCTCCTGCCGCCGAGCTCTGGGGCGGGGTCTGGAACGAGATCGGGCCGCTCTTCGAGACGGTGATGCGCTCCGGGCAGCCCACCTGGGACGAGGACTTCCCCCTGCTGATGAACCGGTCCGGGTACCCGGAGGAGACGACCTTCACGTTCTCCTACAGCCCGCTCCGTGACGAGACGGGCACCGTCCGCGGGGTGCTGGACATCGCGACCGAGACGACGGAGCACGTCGTCGACAGTCGGCGGCTCCAGACGCTGCACGCCCTGTCGACGACGATGCACCAGCACGGGACGGAGGCGCTCGAGTCGCTCGCCAAGGCCGCCGTCGACGTCCTCGCCGGGTCGGCCGACGTCGGGGGTGTCAGCATCCACGTCGGCGAGCTACTGATCGCCGGGATCCCCGGGCACGACGAGGAGGCGACGTCCGCCGCACGCGACTTCGTCCGCCGCTTCGCCGCCCCGCAGCGCGTGGGCTACACGGCCGTGCACCCGCTCTCGACGACCGGTGACAACCGCCTGGTCGGCAGCGTGACGATCACCGGGAACGAGCGACGCCCGTTCGACGCCGGGCAGTGGGAGTTCCTCGCGCTCCTCGCCCGCACCACGGGCACGGCGCTCGTCCGTGCCGACGCCCTGCAGCGCGAGCTGACCCGCGCGCTCTCCGTCGGCAACGCCCTCCAGGACGCGATGGCCCCGACCCCGCTGGCGTCGCCGCGCTGGCAGACCCGCTACCGTCCGGCCGACCGCCGGCTGTCGGTCGGCGGCGACTGGTTCGACGTCGTCGAGCGTGAGGACGGCACCTCGGCGCTCGTCGTGGGCGACTGCGTGGGGCAGGGCCTGGACGCCGCCACCCGGATGGGCCGGCTCTCCAGCGCCGGGAGCGCCGCGCTCCACAACGCCACGACCCCGGCCCGAACGCTCACGATCCTCGACCGCTACGCCGCGTCGCTCGCCGGCGCCGAGTACGCCACGGTGTTCTGCGGCGTTGTGGACCCGGCGGCGCGCACGCTCGTCTACTCGAGCGCGGGCCACCCGCCCGCGCTTCTCGTCCGTCCCGACGGCACCTTCCGCTGGCTCGACGAGGCCCGCGGCATGCCGCTGACGCTCGGCGGCGAGCGCGCCGAGGCCCAGATCGGGCTGGGCCCGGGTGACACGGTGATCCTCTACACGGACGGACTCGTCGAACGCCGGGACGAGTCGCTGGTCGCGGGACTCGAACGCCTCGCCGCCGCCGCCGTGCCGATCTGCTCGGGACCCGTCGAGACGATCCCCGACCGCCTTCTCGCGGTCCTGCTCCCCGACGGCGCACACGACGACGTCGCGATCGTCGCCTACCGCGCGTAGCCGGCCGCACCGGGGGTCCCGGTGCGGCCGGCCGCGTCGGACGCGCCGGTCGGGTCAGCCGACCTGGTCGAGCCAGCGACCGTACATCGCGAGGTCACGCTCGACGTCGTCGACGAAGACCGCCGCGCCTGGCTCTGACACGTCGGCCCGGCCGATCCGGTCCGCCGCCTTGTCGAGCGCTCGCTGCGCGTGCGAGACCTTGCCGGAGCCGAGGAACTTCGCCGCGTTCTTCAGCTGGGCGTCGACCGACGACGACGTTCCCTTGTCGACGCAGGCGTCCCGCGCGCCCGCGACTCGCTCCCGCAGCGCGTCGAGGCCGACGACCGTGGCACCGACCCGGTCGGCGTGCGGCACGACGGCGTCGTTGCGGAACGGCCCGTCGGCCAGCGCCGCCGCCTGCTCGTCGGTGAGCTGGTTGTAGGCGAACAGCGCCGCCCCGTCCGAGCCGGCGTCGACCACCGATGCGACCTGGTCCAGCATCGTCTGCGGCGTCGAGCCCCGGAACGGGCCGTACGTCGCGGTGTAGAGCAGGTTCTCGTTGGTGACCCGCTCCCGCATGGCGAGGGTGTCCGCGCCGACGGAGTCCGCCGACGTCCCGAACGTCATCCCGGTGAGGAAGTCGACGAGCCCCTCGTCGGCCCACGCACCCCAGTTCTGGAACTTCTTCTCCAGCCCGTCCGAGGGGTTCGCGAAGACGGCGGCCGAGAGCTGGACGTCCGGGGCCTCGGACTGCTGCAGCTCACGCACGCCGCGCACGAACGACGTGACGTTCTCCTCGCGCCAGGCGTTCCAGTCCGCCCACGCGGCGTCGTCGGGCGAGAGCTCGTACGGGTCGACGCCGAACTCGGCCTCGAACGCCGAGCGCGAGTAGTCGCTGTACGAGAATCCGGCCGTCTCCCACGGGAGGGAGACCGGGTAGCGGATGTAGTCGAGGTGCACTCCGTCGACGTCGTAGGTCCCCATCAGCTCGGCCAGGAGGTCCGTGACGTACTGCCGGGCCTCGGGGATCGCAGCGTCGAGGAAGTAGTAGCCCGGCTCCCGGGACGACGGCATCGGGCTCGTGGCACCCACGTCCTCGCGTTCGACCGCAGCCCACTCGGGGTGGACGCTGAGCACCGGTCCGGGCCCGTCGGTGGCCGCGTCGGACCCGACGTAGAAGCTGTGGACCCACGGGTGCAGCTCGATCCCGCGGGCGTGCGCCTCCTCGATCCACACCTGCAGCGGGTCGAACCCGACCATCGAGGGCCGCTGCGCGGCGACCCCCGCCTCGGCGGCGACGGCGGACGGGTAGATCGTGGTCCCCTGGAAGATCGACTCGAGGAACACGACGTTGAAGCCCGAGGCGTCGATCCGGTCGAGCGTCGTCCGGATCTGCGCGGGCGTCGTCTCCTCCGGTCGCACCCAGACCCCGCGGCCCTCGGCCGTGCGGGACTCCGCGGTGCGGTACCGGGCGGTCGCGGCGCTGGACGACGCACGGTCGGCGAGCTCGGTGGCGGCTGCGGCGTCCGATGCCGCCGCGGCCTCCCGGGCGTCCGCGAGCAGCGTCTCGGCGTCGGCAAGATCCGCTGCGGCCTCCGCCTCGGAGAACATGACGCAGGACGCGTTCGCGTCGTCGATCGCCGTGCCTGCGGCGAGAACCGCCTGCTCGGCACCGTAGATCGCGGCACGCTCGTCCACGGTGACCGTCAGCTCGTCCCCGTCGAGGACGACCGCCGCACCGACCGGAGCGTTCGCCTGGAGCCAGGTGCCGCGTGACCCGTGGCCGGAGAGGACCGTCCCGTCGGCCGGGATCTCGCTGTCGTTGCCCCCGGCACCGACGACGATCCCGTCGACGACGCGCACCTCGAAGCCGTAGTCGTTGGTCCCGGTCTGCGTCCGACCCGAGCCGCCCGTGTAGACGACGAGCTGCTCGGCACCGCGGCAGCCCGGGTAGCACTCACCGCTGGCCGGGTCGACCCCGGGTGGGTTGTTCTCCGCGCTGGGGTCGACGACGTCGACCGTCGTCGTGGCGCGGCGGCTGACCACCTCCTCGAAGCGGACGACGTCGCCCGCGCTCACCTCGTCGCGCAGGATCGCCCGGACGTCGGGCGACCCGCCCGGCGACACGGACAGGACGAGACCGTCGGCCGGGATCTCGTTGCCCCCCGCGCGCCAGGACGGGTCCGCGCAGGTCGAGAGTGCCGTGCACACGCTGCTCACCTCCCACGCCCCGACCTCGTCCGTGGGCACGAGGACGGCCTCTGCGCCCCACGGGTTCGTGTTGGTCGCGGTCCCGAACGCCGGGGTGTACACCGCGACGGCGCCCGAGGTCCTGCTCGGCGGGTCGACGGCGCTCACGGCGAGCTCGGTCCCGCCGGCCGTGACGGCGACATCGCCGACCTCCGGCGTGCCGTCAGCGGTCACCGCGCCCGCAGGGAGCGCCACCACGCCCGCGGCGAGGAGGCTGCCCAGGAGGGCAGAGACCACCCCCGTGCGGGCGCGCCACAGTCGTCGACTCTCGGTCATCGTTGATCCTCTCGTCATCGAGGGCCTCTCCCCCGGAAGGTGACCGCGGCGGACACCGTCGTCCGCCGCGGCGTCAGTGCCCGAGGTGCCAGGAGCGGACCTCGGAGGGACGCAGGACGACCGCGATGCGGCCGTCCTCGACCTGGACCGGGTCGGCGAGCGCCGACTCGTCCAGGCGGACGTCGCGGGTCGTGCGGACCCAGGACGGAAGGTCGATCCGCACGTCGGCGTCGACGTCGAGCGGGTTGGCGACACGCAGGACCGCGCCGTCGCCGGACTCCGCGCGCTTGAAGGCGGAGACGAGCGCCCCGGCGACCCTCGGCATCGCGCCCTCCGGGGTGCGCCGCCAGGCGACCGCCGTCCGCACCTGCTCGGCGCGGAACGGGACGTGGTGCCGGGCGGCGTGGACGGCGAGGTCCACCGCCGCGTCGTCGCCCAGGCGGAGGGCGAGTCGGACCTCACGCGGCCCGTGGCTCTGCGCCTCGGCGACCTCGAACGCGGGGCCGGCCCCGGTCGTGCGGGACCGGAGGTCGAACCGGGAGAGCCAGCCGACCGACCGCAGCAGGGTCACCGCGAGCGAGGACCCGCCCTCGACGACCCCTTGGACCTCGGGCAGCGCGTCGAGGAGCACGGCGACGCGTCCGGGGCCGTCCCCTGCTGTGGCGAACGTGTGCGCGGGCGAGGTCCCGCACGCTGCCTCCAGACCGGGCTCCGACGGGAGCTCGCCGAGGACCGGCGTGAAGGGACGGGTCTGGACCGACCAGTGCGTGTCCGCGGACCAGGACGTCGGGCTCCCGGCCACCGGGACGTGCCACCGCAGCCGGTGGTCGTCCGCCCGGTTGTCCAGGCGGACCGTCCACCGCAGGGTCTGCTCGTGCGCCCACGCCTCGATCCGGACGCGCAGGGGGGTCTCGACGACGGTCGCCGAGCGGGCGTCCCGGTCCGGCGTGAGGCCCTGGGGCGTCGCCAGGGCGGCGCCGATCTCCAGGACGGTGCGCACGGCCGACTCGTGGACCCGGACGTCGATGACGCGCGGCACGACCTCAAGGTCTTCGAGCGGCGGGTCGTAGTTGTACGAGTCGCCGCGGTCGCCGCCGTCCCGCAGGAGGCCGAGCCCGGACACGGTATGCCCGTCGGCGTCGGTCAGCGTCAGGGACGCGTCGTCCGCGACGGTGAGCACACGCCCACCGACCGTGACCGTCCGCCCCGACGACGTCGACGGCGCGCACGTGGCGCGGTCGCCGAGGACGACGGTGTACACGGCCGACCCGAGGGCCGGCACCGCCTGCGCGACGAAGGCGAGGCGGTGGCGGGCACCGCGCAACGTGTCGGGCATCAGGTCGAGGTCCGCCTCGAACCACTGGTCGGGACCGAGCTCGACGGCTTCGACGGCGACCGGTCGGCCGTCGGGGTCCAGCAGGCCGGTCACGACCCGTTCCGGGGCGGTCGTGACGTCGACCTCCACGATCCCGTCGGCGTCGTCGCCGTCGCCCGACGTGACAAGGACGTCCACGGTGTCGTGCGCGAGCTTTCCTCGGCCACGAAGGTCCGCGCCGTCGTGCAGCCCGACCCTCCGCACCAGCTGGTCGCCGATCTCCAGCACCCGCTCGGCGCGCACCGTCGTCTCCCGGTGCACCTCGTCCACGGAGCAGCCGCAGATGGAGTCGTGCGGCGCGTTCTTCACCAGGAGGTCCCACGCGTGGGCGAGCAGGTCGTGGTGCGCAGCCTCCGAGGACCGCACCAGGGCGGGTTCGACGAAGCGCTCGAGCAGCACCTGCGCGCGGTCGTTGAGCGCCTTGACGTAGCCTCGCGCGGACAGGGTGCCAGGCAGCAGGAAGGTCAGGCGGTCGCCGAGGTGACGCAGCTCGCCGTCAACCACCGGCAGATCGGCGGCTGCCCGGCGCGCCTCGCTGAAGAAGTCGGACAGGGTCGACTCCACCACGGCTGTTCCTGTCGCCGACTCGGCGGCCGCGAGCGCGTCGGACCGACGGCTCGGGGGCACCGGCGCGAGGTGGTCCCCGCCGTTGAGCAGCAGCCACGGCCCGTCGGGCAGTCGGCGTCGCTCGTTCTCGACGAACGTGCCCACCGCCTGCGCCGCGGTCTCGGCGTCCCAGAGCACCTCGGCCTGGTGGTACGCCTGGTTGACGGTGAAGACCTCGGCGCCGTCCGGGCCGGTCCATCGGAACCGTGCGTGCTCCGGCGGGGCGCCGCGCCACACGAGGGCGGTGTCGATGCCGAAGCCGTTGAGGATCCGCGGCAGGTCGGCGGGGTGGCCGAACGCGTCCGGCGAGTAGCCGATCGAGCTCGTGCGGCCGCACGCCCGGCGCGCGAGAAGCAGGTTGCGGACGAGGTTCTCCGCCGAGACCAGCTGGTTGTCCGCCAGCACGTGCCACGGACCGATCGTCACGCGGCCGTCCTCGACCAGGGAGCGGAGCCGGTCCGCCACGTCCGGTCGGACGGCGGCGACGTCGTCGAGCGTCACGGTCTGCCCGTCGAGGTGGAACGACGCGAGCGTCCCCGACCCGACGTCGTCGCAGATGCGCTCGGCAAGCTCGACGAGCCTGGACCGGTAGCCCTCGAAGGGTCGGTACCACTCCCGGTCCCAGTGCACGTGGGTCACGACGTGGGTGCGGGGGGTCATCGGGCTACCTCCGAGGTGTCGGTCGTGGCGGGACGGGCGTCGAGCGCGGCGACGAACCGTTCGGTGATGGCGGCGGGGCGGGTGATGGCTCCCCCGACGACGACGGTCGTCGCACCGAGGGCGAGCGCCTCCCGGGCGTGCTCCGGGGTGGAGATCCGCCCCTCGGCGACCACGGGGACCGAGAGCGCGGACGCCAGTGCGCCCACGAGCGGGAGGTCCGGGCCGACCGGGGGCGCGTCGTCGCCGACGTACCCGGAGAGCGTCGACCCGACGAGGTCGGCCCCGGCCTCCTGCGCCGCGACACCCTGCTCGACCGAGGCGACGTCTGCCATCACGAGGACCCCGATCTGGTGCATCTCGCGGACGACGTCCGCGAGGGTGCTGCCGTCGGGCCGGGCCCGGCCGGTCCCGTCCACCGCGACCACGTCGGCACCGGCCGAGGCGACCGCGCGCACGGACTCCATCGTGGGGGTGATGTACGCCCCCTCGCTGCCGATCTTCCACAGTCCGATCACGGGCACCGTGGTCACGGCACGGACGGCTGCGACGTCGTCCGGCCCCTCGAGCCGCAGGCCGGACGCGCCGCCGGCCAGCGCCGAGAGCGCCATCGCGCGCATGTGCAGCGGGCCGTGCAGCGGCTCGCCGTCCCGTGCCTGGCAGGAGACGACGAGGCGGCCCCGGAGCGCGTCGAGCACGCGCAGGCGCCGCTCGTCGAGGGCTGGGCGGTTCATCGGGTCTCCTGGGGCATGGTCGGGACCGCTGCGTCGGCAGCGAGGACGGACTCGGCCCACGTGCGGCCGAGGGGAAGGTCGTCGAGCCCGAACGCGTGCGCGATCGCGGCGCGCTCCTCGTCGTCGACGGGTTCGTCGGGGCGGACGGCGAGCGTCGACGCCCGGTCGCCGCGCAGGGCACCGCCGAGGATCGCGCGCTGGCCCGCCCGGAACGCCGGGTGGTCGACGGGCAGGTCCTCGGCCCAGGCCAGGGCCGTCCCCCGGTCGAGCAGGGTCGACTGGACCGTACGAATCCCGGCGCTCCTCCCCAGAAGGGCGCCGGGACTCGTCCCGGTCCGCACCGCGTGCGCAGCGATCACGCCGGCCGCCTCTCCGACGGACCACTCCCCGGGGTGGACCCGGTACGCGGCAGCGGCGACCTGGGTCGCCGCCAGGTTCTTGGCGCCCGCCAGGAGGTTCACCGGCCCGCGCCCTGGTTCGGGCACGAGCGCGCGTGCGGGCACCTGGAAGGGTGCGGTCGGCGCGTAGACGGGCTCCGGGTGGCCGACGCGCGGGTGGAGGTCGGCGTGGTACCAGGCCGTGCCGACCGAGTCCTCGTACCGCGTCGAGCGCGCGGCGCCGTCCCGCGGTGCGATCTCGTTCTCCGTCACCGGGCGGCTCGAGGCGAGCCGTCGGGACTCGCGCACGTACGGCGCCGTCGCCAGACCGTCGTCGGTCCCCGTGACGTCGGGCGCGAGGACGAGCTCGGGATAGCCGTGCCCCCCGCCGTCCCGCGGCGCGGCGGTCTGCAGCCAGTGCACGAACGCCAGGGTCAGCTCGCGCGCCTCGCGGGCGGCCGTCTCGGGGTCAGCGACGACGCCCGCCCCGGCGTAGTCGTTGGAGGCCCAGTTCAGGACGATCGCGTCGTCGCCACCGAGCACCGACGCGTCGTGGACGCGGCGGTAGGTCCAGAACGGCGGGTTCCCCGTCGGGCCGTCCTCGAACATGCGGTAGCGGTGCGTGGTCCCGTCCCACCCGGGGATGTCGAGCCCGAACGCACCGCGCGCCTCCAGCTCGGCGTACGACGCCGGCGCCGCCACGGGTTCCGCCGGCGTGTCCGTCAGCCGCAGACCGGCCACCCACGTGACCGACTGCTCCGCGCGCGGGTCACCCGCCCCGGGCAGGGCGTGCGGCTCGCCGAAGGCGTCCTGCCCCTCCGACCCGACGACGACGTCGGCCCCGGCGAGGGCGAGCACGTCGCCCAGCTCGGTCGCGTCGACCACCACGTCCGCCCGGACCTCCAGGTCCTCGCCGGCGACGTCGAGGCAGACGGCGACGACCCGCTCCGCGCCGTCGTCCCCCGTCCGGGTGCGCACGGCGACGGGCCGCGCGCCGAGGTGGATCCGGATCCGCCCGGCGTCGACGTGCGGCGCGAGCATCCCCTCGAGGACCTCGCGGCCGACCTGCGGCGGGAAGCAGAGCCGAGAGACCCAGCCTCCGCCCGGATTCGCGCGGCCGTCGTACCGTGCCCGGACACGACGTCGGAACTCCAGGTACGCACCCGGCGCACCCGTGGTCTCGATCAGCGGGTGCTCGTCGAGCGGGCTCGTGGCCTGCGCGGTCACCTGGCCGCCGACGACGGGTTCTTCTGCCGTCAGGACGACGGTCGCGCCGGTCTCGGCGGCGGCGAGCGCGGCGGCGACGCCACCCAGCCCGCCGCCGACGACCGCCACGTCAGCGGTGTGGATCATGCCGGGTCTCCGTCCGGTCGGTCGCGGGTCGTGAGGTCGATCTCGAACGTCCTGCCCCACGGCAGGTGCAGGCTCCCCGGGACGATCTCGACGTCGTCGAGCCCCCCGCAGGCCTGCACGGCGGCGGTCAGACGCCCCTCCCACCGGGCGCGTGTCGCGTCGTCGAGATCGACGGCGTCGTGCCGGGTGGGGTCGGACCCGAGCTCGGCCCGGACCTGGGCACGCACCACGCTCATCCAGCCGAGGTCCTCGACGACGCGACGGGTGATCGCCCGACGGTGGGCCCGTGCGTCGAACGCACCGACCGCGCGCGCCGCGGCCGTGACCACGACCTGCGCGGCGACGGTCCCCAGGGTGTTGCCCGCGGTGTTCCACGCGGCGTAGCCGTCGAGGCGGGCCCAGTCGTCGGCCGTCCCGATCGCGGCCGCGAGGGCCGGGTCGGCGCCGTTCGGCTGTGCGACGTCCGCGAGGGCGACGCGTCGGCCGTCGGCGAGGTGCCGTCGGACGAGTCCGGCGGTCGCCGAGGCGGCGGCGTGGTCCAGGCGCGCGGGCGGGGCGACCGCCCAGTCGCCGCGGAACGCGGGGTCGCCGGGCGGGTGCACCACGACGACGACGTCGGCGGCGTCGGGGTCCGGGACGACGCGCGCGCCGGCAGCCTCGAGCTGACGTCGTGCGGTCAGGTGCACCGGGCCCGTCTCGTAGGCGGCAGTGCGCTCGAGGCCGTCCGGGACGGCACAGTCGATCGCGACGCGCGGCGCCGGGGCCCCGAGGGCGTCGACCGCGCACCTCGCGACGAGGACCGCGCCGGTCTCGTCGGCGCCGGGGTGCACGAGCACGTCGTCACGCAGGCCGACGACGTCGACCCAGCGGTCGAGGTCCGCCTGGGCCCGCGCGGAGAGCGACGTCCCGGTCGCGTCGTCCACGCCGATGACGAGGCCGGTCAGGAGGTCGCGGCGGCGCAGGTCGAGCGCGGCGAGGGCGAGGGCGTGCTGACGCAGCCGTCGACCGGCCCAGTCCGCCGCGACGCCCCGCGGGACCTGCGGGGCGACGCGCTCGCGCGCGCCGTCGAGGTCGTCGACGCCCTCGGCGAGCGCGCCCGAGAGCCGGTGCAGGGAGGGCCCGGCGGTGCTCCAGTACTCGGGCTCCTCCATCGCGTCGTCGCTGTCCGGCGTCCGGGGCACGACGACCGCCGCGTAGGCGGGCGGCCCCGGACGTTCGAGGGGCGCCCAGGCCTCGAGCGCCTCGCGGACGGTCTGCGACCCGATTCGCGAGCGGATGAGCGAGCCGAACGAGAGCGCGTCGAGCGAGAGGACCGAGGCGTCGGTGCGGGGCCGGACGTCGGCATACCAGCGCGCGACGGCCGCGGCGTCGGGGATCTCGCGGACCGACGGGGTCGCGTCCGCGGGCGGCACGGCCACCTCGATGCCGGCGATCGCCGCGATCTCGCCGGGCAGCGAGCGGCTGACGGGTCGGTCGTCGAGCGGGACCAGCGCGATCCGGGTCATGCGGGCACTCCGAGCAGAGCCGCGCCGACGGCCGCGGAGGCGTCGAGCTCGGCACGGCGCAGCGGCACGGTGGCCAGCGACGGCATCGCGGTCTCGCGCAGGGACTCCTCGGCCGCCTCACGCAGACCCGGGATGGCGGCGGCACCGCCCCCGAGGACGACGACCTCGGGGTCGAGCACGTTGACGAGCGAGCCCAGGGCGGTGCCCAGGGCGCGACCCGCGCGACGGACCGCGTCCGCAGCACGCCGGTCACCGGTGACGAGGGCGCGTGCGACGCCGCGGGCGTCGTCCGCGACCCCGCCCAGCGCCCGGTAGGTCTGGAGGATCCCCGGCCCCGAAGCCACGGCCTCGAGGTGTCCGAGCCGTCCGCAGGGGCACGGGACGCCGTCGGCGCCGGGCACGGTCATGTGCCCGAGGTGGCCGGCGACGTCGTGCGCGCCGTGGACGAGCCGCCCGTCGACGACGACGGCTCCGCCCACGCCCGTCCCGACGGTCACGGCGAGATAGTTCCGGGCGGACCGCGCGGCCCCGGCACGCCCCTCGCCGAGGGCGAAGGCGTGCACGTCGTTCACGACGGCGACGTCGGCGTCGTCCAGGAGAGCGGAAAGTCCCCCGACGACGTCGGTGCCCGCCCATCCTGGCAGCGCGTCGGTCGCCGACAGGATGCGACCGCTGACGTGGTCGACGACCCCGGCCGTCCCGACGCCGACCCGCTCGACCGGACGAGACCCGCACGCGGCGCGCACGAGGTCGGCCGCCCGGGCGAGGATCGCGTCGGGTCCCTGGGTGGCGGGGGTCGGCGACTGCCAGGACTCGACGACACGTCCGTCGGCGGTCACCGTCGCGACGCAGGTCTTGGTACCCCCGATGTCGATCCCGAGGTACGTGGTGCCTGAGGGGCTCACGGGCGGCGCCTCCGCTGGACCGACAGGCGGAAGTCGTAGCGGTCCGCCCGGTAGATGCTTCGCCCGCGCTCGATCGCACGGGCGTCCGCGGTGTAGGTCACGCGGGACACGACGAAGGCCGGCGAGTGCGGGGGGACGTCGAGCAGCGCCGCCTGGGCGGCGTCGACGACGGTCGCACGGATGGTCTGCTCGGCGACGTCGGGCTCGATGCCGAGCGCCTCGAAGGTCTGGTAGATCGAGGTGACGCTCTGCGTCCCGAAGTCGGCGGGGACGAGCTCGGCCGGCAGCCAGACGTTCTCGATGCACATCGGCGAGCCGTCGGCGGTCCGCACGCGCTCGACGTGGATCACCTCGACTCCTGGCGAGATGCCGAGGTCCTGGGCGACCTCCGCCTCGGCCTCGACCCGCTCGATCTGCTGCGAGCTCGAGCCCGGCTCCATCCCGCGGGCACGGATGTCCTCGCTGAAGGACGTCAGCGACAGCGACTTGCTGATCATCGTCGGGTCGGCGACGAAGGTGCCCGACCCCTGCACCCGGTAGACGAGGCCGTCCTCGGCGAGCAGTCCGATCGCCTGCCGGACGGTCATCCGCGAGACCCCGTACGTCGACATGAGCCGACGCTCCGAGGGCAGCGGGTCGTGCGGGGCGAGCCCGGCACGGATGTCGCTCTCGAGCTGGGCGCGGAGCGCCGCGTACTTGGGTTCCTGAACGTCGGTGGTCATCCCTTGACCCCTCCTTCTCCGACACCCATGAAGAACCATCGTTGGAGGGAGAAGAACAGGGCGAGCAACGGGATGACCGCGATCATCGTGCCGGCCGCGATCACCCGTTGGTTGGCGCTGAACGTTCCCGACAGGTACTGGATGCCGACCGTGAGCGTGTAATTATCAGGATTCTTCAGGATAACGAGCGGCCAGAGGAAGTCGTCCCACGCGAAGACGAACGCGAAGATCGCGACGACGGAGATCGAGCCCTTCACCGACGGCAGGGCGATGGTGCGGAAACGTTGCCAGGAGTTCGCGCCGTCGAGCATCGCGGCCTCCTCGATCTCCCGCGGCAGCCCGAGGAACGCGGTCCGCATCAGGATGATCGAGAGCCCGGTGGCCGCGGTCGGCAGGATCACCCCGGCCAGCGAGTCGACGAGTCCGATCGAGCGCATGGTGAGGAAGACGGAGACCATGATGACCTCGAACGGGATGATGATCGTCGCCAGGAACATGACGTCGGCGACGGTGCGGCCGCGAAACCTCAACCGGGCGAGGGCGTAGCCCGCCATCGAGCCGAAGATCACGTTCAGCAGGGCCGACGACGTCGCGACGATCAGCGAGTTCCCGATGTATCGGAACACGGGGATCGTCTCCGCGACGGTGCGGTAGTTCTCCATCGTCGGGTTCTGCGGGATCGGGTTCGGCGTGTAGATCGACTCCGAGCTGTCCTTGAGCGAGGTCAGGAACTGCCACAGGAACGGGCCGACCAGGAGCGCGAAGACGAGCGCGAGCAGCGTGTACCGCAGGACGAGCCCGCCCCGGGTGTGGCGGGCGCGGTCGGGCCGGAGCTGCTGCGGCTCCTGGGGGGCGACGTGCGCGGCGGGCGCGCTGAGCGACGTGGTCATGGGGTCTCCGCCTTCTGTGCTCGCAGGTATCCGACCGAGAACCCGATCGTGAGGACGAAGAGCGCGAGGCTCATCGCGGAGGCGTACCCGACCTCGCCGCCGAGCCCGAGCCCGACCTCGCGGATCGTGTAGACGAGGGTCCGCGCCTGTCCGCCGGGGCCGGCAGTGCCGTAGCTCATGACGAAGACCTCGGCGAAGACCTTCATCGCGGCGATCGCGCCCAGGAGACCGACCAGGAACATCGTCGGGCGGACACCGGGGACGGTGACGGACCAGAAGCGGCGGACGGGCCCCGCGCCGTCGACCTGGGCGGCCTCGTGGCAGTCCTTCGAGACGTTCCCCAGGGCGGCGAGGTACACCACCATGTAGTAGCCGAGACCCTTCCAGACGGTCACCAGCATGCAGCAGAACAGCAGGAGCGAGGCGTCCGTGAGGAACGGCAGCGGCTCCTGGACGATGCGCAGCGCCTGCAGGAGCTGGTTGACCATGCCGTCGCTGGCGAGCAGCCACGTCCAGATCAGGCCGACGACCACCATCGAGGCGACGACCGGCGAGTAGTAGACGGAACGGAAGAACCCGATCGCGGGGAGCTTCGGCTGCACCAGCACCGCGAGCAGGAGCGGGAGGACCACCAGGAGCGGCACGACGACCACCATGTAGAGCACGGTGTTACGCGTGGCGAGCCAGAAGTTCGGGTCCTCCAGCAGACGCCCGTAGTTCTCGAGGCCGACGAACGACCCGCCCCCGAGCGCACGTGCGTCGGTGAACGACAGGACGAGGGTGTTGATGAATGGCCACAGGTGGAAGAGCACCGCGATGATGAGCGCGGGTGCGAGGAACATCCACGGCGAAAGGCGTTGCGGAAGTCTCACGGGAGGTCCGTCCGTCGGGGCGGGGGCAGGCCGGGGCCCGCCCCCGCCGGGGGGTGTGACTAGTTGCCGCTGACCGCGTTGGCCTCCTCGACCGCCTGGTCGAGCGCCTCCTGCGCGGAGAGGTCACCGGTCATCGCGAGCTGGACCTTGCCGACCACGATCGCCTTGACCCGGTCGTCGTACTGCACGGGCAGCAGGTTCTGCGCCCCGTCGAGCTGCTCGGCCGAGACGCGACGAGCCTTGGACTCGACGGTTCCGTCCGAGTCGTCCGTGAAGTACGGGTCGGCCAGGGCGTCCTTGACGGACGGGAAGATGGTCACGATCTTCGAGAACGCCAGCTGGTTCTCGGCGTTGGTCATGAACTCGGCGAACTTCAGCGCGGTCGCCTGGTTCTCGCTCGACGTCGGCACCATCAGGCCCATGACGGACATGTTGGCCGCGTCGGACGCACCGGTGATCTGCGGGCCGACGCCCGTCGCCTCGGCGATCTCCGGCGCGTTCTCCTCGATGATGGTGAGGAAGTTCGGGCCCGAGGGGAAGAGTGCGACCTGGCCGGCCTGGTACGCCTCGGTCTCCTTGGCGTGGTCCTCGGTCAGCGAGTCGGGCGGGAACACGCCGTCCTGGTAGAGCTCGGCGAGCTTCTCGACGTGCTCGACGGCCTCGGGCGTGTTGAACGTCCAGGTCGTCCCGTCGTCGGCGAGGACGGGCACGCCCTCCTTCGCGAGGTCGAGCATGAAGCGGTTCTCGAGCGCGGGGTGCATGCCGTACACCTCGCCGTCGGAGCTCTCGCTGATCGTCGTCGCCGAGGCGTAGAGCTCGTCGAACGTCGCCGGAGGCGTCTCGGGGTCGAGGCCCGCGGCCTCGAACTCGTCCGTGTTGTACATCGTGACCTCGGAGGTGAGGTACCAGGGGAAGCCGAACGACCCCTCCTGGCTGGGCACCTGGAACGCGTCCCACGCACCGGCGACGTAGTCCTCGCGGAGCTCGGGGACGGCGGTGTCGAGGTCGACGAACAGGCCCTCGGACTCGAGAGGCTGGGCGAAGTTCGGGTTGAGGTTGATGACGTCGGGGAGGGTCCCGGCCGAGGCGTCGGTGGCGATCTTCTCCTGCGCACCCTGGAACGGGATGTCGATCCACTCGACCTCGGTCCCCGGGTACTCGGCCTCGAAGTCGTCGATGACTCCGTCGATGTACTCCGTGAACGTCGGCTTGAGCTGCAGGGTCGAGAACGTGATCTTCCCCGTGATCTCCTCCGCGGCGGCGGACTCCGCGGGTTCCGCAGTGTCGTCCGACTCCCCCGAGTCGAGACCGCAGGCGGTCAGTGTGAGCGTGGTGACGGCAAGCAGGGCGAGCCCGCTGCGCCAGGAACGAGTAGTCATGTCACTCCATCGTTGACGTGGCGCCTCAACTTCGAGGCGAAAGTGGTCCGTACCAGTGATGAGGACACTAGGGAAAGCCGCGGTTGAGGTCAACAGGTCGGAGAATATTGGTCCGTACCAGTTTGGTAACGACTCCAGAGTCCCGTGCGCGACGACCCGCGCCCGGGAAGAATTCGGCCCCGCGGCTAGACTCACCAAGGTGGCAGACTGGTTCGAACGCGCTATCGCCGAGAGCGAGTCGAACGAGGCCGCGCGCGATCTCGACTGGGCCCGCACGCCGATCGGCGATCCCTCGACCTGGCCGCCCGCCCTGCGTAGCGCGGTGCAGATGTGCTTCGGCACGCAGTTTCCCGTCCTCGTGGCCTGGGGCGACGAGCTCACGATGATCTACAACGACGCGTTCCGAATGATGCTCGGGCGTGACCTGCACCCCCGTGCGATGGGTGCCCGGCTCGCCGACATCTGGGGCGGAATCTGGCCGACGATGGGCCCGCGGGTCCGCGACGTCCTCGAGACGGGACGCGCGAGCTGGGACGTCGACCTGCCCCTGCGCATCCGCCGGTCCGGATTCGTCGAGGAGACCCGGTTCACGTTCTCGCTCAGCCCGCTGCGCGACGCGGACGGCTCGGTCAGCGGGATCATCGACATCGCCTGGGAGACGACCGACGTCGTGGTGGACCGGCGCCGGCTGCGGACGCTGCGCACCCTGTCGACGGCGCTCGGCAGCATCGGGGACGACACGCGGTCGATCCCGGCCGTGACCAGCGAGGTCCTGACGGCCAGCAGCGACCTCGAGGGCGCACAGGTCTACCTGCGCGAGCCCGACGGGACGTTCCCCGCCGCGCACCCGCGCTACACGGGCCTCGTCGCCGACGCCGTCCGCGAGGTCGCCGAGGTGGCCCTGCCACGCTGGGTCGGCACCACCCTGGTCGCACCGCTGTCCAGCACCCCCGACCCGGCGGGCGTGATCGTGCTCGACGGGAGCTCGAGCTATCCATTCAACGACACCCAGCGGTCGTTCCTGGCGCTGATCGCCCACTCCGTCGACTCCGCGCTGAGCCACAGCCTCACGCACCAGCGCGAGGTGGCGACCGTCCAGGGCGTCTCGGACGCTCTCCAGGAGGCGATCGCGCCGGGGACCCCGGACTCGCCCCGGTGGGCCGTGCGCTACCGACCGGCCGACCACCATCTGTCGATCGGGGGCGACTGGTACGACGTCGTCACGCTCGACAACGCGACCTACGGCGTCGTGGTCGGCGACTGCGTCGGGCACGGGCTCGAGGCGGCGGTGCTGATGGGCCAGCTCCGCAGCGCCGGACGCGCCCTGTTCCTCGCCGACCTCGGGCCCGCGCACACCCTCACGGACCTCGACGCGTTCGCGAGCACGGTTCCCGGCGCCGAGTGCACGAGCGTGTTCTGCGGGATCGTGGACACGGACGCGGGCACGGTGACGTACTCGTCGGCCGGTCACCCTCCGGGCCTCGTGGTCGGTGCTGACGGCACGGCACGCTGGCTCGAGGACGCGCGCGGGGCACCGCTGACGATCGCCACCCGCCGGCGCACGGAGGCCGTCGCCGCGCTGTCCCCCGGCGACACCGTCATCCTCTACAGCGACGGCCTGGTCGAACGCCGGGGCGAGTCGCTGCGGGAGGGGTTCGCGCGGCTCGAGCGGTACGCGCTCGAGCTCGTTCCGCAGCACGACCTCGCGTCGCTGCCGGACGCGCTCCTGGCCGCCCTCGTCCCGGGGGTGGCCAAGGACGACGTCGCGATCGTCGTGTACCGCGCCGGTCCCTGAGCCTGACCGGCGCCCTCCGCGTCGGCCGCGCGAGGTCGGCGGGCTCGGTCTACGGTCGAGTCCCGACGATCGGAGGCTCTCATGGCGCAGTCTGTCCCACACTTGATCGTGCTCGACGTGAACGAGACGCTGAGCGACCTCTCCGGGATGCCGGACCGCTTCGAGGAGGTCGGCGCCCCGCGACACCTCGCCCCGCTGTGGTTCGCCTCCGTCCTGCGCGACGGGTTCGCGCTCGCCACGGCCGAGACGCGTGCGACGTTCGCCGAACTGGCCGAGCAGAACCTCCGCGGCCTGCTCGCACCTCTTGGCCTGGAGGATCCCGCCGAGGCCGTCGACACGGTCATGGCTGGTTTCGGCGAGATGGACGTCCACCCGGACGTCGGCCCGGGGCTGGAGGCCCTGCGCGCGCTGCGGATCCAGCTGGTGACGCTGAGCAACGGGTCGGCCGCCGTCGCCCACGGCCTGCTGGACCGCGCGGGCCTCGCGGACGCGGTCGACGACGTCCTGAGCGTCGAGGGTCAGAGCTGGTGGAAGCCCGCCCGCGAGGCCTACTCCCAGCCTCTCGCGGTGCGCGACGTCGCGGCCGAGGACGCCATGCTCGTGGCGGTCCACCCGTGGGACGTCGACGGGGCGGCACGCGCCGGGCTGCGCACGGCGTGGATCGACCGCGCCGGGGGCACGCCGTGGCCCGACGCGTTCACGCCGCCGGAGATCACGGCGTCGTCGCTGGTGGACCTGGCCGAGCAGCTCGAGTCGCCCTGACCCCCGAGCGGCCTGTGACCCGCTACCGCCAGGTAGCCCGGTCCGCGAACCGCTCCGCCGAGTCGGCGAACGCCGCGACCTCCTCCGGCGTCCAGCCGTCGAGGATCCCTTCGAGGCGGGCGAGCCGGAACTCGACGGCGCGCTGCAGCATCGCGAGTCCGCGCGCGGTCGGCTCGACGAGCATCGTGCGCCGGTCGGCCTGCGAGGGTGTCCGCACGACGGCGCCGGCGTCCACGGCGGTGCCGACGAGCCGGCTCGCAGTCGAGTGCGTGACGACGAGGGCCTCGGCGACGTCCTTGACGCTCGCGGGCGCGGCGCGGACGGCCGCGTCGACCACGAGGAGGGTCGAGAGCTCGACCCGGTCGTCGCCGTCGGGCAGCACCGGGGGCGCGGTGAGGAACCGTCGGAGCCGCAGGAGGGCGCGGTCGAGGCGCTCGACGTCCTTCTCAGAACTGCTCATAGATGTATACTACATACAAGTTTCCACCCCGAGGAAGAAGGCGGACCACGCCATGACCATTCTTGTGACCGGTGCCAGCGGCAACGTCGGCGGAGCGGTGACGCGCGCGCTCGACGCCGCGGGTGTCGCCTACGCCGTCGCCGAGCGGCCCGGCTTCGACTTCACGGACCCCTCCACGTGGGCCTCCACGTTCGACGGCGTCGAGTCGATGTTCCTGGTCCGCCCGCCCGCGATCGGCAACGTCAAGCGCGACCTGCTGCCTTCGCTCGCCGCCGCCCGCGACGCCGGCGTGAAGCACGTCGTGTTCCTCTCGCTCCAGGGCGCAGAGAAGAACAAGGTGGTCCCGCACGCCGCGGTGGAGGCCTGGCTCCGCGAGTCGGGGCTCTCGTGGACGTTCGTCCGCGCCTCCTTCTTCCACCAGAACCTCACGACGACGCACGTCACCGACGTCCGCGACCGTGACGACATCTTCGTCCCCGCCGGCAAGGGCGCGACGGCGTTCGTCGACGCCGAAGACGTCGGCGCGGTCGCGGCCGCGGCCCTGATCGACCCGGCGGCGCACCGCGACAAGGCGTGGACGGTCACCGGCCCCCGCGCGCTGACGTACACCGAGATCGCCGAGATCCTGACGCAGGAGCTCGGCCGCCCGATCACGTACGACCGCCCCGGCATCTGGCGGTACGTCCGGCACGCGCGCAAGGTCCTCGGCATGCCGCGCGGCATGGTCGCCGTGACCACCGCGATCTACACGACGGCGCGCCTCGGCATGGCCGCGGGGCTCACCACCGAGGTCCGCGAGGTCCTCGGCCGCGAGCCGATCGACTTCGTCGAGTTCGCGCACCGGGAGCGCGACGCCTGGATCCCGGAGGGTGACCGATGAGGATCGCACTGATCGGCGCCACCGGCCGGACCGGGCGGCTCGTCCTCGAGGACGCGCTGCGTCGGGGGCACGACGTCAGCGTGCTGGTCCGCGACAGTGCACGCCTGGCCCCGACCTCGCGGGAGGTCCGGGTCGTCGAGGGTTCCGTCACCGACGCGGAGTCCGTCGCGCGCCTCCTCGAGGGCTCCGACGCCGTCGTCTCCGCCCTGGGACCGACCGCCAAGGAGAGCGACCTGCACGCCGTGGCCGCACGGAACCTGGTCGCGGCGATGTCCGAGCACGGACCGCGCCGGTTCGTCGGCGTCTCCGGGGCGGGGATCGACGTCCCGGGCGACCAGAAGTCGGCGTCCGCCACGGCGATCAGCTGGCTGATCCAGCGTCTCGGTGGCGACG
Organism: Paraoerskovia marina DSM 21750; assembly: GCF_000701465.1. Classification (GTDB taxonomy): domain Bacteria; phylum Actinomycetota; class Actinomycetes; order Actinomycetales; family Cellulomonadaceae; genus Paraoerskovia; species Paraoerskovia marina. The sequence goes on along the minus strand of NZ_JNIY01000003.1, from coordinate 256,389 downwards.
TCGTCAAGGACAAGCCCGCCGAGTACGCCGTGTGGGCGGCCAGCGGCCTGGACTGGACGCTCGTGCGACCACCGCGGCTCGTGGACGGGACCGCCGGGACCGGAGAGCTGGAGCACGACGCGCACCGGTCCACCCGGTCCACCAAGGTGGTGCGGGCCGACCTCGCGCGGTTCGTCCTCGACGTCGTCGAGCAGGGCCTCTACCTCGGCACCGCACCGTTCGTCGCCACGCCGAAGGGCTGAGCCGTCCTGCGCGAGCCGGTCTAGGCTCGACGCATGAGTGACGACCGAACGATGAAGGAGCGGATGCTCGCCGGCGACCTCTACCGGGTCGACGAGGAGCTCGCCGAAGAGCTCGCGCACGGCGCGCGCACCGTCCAGGCCTACAACGCGACGGACCCGACCGACGCCGTCGCGCGGCGCGAGATCCTCGTGGGGTTCCTGGGCGCCGTCGGGGAGGACACGGAGCTCCGGTCCCCCTTCTACTGCGAGTACGGCTACAACACGACGGTCGGGGCGCGCACGTTCTCGAACTTCGGCCTGATGTGCCTCGACGTCGCGCCCGTCACGATCGGCGACGACGTCAACATCGGCCCGAACGTCCAGCTCCTGACACCCACGCACCCGACCGATCCGGGCCCGCGCCGGGACAAGTGGGAGGGCGGCCGGCCCATCACGATCGGCGACAACGTGTGGCTCGGGGGCGGCGTCGTCGTCTGCCCCGGCGTGACGATCGGCGAGAACACCGTCGTCGGTGCGGGCTCCGTCGTCGTGCAGGACCTCCCGGCCGACGTCGTGGCCGTCGGGAACCCGGCGCGGATCGTCCGCCACCTCGGTGAGTAGCGACCCCACCCCGGCCGTGCCGCAGTCCCGGCGGCGCGTGACGGCCGAGATCTGGATCGTCCTGGGGCTGAGCCTCGGCCAGTCGGCGGTCTACGCCGTCGTGAACATCGTCGCGCGGCTGACCGCCGACACGGCTCTCGCCGACCAGACGACCCAGCTCAACCCGACACGCTCCGTGCGGCCGTACCTCGACCTGACGTACCAGCTGCTCGGGATCGCGTTCGCCCTCGTTCCCGTCGCGCTGGCGCTCTACCTGCTCTCGGCGCGTGGTCGCTCGGTGCGCGACGCGCTCGGGATCGACGGCAGCCGTCCCGGCCGCGACGTCGGCTGGGGGTTCGCCCTCGCCGCGGCCGTCGGCATCCCCGGGCTCGCGTTCTACGTCCTCGGACGTGCGATCGGCATCACCGTGGAGGTGCAGGCCTCTGGGCTCGACGCCTACTGGTGGACCGTGCCGGTGCTGATCCTCGCAGCGCTCAAGAACGCGATCCTCGAGGAGGTGATCGTCGTTGGGTACCTGCGCGAGCGGCTCACCGACCTCGGGTGGGGGCGCTGGCAGTTCATCGCCACCAGCTCACTGCTGCGCGGCAGCTATCACCTGTACCAGGGCATCGGACCGGCGATCGGGAACGTCGCGATGGGAGTCCTGTTCTCCTGGTTCTACACCTCACGGTGGGGACGACACCGCGTCGGCCCGCTGATCGTCGCCCACACCCTGCTCGACGTCGTCGCGTTCGTCGGGTACGCGGCGCTGCCCGCGGAGTGGCGGGACGCGCTCGGGATCTAGCCGTGCCCGGCAGGCCCGCCGTCGGTCAGACGTCTCGCCGCGGCTCCTCGGGGGGATCCTCGAGCGTCGAGTGCTCGTCGTCGTGGCGGTGGATCCGCGCGCTGTCCGGGTCGGGCCGGGTCGAGGCCGGCTCCTGTCCGGTCGCGGACGGGTCCTCTCCGGTCGCGGACGGGTCGCCGGAGAGCTCGCCCTCGGGGAGCGTCGCCGGGGCCTGCGTACTGGCCTCGCGCGCGTCGATTCCGACGGGCCGCGTGTCGGGCCGGTCGTCCACCACCGCGACCGGCTCGTCCTCCTCGACGACGACGGCGTCGACCTCGGGCCGCAGCTCGGCCTGCGAGACCGTGGAGACCGCACCCGACGCGCCGAGGACAAATCCTCCGGTCAGCTCGATACCGAGATTTTCTGCCTGTTTGCGAAGATTGTCGATCTCCCGCGCGACGGCGCGCGTCGCAAAACCGGAGACCATCAGGATCGCGCCGGAGACGAACGCGAAGAGCCCGAGCACCACGCACGTAAACGAGACGACCTGGAGATCGCCCAGGTCCTGCGTGATCAGCGTGATTCCGAAAAGCGCCGAGACGATGCCGAAGACCGCCATCCACGAGCTGCCGAGATCACGGTTTCGCGACAGATACATCGCACCCACGATCGACGCGATGCCGAGCACCAGCACCCAGACGACGAGCAGCCAGTACTGGCCGACGGCAGTGATGTCCCAGAACTGCCCCCAGAGCAGGATCGCCGCACCGAAGGCCACGTTGACCACGGCCTGGACCAGCCACCACTGGGCCCCGAGCTGCCGACGGTGCGAGAACCACTGCAGGATCAGCACCACACCGTCGACCGCGAGGAAGATCCCGAACAACCACGGCGTCGTCGAAATGTCCTGCAGCGGAGGAATCAGCAGAAGGACACCGAGAACGATGTACAGGAGACCGCGCAGCACGGGAATCCACCAGACACGCCGAAATTGGCGAGGCTGCTTCTGCGCGGACTTTTCCTTCGAGCGTGCCATTCGATGCCTCGATACCTGGGTGGAGTTCTTTGTCGCATCGTCGCAGAACGGACGGGTCGGCGCGCGGCGGCGACGACCCGGCGTCTAGAATCGCCCGTATGCCCACGCATGACTACGCCTCCGGGGCACCCGGGTCACAGGTCGTCGGGGCAGCGAATTCCTCCGCAGAGGACGAGACGGTCCGGATCGTCGACACCACCACGCACCGGGTCAGGAACCCGCGCGACCTGCTGTCGATGATCGTCTCGGCCGTCGCCGTCGTCCTCGTCCTCTTCATGGCGGTCTACGCGCACGGCACGACCTCGGGCGTCACCGAGGACGTGCGCGGGTTCAGCGACCTGCTCGCCACCCTCCTCGACATCCCCGTCGCCGTCCTCGAGCTGATCGTGACCCTGCTCGCCCCCGCCGCCGTGCTCGTCGAGCTCGCGGTCCGGCGCCTCGGACGTCAGGTGGTCGAGTCGATCGTCGCCGCGTTGTCCGGGTACGTCCTCGGCGCGCTCCTCATCGCCGGCCTGTCCGCGTGGGCGACGCCGTCGCTGCTGCAGGGGCTCTCGGTCGGGTACGTCGTCTCCGACACCCCCGCCATCCCCATCTACGCCGTCTCCCTCGGCGCGATGCTCACCGTCGCGGGCCCCCGGACCCGGCGCCGCACCGTCGCCTGGGCGTGGAACCTGCTCTTCTTCACGCTCGCCATCCTCGTGATCACCAACCTGGTGTCCCTGCCGGGCGTGCTCGTCGCCCTCGCGCTCGGCCGTCTCGTCGGCTTCGCGGTCCGGTACGCCTCGGGGGTGCGCAGCGAGCGCGCGTACGACGGCGAGCTCGCGACCGCCGTACGCCGCGCCGGGTTCACGCCCGCCGCACTCGTCCGCGTGCACGACGTCACGACGCCCGCGGGCCGGCTCGAGGCGTCGACCGACCCGATGACGACGGTCACCGACGACGGCGAGAGCCAGGAGCCCGTCCACATCGGGCCCGTCGTGCGTCCCGACGTCGAGCACCCGGTCACGCTGACCGAGGACGCGACCCTCGCCCCGGACCTGCTGCCGGCCGAGCAGACCGTCGACCCCGCGTCGTCGGACCCCGCCGCCATCGCCCTGAGCCGGATCGGCGATCACCGCGTCTACGCCCTGTTCACCCCGCTCGGGTCCCGCCGCGACGTCGTCGTCCTCGACGGCGACCGACAGGTCGTCGGGTTCCTCACCCGCCTGTGGCGGATGCTGCGCCTGCGCGGGGTCGAGGGGCGCGCCGCGATCTCCCTGCGCGCCGTCGCCGAGCGCTATGCCCTGCTCAGCTATGCCGCGACCGCCGCCGGGGTGCGGACACCCAGGCTCGTCGGGATCGGCGAGGCCGCCGACTCGATCGTCCTCGTGCAGCAGCACCCCGCCGGCGCTGTCTCGCTGCGGGACGTCAGCGACGCCCAGCTCACCGACGACGTCCTGACGGAGACCTGGCGCCAGCTGCGGACCGCGCACTCCGCCGGGCTCGCCCACCGCGCCCTCAACGCCGACGGCATCCTGCTCGGTCACGGGACGGACGCCCGGCCCGAGGTCTGGCTGACGGGCTGGGAACAGGGAGACGTCGCCTCCACCGAGCTCGCCCGCCGGATGGACCTGACGCAGATGATCGCGCTCCTCGCCCTCCGCGTCGGGGCCGAGCGCGCCGTCGCGTCCGCGGCCCGCGTGCTGCCCGAGGACGACATCACCGCGATCGGGCCGCTGCTGCAGCCCGTCGCACTCCCCCGCTCCACCCGTGAGGACCTGCGCCGCAACAAGGACCTGCTCAAGCAGCTGCGCGCCGCACTGGTGGAGCGACTGCCGAAGACCGACGTCGAGCCGATCCAGCTGACCCGGTTCGGCACGCGCACGATCGTCACGCTGACCCTGACGATCGTGGTGGCGACCGTCGTCATCACCCAGATCAACATCGAGCAGATCTCGAGCGCCGTCGCCGACGCCAACCCCTGGTGGGCCGTCGCGTCGTTCCTGCTCGGCCTGCTGACATGGATCGGCTCCGCCCTCGCGTTCGTCGCCTTCTCCCCCGTCAAGCTCTCGATGCTGCGGGCGACGGCGGTGCAGGCCGCGGGCTCGTTCGTCGCACTCGCGGCCCCCGCGGGCGTCGGCGCCGCAGCGCTGAACCTGCGCATGATCACGCGGCGCGGGGTCGAGACCCCGTTGGCCGTGGCGACCGTCGCCGTCGTGCAGGTCTCCCAGTTCGTGGTCACGATCGCGCTGCTGCTCGTCCTGAGCGTCTTCACCGGCGAGGGCGGCCTGGTCCAGACCCCGTCGACGACGGTGCTGATCGCGATCGGCGGGGTGGCCGTCGCGATCATCGCCGTGCTCCTGGTCCCTGCCGTGCGCACCTGGCTGTGGAAGAAGATCCGGCCCACCCTGCAGCAGGTCTGGCCCCGGCTCAGCGACATCCTCGGTCAGCCCTGGCGCCTGACGATGGGCATCATCGGCAACCTGACGCTGACCATGAGCTACGTGCTCGCGTTCGACGCCGCGCTGGCCGCCTTCGGCCAGGACCTCAGCCTGATCGACGCCGCGATCATCTACCTCGTCGGCAACGCGGCCGGGGCGGCCGTCCCGACGCCCGGCGGCCTGGGGACCATCGAGCTCGCCCTGACCGCCGGCCTCACGGCGGCCGGCATCCCGCCGGCCATCGCGGCCTCCGTGACCGTGCTGTTCCGGCTCGCGACGTACTGGGCCCGGATCCCCTTCGGCTGGGTCGCGATGCGGGTGCTGCAGCGGACCGGGGACCTGTAAGCGTTCTCGGCCCTGCGCGAAATCACTCCCCCTCCGCACCCGGAAGAGGCCCCCGGGTGCGACGGTGGAAGCATGAGCACACCCACGAGCACCCAGATCACCCTCGCGTCCCGCCCGACCGGCTGGCCGACGCACGAGAACTTCGCGGTCGCCACCATCGAGCTGCCCGAGCTCGTCGCGGGCGAGGTCCGCGTCGCCAACGAGTTCCTCTCCGTCGACCCGTACATGCGCGGGCGGATGAACGACGTGAAGTCCTACGTCCCGCCCTTCGCGATCGGAGCGCCGCTCGACGGCGGAGCGGTCGGCCGCGTCGTCGAGTCCGCCTCCGACGACCTCGCCGTCGGCGACGTCGTCCTGCACCAGCGCGGCTGGCGCGACGTCGCCCAGGGCGACGCGTCCGAGTTCCGGCGCGTCGACGAGATCCCCGGCGTCCCGCTCTCCGCCTACCTCGGCGTCCTCGGCCTGACCGGCCTGACCGCCTACGTCGGCCTGACGGTGATCGCGCCGGTCCAGGAGGGTGACACGGTCTTCATCTCCGGCGCCGCCGGAGCCGTCGGGAGCGCCGCGGGGCAGATCGCCCGCCTCAAGGGCGCGAGCCGCGTCGTCGGGAGCGCGGGCTCGGCCGAGAAGGTCGACCTCCTGACGAGCCGCTACGGGTTCGACGCCGCGCTGAACTACAAGGACGCACCGGTGCGCGAGCAGCTCCCCGCGCTCGTCCCCGACGGTGTCGACGTCTACTTCGACAACGTCGGCGGCGATCACCTCGAGGCCGCGCTCGACGTGATGAGCACCAACGGCCGCGTCGCGCTGTGCGGGGCGATCTCGCAGTACAACTCCACGGAGCGGGCCGCCGGCCCCGACAACATGTCCAACGTCGTCACACGGAGCCTGAGGCTGCAGGGATTCACCCTGGCCGCCTACTTCCACCACATGCCCGAGTTCGTGGCGGAGATGGGCCCGTGGCTGGCCAACGGCGACGTCGTCTTCGACGAGACCGTCGTGGACGCCCGCGACGACGTGTCGGGCACCATCGACGCGTTCCTCGGTCTCCTGCGCGGCGAGAACACCGGCAAGATGGTCGTTCGCACCGCCTGAGGGCGCCGGCGCGGTCACACGCCGCCCGAGACGGCACAGGGCTCGGCTCCCCGGTGGGGAGCCGAGCCCTGACGCGTGTACCGGGCTGCGCCCGGTGGTGCGGCGCGCCTCAGCGCGCCGCGGACGTCACTTCTGGACGGCCTTCTTCAGCACGGAGCCCGCGCTGACCTTCACGCCGTAACCGGCCGGGATCGAGATCTCCTCGCCCGTGCGGGGGTTGCGGCCGGTGCGAGCGGCACGCTCGACACGCTCGACCGACAGCAGGCCGGTGACCTTGACCGCCTCGCCGGCTTCGAGCGACTCGACCAGGACAGCCTGGAGGGCGTCGACGGCCGCGCCGGCGTCGGCCTTCGTCAGGTTGGCCTTCTCGGCAATGGCAGAAACCAGATCAGACTTGTTGAGCGCCATGGGGTTCCTCTCTCGGATGACTCTGGGCTGACACGATCCCGGGTGATCCCGTGATGCGTCGCGCCCTACTGTGCCACCGATTCCGCCGACTTTCCGCACGGAACCGCGAATTTCCGCGTGTCGGAGGGCGATAAACGTCACGTATCGCCCCGCAGCGACGTCGCGGAGGCGTCGTATCGGTGCAGGTCAGTGCTGTCCGGCAGGCCCGTTGGGGTCGCGCGCCCGACGCACGGCGAGCACCACGACGGCGACGATCAGCGCCACGAGTCCCGCCGCACCGGCGATCAGACCCCACGGCGTGCCGTCGTCCGAGCCGTCCTCGCGGTCGACGGCCGTGATCGACGCGCTCGCCGTGTCGGTCTCCGTGGCCTCGGCCTCCGACGTCGCGGCGTCCTCGGCCTCCGTCGTCGCCTCGGCAGACTCGTCCGTCGTCCCCTCCACCTCCGGGACGTCGAGGTCGAACGAGAAGGACCCGTCGATCGGGTGGCCGTCGCTCGAGACGACCCGCCACGCGACGTCGTACGTCCCGCTCGTCAGGTCCTCCGGCAGCGGCTGCAGCACGTCGAACCCGTCGACCGTCGGGGTCGTGTCGGTCACGACCGCTCCCGACTCGTCCGTCACGACGACCTCCGGAGAGACCTCGAGTGGCTCTGAGCTGAATGTCAGGGCGATCTCGCTCGGCACCTCGGTCAGCGTGGCGCCGTCCTCGGGGCTCGTCCCGGTGATCGTGTCGTGCGCGGCGGCCGGTGCTGCGAGCAGCACCGCGGCGGCGAGCGCCGTGGCGATCGCAGCGAAGGGGCGGAGGGCGCGACGAGAACGCGCGGAACGTGAAGCAGACATGCGCCCAGACTAGCGTTCGGCTGTCGCCGCCCGGCCCACGGTGCAAGAGTGGCCGGATGAGCACCGTGATCACGTTCGACACCTTCGGCGGACCCGAGGTCCTGCAGGTGTCCGAGACCGAGATCCCCGAGCCGGGCCCGGGGCAGCTGGTCGTCGCGAACCGCGTGGTGGGGATCAACCCCGCTGACGCAAAGATGCTCGCCGGGCTCTTCGGCCCGCAACGATTTCCCGCGACTCCGGGATTCGAGGCCGCGGGCACGGTGCACGCCGTCGGTCCCGACGTCACGGGCTTCTCGGTCGGCGACGAGGTTCTCTGGCACGGCAGCGGCGCACAGCGCGAGCACGCGCTCGTGCAGGCCGCCCACGCGCTCGTGCTCCCCGAGTCCGTGAGCCACGAGCAGGGGGCCGTCCTCCCGGTCGCCGCGGCCACGGCCTTCTCCGCCCTCGCGCAGATAGACCTCCGGCCCGAGCAGACGGTGCTGATCCACGGCGCCTCGGGCGGGGTCGGCACCGCGGCCGTCCAGATCGCGCTCGCCCTCGGGGCGCGCGTCGTCGGCACCGCCTCACCCCGCAACCACGACTACCTCCGCGAGCTCGGGGCCGAGCCCGTCACGTACGGGGACGGTCTCGTGGACGCGGTCCGCAACCTGGGTGGCGTCGACGCCGTCGTCGACCTCGCCGGGACACCTGACGCCGTGGCCGCCACGGTCGAGCTCCTCGACGACCTCCAGCGCTCCGTGACGACCGTGGGCGGACCGAAGGCTGACGCCGCCGGGATCCCGATGAAGGTCGACGCCAAGGGGGCGCTCGCCGAGGTGCTGGCGCTCGCCGAGAGCGGTCGCCTGCGGACCGAGATCGAGGCACGCTACCCGCTGACCGACGCCGCCGAGGCGCTGCGCGCGGTGATGGACGGACACGTGCGCGGCAAGGTCGTGCTCACCGTCTGACCGCGTGATAGCGAAGACGGGGTTTCGACGAGCTCAACCCCCGCCGGTCGAGCTCAACGACCGTCGGTCGAGCTCACCCACCGTCGGTCGAGCCTGTCGAGACCCCGCTCCGACGAGCTCAACGACCGTCGGTCGAGCCTGTCGAGACCACTCCGTCTCGACAGGCTCGACGAGCGACGGGCCCGACGAGCGACAGGCTCGACGAGCGACGGGTCAGCCGAACATCCCCTGGGCCGCCGCGGCGTCGTACACCGTCTGCGCGATGAGCCCCTGCCCGCTCACCGACGGGTGGAACCCGTCGAGGGTGGAGAGGTTCCCGAGCGAGAACGACGTCGCATGGACGGCGCCGCGGTCGCTCCAGACCTGCGGGTCCGCGGCAGCGATGGCCTCGAGCTCTGCGTTAAGCCCGTCGATGCTCTCGCCGACGGCCGCGAGCCGATCCTGCGTGGCCGCCGAGCTGCTGCGCGGGTCGCCGAGGACGATCGAGCAGTGGTCCCACGCGGCCCAGCGGACACGCGTGCGCCAGTCGCCCTTGCCCACGTCGCGCAGTCGCTCGAGGTCGGGGACGGAGACGAGGAGGACGTCGACGTCGGGAGCGGTGGACCGCACGACGTCGATCGCGTCCTGGACGTCGGCCGCGTACTCCGCGGGGTCCGGCAGGTCGTCGACCCCGGAGGCGCCGCAGACGTCGTTGGCACCGATCATGACGGTCGCGACGTCAGGGCGGACCCACCGGGCGCGGGCCGCCTGGTCGTGCAGGTCGCCGGCGGTCGCGCCGAGCTCCGCGAACGTCAGCGCGTAGACGTCACCGCCGTCCGTCCGGAGGCGCTCGGCGAGCGGGTTCACCGACGCACTGGTCCCGGTGGCCCACGAGTACGTGGACCGCAGGCGGAGCGAACCGTCGGCGCCGAACCCGCGGGAGATCGAGTCGCCGAGGGAGACGACGACGTCGGGCGGGTCGGACGCCTCGGCGGCGTTTGCCGGAACGGCGGCGACGGTGAGCGTCGCCGCGGCGGCGGCGATCAGCGCGATGCTTCGACGGACGGGGTTCATGGCACTCCTCGACGGTGAGTTGTGACGCGGGTCACTTCGAGGATGGCACCGGTGCCGACTCGTCGCCCGTCCGGCGCGGCACACGGATCCCGACGAGGGCGAGCGCGCCCAGGCACAGCGCGGCAGCTGCGACCGCGAACCCCCAGGCGAGCGACGTCGCACCGGCCAACGCGCCGATCGCGAGGCTCGCCACCACTCCCCCGCTCTGCAGCGCCATCGAACTGACCGACAGGATCGTCGCCCGCTCCGCGGAGCTCACCGACCGGTGCGTCAGGTTCTCGATGAGCGGACCACCGATGCCGAGGAATACGTAGAAGACGACGAACGCCGTCGCCGCCACCCCGAGCACCGGCACCGCCACGGCCGCGAGCGCCACCGAGCCGAGCACCGCCGCGACCACCACGCCGCGCGAGTCGGACCGCGTCACCCGGCGCACGGCCGGCGCGAGCGCGGACCCGAGGGCCGACCCTCCGAACCCGAGCGTCACCAGCACCGCGTACGGCGCCGCGGCCGCTGCCTCGCCGCCGAGGAGCTCGGCGAACGCGTTCGGTGCCAGCAGCTCGATGCCGGCCAGGGCGACCCCGAGGCCCACCGTGAACGTCATGATGCGCCGCAACGTCCGGTGGTGCACCGCCAGCCGCAGACCCCGCGCGACCGTCGCCGGGACGTCCGCGACGACGTCTCGCAACGTCGCACGCCGCTCCCGGGGCACGTCCCGGACCCAGACCGCCACCATCACCAGATGCACGAGGCCCAGGGCCGCAGCCAGCAGGAAGGGGGTCGAGAGCGCGATCAGCACGGCGTCGTCGGTCGGGAACGGCGAGACGGCGACGACGCCACCACCCACGAGCGCACCGACGCCCAGGCCGAGAGACTCCGCCACCCCGGCGCGAGAGAGCCCCGGCGTCAGGTCCGCGTCCCGGTCGACGGCGTGAACGGCGTCGACGTACCAGGCCTGCAGCGGGCCCGAGTCGAGCGCCCGCGCCGCACCGAAGACGGCGTAGGCGACACCGAGGGCCAGGGCGGAGGTCCCGGTCGCGAGCAGGAGCAACGCGACGAACGTCATCGCGGACGAGATCACCAGCACCGGTCGGCGTCCGACCACGTCTGCGAGACCACCTGTCGGGAGCTCGAGAACGAGGGTCACGACGCTGTATACGGCACCGAGCAGCCCGATGGTCGCCAGGTCGAGGCCGCGCTCGCGCATCAGGAGCACGAGCACCGGGATGACGACGCCGGTCGGGAACCACCGCAGTGCGGTGAGCAGGACGAAGCGCCGCCGGGCGCGCAGGAGGCCACTGTCGGTTGAGCCTGTCGCCCCGCCGGTTGAGCCTGTCGAAACCGAGGGCTCGCCAGGCTCGCCGCGACGCTCGGGCCGACTCACTCGGCACGCTCCTCGGCCCGACGTCCGGCGAACCCCGCATAGGCGTAGGCGAAGAACCGGACGAGCCGCGCGGCATCGGGACGGGCGGTCGCGTCGTCCTCGCGGTGCTCGTACTCCCCGAAGATGTCGTAGATCCGCTGCGTGACGTCGCGGAGCTCGTCCGGGGTGAGCCACGCGAGCATGTCTGTCGACAGGGCGGCGTCGCGCCACTCGGCGGGCTCGGCGGCGTCGTTCTCGCGGTAGCGGCGCCAGGAGTCGAAACGGAACTCGTCGACGGTCTGCGCCAGCAGTCGCCCGGCCGAGCGACCGGCGGCCGTCGACTCGTCCCACCGGATCCCGCCGTCACGGGACTTCCACGGGCGCTCGCGGCCGTGGCCGCCGTCCGCGGGCTCGACGTGTCCGTACCGGGCGAGCTGGCGCAGGTGGTACGAGCAGGACGCCGGGGACTCGCCCAACTTCTCGGCGCACTGGCTCGCGGTCAGCGGCCCTTCGGCAAGCAGGTCGATGAGGGCGAACCGCAGCGGGTGCGCGAGGGCGCGGAGCTCGCGGGGGTCGGTGATGTCGCGGACGGGCCATGCCGGCGTCGGCCGTGCCGCCTCCCCGCCGGGGGTCGGCTCGCCGTCGTGCGGGGCATGGTCGGGAGTCTGCGCTGCGGTCATGCATTGAAAGTACTCTTTCGAAAGAACTCTTTCAACACCGGTGGGAAAACTGCCGACCACGTGGTTGCGGCCACCAACAGAGTCAGATGGGGTCGACAACCACGTGGTCGGCAGAGTTGAGGTAGGGCTGGCGTCTCGACAGGCTCGACGGACGGAACGACAGACCCGCGTCTCGACAGGCTCGACGAACGGAACGACAGGCCCGCGTCTCGACAGGCTCGACGGACGGGCCTGTCGAGACCGAGGTCAGCGCGCCGGCTCGAGCTCCCGGTCCTCGGACGTCCCGGCGATGCCGTCCGCACCGTCCGACTCGCCCTCGACCTCGGGCTCGTCGTCGGCGAACAGGTCCTCGGTGTTGACCGAGTCGTACTGCTCGAGGTCGAGGATGCCCTCGCGCTTCGCGACGACGGTCGGCACGAGCGCCTGGCCCGCGACGTTGACCGCGGTGCGGCCCATGTCGAGGATCGGGTCGATCGCGATCAGGAGGCCGACGCCCGCGAGGGGCAGGCCCAGGGTGGAGAGCGTCAGCGTGAGCATCACGAGCGCGCCGGTGAGCCCCGCGGTCGCGGCGGACCCGACGACGGAGACGAACGCGATGAGGATGTAGTCCGTGATCGAGAGGTCGATCCCGAAGATCTGCGCGACGAAGATCGCCGAGATCGCCGGGTAGATCGAGGCGCAACCGTCCATCTTGGTGGTCGCGGCGAGCGGCACGGCGAACGACGCGTACTCACGCGGCACACCGAGGTTCCGCTCGACGACGCGCTCGGTGACGGGCAGCGTCCCGATCGAGGAGCGTGAGACGAACGCGAGCTGGATCGCGGGCCACGCACCCTTGAAGTACGACGAGATCTTCAGACCGTTGGACCGCAGCACGATCGGGTAGACGACGAACAGGACGATCGCCAGGCCGACGTAGATCGCGACGGCGAACGTGGCGAGCGGCTGCAGCAGGTCCCAGCCGTAGGTCGCGATGGCACGGCCGATCAGGCCGAGGGTGCCGAGCGGTGCGAGGCGGATGACCCACCACAGCACCTTCTGGATCACGGCGAGCGCCGAGCGGTTGAACTCGACGAACGGCTCGGCCGCCTTGCCGGACTTCAGTGCGGCGATCCCGACGACGAGCGCGATCACGACGATCTGGAGGACGTTGAAGGAGATCGACGTCTCGGCACCGGTGACGACGCCGTCGGCGCCGGTCTCGAGCGAGGTCCCGGCGTCGAGTCCGAGGTAGTTGCCCGGGATCAGGCCGTTGAGGAAGTCGAGCCACGACCCCTGGCTGCTGGGCTCGGCGGCCGCGTCGGTGGACAGCGAGGAGTCGTTGCCCGGCTGGAACAGCAGGCCCAGGCCGATGCCGACGGCGACGGAGATCAGCGCGGTGATCGCGAACCAGAGCAGCGTCTGGCCGGCCAGGCGTGCGGCGTTGGTGACCTTCCGCAGGTTGGCGATCGAGGCGACGATCGCGGTGAAGACCAGCGGCGGGACGATCGCCTTCAGCAGCGTGATGAACGAGCCGCCGATGGTGGAGAGCGTCACGGTCAGCCAGTTCTCCTCGCCGTCCGCGGCGGGGCCCATGGAGAGCGCGAGCCACCCGAGGAGCACGCCGAAGACCAGCCCGAGCACGATCTGGGTGGAGAACGAGGGGAGCCTCAGCCGGCGTCGAGGCTTCTCGACGGCGGACTCGGCCGGTGGTGCGGTGGTGGATGAAGACACAGAGGTACCTCTCGACGGACACGCAGCGGACGGCGGCCGCAGGGGTGAGCGGCAGCCACGGGTGCGTGGGGATACGGGGGGAAGTGCCGTGGTGGACGGCGGCCGGTCGCGGTCTCGGAGGGCCGCGACGGCGGGCGCTGGCTCGGGAGGCCCCGGAGCGTCAGGCGCGAGGGGTCAGCAACAGAGCGCGCTGGCGACCCGGCGAAGGTCGACGGCGCGTCGTTCGATCAAGTTCCACGTGGTCACGTGGTGTGCTCCCTCAGTCTGTCGACGACCGGAGTGGCCCGGTCGACGGACACAACATCTACACGCTGCCGATCTATTCCACCAACTCACGAACCGGTGCTGAGACTTTGTGACAACGTGGTCAGTCGGCCGCTCCACCCGGTGTCGGTTCGCCGCGTGGTGCAGTCTGGTGCCATGAAGAACCCGCCGCACGACGCCGAATTCTGGGACGAGCGCTATCGTTCCGCGCCCGCCGTCTGGAGCGGGCGTCCCAACCCGCGCCTCGTCGAGCACGCGGGCGACCTGGCCCCGGGCCGCGCCCTCGACGTCGGCTGTGGGGAGGGCGCGGACGTGCTCTGGCTCGCCGAGCGAGGCTGGCAGGTCACCGGCGTCGACCTCTCGCAGGTCGCGCTGGACCGGGCCGCGGGGCACGTCGCCCAGGCGGGTCCCGACGTCGCGGCTCGTGCGACGTGGGAGCGGGTGGACCTGCTGGAGTGGTCGCCGTCCGAGACCTACGACCTCGTCAACGTCCAGTTCATGCACCTGCCGACTCCGACGCTCCGGTCCGTGCACCGTCGACTCGCTGCGGCCGTGCGACCGGGCGGGACGTTGCTGATCGTGGGCCACCACCCCTCCGACCGCGAGGTCGGGTTCGAGCGGCCACGGATCGCGGAGATGCTCTTCATGCCCGCGGCGGTCGCGGAGTCCCTGGGCACCGGGTGGGAGATCATGACGGCGGCCGCCGCGCCGCGAGAGGCGACCAACCCCGACGGCGAGGTCGTCACCATCCACGACACCGTGGTCCGCGCCGTCCGACGGTAGCGTCACACCCCGCCACCGTCCCCGCACCCCTGCAGACAGGAGTACCGATGTCGCCCCGCTTCGGCCCCCACCGTTTCGGCTCCGGCCGGGTCCGCACGTCACGTGCGATCCCGCCCCGTCCGACGTCGGAGGGCATGGTCACGCTGTACCGGCGCGGCGTCGCGGACGAGCCGAGCGACGACATCCCGGCCGCGGTCACGCGCGCCCGTGCCGACGAGCAGGGCGACCTGATCGCGACGATCACCTACGACCGTCCGACACCCGCCGACGTCGCGCGGGTCGCCTCGCTCCTGGACCTGCCGCCGCTGCTCGCGGAGGACCTGGAGCACGCCCGCCAGCGCCCCAAGGTCGAGCGCCACGGCGACGCGCTGTTCGTGGTGATGAAGGCCGCCGACTACGTCGAGTCCGCGGAGGACGTCGTCCTGACCGAGCTGCACGTCGTCGTGCTCGGGAACGTGGTGCTCGTCGCCCGGCACGGCGGTGTCCACAGCCCCATGAAGCTGGACCGGGAGATCCCTCAGGAGATTCTGGCGCTCGGCCCCGAAGCCACGCTCTACGCGGTGCTCGACCAGATCGTCGACGGGTACTTCCCGGTGCTGCAGGAGATCGAGACCGACGTCGACGAGATCGAGCGGCAGGTGTTCACCGGCGACGACGCCGCTCCCGAGCGCATCTACCGGCTCAGCGGCGAGGTGATCGACCTCAAGCACGCCGTCATCCCGCTGCGCGAGGTCGTCGCCCGACTGCGCCGCGGCGCCCCCGACCACGACGTGCCGCCCGCCCTGGAGGCCTACCTGCAGGACGTCGAGGACCACCTGCGCCGCGCGACGGACCGCGTCGTCGAGATCAGCAGCAGCCTCGACCGCATCATGACGGTCAACGCGACGCTCGTCGGGCAGCGGCAGAACGAGGACATGAAGCGGATCTCGTCCTGGGCCGCCATCCTGTTCACCCCGACGCTCGTCGCCGCGATCTACGGCATGAACTTCGCGTTCATGCCCGAGCTCCAGTGGCGGTGGGGGTACCCGGCATCGGTGGTCCTGATGCTCGGGCTCGGGCTCGGGCTCTACTGGGCGTTCAAGCGCCGCGGCTGGCTCTGACGGCTCTGACCCTCAGAGGGCTCGGACCGCGCGCCCCATCCGCTCGACCGCCTCGGTGAGGACGGCAGGTGACGTCGCGAGGTTGACGCGCACGTGCCCGGCCCCGCCGGTCGCAAAGCTGGGGCCAGGGTTCACGGCCACACGGGCGTGGTCGAGGAAGAACCTCGACGGGTCCGTCCCGGCCTGCCCCGGCAGCGTGCGCGCGTCGAGCCACGCGAAGTACGTCGCCTCCGTGGGTGTGTACCCGAGCTCGGGCAGGTGCTCGCCGAGCAGGTCGCCGAACAGGCGCTTGTTGCGGTCGATGCCGGCGAGCACGGAGTCGAGCCAGTCCACACCGTCGGTCAGCGCCGCGGAGTGCGCGATCACCGCGAGGTGCGAGACGGCGTGGTTGGCGACCTCGGGGATGCGCCGCAGGTCGTCGGCCGCAGCCGGCCCGCCGACGGCGATCGCGGCCTTGAGACCGGCCAGGTTCCAGGCCTTCGACGCCGAGAGCACGGCGACGGCGTCGTCGGAGCCCGGGACGGACAGCAGCGGGGTGTACGTCGGACCGGACGCACCGACAGGCCGGGTGATCGGCGCGTGGATCTCGTCCGCGACGACGCGGACCCCGTGCTCGGCCGCGAGCGCCAGCAGCGCCTCCAGCTCGGCCGGGGTGTGGGCGACCCCCGTGGGGTTGTGCGGGTTGCACAGCAGGTAGACGGCGCGCTGGCCGCTGCCGGGGCCGGTGCCGAACGCCGCACGGCCCGTCGCCTCCGCGAACGCCGCGTCGAGTGCGGCGAGGTCGAGGCGGTTGTCCGCACCGAGCGGCGCCTCGACGATCCGTCGCCCTTCGGCGCGCGGGAACGTGTAGAACGGCGGGTAGACGGGCGGGCTGACGACGACGGCGTCCCCCGGCCCCGTGAGGACCTTGATCACCTCGGTCAGCCCGACCATGACGTCGGCCAGGGTGCGCGTGCGCGCGACGTCGAGGTCCCACCCCCAGCGGTCGTGCGCGAACGCGGCGAACGCCTCGGCGTAGACGGGACCGAAGTCGTACCCCGTGTCGCCGGTCTGCAGGGCACGGCCCACGGCGTCCGACACCGCCGGCGCGATGCTGACGTCCATCTCCGCCACCCAGAGCGGCAGGACGTCGGGCGCGTACGCCCTCCACTTCACGGAGGTCCGACGGCGCAGCTCGTCGAGGGTGTACGTGTCCAGCGGGGTGGTGGGGTCGTCGGCAGTCACACGGGGAACGCTACCCGGCGAGGTGGTCCGGGTCTCGACAGGCTCGACCCACGGCGGCAGACCACGGCGGTTGAGCCCGTCGAAACCCGGCGAGGTGGTCCGGGTCTCGACAGGCTCGACCCACGGCGGCAGACCACGGTGGTTGAGCCCGTCGAAACCCGGCGAGCCGCCGAACGACGACAGGTCTACGATCGTGCGTCGTGGCCCTGACTCGGGTAGGACGCCGGTTCCGCCGGTTGCACCCTGCACAGATGATCGTGCTCGGATTCTTCAGCGCGCTCGTGCTCGGCACGCTCGCCCTGATGCTGCCCGTCGCGACGGCGGGCGACGAGCCCGCCGACTTCATGGTCTCCCTGTTCACCGCGGCCTCCGCGGTCTGCGTGACGGGCCTGACCGTCGTCGACACCCCGACGCACTGGAGCGGGTTCGGGCAGCTGGTGATCCTGCTGCTGATCCAGGTCGGCGGGCTCGGGATCATGACGTTCGCGACCACGCTGGGGCTGCTCGTGACGCGGCGGATGCGGATGCGCTCGCGCCTCTCGGCGGCCGCCGAGACCAAGACCGGCTCGATCGGCGGGGTGCGGGGGCTCCTGATCGGCGTGGTGCGGACGGCCCTGCTGATCGAGCTCGCGGTGGCGTTCGTGCTCTGGCTGCGGTGGTGGATCGGGTACGGCGAGCACCCGCTGCAGGCTGCGTGGCTGGCTGTCTTCCACTCGGTCTCGGCGTTCAACAACGCCGGGTTCGCGCTGTGGTCGGACAGTCTGAGCCGGTACGTCGCGGATCCGTGGATCTGCCTGCCGATCATCGGCGCCGTGGTGCTCGGCGGGCTCGGGTTCCCCGTCCTGCACCAGCTGCGGCGGTACCACGGTCGCGTGCTGCACTGGTCGATGAACACCCGGATCGTCCTGCTGATGACGGGCGTGCTGCTCGCGCTCGGCAGCGTGCTGTTCCTCGCGACGGAGTGGGCGAACCCGGCGACGCTGGGTCGCCTCGACGTCGGTGGCAAGGTGCTGGCGGCGTTCACGCACTCGGCGATGACGCGTACCGCGGGGTTCAACACGATCGACACGTCGGCGATGACGTCGACGAGCTGGTTCGGCACGGACATCCTCATGTTCATCGGCGCCGGCCCGGCCGGGACGGCCGGAGGCATCAAGGTCACGACGTTCGCGGTGCTGTTCTTCATCATCCTGACCGAGGTGCGTGGCGAGGCGGCGGTCAACGTCCTCGGCAAGCGCCTGCCCCGCACCACCCACCGCCAGGCGATCAGCGTCGCGCTCCTGGCGATGGCTGCCGTCGTGGGGTCGACGATGATCCTGCTGGCGATGGAGGACTTCGGGCTCGACCGCACGCTGTTCGAGGTCATCTCCGCGTTTGCGACCGTCGGGCTGTCGACGGGCATCACGCCCGACCTCCCGACGGCGGCCCAGCTCATCCTGGTCGCCCTGATGTTCATGGGACGGCTCGGGCCCATCACGCTCGCCACCGCCCTGGTGCTGCGCCGCCGGCGCCGCATGTACGAGCTCCCCAAGGAAAGGCCGATCATTGGCTAGGTCATCGAAGTCGTCATGGCTCCCGCAGCGCGTGCCGCAGAGCCTCGCGGACGCCGACTCGGTCGTCGTCATCGGGCTCGGCCGGTTCGGCCGCTCCCTCGCGCTCGAGCTGATGAAGTCCGGCATCGAGGTGCTGGGGATCGACGCCCGCGAGGAGGTGGTCCAGGCGCTCGACGGGCACCTGACGCACGTCGTGCGCGCCGACTCGACCAAGGACGAGGCGCTGCGTCAGCTCGGCGTGCCCGAGTACGACCGCGCGGTGGTCGGCATCGGCTCCCACCTGGAGTCGTCGATCCTGACCACGTCGCTCCTGCTGCGCTACGGCGGGATCGAGGTGTGGGCCAAGGCGATCAGCGACGAGCACGGCCAGATCCTCGACCAGCTGGGCGTGCCGCACGTGGTCTACCCGGAGCACGACATGGGCAAGCGGGTCGCACACCTGGTGCGCGGATCGGTGCAGGACTACGTCGAGTTCGAGGACGGGTTCGCGATGGTCAAGACGACGCCGCCCGCACGGTACGTCGGGACGCCGATCGCGCAGACCGACATCCGTTCCCGACACCGCGTGACCGTGGTCGCGCGGCGCCCGCAGGGAAGGTCGTGGAGCTACGCCAGCAACGACACGTGCCTCGAGGCCGACGACACGATCATCGTCGCCGGACAGGTCAAGGACGCAGAGGCGTTCAGCCGGATGCGGTGACGGCACCGGGCCCATCCGCGGGCCGGCCTGCACCAAACCTACGCAACCGTAGGTTACGGTAGCGTAGTGACCACTTCACCGGACCGCCCCTGGCTCGCGCACTACCCCGCCGGAGTCCCCGCCGAGGTCGAGGTGCCGGACGAGGACGTCCACGCGGGCCTGCGCGACGCCGCGGCTCGCTGGCCCGAGCACGTCGCCCTCGACTTCTTCGGGAGGGCGACGACCTACGCCGAGCTCGACGCCGCCGTCGACCGCGCCGCGAGCGCCCTCCTGGAGCTCGGTGTGCGGCCCGGGGACCGTGTCTCCCTCGTCCTGCCGAACTGCACGGCGCACGTCGTCGCGTTCTACGCCACGCTCCGCGTCGGAGCGGTCGCGGTCGAGCACAACCCGACGCACACGGCCGAGCAGCTCGGCGACCAGATGGTCACGACCGGCTCCACCGTGGCGCTCGTGTGGACCGTCGCGCTCGACGCGGTCCTGGGGGTCCGGCATCGGACGGACGTCGCGCACGTCGTGGCCGTCGACATGGCGCGGGACCTTCCGCTCGCCAAGCGCCTCGCGCTACGCCTGCCCGTCGCCCGTGCGCGCAGGCTCCGTGCCGCGATGCAGGCCACCGTGCCGGCCGGGACGCCGCGGTGGGAGACGCTGACCCGCGCGGCCGCCCCGCTCCCGGCCGACCACCCCCGGCCCGCGGCGTCGGACACCGCCCTCCTGCTCTTCACGGGTGGCACCACCGGCACGCCGAAGGCCGCCGAGCTGACGCACCGCAACCTGGTCGCCAACTCGACACAGGGCATCGCCTGGGCGGGCTTCGCCCCGGGTGCCGAGGTCGTCTACGGCGCACTCCCGTTCTTCCACGCGTTCGGCCTGACCCTGTGCCTGACCCTCGCGGCCCGGATCGGCGCGACGCTCGTCATCTTCCCGACCTTCGACGTCGACGCGGTCGTCGACGCGCAGCGACGCCGTCCCGCGACGTTCGTCCCTGGCGTCGCGACGATGTTCGACCGCCTCGCGACGGCCGCCGAGCAGCAGCCGCCCCGCGCCGACGGAACGCCGTTCTTCTCCACCGCCCGCATCTCGATCGGTGGCGCGATGCCGATCTCCCCCACGACGGCGGCCCGCTGGGAGTCGGCCACCGGCGGGCTGCTGATCGAGGGGTACGGGATGACGGAGACCTCCCCGATCAGCATCGGCAACCCCTGCTCCGCCGAGCGCCGGCCCGGCACGCTCGGGCTGCCCTTCCCGTCGACCGAGATCCGGATCGTCCCGCAGGGTGCCGCCGGCACGGACGACGAGGCTGCACCGGACGACGCCGGCGTCCGACGCGGCGAGCTGCTCGTCCGCGGGCCCCAGGTCTTCGCGGGCTACTGGGAGAACCCGGAGGAGACCGCGCAGGTGCTGACCTCCGACGGCTGGATCCGCACGGGCGACGTGGTGACCATGAGTCCCGAGGGGGTCGTGACGCTCGTCGACCGGGTCAAGGAGATGATCGTGACCAACGGCTTCAAGGTCTTCCCGTCCCAGGTCGAGGACGTGCTCCGTGCGTTCCCCGGCGTGCGGGAGGCCGCCGTCGTCGGCCTGCCCGATCAGCGGTCCGGCGAGCACGTCGCCGCAGCGCTCGTCGTCGACGGCGGCACGCTGCCCACGCTCGAGGCCGTCCGGGCGCACTGCGAGGCGGTGCTCGCCCGCTACGCCCTGCCGCGGGAGATCGTGATCGTGCCCGAGCTGCCTCGCTCGCAGATCGGCAAGGTGCTGCGCCGCGTGCTGCGGGACGACCTGATGGCCCGCGCGAACTAGGCCGCGCTGGTCGGGCCTGCCGGACGGACGCGCTCGACCCAGTCCTCGGGGACCAGGCTCGGCACGGGCAGATCTGCCGACCCGTCCCACACCCGGCACTCGTCGATCGTGTCGGAGAGCAGGTCGTGCATCACCTGGTCGGCGTCGAACGTCGCCGACTCGGCGATCGCCTGGACGGAGACCGCCACGATGCTGGGGGCGGCGTCACGCAAGAACCGTGCCCTGCGGATCCGTGCGTCGCCGGCGAACTCCCGGGCCCACGCCGCCGTGCGGGGTGCGGCGTCGAGCGCCTCGACGGACCGCGGGGTGAGCGTCCCGGCCGGGCGCCCTTCCAGGTCGTCGAGCATCCGCTCTGCGCCGACGATGGCCACGGCCAAGGTCTGCTGACGGTCGTCGGCGGCGATGGGCATCGCCGTCGTCGCCGCGCGGAGCGCGATCCGGACGGTCCACGACGGGTCGGTGCTGTTGAGACCGATCACCGACGGGACCAGGACGGCGAGTCGGGGC
This sequence comes from Paraoerskovia marina DSM 21750, assembly GCF_000701465.1. Lineage (GTDB taxonomy): Bacteria > Actinomycetota > Actinomycetes > Actinomycetales > Cellulomonadaceae > Paraoerskovia > Paraoerskovia marina. Next base: position 234,956 of record NZ_JNIY01000003.1, on the reverse strand, counting down.
CGGGCGGCGTTGGTCGTGAGGTCGTTGATCGCGCGGGCCATCAGCGCGAGCGTCGGGTGCGTGCAGGCGGGGTGGTCGGACCACTTCTCCCCCGCCAGGTAGGACGCGAGCTCCATGAAGCACGCGCCCCGGCGCGGGTTTCGATGGCGCCCACGGCCGAGCAGTGGGAGCGAGTCGTAGGTTCCAGCAGTGTTCACAGGGAACACCCCCTCGATGGGCAGTCAGGTCCCTCTCAGTGTGCGACTGTGACCCACGCCACGCAACGGGGGGTGAAATTACAACGCGCCATATCCCGATCGGCGGGAATACCGGCATTCGTGCCGGATCGTGGCGATACTGGGTCGATGGGCACGACGGAATCGGTGCGCGAGCTCGTCGAGGCAGGACTCGGCGACGCCACACCCGACCCGTCGTTCGACCGGCTCGCGTCGCTCGTCCGCCGCGAGCTCGACGTCACGGGTGCCGCGGTCAGCATCCTCCTGCCGGACCACCAGGTGCTGCCCGGTGCCGACGGGCTGCCCGAGCCCGCCCAGACCGCTCGCAGGATCCCGCTGGACAGGTCCATGTGCCACGTCGTCGTCGAGACGGACACCCCGTACGTCGTCGCGGACCTCAGGACGGCCGTGCCCGCGGACGACGCCGAGGTGCTCGCCGGGTACGGCATCGTCGCCTTCGCGGGGTTCCCGGTCCGCGACATGCGCGACCGCGCGGTCGGCGCGCTCTGCGCGTACTCGTCGGTCCCCCGAGAATGGTCCGAGACGGATCTCGCCGTCCTGGCCGACGTCGCGGCGGCCTGCTCCGCGGAGGTTCGGCTTCGCGCCGAGCGGGAGCGCGCCCGTCGGATCCAGCACGTCGCGGTCCGCGCCAACCGGCACAGCCGGGCTCTGCTGATGCTGAGCGAGGCATTCTCGGACGCCCAGTCCGTCGCCGACGTCGAGGAGACCCTGGCGCGGGTCGCGAGCGCCGGACTCGGTGCCCGGTGGACCCGCCTCGCGCTGGCGGACCACGACGGGCGCAGTCTCACGCGGGTCTCCAACCGGTTCGTGCCGCCCGACGAGGCCGGCGCCGGCACCGTCACACCGCTCGACAGCGACACCCCCTGCGCCGCGGTCTGCCGCACCCGCATCCGCAGGTTCTTCGCGAGCCCGGCCGAGGTGATGGCCGAGTTCCCCGACGAGGCCGTCGACCTGGCGACGGGGGCTCGGGTGCTGATCCCGCTCGTCACCCGGCGCCGCCTCGCGGGGGTGATCACGCTCGTGTGGGACGGGCCGCACGCGCCGGACCACCACGAGGAGGAGATCACCGAGGCGCTCGGTCGGTACACCTCCCAGGCGCTCGAACGCGTGCGGATCGTCGAGGACCGGCGGGAGGTCGCCAAGACCCTCCAGAGCGCGATGCTCACGGACCTGCCGGCGGTGCGCGGGCTCGAGCTGGCGTCGACGTACGCCCCGGCCAAGCAGTTCGACCAGGTCGGGGGCGACTGGTACGACGCCGTCGTGCTCGACGAGAACACCGTCGTGCTGATGATCGGCGACGTCACCGGCCACGACATGCACGCCGCCGCACTGATGGGCCAGCTGCGCTCGATGCTCCGGACGTTCGCGTGGAGCCAGGACGAGTCGCCCGCGATCCTTCTCGGTCTCCTGGACCGGGCGAACGCCGGCCTGGGCCTCGGCGCGACGGGCACCGCGATCGTCGCCCGGCTCGAGCGGCGCCCGGGGCAGGAGGGGTACGAGCTCACGTGGTCGAGCGCCGGCCACCTCCCGCCGCTCGTGCGCCGCGGGGAGGATGCCGCGGAGCTCCTGTCCGGGCAGTCGGACATGATGCTGGGCATCCGGCCGGAGTCACGGCGGGTCGACCACACGGCGCACCTCGACCCGGGCGACACCCTCCTGCTCTACACCGACGGACTCGTCGAGCAGCGGACCGCGACCACCGGCATGGACTTCGGTTCGGTGCTCGACGCGCTCCACGCCTACGGCGACGGGCCGACCGGCGGGCTGCCGTCGTCGCTCGTGCGCCAGGTCCTGTCCCACCAGCAGGACGACGTCGCGGTCCTCGCCGTGCGCGTGCGGCACGGCATCGCCTCGCCCTCGGCGACGGACGCACGCCCCCTCCGCGCCGAGCGGGACCTGCCCGACCGTCTCGACTCCGCCGGGCGTGCGCGCCGATGGGTGGACGACCTGCTCGACAGCTGCGAGGTCCCGCACAGCCGACGCCGCGACGTCATGCTCCTGACCAGCGAGGTCGTGACCAACGCCCTGCAGCACGGGTCGCCCCCCGTGCACCTGCGCATCCGGATCGACGACCACATGATCCGCCTCGAGGTCGAGGACAGCTCGACCGACAACCCCGTGATCCGCGAACCCGGGCTGTACGACGCCGGGGGGCGCGGCATGCAGCTCGTCGACCGGTTCGCGACGTCGTGGGGCGTGGACCTCCACGAGAACGGCAAGCAGGTGTGGTTCGAGATCCCCCGCGAGGCCGAGCGCCGCGGGCGGCTGTCCAGCAACGCGCAGGTCGGTACGCGGCGATAGCGTGACGTCATGACGACCACCCCCGCACCCGGCAGTCCTGGCGACGGCCCCGTCGTCGTGGGCGTGCATCCCGGTCTGAGCGAGGACGTCGCCCGCCGGGCCGGGCAGCTCGCCGCACGGCTGGGCGTCGACCTGGTGGCCGTCTGGGTGGACCCGGCGCAGGCGCTGGTCCACGAGGGCGGCAGGACCGAGGTCGTGCCGATCGACCCCGACGGTGCCGCCGACGCGGCGAGCGCCGTCGCGTCCCTCCGACTCGAGCTGTCCGACGAGCTCACCCCTCTCGCCGTGCCGTGGACGCTGGAGACGACGGCCGGGGACATCGCGGACCGTCTTGCGGCCGTCGCGGAGCGGCTCGATGCCACGCTGATCGTCGTCGGCACGCACCGGGCCGGCCTCGGCCGATGGGCCGAGACCGTCGTCGGGCACGCCCTGGGCGGGCGGCTGTCGCACTCGCAGCACCGCCCCGTCGTCGTGCTCCCGAACCTCCACCACGACAAGCGCGCCGAGAGCCCGTGAGCACGGCGTCCTCCCCCCGCCCCCCGTACGCCACCGGCTCGTTGATCGCGCTCGTCGCGCTCGGCGGTGCCGTCGGGACCGCCGGACGGTACGGCCTGGCGCTCGCCCTCCCCGTCGTGGGTGGCTGGCCGGTCGCGACCCTGACGGCGAACCTCCTCGGCGCGTTCCTGCTCGGACTGCTGACCGAGGCTCTCGTGCGCCGCGGTCCGGAGACGACCGGTCTGCTGCGGCTGCGGCTCGGGCTCGGCACGGGCGTGCTCGGTGGGTTCACCACGTTCTCGAGCCTCGCGTTCGAGATCGAGCGCCTCGTCTCCGGCGGCACGGCCGGAGTCGCCACGGCGTACGCCGCGGTCACGCTCCTCGGCGGGTTCCTCGCCTGCTTCGCCGGGATCTGGTGGGCGGCACGACGGCAGGCCGCGGCATGAGCTTCGTCCTCGTCTGCCTCGCGGGCGGCCTCGGGGCGGCGGCCCGGTTCGTCACCGACGGCGCGATCCGCGCCCGGCGACGCACCGCCTTCCCCTGGGCGACGTTCGCCGTCAACGTCGCCGGCTCCTTCCTGATCGGGATCTTCATGGGGATCGTGCTCTTCCACGACGGCGCCGACGCCTGGCACCTGTACGCCGCCACCGGGTTCTGCGGAGGATTCACCACCTTCTCGACGGCGATGGTCGAGACGGTGCGACTCGTCCAGTCCGACCGCGCCCCGCTGGCCGTCGCCAACGCCGCCGGGACGCTCGTCGCCGCGGTGGCGGCCTCCGCCGTCGGGCTCGCGATCGTCGGAGCACTCTGATGCCCTCCTACCGCGTGGTGCTCGCCGTCGGCGTCCTGGAGCGCGGCGTCGACCCGGCGCGCGTGCTCCCCACGGCGGCCGACGCCGTCGCCGAGCTCGCGACCGTCGAGGCGAACGAGATCGGCGTGGTCCGCGGCCAGGCACGCATCACGGTCCGCTTCATGGCCGACACCGACGTCGACGCCGCCCGGGTCGGCCAGCACGTCTACCACCGCATCGACGGCCTGGCCGAGACCTCCCCGCCGCGCATCACACGCCGCTGGGGAAATCGGTGGCATCCGCTCCGCTGACCGCGTCGGCCTCAGCCGGAGTCCCTACCCCCGTCAACCCGTGTTGACGACGCCCAACGCTTGTGGGCGGCCTGCCGGCTCAGGCCGAACGCACGTCCGACGACCTCCCAGGAATGCCCCGCGGCCCGCGCCGTCGCGACCGCCTGGGCGACGACGGACTCCGAGAGCGCAGCGGCTCGCACCGCGTCGTCGAGCGCCGAGAGAGAGGCGTCCCGCGTCGAGACCTCGCTGCTCCAACGGCGACGGACGGCGCGGCGCTCGGCGTCGACGCGCGCCCGTTCGTGCGGCAGGAGACCGCCCCAGACCCCGTGCACCTCACTCATCCCGACCGTCCGGCACTCCTCGATGACCGGACAGACGACGCAGATCGCCAGCGCCTGAACACGGCTCGCCTGCGCGTCGCGGAAGAACAGCCCGACGTCGACTCCGGCGCATGCCGCCCGGCCCCACCATTCGCGCGCGCCGAGCGCGGATCCAGCCTCTATCGCCCCCATGCCGCCAGTATCGACCCGGGTGCGGGTCCGTGACCTGCTGTTTTGCTCCAAGGTTCCGTGCGGATGGGCTGCGACTCGGCACAAACGCTCCCGGTGGACCCTCGGAGGACCCATGCTCGTCGCAGAACAGGTGCACCGTGCCTATGGCGCGCGATCGGTGCTGAACGACGTCTCGATCACGATCAACACCGGAGTGACAGCGCTCCTCGGCGTGAACGGCGCCGGCAAGACAACTCTTCTGTCGATTCTTGCCGGCGCCCTGCGCCCCGACAGCGGGTCCGTCCGGATTGACGACGAGGAGGTCTTCGGGAGTTCCGCGAGCAGGCGTCGGGCGCTGGGGAAGGTGGCGCTCATGCCGCAGAGCGCCACCTTCCCTCCACACATGACTGCGCTCGAGGTCGTGGAGTACCTGACATGGATGCGCGGTGCGAGCGCGCGCCACGCCCGGATCGTCGCGAAGGACGCCCTGCGACGGGTGCTGCTCGACGATCGTGCGTCGTCCAAGATCAAGACACTCTCGGGCGGAATGGTCCGACGGGTGTGTCTCGCACAGGCGATCGCCTCGGGGGCCGAGCATCTCTGCCTCGACGAACCCAGCACAGGGCTGGATCCTCAACAACGACGCGCGATGGTGGGCCTTCTCGCGGAGCTGGAAGGAACGGTGCTGCTCAGCAGCCACGTCATGGAGGACGTCGCCGACCTTGCTCAGAACGTCCTCGTGCTCGACGCCGGTGCGATCGCCTTCGCCGGCGGACTTGCCGACCTGGCGGATCTCGCACCCGACGGCGTCGACGAGCGCCGGGCCGAGGCGGGCTTCCTGTCGGTCCTGACATCCTCCGTCGACACGACTCCCCGACAGTGACCGCGATCCGCGCCTGGGCGCTGAGGTCTTCGGCGGGATGGCTGTTCGGCGGCCTCTGCGTCATCGTCGCCGCGGTGATCGTCTCCCGGAGCGGTTGGCAGTGGCAGGGCCAGTGGGCCGTCAGCTGGGGAGCCGGGACGTCGATCGTCCTCTCGCCGCTCCTGGCGGGCGTGGTCGCGTTCGACGTCCATCGCTTCCTGACGCCTGGTCTTCGGCTCCTCACCGCCAGCGCGCAACGCGGTGCCCGAAGTGTCGTCGCGCTCGTCGTCGTCCTGACCGTGGCCGCGGCGGTCCCGTGGTTCGCGGGAATGTCGACGACCTCCGTTCGCGCGGCAGCGACGGGTGCTCCACCGCTCATGACCACATGGCTCGTCTACGTGGCACTGGGTGTCGCGGTCCTCGGGGCGGCGGCATCCGTCGGTCTTCTTGTCGGCACCCTCGTTCCTCATCTGCTGGCGGGGCCCGCTGCTGCGGCACTCGTGTACGTCGGGCCGATTCTCGTGCTCCCGCTCGGGCTCCAGGGGATCCTGAGCGTCGGGGGCGCGACCGGCCCGACTTACGGCATGGTCCCCAACCCGACCGTCGTCGCTGCCACTCTCGCCGTCAACCTCTCGCTCATGGCGCTCTGCAGCGTTGCGGCGCTGGGTCGGCTCGGACTTCGACCGAGCTTCGGCAAGGCGCTGCCGATCGCGCTGGTCATCGTCCTGGCCGTGTCGCTCGTGGCGCTCGTCAGTTCCGACCCGCGCACACGATCCCTGACGGGGACGACTGACGTCGTGTGCACCGGCACGTCCCCCGAGACCTGCGGGCCGACGGATGCCTCGGCCGTCCTGGAGGTCGCGTCGCGAGACCTCGAGGACGCGAGCTCGAGGCTGACCGCGGCCGGGTTCACGTTTCCCGACGAATACGCGCTGGACGCTCCGACGATGCCGGCTGACGAGACCCGTGGGCTCCTCTTCGTCGACCCGACGACCCTGCAGGGCGACCACATGAGCGAGTGGGATCGTGGGCTCACTCTCGCGACGCCCGCTGCATGCCCCGAGTTCTACGGCGACGCCGTGCCTGTCGAGCTGCTGGACGCTCAGGCAGCCCTGAGCCTGTGGTTCGTGGCGGCTCTCTCGACGTCGGAAGACATCGCCCCGACAGATCCCGACACCGTGGCCGCGGTCTCGACCCTCGACGCGTTGCGTGCATGCGACTCGAGCGCGCTGCCGGACTGGGACTACGCGACTCGATGATCGCACTACGCCCGGGACGATGGCTGACGACGTCGGCCGTTCTTGCGCTGCTCGCGGTCACCGGATGGCTGAGCCGCACGACGTTCGTCACTGTCCCGCTCCTCCAGGAGCGACTACCCGCTCCGCTGCTGATCGCGATCGCCGTGGCGGCGGTCGCGACGACCCCGCTCCACGAGACGTTCCCCGATCTCGTTCGCACGCTCCCCCGCGCGCGGACGGTGCACGCCCTCGGCGTCGGCGCGGTGCTCGTTCTCGCGTGCGCCAGCATGTATCCGGCGCTGGCCACGTCGACGCGAGGCACGGTGGACCAACAGGTCGCGCTCCCACTGTTCCTGCTCCTCCTCGGTGTGGCTCTCGTCGGTGTCGCGCTCTTCGGGCGAGCCACCCCCTTGATCGTGCTTGCCCTCGGGCTGACGACACTTCCCGTGATGACCGCCCCGGGAAACCCGGTCACTGCGACGCTCGCTGCGCTGCCCGACGTCGTCGCGGCGACCATGATGCTCGGCGCGGCGGCCCTCCTCCTCGCCCGTGGACCACGTCGCGAGCACGCCCGGTAGGTACACCTGGACGCTCACGACGCCCCGATTACCACACTGCTATCAGCACCTCTGGTGAGGTGATCCCCGTGCACCACTGTCCTGGATCTATCGCGCCGTCGGACGGGCGAGGCGAGCCGGTCCGAGCCAATACCCCTCACGCGTGCGGTCGAGCCGCACTCCGGGGGCGTACGACTGGAACGCGTGGACGGTCACCGCGTGCAGGACCAGCACTTCGAGCCTGGGATCGTCGAGCCGCCACCCGCTACCGTGGGCAGATGAGCCGCCTGCTGCTTCTGGACACCGCAAGCCTGTACTTCCGCGCGTTCTACGGCGTGCCCGATTCCCTGCGCTCGCCGCAGGGCGAGCCGGTGAACGCGGTGCGCGGGCTGCTGGACATGATCGCGACGCTCGTCACGGACCACGAGCCGACGCGCCTCGTGGCGTGCTGGGACGACGAGTGGCGGCCGGCGTTCCGGGTCGCCGCCATCGGCTCGTACAAGGAGCACCGCGTGGCCGAGGGCGGCGTCGGCGCGCGGGCGGACGGCGGCGACGTCGAGGAGGTCCCCGACGCCCTGACACCGCAAATCCCGGTGATCGCCGAGGTGCTTGCCGCCCTCGGGATTCCGCGGGTCGGCAGCCCGGGCTTCGAGGCCGACGACATCATCGGCACGCTCGTCGCCCGGGAAGTCGCCGCAGGCTCCGACCGCACGACGGCGGAGCGGACTCCGGTCGACGTCGTCACCGGGGACCGGGACCTGTTCCAGCTGGTCGACGACGACGCAGCCGTCCGCATCCTGTACCCGGCGCGTGGCATCAAGAACCTCGAGGTGGTCGACCAGGCCCGGTTGGCCGAGAAGTACGGCGTGCCGACCGGCCAGGCGTACGCGGAGATGGCGACCCTGCGCGGGGACCCGTCGGACGGTCTGCCCGGCGTGCGCGGCATCGGCGAGAAGACGGCGGCGACGCTGCTCGACCGGTTCGGTGACCTCGACGGGATCCTGCGCGCCCGGGACGACGCCGAGGAGCGGGGCCTGACGGCCACGCAGCGCACCCGTCTCACGGAAGCCGCCGACTATCTCGACGCGGCACCGACCGTCGTCCAGGTCGTCCGGGACGTTCCCGTCGGTGACCTCGACGACACGCTGCCCGCGACACCCGCCGACCCCGCGGCGCTGGAGCGCCTGAGCGACCGCTGGGGGCTCGGCACGAGCGTCCGACGGGTGCTTGCCGCGCTGGAGTCCGCTGACCGATGATCCGCTACCCGCGCCCGCTCGCACCGGGTGACACCGTCGGCGTCACCTCACCGTCGGCGGGCGTGCCGGACGAGCTCTCAGCCCGGCTCGCGGTGGCCGTCACCGCCGTGGAGGACCGAGGCTTCACGGTCCGCGTCGGCGACCTGATGGATGGGTCGGGCCTGACGAGCGGCGCTGCGGACGCGCGCGGCGGGGAGCTCACCGCGCTCATGACGAACGGTGACGTCCGCGCCGTCGTCCCGCCGTGGGGCGGCGCGACGGCCATCGACCTCCTGCCCCGACTCGACTGGGACGCGCTCGCCGCCGACCCGACGTGGCTGGTCGGGTACTCCGACGTCTCGACGATCCTCCTCCCGCTCACGCTGCGCACCGGGGTGGCGTCGCTCTACGGCCAGAACCTCATGGACACCCCCTACCGGGTGCCGAGCCCGCTCCTCTCGTGGCTCGACGTCGCGACCGCCCCGGCCGGCTCGGTGCTGACCCAGGGGTCGGCGCCGTTCCACCGCCGCTCCGGGTTCGACGACTACGCGACCCACCCGGACGTCGCCGAGTACACGCTCGAGACACCGGGCGGCTGGCGGCGGCTGGACGGGTCCGGCGAGGTCGACGTCGAAGGTCGCCTGGTCGGCGGATGCCTGGAGACCGTCTCGCCCCTGACGGGAACACCGTTCGGGGACGTCTCTGCCTTTGCCGAGCAGCATGCGCCGGAGGGGCTCGTCGTCTACCTCGAGTCGTCCCGGTCGGACGCGTCCGACGTCTCCCGGATGCTCCTCGGCCTGCGGTACGCCGGGTGGTTCGACCACGCGAACGCCGTGCTCCTGGGCACGACGCGGGGCGAGGAGCTCCCTGACCTCACGCACGACGACGCAGCACGGCACGCGCTCGGAGACCTCGGCATCCCGCTGATCGGCGGGGTCGACTGCGGCCACGTCCCGCCGCACCTGGCCCTGGTCAACGGTAGTCTCGCCCGCGTCGTGCACTCGTCGGAGCGCTCGACGATCGAGCAGCGCCTGGTCTGACGCGCCTCGTTCCGCGCGCGGTCGTGCGGGGCGGGTGCGATCCTGACGAGATGGAGCACGTCCTCGGCGTCGGCGGGTACTTCCTTCGTGCTGCGGACCCCGATGCGCTGATCGCCTGGTACCGCGACGTGCTCGGGGTCGACGTCGACGGCCACGGGCTCTGGCAGCAGGAGGCGGGGCCCACGGTGCTCGCGACGTTCGCGGCCGACACCGACTATTTCGGCGGCCCCGCGCAGCAGACGATGGTCAACTTCCGGGTCCGCGACCTGGACGCGATGCTCGCCCAGCTCCGTCGGCACGGCGCCGCGGTGGACGAGGACGTGCAGGATCTCGACGGGGTGGGGCGGTTCGGCTGGGTGTCCGACCCCGAGGGCAATCGCATCGAGCTCTGGCAGCCCCCGGCCGGTTGAGACGAGGACGACGATGCAGACCATCACCCCCAGCCTGTGGTTCGACGACGACTTCGAGGAGGCGGCGGCCTTCTACGCCTCGATCTTCCCCGACAGCGAGCTGGGCTCCGTCGTCCGCAACCCCGACGGTTCGGTGCTCGCCGGGGACTTCACGCTCATGGGGCGCCCGTTCAACGGCATCAACGGCGGTCCGCACTTCCGGTTCACCGAGGCGGTGTCGTTCATCCTTCCGTGCGACTCGCAGGATGAGGCCGACCACTACTGGGAGATCCTCACCGCCGACGGCGGACAGGAGAGTCAGTGTGGGTGGCTTAAGGACCGGTTCGGACTGTCCTGGCAGGTGGTCCCGACGGAGCTCTACTCGCTGATGTCGAGCCCCGACCCCGCCGCGAACGCGCGGGTCACCGAGGCGATGATGCAGATGAACCGCATCGACCTCGCCGTCCTGCGCGCAGCACGCGACGGCGGCGACACCCCCTGAGGGATGCCGCCGCCGACGTGACGAGGATCAGCTGATCTTGATCTTCATCGTCGATCCGTTCTCGTTCTGCACCTTGATCTTCACCCCGACGCCGGGGAGCTTGACGCCGTGGTTCGGCAGCTCCTCGTAGAAGTACTTGTCGGTGTCGTCGAAGACCGGGTTGCCGGCCTGACCGCGGATGTAGTTCGCCTCACCGTTCTGGTGCAGGGTGAACGAGTCCGCCTTCGTCTTGCTGAACGGAGCGTCGTAGACCTGCACGCGGGCCCGCCACGGCTGACCCGTGGTGAGCTGGTAGATCGGGCGCGGGTGCGCGTCGATGATGAGGTTTCGGCCCTGGCCCGGGTGGGCGAAGGTGTCGTTGTCGGCGAACGACGTGTCCCAGTAGGAGATCAGCAGACCCTCCTGGTACGCGTAGTGGTCGACGAAGTCGGGCTTGTCGGTCCCGGTGTAGCCGAAGTAGTACGGCCCGGTCTCGAGGTACTGGTCGTACGAGGTGTACGACCGCTGCCCGGCGATGTAGTAGTGCGAGAAGTCCTCGGTGGACTCTGCACCGACGGCGAGGAAGCCGTCGGAGTCCCAGCCGGCGAGGCCGTCCTCCGCACCGTCGCTGAGGTCGCCCAGCGTGATGTCGTCGACGAACAGGCCGGACGGCACGTCGCCGCCGTTGCCCGCGACGGCCCCGTCGGTCACGTACCGGAAGCGGAGCGTGACCGTCTGGCCGGCGTATTCGGAGAGGTCGGCCGTCGCGTCGGTCCACGCCTGGCTCGTCCCGTCGATGCCGTTGGTGGTGGCGTCGGTGGAGATGCTGGTGTCGACCGCCGCGAAGCCGGAGCCGTCGTTCACCTCGACGAACGCGTAGTCGTACCCGACCTCGATGTCGTAGCGCGCCTTGAACGACAGGGTGGCGTCGTCGGCGGGCACGGTGACCTCGCGACTCATCGAGTTGTCGAGGTCGTCGCCGGTGTCGCTGTAGAACTGCTGCTCACCGGAGGCCGGGGCGCCGAGCTCGGCGGTGATCTCCTTCTTCGGAAGGACGACGACGGCCGCCTGTGCGTCCTTCGAGTTGTACTCCTGCGGCCCGAGGACGAGGTTGCGCTTCTGCCCGGCGGGGACGACCTCGTAGTCGAGCCATCCGAGCTGGAGCTTGTTCCAGGCCCCGAGGTCGCCGCCACGCTCGCCGAGGGCCTCACCCTCGTCGTTGAGGCGGCTCTGAGCCATCAGGGTCCAGTGCTCGTTGTTGTTGTCGCCGCCGGAGAGGACGTTGTAGTCGTCCGGCAGGCCGAGGTCGTGCCCGTACTCGTGGTAGAACACGGACCGTCCGCCGTTCTCCGGCTGGATCGTGTAGTCACCGATGTAGATCCCGGTCTTGCCGACCTGGAACCCGCCGAGCGGGTTCGTCTCCGGGCCGACCGTCCCGTTGAACACCTGGTTGGCGTACCAGCGGTGGCTCCAGATCGCGTCCTCACCCTGCTGCGGGTCACCGTCAGCCTGGTCGCCGCCGGCGTGCACGATCTGGAAGTGGTCGATGTAGCCGTCCGGCTCGTTGAAGTCGCCGTCACCGTCGAAGTCGTAGCGGTCCCACTGGTCGAAGGACTGCATCTCCTCCTTGATCTGCCGGTTGGTCATCCCGGCGGCCTTCTGGTCGGCCACCCACTGCTGCGCGGCGTCGTCGACCAGGGCCCAGACGTTGGAGCACGTGGTGGAGGCGCACGGGAAGCCGTTCGAGCGCCCGTAGCGTGCCTCGTTGTACTGGACCTTCACCCAGTCCGTCACGGTGCCCTCGACGCTGTAGCGCCCGGAGGACTGGGTCTCGTAGTAGGTCCGCAGCGACTCGTCGTCGCCGAAGTACAGGTCGTCGAAGTGCTCCTGGCTGAAGTCCTCCTGCCAGATCGTCGAGTTGTCCTTCGAGCGGTCCGGCTCGGGGATCTGGTTGACCTGGGGTCCGTCGAAGACCAGGGGTCCGGGCGTCGTCGGGTCCGTGTCCTGGTCGGGGTAGTCGGGGTGACGCTCGTCGCCGAACTCGGCCAGGATCACGAAGATCCGGTCGGTCGCCTCGCGCTCGAGCTCGACGTACTGCGACTGCTTCTTCTGCTTGTCGGAGGCCTTGGCCTCTCCCTTGGCGGAGCCGACGGCCTGCGGGCTGATCTTCGGCCCGTCCTTGCCGAGCGAGTCGTCACCCTCGACGGACTCACCGACCTTGACCACCTTGCTGCCGTTGACCACCTCGGGAGTGAGCTCGCCGTCGAGCACCCCCGTGATGGCGGTCTCCCGCAGCTCGTTCCGCTTCTCTGCCAACGGGTTGGGCAGGTCGTCCGACGGCGGCGCGGTGTCCGGCGAGGAGACGCCGGGCTGTTCGGCGGCCGGAGCGCCGAACGCGGCACCTGCGGCAAGCGCAGACGTGCCCACGAGGGAGAGCCCGATCAGGCCTCCGATGAATCTTCTCTGCACAGCAGTACCTCCATGTTGAGGAATCCGGCAGCCCTCCTGGTAGGGAGCAGCCGGCCTGGCAGCCCCGTGCGGGGCACCTCACGGTAGGCACGTGCGACCTGGATCACATAGCGATCTACACAGGTTTTACACATTTTTTACTGATAGCAATAGTTTGAGCGATATGTCGGATCACACCAAGGATCCGACGGGCCCCCTGCTCACGTCGGCCGAGGCATCGACCGATGCCCCTCAGAGAGGATGCCGACCGTTCGCGGTCCTCGCCACTCGAGATTCACCCGCTCGGCCGGACGCCACGCCGCGCGGCGGGTCGCGATCTACGCCGACTCGACGTAGTGGAGCCGTGCGGCTCCCGCATCGACCGCGGCGTCCCCGGCGACCCGCCGCACCAGGGCGTCGACCGACGCCGCCATCTCGCGGTGCCCGCTCACGTAGACCCAGCCGTCCGTGACGCACGCGCGGACCTCGTCGGCACATGTTCCAAGGACGTCCGTCACGCGTCGGCGGTCTGCCCCCCCTGCCGCCGACGACGTCGAGACGTCCGAGCACCCCGGTGTCGACATACCCGCGCAGCTCGTCCAGCAGCCATTGCGCCGGAGCCGCCCGGGAGCCCCAGACGAGCCGGCCGACCGCCGGCTCGGCGCACGAACCGAGGAGCGCGTGCTCGCGCAGGGTGGCGAGGACACCCGCCAGGCCCGAGCCGGTCGCCACCGCGAGTCCCGGCCCGGTCGCACCGCGCAGCACAGGCGTGCGGTGCGGATGCGGCAGTGCCCACGCGCGGACGACGTCGCCGGTGCCCAGGCCCGTCAGGTGCGCGGCCGACCGCGCCGGCCAGTGAGCACGGCGGGTGACGAGCAGCCGGACCTCGCTCTCACCGTCCTCCAGGTCACGGACCCCGGCGACGGTGTAGAGCCGGGGCTCGATCCGGGGCCGCACGGCCAGCAGGCCGGCCGCGCCGCCGTGCACGGCGTCGTCGTCGGCCCGTGTCCCGGCAAGGTCCACCACCGAGGTGAGGACGTGCTCGGCACTCGCGCGACGTCGTCGTGCCGGCCGACCGGGCACGGGTGTCGACCAGTACGCGACGTCGGCCGCCGGGCCTGCGTGGCACCCACGGACGGCGTCGGCCGAGTTGGACCACCACGCGTAGAGCATGTCCCCCGTCCGGGCGTCCGACGGGCCGCGCAACGCGATCTCCACGATGGAACCGACGGCGTCCTCGGCGACGACCCGGCTTCCGACGACGCGCAGACTCGTGGGTGCTGACGCCGTCCGACGACGCACCTCGCGCGCATAGGCGTGGAAGGCACGGTCACGGGGCGGACCACCGCGCGGAGCGACCAGCAGCGCCCGCCGCGCCGCGTGGCGCAGGTGCGAGGCGACGGCGGCTCCGAGTCCGACGGCCCCGGACGGGACGTCGCTCACGCCTCCGCCAGCCGGATCTCACGCGGCCGGTCCGCCCACTGCCCGCGCATCCACCGCAGGCCCAGAGCACCGGCCTTGCAGGCCTCCGCGGCGATCAACGCCCACCAGGCCCCCGCCAGGCCGAGACCGAGGCCGTCGATCAGCAGCCACGACAGGGGAAGGAGGACGACGAACGTCGCGGCGAGCGAGTACGCCATCGGCGCCACGACGTCCCCGGTCGACCGCAGTGCCGAGAACAGCACGATGGACGTCGCGGAGAGGGGCAGCAGCACGATGCTCAGGGCCAGCAGGCCCGTCGCCTCGGTCACCACGACGTCGTTCGCACCGAAGATCGAGAGGACCGGGCCGGCCACCGACCACAACGCGGCGGCGAGCAGTGCGGCCACGAGCGCGGCGGTGACCACCGATCGCAGGGTCGTCCGCCGCGCGTGCTCGATCGACCGGTCGCCCTTGTCCCAGCCGACGATCGTCTCGTTGCCCTGGGCGAGCGCACCGACCACGCCGGTGACCAGTGCGGTCAGGGTCAGCACGTACGAGCGGGCGTTGATCGCGTCGGAGCCCAGGGTGTTGATCAGGGCGACGACGCCGAGCACGGCGACGTTGAAGAGCCCGTTCTCGAGGACCGTCGGGACCGACAGCCGCAGCATCCGGAGCACGCCGCCCGTGGTGCTGTCCCGCGGGACCGAGCTCGCCAGGTGGATCCCGGTCCGACGGCGCACGAGCCAGGCGATGACGAGCACGCCGACGCCGCGGACGAGAAGGGTCGACAGCGCAGCCCCGGCGGCGCCCATGTCGAGGACGAGGACGAACAGCACCTGCAGCGCGAGATACGCGACGTTGACGAGCAGCCCCAGCACGAGGATCGAGACCGTCCGGCCGTACGCCCGCAGCACCGCGGTGGCGACGACGATGAACGCGTTGAACGCGAGCGCCCCGGCGACCGTCCACAGATAGGCGAGGGTCTCGTCCACGAGCTCGGGCGGGGTGTTGATCGCCGTGACCACGACGGGCCCGAGGAGCGCGACAGCGGCCGCGATCGCGATGCCGAGAACCGTCGTCGCGCGGAGAGCGACGACGGTGGCGCGCCGGGCGGCGCCGTACCGTCCGGCGCCGAGCATCTGTGAGATCACGACGAGCGCACCGATGCTGAAGAGCACGGTGAGGTCGTACGGGATCCCCAGGATCTGGTTCGCGGTGGCCACCGCGGCGTTGAGCTCAGGGGAGGCCAGGCTGAGGATCACCGTGTCGGCGACCCCGCTGAGAAGCGTCAGAAGACTGACGAGCAGCAGGGGCCAGCTCAGTCGGAACAGCCCGCTGCGACGGAACTGCTCGCCACCTGCGGGCGCCGCCGGGTCCTCCTGAGCGACGTCGACGCCGGAGACGGGGTGGGAGAGGTCGCTCAACGAAGACTCCAGACGAGAGGTTAGGTTCGCCCAACCTTACCTTCCGCCGAACGGTGGCTACGCACCCGTCGCGAGCGCCACGTACTTCGTCTCGAGGTACTCCTCGATCCCCTCCGCGCCGCCCTCGCGGCCGAACCCGCTCGCCTTGATCCCCCCGAAGGGCGCGGCCGGGTTGGAGACGATGCCCTGGTTCAGGCCGACCATGCCCGTCTCCAGGCGTTCCGCGACCCGGATCGCGCGGTCCAGGTCGCGGGTGAAGACGTAGGCGGTAAGCCCGAGCTCGGTGTCGTTGGCGGCACGCACAGCCTCGTCGTCCTCGTCGAACGTCACGATCGGCGCGACCGGGCCGAAGACCTCCTCCCGGAGGATCCGTGCGTCATCGGGCACGTCGGCGATCACGGTCGGGCGGTAGAAGTACCCCGGCCCGTCGACCGGCTCGCCGCCCGTCCGGACGACTCCCCCGCGCTCGGCGGCGTCCCCGACCAGGTCGGCCACCTTGTCCCGGGTGGAGGCGTCGACCAGCGGTCCGACGTCGGCCCCGGACGTCCCGTGGCCCAGCTGCAGCTCCTCGAAGCGCTCCGTGAGCCGCGTCGTGAACTCCTCCACGACGTCGCGGTGCACGTAGAAGCGGTTCGCGGCCGTGCACGCCTCCCCGACGTTGCGCATCTTGGCGAGCATGGCGCCGTCGACGGCCTTCTCGACGTCCGCGTCCGCGAAGACGAGGAACGGGGCGTTGCCGCCGAGTTCCATCGAGACGCGCAGCAAATTGGCCGCCGACTGCTCGACGAGCGAGCGCCCGACCTCGGTCGAACCCGTGAAGGAGAGCTTCCGCAGGCGCGAGTCCTGGAGCAGGGTGCCGACGACCTCGCCCGTCGACCGCGTCGTGACGACGTTCAGCACGCCGTCGGGCAGTCCGGCCTCGGCCAGGATCTCGGCGAGCAGGAGCATGCTCAGCGGTGTCGCCGACGCGGGCTTGACCACCATCGTGCACCCGGCCGCGATCGCCGGGCCGATCTTGCGCGTGCCCATCGCGAGCGGAAAGTTCCACGGGGTGACGAACAGGCACGGCCCCACCGGCTGCTTCATGGTGAGCATCCGGCCCGCACCGTTCGGCGTCACGCCGTACGAGCCGGTGACCCGGACAGCCTCCTCGGAGAACCAGCGGAAGAACTCGGCGGCATACGTGATCTCGGCACGCGACTCGTCGAGCGACTTGCCCATCTCGAGCGTCATCACGGTCGCGAGGTCGTCGGTCCGGTCGGTGATGAGCTCGAAGCCGCGTCGCAGGATCTCGCCGCGGTCGCGGGGCGGGGTCGCGGCCCACGCCGCCTGCGCGTCCACGGCGGCGTCCAGTGCGGCGACGGCATCCTCCGACGTCGCGTCGGCCACGCGAGCGAGCTCGCTCCCGTTGGCCGGGTCGTCGACGCCGAACGTGCCGCCGCCGGACGCCGTGCGCCATGCGCCGCCGATCCACAGGCGGTCGGGTACGGGGGGAAGGGGACGGTGCGAGATCCTGTCGAAGCTCATGCCCCCACTCTGGAACGAGATCGCCCGACTCGCAGGCGGTGCCCACGATTCCGCGCGACGAGATTCACCCGGCGGAGTAGCGTCAGAATCCCGGCACGAGGAGAAGCCATGCCCGCCACACCAGACCTGCCCGTCGGTGCGCCCTGCTGGAACGACCTGGGAACGCCCGACCTCGACACGACCGTCGCCTTCTACACCGACCTGTTCGGCTGGGGGCACCTCGACTACGGCGAGGAGTACGGCCACTACGGAGCCTTCACGCTCGACGACGTCCCGATCGCGGGTGTCGGACCCAACGCCGCGGACGACCCCGTCAGCGCCTGGAACGTCTACCTCAAGGTCGCCGACGTCAAGGACGCCGTCGAGCGGTCGGCCCAGGCCGGCGCGACGGTCCTCGTCCCCCCGATGGAGGTCCCTGCGTTCGGTGCCAACGCGTTCGTCACAGACCCCTCCGGTGCGGTCGTCGGGCTCTGGGAGGCCCGGGGCCACAACGGGTTCGGGCGTCTCGCCGAGGTCGGCGCCCCGGCGTGGCACGAGCTGCTCACCCGCGACTACGCCGCCGCGATCGACTTCTATCGCGACGTCCTGGGTTGGACGATCAACGTCCAGGGCGACACCGACGAGTTCCGGTACAGCGTCTTCCAGCCCGAGGGCGGGGACCAGCACGCGGGCATCATGGACGCCTCCGGGTGGCTCGACGAGAAGGTCGGCGCGCACTGGAGCGTGTACTTCCTGATCGACGACGCCGACGAGACCTGCAACCGGGCGGTCGAGCTCGGGGGCGGCATCTCGATGGCGCCCGAGGACTCCCCCTACGGGCGGATGGCGGTGCTCACCGACCCGCTGGGCGCCCAGTTCAAGGTCATCACCGCCGCGAACCCGCCCGCCTGACCCGGCACGCGGGTGGACGACGCAGAACGGCCCCGCCGGTCCGAGGACCGGCGGGGCCGTTCGTGGGACGGGCATCGGCCCGCCGGGGTCAGCCCGTGTTCTGCAGACCGGCCGAGACGCCGTTGACGGTGAGCAGCAGCAGGTGCCGCAGCTGGTCCGTCGTCGCCTCGCTCAGGCCCTGGTCCTCGCCACCGCGCAGGGCGGAGAGCGCACGGACCTGGATCAGCGAGAGCGCGTCGACGTACGGCGACCGGAGCTGGACGGCACGGCCCAGCACCCGACGACCCGACAGGGGCCAGTCGTTGCCCGTGATCTTCAGGACCCACTCGCGGGTCAGGCGCAGCTCGTCGAGCACCATCTGTGCGAGGTCGTCGCGGTCGCCGAGCGCGAGGTACAGCGCAGCGATCCGCTCGTCCGTCTTCGCCAGGGACATCTCGATGTTGTCCAGCAGCGTGCTGAACAGCGGCCACTCCTCGTACGCCTGGCGCAGCTCGTCGAGGTTTCCGTACTCGGCCAGCGCCGTGCCCAGGCCGTACCAGCCGGCGAGGTTGATCCGCGCCTGGCTCCAGGAGAAGACCCACGGGATGGCGCGGAGGTCGTCCAGCGAGTTGACCGAGAGCCCACGCTTGGCCGGCCGCGAGCCGATCGGCAGCAGGCCGACCTCCTCGAGAGGCGTGACCTGGGCGAACCACTGGGGGAACCCCTCAGCCTTGACCAGCTCGTGGAACCGCCCGCGGGACGTCGCGTCCAGTCGGCTCGCCAGCTCGGTGAACCGCTCGGTCGCGTCGGTGTTGTGCTTCTCGACCGACGGCGCGGACTGCAGCAGCGTGGCCGCGGCCACCTGCTCGATGTGACGCTCGCCGATGACCTGGTCGCCGTAGCGGGCCAGGATCACCTCGCCCTGCTCGGTGAGCTTGAAGCGACCGTCGACCGATCCGGCCGGCTGCGCGAGGACCGCGCGGTTGGCCGGACCGCCGCCGCGCCCGAGGGCGCCGCCACGGCCGTGGAACAGCGTCAGCGTGATGTTGTTGCGCTCGGCCCACGCGGCGATGCGCGCCTGGGCGGCGTGCAGGGAGAGCGTCGCCGAGACCGGCCCGACGTCCTTGGAGGAGTCGGAGTAGCCGAGCATGACCTCCATGCGGCGGCCGTTCTCGCCGAGGCGGCGCTGCACGACGGGCAGCGTCAGCATCGACTCGAGGATCGGCACGGAGTTCTCGAGGTCGTCGAACGTCTCGAACAGCGGGACCGCGTCGATGACGGGTGCGTCCGCGGGGTCCGGGAACGCGAACTCGGCGAGCTCGTACACCGCGGCCATGTGCTCGGGGGCCTGGGTGAACGACACGATGTAGCGGCGAGCGGCGCGGATGCCGTAGCGCTGCTGGACCGAGCCGATCGCACGGAAGGTGTCGAGCACCTCGCGCGTACGGTCCTCGAGCTCGCCGTGGACGCCGTTGGTGCGCAGGTCCTCGAGCGCGGCGGCGTGCACCTGCGAGTGCTGGCGGACCTCGAGCTCGGCGAGGTGGAACCCGAAGGTCTCGACCTGCCAGATCAGCTTCTGCAGGTCGCCGTAGGCCGCGCGCTGTGCACCGGCGGCGACGAGCGACGCCTGGATCACGGCGAGGTCTGCCTCGAGGTCGTCCGGGGTGGCGTACTGCAGGTCCGCGTTGCGCGCGAGGGTCGCGGCGAGGCGGTCTGCGACGAACAGCAGGGCAGCCCGGTGCGGCTCGCTGGGCGACTCGCTCGCGACGTGGTCGCTGCGCGAGCCGTCGAGGGAGCGCTGGCGCTGGCGCAGCGCGAGCAGCTCCTCGGACGGCGGGGTCCCGGCCTCCTCGAGCGTGAGCTTGCGGGCGACCTGCCGGGCCGAGCCCTCCAGCGCGCGCAGGGCGTGCTCGGAGGCGAGCGCCGCGGCGGACCGCGTGATCTCGGCGGTCACGTTCGGGTTCCCGTCGCGGTCGCCGCCGATCCACGAGCCAAGGCTCACGAACGGCCGCGCCAGGGGTTCCTCGCGGCCGGCCTGCTCGCGCAGCAGCCAGTCGTCGAGCCGGCGGTAGACCGCCGGGAAGGTGTCGAACATCGTGGCGTCGAAGACACCGAGCGCGGTCTTGACCTCGTCGAGAACCGTCGGCTTGGCCGCGCGGATCGGCGACGTGCGCCAGAGCGTGTCGATCTCGGAGAGCAGGGTGCGGTCGTTCTCCGCGAGTGAGGTTCCTCCGAGGTGGAGGTTCTCCCGCTCGGCGAGGAGGACGGAGATCCGGCGGATCGTCCCAGAGACCGCACGACGGCGGGCCTCGGTCGGGTGCGCCGTCAGCACCGGGCGGAACTCGAGCGCGCGGACGCGGCGCAGGGCCTCGTCGCGGCCGACCTCCTCGGCCAGCTGCTCGAACGCCGCGGAGAGCGTGTCGTCGGGGACGGACGTGTCCGCGCTCGACTCCCGCAGGCGCAGCATGCGCACGCGGTGGTACTCCTCGGCGAGGTTGGCGAGGTGGAAGTAGCACGTGAAGGCGCGGGCGACCTGCTCGCCGCGCTCCAGCGTGAACCCCTCCACGACCTTCTCTGCCTCGGCGAGGGAGTCGCTGCTGGATCCCCGCTCGTCGAAGGCGTTGATCGTCAGTTCGCGGAGACGCTCGACGTCGTCGAGGAGGTCCTGACCGCCGGACTCTGCCAGCACGGTGCCGAGAAGTCCGCCGAGCAGGCGGACGTCGTCGCGCAGCGGATCCGGCACGTCGTGCCGGGCGAGCACACGCCCTGCCTCCGCCGTGTCCTGGATTGCGTTGTTGTCAGTCACGGTCAAGAGGGTAAATCAATCCTTGACCGACAGGTGACCTCGTCCGCAGGCTGACCGAGTGTCACACGGTGGGCTTCCCCGGTATCGCCCGGTTTCTGACGAGATGACGTGTGAGATGACCGACCATCGCGGCGACGGCGACGAACCAGGCGGCGTCAACCTGCCCGCGCGGTGGCCGTGGCCCCGGACGGCATAGTCTCGACCCATGCGCATCGGAGCCCATGTCGAACAGCAGCACGCGATCACCCAGGCCGCCGACCTCGGGGCCGACGTCGCCCAGGTCTTCCTCAGCGACCCCCAGTCCTGGACGGGCCCGGAGTGGACCTACGACGGCGGACCGGAGGCGCTCGCCGAGGCGGCCCGCGCCGCGGACCTCACGCTCGTCGTCCACGCCCCGTACGTGATCAACGTCGCGTCCCCCAACAACCGGATCCGGATCCCGAGCCGCAAGCTGCTGCAGAAGATCATGGACGGGGCGGCGCAGATCGGGGCCGCGGGCGTCGTCGTGCACGGCGGGCACGTCACGGCCAAGGACGACCCGGCCAAGGGCTTCGACAACTGGCGCAAGGCGATCGAGTCGCTGACGACCGACGTGCCCGTGCTGATCGAGAACACCGCCGGGGGCGAGCACTCGATGGCCCGTCGTCTGGACCGGATCGAACAGCTGTGGGCGGCCGTGCAGTCCGCGGGCAACGACGTCGAGGTCGGCTTCACGCTCGACACCTGCCACGCGCACGCCGGCGGACTCGTCCTGCCGGACGCGGTGGAGCAGGTCCGGGCGATCACGGGCCGGATCGACCTCGTGCACGCCAACGGCAGCCACGGTGCGTTCGACTCGGGCCAGGACCGGCACACCTCGCTCGTGGAGGGCACGATCCCGCCCGCTGATCTCGCCGCAGCGGTCGAGGCGGCCGGCGCCCCGGTGATCTGCGAGACCGCGACCGCCGCCGACGACATCGCGTGGCTGCGGTCGCAGGTGGGCTCGAACTAGGCCGTACGGCCCGAGGCGGTGCCGTCCGTGATCGCCATCTCGTTGGCGGTCCCGGACGCGACCTTCTCGATGTCGGCGAGGTCCGACCGCAGCATCGACCGGGTCATCCGCTCGCCGAGTCGGCCGAAGACCGCCGTCGTCGCGCGCTGGACGGCGCTCGGGCTCACCGGCCCCGCACTGCTGAACCGCACGACGATGCGCGTCTTGTCGCCGATGGGGGTGAGGTCGAACCGGGTGGAGTAGTGCACTCCCCCGTTGTCGGCGTCGACGCGCGTGGAGCTCTGGGGGTCGACGCTCGCGACCCACATCTCCTCCGTCGCGCGCATGCCGAACACCTTGCGGGTCTCGCGCCACCGGAGCCCGACCTCGTACTCGTCTCCGTCGACGAGCTCGATGTTCTCGACGCCCCGGAGCGTCGTCGCCGCGTTGCGGATGTCGGTCAGCACGTCCCACACGGCCTCGTGCGGGGCGTCGACCACTCGTGTCTCGATGATCTCCTGAAGGGCCATACCTGACCGTAGCGCCGCCTCCCCGGGGCGCGCCAGAGGTGGAAGCCCATACCTACGCGAGCCGGGCGGCGGCGTCGAGACGGTAGGTGCGCTGCACGAGGACGACGAGGATCATCACGACCGCGGGGACCAGCCCCATCCCGAGGCGGACCGCGTCGACCGCGGCCCCGGGCTGGATCACGGCCTCACCGCCCGTCGTCGCGACGAACCCGCCGAGCGCGAGGCAGGTCGCGAAGAGGTACGGCCCGAGCGCCGCACCGAACGCCTCGGTGGCCGTCCAGACGCCGGTGTACGTCCCGGCCTTGCGCGCTCCGAGCTCCCCGTGCGACCGGACGACGTCCGGCACCATCGAGAACGGGAAGAGCTGCATGGCGGCGAAGCAGGTGCCGAGCACGGCGACGGTCGCCACCAGCACGGGGACGCCGGCGCCGGCGCCGATCGTCAGGACGAGCGACCCGACGACGAAGGTGCTCTGGGCGGCCAGGAGGCACCGCTGCTTGCCCCAGCGGCGCGAGGCCGCCAGCCACACCGGCGTCGTGACGAGCGCGGGTGCGACGAAGGCGGCGACCAGGACGGTGGCCAGCCCTGCGGCGTCGAGCTCGTACTTCGCGTAGTACGGCACGGCCGCGAGGGTCAGGTGCGACGTCGTCGACATCCCCAGGTAGGCCAGGACGAGGGGGCGGAAGTGCGGGTCCGCGAGCGCCTCCCGCATCCGGTCAAGCAGCGGCCGGGTGTCGTGCCCGCCCTCGGTCTCGTCGATGTGGGGCGGGGCGGCGGCGGTGAGCATCCGGACCCCGCGGATCCCGACGACCATCGTGACGAACATGGCGACGGCGAGCACGAGCGCCATCAGGAAGTAGGTGGTGTGCGTGCCGTCGGCGCTGCGCGAGATCATCGGGGCGAGGAGGCCGGAGACGAGGATCCCGACGGTCAGGACGACCATCCGGAACGACATGAGGCGGGTGCGCTCGTGGTAGCCGACGCTGAGGTCCGAGGGCGTGGCGAGGTAGGGCACCTGGTAGGCGGCGAACGCCAGGTTGGCGACGACGAAGGCGATCGCGACCCACACGGCGGCGGCGGCACCGGTGACGCCCGAGGGCACGGCGAAGAGCAGCACCATCCCGACGGCGAGGAGGAGGCCGAGGCGGAGGAGCCGGCGACGGTGCCCGTCGCGTCGCAGCTGCACGTCGGAGACGTGGCCCACCCAGGGGTGCAGGACGACGTCGAGAACCTTGGGCAGGAGGACGACGAGGCCCGCGAGCCAGGGGGTGACGGCAAGGACGTCCGTGAGGTAGACGAGCAGGAGGAGGCCGGGGACGGTCACCCAGATCCCCATCCCGACAGAACCGCTGGCGAAGGCGGTCAGCGCGGGCGTCGGCAGACGCGTGCCGGTGGGTCGGTCGACGGTGACCATGTCTCTCCTGATTCAAACAGCTGATCGAATACGGCATGCTAGCCGGATGATCGACGAGAACGGTACCGCCGGCCCACCACGCGGCCCGGGCCGCCCCCGACGCGCGGACCAGCGCGACACGCGCGAGATCGTGCTGGCCTGCGCGACCGAGCTCTTCGCGGCGCGCGGGTTCGACGCGGTCGGGATGCGCGACGTCGCCCGGGCGGCGGGTGTCAACGTGGCCACCGTGCACCACCACACGGGACGCAAGGTCGACCTCTACGACGCATGCTTCGCCCGGATCTTCGACGCCGAGACCGCCGCGCTCCTCACGGCGTTCGACCCCGCCGTCGCGGCCCTCGACGAGGGCGGGCCCGCCCTGCGCCGGGCGATGCACGACATCGCCGACACGTTCACCGACTTCCTCGAGGAGCACCCCGAGACCACGTCGCTGTGGCTGCGGCGCTGGCTCGCCCCGCGCGAGCTGAGCAACCTCAGCCACGCCTACGCCCACCCGTTGTACTCGCGGGTGGAGGACCTGCTCGCACGCGCCGACGCCGCAGGCCTGCTCGTGGAGCCGACGCCGCACGTGGCGGTCCGGTCGCTCGTGTGGGCGGTCCACGGGCACGTCGTCGAGCTCGAGACCGCGGCCGACGCGGCACGGGCCCGCGGTGATCTGCGCGCCTACCTGCACCGGTGGCTGGACTCGATGTACCCGCCTGTTGCAGACTGACGCTAATTAGATCGTTCGTTCAATAAATGGAGCCCGCATGCACCCCGGCAACGATGCCGCAGCCCGCGTCGCCGTCATCGGCGCCGGCCCGTCGGGCCTGACGACGCTCAAGTCCCTGCGGGAACGCGGGATCGACGCCGTCGGCTACGACGCCGGGTCTCTGCCCGGCGGGCTCTGGAACCTCGGCGCCCCGAACTCCTCGGCGTACGAGACCCTGCACCTGAACACCTCCCGCACCCGCACCGAGTTCGCCGACCACCCGATGCCGACCGACTGGCCGCACTTCCCGCGCCACGACGTCGTCGCCGGGTACCTGAAGGACTACGCCGACACGTACGGCATCACGGAGCTCGTCCGGTTCGAGCACGAGGTCCGGGACGTCCGCCGCGACGACACCGGCTGGCACGTCACCGCCGTCGGGCCCCGGGGCGAGACGACCGAACGCTACGACGCGGTCGTCGTCGCCAACGGGCACAACGCCCACCCGCGCCTGCCCGACCCCGGGTACCCCGGACGGTTCGACGGCGACCAGATGCACGCCCACCACTACCGGTCGCCCGCACAGCTGCGAGGGCGACGCGTCCTCGTCGTCGGCGCCGGCAACTCCGCCATGGACATCGCCGTCGACGCCTCCTACGCCGCCGAGCAGACCGTCCTCTCGATCCGGCGCGGCGTCTGGGTGGTGCCCAAGCAGATCTTCGGCAGGCCGGCCGACACCCTCAACGGGGCGCTCGCGACCAAGCTGCCGTGGCGTGCGCGCCAGCGGATCAGCGAGCGCATGATCGCGCTCGCCGCAGGCCGGCCCGAGAGCCACGGCCTGCCCGCCCCCGAGCACGGGTTCCTGCAGGACCACCCGACACTCTCCGACGCGCTGTACCCCCGCATCGCCCACGGCGAGATCGCCGTCCGCCCCGCGATCGAACGCTTCGACGGCGACGAGGTGGTGTTCACCGACGGCCGCCGCGAGCGGATCGACCTGATCGTCTGGGCCACCGGGTACCGCGTCGACATCCCGTTCCTCGACCCGGCGCTCCTCGCCCCGGGCGCGGACCGGATGCCGCTCTACCGGCGCGTGTTCCACCTGACCGCGCCTGGCCTCTACTTCGTCGGGCTGATGCAGTCCACGGGGGCCGCGCTGCCCGTGGTCGAGGCGCAGGGTCGGCTGATCGCGGCCCACGTCGCCGGGGAGTACGCACTGCCCGAGGAGGGCGTCCAGCGTGCGTCCTGCGGTGCGGACCTGCGCGCCGCCCGCGCGCGCTGGGGCGAGCGCCGCCCCGCGATGCGCGTCGACTTCGACGCGTACGTCGCCCTCATGGACCGCGAGCTCGCGGACGGCGCCCGCCGGGCCGCCACCGGCGACGGAGTCGCGTTCACGTCCCCCGTCGCCGCCTCCGGGCCGACGCACACCACCGAGCCGATCGAGGTCCCCTGATGCCCCGCCCCGCCCACCGCGAGCTTCGCGGCATGCGTGTGATCGTCACCGGGGGTGCCGGCACGTTCGGCACCCGGCTCCGCGAGGACCTGCTCGCCGCCGGGGCACGCGTCGTCGGCCTCGACCTCCGCGGTGTCGACGCGGCCGACGCCCCCGTCCTGGCGTGCGACCTCACCGACGACGAGAGCACCGTCGCCGGCGTCGAGGCCGCCGTCGAGAGGCTGGGCGGCCTCGACCTCCTGATCAACAACGCCGGCGTGGGTGGCCCCGCCCCGGCCGAGCTCCCGCCGTCGGACGAGGTCCGCCGCCAGATCGAGGTCAACCTCCTCGCGTCGTGGCGAGCGAGCGCCGCAGCCGTCCCCCACCTCGTGGCGGCGCGAGGGCGGGTCGTCTTCGTCTCCTCCCGGATGGCCGTCATGCCTCTGCCCCTCGCGGCGGCGTACGGCGTCTCCAAGCGGGCCGTCGTCGCATACGCCGACACGCTCCGTCTCGAGATCGGCAGCCACGTCGGAGTGAGCGTCGTCTACCCGTCGATGGTCGCCTCGCCGATCCACTCCACGACGAAGGACGCGGGCCTGTCCCTGCAGGGGGTCTCGCGGTTCGAGCCGGTCGAGGGCGTCGTCGCCGCGATCCTGCGCGCCGCCACCGCACGCAGGGCGCCCCGCGACGTACCCACGACGACGCGAGGGCGCCTCGAGATCGCCCTCGCCCGCCACCTCCCGGGCCTGACCGACCGGATCGTGCGCCGCACGATCGTCGAGCGGGTCCGAGCCGGCGACCTTGATTCTGCAGATCTTGCGAAGGGTCTCGTGGAACGCGCGGGTCGACCTGCGGGGTAGGTGGACGTGATGCATGATGATGAAGCCGCAACAACCAGGGGCGGCACAGCACCCCCTCTCGTCCCCACCCCGGACCCCAGGTCGTGCTGTCCGCGGAGATGACAGCTCGTGGAGGTGGCAGCGTGGGCGAAGCGATTCACACAGGGCCGGCACCCGACGGCTTCCGGACCGAACGCTCGTGGACGATCAGCCGGGTCGAGGACCTCGGTCGTCTACGACGAGGACTCCACCGCGCGCTGGCGGGCTGCTGCACCTCCGAGTCGATCGACCACCTCGTCCTCGTCGCCAACGAGCTGGCCACGAACGCGCTGCGTCACGGCTCGACCCCGGCGATCGTCCGGCTGATGTCGAACGAGAACGAATACCTGCTCGAGGTCATCGACCGCGCGGTCGACGCGCACCCCGTCGTCGCCGGACCACGGCCCGCCGGACAGGGCGGCTTCGGGCTGCTCCTCGCCCGTCGGCTCGCCGAGGACGTGGGCTTCTACACCACACCGTTCGCGAAGCACGTCTGGGCCCGATTTCCGGTGACGAGCGCCGCGCGATCGGTCGCCGCGGCCGGATAGATCCCGCGCGCCCCACACGAATGTGGAGGTTCTGCGAGGGTGCTGACATCTAACCTACGGTCCCGTAGGGTGCATTTATCCGGATGATCGAGCACCTGCTCACCACCACGGCTGGGAAGTCGGCACCGACCAGAGGACCCCATGCCCTCGACCTCAGCCCCGGCGGCGGCGCCGTCGCACATCTCGACCTACACCGAGCTCTCCAAGAAGGTCCGTGACGCAGGGCTTCTCGCCCGCACCCCCGTGTACTACGCGGTGCTCCTCACGGTCCTCGGCATCGCCCTGGCCGGGTGCATCGCCGGATTCGTCCTCCTCGGCGCCTCGTGGTTCCAGCTGCTGATCGCGGGAGCCCTCGGCATCGTGCTGACCCAGTTCTCGTTCGTCGCCCACGAGGCCGCGCACCGTCAGGTCTACACCTCAGGGCCGCGCAACGACCTGCTCGGACGGATCCTCGCCAACGGCGTCGCCGGGATCAGCTACACGTGGTGGATGAACAAGCACAGCCGCCACCACGCCAACCCCAACAAGGTCGGCAAGGACCCAGACATCGACATGGACGCGATCGTCTTCACCACCGAGTCCGCCCAGAAGTACGAGAAGTCGTGGCTCCGCCACCTGCACCGACGCCAGGGCTGGCTGTTCTTCCCGCTCCTGACGCTCGAGGGCATCAACCTGCACATCACGTCCATCCGCAGCGCGATCACGATGCCCAAGGGCGGGCGCAAGAACCACCGCGCCAGCGAGCTGTGGACCATCGGGCTGCGGCTGTCGATCTACGTCGCGCTCGTCGTCTGGCTCCTCCCCCTCGGGATCGCCGCCGCGTTCCTCGGCGTGCAGCTCGCCGTCTACGGCGTCTACATGGGCGCGTCCTTCGCCCCGAACCACAAGGGCATGGAGATCATCGGCCGCGAGACGACGCTCGACTTCTTCCGCCGCCAGGTCGTCACCTCCCGCAACATTCGCGGAGGCAAGGTCATGGACGTCCTGATGGGCGGCCTCAACCTCCAGATCGAGCACCACCTCTTCCCCTCGATGCCCCGACCCCACCTCGCCGCGGCACGCCGGCTCGTCCGCCAGCACAGCCTCGAGAACGGTGTCCCCTACACCGAGACGTCGCTCGTGCAGTCGTACGTGATCGTCATCCGCTACCTCAACCGCGTCGGGCTCGGCGCACGCGACCCGTTCGACTGCGCGCCCGCGCGGGCTCTGCGCGGTCCGCTCGGCTGACGCCGGTCTCGACAGGCTCGACCCCCGTCGGTCGAGTTCGTCGAGACCCCGTCTCGACAGGCTCGACCCCCGCCGGTCGAGCTCGTCGAGACCCCGTCTCGACAGGCTCGACCGGCATGCGAGAGCGGGTCGGTGGGCTGACTCCTGCCCACCGACCCGCTGGTCTCGTCACGCTCGTGCAGTCACCAGTCGTGGACGGTGCCGTCCAGGAGTCGGTTGTACGGCAGGTAGGCCCGCTCGTAGGGGAACTTCGCCGCGGCCTCCTCGTCGATCTCGACGCCGAGGCCGGGCTTCTCCCCCGGGTGCAGGTAGCCGTCGGTGAAGGTGTACGACTGCTGGAAGACCTCGTCCGTCAGGGCGCCGTGCTGCATGTACTCCTGGATCCCGAAGTTGTGGATCGCGAGGTCCAGGTGCATGGCGGCGGCCATGCCGACGGGCGAGATGTCCGTGGGCCCGTGGATCCCCGACTTGATCTGGTACTGCGCGGCGAAGTCCAGTAGCTTCTTCATCGGCGTGATGCCGCCGGTGTGCGTGACGGCGGAGCGCACGTAGTCGATCAGCTGCTCGGTGATCAGCGTCTGGTAGTCCCAGACGGTGTTGAAGATCTCGCCGATCGCGAGCGGCGTGGTGGTCTGGGACCGGACGCGGCGCAGCGCCTGCTGGTTCTCGGCGGGCGTGCAGTCCTCGAGCCAGAACAGGTCGTAGGGCTCGAGCGACTTGCCGAGCTGTGCCGCCTGGTTGGGGGTCATCCGGTGGTGGCCGTCGTGCAGCAGGGTGAGCTCGGGCCCGAACTCGTTGCGCACGGCCTCGAAGACGCCGGGCAGGTGCCGCAGGTACGACGGGGTGTCCCAGTCCTCCTCGGTCGGCAGCGCCCCGCGGCGGGCCGGCTCGTAGTCGTACCGCGCGCCCTCGGTGGCCTGGGCCGCGACGCCGTAGACCGCCCGGAGCCCCGGGATCGCGGTCTGCACGCGGATGGCCGTGTACCCCTTCTCCTGGTGCTCGCGGATCGAGTCGAACAGCGACGGCAGGTCCATGCCGGAGGCGTGCCCGTAGGTGCGGATTCCGCTGCGAGAGGCTCCGCCGAGCAGCTGGTAGAGCGGCATCCCGGCAGCCTTGGCCTTGATGTCCCACAGCGCCATGTCGACGGCGGCGATCGCGGTCATGGTGATCGGTCCGCGGCGCCAGTAGGCGGCGCGGTAGAGGAACTGCCAGGTGTCCTCGATCGTCATCGGGTCGCGGTCGAGGAGCAGCGGCACGACGTGCTCGGTGAGGTAGGCGGCGACGGCGAGCTCTCGCCCGTTCAGGGTGCCGTCGCCGAGGCCCGTGATGCCCTCGTCGGTCGTGATCTTCAGGGTGACGAAGTTGCGGTCCGGGCTGGTGACGATGACGTCGGCTGCGGTGATCTTCATGGCGTTCTCCGGGACGTTCTGCGGGATGGGGCGGGGCGCGAGGTGCTCGCGCCCCGCCAGGTCAGGATTCGGTGGTCTCGGCCGCGTCGGCAGCCTTGGCCTCGCGGCGCTCGGCGATGTCGGCCGTGATCTCGGCGAAGCGCTTGTCGGTGATCGGGTACTTGATCATCACGAGCACGCCGAGTCCGACGAAGATCGCCGGGGCGAGGCCGGCGACGAGCTGGATGCCGTGGACGGTCTCCGCGGTCTGCTCGACGCCGCCCGAGACGTAGCCCACCAGCGCGAGCCCGTAGGCGGCGACCGCGCCACCGACGGCCTGGCCGACCTTGCGGGTGAACGAGAAGACGGCGTAGGTGGTGCCTTCGGTGCGCACCCCGTTCTTCCACTCGCCGTACTCGACGGTGTCGGCCTCCATCGCCCACATGATGGTGTTGACGGTCATCAGGCCGGCGCCGTAGACGGCGAAGCCGATGAACATGGCGGGGACGTTGGTCCCGGGCAGGAACGCGATCATCAGGCCGCCGACCACGGACAGCGTGCCGCCGGTGATGTAGGTGGCCTTCTTGCCGATCATCGAGACGATCTTGGGGACGAGCGGGGCGATGACGAACATCATGCCGACCGACATCAGCGACAGCGGGATGTAGTACGAGGCGCTGCCCATGACGTCGCGGGCGAAGTAGGCCTGCACGCCCTGCATCGCGATCATGCCGGTGAGGAAGCAGAGCGCCGAGATGCACAGCATGTACAGCGGGCGGTTGCCCTTGAGGTTGCGCACGGAGTCACGGAACGGGACGTGGTCGACGTCGCGGACGACGTCCTCCTTCGACGTCCGGAAGAGGAACATGTAGAGCGCGAACCCGATGACGGCGAAGGCGAGGGTCGTCGTCGTGAGCGAGCTCTGCAGGTCGTCCGAGTTCTCGATCTGCGGGGCGACGATGATCGACAGCATGAGGATCGTGATGCCGCTGCCG
Organism: Paraoerskovia marina DSM 21750; assembly: GCF_000701465.1. Taxonomy (GTDB): domain Bacteria; phylum Actinomycetota; class Actinomycetes; order Actinomycetales; family Cellulomonadaceae; genus Paraoerskovia; species Paraoerskovia marina. The sequence goes on along the minus strand of NZ_JNIY01000003.1, from coordinate 203,978 downwards.
AGGGTGCGGGCGGTCGCGAGCTTGGCCCGCTCCTTGGGCTCCTGCGTCATCGCGGAGGCGAGCGAGCCGTAGGGGATGTTGACGAACGTGTACGCCAGGCCGAGCAGACCGTAGGAGACGTAGGCGTAGACGAGCGAGCCGGTGTCACCGAGTCCGCCGGGGACCGTGAAGGTCGCGACGCTCATCAGCAGCAGAGGCAGGGCGCCCCAGAGGAAGAAGGGCCGGAACTTGCCCCAGCGGGTCATGGTCCGGTCGACCACCGAGCCCGCCCACACGTCGGTGAAGGCGTCGAAGACCCGCATGACCAGGAACATCGTGCCGACCGCCGCCGCACTGATCCCCACGACGTCCGTGTAGTAGAGCAGCAGGAACATCGACGTCATGGAGAACGCGAGGTTGTTCGCGGCGTCTCCGGACGCGTAGCCCATCAGCTGCTTCTTGGACAGCTTCTTCGAGGTCGCTGACGTGGTGTCCGAGACAGCGGCGTTGCTTGTCATCGTCGTGGTCCTTCCGCGGCGGTACGGGGGTCGTACGAGGGGTTGGCCGCGGTACGTCCACGGCGACGGGTGGCTGGCGGGGCCGGGGCGGGTGCGCACGCACGGTGCGCACCCGCCCTGGACGGGTCAGTCGCGGTCGGAACCGGCCCAGCTCGGGTCGGACTTCCCGGTCCAGCGCTTGCGCAGCAGGTGCGCGGCAGCCTTCGGGCGGCGGTCACGGGTGAACGCGCCCTTCTTGTTGCCGTCGACGCGGAAGACCATCTGCGACGTCTGGAAGTCGGCGAAGTTCCAGACCTGCTCGCCGACGACGGCGTCGATGGAGTCGAACACCCGGTGGTTCATGTCCAGGTAGGCGGACTGGAACTCCTCGGTCCACGGGTCCGCCGTGGTCGAGTGCAGGCCCGCGACGGTGTCGGCGCCGTACTCGGTGATGATGATCGGCTTGTCCAGCGACGCCCAGCCCTGGAGCTCGGCGCGCCAGTGCTCCTCCGCGACCTCGAGGTCGCCGGTGTCGACGTACCAGCCGTAGTAGCGGTTGAGCATGATGACGTCGGAGAACTCGGCGAGCTTGCAGGTGCCGAACGGCGACAGCATGACGTTGACGAACCCGACGGGGCGCGTGGTGTCGAGCTCCTTGGCGAGCGCGAAGAGCGGCTCGAAGTACTCGCGGGACGCGTCGGACGCCGACTCGGGCTCGTTCGCGATCGACCACAGCACGATCGACGGGTGGTTCTTGTCGCGGGCGATCAGCTCGCGGATCGCCTGGGCGTGCACCTCGCGGCTGTCGTCGTTGATCGTCTCGGGCGAGAAGGTCTCCATGGCGGGCATGCCCATCATGCCGCTCATCACGCCCATGTTCTGCCCGACGGCGGAGGTCTCGTCGATCACGACGATGCCCTGGCGGTCGGCGTAGTCATAGACCTCGTCGGCGTACGGGTAGTGCGACGTGCGGAAGGAGTTGGCCCCGATCCAGTCGAGCAGCTCGAAGTCGTGGACGAGCATCGCGTCGTCGTGCGCCTTGCCGCGGACCGCCTGGTCCTCGTGCTTGCCGAAGCCCGTGAAGTAGAACGGCTCGCCGTTGATGAGGAACTGGGTGCCGCGCACCTCGACGGTCCGGATGCCGACGGTCTGGAGGTACGAGTCGACGAGCGCGTCGCCGTCGACGACCTGCGCCTCGAGCTCGTAGAGGTATCCGTCGCCCGGCGCCCACAGGTGTGCGTCCTGGACGGTCAGCTCGCCGGAGGCGCCGTCGCCCGTGGCGACGACCTCGCCGTCGGCGTCGCGCAGGAGGACGCGGACGTCCTGGGAGCCGTCGCCGGAGACGACGACGTCGTAGGAGACCTTGCCGGTCCGCGCGCCCGCGGCCCCGTCGAAGTCCGTGACGACGGTGATGTCGCTGACGTATGTCGTCGGCGTCGCGTACAGGTACACCGGGCGGTGGATGCCCGCGTAGTTGAAGAAGTCGTGGAAGTAGGTCTGCTTGCGGCCGCGCGGCCCCTCCTGGACGACGCCCGGGGGCAGCGACTGGAAGTTCAGCTCGTTGTTCACCACCGCGGTGATGCGCACCTCGTCACCCGGTGTCACCAGGTCGGTCACGTCTGCCTCGAAGGGGGTGTACCCGCCCTCGTGGCGCATGACCTCGGTGTCGTTGATCCACACGACGGCGCGGTGCGTCGCCGAGTCGAAGCGCAGGACGATCCGCTCGCCGGCCCAGCCACGCGGAACGCGGGCGCTGGTCTGGTACCAGGCGTCACCGACGTGGTTCTTCACCTCGACGTCGGGGACGATGTCGTTGAACGACGCCGGCACGGGCATCGGGCGGGCGTCGGCGAGGGGGCCTGCGAACCAGCGGGCGTCGTGGCCTGCGCCGGTGCCGTCGAGGCGGAAGTCCCAGATCCCGGTCAGCGACCTGCGCTCGCGGGTGGCGGTGTCCTGAGGACGAAGCATCGTTGATCTCCTTCTCGTGGTGCGGTCGTCTGCGTCGACGTCCGGATCCCATTCACCCCCGCCGGGGCCCTCCACGACAAACGGTTGCCATCGGTTGCCACGTACCCGTGGGCGGGCCGTGCAGACCGCGAAGACGGGGCGTGCGCGCCGTGACCGACCTGTGCCCTGCACGCACGACGGCGGACGTACCGGGGAGGAGTGCCGGTACGTCCGCCGTCGGGTCCTGGTCGGCTCAGGCGGGTGTCGTGGCGCCACCCTCGGCCACGTCACCGCCGCCGTCCGGCTGGGCCGCGTCGGTGCGCGCGGCACGACGCTCCGCGATCTCGGCCACGATCCTCGCGTGGACCGCGTCCGTGAGCGGGTAGGCCATCATGATCAGCGCGGCGGCGAGGGCGAAGATCCCCGGGACGAGGGCCGCAGCGGCCCGGATGCCCCACTCCGCCGCCGCCGTCTGCACCTGCTCGCTGCCGACATAGCCGCCGATCGCGAGCGCGTACGCCGCCATCGCGCCGCCCACGGCCTGCCCGGCCTTCCGGGTGAAGGAGAACGCCCCGTAGGTGACGCCCTCGGTCCGCACGCCGGTCTTCCACTCGCCGTACTCGACCGTGTCGGCCTCCAGGGCCCAGATCAGCATGTTGATCAGGAGCAGGCCGGGCATCGAGACCAGCAGGGCGGCGAAGGCGACCCAGACGTTCGGTGCCACGAACGCGACGAAGCTCCCGCCAGCTGCCACGAACCCCGCGCCGATGTACGCGTTGCGCTTGCCCCAGCGGCGCACGATCTTGGGGACGAACGGGGCGATCGCGAAGATGCCGAAGAGCTGGGCTATCGAGAGCGGTGCCACGAGCTCCAGAGCGTCGAAGACGTCGCGCATCAGGTAGATCTGCGCCGTCGACTTGGCGAACATCCCCGTCAGGAGCAGGAACGAGCTCAGGCAGAGGAGCGCGAGCGCGCGGTTGCCCCGGAGCGTCTCGACGGTCTGCCGCATGGTCACGACCGTGACGTCGCGTGCGACGCGCTCCTTCGTGGTCAGGAACGTGAACATGTACAGCGCCCCGCCGACGACGACGAACGCGAGGGTCGCGTTGGTGAACACGGCCTGCATGTCGTTGTCCTTCGACAGCATCGGTGTCAGGACGGCGGCGAGCAGGGACCCGACGATCGCCGCGCCGAGGGTTCGGGCGCTCGCCAGCTTGGCGCGGTCGCTCGCGTCCTGCGTCATCGCCGAGGCGAGCGAGCCGTAGGGGATGTTGACGATCGTGTAGGCGATGCCGAGCAGCGTATACGTGAGGTAGGCGTACAGCAGGGTGCCGGTCTCTCCCAGCTCCGGGACGTTGAACGTCGCGACGGAGAGAAGCAGAAGCGGCAGCGCTCCGAAGAGGAGGTACGGGCGGAACTTGCCGAACCGGGTGTTCGTCCGGTCGACGATCCTGCCGGCGACCACGTCGGTGAACGCGTCGAAGATCCGGACGACGAGGAAGAGCGTCCCGGCCGCCGCTGCGCCGATCCCGACGACGTCGGTGTAGTACACGAGCAGGAACGAGGTGGCGAGCATGAAGGCGAGGTTGTTCGCCGCGTCCCCGGCGCCGTAGCCGAGGATGTTGACGGCGGTCAGACGTGGGAGGGCGGGAGACGTTCCTGCGGTGCGGGACGTGGCGTCGTCGACGGTGGTCACGAATGGCTCCTTTGCCAGGCGATCAGGGCGGTCACATCGGCGTGACCTGCGTCACCTTCACCTCGGTCCTTTGGTTCGGCCAACTTGTTGCCGTCAGTTGCCACGTCACGATTCAGATACGGGAAACGGCTTCGTCCTGCGGCAACAACCGGTTGCCGCTCGACGTCCAGTGGCGCAGCAGCACGTTCGGCGAGCACGTACTCTGACCGCATGAGCGACGAGCCGCGTCAGCCGACGATCTACGACGTCGCCCGCGCCGCCGGCGTCGCCCCCTCCACGGTCTCGCGCACGTTCTCCCGCCCGGGCCGGGTCAACGCCGACACCGCCGCACGGGTCCGCGCGGCCGCCGAGGAGCTCGGCTACCGCGCCAACGCGATCGCCCGCGCCCTGCACTCGGGGAAGACCCAGCTTCTCGCGATTGCCGTCGCAGACGTCACCAACCCGTTCTTCTTCGACGTGATCCGCGGCGCCGAGACTGCCGCGTCGGAGGAGGGCTACACGATGCTCGTCGCCGACGTCCAGGAGTCACCGGTCTCCGAACGCCGGGCGCTCGACCGGATCCTCCCCCTCGTCGACGGCCTGATCCTCGCCACGTCCCGACTCTCCGACTCCGCGATCCGCGTGGCCGCCAAGCAGCGCCCGACCGTCGTCCTCAACCGGGTGATGAGCGACGTCGCGAGCGTGGCTACCGACAACTCGGGCGGGACGCGGCATGCCGTCGAGCACCTCGCGAGCCTGGGGCACCGGCAGATCACGTACCTGGCGGGACCCGAGGCGTCCTGGGCGGACGGCATGCGCTGGCGGGCGCTGCGCGAGGCGTGCCACCGGCTCGAGATCACGGTGCGCCGGACCTCGCCGAGCGCCCCCACCCGCGAGGAGGGCCGGCGCGCGGCGGCCCGGTTCCTCGAGAACCCGACGACGGCGGTGATCGCCTACAACGACCTGCTCGCCATCGGGTTCGGCCAAGAGCTCGTGGAACGCGGCATCGAGATTCCCGGGGCGGTCAGCGTCGTCGGGTTCGACGACATCTTCGGGGCCGACTTCTGCAACCCGCCGCTGACGACGGTCGCGTCCCCGCTCCGGGCGCTGGGCGCGCACGCGGTCAGGACCCTGCTGAAGCAGGTCACCACGCACACGCCCCGACTGCCGCCGCCGGCCAAGCTTCCGATGAAGCTGGTCGTGCGCGGCTCGACGACGACGGCTCCGGCGCGGCCTACAGACCCAGTTCTTCCACCCGCCGCACCACCGAGGTGACGAGCGGGCCGTCGTCGAGAAGCGCCGGGTCGAGGATCGTGAGCAGGTCACGCACCGGGTTCTTGCCGGCGGCGGCGTCCCGGATCTCGTCGGCGCGCGCGTCCCGGCAGGCGACGCCTCCCCGCACGCAGCTCGCGACCCACGCGGCCCCCGCGGTCACGGCGCCGTGCGGCATGTTCCCGGCCGCCCGCTCGCGGCGCAGCGTCGGCAGCACGCGCACGGGCAGCTTCTGGCTGCCGTCCGTGCCGATCTGCGCGAGCCGGTGGTCGATCGCGGTGTTCGCGAACCGCTCCACGAGCGCGGCGCAGTACTCGTCGACCACCTCGGCAGCGACGTCCAGTCCCTGCCGGGCCTCGGACCACCAGGCGTCGACGGCGTCCCTCACCTGCGGGTCCGCGATCGCCTCCGCGACGTTGCCGTGACCGCGGAGCGAGCCCACGTACGCGATGGTCGAGTGGGCCCCGTTGAGCATCCACAGCTTGCGGGTCTCGTGCGGCGCGACGTCGTCGACGAAGAGCGCGCCCGCCGCCGCCCAGTCCGGCCGCCCGGCGGGGAACTCCCCCGCGAGCACCCACTCGCTGAACGGCTCGGTGACCACGGGAGCGACGTCCGCGACCCCGGTCCCCGCGAGCACGCCGTCGACGTCCGACTCCGTGGTCTCGGGCGTGATCCGGTCGACCATCGTCGAGACGAACGAGACCTCTGCCTCGATCCACGCGGCGAGCGGCGGGTCCACCGCGTCCGCGAGCCCCAGCAGCACCCCGCGCAGGACCGGGCCGTTCTCCGGCAGGTTGTCGCAGGGCACGACGGCGATCGGGCCGGCTCCGGCGTCGCGTCGGTGGGCCAGCCCCGCCACCAGGCGGCCCGGCGCGGTGGTGGGCCGCCCGTCCCCGGAGCGCAGTGCCATGAGGTCCGCGGCGACGTCGTCCCGCTCGGTGTCGATGCCGCCGTCGGCGCCACGGCAGTAGCCCGCTTCGGTGACGGTCGTGGTGACGACCCCGACGCCCGGGTCCGCGAAGTACGCGAGCCAGGCCTCGACGTCGGACGCCGCATGCGCCCTCGCGAGCGAGCCGACGACGTCGTAGGTGTTCCCCTCCGGACGCTGTGTGACCAGCGTGTAGAGACCGTCCTGCGTGGTCAGCCGCTCGGCGAGCGCGGCCGAGCGACCGCTGAAGGCCGCGATCGGCCACTCGGCCCCGTCCGGGGCGTTGTCCGTGTACCAGGCCTGGTGCGCGCGGAAGAAGCTGCCGAGGCCCAGGTGGACGTGCCGGACCGGGCCCACGGGACGGTTGCGCTCCAGGGCATGGCCCTGCGCCGTCGTGCTCACAGCCCGAACACCCGCCGCGGCAGGCCGGCGACCGTGTCGACGGCGATCTCGGTCGCCTCGTCGAGGTCGAGCCGGTGGTCGGCGACGAGCCCCGCGAGGTGCCCGGCGTCCAGGCGCCGGGACATGTCGTGCCGGGCCGGGATGGAGCAGAAGGCCCGGGTGTCGTCGATGAAGCCCGACGTGCGGGAGAAGCCCACGGTGTCGGTGATCGCGGAGCGCCAGCGGCGGATCGCGTCCGGCGCGTCGAGGAACCACCACGGCTGGCCGACGTACACGCTCGGGTAGTACCCGGCCAGCGGCGCCAGCTCGCGCGAGAAGCTCGTCTCGTCGAGCGTGAACAGCACCAGCGTGAGGTTCGGGTGGTTGCCGTAGCGCTCGAGCAGCGGTCGCAGCGGGTCCGTGTAGTCCACGCGGACCGGGATGTCATGGCCCTGGTCGGCACCGAACCGCTCGAACGTCGGGCGGTCGTGGTTGCGGCGCGAGGCCGGGTGCACGGTCATGGTCAGCCCGTCCTCGGTGGCCATCCTGGCCATCTCCGTGAACATGTGCCGGCGCAGCGCCACGCCCTGCGCGGCGTCGACGGTGCCCGCCCGTGCCGCGGCGTAGATCCGCTCGGCGTCGGCGGGGTCGAGGACGTCGCTGCCGACGTCGATGTGCGAGTGATCGGTCGAGACACCACCGTGCGCGGCGAAGTGGGCGCGACGGTTCTCCATCGCGGCCACCCATCCGGCGTACGTGTCGGTCGAGCACCCTGAGGCGTCGGCGAGCGCGTCGGCCGCGGCCCGCCACCCCGGTGCGGCGACCTCGAGGTGCCGGTCGGGGCGGAACGTCGGCAGCACCCGGCCGCGGAACGACTCGTCGGCGGCAATCTTCGCGTGCGCGGCGAGGTCGTCCACCGGGTCGTCGGTGGTGGCGAGCACCTCGATGCCGAACCGGTCGAACAGTGCGCGCGGCCGGAACTGCGGCTGCGCGAGGCGGGCCGCCACCCGGTCGTAGACGTCGTCGGCGGTGTCGGCCGAGGGCTGGACATCGACGTCGAAGATCTCGGCGAGCTCCTGCTCGAGCCAGTAGCGCACCGGGGTGCCGGCGAAGACCTGCCAGTGCGAGCACAGGTGCCGCCACGCGACCCTCGCTGCGGACTCGTCCAGAGCCCCCTGCCCGACGCCCAGCTCCTCGAGCGGCACGCCCGAGGCGTGCAGCAGGCGCGTCACGTAGTGGTCGGGCGTGATCAGCAGCGCCGTCGGGTCGCCGAACGGCTCGTCGTCCAGCAGCATCCGCGGATGCACGTGGCCGTGCGGGGAGATGATCGGGAGCTCGCGGACGGCCTCGTAGATCGTGCGCGCGACGGCGCGGACCTGGGGGTCCGGCGGGAGCAGGCGATCCGGGTGCGGGGCGAGGGTTCGTGTCGGCGATGACATGTTCATGAGCATGCGCGGAGGCCCGGCACAGATGCAATCGGTTGCCGGGAGTTGCCACTCGCCCTGCCAGTCGAGCCCGTCGAGACCGCGGGTCGAGCCCGTCGAGACCGCGGGTCGAGCCCGTCGAGACCGCGGGTCGAGCCCGTCGAGACGCGGTTTCGACAAGCTCAACCACCGAAACCACCGCGGGTCAAGCCTGACGAGAGGTGGTTTCGACAGGCTCAACCACCGAAACCACCGCGGGTCAAGCCTGACGAGAGGTGGTTTCGACAGGCTCAACCACCGCGGGTCGAGCCCGTCGAGACCGCGGGTCAGCCGATCGTCGCGGTGACCGCCACGTCGACGTTGCCGCGCGTGGCGTTCGAGTACGGGCAGACCTCGTGGGCTGCCGCGACGAGCGCGTCGGCCTGCTCCTGGTCGACGCCGCCCATCTCGACGTCGAGGGCGACCGCGAGCTGGAAGCCGCCGCCGTCGACGGGATGCAAGGACACGTCCGCCGTGACGGCCGAGTCCTCGACCGCGACGCCGTCGCGGCGGGCGACGAGCTTGAGCGCGGAGTGGAAGCAGGCCGCGTACCCGGCGGCGAAGAGCTGCTCGGGGTTGGTGGCGCCGCCGGCGCCACCCATCTCGGTGGGGACGGCGAGGTCGACGTCGAGGACGCCGTCGCTCGAGCGAGTTCGCCCGTCGCGGCCCTCGCCGGTGGCGGTGGCGGTGGCGGTGTAGATCGCAGGCATGATGCTCCCCTTTTGGTAGAGTTACTAGTTCGTCTACTTAAGCACGCGTGGATCACCCGCGCAAGAGGACATCGACCGTGGCACGGTAGGAGGCACCATGACGACCGCAACGCCCGTGAGCAACCGCCCGGCCTCCCCCGTGCGTGAGCGCATCCTCGAGGCCGCGACCGAGCAGTTCTACCGCGAGGGCATCCGCGCCGTGAGCGCGGACAAGATCATCGCCGCGGCCGAGATCTCGAAGGTCACGTTCTACCGGCACTTCCGCACCAAGGACGATCTCGTCGTCGCCTACCTCGAGGCGAGCGCGGCCCGCGAACGCCACCTCATCACCGAGGCACGCACCGAGAACGCGGGCCGACCGCTCGACACCCTCCGGTTCCTGGCGACGGTCGCGGGCGAGGTCGCCTGCCGTCCCGGGTTCCGTGGCTGCGCGTTCGTCAACGCGGGCGCCGAGTACCCCGACGTCGACCATCCTGTGCGCGACACCATCGCCACGCACCGCCGGTGGTACCTGGCGACGTTCCGCGAGCTCGCCGAGGAGGCGGGTGCCGGTGAGCCGGCAGAGGTCGCAGAGGAGCTGATGATGCTGCGCGACGGCGCGATGGTCGCCGGGCACGTCGGCGACGCGACCCTTCTCGCGGACCGTCTGACCTCCGTCGGACGCGCCGTGCTCCTCGCGCACACGCGCCCACGGCCGACGCACGCGATACTTGATCCATGACGGCCCCGGGTGCTATGCCCCATCTCCCCCCGCACGTTCGCGCGCGGGCTGCTTCTGGATCCCTCCCCCGCCAGGGGTGCCGGCGATGAGGCTGATGGGCGCCGGAGCTCCGGAGGGCGTCACCCGGACGGTCAAGGACGACATCCTGACGTGGGCCAACCTCGTCACGCTGATCCGTCTGATGGGGCTGCCGCTCTTCGCCTGGCTGGCGATCGGACCGGGCGAGACGGCGGCCGCGCTCTGGGTCCTCGTCGCGATCGCGGCGACCGACTGGGTGGACGGTTATCTCGCCCGCCGCCTGGACCAGGTGAGCGTGATCGGGACGGCGATGGACCCCGTGGCCGACCGACTGATGATCTTCACGGTCGCGCTCGTCCTGGCGATCAACGGGATCGCCCCGTGGTGGGTGCTCGTCGGGATCGTCGTCCCCGACCTGATCCTCGGCACGTTCGCGCTGGTGAAGTTCCACGGCAATCCGCGCATCGCGGCCACGCGACTCGGCAAGATCCGGACCGCCCTGCTCATGATCGGCCTGCCCGTGATGATGCTGACGCGGGCCTTCGACGCGATCGGCTCGTGGGTCGACACCGTCGCGCTCGTCATCGTCGTGGTGGGACTGATCGGCCACTGGGTGGTCGGTTCCCACTACCTGCGCGTCATGATCCGGATGCCGGCCCCGTCGCCGGCACCCGGACCTACCGCGCCGTAGCTACTCCGAAGCCCGCTCGACCCGCTCGCCGACCGTGTGCAGGACGACGACCTCGGGCGACCACGGGATCAGCTCGTCCACCGTGTCCTGGAGATCGTCGACGTCGGGCAGCGCACCCGGGCTCCGCACCTCCACCATCAGGTCGCGCGACTGCCACGAGACGTTCTCGACAGTCGCACCCGGGGTGTCGGCGACCCACTCCTCCGTCGCGGTCCGCACCTGCCCGGCCCAGACAGAGGCGAGCGTGGCGGTCACCGTGTTCCCGACCATCGGGATCGCGACGATGACGAAGGCCACCGCGATGACCGTGAACGCGCGGCGACGACGCGGGCGCTCGACCTCGAGCTCGCGGCGCACCTGCACGGCCTCGCGCCCGTAGCCGGCGATGAAGAACACCACGGTGGAGGCGATCACGAGCGCGACGACGTTGGAGCCGAAGAGCAGCAGGGCGCCGGCCGCCAGCGACGGCTCCCCCGCGCCGAGGCACACGCCCACGACCCCGAGCGGCGGCACGAGCGAGATCGCGATCGCGATCCCGGGGAGCACGTCCCCCAGGTCCTTGCGCGCCAGCGCGATCGACCCGGCGAAGCCCGTCGCGAAGGCGGCGATCAGGTCCATCACGCCCGGCGACGTCCGACCCGTGACCTGGGAGTTCTGCAGAACGCTCGCCGTGTTGGGGAGGATCAGCGCGGTCACGGTCCCGAGTGCGACCACCAGCAGAAGGCCGACGACGACGTAGGACAGCGACCGCCCGACCAGCCGCGGACGCGCGGTGACGATGCCGACACCGATGCCGAGGATGGGCGTCGAGAGCGGCGCGATGATCATGGCGCCGATGACGGTGGCCGTCGAGTCCGTGACGATGCCGGCCGTCGCGATCACGCCCGACAGGATCAGCATCGCCCAGAACGCCGAGCGCTTGGCACGGACGTCGCCGGAGTCGAGGTCGAGCCGGTCGCTCAGCTCCGCCAGGCCGCGTCGCTGCTCGGGCGGGACGAGGGACCCGAGCCGGTACCCCGGCTTCTTCTTCGGGTCGTACGGGGTGGCGGGGGCGCTGGTGGCAGCGGTCATCGTGCGGTCCTTCGGCGGGTAGTACGGGCCGCGCTCGTGGCGCAGGCTCGGCCGGGTGGCGGGAGGCGCACTGCTCGGCAGCGTAAGTATGCACGGCAGACTTGCATCGTGACGCGCGAATGCGTCGAATTGATCCATGGACCCCTGGTGGAGCTTGGCCCTCGTTCTTCTCTTCGTGCTGATCGGCGGGGTGTTCTCCGGCACGGAGATCGCCCTGGTCTCCCTGCGGGAGAGCCAGGTGCGGGCGATCGAGCAGACCGGCTCCCGCGGGCGACGCGTGGCGTCGGTCGCCCGGAACCCCAACCGGTTCCTCGCGGCTGTCCAGATCGGCGTGACGGTCGCCGGCTTCTTCTCGGCGGCCTACGGCGCCTCGGCGCTCGCCCCGACCGTCGCCCCGTGGTTCGAGTCGCTCGGGCTGTCCGCGTCCGCCGCGGACACGACGGCGCTGATCGTCCTGACCCTCGTCGTCGCCTACCTGTCGCTCGTCTTCGGCGAGCTAGTGCCCAAGCGCATCGCGCTGCAGCGCTCGGCCAAGGTCTCGCTCGTCGTCGCCCCGCCGCTCGACCGGTTCGCAACCCTCATGACGCCGGTCATCTGGCTGCTCTCCCGCTCGACCGACGCCGTCGTGAAGCTCCTCGGCGGCGACCCGCAGGCCACGGAGGAGCGCATGACCTCCGAGGAGGTGCGCGACGTCGTCATGGCCCACGAGGGTCTGCCGGCCGACGAGCGGCGCATCCTCGGCGACGTGTTCGAGGCCCGGGACCGCAGCGTCACCGAGGTGATGCGCCCGCGCGGCGAGGTGGAGTTCGTCTCCGGCGACCTGACCCTGACCGAGGCGGTCGAGGCCGTACGCGGGCAGTCGTTCTCGCGGTACCCGGTCACGGGCGAGGACTTCGACGACATCCTCGGGTTCCTGCACGTCCGCGACCTGCTCGAGGCCGTCGGCGAGGGCACGCTCGACGGCGGCGCCCGTGTCCGCGACATCGCCCGCGAGATCGTGTTCGTGCCCGGCACCAACGGCGTCCTGCCGTCGATGTCGGAGCTGCGCCGCGCCCGCGTGCACATCGCCGTCGTGGTCGACGAGTACGGAGGCACCGACGGCATCGTCACCCTCGAGGACCTGGTCGAGGAGCTCGTCGGCGAGATCGAGGACGAGTACGACGCCGACGACGTCGCCCCCGCCCGTGCGGGTGTCGGCGAGTTCGTGGTGGACGCCCGCCTGACGATCGAGGAGTGCGCGGAGCGCTCCGGCCTGGTGCTGCCCGACGGACCCTACGAGACAGTCGCCGGGTACGTCGTCGCACGGCTGGGCCACCTGGGCGCCGAGGGCGACTTCGTCGAGGGGCCCGAGGGCGAGCGCATCGTCGTCAGCGGCGTCAACGGACGCCGGGTCACCGAGGTCACCGTCATCCGCTGACCTGCCGCGCTCACTCCAGGGCGCCCGGTCGGGTCAGTCGTCCGCGAGCCGGGTCGGCACGTCGATCTGGTTGTGCAGCGTGCGGTGCACGGGGCAGCGGTCAGCGATCTGCAGCAGCTTGGTGCGCTGCGCGTCGTCGAGATCGCCGGTCAGGTGGACGACGCGCTCGATGCGGTCGACCTGGCCCGACTGGTCCTCGCAGGCCGCGCAGTCGTCGGCGTGGACGCGCGAGTGCTGGAGCTCCACGCGGACGGACTCGAGCGGCCAGCCCTTGCGCCGGGCGAACTCCTGGAGCGTCATCGACGTGCACGTCCCGAGGGCCGTCAGGAGGAAGTCGTACGGGTTCGGACCCGTGTCGAGCCCGACGTCGCGGGGCTCGTCGGCCACGAACCGGTGGGACCCGGCGTGGACGACCTGGCCGAACCGGCCGGCGCCGGTCTCGACGACGACCGCGCCGTCCGGGTGCTCGGGCACCTTCTCCTGCGGCGTGCCCTGCGTCTGCGCCTTGAGCTCCGGGACGTGCCGCGAGGCCCACGCCCCGATCAGGTCGGCGGCGAACTGCGAGTCCCGCCGGTTCTGCAGCAGGTGGTCGGCGCCGTCGAGCGCGACGAACGACTTGGGGTGCCGGGCCGCGTCGTAGATCGTGCGGGCGTTCTCGACCCCGACCGTCTGGTCGACGGGCGAGTGCAGGATCAGCAGCGCCGCGTCGAGCGCCGCGATCCGCTCCGTCTGCTTCTGCTCCGCCAGGTCCTCGAGGAACTCCTTGCGGACGCAGAACTCGCGCCCCACCAGCGTCACGCGGGCCGAGCCGTCCTCCTCGATCCGGGGGACGTCGTCCGCGAAGAGCGCCGTCACGTGGCTCGGGTCGGCAGGAGCGCCGATCGTGGCGACCGCGTCGACGTCCGGCAGGCGGGAGGCGGCCGCGAGCACGGCTGCACCGCCGAGCGAGTGCCCGATCAGCAACGACGGCCGCGCCAACGACTCGCCGAGGTGCTCGGCCGCGGCGACGACGTCGTCGACGTTCGAGCTGAAGTCCGTGCTGGCGAAGTCCCCGTCCGACCCGCCGAGGCCCGTGAAGTCGAACCGCAGCACCGCGATTCCCTCGTCCGTCAGCGCCCGCGAGACCCGCGATGCCGCGGCGGACTCCTTGCTGCACGTGAAGCAGTGTGCGAAGAGGGCGGTCGCACGCGGCTCGCCGACCGGCATCTCGAGCCGACCGGCCAGCTCGGTGCCGTGCGCGCCAGGGAATGTCAGGGGAACCGTTGCCATCGTCCGACCCTACGTTCCGGGCAACAAGGGTGCTGCTCAGGAGCCGGATCCGCAGCGCCGGCGTCGACCCTGGCGCTACGAGGTCGATCGCGGGAGCTCGGCGTCGAGGATCTGTCGCTCGCGTGCCGGGTCGAGGCCGACGCCGGACGGGATGCCCCAGCCGTCAGGCCCGGTCCGCATCATCCAGTCCCACGTCTCCGCCACCGTTGACTCGATCGGGCGCAGCGTCATGCCCTCGTCGAGGGCGGTCGAGACGTCGGAGCGGTGCAGCGCGTCGTGGTCGGTGCCCGGTGGGAGCCAGATCGGCAGCTCGGTCCAGGGGGCGACGCCGGCGCGAAGAATCGGCTCGGGGTCGACCCAGTCGAGCCGTGCGGCCGGGTTGCCGGCCTTGTGCCGCTGCTCGGCGGTCACCGAGATCGTCGCCTGGAGGAGTCGTTCCGTCGTCACCGGCCCGGACGGCCCGACGACGTCGACCACGCCGGGCCTGTCACGCTCGGCCTGGTCGAGGGCGAACCGTGCGAGGTCCCGGGCGTCGACGTGCTGGATCGGCGAGTCGGCGGGGCCGGGCGAGAGGATCCGGCCGCCGCGCACGGCACGCGCGAGCCACCAGAGCAGGCGCCCCATGTTCTCGTCGGGACCGAGGACGAGCCCGGGCCGGAGCACGCTCGCCCGCTCGCCGAACTCGGCGGCGACGGCGAGCTCGGCACCGCGCTTGCGCTGGGCGAAGGAGACCTCCTCCCCGGCCTGCGGGTCCGCGTCGACGACGGCATGGTCCTCGCGCGCTCCTGCGGGCGGGTGGTCGTACACCGAGCGGCTCGAGATGTAGAGGTACCGGCCCGTCCGCCCGCTCAAGGCGCGCGCCGAGGCGTGCACCACGCGCGGGGCGTGCTCCCAGGTGTCGACGACGACGTCCCAGGACCCGGCGTCGTCGAGCACGCCGAGACCGTCGGCCCGGGTGCGGTCGCCCGCGAGGTGCGTGACGCCGTCGGGAAGCGGCTGGGTCCCCCGGTTGAGGACGGACACGTCCCAGCCCCGCGCGACGGCGTCCGCCGCGATCGCGCGGCCCACGTACCGGGTTCCGCCGAGCACCAACAACCTCATGGGGCCAGTCTCACCCGGCGGCGCGGTTCTGTGGGGTAGGACGTGGCCGAATGCGCGGGTCAGGCGTGCCGGCCCTCCTCGTGGTGGGCGTGGCTGGGCGGTTCGAGCTGGAACGTCGTGTGCTCGACGGCGATCGCGAACCGCGCGGACGCGCACGTCTGCAGCTGGTCGAGGATCTGCGGGGCGTGCCCGTCCCGGAAGCACCCCTCCTCGACCACCACGTGGGCGGAGAGCACGGGGAGGCCGGACGCGATCAACGAGGCATGGACGTCGTGCACCGACTCGACGTGCTCGACCTCGGTCAGCACCTCGCGGACCTGGTCGAGGTCGAGCCCGCGGGGGGTCGACTCGAGCAGCACCCCGGCGCTCTCCCCCAGGATCTTGAGTGCGCGGGGAAGGATCAGTGCCCCGATCAGCAAGCCGGCGACGGCGTCGGCCTGCTGCCAGCCGGTCGTCGAGATGATGATCGCCGCGGCGATCACACCGACCGACCCGAGCGCGTCGTTGAGCACCTCGAGGAACGCCGCGCGCAGGTTCAGGTTGGCGTCGCGTCCGGAGGAGAGCACGAGGAGCGAGGCGATGTTGCCCACCAGGCCGACGACGCCGAAGACGAGCAGCTCGGCGGACGGCACCTCTGGCGGGGTGAAGAGCCGCTGGACGCCCTCGACGAGCACGTAGAGCCCGACCACGAGCAGCAGCGCCGACTGGGCGAGCGCTGCGAGCACCTCGGCACGACGGAAGCCCCAGGTGCGCCGGTTCGACGGCGGGCGCAGTGTCAGGTTGGCGGCGACCAGCGCGAGCAGCAGACCGCCGGCGTCGGTGAGCATGTGGGCGGTGTCGACGAGGAGCGCGAGCGACCCGGTGAGGACCGCCCCGACGGCCTGCGCGACGAACAGGGTCGCGGTGATGCCGAACGCGATCGCCAGGCGGCGGCGATGGTCGGGCGTCGCATCCGCCGCGTGGCCGTGCGAGTGTCCGGCACTCATGGCGCGCTCTGCGGCTCGGGCACGGAGGGGCAGCGCGCGACGGCGGCCCCCGTCGTGGCGAGGGCATCTTCTGCCGCGGCGAGCAGCCCCCGCAGCCCCGCAGGGTCGGCGAGCCGGTAGAGCGACGCCCGGCCCTCGGCCCGCACGACGACGAGCCCGCACTCGCGCAGGCAGCTCAGGTGGGCGCTCACGGTCGACTGGGCGAGACCGAGGTGGTCGGTCAGGTCGCGGACCCTGTGCTCGCCCGTGAAGAGGTGGCGCATGATCGTCAGCCGAGCGGGCTCGCCGAGCGCGCGGAACAGCGCGGCGACAGTACCGGGCTCGGCATCGGCGACGACCGCCGCATTCATCGTCATCCAACGATGATAGCGCCGACGGACGGACCGGGGCGGCGGGTCTAGACGGATCGGGCAGCGAGGACCTCGCCCACGCCGCGCTCGAACGCCTCGACGGACCCGTCGAGCGCCTCGAGGGCCGCCCTGTCCAGCAGGGTCTCGACCCCGCCGTCGGCACGCCGCGCCACGACGCACGGCAACCCGGCCTCGCGGACGCACGCCGCGACGTCGGACGGGATCTCGTTGCGGTGCACGAGCTCGACGGGGATGCCGAGGCGGACGACCATCGCGTCCCACGCCCGCTTGCGCCGCAGGGGCGAGTGGGTCACATCGCAGAGCGCGCACTCCGTCCGGCCCAGCAGGTGGCCGACGACGTACCGCAGCTCACCCCGGAGTCCGCCGTCGGCGTCGTAGACACCGACGAGGCAGGTGACGCGCGAGAGGTTCTCCATGCGTTCGACGGTACGAGGCGCCCGGGCACATCGGGGCGCGCAGAGCCGAACGATCACCTGACAGAACCTCTTGCGCGGACCCGAGTGCCGACGTATATTCAACGAACTAGTTGTTCAACAGATTGGTTGATGATGCCGAACGGCACGTCGGAGGACCGGCTCGACCAGGCGTTCCTCGCCCTGGCCGACCCGGTCCGCCGCGCGATCGTCGCCCGGCTGTCTCGCGGCCCCGCCACGGTCAACGAGCTCGCAGAGCCGTTCCCGATCACGGTGCAGGCCGTCTCCCGGCACGTGCAGGTGCTCGAGCGCGCGGGTCTGATCACCCGCACCCGCGAGGGCCAGACCCGCCCGTGCCACCTGGACCCTGCCGCGCTCGAGGCGCTGACGGGATGGATCGACGGGTACCGACTGGCCGCAGAACGCCGGTTCCGCAGCCTCGACACGGTGCTCGAGTCACTCACCACGGAGGAATCATGAGCAGCAACCCCACGCAGGTCACCGCCCCCGAGGGGCAGCCGTACATCGACATCGTGCGGGAGTTCGACGCCCCGCCCGCACTCGTCCACCGCGCGCACACCGACGCGAGCCTGGTCGAGCGGTGGCTCGGGCCCGACGGGCTGGCGATCGAGTTCGACCACTACGACGCCCGCACCGGCGGCTCGTACGCGTACACCAACATCGACCCCGGAGGCGGTCGGTACGGGTTCCGCGGCTCGTTCCACCTCGTCGAGGACGAGCTGATCGTCCAGACCTTCGAGTTCGACGGGTGGTCCGGGCACGTCAGCCTCGAGTCGATGCGCCTGATCGCCCTCCCCGGCGGGCGCACGCGGATCGAGAACCACGCCGTCTACCAATCGGTCCAGGACCGGGACGGGATGGTCGACTCCGGCATGGAGTCCGGCCTCACCGAGGGGTACGCCAAGCTCGACGGCGTACTGGCCGAGCTCTCCGACTGAGGGCTCCTGCTCCCGGAACACTCGATGCCGACCACGCGGTTGTGGCTGCTTCCGGTCGCCGGTGGTATCCACAACCGCGTGCTCGGCACCCGGCGGCGGCTGGGGGGTCAGCCCGCGAGCGCGCTCACGATCAGGCTGACCGCCGAGATCAGGCACATCGCGAGGGCGGCCGGTCGGATCGATCGCGGCGGGATCAGGCGGACGAGGAAGTGCGCGACGAGCGCCCCGAGCACAACCGCCGGCAGAAGCCATGCCGCGGCGGTGACGTCCGTCGAGTCGAGCTCGCCCGAGACGATCAGGGTGCTGAGCGAGACGACCGACGTCGCGACGAAGAACAGCGAGAGGTTGGCCCGGTAGCGCGAGACGTCGGCCGTCCGGTACACGACGACGACGGGCGGCCCGGGCGTGGCGGCGATCGTCGAGAGCGCCCCGCCGAGCACTCCGGCGACGACCAGTGCGGGCCGCGTCTGGCGGACCTTCCACCCCGCGAGCCCGGCGATCACCCCGACCGCGATCGCGACCCCGACGACGATCTCGGTGACGCGCTCGTCCATCAGCCGGACGAGCCACAGCGCCCCGATCCCCGCAGGAACGGCACCCAGGGCGGCCCACCCGAGGTCGACGTGGCGCAGGCCGCGACGCTCGGTCCAGACGACGGCGAGCATCACGACGACGGTGAGCAGGAGCAGCGGACCCGGGACGAGCCCCGGGTCGATCATGAGCAGCAGGGGGCCGCCGAGGATCCCGAACCCGGACCCGGTGGCGAACTGGATGAAGGTCGAGAGGGTGACGGCCGCCAGGGCGAGCGCGACGGTGCTTGCGGCGAGGTCCACGGTGCCGCTCAGGCCTGGCGGTGGACGACCTTGGCGGACGACTGGTCCCGCGCGAGCATCAGGATCTGGTCGATGTTGACGTGGGCCGGACGGGTCGCCACCCAGCGCACGGTCTCGGCGACGTCCTCGGCCGACAGCGGCGTGACGCCGTCGTAGACCGCCGCGGCCTTCTGGGCGTCGCCCTTGAACCGGACGAGGGAGAACTCGGTCTCGACCATCCCGGGGTCGATCTCGCAGACACGCACCGGCTGGCCGAGCAGCTCGATCCGCAGCACGCGGGACAGCGCGGCGACCCCGAACTTCGCCGCGTTGTACCCGGCACCTCCCTCGTAGGCCTCGCGGGCGGCGACCGAGCCGATGGTGATGACCTGCCCGTCCCCGGAGCCGATCAGGAGCGGCAGCAGGGCCTGGGTGACCCGGACCGTCCCGAGCACGTTGACGTCGTACATCCACTGCCAGTCGTCCAGGTTCGCCTCGGCCACCGAGTCGGCGCCGAGCGCCCCGCCGGCGTTGTTGACGAGCACGTCGCAGCGGCCGAGATCCTCGCGGACGCGGGCGACGAAGGCGTCCACCGAGGCCTGGTCGGTCACGTCGAGTGCGACCGCCGTCCCGCCCACGGCGGAGGCGACCTCGGCCAGCTTGTCCGCCCGACGCGCGCCGAGCACCACGTGGTACCCCGCGTCCGAGAGCGCCCGGGCGCTGGCCGCACCGATCCCGCTGCTCGCTCCGGTGACGACGGCGACGGGGTGCGGGTGCATCGGTTTCTCCAGGGGTTGCGGGCGGGTGCGGCGGTGGCCGTCGTCGAGCATACGACCCTGGACAGGGTGGACGGGCGATGGAAGTATCGCAGTCCATGACACAGACGATCCCGCGGGGCAGCGGGATGGCAGGGGGGCCTGTCGACATGGAGAACGACCTCGACCCGCCGTTCACGCCCGAGAGGCAGCGCGCGAGCTGGGGAGCACGCGTGATCGCGGTGCTGCTCGACTCCGCGATCGTCTCGTCGGTGGCGTTCCTCGCGACGGGCGCGTCCGTCCCTCTCGCCGCGATCCCCAGCCTCGACGTGACGCTCTTCGTCGACGGCGAGCTCCGACCTTCGCTCGACACCTCCGGTGGCACGTCCGGCGGCGCGCAGGCCTGGACGGGCGGGACGCTCCTCGTCCTCGGCCTCTTCCAGGCGTACACCGGCCGGAGCGTCGGCAAGCGGGTCTGCGGCATCGCGGTGGTCGACGACCGCACGGGGCGGCCCGTCGGTCTGCTGCGGACGGTGCTGCGGTTCGTCGCCCACGTCCTCGACTCGATCCTGCTCGTGGGCTACGTCCGTGCTGCGTTCAACGCCGAGGGCAGGACCTTCGCCGACTCCCTGCTCAGCACGGTGGCCGTCCGCACGACGGCGCCCGTCCCGCACCCGTGGGTGGCGCGCCTCGCGACGGCACGCGACGACCTCGCGCCGTCGCTGCGCTGGCCGACGGCGGTCACGGGCGGGGTCGCGCTGGTGGTCTGCGCGGGCGCCGCCGCGATGAGCCTCGTCCAGGGCGCCGCGGAGGACGAACGGCACCATGCCGTCCCGTGCCCCGTGGACGTCCACGTCGACGGGCCCGGCGACGTCGTCGAGATCAACGCCGTGGAGACCAGGACGATCGAGTCCCGGCTGGGCATCGACCGTGTCACCGACACGTCGTGGCATCTCGAGGGCCGATGGGAGCCGGCACTGGACAGGGCGCTGCCGGCGGGGAGCACGACGGAGATCGACGTGCGGTCGCCGACCGGGACCTATGCGTCGGCCTCGGCCACCGCGGACGGCGCGGGCGGGTACTCCGAGACCTACTCGGCGGTGATCGGCGGCGAGACCGACGACGACTACGTCGGCGTCGACCTGTGGATCGAGTCGAATGAGCCGCTGGCCGGGTGGATCGTGACCTCGCAGGTCACCGCGCCGGACGGCGTGGTCCAGGCGACGTGCACCGGCCGGGTGCCGGGCGCGTCAGAGCGCTGAGCCGCCGAGCTCGACCCAGTAGCGGCGCAGTCGGCCGCTCGGAAAGTGCTCGACCAGAGGCACCTCCACGACCTCCTCGAGAACTCCGCCGCCTCGCTCGATCGTCGCGGCCGAGGCGACGTTCGCGTCGTCGCAGGTGACGAGTGCACGGTCGACGTCGCGCCCGCGCAGGTCCTCGAGCGCGAACCGCAGCAACGCCGACGCGACACCCTGCCGCCGGAACCCGGACCGCACGCCGTAGCCGACGTGCCCGCCGTAGCGGGACAGGAACTCCGAGCCCTCGATCGTGTGGCGGGCGGAGACCCGTCCGACGAGCACGCCGTCGACCTCCGCCACGCGGAACGTCTCCGGCACCCAGCCGTCCGGCAGACCCTCGCCGACCTCGTGGGCGGAGAGATCGGCGACAAAGCGGATCCAGGCATCGTCGGAGATCTCCGCGAGCGGCGCGGGGAGCCCGAGCAGGAAGTCGAACCGGTCGCGCGCGAGGTCGTCCTGCACGGCGCGCGCCTGGGACAGGTCGTCCACGGCCAGGGGGCGGATGCGTACGGAGGTCATCGCGGAAGGATATCCACGAGAGGACCTGCGCGGACCGGAGACCGGCCCGCGCAGGCAAGCCGTCATGTGTACGCATGTTCGGCTCTCGCCAGGCCCATCCCGGGGCCCGACGCTCCCGATCCTCTCCGCTCGGCGCTCTACTCGCAGCATGGGCCGCGGACTGGGATGATTTGTCCACCAGGCGACCGAAGGAGGACGAGTGCCCGAGAAGCGGATCTTCGACGACTCAGGCCCCTTCGTCGACCGGTTCGGGATCCTCCTCGTCATGACCGCCGGGACGACGGCGCTGCTCGCGCTCGTCGACGTCGGCGGCCCTCTCGGTGGCCGCGGTACCGAGCTCGCCACCACCGCGACCGCGGTGGTCGTCGGGGCAACGCTGCTGGTCGCACTCCGCTCCGCGGGCCTGTCACGACGGTGGCAGCGGGCCACCGACCTCGCGGTCGCGACGGTCGTCGCCCTCGTCGTCGGTGGATCACTCGTCGACCTCCCGGGCAACGTCAGCGCGGACGCCACCTCCCCGATCCTCGCGCTGCTCGGGATGCTGGCCCCGATCGTCGTCGTGCGGCGGCTGCTGCGGCACCGCTCGGTCGGCATGCCGACGCTGACGGGCGCCGTGGCGGCGTACCTGCTGATCCCGCTGGCGTTCTACTACGCGTTCCTGACCGTCGAGCAGCTCTCCGGGACGCCCTTCTTCGGCAGCGACCAGCCGACCACGGTCTTCATGTACTTCAGCCTCACGACGATCACGACCATCGGGTACGGCGACTTCGCGGCGGTCACCCCGCTCGGGCGCCTGCTCGCGGTCGGCGAGGGCGTCGTCGGCCAGCTCTACCTCGTGACGTTCGTGGCGTTCATCGTCGGCCTCGCCTCGGCGCGGGTGAGCGACCAGTAGCCTCGCCGCCCGTCAGTGGTAGAAGATCACGACGAGGACGAACCCCGCGGCCGCGATCGGCGTCAAGATGCGGCCGAGCAGCTCGACGAACGCGAGCTGCAGCCCGACCGAACCGAGCCGCTGCACAGCCTCCGCCTGCACGGCCCACGACCACCGCACGGCCCGGTAGCCGGAGGAGAGGTAGCCGAGGTCGTACATCCGCTTGCCCCAGGTGCGCGCCTCGTGACCGGGGACCCAGGCGGAGCGGGCGAGCGGGGTCGCCAGGAGCAGAGCGAGGAAGTTGACGACGATCCGCAGCGCGATCGCGACGGCGAGGGTGACGAGCGGGGACAGGATGGCGCCGAGGAACTCCGCCGGGCTGGTCAGTCGCTCGAGCGACTGCGCGGTGAACTCGCCGCTCACCCACGCGATCGCGGCCCCGATGAACAGCAGCGGCCAGACGGCGCGCCGGAACACGCGCAGAAAGAGCAGCGCGGCCGGGTCGAAGCGGCCGGGTCGGATGTACAGCCCGGGCAGGACCTGCTCGTCGGGGCTGATGGCGGGATGCTGCACGCCGCCATCCTCCCATCACGCCCGTCTACGTGATGCGACCGCGCAGCGCGCCCACCGGGACGGGACCGTCCGCGATCACGGCGCGCGCCGCGTCCCGGGCCTCCTCGACGTTCCAGAGCAGCACCCCGGTGACGTCGAGGGTGTCGCCGTCGCGCGTGCCGTAATACACGACGCCGCGGTCCAGCGGGTCGCCCTCGCCTTGCCAGTCCTCGACGAGGCCACCGTCCGGGTCGAGGGCGCCGACCGCCTCGAAGAAGTCGTCGAAGAGCACCGAGTAGAAGTAGGGCGTGTGCGTGTACGACTCGTCGGCACCGGCCATCGAGCGTCCGGCGGCCTTCCCGGACTCCTGGGCGTGGTCGACGTGCTCGATCCGCGTCCGGCCCAGGATCTGGTCGGGGTAGACGGCGACGTCACCCGCGGCCCACACCGCCGGGTCGCTGGTGCGCAGCCGCTCGTCGACGACGATCCCGCCGTCGTCGACGACCTTGAGCCCCGCGTCCGCGAGCGGGCCGGTCGCCGGGTCGACGCCGAGCCCGGTCACGACGAGGTCGTAGCGCGCCTCGCGGCCGTCCGCCATGTCCAGCCGGACCGGCCCCTCCGACCCCTCGACCTCGCCGGCACGGACCTCGGCGTCCGTGACCACACGGACGCCGTGGCGCTCCATCGCCTCCGTGAGACGACCCGTGACCCGGGGCGGGAGGATCGACGCCATCGGTGCCGGGCCCCGGCAGATCAGGTGCGCCTCGACGTCCTGCTGGGCCAGTGCCGCCGCGATCTCGGCGGCGATAAAGCTCCCGCCGACCACGGCCACCCGCGCACCGGCCGCGGCATACTCGCGCAGGCGCCAGTAGTCGTGGATGGTCCGGAACGCGATCACGCGACCGGAGTCGTACCAGTCGTCGACCTCGAGGGTCCGCGGGTCACCGCCCGTCGTGACGAGCAGCCGCTCGTACCCGACCTCGCGCCCACCCTCGGTGGTGACGACCCGCGCGGCCAGGTCGACGTCGTCCGCGGCCTCCCCGAGGACCAGCTCGGCGCCCGTCGCCTCGGCCGTGCCGAGCCACACCTGGTCGAGCGTGAACTCCGGGTCCGTCCACAGCTTCTTGGACAACGCCGGGCGGGCCACCGGCTCGGTGGTCTCCCGCCCGAGGATGCCGATGGTGCCGTCGGGGTCGACCTCGCGGATCCCGCGGGCCGCGGCGTCGGCCGCCATCCCGGCACCCAGGATCAGATAGTCGTACCGCTTCTCGCTCACGTGTTCTCCCCTGCCGTCAGATGGTGATGACCGAGCCGGCGTCGACCCGGTAGTCCGACCCGTTGACGAACGACGCCCGCTCCGAGCACAGGAGCGCGACGACGGCCGCGACCTCCTCGACGCGGCCCCGGCGTCCCAGGGCGATCCCCGGACGCATCTCGTCCAGGAACGACTCGACCGCCTCGTCCCGGTCGGTCCCCCGCTCCTCGGCCCGCGCGTCCATCATCGCGTCGGTCATCGGCGTCTCGACGAAGGCCGGCGAGACGGTGTTGACGAGAACGCCGTCCGGACCGTAGGCCTTCGACAGCCCCTTGGCCAGGACGCGGATACCGGCCTTCGCCACGCAGTACGGCAGCTCGTCGACGTAGGGCTGCACGGCGTCCTCCGAGGCGACGAGCACCACACGACCGCGCCCGGCGGCGCGCATGGCCGGGACGAGCTCCCGGGTCACCCGGACCGCGGCCATCAGGTCGACGTCCAGCGTCGTCGACCACGCGTCGTCGTCGAGCTCGTGGAACGGACCCTGCGGTCCGGTGATCCCCGCCGCGTGGACCAGGATCTCCGGGTCCCCCACGGTTTCGCGGGCCGTCCTGGCCAGCCGCGCGACGTCGTCGGGAACCGTGAGGTCGGCGACCACCGCGGTCACGTCCCCGTCCAGGCGGGACACCGCGTCGTCGAGCGCGTCCTGATCCCTGTCCGTCAGGACGACGCGGGCGCCCTCCGCCAGCAACTCCTGCGCCGACGCGAGACCGATCCCGGAGTCGCCCCCGGTCACAAGCGCGATCCGTCCTGCAATGCCGAGATCCATGGGTCCTCCCCCGAAGAGTCGATGACGGACCGACGCTACGGAGCGGGTGGGGTACTCGCACGTCGGCGCTGGGCGAGGTGTTCCATATGGACCACTCCGTGGCGGTGCCCCACGGTCTCGTAACCGACGACGCTCACCCACGGCGCCAGCGCCACGACGGCGAGCGCCACTCCCAGGGAGGCGCCGGCTGCACCGAGCAGGACACCCGCGGCGAGGCAGGCGACCGTCCCGACCACGAGGACGAGGTGGAGGCGGTCGACCGTGCCGACGAGCAGCGCGTAGAGGCCGAACGTCAGCAGGACGAAGAGCAGGACCGGGATCGCGACTGCGAGAAGGGTCGGGACCACGCCCAGGACCGACTCGCCCTCGACCGAGAGAGCAGCCACGTGCAGCCCCGCCCCGACCGCCGCGATCGACCCGTACACGAGGATGTGACCGTACCCCCAGACGAACGCCCGCTCCGCCCTCCGCTCGAGGACGACGCCCTGGTCCGGCATGAAGTACACCCACCACATCCCGAAGATGAGCGCGACCCCTGCGAAGCCGACTGTGAGCGCCTCGACCGACCACCCCTGCTCCTGGACGACCGCCGAGATCGACGCCGTCGTCCCGAGAATCCCTTCTCCGAACGCGATGATGGCGAGCAGGCCGTACCGCTCGGCGACGTGGTGGGGGTGCCACGGTGTCTGCGGGCCCTGACGCTCGGCGACGACGGGCGTCGCCATCTCGGCGACGATCAGCAGTCCGGCGAGCACCAGCCCGGCGACGAGCGGCGGGTGGAAGACCGCGACCGCCACCCAACCGACCTGGGCGAGAGCGATCAGGCCAGCATAGGTGAGGCACACCCGACGACGTCGCGGGTCGCCCCGGGCGGCTCGGATCCAGAGCACGACCATCGAGACTCGCATGACCACGTACCCGGCCACCATCACCCGGAGGTCGGGGCTCTCGCCCGCCTCGAGCGACTCGAAGAACTGCGGCAGCCCGAGCGAGAGCAGCAGGACGCCGAACATCTGCACCATCGTCGCGACGCGGAAGAACCAGTCGTCGTTGTCGTAGGCGGAGGCGAACCACGTGTAGTTGATCCACGCCCAGCACGTCGCGAAGATCGCGACCGTGAACCCGGTCAGCGCGGCGGCGACGTGGCCCTGCGCGAGAAGGTGGGCGAGCTCGTCGCTGGCGGCGCCGAACGCGACGACGAGCGTGAGGTCGAACAGCAGCTCGAGCGGGGTCGCGGCGCGATGCGTCTCGCTCGCGTCGCGCGCACGCATCGGACGAAGCCGGTGGGGTGCATGGGGTCGGTCCAGCTCGGTGCGTTCGTCCATCCGTCGATCGTGCCCCGACGAGCGGCACAGCGCGCGTTACCGGACGACGGAGGGTGCGGCAAAGACGAGCAGAACCACACAGACCACCGCAACCGCCATGCTGAGCGGGAACGGGAGGCGGCTCGTCGGCCGCACGAGCGCGATCACGCCCGCCCCCGCCGCGAGCGCCACGGAGGCAACCGCGCCCCCGACGGCGATCTCGGTGGGCAGCGAGCCGTTGGCGATGATCACGAAGGTCGCGACGACGAGCAGTGCCGGCGAGAGGACGCTGGACGCGAGCGGGCCGATACGGTGCGGCAGTCCGCGGATCCCGGTGCGGTGGTCGTCCTCGAAGTCCGGGAGGGCGTTCGCGATGTGTGCCCCGACGCCAAGGAGGGCGGCAGCCAGGACCGTCCACGGGGCCACGGTGCGGCCGTCGCCGCCGGCCGCGACGACGAAGGCCGGCAGAAGACCGAACGAGACCGCGTACGGCAGCCACGACCACACGGTCCGCTTGGCCCACAGGTTGTACGCCCACGCGCTCAGGACGGCCGACACGTGCAACGCGCCGGCCCACCAGCCCGCCGCGAACGACAGCAGGACGCAGACGCCGAGAGCCCCGAGCGCCGCACGCCGGAGCACCGGGACCGTGACCGCGCCGACCACCGCCGGCTTGTCGGTGCGGTGGTTGAGTCGGTCGCGGTTCGCGTCGAGCCAGTCGTTCGACCACCCCACGGAGAGCTGGCCGGCAAGCACCGCGGCCCCCACGAGGGCCACCCGTGCCATCGACTCCCCGACGCCCGCCGCGAGGGACAGGGCGAGCAGGGTGACGACGGTGGTCGGGCCCGCGTGGCTCGCCACGACGAGACCCTGCAGCTGTGCGCGGCGACTCATAGCCGGTGACGCTATCGGGTTTGCCTGGCAAGAACCTGTCGATCGGTCCTGCGAGTGTCCCGCCCTGATGCGACGATTCCCACATGTCGCGCGTCGTCTCCGTCGCCCCCACGGCCCCTGGTCCGCCCCACCCGCAGCAGCGGATCGCCGAGACCATCGGGCCGCTCGTCGCCTCGCCCGGACCACGCCGCGCACTGCTGGACAGGCTGCACGCCGGGTCGGGCGTCCGCACCCGCCATCTCGCCCTCCCGCTCGAGGAGTACGCGAGCCTGCGGTCGTTCGCCGCGGCGAACGCCGCGTTCGTCGAGCAGGGATTGCCCCTCGCGGCGGAGGCGTGCGCGCGGGCGCTCGCCGACGCGGGACTGCGGCCCGACGACGTCGACCTGCTCGTCTTCACGACCGTGACCGGCGTGGGGGCCCCGTCCCTCGACGCCGCTCTCGCCGAACGGCTGGGCCTGCGGTCCGACGTCGTCCGGTTCCCCTCGTTCGGGCTCGGATGCGCCGGGGGTGCAGCAGGCCTGGCCCGCACGCACGACCTGCTCGCAGGACGCCCGACGGGCGTCGCGCTCCTGGTCTCCGTCGAGCTCTGCTCCCTCACGATCCAGCACAGCGACTCCTCGACCGCCAACCTGGTGAGCTCGGGGCTGTTCGGCGACGGCGCGGCGGCCGTGGTCATGGTCGGTGACGACCATCCCGCCACGGGCCCCGCCGTCGTCGGCACCCGCAGCCGCCTCTACCCCGACACCGCGCACCAGCTCGGGTGGGACGTGCGCGACTCCGGGTTCGGGATCGTCCTCTCCCCCGGGCTGCCTGACCTCCTGCGGGCGAACCTGGCCGAGGACGTCAAGATCCTCCTCACCGAGCACGGCGTCGACGTGCCGGACGTCGGGACCTGGGTGGTGCACGCCGGCGGCCCCAAGATCCTCGACGCGGTCCGGGACTCGCTCGGCCTCGAGGAGTCCGCTCTCGCGCGCAGCCGGGCGAGCCTGGCCGCCACCGGCAACCTGTCGTCGTCGTCCGTCCTGCACGTCCTGGCCGCGACGATGGCCGACGGCGCGCCCGAGCCGGGCGGCCACGCCGTCGTCATGGCCTTCGGCCCCGGCGTGACCGCCGAGCTCGTCCTCCTGGAGGCAGGGTGCTGACGCTCTACGTGGTGCTCGTCGCCCTGACCGCGGTCGAGCGGCTGGTCGAGCTCGTCGTCTCGAGCCGCAACGCCGCCTGGTCGTTCGCGCGCGGTGGCGTCGAGTCCGGGCGCGGACACTTCCCCGCGATGGTGCTGCTGCACACCGGGCTGCTGGTGGCGTGCGTCGTCGAGGTCGTCGTGGCCGACCGGCCGTTCATCCCCTGGCTGGGCTGGCCCATGCTCGCCCTCGTCCTCGCGAGCCAGGCGCTGCGGTGGTGGTGCATCGCCACCCTGGGGCCGCGGTGGAACACCCGCGTGATCGTGGTCGCGGACCTGCCCCTGGTGGCCCGCGGCCCGTACCGGTGGATCCCGCACCCCAACTACGTGGCGGTCGTCGTCGAGGGCTTCGCCCTGCCGCTCGTGCACACCGCCTGGGTGACGGCGCTCGTGTTCACGGTGCTCAACGCGTGGCTCCTGCTCGGGTTCCGCATCCCGGCCGAGGAGCGTGCGCTCGGGATCGCCACGGCGAAGCAGTGACCACGGACGTCCTGGTCGTCGGCGGCGGCCCCGTCGGGCTGGCCGCGGCCGTCGAGGCGCGGCTCGCCGGGCTGAGCGTCGTCGTCGTCGAACCGCGGGAGGGAGAGATCGACAAGGCCTGCGGCGAGGGCCTGATGCCCGGCGCGCTCGACGCCGTCCACCGGCTCGGCGTCGACCCCGCCGGGCACCCGTTGCTCGGGGTCTCCTACCGCTCCGGCCGACGGCACGCCGACCACCTCTTCTCGGCGGGCCCCGGCCGCGGGGTTCGCCGCACCACGCTGCACGCCGCCCTGCGCGAGCGTGCGGCGGCGCTCGGCGTCGAGCACGTGACCGAGCGCGTGACAGCCGTGGAAGAGACCGCGGACACCGTCGCGGCGGCCGGCGTCGAGGCCCGCTGGCTGCTCGCCTGCGACGGTCTGCACTCCTCCGTACGCCGGATCGTCGGGCTGGACGTCCCGACGCCGCCGTCGGCCCTGCCGTGGCGCAGGGACGCGGACCGGCGCCGGTTCGGTCTGCGCCGGCACTTTCGCGTGCGACCGTGGAACGACCTCATCGAGGTCCACTGGGGCGACGGGGTCGAGGCGTACGTGACACCCGTGGCCGACGACGTCGTCGGCGTCGCACTGCTGGGCCCGCCCCGGAACGACTTCGCCGCGTCTCTCGCCGGGTTCCACGAGATCTCGGAGCACCTGCGTGGCGCCGAGCCGCTCGGCGCCGTCCGCGGGGCGGGGCCGTTGCGGCAGGCCTCACGACGGCGCACGGCCGGCCGGGTGCGCCTGGTCGGGGACGCTTCCGGGTACGTCGACGCGCTGACCGGCGAGGGCCTGCGCGTCGGGCTCGCGCAGGCGCGGGCCGCGGTCGCGTGTCTCGAGGACCCCGCCGGGTACGAGCGCGCCTGGTCCGCCGCGACCCGCGACTACCGGCTGCTCACCAGCGGTCTCGTCGCGTGGGCGCAGAGCCCGGCGCGACGCGGGATCGTTCCCGTCGCCGGCGCCGCACCGGGGCTCTACGGCTGGGTCGTCGACCGCCTCGCGCGCTAGCCGACCGTCTCCGGGTCCTCCGCTCGCGCACGGTCCGCAGCACGGTGTCGACGTCGCTCGAGAAGTCCCAGCAGCACGTCGATCACCAGGAAGGCTGCGAGCGAGATCCCGAAGAGCGGCACGTACCAGGCGGACACCACGGCCCCCGCGAAGAGCAGGCCCGTGATCCACAGCGGGGCTGCGCGCAGTCCACCGCGCGACGGGGCGGGGCCGGGCCGGGCCGAGGTCGACCGGCGAGGACGACGCTGCCACCACATCACGTACCCGAGCACGATCAGCGACAGCAGCGCCGTCGCGGTCAGGGCCAGGAACACGAGGTTGGCCACCCCGAAGAGGTTTCCGAGGTGGAAGTGGACGCCCCACCCCGTGAGCTTCGTCAGGAAGGGCTTCTCCGAGAAGTCGACCCGGTCGACCACCGCGCCCGAGTGCCCGTCCACCGCGATCGAGTCGTTGGCCGCCGGCCACCTCGTCGACGCCTCCGCGACGGTCCAGGCCTGACCGTCGGCCGGCGGCGGCGAGACCTTGTACGGCGCCTCCAGTCCTTCGGCCTCGGCCGCGGCCGTCATGCCGTCCCAGGACGCGCCGTGCGCGAGGTCTGCGTCCGTGAGCCCTGTCGCGGGTCCGGCGTCGTGGTCGTGCTCTCCCCCGCCCGCAGAACCCTCGCCGAGTGTGGTGTCGAGCTCGGGGGCGACAGGGCTGACGGCGGCGCGGAGATCGCCGATCTGCGCCCCGGAGCTCTCCGACCAGGTCAGGCCGGTGATCGACAGGATGATCAGCCCGGCGGCGGCGACGAGCCCGACGACACCGTGCCAGGACAGGGTGCGACGCAGGCCCTTCTTGGAGGTCTCGGGGACGATCAGCCGTCGGGCCTTGCGCGCCCGCACGGCCTTGGCGATCCACATCGCGACGCCACCGAGGACGACGATCCCGAGCCAGGACGCGGCGAGCTCCGAGTAGTAGAGCCCGACGGTACCGAGGTGGAGCGAGGAGTGCAGCGTCTCGATCCACTCGCGTTCCGGCAACCACAGCCCGTAGGTCAAGGACTCCCCGAGCACCTCGCCCGTGTACGGGTCGACGAAGACCGTCGTCGCGGCCCCCTCCGGAAGCCCCTCCTGCGCGAGCACCACACGGGTGGTGCCGTCCGGGTCGCCGGAGACCTGGACGGTGCTCACGGTGCCGTCCGGGTCGGTGGACCGGGCCGACGCCACCTGCTCGGAGAGCGGGACCGTCGTCGTGCCGACCTCGTCGACGACGAGGAGGTCGCGGTGCTGGACCTGCTCGATGGCCGGCGCGAGCGTATAGAGAAGTCCGGTCGTCGCCGCGACGACGAGGAAGGGCCCGACGAGGATCCCGGCGTAGAAGTGCAGGCGGACGAGGATCGGCTGCAGCGTGGCCCAGATCGCCGAACGCGGGCGTCGGGGGCGAGGGGTCGACGGCGGGGGTGTGGGCGCGGTGCCGTCACCCGGCGGGGCCGCCGGGGTGGTCGAGGTCGTGGTGGTCATGGCAGTGCCTTTCACGGATCTTCATGAGGGCGCGCTCGATCTCCGGGCGCGGGGCGTCCGGGGAGCACGTGGTGGGGTGGGCGAGAGCGCACCGCAGCGACCGGCGTCGAGGACGACGGGTCTGAGACGGGTCAGGCGGTGCGGACCGCGACGGGTGGGCCACGACGAGGCCGGCGCACCAGGAGGACGGTGAGGTCGAACGGACGGCCCGGGCCGTCGACGTCGCGCGGCCGCCGGGCACGACCGCGGCCGTCGACCACCGTCGTGCCGGCGAGGATCCGGACCAGGCCCGAGAGGCGCGCGGCGATCCTCAGCAGCGCGCGGTCGCTCCCGACGGCCAGCACCGTGGTGACGACCACGGCAAGCAGGTGCGCACCGAGCATCGTGGGGTGGGTGTGCGCGCCGCCGTGCGCCCCGGCCTCGGCCGCCGACGCGAGGCCCGAGACCAGTTCGACCGCGAGCGCCGGGTCGTGCGCGGCGTGGCCGCCTGCGTCGGGCGTGCCGCCGGTCGAGGCGCCGTGGCCGGAGAGGGTCATGAAGCCCAGGTGCAGCACGGCCTGGAGGGTGACGAGGACGGGGACGAGCGTGACGGGGGCGAGAGGCCGCCGTCCGACGGCGGCGGCGACCATGAGCGCGATCGACGCCAGCGTGGCGGTACCGAGCCCGGACGGGAGCGTTCCGCCCGCCGTCGTGTGAGCCGCGGCCGCGAAGGCGAAGGTCGTCGAGGCGACGACGACCGCGCGCGCGACACGGACTGCCTGGTCGGCACTCCTTCGTGCGGCGGGCGAATTCACCCCCAAACTATAGCGATGCTGACAGTTTGACCGAAAGGGTCTGCGCAGGAATTCTTCGCGCGGGGGGCGGGCCCCGGAAACCGTGATTGATTTGTGTCCGACGATCGGTCAGGATCGCGCACGACGGCGCCCGCCGTCCCGTCCCCCCAGCACCAGGAGCTCCCGTGACCATCGCCGCCGTCGTCCTCTCCGTCCTCCTCGGGCTCGCCTCGATCGCGTCCGCCGCCGGCAAGCTGTCCGGCAAGGAGCAGCCCACCGCGCCACTGCGCGACGTCGGCGTCCCCGAGCGGATGTTCTCCGTCCTGGCCCTCTTGCTCCTCGCGGGCGGCGTCGGCCTGCTGGTCGGCATCTGGTGGACCCCGATCGGGATCGCCGCCGCGGCCGGACTGACCCTCTACTTCCTCGGCGCCGTGATCGCGCACCTGCGCGTCGGGGACAAGAAGATCCAGCCCGCCGTGCTGCTGACGCTCGTCGCCGCCGCCACGCTCGTCCTCCTGGTGCTCGCCGCCTGACCTGCCTGACGCAGCGTCGCGGTTCACGAGGCCGCGCGGCGACCGCGCCTGGCGGTGTGCGGCGCTACTTGCCGCGGAACGTGCTCCACAGGTCGATCCCCGCGTCTTGGGCGTGCTCGTCGATCGCGGCGAGCTCGCCGTCGGAGAACTCCAGGTTCTCGAGGGCGCCGACGTTCTGCTCGAGCTGGTGCACCGAGCTCGCCCCGGCGAGCACCGAGGTGACACGGGGGTCGCGCAGCACCCACGCGAGCGCCATCTGCGCGAGCGACTGCCCGCGGTCGGCGGCGATGTCGTTCAGCGCCCGGACGCGGCGGATCGCCTCGTCGCTGAGCATGGCAGGGTCGAGCGACTTGCCCTGGGCCGCGCGGGAGCCCTCCGGGACGCCGTCGAGGTACTTGTCCGTCAGCATGCCCTGCGCCAGCGGGGAGAACGCGATGCACCCGGCGCCGACGTCCTCGAGGGTGTCGAGCAGCCCCTCCTCCTCGACCCACCGGTTGAGCATCGAGTAGCTCGGCTGGTGGATCAGCAGGGGCGTACCCAGGTCTGCGAGGAGCGCCGCGGCGCGCTGCGTCTGCTCGGGGTCGTAGGACGAGATCCCCACGTACAGCGCCTTGCCCTGCTGGACGGCGGTGTGCAGCGCACCCATCGTCTCCTCGAGCGGGGTGCTCGGGTCGTAGCGGTGGGAGTAGAAGACGTCGACGTAGTCGAGGCCCATCCGCTCGAGCGACTGGTCGAGGCTGGCGAGCACGTACTTGCGCGACCCGCCGCCCTGTCCGTACGGGCCCGGCCACATGTCGTACCCGGCCTTCGACGAGATGACCAGCTCGTCACGGTAGGGCCGGAGGTCACGGGCGAGATGCCGCCCGAAGTTCTCCTCCGCCGAGCCGTAGGGCGGGCCGTAGTTGTTGGCGAGGTCGAAGTGCGTGACGCCCAGGTCGAACGCCCGCCGCAGGACGTCGCGCTGGCGGTCGAACGGGACGTCGTCCCCGAAGTTGTGCCACAGCCCGAGCGAGAGGGCGGGAAGGTCGAGGCCGCTCGCGCCGGTGCGGCGGTAGGTCATCGAGTCGTAGCGTGCGTCGTCGGCGAGGTACGTCATGGCTCGATTCTCCGGCGTCGGCGGACGGGACGCGACCCGTCCGCGGCGCGAGCGGCCCGGCTACGGGCGAGCGGCGTCGTCGTGCACGAACGAGACAGACACCGGGTCGCTGCCCTCCGCCGACTGCTCGACCGGCCAGAGCCCGGCGACGACCGCGCACAGACCCATCACTGTCACCACGGACACCAGGACCACGCCCATCGGTCCGGCGTGGCGCTCTTCCGCGATTTCCCCGTGCACGACCTGCCCCGTCCGTAAAAGTTGCGGTTGACCGGGGTTCAATGTACCGATTTGTGCCTAACGTGTGAAATCAGCGCAACACGCTCAGGCGAGGTGCCGCACCACCCGCGCCGGATTGCCGACCACGACGACGTCGGCGGGCACGTCGTGGACGACCACCGACCCGGCACCGACCACCGAGTTCCGCCCGATGCTCACGCCCGGGCAGACCGTCACCCCACCGCCCAGCCAGACGTTGTCGCCGATCGTGATGGGCTCGCTGCCCTCCCACCCCGCGCGACGGGACTCCGGGTCCACGGGGTGCGTCGGCGTCAGGAGGTTCACCGACGGGCCGATCAGCACGTCCTCCCCGATCCGGATCTCGCCGACGTCCGCGCACTGCAAGCCGTAGTTGACGAACGACCGCGCCCCGAGATGCAGGTTGTAGCCGAGGTCGCAGTAGAAGGGCGGCCGGACGTCGGCGCCCTCGCCCAGCGTCCCGAGGAGCTCCGACAGCAGGGCACGACGCTCGTCGGTCTGCGCCGGGTGCAGGTGGTTGAGGCGGTGCTGGAGGTCGCCCGCACGGGCGACGTCCGCGGTGATCTGCGGGTCGTCGGCGTGGTAGGTCTCCCCCGCGAGCATCCGCGCGTGCATGGTCCTCGTGTCGTCGCTCATGCGGTCAGCCTAGGGACGACGGCGTACCGGACGCAGGTGTCGCCACGGGGCGCCGGCGCCGGGCGAGCCCGACCAGCACGTCGACCACGACGAAGACCGCGAGCGGGTAGCCGAAGAGCGGCACGTACCACCCGGCGACGAGCGCTCCCGCGACGATCAACGCCGTCGCCCACCACGGCACCGCACGGAGTGCACCGCGCTGCGGGAGGGGACCGGGCCGGTGACCGATCACCCGCGGAGGCCGTCGCTGCCACCACATCCGGTATCCGAGCAGCGTCAGCACCACGAGCCCCGCCGCAGTCACGGCGAGGAACACGACGTTCGCCGGACCGAACAGCATCCCGAGATGGAAGTAGATGCCCCAGTCCGTGATCTTGGCCAGGAGCGGCTTGTCCTCGAAGTCCAGCCGGTCGTCGACGAACCCGGTCGCGGGGTCGACGGCGATCGCGTCGTTCGCCATCGGCCACGTCGTCGTCGTCTGCGTCACCGTCCACGCCTGCCCGGGGGCGAACGGGGGCGAGGCGACGTACGGCGGGTCGATCCCGGCGTCGACCGCGGCCCCCTCGGCCCGGTTCCACTCCACGAGGAGCGGGTCGCCCGCCGCCCCTCCCGACCCACCGTGGTGGTGGGCGACGTACCCGCCGCTCCCTCCGTCGTCGGCCCCCAGGGACCGGTCGAGGGACGGGGACTCCGGCGTCACGGCCATCCGCAGCTCGCCCAGCTTTGCCCCCGCCATGGTCGACCACGTCAGCCCGGTCACGGACAGGATCAGCAGCCCGGCGACGACGAGGGTGCCGACCGAGCCGTGCCAGGACAGCGTGCGACGCAGGCCGGGTCGACCCCTCTCGGGAACGACCAGGCGTCGCAGCCGCCGCCGACGCACGGTCCGCGTGACCCACATCGCGAGCCCGCCGAGCGCCACCACCCACAGCCACGACGCCGCGAGCTCGGAGTAGTACAGGCCGAACGTGCCGAGGTGGAGACTCGAGTGGAAGGTCTCGATCCACTCGCGCTCGGGGAGCCAGTCGTCGTACGTGACCGAGTCGCCGACGACGGTCGCGGTGTACGGGTCGACGAACACCGTCCGGGTCGCGCCGACCGGGACGTCGTCGGGCGCCGTCACCACACGGGTCGTCAGCTCCGGGTCACCGGCCACCGCGACGCTGACCACCGGGTCCGTGAACCCGGCGTCGCGCAGCGAGGCGACCTGGTCGGCCAACGAGGTGCGGTCCGTCCCCACCTGCTCGACGGTCAGGATGTCCGCGTGCAGCACCCGCTCGATGGTCGGGGCGAGCGTGTAGAGCAGGCCCGTCGACGCCGCGACGACCAGGAACGGACCGATCAGGATCCCGGCGTAGAAGTGCAGGCGGGCGAGCACCGGCTGCACGGCCTGCCAGGCACCGGGACGGCGTGGCGGGCTCGGCGGCGAGGCCTGCGGCGGTGCGGCGACGTCGGTGGAGCCCATCGGGTGTCCTCTCGCTGAGCCTCGGTGGTCGGAGTCCCGCGTCCCGGGGCACCCGCGGCGTCGCGCGCCACGGCGTGGACCGTAACCATCCGCCGGGGCGCACGGAATCCGTGGAAACACGTAGAAGCCCTGCGTATCCGGGATCGCGACGCGCCGGCATGCACCTACGCTGGAGGCATGACTCCCCTGCTCGTCGCGTGCCACGCCTGCGCCGACACCACCGCGCCGCTGTGACGGAACCTCGTCGCGCGTACCACCGCCCCGGTGACGTCCGGGCAGCCTTCGCGGGGCTCGTCGCGCTCAGCCTCTCGACCTTCGTCGCCATCACGACCGAGCTCCTCCCCGTGGGGCTGCTGCCGCAGATCGCCTCCGGAGTCTCGGTCTCGGAGTCGACGGCCGGCCTGCTGGTGTCCGTCTACGCCCTCCTCGTCGCGGCGCTCGCCTTCCCGCTGACCGCGTGGACGAGGTCACTGCCGCGCAAACCGCTGATCGTCGCGACCCTGGTCGGGTACGCGGCGTCGAACGTGATCGTCGCCGTCGCACCGAACTTCGCGATGATCGCCGCAGGACGCGCACTGGGCGGGATCGCGCACGCCCTCTTCTTCTCCGTCGCGATCGGGTACGCGTCCCGGCTGGTGCGCCCCGAGTTCACCGGCCGGGCGCTCACGATCGCCACGCTCGGCGGCTCCGCCGGGTTCGTGGTCGGGGTGCCCCTGACGACGTCGCTCGGCACGGCGCTGGGCTGGCGCGCGGCGTTCTGGGTCCTCGCGCTCCTGTGCGCCCTGATGGCCCTGGTGGTGGTCTGGCTCCTGCCGCCCGTAGAGATGCTCGCCGCCTCGCCCGACGACGCACCTCGGCCCACCGGGTCGGTCGGCGCCCTGGCGACCGTCGGGGCGGTCAACACCCTCGCGTTCCTCGGCCACTACGCGGTCTACACTTTCATCTCGGTGATGCTGCTCGGTGCGGGCCTGGCCGAGTCCTCCGTCGGGCCCGTGCTGCTCGCGTTCGGTGCCGTGGGGCTGCTCGGCGTCTGGTTCGCCGGGACGTTCGTGGACCGGCGGCCACGCTGGGCGACGCTGATGGCCCTCGGGACCGTCGCCGTCGGACTCCTCGGGGCCGGGCTCGCCTACCCGCACCTGTGGCCCCTGCTCGCCGTCGGTCTGGTCTGGCTCGCGGCCTTCGGGTCCCTGCCCGCGATCATCCAGGCCGCCGCGATCCGCGCGCACCAGGGCTCCCCCGACACCGCCGGGGCGCTCGTGAACTCCACCGCCAACGCGGGGATCGGGCTCGGGGCCGCGCTCGGGGGTGGCGTGCTCGCGGTCAGCGGGATCGCCGTCCTGCCGTTCGTGGGTGCGGCGATCGTGCTCGTCGCCGTGCTCGTCGTGGTCTTCGCCCGCCGGGCGTTCCCGGCCGACCCGCCCCGCTCCTGACCGAGGGCTCTGCTACTCCGCGGCGTCGGCCGACGCGCGGACGACACCGGCCGTGCCCGTGACGATCGCGGTCTCCGGCAGGACGAAGCAGCGGCGGCACAGCGCCTCGTAGGTGAACGTGCCGTCGTCGGGCAGCGGCTCCGAGGCGCCGAGCCGGTCGAGGAACGGCAGCCCGCCGCTGAGGACCTGGGTGAACGCGGCGTGCAGGTCCTGAC
Source organism: Paraoerskovia marina DSM 21750 (assembly GCF_000701465.1). Lineage (GTDB taxonomy): Bacteria > Actinomycetota > Actinomycetes > Actinomycetales > Cellulomonadaceae > Paraoerskovia > Paraoerskovia marina. Next base: position 166,412 of record NZ_JNIY01000003.1, on the reverse strand, counting down.
AGCGGTCGCAGACCGCGCGACGGTAGCGGACCTCGGTGGGACCGAGCTCGAGCAGGGCACGGACGGTGGCGAAGAGCTCGCCGCGATGGTCGAGGTCGATCCCGCACGCCAGCACACGGGTGCCGCGCAGCACCAGCTCCTCGACGACGCGCACGTCGGCGGGCGCGAACATGTGGACCTCGTCGATCGCGACGACGTCCTCGTCCGTGTCGAGCAGCGGGCGCAGGGAGTCGAGCTTGACCGTGGGCACCGAGGCGCCGGTCCGCGAGACGATCCGGGCGTCGCGCACGTGCCGGGCCGACTGCACGACGGCGCAGCTCAGCCGCGAGTACGCGAGCGGCGCCATCTGCGCGATCAGGTCCAGGGACTTGCCCGACTTCATCGGTCCGAGCACCAGGGACAGCTCCACCCGGACCTCCGCACGTCGTGCGGCGAGCCGTGCGCCCACCGCCACGAAAGCCTAACCCTGACCGGACGAGGGTCAGGGGGTGGACGGTCTCCGTCGGGGCCGCAGACGGACGTCCGGGATCGGCGGCGCGGGCAGGGCGGGGGCCGGGAATCCCTCGACGTGCCCGAATCGCCCGTCGGGGCCGCCCCGCTCCCAGTCCGCGCGCGCCCGGGCGACGTCCTCGTGCGAGCGGCCGACAAAGTTCCACCACATGACGATCTCCTCGTCGAACGGCTCTCCGCCGATCAGCACGGCGCGTACCGGCGCGTCGGGGCCGGCCGTCACCCGCAGCGTGGGATGCCCGGGCGCCACGTACCCGAGTGCACCGACGGGCACGGCGGTCCCGGCCACGCCGGCGTCGCCTGCGTCGACGAGGAGTCCGTGCTCGTGGTCGCCGTCGACCTCGAGGTCCACCGTCGCGCCGGGTGCGAGGTCGATCTGCGCACCGACGAGCGGGGTGAACGCGGTCGCCGCGGAGGTGAGGCGCTGCCCGCGGACGCCGAGGCTGCCGATCATGACCTGGACGCGAGCGCCGTCGACCTCGGCGGCCGGGAGATCTGCGTGGTGCTCGAACGACGGGCCGACGTCGAGCGCGTGCCCGGGCAGCGCCGTCCACAGCTGGACACCGTGCAGGGTGTCCGGCCGGGTGGCGGGCGAGGCCTCGGAGTGCGAGATCCCGAATCCGGCCGTCATGAGGTTGAGCTCGCCGGGCCGGACGCGCTGGAGCGAGCCGAGGGAGTCCCGGTGCTCGATCTCGCCCTCGAAGAGCCAGGTGACCGTCTGCAGCCCCGTGTGCGGGTGCGGGGGAACCTGCATCCCGGCGGAGCGGGAGACGTCGTCGGGCCCGTAGTGGTCGGCGAAGCACCAGGCACCGACGAGCGAGCGTCGGCGCTGCGGGATGGTTCGCCGGACGGTCATCGCGCGAGGGCCTCCGAGGGGAACCTCCCGGGCGGCCAGGATCTCGACCCCGAGCGGGTGCGAGCCGGCCGCGCAGGTCTCGGTGTCCGGGCGCGCCTCGAGGTTCGTCATGGGACGAGGCTAGGACGTTCTCGCACAGGTGGCCCGCTCGCTTGACCCTTGAATCGAGATCCGTCAATATAGAAGTATGTCAATACAGCAGGCGCAGCGCCCCCATCTCTCGACCCTCGACCGCTGGCTCCCGCTCTGGATCGGCCTCGCGATGGTCGGCGGCATCCTGATCGGCCGCTTCATCCCGGGCCTCTCGGACGCGCTCGCGGCCATGGAGGTCGGCGGGATCTCGATCCCCATCGCGCTCGGCCTGCTGATCATGATGTACCCCGTCCTCGCGAAGGTGCGGTACGACAAGGTCGCCTCGGTCACCGGGGACAAGAAGCTCTTGACCAGCTCGCTCGTCCTCAACTGGGTGGTCGGCCCCGCGCTGATGTTCACGCTCGCCTGGCTGTTCCTGCCCGACCTGCCGGAGTACCGCACCGGCCTGATCATCGTGGGCCTGGCACGGTGCATCGCGATGGTCGTGATCTGGAACGACCTCGCCTGCGGCGACCGCGAGGCCGCCGCCATCCTCGTCGCCATCAACTCGGTCTTCCAGGTCTTCGCCTTCTCGGTCCTGGGATACTTCTACCTCACCGTGCTGCCCGGCTGGCTGGGCCTCGACACGGCCGGGCTCGACATCTCCATGGGTGAGATCGCGCTCAACGTCCTCGTGTTCCTCGGGATACCGCTGATCGCGGGATTCCTCTCGCGCCGGATCGGCGAGCGCGCCAAGGGTCGCGAGTGGTACGAGGAGACGTTCCTGCCGAAGATCGGCCCGTGGGCCCTGTACGGGCTGCTGTTCACGATCGTCCTGCTCTTCGCCCTCCAGGGCGAGGCCGTGACCTCGAACCCGACGGACGTCGCCCGGATCGCGCTGCCCCTGCTGTGCTACTTCGCGATCATGTGGGGCATCGGCATGGTCACCGGGAAGATCCTCGGCCTCGGGTACGCCCGGACCACGACGCTCGCGTTCACCGCCGCCGGCAACAACTTCGAGCTCGCGATCGCCGTGGCGATCGGGACCTTCGGCGCCACGTCCGGCGAGGCGCTCGCCGGCGTCGTCGGACCGCTGATCGAGGTCCCGGTGCTCGTCGGCCTCGTCTACGTGAGCCTCTGGCTCGCACCGCGCTGGTTCGGCGTCGACCCGTACGCACAGCCCGTCGTCGAACCGGACAGCAGCACGTCACCAGCAGCCTCCATCCCGACGAAGGACCGGTCATGACCACCGAAACCACCGAGCCCGCCGAGGCCTGCACGCCGCAGACCGACTCCCACGCCATCGGCACCGACGTCGCCGCCGTGGTCGCCACCACGCTCAAGGCGCTCGCCGACCCCCTCCGACTGCGGATCCTGTCGTTCATCGCGACCACCCCGTCGGGCGAGGCGTGCGTCTGCGACCTCAGCGCCCTGACCGACGTCTCCCAGCCCACGGTGTCCCACCACCTCAAGGTGATGCGCGACGTCGGTGTGCTGACCTCGGAGCGACGCGGGACCTGGGTCTGGTACCGGATCAACAGCGAGTACCGCGGCGCCGTCAGCACGCTCCTCGACTCGTTCGCACCGGCCGCGCTCGCCGGCCAGGCCCCGGCACGCACCATGACGGGGCTCACGGACACCGACACCGCGCTCACCGCGCTGGCCGACCAGCTCGCAGAGACGTACGAGCACGTCGACGCCGACACCGCGCGCCGGATCGTCCGCGAGTCCTACACGGCGCTCGCGCGCACCGCCCGCATCTCGGTGCACCTGCTGACGCTGACCGAGCGGTTCGCCCGGCAGCGCGTCGCCGACGTGGAGCGCACCGAGGCCGCGACGGACACCCGCCCGCAGGTCCTGTTCCTGTGCGTCGCCAACGCGGGACGCTCGCAGCTCGCCGCGGCGCTCGTCCGGCACTACGTCGGCGACCGGGTCGTCGTGCGGTCCGCGGGCTCCACCCCCGCGAGCGACGTCCACACGGGCGTCCGACCCCCGCTGGAGGCGCTCGACGCCGACGCACCCTTCCCGAAGCCGCTGACCGACGACGCCGTCCGCGCGTCCGACGTCGTCGTCACCATGGGCTGCGGCGACGTCTGCCCCGTCCTGCCGGGCAAGCGGTACGAGGACTGGGCCGTCGGCGACCCCGCACTGGCGTCACCCGCGGGCGTCGAGGCCATCCGCGACGAGATCGACGGTCACGTCCGCGCGCTGCTGGCCGACCTCCTGCCCGACTTCACCGCCTGACCACGCACTCCCGACCCTGTTGGAACCGACCCCACGGAGAACACACATGACCGCGAACGCCCAGAACCGACCGTCCGCACTCTTCGTCTGCGTCCACAACGCCGGCCGCTCCCAGATGGCCGCGGGCTTCCTCCGCGCGCTCTCCGGCGGCGCCGTCGAGGTACGCTCCGCAGGCTCCATGCCCGCCGACCAGATCAACCCGACCGCCGTCGAGGCGATGCTGGAGGTCGGCATCGACATTCGTGACGAGCAGCCGAAGGTGCTGACCACCGACGCCGTCCAGGCGTCCGACGCCGTCATCACCATGGGCTGCGGCGACGTCTGCCCCGTCTTCCCCGGCAAGCGCTACGAGGACTGGGCGCTCGAGGACCCGGCCGGTCAGGGGATCGAGGCCGTCCGCCCGATCCGCGACGAGATCCGCGGCCGCGTCCTCGCCCTGATCGAGCAGCTGGGCGTGACGCCCGTCACCGCGCAGGCGAACTGACGCGGTGTCGTCATCGCGTACGGTGAAGTCATGACGTCTTCACCGGCACGCGGTGGCGACCGACGGCGGTGGCTCGCCCTCGCCGTGGTGTCCGTCGCGGTCTCCCTCATCATCGTCGACGCGACCATCGTCAACGTCGCGATCCCCTCGATCGTCGCCGACCTCGGCATCGACTCGACCCAGGTCCAGTGGGTCCAGGAGTCGTACACGCTCGTCTTCGCGTCGCTCCTGCTCGTGTTCGGCGTCGCCGCCGACCGGTGGGGCCGACGTCGCACGATGCTGATCGGGATCGTCACCTTCGCCGCCGCCTCGCTGCTCGCGGCGCTCGCGCCCAGCGGTGCGGCGCTGATCGGCGCCCGACTCCTGCAGGGACTCGGCGGCGCGATGATCCTGCCGACGACGCTGTCGATCATCAACGCGACGTTCCGCGGCCGCGAGCGCGGCATCGCCTTTGCCGTCTGGGGATCGACGATCGGCGGGATGGCGGCCCTCGGCCCGCTGCTCGGCGGTTGGCTCACGGACTCCTTCTCCTGGCGCTGGGCGTTCGGCATCAACCCCCCGATCGCAGTGCTCATGGTCGTCGGTGCGCTCCTGTGGGTCGACGAGTCCCGGTCCGAGGGCGCGCGACGCACCGACCTGGTCTCGGCCGCGCTGTCCGTCGTGACGTTCGGCACGCTGGTCTTCGGCCTCATCGAGGGGCGCTCCCTCGGCTGGTGGACGACTCTCGACGGAGCCGCCGACTGGTGGCCGTTCGCCCTCTCCCCCGTGCCGGTCTCGCTGGCCGTCTCGGTACTCTCGGCCGCGGCGTTCGTGCGTCGTGGACGACGGCGCGAGGCCCGCGGCCTGCCGACCCTGATCCCGTTCGAGCTCTTCACCATCACGTCGTTCCGCAACGGCAACGTGGCGGCGCTCGTGGTCTCGCTCGGCGAGTTCGGCCTCCTGCTCTCGCTGCCGATCTGGCTGCAGAACGTGCTCGGCTACGACGCGCTGCAGACCGGCTGGGTGCTCGTCGCGCTCGCGGGCGGGTCGTTCGTGGCGAGCGGCGCGGCCCAGGCTCTGACGCAGCGGATCGGCGCGGTGGCGACCGTCCGGGTCGGCATCGCGGCAGAGATCGTCGGTGTCGGCGGGCTGGGGTTCGCGATCACGCCCGAGTCCACGTGGACGACCGTGGTGCCGTTCCTCTTCGTGTACGGGTTCGGCGTCGGTCTCGCGACGGCGCAGCTGACCGGTGTCGTCCTGCAGGACGTCCCGGTGGAGGAGTCCGGCGCCGCCTCGGGGACCCAGTCGACGTCGCGACAGATCGGCTCGGCGCTCGGAATCGCGATCCTCGGGACGGTGCTGTTCGCCGGGACGTCCGCGGACCTCGACGCACGCCTCGCCGACCAGGGCGTGCCGGCGGCTCAACGGGACGAGGTGGTCAGCGCCGTCGTCGACAGCTCCGGCGGGGCGATCGCCGGACTCGCGGCCGACCCCGCGACGGCCGACGTCGCCGACGACGCCCGCGAGTCCCTGACGCGGGGCACCCAGTACTCGGCGTGGGCCGCGTCAGGGTTCCTCGTCCTCGGCCTGCTCGCGACCCTCTCGCTGGGGCGTCGCGAGGAGGACGGGGAGACGGACCCTGGCCAGGGCTCCGCGGGGGACCGGACGACGGTCGAGGGCGGAGAGGCGCCGCCGACGTCGCCGCACTAGCGTCGCGGCATGGTGCACTTCACGTTTGCGTCCGCGGTCTTCCGGTGGAAGCCGGACCAGGCCTGGTACTTCGCCACCGTTCCCGAGGACGTGACGGACGCGATCCGCTCGCTCCCGCTGCCGCCGAAGGGGTTCGGGTCCGTCCGGGTCCGCGTCGAGGTCGGAGCCTCCCGCTGGGAGACGTCGCTCTTCCCGGACAGCGCCAGCGGTTGCTACCTCCTGCCCCTGAAGAAGGCCGTCCGGACCGCCGAGGAGCTCGACGAGGGGGCGACGGCGCACGTCACCCTGACGATCCGGGACGTCTGACCGCCCCGGACCGCCACCGTCGTCGTCAGCGCAGGTCGATCATGCCGTCCCTGACGGCGCGGACGAGGTGCGGCGGGACGAGCACCCGCTCCCCGTCAACGCTCACCGGGACGAGCGCGGGGACGTCTGCCCTCCACTGCGCCCGTCGGCTCCGGGTCCGCGACCGGGACTTCTTGCGCTTGGGAACTGCCATGGTGTCGGCCTCCTCAGCCCTGCCGCGCCTTCCAGCGCGGGTTCTGCCTGTTGATGACGTAGGTCTTGCCCCGGCGCCGCACGACCTTCGCGCCGGGCTTGTTCTTCAGAGAGCGCAGGGACGCGCGGACCTTCACCGGGCCGCGCCCGACGTCGCGGGGCCGGTCCCGTACCGGCGGTGGAACTTCTCGACCCGGCCGGCGGTGTCGACGACACGGTTCGCGCCGGTCCAGAAGGGGTGGCTGGCGCTGGACACGTCGACGTCGACGACGGGGTAGGTGCGCCCGTCCTCCCACTCGACCGTGGCGAGCGGACGGTCCGGACCGGACGCCGTTCGCCCGGCGAGCGTCGACCGCGTCAGGAACGCGACGCCGGCGCTCGCGTCGCGGAAGACGACGGGTCCGTACTCGGGGTGGATGCTCTTCTTCATACGGTTCTCCTCAGGTCTACCAACTGGACTTGGTCACGCCGGGCAGCTCGCCGCGGTGGGCCATCTCCAGCAGACGGATGCGCGAGAGGCCGAACGCGCCGACGTACCCGCGCGGGCGACCGTCGACGACGTCGCGGTTGCGGACGCGCGTCCGGCTCGCGTCGCGGGGCTGGCGCTGCAGCTCGACGACGGCGGCGTGCCGCTCCTCCGGCGTGCTCGTCGGGGCGGAGACGACGCGCTTGAGCTCTGCGCGACGCTCGGCGTAGCGAGCGACGAGCTGGCGGCGGCGCTCGTCGGCGGTGATCTTGGAGGTCTTGGCCATCAGCGGGACTCCTTGAAGTCGACGTGCCGGCGTACGACGGGGTCGTACTTGCGCAGCACCATGCGGTCGGGGGTGGTGCGCCGGTTCTTGCGCGTGACGTAGGTGAAGCCCGTCCCGGCGGTGGAGACGAGCCGGATGATCGGGCGGAGCTCGGTCCGGGAGGCCATCAGACCTTCTCCCCTCGGGCACGGATCCGGGCGACGACGACGTCGATCCCGTCCCGGTCGATCGTCTTGATCCCGCGGGTGCTGACCCGCAGCGTCACCGTGCGGCCGAGCGTGGGCACCCAGTACCTCTTCTTCTGGATGTTCGGGTTGAAGCGCCGCTTGGTCCGCACGTGGGAGTGCGAGATCGAGTGGCCGAACCCGGGGGCGGTGCCGAGTACCTGGCAACGGGCGGACATGACCTTCCTTTCCGCCCGCGACGGGCGATGATTGAGAAGCGTTCTCATTTCGGGGTAGAGTGTTACAGAAACGAGAATCATTATCAACCAGGAGGCCCTGTGCACCCCCACCCGTCTGCCGTCGAGCTCAGCGTGCTCGTGACCGTCGATCCCGTGCTCCGCGACACCGCGACCGTCGCGCTGACGCTCGGCTCGCCCGACGTCGCGGTCCTCCGCCACGACCTGGCGGCGGACGGGCACACCATGCGCCGCGTCGTCCTCGACGCCTCCGGGGTCGTCGAGGACGCCACCGCCGAGCTCGAGCACGCGTGTGTCTCGTGCAGCGTGCGCGAGGACGCCGTCCCTGCGCTCGCTCGACTCGCCGCGACCGGCCGGTGGAGTGCCCTCGTCCTCGCACTCCCCGTCAGCGCCGAGCCCCTCCCCGCCTCCCGGGCCCTGGCCACGCACGTCCGCGCCGGAGAGGCGCTCGAGGGACTGCGCCTCACGGCCACGGTGGCCCTCGTCGACCTCGACACGCTCGAGGCGGACCTGCTGGGCGACGACCTGGTCGACGAGCGGGGCGTCGCCCTCACCCCGGACGACGAGCGCCCGCTCGGCGAGGCCCTCGCCGCCCAGCTCGAGCAGGTCGACGTGGTGGTGACGGTCGGCGAGGACGCTACGGGTGCCGGCCTGGTGGACAGGCTCCGGGCACGCGACAGCCGACGGCTGCACGGACTGCACGAGCTCGGGGTCGAGGACCTCTCGGCGTGCCGGCACGACACGGTCGCGGCCGAACGGCGGGCGCACCCGCTCGGCGCCCGCAACCCGCACCGCAGCGGAACTGACCCGAATGATCGAAGCTGGAGCCTGCTGCTCAGCTCCGAGCGACCGTTCCACCCCGGGCGGCTGCTCGAGCACATCGAGCACCTGGGCACGGGCCCCGTCCGCAGCCGCGGGGTGTTCCACGTCCCCGACCGACCCGACTCGCTCTGCCTGTGGGACGGTGCCGGCGGGGCGCTCTGCGTCGCCGACCTCGGGTCCTGGGCCGAGGTCGCGGGAAGCCACAGCCCCGTGACCCGCATCCTCGTCGTCGGGGCCGGTGAACGGGCGGAGTCACGGCACACGCGGGACCGGATTCTCGACGCGTTCGGCGAGGCTCTGACCACCGGCATCGAGATGGCCGACGGCGGCGCTGCCTGGCTGGGCGAGCGCGACCTCCTGGAGCCGTGGCTCGGGTCGCGCAACCTCTGAACCGCCCGCGGCAACACCCGGTCGCGCTGCCGCACCCCTCCTGACGCAGGGAGCGCCTCGCACCCGTATCCTGGCACCTGCACGACGGGACGAACCAGGCAGGAGGGACGCGTGACCGAGCAGGGATTCCTTGCCCCCGACGAGATCGTCGACCTCGACAACTGCGCCCGCGAGCCGATCCACATCCCGGGCCGCGTCCAGCCGCGTGGTGCCCTCCTGGCCCTGCGCACGGACGACGGCGTCGTCACGCAGGCCTCCGAGAGCACCGCCGAGGTACTCGGTGTCGACGTCCGCGACGTCGTCGGCGGCACGCTCGCCAGTGCGATCGGCACGGACGCTGCCACCACGATCCTCGACCACGTCGCCCGCGTCGAGAACCCCCGGCTGCGCAACCCCGTCGACGTCGACATCGTCGTCCGGGGTAGCTCACGGAGGTTCGAGGTGGTCCTGCACCACGCACCGGACACCGAGACCGACGGACGACCACCGGTCCTCGTCGTCGAGGTCGAACCGTTCTCCAGCCCTCCCGAGCTGACCTATCGCTCCACGTTCGAGCCGGTGCGCGACGCGCTCGCCGAGCTCGACCGGGCGACGTCCCTGGCGGAGCTCTACGACGTCGCGGTGCGGCGGGTGCGCGAGCTGACCGGGTTCGACCGAGTGATGCTCTACCACTTCGACGCCGACTACAACGGCGAGGTCGTGGCCGAGGCCAGACGGGACGACCTCAACCCGTTCCTCGGACTGCACTACCCGGCGTCGGACATCCCGCCGCAGGCACGCGCGCTGTACGAGAAGAACTGGATCCGGCTGATCTCGGACATCGACTACGTCCCCTCGGAGATCGTCCCGACGGACGACCCGGTCACGGGCCGGCCGCTCGATCTGACCTACGGCAACCTTCGCAGCGTCTCGCCCATCCACGTCGAGTACCTGCAGAACATGGGTGTCGGCGCCTCGATGTCGATCTCGCTCCTGCGGGACGGTCGGCTCTGGGGCCTGATCGCGTGCCATCACTACTCCGGGACGCACGCACCGCCGTACGCGGCACGTGCCGCCGCGGAGTTCCTGGGATCGACCCTCTCCGCCCGGCTCGTCAGGCAGGCCGAGGACGACCGCGCGTCGGCGGCCCGACGGTCCGCGGGTGTGCTCGCGGACCTCGTCTCGGCCACACGCGACGACGACCTCCCCCTCACCGCGGCCCTCACCGGAGCCCCCGGCCTCCTCGACCTGATCCCCGCCGACGGGGCCTTCGTCATCGCCGAAGGTCGCCTGGCCAGCGTGGGCACCACGCCCGACGACGCGACGTGCACGGCCCTCGGTCGACGCATCGCCGATCTCGGCGTCGAGGTCCTGGTCACGCACCACCTGAAGCAGGACCACCCCGAGCTCGCCGAGCTCGTCCCCGGGTCCGCAGGACTCCTGGCCCTCCTGGTCCCGGGCGACGCGGTCGCGGTCTGGCTGCGCGAGGAGGTCGTGCAGAGCGTGGACTGGGGCGGCGACCCGCGGAACAAGGCCATCGCGCGCAGCGAGGGCGACTCCGTCCGCCTCTCGCCCCGCAAGTCGTTCGCCCGCTGGCGCGAGGTGGTCCGGGACAAGAGCGAGCCGTGGACCGACGACCAGGTCGACGTCGCGACGTCGCTGCGCTCCTACGTGGCCGAGGGCCTGCTGATGCGCGGTCGGCGCGACATCCGGGCCGCGTCGACACTGCAGCAGAGCCTGCTCCCCACGTCGCTGCCCGACGTCGAGGGGTGGTCACTGGAGGCGGTCTACGAACCGTCCGGCGGCGGGCATGCCGGCGGCGACTGGTACGACGCCCTGCCGCTCGGCGACGGCCGCCTGGCCGCCGTCGTCGGAGACGTGACGGGTCACGGCCTGCCCGCGGCGGCCACGATGGGCCAGCTCCGCAACGCCTTGCGCGCGCTGCTCGTCACCGGCAGCTCCGCCGTCCAGGCCGTCTCGCAGGTCGACCACCTGCTGCGCACCACCCTGCCCGGCCAGGTCGCGACCCTCGTGGTCGCCGTCCTCGACCCGTCCACGGGCGAGGTCGAGTACGTCACGGCCGGGCACCCGCCGCCCGTGATGGTCGGCACCGACGGCGCGTTCGTCGGCGAGATCCTCGGCGCTCCGCCGCTCGGTGTCGGCCTCCGGGTCGAGGCGGTCGGCACCGCGCAGGTGCCGACCGGTGGCTCCCTCGTCCTCTTCAGCGACGGACTCGTCGAGCATCGCGACGAGTCGATCGTCGAGGCGCTCGAGCGTCTCCGCAGCGCGGCCGAGCACTCCGTCGACCCCCAACGTCTCGTGGCGACCGTGCGCGACCCCGAGTCCGACGACGACGCCACGGTGCTGGTGCTGCGGCGGCACTGACCGCCCGGCCGCCCCGCCGCTCGCCCGCCGACTGCGGCACCGGCGCGAGCCACCTATCGTGGGCGGACGGCCCCGCGATCAGGAGGACGCATGCGGACGAAGACCCGACGACGGACGTCGGCGCGGATCGGCCTCGCGGCGTTCCTCGTACTCGGCCCGCTCACGGCGTGCACCACGACGACGTCGGACGAGACCGCCACGCCGGACGGGACGGCCACGGGTGCGGCGACCGGCCTGCAGGCTCCGTGGTCCGTCGCGTTCGTCGACGACGTCGCCCTCGTCAGCGAGCGGGACAGCGGGCGCATCCTCGAGGTGACGGAGGGCGGAGCCCGGACCGTCGCGACGGTCGACGGCGTCGTGCACGGCGGCGAGGGAGGCCTGCTCGGGCTGGCGGTGGACGCGGAGCGGAACCTCTACGTCTACTCGACGGCCGCGGACGGCAACCGCATCCAGCGCTACCCCCTGACCGGGGATCCCGGCGCACTGGCCCTGGGTGAACGGACCACGGTCGTCGCCGAGATCCCCGCGGCGTCGAACCACAACGGCGGGCGCCTCGCGGTCGGTCCCGACGGGATGCTCTACGCCACCACGGGCGACGCCGGCGAGCCGGAGCGCGCCCAGGACCCGGCGTCCCTGGCGGGCAAGATCCTGCGCATGACACCCGACGGCGACGCCCCGGAGGACAACCCCGTCCCCGGCTCGTTGGTGTACAGCCTGGGGCACCGCAACGTCCAGGGGCTGGCCTGGTCCGACGACGGCACGATGTTCGCCACGGAGTTCGGCCAGAACACGTGGGACGAGCTCAACGTCGTCACGGCGGGTGCGAACTACGGCTGGCCCGACGTCGAGGGCATCGCCGACGTCGACGGCTTCGTCGACCCGGTCCAGCAGTGGGAGCCCGGGGAGGCCAGCCCGTCCGGGATGGCGCACCTCGACGGGACCCTCTACGTCGCGAACCTCGGCGGCGAGGTGCTCCGTGCCGTCCCGGTGGACGACCCCGCGACCTCGAGCGTGGTCGTCGACGACGAGGGTCGGCTCCGCGACGCCGTCGTGACGCCCACCGGCGAGCTCTGGGCGCTGACGAACAACACGGACGGACGCGGGACCCCACGACCGGAGGACGACCAGATCATCGAGGTCGACGTCGACGGGTCGTAGGCCCACGTGCTCCGACGGGTGAGGGAGCTAGGCGGAAAGACTCGGCATCTTGGAGGACACGCTGAACTGTGCCCAGACGTGCTTGCCGGTGTCCGTCGCGTACCAGCCGAGCTGGTCGGCGAGCCGCGCGGCGAGCCGGAGACCGAACCCGCCACCACCGACGGGTCGCCCGTCGACGAACTGCGGCGCGACGTCGGGCGCACGGTCGACGACGTCGACGAGCACCTCACCGCTCCGCTCGGACAGATGGACGGAGACCGGGCCCCCGCCGTGCCGCAGCGCGTTGGTCGCGAGCTCGCTGACCACGAGCACCACGGACTCCGGTACCTCTTCCAGACTGGCTCCGGGACTCTGCGGCAGCGTCGACGCCAGATCCTGGCGGACGACGGCAAGGTCGTCGACGCTCAGGAGCGGCCACGAGCGCAACTCGCGGAAGCCCGCAGGAGTCGGGCCGAGTGTCATCGTCTGATCCACGCCTACCCCTCCTCAGTCGTTCAGGATGAACAGCGTATCGACTCCGCTCAGTCGCAGCAGGTCGACGACTCGCGCGGGTGCTCCGACGAGCACCGGCGGCGTCGGCTTGTGCTCCGCAGCGGTGTACAGCAGCCGCAGGCCGCCGGAGTCGATGAAGGTCACGCCGCTCAGGTCCACGGTCAGTGGCTCGTCGGCGGTCTCGAGGAGGTGGTCGGTCAGCACGTGGGCGACCTCGCTCTGCACGGCGGCGTCCACCTCGCCCCACATCTCCCAGTGGGCGCGGGTCGGGTCGACCCGGACGCCGCCAAAAGTCTTGTTGTCGTTCATCGTCACCTTTTTTGCACGATTCTGAGGCTGCGCTGTCTTCACAGCCGCACCAATAGTGCCTGATCCCGGGGGCCGGTGGTGAATCCGCTGGCCGGAGCCCCGCCCGACGAGCCATGGGCCGAACCATGGGACGACGGCCCCGCACACCGAGCGTGCGGGGCCGTCGGGCGGTCGGGCCGTCAGTAGGTGAACGACGTCAGGAAGTCGAAGCTGTCCTGCGCGAACTCGGCATCGGCGGGAGCTCCGTCCCGCTCGACGACGTACAGCTTCACCTTGCCGTGCGCGGCCTCCAGGATCGGGGCCCAGTCCATGTCCCCCTCACCGACGTCGCCCGGGATCCCGCGCGCATCGCCGTTGAGGTCGCCGTCCTTGATGTGCAGGAGCTCGACGCGGTCGCCGTGCTCCTCCAGCAGGGCCGCCACGTCGACGCCGGCGTCGGCGGCCCAGAAGGTGTCGAGCTCGAAGGTCACCCAGCGGGGGTCGGTGTTCTCGACGAGGATCTCCCAGGCGCTCTTCATCTCGCCCGTCACCGGGTCGGCGTACTGCGTGGTGAACTCCGACTGGTGGTTGTGCCCGAAGAACTTGCCGGTGCCGTTCTTTTTCGACCGCTCCCCGAGCCGGTTCATCGTCTCCGCGGTGGCGAGGACGTTCTCGTAGCCGCCACCGATGCCCGGAGCCGCGAACCCTCCGGACCCGACGTACTTCTGCCCGAGGTCCTTGGCGTCGTCGAGCGTCGCCTCGAAGGTCGCCTCCGACGTCCCGCCGTGGGACGACGGAGCCTTGAGGCCGTACCCCTTCAGCACGTCCCGGAACTCGGCCGCGGAGTAGTCCTCGTACGACCCGAACCCGCCCGGGGCCCCGAACGGCTCGACGTTGCGGTACCCGATCTCGTCGAGCTCGGCGAGCACGCCGTCGATGCCGACCTGCCCCTGCCAGCTCAGGTAGCTGTAGAGCTGGATCGAGATCTTGCTGGCCGGCACGCTCCGCCCCTCGTCGGACTTCCCGGGCGGGGCAGCGGCTGCACCGGCCCCTGCGAGCACGGTGCCGGCCAGGACGGCCGCGGCGGCGGTCGCGCCGAGGGTGCGACGGAACTTCGTGTTGCTCTGCATCATTCCTCCACGTCGTTGTGCGGTGTGGTGCGGGTGCCCCCCTGCGGGGGTCCCTTCCTGGTGGAGCGCACCAGGAGTCTGTGGGCTCGTCACTCCGACGCCAGTCGGACGAGCAGGTCCCGGACGTCCGGGAGCGCGGAGCAGTGCGCGTGCGCCGATCGTGACTGCGGTGCCGACGGCCCCACGGGCGCCGGTCAACCAAACGCCGGCGCGGGACGTCGGCCTGTTGACGCTGTCGTCATTGACCATGGCTGCACGCTACGCCACTTTTACTTTCTGTCAATCAAATGTATGCACCCTTTTGCTGCATTGCGCTTATCTTTTGCTCCTCGACATTCGCTACCGCAGCCTGGCGACGATGCTGAATCACGCATCACCGTGACGCTGATCCAGCCCGCGGAACGTTCCGCATCTGCGGTCGGCGAGGTCCAGGCCCTTTTCGTCGGCAGCGCCGCACCCGAACAGCCCGCGGAGATGTCAGGCTAGGCAGGTTCGGCGGGCCGATCCCCGTGGCCCGACCCCGGTCTCCACCCGAGACCGCACGACAGAGACGAGAGATCCTTGCGAGCAACAGTCATGTACGGCGCCGGCGACGTCCGCGTCGAGGAACGACCCGATGCCACCGTCCAGGAGCCGACCGACGCCGTCGTGCGCGTGACCCTGGCCTGCGTCTGCGGCTCGGACCTGCACCCGTACCGGTCGAAGCCCGCCTCGCAGAAGGGCAGCCCGATGGGCCACGAGGCGATCGGCGTCGTCGAGCAGATCGGCTCGGCGGTGACCGGCGTGGACGTCGGCGACCACGTCGTCGTCCCGTTCGGGTTCTCGGACAACACCTGCGACATCTGCGCGGACGGGTTCCACACCGCCTGCCCCCACGGCGGCTTCATCTCCGGTGCGCAGGCCGAGCTGCTGCGCGTCCCGCAGGCCTCGGGCACGCTCGTGCCGTTCCCGGCCGACGCGGACCCGGCTCTCCTGCCCGCTCTGCTGACGCTCTCGGACGTGTACCTCACCGGGTACCACGCAGCGGTCGTCGGCCAGGTCGGCCCCGGCAAGACCGTCACCGTGATCGGCGACGGCGCGGTCGGCCTCTCCGCCGTGCTGGCGGCGAAGCAGATGGGTGCCGAGCGGATCATCCTCATGGGCCGTCACGAGGTCCGCACCGACCTGGGCCGGCGTTTCGGCGCCTCCGACGTCGTCGCGGAGCGCGGCGAGGCCGGGGTGGCCCGGGTCCGCGAGCTGACGGGTGGCGCGGGGACGCACGTCGTCCTCGAGGCCGTCGGCCACATGCCTGCGTACGAGCAGGCGTACGGCGTGGTCCGCTCGGGCGGCGTCATCTCACGCGTCGGCGTCCCGCAGTACACCGACGCACCCGTCGGCTCCGCGTCCCTCTGGGGCCGGAACATCACCCTCAACGGTGGTCCGGCGCCGGTGCGCGCCTACCTGGAGGAGGCGATCCGGCTCGTGCTCGACGGGACGATCGACCCGGGCGTCGTCTTCGACGCCGAGGTCTCGCTCGACGACGCGGCCGAGGGCTACCGCCTCATGGACTCGCGCGAGGCGCTCAAGGTGCTCGTGCGGCCGTGACGCACGCCTGCCGGGCCGGGAGTCCCGGCCCGGCAGGCGCGTCGTCGAGCATCTGGTCAGCCGTCGACGACGTTCTTGGCCACGGCGACGACGCGCCCGACGTTCACGGTCCACCCGACGCCGAACACGTGCGGGCTGAGGATGTGGGCGTTGTCCGGGTCCCAGACCCGGCTCTTGACCCGCTCGACGGTCGGCATCCGGAACTCGTACGGCACGAACCCGGCGACCGTCCCGTGCCAGGTGCGGTCCTGCGGGTCCTTCTGCAGCTCCTTGGTGACGGCTGCGACGACCAGTGCGAACGCGACGGTCTTGTACAGGCGGGCGACGCCGCTCTTCTTGCGGGTCTTCTCAGCACTCATCAGGTCCTCCAGGGTCGGGTGCCGACCATCCTGCCGTGCGTGCGGGGGCAGGTCCACACAGGCCGCCGGGAACGGTGGGATCAGAGCTCGGTGCCGCTCCGTCGCGAGCGCGCGACGCCGGCCGCGAAGAGCACGAGGCCGATGACGATCCACCCGCACAGGACCAGGATCGGCCCCAGGCTCGCGGCGCCGTCGAAGTAGGCGACGTTCCGCAGCAGCGTGTCCATGGCACCCGGTGGCAGGAGCTGGCCGACCGCACCCCAGGGCTCGGGGAGGTACTCAGGAGCGGTCATGATCCCGGAGAGCGGGTTGCCGAGCAGCACGACGATCACGGCACCGACGGCGATCCCCGGGGCTCCGAGCAGTCGCTCCAGGCCGAGCACGAGCATGCTCGTGGCGCCGATCCCGAGGCTGGCCGCGAGCGCCGTGAGCGCGTACGGACCGTCGAAGGTCCCGAAGCCGTACTGGAGCACGGCGGTCAGCGCGAATCCACCGACGAGGGCAAAGCCAGCCGCACCCGCGATGCGACGGGTGGGCCCGTGCAGGAGCGCGATGCAGGCAGCGGCCGCGAGGAGCCCGCCGATCGCGAGCGGGAGCGAGCCGGCCGTCAGGCCGACGCCCCGCGGGTCGTCCTCCGGCAGCGGGACGACGTCCTCGACCGTGACCTGCACACCGGCGGAGGCACCCAGCTGC
This sequence comes from Paraoerskovia marina DSM 21750, assembly GCF_000701465.1. Taxonomy (GTDB): domain Bacteria; phylum Actinomycetota; class Actinomycetes; order Actinomycetales; family Cellulomonadaceae; genus Paraoerskovia; species Paraoerskovia marina. Next base: position 149,606 of record NZ_JNIY01000003.1, on the reverse strand, counting down.
TGGCTCGCCTGCGTCAGCATCGAGGCCACGCTGTAGCTCGCCGCGGAGGCGGTCTGGACGGTGACTCCGTCCTGCCCGAGCACGAACGCCCCGTACACCTCTCGATCCAGGATCATCTGCTCGGCGGCGTCGGCGTCGGCGGCCGTGACGAGGTCGAGCGCACCCGGGGCGGCCTGGTCGATCGAGTCCTCGATCGTCGCGACCTGCTGGTCGGGACCCACGATCGCGACGGGGACGTCCTGCGGCGAGGACTTCACCGAGGGGAGGGCGAACGCCGTGAGCATCACGAGGAGGACGGCGCAGAGCCCGCCCACCACGAGGGCGACGCGGGACCAGCGGGACGGCGCGGGGCGGCCAGCCGGGTCGGGGACGGGGGTGGCGGTGGTTTCAGCCGTTGACATCGAGCCTCCATGAAGAATTATAGATACGCCCCGTATCTTACACGCCCGGTACGGTACACAAGGAGTACGAGGCAGAGGAGACCAGGTGGTCGAGCAGAAGCGCCGACGGGACGAGGTCCTGACGGCGGCCATCCGCGAGGCGACGCGCGCCGAGCTCGACGACCACGGGTACGCCGGAGTCACGTTCGAGGGGGTCGCGCGCCGGGCGCGGACCAGCAAGCCCGTCCTCTACCGCCGCTACCGCTCCCGGGCACACCTCGTCTCCGACGCCCTCGGCTCAGCCCTGCGGTCGTCGTTCACGACCGAGACGTCGGGCGACCTGCGGGCCGACCTCCGCCGGACGCTCGGCCCGCTGCTGACACAGGTCAGTGCGGTCGGGTCCGCGACGCTGCGCGCGCTGCTCGGCGAGGCCGACCAGGAGCTGCTCTCCGAGGTCGCCGAGCTGAACGGGGAGGTGGCGCGCTCCTCGATCCGGTCGGCGCTCGCGGCGGCGGCGGAACGCGGCGAGATCGGCCCCACCCCGGTCCCGGACACCGCGCTGCTCACGCCGGTCGCCCTCCTGAGGTTCGCCATCATCAAGGGCGGGCCGATCCCCGACAGCTACCTGGACGACGTGCTCGACGACGTCCTCCTGCCGCTCTTCACGACCCTGGCCGCCCGCGCGAACCCCGTGACCTCGGACGACGCGGCCGACCCCTCGGTGCCGTGACCCACCCGACCGTGTAGGGGTCCTGTGAAGACCGGCGCCCCGGGGCGAGTCCGGCCCCGCGGCGACGGACAATGGTCCGGTGCGCGACACCGAGACCCCTATCTTCGACGCCCTCGCCCACGAGTTCGAGGCACAGCGTCCCCTGCTCCACGTCGCCCGTGCACTCGGGGGCGACGCGCTCGGCGACCCCTTGTCCACGACGCAGGTCAGCGCCGTGAGCTACTCGACGGCGGTCGAGCGAGCGCACCTGCCACGCCGGAGCCGACGCAGCCAGCGACCCGGGCACGGTGCCGGCGACCGCTACGCCGGCTGACGCCGCGCTCAGCCCCCCCGCGGCCACGGCGACCCCGCGGTTCAGCGACCGCCGAACGACTGCAGCAGGAGCGCCTTCTCCTCCTCGGTGAGGTTGGCGTCCACGAGGGTCGCCCCGACCCCGTGCAGCCGCTCGGCGAACCGGTCGACGTCGCCCTGCTCGGTCACGAGGAACAGCGCGGACGTGCCGGGCTTCACTCCCTCACGGATCCGCTCGATGTCCTCGGAGCGCAGCCCGATGCCGCTGAAGAGCCTGCTCAGCCCTCCCACCGCTGCGCCTGCCGCGGCTCCGACGAGCGGGACGAAGAACAGGCCGCCGAGAAGGAGGCCCCAGAAGGCACCCCACCCGGTGCCGCGCTTCGCGTCGTCGTGCCGGACGTCCGTCTCCGGCTTGTCGGCGCCCTCGGGCCAGCGCACGACGGCGTGGTCGATGACGGTCACCAGCTTCTCGCTCGCGGCGTCGCGGACGATGGCGTTGGCGTCGTCCGCGCCGTCGACCGTCTCGAACGTCCAGGCAGTGAATCGGGCCACGATCTCCTCCTTCTGGCGGGCGCTCGGCCGCCCGCTCCCGAGCAGCACTGTGCCCCGGACCGCGCGGGGGCGCGACCCGGGGCACGGCCAGGGTCGGGTTCAGCAGCAGCTCGAGGACGCCGCTCCTGCGGGGACCGGGACGTCCTTGTCGTCGTCGACCGGGCCGTCGGCGGAGCAGACCCCGGTCGACGGCAGGTTGAGCTCGACGGCGTCGGCCGCCTGCCGGTCCCCGGCGAGCGCGGCGACGACGGACCGCACCTGCTCGTACCCGGTGGCGAGCAGGAAGGTCGGCGCACGGCCGTACGACTTGGAGCCGACGACGTAGAAGCCCTCGTCGGGGTGGCGCAGGAGCGCCTCCCCGTGCGGCCGGACGGTGCCGCACGAGTGCTCGTTCGGGTCGATGAGCGTCGCCAGGCCACGTGGCGCCTCGACCACGGGGTCCAGGTCGAGGCGGACCTCCCGGAGCATGGCGAGGTCGGGCCGGAACCCGGTCGCGTTCACGATCGCGTCAACCTCGACGGAGGTCTCCTCGTCGCGGCGGCGCCCGCGCACGAGCACCCCGTCACCTGCGGGGACGAGCTCGTCGATCGTCACGTGGGTGGCCAGGGTGATCGCGCCGGACTCGACCGCGGCGCGCAGCCGCTCCCCGAGGTGGCCGCGGGCCGGCAGCTCGTCCGCACCGCCACCACCGTAGAGGCGTCGGGCGGACCCGCCACGGATCGCCCAGGTGATCTCGGTGTCGGGCTCGGACTCCGCGAGCTCGACGAGACTGAGCAGGGTGTTCGCCGCCGAGTGCCCGCGTCCGACGACGAGGGTGCGCCGTCCGGCGAAGCGCTCACGGTCGCGCCCGAGGACGTCGGGCAGCGGTCCGGTGACGAACGCGGAGGCCTCCTGCTCGCCGACGGCGGGGATCCCGCTCGCGCCCAACGGGTTGGACTGCCCCCAGGTGCCGGTCGCGTCGACGACGGCGCGGGCGAGCAGGTCGCGCTCGCCGTCGGCGTCGCGGACACGCAGACGGAAGGGCCGGCGCTCGCGCCCGAGGGAACGGGACCGGTCGGCGCCGTCGCGGGTCACGGCGAGGACGCGGACGCCCGTGCGGACGTGCGGGGCGATCGCCGGGGTCTGCGCCAGGGGCCGCAGATACCGATCCACGAGCTCGGCGCCGGTCGGCAGCACGTCGGCCTCGGGCTCGACCCACCCCGTCGGGGCGAGGAGCCGACGGGCGGCGGCGTCGACGTCGTACTGCCAGGGCGAGAAGAGCCGGACGTGACCCCAGGCGGCGACCGCCGCGCCGACGTCGGGCCCGCTCTCGAGGACGAGGGGTTCGATCCCTCGCTCGACGAGGTGGGCGGCCGCGGCGAGACCGACCGGGCCACCACCGATCACGACGACGGGAAGGTCCTGGGGCGTGCTCATCTGAGCTCCTCGTATTGAAAACCGTCAATCTGACATGGCCAACGTATCCATAGATGTCGATGCGTGGCAAGATGAAGGGATGACCGCTGCTCCGCCCCGCACGCCCCGCGTGTGCCGCGGCGTCGTGGGGGCCGTCGACCCGGCGGCCGCCCAGGACCTCGCCCAGGGCTTCAAGGCGCTCGCCGACCCCGCGCGCGTCCAGCTCCTCGCCCTGGTCGCCACGGCCGACGAGGGCGAGATCTGCGCGTGCGACCTCACCGGCCCGCTCGGGCTCGCCCAACCGACCGTGAGCCACCACCTCAAGATCCTGGTCGGCGCCGGGCTCCTGGAGCGCGAGCAGCGCGGACGCTGGGCGTACTACTCGCTCGCCCCCGCGGGCCTCGAACGGCTCTCCGCCGCCCTGAGAGGTACCGTCGAGGCGACCTGAGGAGTCGCATGACGCCACCGCACGACCCGGAAGCCACCGCCCGGCCCGACCACCGCTGGCGCGCCCTGCTGGTCCTCGCGACCGCCTTGTCGATGATCGTGATCGACGGGACCATCGTCAGCGTCGCGCTGCCGGTCATCATCGACGACCTCGGGCTCGACCTGATCGACGCGCAGTGGGTCAACGCCTCCTACGCCGTCGTGTTCGCGGCACTCCTGCTGACCACCGGACGGCTCGGCGACCGCCTCGGCCGCCGCAAGATGCTCGTGATCGGCGTGCTGCTCTTCACGGTCGGCTCGCTCCTGGCCGCCGTCGCGGGCGGAGCAGAGGCGCTGATCGGCGCCCGCGTCGTCCAGGGTCTCGGCGGTGCGCTCGTCCTGCCCGCCACCCTCTCGACCGTCAACGCGACGTTCCGCGGCAAGGACCGCGTCACCGCGTTCGCCATCTGGGGCGCCGTCATCTCCGGCATGGCCGCCGTCGGGCCGCTCCTCGGCGGGTGGCTCACGACGTCGTTCACCTGGCCGTGGATCTTCCTGGTCAACCTCCCGATCGGCGCGCTCGTGCTCGTCGGGACCTTCCTGTGGGTCCCCGAGACCCGTGCTCACATCTCCGAGCCGGGGCTCGACGTCGTCGGCCTCCTGCTCTCCGCAGGTGGCTTCGGCGCTCTCGTCTTCGGGCTGATCGAGGGCCAGACCCTCGGCTGGTGGACGCCGGACACCGCGCTGAGCATCTTCGGCCTGACCTGGTCCGCCGACGCACCGGTCTCGGTCGTCCCGGTGGTTCTCGCGCTGGCCGTGATCATGCTGGTGGGCTTCGTGGCCTGGGAGCGGCACCGTGCCCGCGTCGGGCGGTCCGCGCTCCTGGACCTCTCCCTGTTCTCGATCCCGACGTTCCGGTGGGGCAACCTGACCGCGATGACGGTTGCCGTCGGCGAGTTCGGCATCATCTTCGTCCTCCCGCTCTTCCTCGTGAACGTGCTGGGCCTGTCCACGATGGGGGCAGGACTCGTGCTCGCCGCGATGGCGCTCGGCGCCTTCTTCTCCGGCGCCATGGCGCGGCACCTGGCCGCGGCGGTCGGCGCGCCGATGGTCGTCGTGATCGGGCTGCTGCTCGAGGTCGTCGGCGTGATCGCCGTGGCCTTCACGGTCACGCCCACGACGTCCGCGTGGCTGCTGGCCGCGCTCCTCGCCGTCTACGGCCTCGGCCTGGGCCTGGCGTCCGCGCAGCTCACCGGGACCACCCTCTCGGAGGTCCCGGCCGAGCTCTCCGGCCAGGGGTCGGCCACCCAGTCCACGGCACGCCAGGTCGGGTCCGCGCTGGGGACGGCGTTCGTCGGGGCCGCCCTCGCCGTCGGGCTCGCGACGGCGGTCCCGGCCGCGATCGACGAGGTCGCCGACGTCCCCGCCGGCGTCAGCGAGCAGCTCACGACGGCGACGACGGACTCCGCGGGCAGCGTCATCAGCGAGCTGCGCTCCGAGGGGACCGACAGCCCTGCCGGGGACGCCACTCCCCAGGTGGTCGACGCGCTCTCCGAGGGCTTCGCCGACGCGACCCGGGCGTCCTTGCTGGTGGCCGCCGCGTTCCTGTTCCTGGGCCTCGCGGGCTCGGGGCTCGTGGTCCGCGCGTCCCGGCGAGAAGTCGTTACCAAACCGTGATGTAAAGTCGCGTGCGAATCGTGCTGCCCGAACGTCCTAGTTCATAGAGGCCGCAGCAGCTCGGTCCTGAACAAGGAGGACGGCATGAACACCGCACCGACCCACGACGAGGTTCGCGAAGCTCTGATGTGGGCGATCGACAACGACCACCGCGCGCTCGTACGCCACCGCACCGCCCACCACCTCGCCCGGACCGACTCCGCACGCCTCGCCGCCGACGAGGACCTCGTCGAGCGCTGGCCCGGCCACCGCCTCTGCTCCGCCTGACCTCGTCACCCCCGGCATCGGGGGTAGCCTCACCGCATGGCACGAGGCAGACGACCCGGCGACGCCGACACCCGGGAGCAGATCGCCGAGGCCGCTCGGCTCCGCTTCGCCGAGCTCGGGTTCGACCGCACCACCCTGCGCTCCGTCGCCACCGACGCCGGGGTGGACCCGGCACTGATCAGCCACTACTTCGGATCGAAGGCCGAGCTCTTCGCGACCGTCGTCGACCTCCCCGTCGACCCGTCGGTCGTCATCCCGCGGATCGTCGCCGGCGACCCGGGCACCGCAGGAGAACGACTGGCCGTCTTTGCCCTCGACCTGCTGACCGACGAGGCCAAGAGGACCCGCATCGTCTCGATCGTCCGCTCCGTGACCTCGGCACCCGAGTCGGCCGCGATCATCCGCGAGCGCCTCACCGCCGAGCTCCTCGCCCCCCTCGCCCGCGCGATCGGGGCGGACCATCCCGAGTACCGCGGCTCGCTCCTGATGTCGCAGATCGTCGGGCTGACGCTCGCGCGCGCCATCGTCCGGATCGAGCCGCTCGCGTCGGCCGACCCGCGGTCGGTCGCCGCGTCCGTCGCCCCCGCGCTGCAGCACTACCTGACGGGGCCGGTCCGTCCGCCCGACGACGCGGGGGCTCCGGGGAGTCAGGACGGCTCGCCGCCCTGACTCCCCGGGTTCAGGCGTCCCGTCGGACCAGACCGACCGCCGCCCACACGAGCGCCGCGACGACCCATGCGACGAAGACCGCGACCCCGCCGGCGGCCGACAGCATCCCGTCCGGCGGCACGACCGCGGTGAACGAGCTCGCGGCGTTGGACGGAAGGTATGCGAGCACGCCGTCCCACTCCTCCGGGATGATCATCGACGCGAGCTGCGGGAGCACGATCACGACGCCGACGAGCGTGCCGATCGAGGCGGCGACACTGCGGAACGCGACACCCAGGCACAGGCCCAGCACCCCGACGCCCACGAGATAGCCGGCCGTCCCGAGCACCGCACCGAGCACGCCGTCGTCGGTGATGGCGACGGTCTCCTTGCCGGCGGCGTCCAGCACCGGCATCCCGGCGGTGAACGCCATGGCGCAGGAGAGCAGCACCGTCGGTGTCAGGACGGCGACGAAGCACAGGACCTTCGCGCCGAGCGTCCACAGCCGTCGTGGAACCACGGTCAACGTCGTCCGGACCATGCCGGACCCGTACTCGCGCGCGCCGATCATCGCGCCGAGCACGCCGATGATCAGCAGCGCCAGCCCGGACCCGCCGAGCACGACGGACAGCGGGTCGGAGAGGTTCGGAGCTCCTGGCGGGAGGGTCTCCGGGATCTCCTCTGCGCCCGCGACGACGGACGAGGCGACGACGCCGAAGACGACCATCGACCCGACGGTCGCCACGAGGAACCACCAGATCGACCGGATCGACGTGAGCTTGATCCACTCGTGGCGCACCACATGGCCGAACGTCAGGCGTAGGGACGCGTGGTCGACGGCGCGGGGGGAGGTCGTGGCGGCGCTCATCGGGGTGTGTCCTCTCGTCCTCCGCGGTACGTCACTGCTCCCGCGGTCATGTCCATGAATGCCTGTTCGAGCGACGGCTCCACGGTGTGGAGCTGGTGCAGGCGCACGCCGTTCTCCGCGGCCACGTCACCGATCCGCTCCGCCGCGACGCCCGTGACCTGCAGGACTCCTGGCTCCGCCGACGTCACGACCACGCCGTCGTCGGCGAGCAGCTCCGCGAGCCGCCCGCCGTCGGGCGAGACGACGTCGACGCGCTCGCCCGCGGCCCGGTCGATCATGGCGTGCAGCGGTTCGTCGGCCAGGATGCGCCCCTGCCCGATCACGATCAGGTGCTCGGCGGTCATCTGCATCTCGCTCATCAGGTGCGAGGAGAGGAACACCGTCCGTCCTTCGGCGGCAAGCTGCTTGAGCAGCCCGCGGATCCAGAGGATCCCGTCCGGGTCAAGGCCGTTCACAGGCTCGTCGAGCATCACGACGTCGGGGTCCGCGAGCAGTGCCGAGGCGATACCCAGGCGCTGACCCATGCCGAGCGAGAATCCGCCCGCGGGCTTGCGGGCGACGTCCGTCAGTCCGACGAGCTCGAGCACCTGGTCGACGCGGCCGTCACCGATGCCGACGGTCGCGGCGATCGCGCGCAGGTGGTTGCGTGCCGACCGCCGCCCGTCGACGGCCCGCGCCTCGACGAGTGCGCCGACCTCGGCGATGGGCGCCACGGCGTCCTGGTACGGACGGCCGTTGACGGCGACCGTCCCGGACGTCGGGCGGTCGAGTCCCAGGATCATGCGCATCGTCGTGGACTTCCCCGCCCCGTTGGGGCCGAGGAACCCGGTGACGACACCGGGGCGGACGGTGAACGTGACGTCGTCGACCGCGACGACGTCCCCGTAGGTCTTGGTGAGGTTCTGGACCTCGATCATGGCTGCTCCGGTCGGTGGGAAGTGGTGCTGCGAACAGCATCTCGCCACGCCCGCGCCGTGTCGTCACCCCCGGGGAGCAACTGTGGACGTACTACGGCTGCGGTACGTCTCCGCCGAGCCCGCCCCGGAACGCGACGACGACGAGCTGGGCACGGTCCCGCGCCCCCACTTTCACCATCGCGCGGTTGACGTGCGTCTTGGCGGTGTGCGGGGAGACCACGAGCCGCTCCGCGATCTGCTCGTTGCTCAGCCCCTCGGCGACGAGTGCGACGACCTCACGTTCGCGCGGCGTCAGCGCGTCCAGCGCCGCGGTGTCGGGCCGCGGCTCGTCCGCACGTCGGCGGTAGTTGGCGACCAGGGCGCGTGTCGCCGTCGGCGACAGCAGGGACTCCCCCGCGGCGACCGTCCGGATGCCGTCGAGCAGCGTCTGGGGCCGCACCCCCTTGCCCAGGAACCCGCTCGCCCCGACGCGGAGCGCGTGCAGGACCTGTTCGTCCGCCTCGACGGTCGTGAGCACGACGACGCGGGTGCCGGCCAGCTCCGGCAGGGTGCAGATCTGCTCGGTCGCCTCGAGGCCGTCGGTCCCGGGCATCCGGATGTCCATCAGGACCACGTCGGGCCGGGCGGCACGCGCCAGACGAACCGCCTCGGCGCCGTCGGACGCCTGCCCGACGACCTGCAGGTCGTCCGTGCTGTCGACGAGCGCGGCGAAGCCCGCCCGGATCAGCTCCTGGTCGTCCACGATCAGGACCGTCGTCATCCAGACCCCCTCCGTATCGGCAGGTACGCCTCGAGGACGAACGTCCCCGCGACGGACTCCGCGCGCATCGTGCCGCCCACCGCGGTCACGCGCTCACGGATCCCGACCAGACCGTACCCGGACCCGCCCGTACGACCAGCACCGGTCGGGTCCGGGTTCTCCACGCGCACCCGGAGCTCGACGGGCGACTGCTCGACGAGGAGCTCGGCGCGCCCCGTGCCGTGCTTGTGCGCGTTGGTCAGCCCTTCCTGGACGATCCGGTAGGCGGCGTGGTCGGCGAGCGCCGGGAGCTGTTCACGCGCACCGCCCCGATGCAGGTTCACGAGCAGCCCGGTCGCCCGGCTCCGGTCCACGAGCTCGTCGAGGTTCGCCAGTCCCGGCGCAGGGCGCGTCGCCGCGTCGTCGTCCGCGGCGTCCCGCAGGACCTCGAGCAGGTCTCCCAGCTCGGCGAGCGCGGTCTCGGTGGCCGACTGCACGTGGCCGAGCGCGGTGCGCGCCGCGTCCGGACGTGACTCCATCAGGACCTCGGCGACCCCTGCCTGGACCCCGACGACGGCGACGTGGTGCGCGAGCACGTCGTGGAGCTCGCGCGCGATCCGCAGTCGTTCCTCGCCGACCCGGCGCGCCGCCTCCTCCTCGCGAGTGTGCTCGGCGCGAGCAGCCCGCTCCTCCGCGGACTCCACGACCGCCCGCTGGGCCCGGACGGCGATCCCGACGGCCGTCACCATCCCGCACCACCCGAACAGGCCGACCACCTGGACATCTCCCCAGGGTTCCAGGCCCGCCGTCGCGAGCGCGAGCGTGAGGACGCCGACCTGCGCCAGCGCGGCGGCGACCGCCCGTCCCCAGGTCACACGGCTCGCGACGGTGAACAGCGCGACGAAGGCCGGGCCCACGGGGGTCGCGATCCCGCCGCCGACGACGACCGACGCGGCCGCGATCAGGGTCGTCACGACCAGGACGGCCACGGGTGCCGTCCGACGCAGCACCAGCGCGGCACAGCCGATCGCGAGGGCGGTCAGCTCAGCCGCCGTCACCGGGTCGACGAATGGCGGAGCGAGCGCGCGGGGAAGGCCGACCACGAGGAGGACGGCGACCGCGAGCACGGCGTCCGCGGCCACCACGTGGGTCCGCCAGACGTGCCGGAGGCGCGTGAACGTGTTCACGGCTGCACGCTACGTGCGCCGGGCCCGACGCGCCTCCGGCACGACGCGCGGGCACCCCCGCGGGCGTCGGACGTCAGGCGACGAGCTCGACCTGCGCCTCGAGCTCGCGTCCGGTCCCCCGGGTGCCCGCCGCGTCGCAGCCGGCAGCGATGAGCGCACAGACACCGGAGACGACGAGGGCCAGCACCGCGGTCGCTGCCGCGGCGACGGCGACTCCCCCGAGCCCGGCGTCGGCGAAGACGCTCCCGATCTCGGACCCGCCGGAGACGGACATCCCCAGGACGGCTCCCACCGTCACGAGTGCGGCTCCGAAGACGACGGACAGGGTCGAGAGTGCGTTGGGCACGTGGCTCCTCAGGCTCGGCCCACGAGAGGCTGCACGGACCAGGGCGGCCGGACGCCGGGGCGACGAGCGAAGGTGCTGTCAGCACGGACCGGGAACCCTGGATCAACGGGCAGCACACCAGCGGGCGACAACAGATCCTGGCCAGCGTATCGATCAGGGCGGCGCGTGAACAGGGCGACGTCGGTCACTCCGGGCCGTCGGGCCCCGCGGTGAGCCGCGCGCTGATCTCGTTCGCGTCGAGCACCGCGAGGGCCGCCGAGAGCCCGGAGGAGTCGAAGGTGCCGAGCGACCGTGCCTCGAGCAGAGCCTCGCGCTGCGCCTGGATGACGCGGATCTGCAGCTCGAAGATCTGTGCGGAGATCTCCCGCGGGACGATCTCCGCACCCTCGGCCGTGCGGCGCGCGACGCGGGCGCGGATCTTGCCGAGCACCGCAGGGTTGAACTCGCTTCCGTCCGCCCGACGAAGGTTCTCGTCCTCGAGCACGTCGGCCACCGCCCGGTTCATGACCTGCATGAGCGCGTCGCGCTCGTCGCCGTCACCGTCTGCAGCGCCACCGAGCCCGAGCCGGTGGACCACCCAGGGCAGGGTCCCGCCCTGGACGAACAGCGTGCTGATCGCCACGGCGAACGCGATCAGCAGGAGCAGGGGCCGCTGAACGGTGTCGGAGGGCAGCGTCTGGGCGGCGGCCACGGTCACGGCACCGCGCATCCCTGCCCACACCAGGACGGTGCCCTCCCGCCAGCCGAGCGGGGCCGCGGTGACGTAGTCGATGTCGGCGAGCCGGCGGCTGAGCCGACGTCGGCCGTGGTCGATGCGCCGCCCCGTGCGCTCGTCGTCGAACCGCTCGTCCGCCCGCATCTGCTCGACCCTGCGCTCCAGCTCGACCCCGAACTCCTCGACCCGGGGTCGTTCGGCACGGCTCTTGCGCGCCCGTCGCGACGCCCCCAGCAGCAGCGGCGCGACGTACGCGGCCCGGACGAGGACGATGACGAGCGCCGCGAGCGCGGCGAGGCCGATCGCGCTCGCGATGCTCCCGTGCGTCTGCCGGACGTCCTCGACCGTCTCCAGCAGCTCGAGCCCCAGGATCAGGAAGACGGCGCCCTCGAGCAGAATCTCGACGGTCTGCCAGTTGGTGCGCTCCGAGAGACGGTCCGTGGGCGTCAGGAACCTTGGAGCCCCCTGCCCCACGACGAGTCCGGCCGTGACCGCCGCGACAAGACCCGAGGCCTCGAGCGCCTCGGACGGGAAGTAGGCGACGAACGGCGTCGCGAAGGAGATGACGGTGCTCGACGCCGGCTCTGTCAGGCGGCTGCGGATGCGCAGGCTGACGTTGCCCACGAGGTAGCCGACCACCCCGGCGATCCCGACGGCGAGGACGAAGTCGCCCAGCACCTCCCAGAACGAGACGGAGATGGCGGTGGCCGCGATCGCGGTGCGCAGCAGGACGAGGGCCGAGGCGTCGTTGAGCAACCCCTCTCCCTCCAGGATCGTGACGATCCGGGGCGAGACCCCCAGGCGACGGACGATGGACGTCGCGACGGCGTCGGTGGGGCTGACGACCGCGCCGAGCGCGACGCCCGTCGCGAGGTCGACCCCGGGGATCAGCCAGCTGAAGATCGCCCCGAGGACGAACGACGTGAGCACGACCAGCACCACGGACAGACCCGCGATGGAGCGGAAGTCGCGGCGGAAGTCCATCGTCGGCATGGAGACGGCCGAGGAGTAGAGCAGCGGGGGCAGCACACCGGCGAGCACGATCTCCGGCTCGACCTCGACCGGCGGCACGCCGGGCACGAGGCTGAGCCCGACGCCGAAGAGCACGAGGAGGAGCGGGGGCGCCACGCCGACCCGGGGGCCGAGGACCGAGACGCCGACGATCGCGAGCACCCCGACCACCGCCACGAGCGCGTAGTCCATCAACCGTCTCCCTCTGCCGACCGCACGGATCTAGACCTTGACTACCACGCCGCCTCGACGACGGCGCGACGGAGGACGGCGGGGTGTCCGGGGAATCCCCGGGCCGCGCGCGGGGTTCTCTCCAGACCACCGAGCGAAGGAGCACCGTGATGCAAGCGATCTGGAACGACGTCGTCGTCGCCGAGAGCGAGGCCACCGTCGTCGTCGAGGGAAACCACTACTTTCCGCCCGAGGCCGTGCGCTGGGACCTGCTGGAGTCGTCGAGGACCCGGACGACGTGCCCGTGGAAGGGCGAGGCGCACTACTGGAGCCTCGCAGGAGCGGGCCCCGACGGCGTCGACAGCGTCTGGGCGTACCCGGAGCCGATGGAGGCCGCGGCGGAGATCTCCGGCCACGCCGCCTTCGGGAGCGGATTTCGCGTCATGGCATAGCACAGCGCCTGCTGGCATCTTGCGTATATAACGCAAGAACAAGACGCGATGATGCATAAACTTGCCTTTTACTCTTGTGGCGGCTCGCGAAGCGGCCTACGGTCAGTGAGGCGCAGGGCAACGACGCCGTGCGCCTTACTCCCGGAAGGACGACGAGTCGACGATGAGACGCACCGACAGCCCAAGGCCCGCGCCGACGAGCGCGCCGCAGTACCGCGTCACCCCACTGGTCCGAGCAGCCGCAGCGCTCGGCGCCTGCACGCTCCTCCTCACCGCGGGGGCAGCCAGTTCTGCGGCGCACCGCGACAGTGACAGTGACAGCGTCGCCCCGGTTCTGACCCGCGCAGGGCTCGACCCCGCACTTGTCGAGGGCCGAGGAGCCGATGTCGCGTTTCTCGAGCAGGAGGCAGAGAACTCGACGACGGACGGGACCGTCATCTCGTCCCGCCAGGCCTACGATCTCGCCGCGGAGGCCTCGGGCCGATCGGCGGTCCAGCTCGAGCCGGGTCAGTTCGTGGAGTTCACACTCCCTGCCGAGACCAACGCCATCACCGTCCGGTACTCCGTTCCTGATGCGCCCGAGGGTGGGGGTATCACGTCCCGGCTGAACGTTCGGGTCGACGGCGGCCACCTGCAGAAGATGGACCTCACGTCCGAGTACTCGTGGCTCTACAACCAGTATCAGTTCACCAACGACCCGAACGCCCAGCTTCTGCACCCGGAATGGTGGACGGTCGAGTGCGACGGCCCGCTGGGAGCCGAAGGATGTGACCGGGAGTCCCGGGAGATCACGACTCCGTTCCGCCCCATGCACTTTTACAACGAGCAGCGCATGCTCCTGGGACGTACCTACGAGGCAGGGGCAGTCGTCCGGCTCGAGGTCCCGAAGAACGCGACGGCCGACCTCACGACGATCGATCTGCTCGACACCGAGCTGGTCGCTCCGCCCCATGTCGAGGCCCGTGGCGTGAACGTCCTCCACTTCGGCGCCGACCCCCGTGGCAAGAAGGACTCGGCGCCCGCGATGGACGCCGCGATCGCCAGGGCAAAGTCGCACGGCCGCCCGGTCTACGTCCCGCCGGGGCACTACCGCGTCGACCGGCACATCCTCGTCGATGACGTGACGATCGTCGGAGCGGGGAACTGGTACACGAGCTTTGAGGGCTCAGAGGTCGAGCTCGACGAGCCGACCGAGGACGGCTCGGTCCACACCGGGGTCGGGTTCTACGGCAGGTGGGCCGAAGACGGTGGCAGCTCGAACGTCCATCTCTCCGGATTCGCGATCCGTGGCGACGTCCGAGAGCGCATCGACACCGATCAGGTGAACGGAATCGGCGGGGCCTTCTCTGACTCATCCTTCGAAGACCTGTACATCCAGCACACCAAGGTCGGGCTGTGGCTTGACGGGCCGATGGACGGCGTCACGATCCGCGACAACATCATCGTCGACCAGATCGCAGACGGCATAAACTTCCACCTCGGCGTCACGAACTCGGAGGCCAGCAACAACTTCTTCCGGAACACGGGCGACGACGCGATGGCCATGTGGTCGGACGCCGGCGGCGACCTCGACGACCCGGGTCCGCAGAACGAGGGCAACACGTTCCGGAACAACACCGTCCAGACGCCGACGCTCGCCAACGGGATCGCGATCTACGGCGGGAAGGACATCACGGTCGAGAGGAACCTCGTCGCCGATCCCTTGCGCGAGGGCAGCGCCCTCCATGCCGGTGCACGGTTCGGCGCGACAGCGTTCGACGGAACGATCGCGTTCACGGACAACACGACCGTCCGTGGCGGGGTCGAGGACCTGAACTGGCAGTTCGGACTCGGCTCGCTCTGGATCTATGCACTCGACCAGAGCATCGACGCCGACATCCAGGTAACGGGCGACCACTATCTCGACAGTGCCTACAACGCGATCCTGCTGATCACGGACTGGGAGCACAAGGACGCCAACGTGATCGAAGGCGTCTCGTTCCGGGACGTGCGGGTGGACGGCACCGGGACGTCAGTGGTCAGCGCACGGGTCCGCGGGTCAGCGTCGTTCGAGAACGTCGACGCGCGCAACGTGGGCTGGGCAGGGGTCAACAACTGCGGAGCATTCGGCTTCCCTGCAGCCGGCTCGGAGTTCTCCCTCGAGGACCTCGGCGGGAACGACGGCGCGACGATCACCCCGTGGGGCGACGGGCCGGCGAACTGGCTCGGCCGCTACACCCCCAACGTGATCAGCTGCAACGACCGGCCCGAGGTCGTCCCACCCCCTGCCCCGTCTGCCTGGTGACGTCACCGTGGTGTGCGGCCGCGCGCCGCACACCACGGCTGGTCAGCGCGCGATCGTCCGCCCGTCCCCGGCGGTGTCACGCCGCAGATACCCCCAGGCCAGCACCATGCAGACGACGCCGTTGACCATGCCGAAGACGACGTCCGTCAGCGAGTGCAGCCCGCGGTACAGGCGGGCGACGCCCACCAGCACGGGCACCAGGAGGCACAGCACGGAGACGGTGGTCCGCAGCGCCGGGTTGCCGATCCGCTGCGCGAACATCATCAGGGTCAGGTAGAAGGCGAACGAGGCGCCCGTGTGGCCGCTCGGGAAGCTCGACGTCGGCGGCACGTCGTCGAGCTTCTCGACCTCGGGGCGCTCACGCCCGACCACGAGTGACGAGGACAGGAAGATCGCGGCCTGGATCGCGACGGCGAGCGCCGGCACGACGGCGAGCCACCACTGCCGCGTCCTCCACAGGATGAGGACGACGGCGACCGTCGTGCCGCCGATGATGAACTCCGTCGTGCCGATCTGCGAGAAGACGGACGTGAACGTGTCCAGCCACGGCACGCGGTGGTCGACGAACCAGTCGTTGACGCCCTGCTCCCCCGGCAGGTCGTCGAGCGGGCCGGTGATCAGGAACCCTGCCCCCACGATGACGAGCCACAGCCCGGCGGCGGGCAGGAGCGCACGTACGGCGAGGTCGCGAGCGGCCTCCCGCACGGTGGGCGCGCTCTGGTCGATCTCGTACCTGTGGACAAAAGACGTCACGGACATCCCGGGAGATTAGACCGGACGGGCAGAACTCGCCCGTCGCAGGCGTCAACCGCCCAGGGTCTCGATCTCCGGCGAGTCCAACCCGGGACCCCGCCGCTGCACGCGACGCCACACGAAGAAGCCCACCAGCGTGAACGCGCCGTAGAAGACGTACATGAAAGCGGACGCGTAGTACCCGGCGGAGACGAGGAGAGGAACCCCGACGAGGTCGACCGCGACCCAGATCAGCCAGAACTCCGTCCACCCGCGCGCCATGCCGTAGGTCGCGAGCATCGAGCCGACGAAGATCCAGGCGTCGGCCCAGACGGGCTCGAACGAGCCGAGCGCACGGAAGATCGGCGTGAGCAGCACCGTCCCGGCGACCAGCGCGACGATCAGCCCGGTGCGCTGCCGGGCGGACGCCCAGCGCGGGGTCACGGCGGGAGCGTCCCCGCGGGTGCGCCACTGCCTCCACCCGTAGACCGAGACGGCGATGAACATGACCTGCCGCCCGGCCTGCCCCAGCAGGTTCACCGGGTTCGGGGTGTCGAAGACGGCGCCCATGAAGACGGTGAAGAGCAGCAGGTTGCCGGCGATCCCGACGGGCCAGGCCCAGACCTTGCGACGCATTCCGCCGAGGGCCGAGGCAAGACCGAAGACGTTGCCGACGATCTCGCGCCAGAGGATCGTCTGGTCACCGATGACGAGCTGGGCGTCGAACAACCAACGAATGGCGTCCACGGATGCGGTCTCCTCGTTCCCTCACTGCCGCGGGGTGCGGCCGCACGCGTAACGCGGCGGAGGCCAAGATACTTCCTCAGCCCACGAGCGCCGGGGTGAGATCCGTGTGCGAGAAGTCGTCGCCGACGAACAGCAGCGGTTCACCACGGTCCGACGCGAGCGCGTACGCGTAGCAGTCCCCGAGGTTGAGCCGTGCAGCGTGTCCGCTCCCCCGCCCGAAGTCGCGGTAGGCCGCGCGCGCGATCTCGGCCTGGACCGCGTCGCACGGGACGATCTCGATCTCCCAGAGCTCCATCAACGCGTCAAGACGGCGACGTTGCTGCGGCGGGAGGCGACCCCCGACGACGGCACCGAGCTCGACGAGCGTGGCCGCGGACATCGCCGATGTCTCCGTGAGGAGCAGCTCGGCGATCGCCGGTGCCGCAGGTTCGTCGAGCAGCACCGCGACGATCGCGGAGGTGTCGACGATCATGCCGGCAGGCCCGACTCGTCGAACAGATCACCGTCGGCGACGCGCAACGCCGCACGGTCCGCATCCGTCAGGTCGGCCCGAAGGCTCGCAATAAGGGCGCCTGCCCGGCGTCGTCGCGCGTCGGCGGCCTCGTCCGACCGCTCTCGCTCTGCGAGCACGGCCTCCAGCTGCCGCCGCACCGCGCCCTCCACGGCGCTCGTCTGGGACGTGCCGGTGAGCTCTGCGAGCTGTCGGACGAGCGCGTGCGTCCGTTCGTTCTTGATGTTCAGGCTCATACCCGCTCACGATACTCGGCTTCTACCGTGGACATCAGACCGTCTACCCCGGGTAGACATGACGCTCTTCCCCTCGCGTCCCGACGATGCGAGTCTCCGGTCTGCATCCGATCGCCCCCTTCGCTCCGAACTACCGGTAACCGAAGGAGGCACCATGTTCATCGACGAGAAGCGGGACGTCGACCTCGCCGACCTGATCGACGCCATCGACGCCACGGAGGGCAGCGGCGACCGGATCCCCTGCCGGAGCGGGTCGGTCGCGGCGACGGCGATCTGGACCTCCGACGACGCCGACGAGCAGCTCGAGGCGGCGTCACGGTGCGAGTCGTGCCCCGTCCTCGCCGAGTGCCGGGCCTACGGCCTCGCCCACGTCCGGGAGAAGGGCGTCTGGGGCGGCATGACGGCGAGTCAGCGCAAGCGGGCGAACCGCCGGCGTCCGCGGTTCGCGGCATAGGGGGTCTCGACGGGCTCGACCGACGTGCGGGCAGGCTCGACCGACGTGGGGGTCAGCGGGCGTGCCGGTCGGGCCCCACCCACCGGCGCACGGCGGCGAGCTGGCGCGGGAACCGGTGCTGCTGGCCGCCCTCGTGCCCGTTGTAGGGGTAGACGTCGATCTCCTTGGGTCCTGCGTACCGGTTGTACGCCGTGTACACCGTCGACGGCGGGCAGACGTTGTCCATCAGCGCGACGGACATCAGCGCCGGGGCGTCCGCGCGGGTACCGAGGTTGGCCGCGTCCACGTAGGCGAGCGTCGCGAGCGCCTGGGCTGCGCCGTCGCGGTGGACGGACAGCCACTGCCGGAGCTCGCCGTACGGGCGTTCGTCCGTGATCGCGACGGCGCGCTCGAACGCGGCCAGGAACGGCACGTCGGCGAGGACCCCGCAGAGTCCACGAGCCAGCCCGGCGACCCCGAGCGCCAGCCCGCCGCCCTGGCTGATGCCCTTGACCACGACGCGCGAGGCGTCGAGGCCCTCGATCTGTGCGACGGCGTCGACGGCGCGCACCCCGTCGGTGACGACCCGGCGGTAGTAGTGCTGCTCGGGCGACTCGAGCCCGCGGGTGAGGTACCCCGGGGTCGCGGGTCCGGAGCCGTGGGGGTCGGGGGTCGCACCCCCGTTGCCCCACGCGCTGCCCTGCCCGCGGGTGTCCATCACGAGGTGCGCGAACCCGGCGGTGGCCCAGAGCGTGTGCTCGTGCGGCATCCCGCGACCACCGCCGTACCCCACGAGCTCGACGATGACGGGCAGGGCGCCCGTGGCACCGGCCGGTCGGGTGAGCCAGGCCCGGACCGGGTCTCCTGCGAACCCGGGGAAGATGACGTCGTCGACCGTCACCGCAGTCAGTCCGGTATCGACGGGACTGACCTGCACGGCCCCGCCCGCCGCCCGAGAGTCCGCCAGCGTGCGCCGCCAGAAGGCGTCCAGGTCGTCGGGTTCGCGGGTGTCGGCGACGTACGACTCGAGGTCGGCGAGCGGCAGGTCGAGGAACGGCATCAGTCCTCCGGGGTGGCGAGTGCCCTGTACCGCTCGGCGATGACGGCGGCGGCAGGCTTGGCGTACGGACAATAGTCGTCGTCCTGCGCCGCGTCCTGCGAGGAGTACAGCGTGGCGGGCCAGTCCCACAGCACCCAGCCCTGCACCCAGGGGCGTGCGGCCGTTGCGGCGAGCATGTCGGCGTACCACCGCTCCTGCTCGCCGACGTCGGGCTCCCCCACCAGGGTCCAGTCGTTGGGGACCCGTGCCGAGCCGGTGCGGCTCGGGCACCCGGTCTCCATGAAGAAGAACGGCTTGCCCTCGCGCTCCACGACGGCCTCGACCCGGTCGAGCTGCGCCTCCCAGCCGCCCTCCGGGTAGTAGCCGGACGCGCTCATCACGTCGACGGCGTCCCACCAGGTGACGCGGTCCTCCTGGTACTTGTCGCAGTTGTACGTGACCAGGCCGGTGTACACCTCGCGCACGGCGGCGACGGTACGGCGCCACTCGTCGTCGTACTTGTCGGAGCGGACCATCTCGCAGCCGACGCAGAACATTTCCGCACCCTCCTCCTCCGCGATCCGTGCGTGGTGCACGATGAACGCGCGGTAGGAGTCGAACCACTGGCCCCAGGTCGGCTCGTTGGGCACGTCCGGCTCGAGGAATCCGATGTAGGCGCGCCAGGTTCCGTCGGCGACGTTGACGACCGGCTTGAGGCAGACTTTCTGGCCGCGTTCCTTGGCGGCCCGGATCCCCCACCGGACCTCGTCGTCGGTGAGTGTCGGCGCCTCGGTGAACGGGATCTGCGTCGAGTACACCGTCTGCTGCTCGGTGGCGTACGTGACGGCGGTCCAGGTCGTAGCCAGGTCGTCCACCATCGCGGTCATCGACGCCTCGGCGGCCTCGGTCGCCCACGTCCCCCGGACGCCGGGCCATCCCCAGGTCATCCCCAGCACCGGTCCGCCCGGCAGGGGCACGACGGCGGTCACGCGGCACCGCCCACGAGCTGACCGACGTGGCGGAGCACCGTCGGCGCACAGAACGCCTCGGGTGCCGCGTCGCCGGCCCCCGAGACGCGGAACTCCGCAGTCTCGCCGGGCAGGAGCGTCACGAGCGCGCGGTCGACCTCCGCCGACGGCACCACCTTGTCCACGAGCAGCGTGACGTCACGGACGAGGCCGTGGGCGGTCACGCGCACGACGACGTCGCGCCCGTCGCGCTCGGCCGTCGCCTCGAGCGTCCCCGCGGTCGCGTCGCGTGGTTCCACGTGGAACCAGACGTCGCGCGCTCCGTCGAGCGTGGCGACGACGACCTCGGTCGCGGCGTCACCGGCCTCGACGACCTCGGCCGGGACCTCGACCTGCACGACCCCGCGCGGGCCGACGTCGACCGCGACCGTCTTCTCCGCGAGGACGTCACCGGCACCGGCGGCCACGCCACGGACGCGACGCAGGAGGAGCTCGCCGCCCCACGCCTCGTCGGTGTCGTTGTGCAGCACCACGGCGAGCGAGCCGGTGCCGTGGCCGCCGTCCGCGGAGCGCGGCTGGACGGTCACCAGCCGGTCGGCATAGGCCTGACGCAGCGCGTGCAGCAGGGGCTTGGCGTGCCCGTCGCCGTCGACCGCCGCCCAGGAGACGACTGGCCAGCAGTCGTTGAGCTGCCAGACGACGGAGCCCGTGCAGCGCTCGCCGAACGAGCGCAGGTGCGTGATCGCCGTGCGGATCGCGACCGCCTGGTTCCAGGACATCGCCCAGTGCCAGTCGTCCATGTCGTCCGGCATCGGGACGTGCGCGACGAGCCCGTCGGTGAGCTTGTCGTTGCCGGTCATCGCCTTCTGGTGCACCTGCATGCCCGGGGACTCGGGGGTGAGCGGGTGGTCCGAGATCGACCGCGTCAGGGTCGACCACGTGGGCGGCCCCTGCCACCCGAACTCCGCCATGAACCGCGGGACGAGATCGCGGTAGTGCGGCCAGTCGAGCCGGTTCCACAGCTCCCACGAGTGCATCGAGCCGTGGTCGACGTCGTTGGGGTGCACGTCGAGCGAGCCGGACCACGGGGACGACGGGGTGTACGGGCGGTGCGGGTCCAGCTCGCCGAGGATCGCGGGGATCAGGTCGGTGTAGTACCCGAGGCCCCAGGTCCGGCCGTCCAGGCGCGCGGGCCAGCCCCAGTCGTGCCAGCCCCAGATGTTTTCGTTGCTGCCGTTCCAGAGCACGAGGGAGGCGTGGTGCGCCAGGCGCGTCACGTTCTCGCGGACCTCGGCCTCGACCTCCGAGCGCAGCGGGTCCTCCTCGGCGTACGCCGCGCAGGCGAAGAGGAAGTCCTGCCACGTGAGCATGCCGCGCTCGTCGCAGAGCTCGTAGAAGTCGTCAGCCTCGTAGATGCCGCCGCCCCAGACCCGGAGCAGGTTCATGTTGGCGGACTCCGCCTGGGCGATCCGCGCGGCGTAGCGCTCGCGGGTGACGCGGTGTGGGAAGGCGTCGTCCGGGATCCAGTTGGCGCCCTTGACCCAGATCGTGCGCCCGTTGACGACGACGTCGAAGCTCGTCCCCTCGGCGTCCGGCTCCATCCGCAGGCCGACGTCGCGGAAGCCCAGCCGCCCGGCCCACTCGTCCCGATCAGCCTCTGTACGGATCGACACCACGGCGTCGTACAACGGCTGCTCGCCGTATCCGCGCGGCCACCACAGCTCGGCCTGCGGCACCTCGACGCGCACGACGGCGCACGACTCCCCGGCCGGGACGGTCACCGTGGTCGCGGCCTCACCCACCCGGGCGACGACGTCGAGCGCCTCGGTGGACGACGGCGCACGCTCGATTTCGACGTGGACCTCGACGACGCCGTCACCCCGGGCGCCCGCACGGGCACCGTCGGGGACGTCGACCGTGACCACCGGGCGCACCGAGGCGAGACGGGCCGTCGACCAGGACTCGATCGCGACGGGCTTCCACAGGCCGCTCGTCGCCGTGTCGATCCCCCAGTCCCACCCGAAGCTGCACGCCATCTTGCGGATCGCGTTGAACGGGTGGTGGTTGACCTGCGGGCGGTAGCCGAGCGCCAGCGACTGGGCGTCTGCGTAGCGGACGGCCGAGGCGAACGTGACGACCAGCCGGTTCTCGCCGTCGTGCAGGTGCTCGCCCACGTCCACCCGGTAGCTGCGGTGCATGTTGCGCGGCTCGACGACGACGACCCCGTTGACCTCGACCGTCGCGACGGTGTCGACCCCCTCGAGCACCAGGTCGTGACGGTCGTGACCGCCGGCCGTCCACTCGAAGGTCGTCTCGTAGCGCCAGTCGCTGTGCGCGATCCACTTCTGGGCCGACTCGTTGTCGTCCAGGTACGGGTCGGCGATCACGCCGGCCGCGAGCAGGTCGGTGTGCACGCTGCCGGGGACCGTCGCGGGGACCGGGTCGGTGACCCGGCCCAGGGCGGGCCCGGCGACCGGGGTGACGGTCCACCCCGTGACCAGGTCGTGACGCAGGACGCCGGTCGGACGGGTGGTCGTGTGCGCCGCCGTCGGCGCCGTCGTGCTCGTCACTTGGTAGCTCCTGAGGTCATGCCGTTGTAGATGTGCCGCTGAAGTACGAGGAACGCGATGAGCGTCGGGATGATGACGATCATGGCACCGGCCGCGATGACTTCCCACTGCGCACCGAACGGGCCCTTGAACCGGAACAGGGACGTCGAGATGACGCCGAGGTCGCGGGAGGGCATGTAGAGGAAGGGAATGTAGAACTCGTTGTAGATGGCCAGGCCCTTGATGATCACGACCGTGGCGATCGCCGGCTTCAGCAGTGGGAAGACGATGCGTGCGTAGATCGAGAAGCGGTTGGCGCCGTCGAGCATCGCCGCCTCGTCCAACGACCGCGGGATCGACCGCATGAACTGCAGGAAGATGTAGATCGAGACGATGTCCGTGCCCATGAACAGGACGATCGCGGCGCCACGCGTGTTGAAGAGCCCGAGGGCGTTGATCACCTGGAAGGTCGCGACCTGCGTCGTCACGGCCGGCACCAGGGTGGCGAGCAGGAAGCCGAGCAGCACGAGCTTGCGGCCTCGGAAGTCGAACCGGTCGAGCGCGTAGGCGGTCATCGACCCGATGACGACCGTGCCCGTGACGGCGACGACCAGGATGATCGAGGTGTTGACGAACCCGGTCAGCATCCCGCCCTTGACGAAGGCCGTGACGAAGTTGTCGAAGTTCAGCCAGTTCGACGGCGCGTCCAGCGGCGAGGTGGTGGCGAACTCCTCGGGCGTCTTGAACGCTGCCATGAGAACGGTGACGAGGGGGATCAGGGCGACCGCGACGGCGACGAAGAGACTCGCGTACTTGGCCGCGGCCCCGATCGGTCCCAGCAGGGGTGAGGCGGCGCGGATCTGGCGTCGCGCACCGATCCGGGCGGACTCCCAGCGGCTCGGGGCAGCCACGGGACGTGGCCTCGTGTGCAGGGCGGTCATGATGTCAGGTCCACCTTGTCGTCGGGGAAGATCGTGCGCTGCAGCCACGTGAACGCCAGCACGATGAAGAGGAGGACGACAGCCATCGCGGAGGCGAGCCCGACCTTGGAGAAGGTGAAGGCTGTCGTGACGGTCTTGATCACGAAGGTCTCGGTGCCGTTGGCGCCGCCGGTCATGATGTAGGGGATCTCGAAGACGCTCAGTGCGCCCGAGATCGCCAGGATCACGGAGAGCCCGACGATCTGGCGGATGCCCGGCAGGATGATGCTGCGGAACTTGTCCCAGCTGCCGGCACCGTCGAGCTCTGCGGCCTCGTAGAGCTCCTCGGGGATCGACTGGATCGCGCCGAGGAACAGCACGAAGTTCAGGCCCATGTAGCGCCAGACCGACGTCGAGGCGAGCGAGACGTTCACGATGTCGGGGTTGCCGAGCCACTGCGGCGGCTCGTTCACGCCGACGAGCGAGAGCAGTGCGTCGAGCGTGCCGTCCGGCCGGAAGAAGTACAGGAAGACGAGCCCGATCGCGACGCCGTTGAGCAGGTACGGGAAGAAGAGGATGCCCTTGAAGAAGTTCTTGAACCACGTCGAGAAGCTGAGGATCGTGGCGAAGTAGAGCGCGAGGGCGAGCTGGACGAACGCGCCGAGCACGTAGTAGAGGCTGACGAAGAAGACCTGGAAGATCTCCGGCCGCGTGAAGATCTCGACGTAGTTCGTCCACCCGACAGGCTCTTTGACGGGGTCCAGGCCGTCCCAGTTCGTGAAGCTGTACCAGACCATGTTGGTCACCGGCACGTAGGTGAACAGCACGAGCAGGACGACCGGCGCGACGAGGAACAGCCACGGGGTCAAGACCTGACGCGGCTTGCGGGCGCCACGCCTGCGGGGCTGGAGCCCTCGGCGGTTGGTTCCCTGCCGCATCCGCACGTCGGCACCGGTCGACACTGACATCAGTGGTCCTTTCACGAAGGGTGGGTGGCCCCCGGATGCTGCGGGGGCCACCCGTGGTCGGAGCGGAAGGTCAGCCGACCTCGGCGCGTGCTGCCGACCAGCGCTCGTTGAGGCTGTCGAAGTACGAGGCCTTGTCGCCGTCGGCGGCACCGCGGGCGGTGTCGATCATCTTCTGGCGGTAGACGTTGCCCCACAGGTCGATCTCGGCCGTGTCGTAGATGTCCGAGAGCGCGGTCTCCTCGCCGGCCGGGGCCGGGTCGATCTCGACGAACTCGACACCGAGCGACTCGAACTCGGAGAGCGTCGACGGAAGCTCGCCCTCGACGGTCGGCGCGAGGCCGCCCTGCGACTCGGCGTAGCCGGACTCCTGGGCGAACCAGTCGACCCAGGCGCGCGCAGCCTCGGGGTTCTCCGAGTACTTGCTGACGGCGTTCTTGTAGTCGCCGCCGATCGTGGAGTGGAACGACCCGTCGACCTGGAACGGCATCGGCCAGTAGGCGATGTCGTCGGGGCTGCCGCCGGCGGCCTCGGCCGCGTCCTGGACCTGGGTCACGGCCCAGGATCCGAGCACCATCGTGGCGACCTCGCCGGAGCCCAGCAGGGTCTTCGACTCCTCCCAGTTGGTGGTGGTCGGGTCGTCCTCGCTCAGGCCGGCGTCCACGACGTCGTAGAGCAGCGAGTCGATCGCGTACTGCTCCTCACCCTCCGTCCAGGGTTCGTCCGTGTCGGCGAGGATCTGCTCGGTCTCGGGGCCCGCCATCACGCCGCGGTTGCCCTGCCACTGGCTGAGCGGCCAGCCGTCCGCGTAGTTGGTGTAGTACGGGGTCGCGTCGGTGGAGTCGGCGATCGCCTGGAGCGCGTCGACGAACTCCTCGGGCGTGGTCGGGGCCTCGGTGATCCCGGCCTCCTCCCACACCTTCTTGTTGATGACGTAGCCCTGGGCGTTGCCGGTGATGGCGACGCCGTAGGCCTGGTCCTCATAAGCCTGCTCGGAGACGAACCGGTAGGTCTCGGAGACCTCGTCCACGCTGCCGAGGGGCGCGAAGAAGTTCGGGAGCTGGTCCTTGCTGACCGTGTTCGGGATCAGCAGGACGTCACCGAAGTCCTGCGTGTTGAGGCGGATCGAGACGTCACCCTCGTAGTCCGTGATGCCCTCGAACTCGACGTTGACGTCCGGGTACTCGGACTCGAACGTGTTCTTGTAGTCCTGGAACGTCGTGTCGATCAGGTCGGTGCGGTTGGTCAGGACCGTGATGTCGCCGCTGATCGCGCCGTCGCCGCTCTCCGCCGCGTCGTCACCGCTGTCGCTGCCGCTGCTGCAGGCCGTGAGCGCCATCGCGAGCACGCCTGCGGCTGCGAAGCCGGCACTGTGCTTGAGCTTCATTTCCATGTCTCCTGTCGTCATTGACTGAACGAAGCGGTTAAGTGATCCACAACGCATCGCTGCGACCGTAGATTTGCCCTCGGCACGGAAGATTCCCGGCCTGCCCGCCGAGCCTGACCACGATCGCCAGGCTGTGTTGCTGATCATCAGTTAACCGCTTAAGTGAACGTGTGTCAACGTTGTCAGGTCACGATCCAGCATCGGTGCCTGCCATGGAGAGCAGCACGGGAGCGCCGGTGGTGAAAACCGGAAGGGCCGGGTGGCCGTCGGCCTCCGCCCGCCCCCTCGACCGCTAGGCGCGGACCGGGCTCGTGGTGCCCCGAGGGCGCAGCGTCGGCGTGGAGTCCAGGAAGCTGCCGCCCCGGACGCCGTCGATCCGGTCGAAGAGCCGCCGGGCGACGTGCGCCCCGAAACTGGTCACGTCGTGGCTGAGCGCGGACAGCGGCGGGTAGGTGGCCTGGCACAACGGCGAGTCGTCCCACGCGATGATCGAGAGGTCCTCCGGGACCCGCACGCCGAGCTCGGCCGCGACCCCCATCGCGGCCAGCGCCATCACGTCGTTGTCGTAGACGACGGCGGTCGGCCGGTCGACCGACGTCAGCAGACGGCGTGTCGCGTCGGCACCGGACCCCGTGGTGTAGTCGGTCCGCTCGAGCGGCCCCTCGATGCCCAACGACTCGACCTCCTCGCGGAACGCGACGTCGCGGATGTGGGTGTGGCCCAGCTCCTGGAGGCCTCCGACGCGGGCGATCCGACGGTGACCGGCCGCATACAGGTACCGCACCGACTCACGGACCGCCGCCGCGTCGTCCGTCCACACGTTCGGCAGGTCGCCAGCGAGGGACGAGTCGCCGACGACGACGGCCGGCAGCGCGTCCGGCCGGCTCAGCACCTCGATGCGCGGGTCGTCCTGGCGCGGGTCCACGAGGACGACTCCGTCGACGCGCCGGGCAGCGCGCCAGCGGCGGTACGTCTCGAGCTCGGCGTCGAGATCGGGGACCACCTGCAGGAGCAGCGCGTACGAGCGCGGCGCGAACTCAGACTCGATCCCGGCGATGAACTGCATGTAGAACGACTCGACGCCGAGCGTGCTGGGATGCCGCGCCAGCACCAGCCCGACCGTCTGCGTCGGCGCCCCGGACAGCGAGCGCGCCGCCGAGCTCGGCTCCCAGCCGAGCTGGTTCGCGACGGCGACGACGCGGGCCCGGGTCTCCTCCGAGACGCCCGGACGCCCGTTCAGCGCGTACGACACCGCACCCGTGGAGACTCCTGCCTCCCGGGCGATGTCCGCGATGGTGATGCGCCGCACGTGAACTCCCTCGTCGACCCGGCGTGGCCCCGGTAGACCGAGGGTACTGGCACCGATTCGCTCGGCGCTTCTCACGGTCCGGCGTCAGCGCACGACGCGGCCGAGCTCGGCGCGCCGCGGCGGGTTCGCCCCGGCGCGCGAGACGGTCACGGCCGCAGCTGCCGCCGCATGCGTGCAGACCGCGACGATCTCGGCGTCGGGGGCGGCCCGTAGCGCGTCGACGGTGGTGAGGTCGAGCTCGACCAGGCCGTCGAGGAGTGCGCCCGTGTACGTGTCGCCGGCCCCGACCGTGTCCACGACGTCGACCCGCGGGACGGGGACGCGGGCGGTCTCGGTCCCGGCACGGAAGATCACCGAGCCGTCGCCGCCGGCGGTCATGACGACCACCGCCGGGCCGATCGTCGACCAGCGGGCCGCGACGTCGGCGGGCTCCTCGTCGGGGCGCAGCCAGGCAAGGTCCTCGTCGCTGACCTTGACGATCCCGGAGAGCGCGACGATCTCCTCGACCCGCGCGCAGGCCGCCGCCCGGTCGGGGGTGATCGTCGGACGTGCGTTCGGGTCGTACGAGACGAGACCGGGCGCGGATCGCACGGCGTCCAGGACCGCCGACGCCCCCGGCTCGAGCAGGGCCGCGATCGACCCGACGTGCAGCACGTCGCCCGCGGGCACGACGCCCGCCCCGAGGTCCCAGGCGAGGTCGAAGTCGTAGGTCGCCGCGCCGTCGGCGTCGAGGTGGGCGCGGGCGGTGGAGGTGCGCCCGACCGGCGTCGCCAAAACCTCCACGTCGGACTCCCCCAGCCATGCGCGGACGGTCCGGCCCCGCTCGTCGTCGCCCAGGCAGGTCGCCAGGCGCGGAGACCGGCCGAGGCGACCGAGGGTGATCGCGACGTTGGCAGGGCTGCCGCCCGGCAGCTCCTCGACGGAACCGTCGGTGCGGTGGACGACGTCGACCAGCGCCTCGCCGACCACGACGACGCGGGTCATCGGCCCGCCTCCGCGGTACGCGCACCGATCAGGCCGTCGCGCGCAGCGACCGCGAGCCCGGGGCTGAGCGGGGCCACGGGCAGCAGCGTCGACTGGACCGCGTGGTACAGGTCGGGCTTGCCGGGCCACACGGTGGCGACAGGCGAGTTCGCGGGGTCGAGCTGGTGGTGCCACGAGCCGTTCTCGCGGTCGACGAGCGTGTCGGCGATGTTGTCCCACCAGGTCGCGTACGCCTGGACGTAGTGCTCCTCACCGGTGCGCGTGTGCAGCGTGGCCGCTGCCGCGGCGGCCTCGGCCGCGACCCAGTGCATCCGGTCGCGGACCACCGGCGCGCCCTCCCAGTCGGTGGTGTAGACGAAGCCCTCGGCGCCGTCGACGGACCAGCCGTCGTGCTGCGCGCGGTCGAAGAGGTTGCGGGCAGCGGGCAACAGCTCGTCCGTCCCCAGGCTCGCGTCGATGTGGAGGAAGAGCCGCGACCACTCGAACCCGTGGCCGACCGTGGCGCCGAAGGGCTTGAACGGGTCGTCCGGGCGCTCGCGGTTGAGGTCGAGCTCCGGGGTCCACGCGGCGTCGTAGTGCTCGGGGATCCGCCACTCGTGCGCGGCGGCGTTCTCCGCCACCCGCCGGGCGATGCGCCGGGCGCGGGCGTACCAGGCGCGGTCGCCGGTGACGTCGCCCGCGGCGAGCATCGCCTCGACCGCGTGCATGTTGCCGTTGACGCCGCGGTACCCGTCGAGCTCGGTGAAGGTGCGGTCCCACGCGTCGACGCACATCCCTGCGTCCTCGTCCCAGAACCGCTCGAGGAAGACGGCGGCCGCCTCGTCGAGCAGCGCCTGCCCGCCGGGCAGCCCGGCGGCCGTCGCGGTGGACGCCGCGAGCACGACGAACGCGTGCTGGTAGCACTGCTTGGAGTCGTCGACCGGCGTGCCGTCGACGTCGACGTGGGCGAACCACCCGCCGTGCTCCCCGTCGCGCAGGAGGCCGGTCAGGCCCGCGAGCGCCCCGCGGGCGATCCGCGCGCTGCCGGGCACTCCGAGCATCGCGCCCAGTCCGAACGTGTGGACGGTCCGCGCCGTGATCCAGGTCTGGACGCCGCGGTCGAGGTCGGGGACGCCGTGCTCGTCGAGCCACGCGGCCCCGCCCGCCGGGGCGACGACGTCGCGGCCGAACTCCAGCAGACGCAGGCGCTCGCGGGTCAGCCAGCTGCGGTGGTCGGCCTGGTCGGTCCAAGGGGTCATGCGCGCTCAGGTCCTCACGTGTGTCGACGTCGATGTCGGGCACCACCGGGGCGCCGTCGTCGACCATCGTACATGTCAGCGTTGACATTAAGCGTTTAATGCACTCAGATGAAGAACGCGCCGCAACGAGGCGGCGCCCACGAGGGGAGAACCATGTATCGACCACGGGCCCGAGCACGGGCACTGGCCGCCGGTGCCGTCGCGTCAGCGCTGCTGCTGACCGCCACGGCCACCACGGCGACGGCCTCCGCAACGTCCGCCGCGCCGACCTCGACGACACCCACCGTCACGAGCTCGGCCGCCAAGAAATCCGGGGACTCCGACGGCTTCGTCGAGACGAAGGGGGCACGCCTCGTCCTCGACGGCAAGACCTTCGAGTTCGCCGGCACCAACAACTACTACCTCGGGTACAAGTCGCCCGAGATGGCCGACGCGGTCCTCGACGACGCCGCCGAGGCCGGGTTCGACGTCGTCCGGACCTGGGGGTTCCAGGACTTCCAGAACCCCGACGGCTCCGGCTCCGTGCACCAGAACTTCGAGGGCGTCTGGTACCAGGCCTGGGACGAGGACGAGGGCCGCCCCGTCGTCAACGAGGGGGCCGACGGGCTCGAACGCCTCGACCACGTCGTCGCGGCCGCCGGGGAACGGGGGCTACGCCTCGTCATTCCGTTCACCAACAACTGGAACGCGTTCGGCGGCATGGACCAGTACGTGCGCTGGGCCGGAGGCGACTCCCACGCGGACTTCTACACCGACCCGCAGATCCGCGGCTGGTACAAGGACTGGGTCTCCACCCTGCTGAACCGCGTCAACACCGTGACGGGGGTCGCCTACAAGGACGATCCGACGATCATGGCCTGGGAGCTCGCCAACGAGCCGCGCTGCACCAGCGCCGGGGCATACCCGGACGGCGACTGCGACGCCGACACCATCACGACGTGGGCGGCCGAGATGAGCGCCCACGTGAAGTCGGTCGACGCCCGACACCTGCTCACCGCGGGCGACGAAGGCTTCTTCTGCCGCGACGAGAACGAGCGCGTGATGGACGACCGGTACGGCGAGTCCGGCTACGGGCCCGACTTCGGCGAGGACTGCGCCGACGGTGTCGACACCGTCGCGCTCGCCGCGCTCCCGGACATCGACATGATGTCGATGCACCTCTACCCCGACCACTGGAAGACCACGACCGAGTGGGGCAGCGGCTGGATCCGGCAGCACGCGCTCGAGGCCGCCAAGCTCCGCAAGCCGGTGTACCTCGGGGAGTTCGGGGTGCTCGACAAGGCCACCCGCATGCCGGTCTACGCCGACTGGCTCGCCGACGTCCGGCGCTGGGGCGTGGACGGCGCCCTCTACTGGACGCTGACCGCCGAGCAGGACGACGGCACGCTCTATGCCGACTACGACGGATTCACGGTCTACTGCCCGAGCCCGGTCTGCGAGCTCGTCTCCACCCACGCCTCGCTCGTGCCGTGGCCCGACCAGCACCGCATTCCCGGCCCGATCGCGGACCACGACACCGTCGTCGTCGAGACCGGTCAGGTCGCGTCCGTCGACGTGCTCGCCAACGACGTCGCCTTCGTCTCGACGGTCTCGGACCGCACGCTCGACCTCTCGGACGCGCCCGGGCGTCAGACCGAGGTCGACCTCGAGGGCGGGTCCGCCCGCATCTCCGCGGCCGGCGTCGTCGACGTGCAGCCCGACGAGGGGTTCACCGGAACGCTGACGGTCCCGTACACCGTCAAGGACAGGCTCCGCCGCAGCACGTCGGCGGTCCTGACGGTGACGGTCAAGCCCGTCCCGGGCGCTCCCGTGGTCCTCGGCTCGTGGGAGTCGGGCACCGAGGGCTGGGTCCCGGCCACCTGGCAGTCCGACCCCGGCTCGCTGACGACGTCCGGAGACTGGGCCACCGACGGTGACTCCTCGCTCGCGATCAGCTCGAACGGCGCCTGGTTCGGGTCGCCCGAGTTCGACGAGCCGCTCGACCTCAGCGACCGGGCGGCGCTCGAGCTCGACGTCCGTACGGCCGACGTCGGCACCTCCGTCGCGCTCGCGGTGCGCTCCGGCGACGACTGGGCCTGGTGCCAGTCGCCGTACGTCTGGGTCGAGCCCGGCAGCGAGGACACCGTCTCCGTCGACATCGCCGACCTCGGCTGCGACACGTCGACGCTCACCGACGTCCACGACCTCCTGATCTTCGTCAACGCCGGAGTGTTCGCCGTCGACCGCCTCACCCTGCTGTAGACCCTGCCCGCGCGGTGGCCGCCTGGCCGGCCACCGCGCGGGCGGTGCGGTCGCGCCACTCGGCCGGCACGCCCGTACCCCGCCGCACTGAGGGCGCGGACCGGGCCACGGCGCCGATCCCGGTACGCTCACGGGATGCCGAGCGCCGACCCCGTGACCGCGAGCGCCGACCGCCGTGGCCCCCGCGCGACCCTCGCGGACGTGGCGCGCGCGGCCGGCGTCAGCGCCAAGACGGTCTCACGCGTCGTCTCGGGCGAGCCGAACGTCGCGCCGGCCACCCGGACGGCGGTGCTCGACGCCGCGCAGCGCCTGCAGTTCCGTCCCAACCGGCTCGCCCGGTCGCTTCGCGCGGGTGGGGTCTCGACCACCGTCGGGTTCGTGGTGGGCGATCTCGGCAATCCCTTCTACGCGGCTGTCGCCGGCGGGGTCGAGCGGGTGCTCGCCGCGCACGGGCTAACGCTCGTGATCGCCGCGGCGGAGGATGATCCCGAGGTCGAGCGCACGGTGGTCGACGCGCTCCTGGCGGAGCGGGTACGCGGGCTCCTGCTGGTGCCGGCCGCGGCGGACCAGTCGTACCTCGAGGCGGAGCAGCGTCTCGGCACTCCCGTCGTCGCCGTCGACCGGCAGGCGCACGGCCTGGTCGCGGACTCTGTCGTGCTGGACAACGAGCACGGGGCGTACGACGCCGTACGCGCCCTCGCGTCCGCGGGTCACCGGCGGATCGGCTTCCTCGGGACCAACGGGTCGCTCGCGACGCAGCAGGAACGCCTCGCCGGCTACCGCCGGGGGCTCACCGGGGCGGGACTCGACCCGGACCCGGCTCTGGAGCACGTCGGCCCGCACGCCGAAGATCTCGACGCCGCCGCGCTGCACCTCCTGTCCGCGGAGCCCCGACCGACGGCTGTCCTGGCCGGTGACAACCGGGCGAGCGCCGCCGTCGTGCGGGCCGCGGGCATCCCGCTCGACGTGACCCTGGTCGGGTTCGACGACTTCGAGCTGGCCGACGCCCTCGGCGTGAGCGTCGTCGCGTACGACGCCGCCGAGATGGGCCGCCGGGCCGCGGACCAGCTGCTCGCACGGCTCGCGGACCCGTCCGGCCCGTCGCGGTCCGTCGTGGTCCCCACGCACCTGGTGCGACGCGGCCGCCTCCCGCAGTAGCCGCTCGGCGCCTCCGCGCGACCTGCGGTTCACTCGAACCGTGCACGGGACGGAACCTTTTCACCGTCCTCGTGCGTGTAGTGGGTATGAGACCGACGACGGGGGCGAGATGACCACGAACGACGCAGCGCTCGGCGCACCCCCCACCTCCATCCCTGTGCGATCCCACGTCGCGAGCCGCGGTGAGGAGTTCGTGTCCTTCGTCCGTGGCTCGCAGGACCGCCTCACCGGGATCGCCTACCTGCTCACGGGCGACCACCACCGCGCGGAAGAGCTCGTGCAGCAGACCTACGAGCGGATGTGGCGGCACTGGGGCCGCGCGTCCGACGGCGACCCGTTCGCGTACGCCCGGCGCACGCTCGCCAACCTCCGCATCGACACCTGGCGCCGGACACGGCGCGAGATCCTGACCGACCAGAGCACCGAGTCGCACGTGCCGGACCACCGGTACACGGGGACGGACCACGGCCCGCGGGTCCACGACCGGGATGCCGTCGTGCGTGCCCTCCTGACGTTGCCCGTGAAGCAGCGCCGCGTCATCGTGCTCCGCCACCTGCTCGACCTCCCTGCCAACCAGGTCGCCGCCGAGCTCGGCATGCCGGTCGGCACCGTCAAGTCCACCGCCGCCCGTGCCCTCGGCCGGCTCCGCACCGTTCTCGAAGGAGAGCTCTCATGACCGACGACTTCGCAGCGCGGCTCCGCGCGAGCGTGCAGTCCCAGCCCGTCCGCTCGACCCTCGACCCCGACGACGTCCTGCACGCCAGCCTCAGGACGCAGACGCGGCGCACGTTCGGCACCGCCGGTGTCGCGGTGGCCGCCTGTGCCGTGATGGGTGCGGCGATCGCCGTCCCCGGCGGGCTGTTCGACCAGACGACGGAGAGCGCACCGGCCGCGGCGACGCTGGGCGGAGACGTGCTCCGGGCCGGCGAGCAGCCCGTGCTCGTCGACGTCGACGGCGTCGTCGCCACCGACAAGGCCGTCGGGTCCGAGCTCTCGGACGGCACGGTCGTCCTCGACCTGGGCCTGGACTCGTGGGTCGGGACGGACGAGCGGTTCGTCGTCACGTTCCCCGCCGACGACCAGCAGTTCCCGAACCTCGAGGTCTGGTCGACCGACGCGGCGGGGCTCGAACAGCTCTACGAGCGCGGACGTGCCGACTCGGCAGGTCTGGGCGGGATGACGCGCATCTCGGACAACCAGGGCGCCTTCGTCATGCTGGTCAGTCCGGACGGTGCCGAGAGCGTCATCGTCGGCGGCATCGGACCGGCCGACGAGGTGGGTCTGCGGATCTGGGACGGTGTCGGGACGCCAGAGTGGGACACCACGCGTGACTTTGAGGAGTTCGAGGCGTTCCAGCAGCAGCTCTACGCCGAGTCGCTCCCGATCCCGACGGTGCGCGACCCGTACGGCTTCTACGACATCTCGGTGTTCGCCGCCGCACTCGGCGAGGCGCAGGTCGACGACGTGGTCGCGATCCGGAAGGGAACGGGCCACGGGATCTGGGGCTGTGACGGACCCTGCGACGCTCTGACGCTCGGCACCGACGGCACGGTCACCTCCGACCAGCCGGACCTCGACGTCTTGCTCGCCTCCGCCGTCCTGACGCCGGACCTCGAGGAGCAGGCCCTCCGGGCCGACGTCGCGGCCACCCGCGGGGCGACGCTGCACGCCGAGTGTGCCGCGCCGTTCGGGACCCAGCTCGAGGCCGTCGTCTCGGTCGACGGCGTCGAGTCGTCACGGACCGAGGTGCCGTGCACGGGCGCGCCGGTCCGGGTCCTGCTCGCGGACCTCGTCGGCGACGTCACCGTCACCCTCGACGGCGAGCTCGACGCCGTCCGCGAGGCGTCCGCGCGACTCGTCGGCTAGCTCGTCGGCCGGCGCGCGAGGTCACCCGCTACCGGGTGACCTCGCGCCCGTCCTCGACGGCGAACTCCCGCGGAGCCTCCAGCGGGACCGGGCGCAGCACGTGATAGGTCGCGACGTCGTCGACGACCGCCGTCTCGACCACCTGGAACCCGCTCGGGGCCGATCCGGTGTCGAAAAGGCGCTTGCCCTGGCCCAGCACCACCGGGAACGTCAGGAGCCGGTACTCGTCGACGAGCCCGGCGTCGTGCAGGGTGCGGGCCAGCCGGTGGCTGCCGTGCACCTGGAGCTCGTCGTCCGGGCCGCCGGCGTCGAGGATCCGCCGCACCTGCTCGACGGCGCCGCCGTCGGCGGGGCGGACCACCCGGGTCCCGGTCCAGTCCTGCTCGGGCAGGGTCGTCGAGACGACGTGCTTGGGCATGGCGTTGATGGCCACGGCCACGGTGTTCTCCGGGTCGGTGACCTGGGGCCAGAACCCGGCGAACGCCTGGTACGTCGTGCGGCCCAGCAGCAGGGCCGCCGTCCGGGTGAACCACGAGTCGACGACCGCGCCGAAGTCGGGGCCGCCGAACGCCGTCATCCAGCCGCCCGCGGTGAATCCCCCGCTCGTGTCCTCCTCGGGTCCGCCCGGACCCTGCATCACCCCGTCGAGGGTCAGGAACGTGTGCACGGTCAGTCGCATGTCAGGCTCCGCATCGGGTCGGTGGTCGAGCGCTGGTGATCCGTGTCGCCCATCGTGCACCGGCCCACCGACGGCCGCACTCCCGTCAGGCACGCGAACGGCCGGGCACCCGCGGGTGCCCGGCCGTTCGCGTGCGTGTGAAGAGAGGAACCGTCGACCCTAGGCCGTCTGGGCCCCCGCGCCCTTCGGTGACGGGCCGTACTGGTTCGAGCCGGGCTCGCTGTCCTGGACGAAGAAGACGATCAAGATGATGGTCCCGATGACAGGGATGAGGCCGATCAGGATCCACCATCCGGTGCGACCCGTGTCGTGCAACCGGCGGACACCCACGGCGAGCGTCGGCACAAGGATCACCAGGCTGAAGACGAAGGTGAGGATGTCGTTGCCGATCCCGCCCACGATCGCGGACAGGATGAAGATCACGAGGGAGTACCACCAGTACTCGGAGCGGCGCGCACGCCCGGAGAAGGTCGCGTACTTGGAGAAGACCGACTTGACCGACTCGACGAGCGACATGACTGCCCCCTTGTTGATTCCTTTTCACTGCGGACAGTTGTCAGCGTAGAGAAGTCATGTCGAACCGCTACCCGTGGCACATCTTTCACCCCTGGAGTCCATTTCCTTCAGGCGAATGACCAAAGGGGGGCCGTCACGCCTCGGGGGAGGCACGCCTCCGCCGCCTGCCCGACGCACCCCTGCCCGCCGCACCCCTCCGGGACGACACGCCGTCGGGCGGGTTCGACGCCTCGCGGCAGAGCCGCTACCTTAGATTCAACGACCGATGAATTAGTCCACGGGAGCGACCATGCGCGCAACGATCATCAAGGAGTTCCGCGAGCTGAGGCGCGACAAGCGCACGCTCGCCATGCTGATCGGGCTGCCGCTGATGCTGCTGATCATCTTCGGGTTCGCCGCCAACTTCACGATCGACACGCTCACGGTCTCCGTCGTCGGCTCCGACGCGAGCCAGGCGGAACAGCTCGTCTCCCAGTCGCCGGACGCCTCCGACCAGCTCGACCTCACCACCGTCGACGAGGACGGGACCGAGGCGCAGGTGCGCGACCAGCTCGCGGACGACGAGGTCGACATGGCGATCCTGACCGGCGACGCCTCGCCGTCGGACAGGCCGACCGTCCTCATCGACGGCTCGAACCTCTTCGCGGCCCAGACGGCCAACGTGATCGTCGCGGGCCTGGGCGACGCGGTGGACTCCGAGATCCTCTACAACCCGGACCTCGAGACCTCGTGGGTGATGGTCCCCGCCCTGATCGGCCTGATCCTGACGTTCATCGGCACCATCATCACGAGCATCGGGCTGGTCCGGGAGCGCGAGCAGGGGACGCTCGAGCAGCTCGCGGTCATGCCGTTCTCGTCCGCCTCGGTGATCATCGGCAAGATCACGCCCTACTTCATCCTCGCCTGCGTCGACATGGTGATCATCACCGTGCTCGGCATGTGGGTGTTCGACGTCCCGTTCAACGGCAGCGTCACCGCGTTCGTCCTGGGCGCCGCGATCTTCCTCTTCGTCGTCCTCGGCATCGGCGTGCTGATCTCCACCGTCTCGCAGACCACCGGGCAGGCCGTGCAGGTCGCGATGATGACCCTGCTCCCCCAGGTGCTGCTCTCCGGCATGATCTTCCCGCTCGAGGCGATGGCGGCCGGGGTCCGGTGGATCGGGTACCTGCTGCCGCTGACGTACTTCACCAAGATCTCGCAGGGGATCATGCTGCGGGACTCCTCGTGGAGCTACCTCTGGCCGTCGCTCGCCGTCCTCGTCCTGATGGCCGTGGTCATCTTCGGCACCGCCGTCGTCCGCCTGCGCCGCGACCTCGCCCCCGCGAAGGCCCGCTGATGTGGGGCGCACGGCACGTCACGGTCCGGTTCGGCAGCACGACGGCGCTCGACGAAGTCGGCCTGGACCTGCCCGAGGGGCGCGTCACCTCGATCGTCGGGGGTGACGGCGCCGGGAAGACCACGCTCGTGCGCGCCCTGCTGCGCCGGGTCGCGCTCGACGGCGGCGCCGTGGACGTCCCGGACCTCACCGAGGTCGGCTACCAGCCTTCGACGTCGGGCGTCTGGCCGGCGCTCAGCGTCCGCCAGAACCTGGAGTTCGCCGGGGTCGCCTACGGGATGTCCGCGGCAACGATCCGCGAGCGCGGCGACGAGCTCCTCGAGACCGCCGCCCTGACGCACGCCACGTCCCGTCTCGGGAGCGAGCTCTCCGGCGGGATGCGGCAGAAGCTCGGCTTCTGCATGGCGATGCTGCACCGCCCCCGCATGCTCCTGCTCGACGAGCCGAGCACCGGCGTCGACCCGGTCAGCCGCGTCGAGCTGTGGCGCCTGGTCACCCAGGCCGCGGCGCGAGGCACCGCCGTGGGGATGACGACGACGTACCTGGACGAGGCCGAGCGTGCCTCCACCGTGGTCGCCCTCGACGCGGGCACCGTGCTGACCGCCGGAGACCCGACCGCCGTCGTGCACGAGGTCCCGGGAACGGTCTCGGCCACCGACCACCGGCCCGCGGGCCGCCGGACGTGGCGCCGCGGCACGGCGTTCCACACCTGGACACCTCCGGGCGAGACCGCCCCGGGGAGCGAGATCACCCCCGACCTCGAGGACGCGTTGATCGCACTGAGCCTCGCCCGGACGCAGGAGGACCACCGATGAGCGCCGTCGTCGTCGCCGAGAACATCACCAAGAAGTTCGGGGACTTCACCGCCGTCGACGACGTCTCGCTCCGGCTGGAGCCGGGCGAGATCGTCGGGCTGCTCGGGGCCAACGGCGCGGGCAAGACGACACTGCTCCGCGTCCTCCTCGGGCTCGAGGTGGCCACCGACGGCCGCGCCGAGGTGTTCGGGTCGGCACCCGCGTCGTCCGACCGGCACGCGCTGGGGTACGTCCCGCAGGGCCTGGGGCTCTACCTGGAGCTCACCGTGGAGCAGAACGTCGCGTTCGTCGCCGAGGCGTTCGGCGTCGACGACCTACCCCCGCTCCCGCCCGCGCTCGCCGAGGTCCGCGACCGGCAGGCAGCCTCGATCGGACTCGGCCGACAACGCCAGCTCGCGTTCCACTGCGCGCTGCTGCACCGGCCGACCCTGCTGATCCTGGACGAGCCCACGTCCGGCGTCGACCCGCTCGCCCGGGCCCGGCTCTGGGACACGATCCACGAGCAGGCGGAGAACGGCGTCGCCGTGCTCGTGACCACGCACTACATGCAGGAAGCGGAGCAGTGCAGCCGGCTCGTGATGATGTCGCGCGGCAAGAAGGTCGCGGCAGGCACGACGGCGGAGATCACCTCGGGCACGCGCGCCGTCGTCGTCCACGCCGACGACTGGGCGGGGGCGTTCGCCGCGCTCGGCGACGCAGATCTTCCGGTCGTCCTCTCGGGACGCACCAGCCGCGTGGCGGGCACCGCTCCCGACGAGGTGTCGGCGGCGCTGCGCGACGCAGGCGTCGAGGCCCGCCTCGAGGAGGTCCCCGCCACGCTGGAGGAGACGATGGTGCTGGTCGAGCGCGCCGCGCGCGACGAGGCGTAGCCGCTACTCGACCTGCTCGTCCGGGAGCACCATCACGTTCATGACGACCTCGGCGGCCTCGTCGTCGGTGATCGAGCTGACTGTCACCGCGTACGGGCCCGAGGCCGAGTAGGTCGCGCTCGTCATCCCGCCCAGGTCGATCTCGTCGCCGCTGACGAACCCGCTGCTCTCCAGCTCGGCGAGGTACGCCTCGACGCCGGCCGTGTCGGTCGAGATGGAGGCCGTCCACGAGCCGTCGATCTTGGTGGACATGACCACGTTGCCGGCGGGCGTCGGGATCTCCGCGGGCCAGTCGTCGGGCAGGTCGGCGCTCCCGCCGATGCCGAGGTCGACGTCGCTGTCGCCCTCGCCGTCTGCGGAGTTCAGCCCCTCCTCGACGATCTTCTCGACGCCGGACTCACTGAGCTCGTCGAGCGGGTTGGCGCACCCGCCGAGGCCGGCGATCACCGCCGCCACACCGCATGCTGCTGCTGTCGTTCGCACTCCTCGCACGTATCTCACTGCCGCTCCCCTCGTCGCGGTGCACGCGGTCACGCGCGGCGCCCTGTCTTTTCAGTGTGATGCAGATCACACACAAGACAACCCTCGGCGAGGGTGAACTGTCACGGCGCCCACCGCGCGCCGTCCGAGATCCGGGGCGAGACTGGCAGGACCCAGCCTGAGGAGGCCCCATGGCCATCACCACCCGCGGGTTCGGCGGCCGCCGCGCACCCGCCGAGAAGCCCCTGCCGCCCGGACAGTTCCTCACCGAGGACTTCCCCGTGCTCTCCGCCGGCCCCACACCGAACGTGGACGAGGCGCACTGGCAGTTCTCCGTCCACACCGAGTCCGGCGAGGTGCGCCGGTGGGACTGGGCCGCCCTCATGGCGATGCCCGTCGAGGACGTCACCACCGACATCCACTGCGTCACACGGTGGTCGCGGTTCGACACCCAGTGGCGCGGCGTCAGCGTCGACGCGTTCTTCGAGGACGTCGAGTCCGAGGCGGAGTTCGTCATGGTGCACTCCTACGGCGGGTACACCACCAACCTGCCGCTCGAGGACCTGCTCGACGGCAAGGCGTGGATCACCTTCGAGCACGGCGGAGAGCCGCTCGCCCCGCTGCACGGCGGCCCCGTCCGGCTGATCGTCCCGCACCTCTACTTCTGGAAGTCCGCCAAGTGGGTGCGCGGCTTCGTGATGCAGGAGCACGAGGAGCCCGGCTTCTGGGAGCAGAACGGGTACCACCTCTACGGG
Organism: Paraoerskovia marina DSM 21750; assembly: GCF_000701465.1. Taxonomy (GTDB): domain Bacteria; phylum Actinomycetota; class Actinomycetes; order Actinomycetales; family Cellulomonadaceae; genus Paraoerskovia; species Paraoerskovia marina. Next base: position 109,817 of record NZ_JNIY01000003.1, on the reverse strand, counting down.
GACCCCTGGCTTGAGCAGAGGTACGCATGACCTGGCTCGTCGCCGAGGTGACCGAGATCGTCGAGGTGACCGCGAGCGCCCGCGCGATCACGCTCCGCGTCCCGGGGTTCCGCGGGGCGCTCGCCGGGCAGCACGTCGACCTGAGGCTGACGGCCGACGACGGGTACCAGGCCGTGCGGTCGTACTCGCTCGCGGACACGGCGCTCGACGACGTCGTCGAGCTCGCGGTGGACCGGGTGGACGACGGCGAGGTCTCGCCCTACCTCGTGGACGTCCTCGAGGTGGGCGACCAGATGGAGGTCCGCGGCCCGCTCGGCGGGTTCTTCGTCTGGCGGCCCGAGAACGTCGAGCCGGTGCAGCTGATCGCGGGCGGCTCGGGGATCGTCCCGCTCGCCGCGATGGTCCGGGCCCGACGACGTGCCGCGTCGACGGCCCCGTTCCGTCTGACGTACTCCGTGCGATCGGTGGCCGACGCGTTCTTCGCGGAGGAGCTGTCGGCCTCCGCCGGCGTCGACACGACGTGGGTGTACACCCGCGAGCCGCCGCCCGGCCACGCACGACCGGCGGGAAGGCTCGCCCCGGCCGACCTCGCGTCCACGTTCGGGCCGTCGCAGGACCCGGCCGTGTTCGTCTGCGGCCCCACGGGGTTCGTCGAGGCGGCGGCCGCGCTGCTTCTCGACGCCGGGCACGACGCCGCACGCATCCGCACCGAACGCTTTGGAGGTGCCTGATGGCACTGGACGGCAACGCACTGGCCGGCCCGCTGGCCGGGATCTACGCCTTCGACGTCACCACCGCACGGGCACGCTGCGCCCACTGCGGTGTCGTGGCACGGCTCGCCCGCGCCCTGGTCTTCGCGTCCGCGATGGGGATCGTGGCGCGCTGCCGCGCGTGCGAGGAGGTTCTGCTCACCGTCGTCGAACGGCCCGACGGGACGAGCGTCTCAGCACGCGGGCTGGCCTGGCTGCGCCCCTGATCAGGCGGGGTCCTTCGCCGGGGCCGGCTCGGCGTCGTAGTCCGAGGTCGGGAGCGCGAGGTCCTGCTCGCCCTCACGCTCGGGGTCCGGCTCGTCCGGGGCGGGCAGGACGGGGTCGTCCCCGTCGTCCTCGCCGTCCGGCCTCGGGTCGCGCGCCTCGTAGTCGCCGGAGAGCCAGCGCAACCACGCCGACCCGGGGTCCGGCTCGAGGAAGAGGGTCCGGAAGAGCAGCGTGAGGGGGATGGCGAGGATCGCGCCGAGCGGGCCGATGATGAACGTCCAGAACACCACGGAGACGAAGCTCAGGGTCAGGGACAGGCTCACCGAGTCCGCGACGAACTTGGGCTGCACCAGCACCTGCAGGACGACGTTGACGACGCAGTAGAGCGCCACGACGGCCAGCGCCAGCGGCCATCCGCCGACCACGAGCGCCATGATCATCGGCGGGACCAGCCCGAGGATGAACCCGATGTTCGGGATGAAGTTGGTGACGAACGCGAGGATCGCCCACACCACCGGGGCCGGGACGCCCAGCGCCCACAGCGCGAACCCGTCGACGACCGCGACGATCAGGCCGAACGTCGCGTTGACGACGAAGTACTTGCGCACGCCGGTGTTGTACGCCGTCGCACGGTCGATCACCGCGCTGCGGGTAGCGCCGAAGGCCGAGCGTGCCGTGCCGTACTGGGCCGCGTCCGCCGACATGAAGATCGCGTAGGCGAGCACGAAGAAGAAGGCCGTCAGCGCCGTCGTGAGCACACCGCTGACCGTGCCCGCGACCGAGAAGAGGAACGTCGGGTCGAAGAACTCGGTCACGCGGCTCACGATGTCGTCGGGCAGCCCGAGCGCGATGAGGCTGTCCGCCACGGAATTCAGCGACGCCACGAGGTCGTCGAAGTAGTCGGCGACGAGGTTGCCGAACCGGACGCCCGCGAACACCAGCATCGCGAGCAGGACGGCGAGGATCAGGTAGGCGACGACGATCACCATCGTCGTGGCGAGCCAGCTCGGCCAGCCGCGGCGCACCAGCGGCGCACGCACAGGCATCACGATGATGACGATGACCGCCGCCAGGGCCATCGGCCCGATGATCCCCTCCGCGGCGTGCATGCCCGCGAGCACGACGATCGCGGCCGCGATCGACAGCATGATTCGGGTGGAGGGCGCGAGGCCCAGGCGTTCTGTCATCAGTGGTGCTCCAACGTGGCACGAACTACGGACCGCACCATCATCCCGGATCGGCGGCTATGCGCCAGACCATTGCCCGTGCGCCGGGGTGTCGGGGGCGCCGCCCGCGTCCTCCGTGCGACGCAGCAGGGTCAGCACCTCGGCGTGCGCGGTGTGCGGGAACATGTCGAACACCTGCGCGCGGACCGGCCGCAGCGACGGCATCGCGTCCAGGTCCCGGGCGAGCGACGTCGGGTTGCAGCTCGAGTACAGCACGTACGGGACGTCGGAGTGCTCGAGCGCCGGCGCCAGCTCCCCGATGCCCCGGCGTGGCGGGTTCACGACGACGAGGTCGGGCCTCGTCGTCGACCCGCCCTCCGCGGCGGCGAGCCGGGTCGTCGCCCACGCCCCGGCGTCGGATGCCTCGAAGTCGACGCCCGCCAGGGCGGCGTCCTGGGCGCTGCGCCGCGCGCTCTCGATCGCGTCGGCGCTGATCTCGACGCCCGTGACCTCGCGGCCCGCGCCGGCCAGGTGGAGCGCGAACCCGCCGACGCCGCAGTACAGGTCCCAGACCCGGGCCGGGGCGACGTCGTCGGTCCACTCGCGCGCCGCCCGGTACAGCGCCTGCGCCACGTCCGTGTTGGTCTGGAAGAACGAGCGGACCCGCAGGTGCAGGTCGACGTCGAGGCGCATCCGCAGCGTCTCGGCCTCGGTGAGCAGGATCTCGCGCTCGCCCTCGGTCACCGCCTTGTGCTCGGGCAGCAGGTTGACGCTCGCCACGTGCAGCCCCGGCAGGGCCGCCTGCAGCCACGGCAGGTGCTTGCGGATGCGCGCGACCGGCTCCTGGGACCGCAGGACGAACCGCAGCATCAGCTGCCCGTCCGGCGAGGCCGTCACCAGCACGAACTTCAGCTCGCCCCGGCGTGCGGGCACGTCGTACGGGTCCAGCCGCGCCCGCGTCACGAACTCGGCGAGCACGGGGAGCGCGTCGTGGATCGCCGGGACGTAGAGCCCGCAGTCTTGCAGGTCCACGCCGTGGCCGTCCGCGTCCAGGATGCCCAGGGTCGGCTCTTGCACGGACCCGCCGACGACGATCTTTCCCTTGTTGCGGAAGCCCGCCTCGGCACTGGCGCGGGGTGGCTCCCACCGCAGGCCGGGCCGCGCTCCGAGGGTCTCGGCGGTCCGGCGCTGGGTGTCGTCGAGCTGACCGGCGTACGGCTGCTCGATCAGGGTGCAGGAGCGGCACCGCCCTGCCACGTAGTAGGCGCAGTGCATCGTCCGAGTCTACGTCCGGGCGATCTCCGCACGCCCCGACGTCGAGGCGAACCCGAGCCACGTGTGCCGGTTGCGCGCCCAGCACCACCCGACCTTGGGCGCCCCGCGGTTCTCCCGGCCGTCCCGCCCCGTCCCGCCGGAGATCCAGAGCGCGGGCGTGCGGGCGTCGAGTCCCCCACGCTCCTTGCGCAGCCGGGATCCGATGGTCATGAAGCAGTGGTTCTTCTCGACGACGCCCGGGAGCTGCAGCGCCCAGGAGATCCCCTCGGAGAGGGTCAGAGGTGTGCGGCCGACGCCCGTGATCTCTGCGAGCGCCTCCTCCGGCGACCAGTTCGCCATCTCGTCGCCCCGCGTCGGGGCACCGACGGTGTAGAGCGGCTGCTCCGGCAGCTCGATGCCGTCGATCGGGCCGAAGTCGTCGACGTCGGTCATGTCCACGACGACGAACCCGCGCTTCTCGCCCAGGCTCAGCAGCGGAGCCAGCCGGGACGGGGGGACGACGGCGGGGTGGACCACGAGGAGCGGGTTCGTCCCGTCCTGGTCGGCGGTCGTGCCGGCGGCGGCGCGGTCGGACGTCCGCACGGCGTCGAGCGCTGCGCCGGGCAGGCCCCGCTCGACGAGGCCGAGCGCGGCGAGGCGTTCGGCCTGGGCGGCGAGGGACGGGAGCTCGAACGGGGACATGGGCCTCCTTGGAGGGGACGAGACGAGGGACAACCACAACGCTCGGGCCACCCGAACCATTCCCGGTGCGCAGGGCGGTCAGCTATTCGACGACCGAGACCGTCGCCCCGTCCGTGACCACCATCCGGCCGTCCGCGACCTGCACGCTCGTCCCCGCGGCGGGGCCGTCCGGCACCGGCTGCTGCCACCGGACCTCGCCGTCGCGCAGCCCGTAGGCCGTCAGGGTCTGGGTGAGACCCTCCTCCGGGTTCGACTGGTCCGTGGCGAGCAGGATCAGCCGCTCCTCGTCGACGAACGCGCTGCTCAGCCACGCGGACGCCGTCACGTCCTGCTCCCAGAGCATCTGCCCGGTCTCCCGGTCCAGGCCCTGGATCGCGTAGCTCGTCGCCGCGACGACCACCTGGCCGGTCACCGCCAGCACCTGCTCGGCCCCGACGGGCGCCGACCACAGCTCCTGGGTGCCGTCGAACGCCCGGAGCGACCCGTTGGCGACGAACGTCGGAGACCCCGTCCCGTCGGTAGCGCTCGGCGACAGGATCGTCCCCGGGACCTCGTGCAGGACCTCCCCCTGCCGGTCGAGCACCTCGGACGGCCCGGGTTCCACCGCGATCATGAGGTCGGGGTTGCGGGCCAGGAGTGCGCCCGGCAGCGGCACCACCGTCTCGCCGGACCCAGGCTCGGCCAGCACGGTGCCGTCGGCCGACAGGGTGGCGCTCACCCCGCACCCGAGGACCTGGACCAGCCCCGCCCCGCTGAGGACCGACGCCTCTCCGGCACCGGCGAACCGATAGCTGTCGTCACCCTCCCCGAGCTCGACGCAACGCCAGCCGTTGTCGACGACGTGCGGTTCCAGGTGCCGGGTCCACAGGGGCTCGCCCGAGACCGCGTCCTGGGCCGCGACGTCGACGCCCTCGACGAGCGGGACGAGGTCTGGGTCTGGCGCGAGGCCCTCGATGCTCGCGAGCTCGTCGAGCAACACCGTCGCGTCGACGGGGTCCCCGTCACCCTGCGCGACGACGAGGCTGCCGCCGGGCCCCGGCGCCACGCTCGCCCCGGCGGGCAGGTCGAGCACCCGCTGCGCCGTGAGCTCCCCGTCGTCGACGACCGCGACCTCGTAGGGTATGGCCCGCGAGAGGCAGACGAGCGGGTCTCCCGTGCTCAGCTCGTCGCCGCGGAACCCGAACTCGACGCCGCAGCTCGGGTTCTCCCCGAGCCCGAGGTCGTAGGACCACAGCTCCGCCCCCGTCGCCGGGTCGTGCCCGCGCGCGACGGACCCGTCGACGGCGACCACGACGTCGTCGCGGAGCACGCCGTAGCGAGCCGGGGTGGACCACACGGTGTCGGGCGCCTCCGGCACGCTCCGGAGCCCGTGCCCGTCCGCGAGGCGCGCCGCGGTCGCCCGCTGCTCCTGGACGCCGGTGCCCACGTACAGCCCGCCGCCCACGACCGTCACGATCCCCACGACGATCGCGACGCCGCGCCACCGGCGGCGGCGCGTCGGCTGCGGGGACTCGTCGTCCTCGGCCGGAGCGTCGCCCCCCGCCTCCGTGGCGGCAGAGATGTCCAGCTCCACGAAGTCCCCGCGATCGACCATGTCGACGAGCCTAGCGACGACCACGTCACTCCGGGTCGGCCAGCCAAAACCGGTCGCTCCTGCGAGGATGAGAAGGGCGTCGTCGTACGCCCTACACCAAGGAGGACACGTGAGGTCACCCACCGACGGACGCCCACTCCTTCGTACCGGGCGGGCGGCCTGGGCGATCGTGGGCATCATCGTCGTCGCGTTCATCACCTGGACGGCGCTCGCCGCAGTCTCAGGGTTGGTGATTCCCCTGGTCATCGCCGCGGTGCTCGGTGTGCTCCTCCACCCGGCGGTCGACCGGCTCAAGCGACTGGGCCTGCCCCGCTCCCTGGGCGCCGTGACCGTGCTCCTCGCACTCGGCGCGATCCTGTTCGCCGCGATCTGGTTCACCGTGGTCGGGGTGGTCGCACAGGGTTCGGAGATCGCCGCGAAGCTCACGTCCGGCCTCGAGCTCGTCGACGAGCACCTCACCGGGTTCGACCTCACCTCGGTCGACCTCGCAGGCCTCGACGTCGGCGAGGGCGCGACCGACATGCTCACCGGGCTCGCGGGGTTCTTCGGCAGCGCGTTCTCGAGCGCTGCCTCGTTCCTCGCCGGAACGCTCGTCGCCGTCTTCTTCCTCTACTTCCTGCTCTCCGACTGGGACTCGTTCGAGCAGTGGGTGGCCCGCCACGTCGCGGTCGGCGACACCCCGGGCGACGTCGTCGTGAAGGAGGCGAGCGTGACCCTGCGCCGCTACTTCGGCGCGCTGACCTCCACGAGCGCCATCACCGCCGTCCTCATCGGGCTCGGTGCGCTCGTCCTCGACGTCCCGCTCGTCGGGGCGATCGCCCTCGTGACGTTCGTGACCTCGTACATCCCGTACCTCGGTGCGATCTTCTCCGGCGCGTTCGCCGTCCTGATCGCGCTGGGCTCCCAGGGCCCCACGGCGGCCCTGATCCTGCTGATCGTCATCCTCGTCGCACAGAACCTCGTGCAGACCCTGATGCTCACCAAGCTCACCAGCGACAAGCTGCGGCTGCACCCGATCGTCACCCTCGGGTCCACGATCGTCGGTGCCGCGCTCGCCGGCGTGCTCGGGGCGACGCTCTCCGCCCCGGTGACCGTGATCATCCTCGACGTCGTCCGTCACCACCGTGAGGCGCTGGCGGCTCGGCGGGTTCCCGCCGAGGCGACCGGCACGCCCGAGGCCACGACCACGGGCGGCACTGCGACCGACATCGCCGATGGCTAGGAGGATCCGCTCGGTCGTCCCCGGTCTCGCCGAGGCACGCGACTACGACCGCGCCTGGCTCCGCGGCGACGTCGTCGCAGGGTTCACCCTCTGGGCGATGCTCGTCCCTCAGTCGCTCGGCTTCGCCGTCCTCGCCGGGCTGCCGCCCGTCGTCGGGCTCTATGCCGCGATCGGCGCGAGCTTCCTCTACTGGCTCTGGGGCTCGTCCAAGCAGCTCAACGTCGGCGCGGAGTCGACCGTCGCGATCATGGTGGCGTCGATCGTGGGCGGCATGGCGTCGCCCGGCAGCGACGAGTACGTCGAGCTGGTCGCGATGCTCGCGCTCCTCGTCGGCGTGGTCCTCCTTCTCGGCGGCATCTTTCGGCTCGGCCGGATCGCCGACTTCCTCTCACGGCCCGTGCTCGCCGGCTACGTGTTCGGCTCCGGCATCCTCATCGTCACCAGCCAGCTCCAGGGGTTCGTCGGCGTCGAGGTCGACTCCGGCGACTACCTCACCGAGATCGGGGCCGTCGCCCGCAACCTGGACCTCGCCGACGCCGCCAGCCTCGCCTTCGGCGTGGCGACCGTCGCCGTCGTCCTCGTCCTGCGCCGCGTCGCGCCCCAGATCCCCGGGGCGCTGGTCGCGATCGTCGGGAGCATGGTCGTCGTCGGCGTCAGCGGCGTCGAGGTCGCCGTCGTCGGGGCGTTCGACGGCGGGCTCCCCGCCCCCGGGATCCCGGACGTCAGCGGGTCCGACCTGCTCGCCCTGATCGGCCCGGCCTTCGCGGTCGCGATGCTCGTGTACCCCGACAGCGTGCTGACCGCCCGGTCGATCGCCGCGACCCAGGGCGACCGGATCGACGCCAACCGCGAGTTCTTCGGCGTCGGCGCCGCCAACATCGGTGCCGGTCTCCTCGGGGCGCTGCCGGTCAACGGCAGCCAGTCACGCAGCTTCGTCGCCGCCGACGCGGGGGCCAGGAGCCAGCTCGCCAACATCGTGGCCGCCGCGCTCGCCGTCCTCACGCTGCTGTTCCTCGCCCCCGTCTTCGAGTACCTCCCGACGGCGACGCTGGCCGCGATCGTCATCATCGCCGGGTTCGGCCTCTTCGACGTCCAGGAGTTCCGCACGCTGTGGCGCTACCGCCGCTCGGAGTTCTGGATGGCCGTCGTCACCGTCGTCGGAGTCCTTGCCCTCGGGATGCTCGTCGGCATCCTGATCGCGATCGGCCTCTCGCTCCTGATCGTCGTCCTCAAGGCCGCGAGCCCGCACACCGCTGTCCTCGGCCGCCTGCCCGGAACCGACACCTACCGCGACATCGCCGACCACGACGACGCGACCCCCACCCCGGGCCTGCTCGTCTACCGCTTCGACGCCTCGATCTTCTTCGCCAACGCCTCGAAGCTGCGCGACGACGTCCTGAACCTGCTCGACGACGACACCCACACCGTCGTGATCGACATGGAGTCCGTCGACGACATCGACTCCTCCGGTGCACAGGTCGTGCTGGAGCTCCTCGACGAGCTCGACCGCCGCGACGTCGGCCTGTGCCTCGCCCGCGTGCGCAGCGAGCTGCGGGACGAGCTCGAGGTGTCCGGGATCGAGGCGCGCCTGACGGGTCCGGGCATCCATCTCGAGGTGGACGACGCCGTCACGCACCACGGTACGACGCCCGAGCAGGACTAGTTCGGCTCGTCCAGAGCTCCGCCACCATGGCCCCGGCGTCGCTCCGGGAGACGTCGAACGGGCCACGAGGTCGCTGCCACCGGCTCGGGCGAGGATGATGGGTCGGGTGACGACCACCAGCGAGACTCCCCGCCCCATCGAGCCCGGCCGCATCCTGCGCGCGGCGATGTTCGTCGACTTCGACAACGTGTACATCGGTCTGCGCCGCCTCGACCCCGTGGCGGCCGAGGCGTTCGCCACCGATCCCGCCCACTGGCTCTCCGAGCTCGAGTCCGGAAGCGACGACGACGGCGAGTTCACCCGCCGCTTCCTGGTCCGCTCCTGCTACCTCAACCCGTCGGTCTTCTCCCAGTTCCGGCCCAACTTCACCCGCGCCGGCTTCCAGGTGGTCGACTGCCCGTCGCTGACGCAGCAGGGCAAGTCGAGCGCCGACATCAACCTCGTCCTCGACGCCGTCGACGCGCTCGCCGCCGCCACCCGGTACGAGGAGATCGTGATCGTCTCGGCCGACGCCGACTTCACGCCACTGGCGCTGCGCTGCCGCGCCGACGACCGCCGCGTCACCATCATCACCGCGAGCCCGGCCGCGAGCGCCTACCGCGCCGTCGCCGACACCGTCATCACGGCCGACGACCTGGCCGAGCTGGTCACGTCCACGACGTCGGTGCTCCCCGAGCTGCCTCCGGCCCCCAAGGACGAGCAGAGCAAGGGCCGCGGCCGCTCGGGCAGGGGCCGCGGCTCCGGGTCGTCCACCGCCTCCGGCTCCTCCTCCACGTCTGCGTCAGAGTCCGGGTCGGGATCCTCCGCGCACGCCCGCAACAACCGGACGGCACGCGCCAAGGACGTCACGAAGACGCCGAAGCCCGAGGCCGAGGCTCCCGCGGACGCGCCCGTGCCCGAGGAGGCACCCGAGCCGCTGCTGCTGCCCTTCTCGCCGGCACGCTCCGCCGTCCTGAAGCGGGTCCGTGCCGCAGACCGCCCCCTCACACTCGGTGCCGTCGCGCAGGTGGCGCAGAAGGCCGACCCCGGCCTGCCCGACTCCAACTGGGGCGGGACTGGCGGGTTCACCGCGTGGCTGGCGCAGGACGTTCCCGAGGTGGGCGTGTCCTCACGGCCCCCGGGCCACGTCTGGGACCCGGCCCGCTTCGACGAGGCCGACCTGCCGGGCGCGGCCGACGACATCGACCCCAGTGCGCTCCAGCGCCAGGTCGTCGCCGTCACGGACGTTCCCGGGCTTTCTCGCGAGAACTACCGCGCACTCCTGACGACGCTGGCGGACGACATCGCCGAGCACCCCTTCGAGCGCCCGACGACGGCGCGACGCGTGCGGGACGCCTGCCAGGAGGCCGGGGCGCCGGTCGGCCGGTCCACCGTGAACTTCGTGATCTCGGCGATCCTCTACGCGGGCGCGGAGCTCAGCAAGGCGCCGTCGGCCGCAGACCTGGCCGACGCGTACGCCCAGAACGTCGTCGGGCTCTGCCAGGGCGCACGGATGGAGCTCGGCAAGTCCGACATCGCGGCCCTGCGAGCCTGGGTCGGCGGCGGCCTCCTCGAGGCGTGAGGCACGGTTCGACGCCGCAGACGCGGCGCCGGCAGCGCGAGGCCGAGCGCGCGCGTAGTGGTGCGGCACCCGCCCTGCACGGTCACGGCCACGGACCGATGCCGCCGACCACGACCCGGGTCCGCGTCGTCCTGACGGTGCTCCTGCTGCCCGTCCTCGTCGCGACCGTGATCGGGCTGGTGGTGCTCTGGCCGTCGGAGGGGGACCTGCCCGAACGCGCTACCGCGATGGCCGACGGCACCAGCGTCGTGTCCGGCGAGATCACCGGCCCGGCCGATCCCGAGACCGGGACGGTCCCGGTCGAGCTCGACGACGGGCGAACCGGCGCGATGACGGCGCCGCCCGAGTACATCGACCTCGGCTTCGAGACCGGCGAACGGGTGCGCGTCCTCGACGTCAGCCAGCAGGGTGCCGTCGACGCCGGGTTCGTCTTCCTCGACTTCGAGCGCGGGTTCCCCCTCGCCCTGCTCGCCGTGCTCTTCGTCGTCCTCGTGGCGCTGGTCGCACGCTGGCGAGGACTTGCCGCCATCGTCGGGCTCGGCATCGCGCTCGCCGTCGTCGGGGTCTTCACCCTGCCGGCGCTGCTCGCCGGCAAGAACTCGCTCGCGGTCGCGCTGGTCTCTGCCTTCGTCGTGATGTTCGTGGTGCTCTACGTCGCGCACGGGTTCACCGCCCGGACGTCGACGGCGCTGCTCGGGACGGTGCTCGGGCTGCTGCTGACCGCGGGTCTCGCGACCTGGGGCACGTACGCCGCGCACCTGTCCGGGCTCAGCCACGAGGAGACGCTGTACCTCCCGTCGTACGCCCCCGCGGTCGACCTGCACGGCATCATGATCTGCGGGATCGTCCTCGCCGGCCTCGGTGTGCTCAACGACGTGACGATCACGCAGGCGTCCACGGTCTGGGAGCTGCGCGCCGTCGCTCCGACCGCGAGGCGGCGCGAGCTGTTCTCCCGCGCGATGCGGATCGGCCAGGACCACATCGCCTCCGCGGTGTACACGATCGCGTTCGCCTACGTCGGTGCAGCACTGCCGATGCTGATGTTCGTGTGGCTGACCCAGCAGAGCATCGGCTCGACGCTGACCAACGGCGTGATCGCCGAGGAGGTGGCGCGCACCCTGATCGGGTCGATCGGCCTCGTGCTCGCGATCCCGCTGACGACGGCTATCGCCGCGATGACCGTGCCGGACGCCGCCCCGGAGCACGCCGATCCCGTCGAGACGACACCGCACGTCGAGCCCGTCGAGACGGTCGAGCCCGTCGAGACGACACCGCACGTCGAGCCTGTCGAGACGGTCGAGCCCGTCGAGCCCGTCGAGACGGTCGACGACCGCGCTCGGGATCAGCAGATGCCCCTTCCCCCTGCCCCCCGCAGCTGGGGCGCGTTCGACGACGTCGAGTGGGACAGTCGGATATGACGTACTCGTACCCGATCGAGGTCCTGCACCTCCTCGTGTCGCCCGAGCACGCCTACTTCGGGCGCCCGAAGGAGGGCGCGGCCGACGTGCCCACCACCGATGCCGACCGGGTCGAGGTCGTCGCGCACAAGGGGGTCGTCGGTGACCGATTCTTCGGCCGCGCCGCCCACATGGACGCGGCGGTGACGCTGTTTGCCGCGGAGTCGCTGGAGTCGATCGCCGACGAGCTCGGCCTCGGCACGCTCGACCCTCTGCTCACCCGACGCAACGTGATCCTCCGGGGCGCCGAGCTGATGCCGTTGATCGGCTCCGAGATCACCATTCGCTCCGGGCCTGATCTCGCCGACGCGATCACGCTGCGCCCCGGGCGGCACGCGGCACCGTGCGCCTGGATGGACCGGATGCTCGGACCGGGCGTCCATCACGCGATGCGGGGCCGGGGCGGTCTGCGCTGCATGCCGCTGACCAGCGGGTTCCTCCACCGCGGCCCTGCCGTGCTGGAGAGCCCTGTCGAGCTCGACCCCGCCCGGGCGGGCCTGCCGAACCTCCCGAAGAGACTTCCGTAGCGGGCGGGACCCCCGGGACTGAAGAACCACGATCGGAAGGTATCCACAGCCCCGCCCTGAGTGCATCACCATCCGACTAGGGTCGTGCCACCACGACGACGGGACACGGGTGGAATCTGAGACGCACGAGTCGAACGCTGCTCAGGGGCGCGCCCTCGCCCTGGCACAACTGATCTTCGAGGCTCACGCATGGAAGCATCGTCAGGTCGACAGCATTCGACTCGATGCGGGAGACCGGGGCCGACGGCGAACCTCGATCGACTGCACGCTTCCGGCCGACGAGCGGCTCTCCTGGCCAGGCCCGGGGCGCGGAGGTCAGATCATCGTGCCACTAGGCCTGTTCTCCACGGGACCGCTTCGCGACTTCGACATCGTGGACGGCGACGGGCGCGCGCTCAGCATCCTTGGCCGCGACGAGAGCGCGACCCTCGCGTGTGAGATCGTGTGCGCGCTTCTGGAAAGCGTCGACGTTATCCAGATCACGCCCGCTCTGGAGCGGACGATCTTCGCACTCGTCGTTTCTTTGCCGATCCGAACTGCAGAGACGACCGACGCCGTTGACTTCTTGGCCACGGGGATGCACGCCGGCGATCGTGTGCTGACCGACGACGAGCTCGGACGCCTGAGCACGACGACGAGGGCGATCCTCCACGACCTCTGCTACGGGTACATCCTCTTCGGGATCGTGTCCCGTCCCGACACCGCCCGCCGCTCGATCCTCAAGTTCAGCTCCTACTGGACGACCACGCTCCACCCGGACGAGACACCCCGTGCGTCAGGTCTGCCACCGACGTACCAGCGGTGGCGCGACGTTCTCCGGTGGCGGGCCGACGTCGGGCTGGCGAGTCTCGGTATCCGGCCCGCACAGCTGGAGCTGCCGATTCGCGGTGCCGGTGACGCACGGTCGTACCACCTCGAGCTGCACCTGCCGGCCGAGATCGAGTGCCATTCGCTCGCACTGATGGCGACTCCGCTGCAGCCGTCCGGCGAGATCGACCGGCGGGCAGGCCCTGTCTCACACGCACACGGGAGGTTCAGCGTGCGGTGGGAGGACGGAGAGGATCGGATCGCGCTCGCGGCTCTGACGACGACGGGCCGTGGAACGGCACGTGTCGCGATGTTGACGTCCATCGCGACGTTCGCGTTCGTCCTCCTTTCGCTGGCACTCCCCGGCGCTATGCCGACCCTTGAGCGCGCAGGTGATCCGAGCGCCGTGCTGCTGACACTTCCGGCCGTCGCCCTCTCGATCTTCCTCGGCGTGCGGGAGCACGAGATCGCATCGGTACTCCTGGGCCCGGCGCGCGTCACGATCGCTCTCTGCGCAGGCCTGTTGGCAGTCGCAGCGACAGCACTCGCCTGGGATCTACGTGAACCGTGGCTGAGCACATACTGGTGGATCGCGCTGTGCGCGGCGGGGCTGTGCGCACTCCTCCATGCACTCGGCGCAGTTCAACGGCGTCGACGCGCAGGGGCCTGGCATGAGTGACTCGACTACGATGGCGGGACAGGCTCGAAGGAGGCCCCATGAGTACCGCTGAGACTCCACGCCGCAATGCCGTCTACGGTCGCGCGACGACGGTCGACTCCCGCCGTTCCACGATCAAGGCGAGCGATCGGGAAGCGTATGGGCGCGACGTCGCGCGCATTCGAGAAGCAGCCTCGAAGGGCCGCTGACCGACCGACCCACGGCCTGCCAGCGGCACCATGTGACTAGTAGCCCGCGTAGCGTCCCGGCCGGTGGTTCATCGCGAGCACGAGGTTGAGCACCACGGCACCCAGCGCGGAGATAAGCACGGTCCCGGGCGCGACGACGGTGAACGACAGCAGGATCACGGTGGTGTCGAGGCCCATCTGGACGTATCCGGCCCGCCACCCCAGGCGGTCCTGCGCGACGATGGCGACGATGTTGAACCCGCCGATGCTGGACCCGTGGCGGAAGACGATCAGCAGGCCGACGCCGGCGAGCAGGTTGCCCGCGAGCACGCCGTAGACGACGGGCAGGTCGATTTCCCCGAACATCACGGGGTGCAGCTCGGAGAGCAGCGAGACGATCCCGATCGAGATGCCCGTGCGGACGGTGAAGTTCCAGCCCTTCTTCCAGATCGCGAGGAGGAAGAAGGGGAGGTTCACGAGTGCGAACAGCCAGCTGAACGGGAGGTCGACGGCGTAGCTGACGAGCAGCGCGAGCCCGGCCGTCCCGCCCGTGACGGCTCCGACGGAGCTGAGCAGGAACAGCCCGAGGGAGACGACGAACGTCCCCGTGAGGATGCCGACGACGTCCTCGAGCGCAGAGTGCTTGACATCGTCGGGCGAAAGATTTGACTGCGGGCGCGCGTCGGCCATCGGTGTCCCTCCAGGGGTGGGGTGGGTGTGCCGACGACCGGGGGTGGTGGTCGGTCGGCACTCCTATGGTCACACGACGACGCGGGTGCTCCTTCGCGCTCAGCGTCCGGGTCGCTCGGCCCTGCGGGGGACGACGAGCGGCGTGCCGGTCTCGGGGTCGGGGATGACGAGGCAGCGAAGACCGAAGACCTCCTCGACGAGCTCGGCCGTCACGATGTCCGACGGCGGCCCCTCCGCGACGACCTTGCCGTCCTTCATGGCGATGAGGTGGGTGGCGTAGCGAGCCGCGTGGTTGAGGTCGTGCAGGACGGCGACGAGGGTGCTGCCCTGGTCGTGCAGGGTGGAGAAGAGGTCGAGCAGCTCGATCTGGTGGGCGATGTCGAGGTAGGTGGTCGGCTCGTCGAGGAGCAGGATCGGTGTCTCCTGCGCGAGCGCCATCGCGACCCAGACGCGCTGCCGCTGTCCACCCGAGAGCTCGTCGACGTGGACCTCCGCCAGCTCGTCGACCGCGGTGGCGAGCATCGCGGCCTCGACGGCGCGTTCGTCGTCGTGCCCCCGTCCGCGGAAGAGCGTCTGGTGCGGGTACCGGCCCCGGGCGACGAGGTCGGCGACCGTGATGCCGTCTGGCGCGATGGCGGACTGCGGGAGGAGCCCGATGCGGCGGGCTGCCTCCTTGGTGTGCAGGTCGGCGATCGAGCGGCCGTCGAGCACCACCTGGCCGGCCTGGGGACGCAGGAGCCGAGAGAGGGCGCGCAGCAGGGTGGACTTGCCGCACGCGTTGGGGCCGACGATCACCGTGAACGAGCCGTCGGGGATGTCGACCGTCAGTCCCTCCGAGACGGTGCGCCGCTCGTACCCGAGCGTGAGGTCCTGCGCGCTGAGGCGGGGTTCCATCCGGTCCTTTCTGGATGCGAGGTTCTCGGTGCTCATGCCGCCCGCCGTGCCTCGCGGACGAGCAGGTTCAGCAGGTAGATGCCGCCGAGGACGACGGTGACGACACCGACCGGCAGCGCGGTCGGCAGCAGGTGCTGGGCCACGACGTCGGCGGCGAGGAGCAGCATCGCACCCACGAGGGCGGCGTGCCCGAGCGGGAGCCCTGCGCTGCGCGCGATCCGTCGGGCCACCTGGGGCGCGGCGAGGGCGACGAACGCGATCGGGCCGGTGGTGGCCGTGACGATCGCCGTCAGCGAGACGCCCACCACGAGAATGACGAGCCGGGCGGGCTCGACCCGGACGCCGTGGGCCGCTGCGGCGTCGTCCCCGAGCTCGAGCTGTCGGAGCGGCCCGGCGACCCCGAGGACCACGGGCACGAGGACCGCGAGCATCACCGCGGCGGGCAGCAGCCGCTCCCAACCGACCAGGCTGAGCGTGCCCGCGGCCCAGATCGACGCCGACATCGCGACCTCGGTCTGCACCTGGAGCAGCAGCCAGACGTTGAAGGAGTGCAGCATCGCCGTGACCGCGATGCCGACGACGATCAGCCGGAAGCCCTGGATCCCGCGCCGGTAGGCCAGCAGGTAGACGACGAGCGCCGTGGCGAGGCCGCCGACGATCGCCCCGCCCGTGGTCCCGAGCGTGGAGCCGCCGAAGATGATGGTGAAGACCAGGACGCCGGTGAAGGAGCCGGTCGAGAAGCCGATGACGTCCGGCGAGCCGAGCGGGTTGCGCGTCAGGGACTGGAACAGTGCGCCGGAGACGCCGAGCGCCGCGCCGAAGACGAGGGCCGCGAGGACGCGGGGCAGGCGCCACTCCGTGACGACGACGGTGTCGAAGCCCTGGTCGCTCACGAGCGCGCGGAGGACCTCGACGGGTCCGAGCGGGTAGTCACCGAGCCCCATCGCGACGAGCGCGAGAAGGGCCAGCAGCAGTCCGAGCACGACGGCGGTCACGGTTCCGCGCGAGGGCCCGCGCCGGGTCACGAGGCCGGTCGACGGCCGCAGCGCCGTCACAGTCCGATCACCCGCGAGCGCCGCACGAGCCAGATGAGGACGGGGGCACCGACGAACGCGGTGATGACGCCCACGGGGATCTCGCCGGGGCGGGCGACGACGCGGCCGAGGACGTCGGCGACGAGGACGAGGACCGGCCCGAGGAGCATCGAGTAGGTGATGATCCACCGCTGGTCCGGGCCGGCGATCCAGCGCGCGACGTGCGGGACCATCAGGCCGACGAAGATGATGGGGCCGCCCATCGCCGTCGCACCGCCGGCCAGCAGGGTGACGGCGACGACGGCGAGCACCCGGGTCCGCAGGACCGAGGAGCCGAGCGCGGAGGCGAGGTCGTCGCCGAGCGCGAGCGCGTTGAGGGAGCCGGCGAGGGCCAGGGCGAGGAGCAGGCCCGCGAGGACGAACGGCAGGACGGGCACGATCACGTCCCACCCGCGGTCCTGGAACGAGCCGGACTCCCAGGTCTGGATGGCGGCGAAGCTCTGCGGGTCGGTGAGGCGGATCGCAGAGACGAGTCCGGAGAGCACCGCGCTGAGCGCCACGCCGGCGAGCGTGAGCTGGGCGGGCCCGGCGGACCGACCGCCCGCGGAGCCGATGAGGTAGACGACGACGGAGGCGAGCAGTGCACCGGCGAGGGCGAACCAGACGTACCCGGACGGCGTCGTGATCCCGAGGAACCCGACGGCGACGGCCACCATGAAGGCTGAGCCGCTCGTCACACCCAGGATCCCGGGATCGGCCAGCGGGTTGCGCGTCACGGCCTGGATGATGGCTCCCGCGACGGCCAGCCCGGCCCCGACGAGGATGCCCAGGACGGTGCGTGGCAGGCGGAGGTCGACGACGGCGGCGCGGTCGGCGGCGGCGGCGCGGTCGGCGGCGGGGACGTCGCCGCTGGTCAGCGCACCCCAGACCACGTCGAGAGACATCGGGCGCGACCCGACGGCAAGGCTGAGGAAGACCGCGACGACGAGGAGCGCGAGCAGGACGAGCAGAGCGATCGCCCGGCCTCCGGGCGACTGCCGCCCAGGGGCCCGGGACTCTCGCTGGGGCTTCACGGCGGTCCGGGTATCGTGCACGATAGAAGTTATCTTAGGCTCACCTACCCCATGCGGACCGCATCGAGACGGGAACCCCCGCCCGGCCGCCGCACCGCACAGATCCCAGAGAGGGACGACCACCATGCGCCGTACCCGCGCCCTAGTCGCCGCAGCCTCCGCCGCTGCACTCCTGACGCTCGCCGGTTGCTCCTCGGACGCCGAGACCGAGTCGGAAGCCACCGAGACGGCCTCCGACGACGCAGCGTTCCCCGCCGTCGTCGAGACGACCTTCGGCGAGGTCACCGTCGAGGAGGAGCCGGAGCGTGTGGTCGCCCTCGGCTGGGGCGACGCCGAGACAGCGCTCGCCCTGGGCGTGCAGCCCGTCGGCGCGACCGACTGGCTCGGGTTCGGCGGCGACGGTGTCGGCCCCTGGGCCGACGGGATGTACGACGAGTCCCCCGAGCTGATCGACGCCCTCCAGCCCTCGTACGAGGCGATCGCGGCGCTCGAGCCCGACCTCATCCTCGACGTCCGCGGCTCCGGCGAGCAGGAGCGGTACGACCGTCTCTCCTCGATCGCCCCCACGATCGGCGTCCCCGAGGGCGGCGAGAACTACCTCACGACGTCGGACGACCAGATGACGATGATCGCCACCGCGCTCGGGATGACGGAGAAGGGCGACGAGCTCCTCGCCGAGGTCGACACGGCCTTCACTGACGCCGCCGAGGCGCACCCCGACTGGGCCGGGCAGACCGTCACGGCCGCGACCCGCACCGGGGACGGCTGGGGCGCGTACGTCGAGTCCGAGGCTCGGACCCAGTTCCTGCTCAACCTCGGGTTCGAGCAGAACCCCGAGATCGACGCGCTCACCGAGGCCGACTCGAACTTCTTCGTCAGCATCTCCGAGGAGCAGCTGGACCTGATCGACGCCGACCTCGTCGTCGCGTTCCCGATCGGTGTCGAGACGGCCGACATCACGGACGACTCCCAGTGGCAGGCCCTCCCGGCCGTGGCCGACGGTCGCTCGCTCGTGATCGACGGCGACCTCTCGAACGCCTACTCGCTCGGCACGACGATGGCGACCCTCTACGCGATCGACCAGATGGTCCCGCTGATCGAGGACACCCTGGGCTGACGCCGCGGCGGGGTGCTGGGTACGGTCGGGGCGTGACCCGCCTCGACCCCAGCACCCTGCGGCTGCGCACCCGCCTGGTCCTCGACACCGGCGACACCGGAGGTAGTGGGGACACCGGCGGCCAGGGCCTGCGCGGGTGGCGCTCGACCCTGCGCGCCGTCGACGCACACGGCACCGCCGTCGAGCTCGGGGACGCCCACGGCCTGCTGGTGAACCTCGCCTACCCCGCGGCGGGAGAGGTTCTGGCCGCCCTCGCCGCGGTGGACGACGACGCCGCGGCCCTGGGCGCGACGCTGTTCGGTCTGCGGGCCAACGCCCGCGGGTTGAAGGGCACCCGTCTCGGCATCGCGGTCCGCCGGGCCTCGGTCCCCGCGCCGCACCGAGGCCTGGGACTCGGCGCGGTGCTGCTGGCGCAGTCGTGCGACCTGCTCGGGTTCGGCCACCCGACCCTGCCCGTCGTCCTGGTCCCCTTCCCCGACGGCGGAGCGGACCTGCCCTCGACCGTCCTGGCCGACGTCCGCGACAAGGTCGAGACGGCGGCGACGGAGGCGGGCTTCAGCCCCGCCGCCGCGGCGGCCGGCGGACCGCTCGACGTCGAGCCCCGTCACGGCAGCCCCTGGTGGCGGCTGACGACACGGACCGGCGGACGCGACCTCTCCGTCCCCACGGACGACGTCGTCGACCACCTCGTGGCGCACGGCCGGGAGCCCTGAGCCCCGGCAATTCCCGTGCGCACACCGTCTCGCGGCGGCACACTGACCAGATGCAGACCACCAAGGACATGCTGCGCGGCTACCTCGCCACCCCGCGCGAGGCGCTGCTCTGGAAGCTCGACGGCCTCTCCGAGCGCGAGATCCGCTCCCCGCGCACCCCGACGGGAACCAGCCTGCTCGGACTGGTCAAGCACTGTGCCTCGCTCGAGGCGGGGTACTTCGGCGTCGTGTTCGGACGCGAGTGGAACGGCCCGGACTACCAGGCGGGCGACGACCCGAACGGTGACATGTTCGCGACGGCGGACGAGTCCCCCGCGCAGATCGTCGCCGTCTACCGCGACGCCCAGGCGTTCGCGGACCGGACCATCGACGAGCTCGACCTCGACGCCCGCGGCTCCGTGCCCTGGTGGCCCGCGGACCGTCGCGAGGTGACGCTGGAGCAGATCATCGTGCACGTCGCGATCGACTGCGCCCGCCATGCCGGGCACGCGGACATCCTCCGCGAGCAGATCGACGGCGCCGTCGGCCTGCGGGACGGCAACCCGAACATCCCCCCGCTCGACGAGACCGGGTGGGCCGAGCACCACGCGCGCCTCGTGGTGATCGCGGAGAGCGCGGAGAGCGCGGAGAGCGCACCCCGCGGCTGAACTTCGCGCCAGGGCCAGCACTCCCCCGCGCCCCGTCGTACGCTCCCCGCATGGATACACGCTTCTGGCTCGAGGTGATCGGGTGGACCGGCTCCGTGCTGGTCGTGCTCTCGCTGATGCAGGCGCGGGTGCTGCGCTTCCGCTGGATGAACTTCGCGGGCGCCTTCATCGCCACCATCTACAACGGGGTGATCGAGGTCTGGCCGTTCGCGGCGATGAACGGTGCCATCACCCTGATCGACATCTACTGGCTGCGCCGGCTCTACCGGGAGCGTCACGACGAGAACACGTACGCCGTCGTGCCCGTCGCGGACGACGACGCCTATCTCGCGCACGTCCTCGAGGTCCACGCCGCCGACGTCGCGACGGAGCGGCCCGACTTCGAGCCCGGCCGTCGGGACGACCGGGCGGCGTTCCTCGTGGTGCGCGGCGACGAGACCGTCGGGGTCGTGATCGTGCGCGACGGCGACCCGGGCGAGGGCGTGATCGACCTCGACTGGGTCTCTCCGCGGTTCCGCGACTTCACCCCCGGCGAGTTCGTGCACCGGACCTCCGGGATCTTCGCCGACCGCGGGTACACGCGCGTCGTCGTGCCCCGGACCCCGACCGAGGACCCCGCCTACCTCGAGCGAGTCGGCTTCACGCACGACGGCGACCGGTGGGTCCGGGAGGTCGCGGTCGGCTGAGCCGTTCGAGCACGCCCGGACGGCGCTCGGGCCGCGGGCGCGCTACGGCTGGAGCCTGGTCATCACCCAGGCCGCGGCGTCGTCGAGGTCGGAACCCGCGACGTCGTGGGTGTCGGCGAGGTCGAACCGGAGGCGGTCGTGCAGCCGGTTGCGCCGGCCGGACCAGAGCTCGAGGCTCGTGCACCGGATGCGCCAGCCTCCCCAGCGGTCCGGGACGGGGACGTCGTCCTCGGCGCCCGTGTCGGGGTACTCCGCCGCCCAACGGGCGAACTCCTCCTCCAGGGCCGCACGATCCGCGACCGGCGCCGACTGGTGCGAGGCCCACGCACCGACCCGCGACCCCCACGGGCGGGAGTCGAAGTACGCGGTGACCTCGTCGCGGCCGAGCGGTTCCGCGACGCCGCGGAAGCGAATGCTCCGGAACATCGAGGGCCAGGTCAGCGAGGCAGCCACCCGGGCGTCGGCGGCGATCTGGTGCCCCTTGGTCGAGTCGAGGTTGGTGACGAAGCCCGGCCCGCGGCCGTCGAGGAACCGCATCAGGACCGTGCGCACGTCCGGCCCGTCGGCATCGGCCGTGGCGAGCGCGAGCGCCGTGGGCTCGGGGACGTCCCGCTGGCTGATCTGGCGCGCGCGGGCCTCGTCCACCCAGCGGCGCACCTGCGCCAACGGGGTCGGTTCCAGGTCCGCCTCGGACAGTCCGTCACCGGTGTAGTCGGTGCGCTGATCGCTCATTCGTCCAGACTAGGCGCGCCGCGGCCTCAGCACGACGCGTTGACCGTGTCCTGGTACGGCAGCGCCCAGCAGAGGGTCGAGACGTCCTGCTGCATCCCGCCCAGCGCGCTGCGCAGTGAGCTCACCTCGCTGCGCAGACTCTCGACGTCCGAGCTCGACACGGTCTGCGGCGGCGTGGTCGGCTCCTCGCGGGCGCTCTCCTCCAGACGCTGGACGTCCCGCGACACGTCCTGGAAACGGGTCTGCAGGCTCTCGGACCCTGCGTCGGCGGGCGGCTCACCGACACGATCCTCGAGCACGTCGAGCCGGTCGATCAGCGCGGCGAGCGCCTCGGGGTCCGGGACCTCGATCAGCACAGACTCCATCGCGTCGGCCTGGCTCTGCGCCTCCGCGGTCTGCGCGACGGCCGCCTCGACCTCGGCCGCCAGCGAGCGGTTGGCCGCCCAGAGCACGCCGACGCCGACCGTCGCCACCAGGGCCAGGACGGTGGCCGCCGCGAGAACCACGACCTGGATCCCGTGCCCCCGCTCGGCGCTCGCGGGGGCGTAACCGGGCTGCGGCTGGTCGTCGACGGGTGGCAACAACGTCGTCACACCGACCGACTCCTGCCGTGAAGGCTGGGAGGTGAACTCGTCCTCTTGCGTCATTGCGCCACACTTTCCGCGGCCGTGGGGGTCAGGTGACATCGTCGCGCTCCCCACGACGGACCACAACCGGTGGCGGGGGTGAGAGTTCGTGCGGGCTACGCGCGCAGGAACTCGCGGAGGTACGGGATCGCGAGGTCGACGCGGCCGCCCGAGACCGGTTCGATCACCCGCGCCGCGGTCAGCCGACGACGATGGACGCCGACGCCCTGGGCACTCTCCCCCAGGCGGGCGGCGAGAGACGCGATCTCGGACGGGCCGTCGTCGCGTGCCATCGCGCGGAGGAAGACCGTGTCCTCGTCGGTGAGTTCGGCCAGCACCGGCGCGTGCAGGGCCGGACCCAGGGCCGCGCGCACGGCCGGGAGTGCCGACTCGACGTCCGCCGTCGTGATCCGGTCACCCTGCGCGACGTTCCACACCTGCTCGCCGAGCACCTGCATCACCACGGGATACCCGGCGCCGACGGCGACGGCGCGCTCCAGGGCGTCGTCGTCGACCGTGCGCCCGTGGGCGTCGACCACCTCGCGCAGGGCGAGGGCGGCCTCGTCCGCCGGCACCCTCCCCACGTCCAGGACGTCGGTACGACGGCGCAGCGTCCCCTCCTCCTGCCCCAGCACCGTCATGAGGTGGGCGGGCCGTCCCGCGACGACGAGCGCGACGTCGCGTCCCGTGAGCTCGAGATGCTCGACGTCGGTGACGACGGACGCGAGCTCGTCCGTCCGGGACGCGTCGAGGGCGTCGACCGTGATCAGCAGCCCGACCGCAGGCGCGTCACCGCCGTCGAGGACGTTCGTCGCGAGCGCCCGCGTCACGCGGTCGCCCAGACCTTCGGTGCACTGCTCGGCGAGGACGGCCCACCCTCGCGCCCGAGCGCGCTCGGCGTAGGCGGCGAGCAGCGCAGATTTGCCGATCCCTGCCGGTCCGCCGACCGCCGCCCACCGGCCCGGAGCCGCGGGCCCGTCGTCGAGCGCCTCGGTGAAGAGCTCGACCTCCTGGTCCCGCCCGACGAGCACGGGCGGCACGGGCGGCACGGCTCCGGGTGTCGTCGAGAAGGGGTTGTCCACAGCCATCGGTCACTCCTCTGGGTCAGCTCGCAGGTCAGTCGATCACGGAAGTCAGCAGCAGGCTCGTCTCGCTGTTGACCACGCCCTCGGTCCGGCGGATCGAGGCGAGCACGGCGTCGAACCCCGCGAGCGAGTCCGTGCGGATCTCGACCACCAGGTCCCAGCCACCGTTGGTCGTGTGCATGGACCGGATGCCCGGCAGGCCGCGCAGGGTCCGGATGACGTTGTCGGTGTCGCGGCCGCGCACCTCGACGAACGAGACGGCGCGCACCGTGTCAGGGTCCTGTCCCTCACGGACCCGCACCGAGAAGCCGGCGATCACGCCGAGCGCGACCATGCGGTCCATGCGCGCGGTGACGGTCGCCCGGGTCACGTCGAGCTGACGCGCCAGGCTGGCGACGGGCTCGCGCGCGTTGGCGCGCAGGGCGCTGAGCAGTCGCCGGTCGAGCAGGTCGAGATCCGCCATGCACACAGCGTATTCCGGGCATGCGCAGAGTGCTCAGGCAACTGCCCGAAACGCCGCGACCTGCTCATTGTCCGCGCACATCGCCCAGTCCTAGCCTCGAGGAACAGGGCAGTCCGCGGGTGCGGGTCTCTCGCGGCGTCAACGCTGAGCACGGAGGTGACGACGATGGTGGCGTTTCTCGATGTTGCAGGTATGTCCCGGTGGGTGGCGGAGACGGGCGTGGAGCGGGTGCTCACCGAGCTCGTCAGCCGCATGCGCTCCGACTTCCGGCGCTGGCCCGAGTTCGAGCGCGCGCCGCGCGTGGCCAGCCACAGCCCGATCGGGGTGATCGAGCTGATGCCGACCTCGGACGGGACCACGTACGGCTTCAAGTACGTCAACGGACATCCGTCGAACCCGGCGCACGGGCTCCAGACCGTCACGGCGTTCGGCGTGCTCGCCGACGTCGCGTCGGGCTACCCGGTCTTCCTCGCCGAGATGACCCTGCTGACGGCCCTGCGCACCGCCGCGACGTCGGCGATGGTCGCGAAGGCACTCGCGCGTCCGGGCTCCCGCACCATGGGAATGATCGGCAGCGGCTCGCAGTCCGAGTTCCAGGCGTTGGCGTTCCGCGGCGCCCTCGGCATCGACACGCTCCGCGTCTGGGACACCGACCCCGCCGCGATGGAGAAGTTCCGCCGCAACATCGAGCCCTACGGGTTCGACGTGACGATCTGCGGCAGCGCCGAGGAGGCCACGGACGGCGCCGACGTGATCACCACGTGCACGGCCGACAAGGCGAACGCCGACGTCCTGACGGACGACATGGTCGGCCCCGGCGTGCACATCAACGCCATCGGCGGCGACTGCCCGGGCAAGACCGAGCTCGACCTTGCGATCCTGCGCCGGTCGACCGTGTTCGTCGAGCACGAGCCGCAGACCCGGATCGAGGGCGAGATCCAGCAGATGCCCGCCGACTTCCCCGTCACCGAGGTCTGGCAGGTGCTGACCGGAGCGACGCCGGGGCGGCGGTCCGCGACCGAGGTCACGCTCTTCGACTCGGTCGGGTTCGCGATCGAGGACTTCACCGCGCTGCGGCACGCGAACGCGGCCACGCGCGGCACGTCCTACGTGCGCGACCTCGACCTGATCGCCGACCCGGCCGACCCCAAGGACCTCTTCCAGCTCCTCGCCCCGGCCGTGGCGCAGCGCGCCACGGCCTGAGGCAGGGCCTAGAAGACCGGCTTGCCGCCGGTGACGCCGAGGACCGTCGCGGAGACGTAGGACGCCTCGTGCGGCGAGGCGAGGAAGACGAACGCGCTCGCGCACTCGGCCGGCTGCCCCGCGCGACCGAGCGGGGTGTCCTCGCCGAACTTCTCGAGCTTCTCGGGAGGCTGCGTCGCCGGCTGCAGCGGCGTCCAGATCGGGCCCGGGGCGACGGCGTTGACGCGAATGCCCCGGGGTCCGAGCTCCGCGGCGAGGTTCACGGTCATGTTGTTGATCGCCGCCTTGGTCGCGGCATAGTCCATCAGGCTCGTCGACGGCTGGTAGGCCTGGATGGAGGAGACGTTGATGATGCTGGCCCCGGACGAGAGGTGCTCCAGGGCAGCCTGCGTGACCCAGACGAGCGCGTAGAGGTTCGTCTTCATCACGCGGTCGAGGTCGTCCGTGGTCACGTCCTCGAACGACTCACGGCGCGCCATCTGGAACCCGGCGTTGTTGACGAGCACGTCGAGCCCGCCGAGGCCGGACGCCGCGTCGGCGACGACCGACCGGCAGGTCTCCTCGTCCCTCAGGTCCCCGGGAAGGAGCACCACCCGGCACCCCTCCGCCTCGACCAGCTCCGCGACCTCGCGCGCGTCCGGCTCCTCGCTCGGCAGGTAGCTGATGGCGACGTCGGCGCCCTCGCGCGCGTACGCGATCGCGACGGCCCGGCCGATGCCGGAGTCGCCGCCCGTGATCAGCGCACGCTGCCCCTCGAGACGGCCCGAGCCCCGGTAGCTCTTCTCGCCGTGGTCTGGCCGGGGCTTCATCTCACCGGTCAGGCCCGGCGGATCTTGCTGCTGCGGATCGAAACCCATGAGGTACCTCCTGGTGGGAAGTGCCGCGCCCTTCGCGGCTCGTCGATACCGTCACCCGACCACCGGACCCTCGCAATCGGTGTCACATCTACCGCGAACGGGGCGAAAACATACTCCGCGGCGAGCTCTCTGGGGCGTGCGGTGTGAACGACCTCATTGCGGAATGTTTCACAACCGTGTGTCGTTACGTCAGACAGTGAACCCGAGGCACCGGTGTGCCCCGATCTGACCCGAGGAGGCCCGTCATGCCACGCAAGCCCCGCCGCATCGAGGTGGAGAACGACCGAGGCGAGACCATCTTCTACGTCCGGCACCAGCCCGGCGGCGGCCTGGTCTCCCCCCAGGCCCGCGTCCACGAGACGGCGGTCGTCGCCGACGGCGCCTACGTCGAGGCCGGCGCGGTGCTCTGCCCGGGCTCGACCGTCGGCCGAGGCTCCTGGGTCGACCACGGCGTCGTCGTGGGTGCCGGTGCCAAGGTCGGCGAGTTCGTCCACCTCGGCGAGGACGCCGCCGTCGGCGCGCACGCCACGATCGGCCACCGTGTCCGGACCGGCCCGCGCGTCTGGGTCGAGGCCGAGGCCGCGGTCGAGGAGGACACGATGCTGCCCGAGCGCGCCGTCGTCGAGCGCTCCCGTGGCACGGCGACCCGGGCGACGTCCGCCGCGTAGCACGACGCCTGCCGCCGGGCGCGTCCCCTACCTCTAACCCAACGCCTGTACTATTTCGCCGGTGATCCAGCACCGGTCGCGAGCGACGACGCTCGCCAGCCTCCTTGTCCTGCTCGTGCTCGCCGTCCTCAGCGTGCTGGCGGTGCTGCCGCCGACGCCGGTCGCGGCCGACGCCCCGGCCGACGAGTTCAGCGCCGATCGGGCGTTCGAGCACGTCGAGGTGATCGGCGCCGAGGTCCACCCCCACGGCACCCCGGCGGCGGACCGCGTCCGCGAGTACATCGTCGACGAGCTCGACGCGATGGGCCTCGACCCCGAGGTCACCGAGGGGACAGGCCTCACGGGGCGACTCGGCGGGCGCGCGCAGGCGGCGGGTGTGCAGAACGTCGTCGCCACCGTCGAGGGCACGGACTCCACCGGCCCGATCTTCCTCATGGCGCACTACGACTCGGCCGAGGTCTCGCACGGCGCGAACGACGACGGCGCCGGGGTCTCCACCCTGCTCGAGTCGGCCCGCGCGATCCTCGCCGCGGACGCTCCCCGCAACGACCTCGTGCTGGTCTTCACCGACGCCGAGGAGGCCTGCCTGTGCGGTGCCGAGGCATTCGCCGACAGCGACCCGCGTGCCGCCGACGGCGGCATCGTCCTGAACTTCGAGGCCCGCGGGTCGTCCGGCCCGGCCGTGATGTTCGAGACCTCGCCCGGCAACGCCGACCTCGTCGCCCAGTACGCCACCGTTCCGTACCCGGTCGGCAGCTCGCTCGCCGTCGAGGTCTACCGGATCCTGCCGAACGACACCGACTTCTCCCCGTTCCTCGACGCCGGCGGCTTCACGGGCCTCAACGCCGCGTACATCGACGGCTCCGCGGCCTACCACGCCCCGCAGGACCAGCCGGAGACGATGAACCTCGCGAGCCTGCAGCACCACGGCTCCAACACGCTCGCACTCGCGCGGGCCCTCGGTGACGCCGACGCCGCCGCCCTCGCCACGCCGTCGGCCCACGACTCGACGTACTTCCCCCTGCCGGGCGGCGTCCTCGCCCAGTACCCCGGCTGGCTCGTCTGGCCCCTGGCCGTCCTGGCCCTCGTCGCCGTCGGCGCCCTCGGCTTCACGACGGCGCGGCGCACCGAGACCGGTCCGGGTCGCCTGGCGCTCGGGTTCGGTGCCGCGCTGCTGCCGATCGTGCTGACCGCCGTCGGCGCCCAGCTGTTCTGGATGCTGCTGGTCGCGATCCGTCCCGGGTACGGCGAGATGCTCGACCCCTGGCACCCGTGGGGATTCCGGATCGCGCTGCTCGGGCTCGTCGCGGTGATCGTGACCGGCTGGTTCGTCCTGCTGCGCCGGCGCCTCGGCGCTCCCGCGCTGACGTTCGGGGCGCTCGGCTGGCTGGCCGTGCTCGGCGTCGTCCTCGCCGCGTTCACCCCGGGTGGCTCGTACCTCGCCGCCCTCCCGGCGCTCGCCGGGGCCGTCGCCGGTGTCGTCGCGCTGCTGCTGACCGACTCCCGGGGCCGCACGGCCGCCGTCGCGGTGGGGGCCGCCGTCGCGATCGTCGTCCTCGTGCCCGTCGTGGTGCTGTTCTTCCCGGCGCTCGGCCTCGCCACCGGCGCCGCGCCCGCACTCTTCGCGGCTCTGCTCGGGCTCGCCCTGGTCCCGGTGCTCGCGGACGCACTCCCCCTCGCCCGTCGTGCCGGGGGCGTCCTCGTCGGTGCGTGCGGAGCCGTGGCCGTCGTCGCGCTCGGCGCCGGGTTCGCCCTCGACGGGTTCACGGCCGAGAAGCCGGAACCGACCCAGCTCATGTACGCGATGGATGCCGACACCGGCGAGGCGATGTGGGTCTCGGGCGAGGGCTCGCCCAGCCCCTGGACGTCGCAGTTCGTCGACGAGCAGACCGAGATCTCCGAGGACTTCCCGGCAGTGCACGGCGAGGTGTGGACCGGGCCGGCCGAGGCCGCCGACCTGCCCGCGCCGACGGCCGAGATCGTCGCCGACGAGACCTCCGGCGACGAGCGCACCCTCACCCTCACGGTGTTCCCCGAGCGGACGGTGCGCTACGTCGAGGCCGTCGCGGAGAACGTCACCGCCGCGACGATCGAGGGGCGCGAGGTCGCGGTCGCCGACGGCCACCTGGACATCTCGTACGCAGCACCGGGTGACGAGGGCTTCGAGCTGGTCGTCACCGTCCCCGCTGGCGAGGCGTTCGACGTCCGCCTGCTCGGCGGCGGCGAGGGCCTGGAGTCTCTCCCCGGGTTCGAGCCGCGGCCCGAGACCGTCGGCGTCAAGGGATCGCACACCTCGGAGCTCGTGCTCGTCGCGACGTCGCAGACGTTCTAGCTGCGACGTCCGGTCAGGTCTGCGTGGTTCCCGCGCCAGAGCTGCTCACCCTCGACCATCACGCCGGTGGCGACCAGCCCCAGGCGCCGGGCGACCCCGGCGGAGGCGTGATGGTCGGGGTGGACGGCGGCACACACCTGCTCGACACCACGCCCTGCCAGCCAGTCGACCACCGCGGACGCCGCCTCCGTCGCCACCCCGCCACCCTGGGCGTCCGGAGAGACGAGCCAGGCGAGCTCGGCGGTCGTGACAGGGGCGGCGCCATCGGTGCCGTCGGTGCCGTCGGGGCGCGTGAGGGTGGCCTGCACGTACCCGACCGCCGACTCGCGGGAGCGCACGACCCAGTTCAGCCACCCGGCGTCGCCCGCGGGCGAGCAGCCCACCACCTGCCGGGTGTACCTCTCACGGAGCACCTCCCGGCCCGGCGGCCCACCGCCGGTGAACGTGTAGAGGTCCGGGGAGGCGAGAACCGCCACCATCTCGTCGGCGTGCTCGACGGTGAGGGGCTCGAGCACGCACCGCGCCGTCGCCAACCGCTCGGCCCGCGGCCAGGCCGGAGATCCGCTCGCCCGACCCGACCCGGCCGCGTCCCGTGTCATCGGGTGCTCAGGATCTCCTGGACGAACCGGGTCGAGCGTTCGCGCAGCCCGGCGATCCGCGACTCGACGAGGTGCTCGCGCATCGACTCGTCGTTCCCGGCCTCGGC
This sequence comes from Paraoerskovia marina DSM 21750, assembly GCF_000701465.1. Taxonomy (GTDB): domain Bacteria; phylum Actinomycetota; class Actinomycetes; order Actinomycetales; family Cellulomonadaceae; genus Paraoerskovia; species Paraoerskovia marina. Next base: position 80,515 of record NZ_JNIY01000003.1, on the reverse strand, counting down.
GTACGTCGGGTTCCGACGGACGTTGGCCGAGCAGACGAACTGGGTGCAGATCAAGGTCCCGACGGTGTTCCCTCGGCGGCCCGACGCACCGCCGCGGCGAGCCACGTAGAGGCTGACGTCGTCCGTGACGACGATGTCCTCGCACCAGGCGCACAGGGCCTTGCGGCCGGTCCGCCCGGCGTCCGCGGCACGCAGGCGGATGCCCACGGGTCGCCCGTCGATCTCGAGCACGACGTAGGAGTCGAGCGGGGCCTTGCGGTCGTGCCAGCCGAAGTAGTCGAAGTCGGCCCAGCGGACCTCGTCGAGCTCGGGGACGGTGGCACGGTTCGCCTCGCCGCGGGAGGCGTTGACGATGCTGGCGCGGATCTGCTTCTCGGTCAGGGGGTTCATGGCGTTCTCACTTCTGCTGCGTCGCGGGTGCTGTCCGGGCGTGCTGCCCGACGCCGCGCCCCTGCGCGCACGACCGCCACCGCGGTGAGGTGGTGCGGGTGATCAGGAGAGCGCGGCACGGGCCAGGGCCGGAGCGAAGCAGGCCGCTGCGGCCACCTCGCGTCCTGCGGTGCTGCCCATCCGCCTGCTCCTCGTCGTGATCGCCGTCTCCGGGCCGTCCAGCGGCCACGATTCCGAGGCTATACCCGCGGCGTCGCGCGGAGCCAACCGATTCTTGGGGCCACCCGCAGCCCCTACCCTGGAGCCGTGCCTGTGGACAACACGCCCCGCGTGGGCGACACGACCGCCGCCCACCTCGACCGGCTCCTCGCCCTCGCCCAGCGGGACGGCCGCCTGCCGTCGGTGACGGCCGCCGTCGTGCGCGGGGGCGAGACCGTCTGGACCGGTGCGGCGGGGACGCTGGACGGCCGTGCCGACGGGCCGCCGTCGGACGACGACGTGCAGTACCGGATGGGCTCGCTCACCAAGCCCTTCGTCGCCGTCGCCGTGATGCAGCTGCGGGACGCCGGCCGCCTGGACCTCGCCGACCGCTTCGAGGACCACGTGCCCGGGAGCCGACTCGGCGCGGCGACGGTCGAACAGCTCCTCACCCACGCGGCCGGCGTCCAGGCGGAGTCGAACGGATCGTGGTGGGAGCGCACGCCCGGCGGTGACTGGACGGCGCTCGCCTCCGGGGACGACGGCGTCGCCCAGCGATTCCGGGGCGGACGGCGGTTCCACTACTCGAACACCGGGTTCGCCGCGCTCGGCCGACTCGTCGAGGTGCTGCACGGCCGACCGTGGGACGACGTCGTGCGGACCGAGATCCTCGAACCGCTCGCGATGACGCGCACGACGACGCGGCCCACCGGCCGTTCGGCGCCGGGATGGGCGGTTCATCCGTTCGCCGACGTCCTGCTCCCTGAGCCCGAGCACGACGGCGGGGCGATGGCACCGGCCGGGCAGCTCTGGTCGACGGCCCGCGACCTCGCCCGCTGGACCGCCTTCCTCGGCGGAGACACCCACGGAGTGCTCGACACAGCGACGCTCGCGGAGATGTGCGAGCCGCACCACGTCGCCGACGACGCCGGTGCGCCCTGGACGATGGCGATGGGGCTCGGCTTCCAGCAGTGGAACGTCGACGGCGCGCGCCTCGCCGGGCACGGTGGCTCGATGCCGGGATTCCTCGCCGGGATGCGCGTCCGTCTCGACGCGGGGCCCGGCCGCACCGCCGCGCCGGGCGACGGCGCCGTCGTCCTGACGAACACGACGTCGTCCCCCGCCATGCGGAACCTGCCCACGGACCTGCTGGCGGCGCTCGCCGAGCACGAGCCCGCACCGGTGGCCCCGTGGTCAGCCGCCGGGGATCCCGGTCTGCTCGAGCTCCTCGGCACCTGGCACTGGGGCCCGACGACGACCACCGCGTCCGCCCGCGACGGTCACCTCCTCCTCGGAGAACCAGGGACCGGACGAGGCTCCCGGTTCGCGCCCGACGGCGACGACCGCTGGGTGGGCCTCGACGGCTACCACCAGGGCGAACCGCTCCAGGTGATCCGGCGCGCGGACGGAACGGTGGCGCACCTCGACCTGCAGACGTTCCGCTTCACGCGCACGCCCTACGCCGCGGACGGGGACGTGCCGGGCGGGGTCGACGTCGCGGGCTGGCAGTAGCAGCGGCGACTACGCGGGCAGCGCGTAGATTGCGAGGCAGAGCAGGCTCGTCAGGGGGAACATCCCCTGGATGATCGCGGGCCGGATCTTGCTCCGGTCGCTGAGGAGGAGCACCGTCGCCGCCGCGAGCATCGACCCTGTCCCGACGACGATCAGCGTGAAGCCGACCTCGTGACTCGCCGGCGTGACCGCGATACCGACGAACGTGGCGATCGCGAGGAAGAGGTTGTAGAAGCCCTGGTTGTACGCGAGCGACCTCGTCGTGGCCGCCTCCTCGGCGGTCGTCCCGAACGTCGCGCGCGTCCGCTCGTCCTCCCACCGGAACGTCTCCAGCACGAAGATGTACACGTGCACCAGGGCGGCAAGGGCCGCCAGAATCAACGCTGCGACCAGCATGAATACCCGCTCTCTGCACCCTTGGGTGCGTGCTTGTCGTTCGATCATCACACCTTCACAGGCCCACCGCAGGGTGCGCACCGATTCCTCAGTGGATCCTGGGAAGCGTTGCCTATGGTCGGCCCGTGACCACACTCCAGGACCCCGCGGCGCGCACCCCCGTGCGCGCTCCCGAGCCTGCCCCGGAGCAGCCAGAACCGCCCCGCATCTCGTTCGTCCAGATCCTCGCAAGTGCGCTAGCCGCCGTGACGTCGACCATCGCGCTGTCGTACTTCGGGGTGGCCGGGACGATCATCGGCGCTGCCGTCGCGAGCGTGGTCACCGTCGTCGGCAACGTCGTCTACACGCGGTCGATCTTGCGCGCCCAGCGTCTGGCCCTCCGGCCCACGGCGCGGAAGGGTGGGACCACGCCGGTCGAGACCACGCCGGTCGAGCCGGACGGGACCACGTCGGTCGAGCTTGTCGAGACCAGTTCCGTGGTCTCGACAAGCTCGACCGACGAACCAAGCTCGACCGACGAGACCGCCGAGCACGTCGCGGACACGCTGACGCCACGCCGGTGGGGCCGCAAGCGCCTCGTCGTCGCGAGCCTCTCTCTGTTCGCCGTCGTCCTGGCGGGCATCACCGCGATCGAGCTGTTCCTCGGCAAGCCGATCAGCGACGCTCTGAACGACGAGGACGGCTCGGGGTCGAGCATCTCCCAGGTCTTCTCCGGCTCGAGCGGGTCGAAGGACGACCCGACGACCGACGACCGCGGTACCTCGGGGTCGGGCACCGGCGGCGGCACCACGACGGACGACGGCGGCACGGCCGACGACACTGGCGGCTCCGCGACGACCGAGGACGAGTCGGACGCCGGGACGGAGGAGACCGACCCGGAGACGTCGGAGCCCGAGGTGGACCCGGACACGGGCGGAACCACGGACGGTACGACCGACGGCGGAACGGACGGTTCCACCGACGGGACCACCGACGGAGAGACGGGCACGGACTCGGGAACCACGGACCCGACCCAGCCGGACGGCTCGACGGAGCCCGACGGCGACGCGTCGACGACCACGCCAGACTCTGAGACAGAGTCCACGACGCCCGCGCCGGCCACGGCCGTGGACACTGTGACACACACGCAGGCCAGTTAGGACTCCTTCCAGTTTCACTCCCGCGAAATCCCGCGGATCCTGGCAGGCGTTACTTCCCCGACATGTCCAGATAACAGACTGTTTGTCGTGAGTTAGTAAAGGGTGGTTACTCTCGGCAGTGCCCCACCCAGAGACGGGCTGGTCGAGTCGACACCGCGTGTTCGACGACCGGGATCCCGACTCTGGATTCCGGTCCTCGGCGACCCCGCAGAACGCGACTCCCCAGCCCTCCCTGAGCCACTCTCGGAACGACTGGAGTCCTCATGAGCAGCGTCAAGATCAGCGTCGTCATCCCGACCTACAACCGCTCGGAGCTGTTGCGCCACACGCTCGTCGCGCTGCAGCACCAGACCCTCGACCCCGCGCTCTTCGAGGTCGTCGTCGTGGACGACGGGGGCAGCGACGACAGCGAGGCCGTGCTCCGCTCCTTCGCCGACTCCCTGAACGTGAAGTACTTCTGGCAGGAAGACGAGGGGTTCCGTGCCGGCAAGGCACGCAACATCGGTACCGCCATCGCGTCCGGCGACTACGTCGTCTACATCGACACCGGCGTCCTGCTCGGGTCCACCACCCTGCAGACCCACCTCGAGACGCACGAGGCGTCGGCGTACCCGACGGTGATGATCGGGTACGTCTACGGCTTCGAGGTCGACGACGCCACGATCGAGGGGCTGATGACGAGCGTCGACCACGAGGACACCGACGCGACCATCGAGTACCTGCACGCCGCCGACGCCCTGGACATCCGCGAGTCGCAGTACGCCGACCTCGGCGAGAACATCACGAGCTGGCCGGCGCCGTTCGACATCTTCTGGACCTGCCACGTCTCCGCCGAGCGCGACGAGCTCCTCAAGGCCGGTCTCTTCGACGAGTCGTTCACCAGCTGGGGCGGCGAGGACGTCGACCTCGGCGTCCGCCTGTTCCAGCGCAACAACCTGTTCCTCATGGACCGGGCGGCACGGTCGTTCCACTGGCCGCACGCCAAGGAGGTCTCGGACCTCAAGGAGTCGTCCGCGAGCGCCGCCGACCGCATCCACAGCAAGTACAACCTGTGGACGACGAGCTTCTACGGCCGGGACCTGCAGAACGAGAAGTACTCGCTGAACAAGGTCATCAAGATCTCGCGGGAGCACGCCGCCAGGGCGAGCCGCCCGGCCCACGCGCCCGCTCCGTCGTTCGACGAGGCCGTCTGATGCCGGCGCTCTTCAGCAACCTCTACCCGTGCCGCGCGGATCAGCCGCTGACGGGGTCCGACGTCGCGGGCACCCTTGCCGAGCACGGCGTGCGGGTGGGCGAGGGAACGGTCTTCGTCGACACCCCACGGGTGGCGTACACCCAGGTCTCGGACGCCGAGCACGGCCGCATCGAGGCCGACCCCGCCGAGTTCGACGGGTCGATCCGCATCGGCGAGGGCTGCTATGTCGAGTCCGGCCTGAACCCCGCCTTCCACAGCGGGCCGGTCCGGCTCTCCTCGATCCGCGTCAACGAGCGCCCCGCGGGGCAGATCCGGATCGGTGACCGGGTGGTCCTCCAGGGCGTGGCCGTCGTGGCGTACGAGCGCGTCGAGATCGGCGACGACGTCATGTTCGGCCCGAACGTCACGATCATGGACTCCTCCGGGCACCCGCTCCGGGGCCGTGGCCAGGCGGGCGAGGCCGAGCGCACGACGTCGTCCCCCGTCACGATCGGCGACCGCGCCTGGATCGGGGCCGGGGCGATGATCCTCAAGGGCGTCACCCTGGGGGAGGACGCCGTCGTCGGCGCACAGTCCGTCGTCTACGAGGACGTCCCCGCCGGGTGCGTCGCCCTCGGCAACCCGGCGCGCGTCGTCAAGCAGCTGTGAGGGTGCCGCCGGGGGTCCGGCACGCCGCTCCCCCGCGGCCGTCGGCCCCCGCCCGGGCGCTCGCCCCGATCCGCGGCGAGTTCGCCCGCCAGCTGATGCGGATCGCGGTCCCCATCACGCTCCAGAACCTGGTCTTCAGCTCCAAGAGCATCGTCGACGCCGTGATGCTGGGCTCGCAGGACCCGCTCGACGTCGCGGCGGTGGGTATCGCGACCAAGGCCAGCTTCGTCGTCACCATCTTCCTGATCGGGCTCTCCACCGGAGCCGCGCAGATCGGCGCTCAGGTATGGGGCACCGCGTCGTCGTCGCGCGGCCCGCGGCTGCAGCAGACGGTCTGGCTGGCATGGGCGGCGACCGCCGTGTTCGCCACCGTCGCCTTCGTCGCTTTCTCCTTCTTCCCCGAGGCCGTGATGTCGACCGGGACCTCCTCGCCGGACGTGGTCGAGCGAGGTGCAGAGTTCCTCCGGATCACGAGCTTCACGTACCTGCTGTTCGCCTACACCTCCGCGGTCGCGGTCGGGCTCCGCGTGATGCACCAGCCCTCGATCAGCATGGTCTACGCGCTGATCGGGGTGGCGCTGAACGTCGCCGCCAACGCCGTCCTGATCTTCGGCCTCTTCGGCGCCCCTGCCCTCGGCGTCGCCGGCGCCGCGTACGGCACGCTCATCAGCGCCGTCGTCGAGACCGCCCTGCTCGCCCTGCACCTGCGCGCCACCGGGCACCTGCTCGCCCGCTTCCCGCGCGAGGTGCTGCGCCGGATCGCCCGCACCGACGTCGTCCTGCTCCTGCGGCTGTCCCTGCCGGCCGCGCTGAACTCCACGCTCTGGGCGCTCGGGGTGTTCGTCTTCTACGCGCTCGTCAGCGGGGTCGGCGTCGACGCGGCCACCGCGATGGCGGTCCTCTCCCCCGTCGACTCGTTCGCGCTCGCCTTCGCGATCGGGCTCGCCAACGCCGTCGCGGTGCTGGTCGGCGGCACCCTCGGCGGGTCCCGGATGGAAGAGGCGTACCAGCAGGCCCGGGCACTGATCGCCGTCGGGCTCGCCGTCGGCGTGCTGACGTGCCTCGTCGCGCTCGCCCTGCGCAGCCCCGTGATGGCGCTCTTCCCCACCCTGAGCCCGGACGCCGCCGACCTGACCACCACGCTCTACGTGCTGATGAGCCTCGGGTTCGTCCTCAAGTCCGTCGGCATGGTGATGGTGATGGGCGTGCTGCGCGCCGGCGGCGAGGCGCGGTTCTGCCTGCTGCTCGACGTCTTCGCGCAGTGGGTGCTGCTGATCCCGCTCGCGCTGCTCCTCCGGATCGGGTTCGGCGTCGACCCGGTCTACCTCTACGCGCTGATGCTCGTCGAGGAGGCCGTGCGGATCACCATCGCGGCCCGCCGGATCCGGTCACGGCGGTGGCTCCGGAACCTCGTCGGGGCTGAGCCTGCGACGTCGCCCGTCGAGCCTGCGTCGTCGCCCGTCGAGCCTGTCGAGACGAGGTGACCGGGTCTCGACAAGCTCGACCAACACACGTCGCACCGTCCGTCGAGCCTGCGTCGCCGCCCAGCCACCCGCCGGGATTCAGATCGCCGGGTCGACCGTGCCGCGCTAGCGTGCGATCACGCTCACCCCTCGGAGGACACCGTGGCACTGCCCCCACCGCCGCCAGGCTGGAACCGCTACATCGTCAAGAGCAAGTTCGGCATGGGCCGCGACTTCGCGGTCCTCGACCCGGTGACTGAGGAGCAGCGCTACTTCGTCGACGGGAAGATCGGCATCCGCCCCAAGGCCGAGGTGCAGGACCCCGGCGGGCAGACGATCTACACCGTCAAGGGCCGCATGCTCGCGTTCCCCAAGCACATGACGATCCACCGCCCCGACGGCTCCGAGGTCGCGTCGTTGCGCGCCAAGGCGTTCTCCGTCATCAAGGACAAGATGACGATGGAGGTCCCCACCGGCGAGCCGTGGAAGCTCGAGGGGTCCTTCATCGAGAAGAACTACTCGGTGAGCGTCGGCGGCCGCCACGTCGTCCAGATCACCCAGAAGTGGGTGACGATCCGTGACGCCTACACCCTCGACGTCGCGGACGGCATCGACGTCGGGCTGGCGCTCGCCGTCGTGTGGGCGATCGACCGCTGGGTCGAGCGGGACTGATCCCGACGATGACAGACCTCGCCCGTCGGCTGCCGTTCACCCTCGGCACCGCGGCCGTGATGGTCCTCCTCGGGCTCGCCACGGGTGCGTTCTGGCGCCCGTTCGAGGACTCCTCGTTGTTCGAGGACGTCGCGTTCGGCGTGCCCGCGTTCGCCGACGGGCGGTGGTGGACGCCGGTCACGGGGTCATTCTTCGCGTTGGAGCCGTGGCAGTACGTCCCGGTGCTGGGCGGGTTCCTCCTCCTCGTCGGGTTCGCGGAGCTGCGGCTCGGCACCCGCCGCGCGGCGCTGGTGACGATCGTGTGCCAGATCGCCGGCGTCGTCGGGACGGCGTTGCTCGTCGGGCTCCTCGCCCGGACGACGTGGGAGTGGGCGAACGAGACCGCGCAAGTCCTCGACGTCGGGTTCTCGGCCGGGTTCACCGGCGCGGCCACCGTCGCGGTGCTCACCCTGCCCCGCCCCTGGCGCGGCCGGCTCAGCGCCCTGATCGCGGTCTACGTGCTCGTGGCGGTCCTCTTCATCGGCGGCATCGCCGACGTCGAGCATCTGGTCGGGTGGGTGACCGCCCTCGTGCTCGGGCGAGCCGTCGTCCGCCCGCCGCTCGGTGCACGGACCCGCACGGGACGCACCCGCCGCGCCCGCACCCACGCCGCAGGCTACTTCGCGATCTCGGCCCTGCTGACCGTGCTCGCGGGGTTCGCCGTGCACGTCGACGGGCCGGTCGGAGAGATCGACGGCAGCAGCTGGCCGACGGGGCTGGTCAGCATCGCCGTGGACCTCGCCCTCGCTGTCGGGCTCCTGCGCGGGCGCCGCGCCTGGTGGCGCGCGGCACTGATTCTGACGATCCTCAGCACCCTGCTCGCCGCCCTGCTCGTGACCGCGGCCCTCCTCGTCGACACCAGCGAGATCGTCCTGCTCGTGCTGATGCTCGCGCTCGACGTCGGCGCCCTCCTGCTGCTCGTCGCACGGCGCGACGCGTTCCGCAACCGCCGCGGCACCACCCTCTCGACCACCGGGGAGATGCTGACCGCCGACGACGCGCGTACGGAGATCCAGCGCCTCGGCGCCGGCCAGCGCCTCGCGTGGATGACGACGTGGGAAGGATCCGAGCGCTGGTCCCCCGCCGACCTCGACGGGTTCGTCGCCTATCAGGTCCACGCCGGGGTGGCCGTCGCGCTCACCGACCCGGTCGGGGACGGCGCCACCGGGCGCGCAGACCTCGTCGACGCCTTCGTGGACGCCGCCGGCGCGGGCGGCGTGACGACGTGCTTCTTCTCCAGCAGCGCCGAGCTCGCCGCGCTCGGCCGGGCCCGGGGGTGGACGACGGTCGAGGTCGCCGAGGAGGCGGTCGTCGACCTGCCGGGGCTCGAGTTCCGCGGCAAGAAGTGGCAGGACGTGCGCACCGCGATCAACCAGGCGCGCAAGAACGACATCGAGCACCGGCTCACCACCCTCGCGGACGAGCCGCCGGACGTCGTCGCGCAGGTCCGGGCCATCTCCGAGGCATGGCTCGGGGACAGCGACCTGCCCGAGATGGCGTTCACGCTCGGGGGGATCCGCGAGGCCCTCGACCCGGCCGTCCGGGTCGGGCTGGCCGTCGACGCCGAGGGGCGCGTCCACGGCGTGACCAGCTGGCTGCCGGTGCACGCCCCGGGCGGCGACGTCGTCGGCTGGACCCTCGACGTGATGCGCCGTGCACCCGACTCGTTCCGGTACACGATGGAGCTGCTCATCGCCTCGGCCATCAACGAGTTCCGGGACGAGGGCGCTCTCGAGCTGTCGCTCTCCGGGAGCCCGCTCGCGCGGACCGGTGACGTCGAGCCCACGGGCATCGATGCCGTCCTCGACCGGCTCGCCTCGACGCTGGAACCCCTCTACGGGTTCACGTCCCTGCACCGGTTCAAGATGAAGTTCCAGCCACGGTCGGAGCCGCTCTACCTCGTCGTCCCCGACGTCGCGGCGCTCCCCCTGGTGGGCCTGGCGCTGGTGCGCTGCTACCTGCCGGACGCGACGGCGTCGGACTTCGTATCTGCGGCGCGGTCGTCGATGGTGTCGTCCGAGTAGGAGCGCCCGCTCCGGTCAGCCGATCTCCTCCGCGAGCGCCACCACGATGCCCGCCGGCCCGCGCAGGTAGCAGAGGCGGTACGCCGACTCGAACTGCGCGACGCCGCCGAGCACCTGGCCACCGAGGGGACGCAAGCGGTCGAGCGTCGCGTCGACGTCGTCGACCGTGAACATCACCCGGTGCAGCCCGAGCGTGTTGGGCGGCAGTGCCGCGGGGTCTGTCGGGGCCGCGACCGGAGCGGCATAGCGCGTCAGCTCGAGCCGACCGTGCCCGTCCGGCGTCCGCATCATCGCGATCTCGCTGCGGACGCCGTCGAGACCGACGGTGCGGTCCACCCAGTCCCCCTCGACCTCTGCACGCCCCTCGAGCTGCAGCCCGAGCACGGTGAAGAACTCGACGGCGGCGTCCAGGTCCTCGACGACGATGCCCACGTTGTCCATGCGTTCGACGGTCATACCTCTGAGCGTAGGCAGAGGGTTCGATAGCGTCGAGGGATGGAGAACCCCGGGTACACCGTCACCGTCGTCCTCGCGCTGATCATGGTCGTCGCGGCCGCCGTGACCGCGATCGTCGCCGTGCGGACCGCGGACGGACGGATCGGGCGGAACGAGTTCGCCGGCATCCGGACGACGTCGACACTCGCCTCCGACGAGGCGTGGCTCGCTGCGCACCAGGCGGCACGCCGTCCCACCCTGCAGGGCTGCGCGATCTCCGCGGTGCTCGCCCTCGCGTGCGCCCCGCTCGGCGAGAACCCCGTCGGGTTCGTCGTGCTGCTCGCGCTCTCGGTGCTCGCCCTGAGCACGGGCGTCGGGTACGGGGCCTGGGTCGCCATCCGCGCGGCCCGGGAGGTCGCGCGCGCGTCCTGACGGTCGGGTCTCAGGAGCCGGTGAGCGTCATCTCGTCGAGCTCGTCGAGCGAGCCGCGGAAGACGTTCATGTCGATGTACTCCTCCTCGCCGGAGTACCCGTCGAGCTTGTCGTGGTCGGAGTACTGCCAGAACGTCCACGGCGTGCCGAGCGGCAGGTCCGGGGTCTCGTACACCGACCGGATCCACAGCGGCGTGTCCTCGTACCCCTCGGACAGGTACGACCCCCAGATCGACTCCGTCGTGTAGAGGATCGCGGGCTGACCGTAGTGCTCCTCGATGCCGTCGAGCAGCGGGTCGAGGATCGCGCGCAGCTCCTCGACCGACGGCGGGGTGTCGACGAACTCGCCGTAGTACTCGAGGTCGACGACCGGCGCGAGGGTCCCCGGCTCGGCGGGGACGTTCTCGATGATGTTCTCGAGCTGCGTCTCGCCGGGGCTCTCGAAGCTCATGAAGTGGTAGGCGCCGACCACCAGGTCGGTCTCGAGCGCGTCGGCCCAGTTCCCCTCGAACTCGGGGTCCGTGTGGCTGGAGCCCTCCGTCGACTTGATGAACGCGAAGTCGAGGTCCTGGCCCGCCAGCACGTCCCAGTCGATGTCGCCCTGGTAGCTCGAGACGTCGACCCCGCGCACGTCGTAGTGGGACGCCGACGTGCGCGTCGGCCACAGCACCCCGTTCCAGACGAGCGCCGCGAGCGTCGCGACGACCAGGATCACCGCGACGACGATCCCGCCCAGCACCCACCAGAGGCGCCGGCGAGGACTGCGGTGGCGTGCGACGTCGGACATTCCCTCATCCTTGCACTGCCACCGTGGTGCCGGGGTCCGGGAACAGGATCGGCCGCAGGGCGTTCTCAATATCAAGACACGCGCACGCCGACACGGAGGGATCTGACGCGATGAACTTCAACGAGACGATCATCAACGAGTTCCGCAGCAACGACGGGACGGTCACGACGGCGGGGTTCGGGCGGTCGCTCGTCCTCGTCCACCACGTCGGTGCGAAGTCCGGCGCCGAGCGCGTCACCCCGCTGGTGGCGATCCCCACCGACGCCGACACGTGGCTGATCGCGGCCTCTGCCGCGGGGTCCGACCACCACCCGGCGTGGTTCCACAACCTCCTCGCACACCCCGAGACGGTCATCGAGACCCCCGACGACGGGACGGTCGCCGTGCGCGCCGAACGGCTCGACGGCGACTCCCGCGACGAGGCGTGGGCACGCTTCACCGCCCAGTCCGACGGGTTCAAGGGGTACGAGGAGAAGACCGACCGGGTGATCCCTGTCGTCGCCCTCACGCGCCGCTGACCCGGCCCGGCCCGCGCGTCCGGTCAGATTCTCGCGAGGACCGCTCGCTGCACCTCGAGCAGGACGCGCTTGAACTCGTGACCGACGAACGCCGGTGAGTCGATCGCGTCGGCGCTGACCTCGACGCCTCGGGTGAACGGCGGGCAGGGGTTGAGGAGCACCCCGGGCGCGCAGCCGCGCAGCGCCGCCGCGGAGACCCGGAACGGCTCGAACACCTCGCCGAGATGCCCCGTGCCGTCGGTGAGGACGACGTCCGCTCCGTCGAGCCCCTCGGCCAGGGTGTGGACGGCCGGGACGCCGTCGAGCTCGAAGCCCGGCGGGCACGCCTGGACAAGATCGAGGCCCAGGAGCGCGCGTGCCTCCGCCCACGCCCGCCCGACGTTCTCGTCGGCTCCGACGAACACGTAACGAAGCCTGCGCCAGTCCGGGCGACGCAGCGAGATTCCGTAGAGATCCGCGAGAACCTCGCACGGGTGGTTGACGTCGGTCATCGCGTTCACGACGGGGATTGCGCCCGCGAGGCGGTCGAGCACCTCGATCCGCGGGTGACGCACGACGACGCCGTCCGCCCAGTTGCTCAGGTACCGCCCGACGTCGTGCAGGTCCTCGGCCTTGTCCAGCGTCTCGGGCGGGAACAGGAGTGGCTGGCCACCGCCGAGATGCACCGCCCGCTCGAACGTCACCCGGGTCCGCAGGCTGGTCGGCGGGAAGAAGAGCGCGACGGCGCGCCCGGCCAGCTCCTGTCCCGGCGTCTCGCCCAGGGAACGCGCACGGTCGAAGATCTCCACGACGTCGTCGGGCGTCAGGTCGGTCAGGCGCACGAGGCTCGGCATGGACGGATCCTGCCACGACGCAGCCTGCCCCTGGCTGCCCGTAGGGCAGCACCATGGCCCGGATCGAGTGCGCGCGGCACAGCTTCTCCGCGAACGCCGTCACCGCAGGCTCTGCCGAGTCGCTCCGCCGCGCCGAAGCCGGTGGTTGAGCCCGTCGAAACCGGTGGTTGAGCCCGTCGAAACCGGTGGTTGAGCCCGTCGAAACCGGTGGTTGAGCCTGTCGAAACCACGCCCGGGTCTCGACAGGCTCGACCGACAGGCTCGACCGACAGGCTCAGCGGATCCGGCGGAGGAACTCCTGCGTCTCGGGCCGCTGCGGGTGGTCGAGCACCTCGGCCGGCGTCCCGCGCTCGTGGATCCTGCCCTCGTGGAGAAAGACGACCTCGTGCGCGACGTCGCGGGCGAACCCCATCTCGTGGGTCGCGATCAGCATCGTCGTGCCCTCGTCGCGCAGCGCCGTGAGCAGGTCGAGGACCTCTCCGACGAGTGCGGGGTCCAGGGCCGACGTGACCTCGTCGAGGAGGAGCAGGTCGGGGTTGCCGACCAGGGCGCGGGCGATGGCGGCGCGCTGCTGCTCGCCGCCGGAGAGCTGGTCCGGGTAGGCGCGCGCCTTGTGCTCGAGCCCGACCTTCTCGAGCATCGCGAGGGCGTCGGCCTCGGCGTCGGCGCGGCGTCGTCCGTGGACGTGGCGCGGCGCGAGCGTCAGGTTGTCGAGCACCCGCAGGTGCGGGAAGAGGTTGTACTGCTGGAAGACGAGCGCGAGCCGCGCCCGGACCTCGTCGGCGTCGACCCAGGGGTCCGCGATGTCGAGTCCGCCGAGAACGATCTGGCCGTCGTCCACGTCGTCGAGAAGGTCGACCGCGCGCAGGAGCGTCGACTTCCCCGACCCGGAGGCCCCGATCAGCACGACGCACTGGTGCTCCGCGACGTCGAGGTCGATCCCGTCAAGGACGACCTGGGTCGTGCCGTGCGTCCGGAAGGTCTTGCGGACGTCGCGCAGCGACAGGAGCGGGTCGCTCACCGGAGCACCCCCGCTCCGGGTAGGCGGCGCAGCTCGCCGCGCCAGCCCTGACGTGCCGACCACGCGTCGACGAGCCGGGTCAGCGGGATGGAGATCAGCAGGAAGAGCACGCCCGCGACGACGTACGGCGTGAAGTTGTAGTCGCCGGTCGTGGCGATCTGTGCCGCGCGGATCGCGTCCACGGCGCCGAGGATCGAGATGAGGCCCGAGTCCTTCTGCAGCGACACGAGCATGCTCGCCGCCGGGGCCGTGACGTTTCGTACGGCCTGCGGCAGCACGACGAGGCGCGTCGCCTGACCGCGGTTCAGGCCCAGCGACCGCGCGGCGGACACCTGCGAGGGGTGAACGGACTCGATCCCGGCCCGGAAGATCTCGGCAAAGTACGCGGTGTACGTGAGGACGATCGCGAGCCCGCCGAGGAACGCGGCGCTGACCGGCAGCCACGAGAGTCGCAGCGCCGGGAGCCCGAACCCGACGAGCAGGAGGACGAGCAGCAGCGGCACGCCGCGGAAGACGTCGACGTACGCGACGGTCAGCATCCGCAGCGGGAACAGCGCGGGAATCCGGGAGGTCCGCACGACGGCGAGCAGCAGACCGACCACGAGGCCGACGACGCTCGCCACCACCCAGACGCGGAAGTTCAGCCACAGGCCCGCGGCCACCTCGGGCAGCACCTCGACGGCCCGCTGCGGGGAGAAGAACGCCTCGCGCGCGCGGTCCCAGCCGGGCGCCGTCGTGACCACGAGGACGACGACCGCCACCACCAGCAGTGTCGCGACGAGCGCGACGAGCAGCGCACGCCGGTGCTGGGCGCGGCGGAACTCCGTCCGGGCGCGTGCGCGCGCGGACGGCGTCCAGTCGTCGACGGGGCCGCTCATCTCGCCCATTGTGACCCGTCCTCCGGTGGGGTGTCCGCGGGCCCGGTCGCATCCGGGCCCGCGGGGACGTCAGGAGAGCTCGGGGATCTCGTCCGAGTCGAGCCACTCGTCGCGCAGGGCGTCGAGCGTGCCGTTCTCGTCGAGGGTGTCGACGGCCTCGGAGACGCAGGCCGTCAGCTCGGAGTCCTTGTCGAGCACGAGGCCGAGCTGCTCCGGCTCTCCGACGTCGGGCAGCGTCCCGACGATCGACGTGTCCGGGAAGTAGACGGTCGAGGCGGCGACGCCCTGGTCGACGTCCATCACCATCGCGTCGATCGTGCCCGACGTCAGGGCGGTCATGCCGTCACCGGCGGCGCTGAACGGCACCACCTCGACGGCGTCGCCCCAGGCGGACTCCGCGGCGTCGAGAGACGTCTGGGAGGCCGTCACGCCGACCCGAGCACCCTCGAGGTCCGCGAGCGCCGTTGCCGAGGCGAAGTCGCCGTCGTCGGCCACGATCACGCCTTGGTGCGTGGTCAGGTACGGGCTCGAGAAGTCGACCGCCGAGCGACGCTCCTCGGTGATGGTGGTCTGGTACGCCGCGACGTCGAACGGCTTGATGGCCGGGCTGACGATCTGCTCGAAGGTCACCGACTCCCACACGACATCGTCGGCCGCGTACCCGAGCTCGTCCGCGACGGCGTAGATCAGCGCGGACTCGAAGCCCTCGCCCGACGTCGGCTCGCCGACGTACCAGGGCTCGAACGGGTCGCTCGCACCGACGGTCAGCGTGCCGTCGGTGAGGGTCGGCAGGTCCTCCGCGGTGCAGGCGGCGGCGGACGTCGACTCGCCGGTGTCGTCCGAGGCGGTGTCGGAAGAGCATGCCGTGAGCGCGAGGGCGACGGCGGGGACGAGTGCGGCGAGAGCCACGGGGCGGGAGGTGCGCACGGCAGGGCCTTCCGAAGACGGGACGGGATGGCGTCGAGCCTAACCGGAATCGGCGGACCGCCGGTGCGGTGTCAGCCCAGGGCGGAGCGTGCCGCGTCGGCGTCGCGTCGCCAGAACTGCCGTGGCGAGAATCCGTCGCGACGCAGCCAGTGCTCGGTGTAGACGATCCTCTCGGGCGTGACGACCGTCAGCGGGTCCGCGGGGGGATCGGCGACGTCGCGCCCGCGTTCGACGTGGTCGGACTGCCACCGGAAGGCCTCCCAGTAGGCCTCGGCCTCGGGCTCGTCGCGGGCGATCACCCGAGCCGTGCCGAAGAGCTGCGCTCCGCGGCTGGACGCCTGGCCGACGAGCGGGGCGAAGACCCCGACGGAGATCCGCGGGTCTGCCGCGAGGTTGCGCATCTTGGGAGAGCGCGGTGCGGCCGTGAACATCAGCTCGAAGCCCAGGTGGTAGTACCGCACGGGGGTGGCCGCGGGTGCCCCCTCGGCGTCGACCGTCGCGATCACGGCCATGTTCTGGGTGGAGAGGAGGTTGGCGATCCGCTCCTCGAGGCGCTCGCGCGGCAGCCGTCCGGTCGGCGTCGGGCCGTCGAGCCACGGGTTCGTCAGGGGCACGTGCCGATCCTGGCACACACCCTCTCAGTCCGTGACCGGCAGGACGACGGGGCCCGCGCCGCGGACAACGCGCACCCGGGGTTCCGCGTCCGTCGGCACCTCGAACTCGTCGACGTGCGCTGCGGCCCGCTCCTCGGTGAGCACGGCCTCGTCCGGACCCCGTCCGACGCGCGCCCGCACCCGCGCGAGGGATACCTCACGCGGCGTGGCGACGTACCAGGTCTCGGCCTCGGCGCCCGCCGCCGCAGCGAGCGCGCGGTACTCCTCCCGGACCGCACGGGTCGCGAACGCGTAGTCGAGCACGACGTCGCGCCCCGCCTCGACGAGGTCGTGCAGTCGGGCGCGGTGCACGGCGTCCACGGACCGGGCGACCTCGACGGGTACGGGCCAGTGCCGGTACCCGCGCGCCCAGGCGCTCACGTCGATCGAGAGCCGTGTCCATCCCGCGCGTTCCAGTGCCCGCGCGTAGGTCGACTTGCCTGCTCCCGACGGTCCGCACATCAGGACGACGCGGCCCGACCGCGACCCCCGCGCGTCGTGGGTCCGGGGCGGCGGGGGCGACGTCGTCGACATGCAGGCAGGCTACGTACCTTCCTCCCGACCTGCCTGAGTGCACGCCTACACCTTGTTGTGCTATGTATAGAACCCCGAGGTGTCCACCGACCTACCAGGAGCCACCGTGCACGTCGACAAAGACCTCGTCGCCGCCTCCGCGACCCCGCTCGTCCTCGCGATCCTCGCCGAGGGCGAGTCCTACGGGTACGCCATCCTCCGCCGCGTCGACGAGCTCTCCGGCGGCCGCATGGCATGGACCGACGGCATGCTCTACCCGCTCCTGCACCGGCTCGACCGACTCGGCCTCGTGACGTCGTCGTGGGGCATCTCGCCGCAGGGACGCCGCCGCCGCCACTACGCGATCACCCCCGCGGGGCTCGAGGCGCTCGCGGACCGACGCCAGCAGTGGGAGATGGTGACCGCCGCGCTCGGGCGGGTCTGGGACGACGCGGCGCGCCTCGCCACACCGCCTGCCCAGGGCCCGGCCGCACCTGCAGCAGGGATCGCCTGATGGCCGCCGTCGAGCATCTCGACCTGGACGAGCAGATCGCCCGCTGGCGCGCCCACGCGGAGCGCCGCCAGGCCATCGGCACGGACGTCGACGAGCTCGAGGATCATCTGCGCGGCCTGGTCGAGGAGCTCGAGGCCTCCGGGCTCTCCCCCGACGAGGCGTTCCTCGTCGCCGTCCGGCGCATGGGTGCGCTCGACGACGTCTCCCGCGAGTTCGCCCGCGAGCACGCCGAGCGCCTGTGGAAGCAGCTCGTGGTGATGCAGGACGACGGCCCGCCCGGGCGAGGCCGACGCGGCCTCGGCCTGGTGCTGGCGCTCGCCGTCGGGGCCGGGCTGGCCGTGAAGATCCCCTCGCTGTTCGACGTCGACGGCGACACCCTCGCGCTCTTCTACCTTCCGAACCTCTCGCTCCTGGTGTTCCCGTTCCTCGCCGCCTGGTTCGCGTGGAGCCGGTCGATGCCGGCGCGTCGGGTCTGGGTCCAGCTGGTGCTCCCGTTCGCGGTCGCCGCCCTCGCCGCGAACCTCTTCCCCCTGACCCAGGACAGCGCCTCGTTGGTGCTGATGACCATCCACCTGCCGATCGCGCTCTGGTTCGTCGTCGGGCTCGCGTACACCGGAGGCGAGTGGCGCTCCGGCGCCCGCCGGATGGACTTCATCCGCTTCACGGGCGAGTGGTTCGTCTACTACGTGCTGATCGCGCTCGGCGGGGCAGCGCTCGTCGGGCTGACGGGGCTCGGCTTCACCGCGATCGGCGTCGACCCGTTCCCGGTGCTCGGAGCCTGGGTCGTGCCGTGCGGCGCGGCGGGCGCCGTGCTGGTCGCCGCCTGGCTGGTCGAGGCGAAGCAGAACGTCATCGAGAACATCGCGCCGGTCCTGACCCGCGTGTTCACCCCGCTGACGACGATCGCCCTCCTCGTCTTCCTCGTGACCGTCGCCGTCGCCCGGCCCGGCGTCGACGTCGAGCGCGAGCTGCTGATCCTCGGCGACCTCATGCTAGTGCTCGTCCTCGGGCTGATCCTCTACGCCCTCTCGGCGCGCAGCCCGGACACCCCGCCCGGCCTCTTCGACAGGCTGCAGCTGCTGCTCGTGGCGCTCGCCCTGGTCGTCGACGCGCTGATGCTCGTGGCGATGGCGGGCCGGATCGCAGAGTTCGGGGCGAGCCCCAACAAGGTCGCGGCCCTCGGCCTGAACATCGTGCTGCTGGTCAACCTCGCCCGCGCCGGCTGGCTGGGCCTCGGGTTCGTCCGCGGACGACGGCCGTTCGGGGCGGTGGAACGGTGGCAGACGGACTACCTGCCCGTCATCGCCGTCTGGGTGACGCTCGTGGCGCTCGTCCTGCCGCCGGTCTTCGGCTGGGCGTAGCCCGCCCGACGTCGCTCAGACGAGCGGGAGGATCAGACGCGTGACGTTCTTGTCCGGGTCCCCGTCCGGGGTGGGCTCCGTGACGTAGTGCTCGGCGAAGTCGCCGCGCGGCGTCTCCCCCTGTGCCGCCGCCCACTCCGCAAGCGCCTGCCACGACTCGCCCAGCTTCTCGTACGGACCGACCGCCGTCGCGACGGCCGAGCGTCCGCCCGGGATCTCGACGACGTCGACGTCGTCCGCCAGCGGCCCCACCTCGAGGCCGGCGACGGGGAAGCCCGCGGTGACGTCCGCCGTCTCGGCCGGCATCCGCGAGTACCACGCGATCGCCGGGCCGCTGATCGTGCCGCCACCGGCACCGGCGGCGCTCGCGACCGCGGTGTACGCGGTGTCGAAGAAGGGACGCATCTCGCTCATCGCGATCTCGGCGCGGCGGGCTGCGGCGACGATGGCCGGCTGGTCGACGATCTCCATGTCCATGCCGTCCAACGTAGGACCACTTCGGCGAGACCGCCCGACGTCGTGGGTCGACGAGCCGTGCGCCGTCAGAGCGTGGTCGGTCCCGTCCCGTGCAGGTGCCCCGGCTCGTCCTCGTCGAAGATCGTCAGGATCTCGACGGGCCCCTCGTGCGCCGAGACGACGTGCGGCTCCATCGTGGAGAACTCGGCAGCCTGCCCGGGGCCGACCAGCAGCTCACGCTCACCGAGGCGTAGCCGGACGGTGCCGGAAAGCACCCAGAACCAGCCGTGGCCGGGGTGCACCCCCGGCTTCTCCCGCTCGACGCGCTCGGGCGTGATCCGCATCTTCGCGACGCGGACGCCGGTCTGCGGGTGGTCGCGGGACAGCAGCCACGTGGTCACCCCGGGGCGGTGCTCGGGCTCGGGCCGGATGACGACGTCGGCGTCGCCGACCGGCTCGACGAGCTGGTCGAGCGTGGTGCCGAGCGCCTTCGCGATGGGCACCAGCTGGTCGAGGGCGATCCGGCGCCCGCCGGTCTCGATCCGGCTCAGGTTGGACGGGCTGAGGAAGCAGCGCGCGGCGAGGGCGTCGAGGGACCAGCCCCGCGCGAGCCGCAGCGCGCGGATCCGCTGGCGGACGACGGCGTCGAGGTCTTCTTCTTGCTCCATAGGCAAGAGTGTATGCCCCCGTGGCAATCTCGGTCTAGCGTTGAGCACATGAACCACCACCACGACCACCCCGAGTCCCCCGTCGACGACGCACACATGATCGCGATGCTCGACGCCGACGCCCTCGTCGCCGGGACGCTCCTCGACGACCTCGCAGACCTCGTGGCCGAGCACGCCCCGCACCCCGTGCGCAGCGTGGTCGACCTCGGCGCCGGCACCGGGACGGGAACGCGGGCGCTCGCCGCGCGCTTCCCCGACGCCCACGTCACCGCCGTCGACTCCTCGCCCGCCATGCTCGACCGCATCCGTGCGGCCTCGCCCGGGCTCGACGGGCGACTGACCCTCTGCGCGGCGGACCTCGACGCGGGCTGGCCCGACGGCGTCGGGCCCGGCGACGTCGTCTGGTCGGCCCTGGCGCTGCACCACGTCAGCGAGCCGGCCGCGTTCCTCGGGACGCTCAAGGACCACCTCACGCCCGACGGCGTCGTGGCCCTCGTCGAGATGGACGCCCACCCCTGCTACCTGCCGCACGACCTCGGACTCGGCGAGCCGGGCCTCGAGGAGCGCCTGCACGCCGCGATCGACACCGGCGACATGGACCCGCACCCCGACTGGACCGCCACCCTCGCCGACCACGGGTACGACGTCGTCGCCCGGCAGCAGGTCACGATCACCCCGAGCGACACGGACGCGACGCGTCACCTCGCGCACCTCTTCCTCGCCCACGTCGCCGACCGCGTGGCCACCCCGCTGAGCCCGTCCGACGCCGCCGTCCTCGCCGAGCTCCTCGGCGACGGCCCCGCGTCGGTGCGGCACCGCGACGACCTCGACTACCGCGCCACCCGCTCCGTCTGGATCGCGCGCCGCTGATCGAGCCCCACCCGCCGATCGACAACCCCCCGCCGATCGAGCCCGTCGAGATCAAGACCCCGCCGATCGAGCCCGTCGAGATCAAGACCCGCCGATCGAGCCCGTCGAGATCAAGACCCCGCCGATCGAGCCCGTCGAGATCAAGACCCCGCCGATCGAGCCTGTCGAGATCGCCGACTCGGTCTCGACACGCTCGACCAGCGACCCCTCACCACCCCCAGGAGCCTCCATGTCCGAGAAGTACCCGTTCGACGTCGCCGTCATCGGCGGCGGGCCCGCCGGACTCTCCGCCGCCGTCACGCTGGGCCGCTCGCTCCGGTCGGTCGTCGTCATCGACGCCGGGCAGCCGCGGAACGCCCCCGCGGCCGGTGCCCACAACCTGCTGGGCCACGAGGGCCGGCCGCCGCGGGAGATCCTCGCCGACGGGCGCGCGGAGGCCGAGAGCTACGGCGTCCGGCTCGTCGACGGGGCCGTGACGTCGGCGCGCCGCGTCGGGCACGAGTTCGAGGTGGACGTCGACGGCGGCGAGACCGTCCGAGCCCGCCGGATCCTCCTCGCCACCGGCCTCGTCGACGAGCTTCCCGACGTCCCCGGGCTCGCGGAGCACTGGGGAACCACCGTCCTGCACTGCCCGTTCTGCCACGGGTACGAGATCCGTGACCAGCACGTCGGCATCCTCGCCACCAACGAGAACGTCGCGCACCAGGCGCTGCTCTTCCGTGAACTCACGCGCCGCGTGACCGTCTTCCTGCACACCGCGCCCGAGCCCGACGACGACACGTGGGACCAGTGGGCCGCCCTGGGGATCGAGGTGGTCGACGGGCGCGTGCACGACGTCGCGGGCCAAGACGGCGGACTGTCCCTCGGTCTCGACGGGTTCCGCCGGCACGTCGACGCGCTCGTCGTCGCCCCACGGTTCGTCGCGCGCCCCGAGCTCTACACGGCACTCGGCGGCACGATGCGCGAGGAACCCTTCGGCACCACGATCCCGACGCAGCCCGGAGGACAGACGGAGGTCGACGGCGTCTGGGCCGCCGGGAACTCCGGCAACGCGATGGCGATGGTCTCGACCGCGAGCGCCGAGGGCGTCCTCGCCGGGGTGCGTCTGCACGCCGACCTGATGCTCGCCGAGGCGCGGCGTGCCGTCCTGGCGCGGAGGTTGCCGGTCCGATAGCGGCCACCCATCCGGGACCGTGTCGGCGTCGAACCATAGATGTCGAGTCTGAGGCAGACTGGGCCCGTGCCACGCGTGAGGACGAGCGATCCGGACGCGGTGGACGTCGCGATCGCGGCGTGCGCCGCGGGTGATCGCGATGCCTTCGGCCCGGTGTACGACGCGCTGTCCCCGACCGTGTTCGGTGCCGCCCTCGCGGTGCTGAAGGACCGGGACCACGCGGCCGAGGTGATGCAGGAGGTGATGGTCGAGATGTGGCAGCAGGCAGCACGCTTCGACGCGAGCCGTGCCTCCGCGCGGACGTGGGCCGTCACGATGACGCGCCGCCGAGCGATCGACCGCGTGCGCTCCGAGCAGTCCCGACGAAACCGGGACCAGCGCGACCTCGACCTCACCGCGGCGACCGCCGAGCGCGACGTCGTCGCCGACGAGGTGGAGACGAGCCTCGAGCAGTCCGCGGTCCGTGACTGCCTGGACACGCTGACCGAGACGCAGCGCGAGTCCGTGGTGCGGGCCTACTACGGCGACCGCAGCTACCGCGAGGTCGCCGACGAGCTCGGTGCCGCACTGCCCACCGTGAAGTCCCGCATCCGCGACGGACTCACCCGACTGCGCGACTGCCTGGGGGTGAACCGTGGCTGACACCGACGCCTGGGACCTGCTGCCTGCCTACGCCCTCGACGCCGTCGACGACCTCGAGCGCCGCCAGGTCGAACGCCTGCTCGACTCCGACCCGGAGGCCCGACGCGCCCTCGACGAGTATCGCGAGACCGTCGCGGCATTCGTCGTCGACACCGCTCCCCCGGCCGCGCTGCGCGACAGCGTCATCGAGCGCGCGACGACGTCGCTCGTGCCGGACGTCGAGCCCGTCGAGACGCCGGACGTGGTCTCGACAAGCTCGACCACCGAAACGCCGGTCGAGCCCACCGAGACGCCGGTCGAGCCGGTCGAGACGCCGGTCGAGCCCGTCGAGACGCCGGTCGAGCCTGTCGAGACCCAGGACGACCCGAACGTCGTCCCCCTCGACCGCGCCCGCCGTCGCCGGTTCCCCGCCTGGGCCGCAGCTGCCGCTGCGGTCGTCGCGATCGCGATCCCGAGCTACGTCGCCGTCGACCAGTCCGAGCAGCGGCAGGTGCTCGAGGCCCAGACGGAGCGGATCGCCGACATGCTCGCCGACCCCGACGCCGAGCTCGTGACAAGCCCTGTCACGGGCGGCGGCGAGGCGAGCGCCCTGGTTGCGGGTGACGACGTGCTCTTCACGGCATCCGGTCTGCCTGAGGCGGGCGAGGACAGCGACTACCAGCTGTGGATCGTCGCGGGCGAGGACATCAGCTCGGCGGGCCTGCTCGAGGACCCCTCGGGCGACACCTCCGCCGCGTTCGTCGAGGCCGCGGCCGGGCAGGTCGTCGCGATGACGCTCGAGCCCGCCGGCGGCTCCGACCAGCCGACGAGCGACCCGATCGTCGTGCTCGCCACGTAGGTCCTCGACCCGTCGCCGGGATACCGTCGACCCGTGATCTCCGTGCAGAACGCGACCTACCTCGTGCACGACCAGGACGAGGCCCTGAAGTTCTTCACCGACGCCCTCGGGTTCGTCGTCGTCCAGGACGAGACCTCGCCCGACGGCGCGTGGCGGCGCCTCGTCGTCGGGCCACCCGGCGGCGGGACGGGCTTCGTCCTCGCGCTCGCGCCCGACGGGTCGCCCTGCGGCTGGCAGGCCGGTGAGGACGTCGCCTTCTTCCTCACCACCGACGACTTCGCCGCCGAGCACGCCCGGATGGTGGCGGCCGGAGTGCACTTCCGTGAGGAACCGCGACACGAGCCCTACGGCACGGTCGCGATCTTCGAGGACCTCTACGGCGCGCCGTGGGACCTGATCGAGCCGCCGCGCCCGGAGAGCGCGCCGCAGGTCTAGCGAGCGCGGCTGCCGAGATTCGCGAGCGGCGGGAGATTCTCCGGCGTTCGCCGGTCCTCGCACGGACGGAATGTCACTCATCGCTGACAACCTGCGGATTGTCACTTGGCGTTGACAATCTGAACAATGTCAACGATCGCTGACATGGAAGTCCTACTGATCGTCCGCAACGCCGTTGACGTGGGCGCACTCCTCCGCGAGGCGCGCCGATCACGACAGATGACCCAGTCCGAGCTCGCTGACGCCACGGGTGTCTCGCGCCAGTGGCTCATCTCCACCGAGCAGGGCGCACCGACCGCGAGGATCGATCTCGTCCTCGCGGCACTGAACAACGTCGGGCTTCTCGTCGACCTCAGTCCGGACGAGCAGGGCGACACCATCGAGACGATCATGGCTCGGGCTCGTGCGTAACTGGTTCGAGGTGTATCTCGGCCCGCTCCTTTCGGCGACGCCGCGTTCGACCTGGTCACGAGCCGTCACCTGGTGAGTCCGTGGTGGGACGCGATCGCCGCGGTCCTCCGTCCCGGCAGGACCTACCTGGCGCAGCACGTCGGGCCGGCGAGCGTTTTCGAGCTCGTCGAGTACTTCTTGGGCCCGCAGCCGGAGGCCCGCCGCCCGTAGGTCCCCGCGCACGAAAGAGCCCGGCCACCGCACCCTGGAGGGAATGCGGCGGCCGGGCCGTCTGTCGGACGACGTGTCACATGGTCGGCATCAGCACCGAGTCCACGAGGTACACGGTCGCGTTCTGGGTCATGACGCCGCCGCAGATGACGTTGGCGTCGTCGACCATGAGCTCGTCGCCGGAGCCGGTGACCTCGACGGTGTCACCCTCGACGGTCTCGTGCTCGCCGGCGATGTCGTCAGGGAGGATCTGGCCCGGGACGACGTGGTAGGTCAGCACGGACGTCAGCAGGTCGGCGTCGGTCGAGAGGGTGTCGATCGTCTCGGCGTCGACGGCGGCGAACGCGTCGTCGACCGGCGCGAACACGGTGAACTCGCCACCGTTGAGCGTGTCGACGAGGTTGACGTCGGGGTTGAGCTCACCGCTCACGGCGGAGACGAGCGTGGTCAGCAGCGGGTTGTTCGACGCGGCGACGGCGACCGGGTCGGTCGACATGCCGGTGATCGACCCCTCGCCGTCGGGAACCTGCTCGGCGTAGGCCTCGCAGCCGGCGCCGACCAGGTTGGCGGCCGGGTCCATGGTGCCGGAGTCCTCGTCCATCGAGTCGTCCATGTCCTCGGTCATCTCGTCGGACGGCGAGGCCTCCTCGGTCATCGAGGTCTCCTCGGACGCGGTGCTGTCGCTGTCGGAGGAACAGGCGGCCAGGCCCAGCAGCGCGAAGGTGGCAAAGCCGGCGGCGGCGGTACGGGTGCGAACGTTCATCGGTCTCTCCTGTCGTCGTCGCCCCGGTCTTCGGGGCGTTTCACCGATGGTTCGGAGGCCGACGAGGGCCGGATGGGTCGGATCGAAGATTTCTTTCCCGAGCTGGTGCAGACTCGGACTCATGACGACGGAGCACCGGTTTGTCGGCCAGATCGCCGGCTTCGGGACGGCCTCGGGCACCCGCGTGGTGCTCGGGCACTGGTGGGAGTCGCCGTTCGGCGCGTTCGCCGACGCCATGGTGGAGCAGGGCGACGGACACCGGACCTTGCTCGCACCCGTGCACGTCGCGGAGTTCGTCTCGTCCACGTACACGTTCGACGAGGTGGTTCACACGCCGGTGACCGTCCGGTCCGACGCCGCAGCATCCGACGATCACGACGGTCACCTGGTCGTCGCGGGCGGGCCGCTGGCCGCGACCCTGACCATCGGGGGCCGCACCGGACTGGGGCACCTGCTCCGGCTGGTGCCCGCACCGCTCGCCACCTCCCCCGCCTTCTCCCGCGTCACCGACCCCGTCGCGCGGGTGCTGCTCCGCGGCGTCCGGACGCGAGGCAGTGCCGGTGGCGGACGCACGGAGATCTACGGTGCGACAGACGTCCGCGTGCTCCGGTCGATCACCGCGAGCTGGGACGGCGCGGACCTGGGCGAGATGCGCGACGTCGTGCCCCCGGTCCGCTTCGGGTTCGGCTCGAGCCCGCCGCGGCCGTGCATCACGCGGCTCGTCACGACCGTCACGACCGCTACGGACTGACCGGACCCATCCGCGGGGCCCGCCGTGCCGAACACCAGGCATGGAAACCCTCATCGTCATCGGCCTGCTGGGCGGCCTCATCACCGGGATCTCGCCGTGCATCCTGCCGATGCTGCCCGTGATCTTCTTCGCGGGAGGCGTCCAGGGGGCGCGACCCGACGGCGACGCCCCCGCCGAGAAGAACCCCTTCACCGGGGCACCCACCGCCGTGCGGATCGGAGCCGGCGGCAAGGTCGTGACCGGGCGCGTCTCGACAGGCTCGACGACCACGCTGGTCGAGCCTGTCGAGACCACCGGACGGGTCTCGACGAGCTCGACCGCCAGCTCGATGGTCGAGCCTGTCGAGACCACTGACCGGGTCTCGACGAGCTCGACCGCCGAGACCACGCGCCGTTCCTGGCGCCCCTACCTCGTGATCCTCGGCCTGGTGCTGAGCTTCAGCGTCTTCACGCTGCTCGGCTCGCTGCTCCTGACGGCGCTCGGGCTACCGCAGGACCTGCTGCGGTGGATCGGCATCGCGCTGCTGACGGCCATCGGTGTCGGCATGATCGTGCCGCGCTTCGAGGAGATCCTTGAGAAGCCGTTCCAGAAGATCGCGGCCCTCGGTTCACGTCGGGCGAGCGGCCGCTCGAACCCGGACCGCGGGGCGTTCCTGCTCGGCCTCGGGCTCGGGGTGCTCTACGTGCCGTGCGCCGGCCCGGTGCTGGCGGCGATCACGGTGGCGGGCGCGACGGGCAACATCGGCCCCGGCACCGTCGCCCTCACGCTCAGCTTCGCCGTCGGCGCCGCGATCCCGCTGCTGATCTTCGCGCTCGCCGGCCGCCGCGTCGCCGAGCGGGTCAAGAGCTTCCGTCGCCACCAGCGCGGCATCCGGATCACGGGTGGTGTCGTGATGATCGCCCTCGCGGGCGCCCTGGCGCTCGACCTCCCGGCACAGCTCCAGCGGGCACTGCCCGACTACACCGGCGCGCTCCAGCAGCAGGTGGACGACAACGAGCAGGTCCGCGAGGCCCTGGACCTCGGCGGCATCGTCACGGACGAGAACCGCGAGCTCGCCAACTGCACCAACGGGGCGACGGAGCTCGAGGACTGCGGGACCGCACCGGAGCTCTCGGGCATCACCCAGTGGCTCAACACCCCGGACAACTCTCCCGTCGCGCTCGAGGACCTGCGGGGCGACGTCGTGCTCCTCGACTTCTGGACGTACTCCTGCATCAACTGCCAGCGCGCCATCCCCAACGTCGCCGCCTGGTACGACAGGTACGAGGACTACGGGCTCCAGGTGATCGGCGTCCACACGCCGGAGTTCGCGTTCGAGCGCGAGACCCGCAACGTCATCGAGGGCGCCAAGGACCTCGGGGTCGACTACCCGATCGCGCAGGACAACGCGTACTCGACCTGGACGACGTACCGGAACCGCTACTGGCCGGCCGAGTACCTGATCGACGCCGACGGCACCGTCCGCCACATCAAGTTCGGCGAGGGCGGGTACGAGACCACCGAGCAGCACATCCGCACGCTGCTGCAGGACGCGAACCCCGGCGTCGAGCTCCCGCCCGCCACGGACGTCGTCGACGCCACCCCCGTCGACGAGACCACGCCCGAGACGTACTTCGCGCTCAACAAGGTGTTCAACTACTCGGGCCGCCCCGACTACGACAACGGCGAGGTGGACTACGAGCTCACGGCCGACCAGCCGCAGGACACGTTCTCCCTCGGCGGGACGTGGGACGTCGACTTCCAGGGCGCGACGGCGGTGTCCGACGACGCCCGCGTGCGCCTGGCCTACCGGTCCACGAACGTGTTCGCCGTCCTGGGCGGGGAGGGCACCGTCACGGCGCAGGTCACGTCCGACGGCGAGACGACCACGCGCGAGATCGACGTCTCGGGCAATCCGACCCTCTACGACGTCCTGCGCGGCGACGGAGCGAGCGAGGGAGTCGTCGAGCTCGAGGTCCCGGCCGGCGCGACGGTCTACACGTTCACCTTCGGGTAGACCGTCGCGGGTGGGTCCGTGCCCCGGGACCCGGTCCCACCTAGTGGCTCTCCAGGATCTCCTTCGACTTCGCGATGGCGAACCCCCACCCCTGAGAGAGGGTCGGCTTCGGGGGGACGGAGATCTCGTCGGGGTTCGTGACGATGTCGAGCAGGACCGGCACGTCCTGGTCGAACGCCCACGCGACGTCGTCGGTCAGCGTGGCCGGGTCCGTCACCCGGCGCGCCGTGAGACCGAGGGCCGAGGCGACGGCGGCGAGATCAGGGTTGTCCAGGCCTGTCCCGAACCGTGGCAGCCCACCCTGCTCCTGCTCGAGCCTCACCATCCCCAGGCTCGAGTTGTCGAAGACCACGACGACGACCGGGAGCCGGTAGGTGACGGCGGTCCGCAGATCCCCGAGGAGCATCATCAGGCCACCGTCGCCGGCGAACGCGACGACCGTCCGGTCCCGGTCCAGAGCCTGGGCACCGAGCGCCATCGGCATCGCGTTCGCCATCGACCCCAGGTTGTACGAGCCGACCAGACGTCGCGTGCCGCGCATCTCGACGTACCGGGCGAGCCACGTCGTCGACATACCGGTGTCGCTGGTGAAGATCGCGTCCGCCGGCGCCGCAAGGTCCACCGCCGCAGCGACGGCCTCCGGGCGAATGCGGTCGTCGGGGTTGTCGAAGACGGCGCGGACCTTGCCGAGAAGCGTCTGGTCGTGGTGCGGATCGAGGAGTCTTTGCTGGCGGTTCATCCAGGACGCGTACTCGTCGACCGCATGCTCCAGGTGCCCGCGGTCCTCGTGGCGATGAAGTCGCGGTAGGAGCGCGTCGAGGGTCCGGCCGGCATCCCCGACGAGGGCGTGGTCGACCTGGGTGCGGCGCCCGACGTGCTCGGCGCGGACGTCGAGCTGGACCACGGTCTTGCCCGTCGGGTACCAGTCGCGGTACGGGAAGTCGGTCCCGACCATGACGCGGACGTCGCAAGAGTCCATCGCGTGGGCGGCAGCCGGATTGCCGATCAGTCCCGACTGTCCGACGGCGTACGGGTTGTCCGCCTCCAGGCCCTCCTTGGCCTTGAGCGTGACGACGGCCGGCGACGCGAGGGTGTCGGCGAGCGCGACGACCTGGTCGCGGGCGTCGCGGGCCCCGCAGCCGACGAGGAGGGTGATCTTCTCGGCCTCGTTCAACACGTCGGCGGCACGGCTGATCTGCTCCTCCGGCGCGGCCGCGAGCGCCGACGGCGGTGCGAACCGCGTCGCTGTTGCATCTGTCGTCAGCCCGCCGACGTCACCCGGGACGGTCAGCACGGCGACCCCGCGGCCGCTGTACGCGGCATTCACAGCCTGCTCCAGCAGGTGCGGGAGCTGCTCGGGCGAGGTCATCGTCCCGGACCAGACCGCGACGTCGGAGAACAGCGCGTCGTTGTCGACCTCCTGGAAGAAGTCGGTCCCGATCTCCTGACTGGGCACCTGCCCACAGATCGCGAGGACTGGGGCGTGCGACTTCTTCGCGTCGTAGAGACCGTTCAGCAGGTGGATCGACCCGGGGCCGACCGTGCCCATGCAGACACCGATCGTCCCGGTGAGCTGCGACTGCGCGCTGACCGCGAACGCGGCCGCCTCCTCGTGCCGCACCCCGATCCACTCGACGCGCTCGTCCTCACGGATCGCATCGGTGAAGGGGTTCAGCGCGTCGCCCACGACTCCCCAGATCTGCCGCACCCCATGGTCGGCGAGCGCCGTCACCACGTGCGTCGCGACTGTCGTCATCGGGCTCCTCCAAAGTGGTCGGGTGACGCGAGCGCCCAGTCTCGTGCCCACGTCGACGGTGGTTGGTCGAGCAGCTCGCCGGGCGCGAGCCACTCGTAGATCTCGGCGTACGAGCGGGTCTCGGTGGTCGACTCGTTGCGTCGCAGGTGCGCGGGGGTGAGCTCCGCGGGGTCACGCACCCCCATCGCCGCCATCAGCCGCATCGCCTCGTCGACCGTGGCGCGCTGGTACCGGTGCACACGCTCGCTCTTGTCCTCGACGTCGAGGGCCCGGGCACGGCGAGCGTTCTGGGTCGCGACGCCGCTCGGGCACTTGTCGGTGTGGCACCGCTGGGCCTGTATGCAGCCCGCCGCCATCATCATGGCGCGGGCGGCGTTGGTGTAGTCGGCGCCCTGGGTCAGCCGCTTCACCAGGTCGCCGGCGCCCGCGACCTTTCCACTCGCCCCGATGCGGATCGTGTCCCGCAGCCCCGCACCGACCAGGGCGTTGTGGACAGTCATCAGGCCCTCGGTCAGAGACATGCCGACGTGGTCCTCGAACTCGAGAGGCGCGGCACCCGTCCCCCCTTCGGAGCCGTCCACGATGATGAAGTCAGGGGCCGTGCCCACCTCGGTGATCGCCTTGCAGATCGCGAGCACGTCGACGCGGGAGCCGACGCAGAGCTTGAACCCGGCAGGCTTGCCGCCGGCGAGCTCTCGCATACGGGCGACGAACTCGATCAGCTCGGTCGGGGTGGAGAAGACCTTGTGGCTCGGCGGGCTCACACACTTGACCCCGACCGGGACGCGGCGTGTGTCGGCGATCTCCTGCGTCACCTTGGCGCCGGGAAGCACGCCTCCGACACCGGGCTTGGCCCCCTGGCTGAGCTTGAGCGAGACCGTCTTGACCTGGTCCTTCGACGCGGTCTCGCGGAACATCTCCGGGTCGAAGTCGCCGTCGTCGGTCCGTGCACCGAAGTACCCGGTGCCGATCTCCCAGACGATGTCTCCCCCGTGCTCCAGGTGGTACGGCGAGAGCCCGCCCTCGCCGGTGTCATGCGCGAACCCGCCGAGCGCCGCACCTTTGTTGAGTGCGCGGATCGCGTTCGCGGAGAGAGCGCCGAAGCTCATCGCCGAGACGTTCAGGAGTGCCATCGAGTAGGGCCGGCTGCAGTCGGGGCCGCCGACCATGACGCGCGACGGCTCGTCCGGCGCCTCGAGCGGCGCCTCGAGCGGCGTCGTCGAGTGCACGAGGTGCTCGTGCCCGATCCGGTTGACGTCCAGCTCGGTGCCGTAGGGCTTCTCCTCGTCGACGCCTTTGGCCCGCTCGTAGATCAGCGCGCGAGTATCCCGGCTGTACGGGCGCCCGTCCCAGTCCCGCTCGATGAAGTACTGCTGGAGCTCCGGCCGGATGTCCTCCATGAGGTAGCGGAGGTGGCCCACCACCGGATATCGGCGCAGGATCGTGTGCTTCTTCTGCAGAAGGTCCCACGTCGCGAGCGCCGCGACCCCAGCCCCTACGGCTCCGACTCCCCAGCGTCCTGCGTTCCGCAGTGCCATCCGTGCGTCATCTCCTCGTCGTCCGACGGCGGCGCCCGGCCGTGCTCCCGGGCATCGCTGCGATTGTGCGCCTGGAACGCACCGTTCGCAGGTGCAGCGGGAACGTCGTGGGTGAAGAGCCGAGCCGCACTCCGTCACGAGCACGCCCGGGCCGGGTATCGTCACGACGATGCCCGGCAGTGATGGCACGACGACGGAGCGGAGGTGGGCGGCGATGGTCGGCTCGGCAGGGCTGCGGGTCAACGGCTCGCTGACCATCCCCGACGCCGAGCTGTCGTGGCGATTCTCGCGCTCCTCCGGCCCCGGCGGTCAGGGCGTGAACACCACGGACTCGCGCGCCGAGCTGTCGTGGGACGTCGGGGCCTCGGCAGTCCTGACCGCGGGCCAGCGCGAACGGATCCTGGAGCGTCTTGCGGGTCGGCTCGTCGGCACGACCCTCACGGTCGCAGCGCAGGAGCACCGCGAACAGCTGCGCAACCGGGCGGCCGCCCGGGACCGGATGGCCGCGACCGTCGCGGGCGCCCTCGCGCCTCCGCCCCGCACCCGACGCGCGACGAAACCGACGCGCGGGTCGAAGGAGCGCCGCCTGACCGCCAAGAAGCAGCGCTCGGCGACCAAGAGCCTGCGGTCGAAGAAGCCACGGCGCGACGACTAGGCGACGCACAGGCCGAGACCGGTTTCGACAAGCTCAACCAGCGGCGGTCGAGCCTGTCGAGACCGGTTTCGACAAGCTCAACCAGCGTCCGTCGAGCCTGTCGAGACCCTGCTGGCGGTCGTCAACTCCTCGTCGCCCGCCAGCACGATTTCTACGACGCGTAGAGAACACCCTGACATCAACGCCAGGACCGTCTCGAAGATATCGGCTGCTATCGTCTGCGCAGAATTCCAGAGGCTCATTTGTTCACGCAATGCGAACCTGGCTGTGGTCGAGGCGCCTGCTCGACAACGAGGCGAATCTACAATTCAACACACGAACCATGTCCAACCTCAGTTCTGCGCAGAAAGAGCTAATCGCTATCCATGAACTCGGTCACGCCTATGGGCTCGACCACATGCCCGGAACCTGTCGGACCCGAGCCGCAATGATGCAAGGTTCAACCAAGTTTGGCTGCAGCGGGTCAGCGCCCTGGGCTGACGATGTTCGCGGCGTCCGAGCGAAGTGCTAGAAATCGAGAGGCGATTCTTATGCGAACTAGCTGGAGTGCGACAGTTGCCGCCAGTTCAATTCTGATGGTGAGCGGGTGTACCCAGTCACCCGAGCCGGTCACCATGGAGTTTGACTACGCAACCTACGACACAGTTCTGGAACTCGATCAGGCCTCCGACGCCACGGTTGTGGTGACGATCGGCAAGTCCGTCGGCACCGATCTTGACGACGGGGGAGAACCTGAGGTCGACGATGGAGGGAGCGCCGTCGGAACCCCGATGCGGTTCTACGACGCACGAGTCGACGAAGTGATTCGCGGAGAAATTCCCCCGGAGATCGTCGTCGCTTGGCTCGACACTGATCGAATCGAGAGCAGCGAACCGTTGTCGGCGATCGAGCCCGGGCAGCAACTCGTCCGGTGGCTCGACCATCTCGAGCCTGGAGATGCGCCCGGAATCGAGATCGTCAGCGACTTCTGGGTACCGGTGAGCGGCGACAACGGAGTGATGGACTACTCGGGTTCCAAGGCCACCGCCCGGAGTTCCGAACTGACGGGATTGACCGACAGTGATGTAGGTGGTGACGCCCTCGAGGCCACGCTCGACGAACTGGTGAGCGCGGACCAGTAGCAGTCCGGTTTCGACCAGCTCAACCAGCGTCGGTCGAGCCTGTCGAGACCGGCTTCGACAGGCTCAACCAGCGTCTCGACAGGCTCGACGGACAGCGGGGCCGACCGCGCTACTTCGGCTCGTCCGCCTCGACAGACTCGTCCGT
Source organism: Paraoerskovia marina DSM 21750 (assembly GCF_000701465.1). Taxonomy (GTDB): domain Bacteria; phylum Actinomycetota; class Actinomycetes; order Actinomycetales; family Cellulomonadaceae; genus Paraoerskovia; species Paraoerskovia marina. Next base: position 47,538 of record NZ_JNIY01000003.1, on the reverse strand, counting down.
CTCGACCGGCTCGACGGGCGTCGTGTCGGTCGAGCCCGTCGAGACCCCGTCGGCCGGGTCGACGTGCGGGTGCTTGCGCTCCAGCGCAGCCCCCTCGACGTCGACGTCGGGCAGGATCTTGTCGAGCCACTTCGGCAGCCACCACGCGGCGTCGCCGAGCAGCGTCATGAGAGCCGGGATGATCCACATCCGCACGACGAACGCGTCGACGAGCACACCGAACGCGAGCGCGAACCCGATCGGCCGGATCATGGCGTCCTCGGCGAAGATGAACCCGCCGAACACCGAGATCATGATGATCGCGGCGGCCGTGACCACGGACCGTCCGGCGCGGAAGCCCTGGGCCACGGCGACCTTGGCGGGCGCTCCGTGGGCGTAGGCCTCGCGCATGCCGGAGCCGAGGAACAGCTGGTAGTCCATGGCGAGGCCGAACAGCACGCCGACGAGGATCGTCGGCAGGAAGTTCAGCACCGGCCCGGGGTTGTCGACGTTGAAGACGCCGCCGAGCCAGCCCCACTGGTAGATCGCGACGACGCCACCGAGCGCGGCGTAGTACGAGAGCACGAACCCACCGGTGGCGATCAGCGGCACCAGGATCGAGCGGAACACCAGGATCAGGATGATCAGGGAGAGTCCGACGACGACGCCCAGGTAGAGCGGGAGGGCGTCCGACAGCTTCTCGGAGATGTCGATGTTGCCGCTGGCGGAGCCGGCGACGCCGATCTCGGTGCCGTCGTCGAGCGGTGAGAGCCCGCGCAGCTCGTGCACGAGCGCCTCGGTCGACTCGTCGGTCGGGCCGCCCGTCGGGATCACCTGGAACGCGATGACGGTCCCGTCGTCGGAGAGGCCGACCGGGGCGAGGGCCTCGACGTCGTCGACGGCGGCGATCGTCTCGCCGATCTCGACCTCGGTGGCGACGGCCTCGTCCTCGGAGATCGCCTCGGGCAGCTCGGCGACGACGAGCAGCGGCCCGTTGACGCCGGGGCCGAACTCCTCGGAGATGGTCTGGTACGACTTGTAGCTCGTGGTGCCCGGCTCCGCGGACGCGCCGTCGGGGAGGTTGATCCGCAGGTCGAGCGACGGGATCGCGACGACGAGCAGCACGGCGACACCGATGAGGACACGTCCGACGGCGGCCCACGTCCCGATCGGCTTGATCGGCTTCTCCCGCTTGGGTGCGATGTGCGATGTCGCGTGGTCGCCCTCGGCCCCCGCCTGCGGGTGCTCGGCCTCGAGGACGGCGCGCTCCTTGCGGGAGAGGATCCGCATGCCGACGAGGGAGAGCAGCGCCGGGGTGAGCGTGATCGCGACGAGCACGGCGATCAGCACGGCACCTGCGGCGACCGTTCCCATGAGGCCCAGGAACGGGATTCCGGTGACGTTGAGCGCGAGGAGCGCGATCATCACGGTGCTGCCCGCGAAGACGACGGCGTTGCCGGAGGTGCCGTTGGCGAGCGCGACCGACTCGTCGACGGCGTAGCCCTCCTTGAGCTGCCGTCGGTGCCGGTTGATGATGAACAGCGCGTAGTCGATCCCCACCGCGAGCCCCAGCATCAGGCCGAGCACGGGGGTCACGGACGACATCTGCACGATGCTCGAGAACGACAGCGCGCCGAGCGTCGCGATCCCGACGCCGATCAGGGCGGTCAGCAGCGGCAGTCCGGCGCCGATGAAGGTTCCGAGCATCACGACGAGGACGATCGCGGCGACGATCAGACCGGCGATCTCACCGGGGCCGATGATCTGGGGCGTCTCCGTGGCGATGTCGGCGCCGAAGTCGACCTCCACGCCGTCGATCGCGCCGACCTCCTCGGTGAGGGTGTCGATGACGCCGTCCTTGGTCTCCTGGGAGACGTCAAGAAGGTCCTCGGTGAACGAGACCGTCGCGACGGCGGTGGCGCCGTCGTCGGAGACGACCTGGATCCCGGAGGCGAGGTCGAGGAGAGCGGCACCGTCCTCGGCCTGCGCGGCCTGCTCCTCGAGCTCCTCGGCACCCGCCTCGAGCTCGGCCGACTGCTCGTCGAGCGCGGCCTGCTGCGTCTCGAGCTCGGCGAGTCCTGCGTCGATCTGCTCCTGCTGAGCATTCAGCTGCGGGGCCGACGCCTCGGCGAGGCCTGCTGCCTCGGCCTGCTCACGTGCAGCGTCGAGCTGTTCCTGCCCCGCCTCGAGCTCGGCCCGGGCCTCGTCGATCTGCTGCTGGCCGGCCTCGATCTGGGCACGACCGTCCTCGATCTGGGCGCGACCGTCCTCGATCTGCTGCTGCCCGTCCTCGAGCTCGGCGGTCTGCGCGTCGCGCTCCGCCTCCGTCGTGAACGGGTCGACCACGGCCTCCACGCCGTCGACGTCCGTCACCTCGGTGAACGCCTCGGAGAGGTCGGCGATCTGCTCGTCCGTGAACGGCTCGTCGTCCGACGTCGTGAGGACGACGGTCCCGGTGCCGCCCGCGAGGTCGGGCATGACCTCGGCGAGCTGGTCGGTGACCTCCTGGGTGGGGGTCCCGGGAATGCTGAAGCTGTCGGACAGCGTGCCCGCGCCGACGCTGTAGCCGACGCCGGCGACCGCGAGGATCGCGACCCAGGCCGCGATCACCACGCGCACGTGGTGGGCCGCGTAGCGGCCGAGGCGGTAGAGGAGCTCTGCCATGAGAGACCTTTCAGTCAGTGGTCGCCGAGGCGACGGTCGGGGTGTCGAGGCGGGAAAGGAGGTCTGACCAGGTCTCGGCGGAGGCCTGGTCGTCAGCGGCACCGGTCGCGGCGAGCCAGTACTTGTGGAGGACGACGAGCTCGGAGACCTGGCGGGACACGGAGAGCTCGACCGCGATCGCGTCGCTGCCGGGATGCCGCTCCGAGAGCTCGGCGACGAGCAGCTCGCTGACCTCGGCGAGGGAGCGGAGCAGGAGCATCGCCGGACGGTGCGGGATGTCCGGGTGGACGGCGTCGAGCATGCAGGCCCGGTCGACGCCCGTGTCGACGGCCCGGAGCAGACCGAACCCTCGGCTGAGGCTGACCAGCGGGTCGATGAGGTCGGTCCGGCGGATAGCGCCAGCGAGGTCGGCGGCGACGTCCTCGCCGGACACGACAGGCTTGTCGCGCAACGCGTCGAGGATGCCGGAGAACCCTGCGCTCCCGACGGCGGCGACGACGTCGTCGAGGGAGTCGAAGTGGTTGAAGACGGTCCGTCTGGCGACGTCCGCCTCGGCCGCGAGCTCGTCGACGGAGAAGTCGACGCCCTGGGTCCGATCCATCAGCGTGGAGGCCGCGTCGACGATGGCACGCCGGGTGCGCGCCTTGGCGGCTGCACGACGGTCGATGCTGGGCACGGTCACCTCGATGACACTAGGTGCACGTATGCACTGAGTGCAACCAGGTCGGGGTGTGACGTGCACCCCGACGGCGGTACGTGCTCGCGATCAGGAAGCGCGAGAGGATCTCTACTCGATCCGAGCGATTCGGTACGACGGATCCGGCCCACCGCCCTCAGGGCGACGGAACGTGATCTCCAGGACCACGTCGCCCGAGTCCGGCGGAATCGCGACGTAGAACGACGTCCGCCCCAGCGCGATCAACGACGCGTCGACCGAGGCCGCCACTCCGGCGATCTCCCACCCGTCGTCGGCGTAGACGTAGAGCTTGGTCCGGAGGTCGTCGGTGGAGATCGACTCGGTCGCGACGATCGCGTCGGGCACGCCCGGCTCCGGGTCCACCGGGAGAGGCTCCACCGGTTCGGGCGCAGGCTCGACAGGTTCGGGTTCAGGCTCGGGCAAAGGCGCGGCCGGTTCAGGTTCGACGGGCGGGTCGACGGCCGGCGCCGGGGTCTCGACAAGCTCGACCCCCGTAGGCGGAGTCTCGACAAGCTCGACCCCCGTAGGCAGAGTCTCGACAAGCTCGACCCCCGTAGGCAGAGTCTCGACAAGCTCGACCCCCGTAGGCAGAGTCTCGACAGACTCGACCCCCGTAGGCGGGGTCTCGACCGGCTCGACCACCGTAGGCGGGGTCTCGACAGGCTCGACCTGCAAGCCCACAGGCTCGACCGCCGCGGGCGGGGTCTCGACAGGCTCGACCGCCGGCGGGGACGGCTCGTCGGCCGGGCCGTTCCGCCCGGTGCCCTCGACCACGTCCACCGGTACCGACCCAGCTGTCGGCTGGTCCTGGTCGGGAGAGATCGCGAGCGCCCCGACGGCGAGCGCCGCAACGGCAGCCACGGAACCGACGATCCCCGCCCTGTGCGGCGCTCGACGAGCACGCGCGCCGGCACCGTCGGACGCCGAGACCAGGTCCGCACCACCCGGCGCACCGAGCCCCGCCCCGCCCGCGACGAACAGGGCGAAGACAAGCGGTCCCGAGGCACGGAGCGACCTCACGGCGTCGCGGATGTCCAGGTACGCCAGGGAGCACGAGGCGCACTCGTCCAGGTGCTTCTCGACGCGCGCCGCGGTCGACGGTGTCAACGTCCCGCGGACGTAGCGCCGGATCTTCTTCCGCACCGCCCGGCATGTCTCGTCGTCCGCGTTGGCGGCGTGCGCGGCGGCAAAGGCGTCCGCCAGCGCGTCCTCCGCACGACCCAGCCGAACGGTCACGGTATGGCGCGCGACGTCGTCGGCCGTGGCGATCTCCTCGATCGAGCGGTCCTCGACGTGGCGGGCGAGCAGGAGCTCCCGGTCCTGGTCTCGGAGACTGCCGATCGCCTCCCGCATGATCTCGATGTTCGCCGTGCGGTCGAGCTCTTGCTGGGGATCAAACCCTTCGCGTGCGGCCACCACCGGGGTGGGCGGTTGCTCGGGCAGGTCGCCGTGCTCCCTGAGGTCCATCCTCACGTCGGCGCGCGACATCGAGACGGCCTCGTTGATCGCCGCGCGGGTCCAGTAGGACCGCGGCGAGATGATCTCGACGCCCGACCGGAGGCGCGCGATCATCTTCTCCATCGCTCTCGACGTCGCGTCGTCGGTGTACCGACCGCCGACCCGCGTCATCACGGAGCGCCGGACGGACGAAGCGTGCTCCACCCACCACCGTGCGGTGAGGGCTTCCCATCCGTGATCAGTCAGCTCGCTCATGGTCTCCGCGTCTCTGCCGTCCGTCGCACCCTGATACTTAGGACCACAGTAACGATGGAAAGTGCGACCGAATCTCGTCGTCAGCGCAGCCTCGGCCGCTCACCTCCGACCTCCACACGGTGTTCACCTCAGAACCGCCGCACAGTCGACACAACACACAATCCAGGGGTGACCGATCTCACCAGACGTACTCGAAGTGCCAGGGCTCCGGCTTCGAGCCGTACTTCTGCGCCCAGGCCGGATTCACCCAGCCGTACTTCGGCCCGTTCTTCTTGAGCCACTCGTAGCGCGTCGCGCCAAAGGTGTACCGAGCGCCCGTGGCCCCGTGGAACCGATAGTCCGGCAGGTCGATCGCAGCGCCCCAGCCGTGGTTCGACGTCCCGGGGACGGCGGCCCAGTAGCCGTACTCCTCACGGACGTCGACCTGCTGGGCATACGTGCGGTACCCGTCGTCGACCGGGATGTTCGAGCCGAAGCGGTCCCTGAAGGCACTGTTGAGCCGCGTCAGGTCCTTGTTCGCCTTGCACGAGATCTTCTCCGTCGACCGCCACCGCCACCCGACGGTGCACAACGCACTTGCCGGGAGCCTGCCGTTCGAGAACCACTGCCGCGTGCGCGACGTCGAGATGTAGCGCTTCGTCGCCAGGTACTTCGCGTATACCCACCGCTTCTTCCCGTACACCTGGACGTAGACCCAGCCACCGTAGGACTTCCCGAGCAGCTTGACGGCCTTTCCCTGCGGCGCTCGAGTCACCACCGAGTACCCGGTCGAGGGCCCCGAACGGAAGTTGAGGGACGATGCGTTGACGAACCGCATTCCGGTGGACGACGCGACGTACCGCTTGTGCGAGAGGTACGTCGAGTACACCCACCGCTTCTTGTTGTAGACCTGCACGTAGACCCACCTGCCGGAAGACTTTCCGAGCAGCTTGACGGCCTTCCCCTGCGGCGCCCGCGCGACCACGGGGTACCGCGTCGACGGCCCGGAGCGAAACACCAGACTCGCGGCGTTGACGTAGCGCATCCCGGTCGACGAGCTCGCACGCGCCACGTCGCCGGCCGCTGCCGTGCGCGAGACCGTCGGCGCCGCGGGTGCAGCAGGTGCCGCGCCCGCTGCAGGCACGGCAAACCCACCAACCACGAGTCCGACGCCGATCCACGCGGCGACACCTCGTGCCAAGGACCGCCGGGACGTGGTCGAGCTGCGGGGCCAGAGCGGCATCGCGTCCTCCTCGAGACAGGCGGCCGGAGATGGCCGCTGTTCGTAGACGCGTCTACCGCCCCGAAGTCACACGTTTCTCCGAGGGAATCGCCCCGCGCACCACCCAGGGCGGACACGACACCGCCCCGCACACCCGGTCGTCGCCGGGCGTGCGGGGCGGCAGGTAGGCCGTGCCGTCGATCAGCCCATGAGGCCCTTCTCCGTCAGCCAGTCGGTCGCCGCCTGCGCGGCGGTCGCCTTCTCGTCACCCTCGACCCGGTCGCGCAGCGCGATCAGGTCGTCGGTGGTGAGCTCCGCGGAGATCGCGTTCAGCGCCTCGGCCAGCTCGTCCGAGTAGATGTCGTCGGAGAGCAGCGGGATGATGTTCTGGGCCGAGATCAGGTTCTCGGGGTCCTCGAGGACCACGAGGTTCTCGGAACTGATCGCCGGGGAGGTCGTATAGATGTCGGCCACCTGCACGGTCCCGTCGACGAGGGCGGCGACGGTGTCCGGGCCGCCGAAGTCCTCGATCGGGAGGAAGGTGACGTCACCCTCCTCCGTGCCGACGCCGTAGGTGTCCTTCAGGCCCGGCACGCCGTACCCGAGCTCGACGAACTGCGGGTTCGCGCCGAGCGTGAACGGGACGATGTTGGCGAGGTCGCCGATCGACGTCAGGTCGTTCTCGTCAGCCGTCTCCTGCGTGACGACGTAGGCGTCCTTGTCCTCGGCCTCGGCCGAGTCGAGGACCTGCAGGCTGTCGGCCGCGACGGCGTCGACCAGCGCGCCGTCGACCTCCTCGGTGGTCCGCTCCTCGTACTCCGTGTCGTAGTACGCGAGCAGGTTGCCGTTGTACTCGGGGATCAGGTTGATCGACCCGTCCTGGAGGGCCGGGATCGTCTGCTGGCGCGGCCCGATGTTGAACTTGGTCTCGACGTCGAGGCCCGCGTCGGTCAGGGCCTGCGCGTAGATCTCGCCGAGGATCTGGCTCTCGGGGAACGCGAACGACCCGACGACGACGGTGTCGCCCGAGGCCGCGGCAGAGCTGTCGTCCGCGGAGCCCGTGGGGTCCTCGTTGGTGCAGCCGGCGAGGGCGATGAGGCTGGCGGCGCCGATCGTCGCGGCGGCGACGCGGCCCTTCTTCAATGCGGTGAACATGTCGTGGTCTCCGTTCAGGAACTTCGTCGAGGTCAGGCGAGGCGGTGCACGGTCGGTACGACGACGGCCGGGGCCATCAGGGACGAGAAGCCCGATTCGCCCCAGACTATTCCGAGCCCCGCCCGCTCGCAGCAGCACCGGCGGCGGCAGAAGCCTCCTCGGCGACCGGGGTGTCGTCCGCCTCGAGCCTGACGGCCGTCACCTTCTGGATCAGGGCGAACACGGCGTCGAGGAGCAACGCCAGAGCGGTGACCAGGAGAGCGCCGGCCAGGAGCACCGTGAAGTCGTTGAGACCGATCCCGGAGGCGATGACCCGGCCGAGCCCACCCAGTCCCGCGAACGACGCGATCGTGGCGGTCGCCACCACCTGCAGGACCGCCGCGCGGATGCCGCCGATGATCAGCGGGAGCGACAGCGGGATCTCGACCCGGAGGAGAATCTGCATCTCCGTCATCCCGTTGGCGCGGGCCGCGTCGATCGTCTGCCGGTCCACGGACTCGAGCCCCGAGTACGCACCGGCTAGGACGGACGGGATCGCGAGGAGCGTGAGCGCGATCAACGACCCGACGGTCGCGGCGACGAGGAACGGCAGCTGATAGCCGGCCACCATGGTGACGAAGTAGAGGACGCCGAGCGCGGGCAGGGCACGCATCGCGCCCGTCACCCCGATGACGGCCTGCCGCCCCTTGCCGGTGTGCCCGATGTAGAAGCCCAGCGGCAGGGCGATCAGCGTCGCCGCCCCCGCGGCGATCGCCGTGTACTCCAGGTGCTCGAGGATCCGGTCGCCGAGGGGCGCCGGGCTCGTCGCGTTCGCCGCCCAGTTCGCCGGGTCGAAGATGTACGCCAGCGCGTCGAGGAGAAAGTTCACCGTGCCACCTCCCCGGCCGGCGCGACGATCGGATCCTCACGCGGGCGGTCGTCGTCCGACCGGTTCCATGGCAGCGTCAGCCGGCCGATCAGGACGATGATGATGTCGAAGACGAGCGCGATCAGCAGGCTCGCGACGATCCCTGTGCCGACCTCGGCGAGGATCCCGCGCTGCTTCCCGTCCTGGAAGAGGTACCCGAGGTTGCGCGACCCGATGAGTACGCCGACGGACACCAGCGCGATCGTGCTCACCGAGACGACACGGATCCCGGCGAGCAGCACCGGGCCGGCCAGCGGGAGGTCCACGCGCCAGAACCGCGCGAACGCGGAGAACCCCATCGCGTCGGCGGCCTGCAGGGTCAGGGGGTCGACCGAGGCGAACGCGTCGGTGGCCGACCGCATCATCAGGGCGAGGCCGTAGATGATCAGTGCCACGACGAGGTTGGTCTCGTCCAGCACCCGGGTGCCGATGATCAGCGGGAGGATCACGAACAGCGGCAGAGACGGGATCGTGTAGAGCAGGCTCCCTGCACCGACGATGATCGCGCGGGCCGTGCGGTTGCGGTTGGCCCAGAACCCCAGCGGGATCGCCAGCACGAAGCTCAGGACGATCGGCAGGACGGACAACCGGACGTGATCGAGCGTGAGCTCCCAGACGAGGTCGAGGTTGTCCAGCGCCCAGCTCACGAGACCGCGTCCCCCCGCGTCGACCGCGCGTCGTCGTCCAGGACGCCGGCCACGCGCCCGTCGCCGTCCACGACGATCGTGCCGCCCTCCGCCGCCTGCTCGAGCCGCAACCGCCGTCGCGCCTTGTCAGCGCCGATGAACGTCTCGACGAACTCGTCGGCGGGGTTGGCCAGGATCTCGGCCGGCGTGCCCTTCTGGGCGATCTTTCCGCCCTTGCGGAAGATGACGACGGTGTCGGCGAGCGCGAACGCCTCCTCGATGTCGTGGGTGACGAAGACGATCGTCTTGCCGAGCTCCGACTGCAGGCGACCCAGCTCGGCCTGCAGGTCAGCACGCACGATCGGGTCGACGGCGCCGAACGGCTCGTCCATCAGCAGGATGTTGGGGTCGCTCGCGAGCGCCCGGGCCACGCCCACGCGCTGCTGCTGCCCGCCCGAGAGCTGGCGGGGGTAGCGGTGCGCGAGGGAACGGTCGAGGCCGACCTTGTCGAGGAGCTCGAGCGCGTCCTCGCGAGCCTGGGCCTTGGGTGTGCCGTTGAGGATCGGGACGGTGGCGACGTTGTCGACGACGTGGCGGTGCGGGAGGAGCCCCGCCGCCTGCAGGACGTACCCGATGCTCCGGCGGAGCTGGACCTTGTCGCGGTTCGCGACGTCCTCGCCGTCGATCAGCACCTGGCCCGCGGTCGCGTCGACCATGCGGTTGATCATCCGGAGGATGGTGGTCTTGCCGCAGCCCGACGAACCGACGAGGACCGTGGTCTCGTGCGACGGCATCGTCAGGCTGAAGTCGTCGACGGCGACGGTCCCGTCCGGGAACTTCTTGGTCACCGAGCGGAACTCGATCATGGCGGTTGGCTCATCCTTCGACTTGTCGAGTGCGATCCAGGACGCCAGCGGCGGCGCCATGTGAGGAATGAGCCTAGTTGTCACCCCGGCCGCACGCGACAGCATCGCCCGGGTCTCACAGCCGACTCATGGGATCGCCTCAGCGCCGGCCTGGTTCGCGGGGCTCTGATGGACCCATGACGACACCACGGCACTCTCGCTCCACCCGCATCGTCGCTGCGACGACCATCGGTCTGGGACTCGTCGGCCTCACCGCCTGCTCCGTCGACGTCGCCTCCGGCACCGGGTCCTCGTCCGACGACACCTCCACCGACTCCGGGACGGGGGCCGACACCTCCGACATCTGGGACGAGTCGGAGGTCCACGACATCGACCTCGACGTCGCCGAGGACGACCTCGAGTTCGCGATCAGCACCTACGAGGAGACCGGCGAGAAGGAGTGGGTGAGCGCCGACGTCACCATCGACGGCACCACCGTCGAGAACGTCGGGCTCAAGCTCAAGGGCAACTCCAGCCTGCGGGGAACGACCACAGAGAGCGACCCCGAGACCCTCCCCTGGATCATCCGGACCGACAAGTTCGTCGACGACCAGACGTACGACGGCGAGACCGAGATCGTCGTCCGCAGCAACACCTCCGAGACCTCGCTCAACGAGGCCGTCGCGCTCGACCTGCTCGGACAGACCGGGCTCGCGACGGAGGAGGCGTCGTCCACCAGCTTCAGCGTGAACGGCTCCGACGACGAGCTGCGCCTGCTCGTCCAGAACCCGAGCGACACCTGGGACGCCGAGCAGTTCGGCACCGAAGGGATGCTCTACAAGGCCGAGAGCACCGGCGATTACTCCTACCGGGGCGACGACCCCGACTCCTACGACGACGTGTTCGACCAGGAGGCCGGCGAGGACGACCTCGAGCCGCTGACCGACTTCCTGCAGTTCATCAACGAGTCCGACGACGAGACGTTTGCGGCCGAGCTCGACCAGCATCTCGACGTCGACGCCTTCGCGACGTACCTGGCGTTCCAGGACCTCGTCTCCAACGCGGACGACATCAGCGGGCGAGGCAACAACTCGTACCTGCGCTACGACGTCGCGGACGACCAGATGACGGTGGTCAACTGGGACCTGAACCTGGCGTTCGGCGTCGGCGGTCCCGGCGGGCAACCGGGTGGCGAGGTCGGTCAGGCTGGCGGTCAGGCCGGCGGGCCGCGCGCCGGTGCGCTCGCCGAGGGTGAGCTGCCGGAGGGAGAGGTCCCCGCCGACGGAGAGCTGCCGGAGATCCCGGAGGGAGCCCCGACGGACCTTCCCGAGGGCGAGATTCCGGAGGGTGCCCTCCCGCCGGGTGGCGGCGCAGCGGGTGACGGCGCAGCAGCCGGTGGCGGAGGCGACACGTCGAACATCCTGGTGGACCGGTTCCTCGCGAACGACGACTTTGCAGCCCTCTACGCCGACGCCCAGGCCGAGCTGCAGGAGACCCTCGTCGACAGCGGCGCGGCGACCGCGACGATCGACTCGTGGACCGCGGTGCTCGAGGACCAGGCGACCGAGATGGTCGACGCCGACACCATCGAGCAGGAGTCCGAGCAGATCGCCGACGCAATCTCCTAGTGCCTTCGTTCTTCGTCGGACCTCCGGGGACGTGCGCGTTGTACGTCCCCGGAGGTCCGACGAGCGCGTTCTCGGGGAGACACGCGTCGCCGCTCCGTCCGCGGCCGCGGCCTATCGGGTTGTGACCGCGAGGCAGTCGTTCACGACCGTCGAGGTGCTGCTCGCCGTCTCGGCGACGTTCCCGGTCGCGTCGTAGTACACCGTCGGCTGCCCGGCCCCGCCGCCCAGGGACACCCCCGGCGCGGAGCACCCGGCGTACAACCATGCGCCCTCGTCCTCGACCCAGATGCACGGGCCGGCGTCGTCGTCGGACCCCTCGACGAGAAAGACGTCGAACCCGTCCTGCTCGTGGATCAGGCGACTCGCACGGATCTCGCCCGCAGCATCGGCCGACTGGTCAACGGCGTCCTCGGGTGCCTCCGCGGTCGCAAAGACCGCCTCGGGCCCGCAATCCGGACCGGCCACGGCATCGGCGCTGCAGCCGGTCAGGGCGGTCGCACCCGCAAGCGCCAGGGTGAAGGACAGGAGGACGGGCCGACGGGATGTCATGCTGCACGGTCTCAACGCCGCCTCTGCGCTGTCCACAACCTTGGCCAGGTCGTTCACCGCCCGGGCGAGATCGGTGCGAGTCGCCTGACACCACAGTGGCCTTGCATGACACCACTTGTGGTGTCATAGTGGAGTCATGGACCTCTCGCGCTACGTCTCCGACCTCCAGGACCGTCTGGACACCGCTGCCGAGGCCACGGGTTCGGACGCACAGGAGCTCGCCCGACGCCTGACGGCACCTCTCGACGCCGCCGTGCGACTCGTCCTGCTCGACGCGCTCTCCGAGGCCGCCTCCGAGATCTCGGCCGAGCTCGCCCCGGGGTCGGTCGACCTTCGCCTGCGGGCCGGCGACCCCGAGTTCGTGGTGACGACGCCCGACGCCTCACCCCCGGTACAGCCGACCCTTTCTCACGACCTCGACCCCGCCCCGGTCACCGACGCCCCCGATCTCGAGCCGGGCACCACGAGTCGCACCACTCTGCGCCTGCCCGACCACCTGAAGTCGCGCGCCGAGTCGGCGGCGGCTCGCGACGGCGTGTCAGTCAACACCTGGCTGGTCCGCGCCGTGGGTGCCGCGCTCGAGCAGCCCTCCCCCGTGCCGGCCGCCACGGACCGTCGGGGCGCCAACCGCCTCACCGGCTGGGTGCGCTGACCACCCGGCCCCCGCCACCCCTCCCCACCCCGACACCCACCCTGGAGTCGTCATGCCCACCTTCCCTGTCGCGGGCCCCGTGCCCGTCGAGCTGGACCTCCCGTTCGGAGACCTCCACGTCATCGCCGGCGACCGCACCGACGTGGTGGTCACCGTCGAACCGGCCGACCCGACGAGGTCGGGATCGGTCCGCGCGGCCGAGGACACCCGTGTCGAACGCCGCGGTGACACCATCGAGATCGTCTACCCGCACAGCTGGAAGCAGTACGTGCTCCCGTTCGCCGCCGGGGGTGCCCGGGTGACGATCGAGCTGCCCGCGGGCTCTCGCGTCTCCGGGAAGGCCGGGGCGATGTTCGCGGAGGGGCGGCTCGGCGTCGTCGACATCTCCCTCAGCGCCGGCGACGCCCGGATCGACGAGGCCGCCCGGGTCGTGGTGAAGGCGGCAGCGGGCGCCGTCGTCGTCGGTCGCGTCACCGAGTCGCTGTCCGTCCGTGCCAGCGCAGGATCGGTGCGGGTCGCCGAGCTGACGGGCGACGGCTCCGTCCGCACCTCCGCGGGGACGACACACGTCGGCTCGGTCGACGGGAGCCTGGCGGTCACGGGGTCGCACGGTGACATCACCGTCGGCGTCCTCCGCGGGACGGTCACCGCCAAGGCGGCCTCGTCGGGTATCCGCGTCGAGCGGATCGAGTCCGGCGTCACGCACCTCACCACCTCCTACGGCAGCATCGAGGTCGGCGTGCCCGAGGGCACGGCGGCGTGGCTCGACGTCGGCGCCCAGCACGGCACCGTGCGCAACCAGCTCGACGCCGCGCAGGGCCCCGTGGAGGGCGACCGGACCGCGGAGGTGCACGCCAGCACCGGCTACGGCGACGTCGTCATCCGACGCCCGTGACCACGCCCCTCCCCCACGCCGGGTTCCGGGCGGACGACGGCGCGGAGACTGATCCCTGGTGTACTGGGATCGTCCTGCCACGCCCACCCCGGAGCCGTCGATGACCCTCACCATCACCCTGACCGATGGCGCCTCGCCGTCCGAGGAGATCGAGCATCAGATCCGCGAGGAGATCACGTCCGGGCGTCTCGGCGTCGGGACGCGACTCCCCTCCGTCCGGCAGCTCGCCGCCGACGTCGGCGTGGCTGCCGGCACCGTCGCCAAGGCGTACAAGCGACTGGAGGCGGACGGCACCGTCGTCACAAGTGGCAGGGGTGGCACGCGCGTCGGCGAACGCCACGGTGCCGCGGCACAGACCGTGGTCGCGCGAGCCCGGGAGCTCGTGCGCGCCGCCCGGACGGAGGGTGCGGACCTCGACGAGGCGGTCCGTGTGCTCCGCGCCGTCTGGGACGACTGAACCCGGTCGGCTCCCCTAGTCCGCGAGCGCCGCGAGCGCCACCTCGAGCGCGTCCTGGAAGCTCCGCGCCCGGTCGTCTGACGTCAGCTCCTCACGGGTGAGCAGGTGGTCAGAGACGGTCACGACGGTCAGGGCCTCGGCGTCCTCGGCCGCCGCCACCGCGTAGAGGGCGGCGGACTCCATCTCGATCGCGAGAGTCCCGTGCGCGGCGAGGGCCGTATTGAGGTCCGGCCGGTCGAGGTAGAAGTGGTCCGACGTAAAGACGGCACCCGCGTGGACCCGTCCGTCGCGGGCTGCGGCCGTGTCAGCGGCCACCGCGCGGGCCGCCATCGCAAAGGACGGTGTGTGGCTGAAGTGCACACCCGGGATCCGGGAGGCGGTCATCGCCGAGTCGGTGTGGGCGGCGGTCGCGACCACGACGTCGCGCAGCCCGACGCGGGACGTGATCCCGCCGGCGGTTCCGACGCGCACGATCCGTCGCACACCGAACTCCCGGACCAGCTCGGTCGCGTAGATCGTCGCCGATGGCGACCCCATGCCGGACGCCATCACGGAGAGCGGCCGACCCGCGTGCGTCCCGGTGTACGCCTGGATGCCACGGACGTCGCTGACGACCCGGGCGTCGTCGAGCAGCTGGGCGGCCATGTTCCGTGCCCGGTACGGGTCGCCGGGCATGAGAACGTCGGGGGCGAAGTCGCCGGCGTCGGCCGAGATGTGTGCGGTGCTCATGCGGTGGCTCCTCTGCGCGTGGTGTCCGGCGGGCAGGGCGTGCCGTCCGGGACCACCAACGTATCCGGGCGTGCGGGATCGGCCTCGCGGGAGCGTCCCCACGGCCCCGCGACGAGGCCGTAGGCTCTCTCGATGAGCTCCAACCCCCTGATCCACGTCAGCGCGGTCGTCCTGCGCGACACCCGCGGCCACGTCCTGACGGTCCGCAAGCGGGGCACGTCCCGCTTCATGCTCCCGGGCGGCAAGCCGGAGGAGGGCGAGACCGCGGCGGACACCGCCGTGCGGGAGTGCGTCGAGGAGACGGGCGTGATGCTGGAGGCCGGCGACGTCGTGCCCCTCGGGACCTTCCGCGCGCCCGCCGCGAACGAGGCCGACCACGAGGTCGAGGGCGCCGTCTTCACCCACCCCGACCCCGTCGTCGTCCAGGCCCCGTCCGCCGAGATCGAGGAGCTTCGGTGGCTCGACCTGAGCGAGCCGTTGCCCGACGACCTCGCGCCTCTCCTCGCCGACCACGTGCTGCCGGCCCTCGTCGAGGCGCGCTGACCAACCCCACGGAACTTCTGCTCGTCTCGCTCTCTCGGGCGGGTGACCTCACCGGACTACGCCCGCGTCGTGGCCGTCGCGTCGAGCGGCACGAGGCGGGGTACGACGTCAGCCCGGGAGATCTCGGGGACTACCTGACTGACGGAACACGGTCACGAGGTCACGTGGGGCGCTCCGGACGGGACCTCGCCGATGACCACGTCCGCGGCGACCTCGAGGACATGCCGGTACGTACGACCTGTCGCGCGAGACATCGCGATCTCGCACGCCCTGTTGCACGAGGCATGCTCGGCCGAGCCGATCCGCGCGACCTCGGCCGCCTCGGCTGCCGTCGCCGAGGCGGTGAGCTCCGGATGCAGCATTCCGCGGTCGCCGGCGAACCCGCAGCACCCCCAGTCCACAGGGACGTGCACCTCGCGGGCGATCGCTGATGCGACCGTGCGTAGATCCGTGTCGAGCCCGCCCTTGACCGAGGAGCACGTCGGGTGAAGGGTGATCGAGGCGACGCGACGGTCGTCGTCAATATCGAGCACGGGGAGCACGTGCTCGGCGACGAAGGCCACTGCGTCCACGACGTCCGTCGCACGGGGATCACCGGCTCGGAGCGCGTCCTCCATGACCTTGGCCACGCCTTCCGTGCAGGAGGTGGCATCGAGAACCACGGGGACGTCCCGGCCCGTCAGCCGCCGAGCCTCGTCGCGCGCGGCGCCGACAGCACTCAGCACCTTTTCCGTCATGACCCGATGCCCCTCGTCGTACCCCTTCGAGGACCAAGGGGTTCCGCAGCACAAGGAGTCGAGGCCGTCGGGGACGAGGAGCCCGGCTCCCGCGGCTGTGCACAGATGAGCGACCGCCTCCTGGACCCCACCCGTCCGGGAGCCGGCCGGAGCAAACATCGCTCCTTGACAGCTCGGCAGGAAGATCCCGGCCACGGGGCCTCCGACGCCCTCTCCCCCGGCAGCTCGGGTTCTCGTCGTCCCGCCCGTGGGGAGGTCGGACGACCAGAGCGGAACGGTGTCCGCACCGAGCGCGCGCCGTGCCACCGAGTTCGGCGCCGTGACCAATCGTTCCGGCACCCGGCCTGCGACGTCGAGCAGTGCCCCCGCGGTCCGAGTCGTCGCTCCCCAGTGCTCGGCCGTCGTGCGCCAGACGGTCTTGTCGAGCCGTCCTCGCCCCTCCTGCCGCAGCCGCTTGACGAGGTCCCCGGTGTCGATCTTGACGGGGCAGGCCGTCGCGCACATCCCGTCGGCCGCACAGGTGTCGATCCCGTCGTACTGATACTGCTCGTCGAGTTCCGCCACAAGGGCGTGGTCGCCCTCGACGACCGCGCGGGTGCGGGCACGCCGGACGGCGATCCGCTGACGGGGAGTGATCGTCAGGTCCCGGCTCGGGCACACCGGTTCGCAGTAGCCGCACTCCACGCACCGGTCGACCTCCGCGTCCACGGTGTCGACGGGCTTCAGGTCACGCAGGTGCGCCTTGGAGTCGTCGGTGAGCACGACACCGGGATTGAGCACGCCGGACGGGTCCAGCGCCTGCTTGATCTCGCGCATCACGTTCACGACGCCGGGTGAGTACTGGCGTTCGACGAACGGTGCCATCGCGCGGCCGGTCCCGTGCTCGGCCTTGAGATTGCCACCGTGGGAGAGCACGAGGTCGACCAGGTCCTCGGTAAAGGCGGCAAGCCGTGCGACGGCCGCCGGGCTCTCCGTGTTCTCGGTCACCATGAAGTGCAGATTGCCGTCCTTCGCATGACCAAAAATGACGGGGTCGACGTATCCGTGCGCCTCGAGAAGGGCAGCCAGATCGCGGCAGGCATCGGCCAGGTTCTCGACGGGGACGACGACGTCTTCCAGGAGCGCCGTCGTCCCTGCCGGCCGGGCGCCAGCGACCGTCGCATACAGTCCCTTGCGCACCTTCCAGAGCGCTGCCCGCGCCGACCCGTCGCTCGTGAGCACGGTCGGGACGACGGAGGGCAGGGCGTCGAGAACGGCCCCACCCGTCGCGAGGAGATCGCTCAAGACAGTCTCGTCGTCCGCCCGGTACTCGATGAGGATGGCGGCATGCCGGTCGATCTCGAACCCGTGGATCACCGCGGGGGCATCGGGGTCGCGCCGGGCCACACGAAGAGAGGTCGCGTCCATCAGTTCCAGCGCTGCCGCACCCGTCGCCACGAGCGCCGGCAGCGCCGCGGCCGCAGTCTCGACGGAGTCGAGGACGAGAAGTCCCGTCGCTGCGTGCGGTTGCACCGGAACGGTGGTGAAGACGGCCTCGGCGACGAACCCCAGCGTTCCCTCGGAGCCGACGAGCAGGTGCTCCAGGATCTCGACGGGGTCGTCGAAGTCGCAGAGTGCCTCGACCTCATATCCCATCGTGTTCTTCATCGAGAACCGCGCGCGGATCTCCGCGACCGTCGACGGGTCGTTCCTCACCCTGTCGCGCAACGACTCCAGGACGGAGACGAGACGTGGTTCGTCCTCGCGCAGCCGCGCGAGCGACTCGGGGTGGGCGGTGTCGACCACCGTGCCGGAGGCAAGGACGATGACGAGCGACTCGAGCGTGTGGTAGCTGTTGAACCGCGTTCCGGCTGCCATGCCCGACGAGTTGTTGGCGATCACGCCGCCGACGGTGCAGGCGGCCTCGCTCGCCGGGTCCGGGCCAAGTGCTCGGCCGAACCGGGCGAGGTGGGCGTTGACCGTCCGAACGGTCGCTCCTGGCTGCACTCGCACCCGGGCGCCGTCGTCGAGCACTTCGACGCGCCGAAACCCCTGTCGTGTGTCGAGAAGAATGCCCGTACCGCTGGCCTGGCCCGACAGGCTCGTCCCGCCGGCACGGAACGTCACGGGGCGGCGGTGCGCCGTCGCGACCGCGAGCGCGCGTCCGACGGCGGCAGCGTCCTCCGCCGTCGCGGTCACCTCGGGGATCAAGAGGTAGTGCGAGGCGTCCCGCGCCCGCGCGTGAAGATCCAGTGCGCGCGCCGAGACGGCCCGTTCACCGAGTGCCGCTCGGAGGTCGTCGATCAGTTCCACACGAATCCCTCCTGCGCCACGACGGTCCCGTCGGCGCACCTGGAACCGAGTTGCACGGCGCCGTCGAGTGCGTCACCCCACGGATCGACGACGACGGCGCCCGGTCGCAGGTGCGCGACGTGGCCCGCGAAGGCGTCGAGCAGCAGGCCACCCGCCTGGCGCAGCCCACCGGTCAGAGCGACCTGGCCCGTGCCGTCTCCGAGCGCGGCGACCACGCTGCGAGCGGCCTCCCGTCCGGCCTCTGTCACGAGCTCGACGGCGACGGCATCGCCGTCCACGGCGAGCTCGACGACGTCGCGCGCGAAGCCCGCCAGCAGACCGGCCCGGTCTGGTCGGGTGTAGATCTGCCCGGGCCACCGTCGCGGGTCCCCGAAGTGGTCCGAGGCCGCGGCAAGCAGTCGACTCCCGCCGAGGTCGACGCCGTCGTACGCCAGCAGGGCTTCCTCGAGTCCACGCCGACCGAGCCACGCACCGGACCCTCGGTCGCCAAGAAGGTGCCCCCACCCGTCGACCCGACGCCACCGTCCGTCGACCGTGCCGTCGTGCCCGATCGCGATCGCCCCGGTCCCGAGCGCGACGCACGCGCCACCCTGCCCGCCAAGCGCACCAAGGTGCGCAGTCACCGCATCAACGGCGACGGCGGCCGGCGCACTCACGGTCCGAGCGACCAGTTCCGCAAGGGCCGCCGGGCGTTCGACCAGCGAGGCGAGGCCCGTCGCGCCGACACCGACACCGCTGATGCCTGCGATGTCGTCGGGCCACCGACGCGTGGCGGCGTCGAGAAGATTCCGCACGACGTCGGCGGCGTTGCTGCCGTCGTCGTCCACAGCCACGCGGTCACCGTCGAGTCGGCAGCGGGTGCCGTCCTCGCGGAGGAGCACGAGGCGGCTCCCCGACCCTCCGACGTCGATACCGAGTGTGTTCACGAACGCCCGTCCCGCTCCACGCCCGTGGCGGCCTCGAGGGCGTGCCGCACCGACCCGTCGTGCTCGTCGAGCAGCAACCCTGCGCGTGCGACGTCGGTGCCCGCGAGGTGCGCGACGATGGCCACCTTGAGGTCCCCCTGAGTCCGATCCAGCAGTTCACGGGCCGGCATCTCGGCGAGGCCCGTGGCCTCGCAGAGAATCCGTACGGTTCGCTCCCGGAGCTTTGCGTTGGTCGCCACGACGGAGACCATGAGGTTCCCCCACGTCCGCCCGATCGCGATCATCAGTGCCGTCGAAAAGCCGTTGAGCACGAGCTTCTGGGCCGTCCCCGCCTTGAGGCGTGTCGAACCCGTCACCGCCTCGGCACCCGTGTTCAGGACGATCGACGTGTCTGCCAGCGGCGCCAGCGGCGCGTCTGGGTTGCTGGAGATGAGGACCGTGTAAGCCCCCGCCGCGCCCGCAGCCTCCAGGGCACCACCGACGTAGGGAGTCGAACCGCTGGCGGCCAGCCCGATCGCGACGTCGTGCGGGCCCAGGCCCGCCGCGTCGAGGCGACCGTTCGCGGACGAGTCCTCGGCATTCTCGACGGCCTCGACCAGTGCCGCGCTCCCCCCGGCAATGTGCCCGACCACCCGGCCGGGCTCGAGGTTGAACGTCGGCATGAGCTCGCTCGCGTCGAGCACCCCGAGGCGGCCCGAGGTGCCGGCACCGAAATAGTGCACGGCACCTCCGTCGCGGAGCCGGCGCGCAGCGAGCTCGACGACGGGTGCCAGCTCCTCGACCACCGCGCCCGCTGCGTCGACCGCGACCCGGTCCTCGGCGTGGAGCAGGCGCAGCACGTCGACCGTCTCGAGTCCGTCAAGTTCTGTCGTCCGGGGGTTGCGCCCCTCCGTCGGCGACAGCGTCTGGAACTTCTCGGTCATGTCATCCACCTGTTCTCCGTGCGAGGTCCATGGCAAGGTCTACGCCGTCGTCAGCGAGTCCGCTCGAGCTCCGGCTGCTCCACGGCCGGAGCACCGTGTCGCAAGGACAAGAGGCCACCGACGGCGAACGTCACGATGACTCCGAGCAGCGGGTACCACTGCCACGCGACCCAGACCTCCCCGGTGATGTACTTCTCCTGGACGAAGAAGAAGGCATTGACCGCGACGGCCGCGGTAAAGGCGATGTTCGCGTCCACCGCGTTCGCCCGCTTGTTCACCATGCCGAAAAGGAACGCTCCGAGCAGGCCACCGTAGGTGATGCCCGCGACGCCGAGCGCGAGGATGACGATGTTTCCCTCGTCGGACTGGAAGACGGTGGCGGGGGCGATGAAGGCCAAGCCCCAGCCGATGGTGGCCCAACGACCGACCCGCAAGCCCTCGGCGTCCGTCATGGGCGTCTTGCGGAATCGCGCGTAGACGTCGGTCACCGTGGACGACGAGAGTGCGGAGAGCGACGACGAGAGCGTCGACATCGCCGCCGCAAGAATCCCTGCGAGCAGCAGTCCGGAGATTCCTTGGGGCAGGCCTTCGATGATGAACAACGGGAAGATCTCGTCATTGCGGGTGAGCCCGAGCTCGTCGGGCGTCGCGCGGTCGTAGTAGCCCCAGAGCGCCAGACCGACCGTCAGGAAGACGGCGAACTGGAAGAACACGATGATGCCCGACCAGATGAGGGCCTTCTGCGCCTCGACCTTGGAGCGGCAGGTCAGCAACCGCTGGACGACGAGCTGGTCGGAACCGTGGGAGGCCATGGCGAACACGGCGCCACCGATGAAGGACGGGATGAACGCCGACGAGTCGGAGATCGGGTTGCCGGAGAAGACGAACATGTTGAGCTTCCCCGCGTCCGCGGCGTCTGCCAGCCAGCCACCGCCGGTCTGCACGGAGATGACGACGATCGCGAGGATTCCACCGAAGACGTAGAGGCACATCTGGGCGACGTCCACCCACACGACCGCCTTGATCCCACCGATGAACGTGTAGAGGATCGTCACCACGGCGAGCACCACGATGATCGTGAAGTAGTTGGTGCTGATCCCCATGCCGTCGAGAATCAGCTTGAGCGGGATGGCTGCCGCAAGAACTCGGATTCCGTCCGCCAGAAGACGCGTGAACATGAACGTGATCCCGGCCGTGGTCTGCGTGCTCTGGCCGAACCGCTTGCCGAGGTAGGCGTAGGCCGTGACCATCTCGCCCTCGTAGTAGCGCGGCAGCATGAAGAACGCGACGATCACACGCCCGACGATGTAACCGAGGGCGAGCTGAAGGTACGAGATGTCGCCGAGGAAGCTGATGACGGGGATGCCGATGACCGTGAGCGCACTCGTCTCGGTCGCGACGACCGAGAGGCAGACCGCCCACCACGGCAGGTCGCGCCCCCCGAGGAAGTAGTCCTTGACTCCTGTCTGCTTCCCGCTGAGTTTCAGCCCGAGCCAGGCGGTCGCGGCGAGATAGGCAATGATGACCACGAGGTCAACTGTGTGAAGCATTCCGTGTCTCCTTTGTCAGGATGCTTGGGTCGTGGAAAACGGTGGAGCGTATTCAGGCGTCGATGCGCAACGACGTCGGCATCGCGCGGTGCGGTTCCGGAAGCACCAAGGGGGTCCTCCCGGGGGTGATCCGTCCAGCGATGGTGGCGCGCGATGCACCCGTGACGCTGGGCAGGGTGGCCGGCAGTCCGTGCCATGACAGCCAGCCAACGAGTGCCATCAGGCAGGCCTCCTTGGCTCCTCCGGGGAGGTTGAAGGCCTCGTCCGTCGTCCGGAGCTCTACCGCATCCCCGAGCTCGCGACGGAGCTCGGCCATGAGGGTGGGGTTGAGGGTCCCTCCGCCAGAGGCCACGACGGCGTGCACTCCGTGTGCCCGGCACGCCTCGGCCACTGTTCGCGCAGTCAACGTTGTCATCGTGGCGATGACAACGTAGGGATCGAGGTTCGGGAAGGCTGCCAGGTACCCGTCGAGGTACTCGCCGTGGAAGAGTTCCTTGCCCGTGGACTTCGGCGACGGCGCACGGTAGTACGGTTCGCCCAGCATGGCAGTGAGCAGGTCAGCATCGGTCTCGCCCTGCGCGGCCAGCGCACCGTCGCGGTCGAACGCACGAGGGTCGCCGGTGATTCGGCGTGCCATCACGTCGATCAGCGCGTTCGCGGGCCCGGTGTCGAAGGCAAGGGTCTCCCGTCCGGGTGAGACGACGGTGATGTTTGCGATGCCACCGAGATTCAGAGCAGCCGTCGGGCTTCCGGATCGGGCCAGGAGAAGGTGGTCGAGGACGCTCACGAGCGGCGCCCCCTGACCGCCCGCCGCGACGTCGTTCGAGCGAACGTCCGACAGCACGGGGACACCGATCGACTCGGCGATCCACGCCGGCTGACCGATCTGGAGCGTGCCCGCCACGATCCCGTCCTCGACGTCGTGCCGAATCGTCTGACCGTGCGTCACGACAAGCTCGCACTCGACGCCTGCCTCGCTGCACAGCGTGGCAACCGCCTCCGCACACGTGCGCCCGAAGCGGGTATCGACACTGCTCACCAGCGAGAGCGGCACATCCACCGGGTCGAGAAGTCTGAGGATGTCGAGCGCGAGGCGCTTGTCGAACTCGAACTCGCGGAACGCGACGACTCGCATGCTCAGCGCGTCGTTCTCGTCCCGGCGGATATCCACGAGTGCCACATCCAGGGCATCGGCAGACGTTCCTGCCATCAGGCCGGCGATGATCATGCCTGCTCCTCCTTCGCGGCACCAGGAATCGAAAGCTCGGTGCGAATCTTGTAGCGGTCGCCGCGGTAGACGGACCGGACGAACTCGACGACCTCTCCGCCCGGCCCCCACGAGATGCGCTCGAACTGCAGCGCCGGGGAGTGCACGGGTACGTCGAGGTCCTTCGCCTCCTGGGCGTCGACGACGGTCGGCTCGATGGTCTGGACTGCCCTGGCGGGTGCGATGCCGTACCTCTCGCCGAGGAGCTGGTAGAACGACTTGTCCTCGAGGTCCTCCGCCGTGAGTCCCGGCACGAGGGCGCTGGGTACGTGGAGCTCCTCTACCGCCATCGGTTCACCGTCAGCGGTACGGAGTCGTGCGATCTGGACGATGTCGCCTGTGGGGTCGACCTCGAGACGTCGCCCGACCCGAGCGCTCACGGGACCGATCTCGAACGTCAGCGTGCGAGCACCCGGTCGGAGCCCTCGCTCCCGCATGTCCGCGGAGAAGGACGTCGCGACGAGACCCTGGGCGAACTTCGAGCCCAGAGCGAATACTCCCGCACCGTGCCGACGCCGCACGGCCCCGCGTGCCACGAGCTCGTCGATCGCACGCCGCAGGGTCATGCGCGAGACGCCGAGGCTCTGCGCCAGCTCTCGCTCAGGGGGGAGCTGCTCGCCCGCCGCCATCGTGTCGAGGCGATCGAGGAGCTGCTCGCGTACGGAGTGGTACTTCGTCACGCCGCTATTCAGACACACACCGTGCATCAAATCAAGACCAGTGGACTACTTTTTCGCGTCGCATTGCGCCGCATCTGCCCACAATCGGACATATCACACAAGATCGGCCTCTCGCGCGCCGCCGGACGCGATCTGAGGACGCGCCCCGTCTCAAAAATCATTGCTCGGCACGAAATGTCGTCTCGGTTGGGTATTTTGGGTGACCCACACCACCCAAGGAGCATTGTGAGCTTTCAACAGAACGGCCTGAACGGCGGCAGCCCGTCCGCATCGGGCGGGAAGTCCCGCCCATGGCTCTGGCTGGTCGTACCGATCGCCGTCGCGGTGCTCCTCCTCGTGACCAGCTTCGTCCCGCTGATCGGGCTCGCGACGTTCGGCGTCGTCCTGTTCGTCGGCCCGGTGTTCACGGTGCTGTGGCTCGTCGCGAAGAAGCGTGGCATCGCAGGGTGGTCGCGGAACCTCGGCCTCGGGACGGCCGGCCTCGCAATTGCCGGCGTCGTTCTCATCAGCGGACTCGGCGCGCAGGTTCCGGCGTACGACGCGGCGGAGCAGGAGGCGCAGGCCGTCGCCGAGGCCGCCGAGCAGAAGGCGGCCGACGAGGCTGCCGCCCTGGCGGAGGAGGAGGCTGCGGCCGAGAAGGCCGCGGAGGAGGCTCGGGCCGCAGAGGAGAAGGCCGCCCAGGAGGCCGCCGAGGCCGAGGCCGTCTCGCAGGCCATCGCCGACGCCAAGACCGACACCGCCCTCGCGGCGGTGGCCGACCTCACCGTCAAGGGTCGCGCCCCGCAGACCGGATACGACCGGGACCTCTTCAACCATTGGACCGACCCGGACGACAACGGCTGCGACACCCGCAACGACATCCTGCGCCGCGACCTCACGGGCATCACGGTCGACTCAGACGACTGCACCGTCCTCACGGGCACCCTCCTGGACCCCTACACGGACACCACCATCGACTTCACGCGCGGTGTCGGCACGTCCAACGACGTCCAGATCGACCACGTCGTCGCGCTGTCGGACGCCTGGCAGAAGGGCGCCCAGCAGATGACCGACGCGCAGCGCGAGGCGTTTGCCAATGACCCGCTGAACCTCCTCGCGGTCGACGGCCCCACCAATGCGTCGAAGGGGGCCGGAGACGCCGCCACCTGGCTGCCGCCGAACAAGGCGTTCCGGTGCGAGTACGTCGCTCTGCAGGTCGCAGTGAAGCTCGAGTACGAGCTCTGGGTGACGGAGGCGGAGAAGGACGCGATCGCGCGCGTGCTCTCGGCGTGCGCGGACGAGCCGCTGCCCGAGGCCGAGGTCGCCGTCGCGGCCTCCGAGGACGACGAGAAGACCGTCATCGAGGCGCCGAAGCCGACGACGAAGCCCTCCCCCGCCCCCGAGCCGGCACCAGCGCCGGAGCCCGAGCCGGAGCCGGAACCCAAGCCGGCTCCCGAGCCCGAACCCGCCCCGGTCGCCGTCTACTACGAGAACTGCTCGGCCGTCCGCGCTGCGGGTGCGGACCCCATCCGCGTCGGCGAGCCGGGCTACTCCCGCAAGCTCGACCGTGACGGAGACGGCGTCGGCTGCGAGTAGCACCACCGGGAACGACATCGCCGCCGCACGGATCTGTGCGGCGGCGGTGTTGTTCTGTACGGCGGTGTCGTTCTGTACGGGGGTGACCTACGGGCGCGGGACGAGGACCGGCGTCGTGCGCTTGTACTCCTCGTACTCGGGCTCGCCGCCCCAGCGCTTGTCGGCCTTCTTCTCCAGCATCGGGATGCCGCTGACCCGGACGAGGAGCAGCGTGACGAACACCGGGGAGATGATGGCGACCCACTGCCAGCCGACGAACGCGGGTGCCGCGACGACGGCGACGCCGACCCAGAGGACGATCTCACCGAAGTAGTTGGGGTGCCTCGAGCGTGACCAGAGGCCGGTGCGGATGAACCGGCCCTCGTTCGCGGGGTCGGCCTTGAAGCTGCTCTTCTGGTTGTCGGCCACGACCTCGATCGTCAGACCGACCACCCACAGGGCGATGCCGACCCAGGCGAGCCAGTCGAGGGCCGGCCGCGACTCGGCGGCGATCGCCACCCATGCCGCCGCGGCGGTCAGCATCACCCAGAGCCCCTGCAGGGTCCACGTCACGAGGAACCGCGGCCACGACGTCTTCAGGTCGTCAAAACGATCGTCGCTGCCCGCCCGGGAGACCCGGCGGAAGAGGAACGACCCGAGCCGGACCGCCCAGACGACGACCATCGCGGCGAGGATCCACGCGCGGGCGTCCGTCGCCCCGCTGAGGACCAGCACGCCGATCGTGACGACGATGTACGTCAGGCTCCCCGTGAGGTCGAAGAACCGCTCCGTACGGTTGAGGTACGACGGGATGTACACGATCCACTGGATGACGAACGCGGCCGAAGCCGCCAGTGCGAACACCGGGATCCCACCGACCTCCGCCCCGTTCTGGCTGCCCGCGAGCGCCACCAGGGCTCCGACTGCCACGACCAGCGCGACCACGACCAACGACTTGCGCTCTCGGCTCGTCACCTCGATGCCTTCCTTCAGGGGATGCGTCCGGTCGCGGCAACCGTGACAATCGGTGTCTGATTCCCGCTTCGTCCGGACTGGCCCCTTATCGTGGGTTCTCCGCACGCGGCACGCCACCCGAGGAGCCGACATGCGCGAAGAGTCCCGCCCCGCCCGGGCCTCGTACGACGACCACCGCAACGCGACCGATCTCCTGATGCAGCGGGTCCGGGTCGCACCGGAGCAGGTCGCGTTCGAGGTTCGCCGAACCGCCGACGACGGCGCGTGGCACGAGGTGACGGCCCACGAGTTCCACGACGAGGTCGTCGCTCTCGCCAAGGGTCTGGTCGCCGCGGGCGTCGAGCCGGGCAACTCCGTGGCCATCATGGCGCCGACCCGGTACGAGTGGGCACTGGCGGACATGGCGGCGTGGTTCGCGGGTGCGGTGGTCGTCCCCGTCTACGAGACGTCGGCGCCCGCCCAGGTGGCCGCGATCGTCAGCGACGCCCGGGTGCGGCTCGGCATCGGGGGCAGCGCCGAGCACGTCGACCTGCTGACCGAGGCCCTCGACGCGAGCGATCACCCGACCCTCGGGGTGTGGTCGATGGACGTACCGACCGGCCGGAGCGGGCCGCCGGACCTCACCGCGCTGGTCCGCGACGGCACGCGCATCTCCGACGACGTGCTCGAGGAGCGCCGTCTGCACGCCGACCTGGACGCGGTCGCGACCATCGTCTACACGTCCGGCACCACCGGTGCTCCGCGTGGGGCCGAGCTCACGCACCGCAACCTCGTCGGCAAGGTGCTCAACGTCGCGGCCGGGTACCAGGAGGTCGTCTACGAGGGCGGGAGCACCATCATCTTCCTGCCGCTCGCCCACGTCCTCGCTCGCGGGCTCCAGCTCGTCTGCCTGGCCAACGGCATGCGGATCGCGCACCTGTCCGACCCGCGCGACGTCGTCCCGACCCTGGCCGTGCTGCGCCCCACCTTCCTGGTGGTGGTCCCGCGCGTGCTGCAGAAGATCCGCGGCGCGGCCGCCGGCGCCGCCGAGGCCAAGCACCTGGGCGCGGTGTGGTCCGCGGCGCAGCGCACCGCCGTCGAGCGCGGCCGGGCCGAGGAGCGCGGAGAGAAGCCGTCAGCGTGGCTCGCCGCACGGCACCGCGTCTTCGACGCCGTCTTCTTCCGCCGCCTCCGCGCCCTGATGGGTGGGCGGATCGACTACCTGCTCTCCGGCGCGGCGCCGCTCGACGCCGACCTCGCGCTGTTCTACCGTGGCATCGGCGTCCCGGTGCTCGAGGGGTACGGGCTCACGGAGACGACTGCGCCGCTGACCGGCAACCTGCCCTCCGACTCGCGCGCCGGGTCGGTCGGCGTCCCGCTGCCCGGGTCCACCGTCCGGATCTCCGACGAGGGCGAGGTCCTCGCGCGCGGCACCGGTGTCTTCGCGGGGTACCGCAACCCCGCGGACAACGCCGACGCGTTCGTCGACGGGTTCTTCCGCACGGGGGACCTCGGGTCTCTCGACGACGACGGCCGCCTCACGCTGCACGGCCGCCTCAAGGACGTCATCGTCACCTCCGGCGGAAAGTCGGTCGTTCCCGCCGCCTGGGAGGCCAGCATCGAGAACCATCCCCTCGTGGCGCACGCCGTCGCCGTCGGTGAGGGAAAGCCGTTCCTCGCGGGCGTCGTCGTGCTCGACCCCGAGGCGCTCGAGACCTGGGGCGACCGGGACGGCGTCGGCCCCGCGCCGGAGGTTCCCGCACCGGGCGAGGTGGTCGAGGTGCACGACGACGGTCTCCGCGCCACGGTCCAGAGGGCGGTGGACGCGGCGAACGCGCAGGTCTCGCGCTCGGAGCAGATCCGCAGGTTCGCCGTCGTGGTCACGGACCTCTCGATTCCCGGCGGCATGGTCACGCCGACCATGAAGCTCAAGCGGTCCGCGTTCGCCACGGCCGCCGCACCGGTGGTCGACGGGCTCTTCGCCGGATCGGCGACGACGTCCTGATGCACCCCGTGGCACGCTGGTTCACCGCCTACCTCGTCGCGGCCGTGGTCTTCGGGGTGCTCGACGCCCTGTGGATCACGCTCGTGGCGCTGCCCACCTACGAGGCCGAGATCCCGACGCTCCTCGGCGAGACGATCAACGCGCCTGCCGGTGCGGCGTTCTACCTGTTGTTCCTGGTCGGCCTCGTGCACTTCGGCGTCAGGCCGCAGGACCGGGACGCCGGTCTGGGCTCGCGGGTACGCGACGGCGCACTGCTCGGCGCGGTCGCCTACGGCACCTGGGGACTGACCGCTCTCGCCGTCATCGGTGGGTTCTCGACGCTCGTGGCGGTGACGGACCTGCTCTGGGGCGCTGCGGCGTCGGCCGTCGTGACGCTGGTGACGGCCCTCGTGCTCCGGCCGCGCTGACCCGCCCGGGCACAGCACGAGGGCGCGGCGCCGACGCGCCCCGCCCTCGGCTCGTCACCGTGTGACGAGGCTGGTTGTCACGGTGTGACGATGTTGAACCAGAACTCGAACTCGTCGAGCATGCCCGCGAGCCGCTCCACCGCGCCGCTGTCCCCGTCGACCGTGACGCGTCCGTCGTCGACCATCTGGGCGATGGTCGACGTCCCGGTCATCAGGTCGCTCAGCGCGGGACGGTCGAGCGTGACGGTCGCGTCGGCGTCGGGCAGGTTGCCCGGCTCGTAGTCCAGCGTCGCGTGCTCGACGACGACGGCGTACTCCACCTCGGGATCGGTGACCTTGAGGTTCACCGTCAGGTCGTTGCCGTCGGCCTTCTCGGCGTTGAGCCGGATCGCGAGGTAGTCGAGGAACATGTCGACCGGCATCGCGTTGATCGTGTCCGCGCTCTGCAGGTCCACGGTGGGCAGGTCCTGGACGCCCTCGCGCAGCTCCTTGGCCCCGGAGACGAACCACCCGCGCCACGTGCCGGCCTCCGCCTGGTAGCCGAGCTGCTCGTACGTGTCCGCGAGCAGGGCCTTGGCGCGCTCGTTGGTCGGGTCGTCGAAGACGACGTGGTTGACCACCTGCGCCGTCCAGCGGTAGTCGCCCTCGTCGAACGTCCGCTGCGCCTTCTCCAGGACGGCGTCCGCGCCGCCCATGAACTCGACGTAGCGGGAGGCCGCGGGCTCCGGCGGCAGCTCCCAGAGCTGCGCCGGGTTGCCGCTGTACCAGCCGAGGTAGAAGGCCCAGATGGACTTCACGTTGTGGCTCGTCGTGCCGTAGTAGCCGCGCGTGGTCCACTCGTGCGCGAGGGACGTGGGCAGCTGGATCTGCTCCGCGGCCTCGAGCATCGTGTACCCGGCGTTGGCCGCGTGCATCGTCTGGTCGTGCAGGTGCTTGTACATCGCCTGGGTCAGCTTGAGCTGCTTGACCACGGCCTCCTTGCCCCAGACCGGCCAGTGGTGGGGCGCGAACATCACGTCGGTCTTGTCCGCGTAGCGCAGGCGCGCGTCCTTGATGTGCTTCGACCACGCGAGCGCGTCACGGATCTTCGCGCCGCGGAGCGTGTAGAGGTTGTGCTGGGTGTGCGTCGCGTCCTCGGCCGGGCAGAAGGCGCGGTACTGCTCGATGTAGAAGAACATCTCGCTCGGGGCCTCGGAGTCAGGCGCCAGCTGGAACTCGAACTCCAGCCCGCCGATGTTCAGCTTCTGTCCCGTCTCGGTGATGTCGACCGTCGGCTGGATCAGGGTGGTCCACCCGGTCGAAGTCCCAAGGCCGAGCCCCGCCGTCATCGTCCCGGTCGGGCCGCCCTTGACGAGCGAGCCGTACTGGAGGCTCGTGCGCCGGCTGCAGGCGTTGCCGCCGATCACGAACTCGTCGAGCGTCGCCTTGACGAAGCCCTCGGGAGCGACGATCTGGACCTTGCCCGCGACGACGTCGGCCTCGTCCACGATCCCGCGCACGCCGCCGTAGTGGTCGGTGTGGCTGTGGGTGTAGATCACGCCGACGACGGGCCGGTCGCCGCGGTGCTCGCGGTAGAGGTCGAGCCCGAACCGGGCCGGTTCCGCCGAGAGGCACGGGTCCATGACGACGACACCGTCCGGCACCTCGATGAAGGTGATGTTCGACAGGTCGGCACCGCGCACCTGGTAGATGCCCTCGGTGACCTCGAAGAGGCCGCCGATGCCAAGCAGCTGGACCATCCGCCAGAGGCTCGGGTTCACCGTGTCCGGGGCGTCGGTGCCCTCCTGCGCCTGCGCCTTGTCGTTGAAGTCCCAGACGACGTTGCCGTCGTCGTCCTTGATGACGCCGCCGTTCGGCAGCGAGGCGATGAAGCCGCGGTGCGAGTCCTCGAAGTCCTGGGTGTCGTCGAACGGGAGCTCACGGCCCAGTGCGGCGTTGACCTCGGCAGTGTGGCGTGACGCCGGCTTGTGATCTGACATGTGGGGGTCTCCTTCATCGGAATGCACCGTCGGAGCCTCCAGACAATCAGCGGTGGGAGCACCCTGCAACGGGAACGCTTTATGGCGGGCGAAGGATGTGGAAATGTCGGGGAACGCCCCGCCTACCGCCCGCCGCGATCGTCGAGCCACGCCAGCATGCCCCGGGCCGCCACCACGCCGGTGCTGTAGGACGCCTGCAAGAGGTAGCCGCCCGTCGGGGCCTCCCAGTCGAGCATCTCCCCCGCGACGAACGTGCCGGGGATCCGCCGCAGCATCAGTGCCTCGTCGACCTCCGGCCACGCGATGCCGCCAGCGGTGGAGATCGCACGCTCGATCGGCATGGTCGCGTCCACCGGGACCGGCGCTGCCTTGACCAGCGCGGCCATCGCCCCGGGGTCTCCGGGCAGCGGCCCCGCCTCGCGGAGCAGAGCGATGGCCACGGGGTCGAGGCCGAGCGTGCGCCGCAGCCAGTTGGACGTCGAGTCCTTGGGGCGCCGGCGGCGCAGCCGAGTCTCGAGCTGCTCCGCGCTCAGGTCCGGCCGGAGGTCGACCTCGAGCACGCACTCGCCGTCGTCCAGCGCGCGGTGGATCGCGGCGCCGATCGCGTAGACCGGGCCGCCCTCGATCCCGGTCCGCGTCACCATCGCATCGCCCCGCACCGTCGTCGACGTCCCGCGGACGGTCAGGGCCACGTTCTTCAGCGGCACGCCGGCAAACCGCTCGGAGAAGATCTCGCTCCAGTCGACCCGAAGGCCCACGTTCGCCGGGCGCATCGGCGTGACACGCACACCCCGGTCGACGAACGCACCGACCCACCCGCCGTCCGACCCGAGCTGTGGCCAGGATGCTCCCCCGAGGGCGAACAGGACGACGTCGGACGTCACAGTGCTCACCGAACCGTCCGCGGCCTCGAGGACCAGACCTCCGTCGTCGTCCCAACCGACCCACCGGGTACGCCGCTCGAGCCGCACGCCCAGGTCCCGGAGCCGGGTCAGCCACGCGCGGACCAGCGGGTTCGCGGAGAACGACTGCGGAAAGACGCGCCCGCTGCTCCCGACGAACGTCGTCTCCCCGAGGTCGGCGCACCACGCGCGCAGGTCGTCGGGACCGAAGACGTCGAGCATCGGAGCGAGGGCGTCGGCCGCGGTTCCGTACCGCTCCAGGAACGCGGAGCGGTCCTCGCTGTGCGTGATGTTCAGCCCGCCGTGGCCGGCCATGAGGAACTTGCGCGGGACCGACGGCATCCGGTCGTAGACCGTCACCGTCACCCCTGCGCGCGCCAGCTCCTCGGCGGCGATCAGGCCCGCGGGGCCGCCGCCGATCACGGTGGCGGTGGTCATCGGGCGCGATCCCGGCACGCGGTGGCCCTCAGCATCAGGCGAACATAGCAGTCGGCCGGCTCAGACCGTCTCGGCCCTCTTCTGCCGTGCGAACTTCGCCGGAAGGTCGGGGCCGTCCCACACCTGGATGGCCCGCCAGATCGACGCGGCGATCGGGACGGCGAGCACCGCACCGGTGATGCCGACCAGCACGGTGCCGGCCGTCAGCGCGATCAGGATCACCAGGGGGTGCAGGCTCAGGGTCCGCCCCATGACGACCGGCTGCAAGAAGTTGCCCTCGAGCTGGTTCACCCCGACGACGATCGCGACGACGATGAGCGCCTCGACCGGCCCCAGCGCCACCAGTGCGACCAGAGCGGCCAGGATGCCGGCCAACGTGGCTCCGACGAGCGGGATGAAGGCCAGGAGGAAGACCAGGACCGAGAGCGGGATGGCGAGCGGGACGCCGACGATCGCGAGGCCGATCCCGATCCCGACCGCGTCGGCGACGGCGATGATCGCCGTCCCGCGGACGTAGTTCCCGAGGGTCTGGATGGTCGCCGAACCGACGCGCCGGCCGCGGTCGTACGCCTCGCCGCTGAAGGGGCGCAGCAGGAACTCCCAGATGGCCGGGCCGTCCTTGAGGAAGAAGAACAGGACGACGACCATGATGAAGAAGCCCGTGACGAAGTTTGCCGTCTGCGAGACCCCCGCGATCGCGCCCGATCCCACGGCGCTGGACTGCAGCAGTCCGGTCGCGGACTCCCGGACCGAGGAAATCTGCTCGCTGGAGATCTGGAACGGCAGGTCCTGCACGTAGGACTGCAACGAGTCGATGCCGTCGAGCGCCTGGCTCTGCAGCTCGTCCCACTGATTGACGACGGCGAGCACCACGAGCCACATGACGCCGACGAGAATCGCGACGAGGGCGAGGAGAGCGATCCACGTCGCCAGGATCGAGGCCACACCCCGACGTCGTAGCCACGACACGAGCGGGGAGATCGCCGCCGCGAAGACCAGTGCGATGAGAACCGGGATGACGACGAGAGTGAGTCGCGCACCGATGAAGATCAGGACCGCGGCGACGGCGATGACGGCGAGAACCTGGAGGGAGCGGGTCGCGACGTGGCCGAACCCGGTGGACCACAGCTTCGAGGCACCGCGCGGCTCCGGGTCCGCCGGAGCCTTCGTCTCGACGGCGCGCTCCTCTTCCGGAGGTCGCTCCGGCCGTCGCTCCGAGCGCCGCGCACGACGCCGACCGACCCCACCCATGACCGTCCTCCCTCGCTGGTCCGCGACCTGCGGCCCGATCAGACCGTAGTGCGGCGCGACCGGGATCTGACGGCGACGCGCGGGCTGCCGGGCCCTGTGCCGACGGTGACGCTCTTGATCATCGGCTGCGATTGGCTATTATCGATCTATGTCGATCATCTCGCACGAGTGCGCCTCCACCGACGGCATCGAACCGGGTGTGGCGCTGTTCCGGTCCTTGGGCGACCCGGCCCGCCTGGCGATCGTGCGCCGGCTCGCGGCCGGTGAGGCACGGGTCGCAGACCTGACGGCCGACCTCGGCCTCGCGCAGTCGACGATCTCCTCGCACGTCGCCTGCCTGAAGGACTGCGGCCTCGTGGACGGACGGATGGACGGACGGCGCGTCTACTACTCGCTCGCCCGCCCGGAGCTGATGGAGATGCTCGCCGCCGCCGAGGTGCTGCTCGCGGCGACCGGGAACGCCGTCGTGCTGTGCCCCAACTACGGCGCGGACGCGCCGGTCGCGGAGGCCGCACGATGACCGACGCCTGCTGCGCCTCCGACGAGGTGGCCGCCCCCGAGGCCGACGACGAGTCCGGACGCCTGTGGCA
The DNA here is from genome assembly GCF_000701465.1 of Paraoerskovia marina DSM 21750. Classification (GTDB taxonomy): domain Bacteria; phylum Actinomycetota; class Actinomycetes; order Actinomycetales; family Cellulomonadaceae; genus Paraoerskovia; species Paraoerskovia marina. The sequence continues at coordinate 13,843 of NZ_JNIY01000003.1, read as the reverse complement.
GGTCGGCGAGATCCGAGCTGCGCTGGTGGCCGCCGTCGTCCTGCTGGCTGGGTGGCTGCTGTCGTGGACCACCACCATGCCCGACTGGATCGTCGTCGGGCTCGAGGCGGTGGCGCTCGTGATCGCGGCCAGCACGTTCGTCCCCGGGGCGGTGCGCCGCCTGCTCCGGGGCAAGATCGGCGTCGGCACGCTGATGACGATCGCCGCTGTCGGCGCAGTGGTCCTGGGGCAGATCGAGGAAGCCGCGATGCTCGCGATCCTCTACTCGATCTCCGAAGGGCTCGAGGAGTACTCGCTGGCGCGGACCCGTCGCGGACTGCGAGCCCTGCTCGACCTGGTGCCCACCGAGGCCACGGTCGTCCGCGGGCGCGAGCACGTGCAGATCGACCCCGCCGCCCTGAGCATCGGCGACGTCATGCTCGTCCGGCCCGGCGAACGCGTCGCGACCGACGGCCAGATCCTGACCGGCACGACCGCCCTCGACGTCTCGGCACTGACCGGCGAGTCGGTCCCGGTCGAGGCCGGCCCGGGCGAACGCGTGCTGGCCGGTTCGATCAACGGCACCGGAGCCCTCGAGGTCACGGTCACCGCGACGTCCGAGGACAACTCCCTGGCGCGCATCGTGCACATCGTCGAGACCGAGCAAGCCCGCAAGGGTGGGGGGCAACGCCTCGCCGACTCCATCGCCTCCCGGCTCGTGCCCGCGATCCTGGTCGCAGCGGCGCTGATCGCGGTGATCGGGTCCCTGGCCGGCGACCCCGCCCTGTGGGTCGAGCGCGCCCTCGTGGTCCTCGTCGCCGCCTCCCCGTGCGCGCTGGCGATCTCGGTCCCCGTGACCGTCGTCGCCGCCGTCGGGGCCGCGTCGAAGGGCGGCGTCCTCATCAAGGGTGGTGCCGCGCTCGAACAGCTCGGCACCATCCGCTCGCTCGCCCTGGACAAGACCGGCACGCTGACGGAGAACAACCCGGCCGTCGTCGAGGTCGTCCCCGCCGCAGGCCAGACGACCGACCGCGTGCTGGCCGTCGCCGCAGGGCTCGAGGCCCGGAGCGAGCACCCGCTCGCCCGCGCGATCCTCGCCGCGACCACCGAGCGACCCGAGACGTCCGACGTCGCAGCGGTCACCGGGGCCGGCATCACCGGCACCCTGGACGGCCGTCAGGTACGGCTCGGACGGTCCGGGTGGATCGACGCCGGGCCGCTGGCAGCCGACGTCGCACGGATGCAGGAGCGCGGCGCCACCGCGGTGCTCGTCGAGGACGCCGGGGTGCTGCTCGGGGCGGTCGCGGTGCGCGACGAGCTGCGCCCCGAGGCCGCCGACGTCGTCCGCGACCTCACCCGCGACGGCTACACCGTGGCGATGCTGACCGGCGACAACGAGCGCACCGCCCACGCCCTGGCCGCCGAGGCCGGGATCACCGACGTCCACGCCGACCTGCGCCCCGAGGACAAGGCCGACATCGTCCGCGACCTGTCCGCACGCCGGCCGGTCGCGATGGTCGGCGACGGCGTCAACGACGCCCCCGCCCTGGCCACCGCGAACGTCGGGATCGCGATGGGTGCCATGGGCACCGACGTCGCGATCGAGACTGCCGACGTCGCGCTCATGGGCAACGACCTCCACCACCTCCCCCAGGTGCTGAGCCACGCCCGGCGCGCCCGCGCCATCATGTGGCAGAACGTCGCGTTCTCGCTGCTCCTGATCGGGGTGCTCATCCCCCTGGCACTCTTCGGAGTGCTCGGCCTCGCGGCCGTCGTCCTCGTCCACGAGGTCGCCGAGGTCTTCGTCATCGCCAACGGGGTCCGGGCGGGGCGCGGCGCGAACCGGGGCGTTCGAGGGGCCTCGCTAGGTAGACGGAAACGTCATACACCCGTACACGAGCGTCATGCCGGCAGCAGATCGCCGCGATAGAGCCCTCCGTCGTCAGTGACACCGGAGGAGAGCGCTGCCTCCGAAAGCTGACGAGCCTCAAGACTCTCCACGAGCGTGACGGTTCCGAGATACCAGAAGACGTAGTCTGAGAGCTACCTGGCAACCCTGAGAGTGCCTTTGAACACGTTTGTGAGGACACCCCGTTGAGTACGAAAGCCGAACTTGGCCGGTTGACTCCGGTAGCCCCGCGAGAGGTCTGGCCAAACGAAGCCCGCGACTTCACGCCATGGCTACTGCAGAACGTCGACGTTCTCTCTGACCTTCTTGGAATGGACTTGGTTCTTGAAGTCGCCGAGCACCCAGTCGGCGGCTTCAGCCTAGACCTGTTCGGCTACGACGTTGCAACTGGCGCACCGGTAATCGTCGAGAATCAGCTTGAACCGTCCGACCACACGCACCTCGGCCAGATCATCACCTACGCGGCCGGCACTGACCCGCGCACCGTGGTTTGGATCGCGACGCGTTTTCGATCCGAACACCGTGCAGCAATCGACTGGCTCAACGAACGCACGGACGAGTACACGCGCTTCTTCGGTGTCGAAATCCACGTCGTGCAAATCAACGATTCGATACCCGCCCCGAGCTTCGAACTCGTCGCCGAGCCGAACGACTGGGAGAAAGAGGTCAAGAGCGCGGTTCGCTTCAAGGGCTCTGATTCTCCCCGCGCAGGGACGTATCGTGCATTTTGGGAGCAGGCTCTGGAAGCCATTCGCATCGAAGACCCATCGTGGACGCGGGCCCGCACTACCGCGCAGGCATGGTGCAACACCCCCATAGGCACGAGCGGGGTGGTGATCTCGATGGCCTGGGTCGGGGGCGAACTGGTCACCCAAGTCTACTTCGAATCGACCGACGCAGACTTAAATGCCAACCGTTTCGGCGCCCTTCTCGTTCGCAAGGATGAGTTCGAAGAAGCACTTGGCGCACAATGCGAGTGGGATGCAATGCCGGGACGAAAGGGCGCACGGATTGTCACACGGTCGGGCCTCACAGATGTCGATGATCGAGCGCAATGGCCGCAGGCGATTGAGTGGTTGATCCAGTGCCAGCGCAGGATGCGCGCTGCGATTTTCGCGGCAGGTGGCGTTAACTAGCGGTTGGATCCCTCGACAGCACGGGCCAATTTGGGGTCAGGCTATCGGCGCGAGGGAACGCCCTCCCCATCGCTTCGCTGCGAGCGAGGCCCACCGTTGCATGAGCACGCGGTATTTCCTATCGATGCCTCACGCAACAAGCGGGTCAACGAAAAGGAAACTTTGCACCCGAATCGCGAAGGGCTGTCCAGTGCAGGACTGTCATCCTGCCCGTCAGGACAGCCGCGCGGTTATCCGAACCGAAGCGAGCAAACTTTGGAACGCTCTTAGATTCGCTACTGAATTTATTAACTCAGCCAATTATGCGGATTTCTCGATGAAGACGGTGTTGCATCAACACAATGCCGTCCACGAGAAGGTCAATCCGGGGCGGACACTAACACCTGACCCCAATAGAACTATTCTCGAAATACCTCGACTGGCTCCGACTCGCAAAAATGGCTGCTATCATCCACGTACCTAGGGTCTTCCCACCAGGTAGCAAAGATGGTCCCAGACAACTTCATAATTACCGGATCCTCCCGTTTCCATGATCCGTCGACGAACAGATCCAGAGAAACGCTCTCGCCTGGATTCAGGTCTCCCCTAGTCCCGCCTCCTGGGTAGCCGATCCTCCTACCATTCACTTCAGCACTTACGTCGAGACCAATTGAATCGAATGATACGATCCGATTGCTGTCGTTTCGAATTAGCCCCCCCGACCAGGTAGCCCTATTCAATGTCACCTGTTCTGGGGTGATGGTGTCCTCCGCGCCCATGCGAACCGCAATTCGCTCTGTCACATCATCGACGTTGACCGAAAGGCTAGTCGGAGCTTGGACTACGACCACCCCGCTCGAACACTCGTATGGTTCTTCTTTGATCCGTACGGACTCCGCGTTCGGCGTACCGGACGCGGTGGGCGCGTTCGCTGACCGTGGCGGAGAAGGCGTCTGTTCGCTCGCTTCGCTCGATCTCCGCGTTGGAAGCGACTCAACAGGTTCTGTGCCTGGACTCTTCAGAGATGGCTCGGTTGGAGCGGTCGCTTCGCTCGGTAATGGGACCTCGGTGCCGCCACTGCCATCCACATCGGATGACCGCGTGGTTACAGGGATGCTGCCCGCCACAACTGGATTCGGCGCAGGACTGCAACCACTTACGAATAGGAGAACGGTTGCCCCCACAGCAAGACCAATCCGCAGGCATCGGGCTCGACGTCGGAGGTGCATATGCTCAGGGTACCGACGCTGGGCAAGGCGACCGCGCCTGCACCGTGCAAAGGCCCACTTGAGACAATCCGACCGGGCAACCTACGCACGACGCGTTGAGCCGGATCCTAGTGGAACGGGATCGGTTCAGCGTCGAACGCGACGGCCTGCCTCACATCTGGAGCGGCCCGGTGATCAGGGCACTGCGTCGCAGACCCCGTCGATCTGCGAAGCAAGTTTCAGGAACAGCTATGGCGATGGACGCGCATATTGCCTATCTGCGCTGCCTACCGGATCGGTGATACCGAAACCCCTTGGCACGAGCGGGAGGCAATCGCTAGGTACCCATCGTCTCGAACAGTGTCGACGTGCAGCGCAGACTGCTAGGACACGCCTGCCTACCTTGCTCGATCTCGGGCGTGGCGCGTCGGTCGCGCAAAGTAGTCTGCACGGTCCGCGGCGGAGTCTGACTCAAGGTCCGTGGTTGACCGTGAGCCGCTGACAAGGATCCTGCAGTCTGCTAACCGGAGAGCGGATGCCCAGCGAAGAGCGCCCGCTCATACTCGTCGGCAGCGATGGGCTTCCCTGTCGTGTTGCTGGCTGCTTCCGCCCAGCGAGCCAGCAGCTCGCAGTAGGCGACGTATGTCTCGGTGTACCAGTTGTAGGAGCCGGAGGGGATCGTGGACCACCCTGCGGTGTGGAGTGACTTCGCCACCCTGGCGTCGAGGATCAGACAGGCGTGGGCGGCGTTCCCGCTTCCGACGAAGTAGAGGAACTTCGTGAAGAACGCTGGGCCCAGCCCGGGAATCTTGCCGCCTCCCCGCCGGATCAGCGTGCCGTAGGCGATTGCCGCATCCCCCTGTCGAGCCGCGACCGTTGCTGAGCGGAGGAGCGCCACGCGCTCCTGGCGGAGCTCGGGGTCGGTGAAGGCCGCGATCCGTTGAAGGTTGTTGCGGCGGGACCTTCCAGAACCCCAGGCGAGAACGTGCCACAGCAGCCGGAGATAGTCGTCGTCGGGCGAGCCTTCGTCAAGGTCGGATGCCATGACGAAGAGGTCCCTACGCGTGAGCCGGGGCGCTCCGCCCCCATGGGACGGGATGTCGATCGAGTGCCCCGCAAGGCCAGCCGATTCCAGCTTCTCGTCCCACCAGCTCGGCAAGAGCTGATCCGCCGTGAACCCGTGGTCAAGGATCACCTCGTTCCGGCGGCCGAGCCACGAACCAGTCCAAGCAGGCGGCTCGAAGCCGGGCGGACGTTCGAGGTTGCGCTGGACCATGGGACAACAGTGCCAGCCATCCAGCCTGCCCGACACGAACGACACGTCCCGAAGTCCGCGATCCCGGACTTCGGGACCGCGTATCGCGGAAGTTCGCCCGTGGGATCACCCGGCACGGCCTCGTCGGTGCTGGCCCGTTCTTCGCGAATCCCTGACGACGCCACGAAGCAGAACCTAGTCGCCAAGCCGAGCCCCCCCGGGTAGCCTGGCGCGTCCGACCTACCGATCTTCCCCTTCGAGAACGCCACACCACTCGCCGCCGAGAATCCATGCATCACCGCGGGGCAGGTCGCATGCGGCTGCAGCAGGGGTCGCGTCCACGGCTCGAGCATTGATTCAGCGCTAGTTACACCCCCGTCCAGCACGACTCATGCAGCATGCCTGCGCCGTTGTGCAATCTAGGCTGCACGTCGACAAAAATGTGGACGTGCAGCGCAGATTGCGCGGACGCGCCGCCGTGTTTTGCGTGATCTCGGGCGTGTCGCAGATGTGCGCAAAGTAGCGGGCCACAGGCCATGCTATCGAAGAGCGGCGCACTGGGAATGCCGTCGGCAGAGTCGTGTGCGTAGCGACCGGCTCCTCGTCCAACGCCGCCCGCAAGCCGCGGCATGGTCAGGCCGGTCAGTACCCTGGTCGGACCGGTAGCAGACTCAGATGACGATCGCGCTGGTGAGCCTCTCGGTATTGGTGGTGTCCGCAATACTCGTTCTATGAGCTCTGGCGAGGTAGCTCTCGATCCGAAAGCGGTCGAGAAGTAGTGGGCTGAGGTGGCACCCCTGATCGACGCCATGATGAGGCGGGTCGGTACACGGGGCGGGTTCCCGCTAGAGGCCGGTTCGTCGCTTGTCGGCGACGACCGAGCCTCGGGTCCGTACCCTGTCTCCTACGTTGTAGAGCAAGGCCTGTTGGCCGGCGTGGACCACATTCACGCCGTGAATATGCTGGTCATCGACCAGCAGGTGCGACATCTCGCCGCACCCTCATCACTGTCGGGTGGAGCCCTGGAGAATCTCGCCACCGCCTACTGGGTGCTATCGCCCATCGGGCGGCGGGACCGGGTCGAGCGGGCGCTTCGTTGGCACTACAAGAACTACGCCGACCAGCACAAGGCGCTCGACGTGCGCGGGTTGGCCATCGCAACGCCCGAGGAGCACCTCGCCAAGTTCGACCGCGTTGCACTTCAGAACGAACTCGACCCGAAAAGTCTTCGCCAGGGCTACCTGAGCACGGCAGTCGTGGAGTACTGCGAGGAGCAACTCCCTGGCGAGGTGCCCGAGGGGGTCCTGTCCCCGTGGCAGTTGTCCTCCGGCTTCGCTCACGGACGGCCGTGGGCCTACCTGGACGCCAGCAAGCGTGAGGTCGTTAGCGACGCAGGCAATGCGTGCCACCAACGTTCGGCTCACAAGCGACCTCAGTATCGCCCTCTTCCCGCTACTCGCGGCGATGCGCTTGCTCGAGGCGCTCCTGCGGCTAGACCGCCAGCGCTGCCGCCGACCCTAGAGACCAGCGCGTCGCCTGTCAGGCGGCACACCGTCGATGAAGTTCATCGGCAAGATCAGTGCGTCCGACTTCTTGTTGAGAACTGCGATGAGGCCATCGTCGTTAGTAAGGTCCGCAAGGATCCAGCGCACCAACATGCAGGCGACGGCCACTGCGTACGTGACCTGATACGAGTAGGGGTAGTCCTGCTCGTACTTAAGGTGCACCTGATCGTCATCGCCACCGAGGAAGGCCGTGACGGCCGAATGGGTAACGTGCACCTGCTGAGAAAGCACGTGGTAAGTCGTCTCGAGGAACTTGCCTTCGTCGAGGTCCCTAAGCATGTTCATGAATGGAGGGAGTCGCTTACCCTCTGGCGTCCGCTCGAGCCGCTCGACTTCGGCAAGCAACTCGGTATCGTTAAGCCAGTCCGTGAGCCTTGCGAAGTGGTCACGCCGGTCCTGAATGACCGCCCGGTGATATCGCCCGACACCGCCCTTCATGATGTACACCCACTGGACCGTGACAGCATGCTCCAGCGCAGCCCTCGCCAACGGGACGCCCTCGCTCATGGACCCGAGCTCGCACAACTTGAGGTATCCATCCGCAAAACGAACCGTCCGTCCGATGACACCGAAGAGCAGCAGAAGCTCATCCTTGTGGGTCGCAAGCACCTTGAACTCTCCCCGGTCGCGGAAGTCAGAAATGCACTCCTCGATCCATGCGAGCAGCTCCGCTTCAGCAGGTCGGGCATGCGCCCCCGCAGTGGCGGCTCCACCATCGGTATCTCTCTCGCTTGGGACAGGAGTCGCTGTATCGAACACGAACTCAGACGTGAACATAGCGCGATCCTGTTCGCAACTGCACAGCAAGTCAAAGGCTCGCGGGACTGACCTAGAGAGGTCTTCTGCAATTGGGGGCATTCGGTTGCCAGATCGGGTGGCGACACGTATGCCACAGGGCTCTCGAGGATCGTTCAACAGCAAAGTACCTTGGTGCCAGTCGTGCTCTAGGGCCGATCGAGGAGGATTCACCCGTCGACCTTCGTCCAGTGGACCAAGACGGGCGCGAACGGCGCGAAGAGCCACAGGTCGGACAAGGGCCAGGCGTTGAGGTTCGACACAGGGCTGATCCCTGTAGCCCGCATGAGGATCACGAGAAGACTCTCGCGAACGGCGACGTGGTGGAGCGAGAAACCGAGGTGTAACACGTCGAAGCCCGACCGAACCAACTTCTCGACGTTCGAGGCGAACCACGACTCGGCCACCTGCGTGCACATCCACGCATCGAGAGTTCGCAATCCCTGGTCGGAAGTCCCGCCACTGCTCAGGGAGAAGGAGATTTGCGGTCGTTCGGACACCCGGCGTGTGGCTCTGCATGAGGAGGCCGTGGCTCCGCGCGGCGACGCACCAACCCACCACGTTCGGGCCTCCGGCTCCGAGGTAACAATTCTGGACCGCGAGCAAGGCATCGGGCGTGTGAACCCTCGCGGCGTCACGCTCTTTGATTCGCTCTGGGAAGAACGTCTCCAGGATCGTCGACGTGAACTCTCGATCGGCCGGGACCATCGCGGTCCAGTCGCACTCTCCAGGAGTGGCCCGGGGCTGCGAGCAGTGCGCCTCAAGCCAGAACGCTGTGTGTTCGCCTGCACGGCTGATCTCAAGCACGGCTGGGGTGCCGTCCGCGCGGGCGAGCGCGACGTCGTGCATCGCCGGCTGCCTGTTGTCGTCGAGCTGAGTGCAGGTCACTCCCATGGTCGTCGCGACGGACTCGGTGGTTTACCGCTCGTGTGGATCCAACCCCTTGAGGTTCATAGTTTTCAGGGCCTACAGGCACCCTCGAACTCAGGCCCAAGTCTCACGCTTGCAGGCCTACGCCCCACAACCACCCCGGAACGCACTTCTGATGCGTCAGCGTTCGGCCTTGTGCAAGTTGACGCGGATGCGGTCAGGCCTTCGCTTGTCGGTGTCGTAGGAAGAGACCGTTGCGCCCTTCAGGGACTCAAGGATTTTTCGCAAGTTTGGATCATTGGGCAAGAAAACAGGTCGCTCTCCGACATCGGCTAGTCGCGCGTAATCCCCGCCCATCCTTCGCAGTAGGTCGCGCCGCGTGTCGAGGTCCAGGCCATCGTTGCTCGCGATCAGGGCGGTCACGTCTAGCGGACTGGCCTCTCTTTCGATGAGAGCATCGATATGCGCGGCCTGGACACTCCAGCCGTTCGCGTTGAGGGCTCGAGCGATGTCCTGGGCATCCACACGCGTGGCCAAGGAGAGAAGACCTTCCAGGTTGTCCACGGTCATCTCTTTGATGTCCTGGCTGAGGGGGCTGGTAAGCAGCTTTGAGATTTCGGCAACTGGCAGAGTCCGGACGTTGATGAAGTGTGAGTAGTTCGTGGAGACCTTGATTGCCGATTCGCGGGTCTCCCAGTCAGTCATGAGACTGCTGGCGAAGGTCTCAGCGTCGTCGGCGAGGAGCCCTGCCTCGATCAGTCGGGCAGGTAGCGCACCTGACTCGGGCTCGAGCGCGTCCACGTGCAGCTCGCCTGGCTGGAGGTGCTTCGCGATCTTGATCCGTGCGGGTACGTCGGGGATTACGTCACGTGCGTTGATTATCTGAACCGCGACCTCTACGCGCTCAGGACCAGGCGCAGTGACTTCTTCCCACTCGAGCTGAGGGTGCAGGTCAAGGAAGACTGCCAGGGCCTCGTCGACACCGTACTCGGCGATGTAAGAGTTGACGTTCGAAAAGGTGGGATCGACCCTATTCCCTTGCATGATGTGGTGCCAGGACACATTTGCGATCTTGGTTAGGTCACCCACCCGACAGGGGCACGCGTGGTGGATCAGAGCCTCGAGGTCAGCGTCGGTTACCTGGCTAGCGGCGTCATTGACCACTCCCACGAACTGAGGTCCGGCCTTAATCGTGTGCGTTGTGGCCGGTGAATCATTGAATGCTGCGAGGTAGTCGTTGAGGTGGCGGAGAGCGTGGGTGTAGATGCGAGCGTCGGCGGTCTTGAGCTCGTCGAGCGCTATCGAGGCGCTGCCTGAAAGCTCTCGTAGGTTTTCCTCCGTGACTAGGTACTGACCTTGCGCTGTGGCTACCTCCCGCGCGTGGTCGTTGAACGTGCCGACTGATCCAAGTATGGCACCGCTGGTTGCGATGACTTTGAAGACGATCTTGGCGCGCTGGTCGTCGGACGGGAGCGTGACAGCAGCCAGCCTTCGGTATGTGGCTTCGACGACGTCGCCGACCCGCTCGTCTGCGAGGTAGCCAGCCGCGGTCGGTAACGCGGAGAGCACGGCGTTGAGGGCCCTTTCGCGAGAGTTCTCTGAGGAATGCGGGGCACTCACAGCGGTGTACTGCACGGCTGCCTTCCAGTGCGGGGCCATCGCTGACAGAAGTAGGTCCGGTCGGGCGCCTTCGGCGCAGTAGATCTCGACGAACTCGGACTCGGCTTCTCCCCATGCAGCCAACCGCTCTGCGACCTTCACCGCGGCCCCTGGTCGCTCCGTCAGGAGGTAGTCGACGATAGAGACATTGAAGATGCTGGGGTCCTCGAAGATGTCCGCCAGGTCGTCCTCGGCGCCACCTTGATCGAGCAGGATCTGTCGGACCGATTTGACCGAGAGCTTGTGGGTGGCGTCAGGCTCTCCCGGCCGGATGCAGCGATGCACGTATTCGCGTGCGTCTGGGCCGAGGTGGATGCCGTAGTAGCTCGAGGTGTAGAGCGCGAAATGGTCGGTGATGAAGCCCTTGCGGACCAACTCCTTGGCAAGTGGCGTCAGGAGATGTCGGTCGATGAGCTGGTCGAAGGTCGCGGTCCTCGTCGTCTGGCTAGAACCCTCAGCAGGAGGTGGGGTAGGTGAACCACTGCTTGGCGACCCTTTGGCTGTCTCGGGGTCGTCGAGCACCTTAGCGGAGGGCTCGCTGTCGACTGCAATTGCAAACTCTGTCCTGGTGCACAACTCTTCCCAGGTGTGGTGGCGAAGCGTCTTGATCCGTTCCTCGCATGCCGCCACCCGCTTGTCGACCTCAATGCGGTCGAGTTCCGCCCATTCGTCGGCATTGATCGAGGTCCCGAGCAGTGCTCCGAGTGCAGTGGCATCGAAGACCAGTTTCGTAGGCTGTCCTCTGCCGGTTTCAAGCACGAAGTGCAGCGCGGTGCCTGCAGCGATCTGGGTCCATATCGCCCGATCTTCGATGGTTTCCTCCGTGGCGGCGCCATCCAAGGTCGCCCGACTTTGATTTCCGTAGACCGATTGCAGAGCCGCTCGTAGGGCACGCTGGCGGGAGAGTACGAGGCCACCCAGGTGACGGGCCCTGGTGTCTGCCATCTCGTCGAGGGTAGTCCTCGCGCGTAGTGTGGCTAGTTTCTTGAGTTCGGCCTTGAGGTTCTCGTTGACCAGTCTGCGCCAGTCCACATAAAGGTTGTCGAGACTGGAGGCCTTGTGTCTGATCTTCTCGAAGTCGCCCAGGTGTGTGTTCTTGTACAGCACCATGGTAAAGACCAGGTCGTCGTCGATGCCGTACAGGTGATCGTCGGGTGCAACGAGCTGATTGTGGTAGACCTCGAACTCATTGCGGATGTTGTGGATCAGCCGCATGTCAGCGGTATGGCGGGCTGCTGTCCGGATGAGGCTGGGCGAGATGGTGAATTTGGGGCTCGTCATCACGCGGGACATTAGATCGCGGGCGTTGTCGGCGTTGAGGAACGGCACGACGGGGATGATGACATCAAAGAACTTCGTTCTGCTCTCTAGCTCGATGGCCCTCTCGGCAGGATCAGAGCTCTCCCTTTTATTTGAGACGTCTCCGATGCGTTCGAACACGCTGTCTCGGATCGCGTAGACGAATACGATCCGTGACAGGCCTCCTGCGCTGTTCAGCAGGCCGTTCAATGCACGCAACGTGTCAAAGACTTGGACGTCCTTGAACCTGTCGATGTCCTCGATGACGACGATCTGGACGCCGCTCGCCTGGAAGAAATAGACGATCTCGTCAAGGTACTCATCGAAGTACGTGTCGGACTTCTCGGAGAGATTCACGGTCGTCAGGCCCGTCTCTAGGGACGCACTCATCGCGACGCGCCCGGTGACTAGCCGCCGTATCGCCCATACCACTGCCGCCGCGAGTGCAACTAGTAGTGCGTATGTGGCCCACCAGCGCACGGCGGGGCCTGGAACTACACGCTCCACGACCGGCTGGACCAGACCTAGCAGGAAGGGGACGCCAATGACGACGGCACCCACTACACCGGCGACGAGCCAGTCGAGGCCGTGTCTTGCCTTGCTGGCACGTCGGAACCGTGAGCGAGGGGTCTTGTTTGGCGGTAGCCGGTAGAGCAGTTGCTTGACGACCTCCTTCTGGATCAGGTTGGTTGCATCCGCTGGGTGTTCCCCGCGTGCAGCATCAGCGTCGCGATCGGGTGTGGCGATGGTTGAGAGCGAGAGTTGGACGATGTTTCCTCCTCGCTTCTCCTGAAGCTTCGCGAGGATGCTGCTCTTACCTGTTCCGTAGGCACCAGTGATCGCCACGTTCTTGACGCCGTCGGCGTCGATAGCCCGGACCAGAAGGTCGTAGTAGACCTGATGGTTGTCCTTGAACGCTGCTGACAGGCTCGTGAAATCCATCTGATCACCCGGTGACTGAGTGCTGCCCTTGGCTATCGGATTGTCCTCGCCTACGACGGCGGTCTCCTGTGGGGAAGGCATGGCGACAGCCTCCGTATGCTCGGGCTGTTCACGCGGCACGGTGGGCATGACCGAATGCTACGGATACGGTCCAGAACCCGAGCAGTTCTGTGTGCTCGGCGTGTCCCCGACCGTGCTGGTCAGGGCCGAAGCCCCGCACTGCGCGAATCGACTACTGGCTCCAGGCGCCACCCAGCAGGCAACGGCAGCAGCAGCGACATCATCTGCGCGCGCCTCGCGAAGCGCTAGGGCCTGTCCTGCGAATGTTCTTGGTATGTGTCCGGTAATGTCCGGGTTGTGGGTGTGGGGCGTGGTGAGCTGACAGACGCGGCGTGGGCGCGGATCGAGCCGTTGTTGCCGGTCGCGACCGGTCGTGGTGGGCGGTGGCGTGATCATCGGCAGGTGATCAACGCGATCTTGTGGCGGTTGCGGACCGGGGCGCCGTGGCGTGAGGTGCCGGTGAAGTACGGACCGTGGAAGACGGCGCACGAGCGGCTACGACTCTGGACCGCGGACGGCACGTGGGACAAGATCCTTAGCCATGTGATCGTCAAGGACGACGCGGTCGGAGTTGTGGAGTGGACCTTCTCGGTCGACTCCACCCACGTTCGGGCTCACCAGCACGCGGCTGGTGGGCGGAAAAAGGGGGCTGCAAGACCGCGTGGGTCGCGGACCTCGCCCTCGACGGTGAGGCACTCGGCCGCTCGCGCGGCGGACTGACGTCCAAGATCCATCTCGCGACCGACGGCCGCGGGCTGCCGATGAGCGTGATCTTGACCCCTGGGCAGTCCGGCGACAACCCGCAACTGCTGCCCCTGCTCGAGCAGGTCAACGTCCACCGAGACGGGCCGGGGCGGCCCCGCAAACGCCCGGACCGAGTGCTGGCCGACAAGGCCTACTCCAGCCCCGCCACCCGACGAGCACTACGCGCCCGGGGCATCGCGTTCACCAGTCCCGAGAAGGCCGACCACGCCGCCCACCGACTCCGCCGCGGCACCCGAGGCGGACGCCCGCCCGCCTTCGACGCCCAAACATACAAGGGCCGCAACGTCGTCGAACGCTGCTTCAACCGCCTCAAACAGTTCCGCGCCCTGGCCACCCGCTACACCAAACGCGCCGCCTACTACCGCTCCGAACTCACCATCGCCGCCATCATCCTCTGGCTCCGCGATTCACCGGACACGCCC
>NZ_JNIY01000002.1 GCF_000701465.1 Paraoerskovia marina DSM 21750 | reverse complement strand
GTTCGGTATGGGCGGTTCTTCGCCGGTAGGAGAATATCAACTCCTTGTCCATCGACTACGCCTGTCGGCCTCGCCTTAGGTCCCGACTTACCCAGGGCGGATTAGCCTGGCCCTGGAACCCTTGATCATTCGGCGGACGGGTTTCTCACCCGTCTTTCGCTACTCATGCCTGCATTCTCACTCGTGTGGGCTCCACCGCTGGATTCCTCCGCGACTTCACTGCCCACACGACGCTCCCCTACCCATCCACACGCCTGGACCACGAAGGCCTGGCGAATGTGTGAATGCCACAGCTTCGGCGGTGTACTTGAGCCCCGCTACATTGTCGGCGCGGAATCACTTGACCAGTGAGCTATTACGCACTCTTTCAAGGGTGGCTGCTTCTAAGCCAACCTCCTGGTTGTCTGTGCAACTCCACATCCTTTCCCACTTAGCACACGCTTAGGGGCCTTAGCTGGTGGTCTGGGCTGTTTCCCTCTCGACTACGGAGCTTATCCCCCGCAGTCTCACTGCCACGCTCTCACTTACCGGCATTCGGAGTTTGGCTGACGTCAGTAACCTGGTGAGGCCCATTAGCCATCCAGTAGCTCTACCTCCGGTAAGAAACACGTGACGCTGCACCTAAATGCATTTCGGGGAGAACCAGCTATCACGAAGTTTGATTGGCCTTTCACCCCTAACCACAGGTCATCCCCCAGGTTTTCAACCCTGGTGGGTTCGGTCCTCCACGCGGTCTTACCCGCGCTTCAACCTGCCCATGGCTAGATCACTTCGCTTCGGGTCTAGACCCAGCGACTATGGTCGCCCTATTCGGACTCGCTTTCGCTACGGCTTCCCCACACGGGTTAACCTCGCCACTGAGCACTAACTCGCAGGCTCATTCTTCAAAAGGCACGCCGTCACCCCTGCTAGGGAGGCTCCGACGGATTGTAGGCACACGGTTTCAGGTACTATTTCACTCCCCTCCCGGGGTACTTTTCACCTTTCCCTCACGGTACTTGTCCGCTATCGGTCACTAGGTAGTATTTAGGCTTAGCAAGTGGTCTTGCCGGATTCACACGGGATTTCTCGGGCCCCGTGCTACTTGGGATCCCCTTCAGGAGGCCACGCGATTTCGTCTACGGGGGTTGCACCCTCTGTGCCGGGCCTTTCAATGCCCTTCGACTATCACGCGACTTTCTTACTCCTTGACCTGATGTCAGTCAGATCCGAAAGGTCCCACAACCCCGAACGTGCAACGCCTGACAGCTATCACACACGAACGGTTTGGCCTCATCCGCTTTCGCTCGCCACTACTCACGGAATATCTCTTCCTGCCGGTACTGAGATGTTTCACTTCCCGGCGTTCCCTCCACACACCCTATATATTCAGGTGCGGGTCACCACACATGACTGTGGCGGGG
>NZ_JNIY01000001.1 GCF_000701465.1 Paraoerskovia marina DSM 21750 | reverse complement strand
GACTTCGTCAATGTTCCACCCTTGAGCAACCACCCCCACACGCGAACGGTGTGAGCCATGGCCTCTGCCCCCCAACCGGGGGGAGAAAAGCTCCTTAGAAAGGAGGTGATCCAGCCGCACCTTCCGGTACGGCTACCTTGTTACGACTTAGTCCCAATCGCCAGTCCCACCTTCGACGGCTCCCTCCACAAGGGTTAGGCCACCGGCTTCGGGTGTTACCGACTTTCGTGACTTGACGGGCGGTGTGTACAAGGCCCGGGAACGTATTCACCGCAGCGTTGCTGATCTGCGATTACTAGCGACTCCGACTTCATGGGGTCGAGTTGCAGACCCCAATCCGAACTGAGACCGGCTTTTTGGGATTCGCTCCACCTTGCGGTATCGCAGCCCTTTGTACCGGCCATTGTAGCATGCGTGAAGCCCAAGACATAAGGGGCATGATGATTTGACGTCATCCCCACCTTCCTCCGAGTTGACCCCGGCAGTCTCCTATGAGTCCCCACCATCACGTGCTGGCAACATAGGACGAGGGTTGCGCTCGTTGCGGGACTTAACCCAACATCTCACGACACGAGCTGACGACAACCATGCACCACCTGTATACGAGTGTCCAAAGAGGCTGCTGTCTCCAGCAGATTCTCGTATATGTCAAGCCTTGGTAAGGTTCTTCGCGTTGCATCGAATTAATCCGCATGCTCCGCCGCTTGTGCGGGCCCCCGTCAATTCCTTTGAGTTTTAGCCTTGCGGCCGTACTCCCCAGGCGGGGCACTTAATGCGTTTGCTGCGGCACGGAACTCGTGGAATGAGCCCCACACCTAGTGCCCAACGTTTACGGCATGGACTACCAGGGTATCTAATCCTGTTCGCTCCCCATGCTTTCGCTCCTCAGCGTCAGTTGCGGCCCAGTGACCTGCCTTCGCCATCGGTGTTCCTCCTGATATCTGCGCATTCCACCGCTACACCAGGAATTCCAGTCACCCCTACCGCACTCTAGTCTGCCCGTACCCGATGCACGCCCAAGGTTGAGCCTTGAGTTTTCACACCAGACGCGACAAACCGCCTACGAGCTCTTTACGCCCAATAATTCCGGACAACGCTTGCGCCCTACGTATTACCGCGGCTGCTGGCACGTAGTTAGCCGGCGCTTCTTCTGCAGGTACCGTCACTTGCGCTTCTTCCCTGCTGAAAGAGGTTTACAACCCGAAGGCCTTCATCCCTCACGCGGCGTCGCTGCATCAGGCTTGCGCCCATTGTGCAATATTCCCCACTGCTGCCTCCCGTAGGAGTCTGGGCCGTGTCTCAGTCCCAGTGTGGCCGGTCGCCCTCTCAGGCCGGCTACCCGTCGTCGCCTTGGTGAGCCATTACCCCACCAACAAGCTGATAGGCCGCGAGACCATCCCCAACCGATAAATCTTTCCACACCCATCCCATGCGAGAAGGTGTCATATCCGGTATTAGACCCCGTTTCCAAGGCTTATCCCGAAGTCAGGGGCAGGTTCCTCACGTGTTACTCACCCGTTCGCCACTGATCCACCCAGCAAGCTGGGCTTCACCGTTCGACTTGCATGTGTTAAGCACGCCGCCAGCGTTCGTCCTGAGCCAGGATCAAACTCTCCGTAAATGATCAACGTCAACCAACCAACCCACAAGGAGCCAGCCAGCAAACAACCATACGAAGCACCACACACCAAACGATGCGCGGCCTCATTAATCTGGCAATCAGATTCGAAAACTAACGTTTTCAAAAACTGTTGTCCAAAGACCCCCAACCACCAACCGAAACCACCCGAACGGGCAGCCACAGTCACCAGCCAGGAGATAAAACTTTGGCATTGACTATCAAGCACACTGTTGAGTTCTCAAACAACCAGCACGCACCGTCCCGACCCGCCGAACCTCAGCGACCCGAACCCGGGGCAACCTCTCCAACCTACCAGACCCGATCTCCCGCGTCCA